>NZ_CP076408.1:597500-3949366 GCF_018861275.1 Bacillus sp. JNUCC-22 | reverse complement strand
TATCCGGCACAGCCCTCCTTTTCTTTAAAAATCAGCGCCCTTTCCCTGTTATAGAACACAAAAAAAGAGCATATGGCTCTGACCATTCGTACACACGAAATGTTGAAAACATATAGTATAGTAGAAAAACAGCTTTTCGACAAATTCCACAAGTTGTGGACAACAATCTACACAAGCCGTGTGAAAACAATCCACAACTTATCCACAGTTTGTGGATAAAGAGAATGGGCTGGATAAGTAATTAAGAGTTAAAACACAAATATAATATCAAATTAAGCGAGGACTTGCAATGGTTCTCGTAATCTTATCCACAAACCTGACAACTTGTTGAAAAATCTTTGTCCACATGGGTTAGCAATGTGAAAATGTTGTCGATAACGACTGTGGATATTAAAAAAAGGCCAAAAAATTATCCACATGTCGTTTTTCCGGGGGAGCGCGGCTTTTTTTTTTGCGTTAAAAAAAGGAATATGAAAAATAAGGTTTCTAAACTGGTTAAGGTATGTTATCCTATTATGGTTGTAAGAAATAAAAGCACTGCTGAAGTTGACAATGAATAGGCAGCACAAATATAATAAGTAAGACTGTCTTTAACAGCTATTCCTCGAGGGAGGTGTCATAAATGAAAAGAACATTCCAACCGAATAACCGTAAACGCAGTAAAGTTCATGGCTTCAGAAGCCGTATGAGTTCAAAAAACGGTCGTCTAGTATTAGCACGCCGTCGCCGCAAAGGCAGAAAAGTATTATCAGCTTAGGCCACTGAATAATGTCAGTGGTCTTTTTTCACATTAAGAGAGTGAGATGTCATGCGTCGCCCGGTACTGGAGAAATTTCTTCAGTATTCCGGCGGCCCGTTTTTTTTAGATAGAAATAAAAGTTTCTGCGAGTGAATATCGGAGTGAATTAAAGTGAAGAAGCGAAATCGGTTAAAGAAAAATGAAGATTTTCAAAAAGTGTTTAAACGCGGAACGTCTATGGCAAACCGCCAGTTCGTGCTGTATACGCTTGATCAGCCGAAACAGGAAGAGCTCCGGGTAGGGCTTTCTGTCAGTAAAAAAATCGGCAATGCCGTCGTGCGCAATCGGGTGAAGCGGTTAATCAGACAGGCTGTTCAGGAGGAAAAAGAGCTGCTCAAGCCGAAAGATTTTATTATTATCGCAAGAAAACCCGCCGGCGACCTCAGTTTTGAAGAAACGAAAAAGAGTCTGCAGCACTTATTCAGAAAAACCTCATTATATAAGAAATCTTCGTCAAAATAGCTCATATTTTGTTTTCTTCACGTTTTTAAAAGCGCTTCCTTTTATTTGGCGAAAAATGAACGCCATTTGAAACTGAAAGATGCTAAAATACATACAAGGTTCATAAAGATTGGTATAGGAGGAAACGTTCTTGAAAAGGAGAATATGGTTACTACTGAGTATGGTCGGTATGCTCGTGCTGCTGGCCGGGTGCTCGAGTGTGAAAGAGCCGATTACGGCGAATAGTCCGCATTTCTGGGACAAATATGTTGTGTATCCATTGTCAGAAGTTATTACGTACGTAGCGAAACTGACGGGTGATAACTATGGTTTATCGATCATCATCGTTACGATTTTAATTCGTCTGCTGATTCTGCCGCTGATGATCAAGCAGCTTCGAAGCTCAAAAGCGATGCAGGCGCTGCAGCCTGAAATGCAGAAGCTCAGAGAAAAATACAGCTCTAAAGATCAAAAAACGCAGCAGAAGCTTCAGCAGGAAACGATGGCCCTGTTTTCAAAGCACGGGGTAAACCCGCTGGCGGGATGTTTCCCGATCCTGATTCAAATGCCGATTTTGATCGGATTCTACCACGCCATTATGCGTACGCAAGCCATTTCACAGCACAGCTTTTTATGGTTTGACCTAGGAGAGAAGGATCCTTACTATATTCTTCCTATCGTTGCTGGTGTGGCCACTTTTGTCCAGCAGAAGCTGATGATGGCCGGAAATCCGACTCAGAATCCTCAAATGGCAATGATGGTATGGATTATGCCGATCATGATCATCGTATTTGCGATCAACTTCCCGAGCGCGCTTTCTCTGTATTGGGTAGTCGGAAACCTGTTTATGATTGCTCAGACATTCCTTATTAAAGGACCTGACATTAAACACGATCCGGAAACGCAGAAAGCGGGAGGAAAGAAAAAGTGAAGAAGGTGACTGCTGCGGGACGGAATGTCGAAGAAGCAGTTCAATCAGGCCTTCAGGAACTTCAACTGACGAAAGATCAAGTAGAAATAACGGTGGTGCAAGAAGGATACAAAGGGTTTTTGGGTATTTTTGGAAAAAAGAATGCGATCGTAGAACTGGAAGAGAAAAAAAATCCTGTTCATGAAGCGAAAGCGTATTTGGAAGAAATCATCCATTCCATTGCCGGACCTTCTGAGATTGTTACGGAAGAAAACAAGAAAACAGTCTGTTTTCACATTAAAGGTGAAAAAGCGGCGCTGCTTATTGGCAAAAGAGGACAAACACTCAATGCCCTGGAAACATTGACGCAGCTTGTTTTGAACCGCGGCTCCGGCCAGTATCGCCAAGCCGTTGTCGACGCTGAGAATTATCGGCGGAAAAGAAGAGAAATTCTGGAGCAGCTGGCAAACAGGCTGGCCAAGCAAGTGTCGAAAACGAAAAAAGATGTGCATTTAGAACCGATGCCGTCAGGTGAAAGAAAAATCATCCATGACGCGCTGTCAAAGCATCCAAATATCAAAACGTTTTCTACCGGTGAAGGCCGGTACCGCCATCTCGTTATTTCCCATAAAGATAGCAGAAAACCGAAGTCCGGGTAAAATCGGAACTTCGGTTTTTTTATTGGTAAAAATGGCTCTATTCCTAAGCAGAATCGCACTTTTCGCGTTTAAGTTTTTTCTTTTTCGGTCTATGCTGTTGATAAAAAAGGTTTTAGGAAATAAAATTAATTGTTATTCACATGTGGATAAGTTAAAGTAATAAGGGATGAATTTCTGCCTTTGTGGATAACGTATCTTCCACTTCAAACCAAACTATGTTATCTTTTAATTTTGGCGTAAATAAAATTTTTTATATAGATGGAAACAGAGATAAAGAGAGGTGAACAGCATGGATACAATTGCAGCGATTTCAACTCCGATGGGTGAAGGCGCGATCGCGATCGTTCGGCTGAGCGGCCCGGAAGCCGTAAAGATCGCCGACAAAATGTACAAGGGTCCGAAAGGCAAAACGCTCAGTTCGGCAGAATCGCATACCATTCATTACGGGCATATCGCGGACAGCACGACGGGACGGATTATTGAGGAAGTCATGGTGTCTGTTTTAAGAGCGCCCAGAACATTCACAAGGGAAGATGTCATTGAAATCAACTGTCACGGGGGTATTGTGACGGTTAATCAGGTGCTCCAGCTTGCTTTAAGAGAAGGTGCGAGACTGGCAGAACCCGGTGAGTTTACGAAGCGCGCATTTTTAAACGGACGGATTGACCTATCACAGGCAGAAGCGGTGATGGATCTGATCAGGGCCAAAACGGACCGTGCCATGAATGTCGCCATGAACCAGATGGAAGGACGGCTTTCCGCGCTTGTCCGCCGTCTGCGTGATGAGTTGTTAGAAACACTTGCCCATGTTGAGGTTAATATAGATTATCCGGAATATGATGACGTCGAAGAAATGACGCATCAGCTTTTAGTGGAGAAGGCAAGCGGCGTGAAGAAAGAAATCGAGGCGCTGCTCCGTACGTCTGAGCAGGGAAAAATTTTGCGTGAGGGACTGTCTACCGTGATCATCGGCCGTCCGAACGTCGGAAAATCCTCTCTGCTTAACAGCCTTGTCCATGAAACGAAGGCGATCGTAACCGATATTCCGGGAACGACGCGTGATGTGATTGAGGAATATGTCAATGTCCGAGGCGTGCCGCTTCGGCTTGTCGATACCGCCGGAATCCGTGAGACAGAAGACATCGTCGAAAGAATCGGTGTGGAACGGTCACGGCAGGTTCTGAAGGAAGCGGATCTCATTTTGCTTGTGCTGAACCACAGCGAAGAGCTTTCTGAAGAAGATGTGAAATTGTTTGAAGCGGTTGAGGGAATGGACGTCATTGTCATTATGAATAAGACGGACCTTGAGGCTAAGATTGACGCTGAGCGCGTCAAGGAACTGGCGAAAGGCCGGCCTGTCGTCACGACCTCATTGCTGAAAGAAGAAGGCATTCAAGATTTAGAGGAAGCGATTCAGTCGCTATTTTATACAGGAGCGATCGAAAGCGGAGATCTCACCTATGTCAGCAACACCCGTCATATCTCGATTCTGCATCAGGCAAAGCAAGCGATTGATGATGCGCTGAACGGAATTGAACAGGATGTTCCGATTGATATGGTGCAAATTGATTTGACAAGGTGCTGGGAGCTGCTGGGCGAAATCATCGGTGATGCCGTCCACGAAAGCTTAATTGATCAGCTCTTTTCACAATTTTGTTTAGGTAAATAAAAGGGAGGAAAAAACCATGGGGTATGAAGCAGGCCAATACGACGTGATTGTCATCGGCGCCGGGCATGCCGGTGTTGAGGCTGCCCTCGCATCCGCGCGCCAGGGAGCCAAAACGCTTGTTTTGACGATCAATCTTGATATGGTTGCGTTTATGCCATGTAATCCGTCTGTCGGCGGCCCCGCGAAAGGGATTGTCGTCCGCGAAATTGACGCGCTCGGCGGAGAAATGGCTAGAAATATAGATAAAACTCATATTCAAATGAGAATGCTGAATACAGGAAAAGGTCCGGCCGTACGGGCGCTGCGTGCGCAGGCGGATAAATTCCAATATCAGCACGAAATGAAGCATACGCTGGAAAAAACACCGAATTTGACACTTCTTCAAGGAATTGCCGAGCGTTTAATCATTGAAGACGGGGAGTGCCGCGGTGTCATTACGCAAACCGGTGCTGAATATAAGGCAAAAACGGTCGTGCTGACAACCGGAACGTATTTAAGAGGGCGGATCATTCTCGGTGATCTGTCTTACTCAAGCGGTCCGAATAACCAGCAGCCGTCTATTAAACTTTCTGAGCACTTAGAGGAGCTCGGTTTTGATCTCGTCCGTTTTAAAACGGGCACGCCTCCTCGTGTCTCAAGCGATTCCATTGATTACAGCAAAACAGAAATCCAGCCGGGGGACCCGGTTCCGCGCGCTTTCTCATATGAAACGGTTGAATACATTACCGATCAGCTGCCTTGCTGGCTGACTTACACGAGTCCTGAGACTCATGAGATCATCGACAGCAACCTGCATCGTTCGCCAATGTATTCCGGTATGATTAAAGGAACGGGACCGAGATACTGCCCTTCGATTGAAGATAAAGTCGTTCGGTTTAATGATAAACCGCGTCATCAGATTTTCCTTGAGCCGGAAGGCAGAAATACGCAGGAAGTATACGTTCAAGGTTTATCCACGAGTCTTCCTGAGGACGTGCAGCAGCGGATGCTGGCGACCATTCCGGGACTGGAAAAGGTGCAGATGATGAGAGCCGGATACGCGATTGAGTATGACGCAATTGTACCGACGCAGCTCTGGCCTACACTGGAGACGAAAAAAATCCCTAACCTGTACACAGCCGGTCAAATTAACGGTACATCAGGTTATGAGGAAGCAGCCGGGCAAGGAATTATGGCAGGGATCAACGCAGGCCGCAAAGCGCTTGGAAAAGAAGAAGTGATCCTCAGCCGTTCCGATGCTTATATCGGTGTATTGATTGATGATTTGGTAACGAAAGGAACCAATGAACCGTACCGTCTGCTGACTTCACGGGCGGAATACAGACTGCTGCTCCGTCACGACAACGCGGATCTTCGTCTGACGGAAATCGGCCACGATATCGGCTTAATTTCTGATGAGCGCTATGAAGCGTTTGAGAAGAAAAAAGCGGCGATCGAGGCGGAGAAAAAACGTCTCTGGTCTGTTATTATCAAGCCGTCTCCTGAGAATCAGGAATATATCCGTTCACTCGGCGGAAGCGAGCTGAAAGACGGAGTGCGCGGCACAGATTTAATGAAACGTCCGGAAATGAACTATGAAACAGTGACAAAACTTGCGCCTGCAGATTCTCCGGTTCCGCAAGATGTGGCGGAACAAGTGGAAATTCAGGTGAAATATGAAGGATATATCGAAAAATCCTTGCAGCAAGTGGAAAAGCTGAAGAAAATGGAAAACAAAAAAATCCCTGATCGGATTGATTATGACGCCATTAAAGGAATTGCTACTGAAGCCCGTCAAAAGCTGAAAGAAGTGCGTCCTTTATCAGTTGCTCAAGCGTCCCGTATTTCCGGCGTCAATCCGGCAGACATTTCAATCCTGCTGGTATACCTGGAGCAGGGCCGTATTGCCAAGGTAGCTGAATAGAAAGGATGACGGCATGAATATAGAGGAATTTACATCCAGTTTAGCGGAGAAAGGGATTTCCCTTTCTGACCGCCAGCTGGAGCAATTCGAGTTGTATTACCGGATGCTCGTGGAATGGAACGAAAAAATGAATCTGACATCCATCACTGAGAAAAAGGAAGTTTATCTCAAGCATTTTTATGATTCGATAACGGCGGCATTTTATATTGATTTTGAAAAGGTCACCACTCTTTGTGATGTCGGCGCCGGCGCCGGTTTTCCAAGCCTGCCCATCAAAATCTGCTTCCCGCATCTGCATGTCACCATCGTCGATTCACTGAATAAGCGGATTACGTTTTTGGAAACTCTCTCTGATGCTTTACAATTAGAGCATACGACATTTGTCCATGACAGAGCGGAGACATTCGGACAACGGAAAGACGTACGGGAAAGCTTCGATCTCGTGACGGCCCGTGCGGTGGCGCGTCTGTCGGTCCTGAGTGAGCTTTGTCTGCCGCTGGCCAAGAAAAACGGCGTATTTGCGGCACTAAAAGCAGCAGCAGCTGATGAAGAGCTGAAAGCGGGGCAAAAGGCGATTAAAGTATTGGGAGGAGAGCTTGAACAAGTTCATTCCTTTACACTTCCTGTTGAAGAAAGTGAACGGAACATCATGATCATTCGCAAGACGAAAAGCACTCCGAAAAAATATCCGAGAAAACCGGGTACTCCAAATAAATCGCCAATTGAAGGGTAATTTAGACAGCCTGATGTGACAATTCCATCATATTTTCTGCAAAATTGATGAAGATACAGCAGGAAAAACCATGAGAAAATAGAATTATAAAAATGGCAGTTTTTAAAGGTGGTGTAGGTACATGAAGCATTCATTCTCTCGTTTCTTCGGGTTTGGTGAGAAGGAAGAGGAACCGGAGATAGCTGAGCATGATACAAACAAAGAAGAGATACTCGAAATACCGGTACATGCTATCGTTCCCAACCGTTTTCAGCCACGCACCATTTTCTCAGATGAAAAAATCAAAGAGTTAGCAATGACTATCCATACACACGGCATCATTCAGCCGATTGTTGTCAGACATACAGAAGATGAAGGACAATATGAGCTCATTGCGGGTGAAAGGCGCTGGAGAGCGGTACAGACGCTTGAATGGGAGAAGATTCCCGCAATTATTAAAGATTTTTCTGATACGGAAACAGCATCTGTCGCTTTGATTGAAAACCTGCAAAGGGAAGAATTGTCCTCCATTGAGGAAGCTCATGCGTACGCAAGGCTGTTAGAACTTCATGATTTAACACAGGAAGCCTTGGCGCAGCGCTTAGGAAAAGGCCAGTCAACGATTGCGAACAAGCTCCGATTGTTAAAGCTCCCGGAACCCGTCCAGGATGCGATTATGGAGAAAAAAATTACGGAACGTCATGCAAGAGCACTGATTCCGCTCAAACAGCCGGAGTTTCAGGTCACATTGCTTGCGGAAATCATTGAGAAAAGCTTAAACGTTAAGCAGACGGAAGACAGAGTGGTGAAAATGCTTGAACAGAATAAGGAGAAACCAAAGCCGAGACGCAAAGCGTTCAGCAGGGATACAAGAATTGCGATGAATACGATTCGTCAGTCACTGTCTATGGTAGAAGACAGCGGCGTCAGGCTGAACACTGAAGAAGAAGAATTCGAAGAGTACATCCAGCTTACCATTCGGATACCTAAATAAAAACTCTCCTGATCAGCAGGGGAGTTTTTATTTTAATCAAAAAACTATTTTGAGATAATGATAGATTTATTGTGCACTATACATTATATATGTAAAATTTTATCTTTTTGTGTCGTGAATTGTCTTTTTACAGTCAAAAAAGTCACTTTATCGGAGAACTTATATTAGAAAGTGTCTTTTTCGTTTACATTTTTTTCACTTGCTGATAAACAAATTATGAAAAAAATAAAACGCTTTACTCTTTTTTTGATAAGATAGAAACAAGACAGTACATGTTCATGTGAAGGTAGGTGACATCGTGGGAAAAATCATAGCAATTACGAACCAAAAAGGCGGAGTCGGGAAGACGACGACTTCTGTTAATCTGGGGGCTTGCTTGGCTTACATAGGTAAAAGGGTTCTTCTTGTTGATATTGATCCGCAGGGCAATGCAACGAGCGGATTAGGGATTGAAAAAGCCGATGTGGATCATTGTGTGTACGACATTTTAGTAGATGATGCAGATGTTACAGATATTATTAAACCGACTTCAGTAGAGAACTTAGATGTCATTCCGGCCACGATCCAGCTTGCGGGAGCGGAAATCGAATTGGTTCCGACGATCTCACGGGAGGTCAGGCTGAAAAGAGCATTAGAATCAGTGAAACAAAATTACGATTACATGATTATTGATTGTCCTCCGTCTCTCGGGTTATTAACGATTAATGCGCTTACCGCTTCAGATTCAGTCGTTATCCCGGTTCAGTGCGAATACTACGCTCTTGAAGGATTGAGTCAATTATTAAATACAGTTCGGCTTGTGCAAAAACATTTAAATACCGACTTAATGATAGAAGGAGTGCTTCTGACGATGCTTGATGCCAGAACGAATCTCGGCATTCAAGTGATAGAAGAGGTAAAGAAATACTTTAGAGATAAAGTGTATCAAACCATTATTCCTCGAAATGTCCGTTTAAGTGAGGCGCCGAGTCACGGCAAGCCGATCATATTATACGATCCGCGTTCGAGAGGTGCGGAAGTATATTTAGATTTAGCAAAGGAAGTGGCAGCGAATGGCTAAAGGCGGGCTCGGAAAAGGGATTAACGCGTTGTTTAATCAGGTTGATTTGTCTGAAGAGACAGTGGAAGAGATTAAAATCAGTGATTTGCGCCCCAATCCTTATCAGCCAAGAAAACAATTTGACGATGAGTCATTAGCTGAACTGAAGGAATCCATCATTCAGCATGGCATTCTTCAGCCCATTATCGTGAGAAAATCATTGAAGGGCTATGATATTGTAGCCGGCGAACGCCGTTACCGCGCCGCAAAACTTGCCGGTAAAGAGACAGTGCCGGCCATCGTGCGGGATTTATCTGAATCGCTGATGCGGGAAATCGCTCTTTTGGAAAACCTTCAGCGTGAAGACTTATCACCGCTTGAAGAAGCTCTGGCATATGACTCACTGCTGAAGCATTTGGATTTAACCCAGGAACAGCTCGCTAAACGGCTCGGAAAAAGCAGGCCTCATATTGCCAACCATTTAAGACTGCTGACGCTGCCGGAAAGCATCCAGAACCTCATTGCAGAAGGTACGTTATCCATGGGACACGGCAGAACCTTGCTTGGTTTGAAAAATAAAAACAAGCTTGAACCGCTTGTGAAGAAAGTGGTTGAAGAACAGCTGAACGTCCGTCAGCTTGAGCAGCTGATTCAGCAGTTAAACAACAATGTTCCACGTGAAACAAAGAAAAAAGAACCTGTCCAAGATGTGGTGTTAAAAGAGCGGGAATCGTATTTGCAAAATTACTTCGGAACAACAGTAAATATAAAGAGACAAAAGAAAAAAGGGAAGATTGAGATTGAGTTTTTCTCAAATGAAGATCTTGAACGTATCCTAGAACTATTGTCTGAAAGAGAAGCGTAAAAACCATCTTTTAAAAAAAAGATGGTTTTTTATATACGTCTTGTCAGCTTATGAAACGGACTGAGCCGTTCCTGCCGGCCTTCTGATTTATCTGTCAGCTGTAACCCCTCTGCTAAAACATTTGCCATGCTCATAACAAGATGAAGCCTCGTATTCTGCAGGACAAAATACTCCATAAACCCGCTGACATTGACGATTCCATTGATATGGACGTCACCGATTTCAGGAAGGTCTTTTTGAACACCTGCTCCGGGCTTCAGCGGCCCATCGCCGATTTGAAATGAGCCTACGCTTTTGACGCGGCCTAAACAAGCATCAACCGCTATAATAAACGGATTTTTATGTAGATGTTGAATATCTTTCAGCTTGTCTTTCATATTGACGGCGTGAACAGGATCTGACAGCGTGCCGTAAACGTGCAATCTGCCTAAATTCATTTTTTCTAACTTTGTTCCTACGAGCGGACCTAATGAATCTCCGGTCGACCGATCTGTACCGATACACACGGTGACTAACGGTCTGCCGGCTGCTTTACGTAAAGATGAAGTAAGGATTGCTTGTATTTGATTCGCAGCAGAAGAATCCGTATGGGATACATATTGTTTTGCCCGTTCTTGAGAAAAAAGCCCGCCTTTTCGATTCATAAGGTTCACTTCCTTGTCATGTCATACGAGTATTACATTGTTGTTTTTGGTGATGTATGGTTGTTTACAGTATATCCAGCGCTGCCTTTTTTTATGCTTATGTCATGATGAGCATGCCGGTTGTTTGAAAAGAGCGGGATAGAAAAAAAGAACCCAGAGCAGTTGTTCTCTAAGTTCATGAAAGAAGTAAGACCATTTGATCTACATCAACATATTGCGATCTAATTTCAGCGCTCTTTTTTCTGCAGAGAAGAGGAAAATCCTAACTGAGCGCAGAGTTTTTTTGCGGGTTCATTTGTTGAAGTAACAGAGAGATGGAGCTGTTCTGTGTCTTTCATCTTTTTTGCTCGGTTGATGGCTTCCGTCATTAACGCTTTTCCCGCGCCTGACCCTCGGTGTTTGGGGGAAATATACATAGAACCGATAACCGCAATGTGTCTTAGTTTAAACAGCAGATGCTTGAAGATCTTGAGGATTCCTATCAGGCTGTCTTGTTCAAAGGCGCCAAGCAAGATGGCATTGCCGGTTTCAAGCCTGGCTTTGAATTTTTCGGACGGCCATTCTTTCGCCTCATCATAGCTGACGGCGATTGCGTCCGGGTGATCTTTTAAAGCTTTGAGCCTGATATCGGAGTAAGGCTGGGTATCACTTGCGGTTAAACGCCTGATGTCCATGATTTGAGCGCCTAACATAAATGAATTTTCTGAATAGTCAATCGTCGTTATCATACCAATTTGTCCCCTTTGTATGAATGTTTGCTGCTGTCACTCAATATAGTAGCAATATGCGGAGATGATCAGAAATTTTATGAGGTGATGAGGGTGTGGAGAGCCGGGATGAAGTGGATGCTGCTCATATTAAGCAGCCAGATTGGGGCCGGGTATGCAAGCGGGCAGGAAATATGGCAGTTTTTCGGTGCCGAAAGCGGACTGGCTATTGTATTGTTTACAGTCATGTTTACGATTTCGGCTTATATTGTGTTGAAGATCAGCTATCGGGTTCAATCAACGCACTTTTTACCTGTGCTTGAGCATCTGATGGGGCCGGCTCTTGCTAAAGTCTATGATGTGCTTATTATGTTTTATTTGTTTTCAATGACGATGGTTATGATTGCCGGCGGCGGTGTGACGCTGCAAATGTACAAGCTGCCGTTTTGGATCGGTATTTTTCTTCTTTGCATTGTGACCGTGGGTTTATTCTTTTGGGATATAAAAGGGATATTATCTCTGAATAGTATTTTGATACCGATTCTTGTAGCGGGGCTGTTATATGCATTGGTCTTTTTTCAGACAACGCATCATTACACGTGGACGAT
Organism: Bacillus sp. JNUCC-22; assembly: GCF_018861275.1. Classification (NCBI taxonomy): domain Bacteria; kingdom Bacillati; phylum Bacillota; class Bacilli; order Caryophanales; family Bacillaceae; genus Bacillus; species Bacillus sp. JNUCC-22. The sequence goes on along the minus strand of NZ_CP076408.1, from coordinate 3,937,416 downwards.
AGACTTGACCCGCCAGTATAATTGGCCGGCAAGCATTACCTTCACGTCCTTAAACATTCTTTCTGTTGTCGCTGTTCTTTCTTCAATCGGGAAAGATATGAAGGGACTGGGAGAAGCCAAAATCGCAAGCGTTGCAAGCGGGCTGATTTTCGGTATGATTTCATTTGTTTACAATGAAACGCTTGTACAGCTTTCAGGCAGTCTTACACAATATGAGATTCCTCTTTTCGCCGTCCTTGAAGGCGCTCCTTATCCGTTATTTCTTTGTATGGCCGCCGTGCTTTTTTTAGCCATCTATACGACAACGGTGACCGGTCTTTTCGGGCTGTCCAGCCGCATGCTTGCATTTGTGAAATTGCCGAGATGGACGCTCGTATCTCTTCTTTTAGCTGTGATGGTGCCTTTTACGACAATCGGTTTTTCAGATTTGATCGCCATTTTATATCCCATTTACGGGCTTTTAAGTCTTTATTTGCTGGTATGTCTTCTTCTTTACCCTATTTTAGGGAGATGGAAAAAAGTATAATGCTCATTTTGAGTGCGGCCGTTGCTCTTATCCTGTCTTTTTTTGTACAATAAATAAAGCAGTCTATGGAGAGAGGTGAAGGGTCTTGGCGGATAAAGACTTTGGCCTGAATGATATTGTTGAAATGAAGAAACCGCATCCTTGCGGTGAAAACAGATGGAAAATCATTCGGATGGGAATGGATATTCGGATCAAATGCACGGGTTGTTCCCACAGTGTCATGATTCCGAGAAGAGATTTTGAGAGAAAGCTGAAAAAAGTACTCGTCAAGCATGAGGAGCCTACATCATAAGGGCTGGCGCTCATGCTTTTTCATATAGAGGAGAGGAAGAGGCCCGATGAGCAAAGTGCATCAGTCAGCGTGCCCGCTGAATTGCTGGGACAGCTGCGGCTTTTTGGTGACAGTTGAGGATGGAAAGGTGACGAAAGTAGACGGAGACCCGAATCATCCCATTACGGAAGGGAAAATTTGCGGCCGGGGCAGAATGCTGGAGACGAAAACGAATGCGCCGGAACGGCTTCGTTTTCCTTTAAAAAAGAAAGACGGCGAATTTGTCCGCATTTCCTGGGAGCAGGCGTTAGATGAAATTGCTGAAAAAATGGCGGTGATTAAGGAGACGCTGGGCACTGCCGCAGTGCTGCACAGTCATGACTACGCCAATAACGGTCTTTTGAAGGCGCTCGACCAGCGTTTTTTCAATGGATACGGCGGTGTAACCGAGATTGCGGGCAGCATTTGCTGGGGTTCCGGCATTGAAGCGCAGCGCTGGGATTTCGGGCGTTCTTACGGGCATGGACCGCTTGATATTTATCACAGCAAGCATGTGATCGTATGGGGCAGAAACGTGTCCCGGACGAATATGCACCTCTATCATCATCTGCAGCAGGTGAAGAAAAAAGGAGCGACACTGACGGTCATTGACCCTATTTTTAACCCGACTGCAAAGCTTGCCGACCGGTATATATCCGTCAAACCCGGCATGGATGGCTGGCTTGCGGCGGGTGTTTTAAAAATATTATGCCAAACCGGCAGAACCGATTCTGATTTTATTCAAAAGCATTCGGTCGGTTTTGAGGAAATAGACAAGCTTCTGCAGACGATTTCTTTTGAGGAGATCGTTGAGAAAACAGAAACGTCTTTAGAAGTGCTTAAATATCTTGCTGATTTATATGCTGACGGTCCCGCCTCCACTTTTATGGGTCTTGGGATGCAGAGATATAAAAACGGGGGCGGGACGATACGGTGGATTGACGCTTTAGCTGCGGCGAGCGGAAATGTAGGTATCAAAGGCGGCGGCGCAAACTTCGGAAATGTGCAAGTCGGTGAAAGCTTTGCAAAGGCCGAGCTCACCCGTCCTGATCTGAAGAAAAGTTCGAGAACGTTTTCGATGATGACTCAAGCCGAAGAGGCGCTGAATGCAGCCGATCCGCCGATTGAGATGATCATCGTGACGTGCGGCAATCCGCTGACACAGGTGCCGAATACAAAAAAAGTGAAGGAAGTGTTTGAAAAAACACCGGTCAAAGTGGCCGTTGATTCGGTCATGACCGATACGGCGAAGCTCTGTGACTATGTGCTGCCGACGGCCGTTGTTTTCGAAGAGGAAGATATTTATTATTCCAGCATGTATCATCACTATGTTCAATATGGCAAGAAGCTTGCGGAACCGCAGGGAGAGGCTAAATCAGACCGCTGGATCTGGACGGAACTCGCAAAGCGTCTCGGATTCGGGGAGCTCTTTGATTACAGTACGGAAGATTTCTTAAAAATGGGGCTCTCTTCTTTGGAGAAAGAAGGAATCACCCTTGAGCAATTAAAGGAAAAAGGACATATGCCGCTTCCGGTCAAACAGGTTCCGTGGAGTGATTTTCAATTTTTAACCCCGAGCGGAAAATTTGAATTCGTCTCGTCACTGGCAGAAGAGAAAGGATACAGCGGCCTCCCTCAATTGGAAGTGCCGGAGGAGTCTGTTTATCATGACGCCGGGCTTGCCGGGAAATACCCGTATACGCTGCTGTCCATTCACCCGCAGCGCTCCAATCATTCACAGCACGTGCCGTTTATTGAAAAGCTTCAGCAGATTCAGGTGGATCTGTCGCCGGATATCGCCGAGGAGCTTTCACTTCAAGACGGAGATACGGCAGAGGTATACAATGACCGCGGCAGTCTGCGCGGCAGGGTGAAAATCATGAAGCAGGCTCACCCGAAGACGGTGAATATAGATGAGGGCATGTGGGCGGCATTCGGAGGCTCCGTCAACATGCTCACAAAGGATTCAAATTCCGATAATGGAATGGGAAGTACGCTTTTTGACTGTCTGGTAGCGGTTAAAAAAGGATAATCTAAGGAGAGAGAGGGCGGGAGATGCTTTTTTCTCAGCTTGTCTTTTCCTATGAACCTCCTTATAATTGCTCTAGGTTTACAATACGTTTATACGATGATGGTTTGATATAGAGGAGATGAAAGAATGGCTTTAACTGCTGGAATTGTTGGTTTGCCGAATGTCGGAAAATCGACGTTATTTAATGCAATTACCCAGGCTGGTGCCGAATCAGCCAACTACCCGTTCTGTACAATTGACCCGAACGTGGGGATCGTGGAAGTGCCGGATGAACGTCTGCAAAAGCTGACTGAATTGGTGAATCCGAAAAAAACGGTGCCGACTGCGTTTGAATTCACTGATATCGCGGGGATCGTAAAAGGCGCATCTAAAGGTGAAGGACTCGGAAATAAGTTTCTTTCTCATATCCGTCAGGTAGATGCGATCTGCCACGTTGTACGCGCATTCGCTGATGACAATATTACGCACGTGTCAGGGAAAGTCGATCCGATTGACGATATTGAAACGATCAATCTTGAATTGATTCTTGCCGACATGGAGACAGTCGAAAAACGTATCACGCGTGTAAGCAAGCTTGCAAAGCAAAAAGACAAAGAAGCGGTTTTTGAATTTGACATTCTGTCTAAATTAAAAGAAGCTTTCGAACAAGAAAAGCCTGCCCGTTCCGTTGAATTTACGGAAGAACAGCAAAAGCTTGTGAAGCAGCTTCATTTGCTTACGTCAAAACCCGTGCTTTATGTAGCAAATGTAAGCGAGGATGAAGTGGCTGATCCTTCAGATAATGAATATGTTGCGAAAATCCGGGAGTACGCCGCGGGTGAAAACGCCGAAGTTATCGTCGTCTGTGCGAAAATTGAGTCTGAAATTGCTGAATTGGAAGGCGAAGAAAAGCAAATGTTCCTTGAGGAGCTCGGCATCGAAGAATCAGGTCTTGATCAGCTGATTAAAGCGTCATACTCTCTTCTCGGCCTTGCGACATACTTTACGGCGGGCGAACAGGAAGTGCGCGCATGGACATTCAGAAAAGGCATGAAAGCTCCTGAGTGTGCGGGTATCATCCACACTGACTTTGAACGCGGCTTTATCCGCGCTGAAACGGTTGCTTATGAAGACCTTTTGGCAGGCGGCGGAATGTCCGGAGCGAAAGAAGCCGGAAAAGTGCGTCTGGAAGGTAAAGAATATGTAGTCCAAGACGGAGATGTCATTCATTTCCGATTTAATGTATAGGACACAGTTGTAAAGGGACAAGAGCTTTGGTATAATATAAACTTGTGAGTAATAGAATTATTGCTCCTTGCCCATTATAGGGCCGCTTAGACCAAAAGGAGGTGCAAACAGATGAAAAAGTACGAAGTTATGTACATTATCCGTCCGAACATTGACGAAGAGTCAAAGAAGGCAGTTATCGAGCGTTTCAACAACGTATTAACTTCTAACGGAGCGGAGATCACTGGAACAAAAGATTGGGGTAAACGTCGTCTTGCTTACGAAATCAACGATTTCCGTGACGGTTTCTACCAAATCTTAAACGTTCAGTCTGAAGCTGCAGCGGTTGCTGAATTCGACCGTTTAGCTAAGATCAGTGACGATATCATTCGCCACATCGTTGTTAAAGAAGAAGAATAAGCAATTTGAAATATATAATGTTAAAAGGTGGTCTTTCATATGCTTAACCGAGTTGTATTAGTCGGAAGACTGACAAAAGACCCAGAGCTTCGTTATACGCCAAGCGGTGCGGCTGTCGCCACGTTTACTCTTGCTGTGAATCGTACATTCACGAACCAGTCCGGAGAACGTGAAGCCGATTTCATTAATTGTGTCACTTGGAGAAGACAAGCCGAAAACGTTGCAAACTTTCTTAAAAAAGGAAGCCTTGCCGGCGTAGACGGCCGACTCCAGACAAGAAATTATGAAAACCAGCAGGGACAGCGTGTCTTCGTGACAGAAGTCCAAGCTGAAAGTGTTCAATTTCTTGAGCCTAAAAACAACGGCGGTTCTGGATCAGGCGGATACAACGAAGGAAACAGCGGCGGAGGCCAATACTTTGGCGGAGGCCAAAATGATAATCCGTTCGGCGGAAATCAGAACAACCAGAGACGAAATCAAGGGAACAGCTTTAATGATGATCCATTTGCCAACGACGGCAAGCCGATTGACATCTCGGATGATGATCTTCCGTTCTAATAGATTATCGCTATATTCATAACGAGAAAGGTGGGAAATGACAATGGCAGGAGGACGCAGAGGCGGTCGTGCGAAACGCCGTAAGGTTTGTTACTTCACTTCTAACGGCATTACGCACATCGATTACAAAGATGTAGATCTTCTTAGAAAGTTTGTTTCTGAGCGTGGTAAAATCTTACCTCGCCGTGTAACTGGAACACATGCGAAATACCAACGTAAATTGACTATCGCGATCAAACGCGCACGTCAAATGGCTTTACTTCCATACGTAACTGGCGAGTAAGCCGAAAGAAAAGAGCAAGAGCCTGCGGGCTCCTGCTCTTTTTTTATATCAGTCCCCCTCCATCCTGCCGAATGTTTCACATGAAACATGGAAGTGCTTCTTACACCTTTGTTATCTTGCTCCTCTATTCAAAAACGCGTACTTATGCAATGAATTTGTTTATACTGAAAAACAGGGGGTGGCTGAGATGGAGACAGACAGAAATATCCTGACTGATGAAAAGTGGAGCGCAATCATACGCAATGATGCTTCTTATGACGGAGTATTTTATTATGCAGTAAAAACGACGGGGATTTTCTGCCGGCCTTCTTGTAAATCGAGAGTTCCGAATAAAGAAAACGTACTAGTGTTTGATACGGCTGATGCAGCGCTCGATAAACATTTTCGTCCCTGTAAAAGGTGCCGGCCGAACGGTCTTCGTCTTCCTGATGAAGAATGGATTGCTCAAATCATTGAATACATTGAACGCCATTATCACGAATCCCTGACTCTGAGTGTACTGGCCGAAATGTGTCACGGCAGCCCCTATCATTTACAGCGGACATTTAAAAAAATCAGGGGAATATCCCCGATTGAGTATATACAGAAAATAAGATTGTCGAAGGCGGAACACCTTTTAAAGCATACTGATATGACAGTCATGGAGATCGCTCTGACTGTCGGAATTCCAAATACAGCGCATTTCGCGACTCTTTTTAAAAAGAGAACCGGGAGTTCGCCCACAGAATACCGAAAAACCGTCAAAATGGGACAGGGAGGTTTAATATGAGTAAAGAGCCTATGATCTATTGGACACTCTTCACACGGAATGATTGGAGCCTGTATACAGCCGCCACATCTAAGGGGCTTTGCTTTATAGGTTCAAATCATGGAAGCTTTGAAGAGCTTGAGCAGTGGGCAAAAAAATCACTGCCGCAATACCGATTGGCACGTGATGATGAAAAGCTGGCGCCTTACACGGCAGAGCTGTCCGAGTACATTAAAAATGGCAGATCAGCTTTTTCAGTGCCGGTGGATCTTTACGGGACAGAATTTCAGCTTGCTGTATGGAAAGTGCTTATGGACATACCGTACGGCGAGACATACTCCTATTCGGATATAGCAGAAATGATTCAGAAACCGGCAGCTGTAAGAGCCGTGGGCGCAGCGATTGGAAAAAATCCGGTATTGATTACGGTTCCGTGCCATCGCGTCATCGGAAAAAACGGGAAACTGACCGGATTCAGAGGCGGTTTAGAAATGAAAAAGCAGCTGCTGGCATTAGAGGGCAGAAACATTGAAACACTGGAATACCGGATGAGCCGGACAGGAGGGATCACATGAAACTGATGTCTTGGAATGTAAACGGCTTGCGTGCCGTAATGAAAAAGATAGATATCAATACTTACGTTCAAGAAACGGAAGCCGATATTCTATGTCTGCAAGAAACAAAAGTACAGGACGGACAAGTATCATTACAGCCTGAAGGATATCACGCCTATTGGAACTATGCGGTGAAAAAAGGCTACTCAGGCACGGCTGTTTTTTCGAAAGAAAAGCCGCTGCACGTGTTCTATGGACTGGGGATTGACGAACATGATCAAGAAGGACGGGTGATCACGCTTGAATTTGAGCATGTGTTTGTCGTCAACTGTTATACGCCGAATGCCAAACGCGGATTAGAGCGAATTGATTACCGTCTTCAATGGGAAGCCGATTTTAAGGATTATCTGCAGAAGCTTGACCGGAAGAAACCCGTGATCTTATGCGGCGATCTGAATGTCGCACACAGGGAGATAGACTTGAAAAATCCGAAAGCCAACCGGAAGAACGCCGGTTTCTCGGAGCAGGAGCGGGAAGCGTTCAGCGCCCTGCTGAACGCGGGATTTACCGACTCATTCCGCTATTTATATCCTGACCAGGAAGGCGCCTATTCCTGGTGGTCTTACAGGACGAACGCACGTGAGAAAAACATCGGCTGGCGGCTTGATTACATCATTGTTTCAGACAGACTGAAGCAGCGGATCAGCCAAGCGGCCATTTGTGCCGATATCATGGGTTCTGACCATTGCCCTGTTGAAATGACAGTGGATTTATGATGAGATAGCAGTAAGAGAAATCCACTCTTGCTGCTTTTTTATCACCGAAAATGGAGGAGCACATGGCAAATATAAAAGAGATTGCGAAACTGGCGAATGTGTCGGTGGCCACCGTATCACGCGTATTAAACCGACACCCGTACGTATCTGAGGAGAAAAGGCGTCTTGTGAATCAAGTGATGAAGGAGCTGGATTATACCCCTAATCGAACCGCCATTGATCTGATTCGCGGAAAGACCAATACAATCGGCGTGATTTTGCCGTACAGTGACCATCCCTGCTTTGACAAAATTGTAAACGGTATCACGAAGGAAGCGTTTGCCCATGATTACGTGACAACCCTTCTCCCCACCAACTATGACCCCGCTATAGAGATGACATATTTCGAACTGCTGAAAATGAAAAAGATTGACGGACTGATTGTCACGTCCCGCGCGAATGAATGGGAGACCGCCGTGCCTTACCTGGAATACGGTCCCATTGTCGCTTGTGAATATACACAGCATCAAGAGATTCCCTGCGCTTATAATGACAGGCAGGCAGCATACAGAGAAAGCTTTTTGTATTTGAAAAACCGCGGACATCAAGACGTTGCTTTTACATGTGTGCGGGAAGCGGAAAAAAGTCCGAGTACGGCCGACAAGGTAACCGCATATAAGGCGGTCTTCGGCTCTCTTGATGAAACCCGCATTCTGGTCGGATGCCATGATATGGACGACGGAAAGCGTGCGGGTGAGCACTTCTGGGGTTTCGACAAGGCGCCGACGGCCATCTATGCGCACAGTGATGACGTGGCTGCCGGCTTGTACCAGTTTGCGAAAGAACAGAAATGGGACGCGGAGATCATCGGCGAGGGAAATCTGAGCGTCAGCCGGGCATTGAATATTCCATCCCTGGAACTTCATTTGGAACGGGTCGGAAAGGAAGCATTTTTATTGTTTTTTCACGAAGAAACAGCTAAAAAACAAATTATGCATCAATTTCAGCGGAAAAAGTCTTGAGCTGAAATGGGTTTCATGCTTTATAAATAGATTGAGAAAAAAAGGGAGGCGGACATATGCGAATTGAACATGCAGCGATATGGGTGAAAGATTTGGAACGGATGAAAGAGTTTTATGAGAAATACTTCGGCGCCAAGGCCAATGACCTTTATCATAATGAGAAAAAAGATTTCAAATCGTATTTTCTGACATTTGACTCCGGATGCAGGCTGGAACTTATGAAAAAAGGCGGCATTGATGAAGCTCCGGCACAGAATATGACCGGATGGGCGCATCTCGCATTTTCTACAGGCAGCAAGGAGCGGGTGAATGAATTGACGGAAACGTTTAAAAATGATGGATTTCAGGTTGTAAGCGGCCCGCGCGTGACGGGTGACGGATATTATGAGAGCGTGATAGAGGATGGGGAAGGCAATTTGATAGAAATCACAGTGTAACAGTGCGGAGTGATTCCGCACTGTTTTTTTGATTAAATTTGCTGTGCATTTGTTTTCGGGCCGAAGAGGATTAACAAAACGGAACACAGAAGCCAGCAGCCGCCGATGAACAAAAAGACGCTGATGTAGCCGAGCTTAACGGCAATAAATCCGACGAGCAGGGAGCCGAATATATTGGAAAAACGGCCGAGCCCGTACGCCAGCCCGCTCCCGGCCGAGCGATATTCCGTAGGATACGGTTCCGATGTGTAGGCGTATAGATTTGAGGTGAAGATCCGTTCCGTGACGTTAACGACAAAGCCAAACACAATAATCATGACGGGAATAAACGTCATGCCGTATAACAGTCCGGCAATGGCAGTCAGAAAGGCGCTTGCGGCCAGAATCCATTTTCTTTGGAACGTCTCGGATATCATGGAACCGAGCAATGCGCCAAGCGGCGCGCCGACAGAGTGAAGCACATTGTACCACAGCGTTTTTTCCATGGTGATGCCGTTGCTTTTCAGCAGGCTGGGCACCCATGAAGCAAAGCCGTAAAAGCCAAAGGTTTCAAGAATCCATACCGCTGACAGGATGATGGTGATCTTTAAATTCCTGCCCTGAAACAGCCCTAAGTAGCCTGCGTGCTTCACTGTATGTACTTCTGCCGCCTCTTTTGGCACGGGAAGCGGGCCTTTTTCTTTCTCTATACGTGCTTCAAGACGGTTCATAATGACGTTTGCCTGATCATATGCGCCCCGATTTTCGTGCCAGCGCGGCGATTCCTCAAGCCGGCGGATAAAAAAGAAATAAATGAGACCGGCCGCCCCCCATATGAATACGAGCCGCCACCCCCATGAGCCTAAAGGAATGACAAAAGCGGAAACAACGTTTGTGACGGGAACCCCGATTAGTCCGATCATGGCGCAAAGGGAGATGTATTTTCCCCGTACGGAGGATGGAAAAAATTCCGCCAAATAGCTGTTCGTCACAATCATGGCGGCCGCGACGCCGAGACCGGTCAAGAAGCGGAAAATCATTAAGGACGGAATGTCCCATGCCAGCGCATTCAGAAAAGATGAGATCGAAAAGACAAGGACAAAACAATTCAGCGCTTTTTTCCTGCCGATCCGATCGGACAGCCTTCCGCCGATGGACGCGCCTAAAAACATGCCCAGGAATGATGCGGCCGTGATGTCGGCAATGGTGGACAGCTTCACGCCCCAATGCTCAATCAGCGCCGGAGCCACGTTGCTGAGCGTAAACAGATCAGCGAGATCAAAAAAATAGATGATTCCGAGAGCGGTTAATACTTGATAATGCACACGCGAAATGGGGAGACGGTCTAATCGGTTCGCTACATTTGAGAATGCCTGATGTTTCATAAAAAACCCCCTGACTTTGCAATTGTAATCAGAAAATACTGTGAATTTATCTGACGACTACATTATAAAGGTCTTTTTTTGGCAAAAACAGAGTGTAAATAACCAGAGCCAAAGGAAACGGCATAGCGCTTTCTTCTTAAAACATATAACATTTCCTATATCTGTTTCTGTTTATATTGTAAAATGTTGAAGGAAAGGAAGTTGATGCATAAATATGAATACGTTTGTACGGCCCACAGAGGGAAAAAATAGTGTATCGAGATATATTCTTTCTCTGTTGGTCATTGTGGGTTTGTTCTTTTTCGGAAGCATACTGACCGTGTTTTATATGTTTCTCACGTCCGCTTTCAATCCTTCACTGACGATAAATTGGGATGAGGGGGCATTAAGTGACCCGCTGGCGGATATTTATTTACAGCATATCGTCTATTTCATAGCGATTCCGGGCATTTGGATAGCAGTTCGTTTCATTATGAAACGGCGGTTTTTATCCATCATCACACCGAATCAGTCGCTGAACTGGAAGAGGATTTTCTTTGGATTCGGCACATATGTTGTGCTGATGTTTGTCGCGGGGCTGATTGATTTTACAATTCATCCGGATCGTTTCATGCTTCAGGAATTCCATGCTTCACGTTTTCTGCTGCTGTTAGCGGCGGCCGTCTTGTTGGTGCCGATTCAAACCTCTGCGGAGGAATTTCTCTTTCGCGGTTTTCTGCTTCAGTTCGCCGGAAAATTGACGGCAAACGCGGTGGTTCTGACAGTCATTATCGGCGGATTATTCGGCGCACTTCATTTCGGAAATCCGGAAATGGAAAATGGAGCTCTCTGGGCGGGAATCGGATATGTCACCATTGGCATGATCTGGACCTTTATCACGATTAAAACGGGCAGTCTGGAGATGTCTCTTGGCGGTCACGCTGCCAATAATATGTTTTTATTTATCTTTCTCACAGAGGATCATTCGGTGTACGGCGGCATTCCGTCGATATTTACAACAGCAGCCGGCGGCTATGAAATATATGATTGCATATCGACTCTGGTGATCAATATCATCTTCGCATGGCTCGCATTCCGTTTTGTGAAAAAAGAAAAGCAGCAGGCCGCCTAGGCTCTGCTGCTGATTTGTAAGGTGTTCATCGCTTCATCAATATCCGTCGTCGGCCTCCGGCAGGCGAAATTCTCGCAAATGTAGACCGTTGTCTTCCCGTCGATCATTTGATAACCCGCGGCAAAGTCAGAAATGCCGGCAAGCTCATCCGGATGTTCTGCGGCGAGAATCGTATAGGCGGGAGTGAAATGCTCCTGAAGCGCCTCAATGAAACGTTTTCTGTCCGGGTCATCTTTCCTTCCGAAAACAACGATTTCCTTTTGGGGCATTGTATGTGCCAGTACGCTTTGCATGAAGAAAGCGTTGCTGCTCGGATAGGCCTCTATTTCCCGTTTGAACACGGAAAACATCGCTTCGGCTTTTTCAATCAGTGATATATCACCCGTCAGGCGGCCGAGACGAAGCAGCTGTACGGCAGCCGCGCTGTTTCCGGAAGGCACGGCCCCGTCATAAACCTCTTTTTCCCTGACAAGGAGGGTCTCGGCATCATTCCCCGTAAAGAAGAAACCTCCGTGCCGTTCATCCCAGAACAGCTCCAGCATGCTTGTACATAACGTTTTCGCTTTCTGCAGATAAGACGGATTAAAACCCGCTTCATACAGTTCAAGGTAAGCCCAGATGAGAAAAGCGTAATCATCGATAAACCCTTTATTTTTCACTTCGCCCTCGCGATAGCGGACCATGACGCGCCCGTCCGGCATGAGGTGCCGTTCGAGAAAGCGGATCGCTGTTTCCGCCATGCTGAGAAAGTCAGGCTCGTGAAATACCTTTGCGGCTTTTGCCAGCCCGGCAATCATGAGCGCGTTCCATGAGGTCAGCACTTTGTCATCTGTATGCGGATAGCTTCTGTTTTCACGGGCCTCCAGCAATTTAGTTCTTGCCTCTTCAAGGCGTTCGGCCAGCTCATGTCCTGTGAGGCCGGTCTCTTCGAGGATGGCCTCACGCCGCGTGAAAATGAGGTGCGGGATGTTTTCGCCTTCAAAATTGCCTTGATCTGTGATGTTATACACCTTGCAGTAAAGCGGGCCGAGTTCATCACCGAGAAGGTTCATGATTTCTTTTTTGGACCATATGTAATATTTCCCCTCACGGCCTTCGGTATCAGCGTCTAAAGCTGAGAAAAAGCTGCCGTCTTCATGCATCATTTCCCGCTGAATAAACGTGACGATCTGCATCGCAATCTGTTTGTAGCGCTCATTACCCGTGACTTGGTAGGCTTCCGTATATGCGGTCAGGAGAAGGGCGTTGTCATACAGCATTTTCTCAAAATGCGGCACGAGCCATTCATTATCAGTCGAGTAGCGGGCAAAGCCGAACCCGATATGGTCAAAAATTCCGCCGTTCGCCATGCCGTCGAGTGTCTTGGTTACGCCGGCCAAAGCCTGTTCCTTGCCCGTATAGCTGTAGTAGCGAAGCAGAAACATGAGCATATGCGGCATCGGAAATTTCGGAGCTTGGCCGAACCCGCCGTACACCGTGTCAAACCCGCCGGCCAGCTGGCGATACGTGTCATGAACCGCCTGTTCGCCAAGCATGCCCTCAGCCGGGTGAACCTTGACTTCAAGATGAGCGGCGGCGTTTTCGGCGATATCCTCGACATGCTGCCGGTCATTCGCAAACGTTTCGGACAGATGTTCAAGCACATCGATAAAACCCGGACGGTTAAATTTGCTCGTCTTCGGAAAATACGTCCCCGCATAAAACGGCTTCTGATCTGGTGTGACGAACACGTTCAGCGGCCACCCGCCCTGCCCCGTCATCAGCTGGCAGATTCTCATATACACGGAATCCACATCAGGCCGCTCCTCACGATCAACCTTGATGGCTATGAATTTATCGTTTAACATACCGGCGATCTCTTCGTCCTCAAAGGATTCGTGGGCCATTACATGGCACCAATGACATGTTCGCTAAGCTACCCGTACCCAATAGATAAGAGAACAGGCTTATTCTCTCGTTTCGCTTTTTCAAATGCTTCGTCACACCACGGATACCAATCCACGGGATTGTAAGCATGTTGGAGTAAGTACGGTGACTTCTCAGTGATTAATCTATTGGGTACTTTTTTGTTTGGCATGGGATCACCTTCTTTCTTGTTTTTTAAAAAAGACAATTATATGTTTTACCTTATCATATTTTTTATGAATAAATTTCTTTTTGGTTTAGAAATCGTATAAGTTAGTAACGAATTGGATATTTTATTACTAAATTAAATCGTCTTTCAAATAGTTAATATTTTAACTTGACGATTCTATAGGAGGAATTAAAACATTGTTATGGGATTATAATCCAATTGAATGGGGCAAAGAAGTACGTACGGAGAATGCTAGACTATTCAAAGGCGAATGTAAACTAGTAAAGATTGAAGGGGAGGATATTCGCGATATTTTTTGGCATTCAGATACAGGTGATCCTATATTTATTACAAGATTAAAGCAAAATGCTCTTTCGACAACAACAAGAAGGCGATTCTGGGAAGTAACTGTACATAACCCTTTCGGAAATGACGTTTATGTTGAAATATATGGACTTGACGAAATGAAAGGTATCTGGGTTGATGTTGATACCATTAATGACCACCCTGATCCTTTTATTCAATTATCAGGAAGGGCTGAACGACCGGGAACACTTGCGAAACGAGAATTTTGGAAGACTTTAGATAAACATGTAGAGCCTGTGAGCCACACTAATCCAATTGATTTGAGTCATTATAGCACAACAGACTTAATAACATTAAATCCATCTGGTTCTAATAGAAGATTAAAGGATATATATTGGATTACTCAATTTGACAAGGATTGTGTTCTTTTGGGATACAAAAAGCGAAATATTTCAGATGGATCTTTTGAAATTAAGTTGCATAATGCGACTAATAATAAGACCCAAGTGAGTGTTTATGGTATAGAGGAAGAATACATTGGAAAAATTGAAGGAGCAGAAAAATAACATGAAAAAAGAGGATTTTTGGAGAAGAAAAATACATCTAATTGAAGCGATTAATAGTCCAGTCAGACTTAAACCATTGGAACTTTCAAAAAAAATCATTATAAAACCAGCTTCTGAACCGACAGGTTACAATAGAAGAATAAGTAATGTTATGTGGACACAGAGACATAAAAGTAAACCAGGTGATACTGATGATGTATTTGTTTACTTAGCGAATAAAGTAATTAAAGATGGAGTTTGGGAAATTAATTTATATAATTCATCTTTAGAAGAAGTAACTATTGATGTGTATGGGGAACAAGAAGAAAACATAGGTACAGTTGAAGTATTCGTTAAATAATATTGAACTGTAAAAAGGGAAGGAGGATACTTCCCTTTTTAATCATTCTTTTATTTTATGTTAGTATAGCATAGCGTTTTAAACTTTTTTAACAACCTGTTTGTATTTCTTGTTTGTGCCTGATATAGCTTTAAACGGTTGAATCGTATTAATAAATTTAACCCAAACCTCATATTCCCATTCATAACGATCATCAAAATCTTTGCCGATATCAATGAGTGTTTTATATATACTCTTAATTAAAAATTGACGGGCTATCTTGTTTTTAACTTTTGCGTATTGTAGGTAGAGTCGCAAAACCCTCGTGAGATATTTATCTTTATTATCTATACTAGATATTGCACCAAAAAACCAAGGTAAAAAATCTACAAACACGATAGAACCACCAATTTCGGTGACCAGTGGTTCCAATCTGGTTAATAGCAAGGCTCCCTCAGTAGATTTTTCCATTCTTTTTGAGTATACACCGATATCTTTACTTAGGTTAATATAATCTGAAATAAATACACTACAAAAATATAATTGAGTCCCACAATGACCTTCATAGGTTTCATTTCTTTTGACAATCGATAATGTTTCTTGATGTTCTCTTATAAGGTCTAGACTTCCGTATTTTAAGTTCGAGCCAACAATTTCTAAAATTTTTTTGAATTCTATGCTTGGATTAGATAACTCATCATATTGGTATCGCTCATTAAACTCTATTTCGTCCAATTCCTTAATAAACATAATGTCTTGTTTTTCTTCTTCTAATTCTAAATAATTCAATATTTTGAAAATTACAGGGGAATAAAGATTTTGAAAACTCTCTTTCTTTTGTTTAATTTCTTCTCTTTTTTGAGAGTAACGATGAGAAAAAAATTGTCCTAAATAAGCGGCGGTGAGTGTTCCAACAACTGTAAAAACAGTTCCCCATTGAATACCCCAATCAAGACCAATAAGCCAGGTCATATTGTAATACACCCATTTCCTATTTTATGAATTGAGAGCTGTTAATTTGTTTTCGGTTAAATGCTTTTCTGGAGATAAAAGATTTAAGTTTTTTACTTTATGTTCTACAACAAACAAAGGAAGTTGAAAAATAGATGCTATTTGATTAAGTGACCAATTTTGTAAATTTGACTTTTCGTGAGTTAGAGCATGATCGGGCAGCAGTAGTTCAGTTGCGAAGATGTTGGCTTGGTATTCTAGTTTTTCTCCTAGAACTAGAGAACAATTTTCCATCGTAAATGTATTTAAATTCTTATGGAGAAAATAGTGACCTAGTTCATGAGCAATAATAATCTTGGTGAACTTCTGGCATTTTTGATTTACCTGTATTAAATAATGATGCTGTTTTTTGTAATACTGAAGAAAGCCTTTGATGCTCCCTAAATTACTTTTTAAGATAGTAATGTTGAGATTATCGCATATCTCGTAGACATCATTTGTTCCGTGTTCCTGAATCACTCTTTCTGCTTTATGTTTGATGTTTTTAGAAGTATAGATAAGAATCACTCTTTCTTTTTCATTGCGTCAACGTATTTCATTCCATTGATTAATGCTTGTTTAATTAAGCGAGCAGTTTCCTCATCAATATCCTCGTCTTTCATAAAAAGGAGAGTTTCTTCATTTTTTAATTCCTCAATAGCCTCATTTAATGTTTCATCGAGCTTGGACATATTCTTTGGTTTCCGTCCTAATAGATAATCCGTTGATACATCGTATAAATCACTTAGCTTTGAAAGAGTTACTGTATCAGGGTCTCTGTAATCTCTCTCATAATTAGAAATTGTTTTCTCAGTTGAATTAACTGCTTGAGCAACTTCTTTTTGGGAGAGTCCAGCCTTTTTGCGGGCTTGTTTTAATCTTTCGCCTAATGTCATTTAAAATCATCCATTCCACAAAGAGTTGAGTTACTAATATATTATCAGCAATTGCTGGGTTTTGATTAATTAAGAACAAAAAGTGTCCTTATTAATGATAACTCTCCGTTTTGTGCTGTTTATTACATTCTCCATTTTTGGAAAACAGAACAAATTTTCCATATCTTCTTAAAAAATCTCCAAAATGTTCATTTTTTTATTTACATCTCCTTAGTGGAGAGTTATAATGAAGTTAACCAATAAGGAGTGAGGGGGGCTTTAGTGAAAGAATTTTATACCGTAAAAGATATCGAAAAAATTTTAGGAGTAAGCAGAGCAAAAGCTTATAAAATCATCCGTAGTCTGAACCAAGAGTTGAGTGAGGAAGGTTATAAGACTTTAAAAGGACGGGTTAACAAAATCAAGTTTGATTCTAGGTATATTTATAAAGGGGAAAGAAATGAGGTGATTTGAATCAGAAGGATTGATACTCATTTGTTTATGAAAGAAGCAGTACTGTTGGCCAGACGGATGGAGGGCCATTGGTCGGTGAGAATGAAACTGGCGCTAAATCAAGTCATTATAAAACATCTTTTGAATAAGCCACCTTCACCTGATAACATTCAGGAGCTGCTTAAAAAAGGCGTTTCATATCGCAGGATTTGTAAAAGTTATAGTATCGGCAGAAAAGACATTTTTGCACTTCGACATAAAAGTATAGTGTGAAGTCATATACCACTATCAGTATTGTTGAAAAAAAGTGAAAGGGGGGATGCGATGAAAGTAAAAGTGAATGCAACGATTGTTATGGATATTGAAGCCTTAGAAGCTGATAAGAACTTTGAATATTTTGCTGATTATGCAATTTCTGAATCTTATGTAGTGGAAGCACCAACTTATGATTTAGCCAATGTGGAAGTGTCAAAACAGCTTAAAGGATGGCATTGGTGGTGCATATGGTCGGTTGAACCGACAGGTAAGAAAGATAGCCGAGTGTTCGTCTTGTACAATGATGAATTGTACGAAAAATGTCATTAGAAAGGATTGTGCTCTTTGAAAATTACATATAGACAAAGAAAGCGCCTTGATGATTACCATCAAGAACGCCCGCAATAAAAACTCGACACTTTTATTATAGGGCATTTTTGATGAAAAGTCATGCGTGAGTATTTGAGTGATGAACAGCAATCACTTTAAATGCTGTAGCAGGCTAGAATAAGCGTGCGGCATGGCTGTAATCAGCCTGATGGCTATAAATAGCCTACTAGGTTGCCATGAGGGCTAAAAAAGCCGTTAGCAACTGACAAGCGCCAAGATGGATACAGAACCGGAGCGAATTCAAAATATAAAATCGAAATTTAAATAACCGAATAAAAATAACAGAATGGAGACGTGAAAATAATGAAATTCAATTTTATCGTGCCGAATACTGAAATGACTTTTGGGAAACTGAAATTTATGGGGCTGAATCGTGAAAAATATGCTTATATGGACGGGAAAAGAACGGATAAATTAGAAGCAAGGGTCTATAACTTGGCTTCAAGTGTTCAGCAAGGTCAAATTGAGGTGACTGTTCCTGATTATGTAGACCTTAAAGAATTTGAAGCGTTTGCTGATGTAGAGCTAGTGAATCCGCAAATCAGTGCAATGGCAATGACTGCTGGAAATTTCGCCAATCTGAATTGGACAGTAAAGGTAGAAGATATTGTGCCTAAAGGTGCAGGGGCGGCAAAGACAAATTCGGCTCCTTCTCAGTCTGCAAATGACAAAAAATAAGGAAAGTGCGGCGCTGGTCGTGTGTCCTAATTGTGATGTAAATATGAAAGAGATCGAACAGGTTGACTATGCAACGCTTGAAACGGGAGAAGTTTATATATATCAAACTTTTGAATGTCCCGTATGTCGTTGTAAAGCGTATTTGTAATGTGAAAGGAGGCATAATCATTTCTAGGCTTAGGACAATGCTTTGGAAGTATAGGGGGGTTCGAATCCGGCCTAGAATGAGAAACAATGTAATAATGGCAGGTGCAATCATATTTGTACCTGTTTTTTTGTTATCTATGTTTCTCTTCTGGGCGGATCATTTGTTTCACTTGGATGTTGTGAAAACCGTAAAGCATTTTGAATGGAATGTCCCGTTGCTTATTGAAAGTGTGCTGTGTTCTCTTTTGGCCGCGGCGGGGGCTGTCATCTTAGCTTATTTTCTGTTTCATAATGCGTATAAAAAGCTATATCATAGGCAAAAGATTGCGAGGATGATCTTTTCGAATAAGTTTTATGAAAAGGAAAGCGTTCAGGTGAAAAAGCTGTTTTCGAATGACACGGCTACTAAAGAAAAAATCACTTACTTTCCAAGGATGTATTATCGAGTCAAAGACAATCACATTTATATCCGCATAGCTATGGATATGAGCCGTTTTCAGAATCGCTTCCTAGACCTGGGAAAGGATTTAGAAAACGGCTTATTTTGTGACCTGGTGGATAAAGAAATGGAAGAAGGGTTTGTCTGCTTCAAACTGCTTTATGATGTGAAGAAAAACCGAATTTCAATAGATGACGCAGTGGCGAAAAATGGTGTCTTGCCATTAATGAAACATGTGTCATGGAAGTTTGATAAGTTGCCGCATATGCTGATCTCCGGCGGTACAGGCGGAGGGAAAACGTATTTCATGTTAACGATCATAAAAGCGTGTGTGGGGCTTGGGGCAGATGTGAAAATCTTAGACCCGAAAAATGCCGATTTAGCCGACTTGGAAGAGGTGCTGCCAAAAAGAGTCTATTCGCAGAAAAATGGCATCCTTATGTGTTTGAGAAAGTCGGTTGATGGCATGATGGAGCGAATGGATGAAATGAAGAAAATGCCCAATTACAAGACGGGTGAAAACTATGCCTATTTAGGGCTAAAACCTGTATTTATCTTCTTTGATGAATACGTGGCGTTCATGGATTTGCTGGATATGTCGGAAAGGAATAAAGCCTTATCCTACATGAAACAATTGGTTATGTTGGGTCGACAAGCTGGTTATTTTCTTGTTTTGGGGGCACAGCGCCCAGACGCAAAGTATTTGGCGGATGGGATACGAGATCAGTTTAGTTTCCGTGTGTCGTTAGGTTTGATGTCTGATACAGGTTACGGAATGATGTTTGGTGATGTTGACAAAGCGTTTGTGAATAAAAAAGTGACAGGGCGTGGATATGCCAATGTCGGCACAGGATCAGTTTTAGAGTTTTACAGTCCGATTGTACCGAAGGGGTATGATTTCATGTCATCTATTAAAGAATCGCTGGTTGGAGTCGAGGGAGCGCAGGCGACGGCAGTCGCCAGCGGCAGCGTAAGCGACCAGACGGCCAGCGGTGAGCGAAGGAGCGAAGCGAGTGAGTGAACTACAAAAACCCCCCCACGCTAACAGGGGGGTAGTAATCGTAAAAGAAAAAGAAGAAAACGCTGAAAAGCCTTTAACATCAATGGTTGACTACATTCGTGTGACTTTCAAAACGCATGATGTTGATCACATTATCGAGAACATTCTTCACTTGAACAAAGATTTCATGACAGAAAAGCCAAACGGTTTTTACGGATATGTCGGAACGTTTGAACTGGACTTCATAAAGGTTTTTTACTCTCCGCCCGGAGATAATAGAGGTATTCTGGTCGAGTTATCGGGTCAAGGCTGTCGACAATTTGAGTCGTTCTTAGATTGCCGGAAGAAAACATGGTTTGATTTCTTTCAAGACTGTATACAGCATGGTGGGTCATTTACTCGTCTTGATCTGGCAATTGACGATAAAAAAACATACTTTTCAATCCCGGAATTGTTGAAAAAAGCCCAAAAGGGCGAATGTATTTCACGGTTTAGGAAATCTGATTTCAATGGCTCATTCGATTTATCGGATGGTGTAACAGGCGGAACGACAATTTATTTCGGCTCAAAAAAATCAGAAGCGTACCTCTGCTTTTATGAGAAAAATTATGAACAAGCTGAAAAATACAATATCCCGTTAGAAGAATTAGGCGATTGGAATCGCTATGAATTGCGCTTAAAAAGTGAACGAGCGCAAGCCGCAATTGATGCTTTGATGAAAACGAAAGACTTAACATTAGTCGCCATGCAGATCATTAACAATTATGTAAGGTTCGTTGATGCTGACGAGGAAGTCACTCGGGAGCATTGGAAAACGAGCCTTTTTTGGTCTGAATTTATTGGCGATGTAGGGAAACTGCAATTGTACATGAAGCCGCAAAAAGACTTTTATCAAAAAACAAGGAACTGGCTGAAAAACTCATGTTCCCCCACCATGAAAATGGTGCTGGAAGCTGACCAACATTTGGGACGCAATGACCTCTCGGACATGATTATGGAAGCCGAGCTGTCAGAGAAACAAGAAAAGATGCTTGATGTGTTTCTTTCTGAAGTGGCGGACATGGTCGTTTAAAGGTTTAAATAGACTGCTATCGCTCTTAAACACGGGTGATGCGATTAAACGTATGTGTCAACGGTACCGGAACGGAGTGAGGATAAGGAGTTGACATATTCAGCGCCACCAAAACCCTCTTGGCATTGAACAAACAACCGTTTGTTCCTGCCTACCGGCGAGGGAGTCCCCCGATGATTCGGGGGAATAGGGGGATAGATTATTAGCGATCCAACGGGCTTCCGTTGGTGGGTTTGGGTGAAACCCAAGATATTAAACAAGAAAGGTGTGCTGTCATGATAGTGCATCATCTAAAGATACTTCCGGAAGAGTTTGAAGCTATTTCTAAAGGGGCTGCTGAGGTTACAGTCAGCGAAAATATTTATAAGGCCAAAGATGTTTTGTGCCTTCATGAATGGAAGGGCGAGTGTACGAAGCGAGTCATAGAAGTCCTTGTTTTAGATAGGCGTCAGTCATTGACACCTGGTCTTATAGTATTAAAGATCGAAAAAATGAAGGAAGGAGAAAATAACAGCGATCTATTTAAATAATTTCAATAAGGAGGAATAAAGATGAATAGCTTTAATCTTCTCAATCGAGCATATTTAGAAAGTGAGTTAGAAAAGATCGGTTTATTGAAATTGGCTGAGGAATTCATTGAAAGATTGAATGAATTAGTCCCTTATTATGAGAAGGGTCAAAGGATTTTGCTTGAATCTGAGTATCCCTTAAAGGATGATTTTAAACGTTTTGTGTCTGCTGTCTTCTTCATTCCTGAAAGTGAAGATGAAGAGGAAGAAATAGAGGAAGTTGATGTTGAGTTTGAAATATTGAGGTCGTATGATAGCTCTCCAAAATGAGGAGGATTTTATGAATATGAAGCAACCTACTTGAAGAATGGAGGACGATGATAGAAGGAGTGGTTGTGTGTCTGCTGTTGACGATCAATTCAGGAGCTTGGGGTTTAATGTAGGCATCCCGTCGCTGGTTTTTGTAAGAAGTCTAAGCAGAGATTGTATGTTGATTGTGGAAGGTGAAAGGATCAAAGGTTTTTCTGAGTACAGATACACCTTTTATAAAACAAGGTATCTGCCAGATGGACGTATGACAAGTGTAAAAGTTTATATAGAGAATCAAGCCATAAAAAGGGTGTTACTTCGTGTAGCATCCTTTTTATCTTTCCTTGAGAGTACAAGGCAAATAGAAAGCGAGGTTTTAAGATGAGGGAAGTCTTGAAAAGTATTAATGGTAAGCCTGTAAAGTTCCTTGTGGGGGATGTAAATGAGCCGAATTATGAAAAAATCGCTCGTTCTATATTAAGGCTATCCCGAAAAATAAAACAGCCTGAAAGTGAGAAAGGCACAGCTTAAAGGGGTGAAAAGATGCTTCAAAAGGAAAATGAAAACGAGAAAAAAGAAGAATCATTTTTAAAAGCTGCTTTCCAAAAAATAAAACAAGTCCGTCGGCCTGAGAAAACAAATACAAAAGTGCCGCGAGATCGTACCCGACTGGTCGCAGGGACGTTGTGGACGTGTGTAGGAGCGTTACTTCTCTTTTGTATCCTGTCTGTTTTGTTGTCTGTTAATACCCGATCTGCTGTGAATGATATAAGGAATCAATCCAGTAAGCCTGCTGAAAGCGAAAAACAGAAAATGTCTACAACGGCGGCTGAAAATTTTCTGTCAGGCTTCATCAATGAATATATCAACGTGAAAAATGATCAAGACGCCATCGATGAACGAAAAAAGAATCTTGAAAGTTTCATGGTGAAACAGACACAAACGAGCTTTGAAGATGGCGAACGTTTTGATATGGATGGCTTTAAGGGTGATCGTCAGCTAAATGATTACAGCTTGTATAACGTGAAAGAAGGTGATAAAGGGAAGCTTTTTCAGTACAAAGTGACATATACGAATCTCTTTCCAGTGGAAAAAGAAGTCGAGAAAAAAGTAAAGGATGGGAAAAAGGAAAAGAAAGTGAAGGAGAAAGTCACAGAAAATGAAAAAGCTGAAAAACAAGTGCTGTTAAATATTCCTGTAGTCAATAAAGGCGATGCATTTGCCGTCTCTGCTGTCCCATACTTCACTGAGATATACGACTTAAAGGGCAATGTATCAGCTTCAGAGAAGGAAGAAACGAGGGATGAATACGCAGGAGATAAAAAGGAAGCGATTGAGTCATTTCTTACATCTTTCTTTGAAAAATATGCTTCTGAAAAACAAGAGGAAATGGTGTATATGATGAAAAAACCGGAAGCGCTTCAAGGAAGCCTTGCATTCGGTGAAGTGAAAAGCGCTAAAATCTTCGGGACGAAAAAAGGTTTCGAGGTTATTTGTGCTGTCCAATTTAAAGAAAAAGAAAATGAGATACCTGTCAATGAAAGCTTTACGCTCGAATTAACAGAGAACAGCGGTCAATTTTATGTGAGTGAATTAAAACACAATTAGAAAGGGGAAAACAAGATGGATTTATTCAATCATTTGGTTATGGGAGCTGGCCTTCCTACTCTTGGAGGGGTTAAAGGCTGGGTTTTGGACATTGTCTCGCAGTTTATTGTGATTGTTGTTATCGGTATGGCTGCTAAACACTTCACGAGAATGAAAATGGGCGGAATTGTGGCGGTTTGTGTTGTCGGAAGTGCTGTTACATGGACTATTCATCACTGGTCGCAGTTCTCCGGCTGGGTTGACGCGCTCATGAACAAATTGTAAGGAGTGGTATTGTGGGGCGTCTAGTTTTTAATTATCGGAAGGCAATGCGGGAGCCAAAAAAAATTCAACAGCTTACTGAAAAGTTTTCATTACCGTTTGCTATTGAGTTGATACCTGCAATCAACTACTTTATTTTTGTGGCTCTGTGCTTCGGTTTTTGGTATGGCGTGAGGATAATCTTTCCTCACGCTTTTGAAAATACATTCTTTATCGTGATTTTTGGTACTCCGTTATTTTTAACCATACTTGTAACGAAAATTAAACCGGAAGGAAAAAACATCTATCTGTATTTCTTTGACTTTGCGAAATACTATTTTCTGATTAAGCTTCCTGAAAAGAAGTTTTGTAATGACCGCAAGGTAGATTTAAGTAATGAAAAGCAAATTGAGTTTCGAAAATTAGTAGAGGTGGTGGGAAAACCGAATGAAATTAAGAACACCGATGAAAGCCATATACAACAACCTGTTATTGACAAGAACGGGAGACGTTTGGGCGTATTACCGCATAAAAAGCAGTTCCATCCCAATGCAGAATAAAGAAGAAGTCGAGAGTTATAAGCAAAAATGGAAACACTTATTTGAAGAAATTACATCATATGATGACTTTCATTTAATGATGTATCCAAGTGAATATGAATTGGAAAAACGATTTGAGGATTTAGAATCTGATCTTGCCGAAGATGCTTTGGATGTGGCTCGTTATTACAATGAGGAAACGGTAAGACTCTTGGAACAACGTTTAGGGCGGCTTACCAAGTATGATTATATCTTTGGCATCAAATTGAAAAACAGTCTTGTTAACATCAGCGTTGAAATGAAAGACAATGTACTATCATTGTTCGATACTGCCACTAATACAGTCGTCAAAATGTTGGGGTGGGAACAAAATGTTCCGACCTCCTTTTTTTATAAGTATGAAGAGGTAGAAGAAACATTAGCCAATGTGATGGCATCCATTTGGGGCGAACGGCTGACGGAGCAGGAAATGACGTATATGAATCGCTATCACTTTGTGCGTGGTTTAAACCACACAATCGAAGAAGAAAGCGAGATTAGAAACGTTCGATCAATCACGAACACGCTCATTGACCCTACACACCCTTCGGTATTATATCTCCATAGTGATCAAGATGAGGGCTTCACTTCTTTTGTTGTCGTTGATGAATTTTTGCACAACATGTCTGAAAGTGATTTGTTTTATGAAGCGCAGGCTCTTCCGTTTCCAGTAGAAGTACAGATCAAGGCACAGACAGAATCGAAGTCTATCACTAAACCAGCCTTAAATATTAAGAAACAACAATTGAAAGAGGAACAGCGTGAACAGCATAGCACAGGTGACCGCAGTGACGTTTCAACTGTGACCAGTGCGACGATGGTGCGGCATCTGCAAGATGAAATAAAAAAAGAAGAAGTGTACTTGATGAACTGGCTGGCCGTCATCGTGGTTCATGGCAAAGATAAAAAGGACTGTACCCAAAAGGCTACGATTGTTAGGCGTCATTTAAAAGGGGCAGGCATCACATGCAGGCTTCCTGTGGCGGATCAAATGAAACTTTTTTATAAGATGCTGCCCGGCGAAAAGTTAGATATGACGGATAAAAACTGGATTCAAAAAACAACACAAGACGGGCTGGCTGAGGGTTTGTTTGCGGTTAACTCTGATATTGGTTCGAAAATAGGGTTCTTTATCGGTTGGGTTGATCGCTTCTTAAAGCACACTGATTTGGAAAATGCCATTTTATCAAGTCGTGATTTTGTCTTGTTTCACCCATTCTTAGCTAACCAGCAGTTAAAAGGGTCGAAGACACGCTCCCCTCATTGTCTGATTTCAGGAGACACAGGGAACGGAAAGTCTTACCTCGCAAAGTTGCTTTTTAACTATATCAGCCTGCTGAACATTAAGGCGCTTTATATTGATCCGAAAAAAGAAATGCGAAAATGGATTCGCAAGGTTTTAAATGATGAAACTATCCGAGAAAACTTCCCTTTATATATCGCCCATTTAGAGAAATATAATTACATCACATTAGATCATGAAGATGAAAAGAACTGGGGAGCACTTGATCCTATTTCCTTCCTCCCTCCTATGAAAGCAAAGGAGCTAGTTCAAGTCATTTTTGAACAAGTTTATGATTTCAAAGGAAAGGATGACATAAACACAGCTTTCCTTCGTGCTACATCAGATGTAATCGAGGCAAAACAAAAAGGAAATCAGGTCGGCTCACTCCACATTATTCGAAAGATGCAGAACCACCCTGAAAAAGCTGTACAAAAAGCTGGTGACTACTTGAATGAAGTTGTGGCGGACTCCATCCTGAAATTATGTATTCATGATGGATCAAACCCGGCCCTATCACTTGAAGAGCGAATCACCATTTTAGAAGTTGAAAATATGGATTTGCCTGATTATTCTGAGCGGATTGAAAACTACACCATAACGCAATTAAAGTCTAGTGCCGTCATGTTTGCACTCGGTAAATTCTGTGAGCTGTTTGGAATGAATCCAGATGAACAGACTGTTGAATTTATAGATGAAGCATGGATATTTACAACGTCACAACAAGGGAAAAAAGTCGAACGTCAAATGCGGCGTATAGGTCGCTCTTATAATAACGCTGAGTATTTTATCTCACAGTCTACAAAAGACGCATTGAAAGAAGAGGACAACGGTAACTTTGGTGTTGCTTTCGCTTTTGATGAACCGAACGAACGTGAAGACGTGTTGAAGTGGATGAACATGGAGGTCACAAAAGAAAATCTGAAAATGATGGAATCCATGTTTCAGGGGCAATGTCTCTTTAAAGATTATTATGGCCGTACTGCAAAAATATCAATTGAATGTCTGTTTGAAGAATGGGAAGGCGCATTGAAAACAGTTGAGAAAAAAGCTGTCGCATACGCCGAGGAAAAATATTTATAAAGGGGATGGAGAAATGGAGGTTGCGCTCTTAAATTCTTTGGTTCTGACCAGCCCGGGCTGTTATAAGGCTGACAAAATTACGATACAGGAAGTTCATGATGTACTGAGGTATTACGGTTGGCGTTATAAAAGCTTTATCGGGCACAGGTCGACGGCTCTATTTATGCAAGCGCTGCTAGGAATTAGAGTGGAGCATAATCGTAAAATATTCAGGCACATGAGGTATCAAAAAGCAATTTGTTTTAAACTGTATGATCGGTTTCCTGAATGGAAGGTGCTGACCGAAAGGGATTTAGCGAATGCAAATTATCAGTTTTATTTACTGACAAGGCTGGATTAGGAGGAACGACATGAAAAAGAAAAAAATTCTTATAGTGTCAGCTGTCATTTTGCTGTTCATCACTATCATAACAGCAGTATCCACCATTTCGGCGGATGGAGATACAACCACACAGCCCAAAATTGAAAAGTCGGGAGGCGTTGAATTAGAATCGAAACGATTTCCGATCTCTCGGTATCAGGCGAACAATGAAGCATCTGACAAAATTCTTGAAGGACCATTTGTGGGGATGACAAATGTGACATTCTCATTTGCTGGAAACATCGTTCGTGTGGTAGATGCGGGAATGGATGTCATGTATAACCTTAAGCCGATAGATAAATTTGCAGACAGCATCACGAATGTATCAAAAACGGTATATAAGTCGCTGAAAAAGAATTTTGGGGAAGCGCTTTTTATCTTTGTGGGCGGTTATGTTGTGTACCTCTTCTTTGTAAGAGGAAGTGCAAAGGATGCTATGAGACGTAGCATTCTTTTTATCGTTGTGCTGGTCATTGGGGGATTATGGGTATCAAACTCCGGTTATTACATGAAGGGATTAAATGCCCTTTCTGTTGAGTTGCAAGGGAAGCTGTTGAAAGCAGGAAACGGGCTGATTGGAATAGTAGAAAATGAGGGCGTTTATGCTGATGCTTCAAAAATAGAGAAAGGCAAGGAAATGGAAGGAACAGTCGCTGTAATGCGTAATGTGTACTTTCAGATTGCTTTAAAAAAGCCTTATCTTATTGTGAATTATGATCAAACAAGTGCGGCTAAAATCAATGAGAAAGGAGACAGTAAAGATGATTTAAGCCGTGTAGATAGGCTGTTGTCCTATAAATTAACTGATGAAGGACAAGAGGAGAAAATGGAATATATAAAGAAAACTGAAAAGAAAAAATATAAAAATGACGCAATGACAACAGGAAATGTGTTTAATCAATTGGGAGAATCGTTTATAGCTGTTGCGGCGGCAATAGCGATTGGAATACCTTTTCTTGGTTTGGCATTCCT
Organism: Bacillus sp. JNUCC-22; assembly: GCF_018861275.1. Taxonomy (NCBI): domain Bacteria; kingdom Bacillati; phylum Bacillota; class Bacilli; order Caryophanales; family Bacillaceae; genus Bacillus; species Bacillus sp. JNUCC-22. The sequence goes on along the minus strand of NZ_CP076408.1, from coordinate 3,909,584 downwards.
CAGTTTCTTGTTACAGATTATCGCCTTAGCGATAGTATTTTTTATTCCGTTTGCGTTTATTATTGCCTATGTCCCGCAACTTGCTATGTCGGGCTTTGTTGCTTTAGGACGTTTGGGAAGCGTTTATCTCTTAAAAGCAATGTTGGGCATTTTAATACTTTTTGTATATGTCCTCTGTTTCATGGTTGATACACTCATCCCCCCTAACAGTTTTGGAATGTACCTGTTAAATACGGTTGTGTTGGCGCTTATAATGTGGATTGCAATTAAGAAAAGAGATTCGATTGTTCAATTTGTGACCGCTGGAAAAGTTGTATCTGTTGATAATAACATGGTAGACAACATGAGAAAGGAATATGTACAGCCTTCTTGGGAAGCCGCAAAAAAAGGTGCAGGCAGACTATCTGGGGCAATTGGACAAATTGGAAAGGTATTTGGCAACAGAAAAGGAAAAGGCGGATTCGAAGATCAAGAATCGCCATCTTCTGAGGGAGCGAGTGCAGGCGGAAGCAGTCCGGGGATGGTGACTGGATTCAACAAGGGAGCTATTTCGAGGACGCCGCAACAAAATGAAAAAGCATCTGTAGCCCCGCCATCTGATCAAGCGAGAAAGGCACTTGAAAGAAAGCCGCAAAACATGAGAAAAGAACAGCCTAGATTAACGCCGAGTGAATTACAGAAAAAACAACAACTTAACTCTTCTGCAAGAGACTGGCGGCGAGAAGGTGTTAAAGCTCCTATGATGGATGATGTTTTGAAAGAAGAGCAGGAAGGCGCTTATAAGCGTGCACCAATGCTTCAAGAGAAGATGGATGAAAAAGATCGGTCTGACCAAAGGCAATTTGTTGAGAATTCCGATGCTGCTTCTTATGAGACGGACGGAAATCTTCATCAGCAGGAAGAAGATAAAATAAAAAGAGCACCTTTACATCAAGAAACGATGACGGAAGAAGAACGAACAGACCAACAACAATTTAGTGAAAGAGAGCACCGGGCAAAGGGTTATGACCATCAGGTAGCGCAAGTGAAACGGGAGAACATTTCTCCGGCTTATCAAGAGATTCAGAAGGAAACACAATATGTTCCCTATTCAACCGTTAAGCATGAGAATAAACAGCCAAATCAACCAGTTACAAGACCATCTGAGACACCTCCAAAAGTTCGGACAGATGGTTTTTCTATGGAGAAAAAACAATCTGTTTCTCCCGGCGGAGAAAGCCGATTTGTAAATCGGGAAGTTCCGAAAAAAGTCACTGAAAAGCCTGTGACCCTGAAACGTAAAAGTCCAAAAGTCGTGAACAAGGTGGAAACTCTTCCCCTGCATGATATTGTCGGTCGATCATCAGTAAAAGGTATAGATAGACTAAGAGAGGATGAAAGGACATGACAGTTTTAAGTAAGACGAAACCAAAAACAAAGCTTTGGATACTCATATGTTCAACTCCTGTCATCCTCTTCTTTCTTTTAGGGGTGGCTGCTGTCATGTTGATTTCGGGAGAACATGACATTGGTAACGATGAAATCGGGGGCGGAGATGGAGAGTTTGAGACGATCGGCATTGCCCCGGAGGTTGAACGTTTTCGATTTGCGTTTGAAAAATACGCTCGTCAAGAGGGTGTATATGATCAAGTGAATGTAATTATGGCGCTCACCATGCAGGAAAGTGGTGGGCGTTCTTTAGATATTATGCAAAGTTCTGAAAGCATAGGATTGCCGCCAAATACCATTACAGACCCGGAGTATTCTATTGAAGTCGGTATCAAACATTTTAAAAAAGTGTTTAAGGAAGCTGGAGGGGACGTCCGGCTGGCTTTACAATCGTATAACTTTGGCTTTGGTTTTATCGGATATGTAAAGAAGCACGGTGGCAAATACACGAAAAAACTAGCATTAGACTTTAGCCGACTTCAAGCCATTAAGATGGGTTGGAGAAGCTACGGTGACCCGAGCTATGTTGACCATGTGATGCGTTATCTCAAAGGTTCTAATAAGGATGTGAAGCCTGTTGACGGCGCAATAGATGGATATGAAAACATTATGAAAGAAGCTCTGAAATATGAAGGGCAACCGTATGTGTGGGGCGGTTCAAACCCGAAAAGTGGTTTCGACTGTTCAGGGCTTGTTCAATGGTCATATGCGAAGGCTGGCATCACTCTTCCAAGAACAGCACAGGAACAGCATGGAGCGACAAAAAAGATCAGTGAAAAACAGGCCGTACCGGGTGACCTCGTATTCTTTGGCGGCACATATGAAGGAAAGGCAATTACTCATGTTGGCATTTATGTCGGTGAAGGTCGGATGTTTAATTCAAATGACAGCGGTATTCAGTATTCTGATCTAAAATCCGGCTACTGGCGCAGTCATCTGGTTTCCTTTGGGAGAATATTTTAAGGAGTGGAAGCATGAAAACACATATTTCATGGATTTGTGTTTGTTTCTTTGTAGGTTTGGTGACAGCGTATTGGTTTCATGGGGCACAGCATTCTAAGATCGACCAACTCAATAAGAAAAATGATGTGTTAATAGAAAAAAACAAAGAATTGAGTCAGATTCAGTATGAGGGCAGCGCAAAAAAGAACAAGGCATTTTTTGAAGCGTTTCTGAATTACAGTGATATTTATAAGCGATACGATGCGGTAAAAAAATACACCACGGAAAAAGGCTTTGATTATGCCTTCCCTTCCCGATCTGACAAAAAGCATTCTATCAGTGTACAAAGCAAATTACGTTCGTTGGAAAGCTATTCAAAGCCGATTGATGATTCGACTGAATTGTTTTTGAACGTTGTAGAGGTATCAACGACCGCAAACTCTGTAACCAGTCATCAAGTGCTGATTGTCCAAACAAAGATGAAGAAGGAAAAGAACAAGTGGCTGGTAGATGATGTACAGGTAAAAGGAAATGGATGAAAAGTGGAAAAACATCTATATTTTGAGTATAATCAATATTGAAAAAATAGGGGGTGTATATTTTGAAGAACCTTTTTATTTTCCTTAATATATTCGCTGTGCTACTTCTGACTGCATGTGGTGGAAATAAATATGATGATGCAATTGATAATGTAATCAAAAAATATAAAAACTCTTTAATTGAGGATGGATATGATACTGCTGGAGTTGAAAGGGATAATGCGTTAATTCGCGTATATGATGGTGGTAAATATATTCAGTTTGTGTTTTATGATAACGGTTCCCTTAACTATTCCCCGTATGAATACTATGAAAAAAAGGGGAATAATTACGAAGAAATGGCACATATGCCTGCTGATGGAGATGGGGATCGGCTCGGTCTGTATAAGAAGACACCTGATTATGAAGAAGTTAAAGGTAAAGAGACAAAGCTAGAGGAGTAGACATGTGATACTCCTCTTTTTAGTTTAAATGAATTAAGTAACAGAGTTTTTTTAAAAGTTATTTCAAATTCTCATAAAAACTAGACTTTATCCTTTCCCACTTTTTAGGATCTAATGTGAGGTCATACATATGGAGTATCTTTTCTTTGAAGTCGTAAACTTCTAATGGTTCTTCTAAGGAGTATGCTTTTTTATTGTTATCAATTACTCCTTTTATTTCGCCTTCAAAACCGGGGAGTTTGAAAGTAGAACTGTTATTGCTATTTACCCAAGTAGCCCCCATTTCATTAAGGCAGTATACGCTATCATAATAATTATCGGATAACATATAACAGACATAAGCACCCTTGAAGAGATGCTTTCTTAAATATTCGAAAATATCGTTATCTCCAGGAATACCATGGTAAGGAGAAGAAGTGTATATTATATCTTCTGAAGGCACTCCTATACCTTCCAGTAAATCAACAAAAGCATCACATACAGCTTTGTCTTTTGAGGAGTGGCTAATAAATATCTTTTTCTCAAATTCTTTATTTTGATCAACTGAAAAAGTGATAGTGCTGTTTTTTTCAGTTTCTTTTAATGATGGAACTACTTCTAAATAAGGTAGTTCTTCTAGATATCTTATTATTTTTTTTTCTGTTTCTAAATGAACTGATTTATTATGAACAAATTCATTTCTAGTTATCGAATACAGATTTTGCGAATACCAAATTCTAAGCTGTTCCAATGAGTATAGAAGTGACTCAATATCATTATTCTCAAGAGATATTTTAAATTGATCTGTAAGATTGGTGAGCATAGGCTCATTAGAATAGTCGCGAAGAACGCCTATAATTCCATTTGCTTCGAATTTTAATCTTCTTAATGTGTCCATTACTTTTCCTCCGGCCTAATTTAATCCATTGCTTGTAAACATTTCATATCCAATTATATAACATAGGCTCCTCTTTTAACTAATGATTTCAAGGCGCTAATAAATATTAAGCTTTCACTCTTATTGAAGGCATAGTGATTGACTCCACTTTGGTAAGGTTTTTTAAGTAGACTTTATGTCTGCTCTTTTTTTATGCTTAAAATCTGTCAAGAAACAAAAGACTTACAATAACCGAAAGAAAGTCGAAAAGAATAATTTCTTCAATAGACAATTCGTACCTTTTTACATTTTAACTTTGTCAAGAAATATTCAATCTGCCATAATACAATTAATGTAAATTTTAAAAAATCTTTACGGGAGTGGGGGAATTTGCTTGCAACAAGTTTTCTTGAACAAAGGTAAAATTCCATATGAAATTGTTACGAAGAAACTAAATGACTGGTATACAGCGATAAAGAATAATCTTGATATGGAGGCTATTAGGTTAAAAAATGAAGTTGAGGAATTAATGGGGCGGATGGAGAAGAATCCAGATGTGATATTATACCACCAGCTATTAGACTTCCGACACGAAATGATGATTAGCTACCTTCAATCTAAAAACGAACAAGAGTTAAAAAATGCTTATGAAGCACTCCAAGAACATCAAGGCCAGATTAAAGGGATGTTGGATTATTACTTCTTTTTCTTTATGGGGATGTACGATTTCAAAAGAAAGGAATTGGTTTCTGCTATAAGCTCTTATAGAAGAGCTGAACAGTCACTAAATTATGTTGATGATGAGATCGAACATGCGGAGTTCTATTATAAAATGGCTGAGATTTATTACTATATGAAACAAACATATTTTTCGTTGAATTATGTTAAGAGAGCCATGCGTATTTATGGAAAGTATAAAAATTATGAAGATCGAATATTAAGGTGTAAATATATAACTGCCGGAAACTTGATTGATTCTTTAGATTATAATGGGGCGCTAGAAATATTTAAAGAGACATTAGAAATATCGAGGAAGATAAACAGACAGCTTCACGTATATACTTCCCTGTTGAATATGGGGATTGTATATAATCAGATAGGAGATTTTCAGAGAGCTTATGAGTGTTTAATTGATGCCTACAATTATTTTGAAAAAGAAAATCATGCATGTATTGAGAAGACCCTTTTTAATTTGGCTCATGTTCAAGCGAGAAGGGGCGATTTAAAGTCCGCTGGGTATTTTTATGAAAAGGGATATTCGGTTGCTAAAGAGAGGGATAATTCAGAATATAAAGCGAAATTTGATCTGTTGAAAGCAATTTACTTGACTGATGGGTGTTATAATCTAATTGATAATTCATTTTGTTTCTTTAGTACACATAAGATGTATGGTGACATTGAGGAATTTGGGTTTGAAGTTGCGGAAGTATTCAGAAAAAAGGGAGATGCGGAAAGGTCATCGAAGTACTACAGGCAAGTGATTTTAGCCAAAAATGAAATCCAAAAAGGAGAGATGATTAGTGAAACGCAAGTTGATAGCCTTGTCACTAGTAGTAATATTGGGATTGAGTATAGCGGGAGTAAATAAAGTTGGAGAAGTTTCAAATGCTAAAGTATATCAAGTAGCCGATAGAGTTGAAACATAATTAAATGAAAGTGAGCTTTCCCTTTGGGGGCTGCTCACTTTTTTGGGGTGGTTACACTCTCCACTCAAATTTTAATTGTGGAGGCAATTCACTATCTCTTGGGGCATACCAGATAATTTTATTTATGAATGACATAAGTTCATGATTTAAGTCTGCTCCATCTATTGTATGCCAATTTTCCAGAAAGGAATCTAATTTGTTAGCAAAGGACTTTTTTGACTTTAATGCGTCTTCTTTCGTTTCCTCCAATAATTCACTCAGTTCTTTTTCCAATTTATTTAATTCTATCTGGCGTACTTTTCTTCTTTCCTTAAAAGATGAAATATTGATGAGTTCCTCTTCTAATTGAATTTGTAAGATGTTGAGAGCCTTTTTCGATTTGTTGATTTGTTCTTGTAATTTGTTTATTTTAATCGGTTTAATATCATTAACTTCTGTGTCTTCTTCGAGTTTTATTAATTCTGATGAGATTTCATGATGTTTTTCATATATAGCTTCAATTACGAGGCATATCATAGTGTCATGTTTGATACCTCTATTATTACATTTATTTTTCCCTAAAGGATCTGTTTTATTGCATGGCTGAATGGCAAGAGCGTCATTTCTATCTCTCCTTCGAGAAACGGTTTGTGTTCTGCCGCATAAACCACATTTGATTAAGTTAGATAGAGGATGTTTTTTTTGTTTACCTCTAGGAGAGAGAAGTTTTCTTTGATCTAAAGCCTCATTAGCCATATTCCAAGTCTCTTCATCAATAATTGGGGGAGCTGCATTTTCAGCGATTATCCACTGATCTTTTGGGCGCAATTTTCCTTCATATAAATTTCGCCCCTTTACACGATTTGATATTATCACGCTTTTATATATCTCGGCACGTATCATCCTGGTTATTGCATTTCCTGAGAAGTAGCGGCCTCTATTAGTTTTATAGCCTAGTCTGTTCAATTCTTTAGCGACTTTATCAACGCCTAAACCATCTATGACAAGTTGAAAAGCAAGTTTTACAGCGTCGGCTTTTTGTTGGTCAATTTCGAGAGAACGATCAAAACGGTTGTAAACTAGTCCATAATTTGGAACACCGTTTGACCATCTTCCCATTTTTGCGCTATCTTTTTTTCCTTTTCTTAGCTGTGCTTTGATATTTTCGTATTCCCAGTTGTTAACGAAACCAGTAAACTTCAAGGCCTGCCAATCTTCTTGGACTTCTAAGTCGTATATTCGTTCACTGTCCGTTATGAAGAGGATATCTTCTTGTCTGAGAAGGCTCATAAATTTTGGTGTCTCAGCATCATCCCTAGTAACACGAGCTAGGTTGACAGAAAGGACTGCATCAAAAATACCTTCAGAAAGTTTTGATAATAACTTCTGGTATTCGGGTCGATTTTCATTCATAGAGTTTCCAACCTCTTGAAATAGTTCGTAATCCCATTTGTTTTTATTTGCTATGTCAATTAGTCGTTTTCTGTGTTTCCTCAATGTTTCTTCAGTTTCTTCGCCTTCCTTATTACGAGATTTCCTGAGGTAGATAGCTACACGTTGAATTCTATTTTGCAATTCCACCATTTAATCACTCCATATTCAGAAAAAAAGGTATAAGAAATTTATTCATAATATAACATATTTTGAGTGGTTAGTTTAGTGGACATGACACCAGTGGCAACAGCTGTATCCAATACTTACCAATATGGGTTTGTTTTCTTTTTTTGCTTTGTTGAAGGCTTCTTCTCCCCACGGGTGCCAGTCAACAGGATTGTGAGCGTGTTGAAGGAGATAAGGTGATTTCTCAGCGATTAATCTATTGGGTTTGTTGTTAGTTGGCATGGAATCACCTTCTATCTATACAAATTTTTATTCAGTATTTGTCTATACATTATTTAATATACCAAAAAACAAAAAGAAGAGATCTTTTGAGGTAACCTCTACTTTCTTTTTATTAGTGAATGTGGTTTACAGTTTACTGCTAATACTGCTTTTTTTGAAACTGTTGTATTCAAATAATCAATTTATCCTTGGAAGATAAAATGCCTGTAGAAACACGCCACATTATTGGTTATAAATTTTTCAGCCCGTATCATTCTAGTGATTGGATTCCCGAAAAGTGGCGGCCCCTGTTTGTTCTGTAACATAACTTGTTTAATTCAATTGAACGGTTATAAAATAGCGTATAGAGTTCCTTTTGATCATCTTCCCATTTTTACACTATCTTTTTCCTTTTCTTAGTTGAGCTTTGATATCTTCATATTCCCAATTATTAACGAAACCAGGGAACCCAAGGCTTGTCAATTCTCTTTGACTTCTTGGTCATATATTCGTTCACTGTCAGTTATGAAGATAATATCTTCTTATCTTAGCAGACTCATAAACCTTGGTGTCTCAGCGTCGTTTCTTGTAACACGAGCTAAGTTTACGGAAGGGATTGCATCAAATATAATTCCGAAATTATGGTTATTAATCTTTGATATTCGGAGTGATTTCGTTCATGGAGTAGCCGATCTCTTGGAAAAGTTCATAACTCCATATTTTAAGATGTAATTAATTGATAATATAACAAATTTCTTAGGTGGTTAGTTTAACACTAAGAAAGAAATTATAACAAAGCGTAGCTTTAAATTGATATAATATGGGAAGAATATTTCATTATTGTTGTTGTTTAAGAATGTGATTTTTGAAAGAAAATAGAAAATTTATATATAAGTAGATTTATATACAGGCTCTAGGATTTAAAGGAGGGGTGGCTAGTGAATATAAATTCTTATCCTAGCTTGAAAAATTACAAAGCACGTGAAAATACAGGTTCAAGGTCTTCAAATAGATTAGCCATGCAAATTAGCTTTGCTATGTGGAAGATTTTTGAATTATATCGAACCGAAGATTTTACTGTCGCCATGGATTGTATTGATGATGTTGTCATATTTAAAACGTCAAATAAAAATCGAACCATTGTGACTTATCAATTGAAAACAAAGGATTCTACTACTGGAAATTTCGAATTAAAAAAATTAATAAATGATAATGTATTTCTGAAAATGTATGACCATATTGAGAAAATAGATACGGATGTTGAAGAGATATATTTAATAACCAACAACCCATTAAAATTTAAAAAGAAAATGGTTCATGCAGAACGGATTCTATTTGATGACTTAGATACTGATATTAAGGAACTAATTAAAGAAAATATGTCTGGGAGCCCAGTTTTTGCTGATAAAGGGTTATCAACCAAGTTTATATATTCTTTGATAGACATGTCATTCCATAATCATAGAGAAATTAGCCAAAATAGATTAAATTCTTTATTGATGGAAGAAGGTATAGATATTAGCATAACAGCTGCCGATGCACTTTTTAATACTTTGCAAGATATTTTAACAAACAAACAAAATTATGAGTTCAGTTTACAAGATAAATTTAATACTATACTTAATAAAAAAAGTTTTTCGAAAACGGAATTTGCATCATTATTAGATAGCTCAAAAAAGATTAATGCTGATGTTCTATCTTTCGAGGATATTGTTAACAAATATAAAGACAGATCTCTAAGTTTAAAAGAAGAAAGTTTATACAGGAGAGCAATGGCTAGTGTTAAAGAAAAGTTGAATAAATCTCCAAATATATTACAAAACATAAATACAGACATTTATCAATTTGTTAAAGAACAAATTGATACTAATGAAGGATTAATGAGAAGTGAGCTAGTCATGCTTTTGCAAAGTATTTTTGATGACAAAGTAAATCTTGAATTATCTAAAGAGGAAAAAGAAATTCTTTATATGCAAAATATTGAATTGGCCCTAAGGGAGGGATAAAACTTATGAATAAAGTCATAATTAACAAGTTGTTTATATTTGATGTAATTGAAAAAAAATCAAAGAGTGTGAATTTTAAGGATGGTATTAATATTATTACGAGTAAAGGAAATCAGTTAGGTAAATCGACTATAATGAAGTCTATTTATTATACATTGGGTGCAGAAGTATTCTTTGCTGACAGATTAAATTTAAAAAGTAAAATCCACATCTTAGAGATAAAAGTGAATGATAAAAAAATTAATTTTATTAGACATGGCAAAGTTGTTGTGATACAAGACGATAAAAAAATTTTTAAGTCATCGAGTGCTTCAGACTTGTCACATAAGCTACATGATATATTTGGATTCAGTGTTTTTATAGAGGACAAACAAAAAAATTATGTAATAGCTCCGCCTGTTTTTCGTTATATTCCTTATTACATTGACCAAGACCATGGTTGGACATCAGAATTAAAATCTTTTGATAAATTAGGCCAATTTGATAAAAAAAGTAGGGATTTATTATTTTATTATCATTTAAACATTCTTGATGAGAACTATGGAATAAAGTTGAAAGAAAAAAAAGAACTAGATGTTTTGATAAGTGGTTTAAAAACAAAAAAGAAAGAAATTTTAGGTTTACTTGCATACATAAGAGAAAACATTACAGCTTTCAATTCGGAAATGGATATGACAGCACTGCAAATTCAAAAGAAAGAGATACTTCATAAGTATAAAAAATATTCATATGATTTGAATAATATCAGAAGGAAACTTATAGAGTATCAAGAAGAAATATATAAAATTGATAATATAATTGATAATTTAAGCAGTACTCTGAAAAAAAATGATAAAGTAAGAGCACATGTAAAACATCAGTTTGATATAGAATGTCCATATTGTAAGGAGCATTTTGAAATACAAGCTAATGACATATTAAAAATTAATTATAATATTGTAGATTTAGAAGCATCAAAATTAGAAATGCTAGATATAAAGGTGAAGTTGCAGGAAAAAATCAAAGAAGTTCAAAAAGAATATGAAGTTTATCAAGCTATGCTGAAAACTATTGAAGAAAAAAAAGTTGATTCAGAAAATACCCTTGAAGACATATTGAAATTTAAAGGATTACAAGAAACTAAAAAACAACTGAACACTGAGCTTGTAAAAAATGTGAGTGAAATAGAAGAAGAGTTGAAGAACTTAAAAGAAATAAAGCAAGATTTAAAAAAATGGGATGATGAAATTGATAAAGCGAATAATAGTTATAGAGATATCTTGAATTTAAATCTAATTAGATTTAATACAAATGAACACACATTACCTGAAAAATTTAATATTGGTAAAAACCTCAAAGCATCTGGGAGTGGGCAAGTTCGAGTTAATTTAGCTAGAATATATTCATTTATAAAACTTCTTGAAGATTATAACCCTGACGGATTAAAATACCCGTTAGTGATCGACTCTCCTAAAGGCGGAGAACAAAGTATTTCAAATAGTGAGTTGATTTTGAGATTGTTGACGGAGAAGGCGCAGATTTCAAACCAAATTATTTTGGCTACAATTGATTTTGAAAGCTTTTATAATGGAGATATTAAAAAATTCAACATAATTACTCTGGATAATGAGCCATATAATTTATTATCTGCTGAAGACTATCAAATTAATCAAGTAATAATCGATGACTTTGTTTCTTTATATTTTGAAGCAAATAGATAGTTAAAATAGCAAAAGGGGCGTTCTATTTTAGAACGTTCTTCATCATTCCTGTTTACGGAAAGGACTATATCAAATATTCATTTTGGGTATTTAACTGTTTATATTCTCGGCGATTTTCGTTCAAAGAATTGCTAACTTCTTGGAAAATTCATAACCCATTTGTTTTTATTTGCAGTGTTTCTTCATTTTCTTCGCTTTCTTTATTATGGGATCTTCTGAGTTAGATAGCTACACGGTTAATTTTTCTTTGCAGTTTCACCGATATATCATTCATAATTTAATGGTGACATAACGTATTTTAGGTGGTTAGTTTAACAAACATGACACCAACAACACGTTATTGAGCATATAAAAAAAGAAGCCACTACTTAGGCAGCTTCTTTTTATTTTTCTTCAAAACTTAATTACTCTAAATCTATACTTACTTCCTTTAAACTCTATTGGTAGATGTGCATATAAGTGAGCATTAGAGTGGGCTGAAAATCTTGTTTCACCTTTTTTCACATCATAAACAACAACTGTGTGGAACCAGTTTCCAGAGTTTCTATTATAGACTTGCACCACATCTCCAGTTGAAACTTTCTTTGATACTTGTGAGGCAGTTAAGTTAGAATAAACTTTATGTTTTTTAGTACCAACCCAGTATCCATAGAAATCTTTAACTCTGACCCAAGAAGTAGAGTAATTAATTGTAGATGTTCCCTGTACTCGATATTCCTTAACTGAAAACCAACCCTTTGTAGTCGAGGTATAATGACTGCCGTAATAACCTTTCAAGTTAGTAGGCATTCCACCTGCATGAACAACTTGAGATGCATAGTTTGTACAGTCTCCGCCTTTACCACCTAGGTAACCGTATAAGGAGTTGGATTTCTTATCCCAATTGTTTGTCATATATTTTTTGGCATTTGTTCTGTTATAACTCGAAAGAGCACTAAACTCTAGTGAAGATTGGGACTGCAAGTCTTTTACTTCATTATCAACTTCAGTATTTTCATCTTCATTTTTTTCTCTAATTTCTTTGATTTTTTTATTTAGTAAAGAATTGCTTAACACAAAAGGTTTTTCTTCAGTATCTTCAGTTTCCTTAGTAGCCTGTTCGAATTTATATTCTTCATTCTCGGCTAGGTAGATGCTGGCGTATGTTTGTATTAAGTCTTTATTATAGTTTTTAAAATCCAGTTTCGTTGCTGACTCTAAGAAATTAACAAATTGTTCTGATCCGATTTTGTAATTCTTTTTATTATTTTTAAGATACTTTAGGACTTCATTTTGAGCGTCTTTTAATGTATAAGTGTCCGTAGAAAATGTTTCAGTTTCTTTAGCTGATGTTACATTTGGTATGACAAATAAAGATAATATTAAAGACATTATGATGAAGCCAAAAAATCTTTTTTTCACTTTCTGCACCTCTGTTTTTCCATAAGCTAATTTGGTATAATCACTAGTGAAACCATTTTTACTATATCATCTTTTTGGATGATATTCAATTTTTTTCTATAAAAATATAGGAGTGGAGTATGTGAAAAAAAGAAAAATAATGAAAATAATCATTCCAGTAGTGATTTTATTGGGGATATTTGTTGTATTGTATTCGATTTACGATCAACAAGATCTTTATAAAGGAACAAGTAAGGATAATGAATGGAAAGTTTCAATTGAAAAGTCAGATAAGACATCAATTGGACCAAACTACTTTCTAAATCTATACTGGCAAGGTAGCGAAAGTAAAGAAAAAAAAATCACTATTAAACAAATTGAATTGATAGTGGATGGAAAAGTATACGAAGAGGGTGGCCCTTACCATCTATCTGAATATAATGGTGAACAATTAAAAGACGGTGGGAAAAAACCTAATCACGTTTCAACTTTTGATTATATGCCCGAGGAAGATATTAAGGGACACAAATTAGAGGTCAAGATAAAGTGGAATGAATCAAAAGAAAAAACAACAGTATTTAAATTAGAAGAGAAAAAGTTTTTGAATCTAGGTTTCTAAAAATTTGCAATAAAATTATTAAAAGGCAGCCGAAACTGGTTGCCTTTTGTGGTTATTTTAAGAGACATGACACCAATGGCAAGTCGAATAGCCGATGCTGACAAGAACCGGCTTGTTTTCGCGTTTCGCTTTTTCGAAGGCTTCTTCTCCCCAAGGGTGCCAGTTTACGGGGTTGTGGGCGTGTTGAAGTAAGTACGGTGACTTCTCTGTGATTAAGCTGTTGGGTTTGTTATTGTTTGGCATGGGATCACCTGCTTTCTCTTAAATTAATTAATCATAATTATATTTCTCAGTGTGTTGAGAAACATGTACCTAGCTTTATGATTGTGCTTTTTCAGTCATTTCTTATTTTTGTGTTTTATTTTATCTGGGCTAATTCTTTTATACAACTAGGTATAAAGGTCAAACCAGTTACTCCAAATTTTCCTCAAGGAAATGAATTAATTCTTGGCCTCCTATTAATTCCAACGTTGGCTTATCCCTTACGTATTCTAGAGCCCCCTTAGTGAAACCTTTATTAACAATCAAACTTGTTGCTTTTGCTAGAGCCTCCCCTAATGCTCTTGCCCTTTTTACATCTACATTCTTTTTGTGTCTTTTACATTCAATACTTATTCTGTGCTATGAACAAGTATAGAAGATATTATATTGTCTATTAGGATGATAGGGGGTTATTGACTTGGATGTGTTGCATGAATTGAGGGCGCAATATGGCAAAGACAGAATTTATGTCGAGATAAATGACCGTATTACAACAAGAGAAAAAAATCGAACCTGTAAAAGTTGATCTTCGACATTACCTTTCAGGCGATGAAAAACTTGGACATCGAGTCTATCTTCAAACTAATCCGCGGCGGAACAGACGGCTCCCAGCTGTATACATGGGGGGCCTTGCCACAAATATCTTAATACCTGCGGGCAAACTTCACGGCAAATACAAAATATATTTCCGCCGACAATATGGTGAAAGCTGTGAATGTTGTTGTGGAAAGTGCGAAGTTGTTTGAGAAAAGAGCATAGCATACTAAAGACAACGACAGCAAAAGATAGAGCTGTCGTTGTCTTTAGCCTAAAAACATCATACTGCTAACGAAACTAATAAACTTTTACAATAAACTTTTGTACTGACACTCCATTACTTCCAATAATATGAAGATCAACAGTCTGATATTTATTCTCACTATCGTTTAAAAATGTGAAAGTTACCGTTCCATTTAATAATTGATAGGGTTTTAAATCCGAAATTTTTTCCCCTGTCTTATTATCAATAAAGTCTATTGTCTCAGTTTCTTCCTCACCTCTCATCATTCTGTAAAATTCAGGGTGAAGTGTAAGCTTATCTTTTGTCGTATTTTTTAATTCGATTGGGATACGATACTCTGTTACTTTATTTCTCATTTCATCAATTGTATTAATTTTCTTTGCTTTTCTAAACGTATGAGATATTTTTAGAAACTCAAACGTTTCATTCGTGGTAACATTTTTTTCGGTTACTTTATAGTTGGAGTACTCCCCATTCACTTGTTGGTATCGAAATAAGCTGATCAAAATGAAAAAAATAAAAAAAACGACCGTTACTAAAATGATTTTTTTTCTAGTCATTTTTCTTTTCCTTATCGATCATAGTTTCTTTAACAATTTTCCCAGACTCAATATCATAAATAATATCAGAAATCTTTTGAAGCGTTTCTCTATCATGGCTTGCAACCAGAATTGTTTTTCCTTCATTTTTTAATGATAATAGCAATTGGTGTACTGTTTTAACCGCTTCTTCATCCAAAGCATTAGTCGGTTCGTCCAAAATAAGCAACTCCGGATTTTCCATGATCGCTTGAGCGATCCCCAAGCGCTGTTTCATGCCGAGTGAATACTTTCTGAACTTTCGCTTGTCATTTGGATCAAGACCCACACGAGAGATTACAGCAGAAACTTCATGATCATTGATTTTATTTTGAATCATAGATAGCAATTTCAAGTTTGCAAAACCAGTATATTCCGGAATAAACCCAGGGTACTCAATTAATATTCCGATACTTTCAGGAAAAGAAATATTTTTGTGTAATACCTTTCCATCAATAATTACTTTGCCTTCACTTGGTTTCACCAATCCCGATAACACACGAAACAACATTGTTTTTCCAGACCCATTAGGTCCACGAAATCCATATATCATTCCCTTTTTCAAAGATAAATTTATATTTTTAAGAACAATGTTCTTTTTGATAACTTTGTTTACACTTTCAACTTTAATATATTCTTCTGACACGAGTTTCACCTCAATCAAAGTTCTTTTTCATTATCGATGCTGTATTCATTAAAATAATCTTGGTTGATTAAACATATATATAGAACTACAGCAAATATTATCCCGAAACCGCCAATTAAATAAATCATTTCTGAAAATAATCCGGGTATCAACCAAGACGTCATTTCTAATGAAATCGGGTCATTAATTAAAGAAAACTCAAAGTAAGTATGAAGCATCTTATCAAGAATGACCACAGATGTGACAATGATAAAGCTGTATATGTACTTCTTAATAAACACATAACAAACGACTGCAAATAGTCCAATCATATGAAACAACAATAAGCTTGTAATGATATATCTAACCATCATCACATTCGATGAATAGTATTGATCCAAAGGTAATTTATTGCCATATAAAAAATAAGGAGCCCCTTCTGGCGATAGCCATACATTATCCCATCTTCCAGACAGAAAAACGCCGAGAAGGACTCCGCCAACGAGATACAGAATGGTAAACATTAAACAAATCCAAAAAACACGAGATAATAATGATAAAAATACTCTCTCTCGTTTTTGATAACGAATAAAACGGACTGAATCAAAAAAAGGCAGTACCCCGAAAGAAAGGAACATTAAAAACAGGGGCAACACTGGAAAGGCAAATGTATAGGAAGAGAAAAATAAATTAAGCGCCTGAGGCGGTCCCATTATCCCTTCTTTCGGAACACCTTCTTTTACCAGATATACTATACAAAGCAAAAAACACAAGAACCAAAAGCTTAAACGCCTTTTATGACGACACATATCTATTAAAACAAAACGAAGCTCGTTAACGAACAACATTTTTCTTAGCTCCTAGAATATATAGTAAAAGACCTAAGATGAACCCAACGATCAAGTGTAAAATAAGACTCTTCAAACTAACACCATCTGTAGCCTGTTCCTGCAAAAAGCTGGTTGAAATCATTTCTTGATGGCCAATCGTTGAAAGCAGCATGTTAATTATGTATAAACTTGCAAAGGGTATAAGTAAAACTATAAATGATCTTTTGATAAACATTCCCGCTCCCAAAGCTATACTTGCAAACATGCCGGAAAAAATGCCAATGATAATTACATATAACATCATATGAACAAAGGGATGTGTATAATATAATTCTGGAAAGAAGGTATTATCAGATGCCAAGGGCATCTCGTTGTTAATAGCTCTATCAGGCCTTATATTTGGAAGTTTCATAAAAGACAAATAGATATTTAACAATAGAGGAAAAATGGCAGTCACGACTCCAGCTAAGAAATTAATGAAAAATAAACTGAAAAAGTATTGTGTATGCTTGCCTCGGATCATTAAAAAACGAATAAACCCAGTTGAACGATCTCTTGCGTAAAGATCCGATAATGGAAGTGTTGCCAGAATTGGGAGCAAGAACATGTAAAGAGCCGGATAATCGGAGATTCCACCTATCCCCATCCATTTTGTATAGGGGGTAAAAGAAACCCCTCCAGTTAGTTCCAAATGTTCTGTTAATGGCATTTCCTCTGTCCAAAAATAGGCCGTGGCCAAAACTGCTCCAATTGCCAATGAGACATAAAAAGACGGTCGTTTTAGTAATCGAAATAGCAGTAAATAAAACATAAATTTCCTTCTCTCGCTTTTATTAAATATAGAAGCGACTCAGAAAAACCTGAGTCGCCGACTTTCATATGACTTTTTCATAATTTCAGTCTTCTGATCTCATCAAGGACTCTTTGGATCATAATCAGGACTCCACTTACCATATGCATGACCAGCTGCATTTTTCTTTGCACCTATTGTAACAGAAGGTGTTCCCAAGCCAAACCATGTGTTTTCAACAGCCAAGTTCCATAGTAGTTTTCTTCCATAGTAGTTTTTCTTTATTGTATAATAGTGCCCGCCTGAAACATCTTTTCCGCGAGATCTTGCCCAAGCTTCATAAGAAGTATTATTTTCTGTATTAAACATATAATAATAAGAATCAGTAAATTTTGTTCTGGATTTGGTTTCGTCATAAGGGTTTCCTTTTAGAAACCGAAAATTATAATCTGCATTCTTATAGTTTGCGGTTGGTTCTCCTGCATAAGCATGCATAATTCCTATAGTAGAAAGAGATAATCCCAGTACTAAAGTTAGTGTAGTTATTAGCTTCTTTATCATGTGTTTCTCCTTATTGTTTTTCTAAAATAAAAAATTTATCTGCAACGCCGATGCAATCACCATTTTTATTTAACCAAATCATTCTTAGCGCTATCTTTGCTTTTTTGCCTTTAAATTTAGGCAAATTGATTAAATAATCATGGTCTGCATCTTCTCTTTCGTAAGACTGTTTCCAACTATATGTATGTCCTTTATCATCTTTAACCTTTCCCAATATGGTTGACGGAAACGGCTCTTTCTGACTAAAGGTCATCGCCAGTTCATAATTCTTAGGAAGCGGTCCGACTTCTATTTTCTTGCCTTTAAAAACCCTATCAATTCTCACATCATTATTTTTTATTTGGCCTTGATAATAATGATTACCCTCCAACTTATTCCAAAATACAACCTCGAATAAACTTCGACCTTGTTCGGTATCAAAATAAAAAATATTCGGTCTTTCTTTATTGTTGTTATCCAAATCTTCAATCCTTATAGAAGGATCTGGGGTTTTTTCTTTTATTACGTTATTGTATTTGTTTGTTTGACATGCACTAAGCATAGTTATAGCAATTAGACTAAAATAAACCAAAAATATTTTTTTCACTTTCTTCTCCAAAAAACCCTTAATTTGTACCGGTACTAAATGATTATAACATATATTAAAAGAAAATAATACCTTTTAATTTATTTATTTCAAATGCTGTGTTATGCTAATACCTAGTTGATTTATAGGAAAGGAATTTATTTTATGAATAGTTTATTCTTGCTTTTTAAAAGGGACTTGGCCCTTGGAGTTAATAAAACCACCAGGGTTTTCATTATATTATTTATGATTGCGCTATTGAATTTTCTTTATCCTCTGTATTTTCTTCGTACTAACATACCTGACAGTTCTATTGCCTTTTGGGATCTCATTGGTAAAACCTTTTTAGGTGTCCCTTTTGAACTTGTCCAACAACATACATTTGAGTTTCCTTTTGGGTGGTTACTATTTCAGTTAAGCGGGGCAATATTGATCAACACATACATAAAGGATGATCTATTTGCTCACAGTGCTTTTGTCAGGATCAGAGCAAAATCAATATTCAAATTATGGGTAAGCAAGCTGTTTTTTTCTTGTACTGTAATCATTGTGTTTTACATATCATTATTGTCCTTAACTTGGGTTGTTTGGAAATTGAGTGGGGGTACAACATGGGAGTTGACAGTTTACGGCGAAAGCATTTTGAGATACTCATCATTTCAATTATCCTATAGTCAAATAATTATTTATTCTATTGTTTTAAATATAGGCGGAACATTTCTCATTACTTTTATTTTTGCATTTTTTTCGTTAATCTTTAGTACAATTTATAGCTTCGTAATTTGTAGCTGTATTTTGTTTTTCTCAATTTTTTCAGATAGCCCGATATTACTTGGAAATGAAAGCATGTTGATTAGACATCCTTTATTTGGTTTCTCTCCTGTTGTTTCTATTAGTATTTCATTAGTCACAATACTTACTGTTTGTATTACCCTCTTAATTGGAGGAGGTTTATATCTATCAAAGTGTGAATTGATATCTGATGCAAAAATGGAATAATATATCTTAAACACACTAATCTGGGGTCTAGAAATTTAAAGTAGCTTTTGAATTTATTATCAAACTTTTTTCCTTGGTTTAAAACTGGATCTTCGACTTGCTGAAATAAAAATTCAGCACATGCTGTGTATCTGGAGCCTTTTGTATCCCCCTTTTCTGAATCCGTCAGAACAATACTTACATTGGCGAATGACAAGCAACCCATGATTATACTCTTGTATGAAGTGTGAAATAAAAAAGCTATACCCTACAACGTCAATTCGAATAAGAAACCACGGATAAAAGTATCCCCCATGCCGTCTTCATCTTTTGGGACAATGACTTTGAAATAGTCGGTAAAAAGCGACGGAACTGTTAATTGCAAAAAAGGCTGCCGGCACATCATCTATATCAACGGGAAGTATATCCTCCCGCCGATGCATATTAAAACAATGGATAAGAATGGCCATGTTTTATATTTGGGAAATTTATTGAAAATTTTAACTCCGGGGTTAAGGATTGGATGGATAGTGGGGCCGAACCAGGATATTAAATGCAGATAGATTACGGATGCAGGTTCATTATCCCAAAGGTTGCAGCGGGAGTGGTTTATATCCGATCAATATCAGCAACACTTAGAACATGATAATAAGTTCCTACAAACCATTCAGCAGTTTTTATATCTTTTAAGTATATTTTTCCTTCTTTAATTATTAGATGATCTAAGAAATGATCAACTTCCTCCATTGTGATGTTTTCGTACCGATACATATCTCTTAAGGTATAATCGATTCTGTCAGCGCATAACTCAGGAGCTGGCTGTTCGAGCAAATTCCAATTAGAGGTGTCTAATAGAATGTCTTTGTAATTTAATCCATATGTACTGAGAATATGGGGGATTTCTGAATCAGTTATGATTTGATGATAAATGTTTTCGTGATAATCCTCATTTTTATTGTTAAATACAAAATCAATAACGTGTGAAAATGCAGTATGAGATACATCGTGAAGTAAACCTGCGATCTGTTCTTCTAAAGAGCCGCCCAATTTTTTTATGAGAAGCATTACGCCTATGGAATGTTCATACCTCGTGACATTCCACTTTTGATTCACAACATAACTTGCTCCTCCTTGGTAAACACCTTTTAGTCTTTGTACTGGATGACTGAAAATAAGCTCTTCAAGAATTCCATCTACAACATAATCGCCATAAATACTATCTGTTATCTTCATTTTCCTTACCCCCCTTTTATGCGCTAAGCATGGCAAAGAAGCTGCAACCTATCGCATCATGGATTTTCTTCCTTTTAATATTGATATACTTAACATATCACAATTCTGAAAAATTCAGTTGAGCCTGATTATATTTGCTTTCAAATAGATAAAACACACCCCGACGACTGTGACTGCTCCGCCCAAAAGAGAAATAAACGCAGGTACTTCACCTAACCACACCCAAGAAATGACCAAGGCTATAGCGGGTGTTAAATAAAGTGAAATGGTTGCTTCTGAAGCACCGACGAGTGAAGTTACATAAGCAAGTGCAAAGTAAGGCACAACCGTTGGTAATAAACCTAAGTAAACGATAGACAATGTTGAGTTCATTGAAGCGTTCAAAAACTCTTCCCCTAAGCCAGGCAGAAATACAAGCATAGGTACTGTCCCGCCCCAAATAGTGAATGTAACGAATGGAATAAATCCATATTTTTTTATATAGCGAGCTTGAAAAACGAAATAAATACTCTCCGAAAAAGCTGCCAGCAGGATTAACAAAATGCCGTTCACTGAATTTGTATAGTTTCCTGCCCCAAATGAAATGATCGACACACCCAATAAACTTATGATAGAGCCAATCCATTTATAAAGCCCAAAATGTTCACCAAAAAACAGACGGGATAACATTGCAGAAAAAATAGGTGTCATGGTCACGAGTAAGCTTGCTACCCCTGCGCTGACTGTTTTTTCTCCGATATTCAGCAAAATGTGATATAGTGCAAAACCTAAAAATCCTAACGATAAAATAGCAGGAACATCCTTCATGTCAGGTAAACGCATATGAGTCAAAATAGCAAAAACCACCAGCACCATTGACCCAATCAACAAGCGAAACAAAGCGAGGTGTTCCGGCGTGTAACTCTCCAAACCCGCGCGAATTCCCGGGAAAGCTGATGCCCACAACCCAATCATCAGACTGTAAGATATGCCGATTCGAACTGTTTTCTTTTGCATCTTTCTCACTCCTCTTTACAAAAACCAACCAGTTATTTAATGTGTTTCTATATTAATAAAGATTTGATGATATGACTTCAACCAGTTAAATAGATTTTGACCCAACCACTTTTAAGGAGGATCCTTTTTATGAGCGCTCCAGAAGAAAAAAAGATGAAAAAGCTTCCTAAGTACATACAAATCATTCAATTTATAAAAGAGAAAATAGGAAATGGAGAATGGCCGATTGGAAGTAAGATTCCAAGCCAGCGCACGCTTGCTAAACACTTTGAGGTGAACAGGAGCACAGTCATTACAGCTTTAGAGGAATTGACGGCGGATGGATTAATCGAAGGCAGAATGGGCAAAGGGACAGTTGTTACGAACAATACATGGACACTTTTGGCTAAGAATTCCGCTCCCGATTGGGATCAGTATGTAACCTCCGGAATCCAGCAGCCAAGCCAAAAAATCGTTCAAGAGATCAATAAATCAGAATCGAATTCTGATCTTATACAGCTCAGTAAAGGAGAACTTTCACATGAGATTTTTCCTTTAGCTGTTATGAAAGAGATCATGGGAAAGGTATCTCAAAACATAGAGGCATTCGGGTATGAGGAACCAAAAGGCTATTTGCCTTTGAGAGAGGCATTAAGCGGCTATTTAAGAACAATCGGCATTCAAGCGTCTCCTTCTTCCATTCTTATTGTTTCGGGCGCACTGCAAGCCTTGCAGCTTATATCAATGGGGCTTTTACAAAGGGGATCGACCGTATTTCTCGATCAGCCTTCCTATCTTTATTCATTACACGTATTTCAATCAGCCGGTATGAAGCTGACTGGAGTTCCTATGGATAATAATGGACTTTTGCCGGAACACATCCACATGGCAAGGGGGGAACGGGGGAGGGCTATCTTATATACAAATCCTTGTTTTCATAATCCGACAGGTATTTTAATGTCAAAAAAGAGACGAGAAGAAATCCTTGCGGCAAGTGAGAATGCACAGCTTCCCATTATTGAAGATGACATTTATCGTGAGTTATGGATAGATGAGATTCCTCCAGATCCTATTAAAACAATAGATAAAAATGGGCATGTGCTTTACATAGGCAGTTTATCGAAAACGTTAAGTCCGGGCTTGAGGATTGGATGGATCGTCGGTCCAGAACCAGTGATTGAACGTTTATCCGACATAAAAATGCAAACAGATTACGGCTCCAGTTCGTTATCTCAGAGAGTAGCGGCAGAGTGGTTTACATCCGGTGAATACCAGCAACATCTAGAACAGGTGAGAAGTCAATTAAAGGTGAGAAGGCAATTGGTCATGAGTCTCTTAGAAACCAATTTGAAGAATGTCGCTGCATGGAATATGCCGAAGGGAGGATTCTTTGTCTGGGTAAAAATATTGCCTTCACTATCTATGAAATTACTTTATACAAAAGCTTTGACAAAAGGGATACTTCTCAATCTCGGCAGTATCTATGCTCAAGAAAAAGGGAATTATATTCGCTTATCATATGCTTATGCATCTCTTGAAGACCTTCAAAAGGGAATTTATGAATTGGGTTTGATGATTAAGGAATTGGCAAGCAGATAAATATAATGATTACTAAAAGACAGGGACATGCTATCAATGACAAGAATCTGCTTGTTTTCGCGTTTCGCTTTTTCAAATGCTTCTTTTCCCCTCATGAAAACCAGTAAAAAAGCCGCCAACAAAGCGGCTTTTCTTAAGTTAAGATGCCGAATGTCAAAAAATGTTAATTTCTGCTCTCCTTGTTTTTATTCAAACTTCAATCTGTATGGCTATGTCTCTCCTAGAAGAACAGCGGCTTGGTTCTTGAAGAGTAAATCATTTAATCCAAAGCGCTATGACTCCTGCAGATGAAATTCAGATCATTGGGCCGTATAACCGCCATCCATTACGACTGCCTGCCCTGTAACGCCTTTCGCTTTGTCACTGGCGAGGAATACTGCGTAATCAGCGATTTCTTGCACGGCTAACAAACGTTTTTGAGGAACCAAGGGGTAAATGACTTCTTCAAACACCTTTTCTTTAGAAATGCCTCTAGTCTCTGCAATATCGTTTAACTGGTTTTGCACCAATGGAGTGTCGATATATCCCGGACACAAGGCGTTGACGGTAATTCCGTATTCCGCTCCTTCCAATGCTGATACTTTAGTTAAACCGATCAAACCGTGTTTAGCGCTGCAATAAGCTGCTTTCCCTGCAAAACCAATTAAACCATTTATGGAAGCCATATTGATGATGCGGCCAAATTTTTGTTTTTTCATCAAAGGGAATACTCTTTTTGTCGCACTAAAAGGAGCAGTAAGCATTAATTTCAGCATAAATTCAAACTTATCAGTCGGGAAGTTTTCTATATCCGACACATGCTGAATCCCCGCATTGTTTACCAGAATATCCAATCGTCCAAAGGTTTCAAGTGTCTTAGAGACACTTTTTTCTACTTGTTCTTCGTTTGTTACATCACAAACCGCAGAGAGGACTTCGTATCCTTGTTCCGTAAGTTCCTCAGCTGCATGTTGCACGGCTTTTTCGTTCAAATCGGAAATCACAACTTTTGCGCCTTCTTTAGCGAATTCACGTGCAATTTCTAAACCAATTCCACTCGCCGCGCCTGTAACAAGAGCAACTTTACTTTCCAATAATTTACTCATAGTAACCCCTCCAGGATTCATTTTGGTCTTCTAAAAGTTTACACCCAGCAGTTGTATAAGTAAAATGAATAAAAAGAATATAATGTATTCGTTAAACTTATGGAATGGAGATCATACGATGGATATACGCCAAATCACTTACTTTCTTGAAGTTGCTAAATCCAACAGTTTTACTAAGGCATCAGAAAATTTGCATTTGTCACAGCCTGCCTTAAGTAAGATGGTGAAAAGTTTGGAAGAGGAATTAAAGGTTGAGCTCATTGATCGATCAGCTAGACAAATCGCTTTGACAGATGCAGGCGAAATTGTATTTGAGCAAGGCCAAATGATTATGAAGTCAATAGATGACTTGTCGACGAACTTATACGATCTTTTACATTTAAAAAAAGGAAAAGTGAAAATTGGAATACCGCCGCTTATCGGTGTCTTGTTTTTTCCTAAAATCATTAGAGGATTTAAACAATTGTATCCTGATGTGAACATCAAGCTGATAGAACATGGGGGAAACAAGGTGAAACAGGAGGTTGAAGATGGGGTACTGGATCTTGGCGTGGTTATTGAACCAGTGGACGAAGAGCAGTTTGATATCATTCCATTGCTTAATGAAGAACTGATGCTCTTCGTTCATTCCGCTCACCCGCTTGTTCATAAAGAGATTGTGGAAATGCAAGACTTGAAAAATGAACCTTTCATCCTGTTTAGTGAAGACTTTTCTCTTCACGATCGGATTATTCAAGAGTGTATTAGAGCCGGTTTTCGTCCAAATATCGTTTATGAAAGTTCTCAATGGGATTTTATCAGCGAAATGATTGGAGAAGAACTAGGTATTTCCATTTTTCCTCAGTCTATAGTGAAAAAGACTGATCAAAGTTTAGTTAAGGCAATTTCTATTGTCAATCCATCCATTCCTTGGAAAGTGGCGATTATTTTAAAAAAAGGCAAATATGTTTCACACGCAGTACGCGAATTTATCCGGTATATTTCATTTTTTTGTAAGAGTAATTACGCAGATCAAGATAACTCATGAAAAAAATGAATGGTTTTTATAGTTTTTATGTATTTTACGGTTAGAGAGGGCTGCGATATATTATCTTATGTCAGAAAATAAGTACTTTTCAGGAGGAAATTCAAATGGATCAAAGCCGTTACCAACAAGGTTTAGACAAATTAATGGAGTACACTTTAACAAGCGATGATAAAATCTCTACGCATTTAAAGATTTCTGAAGACTTGAAAGATATCGCTCCAGATGTAAGTAAGTACATGATAGAATTTGCTTACGGAGATATATATTCACGACCGGGATTAACCAATCAACAACGTGCGCTTGTTACCATTTCATCCCTTGTAACGCAAGGAACCGAGCCGCAGCTTGAACTTCATATCAATACAGGGCTTACATCCGGATTAACACCGACTGAGATTGTAGAGAGTATCACCCAATTGGTTCCTTATACAGGATTCCCGCGTGTACTTAATGCTCTTTCAGTGGCTAAGAAGGTGTTTGCACAACGACATGTAGAAAACCATTGAGAAATAAAGAGCTTGTATGGAATGCGGGTTGAATTAGTATAAACTCATCAATAGAATATACACAAAACGACAGCCTATAAGGCTGTTTTTTAATAGTCTCGCTTATCATAAAAAAGTCTGTGCCAGGCCTATATATGGTCTCTTTTTTGTTTTCGGTTGATCATATGTAAAAGCGATTATATTAATCGCTTTTTGATACTTCGAAACATGCTAACCTTCGACCTCTTTATCAGTAAGCACTTTTAAAGCATTTCTTACTTTTAAGGCGAAGTTGACAGGTTTATCAATCGCTTCGAAATGAATATACATCAGTCTCGGTTTATCAAACAGCCAGTGATTGTGTAGAGACGTTACAATCAGATCATGTTTCCGAAGAACGCTGATAAATGGATTGATTTCTTTTTGCAGAATGACAGTTTCTCCGCTGCAAAGAGCACGGCCGTCTTTTGTCATTGATTCAAATGAAAACATTTGCGGAATGAGCAAGAATGATCTTCCGGGCCGTCCAAGCACTACAGGTTTTATATTCGTTCGTGATCTCATTACTGTACAAATTCCATTTTCAAACGTATGCATGGTTCCGCCTAGAATATCGTTGAACTCGTCACAAAGACCATGCCGTTCAATCATTTCCCCGTCAGTTTTTGGTACCGCACGCACAGTTTTAGTAGTTAGAACCCTCAGGGCCTCTCTCACTTTTCTTGCAAAATTGAGAGGTTTATCAATTGATTCAAAATGCATAAACATCAGGCGCGGTTTATCAAACAGCCAATGGTTATGAACGGCAGTTACGATGATACCGAATTTGCGCAGCTCACTCATTAACGGGTTCACTTCTTCTTGCAGTAAAACAGTCTCACCTAAACATAAAGCTCTGCCTTCCCGATCCATGCTTTCAAATGAAAAGGCCTGAGGAATAAAAGGAAATGCCTCGGCTCTTCTTCCGAGTACCACCGGATGAATGTTGCTTCGAAATCTTGTCGCCGTACATACGCCATTTACGACACTGGGCGTTGAATTGAGAATTCTAGCAAATTCTTTGCAGAGCCGTGATGGCTCCATACTCGTTTCTTCCACTTCATATCTCCTCCTGGAATCTATTTATAACGTACGTAGTATTAAAGATATGTGAAGATAGAAAAAATGTAACGCGTCAGCAGTCCCTATTAGAGAGAATCAGCCTTCCTAGTATAATTTGAGATTTTCTTCCCTTTTTATAATCTCTTTAACTGTTAATTTTTAATAGATTAAAAGCTTAAATTGGTAGTTTTATTCCAGCTTTGATTTTTTTGTGGCGGTCATTTGTGACAAGCACCGGCTGAGCACACATACCTTTTAGTTGTGAGTTTCAGAATATGAAAAAAAGCCTTTATACAAGGCTTTCGGTAAATAATTCATACAGCCGTTTGGCTGCTCATTAGTGACAGCTCACAGCTCTTTTGTCATCAAGACGTGCGGGATGCCGTCTTCCATAAATTCCGGTGAATCTGTCTGATAGCCCAGTTTGTGATAAAAGCCTTCCGCATGTGTTTGTCCATGCAGTTTACATTGGGTGATGCCTTTTTCTTTTACCATGTTTTCTAATTCGCTTATGATGACTTTGCCCAACCCGTATTTGCGGTAAGGCTTGAGGATGCAGATTCGTTCGAGCTTGCCTGTATGGTTTACAATGCGGACGCGTCCTGTGCCGGCAGGCTGATTTTCATGATAAACCAAGACATGCCCGCACTGTTCCTGAAGCGTATCGAACTGATCAAATTCATCGGATTCAGGTACTTGCTGTTCCTCAATGAATACTGCTTTTCTAATCTCAAGCGCTGCTTGCAAATCAATTTCCGTTGTTATTCTTTTTATCTTCATAATCAACCAATCCTTTTCACATGTTAGTCTGGACTGCACGGCTTGCTTGTGGTCTTATAGAAGTAACGATAAAACAATTATATTGCATATGCAACAAAAACATGAAGGGTTTGAAAAGATATGACTGATATTTTGCGGGAAATCGGCATGATCGCACGGGCACTGGATTCCATCAGCAATATTGAATTTAAAGAATTAGACTTAACAAAAGGGCAGTATCTCTACCTTGTGCGTATATGTGAAAACCCGGGAGTGATACAGGAAAAAGTGGCGGAAATGATTAAAGTCGACCGAACAACAGCGGCGAGGGCAATCAAAAAACTGGAAATACAGGGGTTTATTGAAAAGCGTCCTGATGATCAAAATAAAAAAATAAAAAAACTGTTTCCGACTGAAAAAGGGAGAAAGGTTTATCCGTTATTGCAAAGAGAAGGAGAGCATTCTGCGGAGGTGGCCCTGTCCGGCTTTACATTTGAGGAAAAAGAAACCATTTTCAGCCTTCTTCAGCGGGTGAGAAAAAATATAGAACATGATTGGGAATTTGTGAAGAAGGGGAATAAAAGAG
The DNA here is from genome assembly GCF_018861275.1 of Bacillus sp. JNUCC-22. Classification (NCBI taxonomy): domain Bacteria; kingdom Bacillati; phylum Bacillota; class Bacilli; order Caryophanales; family Bacillaceae; genus Bacillus; species Bacillus sp. JNUCC-22. The sequence continues at coordinate 3,881,406 of NZ_CP076408.1, read as the reverse complement.
ATTATTAATGGTCATTAATTCCTTTTAGTGAATGATTGCGTTGTGAATGATTAAAGTCATAAATGGATACGTTATCTGTGACATCTCCTTCCTCGGTTCCTGCTTCAACATAGCCGATAGGCTTATTTTTAACGAAAAGTATCAATTATGGTATATTTAAATAAGAAAAAATAATTGAAGCGGGGAATGATATGAGTACAATCGAAAAACAAAGACGTAAGAAATTCAGAGTGAAATCAATCGTACGGGCCATCATGGTCATCATCGGCGGAATTATTGCCGCGTATGGACTGGAAACCGTATTGATTCCGAATAGTGTATCTGACGGCGGTGTAACCGGACTCAGCATTGTCGGTTCACAGCTGTTTCATTTGCCTCTTGGGATCTTAATTGCGGTGATCAATATACCGTTTGTCTGGTTAGGATATAAGCAAATCGGGAAAGGTTTTGCGTTTCTATCAATTATCGGTATTGTCTCACTTGCCGCGGGCACGAGTTTTTTCCACCACACACCGGCTATCATCGAGGGAGACACCCTGTTAATCACCGTTGTCGGCGGGATTATTCTCGGCTTTGGAATGGGATTGGCATTGCGCAACGGCGGCGCCTTAGATGGAATTGATATGCTGGCTGTGCTTCTGTCACGGAAATTGCCGTTTGGCACGAGCGACCTCATTTTATTTTTAAACATGTTTGTGTTTATTTTTGTTTCTTTTGTATTCGGGCTGCAAGGCGCATTGCTTTCCGTCATTGCTTACTACATTGCATCTAAGGTGATCCATGTGGTTGAGGAAGGCTTAAGCGGTTCTAAAACTTTTCAGATTATCACCAATGAGCCTGCATTAATGGTAGAGACCATTCGTGAAGAATTGGGCCGGAGCGCTACTTATAAAGAAGCATACGGCGGTTTTTCTCATGAAAAATTCCAAGAAATCACATGTGTCATCAACCGTTTGGAAGAAACCAAACTGAAAGAAATTATTAATGACATTGATAAACAAGCCTTTGTGACGGTATATGATGTCGCAGAAGTAAAAGGCAGTAATTTCAGAAAAGTCCATAATCATTAAGAAGCGAGCTGCCGTTAATCGGCAGCTTTTTTTAAAAAGGAGAAAAAACTTGCAAAAATAGAATGACGGCTGTATATTATTGATATATCAAATATTGACTAGTCAATTAATTGCGCAAAAGAAAGTGGGGATGGGTTTTGACAGCATGTTGTTCAGAGGAAGGCGAGATTTTATATCAGCTCCAATCACTGCATAAAGTGATCGGCACGAAGTTTGAAGCGTGCACCGGAATCAGCCAATCCCGCCTTGAGCTTCTCGCCGTGCTTTTTTACGTCGATGAGATCAGCCAAAGCGATCTTCAGAAAAAGGTGAATATTGATGGCGCAGCCGTGACAAGACACTTGAAACAGCTTGAAGCCAAAGAAATGGTCACAAGAAGGCGGAAGCCCGAGGACAACCGAATTATACTTGTCCGGCTTACTGAACAGGGGCGGGAGAGAATTGAGGCTTCCAAAAAGGAGAAGGAGCGTTTCATAAAGGAAATGCTTGCCGGTGTCAGCGCGGAAGAACGCAGTATGTTAAAAAACGTATTGTCACAGATGCAGAATAATATAGAAAATATGAAAGCATAGGAGTGTTTTACACATGAAAACAGAACTGAAAACAAACGACTTTATGGACATTATGAAAGGCCGCCGTTCCATTCGGAATTACGATCCGGCTGTTAAAATCAGCAAAGAAGAAATGACTCAAATCCTGGAAGAAGCAACGACAGCACCGTCTTCAGTCAACGCGCAGCCGTGGCGTTTTCTCGTCATTGACAGCCCTGAAGGAAAAGAAAAACTCGCGCCGCTTGCCAGCTTTAACCAAACACAAGTCAGCACATCATCTGCGGTGATCGCGGTTTTCGCAGATATGAACAGTGATGACTATTTAGAAGAAATTTATTCAAAAGCGGTCGAACTGGGCTACATGCCGCAGGAAGTAAAAGACAGACAAATCGCTGCGTTGACGGCGCATTTTGAAAAACTGCCGGAGCAAGTGAACCGTGAAACGATTCTGATTGACGGAGGACTCGTTTCCATGCAGCTGATGCTTACGGCGCGCGCGCACGGCTATGACACAAACCCGATCGGCGGCTACGATAAAGAAAAGATTGCCGAGGTTTTCGGAATGGATAAAGAGCGTTATGTACCGGTCATGCTGTTATCAATCGGAAAAGCGGCAGACGAAGGATATGCTTCCTACCGTCTTCCTATCGAAACAATCGCACAATGGAAATAAGGTTGAAGTGAAGCTGAGGGGAGAGGGACAGTGGAGATTATTGCAGCTGTTTTCGTCGGAATTGTAGCTTTAGAACATGTATTTATCATGATACTTGAAATGTTTTTTATCAATTCGAAGGCAGCTAAGCGGTCCTTCAAATTGCCGAAGCATTTAGAAGGTGATCGGAATGTAGCGGTCATGTTTGCAAATCAGGGTCTGTATAATGGATTTCTGGCTGCCGGCCTCATTTGGGGGCTGATCCTCGGAGCTGATCCGATTGGCCATATGATTCAAATGTTTTTCGTCATCTGCGTGGTCATCGCGGCCATTTTCGGAGGCTTTACTTCAAACAAATCAATTATCGTAAAACAAGGACTTCCGGCTGTTTTAGCGCTTATTTTTCTTTTATTGGCGTAGCAGACGGAAAGAGGGCTTCCGGAAAGGAAGCCCTCTTTTTTTATTCTGTTTTGAAAATCATTCCTTAGGCGGATCTTTTTTGAATTACAGATAAATGCTTACCGCAGAATAGATGAGCAGCAGACACATCACGATGCGAAACGCTTTATCGTGTTTCTCAAAGAGATGTTTAAAAACAGAGCCGAACGCCGACCACAGCAGTAAAGCCGCCCAGCCCAGGAGAATAGCCGACGCGAGCCAGAACGCAATCAATGGATACGTGTGCTGAAATGGCAATATAAAAGCGCTCATTAAGGTTAAAAAGAATAAAATACTCTTTATATTGATCATTTGAAACAGAAATCCCGATAGAAAAGACGATCGGGTTTTTTCAGAATCGCCTTTTGATGTTTTGGGCAGCGAGATCTGCCAAGCCAAATAGAGCAAATAGACGGCTCCGGCAATTTTAAAGTAAGGTTCCACGACGGGAATCCAATGATAAACACTCATGGTAAACAGACCGCTGAGAATGCCGAGCACTGCAAATCCCGTCAGGATGCCGCCGTTAAAACGCCATGAACCGATAAAGCCGGCTCTGCGCGCTTCATTCATCATTAAAATATTGCTCGGTCCGGGTGTAATAGATGTCATTAGGACATAAGAAAGAAAAGCTATGATACTCATTAAATCACCTTCATTTGCTAATGTGATGGAACCGTTTTTTATTGTATGATAAGAATAGTTATAAATAAAATTGAAAAATAAAATCGCATTATTGATTTTTTCGATACATCTTAGAGGTGAATTCATATGGAGATCAGACATCTTATTACATTTCAGGCCATTGTAGATAAGGGAAGCTATACAGGGGCCGCGGCGAAGCTGGGATATACGCAGTCGACGATTACGACTCATATTCAGGCGCTTGAACAGGAGATCGGCGGCGCATTATTTACGTACGAAAAAAGGCGTCTGAAACTGACGCCTTTAGGGAGAGAGCTGATACCGTTAGCCGAGGATTTACTTTCCGCCCATGACAAGATCAAAAATATGCAAAGCATTCACGAGGTGAAGGGCGTTTTAAAAATTGCGGCGCCGGAGTCTTTGACCATTTCCAGACTGGGGCCGATTATCAGAGAATATTCCATGAAGTATCCGAACGTCAATATCATATTGAGCAACGGAACATGCGGGCAGAATCAGGTGGAATTAGTAAGCGGCCGCGTGGATATCGCATTTATGGTGTATCCGGAGATACAAATGGAAAAATGCATACATCATTCTTTATTGGAGGAACGCATCGTCCTCGTGGCGGGCAGTGACGCACCGGAACATTTTGACGACTATCAACAAAGCGGCAAGCACTTTTTTATTACAAATGAAGAAGGATGCAGCTATCGGACTATGTTTGAACGATTTCTCGTCAAGCATGATATCAGTCATTTACAAACAATGGAATTGTGGAGTATAGAAGCAATTAAGCAGACGGTGATGAGCGGACTCGGTTTCTCCGTTTTACCTTATATTACGGTAAAAGAAGAGGTAAAAGCGGGGAAGCTGAAAATTCTTCAGCAGTCTGAGCCGTTCGAGCGGCTTTATTCTCATATGCTGGTCAAAAAGAAAAAATGGCAGCTTCCGGCCGCTGAAGCTTTTGTGTCGCTTGTTCTTGAGATGATAGGTTAATTTGAAAGCCGATGCCTGCGCGCATCGGCTTTTGTTTTTGTCCGGAATCTTAATGACATTTTCGATGTCAGCCAGCTTTGACTCCATACCTACCTTTTTTAAAAAAAGAGAGCTGATCAGCAAATATGGTATGATTTACATAATCAGGGAGTGAGAAGATGAATATGAAGAGAGCGTATTATGCTATTTTATACAGCCAGACCGCTATCAACTTGGGGTTCTCACTTTATACGATGGCTGTCATCTTGTTTTTGTTTACAAAAACCGGTTCGACGGCGATGGCCTCTCTTATGACGTTCGTCAGCATTGTATGTCGCGTATTGGGCAGCGCCATTTTGCCGCTGGTCACCGGCCGGTTCACGCTTCGGTCTTTGTTAATCGGTTCTCAATTGATACAGATCACACTGTTAGTCTGTTTGTTTTTTGTCATCCAAACCGGTTCATCCGCATTCTTTTTTCTGATGTTTTGTCTGATCGGAGGCATTTCTTTTTGCAACGGATGGTTTGCTCCGATAAAAAGCGCACTGATTGGGGAAATCATTCCTCCTGATCGAAGGGCGAAAGCGAACGGTTTATTATCTGCGGCGGATCAGACCGTTCAGTTTGCGGGGTGGTCTCTGGGCGGCGTCATCATAGCGTTCTTGGGAGAGAGCGATACAATGATCGTCACTGTCATGTTATTGGTTTCTTCGGTTTTGGGCATCATTCTGTTTCTTCAAGTACGCTTGTGTGCGCCGGCAGCAGTCAGGGAACGTTCCCTTTTTGCAGATGCGGCAAGCGGCTGGGTGTATTTATTTCAGCAAAAACAGCTCAGGGTTCTCATTGTGATGGATGTGATCGAATCGTGGGCAGGCATGATATGGATCGGGTCTGTGTCCTTGACTTATGTGCATGACGTCCTTCATAAAGGAGAGGCTTGGTGGGGGTATGTCAACGGAGTCTATTATGCAGGGACGATGATCGGCGGACTGATCATCTATAAGTTATCCGGTAAGTTTCAGCATCATCTCATTCCGCTTATGCTGACGGGAGCCTTGGCATATGGAATGTTCACGTTTATTTATGGGTTGATCACAAGCGCCGTTACTGCCCTTTTTCTGGTGCTGTGTATGGGGCCGGCTTGTGTATTACGAGATCTCACGCAGGAAACATTCCTTCAAAACATCACGACCGAAAAGACACGGGTCAATATATTAGCGGCGAGATCAGCTTTAGTTCAGTTCATTTTTATGTTTTCCATTATCGGAACGGGGGTTATCTCGGATGTATTCGGCGTGCGGTTTATTTATATTGGCGCAGGCCTCCTCTTATTAATTTCGGCTTTTATCGGATTTTCTCAGCTGCGAATGAAGAAGATGGTACAAAGTCGCATGTAGTGTAGTATAATGAGGAACGTACGTTCTATATCGAGAGAGGAGAGGGTAATGTGGGACATCTGGCACTGCAATTGTATGATTATCATCTTTGGGCAAATCAGCAAATATTCACCCGGCTTAAAGAGCTTCCGGAGGATGTGTATCGTAAGGAGATTCAAAGTGTCTTTCCGTCGATAGCCGGTGTATTGACTCATGTGTATCTGTCGGATAAGGGGTGGTTTGATGTGTTCTCCGGAGAGCGTCTGGAGGATACGCTGAAATCAGCTGAACAGCAAAAAGAGGACATCTTGTCTAAAGAGATAGAAGAGCTGGAAGATATGTTCTCGGAATTATCAGACCGGTATCAATTATTTTTGCAAAAGGAAGAAAATATCAGTCTCCCTCTTGAAATAGAGCATCCGTCAGGTGACATCATGAAAACCGCAGCGGCCGATATGATCCTCCATGTTGTGAACCACGGAACGTATCATCGCGGGAATATAACAGCCATGCTCAGACAGATGGGGTATGCTTCTGTGCCGACGGATTACGGTATGTATTTATATATAAACAATAAGTAAACAAGACAGCCAACGCGGCTGTCTTGTGATATCCGTAAAAAAGCCAAATCATATGAGTGATTTGGCTTTTTCATTTGCTATGCCATGTTCTGCAGCCGTTCTAAACTGTTTTTCCAATTCGCTTCAAGCGCTGTAAAAGCAGCGGCGGCATCTTGCTGTTCTAATGCGTGAATGATATCAGAGTGTTCATTATATGATCTGTTTAAAGCGCCGTTTTCACTGAAATAGCGGATTTCCATTCTCTGAATTTTGACTTTCAGGCTTACTAGCAATTTGTGAAGTTCGGCGTTGTCCGCAAGCAGAATGATGCGATGGTGAAATGCATTGTCCGCTTCCAGGATGGCCAGTTTATCGCCGTCTTTCATTGTTTGAAGAAGATTTTCATTCAGCTGTTTCAATTCCTGAATCACGGCATCGTCCACATGCGGGAGAGCTTGCTGCAATGCGAGTTTTTCAAGCGTCCAGACGATGGAATACAAGTTTTCCGCTTCTTTTAACTCAATCGGAGCGACAAGCGTCCATCTGTTCGCTTTTGTTATCACCAAGCCGTCATCTTCCAGCCGCAATAAGGCTTCCCGTATCGGGGTGCGGCTGATTCCCAATGTTTCCGACAAATCCTTGTCCTTTAACTTTGTTTCCGGTTTGAGCTTGCCCGTTATGATCCAGTTTCTGAGTGTGCGATACACTTCGTCCCGCATGATGGTTCTTTTCAGCACAGGTTCTTTGTTTTGATTATCCAATGGAACACCTCATGAATCGTAGTATACATATTTGCATTTTACCACAGTCCGGGCGCTGGTTAGAAATGAAGAGGGACGTCTAAGAATGAATCGAACCGAGATGCTTCATCTCAATATGCTGAAAGTCAGCGGAGCCGCCTTCAGAAAAGAGCGTGATTCCCTGATCTTCGTGTTTTGGGAACACTTCATTTGTCAAAACGGTTTTTCCGTCGTCTGCAAATACTTCAATACTTGTTTTATCCACGAGAATTTTCAGATGGACGCGCCCTTTGTTTCCGTCAAATGGGGCTTTGCTTTCGGCGTATGCACCGGTTTTATCAGGCTGGTCTGTAAACGATCTGTTCACATAGGCATAGCCGTCTTCTGCCGAAATACCGACATCAATATGCCGACTTTGGTCTGCTGATTCTCTGAGTCTGACGCCTGCATTTTTGATATCTGACCAAGCGATATCCATATCAAGCTGATATGTATCACCTTTGATCGGCAGTGTCTCTGAACCGTTCACCTGTTTGTGTTCTATGCTGTCAGTTGAAGAGGTTAATTGGTTCAATGCTTCAACCGGCTCTGACACAAGGCTGTATGTGCCGCCGTCCTGCTGCTGAAGGCGGATTTCACGGACGATAGAATCCGTACCGTTAAAGCCGTTTTTTAGTGTCGGTGTTTCATTCGGATAATCCCAATTGTTCATCCATGCCAGCGCATAGCGTTTTGTCAGCGGATCTTCGCTATTACCGTCCTCAAATGTGACGCCGCCGTACCAGTCAAAGCCGTAATCGAGCCATTGCGGTTCTTCTTGATCGGCGGAAAATTCCTTCCCGTCAAAGTTTCCGGTCCAATACGCGTACGTATTCGGTTTGCCTGCGGGTTTGCCGTTTGCGCTTGCGCCCAGAACCCACTTGGCTGTTCCGTCATCTGCACGCATCATATAAAGGTCGGGGCATTCGACGAGGCCGATCTGCTGAGTGATAAAACCGCCCGTGTATTTCCAATTTTTTAAATCGGGTGATTCATAAAAACCGATTTTTTCGCCTTCGGCCATGGCCATCACCCATTTGTCATCCTGTTCATCCCAGATCACTTTCGGGTCCCGGAAATCCTTAGTTCCCGGATTTTTCATCACGGGCTGATCACTATAGGAAGTAAACGTTTTTCCTTTGTCCGTGCTGTCCCATAAATATTGTTCCTGGGCTTTTGTTTTGGCTGTCGGCTGCGTTGTGACGGCGACCAGCGCGTTTTTGCCGAAGCCCGCGGTGTTGTGTTTATCAATGACGACAGAACCGGACCATATATCGCCGTTTTCGTTGGTGTATTTCGGAATAGCCGTGCCTTCGTCCGTCCAGTGCACCAAGTCCTCTGATACGGCGTGCCGCCATTCTGTGCCGTTGCCGTTCGGGTAATCCCGATTATAAAGATAGTAGTAATGATATTTCCCCTCGAAAAAAATGGGCTTTTGAGGGTCGTTTTTCCATTTGTCCGGGGTCGTAAAATGATACGCCGCACGGTAATCTTTCTTATGCTCCGTGTTTGTGTCAGAGGAATTGTGGCTTTTGTTCGGCAGTAAGCCGACAAACAGGAACGCACCCAAAAAGATCAATATTACAACGGGCCATTTTCGTGCCATGATTGAGTTCACCATCTTGTTGAGAAATAAAAGAAAATGCCAATGAAGTATCGGCATTTTCTTTTTGTTGTTATTAGTTGTTAACCGTAAGCTGTCCTTGTTCAAGGATGCTGTTTTTAACAACGGATGTTTTCTTGCCTTTGATGTTCATTAAGAAGCTTGGCGCAAATGTTGCCTTTTTATCCTCAAAGAAGCCTCTGTTTGTCATGTAGCTTGTGATCACGACATTGTTGCCTTTGGCTTGCGGCACTGCGAAATGAGAGTAAGTGAACGTTACATCGTTAGGATCAAGACCCATTTGCAGTACAAGACCAGTTTTGTTCAGCGGCTTGTAAGGACCTGTTAAAGAGTTTGATACATAACCAAGCATGTAGATATCGTTGGAGTTAATACCGTCGATCGTCATTTTTGAACCGCGTGAATCAGTGAACAGGTACCATTTGCCGTTCATTTTGAAAACATTCGCGCGCTCGATTTCATCAGTTACCGTGTTTGAAGTGATCAACGGCTTCATGACCTTTTTCAATGTGTAGTCATTGTTTAATTCTACGATGCCGAGGGCGCCGTTCGCTAATTCAGCATCGCGTTTTTTAGCACTTTGCTGAAGCTTCTGACTTTCTTTACGGAAGAAGTTTGTGCTGCCGCCGTAGTACGCTTTGTTAAATAAAGATTCTTCGCCTTGGTATCCGTTATCTGTTCCCGTGTTGGCTTCGAATACAAGGTATTTATGGCCTTTGTCTTCAACGTAGTGAGGGTCTCTCAGCGTATGGTTGTCGCCGGATGTATAGTTCCCTTCATCGATAAACTGCTGAACGTTTTGATATGTTTTTCCGTCACCGTCAAAAATCGTTTTATGATCTTCCACTCCGTTGATCTTGAGCGTGTCATCAGATTTTGACACATTTACCTGCGCCGTTGTCAGGCTTTGTTTGCCGTAATGTTTACCGGAAAAGTCAGTGTAGAATAAACGGATTTTCCCGTCAGATGTAAAGGTTGCAGAACCGGACCATTCTTGTGTCTGTTCTTTCAGGATTTCATCGTTGGCGTCGAACTTATCGCTGTCTTTAAAGACACGGCCCGCGTTTTTCCAGCTGTCGATCGAGTTGTCGCCGACTTTTTGATAAAACATGTAGATGGATGTGTCATCAGCGTCTTTCGGGCTTCCGGCAAGAGCAAACACGACGTGATAGCCGTTGTATTCAGCTACTGTTCCGTCAGCGTTTTGGAGCGGCCAGCTGTCCCACACATCCAGTCCTTTTGCGGACTCGATATTTTTAATTGTTGATTGGTCGAATTGAGGCACTTGGTATTTTTCACTTTGCTGCTGTTTAGGGATCTGCAGCATATCATGGCGTGTGATGTGAGAGACGCCGTACGTTTCTTTGTAAGGTTTTTGGGTATTTTCTTTCGCGAAGGCTTGAGTCGCTCCCCCTGCCAGAAGTGCAGTCGTAAAAGTTAGAACTGTGGCTCGTTTTGCAAATTTTTTGATGTTCATGTTCATGTCTCCTTTTGTATGTACCTTTTTTTGCGATCTGCCGATTCGATCCTCCTGCATTCATGGATGGCAGGTTTGTTACAGAAAAAAAGACCTAAAATATGTATGGGGTGACGCCAAAGAATACACTTTGCCCTTAACACATTTTAGGTCTTGCCTGCTTTATCAGTAACAATCCTGCATGATTTACTTGTCGACATCATTCTATTAGACTCTGATTCTATTGACAACTGGTCTATTTTCCTCTTTTGGATGATAGTAAAATGAAAAAAGGCCTTTTAATATATGGGTAATTGAGACTAAGGGGTGCTCTGGGCCTAGGAAAAAACCTCTCTAAAAAAGAGAGGTTATTTTTTCTTGATAGATAATAAAGCGATGGTAGCTAAAATCAGCAAAGTACCCAGCCATTCTGATATTCCGAAGGGAACATGCAGCCAGATCACAGCTAAAAAAGCTGCCGACAGCGGCTCTGCACAAGCGAGCAGGCTGGTTTCAGAGGCACTCAGATATTTCAGGCTTTGCAAGTAGCAATAAAAAGCGATGAGCGTTCCGAAAATGATGATAAACACGATCGCGGCATATGCAGGAAAGGACCACTCGCCTTCAAATTTCCAGGGCGGGCGGATCAAGCTGAGGGCGGCTCCGCCGATCAGCATGCCCCATCCGACAATAATGGCAGATCCCCATTTCTTCAGCAGACGATGCGGCTGAAGGGTGTAAAACGCCAGTGCAAACGCCGAACTGATGCCCCAAAAGACGGCCAGACCGGATACGGACAGGCTTCCGACATTCCCGTGCGTGACCAAAATGAATGTGCCGGCAACCGCCAATAAGACGGCGAGCAGCTCTTTTCCTGAAGGAATTCTCTTTGCGCGAATCGCTAAAAAGCATGTAATGATCGCTGGCCCTAAATACTGAAGAACGGTAGCAGTTGCCGCGTTGCCGTACTCAATTGCCGCGAAGTAGGTGTATTGAACGCCTAACATTCCGAAAATCCCGAATAAAAGAAGGGGAATTCTGTCCCGTCTGTCTTTCCAAACAGCCCATATCCGTCCTTTTTCTTTGCGGTACGCGATGCCGAGCAGAAGCGCCCCTGACACCAGAAGGCGCACCGAAGTCAGCCATTCTGTATTAAAATGGCGGTGCTGGAACAGATACTGGGCAACCGTTCCCGAGACCCCCCATAAGATAGCTCCTGTAAGCACAAGCCAAATGCCTGTTGTTCGTGAATAAGAAAGAGCAGCGTGTTTTTCCAGGATAGACACCCCCGATTCTGATGTTCTGATATTAACTTACAATAATTAGGAAAACGAACTCCTTACATGTGATATATTATATATTGTATATTAAATTCCGTCAAAAAGATTTTCGGAGAAAGCTCTTACAAAACGGCCGTCTGATGAATGAGCAATAAAAAAACACCCCGGCGGGTTTCCGGGGTGTTTTTGTTATTCTGCAATCGCGTCTGTTAAAACAGGAACGACTTGTTTCTTTCTGGATACGACGCCTTTTAAAAGAGCCGTGTTGTTTTCTAAAGTCACGTTGAATGCTTTTTCCACTTTTGACGCTTGATCACCGATGGCAAGCGCAAGGGAATCGTTTTCCAGAATATCCGTAATCACGAGAAGGAACAGGTCAAGGTTCTTCTCAGCAATTACTTTTGAAAGAGCCGCTTCTAATTCCGGCTGACGCTTTTTAACATCTTCAATATCAACTGTGTTGACTTGGGCGATTTCGACTTTTTTGCTGCCGAGCGTGAACTCTTTCGCATCAAGAGAAATCAGTTCTTCCACAGTTTTTTTGCTTAAGTCGGCGCCCGCTTTCAGCATGTTTAAGCCGTACTCTTCCGCATCTACGCCGGCAATCTCAGCAAGCTCTTTTGCCGCTGCGATATCTTGCTCCGTGCAAGTCGGAGATTTAAATAACAGAGAGTCGGAAATGATTGCTGACAGCATGAGGCCCGCAATTTCTTTCTCGATTTTCACGTTATTTTCTTTGTACATTTTGTTTAAGATCGTAGCCGTACAGCCGACCGGCTCAGCACGGTAGTAAAGAGGTTCCGCTGTTTCGAAGTTGGCGATACGGTGGTGGTCGATAACTTCAAGAACCTGAACGTCTTCGATATCCTTGATGCTTTGCTGGCGTTCATTGTGGTCAACAAGGATGACGCCGTTTACTTCGTTTGCGGCTGTTTCCACCAAACGCGGGCTTTCCTGCTTGAAATAATCAAGCGCGTATTGTGTTTCGCCGTTGACTTGTCCAAGGCGGACGGGCTCAGCATTGAAGCCGAGTTTATTTTTTAGATCAGCGTAGGCAATGGCAGAGCAAATGGTATCTGTGTCTGGGTTTTGATGTCCGAAAATAAGAATTTTTTCCATAATAACTCCTTGTCCTTTTTTGTAGTGTAAACAATCTTTTTATAGTTTAACACGTCTTGAGGAGGGTGTAATCTTCAAAACCTTAAAAATTGATGTGAAAAAGAAGCATTTTTGTTGAGAGGTGGAGAGGATTGCGAGTAAAATACTGGGTAAGTCAGATGCTAATCAGCATATAGTATCAAAAAAGGTACTATGGAGGATGAAAAATGAACATATATCCGAATAAAGAAGGTTGTCCGGTTGAACTGACGCTTTCCGTTATCGGCGGAAAGTGGAAGGGTATTTTGTTTTATCATATGATCGGCGGAAAAAAGCGGTTTAATGAGTTTCGGCGCATTTGCCCCAGCATTACGCAGCGTATGCTGACGCTTCAGCTTCGCGAGCTTGAGGCGGACGGCATCGTGCATCGCGAGGTATATCAGCAGGTGCCTCCAAAGGTGGAGTATTCTCTTACCGAATTCGGCAGGTCGCTGGAACCGATCGTTTTGCAAATGAAAAAATGGGGAGATGCCAACCGGGAGTTTCTCGAGACATACCGGGAAAAAACGTCTCCTCAAGATCAGTCCGCTCAAAAATAAGAAGCAGCAAAGGATTAAATTCCTTGCTGCTTTTTTTTTATTTCATCGCGATGGCCTTTCTGGCGTTGCGCACGTCATTTTTCAGCAATTCGCTCAGGTTATAAGCCGGATATTGACCGCGTTCTTCCATATACTCAAAGACCATTTGATGCCACTTGATGGCCGCATTTAAGTGCTTGACGAAAACGTGTCTTAATTGAGGTGTGGCCGTCTCTGTAATGGCTCCGGCGTAATTGCGGACAGATGTTTTGGCCAGAATGAGCAGGCCGCCGCTGTAAAAGGAGGAATCAGCGCGCTCTTCTGTTTCATCCTCACGAAAAGCGGGAGCTTCAGGGAAGAAAGGAAGCAGTTCACGCAGATTTTGTTCCAGCGAATAGATGGAAAATCTGTAAAGCTGTTTTAATCTGGCGTCGCTTACGTCCCGCTCTGTTCTTTTTAATTTCACAAGTCCGTTTGCCTGGAAAGCCACTAACTCATGCAGTTCTAACGTTTCATGCCATGCTAATGTTCTCCGCTCAGTCATGGTGTAAGAATCTCCTTTATCCTTCATTTTCACTATCAGCATATGCCCCGGTTCCGATGTTGTTCCTGATGTTTTGAAGTTTCCAGAAAGGGAAAATCAATGTAAAGGAAATACGAAATAGAGGTGAAAATATATGTGGGACATGATAAAGAACTTCTTCCTTTTCAGCAGCGGTGTTTTGCAGGCGACCACTCTCTTACTTATCGTTATCGTCTTGTTATATGTACGAAAAACCAAAAAGAAAAACAGAGATACTTCTGGTTTCATGGATGATCAGGATCACTGATACAACGGGCATTCTTTCACTGGGATGTCCGTTTGTCTGTTTTCATGTTTCACATGGAACATTGCGGCTGTCCGCGCTCATTTTACTTGCGATTTCGACTTATGTTAAAATATATACGTGTATTTTGGAGAGTTTATGGAAAATTCAGGTCTTGAAAGAGACATTGCGGCGTCAAAAGAGCAGTCGTCTAAGCTGCTCTTTTCTATTCGTATGTTCGAATGATACAAGGTTTGAGGTGAGTAAGTGAAAAATACAAGGGCTCTAATAGAAGGCGCCATTTTGATCAGTATTTTTGCAATCATTTCCCTTTTGGTCGTGTACCTCCCTTTACTGGGGGCAATTCTTCTCTTTGCTTTGCCGCTGCCGATCATTCTTTACACCATTCGGCACGGTCTGAAGCCCGGGGTATGGATGGGGCTTGCCAGCCTTCCTGTCAGCTTTATTGTAAGTTCGTTTACCGGGCTTACAGGCGCTTTTACGGCGGCCTGTACGGGAATCGCCATGGGATATTATTTTAAAAAGAAACAGTCCGGCTATGCGGTTGCTGCCGGCGCTATGGCGTATGTGCTGTGCGGCGTCGTTTTTTTTGTGGTCAGCATCGTGTTCCTTAACATGAATGTGGTTGATACCACCATGTCCCAGCTTCGGGAGTCGCTGTCTGTGGCTGATACCATGTCAAAACAGCTGGGTTACGGAGACCAGTTCGGGAAGCAGATCAAGCTGATGGAAAGTCAGCTGAGCACGGTTCAATATCTTTTTCCTACAGTGCTCGTATTGACCGGCATCGTTTTTTCTTTCCTCAGTTATGCTATGGCAAGGCCGCTTTTACGGCGATTTTCCCCTGATCTTCCGAAGATGAAGCCTTTTAGAGAGCTCAAACTCCCGCAAAGCGTTGTCATTCTGTATTTTATTGTGACGATATTAGGGTTTCTGCCTTTAGAAAAAGGGCATATGCTGTATTCGGTTTCATTGAATGGGGGATTTATTCTCAGCTTGCTGATTTGTATTCAAGGATTAGCGTTTATTTTTTTCTATTGCCGCGAAATGGAGATGCCGAAAGCCGTTCCTGTATTAGCAATTGTGCTGGGGGTGCTTTTTCCGCTCATCTTGTCCGTGTATCTCCTCTTAGGCATCATTGACATAGGCTTTAACATAAGAAATAAGGTGACGCGAAATTGAGTGTGACTTACAGGTGGGGAGTTGATAGAAATGCCTAGTTTTTATGAAAAACCGTTGTTTCGGTATCCCATCTATGCATTGATTGCATTGTCAATCATCATAATTCTCATCAGCATTTACTTTAACTGGCTGATAGGAGCCATCGGCGTTGTGCTGCTCGCCGTGATCTTGTTTTTCATTAAGCGTGCGGATTCTCTGATCAGAAAAGAAATTGACGATTATATCTCCACGTTATCGTATAGATTGAAAAAAGTAGGCGAAGAGGCATTAATGGAAATGCCTATCGGGATTATGCTGTTTAATGATCAATATTACATTGAGTGGGCGAATCCGTTTTTGTCTTCCTGTTTTAATGAAAGCACGCTCGTCGGACGCTCGCTGTATGACACATGCGAGGCCGTCGTGCCGCTGATCAAGCAGGAGGTCGATTCGGAAACGATCACCTTGAATGAGCGGAAGTTTAAAGTAGTGATTAAAAGAGATGAGCGCCTGCTTTATTTCTTTGATGTGACAGAACAGATTCAGATTGAAAAGCAGTACGAAAATGAGAGAACCGTGCTGGCATATATCTTCTTAGATAACTATGATGACGTCACACAGGGGCTGGATGACCAAACGAGAAGTACGATGAACAGCCAGGTCACCTCATTATTAAATGCGTGGGCGCAGGAGTACGGCATTTTTCTGAAACGGACGTCCTCGGAGCGGTTTATCGCGGTGTTAAATGAACACATTTTAACGGAGCTTGAAAACGCGAAATTTTCGATTTTGGATGAAATCCGAGAAAAAACATCCGTCCACACTGTATCATTGACCCTCAGCATCGGGATCGGCGCATCGGTTTCTTCCTTGAAGGAGCTTGGAGATCTGGCGCAGTCCAGCCTCGATTTGGCTCTCGGCCGCGGAGGCGACCAAGTGGCGATCAAAATGCCGAACGGCAAGGTGAAATTTTACGGCGGCAAAACGAATCCGATGGAGAAGCGCACAAGGGTGCGCGCCCGGGTGATTTCTCACGCGCTCAAGGAGATTGTCTCAGAAAGCAGCAATGTCATTATCATGGGGCACAAATTTCCTGATATGGACGCAGTCGGAGCCGCAATCGGAATATTGAAGGTGGCGCAGGCCAACGGCAAAGAAGGCTACATCGTCATTGATCCGAACCAGATCGGATCAAGCGTTCAGCGTCTGATTGAAGAAATTAAAAAATATGAAGAGCTGTGGTCGCGGTTCATCACGCCGGAAGAGGCGATGGAAATTTCAAATGACGACACGCTGCTTGTCGTCGTTGATACACATAAACCATCCCTTGTGATGGAAGAGCGTCTCGTGAACAAAATCGAGCACATCGTTGTGATTGACCACCACCGCAGAGGCGAGGAATTTATTAAAGACCCGCTGCTCGTTTATATGGAGCCATACGCTTCATCCACCGCAGAACTCGTGACGGAGCTGCTTGAATACCAGCCGAAGCGGCTCAAAGTCAATATGATTGAAGCGACGGCCCTGTTAGCTGGTATAATAGTGGATACAAAGAGTTTTTCCCTTCGCACGGGCTCGCGGACGTTCGACGCCGCTTCTTATTTGAGAGCGAAAGGCGCAGATACGGTTCTGGTGCAGAAAGTTCTCAAAGAATCGGTCGGTTCTTATATCAAGCGGGCGAAGCTGATCCAGCATACGTCTCTTTATAAAGAACATATCGCGATTGCTTCTCTTCCTGAGAACGAAGAGGAGTACTTTGACCAGGTGCTGATTGCGCAGGCGGCTGATTCCCTCTTATCGATGAGTGAAGTGGAAGCTTCATTTGCGGTAGCCAGACGGGATGAGCATACGGTGTGCATCAGTGCGAGATCGCTGGGCGAGGTCAATGTGCAGATTATTATGGAGGCGCTGGATGGCGGAGGGCATTTAACCAATGCGGCAACCCAGTTATCGGGCATTTCTGTCTCAGAAGCGCTCGTCCGGCTGAAGGAAGCCATTGATGAATATTTTGAGGGAGGCGTTCAGAGATGAAGGTTATTTTCTTACAAGATGTAAAAGGTAAAGGAAAAAAAGGCGAAGTGAAAAACGTAGCAGACGGTTATGCACATAACTTTCTCATTAAAAAAGGCCTCGCTGTCGAAGCAAATGCGACAAACATCAGCGCATTGAAAGGACAGAAAGAAAAAGAGAAAAAAGAAGCGATTGCCGAGCTTGAAAGAGCCAAAGATTTGAAAGAAACGCTTGAACAGCTGACTGTTGAGCTGAGTGCCAAATCCGGTGAAGGCGGCCGTCTATTCGGATCTGTCACAAGCAAACAGATTGCAGAAGCGCTGCAAAAAACGCATAAGATTAAAGTGGATAAACGGAAACTGGAGCTCCAAGACGGTATCCGCACACTGGGATATACAAACGTTCCTGTAAAGCTGCACCCTGAAGTTCAGGCTGTGCTGAAGGTTCACGTAAAAGAAGAAGCGTAATATACAATGAAAAACCCGCCGATCCGGCGGGTTTTTTTCATGTCAGCAGACGGCGCAGCGCAAGAAAATGATGAGATTGTTTCATTTCCGATCATCACCAGATTGCATATTATATTACATCATAACGAAGGATGTGTCGGTATGAAACGATTTTTTTCTGAAACATATTTTAATAATCCGGAGAATAAAAAGGCGCTGGAGCACTATCCGCTGATCGGAGACGGAAAAGACGGGGAAGTCTACCGCTTAACACACAACAAATGCGTAAAATACTTCTTTGAAAAAGGGACATGCAAGAAGGAATTGGCGGCTTTAAAGACCGGACAAGGTTCCCCGGTGATTCCAAGACTGTATGAATACGGAGATCGTTATATTGTGATGGAATATGTCCAAGGCACCTCTCTTGCCCGCCATATCAGAAAAGAAAAATCTCTGTCCGTCAAACTGACTGTTGATATTTTAAATATGCTGGATGAATTAAAAAGAATCGGTTTTACCAGATGGGATGCCGAAATCAGGCACATTCTGATCAATGAACACGGAAATCTTAAAGTCATCGACCATAAAAGAGCTTTTTCCGCCATTACCCGGTTTCCCGTAAAACTATTAAAAGGACTGGACAAATACGGCTTGGCGGATGAGTTTTTGAACACTATAAAAAAATTAAATCCGTCACGTTACCTGGAATGGCAGCCGCACATGTAAGTTTCTGAAAATCCGCATATGTAAGTTTCCTTTTTTTTAGGGTCGTCATATGATATTTGTAACATTTGTTTGGTGGAGTGTGGAAAAAATGGCAGAATACATTATGGTTATCGGCGCTCATCCCGATGATGAACTATTGGGATCAGCGGGCACCATAAAACGGCTGATCAATGAAGGATATAAAGTAATTTCCATTATTACGGCATTAGGAAGAAAAGAAGAAGCTCATCATATTAAACAATTAGGCGAACGCGCGAATCAAGAGCTTGGAATTGAGAAAGTCATCTTTTTGGAGCATACGAATTTAGAGCTGGAATGTATCCCTCTTCATAAGCTTGTCAAAGAATTAGAGCAGCTCATTCGCGTCTATCAGCCTGATAAAATCTTTACACATCATTACGGCGATATCAATATGGACCACCAGAGAACATTCCAAGCAGTTTTAACAGCCGCCAGACCGCTTCCGAATCAAAAGCCTATCGAACTGCTTACGTTCGAAACGCTATCTTCAAGCGAGTGGGAGAGGAATACGGCTGATAAACTCTTCAAACCTAATTACTTCGTTAACATCACAGACACAATGGATGCCAAACTCGCGGCGCTTCACCACTATGACGTAGAAATGAGGGATTACCCTCATCCCCGTTCATATGAAGGCGTAAAACATTTAGGAAAAGTCAGAGGGATGACGGCGGGTGTGGAATACGCTGAAGCTTTTGAAGTCGTGCGGAGGATCTGGAAATGATCAAGACATTTTCCGTCCCCTATCCGTATATGGTCCAGACGCTTGACCGCTACTACGGGGTCAAAACGCGCCCGCGAAAAAAGGCGGCAGTAAAGACACAGTTGAAACATGAACATCATATTCCGCGGTTATACAGGAAAAAAAAGAAGTTATCCATTTTGATTGCCACGTTTTGGGACTACCCGCACACGGGCGGTTTATCAAACTATATTAAAACGCTTAGTGAAGGCCTGAAAAAGAGAGGTCATAAGGTGGATGTCATATCCCCTAATCTGTTTCCGTCCGCACAGGTAAAAGAACTGCGGGCGGCTGTTGTTCCGAAATTAAAAGATTTCTTTAAAGACAGATATGGGGATTATAACAATCATATTTTGAAAAATAATCGGCTGATGTTTATATACGAGCAAATGCTTCAAAAGATTCATTTGGAAAGATATGATGTGTTTCATGCTCAAGATTTATTTACAGCCAATATATTAGGCAGATTCAATCAAATCTATAAAAAACCTTTATTTTTCACACCGCATGGCATGTTTACTTTCAACAGACTTAAATTTCACATCTTTAAAAAAGGCTCGGTAGAAGAGTTTTATTATAAAAAACTAGAGATGAAAGCCATTGAATACGCAGATCGCCTGATTATTATCAGCGATACGTTCCGCAGCCCGCTCATGAAGCTCGGAGCCGAACAGGAAGACATGACAACGGTGATCACAGGAATCGATTACGATGCAAAAACAGGCGGGAAAAGAAAAATCCCGCTGCCGAAAAATAAGATCATCATCTCGTGTATTGCAAGATTAGGCCCGAGAAAAGGACATAATCATTTGCTTGACGCACTTTCACGAATTCCGTCTGATGTGCTTGAACATGTTCAAGTGCTGATCGCGGGCGACGGAGAGATGAGGAGCGCCTTAGAGGAACAGGCTCGAAAACTGAATCTATCTATGGTCTCCTTTTTAGGAAAAAGAGATGATGTTCCCGCTATTTTGAATATGACG
The DNA here is from genome assembly GCF_018861275.1 of Bacillus sp. JNUCC-22. NCBI lineage: Bacteria > Bacillati > Bacillota > Bacilli > Caryophanales > Bacillaceae > Bacillus > Bacillus sp. JNUCC-22. The sequence continues at coordinate 3,861,405 of NZ_CP076408.1, read as the reverse complement.
GATATATTCGTACTGCCGACCATTAATGATAGTCTGCCCATCTCGATTATTGAAGCGATGTTCAGCGGCTCGGCTATCATCGCGACCGATTGCGGGGGTATTCCGGATCTGATCCGCCATAACAAAACGGGACTTATTGTCGAGCCGGGAAATGCAAAGGTTCTTGCCCGGGCTTTAGCGTTTTTTATCTCTAACAAATCTGCGCGGGAGAAGGCTGCTTCAAACGCAAAGGCCTACGCGGAGAAATATTTGAGCAGTGAGACGATGATAAAAAATATCGAATCGATTTATCAAAATACCAACAGCTCGGAGGGAGATCATGAAACATGAACATGCAGCCGTTGTACTTGATTTCAGTGCAAACGGGATTGGGATCATTCGCAGCCTGGCCCGAAGAGGAATCGATGTTTACGCGTTTGACACGGAGGGACCTTATCGTATCGGAAAATCAAGGTTGGCAGATTGCGGGATATGTCCCAGCCCTTTAACACAAGAGGAAGAACTGCTGACATTCCTGACTGATTTCGGGAAGCGATTCCAAGCAAAGCCGGTTCTGTACGCAGGATCTGATGATTATGCGGGATTTATATCTAAATTCCGCGAGACATTAGCCGGTTTTTTTTTATTTTTGCTCCCGAGCCGCTCTCTGTTAGAAACGGTCTTAGATAAAAGCAAAGCATATGAATTAGCGGTCAAGCATAACATCCCCTGCCCGAAAACCTTTTTTCCGAACAACCGGGATGAGCTGGAAGAGGCCATCGCCAATATTGACTTCCCGTGTATTTTAAAACCGGTGGCCGGCCATGAATACAGAAAAAAAGTAAACAAAAAAGCAATTGTAATGAAGGATGCCGCACAATTGCGCAAGGAGTTCAGCTCCTACAGAGAAAATGGAGAACTGCTCGTGCAGGAGATCATCCCCGGAGACAACCAGTGTTTTTATAAAGTCGCCACTTTTTATGATGACCAAATGAAATTAATGGGCTTATTCTCTCTGCAAAAGAACCATCAATTCCCTGCTGATTTTGGCGCGGGGGCCCACGTCGTCAGCAAACGGCTTCCTGATTTAATCGAGAAGACCCTGCCGTTTTTTGAAGCGATTCAGCTGAAGGGAGTAGGCATGGCGGAATTTAAAAAGGATCCCCGGGACAATGTTTACAAGTTTATCGAAATTAATCCGCGCTTTTGGCTCAGCCATAGCCTGACAGAACCGGCAGGCGTTCATTTCGTTTACATGTACTATCTGTATTTGACCGGACAACATGTGAAGCCCCAGCTCGAACAAAAAGACGGAATCAACTGGATTTATGAGGTGCGTTATTTCTTAACGTTTTTGAAGAAACGAAAAAGAGGAGAAATGACGTTCCGGGATTTTTGGAAAGGGTGTAAAGGAAAAAAAGAGTACGCTCTTTTTGCTTGGAATGACCCGATGCCATTTATCAGAAACACTTGGTCTCATCTCAAAAACAGCTGGAAACGGAAGCGGAAGGAAGATCGGCATGTATGAAAAGGATCTTTTGTATGGCGCATTTCAAAAACTGAGAATTGACGAAAAACTGTCGTATTCGTTCGGTGAAAGGACTGCGGTGAATCCGGATGACATCACATGCCTGAAATCGACGGACAGAAGCGCCATTTATAAACTGTTTGTAAAGAAAAAATCCGGCACTGTTCCGCTGATATTGAAGGTATATAAATCTTCCCGTGAAAAAAACAAGGTCGAGATTAATATATACGGGAAAGCCCGTTCTGTTTTAGGGGATTTGCTGCCGGATATCTATCTTATAGAAGAAAGTGACCATGAAACGTGGATATTTATGGAGTTTGTCAGCCAGATCAGGGGACAGCTTACATTTCACCCGAAGCATTTCAAGTATATTATTCCGTCTGTCGCAGAACTGCACAGCCGCACCTTTGAAAACAAGAATATTTCTGACGGTAAATGGCGGTCGTGGCTGCCGGTATATGGATCGGAAACCATGAGAAAAGGGCGTAAAAAGCAGATCAAAAAGACAGCGGAATTATTGGATAGGGCTCTTAAAGATGAGCGCACAAAAGATATCGTGAAGCCTCATTATCGGCAAATCACAAACTTGCTTGAGCAGGAAGAGCCGGATTTTTTCCCTGAATTGATACAAAACGGCTCAGCCATCACACACGGTGATCTTCATATGCAGAATATCTGCACCCACGATGCGTCCGGACATGAACCGTGGGATATTCAATTCATCGATTGGGAGTCCGCAAAATATGCGCCGGTTTGGTTTGATATGACGGTGCTGGTTGAAATTCTGCTTGGCTTCAGAAAAGATTGGAGCCGGCACGCAGAAGATATTCGGACGTATTGCGTAAAAGTGTATACGAAAGAAATGAAAAAGCGGGGCATTCATTTTCAGACCCCTCCTATGACGCTTTATAAAATGGCTTATTTGCAGAGAACACTTGAGAAAGGGCTTCATACCCAATTGCGGAGAATCTTCGACAATCGGGGAGGGGAACTGCTGCCGTATCATGTTGACAAAGTGTCAAAATGGGGACGGGAATTAGGATTATAAGTTTGAGAGAGGGGGAGCGGATGTGAAAGAAGAGATCGGCAAGCCGAACGGTCTGGTGCCTCCAGCCTTATTGCGCGTCATGGATCAATTTTACGGGATCGAACATCAAAGTGAGCCAGAGATGCTGTATTCGTTCTGTGCGGAAGGAAAAAGCTCCCCCAAACGAAAAAAGCCATTGCGTATTCTGTACGCAACCTTTCTCCGTTACCCGAATGTCGGAGGGTTGGCGAGTTATATCACATCAATTAAGACGGGTTTTGAGCGCATCGGTCATCAGGCGGATGTCATCTCGCCGCTTCAAATGCCGCCATCTTTTTTTCAGGAAGATATCCCGCGGGCCGCTGACGAGATCAGAGCGTTTCTTGTTGGCAGATACGGCGCCGCAAACGAAAAGTTTGTGAAGAATCTCAGCTATTTACATGTCTTTCAAAGATTTTTGAAGGAGAAAGACTTAGAACCATATGACCTGTTTCACGCGCAGGATTTATTTGCGGTATTTTTGCTGGGATACCTTAATCAAACGTACCAGCGTCCTCTTTTTTTCACGCCGCACGGACATTTTACGAAAAGCCGGATGAAGTTTCATAAAATCCAAAAGGGTTCAATAGAAGAGGCATATTTCAGTGAAATAGAAAGGCAGGGTATTCGGGCTTCGGATAAAATCATTACAATCAGCGACTCCTTTCACGAGCCCTTGCTGGAGTACGGAGCGAAGGAGACTCAGCTGACGACTGTTCATACCGGCATTGACATTCAGGATGCCCCTGAGCCAAAACGTGCTGAAAAGCTCGTGATTGCGTGCGTTTCCCGTCTGACCGAGCGAAAAGGACATGATGTGCTGCTGGACGCTCTCGCCCGCATCCGGCACCATTTATCCGGAGTTGATATATGGATCATCGGAGACGGAAACATGAGAGGGTTTCTGGAAGAGAAGAGACGGAAACTGGGCCTCTCAAATGTGTTTTTCCTCGGAAAACGACGTGATGTGCCGGCGCTTTTGGCTGAATCATCTATATTTGTCCTGCCGACATTGAATGATAATTTCCCTATAGCGATCATCGAAGCGATGTTCTCAAGTCAAGCCATTGTCGCAACTGACTGCGGAGGAATCCCTGAGATGATCCGGCATGAGGCCACAGGGCTTATCTGCCAGCCCGGCAACAGCCGCGAACTTGCTGATGCTCTCGTAATGCTGATTACGGATCAGTCTCTCAGGGAACGGCTTGGAAAAGAAGCGCGCTCCTATGCCGGCCGGCATCTGCGTCAGGAACTGATGGTTTCAAAAATAGAAAGGATTTATCAATCATTTTTCTGAATGATACCGGCGCCGCGTGGCAGGTGCTTCAAGAGCAAAATAAAGAGGCCGGCGTTTAACTATCCAGCCTCTTTCCGAACTATTTTTTCATCTCATACAGAGTCTGCTGACTTTGTCCGCCCGGGCCGCCCGTCATTCCTTTCCGGGCTGAGTTGTTTTTCCGGTGCTGTATGGGTCAGCTGAGATTTTTGTGCCGTGCTTTTTCCTCCATGAGACAAGCTTCGTATTGCCTGAATTGTTTCCGGATAATAAGAAATATTTCACTTTTCCTTCGTCAACAAGTTTTTTCAGCTGTGAGACTGTTTTACCAAAATTTTCTTAACGAAAAAAGAGGCGGAAAGCCATCGCTTCCGCCTCCCGCACATATATATGAGAGAGCAGCCTTTATTTGTGATCGTTCTCTTTTTGGACTTCAGCTAATTTGGCAAGCAGAATGTGCTGAGGCATGTGCATGATTCTCTCAAGCGGCATATTCAGTGATTCTGCGAGCTTTTGCGCCGTTTCGGCGGAAATTTGCAGCGGTTTCATGTGATCACTCCTTCCGTTTCTTTATTGTACTAAAATCAGAAATCTATCGTAAGAGGATATGACAAAGGAATGGAGGTTTGAAAAGCGGGGCTTTATAACAGAATGGGGGAGGTTTTTTATGCAATCGCCATTGATGTTATTACAGCTGAAGCTGGCTGATTATCAGAAAAAAGCCGCAGAACTGCGGACAATTGACGAATTTATCATACTGAAACAGACATTGCAGGACATGATGAAAGTATTCGCCGCCTGTGAAGAATGGGAGCTGTATCAAAAAACGGCCGATCTCATGGCGCAGACGGTGCTGCACATCCGTTTCATCGAATAAGAAAAGCCCTCGCTCGGGCGAAGGCTTTTCTTAAAAGGACCGTTCTTCTTCAATATTTTTATGCTGATCATAAATGACAAGCTTAGACGGGCTGTTCTCTTTAGCCGTCTGCTCCGCTTTCTCGATCGCCGCGTCCTTTGATGTATAAAGAGCCGTCGGCGCCACATTTTCCACCTTCACAAACCATCCGTCCGCATCAATACTGGGTGTTACTGCATATGTTTTCATCCTTCTTACCTCCTGGTTTCGATTTATTTATTTGTTTCCCAGCATTCGGAATGGTGAAACACGCAGCCGCTGTTTGACAAATACAGGGAAAGTGATGTTTTTCTATTCTTTTTCTTGAGAAATGGTAAAATGGAGTTTGGATATTTTTTAAGGAGAGGACGGTGCTTAGCATGACAGACCTTCTGAATGATCGGCTGCCGCCGCAAAACATAGAAGCTGAGCAGGCCGTGTTAGGTGCTGTTTTTTTACAGCCGTCTGCGTTAACACTGGCTTCTGAAGTGTTGATTCCGGATGATTTCTACAGAATGTCACATCAAAAAATTTACAATGCCATGCTCGTGCTCGGAGACCGCGGTGAACCGGTTGATTTGGTCACGGTAACGTCAGAGCTTGCGAATACCGATTTGTTAGAAGAGGTGGGAGGCGTCTCTTACCTGACGGACATCGCGAATTCCGTTCCGACAGCGGCTAATATAGAATATTACGCGAAAATCGTTGAGGAAAAATCGATTCTCCGCCGTTTAATCAGAACGGCGACCTCGATCGCTCAAGACGGGTATACGCGCGAGGATGAAGTTGAAGATTTATTAAGCGATGCGGAAAAAACGATTATGGAGGTCGCGCAGCGAAAAAATTCGGGCGCCTTCCAAAATATCAAAGACGTGCTTGTGCAAACATACGACAACATTGAGCAGCTTCACAATCGGAAAGGCGATATTACCGGGATTCCGACTGGTTTTATTGAGCTTGACCGGATGACGGCGGGTTTTCAGCGGAATGATTTGATCATTGTCGCGGCCCGTCCGTCTGTGGGGAAAACGGCGTTCGCCTTAAATATTGCGCAAAACGTGGCCACCAAAACGGATGAGAGCGTCGCGATATTCAGTCTTGAGATGGGTGCCGAGCAGCTTGTCATGCGTATGCTCTGCGCTGAAGGGAATATTAATGCCCAAAATCTCAGAACGGGAAATCTGACGGAAGAAGATTGGGGCAAGCTGACGATGGCGATGGGAAGTCTGTCAAACAGCGGTATCTTTATAGATGACACCCCCGGCATCCGCGTCAGCGAAATCCGTTCAAAATGCCGCAGGCTGAAGCAGGAAAACGGATTGGGCATGATTTTAATTGACTACTTGCAGCTCATTCAGGGAAGCGGCCGTTCAAGCGACAACCGCCAGCAAGAGGTATCGGAAATTTCACGGGCGCTAAAAGCGCTGGCGCGGGAGCTTGAAGTTCCGGTCATCGCCCTGTCTCAGCTTTCCCGGGGTGTTGAGCAGCGGCAGGATAAACGTCCGATGATGTCAGATATCCGTGAGTCGGGAAGTATTGAGCAGGATGCCGACATCGTCGCTTTCCTGTATCGTGATGATTACTATGATAAAGAATCCGAAAACAAAAACATCATCGAAATCATTATTGCCAAACAGCGTAACGGCCCGGTGGGCACCGTCTCACTGGCTTTTGTGAAAGAATACAATAAGTTCGTAAACCTGGAAAGGCGCTTTGATGACGGCGGTGTTCCGGCAGGTGCGTAAAGCCTCAAGCAATGTCTTGAGGCTTTTTTTCATCCGAAAGAATGAGAGAATGCCGTCCGTTCGGCAGACGAAAAATAGAAAGCGCTTTTATATAATGGCATTAAGGGAGGGATGATGATGGCAATTGAATTTCCGCAATTTCAAGCGGCGCAAATCCGGATTGCCCGGCCGACCGGACAGCTCAAAGAAATCATCAGGTTTTATGAAGAGGGCCTCGGGCTGAAGAGGGTCGGCAGTTTTTCCGGACATGAGGGCTACAGCGGCGTCATGTTCGGCCTGCCCCATACGCAATATCACTTAGAATTCACCGAAGAAACCGGCGCGTCTCAGCCGGCGCCCGTTCCGCACGGCGACAGCCTGCTTGTCTTTTACATCCAGGATCAGCAGGAGGTCATCCGCATCAGCACGAAATTAAAGCAGATGGGATATGAGGAGAAAGCACCCGAAAACCCGTACTGGGAAGAAAAAGGCGTGACCATCGAAGATCCTGACGGCTGGCGGGTCGTCCTGATGAATACAATCGGCATATAAGTGACTGTCTGAAGAACCCTGATTACGGGTTCTTTTTCTTGTTAAAGCATGAAAGTTTCGGGAGTAATAGATAACAAATGAAAGAGAAAACGCTTTTAATCATGTTTAAGGCGAACAAATATAGATTGATAAGATTTAAATGTTCGGATTTACGATTGACTTTCTGTTTCGGCACTGATACACTTAATTTGTTTGAATGAGATATCGTTTTGAAAGGTTAACGGAGGTGCACGGATATATGTCTTCAGTAGTCGTAGTAGGTACGCAGTGGGGCGATGAAGGAAAAGGTAAAATTACAGATTTCCTATCAGAAAATGCAGAAGTGATCGCACGTTATCAAGGCGGAAACAATGCAGGACATACCATCAAGTTTGATGGCGTCACGTACAAGCTTCATTTAATCCCATCAGGAATTTTTTATAAAGAAAAAGCGTGTGTCATCGGGAACGGAATGGTTGTTGATCCGAAAGCGCTCATAACAGAGCTTGCGTATCTTCATGAACGCAATGTGAGCACGGATAACTTGAGAATCAGCAACAGAGCCCACGTCATTCTTCCATACCATCTGAAACTGGATGAAGTAGAGGAAGAACGCAAAGGGGCCAATAAGATCGGCACAACGAAAAAAGGCATCGGACCTGCTTATATGGACAAAGCGGCGCGGATCGGCATCCGGATCGCAGACCTGCTAGATCGTGACGTGTTTGCAGAAAAGCTTGAACGGAACCTTGAAGAGAAAAACCGTCTGCTTGAAAAAATGTATGAAACAGAAGGCTTCAAAATTGAAGATATTCTGGATGAGTATTATGAATACGGCCAGCAGATTAAAAAGTATGTATGCGATACATCCGTCGTCTTAAATGACGCGCTGGATGAAGGCCGCCGCGTTTTATTTGAAGGCGCTCAAGGGGTTATGCTTGATATCGACCAAGGGACATACCCGTTTGTCACTTCATCCAACCCGGTCGCCGGAGGGGTGACGATCGGTTCAGGCGTAGGCCCGACAAAAATCCAGCACGTCGTCGGTGTATCTAAAGCGTACACAACCCGTGTCGGTGACGGTCCTTTCCCGACTGAGCTGAAAGATGAAATCGGGGATCAAATCCGTGAAGTCGGACGCGAATACGGCACAACGACAGGCCGTCCGCGCCGTGTCGGCTGGTTTGACAGCGTTGTTGTCCGCCATGCCCGCCGCGTCAGCGGAATCACAGATCTTTCTCTGAACTCAATCGATGTGCTGACTGGCATTGAAACATTGAAAATCTGTGTCGCTTACCGCTACAAAGGTGAAGTGATTGAAGAATTCCCGGCAAGTCTGAAAGCTCTCGCAGAGTGTGAACCGGTATATGAAGAAATGCCTGGCTGGACGGAAGATATCACAGGCGCAAAAACATTAAGCGATCTTCCTGAAAATGCGCGCCATTATCTGGAACGCGTGTCTCAGCTGACAGGTATTCCGCTTTCTATTTTCTCTGTCGGTCCCGACCGTTCACAAACGAACGTCATCCGCAGTGTATACCGCGCTAACTAAGAATTTGCAGCAAACAAGCCTCCGGTCACGGAGGCTTGTTTTTTTATGTAGGAAAAAAATAATAGATTTTTTTCAAAAAAGTAGTTGCCACTTTCGAATGTTCTATGATATTATAAATCTCGTTGTTACGGAACAGCTTCAATAGAGTACTGCAAGAAAGCTTTTGTCTGAATGCTCTATGATACATAATCCGACACATCAGGAGCCATTAGCTCAGTTGGTAGAGCATCTGACTTTTAATCAGAGGGTCGAAGGTTCGAGTCCTTCATGGCTCACCACTTTTTATGGCCCGTTGGTCAAGCGGTTAAGACACCGCCCTTTCACGGCGGTAACACGGGTTCGAATCCCGTACGGGTCATTGATTTACTTTAGCGTTATTGCTAACTCCTTATTTGTCCTCGGAGGGCCGCCACGATACGGCTCTCCGGACAAATTACTGTAAGGTCCGGTAGTTCAGTTGGTTAGAATGCCTGCCTGTCACGCAGGAGGTCGCGGGTTCGAGTCCCGTCCGGACCGCCATTTTACTTTACTTTATAGTATAGAAAAGAAACATCTGGCTCGGTAGCTCAGTTGGTAGAGCAACGGACTGAAAATCCGTGTGTCGGCGGTTCGATTCCGTCCCGAGCCACTTACCCAAACGCATCTGCAATAGTAGGTGCGTTTTTTCTTTTGTTATAAAAAAAGGGAGAGCCGGCTTTTCAGCCGGCCCAGAAGAAGACGTCAAACACTAGACGGCGTTTTTTTTCGTGAGGTTTCAAAAAAATATTATTTTTTAAAAGAAAATAAAAAACATGACAAAAGGATGGCAGTTCAATACGTTTTTGCGCTGTTCTCTTTAATTTTTTTATCTTTTGACCTGAAACCGTTATAATAGACGGGGAACGTTTTTCACGATCCGAATTGTGATCATCATGAAACATCAATAGATGAAATGAAGTCATTCTGGCAGGAGGAAAATCAAGATGATGGATAAGAAAATCCTTGTAGTCGATGATGAAAAACCGATTGCAGATATATTAGAGTTTAATTTAAGAAAAGAAGGCTATGACGTGCATTGTGCGTACGACGGAAACGAAGCCGTGGAAATGGTGGAGGAGCTTCAGCCTGATTTAATTCTTTTAGATATTATGCTTCCGAATAAAGACGGAGTTGAAGTGTGCCGGGAAGTCCGGAAAAAATATGATATGCCGATTATTATGCTGACGGCAAAAGACTCGGAGATTGACAAGGTCATCGGGCTTGAAATCGGAGCGGATGACTATGTCACGAAGCCTTTCAGCACGCGTGAGCTTCTGGCCCGCGTCAAAGCGAACCTGCGCCGCCAGCTTACGGTTGCGCCGGCTGAGGAAGAATCAGCTTCTAATGACATTCATATCGGTTCTCTCGTCATCTTCCCTGACGCTTATGTCGTATCAAAAAGAGAAGAAACGATCGAGCTGACTCATCGTGAGTTTGAATTGCTTCATTACTTAGCCAAACATATCGGACAGGTCATGACGCGTGAGCATCTTCTGCAGACTGTGTGGGGCTATGACTATTTCGGTGACGTGAGAACGGTGGATGTAACAGTGCGCCGTCTTCGTGAGAAAATCGAGGATAATCCGAGCCATCCGAACTGGATCGTCACAAGACGGGGTGTCGGTTATTACTTGAGAAACCCTGAACAGGACTAACCGGCGATGAATAAGGTTGGTTTTTTTCGGTCGATTCAATTTAAGATCACGCTGATCTATGTGCTTCTCATTATCATCGCCATGCAGATTATCGGCGTGTACTTTGTGAAACAGGTGGAGAATTCTCTTCTCAAGTCCTATGAATTATCGTTAAATCAGCGCATTGACAATCTATCCTATTATATTGAGCAGGAATATAAAGGAGATAATGACAGCACCGTCATTAAAGATGACGTCAAACGGATTTTGAATGATTTTACGAAAAACAATGAAATACGGGAGATTACATTTGTTGATAAAAGCTATGAGGTCGTCGGTTCCTCGAGGCCTTATGGTGAGGAAATAGCGGGGAAACAGACGACTGATCCGATTTTTAAACGGATTTTCTCAACAAAACAGGCCTATTCAAAAAAATATTATGATCCTAAAAGCAAAAACAGAGTGCTGATTTCAGCAAAACCTGTCGTCACAGAGAATCAGGAAGTTGTCGGCGCGATATATGTCGTGGCCAGTATGGAAGATACCTTTAACCAGATGAAAACCGTCAACTCGATTCTTGCTTCTGGAACAGGCTTAGCCCTTGTTCTGACGGCTCTTCTCGGTATATTTCTCGCCCGCACCATTACCCATCCGCTGTCGGATATGCGTAAGCAGGCGATGGAACTGGCAAAAGGGAATTTCTCCAGAAAGGTGCGGAAATACGGGCATGATGAAATCGGTCAGCTCGCAACGACGTTCAACCATCTGACGAGAGAGCTTGAAGATGCCCAAGCCATGACGGAAGGGGAGAGAAGAAAGCTTTCATCCGTTATCGCGTATATGACAGACGGCGTCATCGCAACGAATCGCAATGGAGCTATTATTCTTTTAAACAGCCCTGCGCTTGAGCTGCTGAATGTTTCACGTGAAACGGCTTTAGAGATGCCGATTACGTCTTTATTAGGCATAAAAGAGAACTTTACATTTGAGGATTTAGTAGAACAGCAGGATTCAATGCTGCTGGAGATCGAACGTGACGATGAAACGACTGTACTGCGGGTGAATTTTTCCGTTATTCAGAGAGAGCACGGAAAAATCGACGGTTTAATCGCGGTTCTTTATGATGTCACCGAACAGGAAAAACTCGATCGGGAACGCAGAGAGTTCGTTGCCAACGTGTCTCATGAGCTGCGGACACCGCTGACGACCATGCGAAGCTATTTAGAGGCGCTTGCAGAAGGCGCGTGGGAAAATAAAGATATCGCTCCGCGTTTCCTAATGGTGACCCAAAATGAGACTGAGCGCATGATCAGATTGGTGAACGACCTGCTTCAGCTTTCTAAATTCGACAGCAAAGATTATCAGTTTAATCGGGAGTGGATTCATATGATCCGCTTTATGTCACTGATTATCGATCGTTTTGAAATGACAAAAGAACAGCATGTCGAATTTATCCGCGAGCTGCCGGACAGAAATCTGTACGTGGAGATTGATCAGGATAAAGTGACGCAGGTTCTCGATAATATCATTTCTAACGCACTGAAATACTCACCGGAAGGCGGACATGTCACTTTCTCAGTCGATGTGAATGAGAAAGAAGAGCTGCTTTATATCAGCGTAAAAGATGAAGGTATCGGCATTCCGAAAAAAGATGTGGAAAAAGTCTTTGACCGTTTCTACAGAGTGGATAAAGCGCGCACGAGAAAACTCGGCGGCACCGGGCTCGGCCTTGCGATTGCAAAAGAGATGGTTCAGGCGCACGGCGGAGACATTTGGGCCGACAGTGTAGAAGGCAAAGGAACGAAGATTACATTTACTCTTCCATATAAAGAAGAGCAAGAGGATGATTGGGATGAGGCGTGAAAATATAAAAACAGTCATACTGTCAGTGCTGGTCGTCATTAGTCTTGTTTTAACATGGGGAATTTGGACATTCCAGCCCAATTTTTCAGAAGGCACGGCCTCAACCAAATCGACTGTCCGGGAAAAGCATAAAATTGATAAAACGAGTCAAAAAGTAGCGCAAACGGTAAAACCCCGGGATATGTTTATTCATACAAACGGCTCTCATTACAAAGTGGATGATGAGACGCTCTTTAATGACCTATGGGCGGATTTGCCGCAATGGGAAGTAAAAGGGATGAAGGATATTTCCGATCAATACGACAAGCTCGGTTTTAAAAATTGGCTTTACGGCAGAAACGGCAATTCGGCAAAGCTCGATCTGCAATTCAATGACACCATTCCGATTGATTTCTTCCAAACAATGTTTAAATGGTCGAATCCGTCAATGGAATACAGCTCATTTGACCATATTGTCATTCCGTTTAATGAGAATAAGACAAATAAAAAGATTTACATGGTCTCATACAGCAAGCAGCTGATTTTGGAAGTGACTGTGGAATCGGCGAATTACCGCAATCTGATGAATGAGCTGTACAGCAAAAAGTCGAGTATGCCGTTATACCACCTCTATTCGGTCGGAAAAAGCAAAGAATTTCTCATGCCGAATGCGCGATTTAATATGAAGGAAAAAGAATTTATCACTGAAACCATTAAGACGAACCTGTTTAAGCAGACGCTTTTTAATGATCCGAGCACGGTCAGAGAGGACCCGAATTACAATCGGAATGTGCTGACTGACGGAATCAGCCGTCTGGAAATCAATTCGACACAGCGGCAGATTCAATTCCAGCATCGGAACCTGGCACAAAGCGCTTCTTATCAAACAGGGGAGCTGATTAAGAAAAGCTATAAATATTTAGAGGATACGGGAAGCTGGACGGATCATTATCAATTTTTCAATGTGAGTGATAACCAGCAGCTGAGTTTCTACATGTTTAAAGACCAAATGCCCGTGATCAACAGCACGTCTAAGCCTTTCGGATCCGGACCTGTTTTGACCCTGCAATGGGCCAATGACGAGGTTCTCAGCTACAAGCGGCCGAACTATGTTCTCGGACCGAATCCGATTAAAACAAAAGACGTAAAAATGATGAACGGCAATGAGGTTGTGTCTCTGCTGGAGCAGCAGGATAAATACGACGTGAATAAAATCGACCAGATCTTCCTGGCCTATCAAATGGTCTCTTCATCAACGAATGATCTCGTTGAACTGGAACCCGTCTGGAGTATGAAAATCAACGGGAAGATCGTTCCGATTACGAAAGATCTGCTGGGGAAGGAGGAGGACGATAATGGAGTGGAATAAGACAAAAACGATCTTCATCATTGCCTTCCTCATCCTTGATATTTTTCTCGGCTATCAGTTTTTTGAAAAACGCTCGAGCAGTGAATACGAAGTGATTAAAAATTCAAATGTGGAAAAAGACATGGAGATGGATCATATCACTTTCGGCAACCTGTCTTCTGATTCCGCGACGGGCTACCGGCTGACGGCGGGCCAAAAAGTATTTACCGCTGAAGATATTGATGCTTTGAAGGATCAAAAGCCGTTAATGGAGATGCCGGCGGATGATCACAAGGTTACGACGCTGAAAATGAAATTTACCGATCCGGTCGGTTTATCGAAGCAAAAACCGCAAGAGGATGCGGAATCGCTCGTCAGCTCTAAAATAACCGGCGGTGAAAAATATAAACTGTGGAAAGTCGACAAGGATAAAAAACAGATCATTTTTTACCAGATGTATGACGGCCAGTTGATTTATCAGGATTTTGACTCGTCCACGGATGCGATCGGACAGGTGATTCTGCATTTGAACGATAAAAACGAGGTCGTATCTTACGAGCAGACCATGCTGGAGTCATTCAAGCGAATCCAGACGGAGAGCCTGATTCCTGAGCTTGATGCGGTCGAATTATTGTATTCTCAAAATTACTTAAAAGCGAATTGCGCCGTTAAAAGCGTTAAGTTCGGCTATATTGCCCAATATCCGCTGACAAGTACGCAGGTGCTGGCGCCGGTATGGAGAATTACAATTGAAGATAAGTCAAAAGGGACGAAGAAAAAGACACAGCAAACGTACACTGTGAATGCATTGGAAAGCACAGTCATTGATAACAATCAAAATAAATAATGGAGTGAGACATAATGGGCTTGCAATTTAGCGTGCTTGCGAGCGGGAGTACCGGAAACGCGTTTTATCTGGAGACAGAGGAGCACTCTTTTCTGGTGGATGCCGGCCTGAGCGGTAAAGCGATGGACGGGCTGATGGAGAGAATCGGCCGCAAGATAGACGACGTCGACGGCATCTTTGTCACTCACGAGCACAGCGACCATATTAAAGGGCTCGGCGTCATTGCGAGAAAGTACGGACTTCCCGTCTACGCCAATGAAAAGACGTGGAAAGCGATGGAGAATCAGATCGGCAAGCTGGATACCGGACAAAAGTTTCTGTTCCCGATGGAAAGCGTGAAATCCTTCGGCGGGCTTGATGTTGAGTCATTCGGCGTCTCTCATGACGCGGCCGAGCCGATGTTTTATGTTTTCCACTACCAAGGCAGAAAGCTCGCGCTGATGACGGACACCGGGTATGTGAGCGACAGAATGAAAGGCATTATCCGTTCGGCCAATGTGTTTGTGTTTGAAAGCAACCATGATGTCGGCATGCTGCAAATGGGCAGATACCCATGGAGCATTAAGCGGCGGATTTTAAGCGATGTCGGCCACGTCTCCAATGAAGATGCGGCGCTCGCCATGACTGATGTCATCGGCGACGGCACATCGCGCATCTATTTGGCGCATCTGAGCCAAGACAACAATATGAAGGAACTGGCGAGAATGTCCGTGCAGCAGACATTGGCTGCGAAAGGATTTGTCGCCGGGGAAACGTTTCAGTTATTTGATACCGATCCGAAAATCCCGACGCCGCTGTGCGCCGTGTAATTTTTCCAAATGAATCATGATTATTAATCCGCGATCTGACCCACACTATAAGCAAATCGAGTACTCTTGAAAGGATTTGAGATAGGGTGGATTATAATCGCGATGATGAACAGTACGCCTCCGAACAGCCCCGCCGCAGCAAGAGAGGGTACTTTCTATCAAGTCTGATCGGCGTCATCGTCGGGGCCGCGCTCATGGCATTCCTGCTGCCGTACTGGACAGGCGGAGACCATGGGGAAAGCAGCAAAAGCACCAGCCAGCGTCTCGGCAGCGAACAGGTGAAAACAGTTAACGTAAATGTCAATGACGCTGTCACGAATATGGTCAGCCGTGTATCGGATTCGGTAGTCGGCGTTCTCAATATCCAAAAGACCGATATTTGGGGAGAGGGCGGCGAAGCGGGAAGCGGGTCCGGCGTCATTTACAAAAAGAACGGAAACACTTCTTATATCGTAACCAATCACCATGTCATTGAAGGTGCGACTGAGATTGAGATCAGCCTGAAGGATGGCTCACGCGTGCCTGCTGAGCTGATCGGGAGCGACCGTCTGATGGATCTCGCCGTGCTGAAGGTGAAATCTGATAAAATCAAATCGGCCGCCCAGTTCGGCAATTCCGATCAGGTCAAAGTCGGAGAACCGGTCATTGCGATCGGAAATCCGCTCGGGCTTGAATTTGCGGGATCAGTGACACAGGGGATCATTTCAGGCACGGAAAGGGCAGTGCCCGTTGACTCAAACGGCGACGGACAGCCGGATTGGAATGCGGAAGTGCTGCAGACCGATGCCGCGATTAACCCTGGCAACAGCGGCGGCGCTTTGATGGATATATCGGGCAAGGTGGTCGGCATCAACTCAATGAAGATCGCTGAATCCGCCGTTGAAGGAATCGGCCTGTCCATCCCGTCAAAGCTTGTCATTCCCGTTATTCAGGATTTAGAAAAATACGGAGAAGTCAGACGGCCTTTCCTCGGTATTGAGATGAAATCCTTAACGGATATTGCGAGCTACCATTGGAGCCAGACGCTGAAACTTCCGAAAGGCGTTAAAACCGGGGCGGTCATTATGGGTGTCGACGCGTTTTCACCGGCCGGAAAAGCGGGTTTGAAAAAGCTCGACGTGATTACCGGGTTCGACGGACATAAGGTCAATGACGTTGTTGATCTCCGTGAGCGTCTGTATCGCAAAAAGATCGGCGACCGTGTGAACATCACGTTCTACCGTTCGGGAAAGAAAAAAACAGCGGAAGTCAAACTGACAGAAGCGGATCGATTACAGAAATAAAAAAAACAGCCCGGACATCCGGGCTGTTTTTTATTGATTTATTTGTTAATATTATACTATTATGAAAACGGGAGGTGAAACACATGAAAACGGCTGATGTGATCATCGTATTGAATGAAATTGAAGGTGAATGTGAAGGAAGAATTATTTTAGAATGCAGAATTTAAGAACATGAAACATGTCATATTAAACGTCCTTTTTCAGGGCGCTTTTTTTATGCCTTTTTTCAGAAGCCATAAAAAAGAACTGAATGCGGGTCACAACACGTTCAGTTAAAAATGGGTATTTTTAGAAAAAGGCAGACGTGAACTTAGAACTTTGTGATTGAAACAGACTGCTGCTGCTGAATTGAAGCGGCAGATAATGATTTTTATTTGCAGATGGCTCCGTTTTCAGCGTTTCCTTTCACCAATTCAGCTTAGATTCCGTTTTGTTTCAGATAAAAGCGAATAATAGAAGGGGAAGCGAAAAAAATAAACACAGGCTGATACATCTAAGGAGAGACTGCATCATGGAAAAGTTGAAAGGCATCAAGCTGAGTGCAGACGGCGAGTCTGCACTCATTGATTCTTTAACGATGGGGCTTCATTACGGAACGGTCCTCGGGGAAGACAATATCGTCGAGGTGTACATCCGTTCTCTGCGCGAAAAGCTGAAGGACAAAGAACACAAGGTGATTCGCACGGTTCGGGGCGCCGGGTACAGGGTGGATCTGGCATGAAACGGCTGTACAGAACCCTGCGGTTCCAGCTCCTGTTCAGGTCACTGGCGATTTTGGCTTTGCTGTTATGTTTCATCGGCGGCACTCAGTACATGTTTATGACACGGACGATGTATGAAAATCAGGCGATCAGCATTCAGAGTGATATCAATTCAATGGATCAAAGCGTATGGAGGTCAATCAAAACCCTTGCCCGTTCCGAAACACCGGCTCATCCGAATTTGATTTACCCCGGGTTGACGGTTGCTTTTATCAATCAATCATACAAGATGTCTGTTTTATCAGAAGACCCGCACGCGGGGGCCGCTCCTTCTTTCCCGAAAAAAGTGTACCAGGATGCGCTGACAGATACCATGGCGCTTCACTATCAGGTGGCTCACAATAAGTCAGGTCAGGAAATCATCGTCGTGTTTCAGGCGATTTCCGTTGACGGAAGGCAGGCGGGAGTTGTGCAGATGAGCACGCTGACCCAGCCTCTGAATGATTCGCTTTTCCGCCAGATCAGCATTTTCGCGGTGCTTTCCTTTGCGGCTTTGGTCATCGGCCTGTTTGTGTTTTTGCCGGTGATCCGGCTCACACTCAAGCCGCTGTCCCGCATTGTGCGTATGATGGGTGACATTCATGCCGGCAGTCTCGATAAACGGCTGCCGATTGATAAAAGGCAGGCCGAAATTGAGTCATTGGGTATCTCCATCAATCAGATGCTGGAACGGATTGAATCCTCTTTTCAGGCGGAAAAAGAAGCGAAGGAGCGCATCCGGCAGTTTATATCAGACGCATCACATGAGCTGAGAACGCCGCTTACCTCCATTCACGGCTGTATCGAAATGTTAATGCGCGGAGCGGCGGAGAAGCCGGAGCAGAAAGAAAAAGCGCTTCAAAGCATGTACGCGGAATCCGCCAGGGCGAATAAGCTGATAGAGGATCTTCTGTTTCTCGCGAAGATTGACCGGGTGCCGAGCTTTGAAATGAAAAAAGGCGCATTGGGAGACGTCATTTTGGAAATGGAGGCTCAGCTGAAGCTGCTCGCGAGAAACCGGAAGCTCGAGTTCTTTGTCGATCAAAAGATAGAAGCCGTTTTTGACAAAGACAAAATGAAGCAGGTCATTCTCAACCTCTTTTACAATGCGGTGCAGCATACGGATGAAGACAAGGGTGTCATCACCGTCTCCCTGCAGAAAGACGGAGGAATCATGCTTATGATTGCAGATAACGGAACGGGAATCGCTCCGGAGCATGTGCCTCATTTGTTTGACCGGTTTTACAGGGCGGAAACCTCCCGATCCCGTCAATCCGGCGGCGCGGGACTGGGTCTTGCCATTACAAAAACCATTATCGACAGCCATAACGGAACAATTGAAGTGAAAAGTGAGCAGGGAAAAGGCTCCGTGTTCATCATCCGGCTGCCGGGATAAACCGGGCAGAAGGAAGAAAAATCACAATTTATATATAAATTCTAAATTTTCAAAAAATAACTTGTCCTTTTCCAATATTGGTGATAATATCTAGTTATTGGTAAAGGGGGTGTGTACTGATGAAGATTGAAGAACTTGATCTTGATACAGAAACAGCAAGCTTGGTGCATCGTTGCTAGTAAAGCCGTGACTCCCCTCATTGGGGAGTTATTATCTTTCAGGGGGTATGTCATGATGTCAACGTACTGTAAGCGCTGGAAGTTTAAAGACAGCGTGCAGGTGCTGACCTACACGGCGCATATTATCATTCAATATCGAAAGGCGATTAAGCTTGCGCATACGAGTGAGATCAAAGAGGCGGTTGAACGGCTGATCATCGGCTGTGAAAAACAAGAGCTTTCTGATCTTCTGGGAGAGGAAGCGGGAAACCAGTTTTTCGATGCGTTAATGAAATTGGATGCTTTAATAGAGCCATGGCAAAACGGCCGTGAAGGCCGCATCACTGAAAAGCAGCTGTACCATTTTGAGAAATACAACCAAAACCCTAATCTGATCCAAAACAGATTAGACGGCAGCAGGGCAGCGATCGTGGGTCTGGGGGGCGTCGGAACGATCATTCTTCAAAATCTTTTGGCGGCGGGCATGCAGCATTTTATTCTCATTGATTTCGATGCCGTATCAGTACATAACCTGAACAGACAATTCGTCTATAATAAATCTTCTGTAGGCAAATTAAAGATCTCAGAATGCAGAGATTATATTGCGGGTATCAATCCCCATGCGGACGCAGCACTTTACCATCAGGAAATTACACAGCCGCAGGATCTGCGTGTGTTAGATCCGTATGAAATTGATATCGTCATAAATGCTGCTGACAAACCCCATAACATTTCTGAATGGGTTTACCGGTATTGTAAGGAGCGGAATATCGCGTTTATGACCGGGGGTGTCGGCAGCTTCAGCGGCCAATGGGGGCCTCTGCTCACGCCTGAATCCTATCAATCCGGTGTCGCCTATGAAAAAAACATGCCGGCCGGACTTCTGAACTGTTACCCCGATGAACCGATCAAAGGTTCCTTAGGAGCGACAAACGGTATTATATCCTCGTTTATGTCTCATGACATTATCACATACCTTGCAGGCGGAAGCCCGAAATCCCTGAATACCCGCATCGGCCTGGACTTTGACGGCCTTCATATTACAGAAACGAAGCTTTCTCAAAAGGAAAGCGCTTTATGAAGACGATGCATCGTACGGCGAGAAAACCGGGCGACCCTCTGAAAATAGAAATCGACACAAGCCCGATACGCTTGAACCCATTAGATACGCAGGATTACACAAGCAAGATGATGTGCAGCATTATGTATGAAAGTCTGCAGGACGGCTATAACTGCCGGATCATCCGCAAAGATCCCCGCACCTGTCAGGTGGACATTCACCCGGACTATTTAGGCGACGCCGAGGGTGTGGTTCAAACGATCATCTATCATCTGACGAAAGAAAATCAAAGCCCCCATCTCGGCAGTTTCCTGAACATAAAACAGGCCGTTCCGTATGTAAAAGGCCTCGTCTCTTCCGATCAGCTCGGGGTGAACGTAACAGGCGAAAAACGCTTTGAAGTCACCTTGGACGAGCCGTCTGATGAAATAGAAGCCGTTTTGCAGAGCAGCTTTCTGATTCCGGCGACCGCCGGGGGCGATGTGCCGGAAAACGGCCCGTACCGATTCAAGCGCACGTTTGAGAAGGGGCTGGAATTTGAGCGGAATCCGCAATATAAAATGACGCCCGCGGATGACCGCACGGTTCAGACCATCCAATTTATTTTGAATGATGATCTGGAAAAAAGCATCGGGCTGTACGAAGCGAATCAAACGGACGTGACCTGCCACACCCAGTTTCATCATTCAAACATGAGGTATCGGCAGTATGCTGATTTTAAAGAAAATCATTTGCCGATGTTATTTACCTTCAAGGTAAAGGACGACATGCTGAGAACTTTCATTCAGCATTATTTTGATAAACAAAAGCTGGCCGGCGATTTGGGGCATATCATCACACCGACTGATTCACTGATCGGAATATGGGAAAGCGGGAGGACACCGCAGAAAGATCTGCCCCTTTTGACAAAAGAAGAACCGATCCGAATCGTTTATGCCGATTATTATCCCAACGGAGAGATCATTGAAAGGCTGGCTGATCTGTTGCGGCGGGCCGGAGCGGACGTATCCGTCTCCCAGGTCAGTCATTTCAATGATTATTACCATATGGATAAAAGCGGGTTTGATATTGAGCTCCATTTGTTCCTGCCGGCTTACCTGCATGAGCTGAGCTATATCAAATATTTCATCCGCGACATCAGCGATCCAGAGAAGAAAAAAACGATCATTGATGCCATAGGATCTGAAAAAAAGAAGGAACTTTTTGGGTTATTCGAGAATACAACTCATTATTGCCCAATTTGTTTTGGGAAAAGTCTGTATCTGCAAGATCCATGTATAGAGGGTTTTAGTGTAAAGACTGACGGGCTCCTTTCTGTTCATGATGTTAAATGCAGATAGCTGGAAAGGGGTATTCATTTGCGGAATCGAAATTTGCTTTACTTCTCCGGTTTTTTCGGAAACTTCTTTTTCGAACGGGGAATTTGGATTTTATATTTAACAAGCATGAATTATTCATTATTTCTTGTGGGCATCCTGCAATCGGTCCTGAATTTGGCGATGTTTCTGGCGGAAGTGCCGAGCGGCGTCATCTCGGACAGAATCGGGAGAAAAAAATCGCTCTTGCTCGGCCATTTTATGGTCATTGTCTATTTGGTGATGTTCCTGAGCTTCCACAACTTCATCGCCCTCTTCATCGCCCATATTATATACGGTATCGGGCTGACGTTTATATCAGGAACGGATCATGCCTTTTTGTTTGATTCACTGAAAGAACAAGGGAAAGAAAAATGGTACGGCAAATCCATCGGAAACTATAACGGACTTGTCATACTCGGTCTTGCGATCGCCATGGGCATCGGCGGCTACTTGCAGGAAATATCATGGTCGTATGTGTTTATCGCCGGGATTGTCACTCAGCTGATTGCAATGGCGGTCATTACACAGCTGACGGAAATCAAATTTGAAAACAGTGAACACGAAACGCAGACGGTCGGTGACATCTTAAAAGAAGTCAAAGATTTCTTCAGGCTGAACAAAGCCTTTAAATATCTGGTGCTGTCACTCTCCGTTTTCTTTGCGATTACCTCGGTTTTTTATATGTACGGACAAGATCTGTTAAGTCAGGAAGGGCTGTCCGTGCGCAATATATCCATTATTTTTGCGGGACTGTCCATCTTGCAGGCGCTGTGCTCCATCTTTTCTTCCAAGCCGGCGGAAAAATTCACGCCGAGGCGCGTGCTTCTGCTGACATTCTGCATCATCGGGGCGGCCTACCTGTTTATACCTTCGGGCAGTCTGTACGTGACGATTGCAGCTTTTGTCGTCATTAACGCGCTCTATGATGTGATAGAACCCGTATCCAGTCAGGTGGTGAATAATGAGATTCCGTCCAGAACGAGAGCCACGCTGCTGTCCATTATCAGTTTGATGACCTCGCTCTTCATGTTCATTGCCTTTCCGTTTATCGGATTCTTAACGGACTATTTTGATTCAGCTTTGCTGCTGACCGCAATCGGGGTATTATCCATCTTATTGTCGCTGTTTATGATGCTCAGCTTTTACAAACTGAAAGCGAGCGTCGCCATCCAGAATAAAGTCGAGCTTTGAACCAGAATGACAAAGGGATGATGTGAGTTGCTGAATATTCATAATCTTACGGTAAATTTAGCGGGAGATACCATTTTCAAACAAGTTTCTTTTTTCATCAATGAAGGCGAAAAAGTGCTTGTGGCCGGGCCGAACGGTTCCGGCAAAAGCACGCTGTTCAGGGTGCTTTCCGGAGAGCTTGAGGCAGATGAAGGAACGATTGCGATCAACAAAGGGGCGAAGGTCGGTTTGCTGAAGCAGATCGCTGATCCCCATGAGGATCTGACGTTGTATCAATATCTGGAAAAATCATTTGAAGCTCTCGCGGCGATCCAGAATGAAATGAAGGCCATTGAGCTGAAGCTTTCGGAACCGATGAGTGATGACGAGCTGACTGCTTTATTGGAAAAATACAGTCAATACACGGAAACATTTGAGCGGAACAACGGCTACCAGATGCATGCGATGATTGACGAGGTATGCAACGGGCTCAGCCTCAGCGAATTAAAGGATCAGCCGTTTTCAAAGCTGAGCGGCGGCGAAAAAACAAAAGCCGGCCTTGCCGAAATTTTAATCCGCAACGACGACGTTATACTGCTGGACGAGCCGACCAACCATTTGGACGTCCATGCGATTGAGTGGCTTGAAGGGTTTATTAAAAAATCGAACAAAACCATTCTGTTTACGACCCACGATAAAACGTTTGCCGACCAAACGGCGATGAAGGTGCTCGAGATTGACGATACCGAGGTGAAGATTTGGCCTTACGGATTCAGCGAATACTTGAAAAAGCGGGAAGAATTCATCATCGCCCAGTTTGAGAAATATGAAGAACAGCAGAGAAAAATACAGAAGATGAAGGAATCCATCGCCCAGCTGAGAGATTGGGCCAACCGCTCGAATCCGCCGTCTGTCGGCCTGCACAGACGCGCGAATAATATGGAAAAGGCGCTGAGAAGGATTGAGCTGATCAATAAGCCGGTCCGGACGGAGCAAAAATTAAAAAACGCATTTCAGGAAGCGGGCGCCGGTTCAAAAGATATTGTGTTCATTGAAAACGGAAAGGTGACCAACGGATCTTCCCTTTTATATCAAAATGTGAATCTGCGCATAAAGCATAAAGACAGAATCGGCATCGTCGGCAGAAACGGCGTCGGCAAAACAACGCTGATCCGCTGCATCATCGGGGAAAGAGAACTGTCGGACGGCACCATTAAAGTGGGAGAAAATCTTAAAATAGGCTACATTGATCAAAAGAGCCATGTCGGAGATTCGAGCCAGACGATTCTGCAATTTTTTAAAGAAAATCTGCTGACTGAAGAGGGCATGGCCCGGAATATGCTGGCCAAGTACGGATTTTACGGGTCGTCGGTCTTTAAAAAACTTTCCGTCCTGTCGGGCGGTGAGAGAATCAGGCTGAAGCTGTCCATCTTAATGGAAAAAAAGCTGAATGTCCTGATCCTGGATGAGCCGACCAACCACTTGGATATTGAATCTCAGGAAATTCTCGAAAACAGCCTGATGCAGTTTCAAGGCACCATCATCTGCGTTTCTCACGACAGAAACCTGCTGGAGAAGTTCAACAAGATTTTCTGGCTTGAGAATCAAAACGTCACCATCTTTTCAGGTCCATACAGTTACGCCAAACAAAAAAAACGGCAGATTGCCGAATAAAAGGGGAATGGATATGACCATTGACAGACTGACAATCAATGAGTTATCGTACGATCTTTTTGTAAGCGAGTATGCTGATAAGAAACCTTTTATTTTGACGGGGGCAATGGATCACTGGGAATGCAGGCCGTGGACGCTTGAATACATTGACGAACACTATGGGGACAGAATGGTCACCATCCGGAAATCAGATATCGAAGGGGTCAAAACGTTTAAACAAGTAAAGCTTTCCAACTATATCGAGTACATTGATCAGAATGATGACAAATGGTACTGTGACTGGAATTTTACGCAGCTGAACCAAAATGACTTAGACCTTGTCTATTCCGCACCCGAGTATTTTACAAAAGACACATTGAGAGCGGATGAAGAAACGGGACGGGACTGGAAATGGTTCTTTCTCGGTTCTAAGCAGACAGGCACACCGCTGCATCAGGATTTTAACAACACGCACGCGTGGAACGGCGTCATTTTTGGGGAGAAGGAATGGATCTTCTATCATCCGGACGACTCTCCGTATTTGTACGAAGGAAATATCAATGTCTTTGATGAAAAAGACATTGAGCAAAAACCGCTGGTGCAAAAGGCGTCTCCGATCCGTTTCAGACAAAAGGCGGGAGAAATCATTTACGCGCCGCGCCATTGGTGGCATCAAGTCGAGAATACGGAACATACATTGGCAGTGAGTGAGAACTTTTGGTTTACCGGAGAGCGGCTTGCCAATCAGATATAAACGAAAGGCTGAGGAGCATCTCAGCCTTTTTTTGTATGGATTCATTTCATCCGGTCCAGACCGAATTTTTTCAGGCGGTATTGCAGGCTCTGTCTGCTGATTCCGAGCTCGTTTGCCGTTTTGGATATGTTATTGCCGTGTTTTCTCAGGATCTTTTCGATCATGTATTTTTCGAAGTTTTCCATTTTGTCTTTTAAATCGGTGCCGGGCTGGGTGCTTGCGGCGGCTTTGGTTTCCGTGTCAGCCGGTTTGATTTTCATCCGGTATTGGTAAGGCAGGTGGGCCGCCGTAATCGTCGTTTCATCCGTCATAAAGTTCATGGCGCCTTCAATCATATGTTCAAGCTCGCGGATGTTGCCCGGCCAGTCATATTCCAAGAAGAATCGCTGCACATCGTCACTGATCGAATCGACATGCATTTGGAACAGGTGATTGTTTTTCTGGATAAAGACTTCGGCCAGTGGCAGAATGTCCTCCTTGCGCTCCCGGAGCGGGGGAATGATCAGCGTGACAACGCTTAAGCGGTAGTATAAATCTTTGCGCAGCCGCTCTTCTGAAATGGCGGTGATCGGGTCTTCATTCATCGTGGCGATGATGCGGACGTCAATCGGTTTGTCCTGAGCTGATCCGATGCGCCTGATTTTCTTTTCCTGAAGGGCGCGGAGCAGTTTTGCCTGCAGGCTGAGATTGAGAGAGTTGATCTCATCAAGGAGCAGGGTGCCTCCCTGCGCCTGCTCAAATAAGCCGGGCTGGTCGATGGCTCCGGTAAAGGCGCCTTTTTTCGTGCCGAATAAAATACTTTCGACCAGGCTATCCGGCAGGGCGGCGCAGTTTTGTGAGATGAACGGGGCGCCTGAGCGCTGGCTGCCGTTGTGAATGCTTTGGGCGAACAGTTCCTTGCCCGTTCCCGTCTCGCCGGCCAAAAGCACCGATGATGATGTGCGGGTTGCCCGTTTTGCGTTTTCGATGACTTCCCGAATAACCGAGCTGTTGCCGAGAATACTGTCAAACGTGTAGCTGTTCTGTTCTTTCCTGTGCATGTTCTCCCTGATCAGCCGTTCGAGCTTGGTGACGTCCTTGGCGATTTCCACGGCTCCCTTGATCTCGCCGTTTTGCACAATCGGGAAGGTGTGGTTGATCGTCGTGATTTCCTGGCCTTTGTTATTGAAATAGCTTTGCTTCACGTTTTTAATCGTTTTGCCTTCTTGAAGGGCCTGAACGAGCGTGCTGTCCTGCTGATTGGAAAACATAAATACATCAGTCAGGTTTTTATGCAGGACGTCCCGTTCATCCATATCTTCAATCTGCATCATTTTCTTATTGTAAATGACGGTGCTGCCCTTTTCGTCCACCACATGCAGTCCGACATCAATCTCATCCAGAATGCTTTGTAACACGAGTGTGTAAAATTCGCTGGTTGTGTGCAGGTCAATTCCCCCTCTCAATCGTCTTAACATTCATTATTTTAAAATAAATCGAACAGGAAACGCAAAAAAATTTTGCGCTTGGACAATGTTTAAAAATAAATGGAAATTTAGGTAATAAAACCATTGACTTTTTTAGGAAAAGGGTTGATATTTAGATATATACTTAAATATCTAAATTATGTATGTATGAGAGGGGGAAAGTTTTTGAATAAAGCTTTTAAAGCACTGGCCGATCCTACAAGGAGAAGAATTTTGGACTTATTAAAGAAACAAGACATGACAGCTGGTGAAATTGCGGAACACTTCGACATGTCAAAACCCAGTATTTCTCATCACCTTACCATATTGAAAAATACTGATTTGGTTCACGATGAGAGGAAAGGCCAATTTATTATGTATTCATTAAATACCACTGTATTACAGGATCTTATAGGCTGGTTCTTTTCTCTGACTGATTCAGAACATGATAATAAGAAAGGCGGGGAATCATGAAAAAATATCTCTTTTCAGCAGGAATCATAGTTTTAACTGTTTTCACATGGGTTTGCACATATTCATCTTTACCGGACAATTTGGCGACACACTGGGGATTAAACGGAAGTGCAAATGATTACCAAACGAAAGCTAATGCGATGATGATGCTTATTGGCATCATGATTATTCTATATATTTTAATGGTTATCATCCCTAAGATTGATCCTAAAAATAACTACAAAACATTTATCCGGCCATATATGGCTATATTTAATACAATGTTTGCGGTTCTGTTTGTCATTAATCTGATTACCATCTTGACCGGCCTGGGATATAATCTCCCTATATCTTATTTAGGAAACTTTATAGTGGGAGTCATTTTCATGGTGTTTGGAAACTTCATTCAGATCGTTAAGCCTAATTTCTTTTTAGGGATAAGAACACCTTGGACGCTTAGCAGTGAAAGAGTTTGGAAGGATACACACAGGGTTAGTTCGAAACTTTTTGTCTTAGCGGGC
This sequence comes from Bacillus sp. JNUCC-22, assembly GCF_018861275.1. Classification (NCBI taxonomy): domain Bacteria; kingdom Bacillati; phylum Bacillota; class Bacilli; order Caryophanales; family Bacillaceae; genus Bacillus; species Bacillus sp. JNUCC-22. The sequence goes on along the minus strand of NZ_CP076408.1, from coordinate 3,834,365 downwards.
ATGCTCATGATGCTTGCAGCTTTTTTGCCGCCGGTGTATAGAGTGTCAGTCATTTTCATGGCTGCAATCGGCTGTATCATATTATCTTTACTATATTCTTACATTGTATATCAGAGACAATTGAATAAATAACTGTTGAGTAGGAGCAATCTAATTGGATTGCTCCTATTTTGTCAGCGGGAAACGCAAAAAAATTTTGCGCTTGGCTGAAGTTTGCACGCAAACTGCCGGAAAATTTTGCGGGAAAAGAAAGAATGTTGGCGAAACATCCCGTTTTTTCGGATTGGCACGGAACTTGCTTTATAAAAAGGGAAAGCAAGATCTAATGTTGAATGATTACAAAACAAGGGGGAATCAGATTATGTCAGCTTTCACAAAATCTCAAGAAATTATCAGCCAAACTTCACATTACGGCGCGAACAACTATCATCCTCTGCCGATTGTTATTTCTGAAGCGCAGGGTGTTTGGGTAAAAGACCCTGAAGGCAATCAATATATGGATATGCTGAGTGCTTATTCTGCGGTGAACCAGGGGCACAGACATCCGAAGATCATTCAGGCGCTGAAGGATCAGGCGGATAAAATCACTCTGACGTCACGCGCGTTCCATAATGATCAGCTCGGTCCGTTTTATGAGAAAACAGCCAAGCTGACCGGAAAAGATATGATTCTGCCGATGAATACGGGGGCGGAAGCCGTTGAATCCGCTGTCAAAGCGGCGAGACGCTGGGCATATGAGGTCAAAGGAGTAGCGGATAATCAGGCGGAAATCATTGCGTGTATCGGCAACTTCCACGGCAGAACGATGCTTGCGGTATCCCTTTCTTCAGAAGATGAGTATAAACGCGGTTTCGGACCTATGCTTCCGGGTATAAAATTAATTCCATACGGAGACGCAGAAGCGCTGCGCAGGGCGATCACGCCGAACACAGCCGCTTTCTTATTCGAACCGATTCAGGGAGAAGCGGGCATCGTCATTCCGCCGGAAGGATTTTTACAAGAAGCGGCCGCCATTTGTAAGGAAGAAAATGTGCTTCTGATCGCTGATGAAATTCAGACGGGACTCGGCCGCACAGGGAAAACATTCGCGGTTGACTGGGAAAATATCGTACCGGATATGTTCATCTTAGGCAAAGCGCTCGGCGGGGGCGTCTTCCCGATTTCGTGCATTGCGGCGAACCGTGACATTCTCGGTGTGTTTAACCCGGGTTCCCACGGCTCGACATTCGGCGGAAACCCGCTCGCTTGCGCGGTATCGCTCGCATCTCTTGAAGTCCTTGAGGAAGAAGGGCTGGCAGAGCGTTCCCTTCAGCTTGGCCGTTATTTTAAAGAAGAGCTTGAGAAAATCGATAACCCGATCATAAAAGACGTGCGCGGACGCGGCCTGTTTATCGGCGTTGAACTGACAGAAGCGGCCCGCCCGTACTGTGAAAAGCTGAAAGGCGAAGGGCTTTTATGCAAAGAAACACATGATACCGTGATCCGTTTTGCACCGCCGTTAATGATTTCCAAGGAAGACTTGGACTGGGCGATCCAAAAGATCACAAACGTGCTTCAAAACGCGTAAAACCTTGATGCGGCAATGCTTTCCCTCGGCTTGTATGGAATTTACAAATAAAAAATTCAGCACACTCTATTTGCGCGGCGACAGTATTTTAGTATAATGTATCTTTATGTACGAAAATGAATTTCATATAACATTCATATACAAATAGAGGCTCTTTGGACAGCAAATCGGTTTCAAAGCACCGGCTTGGTTCCAATACAAGTTGCTGAAGGGGTGCAGAATAGTGAATACAAATCAAAAAGAGAATCAGCTTCAGCGCACAATGAAATCACGCCATTTGTTTATGATTTCTTTGGGCGGAGTGATCGGCACCGGGTTTTTCCTGAGTACCGGATTTACAATTAACCAGGCGGGACCGCTGGGCGCGGTTCTGTCTTATCTGGTCGGCGGTTTTATAATGTTTTTGACAATGCTCTGCTTAGGCGAGCTTGCGGTTGCCCTTCCCGTATCAGGGTCGTTTCAGACGTACGCAACCAAATTCATCAGCCCCGCTTTCGGTTTCGCATTCGGCTGGCTGTACTGGCTCGGCTGGGCGGTGACATGCGCCATTGAGTTTTTATCTGCGGGACAATTGATGCTCCGCTGGTTTCCGCATGTTCCCGTATGGGTGTGGTGCCTCGTGTTTGTCGGACTGATGTTTCTTTTGAACGCTATTACCACAAAAGCGTTCGCTGAGTCGGAATTTTGGTTTTCCGGTATTAAAATTTTAGTCATTCTGCTGTTTATTATTTTGGGCGGCGCCGCCATGTTCGGCCTGATTGACATGAAACACGGCGAGCAGGCTCCTTTCTTCTCTCATTTTTATGAGGATGGATTGTTTCCGAACGGCATTAAGGCTATGCTTATTACGATGATTACCGTAAACTTCGCGTTCCAGGGAACGGAGCTGATCGGGGTTGCCGCGGGAGAAAGTGAAAATCCCGAGAAAACGATTCCGCGCTCTATCCGGCAGACGGTATGGAGAACGCTGGTCTTTTTCGTTCTCTCCATCATCGTCATTGCCGGGATGATTCCTTGGAAGCAGGCGGGAGTGGTCGAAAGCCCGTTTGTCGTGGTGTTTGAACAAATCGGTATTCCATATGCCGCCGATATTATGAACTTTGTTATCTTAATTGCGCTGCTCTCAGTGGCCAACTCAGGCCTGTTTGCATCGACGCGTATCTTATATGCCATGGCGAACGAAGGACAAGCCTTTAAATCGCTCGGCAAAATAAATAAACGCGGCGTGCCGATGAACGCTCTGATCGTGACGCTGGCCGTCGCCTGCCTGTCACTGCTGTCTAAAGTGGCAGCGCCGGAAACCGTTTATATGTTTCTCTTATCATTAGCCGGACTAAGCGCGCAGGTCGGCTGGATTACGATTTCCCTGTCACAGCTGATGTTCAGACGGAAATACATCCGCGAAGGCGGCAAAGTGGAAGACCTGAAGTTTAAAACACCGCTGTACCCGGTGCTGCCTATTATCGGGCTGACGTTAAACACGGTTGTTCTGATCAGCCTCGCATTTGATTCAGAACAGCGGCTCGCCCTTTATTGCGGCATCCCGTTCATGGCGGTGTGCGTTATCGTCTATCATCTGTATGTAAAGAAGCATAAGCAGTCAGAAAAACAGATAGAGCTTTAAATCTTTTCGTGTCCAAGTCATCTTTGAGAAACCCGCACAGGACAACATACAACATGTTGAGGTGGAAAAACGGATGAACAAGAATATCTCAGTTATTGGAATGCCGATGGATTTAGGACAAGCACGACGCGGAGTGGACATGGGCCCGAGCGCCATCCGCTATGCGCATCTCATTGAACGGTTATCTGACATGGGGTATGCGGTGGAAGACTTAGGCGACATCCCCGTCAATCGTGAAAAACTCAAAAATGATGAAGAGCTGAAAAATCTGAACTCTGTGCTCTCGGGGAACGAGCAGCTCGCCCAAAAGGTGGACAGCGTCATTGAGAATGAGCGGTTCCCTCTCGTCTTGGGCGGCGATCACAGCATCGCGATCGGAACGCTGACAGGAACGGCAAAGCACTATAAACAGCTCGGCGTCATCTGGTACGACGCGCACGGCGACTTAAACACCCTGGAAACATCGCCGTCAGGCAATATTCACGGAATGCCGCTGGCCGTCAGCCTCGGCGTCGGGCACGATACGCTGGTGAACCTGGGCGGGTATGCCCCGAAAATCAAGCCGGAGAACGTCGTCATCATCGGCGCGAGATCGCTTGATGAAGGCGAGCGTGAGTACATTAAGGAAACAGGCATGAAGGTCTATACGATGCATGAGATTGACCGCCTCGGCATGACAAAGGTCATTGAAGAAACCATTGACTACTTGTCAGACTGTGACGGCGTTCACCTCAGCCTTGACCTCGACGGCCTTGATCCGAGCGACGCGCCCGGCGTAGGCACACCTGTCGTCGGCGGCATCAGCTACCGTGAAAGCCATTTGGCAATGGAGATGCTGTATGATGCCGACATCATCACTTCAGCTGAATTTGTGGAAGTCAACCCGATCCTCGATCACAAAAACAAAACCGGCAAAACAGCGGTCGAGCTGGTGGAATCTTTGTTAGGAAAAAAACTATTATAAAATATGCGCCTCCGCACCTGCGGAGGTTTTTTTGTTGCCACGAGGAAACTAGCGGGCTGCCACCCTCTTTTTGAACCTGTAAATATGATATATTTATTACACAAAATGGGAAAGGGAGGTGTCCTGACAGATGGCTGAAGTGATGGCCCACGAAACAGTTGCGAAAAAAATCAGTGACTGGTATGAGGAAATCAAAAAGCACAACACCGAATCGGCTGAGGCGTTAAGAGAACAACTGCTTACGGATCTGCAAAATATGACACAAAATCAAACGGTGCTCCTTTATTTTAATTTAATTGATTCCCGCTACAAGCTTTTGATGGAAGAGTATGAGAAAACAGACGGCATTTTAAAAACGATCCAGCTGAACGCCGATAAAGAAAAAACAGATCAGATGATTCAATACTACTATTATTTCTTTTCCGGAATGCACGAGTTTTACCGTAAACGGTTTATGAACGCCATTAATTTTTACCGGATTGCTGAAAGCAGGCTCCGGCACATACCGAATGAGATTGAAAGAGCCGAGTTTAATTATCAAGTGGCGATTGCCTACTATGAAATCCGCCAAAACTACTTTGCGATGAACCACGCGGAAAAAGCGTTGGAGATCTACAAAGCCAATGAAATGTACGCGGTCAGAGAAGCACAGTGTTTAATGGTGATCGGCTGTAACAGAATGGACTTGTTTCACTACCAGAAAGCCGAAGAGCTCCTGCAGACGGCGGTTCATCAAGCCGCCAAAGCGGGCGATCCGCATATTGAGGCGCTCGCCCACTTTAACGCAGGCATTTGCTATGAAAGACAGGAAAAGCTTGAGGAGGCGCGGGTCGAGTTTGAAACGGCTCTCGATCAAAAGGAGCATTTGCAATCAGCGTATTCGGTGCGGAGTCTGTACATGCTGGCCAGAGTGTTATTGAAACAGGAACAGACGGATGAGGGCCGGTTTTGGCTGCATAAAGCGCTGAATGCCGCTGAAGAAAAAAACGAGCCCGTATACACCGAAAAGCTGCGCATCTTACAGCATGTCTTTATTGACAACAATGAAGAAGCGCTTGAATCAGCTTTCGCCGAGTTAAGAAGGAAAGAGCTGTGGAGTGACGTTTCCGACTTGTCGTATCAGGCCGCGGCGCATTTTAAAAAACAGGAGAAATACAAACCGGCGGCGAAGTATTTTCAGGAATCAATTGATGCCAATGACCAAATTTTGAGATTAACGGAGGGGATTCGTAATGAAAACATGTAAATTCATTGTACTCTCAGCAGCCTTGGCAAGTCTCATTTCGATTGGATTATTTGCACAAACTGGTTCAACGGCACAAGCCGACCAAATCATAAAACCGGCGGAAAACGGAGCCTTCGGATAATACTGCATGATATCGCTTTCGTGTAAGGAGTGATTCAATGGCTATCACGCTGCAGCCGATGACAGGACAAGAGTTTCAGTCCTATCTCGCTCATTCAACCAAGCATTACGCTGAAGAAAAGGTAAAAGCGGGAACGTGGCTGCCTGACGAAGCGCCGGAATTAGCGGAGCTGGCGTTTGAAGACCTGCTTCCAGACGGCTTGGAGACAGCCGATCACTATTTATGGACGCTGACATTGGACGGAAAGGAAAATGCTGGCTGGTTGTGGCTGCACGCCGATCCGGACCACCCGCAGCAGGGCGCATTTATTTATGATTTCGGCCTTCATCCGCCTTTCCGCGGCAAAGGCTATGCAAAAGAGGCGCTCGCAAGGCTGGAGGACAAAGCCAAAGACCTGGGTGTCCGCAAGATTTCTCTCCATGTGTTCGCTCATAACGAAACGGCGCGGAAGCTGTATGAGAAGACGGGATTTCTGGAGACGGATGTCATCATGAGCAAAAAGCTGTCATGAAAAGAGGCCCGCACGATGGGCCTCTTTTGTTATTCATCTAACAATGTCATCATTTGTTCCGGATAACGCTCGCCGGCCGCCGTTCCGATCGGAAACATCTCATCCAACCGCGCCTTCACATCCTCCGGAAGCACAATGTCGAGAGCGGCGAGGTTCTCTTCCAAGTAGTGTTTCTTTTTTGTACCCGGAATCGGAATGAGGTCATCGCCGTTTGCGAGAACCCATGCGAGCGCAAGCTGAGGCGCGGTGATATTCATTTCCCGGGCAATGGCGGTAAGTTTTTGGACGAGCCCTATATTCACCGCCAAATTGTCTCCCTGGAATCTCGGCGTTCTTCTTCTGTAATCATCGGCATCCAGCTGCTCGGTCGACGTCATCTTTCCGGAAAGAAAACCTCTGCCGAGCGGACTGTAAGGCACAAATGAAATGCCGAGCTCACGGCAGGCGGGCAGCACATGCTCCTCTGCTTCCCTGCTCCATAAAGAATATTCCGATTGAAGCGCGGCAATCGGGTGAATGCGGACGGCGCGCCTGATCGTTTCTGCGGAAGCCTCTGACAATCCGATATATCTCACCTTTCCTTCGTCTATCAGCTCCTTCATGGCGCCGACGGTTTCTTCAATCGGCACCCGCGGATCAACCCGGTGCAGATAATAAAGGTCGATATAATCCGTCCCAAGGCGTTTCAGACTGGCGTCACACGCTTTTTTCACATAATCGGGCCGTCCGTTAATTTCGATAAACTCACCCTTTTCGCTTCGGACATAACCGAATTTCGTCGCGAGGTAAAGCTCCTTTCTGAATGGGGCGAGTGCTCTGCCGACAAGCTCTTCATTTGCACCCAATCCATATTGATCAGCCGTATCAAACAAATTCACGCCGAGATGAACGGCATGATGCAGGGTGGAAATCGACTTTTCCTCACTCTGGCTGCCATAGTATTCCGACATGCCCATGCACCCTAACCCCATTGCGGAAACCCGCATCGAACCGATCGTTCTGTCCTTCATATGTCCTCCCCCTTTCTTGTATGATAACCGGATTTCCTGATATTTGAAAATGATTTATGCATATGATTTACATATTGTTATAAAATTTTTAAAAATCTGTAAATTATCTATTTTTTTATCGCAATTCCGTCATATAATACAAATGTGGAAAAATTATACTCAAAGAAAAGAGGCGAAGTAATATGTGTAAAAAGCTGTTCAAAGCCGTCCTCCCGTTTGCCCTGTCATTCACCATGGTTCTGTCATTCTCCGGTATGAATGTAAAAGCGAAAGAAACAGAAACAGCCCGCTACGCAAAAGAAATCGCAGAGCTTCAGCAGGGCACGACTCCTCAAGACGTTCTCCAATCCGCCAAAGAGCTTGCCAAACAGAAGCACGTTTCAACAGAAGCAATTCTCAAGCAGTTTCATCAAGAAATCACGGCAGACAAGGTGCAGGGAAATGTAATCGCTTCCAAAGAAGGGCTCTCTGCGATGGGCGGATCGTCAGGAACCAAAAAACTTCCGAAAAGCACAAAAGGCAATATTTATTACACGAACTCATACACCGCTTATTACAACCACGGGCATGTCGGCATGTATTCATCCGCTGATAAAATTGTGGAATCCGTGCCGGGAGACGGTGTCCGCCAGATTGCTTATAACGGCAGAGAAGTCGAAGACAATTCAATCGTTCAGACCGTGAAAGTTACCGATGCCCAAAAACAAGCCGCCGCTGACTGGGCTGTATCAAGAGTCGGTGATGAGTACTCCTTCAACTTCGTCAATAACAGAAATACGGGCCATGAAGGCGCCAAAAACTGCTCAAAACTGCTGTGGTCGGCATTCCTCTTAAAAGCCGGGATTGATATCGACTCTAATGGCGGCTTAGGCGTATACCCGCGCGACATCACAAGCTCGTCCTACACGACCACGATTCTGACCATTCACTAAGGAGAACAACGTGAAAAAAATCATCTGGATACCCTTAGTGATCATCGCCGCCGCAGCGGTTTTATGCTTCTTCTATTTCCGCACGGAAGACCCTGCGGAGGTTGCGAGAGACACATTAAATGACCCTGATTTTCTGAAAGATAAAGAGGCGCTGCTGTACTTCTCCACGGCGGCTGATCAAGACACGTTCGGCGGCGGAAAAAGCTACGCCCTCTTCGCCGATGACAAAGGACGGCTTTCTTCTTATCACATGAAGGGGCTTGAGCTCGGATCGGCCAAAGTGCATGACGGCAGCGTGCTGCTGGAGGACAAAAAAGGAATCTACACCGTTCAAAATGGCCTTCACACATATAAAAGAGCGTACCAGCATACGGGAGACAGCGCGGGATATATCGAACGGGCGAAAGGCTTTTACACGCTGTATAATTCGGGCTACGACAAGAGCGGCGGCAGCTATCGCTCAGAGCTGTACCGCCAGATGGACGGCAGGTGGAAGCAAGACGTCATTCCGCACTATATCCGCGCTTCAGGCTTTTTTAAAGATCATCTTTTCGCGCTCACGCCGACAGATGACGAAAAAGGCTATCACGTCCAAGACATTCAGGCTGATAAAGAGAAGCTCCATACAAAATCAATCGCGACGTGGACGTATAAAGAAGGCACGTCTGTCGAATCCCAGCTCGCCGCGGACGACAGCGCCGTCTGCTTTGTCACCAGAGGGGAAAAAGCAGATCACATCTATCAAATGGTGAAAGTCATGAAAAACAGCGACGCCATCAAAACGTATGACATCGCCGCTTATAAAAATGACGAACAGACGATCTATGACTCCATGCCGTTCAGCTTCAAAAAAAGCTTTTTCATGGAGCGGCGCAGCTTCTATTTCGTTGACGGCTTCGGAAACGTGTACCGCATCAACCCTGAGACCGGAAAAAGCAAAAAGGCCTTCAAGCTCTCCGCATCACGAATGAAAGCCGACTTTAAAGAGCTGACCCATCAAAACGGAAAGCTGTATCTGTTTACGTACAGCTACAAAAAGCCCGCCAAAATCGAATCCTTCGACCTGAAAACGGGCAAAAGGCTGAACGACCTGACCATCCCGAACCTGAAAGATATCGTGACGCCGAAAAGCCATCTCAAGCTGTATGATGTGCAGGTGATGGGTGGGTTTTGAAGAGTATAAACATTTCGGAAGAGCTTACCGCTTTCGGTAAGCTTTTTATAATGAAACGTTATCGCAAGAAAGAAGGTGTTCATTTGAAATCATTCAGTATCTTCTTATTGTTGTCCGTCATTTGTATAACCATTGTTTTTGTCATAATGAATATATTGATTGGATACCCTGATGTGAGCAACGGGGCATTGATTATGATTGTATATATCGTTGTGACCCTCTTAATCAGGCTATATAGCAAGAAAAAAGCCGACCGAACATAGAGATAGAGGAATTTGAACCGTAAAAGCAGAAGACAGTCAGATGAAGGAGGGAGCCGATGAAGAAAAAGCTTGCCGCGGTGACTGTCACCATTCTCCTGGTTTCCATAATAACCAACTCTTTTTTAAACGGCGGAAAGCCGGACTGGATCGATGTATGCTGTACGCTGCTGGCGTGTCTATTAGGAATTCTGTTCGTCCTTCGCTTAGAAAAAAGAGAAAACACGTAAAGAGCCGGATGCTGCAAACGCCGGCTCTTTTTGCGCGTGATTTGCCGAATTGTGGATAAAACTCAGCCCGAAGCACTACTAACATGTGTATAAATAGGTTATATTGAAAAGAGAACAATTGCCGCGTGCAAAAGAAAACCGGAGGACGTAACGATGAAAACCGCTTATTATTCTTGTGAAGAACATATCGAAACCGTGCTGGACATGTACATAGATGATCATGAGCTTCCGCCCGAAATCAGAAAAATCGAACATACTAACAGTTTATCCACAGCCTGTGAATTATGTGGGGACACTGCAACATATCTAGTAGGGAACGAATGATCCTACACAAAATACAGAAAAGATATCCACAATTGTGGACAATATATATGAATAACTTGTTTCTAAAGTGGGGATGACCTGTGAATATCAATATTGTGACAATCGGAAAACTAAAAGAAAAATACCTCAAGCAAGGCATTGAAGAATACAAAAAACGACTCTCAGCCTACGCAAAAATCGACATCATTGAACTCCCGGACGAAAAAGCGCCGGAAAACCTGAGCGACCAAGACATGAAAATCGTCAAAGACAAAGAAGGCGATCGCATCCTGGCCAAAATCAGCCCGGACACCCACGTCATCGCCCTTGCCATCGAAGGAAAAATGAAAACATCCGAAGAACTGGCCGATACAATAGATAAGCTGGCGACTTATGGAAAAAGCAAAATCACCTTCGTCATCGGCGGCTCACTCGGCCTAAGCGACGCCGTCATGAAACGGGCAGACGACAAACTGTCATTCTCGAAGATGACATTTCCCCATCAGCTCATGCGTCTGATTTTAGTGGAGCAGATTTATCGCGCGTTTCGGATTAATCGTGGGGAGCCTTATCATAAGTGAGCACATAGTTAGTTAAGGAGAAAGCATCAAAGAATAGTTCAACTTCTTTAATGCTTATTTTGCTTGGAGAATTACCTTTATTAACAATTTATGAATTATAGGGTGTAAAAAGTCTTTTTGTTGTTCTGATGGTTAAGTCCGTAATACATAGAACAAAGCATTTAGTACATAGATGTTCTATTATATGGAATTTTGGTTCGAGAATACAGTTCATCTTTAAAATGAGGAAGAATATCTTGTTCATAAACTATGATAAAATTATGTAATAAAAAGGAGAAAAAGAGTGGTGAGACTAAATTGGTTAAATGAATTTAAATTTGGAATGTATTTTTCTATGGAATACCTCTTGAAGTATGGTTATTTTGATTTTAAATACAAACCAAGGTTGTACAGAGAAGACTATATCCTTTCAAATATGGTATTTAAGAAAGTGTTCAATACTAACGACTTGAACGAGCTATACTTATCTTTGAATGATAAAGTGAAATTTAATTCCTTCAAAGAAACAGTACCTGTTGAGCTGTCAATCTATAAAAACGAAAATGAAAGAAGGGTTCTCAAACTACCTAATATTTATTCTTATATTTGTCTTTGTGAGCATCTTATCGATAACAAAGATAAATATATTGCTATCTTAGGAGCGAGTAACAAGTCATTATCTAGTGAATTTTATAGTTCCTCATTTTTAACAAGTAAGATTAGACGCGAGAATAACCGTATAGGAAAGCGGAAACTATTTAAAACAGACATTCAAAACTTTTATCCTAGTGTGTACACTCATTCAATTCCTTGGGTTTTAGTGGGGAAAACAGAAGCAAAGAGTAAGAAAAGAGACAAAAAAATATATTACAATGCCCTTGATAATCTAATTCAAAGATGCCAGATAGGTGAGACTCATGGTCTCCCCACAGGGAGTTTTGCATCAAGATTAATTGCAGAGATTTATATGTGTAAACTCGATGAAAAATTAAATGGATATGAGTATGTAAGATATGTGGATGATTTTGAGTTTCCATATAATGATGATAGTGAGAAGGATTTATTCTATAAAGACCTTAACAAGGAACTAACTAGTCTAAACTTAAAGATTAAGGTTGAGAAAAATCAAACAGATTCTTTTCCTTTCCAGGATGGAAATAATTCAGCCTTCTTTTTCGATTATTTTTCTAATGATGATGGAGCAGTCAAGACTCAACGAAAAAGAATTTATAATTTTATTGAAGAGTGTATCTTTAAAGAAAGAGAAGGGTACAAGGGTTCCCTAAAATTAATGTTCCAAGCGTTAAAAGATAGCATAAGTAAAGATAAATTGGATAGAGAAGCATTTACAATGCCTATGTTGAACAAGCTGTTTAATCTAGTTTTAATGCAACCTGACTTAACCGTTAATTATTTGGAGTTTTTGGATGTTTTGAACAAACATGATGAAGTGAGATTCGGTATAAAAGATATAAAGAGAGAAATTCAAAACAATATTAATAGATACATAGATCTAGGCTTTAGCCAAGAGTTATACTCATTGTTTAGTATTTTCTATTATCTAGACATATTAATTGTTTGTCCAATAGAACAATTATTAGAAACTATATTGAAAATGGATGATTTAAGTTCTACCTTAGCTTTTGAAATCTTATTACAAGGTGAAAATAATATCAATGATGAGTTGTTTGAAACGTTAGAATCGAAACTCGAAAACTCAACTTCATGGCAAGAAGAGCATTGGTTCTTTAAGTATCATATTATCAATAGAATAAATTCAGATAAAAGGAAAAAACTGTATTTGAAATATAAAGATTATCTATACAAGAAGTATGCTAATGGAGTGAAACAATCTATCTTCTTTAATGCTGATAAATTAAAAAAAGTAGAATCTCCAATCAATTATGCATGGCAACATGAAAATAGTGACCAGGACATTACAAAGTTCTTTAAAGAGCTATTAGCGAATAAAGTGAGTTTCGTTAATGTGCGCTAATTAAGAGACACTTATTAAGTGTCTTTTTTAAATAGGGGGTCCTTCTTACCAATATGACTGCCTTTTTTAACATAGATTGCATATGCTGTTCTACTTCTGCACCTTTTAGCTATTTCTATGTAATGAGGGAGAGAAAATAACATTTATAAATGTTAACAAATAATACTAAAGGAGAGGTTCAGAGTGGGTAGGAGTAAGCAAAAAAAGAAGAAGGATTATTAGAGCGTAAAAAGAGAAAAAGAAGTCTCGGGTAGATTGTTCGCTTTTAATCTAGTTAATGCACCAATAAAGATGAGTGGTATAAAAGATAGGTATGCTTACCAATCTAATATGCACAATCTTATTTATAAAGGTGCTGTTTTTGAAAATATATAAATTATAAAGCATCTAACATTACCTACTGTAACTTTAAGGATACAAAAGTTACGGGGGTAGATTTTATTAATGTAAATTTAAAGAGAACAAATTTTAGAGGTGCAATACTAAAAGATGTAATCTTTTTTAGTGCTAATTTAAAGGCATAGATTTTAAAGAAGTAACATTCAATAACGTGACTTTCATAAATACAAATTTGAAGAACGCTAAAAATTTAATTGTGAATAAGAAAGTAACGGTAATTGATAGTTATCCCCAATTAGTTTTAACGGATGAATTATTGGAGACAGTATATCGACTATCAGAATATCTGATATATATAATTATCATGTTCTTCATGTGAAAAAGAACAAGGTCAATAAATGGTATTTATATATACTATTGAAGAAGTATTCTGAAAGAGATTTGATTAGAGGATTTAAAGCACTGGAGAAATAAAAAAAGATTCTACACACTTTTTAGCATTCAACGCTTTCTGAATGCATAAAAATAGATATTTGATATAATTATATTGTCCTGCCCCAGATGAAGGAGACTTCGGAATGCCAAGAGAAGAATGGGGACAATGTAATTTGGCTAGTATTCAAGGGGGGGGGACTATGGTAAATAACATCAACATTTATTGCATTTGGTGGGTTTCTGTTAGGGTTACTTTTAAATAGTTCCATCCTACCTCGATTACTCGGGATTTAAAATTTAGGTATAACAATGTCCTATCTTATGAAATATGATGAATATGGTTTTCTTTAAAGATCTTTCAACTAAGTAAAAGACTATTACATAGTGGATGGGAGTATACATATGTTTAAGAATCTGATTTATTTCGATAATATTAAAATAGCAGAATACGGAGCATTACTAGAGGGGAAAAAGCATGTAGCCATTAGAAATGTTAAAGTAAGCTCTAATAAATCAGCTAGTGCTAAAATTCCTCTAGTTTCAGCGGCGATTAATGGAAATAATGAAATGGAAGGCGTAATTGTTGAAAACCTTTTACTTGATTGCAATGAGTTTGAAGAATTGCTTGCCGATAAAGGAACGGATAATTATTTTAATTTTTTAGAAGATGACTATGATTCCGAGACGATTCCAAGAACATCTATTGTAAGGTTTGAGGGTGGATTTAAGATTCCAGAAGAGTTTGATATGATGGATTTGATCAATCAATTTAAACCTATGTTATCATCAAGCATGGATATTAAGAATGATAAAGAAGAAGAATTATTCAACAAGATATTTGCTAAAGAAAGTACTAAAATACCTGCGTTTCTTGATAGTGACAGCTTTAACAACAGAATAGGTTTTGCTAAACTTAATTCGCAAAACTTACTATATGAGTTAGAACATCTAGAGGATTTTGAAGATGAAGATGTAACTATAATTGCAAAAGTTTTATCGAGGAAAGATGTTAAACAAAATAAGCCTATTGTTTTATTCGATATTATGAAAGATTTACTTTCTTTGAGCCGGGGGATTAGACGTCAAGTAGGGCAAGAACAAATGAGTGGGTTAAATAGCATTGAAAGTAATGAGGACGTTATTATATTTGAAGTCTTGGCAATCTATCAGTAATAGCATGTAAACTATTTTTGGACCACTTTAAAATGACTGGTCTTTTCAATTAATTTGTTAACAATATTTTATTATCTAGGCTTACTATGTTAATTAGTATCATGGAGTCGTATCCTAAATAAATACCTAAAATTAAATTCGAATAAATATATATAAAGTGTCCAAAGAATATTTTTTATATTTAAGTCTTAAATACAAAAAAAGAATTGATGATAGTTCTCATTCTGCCTAACTGCAGTCTCATGTTTCCTAAAGCCCCTTTACTGCAAAGAGTCGTCAACAATATATCATTTATTTACTAATGCTTGCCCAATCCCAAAAAGAAGCCGTCATTCAAGAATCCTCCTTTGAACAACAGCTTCTTCCGCTTTTTCCACACGACAGTATAAATCCCTTTCCGTCACGGAAACCTAGTGGAAAAGGTTTCTGAAAGGAGGGGGCGTATGATGAAAAGTGAAAAAATTCAAAACAAAACATCTTTGGTTTGGAAGATGGCGATTGCATCTGCTGTTTCTTGGGAAGCGGCAAAACTAGTTGGCTCTGATCACCCCTATTTAGCGCCTCTGTCTGTTATTTTATGTTTGCAGCCAACGATAGATCAGTCAATTCGCTTTTCTTTTCATCGTATTGCGGGAACTGCAATTGGGGTCATGCTAACATCCTATCTTGTCAGTCACTTGCCAATGAATGGCTGGATGCTGGGGCTGTTCCTATTAGGCGGTACTTACATTGCCAAGTTGTTGCGAATAGATGTAACGGTTTTACATCAGGTAGCGCTCACCATTTTATTGGTATTTACCTTTGAACGAAACGCTAAAGATTATGCATTCGACCGAATCATCGATACGGTGATCGGCGTCATCATCGCCATTCTGGTTCACATGTTCCTTTTTCCGCCGGACTACACAAAAAAGGCAGCGGACTCTTTTCAAACATTGGCTCGTCAGCTTTCCGGCACACTTTCAGACCTTTCCAAATGGGTGCAATCAGAGTGGGGGCAAGGAAAAGGGAACCTTATGGCGTATAGAATGAACAATCTTCTGCAAGAGCTGCATATGACAAAAGAGATGCTGCAAACAGCCTCTGACAGTTTAAAATTCAACCCCGTCAGAAAAAAACATAAAATCATCATTTCAAGCTATCAAATTGAGATGCAAAAGTTGAACGCCGGATTTGAGTATTTATCAAATATAGTGAAAACGTTAAAAGAATGGGAAAAAGAGGGGGAGTTATCTTCAAGTGACAAAATAGAGCTGGGGAATGATTTACAAGTGTTAAGTGAATACTTTGCGGGTTTTAAAGGCATACAGCAGGGTGAAACAGACAATTGGAAACAGAAGGAACAGGACATGTTATTGGAATCTCTCCGTTCCGACATACTGTCGCACCCGCCGCCCGGTCATAAGGTCTATAAAGACTCTTTTTTTTTAGAAACGAAGAAATTGCTGAAGCGTTTGTAATGTTTTCTGGAATTAAAGAATACGGATATACAGATGCAGATATGATCAGGTAAAACGGGGGACATGAAATGGATGATATACACCGGATTTTGGATGTCATCGCCACTTCTAAAAAAGCTAAGGTACTGGCTACCATTATTAAAACAGAGGGGTCCGCTTATAAGAAAGAAGGGGCCTCCATGCTGATTTTAGGGGACAAAACAAGAGTCGGAATGTTATCCGCCGGTTGTCTGGAAGAAGATCTCGTTGAACGGTCGGAACAGGTCTGGACTGCAGGAGAGCCGTTGATTGTCCGCTTTGATATGAGCGCGGAGGACGATTTATCCTGGGGACAAGGCGTTGGCTGTAATGGTGTTTTGACGGTTTTACTTGAGCCTGTAAAAGGAGAATTGGAAAGACATCTGATGACAGTCAAGACATGCTTAGATGAAAAAAAGTCTGTGACCCGAATGAAACGATTCACTAAAACGTTAGAGCTGAAGGAAGATCTGTACATAGTGGAAGACGGCAGCGTGTTTGGAACCGGGGATGTTATGGAACAAGGCCGTATTCAAAAACTGAGACAGACGGAAAAGGGAATCAAGAGGGATGAACATACCTCTGATTTATTTTTTATCCATCAGATGGTGCCAAAACCTTGTTTATATGTCTTCGGAGCAGGGGAAGATGCGAAGCCGTTAGTTTCGTTGGCAGCTGGCACTGGCTTTCATGTGACGGTGATTGACTGGCGTCCCGCTTTATGTCATCACGGCCATTTTCCTGAAGCCGGCCATTTGATAACAGGGGCACCGGAAGAAGTCATGGAAGGCCTGAGCATGACAAAAAGAGATTTTGTTGTCATTATGACACACAGCTTTCAAAAAGATCAGATCATTTTACATACATTAAAAAACGAGAATGTGTTTTATAAAGGTGTATTAGGCCCTAAAAGGCGCACTGAACGGCTATTAGGCGGAGCTGAGATTCCGGAGGATATTCATTCCCCTATCGGACTTCCCATCGGGGCACAGGGCCCTGAAGAGATTGCTGTAAGCATTGTTGGCGAGATGATTAAAGAAATGCGAAAACAAAGGTCTCGCTTATGAAAACAGCAGCCATTTACCTGGCAGCCGGTACAAGCAGACGCATGGGGACGGATAAGCGCAGTTTATTTCTCAATGGCGTCTCTCTGGGAAGTATAGCTCTTAAAAATGCCTTGTTATCTGAATTAGATCATATTTTCGTTATTACGGGAAAGGGAGATTCACTGCATTGGCTTTCGGATTTTTTCTTTTTAGACCCCATATCAAGCAAGTGGAGCCAGGCAGAATGTGAGCAAGCGGGTAAAGGCCAAGGCCATTCTATACAATGCGGTGTGAAAAAAGCGGCAGAGTACGAGGCTGACGCCGTTATCATTCTCCTTGCAGATCAGCCGTTTGTCACCGCAGATATCATCAATACGTTAATTGATTCCTATCAAAAGGAGCACCGTTATTTATTTATCTCCGCTGAAAATCAATATCTTCCTATGCCCCCCATTTTATTCTCAAATCAATGTTTTCCGGTATTGCTTCAGTTAAAGGGAGATCAGGGCGCCCGGCATGTCATCCGTGAAAGTATGATCAATATGGGAAAAATGATCAGCTTTCAAGACCCTTTGCTTTTTTATGACGTCGATACAGTTGAAGATTATACGCTGCTGCTGAATAAATTCGGGGAGTGAATGAGTTGGAGTATATCGGGAAGAGTGTCATTCGAAAAGAGGCCCTTGAAAAAGTGACGGGTAAAGCGAAATATACGGATGATTTTCAAGAAACAGGCATATTACACGCAAAAATGCTGGTCAGTCCATATGCGCATGCCGATATTGTGTCTATGGACTTTTCAGAAGCTTGGAAGATTCCCGGCGTGAGAGCGATATTGGGTGATGAACCTTTTCCGCTTGCAGGTGAAGAAATTAAAGACAGATCGCCGATTGCCTATAAAAGGGTCAGATACCATGGTGAGCCGGTTGCTGTTGTTGTAGCGGAAAATCCAATTACAGCTAAAAAGGCAGCGGATGCCATCAAAGTATCCTATAAACCTCTTCCCGTCGTCAATTCCCCCCGTGAGGCCTTTCAAAAGGATGCGCCGCTCGTCCATGAACATGCGGACCGCTATGAGAAGACAAAAGGTGTATTCCCGGTTCCGAAGACAAATATCGCAAACCTGGATAAGGTTAGAAAAGGAAATATTGAAGATGGGTTTAGGGAAAGTGATGTGACAGCAGAATTCCAAATTTCCTTTAACCCTTCTGATCACGCTGCGATGGAAACAAGATGCTCGATTGTTGAAATTCGGGCGGATGAGGAGATTATCATTACCACATCCTCTCAAGCTCCTTTTGCCATTAAAAAATTAATGGAGTGGTATTTTGGAATTGAACCCGGAAAGGTGATCGTCAAAACGCCTTTAGTAGGAGGAGCGTACGGGGGAAAAGCAGCCGTTCAGTTAGAGGTGATTGCCTATTTGGCATCAAAAGCAGTCGGAGGCCGGCCCGTCAAATTGTTTAATACGAGAGAAGAGGATCTGATCACATCTCCCGTTCATATCGGGTTGGATGCCATTGTCAAATTAGGGGCTGCAAAGGATGGAATCTTAAAGGCGGCGGACATTCAGCTTTTATTTGATGGCGGAGCGTATTCTGATAAAGGAGTGGACATCAGCCGGGCTGCGGTGGTTGATTGTACGGGTCCGTACGCGATCGATCATATACGGTGTGATTCATATTGTATGTATACGAATCATCCATATCCAAGTGCATTCAGGGGCTACAGCCATGCTGAAGTGTTATTTGCCTTTGAGCGGACGATGGATGTATTGGCGGAAAAGCTGAACATGGACCCATTAGAACTCCGCTATAAAAATGCCATTCGCCCCGGTGACACCACACCGACTCAAGTTCTTCTCAATTCAAGCACGGTCGGAAATGTGCCGAAGTGCATTGAAAGATTGAAGGAATTAATGAATTGGGACGAGGGACAGCGAATTGAAATCGATGGCCGGAAGATACGGGCGAAGGGAATCAGCTGCATTTGGAAAACCTCAACATTTGATACAAATGCAACGTCCGGGGTGATTCTAACCTTTAATCCCGATGGAAGCATTAATTTGATGTCAGGGGTAGTGGAAATTGGAACAGGGACAAAAACGGTGCTAGCCCAAATCTTAGCGGAACGAATGAAAATGGATATAAGCAAAATTCACGTAAAAATGCTTATAGATACACAAACAACACCCGAGCATTGGAAAACCGTGGGGAGCAGAGGGACGTTAATGGCCGGAAGAGCCGTACTGAATGCAGCGGAGGAAGCCATTCGAAAGCTGAAAGACGTGGCATCATGTGTATTGCGGGTTCCTGTCGAGGAATTGGAAGTGGCCGACGAAAAGGTTTATTTTATAGATCATCCTTCTGTACATGTTGAAATAAAAGACATTGCTTACGGATATACCTTTCCAAATGGAAATACCATTGGCGGCCAAATCATTGCGAGCGGCAATTACACATTAACCCGGATGACGAATTTAGACCGGGAAACGGGAAGAGGGAAGCCGGGACCCGAGTGGGCTGTCGGTGCTCAGGGAATTGAAGTTGAGTTGGATAAACGGGATTATACGTATCGAATTACAAAAGCCTATTCTGTTGTGGATATAGGAACTGTACTGAATGAAAAAGCTGCTAGGGGTCAAGTGATGGGGGGGATGAGTATGGGAATCGCATTTGGAGGAAGAGAAACCTTTGTATTTGATTCATATGGCAGAGTATTAAATCCTCAGCTTAGAACATACCGCCCCCTTCACTATGGAGAGCAGCCTGAATATATCATTGAATTTGTTGAAACCCCGCATGTGATTGCCCCTTATGGAGCGCGCGGAGGCGGGGAACAAGGACTGTTGGGGATGCCGGCAGCATTGGGAAATTGCCTTTCCGCCGCTTTAGGTGTCCAATTGAATCAACTTCCTCTCATTCCCGAACGATTATGGAGGACGCAAGAGGGGTGGAAAGATGATACCGTTTGATTTCGACTATTTTAAACCGAAGACCATTCAAGAAACAATCAATCTATTTCACTCGCTTGCGGCCGAGAAGAAAACACCAATGTATTATTCCGGCGGCACGGAAATTATCACGTTAGGAAGGCTGAATATCATCTATACGGATGCGGTGATAGATCTGAACGCGCTTCCGGAATTTCAAACCATCCGCTTTTATGAAAATGATCTGGTGATCGGAGCGGGCGTGTCATTAACGAAACTGGAGGAAGAAAATCCATTCCCGCTATTAAGTAAAACAGTCAGTGAAATAGCCGATCGGACGACTCGAAATAAGATCAGCATGGGCGGAAACATTTGCGGGGGCATCTATTACCGTGAGGCCGTGCTGCCGTTGCTGATTTCTGATAGTTTGATAGGGATTGCAGGGAGAGCGGGGATTCATTACCGTCCCATAAATAAAGTATTTAACAAGGAAATACAATTGCAAAAAGGTGATTTTTTATTTCATGTCGTTGTCGATCGAGCGTACGTTGACCTGCCATTTGTCAGTATCAAAAGAAGACAGCAGTGGAATGTCGGATATCCATTGGTGACAGTCTGTGCGCTGAAAAAAGATGATGAGATCAGAATGGCCTTCAGCGGCGTATGTCCATTTCCGTTTCGTTCTGCTGAAATGGAGGCTGTGCTTAACGATAAAAACCGATCAGCAGAAGAAAGAGTGCGCAGGTCTTTACAGTATGTACCCAAACCCGTTCTTGATGACGCAGAAGGCTCAAGTGAATACCGAATATTTGTCTTGCAAAATACAATTTTAGATGCCTTACGGGAATTAGAAGGAGGTCCAAATGTCTGATCCTATTACGTTGAAAGTAAATGGCGAGGAAAGACAGATTACGGTCAGGCCGGCTGATACTTTGTTATTTGCTCTTCGTCTTCGTCTCGGATTAACTGGTGCAAAGCCGGGCTGCTTAAATGGGGATTGCGGCGCCTGTACGGTATTAACGGACGGGGTGCCGATGAAATCTTGCTTAATGCTTGCGGCAGAAGGGGAAGGAAAGGACATTACGACAATTGAAGGACTGATCAATACGCCGATTCAAAAGGCTTTTATTGAAAAATTCGCGTTTCAATGCGGTTATTGCACACCGGGTTTTCTCATGAATTGTCATGCTTTAGTGAATACTGAGCCGAATGCAAGTGATGACACGATAAAAAATTGGCTGGAGTCCAATATTTGCAGATGTACGGGTTATAGGGAGATTGAAGAAGCGGTTAAATCGGTTTTACATACAGGGAAACCGTAAAAAAAGAGCCCAGAGAATCATCCCTGAACTCCATATTCTTCACTTCATATACCGATACTCCCGCAGTTTCTCCAAAATCGCCACTTCTTTCATCAGTTCTTCACCGACGTTTGTTTCTTTCACTTTCTTCCGCTCCAGCTCTTTGTCGACTAATCGTTTCACTGTTAAGACGTCGGTTCCGGTGCTCAGCACTTCGGCCTTGGAGTTAAAGTGTTTATGGGCGACGAGCTGCATGCCGTAGGAGTTGTATAAGAGCGTGTAGCCGGCGATGCCTGTTGTGGATTGGTAGGCTTTGGAGAAGCCGCCGTCGATGACGATCATTTTTCCGTTTGCCTTGATCGGATCTTCGCCTTCGATTTCTTTTACCGGTGTATGGCCGTTGATGATATGGCCGTGATCCGGGTTGAGGCCGAATTCCTTCAGGATGTTTCGGCAGGCTGCTTCGTCTTCACGCAAATAGTAATACGGGTTTTTCTTTTCTTTATGCGTTTCCTTCTCTTTAATGAAATACCGCTCAAAGGTTGTCATGGCGCGTTTTCCAAAGAGGGAGGAGTATTCGCCTGTCCATAAGTACCACGTCATATCTGTCGCCAGATCATCGGTTTCTTCCGGATGGGCAAACGCTTCACGTAAGAACCGTTCAAATACATCGAGCAGCTCACGGCCCGCATAAGCTTTATCCTCTATCATCATCGTTTCCATGCTGCCGTTTTCATCGACGGGAATACAGCCGTGAATCAGCAGGTTGCCGTTATATTTTAAATAAAGGCTGCCTTTTTTCATCATAAAATTCATATGTCGGCCCAGTTTTTCGGAGTTCTGAACAGAGAACAGCAGCTTGTCCATGACTTCTGCTTCTTCCTCTAACAGCTCGTCAGGCTGTTTGGGATTCACCGTCGCAAAGCAGGTGTTTTCCAGTTGATATGTTTTTCCGTTCAGCGTGATTTCATTGCGGTCATAATCGATCTTTTCCAGTAACAGCCGTTCCTCCATATTAAAGTTCGGCCGTCTCTTAATAATCGGGCTCTCAAGCTTAAATTGGATCATCGCAATCGCCTGATGAATTTTTGTGATTTGTTTAATCTCATCTTCCGGTCTGTTTTCGTCCGCTTTCGGGCGGAAAGACGGGTTATCATCGTAATATTTTTCAGCAAGGTTCAATAGCGGTCTCAGATTGATGCCGTAAACGTCTTCAATAATATCCAGATTGTCATAGCGGGCACAGATGCGGATAATGTTTGCCAGGCATACTTTTGAGCCGGAATAAGCGCCTATCCAGAGAACATCATGATTCCCCCATTGAATATCCACTGAATGATAGTTGATCAGTTCTTCCATGATCTTATCCGGCTGCGGTCCGCGGTCGTAAATATCGCCGACAACATGCAGATGGTCGACCACCAAACGCTGCGTGCTGTAGGCAAGGCCGGTGATCAGCTTATCGGCCTGGCCGAGCGCAATGATCTGTTCTATGATTTCGGAGTAGTATTGTTCCTTGTTGGCGGCTTGTTCTGTTTTGTACAGCAGCTCTTCAGAAATATAAGCAAATTGGGCGGGCAGCGCTTTGCGCAATTTGGAGCGGGTGTACTTGGAAGAACAATAAGAAACGAGCTTAATCATCCGGTGAATCGTTTCTTTATACCACTCGTTTAATGCCTCTTTCGTATCAAAGTCATGTTTGATCAGCTGCAGTTTGTCCTCAGGATAATAGACTAAAGCCGTCAGTTCATCAATTTCTCTATCGTAAATGACGCCGCTGAAAATATCGCGGATCTTCTCTTTTACCCTTCCTGAACCGTTCCGCAGCACGTGCTGGAATGCCTGATACTCCCCGTGCAGATCACTGACGAAATGCTCGGTTCCTTTCGGCAGGTTCAGTATCGCTTTCAGATTAATGATTTCCGTGACCACTTTTTCTTCACAATCGTATTTTTGTGCGAGCAGATCTAAATATTTCGTTTCCAATCTCGTCCATCCCCTTTTTATTTACGAGCAATTGTATGGTAAGGTGAATTTAAAGTATGACATAATGTTTATTTCATTAGACCTTATATGATAGTACCGCATAACGCCTTTTTGAGACAATGAAAACGGAAAATACGCGCTTCAGGCATCAAAAATTGGACCGGGATAACGCCGTGCAGCTCATCCCTCTATTGACAATGCATTCAACTTCCATTAAAATAAAAAGTTAGCTGATAGGTATTTCTATCAGAAACTCAATACGTAGCAGGCTATGATTGCTGTGGGTCGAACTACAGCAGGAGCGGCTTCTGGAGAGACCGCGGGTTTTCCGCGGCGCCGAAGGGTTCACAATCTCAGGCAAAAGGACAGAAGAGTACCGAATATGTATTTGTCATGCTGTTGATTGTCAGCGGCGCAGATATAATTTGATATTCTTATGACCATGAGATTGGAGGGCATCCAATCTCTTTTTTTATTGGCTTTTTTTGCTCGTCGTTCACTAGAGAGGTAAGGAGGAGTCAGATGTGGAGCAGCGAGAGCTAAAGAGGGACTTATCGAATCGGCACGTGCAGCTGATCGCCATTGGCGGCACGATCGGCACCGGATTGTTTTTAGGGTCCGGTAAGGCGATTCAGCTGGCGGGTCCTTCTATCATCTTTGCGTATTTTATTGTAGGTATTGCGCTTTTTTTCGTCATGCGGGCGCTGGGAGAACTGCTGTTATCTAAAGCGGGCTACCAATCATTAACGGATATTGCCGAGGCGTATTTAGGGCCGCGTGCAGCGTTTGTCACCGGCTGGACCTACTGGTTTTGCTGGATTATGACGGCTATGGCGGATGTGATCGCCGTCGGTGTGTATGTGAAATATTGGTTTGATATTCCGCAGTGGATTCCGGCACTTATCTGTTTGCTCATTTTATTAGGGCTTAATCTGTTAACGGTTAAGATTTTTGGAGAATTGGAGTTTTGGTTCGCCTTAATTAAGGTAGTCACGATTCTCGCGTTAATTGTCATCGGTGTCGTTCTGCTGGTGATTGGGTTCAAAACGCATACCGGAACGGTTTCAGCGGCGAATCTGTGGGAGCACGGCGGCTTGTTTCCGAACGGATTTTCAGGCTTTTTGCTTTCGTTCCAGATGGTGATCTTCGCCTATGTCGGTGTGGAATTAGTGGGTGTGTCGGCGGCGGAAACGTCAAATCCGAAAAAAAATATTCCGTCCGCTATCAATAAAATTCCATTGCGGATTTTATTTTTCTACGTCGGGGCATTGCTCATTCTTTTATGTATTAATCCGTGGATGCAGCTGAATGCGGCGGAAAGTCCTTTTGTAAAGACCTTCAGTCTGGTCGGCATTCCGTTAGCCGCGGGAATCATTAATTTTGTCGTATTAACGTCTGCCGCTTCTGCTTGTAACAGCGGGATGTTTTCAACAAGCCGGATTTTGTATAACTTAAGCAAAACGAAACAGGCGCCTGCAAGTTTTGCGAAGCTGAATAAAAATCATGTGCCGAGCCGCGCATTATGGATATCGGTTATTGTGCTGTCAGCTGGCGCTCTTTTAAGCAAATTGATACCGGAAGCGGCCTTTGGCATCGTGACCACCATCAGCGCGATTTGTTTCATTTGGGTGTGGGGCGTGATTCTGGTCTGTCATATCAGATACAGGAAAACCCGTCCGGACTTACACGCAAGCTCGTCTTTCAAGGCGCCGTTTGCGCCGTTTATCAATTACGCCGTGCTGGCGCTGTTTGCCGTCATTCTGGTGATTATGCTGTTTGCGGATGCAACGCGCCCGGCTTTGCTGCTGACGCCGCTGTGGTTTATTGGATTATTTCTTATCTATCGGGCGAGAGGGAGAAAGACAGATTGAATTGCTTCAGACGGTGTACTGCCATGCAGTATGCCGTTTTTTGTTTTGATTGGAAAGCGAGAATATTTGTTAGAAATCAGGCTATAATGATTGTATAATTTAAAAAAATTGTGTAATTTTAAATTAAGCGAGGTGATAATATGAAGTATGAGAAGTTATCTAAGCTTTTTTATAAAATGGATGCTGATTCATATGAGAAAGAATTTAAAAAGAGAACAAGCAGCTATGGCAGTTATTCAACATCATTAAACATACGGGGG
Organism: Bacillus sp. JNUCC-22; assembly: GCF_018861275.1. Lineage (NCBI taxonomy): Bacteria > Bacillati > Bacillota > Bacilli > Caryophanales > Bacillaceae > Bacillus > Bacillus sp. JNUCC-22. Next base: position 3,809,046 of record NZ_CP076408.1, on the reverse strand, counting down.
TTCCGAAAAGGCCGACCCACGGAAGATTCATTTGAGCTATTTTATGTGAATACACATAAACTCATGAAGCTGAATAATGAAGTGTTGTTAAACAGTTCCAAAATTTCATCCCTTATCAGTCAGCTCCCTGAATTTGCTGTCAAACCTTATTTTGATAAATTAATTATTAATGAAGCACAAAGTAATAATGAAATTGAAGGAATCCGCAGTACAAAAAAAGAATTGAAAGAGGCTCTTAAAGCGTTAGAACAATCCGAGCCCTCACATAAGCGGTTTGTCGGATTGATGAAAACATATCAATTTATAGACCGAATTCCGTCGTTTACAAGCATTCATGACTTTAGGGAATTATACGACGAGCTGGTTGCAGATGAAATCGGAGCGGAAGATGCGCCGGATGGTGAGCTATTCAGAAAAGGCTATGTTGAAGTGAACGATGGGAACATGACCACCCATATCGGCGTCAATTCTGAACAGAAGATAACAGAAGCGCTTGAGGCTTTAATTGCTTATCTTCATGATGAAACACATCCCCAGCTGTATCGTTACATGACAGCTCATTACTACTATGAATACATTCATCCTTTTTATGACGGCAATGGAAGAACAGGACGCCTTATCGTTGGGAGTTATTTGTCCCGATACTTAGAAAAATATTCAGCCATCACTTTTTCTTACGCAGTTAATAAGAATAAAGATAAGTATTATAAGGCATTAGAGGAAATTCCCGCACCTTTAAACCGGGGAGAGCTGACTTTTTATTTAATGGATATGCTGGAATTGCTTCTGTCAGGACAAAAAGGAATTATTGAGGATCTTGAATTTAATTTAATGAAACTGAAACGAATTAGGAACTATATTGATAGCGATCAATGGGCTGATTATAAAGATGAACGTGATATTTTTAATATCATTATCACGATTAATGTATTTGTAAATGATCAGGTTACGCTGTCGGTGCAAGATTTAATGGAGCTCTCAAATAAATCGAGACATAAAATTAACAGAGTAATGGATTATTTAGAACAGCAAGGATTTGTTGAGCTGGTAAGCAGAAGGCCAAAATCTTATAAAATCAGCGAGGATTGTTTAGAGGAAATACTGCCTTCTTAATTAGTATATTTAAAAAAGCCGCCATTCATATGGCGGCTTTCACATTAATTCCGGATCAAATAATCAAATGCGCCTAAAGCGGCAGTTGCACCTGATCCCATGGAGATAATGATTTGGTTGTACGGGCCGTCTGTGCAGTCCCCTGCGGCAAATAGGCCGGGAACGCTTGTCGCGCCGCTCTTATCAACGATGATTTCGCCGATGCGGTTGCGTTCGACCGTTTCGTCTAACCATTCTGTATTAGGCACGAGGCCGATTTGGACGAATACACCTTGGAGTTCAACGTGTTTTTCTTCGCCTGTTTCACGGTCAACGAACGTAATGCCGTTTACGTTTTGGTCGCCTGTGATTTCTTTCGTTTGTGCATTTTTGTGCACAGTGACGTTTGGCAGGCTGTAAAGACGTTTTTGCAGGACTTCGTCTGCTTTCAGTTCAGGCGCGAATTCCAGCACAGTCACGTGATTGACGATACCTGCAAGGTCAATCGCCGCTTCGATTCCGGAGTTTCCGCCGCCGATAACGGCTACGTCTTTGCCTTCAAACAATGGTCCGTCACAGTGCGGGCAGTAAGCGACACCTTTGTTTTTGAACTCTTGCTCACCAGGTACGTTGACATTGCGCCAGCGGGCACCTGTTGAAAGGATCACTGTTTTACTTTTCAGTACAGCGCCGTTTTCAAGTTCAAGTTCGAAGAGGTCTTTTTTCTCAAGGCGTTTCGCGCGCTGAAGGTTCATGACGTCAATATCATAATCTTTCACGTGCTCTTCAAGGCTTGCAGCGAGCTTCGGTCCTTCAGTCGCTTTGACGCTGATGAAGTTTTCGATGCTCATGGTGTCGAGTACCTGGCCGCCGAAGCGTTCAGCGACGACACCGGTGCGGATGCCTTTACGCGCCGTGTAGATCGCCGCGCTTGCGCCGGCAGGTCCGCCGCCGACAACAAGAACGTCAAACGGCTCTTTGTCGGCAAACTCAGACGCATCTGCGCCGCTGCCCATTTTTGCGAGAATCTCTTCGATGGTCATACGGCCGCTTCCGAAAGATTCACCGTTTAAGAATACAGTCGGAACAGCCATAATGTTTTTGCTTTCCACTTCTTCTTTGAATGCCGCGCCGTCAATCATTGTATGAGTGATATTCGGGTTGAGCACGCTCATCATGTTTAATGCTTGGACGACATCAGGGCAGTTGTGGCACGTCAGGCTGATATAAGACTCAAAGCGGTATTCTCCGCTAATGTTCTTAATCTGGTCAATGACCTTTTGATCAGCCTTAGGCGCTCTGCCGCTGACTTGAAGCAATGCCAGCACTAATGATGTAAATTCGTGGCCGAGAGGAACACCGGCGAATGTAACGCCTGTGTCTTCTCCGGTACGATTAACGCTGAAGCTCGGTGTTCTGTTTAATTCAGTTTTTTCAACTGAAATTTTAGATGACATGGAAGCCAGCTCGTCAACGAGAGCCAGCATGTCCTTAGAAGTGTCATCGTCACCGGCGCTTACTTTGAGAACAATGTCGTTCTCAATTAGCTGCATGTATTGATTTAATTGTGCTTTGATATTTGCATCAAGTACCAATGGAATGCACTCCTTAGATTTTACCTACCAAATCAAGGCTAGGTGTAAGTGTTTCGCCGCCTTCTTCCCATTTAGCCGGGCAGACTTCACCTGGGTTTTGACGAACGTATTGAGCTGCTTTTACTTTGTTTACAAGGTTGCTTGCGTCACGGCCGATACCGCCTGCATTGATTTCAACTGTTTGGATAACGCCATCAGGATCGATGATGAATGTTCCGCGGTCAGCAAGACCAGTTTCTTCGTCAAGAACGTCGAAGTTGCGGGAGATCGTTTGAGATGGGTCACCGATCATTGCGTAAGTGATTTTGCCGATTTTTTCAGAGCTGTCATGCCAGCCTTTGTGTACGAAGTGAGTATCTGTAGAAACAGAGTATACTTCAACACCTAATTCTTTCAGTGCAGCGTATTGTCCTTGAAGATCTTCAAGTTCAGTCGGGCAAACGAAAGAGAAATCCGCTGGATAGAAGCAGAAAACGCTCCATTGACCTTTCAAATCTTCGTTTGTTACATCGATGAATTCACCGTTTTTGAAAGCTTTTGCTTCGAATGGCAGTACTTCTTTTCCGATTAAAGACATAATATCTTCCTCCTGAAATGTGATTTGAAATATATTAAAAAGACAAAGCATTCACTTTATCTTTCAATAATAATTCTAATTATATATAGATTATTAAATAACATTTATTTTTTGTCAAGCTATATGGGGTATTATTTTCTGCTTTTTTTGCTTTAGACGTTTAAAAACGCCTGGTATAAGCGGTTTGGCGCTGTTTGTCATGTTTAGCGCCGGGCGAAAGGAGGATTCTCAATTGGTGAATCGAAACAGTAGGAATCAACCCTTCTATATGGCAGTATAAACCAAAGGGGGTATGATCATGCAAATAAATAACATTACTTTGTACAGTTGTGCGTTGGAGGAGACGAAACACTTCTATGAACGGGTGTTAGGTTTTCCTTTAATTGATGAGTCCGGTGATTCGTTTACCATCAAGGCGGGGGAAAGTGAGTTGGAATTCAGGCGCGCCGATTCTCACTCTCATCCGACGTATCATTTCGCGTTTAACATTCCGAATAATCGTTTTGATGAGGCGAAGGCGTGGATAAAGGATAAAGTCGTTTTTCAAACGGAAGATGGGGAGGATGAGGTGTATTTCTCTCATATTCAGGCGCGTTCCTTTTATTTCAAAGATCCGTCCAACAATCTGGCGGAATTCATCGCGAGAGAAACATCGCCGCCAAGCGCGGAACATTTTTCGATTGAGTCCGTTCTGAATATCGGCGAGGTGAATCTGACGGCTGCCGAAGTCGTATCAACCGGGAGGGAGCTGCAGCGTTTCGGCATTCCGGTGAGAAAGCATGCGCCTCTTAGGGAAAATGGGTTTCATTTTATGGGTGATTACAATGATGGGGCGTTTTTGCTTTTAGGGCCGAGCGGCCGCCGCTGGATTTTTTCTGATCAGCATGCGGAGTTCCATCCGCTGTCTGTCATTGTGAACGGGACGATCCGCATTGAGGCTGACGGAAAGGGCGGCATTGACATCAGGCGGGCACAGCCGTCATAAAAAAGCCCGGGCTCAAAAGGCCCGGACTTGAGGTCGTTATTTATAGACAACACGGGTGCTGCACATGATGTCGTGCAGCGTTTTTTTCTCTCCGAAGGCGCCCATGATGAATCCGATATAAAGAATGAGCTTAGATATGATATATGCGAAAGCGCGTCCGAAGGCCTGGCCGATGGAAATCCGTCCGCCATCTTCATTGACGACCTTAAGGCCGAGCAATGCTTTTCCCAGGGTCCCCTGCATCTTTGAGGCCGTGAGCAGGCTGAAATATAAGATACTGATCACAAAAGAGCTCGCAAGAATCGGGATGACGCCGAACACCAGAAAAGAGATGTTAAACTGATTTTCGGTCATGAAGGGGTCAGCCGCCGCAACGCCTGCCGCAAATAAAAAAGAGACCATAAATTGAATGATAAAAATCGGAATTCCTATGATGATTTGATCAATGACGTAAGCCAGAAACCGAATCCAAAATCCTGCCGGTCTTTCCATGTATCTTTTTCTCTCCCTTGCTTTAATCTGGAATATTATACGTAATCATTCCGGATTTTGCAACGGAGCTTAAGCTTCTGCGAGCAGCCTCTTTCCCCATGCCAAGCGTCCCATGATCAGCCCGAAAGCCAGAAGGGCAAACATGATGCCGCACCACATCAGCTGATGGATTCCCAAATGTGAAATAAACCAGCCGCCCGCCGCCGTTCCGATGGTGATGCCGAGGTTGGAAAAAGAGACAAACAGGCTGTTGCCGAATTCGGGCGCCTCCTTTGCTTCCGCAGTAAGCCATGTCTGGCTGACAATGAGACCGCCGGAATGAACGGCGCCCCATACGAAGACGAGAACGGCCATCGGCGCGAAAGACGTCCCAAACCCGTATATGAGCAAGTAGGCGGCTGTATAAAGAAGCGGAAACAGGATGACGGTCTTTTTCATATTTTTATATAACAAAGCGCCGAAGACGAAATTCCCGGCTATCATAATCACCCCGAAGCTCATCAGCATGAAGCTGACCCATGTGCCGTTCATATGGGACACCCGTCCGAGGTACTCCGCAAAATAGCTGTAGACAGAAAACATGGCCGCAAAGAGACAGGTGACGGCAGCGATATTGAGCCACAAAGCCGGTTTGCGAAGGATGCCGAGCTGACTTCTGAAAGACATTTTTTCTGTGACCGGCATGGATGGCAAAAAGAGAAGAATGCCCGTGAATGCGATGAGACTGATGATAGCGCCGAATAAGAAGGCGGCTTCAAGGGAGAGACGCTCCGCCAGATAAGACGTGAAAGGCACGCCGAACGCAAAGCCGGCGGTGATGCCTGAAAAGACTTTCGTTACGGCTTTTCCGGATTGGCCGGCGGGGACAAGCCGGGCCGCGGCCGCAAGCGCTACAGAAAAGAACACCGGGTGGCATAAAGCCGGAATGATCCGAAACGCCAGCATGACACTGAAATGCGCCGTATACGCGTAGACCGCATTTGAAACGGCAAACATCAGCACCGCCAAAAGCAGAATGACTTTCCGGTTTATGCCTGAAGCAAGCAAGGTCAAAAACGGTCCCGACACAGCGACGATGAACGCGAAAATACTGACAAGCCACCCCGCTTTTGAAGCAGAAATATGAAATCTGTCCGCCACTTGCGGAAGAACCCCGATAATGCCCATCTCGGTCGTAATAATCCCGAAAACCCCTAATGCCAAAAATAGAATGAAGACGGAACTGCTTTTTTTCATTGTTATGTATGCCTCCTTTTATAACTACATATACAGAAAAATAGATATGTTATAACAAAAAAAGCCCTCCTTTCATGGTTATAGCTGGTGCTGAACATAGTCAGCAAAGGCTTTAATTTGTTTTTCATTCCTTCTGTAATAGGTCCACTTTCCGATTCGTTCGGATTCCAGCAGGCCGGCTTTTTGCATCGTCAGCAGGTAGCTGGAGATGACGGACTGCGCAAGCCCCGACTTTGCCTGAATATCACCGACGCAAATTCCGGTGCGGAAACTGAGTCCCTGATCAAGATAAGGTCTTTCATCAAAATGGTCTTTCGGGTGTTTAAGCCACGTCATAATATCACTTCGTGTTTTGTTAGATAGCGCTTTATGAATCAATATCGGTTCCATAACGTTTATTATATCTATTTTTCTGGATTTGTAAATTCGTTTTTAACAAAACATTCTCAAAGTAACTAAATATCGTGCTAAAATATAACATATTATCAGATTACCGGTAAAAAAGCCGGGTTATTGTCAGGAGGATATTCACATGAATCAAAAGAAAAAAGGTGCGGTTGCGATGACCTTGCTTTCCGCTCTGCTGTTTTGTTTATTGCCGGTCCTCGTCTCGCTTTCTCCGCTTGCGGAAACGGGGCCGAACGCGAATCGTTTTAATTCCGCGGGCATGTGGGCCGCCGTCGGCCAGATCTTTGTTATATATGCGGTCCCGCTCATTATATATATTCTCGGTATTCGTGTCATGAAAATCATCATGGCCGTTTTTTGCGGAATCGGGCTTATCATTTGCGCGGCTGTCTTGTTGGTGGCGTTATTGACCGCAATTTCCTTAGGGCAGGAGCTGTCTCTTTATTACGGCCTTCTCGTTTGGTCAGGCGCGGCTTTTATCGTCAATGTGGTATGGTATATTGCCGCGTTTCGATCATCCCCGAAGCATCAGCAGGCTATGTGACATTTGTTCTATAAATCTACCGAAAATACAAATATTTCATAGGTTAATTATGGTATGATCGAAGTGATATAGCAGCTTTTAATAGAAACGGGAGGAACTGACATTGAAAAAAAAGACAGCTTCATTGCGAATGAAAACATTGGCGGCCGGCGCTGCGGTTGCTGCGGCTTTATCTGTGGGAGCGGTTTCTGATCTGCCGGGGGCAAAATGGCTGCATCCGGCGGCTGCTCAAGCTGCGGAAACGGTATTTAAACAAAATCATGTGGCATCCGGTTTCTTGGCGGGACGGTATGACGCGCAGGCGATGTCTCCGACGATGTTCAACTGGTCAAGAGAAAGCCGGTTTACAAGCACTGCCGATGGCGCATTAAAATGGGAAAAGAATGTCCCGGCCACCCCTCAAAACGGTGCGGGAGCCGCGGTTGACGGGGACGGCACCGTATTTATTCAATCAAAAGACGGGAAGCTGACGGCGTATCATCCGGACGGTACTATGAAATGGGTGACGGAAAACATCGGGACGACCTATACGCTGACTCCGGTGCTCGGAACAAACGGTGTCATTTATCTTCCTTCTCACGATAAAAAACTGTATTTCATCGACAAAGAAACCGGAAACATTTTAACATCGGTTCCGCTGAGCGGAGCGCCGAGTTCCGATGCGGCTATCGGCTCTGACGGCACGCTGTATGTGTCGACGCTGGATAACTATATCTATGCGATTAAACCGACGTCGCCTTCGACATGGACGCAAAAGTGGAAGTTTAAAACAAACGGCGTGGTCGGCTCCGCTCCCGTGTTAGCGTCAAACGGCACTCTGTATACGGCAACGTACAATAATATCTTTTACGCGATCAATTCCGGAACGGGCCAAGTGAAATGGTCAAAAACGACGTCCAACGGGTTTAAAGGCTATCCGGTTATTGATAGAGACGGCACCGTTTACGCCGGAAACCAGGACGGCAACTTATACGCCTATACATCAACGGGTGCTGTAAAGTGGACGTTCCCGTTAAACGGTTTCTCCAGCTCTTCATTAGCGATCGACCATAACGGCAATGTGTATATCGGTTCCGGAAGCGGCGAGCTGTTTTCCATCAGCAAAACCGGTAATATGAACTGGTCTTTCTATACGGACGGGCCTGTGAGAACGGCGCCGCTGATTGATGCGGACGGCAATGTGTACTTCGGTTCTGACGATAAAAATGTCTATGCGGTTGACGCTGACGGTAATGAAAAATGGCGCTATCAAACAGACAGCAATGTCATTTCCTCCCCGGTTCTGGCTGAAGACGGCACGCTCTATGTCGGTACTTATACGAAACTGCTCGCATTCGGGGCAAAAAAATAATTAAAAAGAATCCGCGTCATCTGCGCGGATTCTTTTTTTATTTAGAGGCTTGAATAAATACGCCTTTTTCATGAGAGAATTCTTTAAAGCCGTACACACCGTGATATGAACCGATCCCGCTCGTATTGACACCGCCGAACGGAAGGTTGACGTCAGTGAAATGAACGACGACATCATTGACAGAAGCATTGCCGGACGTCGTATGCTGCAGCACATAATCGATCAGCTCCTGATTATGGCTGAATACATACAAGGCAAGCGGCTTGTCCCGTTCAGTGATGTAATCAACGGCTTCACTGATATCTTCGTAATTCATAATCGGCAGAATCGGTGCGAAGATTTCTTCCTGCATGATCTTCATATCAGGCGTGACGTTTGTCAGCACGGTCGGAGAAATCGTGCGGTCATGCGCATCGAATACGCCGCCGAACGCCGTCTTCGCCCCTTTTTCAATGGCGTCATCATACAGGGCTTTGACACGGTTAAAGTTGCGGTCGTTGACAATCTGCGTGAATTTGTTGCGGTCAACCGTATGATCATCCTCCATAAAACCTGCATTGACAATGGTTTGCAGGAGATCTGTAAAGGTGTTCTGCACTTCTTTCTTCATAAGGAGATAGTCAGGTGCGATACATGTTTGCCCCGCATTGACAAATTTGCCGACGGCGATTTTTTTCGCCGCGTCCATCAAATCATAGCCGCTGTCGATGATCGTCGGGCTTTTTCCGCCAAGCTCAAGCGTGACGGACGACAAATGCTTCGCCGCTGCCGTCATGACGATTTTACCGACATTCGTGCTTCCGGTGAAGAAAATGTGGTCAAACGGCTGGTCGAGCAGTTCTGTGGCGACATCGACCTCACCTTCAAAAATGGCGACTTCTTCTTCGTGAAATGCCTCGCGAATAACTGTCGCGGCGATATGGCTCGTCTCCATCGTAAAATCGGACAGCTTCACAATCGCGCTGTTGCCGGCCGCAATGGCAGCCGCAAGCGGAGCCATCGTCAGCATAAACGGATAATTCCATGGGCCGAGAATTAAGGTAAGGCCTTTTGGCTCGTACATTAATACGCCGTCAGCGTCGGGACTGACGGATGAGCCGACGCGTTTCGGCGCCATCCAGGTGTCGAGATTGTTCATATTATCTTTAATCGCCTTAATCGTTCCCTGCGTTTCCGCTCTTTTTACCTCATGATAAGGCTTGCGGACGTCCCGTCTGATCGCCTCGATGATTTCTTCTTCATGTGCGGTGACGGCATCTAAAAAGCGCTGAAGCTTTTCTCTGCGCTGCCCGGCTGTTGAAGCACGCAGTGTTTTTTGATTTTTTTTCTGAAGCGCAAAGACGCGTTTGATGTCTGCTTTTATATGCTGATCCATCGGTCTTCCTCCTCTGGTTGCTTTTTTGTTTCTTCAGGGCCTATTATAATGTGATGTGTTTTTGCGGCAAAGACAGCGTAAACACATCTATACGTTACCGTACAAATTGCGGTGATCTGTCTAATGAAAGGAGTGTCTCTTATGCCGGATTCTGTGACAACTGACATCAAACAAGCGCTTTTGGCCATGCTTGGAGAGCGGGATATCCGCCGTGTGACCATGAAGGACATCGCCGAACGGGCGCGTGTGAGCCGGGGGACACTGTACCTTTATTACGAAGATAAATATGCGATTTTAGAGGATATAGAGGAAGAAATGAAAGACGGACTGAGCGAAGCGCTGTATGATTCGCTGAAGAATAAAGATGTGCTTCATTTACATGGCGGATGGCAAAAAGTGCATCCGACCCTGTCTTTTGTTGACCGGCATCGGGTGTTTTTCCAAACGATGATGGATCGCAATAAAATGCCCTATTTTCACTTTCATGCTTTTTTAAAAGATGTGTTCCGGCATGATGTGCTGCTGTCACCGGTCAATGCGGATTTCTCACCGACTGAACAGGATATGTACATTCATTACCGCGCTTTATACACGTATGCCATTGTGTTGTACTGGCTGAATGAGGAGCCCGGGGCATCCCCGGAAGCGATCAGCGGACAGGTGTGGGATTTGATTTCTCAAAAACGGTTTTACTGGCTGTTTGGCCGCCGGGTGCCGGAACAAGAAGAAAAAAAGCCCGCCGACCGCCGGGTGACAAGGACGAGGCAGGCCTTGCAAGAAGCCATGATCGGCTTAATGGCAGAAAAAAAAGAGTACGCGGCGATTACGATTTCCGATATTGCCCGTCAAAGCAACCTCCGCCGTGCCACTTTTTATGACCATTACGCCAACAAAGAAGCATTGCTGAAAACGATCATCCATCAATCATGCCGGGATCTGATCGGATTATTGACGGTAAAAGGAGAGCCTGCCGATTGCTCCATGGAAGAAGCGGAAGCCGCGCTCGTCGGTCTCTTTTCGGCACTGTCGGAAGGCCTGCCGCTCGTCCATTTTCTGAGAGAGGGCTCCGGAGTGCCTGACGTCATTCCGGAAATGTTCAGAGCGCTGCAATCGTTTTATCTTCATCAGCCCCTGCACATTCAGGCGGGCAAAAAGCTCTATGCATACTATGTCGCGTCCATGCTTGTCGGCTTGATTCAATATCGCCTTCATGAAGGAAAAGACCACGCGCCGGACATGCTGGCCCGGGAGTTTCTGCAGTTTTTGGATGTAAAGAAGTATCGGGTGATTTTGCTGTGAGGATGATGAAAAAGAACTCAGCCGAAAACAGGCCGGGTTCTTTTTTGCTGTTTTTTTTGAGAAGTGCCGATATGAAGTGTCCGGCTTTATCCCATAAAAAAGATACCTTCCATATGACGCCTGATCAGCATTCTGCCGCCAAACATGACAAATGTCATATTCGGGGCATGATGGCTGCTACTACAAAAGCGTCTGGCGCCCCGTTATACTTGGGATCATAATGAAAAAAGAAGGGACATGACATTCATGATCAATCACGCCGCAACTCAAAAACAAGCATCTTTAAAAAAGCAGGTTGCCGCATTTTCCGGCGCCGATACAAAGCATAGTGTCATTCAGCTTTTCAACACGTTTGTGCCGTTTTTTGCCCTTTGGTTTCTTGCTTACTTCAGCCTCAATGTCTCCTATCTTCTGACCCTCGCCTTTACTGTTATAGCAGCGGGATTTTTGACAAGAATCTTTATTATTTTCCACGACTGCTGCCACCAATCCTTTTTCAAACAAAAGAAACTGAACCGGCTGTTCGGGTTTATTTCAGGTGTGCTGACACTGTTTCCGTTCCTTCAATGGCAGCGTAGCCACTCCATTCATCATGCGACAAGCAGCAACTTAGATAAACGGGGCACCGGCGATATTTGGATGATGACCGTCAAGGAATACAACGAAGCGTCAGCTTGGACAAAAGTACGCTACAGACTTTATCGCAATCCGTTTATTATGTTTATTCTCGGCCCGATTTACGTATTTCTGATTCAAAACCGTTTCAATGTAAAAGGCGCCCGCCGCAAGGAGCGCTGGAACACCTATTTCACGAACGCGGCGATTGTCTTATTGGCTGCTGCGACGTGCCTACTTGTCGGCTGGGAAAACTTTTTGCTTGTTCAAGGTCCGATTTTCCTTATTTCGGGGTCAATCGGCGTCTGGCTCTTTTATGTTCAGCACACGTTTGAGGATTCTTATTTTGAAGCCGATGAGCATTGGGACTATGTGCAGGCCGCGGTAGAAGGAAGCTCCTTTTACAAGCTTCCGAAGCTTTTGCAATGGCTGACAGGCAATATCGGCTACCATCATGTCCACCACTTAAGCCCGAAAGTGCCGAACTACAAGCTGGAAGCCGCTCATGAGGGGCACGAGCCTTTAAAAAACGTACCGACCATTACGCTTAAAACAAGTCTTGAATCCATGAAATTCCGTCTGTGGGATGAGGACGAAAAGCAATTTGTCACCTTTCGGGAGGCGCGGAAAAAACCGTCGCCCCATCCGGTGCCGAAAGAACCTTTAAAGAAAAATGCCTGATATGGCGCGCGGCTCTTTCTCTTATCAGAAAGAGCCTTCTCTTCATGCGTGAGGATGCAATGAAGGGGGTGTTTTGATAAAGTGATGGTAGACACAAGCAGCAGAAGGTGGAACAAAGATGAAGAAGTATTTTAAATTTCAAAAACTGAATGGGATTTCTCCTTATATATGGATGATTTTTTTCATCTTGCCTTTTTATTTTATTTTTAAAAGCTCTTCTACCTTTGTCATCGTGGCCGGCATCATTTTCACACTTGTTTTCTTTGGCGCATACCGCTTCGCATTTGTTGCAAAAGGCTGGCCGCTTTACTTATGGGCGCTTCTTCTGATCGGCATTTCGACCGGCTCAGTTATGCTGTTCAGCTATATTTACTTCGCCTTCTTTATCGCCTACTTCATCGGCCATATCCGAGACAAAGTTCCTTTTTACATCTTATATTACATTCATATCATCAGTGCGGCGGTTGCCGTCAACTTCAGCCTTGTTCTGAAAAAAGGGTGGTTTTTGACACAAATTCCGTTTATCGTCATTACACTGATCAGTGCCATCCTGCTCCCGCTCAGCATTCGAAGCAGAAAAGCACGGGAGCGCCTTGAGGAGAAATTAGAATATGCAAATGAGCGAATCGCCGATCTTGTGAAGCTGGAAGAAAGGCAGCGCATCGCCCGGGACCTTCACGATACACTTGGACAAAAGCTCTCCTTAATCGGGCTGAAAAGCGACCTCGCCCGAAAGCTGATATACAAGGACCCCGAACAGGCCCGCACTGAGCTGAAAAGCGTGCAGCAGACGGCCCGCACCTCCTTAAATGAGGTCAGAAAAATCGTCTCATCGATGAAAGGCATCCGATTGAAGGATGAGCTCGGCAATGTTCGGCAAATTCTTGAAGCGGCAGGAATTGAATTTGTGTATGAAGAAAAAGAAGCGCCAAAACATATCTCTCTGCTGAACGAAAACATCGTCAGCATGTGCATTAAAGAAGCCGTCACCAATGTCGTGAAACACAGCGGCGCCAAAGTATGCCGCATCACCATTCAGCAGCTTTGGAAAGAGGTTGTCATTACGGTAGAAGATGACGGCAGCTTTCAATGCAAAGAAGACCGCTTTTTTTCAAAGGGGCACGGCCTGCTTGGAATGAGGGAACGTCTTGAATTCGCAAACGGCAGTTTAGCCATCGATACAGCCGCCGGAACAAAGCTGACCATGAGAATCCCGAATGATTCAAAATCAAAAGAAAAGGATGGTAGCAGATGATCAACATCTTCATTGCCGAGGATCAGCAAATGCTGCTCGGCGCACTCGGTTCGCTGTTGAATTTAGAAGAGGATATGACGGTTGTCGGCCAAGGCACAAGCGGCCAGGATGCCATCGATTTCGTGGAAAAACATGCGCCCGACATCTGTCTGATGGATATCGAAATGCCCGGGAAATCAGGTCTTGAAGCGGCAGAAGAGCTCAAGGCCAGCGGTGTGAAAATCATCATTTTGACGACCTTTGCCCGCTCCGGCTATTTTCAGCGGGCGCTAAAAGCAGGCGTCAGCGGGTACATGCTCAAGGACAGCCCGAGCGATGAGCTCGTCAGCGCCATCCGCAGCGTCATGAAAGGAAGACGCGTCTACGCACCTGAATTAATGGAGGACATCTATAGTGAAGAAAACCCGCTGACCGAACGGGAAAAAGAGGTGCTCGAGCTTGTCGCAGACGGAAAAAACACGAAAGAAATCGCAAACGCCCTCAGCATCAAAAGCGGCACAGTCCGCAATTACGTTTCGATGATCCTGGATAAATTAGAAGTGAAAAATCGAATTGAAGCCATTACCAGATCAAAGGAAAAGGGCTGGTTTAAGTAACCCGCCCTCAGCTTGTTCAGCCAGTGTTTTTGCACTGGCTTGTTTCTTTTTCACCGTCACTCCGTCTCTTCCTTCCACTTCTTATCAATCAGCATTTTTCCCGGCCAAGTGTATGCCATGATGCCGCCGTCTGCGGTGATGTCTTCTCCCGTGACGTAAGAGCTGTCGTCTGAAGCGAGGAAGAGCGCGACGGCTGCCATTTCTTCCGGTTTTCCGAGCCGGCCGAGCGGCGTGATCCATTTGTTGGCTTCACGGAACGCTTCGCCCATTTCGTCTTCTGTCGTGCCTGCCAATTTATCAATGAGCGGCGTTTCAATCGTCCCCGGCGATAAGGAATTGACGCGGATTCCGCTTCTGGCGTAATCAATGGCCATCGCTCTCGTCAGGTTCGTGATTCCGCCTTTTGCGGCGTTATAGCCTGAGCGGTCAAGGTCTGCGGCCCGGCCGGACATGGAGGAGGTGTTGATGATGGAGCCTCCTTTTTCGAGCATGAGCGGAATCAGGTATTTGCTGCAAAGAAATGTGCCGCGCAGATCGACGGCGATGATCCGGTCAAACAGGTCGACCGGGTATTCATGAACTTTTCCGCCCTCTTGGTCAACACCGGCATTGTTAAACAGAATATCAATTGTTCCGTACTTTTGCTGAATGCCGTCCGCAAAAGACTTTACGTTTTCTTCGTCTGATACATCAAGGTGAAAGGCTTCTGCTTCTCCGCCGTTTTTTCTGATGGCGCTGACGGTTTCATTCAGTTCGCTTTCATTGATGTCACCGCAGATCACGCGGGCGCCTTCATCGGCGAAAACCCGTGCCGTCGCTTGTCCGATGCCTGTCGCGGCCCCTGTGATGATTGCGGTTTTGTCTGTTAATCTTCCCATATTGCGATTCCTCCTTTTTTTATATCTGTTCCCGCTGAATAGGGGGATAAACATACGGAGGTCTGTTTCTAAATACCTATTAAATATGTTAATATTATGTATATACATCATTGGGAGGTTTACATATTTTGAAGATACAGCATAAGAAGGAGATAGCGTTTTATTGTTATGCCATTGTTCCTATGGGATTTGTGATTTACACCGTTATCTCTATTCTATTTCAGGACATCATATTTCCTCTCACTGTAAGAAATGTTCTGCATGAGTCTTTGCGAAACTTGGGATCTCTTATCTTATTTAGTTTGTTTTTCTACCCGTCATACATATGGATGAAGAAGGAATTCGGCCGCCGGAAAGAAGCAGAGAGGAGAGGATGATCAACATTCTCTCTTTTTTATTGATAAAATGGGTGAAATGAATCCATTAACATGTTAAATTTACAATATATGCATCTGCTAATCCTAGTTGACAATTGTCACTGTATATGATAAATAGATGCTGAAAAGATTTTACATAACATCAAAGCATAATTAAAGGAGAGATCTGAAGTGCGGAAAAAAAAGTTTAAAGCAGAATCCAAGCGATTGCTGGACATGATGATTAACTCCATTTACACGCAGAAGGAAATTTTTCTCCGCGAGTTAATTTCCAACGCGAGCGATGCGATTGACAAAATCTATTACAAGGCGTTAACCGATGATTCATTAACGTTTGATCAAGACAATTACTACATAAAAGTGACGGCGGACAAAGAAGCGAGAACGCTCACCGTCACAGACACCGGTATCGGGATGACAAAAGACGAGCTTGAACAGCATCTCGGCACAATTGCGAAAAGCGGTTCACTCGCTTTCAAGCAAGAAAATGACTCGAAAGACGGCCATGACATTATCGGCCAGTTCGGCGTCGGATTTTATGCGGCATTTATGGTGGCTGATAAAGTCACGGTGAAAAGTAAGGCGCTCGGCAGTGACGAAGCGTATGTATGGGAGTCGGAAGGGGCTGCCGGCTACACGATCGCGCCGTGTGACAAGGAAACCGTCGGTACGGAAATCACCCTGCAAATAAAAGAAAACACGGAAGATGAAAGCTATGATGAGTTTTTAGAAAACTACCGCATCAAAGCGATCGTGAAAAAGTACTCTGATTTTATCCGCTACCCGATCAAAATGGAAGAGACGGTCAACAAGCCGAAAGAGGGCAGCGAGAACGAATTTGAAGAAGTTCAGGAAGAACAGACGGTCAACAGCATGGTGCCGATCTGGAGAAAAAACAAAAGCGAGCTGACGGATGAAGATTACGAGGCTTTTTACGCCGAGAAGCATTACGGTTTTGATAAACCGCTGACCCATGTGCATATCAGCGTCGATGGAGCGGTGCGCTACAATTCGATTTTGTTTATTCCGGAGAACATGCCGTTTGACTATTATACGAAGGAATTCGAAAAAGGATTGGAGCTGTATTCCAACGGCGTGCTGATCATGAACAAATGCGCCGACCTGCTTCCGGACCATTTCAGCTTTGTAAAAGGCATGGTGGATTCTGAGGATCTGTCGCTGAACATTTCCAGAGAGATGCTGCAGCACGACCGCCAGCTGAAGCTGATTGCGAAAAACATCAATAAAAAAATCAAAGCCGAGCTCAAGAGCCTGCTGAAGAACAAAAGGGAAAAATACGAATCTTTCTATGAATCTTTCGGCAGACAGCTGAAATTCGGCGTCTATAATGATTTCGGCGCGAATAAAGACGTATTAAAAGATCTGCTTCTCTTCTATTCATCTAAGGAGAAAAAGCTCGTCACTCTGGACGAATATGTGTCCAGAATGCCTGAGGATCAAAAATATATCTATTACGCGTCCGGCGATTCATATGAGCGGATTGAAAAGCTGCCGCAAACTGAAATGGTGGCGGACAAAGGCTACGAAATTTTATACTTCACGGAAGATATTGATGAATTCGCGATCAAAATGCTGACAAGCTATGAGGAAAAAGAGTTCAAATCCGTATCAAGCGCCGACTTAGGCATCGACAGTGATGAGGATGAAAAGCAGACTGAAGCCGAAGAGAAAGAATATAAAGACCTGTTCGAAAGCATGAAAGAGATTCTTGCGGATAAAGTAAAGAACGTCAGAGCGTCGAAACGTTTAAAATCCCATCCGGTCTGCTTTGCGACAGACGGCGAAGTGACGATCGAAATGGAGAAAGTGTTAAACGCCATGCCTGACAGCCAGCAGGTCAAAGCGGAAAAAGTGCTGGAAATCAACCCGAATCACGAAGTGTTTGAGACGTTAAAGAACGCCCACGGACAAGATCGGGAAAAGCTTGCATTATACACAAACCTGCTGTACAATCAAGCGCTTCTGATTGAAGGGCTGCCGATCCATGATCCGGTCGAATTTACGAATGACATCTGCAAAGTTATGGTATGACGCCAAAAAGGAATCGCCCGGCGGGGGCGATTCCTTTTTTTATTACAGCGTGCGCTGTTTAAGAATTTGATTTTGTTTGCTGCGCTTCTTTAAGGAGAACCGTTTTTTCAAGTGCGTTTCGATTTCTTCTAAACTTCTGCCCTTCGTTTCAGGAACGATGTAAGCGGCAAAGAAGAAAGATGAGAGGCAGATGACTGAGAATATTCCGAACACCCAGCCGATGCCCATGGCGCTTAGCATAAGCGGGAATACCAGTGAAACGACCAGGTTTGTTGCCGACAGAATCAATGTCGTAAATCCGGTTGCGGCTCCGCGTGCGTTTGACGGGAACAGCTCCGGCATCAGAACCCATACGACGGGACCCCATGTCGCCTGGTAGAAAACGATATAGATGCCGAGAAACAGCACGGTCAGCCATGCCGTTGAAGCTGACAGGCCGGCCAGAAGGAGAATGGCTGATAGTGACGCCAGGCTCAAGGTAATGCCGACACTTCCCCACATCAGCAGTTTTTTCCGGCCGATCCGGTCAATTAAGATCATGGCGGTGATACACATGATGACGTTTAAGACACCGATGCCCATCGTGCCGAGAACGGACGCCGAAGTGCCGAGTCCGGCCTTTGTAAAGATGGTCGGCGCATAGTAAATCACCGTGTTGATACCAACCGCCTGCTGGAAGATGGCAAGGCCGATCCCGATCAGCAGCATAGGGCGGATCCATTTGGCTTTCAGCAAGCCGAGTGTAGATTCTTTTTTCTCGGCTTCACCTTGTTTCATTTCCGCCAATTCAACGGCGATATCCTCTTTGTCGTGAGTCATTTCCATGACTTGTCTGGCTTCCTTCTCACGGCCGCGTTTGACGAGCCATCTCGGAGATTCCGGCATAAACGCGATTCCGATTAATAAAAGCGCCGCCGGTACTGCGGCGAGACCGACCATCCAGCGCCAAGCTTCAAACGGGGTGAATATGTAATTCACAATATATGCGAGTAAAATTCCGGTTACAATCATTAAGTTATTCAATGTGCCGAGCGTTCCGCGTATTTTTGTCGGCGCCATCTCAGATAGATAAACGGGAACCAGCGCCGTTGAGCCGCCGACGGCTAACCCGAGAATGACACGGGAGATAATCAGCATAGTGACGGTTTGCGAAGCCGCACAGGCAAGCGCGCCGATAATAAAAATGAGTGAAAGGACGAAAACCACTTTTCTCCGGCCCCATCGGTCAGAGCATGTCCCGCTTAATGCGGACCCGAAAATCGCACCGAGCAGCAGCATGCTGACGACCAATCCCTCGGTCAGCGTGTTTAAAGGAATATCATTGTTAATAAATAACAAAGCCCCTGAAATCACACCGGTGTCATAGCCGTAAAGCAGCCCGCCTAATGCTCCGAAAAAGTAAATCAGGTATTTTTTGGTGTTTTTCTTCACAGATGATCCTCCTCATCTTTTGGAACGCATAATAGTTTATTTAGATAACTATTTCATTCCCCGAAGAGAAAAATATAAACATAAAAAAACACGCCCCTTTTAAAAGGCGCGTGTTTTTTTCTTAGGAAAACAGCTTGTCGATAAACGCGATTTCTTCAGCAGATAGCGTAATGGAGGCTGCTTTCATGTTGTCTTTTAATTGATCCGCGCGTTTGGCGCCCGGAATCAGGATATCGATTTCAGGTCTCGCCAAGTACCAGGCAAGCACGATATGCGCCGTATCGGCATTGTGCTTTTCGGCAATCGGTTTGAGCTGGTTGACTTTTTTGATGTTCTCTTTAAACTGCTCCCCTTGGAAATGCGCCTGGTCATTGCGCAGGTCGCCTTCAG
This sequence comes from Bacillus sp. JNUCC-22, assembly GCF_018861275.1. NCBI lineage: Bacteria > Bacillati > Bacillota > Bacilli > Caryophanales > Bacillaceae > Bacillus > Bacillus sp. JNUCC-22. The sequence goes on along the minus strand of NZ_CP076408.1, from coordinate 3,789,817 downwards.
GGAAGGTTGTGTTCTCGTCGTATTTGCCGGCCAGCAGTCCGGATACGAGCGGGAAGTACGGAATGAATGAGATGCCGTGTTCTGTCGTATAAGGGAAGAAAGTCTTTTCCGCCTCACGGTTCAGCAGGTTGTATTCTCCTTGAATCACGTCGACTAAGCCGTCTTTATTGGCTTCTTTCAGCTGCTCCAAAGAAAAATTGGATACGCCGATTGAACGGATTTTTCCTTCTTTTTTCAGCTCATTCAATGCTTGAACGGCTTCGTCCTTCGGCGTGTGCTCATCCGGGAAATGGATGTAGAATAAATCAATGTAATCAGTCTGCAGGCGTTTCAGGCTGTCTTCGACCGATTGTTTCAAAAAGGCCGGTGAGTTGTCGAAAACAAAGTCATCGCCTTCTTTTCTGTGAGCGGCTTTTGTGGCGATGAAGACATCCTCGCGGTTGCATTCTTTCAGCACCTCGCCGATTAATTCTTCAGAACGGCCCACACCGTAAATATAGGCGGTATCTAACATGGTAACGCCGCTGTTAATCGCTTCCCGGACCAATTCTTTTCCCGTTTCTTCATTCAGATTCGGATAGAGATTGTGTCCGCCGACCGCATTTGTTCCCAAACCGATCGGAAATACCTTTAGGTCAGTTTTGCCGATTGTTACTTTGCTCATGTTTTCGCCCCCTGAAAAAATTGGATATCATAGCGGCTGCCGGAAAAATACGGCAGCGTTCTCTATTAACTATAACGCTATGCCAAGTGAATGTCGATTTGATGCTCTTGGCAATACTTCGTATATTCCTCATCGAGCTGCTGAGAAGTGACGATGCTGTGAAGCCGATCGAAAGGCGCGTATGTCAAAAGCGTGGATTTGCCGAATTTGGAATGGTCCGCGAGCAGATACACTTCGTTCGCCTTTTCGGAAATTCTCTTTTTCACCTCGTATTCCAGTAAGTCGGAATTCGTCAGACCGTGGGTGATCGTTGTCCCGGTAGCGGACATGAACGCCTTGTTAATGTTGTATTTATTGAGTGTGCTCGGATCATCAATGCCGACAAACGACCTTGTCTTCCGTTTGTAGTTATTGCCGATGATGATCAGGTCGATATTTTTCATGGATGAAGCGGCGTTAATAATATCAAGGCTGTTCGTCAAAACCGTTACATTCTTATCGGGATCAAGCGTCTCCAGCATCGATTTGGTCGTCGTGCCGGAATCAATAAATACAAGATCGTGATCCTCGATAAACCGTGACGCATAGCGGGCGATTTTGATTTTTTCGTCCTGATGTTGAATGGTGCGGTTTTCAAAAGGGACGAGCACAGATTTTTCGGCTGACGTCACGCCGCCGTACACCTTTTTGATAACCCCTTTTTCCGCAAGCTTATTAATATCGCGTCTGACCGTGTTTTTAGAGACGTTGAATACCTCGCACAGCTCATCCAGCGAAGTGGCTCCGTGTTTGAGAATGTATTCTTCCATCTCCTGAATCCGCATCAGTTTCATAAAAAAACTCCTTCTAGAATTCTTAAAGTAATTAAAATATATAATAAACACCAGAAGTTAATCAATAGTTACTTAACAAATGATAAAAAAGAGAGTTCACGCCGTACGATTCGACACGGTTCTCCAAGTTCCTGTTTTCCCGATCAAAAAAAGTATGATAAAAATAATGAAAAAATTTTGATTTTTTAGATTGACTTGAAGATGTGTTGGGCTTACAATGTAACCAAGAAATGACCAAAACATAACCTGTAAAATCAAAAGTGAAAGATGTAACCGTTTGCTTTTTCCGGTACATGACCAACTTTTACATGGAAAGATTGGGAGTCACCATCATTTTAGCATTTGTAAGCGTTTAATTCATGTCTTTTATATGTAAAAGATGAATATATTCATCCGTTATTATCCAGCTGAACAGGATGTTTACTATTTAAGGAGGCAATGAGAATGGCAGAGATCAGAAAACTGAAAAACTACATCAATGGTGAATGGGTTGAAAGTAAGACAGATCAATATGAAGACGTTGTCAATCCGGCTACAAAAGAAGTGATGTGCCAGGTTCCGATTTCTACGCGGGAGGATGTCGAATACGCCGTCCGCTCAGCGTCAGAGGCGTTTCAAACATGGTCAAAGACGGCAGTGCCGCGCCGTGCGAGAATTCTATTTAACTATCAGCAGCTTCTCCAGCAGAACAAAGAAGAGCTTGCCCGTCTGATCACTTTGGAAAACGGTAAAAACACGACGGAAGCACTCGGTGAAGTGGGACGCGGAATTGAAAACGTCGAATTCGCAGCGGGAGCGCCGTCACTCATGATGGGCGATTCACTTGCCTCTATCGCGACGGATGTAGAGGCGGCAAACTACCGCTATCCGATCGGGGTGGTCGGCGGTATCGCACCGTTCAACTTCCCGATGATGGTTCCGTGCTGGATGTTCCCGATGGCGATTTCATTAGGAAACACTTTCATTTTGAAGCCGTCTGAGCGCACGCCGCTGTTAACAGAAAAACTGGCAGAGCTGTTTGAACAGGCCGGTCTGCCGAAGGGCGTCTTCAATGTCGTGCACGGCGCGCATGACGTCGTAAACGGCGTTCTTGAACATCCGGATATTAAAGCCATCTCATTCGTCGGTTCAAAACCTGTCGGCGAGTATGTTTTCAAAAAAGGCAGCGAACATTTGAAACGCGTGCAGGCGTTAACGGGCGCGAAAAACCATACGATCGTGTTAAATGACGCCCACCTTGAAGATACGGTGACAAACATTATCGGTGCGGCATTCGGTTCGGCGGGAGAGCGCTGCATGGCATGCGCGGTTGTGACGGTTGAAGAGGGAATCGCCGATGAATTTATGGCGAAATTACAGGAAAAAGCAGCGGACATCAAGATCGGAAACGGACTGGATGACGGCGTGTTCTTAGGCCCGGTCATCCGCGAGGACAACAAAAAACGCACGCACAGCTATATTGAAAAAGGCATCGAAGAAGGAGCGAGACTTCTTTGTGACGGGCGTGAAAACGCAACGGAAGACGGCTATTTCGTCGGACCGACGATTTTTGACAACGTGACGACGGATATGACGATCTGGAAAGATGAAATCTTTGCGCCCGTTCTGTCGGTCATCCGCGTGAAAAACTTAAAAGAAGCGGTGGACATCGCCAACCAGTCTGAATTTGCGAACGGCGCGTGTCTGTTCACTTCAAATGCGAACGCGATCCGCTACTTCCGTGAGAATATTGACGCGGGAATGCTCGGAATCAACCTTGGCGTGCCGGCGCCGATGGCTTTCTTCCCGTTCTCTGGCTGGAAGTCTTCTTTCTTCGGCACATTGCACGCAAACGGAAAAGACAGTGTCGACTTCTATACACGTAAAAAAGTCGTGACGGCACGATACCCGTCTCCTGACTTCAATTGATCTGACAGCCGGCCCGGACGGCTTTGTGATTTTCGTCCGGGTTTTCTTTTACCATCAATTAAGGAGGAATAAACATGAGTCATTTGCTGCGCAAACCGCAGGCCGATGAGATTTCTCAAGGCGTGAACATCATACATGACGTCACTTCAGCCAATTCAGACCTCAAATACGTCGGATTTAAAGTCGTTGACCTCACTCCCGGTTCCACATATACAGAAGATTTGAAAAAGACGGAGTGCTGCATCGTTGCGGTAACGGGAAAAATCACCGTCACTGATTATGATCAGACATTTGAAAGCATCGGCACCCGTGAAAGTGTATTTGAAAGAAAACCGACGGACAGCGTTTATGTGTCCAATGACCGCTCTTTTGGAATCACAGCCGTCAGCGGGGCGAGGGTCGCGCTGTGCTATTCTCCGTCCGAACGCCAGCTTCCGACAAAGCTGATTAAAGCGGAAGACAACGGTGTGGAACATCGCGGCAAGCTGGCAAACAAACGAACCGTTCATAATATTCTCCCCGATTCAGATCCATCGGCAAACAGCCTTCTCGTTGTTGAAGTTTACACGGACAGCGGCAACTGGTCGAGCTATCCGCCTCATAAACATGACCAAGACAATCTGCCGGCTGAATCCTTTTTAGAAGAAACCTATTACCATGAAATTGACCCGCCGCAGGGGTTTGTCTTCCAGCGTGTGTACACGGACGACCGCTCGATTGACGAGACGATGACCGCAGAAAATGAAAACGTTGTCATCGTGCCGGCGGGCTATCACCCGGTTGGTGTTCCGGACGGGTATACCTCTTACTACTTGAATGTAATGGCGGGACCGACACGAAAATGGAAGTTTCATAATGATCCGGCCCATGAATGGATCTTGGAACGCTAACCAGTGAGGAGTGGCAGATAACGATGAAATATACGTTTAATGAAGAAAAAGAGTTTGATATTGTCGCGATCGGACGCGCGTGTATTGATTTGAACGCGGCGGAATACAACCGGCCGATGGAAGAAACGATGACGTTTTCTAAATATGTCGGCGGCTCCCCGGCAAATATTGCGATCGGCAGCGCCAAGCTCGGATTAAAAGCCGGTTTTATCGGCAAAATTCCGGATGACCAGCACGGCAGATTCATCGTTTCCTATATGCAAGAAAAGGGCGTTGATACGTCACAAATGACCGTTGACAGAGAAGGGCGCAAAGCCGGGCTCGCTTTTACGGAAATTCTCAGTCCCGAAGAGTGCAGCATTCTGATGTACCGGGATGACGTGGCGGATTTGTATCTTGAGCCGTCCGAAGTCAATGAAGGCTACATCGCAAACGCGAAAATGCTGCTCGTATCAGGTACGGCGCTTGCGAAAAGCCCGTCGCGCGAAGCCGTCTTAAAAGCGGTGCATATCGCAAAAAAACATGACGTAAAAGTCGTGTTTGAGCTCGACTACCGTCCGTATACATGGCAATCGGCAGAAGAAACAGCCGTGTACTACACGCTGGTGGCGGAACAATCCGATATCGTCATCGGTACGCGTGACGAATTTGACGTAATGGAAAACCGCAGCGGCGGAGATAACGATGAAACCGTCCGCCATTTGTTTGCGCACTCCGCTGACCTTGTCGTCATTAAGCACGGCGTTGACGGATCATACGCATACAGCAGATCGGGAGAAGTTTTCCGGGCGCATGCCTATAAAACAAAGGTGCTGAAGACCTTCGGAGCGGGTGATTCCTATGCGTCAGCCTTCATCTACGGACTTGTCAGCGGCCGGGATATTGAAACGGCTTTAAAATACGGGAGCGCTTCCGCTTCCATCGTCGTCAGCAAACACAGCTCCTCAGAAGCAATGCCGGCTGCCGGTGAAATCATCGAACTGATTGAAGCGCAGCACAGTCTTAACGGTAAATAGAACGTATAAAAGGTGGGATCGTTTGTGGGTAAGACAATTCGCTTAACGACAGCACAAGCGCTGATTCAATTCTTGAACCGGCAGTACATTCATGTTGACGGAAAAGAAGAGCCGTTCGTTGAGGGCATCTTCACGATTTTTGGCCACGGAAATGTGTTGGGGATCGGGCAGGCGCTTGAGCAGGACGCCGGGCACCTGAAAGTCTATCAAGGCAAAAACGAACAAGGCATGGCGCATGCCGCGATGGCATACAGCAAGCAGATGCTGAGAAGAAAAATTTACGCGGTATCGACATCGGTCGGTCCGGGTGCTGCTAACTTGACGGCTGCCGCGGGTACGGCGCTGGCCAATCATATCCCGGTGCTGCTGCTTCCGGCCGATACCTTTGCGACGAGGCAGCCTGACCCGGTGCTTCAGCAGGTGGAGCAGGAATACAGTGCCGCCGTCACGACAAACGATGCGTTAAAGCCCGTGTCCCGCTATTGGGACCGCATCACCCGACCTGAGCAGCTGATGAGCAGCTTAATCCGGGCATTTGAAGTGATGACAGATCCGGCAAAAGCGGGCCCGGCGACCATCTGCATTTCTCAGGATGTAGAGGGAGAAGCATTTGATTTTGATGAAAGCTTCTTTGAAAAACGCGTTCATTACATGGACCGGATGCAGCCGAGCGAGCGTGAGCTGAAAGGCGCCGCGGAAAGAATTAAGGAGAGCAGCCGTCCCGTCATTTTAGTGGGCGGAGGCGCGAAGTACTCCGGCGCGCGTGAGGAATTAATCGCGCTTTCTGAAACATACGGCATTCCGCTTGTCGAAACGCAGGCCGGCAAGTCAACGGTTGAAGCTGATTTCGCCAACAATCTGGGCGGCATGGGCATCACGGGCACACTCGCCGCAAACAAAGCCGCCCGCCAGGCTGATCTGATCATCGGTGTCGGCACACGGTACACGGACTTTGCGACATCCTCGAAAACGGCGTTTGATTTTGACAAAGCAAAATTTTTGAATATCAATGTCAGCCGCATGCAGGCTTACAAGCTTGACGCATTTCAGGTCGTAGCTGATGCGAAAGTGACGCTCGGCAGGCTGCACGGCTTATTAGACGGATATAAAAGTGCGTTCGGCACGGCGATTAAAGACTGGAAAGATGAATGGCTGGCTGAACGGGACCGGCTCGGCAAGGTCACTTTTACACGTGACGCGTTCAAACCGGAAATTAAAAACCATTTCTCACAGGACGTGTTAAACGAGTATGCCGATGCGCTCGAGACTGAGCTGCCGCAGACAACGGCGCTGTTGACCATCAATGACACGATTCCTGAAGACAGCGTCGTCATCAGCTCGGCGGGGTCTCTTCCGGGAGATCTGCAACGGCTGTGGCATTCCAATGTCCCGAATACGTACCACCTCGAGTACGGCTATTCCTGCATGGGATATGAAGTATCAGGCACGCTCGGCCTCAAGCTGGCTCATCCCGACAAAGAAGTCTATTCACTCGTCGGCGACGGAAGCTTTCTGATGCTGCACTCAGAGCTGATTACCGCGCTTCAATATAACAAAAAAATCAATGTCCTGCTCTTTGACAACTCGGGATTCGGCTGTATCAACAACCTGCAGATGGATCACGGGAGCGGCAGTTATTTCTGCGAGTTCCGCACAGAGGACAATCAGATTTTAAACGTTGATTACGCGAAGGTGGCAGAGGGCTACGGCGCTAAAACATACAGAGCCAATACGGTTGAAGAACTGAAAGCGGCGCTTGAAGATGCGAAAACGCAAGACGTATCCACTTTAATTGAAATGAAGGTTCTGCCGAAAACGATGACGGACGGCTATGACAGCTGGTGGCATGTCGGCGTGGCGGAAGTGTCGGAGCAGGAAAGCGTTCAGCGGGCATACGAAGCGAAAGAGATGAAGCTGAAGTCTGCGAAGCAGTACTAGAGGGGAGGCATCACGATGGGCAAACAAGATATTCTGTGGGGCATCGCTCCCATTGGGTGGCGCAATGACGATATGCCGGAAATCGGAGCCGGGAATACGCTGCAGCATTTGTTAAGCGATATTGTTGTCGCCGGCTTTCAAGGTACGGAAGTGGGAGGGTTTTTCCCTGAACCCGCCGTCCTGAATAAGGAGCTGGCTCTCCGGAACTTGCGGATTGCGGGGAAATGGTTCAGCAGCTTTATCATTCAAGACGGTATTGAAAAAACGGCTGAACAATTTACAGAACACTGTGATTATTTGCAGAAAGTCGGAGCGGATGTCGCCACCGTTTCTGAACAGACGTACAGTGTTCAAGGCTTGGACATTGATGTATTTAAGGAAAAACCGCACTTCTCAGATGAAGAATGGAATACGCTGTGCCAAGGCTTGAACCGTCTCGGGAAAATCGCTGACGAATACGGGCTGGATCTCACGTTTCATCATCATCTCGGCACAGGCGTCCAGACGGCGGAAGAAGTTGACCGGCTGATGGATGGAACGGACCCGCGGTATGTCCATTTACTATATGATACCGGCCATGCCTATATCTCGGACGGAGACTATATGACGATTCTCAACAAGCATATGGATCGGATCAGACACGTTCATTTCAAGGACGCGCGGTTTGACATTATGGAGCGGTGCAGACAGGAAGGCAAGTCATTCAGGCAGTCGTTTTTACAGGGCATTTTTACGGTTCCCGGAGACGGATGCATCGATTTTACCGAAGTGTACCGAACGCTCGTCCGTCATGATTATTCAGGCTGGATCGTCATCGAAGCCGAACAAGACCCGGCAGTCGCCAATCCGCTTGAGTACGCGCTGATTGCGAGAAAGTACATCGACAGTGAACTGCTTGATCCTGCAAATTAGAGGGGGACTTATATGAATAGTGCCAAGGCGGAATCAGCTTTCAGCAAAAGGACCATCGCCGCAGCATTAGCAAATTACATTGATGCAGGTTCCATTGTGGCAGGATCAGCGGGTTTATCTATGTGGGTCAGCTATTTAAAGCTGTCCGACAGTCAGATCGGATTGCTCGGCGCCTTCAGCGCAAATGCGATATCAGCGGCCGTCGGAGCGCTGCTCGGCGGGTATTTGGCTGATAAGGTCGGCCGAAAAGCTGTATACACAAACAGTATGCTCGTCTACGCCTTAGGAATTTGTTTGGTTTTGTTTGGATTCAACTTTCCCATGCTGTTATGCGGATACATGATTGTCGGGATTTCTGTAGGCGCGGATATTACGGCTTCATGGACCATTATCGCGGAAAACGCCCCTGAGAAAAACCGGGCGAGGCATTGCGGAGTGGCGCAGGTGGCGTGGGCCGCCGGAGCCGTTGTGGTTCTGCTGTTATCCGTTTTGGTCGGTGACCTCGGGCTTTTAGGAAATAAAATTGTCTTTGCGCATCTATTGGTGATCGCCCTGATCACATATGTGATAAGAAAGCGTTTACCTGAGTCGGATGCCTGGAAAAACAGTGAAGAGCGGCCTGCCGCCGTGAAAAAAACATCTTATTTTGACCTGCTTCAGCCGAAATTTTTCAAGAACATTTTGTTTTTAATGGGTGTGTTTCTCGTATGGAATCTCGCAGCGGGCGTCATGGGATTCTTCATGCCGTACATCTACCAGCAGGTCGGCGGCGTATCCGCAAATACGGCCAACATTCTGCAGATGGCCCTGTTTATCTTCACCGGGCTCGGCGTCGCCTGTATCTTCATGCCTTTTGCAGATAAATATCGGAAAACGGTGTTCGGAATCTGCGCATGTATGGCCGTTGTCGGCTGGTCGCTGTTTTTACTGCCGTTTCAGGGGCTTCCGATGCTGCTTTTGTTTGTCTTCGCGATCGGCATCAATAACGGAGCCGGCCAGCAGGCGAACTACCAGCTGTGGGCAAGCGAGCTGTTCCCGACAGAACACAGAGCGTCAGCACAAGGGCTCATGTTCTTTCTGGTCCGTATTTCAATCGGCATTTGGAGTTTATTTGTGCCGGTCATCATGTCACAATTCGGCATCGGTTTTATGGCCGGTATTTTGCTCATATGTGTGACGGCCAGTATGATCATCGGGCTTGTCTTCGCACCGAATACGTCCGGCAAGTCGCTTGAACAGATACAGGAGGAACTGTACGGCGCTCCTCAGGACGGCAGCGAGAAAAGAAAGACGAGAACCATTATTTGATTATCAGAAGGAGTGGCGATCAATGAATTTACGTATAGGTGTTATCGGAACCGGTGCTATCGGAAAAGAGCACATCAACCGCATCACAAATAAGCTGTCCGGAGCGGAAATTACCGCTGTCACAGATGTGAATCAGGAGGCCGCGCAGCAGACCGTTCAGGATTTCAATTTGAACGCCTCCGTTTACCCTGATGACGACAGCCTCCTCGCTGCTGAAAATGTGGATGCCGTCTTAGTGACAAGCTGGGGCCCGGCTCATGAGTCCAGCGTTTTGAAAGCGATTCAGCGCGGCAAGCACGTGTTTTGTGAAAAGCCGCTTGCGACAACGGCAGAAGGCTGTATGCGCATTGTCGAGGAAGAAATGAAGACGGGAAAACGATTGGTGCAGGTAGGTTTCATGCGCAGATATGACAGCGGTTACGTTCAGCTGAAAGAAGCGATTGACAACCGCGTGGTCGGCGAGCCGCTGATGATTCACTGTGCGCACCGCAACCCGACAGTCGCATCGAATTATTCAACGGACATGGCCGTCGTCGATACGCTCGTTCATGAAATTGATGTCCTCCACTGGCTCGTCAATGACGACTATGAATCCGTACAGGTGATCTATCCGAAGAAATCAAAAAATGCGCTGCCGCATCTGAAAGATCCGCAGATGGTCATCATCGAAACAAAAGGCGGCATCGTCATCAATGCCGAAATCTACGTGAACTGTAAATACGGCTACGACATTCAATGTGAAATCGTCGGGGAAGACGGTGTTATCAAGCTTCCGGAACCGTCAAGCATCAGCTTGAGAAAAGAAGGGACATTCAGCACCGATATCCTGATGGATTGGCAGCGCCGATTTGTGGCTGCGTATGATGTGGAAATTCAAGACTTCATTGATTCGATCCGGAATAAAGGCGAAGTCAGCGGTCCGACAGCATGGGACGGTTATATTGCCGCGGTGACAACTGACGCGTGCGTAAAAGCTCAGGAATCCGGGCAGAAAGAACCTGTGGCGCTGCAAGAGAAACCGGCATTCTACCAATCATTTACGACTGTGAACAAATAATAGATCGGGAGTGAAAGAAATGAAACTGGCCTTAGATCCATCCATGTACCGCGATGATTTAACGTTAGAAGAAATGGTCTATAAAACGGCGGAACTCGGATACGAATATATCGAACTGTCTCCGCGCGAGGATTTTTGTCCTTTCTATAAATATCCGAAAGTCGATTCAGCAAAAATCAAACAATTGAAGCGCCTTTTAAAGGATACAGGTGTGAAGCTGTCCTCTCTTCTTCCGCTTTACCACTGGGCGGGTCCTGATGAAGACCGCCGACAGGCCGCCGTGCGCAACTGGAAACGGGCGATCGAAATTGCGGTTGAACTTGAAGTGGATTTGATGAACAGTGAATTCAGCGGTTCAAAATATGATCCGTTGACAAGTGAAGAAAAATTTATCAAATCCATGGATGAACTGCTGCCCGTTTTTGAAAAAGAAGGCGTTAAACTCAATCTGCAGGCTCATCCATACGATTTTATCGAAACGCACAAAGGCGCGATGGATATGATCCGCGCGCTTGACAAGGATTGGATCAATCTTGTCTACTCGACTGCGCATACGTTCTTCTATGATGACGGCAAAGGCGATATTGCGACCATGTTTGATGAAGCCGGCGACCGCCTCACACATGTTTTATTTGCAGATACTTTTAATCATAAAGCGGCGCACGGTCTGCGCTACATCGTCAACCCGCCTGACGCGAAAGTAACGGTTCACCAGCATTTGGACATCGGGCAAGGCGATGTCGATTTTGAGACGATTTTCAGAAAGATGAGAGAGATGAAATTCGACGGAATTGCGACGAACGCCGTTTTTGCTTGGGTCGGCGAAAGAGCGGATGAATCAAGCCGGACCACGCTTAAGAAATTAAAGGAAGAACTGGGTATGGCATAAGCTGAGTATGGAGTTCGGCGGAACGGGGCAAACAAGCCCTCCAGCCGGACTCCCTTCATATCGAAAACGCGGATGGGAGAGGCTGACATGAAACTTTGCTTTAATGAAGCGACTACGCTGGAGAATTCAAACCTGAAACAGGATTTAGAGCTGTGCGAAAAGCATGGCTATGATTATATTGAAATCCGCACAATGGATAAGCTACCGGAATACTTAAAAGACCATTCACTGGCCGATCTGGCGGAATATTTTCAAACACACCACATTAAACCGCTTGCCCTGAACGCACTGGTTTTCTTCAACAACCGTGATGAGAAGGGCTATAGGGAGATCATTTCGGAATTCAAAAGCATGATGGAAACCTGCAGGACGCTCGGCGTGAAATATGTGGTGGCCGTGCCGCTAGTGACAGAGCGGAAAATCTTGAAAGAAGAGATCAAAAAGAGCAGTGCAGAGGTGCTGACTGAGCTTTCGAACATCGCGGAGCCGTACGGCGTAAACATTGCCCTTGAATTTGTCGGCCACCCGCAATGTACGGTCAATACATTTGAACAGGCGTATGACATCGTGAACGCTGTCGGCCGCGATAATGTCGGACTGGTGTTTGACAGCTTCCATTTCCACGCGATGGGCTCCAATATTGAGAGCTTGAAGCAGGCGGACGGAAAGAAAATTTTCATCTATCATATCGACGATACAGAAGACTTCCCGATCGGCTTTTTAACGGATGAAGACCGCGTCTGGCCTGGACAGGGTGCGATTGACTTAGACGCCCATCTGTCAGCGTTAAAAGAAATCGGATTCAATGATGTTGTCTCCGTAGAGCTGTTCAGACCTGAATATTATAAGCTGACTGCGGAGGAAACGATCAAAACGGCAAAGGAAACAACGGAAGCCGTCGTATCAAAATACTTCATGAAGGAGGCGTGAACATGGCTTTTGTCACCATGAAACATCTTCTTGCAGAAGCGAAACGGGAGCATTATGCAGTCGGCCAGTTTAATATCAACGGCCTCCAATGGACGAAGGCGATTCTGCAGGCGGCGCAAAAGGAGCAATCGCCGGTCATCGCCGCGGCTTCCGATCGTCTGGTCGACTATTTAGGCGGATTTAAAACGATTTCCGCCATGGTCGGCACGTTAATGGAAGAAATGACGATTACCGTTCCCGTCGTGCTCCATCTTGATCACGGAAGCAGTGCGGAACGCTGCAGACAGGCCATTGACGCGGGATTCAGCTCAGTGATGATTGATGGCTCCCATCATCCGATTGATGAGAACATCGCGATGACAAAAGAAGTTACCGATTATGCGGCTAAGCACGGCGTCTCAGTAGAAGCAGAAGTCGGCACGGTCGGCGGCATGGAAGACGGGCTGGTCGGCGGTGTCCGCTATGCCGATGTCGCCGAATGTGAGCGGATCGTCAAAGAAACCAATATCGACGCGCTGGCCGCCGCCCTCGGCTCCGTCCACGGCAAATATCAAGGTGAACCGAATCTCGGATTTAAAGAAATGGAGGCTATCTCCCGCATGACTGATATTCCTCTCGTTCTTCACGGAGCATCCGGGATTCCTCGGGATCAGATCAAAAAAGCCATCACGCTCGGCCACGCGAAGATCAATATCAATACGGAATGTATGGTAGCCTGGACAGACGAAACACGCCGCATGTTTCAGGAAAACGGCGATCTGTACGAACCGCGCGGCTACATGACACCCGGTATTGAAGCCGTGGAAGAGACGGTGCGAAGCAAAATGAGAGAGTTCGGATCAGCCGGAAAAGCCGTAAAACAGCAGGTCGGCTGATGAGAACGGAAACCGCCAAGATGGCGGTTTTTTTGTGCGGTATTGCGCCCGTACGCCCGAAACGATTATGATGATGGCAGCAGTGTAAGAAACGGGAGTGGTTCAGTTTGAATAAAATCATGATTGTGGAAGATAGTGAAGACATTCGCGGACTATTGCAGAATTACCTTGAAAAATACGGATATCAAACCGTGGCCGCCGCGGATTTCACGGCTGTTCTTGATGTTTTTTTGCGGGAAAAGCCTGATGTGGTGCTGCTTGATATCAATCTGCCGTCTTATGACGGCTATTATTGGTGCCGCCAGATCCGCCAGTATTCTACAAGCCCGATCATTTTCATCTCAGCCAGAAGCGGGGAAATGGATCAGGTGATGGCGATTGAAAACGGCGGAGATGATTATATCGAAAAACCGTTTTCTTATGATATTGTGCTGGCGAAAATCAAAAGCCAGATCCGCAGGGCATATGGAGAGTACGCCGCCAAGCAGGGAGAGAAAGTGGTTGAATATGCCGGTGTGCAGCTCTTTGTGGAACGGTTTGAACTGCGTTTTCAGGACGAAAAAAGCGAGCTTTCTAAAAAAGAAAGCAAGCTTTTGGAAGTGCTGCTGGAGCGGGGAGAAAAGGTGACGGGAAGAGACCGGCTCATGGAAAAAACGTGGGACACCGACATTTTCGTCGATGATAATACGCTTAACGTGTATATCACGCGGCTCAGAAAAAAACTGCGGGAGCTGAATGCGCCTGTTTCCATTGAATCGGTGCGGGGCGAAGGCTACCAGCTGAGGGCGCTGTCATGAAGCTGTTTCTCCGGTCTCATGCCGTGCTGATTCTGCTTTTTCTCCTTCAAGGGCTGTTTGTCTTCTTTTATTACTGGTTTGCGGGTCTTCATTCTTTTTCCCACCTGTTTTACATATTAGGCGTGCAGTTTCTTATTTTAGCGGGGTATCTTGCCTATCGCTGGTACAAAGACCGCGGTGTGTACCATTGGCTCAGCTCGGAGCAGGAAGGGACGGACATCCCATATCTCGGTTCTTCTGTGTTCTGTTCAGAGCTGTATGAAAAGCAGATGGAGCTGATCCGGCTGCAGCACCAGAAGCTCCATGAGACCGAAGCCAAGCTTGACGCGCGGGTGACGTATATGAACCAATGGGTGCACCAAGTAAAGACGCCGCTGTCGGTCATTAATTTAATCATTCAGGAAGAGGATGAGCCCGTCTTTGAACAAATCAAAAAAGAGGTCCGGCAGATTGAATTCGGGCTGGAGACGCTTCTTTATTCTTCAAGGCTCGACCTGTTTGAGCGGGATTTTAAAGTTGAAGCGGTTTCCTTATCAGAGCTTCTCCAATCGGTCATTCAAAGCTATAAACGATTTTTTATTCAATATCGCGTTTATCCGAAAATGGACATTCGCGATGATCATCAGATTTACACCGATGCCAAATGGCTCAAATTTGCGATCGGCCAAGTGGTCACAAATGCGGTCAAGTATTCGGCAGGCAAGAGTGACAGACTGGAGCTGAATGTCTTCCGCGATGAAGACAGGACGGTGCTTGAAGTCAAAGATTACGGTGTCGGCATACCCTCGCAAGATATCAAGCGGGTGTTTGACCCTTATTACACCGGCGAAAACGGACGGCGTTTCCAAGAATCTACGGGAATCGGCCTTCATCTCGTCAAAGAAATTACGGGCAAGCTCAATCATACGGTGGACATCAGCTCGTCCCCCGGTGAAGGGACATCGGTCCGATTTTCATTTCTTACAAAAATGTAAGGCTGCGTTAAGAAAACAACATAGCTCGTTTTGTTTCCCCTTGATAACATGGATTTATGTCAAGGGGATTTTTATGTTAAATGCCCCGGCTCACTACATGAAAGCAGCCCAGACCAACAAGAATAAAACCATAAGGAGGATTTTCATGGCGAATATGCTTGAAGTCAAACATATAAATAAAACCTATAAAGGACAAGTGTCCTATCAAGCTTTAAAACAAATTTCGTTTTCAATAGAAGAAGGCGGGTTCACGGCGGTGATGGGACCGTCCGGCTCCGGAAAAACAACGCTTTTGAATATCATTTCAACGATCGACCGGCCGGATTCAGGCGATATCCTGATTCATGGAGAAAACCCGCACCGGCTGAAGCGGACAAAGCTCGCTCATTTCCGCCGCAAGCAGCTCGGATTTGTGTTTCAGGATTTCAACCTTCTGGACACACTGACAATCGGTGAAAATATCATGCTGCCGTTAACGCTTGAAAAAGAAGCGCCGTCTGTCATGGAAGAAAAACTGCACGGCATCGCGGCAAAGCTCGGAATTGAAGACCTGCTCAACAAACGGACGTTTGAAGTATCCGGCGGACAGCGCCAGCGGGCCGCCATCGCAAGAGCGGTCATTCATAAGCCGTCACTCATTCTGGCCGATGAACCGACGGGAAACCTTGATTCCAAAGCGTCAAAAGACGTCATGGAAACGATGCAGAGCCTGAATCAGGATGATCATATCACGGCTTTGATGGTGACCCATGATCCGGTTGCGGCAAGCTACTGCCGCCGCGTCATCTTTATAAAAGACGGCGAACTGTTTAATGAGATTTACCGCGGGGAAAACCGCCAAGTCTTTTATGAGCAGATTCTTGATGTGCTGTCTATGCTGGGGGGAAACGCAAATGACCTTTCTTCAGTTCGCTTATAAAAACGTCACGAGAAACAAAAGGGCCTATCTTGCTTTCTTTTTAAGCAGCGCTTTTTCCGTTTTGATTTTCTTTACCTTTGCGATGTTCCTGTTTCATCCGGCACTAAAGGAAGGCTACCTGAATAACATCGCCAGAAAAGGCTTAACCGCCGCGGAATGGATGATCTTTGTTTTTTCTTTCTTATTTGTTCTGTATTCGGTTAACGCATTTTTGAAATCGAGAAATAAAGAATTCGGCATCCTGCTGATGCAGGGCATTACGCCGGTGCAGCTGAGAAAGCTCATTACGGCGGAAAACATGATCATCGGCGTCATGTCGATCGCAGCGGGGATTATCGGAGGCTTCATTTTTTCAAAAACGTTCTTTACGGTCGGCGCTTATATTTTAGAAATGGACGCGCTGCCTCTGTACATGCCTTGGAAAGCGCTCGGCATTACGGCCGGGGGATTTCTGCTCTTATTTTTCCTTTTATCGCAGTTCACGATCCTTTTTGTCAGATCAAATACGGTGATCAAATTAATAAAGGGCACTGACAAGATCAAGCCGGAGCCGAAGCCGTCCGTGCTTCTGTCTATATTCGGCATCGCCTGCCTGTGCGGCGGGTACGGCATGGTTCTGAAAGGCAATGTCCACGGGACTCAACCGTTCATCATTTTACTGCTTACCGTCATCGGCACGTATTTCTTTTTCAGCCAAAGCAGCATCTGGATTCTGCGCGCGCTGAAGAAGTGGAAAACCTTTTATCTGCGCGGGAAAAATGTCATTTGGGTTTCTGACCTTGTCTATCGTTTAAAAGACAACGCCCGCCTGTTCTTTATTGTCAGCATTATTTCCGCGGTAGCGTTTACGGCGACAGGCGTGCTCGCGATGTACAAATCGACCGTCGGGGCGGAAGAGTCCGCTTATGAGATGGAGTATTTATCTTACAGCGGCAACCCAAAAGAACAGACTCATTTGAAAAAAATTGACCATGAACTGAAAACACACGGCTTTACGTATAAGAAAGACAAAATAAATGTTTCCTATGTCCGCTATCAGGAAGGAGATACTGTTCCGCCTGTTTACATGATCAGCGAATCGGATGTGTCAACATACTTCCATGTCAAGCTGAACGGCCTGAAACATGATGAGGCTGTCTATTTCCCGGGCACGTATGACCGCAATTTCAAAAACGAAGCGCCGGATCAGCTGAAGCTGCTGAACCAAAAAGGCAAGCCGTCTGACCAAAAACTGACGGTAAAAGAAGTCGAAAAACCGCTGATTTCATTAAATGCCGTCATTGCGGTGAACGATCAAACCTTTGATCAGCTTAAATCACTCGGTGAAAAAGCGTCATTATACGGCTACAGCTATGATCATTGGAAAGACAGTCTTGGGATCAGCCAATCCTTGAAAAATGAGATTTGCGGCAACTATATCGACGTGCATTCTGATTTTATGGCAAAAGCCGGGACGTACTATGATACGGTGCAGCTGCCGAGCCTGAGTTTATTTATCGGCCTGTTTATCGCAATTGTATTCTTTGTCGCGGCAGCAAGTTTCTTATATTTCAGGCTGTTCACTGATTTAGATGAGGACCGGGAGCGCTACCGTTCACTGGCTAAAATCGGCCTGAGTGAGCGTGAAATGGCACAAAGCGTGACGATACAATTGGCGATTCTCTTTTTCTTTCCTTTCGTCATTGCCGTCATGCATACACTGTTTGCCTTGAGAACATTGGCCGTGGAAGGCTATTCCGATGTAGCGGGGCCGCTCAGTTTCACTATCGGAGGGTTTTTCATTTTTCAGCTTCTGTTCTTCCTCACAGTGCGGTCAAGCTATTTGAAAAAAATGAACAAGTAAGGGGAGTGCACAGATGAAAAAAGCATTGGCAATCCTGGCCGTCTTGGCGGCCGCTGCCGTCATATACGGACTTCTCTTTTTTCATAACGATGTTACAGACAGATTTAATCCGTTTATTCACCAGCAAGACGTCTATGTGCAGATTGATCGAGATGGCAAACATCTTAGCCCGGGCGGTACTGAGTATACATTAGACGGATACAACGCATCCGGGAAAAAAGAAGAAGTGACCTTTTACGCCGCGAAAGACCTTCGGAAGAACGCGTATTTGAAGGTGAAGGCGAAAGGAAAGTATGTCGAGACCTGGGAAGAAGTCAGGTTTGAAGATATGCCGGGCTCCGTACAGTCAAAATTAAAGTGAACAGGAAAAGCGGCACAGTGTCATGACTGTGCCGCTTTTTTTATTTTTTATTTTCTTCAGCCCGTTTGATCAGCATGTCGGTGATGATATCCATCTGTTTGCTGACGGCAATCGGGTCATAAGGATAGAAGGTGTTGAAATCGTTGATAAAGACACGATTGTTTTTTACGGCATCGAGATTTTTCCAAACGGATGAATCTTTCAGACGCTCAAATGTTTTGCTTTCTCCATTCGGATTGTAATCGGTAATGAACATATAATCAGCCGCATATTGAGGGATGACCTCTTGGGAAACCTGTTTCATGGCGCCCGTTTTCATGATGTCTTTTTCAATTTTGGCCGGCGCTTTCAATCCGAGCGCGTTATAAACGGCTTGGCCGCCGCGGCCGGAATTGTCATTGAAAATCCAGATTTCGCCTTTATCCGTCGTTTCATAAAGGCCGACTGTCTCGCCTTTGCCGATCACGTTTTTGAGGCGCTTTTGATTCGCTTCGGCTTTTTTGTTGAAGTCTGCCATAAAGCTTTTGGCTTTATCCTTCGCCCCGGCAATGTCGCCGAATAGGCTGACCGTATCTTTCGTATTCTTTGCGGTGTTAAAAGGAATGACAATCGTCGGTGCGATTTTCGATAGTTTCTCGTATTGGTCATCCTTCATCAGCACGATTAAATCAGGCTTCAGCTGCATCACTTTCTCCACATTGACGGGATTGCCGATGTCCGTGATGTTTTTCAGCTGTTTTTTGATAAACGGATTTTTGAAAGCCCATGAGCCCGCCCCGACGACATTTGCGTCAACGGACAGCAGCTCACCTGCATAAAAGTCAGTGACGATCCGTTTCGGATGTGCGGGTATGTCAATATTTCCTTTTGTTGATTCATATGTACGCATGTCTGTCTTTCCTTTGCCTGATGCCGATCCGTTGTTTTCCTTCGCGCCGCTGCAAGCGCTTAATGCGAAAACAAGCAGAAGTGCCAGGCCGATCAGCCATGATTGTTTCTTCATAATGATCCCCCTATTTCAGTGATAATGATTATCATTATTAATATAGCAGGAAGACGTCATTCCGTCTATGTTTTTTATAGAAAACCTTCCTTGATTATCCATGTTATAGTAGTAAAGGAAGAGGAATGAATGTTGATTACGAAAAGAGGGACTTGGTGGGAAGTGCTGCACAGCTGGTGGCTGCTGCTGACTTTTGCGCCGTTTGCGCTGACCGCTTTCTTGGCCTTTTTCTATATCGGCTACCGGGCTAAGAACAAAAAATGGCTGAAATACGGACTTATTATTTTATTATTTTAGCAATTGCTTTTGTGCTGCCGAGCACGCCGGGCGTGTATATCGTGCTGCCTTTATGGGTCATCTCCATCATTCACGGGCTGAAAGTGCGGGCGGCTTATTTGATACAGCTTGATGTGTTTAAACAAAACGTCGAAGCAAGAGCGTTTGAAGCGGTAAGGCATGAGGCGGAAGCAAAATTCGGCGGAAAACCCGCTCATCGCATTGATCTGACAAAACAGAGATAAAAACAAATGACAAAGCCGGTATCTCGCGCTTTGTCATTTGCATGACCGGCCTATTGCTGGTATGAATGCTGCTGAAACGGTGTGTGATGCTGTGTTTGCGGGAATGAAGAAACATTAGCGTTTGCCATCGGTGCAGGCATGTGTCCGCTTACTTCCTGCTGAAGCTGATTGCACACATTCACGATTTGCTGGCATTTCTGAATGGCCGCTTCATGCCCCTGCAGCGCTTGCTGAATGGTATGAACGGCATGCTGTTCATGGTTAAGCATCTGCTGAAGCATTTGAATGTTTTGCTGTTCCTGCTGGAGCATTTGCTTGTACTGCTGACTGCTTTGCTGTGTCTGCTGAATAAGCTGCTGTGCTGTTTGGCGGCATTGCTGCAGCTGATTTCCGCTGTATTGGTTTTGATACATCATGAAAACCTCCTGGAGTGATTGATTTTACACATTTATCATGTGAAAGAATAGGAGAGGCATTCATGCAAGAAAAGGATTCAAATATTTACCTGTTATGTACAGAGCGGAATACAAGGCTCGGGATGGCCTGTCGAGCTTTGTATTCCGGCCCTTTTTCTCAGAAGCCGCCTTCTGTAGCGTGAAAAGGAATATTGAGTCTGTTTTCGACTGCGCGCAGGCGCTGATTCAAACGGTTTAAGCGGCGGGTATGGATTTCAATGGACTGGCTCAGCCGTCTGATCTGCTCATTCATACGCGTGATTTCCCGGTTTTGGCGCTGGTCTTCTTGTGAGAGGCGGGTGAGCTCTCTCGTTTGCTCGGCGTTTTGTCTTTCAAGCTGGGCGACTCTCCGTTCTAAACCTGTCGGCTGCCGCTCTTCGGACTGAGGGGGCGCATAATAATAGCTTTCCTGCTGCTGATACGGCTCATACTCAACGCGGTTCACTTCGTATTCCTGCTGCTGAGGGAAATAGGCAGGCGGGGTGTAGTACTGATATGGGTTCATTCATCATTCTCCTTATCTAGTGAAGTCTTTATACACTATGTAGTCAATTGCACAGTGCCACGGCATCCGCCTAAGTTACAGGCGTAAAAAAGCTTCAAAGGAAGGTGATCATGTTGCGGAACATACGGATTTTCATCATGACGGTTCTTGTTTTCGGATGCGTCATGATAACAGGCTGCTCGCAAAAGAAAGCAGACGATACCCCTTTTTATTACGGGACATGGGATGCAGGGCTGAAGCCGGGCCCGATGGACGGGGTCAGATCTGAAACCGTCACGTTTACGAAAGACAGCGTGCTGACAAAGCAGGTCATTCAAGGCCGCGGCGAGGTTGCCATGCCCTCAGATGTGTACAAGGTGATCTCACAAAACACGGACGGGACGATCGAGATTGAATACCTCGGCCATCCGCACCCCGTCAAAAGCACGTTGAAAAGAGGAAAAAACGGTACGCTCATTTGGAAGATATACGGAGAAACAAAAACAATGACAAGAATAAAAACCGGCGGGGAGGATGCACATGAGAAATAAGGCTGCCGACAGACTCGTTTTGACGGGTGTCATCGTACATATCATTCAATGGTTTTCACTGTTATGGTTATTTTTTATGCTTTTTGATCAGTTCGGGCGTTTTACCATTTACAATCCCAATGTCGTCAACGGAAGCATGCAGTCTTTTTCATTCTTTGATATGATGCGCGCTCTTCTGTTTTCCGGCACGCTGCGGAATACGCTCCTGCTGTTTCTGTTTGCGGCAATGCTCATTTACTTGTGGGTGAACGCTCTGTTTATCCTGCTGGAAATCGTTTCTTATATCATGATCAGGCGGAACAGCCGTTCATTATGGGCATACTTTCCCGCAGCGATGGGAATAAAGCTTGCCCTTCTGGACATAGCGGCCGTCCCTTTCTTTGCGGCGGGGCTGATGCTCTTGAAGCAGAAAACAGATGACGGCGGCGAACAAGCTGACAAGGGGAAAAGACGGCCCCGCATCCGGAGGCAGGCCCGGTTTACGAAGAGAAGGCGGAGAAACTCGTCCGTTTGATTTTTCATTGAAACGAAAAAACGATATGATGAAAGCATAAGAAGAAAAGGATACAAAGGAGATGCAGGATGTACAAGTTAATCGCAATAGATATGGACGGAACACTACTAAACGATCATCATGAAGTGACGGCTGAAGTCCGCGGGGCGCTTGATGCCGCCAAAGCGGAAGGGGTCAATATCGTCCTGTGCACGGGCCGGCCGATCGGCGGCGTGCGTCGGTATTTGGAAGAGCTGAACTTACAGGAAGAAGGCGACTTTGTGATTGCCTATAACGGCGCACTCGTCCAAAATACGTATACAAACGGTGTCGTGGCCGAGCAGTCATTAGGTTATGAGGATTTGAAGTCGCTTTACGAGCTGAGCTTACAGCTGGATACTCCGATGCATTACTTTGACACAGCCAATCTGTACACGCCGAACCGGGATATCAGTGAATACACGGTATACGAATCATACATTACGAAAGTGCCGCTTCATTTCCGCACGATCGATGAAGTGCCGAAGGATATTCTGATTCCGAAAGTCATGTTCATTGACGATCCGGACAAGCTGGAGAAAGCGATCGCTTCCATTCCGGAATCATTCAAGGAAACATACACAATGGTCAAAAGCGCGCCATTCTTCCATGAGATTCTTCACCCGAAAGTCAGTAAAGGAAACGCAGTCAAGCTGCTGGCCGAAAAACTCGGCATTGAACAGAAAGACGTCATGGCAATCGGCGATAACGGCAACGACATGTCCATGATTCAGTGGGCCGGCTGCGGTGTGGCAATGGCCAATGCCATCCCGGAAGTAAGGGAGATAGCTGATTTTGAAACGAAATCAAATAACGAACACGGCGTGGCGCATGCGATTCAGGAGCTTGTGCTGAAAAAATAGGCACCCCATCAGAGGGTGCTTTTTTACCGCGTGTTTTGGTGATATGATAAGCGGAGAGGGGAGGCGCGACATGGATCGTGAAAAACAGCAGCTCAGCATAGAAGCGGCAAAACTATATTATCAATCAGATTACAGCCAGCAGCAGATCGCCGAACGGCTTGATCTGTCACGCCCCACCGTTTCAAGGCTGCTTCAGTACGCAAAGGAAAAAGGGTATGTTCAAATTCGCGTCATGGACCCGTTTGAGGATCTGGACGAACTCGGCGCGAAGCTGGAAGAAAAATACGGGCTGCTTGAGGCGCACGTCGTCTTTTCTCCAAGCGACGATTACCAGGCCATTACACATTACTTAAGCCGCTATGGCGCAGACTATATGCATAAAACCGTAAAGGACGGCGATATACTCGGCGTAAGCTGGGGGACGACGATGTACCAGATCGCAAGCCGCATGGAGCCGAAGCAGGTAAAGAGCGTTGAAGTCGTGCAGCTGAAAGGCGGCATCAGTCATTCCAATGTCAATACGTACTCGTCAGAAACGATTCAGCTGTTCGCCGAAGCATTTCAGACCATGCCGAGGTATTTACCGCTGCCGGTTATATTTGACAGCGCCGATGTGAAACAGATGGTCGAGCGGGACAGACATATTAAGCGGATCATTGAAATGGGCAGACAAGCCAATATCGCCCTGTTTACGGTCGGAACCGTCCGGGATGAGGCGCTGCTTTTCAGACTCGGCTATTTCCGGGAAGAAGAGAAACAATTGCTGAAAGCACGCGGAGTCGGCGATATTTGTTCGCGCTTTTTTGACGAGGAAGGCAGGATTTGCAGCAGCAGCATTAACGGCAGGACGATCGGAGTTGAGCTCAGCGACTTGAAAATGAAAGAGCGTTCGATTCTGGTGGCAGGCGGCAGCAGAAAATGCAAGGCCATTCACGGTGCCCTGAAAGGAAAGTACGCCAACGTTTTGATTACCGATCAGCATACGGCCAAAAAACTCATTCAAGAATTGTGACAATTCATGAACATAATTTCAATTACCAATTTACATATGTTCAAAATTCGGTTATTCTAAACGTATCCTAGGAAAAAGGAAGTGCATACAATGTCAATTGCAAGTCAAATAGACCATACTGCTTTGAAACCGCATACACAAAAAGCGGATATTTTACAACTGATAAAAGAAGCAAAAGAATATAAATTCGCTTCCGTTTGTGTAAACCCGACTTGGGTCAAACTCGCAGCGGAGGAACTGAAGGGCACTGGAGTTGACGTTTGCACCGTTATCGGATTTCCTCTCGGCGCAACGACATCGGAAACAAAAGCATTTGAAACGAAGGATGCCATCTCAAAAGGAGCCACTGAGGTTGACATGGTCATCAATATCGGCGCATTAAAAGACGGCGATGATGAAGCGGTTGAAGCTGATATCCGCGCGGTAGTTGAAGCAGCTGATAAAAAAGCGCTCGTCAAAGTGATCATCGAAACATGCCTTTTGACAGATGAAGAAAAAGAGCGCGCGTGCCGCTTGGCGGTATCCGCAGGCGCAGATTTCGTCAAAACGTCTACCGGTTTTTCTACAGGCGGGGCAACGGCTGAAGATATCGCTCTCATGAGAAAAACAGTCGGACCGGACATCGGGGTCAAAGCATCAGGCGGCATCAGAACAAAAGCTGATGTTGACAGCATGATCGCTGCGGGCGCGAGCCGGATCGGCGCAAGTGCGGGCGTCTCTATCGTGAGCGGCGGAGACAGCGGCAGCAGCGACTATTAATCAGCAGTGCGGAAGCCGAAAGCTTCCGCCATCCTCTTTCTTTGTTGATGCATAAAAAATTGTAAGCGAATACAAATAAAAGGAGAACACATATGAAGTATCTCATCGGAATTATCGGAATCATTGTGTTTTTAGGTCTTGCCTGGCTTGCCAGCAACGGCAAAAAAAGAATCAGAATCCGGCCGATCGCCGTCATGCTCGTGCTGCAGCTGATTCTCGGTTATATTCTCCTCAACACCGGTATCGGGAATTTTCTTGTCGGCGGTTTTGCAAAAGGATTTAACTACTTGCTGGAATATGCATCAGAAGGGATTAACTTTGTATTCGGCGGGCTTGTGAATGCGAAACAGACGACGTTCTTCATGAGCGTGCTTCTGCCGATCGTCTTTATATCCGCTTTAATCGGAATTCTGCAGCATTGGAAGGTCCTCCCCTTCATCACGAAGTATATCGGTCTTGCGTTAAGCAAGGTGAACGGAATGGGGAAAATCGAATCTTACAACGCTGTCGCATCCGCGATTTTAGGGCAATCAGAAGTCTTTATCAGTTTGAAAAAACAGCTCGGTTATCTTACTGAACAGCGCTTATATACGCTTTGTGCGTCCGCAATGTCGACGGTCTCAATGTCGATCGTCGGTTCTTACATGATGATGCTGAAGCCTGAATACGTCGTGACGGCGCTTGTGCTGAACTTATTCGGCGGATTTATCATCGCTTCTATCATCAACCCGTACACCGTCAGCAAAGAAGAGGATTTGATCGTCGTTCCTGAAGAAGAAAAGCAATCCTTTTTTGAAGTGCTCGGTGAGTATATAATGGATGGATTCAGAGTCGCCGTCGTCGTAGCGGCGATGCTGATCGGATTTGTCGCACTCATTGCTCTGGTCAACGGCGTTTTTAATGCGGTCTTCGGCATTACATTCCAGGCGCTGCTCGGATATGTCTTCGCGCCGTTTGCGTTTTTAACCGGTATTCCGTGGAATGAAGCGGTGAGCGCCGGAAGCATTATGGCGACGAAAATGGTATCGAATGAATTTGTGGCGATGCAGACACTCTCATCCGGCGATTTCCATTTCAGTGCGCATACACAGGCAGTGGTATCTGTATTCCTTGTCTCATTCGCGAATTTCTCCTCTATCGGAATCATTACCGGTGCGGTGAAAGGGCTGCATGAAAAACAAGGAAACGTCGTCGCGCGGTTCGGGCTGAAGCTGCTGTACGGCGCAACGCTCGTCAGCTTCCTGACAGCGGCGATCGTCGGATTGATTCACTGAACATAAATGAAGGACAGGTGATAGATCATGAGAATGGTAGATCTTATTGTAAAAAAACAAAATGGAAAAGAACTGACAACAGAAGAAATTCAATTTTTCGTAAAAGGATACACGGACGGA
The DNA here is from genome assembly GCF_018861275.1 of Bacillus sp. JNUCC-22. Lineage (NCBI taxonomy): Bacteria > Bacillati > Bacillota > Bacilli > Caryophanales > Bacillaceae > Bacillus > Bacillus sp. JNUCC-22. The sequence goes on along the minus strand of NZ_CP076408.1, from coordinate 3,764,129 downwards.
AGCATCCCTGATTATCAGGCAAGCGCGCTGGCTATGGCGGTTTACTTTCAGGATATGACAGATCAGGAGCGCGCCGATCTGACAATGGCGATGGTGAATTCAGGGGAAACGATTGATCTCTCCGCCATTGAAGGCATTAAGGTCGACAAGCACTCTACGGGCGGGGTCGGCGACACGACAACTCTCGTACTCGCACCGCTCGTCGCGGCGCTCGGCGTTCCCGTCGCTAAAATGTCCGGCCGCGGTCTCGGCCATACGGGGGGAACCATTGATAAGCTGGAAGCGATCGAAGGCTTCCACGTGGAATTATCAAAAGATGAATTCATCAAGCTTGTGAACCGCGACAAGGTAGCCGTCATCGGACAAAGCGGCAATTTGACGCCTGCCGATAAAAAGCTGTATGCGCTGCGTGATGTAACGGGTACGGTGAACTCCATCCCGCTGATCGCAAGCTCAATTATGAGTAAAAAAATCGCCGCCGGAGCAGATGCCATCGTGCTTGACGTCAAAACGGGAGCCGGGGCGTTTATGAAAACGGATGAAGACGCCGTGAACCTCGCCAAAGCAATGGTGCGCATCGGAAACAACGTCGGCCGCCAGACGATGGCCGTGATTTCTGACATGTCGCAGCCGCTCGGTTTTGCGATCGGGAATGCCCTGGAAGTACAAGAAGCCATTGATACATTAAGAGGGGAAGGGCCTGAAGACTTAAACGAACTCGTCCTCACGCTCGGCAGCCAAATGGTCGTATTGGCGAAAAAAGCTGAGACATTGGAAGAAGCGAGAACAAAGCTTCAGGAAGTCATGAAAAACGGCAAAGCGCTTGAAAAGTTCAAAGAGTTCCTGAGCAATCAGGGAGGAGACGCTTCTGTCGTTGACGATCCGTCCAAACTTCCGCAGGCGGCGTACAAAATTGACGTTCCGGCAAAAGAAGCGGGTGTCGTTTCAGAAATCGTCGCTGACGAAATCGGCGTCGCAGCGATGCTGTTGGGCGCGGGACGTGCGACAAAAGAGGACGAAATCGATCTTGCCGTCGGCATTATGCTCCGCAAAAAAGTCGGTGACAACGTCGAAAAAGGCGAACCGCTCGTCACCCTTTACGCCAACCGCGAAAACGTTGAAGACGTGACCGCCAAAGTCTATGACAACATCCGCATCTCAGAAAAAGCGGAAGCGCCGAAACTGATTCATACGCTGATTACGGAATAAGAGAAGAAAGGCACATACCTCATCAGTATGTGCCTTTTTTTATGGCATGGTTTTATCCAAATGAATGTCACGGACGGATTGTTTCGGCTGTTTCTTTCTCAAAAAACGAATGAGATAGCACAGGATCATACAAGGAATTCCGCAGAAGAGGGCGATTCTTTGATTAGGATCAAATGCAAGGCCTACGCATGAAGCGAAACATAAGATCACAGCGGCGATCGGAACGAGAGGGTATAACGGTGTGCGGAAGGTCAGATCCGAGACGCGTCCGCCGTTTTTCACATAATGTTTTCGAAATAACAGCTGAGACAGGGCGATGCTCATCCACACCACGACGCCGGCAAATCCGGCTATTGCCACGAGCACCACGTAGACCGTGCCCGGGGCGGCGATGCTTGAGATCAAGGATATGCAGGAAACGGCCATGCTGGCGAGCAGAGCATTCAGCGGAATGCCTTTTGGCGTGACTTTTTTGAACCGGGCGCTGATCATGTTTTCATTCGCAAGAGACCACAGCATCCGGGTGGAAGCGTACAGTCCGGAGTTGGCGACCGAAAGCAAAGCCGTTAAAATCACGAAATTCATGATATCTGCGGCGTATGGGATACCGATTTGGGAAAAGACCGCGACAAACGGGCTTTCAATCACACCAGCTTCCTTCCAGGAGATCAGTCCGGACAGCACAAAAATGGCGCCGATAAAAAAGATGACCGTTCTCCAGGCGACATTTCGGATCGAACGCGGAATATCTTTTGCCGGATTGGCGGTTTCACCCGCTGTAATTCCGATCAGCTCCGTCCCTGAAAAGGCAAAGCTTACGGAAATCATTGCAATGAAAACCGCAAGAAAGCCGTTCGGAAACAGTCCGCCGTGCGAGGTGAAATTCGACAGCATCGGAGCTTCACCCGAACCGTGCAATGAAATCAAACCGAACATCGCGGCGCCGCCTAAGATGATAAATAAAAGGATGGTAACGATTTTGACGCTGGAAAACCAAAACTCTGTTTCTGCAAACAATTTAACGGAGAATGCATTGGCGGCAAAAAGGAGAGCCGCGAAAATCGCGCTCCACATCCAGACGCTGCTGTGGGGAAACCAGCGCTGCATAAGGATACCGGAAGCTGTAAACTCCGATCCTACCGTCACCACCCAATTCACCCAATACATGATACCGACCATAAAGCCCGTGGACGGCCCGATAAACGTTGTCGCATACGTTTGAAATGAACCGGTCACAGGCATGGCTACTGACAATTCTCCGAGACACTGCATGACAAGATACATCATCAAGCCGCCGATCAGGTAAGCGGCGATCGTCCCGCCCGGCCCGGCCTGGCTCAATGTATACCCTGTGCTCAAAAACAGCCCCGTGCCGATGACCCCTCCCAATGAAATCATAAATAAGTGCCTGCTTTTCATCGTGCGCTTTAGTTGATTGCCGCCTTGATCAACATCCATCGTGATCTCCCCCTTTTTGCGTGGCGTGAGAATCTTCCGGCAGCCGAGAGCACGCGTGCCGAATTTGACTTTAACGTGACAATTTAAATCCCTTTAATGCATGTAAAATGACGTGTGCGGCTGCCCGGCTTGTCATGTCGCGAAAATCAAGTGTCGGATCAACCTCAACGATCTCAATACCCGAGATGTCAGCCTCACTGGCTAAAAACCGGACCGCCTGAAGCAGTTCTTCGGTATACAGGCCTCCGGGGCCGATCGCGGGGCAGCCGGGCGCATGAGCTTGATCCAGCACATCCATATCAACCGAAATAAAGATGGCCTCGGCTCTTTTTTGAACGGCCGGCAAGACCTCTTGTATCGTTCGGAGGAGCCCTTTCTCCCGGATCATCTCCATTGTATGCACGTCTGCCTGCCGCTCTTTTACGTATTGTTCATATGCCAAGCTGTTGCTGAACTCCCTGATCCCAAGCTGAATCAGGTTTTGTCCGCTTATGATATTTTCATCTAACAGCCGGCGGAATGGCGTGCCGTTTGTCGGTCCGCCGTCTTCTGTGTTGCGGACGTCGTGGTGGGCGTCGAATTGAAAGACGGCTGTTGTTCCTTTCGTTTCCGCAATGGCTTTGATGGTGGAATAACTGATGGAGTTGTCGCCGCCGAGAATGACGGGCACCCAGTCAGGCTGGTCCGCCAGAATGTCATGAATGGTCCGATAAATGTGTTCGTGAGATGTGACGACATCCGTGACGTGAATCTGAATATCGCCGATATCGTACAGATGGTTAATGACATGCTCCCGCAGCTCCGCGGAATAAGCGGAAATCCCGCCGAGCGCCCGGCGGATCGCACCGGGTGCAAAGCAGGCGCCGGAATGGCTGATTGACGACTTAGAAAGCGGAACGCCGATCAAAGCCGGCCCTTTGATCGGTTGTCCCGCCCACGCTTCCGTCACATCGCCGATCCTTGTCACATGGCGGTCGTTGAAGAGGGAGCCGGCTTTTTGCAGAAACGGATACTTATCCAAGAGCGGCTCCCTCCCTTGAAACGACCGTCTTTCCGTTCTTGATGACACGGCGGACATGATTGACGCCGTAATGATACGGGATATACATGTAATTCGGCGCTTCCCAAATGACAATGTCAGCCGCCCGTCCGGCTTTAATTTGTCCGGCCTCTTCGCCTTTTCCGATCGCATACGCGGCATTAACGGTGACAGCGTGCCAGATTTCTTCTGCGGTCATTTTTAAATGAAGCGCGGCAATCGACATAATGAGCTGGAGATTTTCCGTCGGTGAGCTGCCCGGGTTGAAGTCAGTCGCCAAACTGACCCGTACGCCCGCATCAATCATCTCCCGGGCTCTCGCATAAGTGTGTTTGCCGAGATAGAAAGTCGTGCCCGGCAGCAGGACGGCGATTGTTCCGGACGCCGCTAGCTTTTCGATGCCTTCGTCAGACGCCCCCACCAAATGATCGGCAGAAACAGCATGCAGCTCTGCCGCCAATTCCGCGCCGCCGAGCGGGTCAATCTCATCAGCATGGATTTTCAGGCCGAAACCAGCTTCAGACGCCTTTTTCAGGTAGTCCCGCGACTGGCTGACGGTAAAGACGCCTGTTTCTGTGAAAATATCGGCAAATTGCGCGAAGCCTTTTTCTTTTATTTCAGGCAAAAGCTGCAGCATGCGATTCAGAAATTCGTCAGGGCTGTTCCGGTACTCAGGCGGAATGGCGTGTGCCCCCATAAAAGTTGTGACAAGGTCGATCGGCTGGCGTTCGCCCAGTTTCTTCGCCGCGGTCAGCTGTTTCAGCTCCGTGTCTTTGTCGAGTCCGTACCCGCTTTTTACTTCTGCCGTCGTGATGCCGTATGACAGCATGCGTCCGAGGTGAAAAAGCCCTTTTTCAATCAGTTCTTCTTCGGAAGCGGCTTTCGTGTCTTTGACCGTTGACAAAATACCGCCGCCTTGCGCCAAAATATCCAAATAGGACATGCCCTGAATTTTTAAATTCAGTTCTTTTTCCCGGGACCCTCCGAATACAAGATGGGTATGGGGATCGACGAGGCCGGGGGTGACGAGCCGTCCCCCGCAGTCGATGATGTCTCTTGCCTCGTATCCTTCCTCCGCTCCTTGATGTCCGGCAAAAACAATGCGCCCGTCGGAAATGCCGATGACGGCATCTTCCGTGACACGAAGATCCTGCATGCTCCCGCCTGATCGGGGGCCGCCGGATTCCATCGTCAGCAGCTGGCCGATGTTGGTGAGTATGGTATCTATTTGTTTCGGCATGTTACCGCTCCTTTTTCATCGGTATCATAATGTCTTGTTCCTCGGCGACTTGAGCCGCTTTTTCATAACCTGCGTCCGCATGGCGGATGATGCCCATTCCCGGATCGCTTGTCAGAACGCGGGAAAGCCGCTGTTCCGCAAGGATGCTGCCGTCAGCGACCGCGACCATTCCCGCGTGAAGGGAATACCCCATGCCGACGCCCCCGCCGTGGTGAAAAGAAACCCAGCTTGCGCCTGAGGCCGTGTTGATCAGCGCGTTCAGCACCGCCCAATCGCCGACCGCGTCGCTTCCGTCTTTCATCGCTTCTGTTTCCCGATTCGGAGAGGCGACAGATCCGCAGTCTAAATGGTCTCTTCCGATGACGATCGGGGCTTTCAGCTCGCCGTTTCTGACCAATTCATTGATGGCGAGCCCCATCTTTTCCCGTTCACCGTAGCCGAGCCAGCAAATACGGGACGGCAGGCCTTGGAATGTGACTTTTTTCTGTGCCATGTCAATCCAGCGGTGAAGGGCTTGATTTTCGGGAAACATCTCTTTTAATAAAGCGTCCGTGCGGTATATATCTTCAGGGTCACCCGACAGCGCGGCCCAGCGGAACGGCCCTTTTCCTTCACAAAATAAAGGCCGGATGTAGGCGGGAACGAATCCCGGAAAATCAAAAGCATCGGCGAGACCCTCATCTTTGGCAGCCTGGCGGATATTGTTGCCGTAATCAAAGACGACGGCACCTTTTTTCTTGAAGGCGAGCATGGCTTCCACATGCTTTTTCATACTCTGCTTGGAAAGCCTTACGTATAATTCAGGCTGATCCCGGCGCAGGCGGTCGGCCTCTTCAAGTGAGTATCCTGCCGGAATATAGCCGATCAGCGGGTCGTGAGCTGAAGTCTGATCGGTCACGATGTCAATATGGACGCCGCGGTTCAAAAGCTCATGATGCACCTCAGCCGCATTGCCGAGAAGGCAGATCGATAAAGGTTCTCCGGCTTGTCTGGCTGCTTCGGCCCAGCGCAGCGCTTCATCAATTGATGAGGTTTTCCGGTCGCAATAGTTTGTTTCCATCCGTTTATCAATCCGTGTTTCATCCGCTTCAACGGCGATGACGACGCCATCATTCATTGTGACGGACAGCGGCTGGGCGCCTCCCATTCCGCCAAGTCCGGCCGTCAGCGTAAGGGTTCCTTTCAGACTGCCGCTGAAATGCTGTCTCGCAAGCTCCGCAAAGGTTTCATAGGTGCCCTGCAAAATACCTTGTGAGCCGATATAAATCCAGCTGCCGGCCGTCATCTGCCCGTACATCATCAGCCCTTTTTTCTCAAGGTCATGGAAATGCTCCCAATCCGCCCATTTCGGCACGAGAACCGAATTAGCCAGCAGGACGCGGGGCGCGCGGCTGTGCGTGCGGAACAGTCCGACCGGTTTTCCGGATTGGATCAGCAGTGTTTCATCATCTTTTAACATTTTGAGGGAACGCTCAATCGCGTGAAAAGCATCCCAGTTTCGTGCGGCCTTGCCTATGCCGCCGTATACGATCAGATCCTCCGGCTTTTCGGCAACCTCCGGGTCAAGGTTGTTTCGGAGCATGCGGAGCACGGCTTCCTGCTCCCATCCTAAGCATTCAAGTTCGGTGCCGCGGCCGGCGCGGATTGATTTCTTTACATCAGTCATCTTGTAAGTCCCCCTTCATTGGTCATCAGTTTTTGGTGATGCTCATTCGGCAGAAAAGACTCCTTCTTCAGCCAGTCACTCAGATGCTCGATGTCATAAGAAAACACGCGGTCTTCTTGTATGGACGGCACGATGTTTCTCATTTCGTGATAGAGCTGTTTTGTGTACGAGGCGCAATGTTCCGCACCCCGGTACTCCACGGCCTGCAGCGCGCAAATGGCTTCAACGGCAAGCACCCGTCTCGTATTCGCAATGATCTGGTAGGCGTGCCTTGAGGCGATGGTTCCCATGCTGACGTGATCCTCCTGGTTTGCCGATGAAGGAATGGAATCGACACTGGCGGGATGGGCCAGGGTTTTATTTTCTGACACGAGGGAGGCCGCCGCATATTGCATGATCATCGCTCCGGATTGTAAGCCGGGCTGAGGGCTCAGAAAGGGCGGCAGGTCATTCAGCTGCGGATTCACAAGCCGTTCGATCCGGCGTTCAGAAATATTCGCAAGCTCGGCCGCCGCCACTTTGAGAAAATCCATGGCAAAGGCGATCGGCTGTCCGTGAAAGTTTCCGCCTGAGATGATTTTGGCGCCGTCTTCGAAAATGAGCGGGTTATCTGTCGCGGCATTCATCTCAATTTCTAATTTTTCTTTTACATACGCTAATGTCTGCCATGATGCGCCGTGGACTTGAGGAATACAGCGGATCGAATAGGCGTCCTGGACACGCAGCTCCCCTTGGACGGTCGTCAGCTTGCTGTCTGACAAGTAATAGCGGATTCGCTCTGCGACATCCATCTGTTCCTGATAACCGCGGGCGGCATGAATGTCCTCGTCAAACGCATCGATAATACCCTGAAGGCCTTCGATCGTTAAGCTCGCGATCCGTTCCGACTGATAGGCCAGCTTTTCGGCTTCGAGGTAAGCGATCAGCCCCATCGCGGTCATGGCCTGCGTTCCGTTGATCAGCGCGAGTCCTTCCTTAGAGGTCAGGACGGCCGGCTGAAGGTTTGTCTGTTCTAAAGCATGAGCTGTCGGCATCCGGGCCCCTTCGTAAAAGACTTCGCCTTGACCGATAAGCGCCAGTGCGAGATGAGAAAGCGGCGCTAAATCCCCGCTCGCCCCCAGTGACCCTTGCTGCGGGATGACCGGGTGAATGCGATGATTGAGATACGCGAGCAGTTGATCAATCAGCTCAGTCCGCACGCCGGAAAAGCCTTTCAGCAGGGCATTGGCGCGCAAAAGCAGCATGGCCCGCGATACAGATTCCGGAAACGGATCACCGACGCCGCACGCGTGAGAAAGAATCAGATTCAGCTGCAGATCCGCGGCGTCTTCTTTTTGAATCAGCACATCGCTGAACTTGCCGAATCCCGTCGTAATCCCGTAAATGGTCTTCTCCTCTTGAACGATCCGTTCAACCGCCGCCCTGCTTTTTTTCACACGTTCCATGCTTTCGGCAGATGCTTGAACCTCTTCAAAATCAAACAGCACACGCTGGGCATCTGCGGTTGTCAGTGAGGAACCGTCTAACGTCACCATCATTTCAACCCCTTTTCCTTTACTTTGGTAAAGCGCCCATACAAAAAGGAGCTATGCCATGAAAATGATATTTCACGCATAGCCCCCTATCATCTGAAATCTATGGGCTGATTCATATGTGATTAATTCCGACTCCGAATGTTTCGTGCTCAAGCCCCTTAATCGGAGCTCCGATCGTGCCGTAAAGTGAAACGGCGATCCAATCGCCTTCCGCCTCGCTTTCATACGGATTTCCCCGCAAGACGGCAAACTTCAGGCCCACGGTACGAAGCAGCGAGCCAAGCAGCATTTCGCCCCGCGTCACTCCGTGCAAAGCTTCCATTGTAGCGTGATACAGCGCATGTGATTCGCGATAACCCTCAGATTGAATGACGCCGCTCTTTTTGGAAGCGGTTTCAATTGCAGCTACCACCTTATGCGCATCCATTGAACCCACCCTGCCGAGACAGACTTTCCAGCCGTCCCGTTCCAGCCGTCTGATCTGCTGGTTTTCTTCAGTCTCATGAAGCAGAAGAAGGACGGATAAGCGCCCGATGCGGCGGTCTTTGTGTAAGGTCATATATGCTTCACTCAATTCTTAAATATTCTGATAACTAGTAACTGTTTTTTATATTAAGTGTTTGCGAATCAGAAGTCAAAACTTTTTTTCCAGTCTTTCACAAATCAGATTGTTATCGAAGTAAAGCGGTACATCGCGAAGCCGGCGCTGTTGATCACATATTTCCGCCATCCGCATCATAAAATGGAGCGTTGTCTTGAAAGCGTTTTAAGAAAAGAAGAGAGCGAGGAGATTTCAGAAAATGAAAACCAGTTTCTTTCGTGTGTGCCTGGTCTCAGCAGCGGTCATCGGATTCACTCTGCCGCAGGCAAAAGCCCAGCATCCGGTTTTTTCAGAGGTCAGCGTGCATGATCCGTCCGTCATTAAAACAGGCGATACATATTATGTATTCGGCTCACATTTGGCTTCCGCCAAGTCGAAAAACCTGATGCAGTGGCAGCAGATGTCTTCAAGCGTCAATCCCAATAATCCCCTGATCCCGAACGTCTACACCGAATTAAAAGAGACATTCGACTGGGCCCAGTCTGATACGCTGTGGGCGCCGGACGTCGCCCAGCTGTCTGACGGGAAATATTACATGTACTATAACGCCTGTAAAGGAGACTCGCCGCGATCCGCTCTCGGTGTCGCCGTGAGTGACAAAATCGAAGGACCCTACAAAAACAAAGGCATCTTTTTGAAATCGGGCATGGAAGGAAAAAGCGAAGACGGCACGACGTATAATGCAAACGTTCACCCGAACGTCGTAGACCCGCAAACGTTTTTTGACCATAAAGGCAAGCTCTGGATGGTGTACGGCTCTTACTCCGGCGGGATTTTCATACTGGAAATGAATCCGAAAACCGGTTTCCCGCTCCCGAACCAAGGCTACGGAAAAAAACTGCTCGGCGGAAATCACAGCAGAATCGAAGGCCCGTACATCAGCTACAATCCGGAAACGAAATATTACTATCTGTATCTGTCATTCGGCGGACTTGACGCAGCCGGCGGTTATCATATGCGTGTGGCGCGCTCTAAAAATCCGGACGGTCCGTACTATGACGCCGCAGGCCATAACATGCTTGATGCCAAAGGAAAAGACGGCAGTTTCTTCGACGACAAAGCAATTGAACCGTACGGGGTCAAACTCATGGGCGGCTACAGCTTCGCCTCACAATCTGAAAAAGGCACGGGGTACGTATCGCCGGGACACAACTCCGTGTTTTACGACGGGAAAACGAAACGATCATACCTCATTTTCCACACCCGTTTCCCGAACAGAGGCGAAGAGCACGAAGTCAGAGTACATCGGCTGTACATGAACAAAGACGGATGGCCCGTTGCAGCGCCATACCGCTACGCGGGAGAACCGGATACACACATATCGGCATCCGCCGCATCCGGAACCTACAAACTCATCCAGCACGGAAAAGACATCACAGCTACGATCAAAAACCCAAAAAACATCCGGCTTAACAACGACGGCACCATTTCCGGGGAAATGACCGGAACCTGGACAAAAACGGACAGCAGCAAAGCCCGAATCAACCTGAACGGCACAAATTATGACGGCGTCTTTCTGAAAGAATGGGACTCAGCGAGAGAGAAAGAAGTTGTGACGTTTAGTGTGCTGAGCGGTGATGGGGAGGCTGTTTGGGGAGTGAAATAAAAAAGCACCTACTCCAGTTGGGACTGACCCCATAAGATGAGACAAATAAAAACACCTTCAAGTTTGAATACGGATGATTGTTATCCGAAATTAGACTTGGAGGTGTTTTTTCTATGGGGACAAGAGTGAGTTATCCGGTTGAAGCGAAACAGAAGGCTGTAAAAATGAGATTGGCAGGCGTACCTATGAAAGAGATCATGCAGGAGTTGAATATTAAGAATAAGACACAGGTTCAGACATGGGTTAGATGGTATAAGGCTGGTGATACACATCGATTCGAACAGCCTGTTGGAAAGCAATACACTTACGGAAAAGGTCCGGAGTATTCTTCCGATTTAGAGAAACTGCAGGCAGAGATTCGTTACCTGAGACAACAGAATGAAGTTTTAAAAAAGTACAACGAATTGGAAAGGAAGTTGATAGCGAAACGTCAGTCGAACTTGTAGAAATATTGCACAGCACAATGACCGTACAGGATATCTGTATTCATTTAGGTATCTCTCGAGCGTCTTATTATCGTTGGAAGAAGAATCTGATGAAGGATCATCCCAAGCGCCATTTGGAAAAACAAATCGGCACGTTGTGCCGAGAGCACAAGTATCGATATGGATATCGAAAAATCACAGCCATACTAAAAAAGAGAATGTGTATTAACCATAAAACGGTTCAACGTATTATGCAGAAAAATCAATGGCAGTGTCGGGTTAAGGTGAAAAAGCGCAAGAAGGATGGGCAGCCATATGCCGTGGTCGATAATATATTGGATCGGAACTTTCAGTCTGATCGTCCTCTTGAAAAACTAGTAACGGACATCACATATTTGCCTTATGGACAGAAACAATTGTACCTTTCCAGTATATTAGATTTATACAATGGAGAAGTGATTGCTTTTACTATTGGGGATAAGCAGGACACAGCCTTTGTCTTAGACACACTTGATCAGCTACCAATGCTGCCTGAGAACTGCGTGTTACATAGTGACCAGGGTTCTGTGTATACATCTTACGAGTATCAAAAAGCTGTTAAAACAAAAGGCATTACCATGAGCATGTCCCGCAAAGGGACGCCCGCTGATAATGCCTCCATCGAATCGTTTCATTCCTCGCTAAAGTCTGAAACGTTCTATCTTAACAGCATTGATCGAACTACGACTGCCATCGTAGAACGCACTGTCATAGAATACATTCATTATTATAACAATATTCGTATTCAAACCAAACTAAACAACCAATCACCGATAAACTATCGGCAATTGGCTGTTTAAAAGGTGTTTTGACCCCTGTCTCAAAAACGGGGGGCAGTCCCAGTTTGGAGGGTGCTTTTTTATTGCTAATTAGGAGAATGACCTTCTATTGCTTTTAATAAACTAATTGAATTATGATGGACTCAACCTCTATCATTTGTAGTGAATAGTATAAAATTGAAAACAAAAATATGAATACATACCTAAGAAAAAACGAAAGGAAGTTTAATTTTGAAAAAAACAATAAAAGTAGCCGCCGCAGTTATACAAAATGAAAACAATGAAATTCTATGTGCTCTACGTTCTCCAACAATGTCTCTTCCTAATCTGTGGGAGTTTCCTGGTGGAAAGCTTGAAGAAGGAGAGAATGCTCGGGAAGCACTTGTAAGAGAAATTGAAGAAGAACTTGACTGTAAAATTGTTGCGGGCGATGTGATAGCCGATATTCATCATGAATATGAGAAGGTCATCGTCAATTTAATTTCAATAAAAGCGAAGATTGTATCAGGGAAGCCGGTAACAAAAGAGCATGCGGAATTCAGATGGGTGCCTATACGTGAGCTAGAATCACTAGAGTGGGCACCCGCTGATCTTCCGACCGTATCTGCTTTAATTCGTTAAATCCACATACAAGTTTTCTGGGACAGGCTGATGGAGCTTCCATTTGACATTCATTGGCTTGTCTCCGTGGCTTGATACATAATCCGCTTCTCCTACATAAATAAATGGTAAAGTGATGTTGTGCATTTCAGTGAATTTCCTCACAAATAAATGAATATGGTATCCTTTTTCCTTATGGTGAATAAAGTTTTGTCCTACGCTTGATGTATGTGAGGTTTGATTTTGACTTTGCCAGTGAAAATGGCTAGGATCAATAAAATAATCTTTATATAGCAAATGATCTTCTACTTTTTCTGACTTATTCAAATTGATAAAGATTAAATAGTGATTTTTAACTCTACGTACACCCTCTCGCCAAGTCCCTTCCTGATCAGTTGACTGAAAAAGATAAATGAGCTCATTTCTTGTATAGGTCTGATACAATGTTAGCTTAATCTCTTTTGAAGCAAGGGCTTCTATATTGTTCATACGTCTAAATTCAATTAGTCCATAGTGGACGCGCTCCTTAATATACGGTCCGAATAATGGATCGTTTAATATCTCGCTCACTTCTGGATCTAACTTGAATGTATCACCTTGTAATGTACCAAAGCGCCAATTCTGTTTTTGATCTGATTTCGTTAAACGCTCCATTGCTCGCTGAATGAGGTCATCATGTGTATCTGTTGTGATTTGAATATGAAACTGTTTTTCTAACGATTCTTTTACATCTTCTATTGTGATGATATTTTTGTGAAAACCGCTCTGTAAAATTAACCATTCATAAGGCCATTTAATAGGTAATTGCTGTTCTAATTTTGCTACTATCCCTACAACCAAGGGGTTATTGAGAATTCCTTCATCTGTAACATTCAAATCGTCCATTTTCTTTTTGGTCTGTACCCACGATTTGTATTTCTTTATAAAAAAGGTAAGCCCAGGTGCCTGTTCAGAGTATAGAAAATCAATTAATTCTGGAGAGCGTCCTAGCTCTTGTTTAAATTGCTTGTATAACGTTTTCAGCATGGCATCTGAATTTAGTTTAATATGATCGATCTTATTTAAAATTTCTTTCTTCGTTACGGCTGAAAGGTCAACATAAGATCCCCCAGGTAAATCTGAAAACTCATGCGTCACGGCCACTCGGAGGGAATCTTTATCAAACGATTTTTGGCTTGTTTGTCCAGATAGTGCGAGTGGAATAACGAATGACTTTTGATAGTTTCCGATAAAATCCAGTATCGTTACAAACTCTTTGTCGTCAGTTTTTCTAAGTCCCCGTCCTAATTGCTGAATGAAAATCGTTGGTGATTCTGTTGGTCTAAGGAACAATAGTAGATTGAGTTTTGGAATATCTATTCCTTCGTTGAAAATATCTACTGTAAATATAAGTTCTAAACTGTGGTGCGGGTCCTCCAAATGACGAATGACCTCTTGTCTTTTTGCAGGAGAATCCTTTCCTGTTAAGTAAGTTGTATAAAATCCCAATTTATTAAATTCATCACTCATGTATATTGCGTGTTCGACGTTTGTACAGAAACCTAAGCCAACCATTTTCTCGCCGTGGAATCCATACATGTTGATCATCTTGATGATATATTCTACTCGTTTATGAGTTTTTAAATGATCTACTAGCGATTTCTCTTCGTACAGTCCATTTTTCACTTTTACTTTTTCATAATCTACAGTATGATCTGAAATTCCAAAATAGTGAAATGGTGCAAGTAGCTCTGCCTTTAGAGCATCGCGGAGTCTAATTTCGTAAACAACATTATGATCACAAATCTGAAGCACATCTTTACCGTCAAGACGCTCTGGTGTTGCAGTTAAACCTAATAAAAACTTTGGTGTAAAGTAGTTTAATACAGCTTGATAGGTAGATGCTTCTGCATGATGGAATTCATCAATCACAATGTAGTCAAATTCATCTGTTGAAAAGGATTCCAATGTTTCTTTTTTATGTAGCGTTTGTACAGTGCTAAATAAAAAACGCTTATCTCTTTCTTTTTTCGTTCCAGTCAATAAACCAAAATCTTCATGATTATTGGTGACTTTCTGGAATGTTTCGATTGCTTTTGTAAGTAACTCTTCCCGGTGGGCAAGAAAAAGATATTTATTTGGTTTAAATTGCTCAAAATCAAATGCTGCTAAAAATGTTTTTCCGGTTCCAGTGGCGGCGATGATGACTGCTTTTGTCTCCCCTTCGTTTCTTGTTTTTTTAAGGTTTCGTAACGCTTCCTTTTGCATGGCATTCGGGGACATTTTCGTTTTGTAAAGAGAGTTTTGAGCAGCAAAGGAAGCACTTACCTTTTGGCTTCCTGCTTGGAATTCCTCATAGGCTTGTAAAAATTGTTCGTCAACAGGCTGTGTCTTTTCATTCCAAACAGTGTCAAACAAATCTTTTGTTTGTTGATAAACGGGGAGATATCTGGTTTCAGGTAGTCTAACATTTAACTCATACCCGGTCGTAAGTGCAGCTTGTGATAGATTTGAAGATCCTACAATGACACTATGCTGTCCAGAACAGCGTTCAAATAAGTATGCTTTCGTATGGAAAGATTTTTTATATTCATTTACAATTTTCAACTCAACATTTTCAAATTGAAGAAGATGTCTTAACGCTTTCGGTTCTGTAATACCCATATAGGTAGATGTAATGATGCGTACAGGGACATGTCTTTTAGCAAGCTCCTGAAGCGGAGGGATCAAAAGCTGAACACCAGACCACCTTGTAAAACTAACCATAAAGTCTACCCGATCCGCCGTTAACATCTCGTGTTTTAATGCTTTGAAAAAGTTATCATGAGTTTGATGATTTCCTAGCAGTTTCAGACGATGTAGAGAGAATTCCTCTGAAATAGGAAGTTCCATTTCGTTTAAACTATAAAGCACTGTGGAAAGTGGTAATGAAAAATTCGTATGTTGTCCAAGCTGAGAGGCAACTTTCTCGCTCAGCTGAATCGCTTGTTCATATTGATCTTGATCCACAAGTGTTTGAAATGTCTCGCTCAGTTGTTTTGCCGTATGTAAAGTCAAAACCTCTGCATATTCTTTAGGGCCAACCGGTTGAATGCGATGTGATGTTGGATAAAGTTTTTGTTGTTGCTGAATTTCCTCATGGAAGCCTCTATGATTTCTCATCATAATCTCCTTTTTTATATCAATAATTCCATTTTATCACTACTCTTACCAATAGGTAATACTAAAAAAGAAGAGAATAAAGTCCTATTTATTAAGCGTTTAAAAAATAACGCTGAGGTAGTTTGGTGGAGTATGGAGTATTCTTACATTGAAAATGGGGTTACTGTTGAGGTAATGGGCTTGAATTGACTGCATGATCTAGTATTTGCTCTTATCAACTGGAAGTAGGTACTACTTTAACCGTTGTGGACAAACTAGAGAAGTGTGAAATTAAAGTAGAGAAGAGGAATTAGGGCGCAATTTAACTTAAAGCTACTTTATCAGAGGTACTTAACATGAGGGTTCTTTTAGTTAATATAGTAGATGGGAACAATATTTTAATGCCTTTATATATTTGACTAGTATATTTTTAAAAATGTAAGCGTTGACACCCAATAAATCCAGTGCTAAAGTATACATATCAACCCAATATCATTCACCAAGGATTGTTACTGCAAACCGCAGGCAAAACCTAAATTGCGTCAGACAGGGGGAGACCCCCGTGTTCTGTGCAGTTTGGGTTTTTTTTATACCCTTTTTTCGGAGGTGATGCTGATTTCATAACAAAAAAAGCCGGAGAAAGGCGGGCACCTTTCGTCCGGCGGTTCCCCATTTTTAAGGAGGTATACTCATGGACTATCATAAAATATCAAAAGAGATTTTACAACTTGTCGGCGGGGAGGAGAATGTTCAGAGTGTCATCCATTGCATGACGCGGCTTCGTTTTAATCTATATGACAATGCGAAAGCAGATCGGAGCGGGCTGGAACAGACGGAAGGCGTGATGGGGACAAATATTAGCGGCGGGCAATTTCAGATCATTATCGGCAATCATGTGCCGAAGGTGTATCAGGCTTTGATGGAAAGCAGCGGGCTCAGTGATGAAAGCGCAAACAAAACTTCAAAGCAGAAGAAAAATGTGCTGAGCGCCGTGTTTGATGTGATTTCCGGCGTGTTTACACCGATTCTGCCGGCCATTGCCGGAGCCGGCATGATAAAAGGGCTTGTCGCGCTAGCGGTGACATTCGGCTGGATGTCGGAGAAGAGCGAGACTCACAGCATTCTCACGGCTGTCGGTGACGGTGCGTTTTATTTTCTGCCGCTTTTGCTTGCGGTAAGCGCGGCGAGAAAATTCAGATGTAATCCGTACGTGGCAGCCGCTGTGGCGGGTGCGATTCTGCATCCGGATTTGACGGCCTTGCTTGGAGCAGGGAAAAGTATCTCCTTTATCGGTCTTCCTGTAACCGCTGCCACGTATTCATCGACAGTCATCCCGATTTTGCTGGCGATATGGCTGATGTCCTATGTAGAGAAAGGAATTGACCGAATCACTCCTTCATCTTTGAAATTGATTGCCGTTCCGATGCTTACGCTCGTGATCGTCGTGCCTGTCACCCTGATCACAGTCGGCCCGCTCGGCGCGATTCTCGGGAATTATCTGTCTGTCGGCGTCAATGATTTGTTCAATCATGCGGGCATTGCCGCGATGATTCTGCTTGCCGGCACATTTTCTCTTATCATTATGACCGGCATGCATTATGCGCTTGTGCCGATCATGATCAATAACATCGCCCAAAACGGACATGATTACATTCTGCCTGCGATGTTTTTGGCGAATATGGGGCAGGCCGGCGCGTCATTTGCGGTTTTCTTAAAATCAAAAAACAAAACCTTCAAATCGCTGGCATTTACGACGGGCATTACGGCATTGATGGGCATTACCGAACCCGCGATGTACGGCGTCAACATGAGATTGAAAAAACCGTTCGCGGCTGCTTTAATCGGCGGCGCGGCAGGCGGAGCTTTTTACGGTATAACGGGCGTCGCTTCTTACATTGTGGGCGGAAACGCCGGTCTGCCGAGCATTCCGGTCTTTATCGGGCCGACGTTTCTTTACGCGCTGATCGGGCTTTTTATCTCGTTTGCGGCGGGTATGGCGGCGGCACTTCTGATCGGGTTTGAGGATGTACAGTCTGAACGGGACAAAGCATCTGAAACGCCGGGTGTGACGGCAGGCGGAGAAATCATTCACAGCCCGATTAAAGGCGAAGTGAAAGCATTAAGCGAAGTGAACGACAGCGTCTTTTCCGGTGGAATGATGGGAAAAGGTTTTGCGATTCTGCCTGAAGAGGGCGCAGCGGTTTCTCCCGTAGAAGGGAGGGTGACAGCCGTATTTAAAACAAAGCACGCCATCGGCATTACGAGCACCCGGGGAGCCGAGGTTCTCATTCATATCGGGCTTGATACCGTCCGGCTGGATGGCAGGCATTTTGAGATGCACGTCAAAGAAGGCGATACTGTCGCGCCGGGAGATCTGCTGATTACTTTTGATATCGACGAGATAAAGGCTGCCGGTTTTGACGTGATCACGCCGGTCATCATTACGAATACGGATCAATATTCATTTACAGACGTGAAAAAAAGCGGAATGGTCAAACCGAACGAAGCGCTTCTGGCGTTATCCTGAAAAAGAGGTGGAGAAAACATGAAGAGATTTCCGGAAGGTTTTTTATGGGGCGGCGCAACGGCTGCCAATCAGATTGAAGGAGCTTATAAAGAAGGAGGCAAAGGACTTTCTACGGCGGATGTCTCCCCGGACGGCATTATGTCTCCGTTTCATGAGACGGACGATGCGCTGAATTTGTATCACGACGCGATTGATTTTTATCACCGCTATCAAGAGGATATCGCCCTGTTTGCGGAGATGGGCTTTAAAGCGTTCCGCACCTCCATTGCGTGGACGAGAATCTTTCCGAACGGCGATGAAACAGAACCGAATGAAGAAGGGCTGCAATTTTACGACCGTTTGTTTGACGAATTGAGAAAACATCAGATCGAACCGGTTGTCACGATTTCTCACTATGAGATGCCGCTCGGTCTTGTGAAAAACTACGGCGGCTGGAGAAACCGCCAAACGGTCGATTTCTATGAGCGGTACGCCCGCACGGTTTTCACCCGTTATAAAGACAAGGTGAAATATTGGATGACCTTCAATGAGATCAACGTCGTTCTTCACGCTCCGTTTACAGGCGGCGGCCTTATATTCCGGGAAGGCGAAAATAAACAAAACACGATGTACCAAGCGGCCCACCATCAATTTGTGGCGAGCGCGCTGGCGGTAAAAGCCGGTCATGAGATCATTCCGGATTCACAGATCGGCTGCATGATCGCCGCGACGACGACGTATCCGATGACGCCGAAGCCGGAGGATGTATATGCGGCTTTGCAAAAAGAGCGGAGCACGCTGTTCTTTTCTGATGTACAGGCGAGGGGCAGCTATCCGGGCTATATGAAACGCTTCTTTAAAGAAAACGGAATTACGATCGAGATGAAGGAAGGAGACGAGGCGCTCCTGAAAGAACATACGGTGGATTACATCGGCTTCAGCTACTACATGTCGATGACGGCCAGCACGGCGCCTGAGGATCTGGCGCAATCTAAGGGAAATCTTCTCGGCGGCGTGAAAAACCCGTACCTGAAATCTTCCGAATGGGGCTGGCAGATTGATCCGAAGGGCTTGCGCATCACCTTAAACACGCTGTACGACCGTTATCAGAAACCGCTCTTCATCGTCGAAAACGGACTCGGCGCGGTTGATCAGCCGGAGGAGGACGGAACCATTCAGGATGACTACCGCATCAATTATCTGCGTGATCATTTAATAGAGGCAAGAGAGGCGATTGAAGACGGCGTCGACCTGATCGGCTACACGTCGTGGGGGCCGATTGACCTCGTCAGCGCCTCAACGGCAGAAATGAAAAAACGCTACGGCTATATCTATGTCGACCGCGGCAATGACGGAAAAGGCACGTTTGAAAGAAAGAAAAAGAAAAGTTTTTATTGGTTTAAAGACGTCATCGCCACAAACGGAGAAAGTCTGT
Organism: Bacillus sp. JNUCC-22; assembly: GCF_018861275.1. NCBI lineage: Bacteria > Bacillati > Bacillota > Bacilli > Caryophanales > Bacillaceae > Bacillus > Bacillus sp. JNUCC-22. Next base: position 3,744,871 of record NZ_CP076408.1, on the reverse strand, counting down.
AAGCGCAATGTTCCGGAGAAAGCCGGCAAAATTGACATTCAGCAAAGAGAGGAGGACAATAAAAGCAGAAAGGCGGGATTCATATGTTTAAAAAAATTCTTGCAGCAGTAGACGGTTCAGACATGAGCAATAAAGCCCTGGACGCAGCCATCCATCTGGCGAAAGAACAGCAGGCTGAACTCACCATTCTCTATGCGGGACGTGAAGCCGTTGTCTCCACATCAGCTTTAACCGGGATTGTCTATGTTCCGGAAAACTTCATTGAAGACATCAAACATGAAGTCGAGCAAAAAGGAGCAGCCATTCTGGAAGATGCCAAGCAGAAAGCGGCAGAAAGCGGAGTAAACGCGGAAAGCCTGTACGTCCAAGGCGAACCTGCGCATCAAATTTTAAACATAGCGAAAGAACAGCATTTCAATCTGATTGTCGTCGGAAGCCGCGGAATCAGCGGATTTAAAGAAATGATGCTCGGAAGCGTGAGCCATAAGGTCTCACAATTGTCTCCTTGTCCTGTACTGATCGTTCATTAAACAGAAGGCCCTGCTGATGCGGGGCTTTTTTCATGAGAAAAGACCGCCGGCTTTCGAAAAATAGGGTGAAATCTTCCTCTGAATCAAGTAAAATGGCTGTTAGTATTTGTCTGAATAAACAGTCAATGATATGGGGGAAGCAAATCAATGCAAGCTGAACAAACATCAAATGCCGTCATCAAAATGGTCATTTCCATGGTCATTTTCGGATCAATCGGCTTTTTCTCAGAACATACGAATGTGCCTTCAATTGAACTGGTCTTTGTGAGATGTCTGTGCGCCTCATTGTTTCTGGGCGTCTGCTGGTTTGGTTCCGGACGGTACCGCACCGAACAATGGAACCGGCGGGAGGTGCTGCAGACACTGGCCTGCGGATTTTTTCTCGTGCTGAACTGGGTGTTTTTATTTAAATCATTTGAGGAGACATCAGTGACGATAGCGATTTCCGTTTATCATTTGGCTCCGGTTCTCGTCCTTCTTCTAGGGAGCCTTATATACCGGGAGAAACTGCATATTGTGTCCGTCAGTTCCATCGTGATTTGTTTTCTGGGCACCGCCCTGATTTCCGGCATCAACGGAAGTACATCATTTTCTCAGCTGATGGGATCGGGTATTATTTGGGCCGTGCTGGCCGCCCTTTTTTATGCTTTTACGACACTGGCCGGGAAAGGCATCAACAGCCTCAGCCCATACGCCGTCACCTGTTTGCAGACCGGATTGGGCGTTATCATTCTTCTTCCGTTCGTCCGTTTCGGCGCTTTTTCTGATTTGTCGCATGTGAACTGGATCATGATTGTGTCGACCGGTATCATTCATACGGGAATTGTGTATTTGCTCTTTTTTGACAGCTTGCGGTTTTTATCCACCCGGTTTATTTCAATCATCGTATTTCTTGATCCGGCGGTGGCGATTGTGCTCGACACCGTATTTACGGGATTTCGCCCCGACCTTTATCAATCTTTGGGGATAGTGTTGATTTTTGCGGGAATGGCGCTGTCCCTGATTCGAAAGCAAAAAGCCGTGCCTTCGGAAGCTCAGGCAGACAGCACCCGTATATAGGCGGCCGTACCGGCTGCTTTTTTTGTTTTGGGGCTTTTTAGCCATAACGAAAAAGCAGACAAACAGATCATGGAAAAAGAGGATAGTAATTGTATAATACTTCTTGTGTTTACAATTTAAGAAATTAAAGGAGTGAAGGGCATGATAAAAAAGACGCGTCATCTCGCTTTCTTGGCTGCATTCGGATTTGCGCTTTGTCTGGCCATCGTATGTTCCGCATCAAAGCAGGCAGAAGCGGCAGCGGCTTATCCGGATGTGATGCAGGGACTTACCGGATTCGCGGGCAATGCGAAGGATCATAACGGTAAAGCAAAATCCGCCGTATCGGGAGGCCAGGGCGGCCCCGTCGTCTACGTCAGCAATCTCAATGATTTGAAAAACAATGCGGGCGGAACGGACCGCAAAACCATCGTCATCACAAGTGATATTTCTTCCCCGGGTAAAGCCGTCGTGACAGTCGGCGCCAATAAAACCATCGTCGGCTCTTATACCAGCCACAGGCTGACCAACATCTATCTGACCACCGGCTCCGGCTCAAACAATGTGATTTTCAAAAATCTCATTATCAGCCATAGTGCCGCCATTACAGGCAACAACGACATTCCGATGTACATAGCGAACGGACAGAATTACTGGATTGACCACGTCTGGTTTGAAGGACACAGCTACAATCCGAACAGCCACAGTGATTTGGGAAAGCTTCTGTATGTCGGCGCCAAAGCGGATTTTGTGACGCTGTCTAACTCTAAATTCACAGACCATCTGTACGGCCTGATTCTCGGTTATCCGAATGATGATAACGAAGGACGCAATTATATCGGCTATCCGCATATGACGATCACCAACAACTATTTTAATAACGTCTATGTGCGTTCACCGGGCCTGATGAGATACGGCTATTTTCACGCAAAAAACAACTATGTGACCAATTTTAATTTAGGATTCACCATTCATACAAACGCGACTGTCTTCTCAGAAGCCAACTATTTCGGTAACGGAAATGAAAAAGGCGGAATGATAGACGACTACGGGACGGCCCAATTCACCGACATCGGTTCATTCCCGTCGCTCAAAGCCCCGAAATCACCGCGCACCGGCTGGAATCCGAGATCAAATTACAGCTACGGCACCCTTTCAGCCCAGGACGCCAAAAACTTCGCCCAATCCTACGCGGGAGCGCAAAATACAAATCTCCGCTATCCATAATACGAAAAACCGCCGGCAGCCGGCGGTTTTTTTATATGAATAAAAGGTTCAAAATACCTATAATCCTTAAAATAACCTTAAATACCTAGGAAAATATTGATAAACAATTTCAATAATATTACTATTGTTAAGCCTATATTACAAAAGAAGGAGGAGAACCTATGAAAATAGGAAAAAAGAACAAGTGGAAAAAGTGGCTGGCCGGCACTCTTGCGGCAACGCTGATGATTTCCATTGCGCCTGCCGATGTGTTTGCGGCAGAAACGCGTGAAAAACAAGATCAAGCGAAAACCGCCGCCATTCCGGCCGCAGACCCGGAAAAAGATCTTCCGGCGGAAAGAGCATCTGAGCAGATGCCTCTTGATCAAAAAGATATCAATCAAGACGGTGAGATCACGTCTGAAAGAACTGAGAATTCAAAGCTTTACTATGAAGGCGAGGGTGTGTACAAACAGGAAATCTACACAGACCCCATTCATACGAAAGAAACCGCCAATGCGGACTGGGAAGACGTTTCTCCTGAATTGAAAACCGGCTCAAAGGAAGTCGGGACGGAAAATACAGTGCTGAATTCCGATTTTCTGAAGCAAATGAAAAACGGATTATACGCTACATTTGAACACGATGATCATAAGCTCACATACTCATTAACCGGCGCAAAAGGCCCCGATCAGGCTGCAATCACTCCGACAGATGCCTCAGCAAAAGTCAAGGGAGACAGCAACGAGCTTACGTATCAGCAAGTGTTTCCTGCTATTGATTTACAAACCTACACATTTAACGAAAACATAAAAGAAGACCTTGTGCTTCATAAATATGAAGGCTACAATTCCTTCACCTTTCAAATCAAAACCGACCTTCAGGCTAAAGAACAGGAAGACGGCTCGATCGCGTTTTCTGATGATAAAGACAATGTCGTCTACACCGTGCCGAAGCCCTTTATGACCGACTCAGATCTCGACGAAAAGTCAGGTGAAGTCAACAGGTCAGAAGATGTCAGCTTCAAGCTTGAAAAAAACAGCGAAGGCTACTTGCTCCATGTAACGGCCGATGAAAAATGGCTGAAAGATCCCAAGCGGGTTTATCCGGTATCTATTGACCCTTCAACATCAGTATCTGTGTCATCCGATACCTTTGTCATGAGCGCGTACCCGACGACAAACTACTCTGCCGCATCGCAGAAATGGGATGCCGGATTGAAAGCGTACGTGCTGAAAACTGGATATTATGACGGCACAACCGGAACGAACTACGCTTTTATGAAGTTTGATAATCTAAAGCCGATCAAAAACATGACGGTGACGAAAGCGACGCTCAAAGCGTACACAGCCCACTCCTATTACGGATCAAAAGCGACGGGGCTTTGGCTCGACACCGTTAACAGCAATTACGATAATGCCAAGATTACGTGGAAGAACAAGCCGGGCTCCAAAAACATCGGCAAAGCCGAGGTCTATAAAGGCCAATGGGCAAGCTTCGATGTCACCTCCGCAGTCAAGTCGTGGAACAGCGGCGGCGCCAATTACGGCTTTAAGCTTCACGCAAACGGCAACGGAAAAGAATATTGGAAGAAGCTGATGTCATCAGCAAACTCTGCTAAAAAACCATACATTGAAGTGACATACACGATTCCGAAGGCGGACACGCCGTCTGTCAAAGCGTATCATAACGGAGATTCGACAGGATTTTTCAATATCAGCTGGAAAAAAGCTGAAGGCGCCAAAAGCTATAAAGTCTGGCTCTATAACGGGAAAGAATACCAGGCCATTCCGGTCGGCAATGCAACCTCTTGGAGCACAAAAGGAAAAAACATCTGGCCGACAAAAGCGGAAATCGACTCCGGCAAATATAAGCTGCATACAGACGGAAAAGGCGGAAGTGAATTAGCGCTTAATCCTTCGCCGGTCTATAAAAACGCCGGCGGCAGCTATCCGGCAAGTAAAAATTACTGGGTCGCGGTCAGCGCGGTGTTTGACCAGGGAGAAGGCGCCATGTCTGCGGCCGCCAAGCCCGTCATTCCGAATATCGGAAGAGTTCAGAAACCGAGCACGAAAGGCTTTAATAACAACAACGCCACAGGCTGGTTTGATCTTTCCTGGAAAGCTGTATCAGGCGCAGCCGGGTATAAAATGCAAGTCTTTAACGGCAAAGGCTTTGAAACGCTTGACCTCGGAAATAAAACATCCTGGTCCACAAAAGATCAAAACATCTGGCCGACAAAGGCGGAAATCAGCGCCGGAAAATATGCGCTTCACCTGAAAGACAAAAAAGGCGCGGAATTGCCGATCAACCCGGGCCCCGTTTATAAAAACGCCGGCGGAGATGCAAATCGGAAAACTTACGGATTTAAAGTCATTGCTTATAACAAAGACGGAGAAGCGATCGCCTCACCGGAAGCGAGTCCGGCGCTGCCTGATATCGCAAAGCCGAAAAACCTGACAGGCTATGTCTATACGAACACGAAATCGAGCCAAACGGGTTATGTCAATCTCATATGGGATAAAGTCAAAAACGCCAAAGGCTACAAAATCAACATCTACAACGGAAAAGACTATCAATCATTCGATGTCGGGGATACCGATCATTGGACGACCCAAAACAAACGCATCTGGCCTTCAGCCGAAGAAGTGAAAGCGGGAAGATTCCAGCTTCACACAGACGGAAAGGGCGGCGAACTGGCGCTTGACCCTTCACCTGTTTACGAAAACGCAAACGGCAATTACAAAGGGAAGAAGAACTACTCCTTCACGCTGACCGCCTATGACGCAAACGGTGACAGCATACCGACGGCACCTTTTAACCCTGTTTTCCATGAAGGGGCGGAATTCCTCGGAACGGAAGAATTCTGGTCTATTATCGACATTCCGGACGGACAGCTGAACGGCGCGACGGGAAATGTCATCGTCAATGAGGAAGATATGTCAATCGACGGACGCGGGCCGGGGCTCGGGCTCTCCCGGACATTCAACAGCCTTGACAGCTCTGACCATATGTTCGGCCAAGGCTGGTATGCCGATGCGGAAACGTCGATCCTTTCTGAAGACGGCAGAGCCGTTTATATTGATGAGGACGCGACAACACATGTCTTCACGAAAAAATCTGACGGCACGTATCAGCCGCCGACGGGCGTTTATCTCGAACTGACGGAAACAAGCGACCAATTTGTATTAAAAACAAAAGATCAGACGAACGCTTATTTCAGCAAAAAAGGCGGCAAGCTCCAAAAAATCGTTGACGGACACAACAATACAACCGTATACGAATATAACGACAGCAATCAGCTGACCGCCATAACAGACGCATCAGGGCGCAAGCTGACATTTACCTATGATGAAAACGGCCATGTCACATCTCTTACAGGGCCGAAAAACAAAAAGATTTCATATTCATATGACAAAGACCTTCTCAAAAAGGTGACGGATACTGACGGCAGCGTCACAAGCTACGACTATGATGCCGAAGGGCGCCTCGTCAAGCAGTATTCCGCAAACAGCACGGATGACAAACCGCTGTTCACTGAATACCAATACAGCGGCCACCGTCTGGCCAAAGCCGTCAATGTGAAAAAAGAAACGTACGACTACAGCTACGACGCGGGCAAAAAAACGCTGCTCATGACGCAGCCGAACGGCCGCAAAGTGCAGTACGGCTATAATGAGGCGGGCAACCCGATTCAGATGATCGATGATGCCGAAGGGCTGAAAATCACGACCAACACTGTATACGAAGGCAACAACGTCATTCAGGACACCGATCCGAACGACGCGGATGCGGGCAAAGCGACAGAAAGCTATCAATATGATAAAGACGGCAACGTCACAGCCGTAAAAGACAACTACGGCACCGAAACGTATCAGTACAACAAAAACAATGACGTAACGAAAATGAAGGACACCGAGGGGAACATCACTGATATTGCGTACGACGGACTTGATGCCGTTTCTGAGACGGATCAAAGCGGAAAATCCTCATCCGCCGCCGTGTATGACAAGTACGGAAATCTCATTCAATCAAGCAAAGAGCTGGCAGCTTCGGCAAGTCTGCTGAAAGACGGCAGCTTTGAAGAAACAAAGCTGGGCTGGAATCTCACCGCTACGAGAGACAGCGGAAGCATCGCGTCTGTCAAAGGAAGAAGCGGCGCGCTGTCCGGACAAAAAGCATTGGAGGTCACCTCACAATCCTCTACTGCCGGAACAGAGCACGGCCATGCGTCCGCAACGCAGGAAGTGCAGCTAGAGCCGAATACGACGTATACACTCAGCGGCCAGATCAAAACGGATCTGACGAAGGCAAGAGCGTATTTCAACATTGATCTGCGTGACAAAGACCAAAAACGCATTCAATGGATTCACAATGAATCAGGCGCATTAGCCGGAAAGAATGACTGGACGAAACGGCAGATCACCTTTACAACACCGGCCAATGCAGGAAAAGCCATCGTCTATATGGAAGTGGATCATAACGACAAGGACGGCAAAGGAAAAGCGTGGTTTGATCAGGTTCAGCTGGAAAAAGGCGAAGTCTCTTCAAGCTATAACCCGGTGCAAAACAGCAGTTTCACGGCCAAAACAGATGGCTGGAGCACAAGCGGAGCCGCCGCTGACCTTGATGAAGGCTTCGATGATGACAGCTCATTAAAAGCGTCCCGCACAAATGCATCACAAGCCAATGCGGCCGCAAAACAAACCGTTACGCTAGGCCAAAGCGCGGACGATAAGCCGGTATATATCACGCTGACAGGGATGTCCAAGGCTGACGGCGTAAAATTAACGAACGACAATGATTACGCTCTTCAGGCTGACGTCACTTATGCGGACGGCACGACGGGCGTATACACCGCCAAATTCCCGCAGGGGACACAGGAATGGAACCGGGCGGCGGCAGTCATTCCGAAAACAAAGCCGATCAATAAAATCGAAATCAGCATTCTGTTCCAAAAAAGCGCCACAGGAACGGCGTGGTTTGATGATATCCGTTTAATCGAAGGAAGCATCCTGACGAAAAACACCTATGACGAAAAAGGAAACTACGTCACAAAAGAAGAAGACGAACTAGGGTATGCAAGCACTGCTTCATATGACGAGACTGGAAAGAAAATGTCTGAAACCGACGCGAAAGGCGAAACAACCGCCTACGAATACGATCAGGCCGACCAGCTGACAAAGCTGACCTTGTCAAACGGCACATCCATCCTTCACAGCTATGACAAGGAAGGAAATGAGCTGACAAAAACGATTCGGGCCAGCGCAGACCAGACCTATCAATATGAATATGACGTCATGGGCAAGCTCGTCAAAACAACCGACCCGCTCGGCAATGTACTGAAGAGTGAATATGACGCCAACAGCAACTTGACGAAAACCGTTTCCGCCAACGGCAATGAAGTGTCGCTGACCTATGACGGCACCGACCGGGTTAAGTCAAAAGCGTATAACGGCACTGAAAAATACAACTTTACCTATGACAAAAACGGCAATGAAACATCGGTCACAAACAAAGAACAAAATACAACGAAAAAACGCACCTTTGACAACAAAAACCGCCTGACCGAATTAACCGACCGCGGCGGCAGCCAAAGCTGGACGTATCCGGCTGATTCGGATAAGCTGAAAACTTTCTCATGGAGCCACGGCGGCCAAAAAGGAACAAACAGCTTTACGTACAACAAACTTGATCAAATGATTGAAATGAAAGACGGCACTTCAGCCTATACATTTGATTATGATGAAAACGGCAATGTCCAGACATTCATCAGCGGAAATGAAGTCGGCACGAGCTTCTCATATGATGAGCGGAATCTTGTCAGCTCTCTTCATATCGGAGCGAAAAACGGCGGCAGCATCTTCCGGGAAAGCTATGAATACGACGCCAACGGCAACCGCACGATCATCGACAGCTCAGCGGGCGGAAAGGTGCAGTACGAATACGGCAAGCTCAACCAGCTCGTCAAAGAAACTCATGAAGACGGCACCGTCATTCAATATACGTACGACGGCTTCGGCAACCGGACAAATGTTACCACCACAAAGGACGGCGCAAGCAAATCAGTCAACGCATCCTTCAACATCATGAACCAGCTGACGAAGGTGAATGACGAAGACCTGTCCTACGATAAAAACGGCAACCGCACATCCGACGGCAAATACACATATACGTGGGACGCGGAAGACAACCTGACCGCCGTCACGAAAAAAGGCGAAGACAAGCCGTTCGCAACATACAAATACGATGAAAAAGGAAACAGAATCCAAAAAACCGTCAACGGAAACGTCACGAACTACTTCTACGACGGAGACAGCTTGAATGTCCTGTATGAAACAGACGCCGACAACAACGTCACTAAATCATACACGTACGGTGACAGCGGCCAGCTGTTATCCTATACAAAGAACGGCAAGAAATATTTCTATCACTACAACGCACACGGCGACGTCATCGCCATCTCAGACAGCACCGGAAAAACCGTTGCCAAATATCAATACGATGCATGGGGAAATCCGACAAAAACCGAAGCGAGCGACGAAGTAAAAGACAACCGCTACCGCTACGCAGGCTACCAGTACGATGAAGAAACCGGTCTATACTATCTCATGGCCCGCTACTACGAACCAAGAAACGGCGTATTCCTATCACTCGACCCAGACCCGGGCAGCGACGGCGATTCACTGGATCAGAATGGGTATACTTATGGAAACAACAACCCAGTGATGAACGTCGATCCGGATGGGCATTGGGTGTGGATGGTAGCAGGAGCTTTAATTGGCGGAATTTCATCTTATAAAGCAGCAAAAGCAAAGGGGGCAAGAGGTTGGAGGTTAGTTGGATCTGTAGCCTTAGGTGCTGCTGGCGGAGCAATCGGAGGAAACTATCTACGAGTAGGACGTACTCTATATAAGGCTGGAAAATTATCTAAAACGTATTGGAACGCTAGAAAAGTTGCAAAAGCAAACAAAGGTGTAATTAAAAGAGCTAGAAATAAAAAAGGTTGGGTAGTTACTACTAAAAAACATACAGTAAGATTAATGGGAAGGAATTCAGGACAAAGGAAAAGACCTTATTATCGAATGAGTCATCATAAAAAAGGGGCCATGAACGCAAAGGGACACTATTCAAATAAACAAGCTGAGACTCATATTAAATTAAGATGGCATTCATATAGAAATATCAATAAAAGATTACGTAAGGGGAGATAAACGATGTACAAAACAATAAATGAATGGGTAGATTACATAGATGGGGGGTGCGCTGTCCTTCATTTTGATTTTCAAGTGTTTAAAAAAGAACTTTCACTTAAGATTCAGGTCGTTGAAAATAAAGCCGAATATACGCATAACATTCTTTTTCAAAATGTAGCATCTGTTTATTTTAGTGCAGATATTGGTGATATGAGATTAGAAAAAATAGATCCTGAAGAATACAATTGGCAAGTATTTGAGATGAGTTACCACCCGGAAGGAATCGGAAATCTATCAAATGCTGTAATTCCTGAGTATCAATCAAATGCTAATTTTCTCATTGACATGAACAGAATGCTGATTGCTATAGAAGCTGAAACAGTTCGCTTTGATGATCAATCATTTTATGCGTATCATTCGAAATCATAAATAAACAAATAAGAGAGGTTCCCAGCCTCTCTTTTCTTACATAACGAAATCGTTTGCGGAGGTAAACATGAACACTCCTTTAAATTTACAAAAAGAATCATTGAGGGCTATAGGGAATCTGAATGTGATTAATCCGCTTAAATACAATTCGATTTATTCATGTGATCTAGTGAGTAAAGATACTTTTTCTCAATTAATGAATGACTTAGAATTCGAAACAGTTCTGATAGAAGTAATGGCATCACCTTCTTTTATTGAAGAATGGAAGAAGAAGGTTGAAAAGAAAATGATAAATATGAATACTGTATCGAAAAAGTTAATTCATATTGAATGTGTCCTAACCAAAGAAGAATTGATGGCAGATCACTTATTGGATGAATTATATTTTTTAGCATCGATCAATGATTTTGTTGTTATAATAGCAAACCCTTCCAACAATAAGTCCTATATGAATCTGAACACTAAAAAAGTTGATGTAAACACTGAGTATAATGAAAAAATCATTTGGTTTGAATACGATGCAGCAGATTTATATATCATTGATTAATTTGATATAAATTCCAGATTCCTAATCAACGGAGTGTTGCTGATGTTAGAACTTACCGCGGAGCGGGTTGGGTCATATAAAAGAGAGCACATCATCTATTTCAATGCGGGTCGGGATGATCAAGTGTTTATTGTGTCGGTGCATGATCACAAAGTAATATTGGAGGTTATGAAAGGCAGCTCTCTTTTAATCAAAAAAGAGTTACACGGATTTTCTGAAGATACCCATTTCTATCTGGTTGATTCGTATGATGACACTATCGTGATCGTTTACCTGGAAAATCATACGTGTCAATTGGCCGCATACTGCGTAAACAGTAATAAAATCAATCCGATTTGTTCTTTTCTATTAAGCGCCAATGTATTTCATCTGGGTGAGGATGGATTATTATGGATCGGATTAACAGACGAGGGTATGTATGATGAGAGAAATCCTCAAGGAAAAGCGATATTTGCTTTTCATGCAGAAGACAGAACGTTTTATTTTGAAGACGATTTTAAAGAAATGATGCATGAATGCTATGCCGTACAATCGATCAAATCTGATTTGTATGTATGTTTCGAGGGAGAGGATTGCTGTGTCATCGGGCATTATCAGATTGGACGGGATAGAATTCGTACTGTTGCAGAATATGTGCTGGACGGCGATCAATACTCCTATTGTGATCAGCTATCCGTTTCGAAAAAAAGGGTGCTGCTGATTCAGAGTCACGAGGATACCCTATTTACATTTCATGAAGAGCACAAAGGCTTATCAGAGACTGACGTCATGATACACGGTATTGATAGAAAAGGAGAAACAACGTACAGAGCCGTCCAGGACCGCATTTTTATCTTTAGTGATAACGATTTATATCTGGTAAAGTATTGATACTTCTGTGCAAAATGAAAGTATCCTGTAAGGAAGTGCTCAGTGATGAGAGAAAAGTTAATTGACAAGCTTGAGGAAAACAAAAGGCATTTTTTAATGAAACAGGTGCGTGCCTCGTTAAGATCTTGTGAAGAATCAGGGTTTGTTTATCAATTAGCTGAGGCAGAACAAAGCAGGCAGATATTTGAGACTATATTATCGAATTCTTTCCCAAGTGCAGTGCGTGAAGTTGATATAAGCGACAGGGAGACAGCTATATCGCTTATTTTAGAAAACATTGCGGACACGGGGGTTGAACGGATGAATGATATTGTTTATCTGTTTCATCCGTATAGTGATGAAGTCGGCGCTATCAAATGTGCGCTGAAGGATTGTGCATGTCATCTGCACTGTCTCATGGATTTTATAGATTTTGAAGGCCGGCTGCTTTCTAACAGCTTTATTTTAGTTGAGCCGTCCTTCTCATTTGCTATCTGTTTATTTCACACAGAATACGGCTGTGAGCTTGTGTATAAACCGCTGAAAAGAGGTTCAAAATGCATCCCTTTTTTATAAAAAACACAAAGGAATCGGCGGTTTTTCAATCCCAAATATATTCCTTATTTCATGAAAACAAAACGTTGCCCGAACAAGTATTTAAACAACGAAAACATTATTATCTATTCGAAGAATTCCACTGGGTCTTGTCTGAAGAAGGCTGGGAGATGCTCAAAAGTTTGGCGCATCATCATCACGATGATTTTATCTTAATGGCTGTTCTGGCACAACTGGATGATATGAATCGGTTTTACGAGGAATTCGGTTATTTTAACTGGTTAAAGATTCCTTTATATATAACCAAAGATGAATATCTTTCAATCTTAACTGATTATCCAAAGTACAGTAAAAATGACAGCATAATGAATATTGCATCCCGCGTCGTATGGGCTTCACCGACTTTAAAGTGGGCGATTTACGGAGAGAGAGAATTTGAAATTTGTATTTTAGGCATTGATCAGGAGATTGCGGGAAAAACGTTAGAATCATGGAGGCTGTTAGATGATCATGTTTTAGACTGGATATCAGTTGTATTCCCGGATCAGACTGTTCCGGATGAATTTCAAAAAAAGCTCACCACGCATTATAAATACAAGGGGCAATGACATGAAAATAAAAATGAACAAGATACACGATGAATCAGTAAAAGGATGTTTTTGTCACTTTGACAACTGCGGACGTCAGTATCTTGGTCAGCATCAGAATGACGGGCTTTCGTTTACGATCATCGACGAATCCGGCGCTACCCGAGTGCTTCATATCGATGAACAAATCCCGTATGAGGATATTATGCTGTTCCAACAGAGTTCGGCTGACTGGTATCTGTTGATTTTCTTTGAATCGCATGAGTATAAAGTGAAAGTATTTTCAGCAGAAGGAACTGAACAAAGTGCATTTTCTCTGCCTTCAGGGGTTTCATGCAGTCTTTTGGATGAAAAACAAAACCTGTGGATCGGTTTAAGTGATGAAGGTATTTATAGTGATGAAAATCCTGAAGGGCACAGTGTGCTGTGCTTCACTTTAGACGGGCAGCTAAAGAAAACTCACATTGATCAGCAGCTTTCAGAAATGTATGCGCCCGCGGCAGATGACTGCTATGCACTTGCAGAAAAAAATGGACTGATCTACATGCTGTATTATTCATATACAGTCATTGCTGCGTTTGATGAAACCGACGTGAAACGAGTGTGGATTATTTCTGATAAAGCATGTTCAGGGGTTTACGATCAGCTTGCGATTTCAGGTGACGGGTTTTGGATATGCAAAGATGATCATTCACTGTCCCTCATTCCGGCTGATGTCAGTCTGCCGGTGCAAGAGATAACGTGCTGTGATGCGGATGGTGATGAGCTTTCCGGGCATCAGCTGAAGCTGACTGGCAATGCCATTTACGCGGTCTCGAATTCGGGGATTTATAAGCGGGATATCAGTAATTGGAAAGCGTCAAAATGAGATGATGAAATCCAACAGATATTCTTTAAATGATGACGTCATCCGAAACCTGAAATTATACAAAAAAGATTTAGAGGGGCCGCTGCCTTCAGATACAGGGAGATTCGAAGAAGACTTTGAGGGGGTCGCCTGCTCTGGGGATTTTTATGAATACTTCGCGCTTATCTGCGGCGGCTTAGATTTTGTTTTGGCGAATAAACAAATGCCTGCGAGGCAGCGTAAAGCCTTATATAAATCCTTTTTTGAGCTGTATCCTCAATATGCGCAGCTGAAAAATGCTTTAACGGATTATCCGGAGCTCAGCCGGGAAATCGGGCGGCACGAACGGGCCCGGAGGCTGTTAGTCAGCATTTTAAACAAGAAATGAAAGGCAGGATTCTGACGTGACAGAACCTACAAGAGCAGAATGTCTGAAGAAGGCTGGTCTGATCCTGAACGGTCAAGCGGCGAGAGAAGAAGTGTCGGATTGGGCGTGCGAGTACGTGGCTGCAGATGATCCGGCGGTTGAGGACGAAACCGTTTGGGAGATGCTCGTATATTTGAGCGGGTTTGATCTGAAAGATTCGCCTGATTCGTATCTGCATACGTTAGAAGAATTAAGAGATTGGATGCAGAAATATATGAAAATGCATGAAGAAAGGGTGCGTTCATGTCGGAATTAGTCTTTACAAGAATTCATACAAAAATCAACTCAAGCGGCCCAATCATCCTGTCCATGAATGCAACGGAGCTCATCGTACTGGCTCAGGAAAAGCGGCAAGATGAATATATCAACCGCATTTTCATATTCCGGAACAGGGATGGACACTTACGTCATCGCTATCAAATTGAAACATCTAAGAAAATCATCGGTGTTCAAAAATCAAGAGATTTATTTTTGTTTCTTATCCATAAGGACTATGAGGATGGGATGGTTTATGAAGCACCGAATATTTATGTATGGCACCCGATTAAAGGATTTTACCATTCGTTTTACGGGGGCCGTTACATCCGGTCAATGACAGTCGATTCTGCGAGTAATTTGTGGCTGGGTTACGATGAATCGGGAATATTTTCTTGTCTGGACGACGATATCAGTTCAAAAGGCGTGACCCTCTTTCCTTTTGTAGACGGAATTTGGAAATCTCGTTGTGATTCTTTCTGTACGTCTCCGCACCTTATTGATCATTTTTATGGGGCGTATGCAGAAAAGGATGCTCTTTATCTTCATTACTGTACGCTTGGTGAAGATTATATCCGGAAGGTCGATTTGCAAGGCGAAACGTTAAGCTTTCATAAGGCAGACTTTGACTTTAGTGCACAATTCAAGATTGGTTCATCATATTACTTTTTGATTCGGAATGAAGCTTCGTGCCGAATTGACAAGGCAGTAAAATTTCATAACATGGCGAAACAGGCTGGGGAATATCAGCTCACTGATAAAGTCTCAAGAAAACCTCTCCGTTTTACACAAGTGGCTGCATATCAAGATAAAGCTGCGGGGGTTGATGAGAGCAACCGGCTTTACTTACTAAGCTGACGGCAGCTTTTGAAAAGGGACGGGCAGAGGTGAAACGTTTGAAGCTGCGGGAGGAGTAATACATGAATTGGCACTGTTTGAGTGAAGAGGAGACAGAGCGCTTGTGGCGCAGGGTGAATCGCGCAGTGAAATGGAAACCGGGCAGTATATTTGCCTCTATAAAACCTCCAAAACCGTTTCAGATCTTTGATGTATCTCAAGAATTCAATGATGAAAAAGGGAATATCAGTTTTTTGGAAGATGCAGAGGTGCAGTTGCTAAAGGCATTTCAATCTTGTACGTTAAAGCAAGAGTTTATATATGCGCTGGACTGGCAGCATGAATGTTATCTATTTAATCCTCATGCGCCAATTGATAAAGATGAATTCGGTGAATGGCTGGTCCCCGTTATTCCAAACGGAGACTATTGTTTCTTTATTCATCAGGACTTCCAGTGGGGGCTGCTAGGGGATCCGCGGCAGCAAACCATTACGGTTTTTGGCTCACCGCTAATAAGGGCGATAGAAAGAAACGCTCCTGTCTTATTTCAAAAGTGAAGACCGCTTGCGAATGAATCTCATGCTTTTACGGGAGGAGGAATAACAGGATGACAGAAGAAGAGTTCAGAGCTGCGGAAAAAAGCTTGGGAGCAACTTTTCCGAAAGCATATAAACGGCTGATTCATAAAAAGAACCCTGCGGAAATCGGAGAGTGGATTTTTTTCCCTATCCGTGAACAAAGCCGCTTACAGAAAACCTGGGATGATGTGATCAGGCAAAACAGTGTATGCAGAGAAGAAAGCATGCCCGACGATTTGATCGTAATTGCCGACAACGGAACCGGGGATAAGCTGTGCTTGAAAAAGACGGACAGCGTAATGGAGGAGACTGTTTATCTGTGGGATCATGAGACTGCCGATGTTGAGTTGTATGCCGCTTCTATAGGGGAATTTATAGAAAATGAAAAAGAATAAGTGGCTGATTCAGGAGCTTTTAGAATTCCGCCTCCTCCGGGAAGGGGAGATTTCTGCAATTGAGTTGGCACTTTCCTCCGAGTATGAACATCATCTCATTCGTGTAAGGCTCACATGCAAAGACGTTTCTTCCGTTCAAATAAAAGAAATGGAGAGTCAAACGGCTGGCTCAGGCATTGTAACAATTGATCCTGCTGACGGCGATGATGGACAGCATTTTCTCGTGGAGGAGTGGGAGAACCAAACGTTCCGCTTTTACTGCCGTCAATATGAAGCAGCAGAGAAGAAGGTGTTAAGTAAGGAGGCACAAAATGGAGTGGCACAAACATGAGAAAGCAGTTCTGCTGGGGCCGGATTCGCCGGGTTGTTTTGAATTGACGGAGTTTACGTTCTATACCAGGTATAACGAGTTTTGTGATAAAATCCCGGTGTTTGAGCTGAAGCTGACTGATGGACAGTATGATGCCGTGCTGCGGTTTGAAGGTGTGAGGGCTGCCCGGCTGGATGATCTTGAAAGCATCACCGACATCCATCTGGATATCAGCCCGGTCGACGGCGGCTGGGAATCGATCCGCTACTATGTCGATGACGGGGAAGGAAGCATGAGCTTTTATTGCGCCAAATGGGTCGTGCTTGACATGAAGAAAAAGCAGTCCCCCGAATGGCCCGGCAAAACGTCAGGGTAAAGCGGCGGCATTTCGCGTATAATGAGGGGAGCCGGACAGAGAAGGAGTTTAGTCATGAATGAGTTTAATGAATATGCGATCAGCCCCGAAATCCGACGGGCGCTGAATGGCTTGCAATACACCGAGCCGACTGAAGTGCAGCGGCGCGTCATCCCCGCCGCGCTGCAAAAAAAAGACCTCGTCGTCAAATCGCAGACGGGCAGCGGCAAAACCGCGGCTTTCGGCATTCCGATCTGCGAGCTTGCGGAATGGGAGGAAAACAAACCGCAGGCGCTGATTTTAACGCCGACCCGCGAGCTTGCGGCGCAGATTAAAGAAGATATCACGAATATCGGCCGTTTCAAACGGATAAAAGCCACGGCGGTTTTCGGAAAAGCTTCTTTTGACAAACAGAAAACCGAACTGAAGCAAAAAAGCCACGTCGTTGCCGGAACGCCGGGGCGTGTGCTTGATCATATAGAAAAAGGGACGCTGCCGCTTGAACGGCTGGCGTATGTGGTTATTGACGAAGCGGATGAAATGCTGAATATGGGATTTATTGAACAGGTGGAAGCCATCATTCAGCATCTGCCGAAAAACAGAGTCACCATGCTGTTTTCAGCGACGCTGCCGGATGACGTCGAGAAGCTGAGCCGCACATATATGAAAGACCCTGAATTGATTGAAGTAAAAGCGGAAGGCCTGACGACAAAAGACATTGAGCATTTTGTCACCAGAACAGAAGAAGAGGACAAAACATCTTTGCTGCGTGATGTCCTGATCACCGAAAACCCGGACAGCTGCATCATATTCTGCCGGACAAAAGAAAGAGTCATCCAGTTAACCGATGAGCTGGACAGGCTGGGCTACCCTTGCGATAAAATTCACGGCGGCATGGTGCAGGAAGACCGCTTTGACGTCATGAATGAATTCAAGCGCGGTGAGTTCCGCTATCTCATTGCGACCGACGTTGCCGCCAGAGGAATTGATATTGAAAACATCAGCCTCGTCATCAATTATGATATTCCGGTTGAAAAAGAAAGCTATGTGCACCGCACCGGCAGAACGGGCCGCGCCGGACACCGCGGACGGGCCGTTACGTTTGTGACGCCGTCTGAATCGCGGTTTCTGAATGACATTGAGACATATATCGGTTTCCGCATCCAAAAGCGGGAAGCACCGTCAGAAGAAGAAACAGCGGAACGGAAAGCAGCTTTTGCGGAAAAACTGAACGCCCGCCCAGACGTCAAAACAGACAAAAGCGAACAGTTAAGCAAAGACATCATGAAACTGTACTTTAACGGCGGGAAAAAGAAAAAACTCAGAGCGGTCGATTTTGTCGGAACGATTGCGAAAATCGACGGCGTTTCAGCCGATGATATCGGGATTATCACGATTCTGGACAACGCATCGTACGTCGAAATTCTGAACGGCAAAGGCCCGCACGTTCTTGACATCATGAAAAATACAACGGTCAAAGGCAAAAAACTGAAAGTCCATAAAGCCAAGAAATAAAAAAAGAAAGCCTGCCGCGCGCAGGCTTTTTTTACGCCGTCTCCTCGGGGACGAACGCAAGAATGCCAATCCCGATTACAAACAAAATGATCAGGCTGAACACGGCGGCTGACGAATTTCCGGTCAGCTGGGCGGTGACGGCAATCAAAAGCGGGCCGATAATCGAAGCGAACTTGCCGAAGATATTATAAAAGCCGAAAAACTCATTGGCGTTCTGTTTGGGGACAAGCTTTGCAAAGTAAGAGCGGCTCAGCGCCTGAATACCTCCTTGGGAAGTGGCGACAAGCATAGCCAAAACCCAGAAATCAAAAGCGGAATCCATAAAATAAGCATACGTGCAGACAATCATATACACGCCGATTCCGGCATAAAGCATCGTTTTTCCTTTAAACCGTTCGGCCAGCCGCCCATACAAAATCGAAAAAGGCGCGGCGACGACCTGAGTGACAAATAAAACAATCAGCAGATTTGCCGCGCTGATGCCGAGGTCAGCCCCGTATGACGTGGACATCGTAATGATGGTGCCGACCCCGTCGATGTAGAAGAAATAGGCGAGCAGAAACAAAAACAGCGCCCGGTGCTTCCTGATCTGCCTCAGCGTGCCGGCCAGCCGTTTAAAACTGCTGATTACAAGCCGCGGCTCCCTCTTGATATAATAGCGCTGGCGGACGCGGAGAAGGAGCGGGATCGAAAACAGCCCCCACCATGCCGCCGTAATCAAAAAGGCAATGCGGCCGGCAGCCTGGGCGGACAGCGGAATCACCTCCGCTTGTGCTGAAAGAATCACGGCAATGCTGAGGAGAAAAGGGATCGTACTGCCGATATAGCCCAGCCCAAACCCTCTGGCGGACACCATATTCATCCGCTTCTTTGCGGCCACATCAACGAGAAACGCATCATAAAACACATTAGACCCGGCAAAGCCGATCGTGGAAATCGTATAACAAATTAATAACAGCATCCAAGATTCGCCGGGAATCAAAGCCAGCGCGGCTGTGCCCGCCACACCGATCAGAAAAAAGAAGGCAAAAAACCGTTTCTTGCATCCTTTGTAGTCGGCAATCGTTCCTAGGACGGGGCCGAGCATCGCCAAAATAAAAGTCGCGGCGGCAATCGTATAGCCCAAATAAGCGGTAGAATCCGCCGCGCTGACACCGTTTTCCGCCGCCGCGGCTTTAAAAAACAAGGGGAATACCGCCGTCATAATAATGACCGAATAAGCTGAATTGGCCCAATCATACAGCATCCAGCTGCTTTCTTCTTTCGAAAACCGTTTCATCACACACGCTCCTTCCCAAAAACCGGTTCTCTGCATTATATGCGCCGCTGCCTCATCGTTGGACAATGATTTCTGAACGGCGTTTTCTGATTGACCTGGAGATATTGACCTAGTTCAAAAAGGATGTAAAATCAAGGTGTAGCAGGTAAATGGTCAGGCGGGAGGGAGACAGAATTGAAGATTGCGAAAGTCATTAATAATAATGTTGTCAGTGTGCTCAAAGAAGGCAATCAGGAATTGGTTATCATGGGCCGGGGCATTGCTTTTCAAAAGAAAACGGGAGACCCGGTAGATGAAGCCCGCATTGAGAAAGTGTTCACGCTCGATAACAAAGATGTATCCGAAAAGTTCAAAACCCTTTTGTATGATATCCCGATCGAATGTATGGAAGTATCCGAAGAGATTATCAGCTATGCGAAATTACAGCTCGGCAAAAAGCTCAATGACAGCATCTATGTGTCGCTGACCGACCATATTAACTTTGCGATCCAGCGCAATAAGAAAGGGCTGGATATCAAAAATGCCTTACTGTGGGAAACGAAACGGCTGTACAAAGACGAATTTGCAATCGGCAAACAAGCGTTGGCCATGGTAAAAAACAAGACTGGCGTGTCTCTGCCGGAGGATGAAGCAGGCTTTATTGCGCTGCATATTGTCAATGCCGAGCTGAATGAAGAGATGCCCAATATCATCAACATTACAAAAGTCATGCAAGAGATTTTGAGTATCGTAAAATACCATTTTAAGATTGACTTCAACGAGGAATCACTTCACTATTATCGGTTTGTCACCCACTTAAAGTTTTTCGCGCAGCGTCTTTTTAACGGCACACATATGGAAAGCCAGGACGATTTTTTGCTGGAGACAGTGAAAGAAAAGTACCATCGGGCGTATGAATGCACGAAGAAAATCCAAACATGCATTGAGAGGGCGTATAAGCACAAGCTCACCAGTGACGAGCTGCTGTATTTAACGATTCACATAGAAAGGGTAGTCAAATAAGCATAATGAAAGCGTTGGCATTTTTTTCTTCATTCACATATGATCTTGTTAGGATTGTTACTGATAAGCAGGCAAAACCTAAATTACAATGAGCGCTGATCATTTCTGTTTGTGCTGATGGTAATTTAGGTTTTTTTAAGATTCATTATTATCATTATTCTGACCGATGTCCCCTTTTAACGGAATCATGTATGATCAATAAAGAAATCGCTTTCAAAGAAAGGGGAATGCCGACATGTTTTATCGTATGAAACGAGTGCTGCTGCTTCTTGTCACTGGATTGTTTTTGAGTTTGTGTGCGATCACTTCTACTGCATCAGCTCAAACAGGCGGATCGTTTTTTGAACCTTTTAACAGCTATAACTCCGGATTATGGCAAAAAGCAAATGGTTATTCCAATGGAGATATGTTCAACTGCACGTGGCGTGCAAATAATGTATCAATGACGTCATCAGGTGAAATGCGTTTGGCGCTGACAAGCCCGTCTTATAACAAGTTTGACTGCGGGGAGAACCGCTCCGTTCAAACCTATGGCTACGGACTTTATGAAGTCAGAATGAAACCGGCTAAAAACACAGGGATCGTTTCATCGTTCTTCACTTATACAGGTCCAACGGATGGCACTCCTTGGGATGAGATTGATATCGAATTTTTAGGAAAAGACACGACAAAGGTTCAATTTAACTATTATACAAATGGCGCGGGAAACCATGAGAAGGTTGCGGATCTCGGATTTGACGCGGCCAATGCCTATCATACGTATGCGTTCGATTGGCAGCCAAACTCTATTAAATGGTATGTCGATGGGCAATTAAAACATACTGCGACAAGCCAAATCCCGACAAACCCGGGAAAGATCATGATGAACTTGTGGAATGGGGTAGGTGTCGATGACTGGCTCGGTTCCTACAATGGTGTAAATCCGCTATACGCTCATTATGACTGGGTGCGCTATACAAAAAAATAATGTACAGAAAAGGATTTCCGCTGGCGGAAATCCTTTTTTAATTAAAACGAAATAATCCCAATCAAAAGCGCCGCAATCGTCATCACAATCGTTGTCCCCACGGCCCATTTGATGGTGAATTTTTGATGATCGCCAAAGCTGACGCCCGCCATTCCGACCAATAGATAGGTGGATGGCACAAGCGGGCTGAGCAGATGCACCGGCTGGCCCAGCAAGGAGGCTCTTCCGATTTCAGCGGCGTCTATTCCGTAAGCGGAAGCGGCTTCGGCGATGATGGGAAGCACACCGAAGTAAAAGGCGTCATTTGACATGAAAAAAGTGAAAGGCATGCTGGCAATCGCAGTGATCAACGGCAGATACGGGCCCATGGCATCAGGGATGAGGGAAACGAGAGAATGCGCCATCGCATCCACCATTTTTGTGCCGGAGAGAATGCCTGTGAATATGCCTGCCGCAAACACCATTGAGACAACGTTTAACGCATTACCCGCATGCGCTGAAATCCGTTTCTGCTGCTCTTTGACATTTGGATAGTTGATCATCAAGGCGATGGCGAACGCGATCATAAAAAGAACAGGGATGGGAAGCAGGCTGGTGATCAGCGCGGCCATCAGAGCAACAGTCAGCAACAGGTTGAACCACTGGAGAGCGGGACGCTTGAGCGGCGCCGCCTCCGGATCAGAAGACGGCGTGTGTTCAATCGAAATGATGCCGAGCCGCTTCCGTTCTTTTTTTCCGAGGAGATAAGCAACGGCGATCACCCAGAGAACGCCGGCAATCATAGCGGGAATCAGCGGCGTAAAGACTTCCGACGTGTCCAATTTCAAGGAAGCCAAAACCCTCGCCGTCGGCCCGCCCCACGGAATAATATTCATGACGCCCGAACCGAGCATCGCAATCCCCGCCAGCACCAAACGGTTCATGCCGAGCCGTTTGTAAAGGGGCAGCATTGCCGCAATCGTAATCATATACGTTGTTGTCCCATCTCCGTCCAGCGAAATGGTCATTGTCAGAACCGCTGTGCCGATGGCGATTTTTAACGGATCCCCTTTGACAAGCGATAGAATTTTGGCAATGAGGGGATCAAACAGACCTGAGTCAATCATAATGCCGAAATACAGGATGGCGAATAACAGCATGATCCCGGTAGGAGCGAGGTCTGTAACGCCTTGAATCATCATCTCGCCGAGATCTTTGCCAAATCCGCTGATCAGGGCAAACACAACAGGAACGACAATCAAAGCAATAAGAGCGGAAAGCCGATTAGACATAATAAGATACATAAAGACAATCATCATCACAAAACCGAGTATGGCAAGCACGATATGACCTCCCCTGTTCAACAGCTATTTTGGTAAGCGCTTTCACAATTTATTTCTGTGAAAATGGCTTATTTCAAAATGTGTATGACCGCATATGTAAATACAGACCTAAAATCCTAATGAGCGGATCAGCAGTTTATATGAAGAACGCCGCGGGTAAATGTGCTGTAGAATGTTTCGTTTTAAAAGGGGGAACTGACATGAGTGATGATCAAAACAAACGAGTAAATGAACACTCAAAGGACAAACAGCTGGAGCAGTACCGGTCTGATAACAGCGGCAAAAAAATGACGACCAATCAGGGGCTTCGCGTGTCTGAGGATGAACATTCTTTAAAAGCGGGCGTCCGCGGCCCCACGCTGATGGAGGATTTTCATTTTCGTGAAAAAATGACGCACTTTGACCACGAGCGGATTCCGGAACGGGTCGTTCATGCGCGCGGGTACGGCGTTCATGGGCATTTTCAGGTGTACGAACCGATGACGGAATATACACGGGCGAAATTTTTGCAAGACCCGTCCGTCAAAACGCCTGTTTTCGTCCGTTTCTCAACAGTGGCGGGCTCCAAGGGGTCAGCCGACACCGTCCGTGACGCCAGGGGATTTGCGACGAAGTTTTATACTGAAGAAGGGAACTATGACCTCGTCGGAAACAATATTCCGGTGTTCTTCATTCAGGACGCGATCAAATTCCCGGATCTCGTTCACGCCATAAAACCGGAACCGCACAATGAAATGCCGCAGGCTGCGACGGCTCATGATACGTTCTGGGATTTTGTCGCTAATAACCCTGAGTCGGCTCACATGGTCATGTGGACGATGTCTGACCGCGGCATCCCGCGGAGCTATCGGATGATGGAGGGCTTCGGCGTGCATACGTTCCGTTTCGTCAACGAGAAAGGAAAAGCGCGCTTTGTAAAATTCCACTGGAAACCCGTGCTCGGCGTTCATTCCCTCGTATGGGATGAAGCGCAGAAAATTGCCGGGAAAGATCCCGATTTCAACCGCCGCGACCTGTGGGAAACGATTGAAAACGGCGGCAAAGTCGAGTATGAGCTCGGTGTTCAGATGATTGACGAAGAAGATGAATTTAAATTTGATTTCGATATCCTTGATCCGACGAAGCTGTGGCCGGAGGAGTTGGTTCCCGTCAAGCTGATCGGAAAAATGACCCTTGACCGCAATCAGGACAATGTCTTTGCGGAAACGGAACAAGTCGCATTCCACCCGGGCAATGTCGTGCCGGGCATTGATTTCACCAATGATCCGCTTCTTCAGGGCCGGCTTTTCTCTTATACAGATACACAGCTCATCCGTCTTGGCGGGCCGAATTTTCACGAGATTCCGATCAACCGGCCGGTCTGCCCGTTCCATAACAACCAATACGACGGCTACCACCGGATGACGATTAATAAGGGCCCCGTCGCCTATCATAAAAATTCCCTGCAGAACAATGATCCGTCGCCGGCTTCAGAAGAAGAAGGCGGATACGTTCATTACCAGGAAAAAGTAGAAGGCAGAAAAATCCGCCAGCGCAGTGAGAGCTTCAATGACTATTTTTCTCAGGCCAAGATGTTCTGGAACAGCATGTCTCCCGCCGAGAAAGAACATATCATCTCCGCGTTCTGTTTTGAAGTCGGAAAAGTGAACAGCAAGGACGTGCAGCAGCAGGTGGTGGATGTCTTCAGTCACGTCGACGCCGGGCTTGCCGAGCGTGTTGCGAAAGGAATCGGCGTGAACCCGCCGCCGAAGGACCGTGAA
Source organism: Bacillus sp. JNUCC-22 (assembly GCF_018861275.1). Taxonomy (NCBI): domain Bacteria; kingdom Bacillati; phylum Bacillota; class Bacilli; order Caryophanales; family Bacillaceae; genus Bacillus; species Bacillus sp. JNUCC-22. The sequence continues at coordinate 3,720,085 of NZ_CP076408.1, read as the reverse complement.
TCTGATGAAACGTTCACTTCCCCGGCCTTAAGCCAGGAAAACACGGTGAAGACGGCAGCGACAAGGCAGGTCGCGGTTTTAACCGACCACGGGTTTTCTGATGAGAAAGTCAAACAAGTGCTTGACGCATGCAAACAGGCGGGAGTCAGAGCCGATATCATCAGCCCCGCGCTGGGAACCATCAAGGGAGAAAACGGTACGGAGCTGAAAGCGTCAGCCACTTTCCTGACAGCGGATTCCGTCCTGTACGACGCTGTTTTCATTCCGGGCGGAAAACAAAGCACAGACAGCCTCAAAGCCCAAAAATCGGCCAGAGACTTCGTCAGCGAAGCTTTCAGCCATTACAAAGCGATCGGCGCCTCCGGTGAAGGAAAAGAACTTCTCGCCCTCGCCGCCGGAACCGAAAGCGGCCCCGGCCTTGTTCCGGACGGGAACCATGAACAATTTCTGAAGGCCGTGGCTGAGCACCGGCATTGGGGCAGAAACATATAAGAATGAAAAAGCGCCTTTTATGAGAAGGGCGCTTTTTTCTTGTGAAAGTGAAATATCTGAACGAAGCATTAATATTGAGAGAAAACGAAAATTGCTTCCGTGCAAATCCGTACCTCCCGCTGTCCGGGACATTCAGACAACAGTTTTAGAGAGTCAGGGCATTGCATTATTTAAAGGGTTCTGACTGATGGTGAAATGATCTTTGGTTTACTTCCGCTCTGTGTTTGTGTATCTTAGGGGTAGATTTTCTGGAGGAGCGAATGATAGTGAAGCCGTTTACCGAAAAACAACTTGAAGAATATTACCGGCGTGACGAAAACATGATGATTTTGGTGTTTGCCCAATGGTGCGTCAATCATGACCTTGATCCGATGGCCATTTACAGCAAGGCTTATCCCGGACAGCCTTTAAACGAAGAGCTGCGAAAAACGGCTGAAGAACTTGTCGTGCCGAAGGAGGAATCAGAACCGATTCCTGATCAAACCGTCATCGGCGTTTTGGAGATGTTCGGCAACTCCGATTTGGCGGAAGCCGTTTATGAAGCCATTGCGCAAAGACCTTCACGGTAAAAGAGGCGTGGATTTTCCATGTCTCTTTTTTTCATGGAGAAAATGTGAAAGAAGGCCCAGAAACAATTTGCTGATCAGCGCTGTCTATAGAGTGTAACCCGTTTTCAAAAAGGGAACGGTAATGAAAAGGAGGAGTTGTGATGAAAAAGGCATTCAAAATGATGGCGGCCGTGCTCTTAACCGTGCTGACAGCCGCGCCGTTCGGGGGTTTCGCGCCTTCAGCCGAGGCCGCGCAAACCGCAAAGCCCGTTGTCAAAAGCCATACGTATAAGCATGTAAAACAGCTGACATACCCCGAGGTCACAAATACGGGAAACGCATCTTTTGAAAAGAAAATCAATCAGGACTTCAAGCGCTATATTGAACAATCGTACCAAGAATATGTGAAAAACAAAAAAGACGGTGAGAAACAAGGCTACAAAGCGGAATACCAAACAGATTTCAAGGTGAAGTATAATCAAGACGGCAAGCTCAGCATTCAGACGGAAGACTACAGTTACACAGGCGGCGCACACGGGCTGACATCCGTTCAGACCTTTAATTACGACTTGGCCGCAAAAAAACGGGTCACACTCGATAATGTGCTGAATACAAAAACGAAAGCTAACAAGACGAGAGACTATCTTTACGGCTACATCAAGAAACATGACGATCTGTTTGACCAGGACGTCAAAAAACAAGAGATCATCCTGAATAACGAAAGACCTTTCTTCTTTACGAAAAACGGCATTGCCGTTGTGTTCGGACAATATGATCTCGGACCGTACGCGGCAGGAATCCGGGACGTTTTCGTACCCGCATCCGTCTATCAATAAAAAAAAGCGATATCACTCCAAAACGGAGCGGTATCGCTTTTTTTCTTTTACCAGACAAACAATCCGACAATCGCCGCGCTCAATAAGGAAACGGCAATTCCGCTGACAAGCAGCTTCCAGACGTTTTTCCCGATGATGGCTGATTTTTCACCATCAAGCAGAGATTGATAAGATCCGTAGATCATACCGATGGTGCTGAAGTTTGCAAATGATGTCAGGAATGTCGTAGCCACGGCAATCGTGTGCGGCGGAAGTGATTTCAGCTGCCCTTTCAGATCGGCCATTGCCACAAATTCATTCGTCGCGAGCTTGATGCCCATCAGCTGTGCGACATACATCGCGTCATGTACGCCTAATCCGAGAAGGAAGGCAAACGGACTGAAGATGTATGAGAAAATCTTTTGAATGGTCAAACCGTGCATGAACAGTCCGAGTACGCCGTTTAACGCAGCCGTTAACGCCACATATCCGATTACCATCGCTAAAATAACAATGACCATGTTCATGCCGACAAGCATACTGTTAGAAATCGTGGAGAAGAAGTCTTTTTTCTCCGCTTTTGAAGGAACGTAAATAATATCATCCTCTTTAGAAACGTCCACGGGATTCAGCATATTGGCGATTAAAAGCGCGTTTAAGCAATTCAGCGGGATGGCTGTAAACACATAAGTGGACGGAACCATCGTCAAGTACGATCCGATGATCGAACCGCTGATGCTGCTCATGCTCATCAGCCCGAATGTCAGAAGCCGATTGTTGCTGACGGCGGCAAGCTGCTGGCGGATGACGGCTAAAGCTTCCGTATTTCCTAAAAACATCATCTGGATGGAGAAAAAGCTCTCCAGCTTCGGCAGACGGGATATTTTAGAAATCAGCCAGCCGATTTTATCAATGAGCCACGGCAGAATACCGAAATACGACAGCATATCAAAGAAGGTCACGACGAAGATAATCGGCAGCAATGCGCTGAAGAAAAAATCAACCGTCGGGTTCGCCATGACAGACGGAAAGGCGAAGGCAATCCCTTGACTGGCGCAGGAAATCAGCCATGTAAAGAACGCGCCGATCTTCCCGATGACAAAGCCGCCGACTTTTGTCCCTAACATAAACCAAGTAATCAGAAACTCAAAGACGAGGAGCATGACAATCGGACGCCATTTAATCTTCTTCTTGTTGGGTGAGCATAAGAAAACAACAGCCATGACAACAATGAGACCGACAATGTTCAATAAAAAGTACATGTGAGCAACTCCTATAAGGGTATTATGGAAATAAAAAAAGCTCTTATTCGTCACAAATTCCTGAAAGCCAGAAAGTGTGATAAATAAGAGCCAAAAGAAAAGAATAGACTGACAGCATCATATGCTTTTCACTCGTTCAAATTTATGCAAACTTTCTTGTAGTCTAGTCTTTTACGGCACTAGGTAGAAACAATCAGACCATATTACTGATCATATACAAGAATAACGATATTACATGAGATAGCAGTATTTTATCGTTTCAATTTTTGAAAATCAACCTTTTTAGATATTTTCAAAATAATAAATTTATATTATAAATAAAGAAAATAAAGGATGTTCACAAGTAATTGGATAATAAAGGTATAAAAGCCCCCGAAAAACAGTTCCGGTTCATTGTAAAGACGGGATGCAGCTGATAAAATGGATCTGAGGGCACCGCCTTCAAAAGACGGCAGAAAAGGGGTCATTTTCATGATCATTCAGTTCATTCGTTACAGATAATGAGAGGTATAGATAAATAGGTTAAACTTCCAATTTTGCGAGGTTTATTTGTCTATGCCTTTTTCATTTCATCGGAATAACGAATGAATGAGGTGTTTTTTTGACGTCTATAAAAAGAAAACGCGCGGAATTACTGCAATCATGCCAGTCCGTGTTCAGGTGTCCGCTATGCCGGTCGGCCATGGCGGTCTCACAATACCGAAGCTTGATTTGCGGACAGGGGCATACATTTGATATATCAAAGCAAGGATATGTGAATTTCCTCAATAAATCGGTCAAAACCCGCTATGACAGGCAGCTGTTCGAAGCGAGACGCGAGCTTTTTGACAGCCGGGAATTTTTTGCGCCGGTTCAAAAGGAGATTGCCGCCATCATCACCCATATTCAAACTCCGCAAACATCAGCGGCGATATTGGATGCGGGATGCGGAGAAGGCTCTCATTTAGCCGCCGTATGCAAATGGCTTCAGCCCGCTTTTTCCGTGACGGGAATCGGCATTGATCTCTCGAAAGAAGGTGTGCTGCATGCCGCAAAGGCCTTCGGGAATCATTTGGTTTTTGCCGTCGCTGATGTGGCGGATGCGCCGTTTGCCGACAGCTGTTTTGATGTCGTGATGTCTGTTTTATCACCTTGGAATTACAAGGAATGCAGCAGGCTTTTACGAAAGGGCGGCACAGTCATTAAAGCGGTGCCGCGGCGTGATTATTTGAAGGAAGTAAGGGAATTCTTCTTCGGAGACAGTCCTCGGCTGAATGACACCGCCGATTCTGCGGCCGGACGATTCCAAGCGGGCTTTCAAACCTTTGAGCGCAAACGGCTGTGTTACACAAAGACTTTAGCGCAGCCTGACCTCGAGCGGCTTGTGAAAATGACGCCCTTAACATGGAAATGTACTGATGACAGCATCCGGCGGTTCATCAGCCGGAAAGAGGCTGCTGTCACGATAGATATCGATATTTTAATCGGAACCGATCCGCTGTAAAACGGAAAAGACACGCTAATCGCGTGTCTTTTTTTTATTTCCAGACTTCTCCGGCAATGTTGACGACATGGCGCAGTTTCGCCCATTGCTGTTCTTCTGTGATCAGGTTTCCTTCCTCAGTGGAGGCGAATCCGCATTGCGGGCTGAGGCAAAGCTGGTCCAGGCTGACATATTGTGAAGCTTCTTCAATCCGGCGTTTAATCGCGTCCTTGTCTTCAAGTTCGCCGTGTTTCGACGTAATCAAACCAAGCACAAGCTGAAGATCAGAGCGTTTGACATAACGGAGCGGTTCAAAGCCGCCGGAGCGGGAATCATCATATTCCAGGAACAATCCGTCAAGATCAAGCCCGTCAAAAATCGTTTCAGCCGCTGCATCATAGCCGCCTTCAGCCGTCCATGTGGATTGGAAGTTGCCGCGGCAGATATGCATCGTAACCTTCAGATCGTCAGGGCGATCCTTGATGGCGTCATTAATGGAAGCGGCAAACAGCTTGCGCAGCTCATCCGGCGTCGTGCCGAAAGCTTCAATCTGACGAAGCCCCGCTTCTGATAAGAAAACGGCCCATGCGGTGTCATCGAGCTGAAGGTAGCGGCACCCGGCGTCATAGAAAGCTTGAATCGCTTTTTTATACGCTTTTGACACATCGTGCTGAAATTGTTTGTAATCATTCTGGTAGGACGCTTTTTCCAATTTTCCGCGGAAAAACAGCATATTCGGACTTGGGATGGTCATTTTCGGAACAGCATCGCCGGCAATGCTGTGCAGGAATTTATAATCTTCGAGCATCGGATGCTGAGAAAAATCAATAGCTCCCGTTACTTTAATGCCGCGCGCTTTCGTCTGTACGTTGTGAAATTGAATGCCGCTTTCAGGCGTAAACGCTTCGACGCCGTCTAAATTTTCGAGAAAATCAAAATGCCACCAGGCCCGTCGGAATTCGCCGTCAGTCACGACATTGAGGCCGGTTTCTTTCTGCTTTTCCACGCTGCGGATGATTTCTTTGTTTTCGATTTCGCGCAGCTGTTCTGCCGAAATCTCACCCGCCGCTCTTTGCAGGCGGGCTTGCTTCACAGCCGCCGGCCGCAGCAGGCTTCCGACCTGATCCGCGCGAAACGGCGGGTTTTTTCTTAGAAGCGTATGCAATGGTTGTTCTGTGTTTTGCTGTGACATGAACGATTCCTTCTTTCCTGATGAAATATAAAAAAACTCTTCCCTCGGATAGGGAAGAGCTTGCGTCCGCAAATCTCAACCTTATCTTCAGGATTTAGCACCATTCTGCTGAACAGCGGTTGCCGGGTATCATAGGGCCAGTCCCTCCACCTCTCTTGATAAGGAAATATGCTATTTTTCAGAATAAACTGTAATACTATTAATCTTAGTATGTTTTCTCATATTGTCAATATATTTCGATAAATATTTTTATTTGTCACCCTCAAATAGAATCATATCTATCACAATGGCGATCGCGAGACAAAGAACGATATCCTCTTCCTTTTCAATCTGCAAATGATAGGAATCGCCCCAGCTCATCCATGATTTGGTGACAGTCATCCGGTTTGATTTTCCGTCTGTCACTTGAAAATTCCGGCCCCACACATCGCCGGTAAGATCCCAGCCGAGTCCGGAAATTTCAAATTTCGGTTTGAAAAGCGTGACTTTCTTGATGACTTGGCAGACGGGTTTGCCGCTGACGGAAATCTCGTAACGGGGAACGAACGACATCAGTTTCTGATTGACGCTGGCGAGCGTGCGGCCGTCCAAATCAGTCAGCTTCAGTTCATCACCGAATGAAAACAGCTTTCCTTCAACATTGTAGACTTCTTTTCCGCTTTCAAGAAACACTTGAAAACGATTCTTAAACGTAAACATTCGCTCTTTGATGTAAAAATGGTACATAAAAAAACTCCTTTTTTATGTTGTACGAAAAAAGGAGGCGGTTGGTTTCATATCGGCCGGGTGCATAAAAAAAGGCTGCCGATTTTGCGGCAGCTGTCGTCTTTATGATAGCGGCATCCGGCGTTTTTGACGGATCGCATTTAAATCAATGATGTTATTCGTGTCGGCAGCTGTCACCAGCGGGCTTGTCTTTGGCGTTTTCCGGCGGTTGTCCTTACTGAAAGAGAAAACAAGATACCCTGTCAAAGCAGCAAAAATAAGTAGCATCATTTTACATACCTCCCAAAAAAAGTTTTGGTATTATTATTGTACGAAAAAACAAACGAAAAGTATTCAAACAATTGTCACTTTTTTAAAAAATAACGTCATTTTCCGTAAAAATGACTATGGGTTGAAGAGATTTTGCTCTTGTTGTGGTTCTATAGATTGTATCGGCTGATGAATGATGATCGTTTATATAACTTTTTCACTATTTTTTGTAAGCATCAAATTAACTACTTCGTTGTTTTCGTTTGCCCTGTGTTATTCAGTACCCTAAAAAATCTTATAATATGCAAAATAACTGCTTCTAACAGATGACTGCAGGATGACAGCGCTTTCTTTATTTTTTTAAAGAAAACGAGATGTTATCTTAAAAAAATCGTTTGAACATTTTCCGCAGTTTTTTAAAAGGGTTTGATTTCGTCTCCAGAATACGCGGGTCTTTTAAGGTTTTTTTCAATTCTTTCGCTACAGTCCCTCTTGCCATAGTCTTCACTCCTTCTTTCCAATTCATACCTTATATACGGAAAGAAAGAAGGAAAGGTTTCATGTGAAAGAAAAAAACCAAAGCAGGGGGCTTTGGTTTTAAGCGCGCTCTTCAAAGAGCCTGGCGATTTCAACAATGACGTTTACCGCCTTTTCCATATGATCGACGGAAATGTATTCATATTTTCCGTGGAAGTTTTGGCCGCCCGTAAAAATGTTCGGTGTCGGCAGCCCCATGTAAGAGAGCTGTGATCCGTCGGTTCCGCCCCGGATCGGTTCGATAATCGGGTCGATGTCGAGGTTTTTCATGGCTTGATAGGCGACATCGACTATCTCTTTGACCGGTTCGATTTTTTCTCTCATGTTGTAATATTGATCACGCAGTTCAAGCTTGATGCTTTCGTTGCCGTATTTGGCGGCCAGCGCATCGGCGGTTTTCTGCATATATTCTTTTCGTTCTGCAAAGCGGTCTCTGTCAAAGTCTCTGATGATGTACGACAGGGCGGCTTCAGAAACGTCTCCGTTCATGGAAAGTAAATGATAGAAGCCTTCATACCCTTCCGTATATTCCGGCGCTTCTTCTTTCGGCAGCGCGTGATGAAATTCCATCGCGATTTTTGAAGCGTTGACCATTTTGTTTTTCGCCGTTCCCGGGTGGACGCTTTTTCCGTAACAAGTAAGCTTTGCGGCGGCTGCGTTAAAGCTTTCATATTGCAGTTCGCCGAGGGGGCCTCCGTCTATCGTGTAGGCGAATGCGGCGTTGAAGCGGCCGACATCGAATTTGTGAGGGCCTCTGCCGATTTCTTCATCGGGCGTAAACGCGACCCGGATCGTTCCGTGTTTGATGTCCGGATGTTTGATCAAGTACGCCATTGCCGTCATGATTTCGGCAATGCCCGCTTTGTTGTCGGCTCCGAGCAGCGTCGTGCCGTCTGTTGTGATCAGCGTCTGGCCTTTATAGCGGGAGAGCTCCGGGAATTGCTCAGGCGACAGGACGACATTGAGTTTGTCATTTAAAACGATATCATGTCCGTCGTAGCTCTCAATAATCTGAGGATTCACATTTTTCCCGGTAAAATCAGTCGCGGTGTCCACGTGAGCCAGAAAACCGACAGTCGGCACGTCTTTATCCGTATTCGCCGGCAGAGTCGCCATGACGTACCCATTGTCATCGACTGTGATGTCTGTCATGCCGATCGACTTTAATTCATCTGCCAGCATGTTGGCCAATGTCAGCTGGCCGGGGGTTGAAGGGCAGTTTTCATTGTTTTCGTCAGACTGTGTATCGACTTTTACATAAGAGGTAAAGCGTTCAATGATTTCATTTTTCATACCGTCATCTCCTTTGTCTTATCTTACCATGCGCGGGGGAGGGATTTCTATTTCGCAACCGTTTTGAATCGAAGGCTCTGTGTTTTACGCGAATGAAAACAAATTATGAAGAAACGATGACTAAACGATTAAACTTTTTGGAAATGGATGATTGAGGAAGAAAAAACCGATATAATATGGTCAATTCATTCAATAGGGGAGGCTTTCTTCATGGCGATTTTAGTGACAGGCGGAGCGGGTTATATCGGAAGCCACACATGTGTCGAGCTGTTAAACGGCGGCTATGACATCGTGGTTCTGGATAATCTGTCAAATAGTTCACCGGAAGCATTGGAGCGTGTGAAAGACATTACCGGAAAAGGGCTTGTGTTTTATAAAGCGGATCTCCTTGACCGTGATGCCGTTCACCGGGTATTTGCTGAAAATGAGATTGAAGCCGTCATTCATTTTGCGGGATTAAAAGCCGTCGGTGAGTCTGTGGCTGTTCCGCTCCGTTATTATCATAATAATCTGACGGGGACGTTTATTTTATGTGAAGCCATGCAGGCACACGGCGTGAAAAAAATCGTCTTCAGTTCTTCAGCGACGGTTTACGGCGTTCCGGAAACAACGCCGATCACTGAGGATTTTCCTTTAAGCGCCACCAATCCTTACGGGCAGACAAAGCTGATGCTGGAACAGATTTTACGCGATCTGCATAAAGCGGACTCTGAATGGAGCATTGCGCTGCTCCGCTACTTTAATCCGTTCGGCGCGCACCCGAGCGGGCGGATCGGAGAAGACCCGAACGGCATCCCGAATAATTTAATGCCGTACGTCGCACAAGTCGCTGTCGGCAAGCTTGAGCAATTGCAGGTGTTCGGCAATGATTATCCGACAAAGGACGGCACCGGCGTGCGGGATTACATCCATGTCGTTGACCTTGCCGAGGGCCACGTCAGAGCGCTTGAAAAGGTGCTGGACACAACAGGCGCGGATGCCTATAATCTCGGCACGGGAAGAGGCTACAGCGTTCTTGAGATGGTCAAGGCGTTTGAAAAAGTATCAGGAAAAGAAGTGCCGTACCGTTTTGCCGCCCGGCGCCCGGGAGACATCGCCGCATGCTTCGCAGACCCGGCAAAAGCAAAGGCTGAATTAGGATGGGAAGCAAAGCGCGGGCTTGAAGAAATGTGCGCCGACTCTTGGAAGTGGCAGTCCTCCAATGTGAACGGGTACCAAAAGGTGTAAAAAGAAAGAGACCTTCAAATGGTGAAGGTCTCTTTTATACGGTCATTATTTAATTTTCACTTCAACATCGTTGCTGAATTTAATTTTCCAAGTACCTTTAGAGTATGCGTTTTTATCAACTTCAAAGGCTTTTACGTCAGTAACTTTAATGTTCGGGTTCAAGTCACTTAAAATTTTACTGTTGTCTACTTTTGTTTCTGTTGCATAGCTTGAAGAAGCATCAATATCTGAATCATAGGATGTTCCTTTAGAATCTACTAATTTCGCTCTTGGAATGGAGAAAGAGCTTAACGGCTTGTTTGAAACATTTTTAACTGTGTATTGAACAGCTACGATAACGCCGCCGTCAGATGCTTTTTTCTCGACAAATTGAGAGCCTACTGAATCTCTTTTTTCCACTTTCGTAACAGTAACTTCTGTTTTTTCAGTCTTAACAGTGTCACCGATGTTATACAGTTTTTCCTTGGATTCCGCAGCTTTTGAAGACGCGGTTTTAGATGATGAAGATCCGCCTCCGCCGCCGATGTTTACGAGAATGATAATAACCACTACTGCCAGAAGCAATGTGATAATTTTATGTCTCATAAAAAAGTTTCTCTGATCTTTACCGCAGTTTGGGCATTTTTTAACGCCTTTAGCGATTTCTTTGCCGCATGCCTTACAAGACACCAGGTTGCCTGCCATAATATTTCCTCCTATGTAAACTATTTCTTGAAAACTACATACTATAATGCCTGTAAAATAACCTACAGTCAATAATATTTTGAGAAAAAAAGTATTTTAATGATTTTTTAGTCATGTATTTTAGTGCCTTTTTTAGTATCGGCAGATCGCTCATATTTTTTATACGTTTATTGAAAAAAGAGTGGTTGAACATGTTCGTGATTTCCCGTATAATCTTGAAAGATATACAAAAACTGAACATAAAAAACAGTGGTTTTCTAGGGTTCCGCAATGCTGAATTGGTCTGGACCGAGAGAAAACACACAGCAGGTTCCTGCTGTGACACGTTGGGATAAAAGCCCGGGAGTTTCTGCTCTTTTAATGAAGAGTGCTCTCCCGGGCTTTTTTGATTTTATATAAAGGGAGTGTCTGGGATGAAAAAGAGATTGCTGGATGTGCTGATGCTGATTATTGGGGCTTTTATCTTTGCTTTGGCCGTTAATTTATTCGCCATTCCGAATGATCTTGGAGAGGGCGGGGTAACGGGAATCACCCTGATCTTGTACTATGTGTTTGAATGGTCGCCCGGGGTGACGAATATCATTTTGAACGGGATCTTATTGATTATCGGATATAAATTTTTAGACGGAAAAACAACGCTTTATACGATCATTACCGTTGTCGCCAACTCACTGTTTCTGCATCTGACGCATGATTGGCACTCGCCTTCACATGAACTCATTATTAATACTATTTTTGCGGGTGTGTTTGCCGGTGTCGGAATCGGGATCATTATTCGAGTCGGAGGCACGACTGCGGGTTCTGCCATTTTGGCGAGGATTGCGAACAAATATCTCGATTGGAATATCAGCTATGCGCTTTTGTTCTTTGATCTGATTGTCGTCTTCAGTTCTTATTTCATCATCGGTGCAGAAAAAATGATGTTTACCATTGTCATGCTGTACATCGGAACGAAGGTGATGGACTTTATCATTGAAGGCCTGAATACGAAAAAAGCGGTGACGATTATATCTGAGCATAAGCACGAAATCGCCGAACAGGTCAACACGCTTATGGACAGAGGGGTTACGCTGCTGTCGGGTAAAGGAAATTACACGGGGCAGTCGAAGGAAATTTTATATATCGTCATCCAGAAACAAGAGCTTTCCATGCTCAAAAAAATTATTAAAAGCTGTGATACAAAAGCGTTTGTCATTGTTCATGATGTGCGTGACGTCTTTGGTGAAGGCTTCGTCGATATCTCTAAATAAAAAGGAACCCTCTGCCGGCGCGGAGGGTTTTTTTCTTATGCCGGCAGAAGCTGTTATGATCCGTTTCCCGGGAAATAGCCTGAAAGCTGTCTCTTAAAACGAAGTGGATACAATCGGCCGGACGTTTTATACTGAAAATATGATAGAGCGATAGAGAGGAGCGCATATGAATCCGTTATTGGCAATTTACCCGAGGGCTGTGTTGTCTGATACGTGCTGTACGGCGGAGGATGTCTTTTGCTTGTATGATGAGAAAAGGCGGGTCTATGTCGCCATTCCGAAGGAGGATATCACCCCGAAGGAGAAACTGCTTCTGGAATCATTTTTGACGCCCGCTGAAGAAAAAGACGATTTTTTTCCGGAGACGGCGGCAGCAAAGAGGTGGCGGCGGTTTCTGCTGGAAGAAGGTCCGGTGCCTGATGTCAAGGAGCCTCGTGTCCGTTTTATCCATTATGACTTATTGGGAGAACGGGACTGGGGGGCATTTACGGAAGCGCTGCGCCATTTCTGGCCGGTTTCATATACAGTTGTCCGGACGGGAAGGGATCAGGGCGTGATTGTGGAGGAAGAAAAGCTGGAAGCGCCAGATTCGGATGACATCGCATCTTTTGTGAAGATTCTCGAAGGCGATTTTTATTTCAGTGTCCGTTTTTTCATCGGAAGGTATTATGGCGCGGGAGAACGTCTGCGCCTTCATTATCGGAGAGAACAGCAATATTGTCAGATTGGCCGGCGTCATCTCCCGCAGCTGAGCACTCTGACCGCGGAAACGGTATTTCCGGCCATGCTCACGGAAGAAAGCAGAGAAAAGCTCTCAGCCTTGCTTCACGAAGAAGCGGTGCTGCTGTTTCAGAAAGAACCGGAGCTGAAGCATACGATTCAGACTTTTATTGAACATAACTCGAACATGTCGCTCACATCGAAAAGACTGCATTTGCACCGCAACAGTCTTCAATATCGGATTGATAAATTTGCGGAACGCTCGGGTATTGATATTAAGACATATCGGGGCGCCCTGTTGGCTTATTTCATTTGTCTGCAGTATGAAAAATCATATTAAATGGGAAATGTGCACGAAGGCAGCGGACTTTTTTTATGAACATTGCCTATATCCGCCGCCGTGTGACGCTGTTACAATCCTATTTAAGAAAGCGTTTACAAATAAAGGGGGATATACATGGCGGAACTTCGGCTGGAGCATATTTATAAGTATTACGATCAAAAAGAAGCGGCTGTCGATGATTTTAACCTTCATATAAAAGATAAAGAGTTTATTGTGTTTGTCGGTCCGTCGGGGTGCGGCAAGTCGACAACTTTGCGGATGGTTGCCGGGCTGGAGGACATTACGAAGGGTGATTTCTATATCGGTGACACGAGAGTGAATGACATCGCTCCTAAAGACAGGGATATCGCCATGGTGTTTCAAAACTATGCGTTATATCCGCACATGACGGTCTATGATAATATCGCTTTCGGTCTGAAGCTGAGGAAGATGCCGAAACCGGAGATAAAAAAACGGGTCGAAGAAGCGGCGAAAATGCTGGGACTCACAGAGTATCTGCACCGCAAACCGAAAGCGCTCTCCGGCGGGCAGCGGCAGCGGGTTGCATTAGGCCGGGCGATTGTCAGGGACGCCAAAGTGTTTTTAATGGATGAGCCGCTGTCAAATCTGGACGCAAAGCTTCGGGTGCAGATGCGGGCAGAAATTATTAAGCTGCATCAAAGGCTGCAAACAACCACAATCTATGTGACGCACGACCAAACAGAAGCACTGACGATGGCGACACGCATCGTAGTCATGAAGGACGGAAAAATTCAGCAGATCGGCACACCGAAAGACGTGTATGAACATCCCGAAAACGTATTTGTCGGCGGGTTTATCGGCTCCCCAGCGATGAACTTTTTCAAAGGAAAGCTGACGGACGGCGCCATTCAGATCGGTTCAGCCGCTCTCAGCGTGCCGGAAGGGAAAATGAAAATGCTCCGGGAAAAAGGGTATGCCGGCAAAGATGTTATCTTCGGCATCCGCCCGGAAGACATACATGATGAGCTGATTGTGGTAGAATCCTATAAGAATTCATCCATCACAGCTAAAATCAATGTCGCGGAATTGCTCGGGTCAGAAATTATGGTTTATTCCCGGATCGGGGATCAGGATTTTATCGCCCGGATTGACGCCCGCCATGACATTCATGCCGGTGAAGAATTGACCGTCGCTTTCGACATGAATAAAGCTCACTTTTTTGACAGTGAAACAGAAATCAGAATCCGCTCATAACGCAAAGCCGGACAGCTGGATGTCCGGCTTTTTTGATGTAACAATTTATGACGCATAACCGATATAAAAAGTAAATAGAAGACAGAAAGCAGGAAAACGATGAAACGCATGATCATGTGCATGTGCCTTTTGGCTGCCGTGTTTACGCTTGCCGCCTGCTCGGGCCATGAGGCAAGCGCCGAACAAAGCATTCCGAAGGCAGAAGCGCACCACGATAAAAAGTCTGTAAAGCGCCAAATCAAAAAAGAGCCGGATACGTCCGCCTGGGTTCAAACGAAAGGAACGGCAAGACTGCCGATTCTGATGTACCACAGCATTTCTGAGGGAAACAGCCTGCGTGTGCCGAAGGAAGAATTCCGGCAGCATATGAAGTGGCTTCATGATCACGGCTATTATACGATGACTCCTGAAGAGGCCTATCTGATGCTGACGGAGGATAAGGAGCCGCGTGAAAAATGTGTTCTGATCACATTTGATGACGGCTATACCGACAATGTGAAAGCGGCCTATCCCATTTTAAAGAAATACAAGATGAAAGCGACAATCTTTATGATCGGAAACTATATCGGGCATAAGAATCATCTGACTGAGAAGCAGATGAAGGAGATGGCCGCCCACGGCATTTCCATTCAGAGCCATACGATGAACCATCTCGAATTGAACGGGCTCACACCGCAGCAGCAGCGACGTGAAATGAAGGACTCTAAGCGTTTATTTGATCAAATGTTCGGGCAGCGGACGTCTATGATCAGCTACCCTGTCGGACGATATAATAAGGAAACATTAAAAGCCGCCGCCGCGTCAGGCTACCGTATGGCGGTCACGACGGAGCCGGGAGCGGCGTCAAGAGATCAGGGGCTTTACGGGCTTCACCGCGTCCGTGTGTCGCCGGGCATGTCCGGCGCGGCATTCGGCTCTTATATTCAAAATGTGATGAAATAACAGAGCCTCCGCATATGCGGAGGCTTTTTTCAGTTTAATAGAATTGATGAAGCAGCAGAAGGGTGACACTCACGGTAATCGCTCCGCCGATTCTGGTCGACACTTGGGCGAACGGCATAAGCTCAAGCCGTTCAGCGGCGCTCAAGATCGCGACGTCGCCGGTGCCGCCCTGGCCGGAATGGCAGGCATTAATAATCGCCGTCTCAATCGGGTACAGATTCAGCCATTTTCCGGTCAGAAAACCGACGGCCATCATCGTGACGACGATTGATAAAATGGTAATGATGTTGCTGATCGTAAACGCCGCAATCAGCTTGTCCCACGGTGTCATTGAAACGCCGATCGCAAATAAGAGCGGATAGGTCACGGCTGTCGAGAAAAAGCGCGAGACGCCGAAGGCTCCGTTTTCAATCGAAGCCGGCGCCAGCCTGAACAGCTTAATGAGAACGGCAAGGACGAGCATCACGACAGGAGCCGGAAGCTGAAAGAAATCATGCGCCAGCATGCCGACCAAATAGAGGGAAACCGCTAAAATACCGCCCGAAGCGAAAAAGGACAAATCAAACGTTTTATCATTGGCCGGCTGTTCCAATGCGGGAGCGGAATGATCAGACTTATCAACCTTCCCGTTGCCCGTCCATTCCGGTTTGCGTTTCCCGATGACATTCAGCAAACCCGATAACATAATGGCGCACAGGCTGCCGAGCATGATGGACGGCAGCACAAGCGCAAAGGCGTCTCCCTGGGACATCGGCATAATATCGGAGTAGCCGATGGATAAAGGAATCGCGCCTTCACCGACACCCCCCGCCATAATCGGAACGACAATATAAAGCAGTGTGTGCTGAAAGCCGAGCCCGAGCAGCGTCCCGACGCATAAGCCGACGATGGCGGCCGCGATCGAGCCGGCGATCAGCGGAATAAAAATCTTGACGAAAGCTTTGACGAGCGTCTCTCTTTTCATCCCGAGAATACTGCCGACGACGATACCGGCAATAAATAGATAGAGAAAGTTGGAGCTTTCTGTGAATTTTGTTGTTGAAGTAATAATGTCTTTCGGAAGCAGGTGGTAGTAGACGACAGCGGATGGAATAAAGGTTGCGAGAATCGCAGGGCCGCCGATGGAACGCACGATCGGAATGGATTTTCCGATCTGGCCGAAGGTAAATCCGAAAAAACTCATGACGGCAATTGATGTCAGAATGTCGCTTTTTACATCACGGCTCATGACAAACACCGTAATAAGCAAGAAAAGCAGGATATAGATAGGAAGAGGAATAATGCCGATTCTTATATTCATTGCTCTGGCAAACCAGTTATCAGTCCGTTCCTGTTTTTGGATTGAATCCGTTTGCAATTTTGGTTGAAGTTCTCCCATGCTTGTTCCCCCAGTCGTTATGTAGTGAAAAAATATCCCCATTTAAAGTATACTAAAAAATTTAAATTGTTCATATATTATGAATTTACTAGGGGCATGCTTTCTTCACATTTTCTTTCTCAAAATGGCGATTTGGCGGGCTTTTTCACCGAGAAAAGCATTTTGTTCGCCACACGAATAAAAAAGAGGTACGATATCAAAAGGACAAATATCCTAGGTGCTGACATAAAATCTCTACAAATCCGACAATAATCGGTCACAATTTCAGCCTTATTTTAGGTATATTGATCTTTTTTTTTAGGCTGAATCGTTGTAAAGTAATGATATTGAATCATTTCTATGACAGCCGCTGTCCCCCAGGGTGTACAGGCTGATATTTCAATAGTTTTGACGAATTTGTGAAACATTGAGCAAATATATCATTTTTTGTGAAATACCGAGCAATGATTTCGCTATGTTTGTGAAATGTTGAGCAATTTACCAGATTGGAGGAAAAACATCATGAGTGAGTTGGTATTAGCCCGCATTCAATTTGCATCTACAACATTGTTTCACTTCTTGTTTGTGCCTTTGTCTATCGGGCTTGTGTTTATGGTTGCTTTGATGGAGACGCTTTATGTTGTCAAAAAACAAGAGACCTATCTCAAAATGGCTAAATTTTGGGGGCATCTCTTTTTAATTAACTTCGCTGTCGGCGTCGTCACAGGGATTCTTCAGGAATTCCAGTTCGGATTGAACTGGTCTGATTATTCCCGTTTTGTCGGAGACGTATTTGGAGCTCCGCTTGCGGTTGAAGCGCTTTTGGCGTTTTTTATGGAGTCTATTTTTATCGGATTATGGATTTTCGGCTGGGACCGTTTATCTAAAAAAGTGCATTTGCTTTGCATTTGGCTTGTGTCCTTCGGAACGATTATGTCATCTTTCTGGATTTTGACAGCAAACTCATTCATGCAGGAGCCGGTCGGCTTTGCGATTAAAAACGGCCGCGCGGAAATGAATGATTTCGGGGCGCTTCTGACAAACCCTCAGCTTTGGGTTGAATTCCCTCACGTCATTTTCGGGGCGCTTGCGACGGGTGCTTTCTTTATCGCCGGTGTCAGCGCATTTAAATTATTGAAGAAAAAAGAAGTGCCTTTCTTCCATAAATCTTTCAAGCTTTCGATGATTGTCGGTCTGATCGCCGGTATCGGCGTTGCGTTCAGCGGACATATGCAGGCTGAGCATTTAATGGAATCGCAGCCGATGAAAATGGCTGCCAGTGAAGCGCTTTGGGATGACAGCGGTGATCCTGCCGCGTGGACGGCTTTTGCGAATATTGATACGAATAAAGAAAAAAACACATCAGAAATTTCAATTCCTTACGCACTCAGCTACTTGGCTTACCAGAAGTTCAGCGGCAGTGTGAAAGGGATGAAAACACTTCAAAAAGAATACGAAAAAACGTACGGAAAAGGCGACTATATCCCGCCTGTTAAAACGACGTTCTGGAGTTTCCGCATTATGGCGGGAGCGGGCGCGCTTATGATTTTTGCCGCGATTGCCGGTTTTATTCTGAACCGCCGCAAAAAGCTTCATACGAGCAAGTGGTATTTACGGGGCATGATCGCACTGATCGCATTCCCATTCATTGCGAACTCTGCCGGTTGGATTATGACTGAAATCGGCCGCCAGCCGTGGACGGTCATGGGGCAATTGACGACCGCACAATCCGTTTCTCCTAACGTAACGACGGGATCTCTGCTGTTTTCAATTATCAGCTTCGGCGTCATGTACTTGATTTTAGGCGCGCTGCTTGTTTTCCTATTCGTTCGTGAAATTAAAAAAGGTGCGGACCATGATGATCATAAGGATGTTCCTGTGTCAACGGATCCGTTCAGTCAGGAGGTCTACCATGGGGTCACTTCATGATCTTTGGTTTATACTCGTTTCAGTTTTGTTTGTCGGATTTTTCTTTTTAGAGGGTTTTGATTTCGGTGTCGGCATTTCGACCCGATTTCTTGGCCATAATGAATTAGAACGCAGAGTGCTGGTGAACACCATCGGCCCGTTCTGGGATGCGAATGAGGTGTGGCTTATCACAGGTACGGGAGCGATCTTCGCGGCATTCCCGAACTGGTATGCGACGATGCTGAGCGGATATTACATTCCGTTTATCATCATTCTTCTTGCCTTGATGGGGCGCGGCGTGGCATTTGAATTCCGCGGCCAAGTGAATAATCTGAAATGGGTCAAAACATGGGACTGGGTGATTTTCTTCGGCAGCCTTATCCCGCCATTTGTATTCGGACTTATTTTCACAAGCTTGTTCCGCGGTGTGCCGATTGACGGACATATGAACATTCACGCAGGTTTTTCAGATATTGTGAACGTGTATTCCGTTCTTGGCGGAGCAGCCGTCACCCTTCTTTCATTCCTGCACGGTTTAATGTTTATCACCCTGCGCACGATCGGTGATTTACAAGAGCGTGCGAGAAAAATGGCGAAACGCGTAATCGGTGTTATCTTTCTTGTTGTACTTGCTTTCTTTGCGATGTCTGCATACGATACGGATATGTTTACACGCCGGGCAAACATCACGATTCCGGTATTCGTGCTGATTGTCATCTGCAACGTTCTTGCCGTTGTGTTCATGAGCAAGAAAAAAGACGGCTGGGCATTCGGTATGACCGGCGCGGGTCTTGCTTTGACAGTTGCGATGATTTTTATCTCTCTGTTCCCGCGCGTCATGGTCAGCTCGCTGACAAGCGCGTATGACTTAACAGTAGCTAACGCGTCTTCCGGTGATTATTCACTTAAGGTCATGACAATTGTCGCACTGACTCTGCTGCCGTTTGTCATCGGCAGTCAGATCTGGAGCTATTATGTCTTCCGGAAACGCGTCAGCCATAAGGAGCCTATGACTTATTAATGGGAAAAGACCTGTTTCTTTATAAAGGAATGAAGCGGATTCTTGCGATCATTACGGGATTAACGATTATACAAACGGCCGCCATCATCTTGCAGGCGGAATGGCTGAGCCAGGCGGTAACCGGATTATTTAACGGGAAGCGGATTGCTTCTCTTTATCCGGTTATCGGCTTTTTCCTGCTTGCGTTCTTGGTCCGGCATGCGGTGACAGCGGTTCGGCAGAAAATCGTGTACCAATATGCCGCTCAAACCGGCGCGGACTTAAGAAAAAGATTTCTTGAGCAATTGTTCCGTCTCGGCCCCCGCTTTGCGAAAAAAGAGGGGACAGGCCGGATGGTGACGCTGGCGATGGAAGGCATCAGCCAGTTCCGCCGCTACTTAGAGCTGTTTCTGCCGAAAATGGTCAGCATGGCGATTGTGCCGGCAGCCGTTGTCATTTACGTGTTTTTTCAGGATAAAACATCGGCTTTGATTTTGATTCTGGCGCTTCCGATTTTGATTATATTTATGATTCTGCTCGGGCTTGTCGCGCAGAAAAAAGCCGATCGCCAATGGAAGTCCTATCAGACACTTTCCAATCATTTCGTGGATTCGCTCCGCGGACTGGAGACATTGCGGTTTTTAGGATTAAGCAAATCACACAGTAAAAACATCTTTCATGTCAGTGAGAGATACCGCAAGGCGACGATGAGCACGCTCCGGGTCGCGTTTTTATCATCATTCGCCCTGGATTTCTTTACGATGCTGTCGGTGGCGACAGTGGCGGTGTTTCTCGGCTTGCGGCTGATAGACGGACAAATTCTGCTCGGGCCGGCATTGACCGCGCTCATTCTCGCGCCTGAATACTTTCTCCCGGTCCGCGAAGTGGGGAATGATTACCACGCGACGTTAAACGGGCAGGAGGCGGGGAAAACGATTCAAGCGATTTTGGCGCAGCCCGGTTTTAAAGAAGAAAAGCCGCTCGAACTTGATACGTGGACTGACGGGGATGAATTACAGCTTACGCGTTTGTCCGTCCGAGAATCGATGTCTGAATTTCATCTGTCCTTCAAAGGGAAGAAGAAAATCGGGATTATCGGGGAAAGCGGTGCGGGAAAATCGACACTCATTGATGTGCTGGGCGGCTTTTTAGAGCCTGTGTCCGGTGAGATCAAGGTAAACGGTGAATCCCGCTCGCATCTGCAGTCGGACGGCTGGCAGAAGCAGCTGCTTTATATTCCGCAGCACCCGTACATTTTTGATGACACGCTTTTGAATAATATCCGGTTTTATCATCCTGATGCTTCGCGTGAGGAAACGGCGCAGGCCGCTGCTTCGGCGGGTCTTTCCGAACTGATCCGTGATCTGCCCGGCGGTCTTGACGGCCGGATCGGCGAGGGCGGACGGGCGCTCAGCGGAGGACAGGCTCAGCGTGTCGCGCTGGCCAGAGCCTTTTTAGGAAACCGGCCGATTCTCCTTTTGGATGAGCCGACCGCTCACCTTGATATTGAAACAGAATATGAAATAAAAGAAACGATGAAAGACCTGTTTGAAAATAAGCTTGTTTTTCTGGCCACTCACCGTCTTCACTGGATGCTTGAGATGGACGAAATTATCGTGCTTGATGACGGCGCGGTGGCGGAAATCGGCACCCACGACGAATTGATGGCGAAACAAGGCGTATACGCCAAACTTGTAAAGGCGCAACTGGGGGAAAGAACATGAGAAAAGAAGAATGGATTCTGCCGTATATAAAGCAAAATGCCCGTTTGTTTGTTCTTGTGATTTTTTTAGGCGCGGTGACGATTTTTTCGGCGGCCTTTCTCATGTTCACTTCCGGTTTTTTGATCTCTAAGTCGGCGACTAGGCCTGAGAATATCCTGCTGGTGTACGTTCCGATTGTGGCCGTGCGCACCTTCGGGATTGCCCGTTCAGTCTCACGGTACGCCGAGCGTCTGACGGGGCACCATATCATTTTGAAAATCGTGTCCGACATGAGGGTGCGGCTTTACAATATGCTGGAGCCGGCCTCGCTCATGCTTTCATCCCGTTTTCGGACGGGCGACATGCTCGGCATTTTGGCTGAGGATATTGAGCATTTGCAGGATGCGTTTTTAAAAACGATTTTCCCGGCGGTTTCCGCTTTGCTGCTGTATGCGGCATCCGTTATCGGACTCGGCTTTTTTTCCTGGCCGTTTGCCGCTTTTGCGGCGATTTATCTGTTTATATTGGTTGTATTGTTTCCGGTTGTGTCGCTTCTTGTGACGAGAGCGAAAAACATGAGGCTGAAAAGCGGCCGGAATACGCTCTACAGCCGGCTGACAGATGCCGTGCTCGGCGTGAGCGACTGGATGTTCTCGGGACGCCAGGCGGCCTTTATTTCCTCTTATGAAGAGAAAGAGAAGGCATGGTTTGACCTTGAAAGCAAACGTCAGCGGTTTACGAGATGGCGTGATCTCGCCGCGCAATGCCTTGTCGGCGGCTTCATATTGATCATGCTGTTCTGGACGGCTGGTCAGTATGCGGACGGCAGCATCGCCAACACGATGATTGCGGCCTTTGTGCTTGTCGTATTTCCATTGACGGAGGCGTTTCTGCCCCTTTCGGATGCGCTGACGGAAGTGCCTTCTTATCAGGATTCCATCAAAAGAATGAGTCAGGCGGCTCCGGAGCTGCGAAGTCGTGAGGTGAAGCAGACGGATGAGAAACTGGATGTATCGGATGTGACACTTACATTTGATAACGTGACGTTTTCTTATGATCAGCACAGTCATGTGCTTGACCGTTTTTCTTTCACTCTCCGCCAAGGTGAAAAAATGGCGCTGCTCGGCAGGAGCGGCTCCGGTAAGTCGACCTCTCTCGCTTTAATTGAAGGTGCCTTAGTTCCCGATTCGGGCAAAGTGATGCTGAATGGGCTGGAAACTGCGGCCGTGCAGGAGCAGATTTCCTCAGCGGTGGCCGTTTTGAATCAGAAACCTCATCTCTTTAACACGAGCATTATGAACAATATCCGGCTCGGAAACGGCAAGGCGAGTGATGAAGATGTTAAGCGTGCGGCTCGGCAAGTGAAGCTGCATGATTATATTGAATCACTGCCTGACGGATATGAAACGTCCGTGCAGGAGACGGGGATTCGTTTCTCAGGCGGGGAACGGCAGCGGATCGCGCTTGCCCGTATTCTGCTCCAAGACACGCCGGTCATTATCCTTGATGAACCGACGGTCGGCCTTGATGCGGTCACTGAACGCGAATTGCTTGATACGATTTTTGATGTCTTTAAAGAGAAAACGATCCTCTGGATTACACACCATTTAGCGGGTGTGGAAACAGCTGATAAAATCGTCTTTTTAGAAAATGGAAAAGCAGAAATGGAAGGAACTCATCAAGAGCTGCTTGCAGAAAACGAACGGTACCGGAAGCTTTACCGTCTTGATGTTCCAATCAGAACATAAACAGCCGCAAACAAGCGGCTGTTTTTTTTGTGCGGTTTAAAATCTCTTCTTGTTTGGAATATAAATAGGAGACAGAAGAGGAGGTACAGAGATGAATATAATGGATTGGACGGAACAGGATGTGAAAGATACGCTGCCGAAGCGGGAGGCAGACAGCCATAAGGGGACGTTCGGGACGGCGTTATTGCTGGCCGGCAGCGAAGACATGCCGGGAGCTGCCCTTCTGGCCGGATTGGGCGCGATGAGAAGCGGTGTCGGCAAGCTCGTCATCGGTACATCGGCAGGCGTCATCCCGCTTATCGTCCCGGTGCTGCCGGAAGCGACGTACTGGCGTGACGGCTGGAAAAAAGCCGCGGCGGGCCAGCCCGGGGAAACCATCCGGGCCGCTGCCATCGGGCCGGGCCTTCCTCAAACAGACGAAGTGCAGCAGGCGGCTGATCAGCTGCTTTCTGCCGATTATCCCGTCATACTGGACGCGGGCGCCATTACGAAAAGAACCTATCCAAAGAGGAAAGCCCCCGTGATCTTGACGCCTCATCCCGGCGAATTTTCCAGAATGACAGGCCTTCCGATTCAAGAGATTCAGCAGAACAGAGCGGGATATGCCGCGGAATGGGCGGAGCGGCTTCACGCCACGATTGTCCTGAAAGGAAACGAAACCATTATCGCTTTTCCCGACGGGGAATGCCGCAGGAATACAACAGGAAACGGCGCGCTTGCAAAAGGCGGGACCGGCGACACGCTGACGGGAATGATTCTCGGCATGCTGTGCTGTCATCAAGACCCGAAGCATGCCGTATTGAACGCCGTCCGCCTTCACGGTGAATGTGCGGAGTTATGGACGAAAGAGCGCTCCGCCCATACCTTATTGGCGCACGAACTTTCTGAACTGCTGCCGCGTGTATGGAAGGAATATGAATAAAGAAAAGGCGTCTTCATAGAGAAGGCGCCTCTTGTTGTTTTACCCTTGATTTCATCAGGACATAATACAGCAGCGACGGAACGGCCAGGCCGATGACCCAGGCAATGTCGCCTCCGCCGAATATTTCAGCGAGCGGCCCAATGTAAAAGGATGTATTGATGAACGGGATTTCTAATATAATCGACAAAACGAAGGCGGCCGCTGTAATCCAATTGACCCTGCCGTATTGTCCGTTGACGTCAAACATCGATTTGACGTGGTATTTTCCGCGGCGGATAAAATAGTAATCCACGAGGTTGATCGCCGTCCATGGAATTAAGAAATAACTGATGAAAAAGATGAAATTTAAAAACAGTTCCATGAAATTGCTTTGGCCCAAGAGACTTAATACAGTACCTGCTGCCGTCACACAAAGGATCATTACCACTCTCGTTTTCGGCGTCACCTTCAGTTTTAAAAACGGCTCTAAGGTAGTCGTCGTTGACATAAAGGCTCCGTATAAATTAAAGACGTTGATCGCCATTTGCCCGAACAGGACGATGATCAGCATAATAAAGGAAAACGGACCAAACAATCGGACAATCTCATTTCCCGCATTAGCGGTAAATTCCGGGAGCGCCGTCGTCAAAATGGCGCCGAGAAGCATCATCCAGATGGAACTGACTGACGTACCTGCGTAGCTGTACCAAAAGGTATGCGATGCCGGTGTTTTGACCGGCAGATAACGGGAATAATCTGCGACATATGGCGCATATGCCAGCTGCCATGTGGCCACCGCGCTGACCGCCACTAGAAAAACAGGCAGATCTAATGAGCCGGGCACCCAGCTTCCTGAAGGAATCGGCAGTTGAAAAATAAGAATCGTTGCAGCAAAAAAAACGGCAAAGGAGGTCCAAGAGAGGATTTTCTGCATTTTGTGAATCAGATCATGACCGTAGATCGTGAGTAAAAAACAGATGGCGCTTAAGCCGATAATACACCATGAAGCCGGAATCGGTACAAAGCTGCTCAGTGTACCGGCTGCGAGAATCGTACTGCTCGCAAAGAAGCCCAAGTAGATAAACATGACCAAAAAGAGGGGCAGAATCGCTCCGATCACGCCGAATTGCGCGCGGCTTTGAATCATTTGCGGAATTCCGAGCTGAGGTCCTTGTGCGGAATGAGACGCCATAAAGATTGCGCCGATAAAGGTTCCGATAATAATGGCGGCGATACTCCAAAAGAGATCGAGCCCCATTGTAACGGGCAGTGTGCCTGTGACTAACGTCGTAATATGCATATTAGCCCCGAACCAGACGGGGAATAAATCTTTAGCCTTTCCGTGTCTTTCGTCATGCGGAATATGTTCAATCGTTCGCCTTTCTACTTTCAATAGATAATCTCCTCCGTATGTTCTTCTTTAACATAAAGACATAGCTTAACAGATTGACCTGCCGTTTACAAATTCCAGCATGCAGGAAAAACATTGTAAAGCCTCGTTGACAGCCGTTCAAAAGTTTTTTTGAAAAACGGAACAAACACTGCCGCCAAAACGATTTGCCAGGGTTTAAAAGGCATGGATATGCTTACGGACTAATATGTATTAAGGAGAAATGTGTCAATCTTTTGACGAATGGAGCCATTATTCGTTAAGCTGGAAGAATAGTTTACTTTGTGTAAATTTCATTAATGAAAAGGGGATTGATGATATGTGTACAAGTCTTACATTGAAAACGACAGACGGTAATCACCTATTGGCGCGAACGATGGATTTTGCATTTCAGCTCGGGACGGACGTCGTGCTTTATCCTCGTCAGTACAGCTGGAAAAGCGAAGCTGACGGCAGGATGCATAAGACGAAATACGCATTTATCGGCATGGGGAGAAATCTCGGCAATGTTCTGTTTGCCGACGGCGTAAATGAAAAAGGGCTGTCGTGTGCGACGCTGTATTTTCCGGGCTTTGCGGGATACGAGAAAGCGGAACGGGAGGGCACCTGTCACATCGCTCCTCATGAGTTTGTCACCTGGGCCTTATCAAACTGTGAATCTCTTGAAGACATAAAGGAAAAGCTCGGTTCGCTGACGATTGTAGAGAAGAAATTGATGTTATTGGATACGGTGCTGCCTCTTCATTGGATTTTATCAGACCGCACGGGCGGCTGCATTGTCATCGAGCCGACACCGGAGGGAATGAAAGTATATGACAACAAACCCGGAGTGATGACCAACAGCCCGGAATTTCCTTGGCATGTGACCAATCTGCGCCATTATATCGGAATCAGGCCGCAGCAGTCAGAAAGCAAAACATTGGGCGGAATGACATTAACCGCTTTCGGCCAAGGATCTGGAACGATCGGGCTTCCCGGTGATTACACGCCGCCATCCCGATTCATCAGAGCCGCTTATCTGAAAGAGCATTTAGAGCCTGCCGCTCATGAAACGGATGGCGTTACGGCCGCTTTTCACGTGCTGTCCAATGTGAATATTCCAAAAGGCGCGGTGATCACAGAGGAGAATGAAATTGATTATACGCAGTATACGTCGGTCATGTGCTGTGACACCGGGAACTACTACTTTCATCTGTACGACAACCGGCAGATTCACAAAGTAAGTTTATTCCATGAAGATCTTGACCGTCCGGAGCCGAAAGTATTTGCGGCCGCGGCGGAGCAGAATATACAGGAGCTGAATTAGCTCAAAAAAAAACAGGACGCGATTGTCCTGTTTTTTTATTTAATACGGATCAGACGGATGGCTTTCCTGTTCAGCCTGTTTTGCGGCTTGTGCTGTATCAGTAGTGCCGATCGGCCCGCCGCTGTTGCTTTCGGCGGCTTTTTTCAGCCCTTCCGCCACACGTTTTCCGTAGTCCGGATCTGCTTTTGTGAAATTCTCAATCATTTGATCCTGAATGTCTTTGCGGCAGGAAGAAAGCGTATTGACCAGGTTTGTGATCAATTCGTTCCGTTCAAATTCCGAAAATCTGCGGTATGTTTCTCCGGCCTGGCCGAAGTTATTCGACCGGTCGATCGCCTCCCGCATCACATCGCCTTCGACATGAGGTGTATGGTCTTTCCCATCCTGCTTTGCTTCGTTGAGTCCCCCCATAATGGACGGCTCATAGTTGACGTGCGGGTTTTGTCCTTCTGCCCGATCGACCCGATACTGCATTTGCCCGCCTTCCTGGTTGGTGGCGACATGCTTTTTCGGCGAGTTGATCGGAAGCTGCAGGTAGTTTGCGCCGACGCGGTACCGCTGGGTATCTGAATAGGAGAATGTCCGCCCCTGAAGTAATTTGTCATCCGAAAAATCAAGGCCGTCCACAAGCACGCCCGTTCCGAATGACGCTTGTTCCACCTCGGCATGGTAGTTTTCCGGGTTTTTGTTCAGAACCAATTTACCGATCGGCTTCCAAGGGAAATCGTCTTTATACCACAGCTTGGTCGGATCAAGCGGATCAAAATCCAGCTCGGGGTGTTCGTCATCAGTCATGATTTGCGCATACACTTCCCATTCAGGGTAATCGCCTTTTTCAATCGCTTCATACAAATCCTGTGTCGCATGGTTAAAGTTTTTCCCCTGAATCTCTTCCGCTTCCTTCTGTGTCAGGTTGCGGATGCCCTGTTTCGGTTCAAAGTGATATTTGACGAGCACGGCTTTTCCTTCTTCATTGACCCATTTGTAGGCATGGACGCCTGAGCCCTGCATCTGCCGGTAGTTGGCCGGGATGCCCCACGGCGAAAACAAGAAAGTGATCATATGAGTCGCTTCCGGTGATTGGGAAATGAAGTCGAAAATACGCTCGCCGTCCTGAATGTTCGTAACGGGATCAGGCTGAAATGCGTGCACAAGATCCGGGAACTTCAGCTGATCACGGATAAAAAAGATTTTCAAGTTGTTGCCGACCAGATCCCAGTTGCCGTCTTCGGTATAAAGCTTAACGGCAAACCCCCGGGGATCACGCAATGTTTCCGGGGAATGCTTTCCGTGGTTGACGGTAGAAAACCGCACAAACGCCGGAGTTTTCGTTCCTTTCTTTTGAAACACTTTCGCTCTTGTGTATGTAGAAATCTCCTCGTCTCCAAAACTTCCGTACGCCTCAAAGTATCCGTGTGCCCCGGCGCCGCGCGCGTGAACGACGCGCTCGGGAATTCGTTCGCGGTCAAAGTGGCTGATTTTCTCCAAAAAATCATAATTCTCCAATGTCGTCGGTCCTCTATTGCCGACTGTCCTGACATTCTGGTTGTCAGTGACCGGATGGCCCTGCCGGTTTGTCAGCGTGTCTTCTGACTCGCCTTTACCGGTCGTTTTACTGGAAAGCGTTTCTTCGCTGTTTTTGTTATTTTCCATTGTTGAACCCTCCTTTTTGAACGGTAACAATATGCCCAGCAGAGCCGTTTCTTAAAACCGATTTTCAAAAGAAGCAGTTATTCCGCGATCGGCGTCAAGGACCCGCCGTTCCATATTTCGCCTTTGTTCAGCGTCCAGCTGTTTTGATAAAGGCTTTGCGCGCCTTGATTGGCCGCCGGACTTAATTGTTCATCCCATGTCAAAAAGTACGTTGTCTCGGGATACTTTTGCCTGATCGCATTGATAAAAGCAGCATAATCAAAGCTTCCGATATTACCGGACGGACCGGTTTCGGCAAAGGCAAACGGTTTTTTCAGAGACAGCATTTCATCATAGCCTGATATCGCATACGGATCAGTGAAGTAAGCGTCCAGACCGGTAATATCCACAAAAGATGAGCCTGGGTAAAAGTCTGTCTTAAAGTCTCTGTTGTCATCCGGCGAATACACCCACAAAAGGTTATCCAATCCTCTTGTCTCTGTCATATAGCGGTATATCTTCTTGTAAAGCTCTTTGTACAGCGAGATTCTTTCATTGTCTTTTTGGTTGTAGCCTGTCAGCCCCCACCAGAACCACTCGCCGTTCATTTCATGCAGCGGTCTGAACAGAACGGTGACGCCTTGATTTTTCAGCTGAGTAAGGCCGTCGGCGATTTTGCTGAGCAGCGCCTCAAGCCGTTTTCCTTCAACAGTTGAAGGGTTCAGGATGTTTTTGTACTGGCTGTTTGAGATGGCCGTTTTATAGTTTCCGGATGGAAAAGCCGGATTTGCGAGATGCAGGCTGACCTGAGGGAGGCCGCCGCTTTTCCAGTATGAGATTAAGCTGCTGTTGCAGCTGTAATCGATAGAATCGGTGATATCCGCTGTTTCAAGCCATCCTCTCCCATAGTCACAGCCGTAGATGGCGGGAGACTGTCCCGTCGCGTTTTTTAAGCGGTTTTCCTCTGTCATTGAAAAAGTGACATCGCTGTACCCGCCGAACGCCCCGGACATGACCCTGTTTTCTGAACGGTTGGGCAGGTGCGCCAGCCAGTTCATGATATCTTTTGTCGTCTGCTGGGCATTTGGGTTGACGGGATAAACGGTGTGAGCTGATATCGGACTGGCGGCTCCTAAGAGTAATAAAACGATAGACAGGCAGACTGCTAACTTTTTGAGCATATAAAAGACCTCCTGATTTTTAGGGTGATGAAGGATGTGAAACGATAACCTCACAATCTCCTTCTATAACAAAATCTCCGGAATCCGCCGGCACGATAAAGTGATCGCCTTTGTGAACGGGGCATCCATCCAGTTCTCCGCGTCCTTTAATGACGCTTGCGAGTAAATACCGGCCGGGTGCGGGGAATGATGCTTTCCCGCTCACATTCCATTGATAAACTGAAAAGAACGGTGTCTCTGCGAGTATTGTAATGAGAGCATCTCCGATCCGATGCTTTGTGCTTTTTACTTTTTCATCGGTATGCGGAATCTCTGTTACGTCAATTGCTTTCTGAAGATGAAGCTCGCGTTTATTCCCGTTCCCATCCGTCCGGTCATAGTCGTAAAGCCGGTAGGTGGCATCAGAGCTTTGCTGGATTTCAAGAACGAGCGTACCTTCACATAAAGCGTGCAGTGTGCCGCTCGGGACATAGAAAAAGTCGCGAGGTTTAATGGGGATGCGGCGGAGCAGGTGATCCCACTTGTTTCGTTCAATGAGCCGAACGAAGTCTTCTCTCGTTTGGGCGCGATGCCCTAAAATGAGCTCCGCGTCTTTTTTGCAGTCCAACACGTACCAGCATTCCGTTTTTCCGAGTTCGCCGTTTTCATGCCGATGTGCATATGCGTCATCCGGATGCACCTGTACGGATAAGTCCATATTTGCGTCAAGAATTTTTGTGAGCAGGGGAAAAGCGTCTTCTTTCGGCTGTCCGAACAGGTCAGGGTGTTCATTCCAGAGACGGTGTAATGATGTTCCGGAAAAAGGCCCGTTCCGCACGATGGATGTGCCGTGCGGATGAGCTGAAATCGCCCAGCACTCGCCCGTCCGCTCAGAAGGAATCTCATACCCGAATGTATCGCGCAGCTTCGTCCCGCCCCATAATCTTTCTTTAAAAACCGGTTCCAAAAATAAGAGCTTCGTCATTTTCCCGCCTCCCGGTTTGCCGCTTCTAAGGCCTGCTCCGCCAATACGAGCGAACCGGCCGCGCCGGAGTGAATCCCTAATTGAGGGGGAACGATGTATTTTTCAATATCGGGCAGATCAATATATTGATTCAGCCGCTTTTTCACGTGCTGACGGATAGAAGAGAACAGCTGCCGCTGCTTCATGACGCCCCCGCCGAGAATGATCTTTTCCGGCGAAAGTATGAGAATATACTGCACAAGCGCTTCGGCAATATAATAGCCCTCAAGCTCCCACACTTCCTGCTGATCCGTCAGCAGAAATGCTTTTTTCCCCCAGCGTTTCTCAATGGCGGGGCCTGCCGCGAGGCCTTCCAGACAATCTGTATGGTAAGGACAATTGCCCTTGTATCCGTCGTCCGGATGTCTTCTGACATAAATGTGGCCCATTTCAGGATGAGACAGCCCTTGAACAAATCTGCCGTTCATGATGGCGCCCGCGCCGATGCCTGTGCCGACCGTCAAATAGAGGCAGCTGTCCGCGTTTTTGGCCGCGCCGAAAGAAGCTTCTCCAAGCGCCGCCGCATTAACGTCGGTGGTGAAGCCTGCGGGAATATCCAGAGCGCTTTTGATCGTTTGAAGAATAGGGCAGTTCCGCCAGGCTGTCTTCGGCGTCGCGGTGATGCACCCGTATGTTTGACTGTCGGGACGGATATCAATCGGTCCGAATGACCCGATGCCGATGGCGTCTATCGGGAAATCTTTAAAGTAACGGATCACCTGTCTGAGTGTGTCATCCGGTTCTCCCGTCGGAAACTCTGCTCTGTCCAGAATGGTGCCGTCTCTTTGTCCGGCGGCACAGACAAATTTCGTGCCGCCGGCTTCAATACCTCCAAGCATGGCCGTCCCTCCTCATCTGTTAAAATCCGTTTTGATCGGAAACGGCTTTGAACCAGCGGCCGCTTTTTTTGACAGTCCGTTCGCCCCCGTTTTCCAGATTGACAGATACAAAGCCGTAGCGGTTTTTATAAGCGTTTGTCCAAGACCAGTTGTCCATGAAAGTCCACAGGTGATAGCCTTTTACATTTGAACCTTCTCCGATGGCCCGATGCACCCATTTCAGATGTTCCTGGATAAATTCAATCCTGTAATCATCCTGAATGATGCCGTTTTCATCGCGGAAGCGTTCCTCGCCTTCTACTCCCATGCCGTTCTCAGAAATAAAACACTCGATATTTCCGTAATGTTCTCTGAGATTGGTGAGAATGTCGTAGATTCCTTTTTCGTAAATTTCCCAACCGCGATGAGGGTTCATTTTCCGGCCGGGCATGACATACGGATCGAAGAAACGCTCAGGCAGGAAAGGGGCATGCGGATTCGGAACATGTTCTTTTGCCTTGACGCGCCTCGGCTGATAGTAGTTCACGCCTAACAGGTCAACCGTATGCTCCTGAATGAGGCGGAGATCTTCTTTCTCATAATGCGGCAGAAAGCCTTCCGCCTTGAGAATCTCGACAAGCTCCTCAGGAAATTCGCCCTTTACGGCGGGATCTAAAAATGAGCGGTTGAAAAAGGCGTCGGCAATCCGGGACGCTTTGACATCTTCAGGATGTGAGCTTCTCGGATAAGAAGGCGTCAGATTCAGAATGATTCCGATTTGTCCGTCCTGTTTCAATTCTCTGTAGGCTTTGACAGCCCTTGCATTCGACAGCAGGGTATGGAAGCCGGCCTGCACCGCTTCTTGAAAATTAACGTGATTCGGGTAGTGAAAGTCGTATAAGTAGCCGCCTTCAATCGGCACAATCGGCTCGTTGTGAGTGAACCATTTTTTCACCTTGTCACCGAATAGCGAAAAGCATGTTTTGGCGTAATGTTCAAACGCGTCAACGGTGTTCCGGCTGACCCAGCCCCCCTTCCGCTGAAGGGCGAGCGGCATGTCAAAGTGAAACAAATTGACAAACGGCTCAATATGATGGGCAAGCATTTCATCGATGACGTCCTGATAAAACGCGACCGCTTTCTGATTGACCTCGCCAGTTCCGTCCGGAATCAATCTTGACCAGGAAATAGACAGCCGGAAGGAGTTGTGGCCGATTTCTTTCATCAGCCGGATATCCTCCTTGTATTGATCGTAAAAACGTGACGTGTCGCCGGGACCGACGCCGTTAAAAAAACGGCTCGGCTCTTTTTCATACCAGTAATCCCATATGTTTTGGCTTTTTCCGTCTCTGTCAGCGGCGCCTTCTGTTTGGGTGGCGGAGGCGGAAGACCCCCACCAGAATCCTTCCGGAAAACGATATTGAATATTTGATTCAGTCAATTGATTTCTCTCCCTTACTGCGATTTTGATTACATACTCATGCTGTCATCCCGGGCATGCTGCTCGGTCTCAGCTTCTTTTTCCTTTGCCATGTTTAATTTGTCCAGCGCTTTAAGAAACGGGAACCAGATGACAAACACAATACAGAGGTTGACCAGCTGCATAATGCCGCCCATGACGGAATTGGTCGCCATAATCCCGTTAATGAAAAGGGGGACGGTCCAAGGCACGGTCACGCCGGTAGGAGGGGGCACGATCCCCGCCGACATGGCCAGGTAGGTGACAAGTGTGACAACCATCGGCGCGATCACCCACGGAATGATAATGATCGGGTTCATCACGATCGGCAAACCGAAAATAATCGGCTCATTGACGTTGAAAATGCCCGGCGCGAGACCGAGTTTGGATATCTGTTTCATCTGTTTGCTTTTCATAAAAAGCAAGATGGCGATCACTATGGCCAATGTCATTCCGGTTCCGCCCATTCCGACGGTGTAAATCTCCATAAACGGCTTAGAAATAATATGGGGAATCTCTTTTCCCGCTGTATACGCAGCCAAATTTTCGACCTGTAATGTATTCCAAATCGGGTCCATCACGGAATTGATAATGATTTGTCCGTGAAGTCCGAAAAACCATAAAATCTGAATAAAGAAAACAGCGATTAATGTAGGAATGATGCCGCTTCCAAGTCCGACAAGCGGGGCTTGAACCGTATGATAAATGACATCATGCAGATTGGTGTGAAAGATCTGGGTGACAGCCGCATTGATCAAGAGGAAGACGGTAAGCGTGATAAAAGCCGGAATCAATGCGGCGAACGATTTAGCAACAGCCGGAGGAACACCGGCAGGCATCTTAATCGTTAAGTTTCTCTGGACGATTCTTCTGTAGATTTCACCTGACAAAAAAGCGGTTATCATGCCGAGAAACATCCCTTTTGCTCCAAGCCGGTCAACCGGAATGACGCCTGCGACCGCTTTGCCCGTTTCCGGCTCTAAAACGAACGGGGTGAGCAGCAGAAAAGAAACCAATGCGATCGCTCCGCCGAATACGGCCTCCACTTCGTAGCTTTTGGAAAGGTAATAGCCGATCCCGAAGACGACAAAAATGGACATAATCCCCATCGTCGCCGTCGAAGCGCCGCCAAACCCGGATTGAAAGACAGACAGGGCGGAGCTGCTCATGATTTTGTTTAAAAACGGCAGGTTCGTCAGCACGACGAACACCGAACCGAAAATGGTCAGCGGAAACGCCAGCATAAAAGCATCCCGTAAGACTTGCAAGTAGCGGTTATTGTTTAATTTTCCCGCGATCGGAACAAGGAATTGGCTGATTTTCTCAAACACGTCTTCACCCCCGGCTTTTTATAAATTCTTTGATTGAAATAAGTCGAGCATTTCTTTGACGAGCTCTTTCATTGAAAGCGCTGACATTAAGTGATCTTCAGCATGCATAAAAAGCAGAGAGACATCCGTCTTGGCGCCGCCGGCTTCTTTTTGAATCATCTGAAAATGGATGTCGTGCGCTTTCCCCAGTTCTTCTTCAGCCTTTGTCAGAAAGGTGTCTGACTCATCTGTCCGGCCGTCTTTATAAGCGCGTATCGATTGAATAATATTGCTGCGGGCATTGCCGCTGTGAAGAATCAGCTGAAAACTGATCTGTTCATCCGTGTACGTTTCCATGCTTATCGCCTCCTTTATTTGTTCTCTATCAAGGCAACGGCCTGTTCGTATGCTTTTTTGCCGTCTCCCATGCCGTAAGCCATCATGTCAATCACATCAACGGTGATGTGAAGCGGGTCCGCATCTTTTTGAAGCTCACCTTTTAAAAAACTCATCTGCGGGCCGATCAGTACGACGTCTGCGTCTTTCAGCGCTTCTTTTGCTTTATCCTGTCCGACTGCCCAAATCTCGGCTTCCTCACCGATGGAGCGGGCGTAATTCTGCATTTTCGTAACAAGAAGGCTGGTGGACATGCCTGAGCTGCAGGCTAATAAAATTCTTTTCATGAGGAATCCCTTCTTTCATAAAGTTAAAACGTTTTCATGAATATTATAATCTTTTGAAATTAAATGTCTATACTTTTAAAATATAAAGTTTTACTTTTCGGATTTTTGACACAAAAAAACCTTTTAAGATTCAACTTAAAAGGTTTTTCATCTCAAGCGAGCCATAACAGCCATAAATAAAGTCCGATCAGGGTGATGAATAACGTCGGAATGGTTAATATCAGACCTGTCTTGAAATACATTCCCCAGGAAATTTTCACGTTTTTCCGGCTTAGCACGTGGAGCCATAACAACGTCGCCAGCGATCCGATCGGCGTGATTTTCGGCCCGAGGTCCGAACCGATAACATTCGCGTAAATCAATGCTTCTCTCATCAGCCCGTGAGTTTCCGTTCCGCTGATGGCTATGGCGTCAATCATCACCGTCGGCAGGTTATTCATAACGGAGGAGAGGATCGCCGCGATAAACCCCATTCCGAGTGTGCCCGCAAACAAACCGTGATCCGCCGCTTTCTGTATAAGCTGAGAAAGAAGATCCGTCAGTCCGGCATTCCGCAAGCCGTACACGACAACATACATGCCGACAGAAAAAAACACGATGGCCCACGGGGCGTCCTTGATGACTTGTTTCGCAGGGACGGCGGGGCTTCGCTGCGCCAGAATGAGAAAAATGACCGCGATGGAGCCGGCAACGAAGGAAACGGGTATCGACAGCAGTTCGCTGACGAAATATCCGATCAATAAAACGGCCAGCACAGCCCACGATAACCGGAAAAGGCGTTCATCCTTAATCGCGGATGCCGGATGTTTCACAAGACCGGTGTCATACCGTTTCGGAATGTTTTTTCTGAAATAGAGATACAGCACCAAAATGCTTGCCGCCAGAGAAAAAAGGTTGGGCACCAGCATGCGTGATGCATATTCAATGTATCCGATATGAAAGTAATCGGCGGATACAATATTGACCAAATTGCTTACAACGAGCGGAAGCGAGGTGGTGTCGGCGATGAATCCTCCGGCGATAATAAAAGGAAAAACCAGCTTTTCAGGTAAATTCAAAGCCCGCACCATCGCCAGTACGATCGGGGTCAAAATGAGCGCCGCTCCGTCATTGGCAAACAGGGCGGAGACAACAGCCCCTAAGACCGACACATAGAGAAACATCCGCAGCCCGCTGCCTTTGGCCGCCATGGCCATATGCAGCGCGGCCCACTCAAAAAAACCGATACTGTCAAGAATCAATGAAATGATAATAATGGCGATAAAGGCAAGTGTCGCATTCCAGACGATTCCCGTCACTTCCGCGATATCGTGCAGGCTGACTGCTCCGGCGATCAAAGCGAGGACCGCTCCGCCGCAGGCAGACCAGCCGATTGATACATGTTTCGGCTGCCATATGACAAACACAAGTGTCAGCACAAAAATCAGCGCTGATAAAACCGCAACTCCCAAGAATATATCCCCCTTACCGGCATGTAACAGTGACTTCTTTTTGCCGCAATGTCTGTAAAACTTCGTCCTTTTCATCTATCTGCTGCAGAATCGAGCAAACCAGCGCGTATTCCGGACCGGACGGATGAATGGCATAGTACCGCCACTGACCCTCGCGTCTTTCCCGCACAAGGCCGGCGTTCTTTAATTTCCGCAAGTGCTGGCTGATGCCGGGCTGACTTATATCAAAAATAGCCGTCAGCTCGCAGACACAATATTCCTTATCCTTCAGAAGCTTCAGCATCAAAAGCCTCGTCGGGTCGCTTAGAAGTTTGAGGCACTGGCTGATCCCTTCGGAACTTAAAGCATTATGCCTCCGTTCCATGCGCTCACTCCTTTTTTATACTATTATATAAGCAGATGTTTATATAAGTAAACGACAATATAAAAAAGCCGGCCTTGCACTTTTTGCAAAACCGGCTCATGTTTATTTTTGGAACAGTTTTTTCGCTTCATCCATTGCTAATTTATTTCCCAGTGCTGAATAATCAAGCCAAGGCTGATCGGCAATTTTATAGACGTGGTTTGCTTTCACGGCCTTCAGCCCTTTCCATACAGCGCTTTTTTGCAATTCTTTATAGGCTTGCTGTGATTTGTCGTCTCTGTTAACGACGACGAAAATCGCATCTGCGTTGTAATCAGGCAGCACTTCTTGAGAAATGACTTCATAAGGGCGGGAGGTGTTCATTTCTTTAATGCCGTCAGCCGGTTTCAGCTTCAGATCGTCAAACAGAATCGGTCCCATCGGACGGCGTGTGCTGAAGACGCGAAGCTCTTTTGCGTTCACGCGGATCGCCATGACTTTGGAGTTTTTCCCTAATTCCTTATTCATCATGGATCTGACTTGTTTTGTTTCATCTTCGTAATCTTGAATAAATGTTTTCGCTTCTTTTTCACGGTTGACGATTTTTCCGATATCTTTTAGATGATCGCGCCAAGTGCCTTTATCAAGGTCGAAAACGTGTGTGTTTCCGATTTTCTTGTATTTTGACACATCTTTTCCCGCAAATTCTTTATCAAGATAAATGTTGTCTGGATTCAGCTCAAGTAAAGCTTCCATATCCGGGTCTGAGGCAGGTCCGAGTTTTTTCGTGTCTTTCAGCTGATTTTTCACATGAGGGAGAAAATCTTTTAATTCTCCGCCCACGACGGAACCGGCAGGTGTAACGCCGAGAGCCAGCAGATCATTTGTCAGGTGAATGGACATCGAAGCGATTTTATGATCGCCGGATTTCTTTTTTGACTCCGGCTGTGTTGAATCGGATTGGCAGGCAGCCAATAAGAAAATACACATGAAACTGACGAGCGCAATTATTTTTTTCATGGGAATACTCCTTGTTTTATGATTTGATTTTC
Source organism: Bacillus sp. JNUCC-22 (assembly GCF_018861275.1). Taxonomy (NCBI): domain Bacteria; kingdom Bacillati; phylum Bacillota; class Bacilli; order Caryophanales; family Bacillaceae; genus Bacillus; species Bacillus sp. JNUCC-22. The sequence goes on along the minus strand of NZ_CP076408.1, from coordinate 3,682,883 downwards.
ATGACGAGATAGAGAAAATACGGCGCGCCGATGGCTGCCGCAACCACGCCGGCCGGAATGGCGTTCGGCTGAAACAAAGACCGGCCGATGGTGTCTGCCGCGACAAGAATGACGAGTCCGATTAATCCCGCAATCGGGATAATATGCTGATGCATGGTGCCGACGAGCCGTCTTGCCAAGTGAGGGGCGGCAAAGCCGATAAAGCCGATTCCCCCGGCCATCGCGACGCTCGCGCAGGACAAGCCGACCGCTATGGCGATCAGCATGATCCTTTTTCTCTGCACGTGTGCGCCGAGCCCCGCGGCTGCCTGGTCACCGAGCATTAAAATATTCAAAGAGCGGGCGTTAAGCCATGCAAGCGGTGCGAGAATGCCGATCCAGGGCAATAGCGACCACACGTGAATCCAATCCCTGCCCCAGACGTTTCCCACCAGCCAGCGGGAAGCGAATGTATAAGTTTCTTCATTCAGTCGCAGCGACATAAACAATGTAACGGCGCTGAAGCCTGCGGAAACGGCGATCCCGACTAACAGCATGCGGATCGTTAAAAAACCGTTCAGCCTGTCGTACGTAAGCACTACGATCAGCAGGGCGGCGAGTGTTCCGCCCGCAAACGTAAACAGCGGGATGAACATCGATGCCTGCGCCTCCAGGGAATGAAAGAACGTGATATACATCATCAAACCGAAGGAAGCGCCGGCATGCAGTCCGAGAATGCCCGGATCGGCAAGCGGATTTCGGGATACACCCTGCAAAATAGCGCCCGACACTCCTAAACCGATGCCGGCCAGCATCGTCACCAGAATCCGGGGAAGCCGGTAATCGAATAAAACGGTTGTGCTTTGAAACGTGCCGTATCCGAACAGCGTTTTTCCCACCGTGAGAGGAGAAAGCCGGAATGAGCCCGTATGCAGCCCGATCAGAATAATGCAAACGGCGATGACCAGCAGAATGAGTCCTGCCGCCGCCGCTTTTTTTGTTTCTTTCTGCACTTTCATTTATAAGTCTCTCCCTTCCTTGCGGGCAATATAAAGAAAGAAAGGGACACCGACAAGTGCGACCATAATGCCTATCGCCAATTCCCTCGGGGGACTGACCGTGCGCGAGGCCAGGTCAGCCAAAATCAATAGAATCGCGCCGAGTAACGCGGACATCGGAATAATCAGCCTGTACGTAACGCCGACGATCTTTCGCGCGATATGGGGAATGACCAGCCCGACGAAGCCGATCGCGCCGGCAGCGGAAACAGACACACCGGCAAGAACGACGGCGATCATTAATCCGGCGGCACGCGTCAGAGCCGTGTTCACCCCTAAATTCGCCGCCACGTCATTTCCCATTGAGAGAAGGGTGACGGACCGGCCCATGAATGTCGCGAGAATGATGAAGACCGCAATCACGGGAACAAGGACTTGTAAATGAGTCCACTTGATCCCTGACACCCCGCCGGCGTACCAGAAGGCCAAATCCTGGCTTAAATCGTAATAAATCGCCACACCGGTACTGAGTGAATGTAAAAGAGCGGCCACGACCGCCCCGGCAAGCGTCACTTTTAAAGGTGTCATGCTGCCTTTTCCCGCCGCACTGATAAAGAAAATCAAGCCGGTGCTTGCCAGTGCTCCCAAAAATGACATCACCATCAGCAGGGCGTATGATAAATGAGGGAAAAAAGCAAAGCTGAGCGCAACAACAAACATGGCGCCCGCGTTTACGCCTAAGACACCCGAATCGGCAAGCGGGTTTCTCGTGACACCCTGCATGAGGGCGCCGGCTGCGGCAAAAGCGGCTCCTGTAACGGCCGCCCCGAGCACCCTCGGAAGACGCAATTCATGAATGATCTGCTGGCCCGTTATATTCGGATTGTAATCAGCAACAGCCGACCAAACCGTATGTAAAGTAATGTCTTTCGCACCGAATGAGACGGCGAAAAAAATAGATACAAGCAGCCCGATCACCGCGATCAGGAAGAAAACCCCGTTTTTTAAGATGCTGATCAGACGGTTTGCGGACCTGACAGAATCGCTCAAAAATCAATTCACCTACTTTTATGATCATTGTCCGGTATTTATTGAACATGAGAATCATTTTCATTTGAACCATCATATTATACCGAGCCGATTTTCAAAACGCAATAGAGCGTTCAACAATAATGTCCTTTTTTTCTCTCATGTTTATATTGTAAAAAAGAAGTGAAAAACGTGAAAGAGGAAATCGCTATATTCAGAAAGGAGGGAGGCAAATGGCGGGAGAACGAAAGCCTTTGCCGATTGAATTTTACCAGAAACCGTCAGTGGAGCTTGCCCCTTTATTGCTCGGCTGTCTCTTGGTGAAGGAGACGGATGAGGGAACGGCTTCAGGTTTTATCGTGGAAACGGAAGCTTATATGGGAGCGGAAGACCGGGCGGCGCACAGCTTCGGCAACCGGCGCACGAAACGGACGGAAATTATGTTCCATGAGGCGGGCCGCATTTATACATACGTCATGCACACTCATACATTAATGAACGTCGTCGCCGCGGACATCGGCATTCCGCAGGCCGTGTTAATCAGGGCGGCGGAGCCTCATGAAGGACAGTTCCTGATGGAGAGCAGGAGACCGGGCAGACCCCCGAGAGAGTGGACAAACGGCCCGGGAAAACTGACGAAGGCGATGGGCATTTCAATGAACGACTACGGCGGCATGATCACGGAACCGCCGCTGTATATTACGGAGGGCTTTACGCCTGAGCATATATCAACAGGCCCGAGAATCGGGATTGACAACAGCGGAGAAGCCCGGGATTATCCGTGGCGCTATTGGGTGACGGGGAACCGGTATGTCTCACGCTGACCATGTTTATAAACGCTGATAACAGGGGAAAGACAAGGTAAAAGAAAGGGGATTCAGACATTGAAAAAATTTTTCAAAACGATTATCAAATGGGCGCCCGTCATCTATCCGATCATCAGAAAAATCATAAAAGAACGGAAGGCATCTAAGCGGAACCGCATGTCCGCATCCCGAACAGCCGGCTGATCCGGCTGTTTTTTTACGGGCTTGGCATCGGATTGCCGCATTGACTTGAAATCCTCCCCATTATAGAATTTACATACATTTACCCCTTCCTCATTCTTTTTGCCCATTTTTCACGTCTGCATCTGATCTGATAGGAGGTTTTTCTCATGCTTCATGGGCGGCTTCGTGAACTTCTGCGCTTGCTTTTAGCTGCTGAAACACCGGTTACAAGCTCAGTCATCGCTGCAAATGTAAAGGTAACGACGCGGACGGTCCGCAATGACATAAAGGAACTGCAAACCATTGTAGAAAAACACGGCGCATCCATTCAATCTGTCAGAGGGAGCGGCTATAAGCTGCTGATCCGGAATGAGCAGCCGTTTAAAAACTGGCTTCAGGACAATTTCCAGCAGAACAGCACCGTGCCGATTTTTCCCGATGAACGGATAGATTACCTTATGAAAAGAATGCTTCTGGCCGACGGCTACCTCAAGCTGGATGACTTGGCGGAAGAACTGTTCATCAGTAAATCCACACTTCAATCTGATTTAAAAGAAGTCAAAAAACGGCTCCGCCCCTATGACATCATTTTGGAAACAAGGCCGAACTACGGCTTTAAGCTGCGCGGCGAAGAGCTCCGCCTCCGTTATTGTATGGCGGAATACTTAGTGGACGACCGCGAGCCTGAGCCTGATCTCCTGAGTGAAAAGGCCGGTATTCTGCCGAAAGACGACATTCATGTGATCCGCACAGCCATTATGAAGCAGGTTCGAAACCATAAGATCCCGCTTTCTTTCTTCGGCCTGAACAATCTCATCATCCATATCGCCATTGCCTGCAAACGAATCCGGACAGAAAACTATGTATCTCTCATTCCGGAAGATCTTCATGATATTAAGCTTGAAACAGAATATCAGTCAGCGGAAGCCATCGTAAAAGAGCTTGAATCTGCGCTTTCGGTCACCTTTCCCGAACAGGAAACCGCCTATATCGCCATTCACCTGCTCGGGACAAAGCGCATGACCCAGTCACAACTGGAAGGAAAAGAGCTTACAAGGCTGATAGACGGGGAAACCAGCCGTTTGACGGAGGCCATGATCGAAGCCATTGAGCGGGAGCTGAAGCTCGGAATCACGGACGACAATGAGCTGAAAGCGGGTCTTGCGCTCCACATCAAGCCGGCGATTAACCGAAACCGGTACGGAATGAACCTGAGAAACCCGATGCTCTCCGCCATAAAGGAAAATTATCCGCTCGCATTTGAAGCGGGAGTGATTGCGGGAATCGTGATCAAGGAGCAAACCGGCATTGATATTCATGAGAATGAGATCGGATATTTGGCGCTTCATTTCGGAGCCGCCATTGAAAGGAGAAAGACGGAACGGCCGCCTAAACGCTGCTTGATTGTCTGTGCGTCCGGCGCCGGCAGCGCACAGCTTTTAAGAGAAAAGCTCCGTTCCCGGTTCGCAAAGCGTCTTGAAATCGTCGGAACGGCTGATTACTGCAGCCTTGACCAGCTTTCCTTTGAGTCGATTGATTTTGTGGTCAGCACAGTGCCGATCAAAAAAGACCTGCCCGTTCCCGTATTAAAGGTTCATACGCTGTTGGGCGGCGGGGATTTTACAAAAATCGACGCCATGCTGGAAGAAAAGCGGGAACAATTGAACTTTCTGAAACCGGAGCTGGTATTTTTGCAGCAGGATCTGGAGACGAAGGAGGACGTCATCCGTTTTCTCGGACAGCAGGTTGCAGCAGCCGGCCTCGCTTCTGATTCTCTGACCGATTCTATTTTTGAAAGGGAAGCGATTTCTCCTACGAGTTTCGGCAATCTTACGGCGATTCCGCACCCGCTCGTTCCGCAGACAGACACGACGTTTTGGGCGGTATGCACGCTGAAGAAGCCGATTGACTGGGCGGATAAGCGTGTCCAATTTGTCTGCCTGCTCTGCGTCGAGAAAGAAAGCAAAGCCGACCTCCAGCATATGTACAAATGGCTCGGCGGCATGTTAGATGATCCGGCCGCGGTAAGCCGTCTCTTAAAATGCACAACCTATCAGGAGGTTTTACGAGTATTCAGAGACAAACGATCAGAGAAAGACCGGGGTACACCTTTTTTCCGTTAACAGCGGAAAAAGCCTGAGTAGTTATGAAAGCGATTTCATAATATGATGGTACTAACATCGAGACATACAAAATATCAAACTTTCAGGAGGTCTTTTACATGAATATATTACTCGTTTGTGCAGCAGGGATGTCAACAAGCTTACTCGTCACCAAGATGGAAAAAAGCGCGCAGGAACAAGGAAAAGAATATAAAATCTGGGCGGTGTCAGGCGATTCAGTCAACCAGCATATTGATAAAGCGGACGTATTGCTGCTTGGGCCTCAAGTCCGTTATTTGCTTCCGCAGCTGAAAAAATTGGGTGAATCAAAAGGAGTGCCGGTTGAAGTCATCAATACCGTCCATTACGGCACATGCAACGGAGCGGAGGTTCTGAAATCAGCGGAACAGCTCGGAAACGCATCGTAGAAAGGGGCGGGCCGTGTGAATAAGGTGAACCAGTTTTTAGAAGAGAAAGTCATGCCCATTGCCGGAAAAATTGCCTCCCAGCGGCATCTGCAAGCATTGCGTGACGGGATCATCCTCACCATGCCGCTTATCATCATCGGTTCATTTTTTCTGATCATCGGCAACCTGCCGATTCCGGGATATGCGGATTTCATGGCAAAGACGTTCGGAAGCGCCTGGTCTCAAAAACTGCAATATCCGGTTGATGCGACCTTTGAAATCATGGGTCTTGTCGCCGCTTTCGGAATCGCCTACCGCCTGGCCGAAAAATACGGGGTGGATGCATTATCGGCCGGTGCGATATCTTTGGCGGCGTTTCTCTTGGCAACGCCGTACAAAGTTCCGTTTCTGCCTTCCGGCGCCAAAGAGGAAATCATGGTCGGCGGCGGCATCCCGCTGTCTCTCATGGGAAGCAAAGGGCTGTTTGTCGCGATGATCATCGCCATGCTGTCGACGGAAATTTACCGCCTGATCATCCAGCGGAATTTCGTCTTCAAAATGCCGGACGGCGTGCCTCCTGCGGTCAGCAAATCGTTTATCGCTTTAATTCCCGGTTTTGCCGTCATCTTTCTGATCTGGGGCGCGCGTTTAATTGTCGAAGCGACACCGTTTGAAAGCCTTCATAACATTGTAAGCGTTGTACTGGGGACACCGCTCTCGATTCTTGGGGGAAGTCTCGGCGGAAGCCTGATAGCCGAAGCGGTTCAAATGCTCTTGTGGGCGTGCGGATTACACGGGGCGAACATAGTCGGCGGCGTCATGGCGCCGATCTGGTTCGGAGCGATGGATGCCAACCGGATTGCGTTTCAGGCGGGCGATGCGCTTCCGAATATTTTCACCCAGCAGTTTTTTGAAATCTGGATCAACATCGGCGGAAGCGGCGCGACACTGGCGCTCGTGGTCACCATGTTTCTCCGTTCGCGAAGCAAGCAGATGAAGCAGCTTGGGAAACTCGCCATCGGGCCGGCCGTCTTTAATATTAATGAGCCGATTATTTTCGGGATGCCGATCGTCATGAACCCGATGCTTCTCATTCCGTTCATTATCACACCGCTTGTCACACTGGTCTTTACCTATATCGGCATGAGCACTGGCCTCGTCGCCAAACCTGCCGGCATTGCCGTCCCATGGACGATGCCGCCGATTTTCTCCGGCTATCTTGCCACGGGCGGAAAAATATCAGGGGCTGTCATGCAGGCGATTAATATCATCACAGCATTTATCGTGTACTATCCGTTCTTCAGAATGTGGGATTCGCAAAAGCTGAAAGAAGAAAACGAACTTGAACAATCGCAGGCGCCAGCCGTACAGGGAGACGAAAAAGCCGTGCTGTAGAGAAAGGGAGTGAAACACATGAATGAAAAAATGGAACAGACCATTTTTCAGATCATCCTGCATGGCGGCAACGGCAGAAGCGCATCAATGGAAGCCATTGCCGCCGCAAAGCGGGGGGACAGAGCCATGGCGGAAGAAAAGCTTCAGGAAGCCGCAAGGGAACTGACGGAAGCCCATCATTATCAGACAGAACTGATCCAAAATGAAGCCGGCGGAGAAAAAACAGACATGACGCTTTTAATGGTGCATGCGCAAGATCATTTAATGAATGCCATGACCGTGAAAGACTTGGCCGCTGAGTTAGTCGAGATTTACGAAAAAGTGAGTCTGCAAGGGGGAGCAAAAATATGACAAAAGGAATTAAAATTGTAACGATCGGCGGAGGTTCAAGCTATACACCGGAGCTTGTGGAAGGCATCATTAAACGCTATGAGGAACTGCCTGTCAGAGAATTATGGCTCGTCGACATTCCCGAAGGCGAGAAAAAACTCAATATTGTCGGCACGCTTGCAAAACGCATGGTCGAAAAAGCGGGTGTTCCGATAGAGATTCACCTGACGCTTGACCGGAGAGAAGCCTTGAAGGATGCGGATTTCGTAACGACTCAATTCCGCGTCGGCCTTCTTGAGGCCCGCGCCAAAGACGAACGGATTCCGTTAAAATACGGCGTAATCGGCCAGGAAACAAACGGTCCGGGCGGTTTATTCAAAGGGCTGCGCACCATCCCGGTTATTCTGGAAATCGCGAAAGACATCGAAGAGCTTTGTCCGAATGCATGGCTCGTGAATTTCACAAACCCTGCCGGCATGGTTACCGAGGCCTTGCTCCGCTACTCGAATCTCACAAAAGTCGTCGGCCTCTGCAATGTGCCGATCGGCATTAAAATGGGCGTCGCAAAAGCATTGGACGTGGATGTCAGCCGGATCGAAGTGCAATTTGCCGGGCTGAATCACATGGTCTTCGGATTAGATGTTTTCTTAGACGGCGTCAGCGTGAAAGATCAAGTCATTGAAGCCATGGGAGACCCGAAAAACGCCATGACGATGAAAAATATTTCAGGGGCGGAATGGGAGCCTGAATTCCTGAAGGCGCTCGATCTGATTCCTTGCGGCTACCACCGCTATTATTTCAAAACGAAAGAAATGCTCGAGCATGAAATAGAAGCGTCACAGACGGAGGGCACACGCGCCGAGGTCGTACAGAAGGTTGAGAAAGAACTGTTCGAACTGTACAAAGATCCGAATCTCGCCATTAAACCGCCGCAGCTTGAAAAACGGGGCGGAGCGTACTACAGTGACGCGGCCTGCAACCTGATCAGCTCCATCTATAACGACAAACATGATATCCAGCCCGTCAATACGATCAACAACGGCGCGATCGCCAGCATTCCGAATGACTCAGCGGTCGAAGTGAACTGTGTTATGACGAAAGACGGTCCGAAACCGATCGCCGTCGGTGATCTGCCGGTGTCTGTCCGCGGACTCGTCCAGCAAATCAAATCATTTGAGCGTGTCGCCGCTGAAGCAGCCGTCACGGGAGATTATCAAACGGCGCTACTTGCGATGACGATCAATCCTCTCGTCCCGTCAGACTCCGTGGCAAAGGCCATTCTGGATGAAATGCTTGAGGCCCACAAAGAACATCTGCCTCATTTCTTTAAGTCGATTGAAGCATAAGAGCAGTAAAAAACCCGGATTCGCTTCCGGGTTTTTTGCTTATTTTGATTCGCTTAGTGAGGCGACTTCCGTCGTCCAGCCGAACACGTCGGCTTCCGCGCCTTTTTGAATGCCTGTAATGGTATCGTACAATTTCTTCGAGATCTCTCCGGTTTCACCGCTGCCGATGACAAGACTTTCATCATTCCAGATCAGTTCGCCGACCGGAGAAATGACCGCCGCCGTACCGGTTCCGAATATTTCTTCCAATCGGCCGTCACGATGCGCCTGGATGATTTCATCGATCGAAATCTTCCGCTCAGACACAGTCAGTCCCCAATGTTTGAGAAGGGTGATGACGGAATTTCTCGTAATTCCTTCAAGAATGCTTCCGTTCAGCTCCGGCGTCACGATCTCGCCGCTGATCTTGAAGAAGATGTTCATGCTGCCGACTTCTTCGATGTATTTTTTCTCAATGCCGTCAAGCCATAAAACCTGGGAAAATCCCTTCTCTTCCGCAACCTGCTGCGCTTTCAGGCTTGATGCGTAGTTGCCGGCGGTTTTCGCGTTTCCGGTGCCGCCTTTGACGGCGCGCACGAATTCGTTTTCCACGGCGATTTTTACCGGTTTAATGCCTTCTTTGTAATAAGAGCCGACCGGGGAAAGAATGATAAACAGCTTGTACGTATGGGATGCCGCTACACCGAGGAAAGGCTCAGTCGCAATAATAAACGGACGGATATAAAGGGAAGTGCCTTCCGCTTTCGGAATCCAGTCTTTGTCGATGGCTACGAGCTGTTTCAGGCCTTCAAGAACAAGCTCTTCATCAATGAGCGGGATGCAAAGGCGGTCATTTGACTGGTTCAGGCGCTCCATATTTTTCTCCGGTCTGAACAGAAGCACTTCCTGATCCTTCGTTACATACGCTTTAAGCCCTTCAAAAACGGTTTGGCCGTAATGATAAACCATGGCCGCAGGATCCATTGAGATGGACTGATAAGGGATAATTCTCGGATCATACCAGCCTTGATCGGCGTCGTAATCCATAACAAACATATGGTCGGTGAAAATTCTGCCGAACGCAAGGTCATGGGGGTCCGGTTTCGGTTTTTTGGCTGAAGTCAATTCAACACGAATATCTTGTTTCATAATGTTCTGTCTCCCTATTGGTGTTATTGTCAAACTTATTTGAAAATAATTTATATTCTATTGTATACCTTCAACAAATATTCGCAATAGTTTTCCTCAAATTTGTGAAAAAATCAAAATCACATAAAAAGCAGGGGAGAGAATGCCCCCTGCGTGTTCGTTTTTACGTATTCTGTCATCACCGTGCTCAGTGAACCGTCACCTTGCCGGTTTTGTAAAACTGCTCCATTGCTTTATCGACGTACACCCAGCCCTTCCAGGCGATATGGATGGTGTCTTTCATAAAGTACGGATCATATTCGTGCCCGGATAAGTCGGCAACCTGAAAGCCCTTCGCTTTAATTTGCTTAGTGACTTTTTTGTAGTAATCAGTCCGGCCTTTTTTCGGGAAGCCGGTGTAGTCATACCATTTTCCGTTGACCGGAATAACCACGAACATCGGTTCAGCGCCTGCATCTTTCAGAATGTCCAGCATATCCTCAAAGTCGTGATATTCGACTGATTTGGCGTATGTTCTTCCTTTGTTGATTCCTTTCACTCTCTTTACTTTCTTCTTAATCTTTTTATAAGAAGCGTCATCGATATAGAAAGGATTGGACTTGGAGCTCCGTTCTCCTAATTGAGCGGCGGCTGTTTTTAACTCTGACCACGATTTCCCTTTCAGGTTTTCAGAGATCGTCCGTTCAGGGCCCTTGTTTTCTCCCATTGAATAATAAAGATCTTTTTTCTCAAGCAGAGAATAATAAGCTTTGGCAGCCGGCATGACCGCTTTCACTTTCCATGATTGTCCGTTGACCATTCCCTTGTACAATTCAGAAAGGACGGCATCATGCTGAACGACTTTAAAACGGAGCATGCGCTTCATCATGTTCTTTTTGACCGCGGGATCAATCTGGTTATTAAATGCTAAATCCAATGCCTGAAGTGATGAAAAATTCGGCGCAAAGTGCTGTTCATCAGAACCTTTTTTGATAAACCATTGCGGAGAAACAATGAATACCAGTTTTTTGCCCTTCAGCTGCTGATAATGCGCCGCAAAGTTCACGGCGTGTATCAAGGATTGGTCCCCGCCTTTTCCGACAAGATAAGGCGTAAAGCCTTGGTTGTTCACTTGGAAATAGTTGGACGGGTGAAACTCATCCAGTCTTGAAAGCTCGGAAGAACCGAAAATCGGCAGATACTTCGAGTCTTCGAACATTTTGTTTTGAAGATAGAGTCCCTGGAACATATTCGGATTTAAGGCTGCCGCCGACTCTTCGACACGTTTTTCAGGAATGAAGCGCGTAAGCCATGAAGCCGGAACTGCGATAGCTCCGACAAACAGGACGAACGCTAAAATAATTGGTCCAAAGAAACGCTTTTTCATTTACTTCAACTCAGTCAGTTTGTTTACAATGTTGTTTGGCGTATTCCACTCGTCACGGTCAAATTCAGTGATCGGCACTGTAATGCCGAAGCGGTTTTCGATGGCGACCAGCAGCTCTACAGTTCCGAAAGAATCAAGCAGTCCTTCTTCAAAGATTTCAATATCAGGATTTTCTTTCACAGCGTCCTCCTGACAAACTTCAGCTAATACGTCTAATACTTCCTGTTTAAATTCCATGTGTTTTCAATCTCCTTTAGTGATGAAATGGTTTTCCTGAGAAAATATAAAATCCGAAACATACGAAATGGAATGTGATGACGATGGCTAAAAAGGCCGTAAAACGATTGGCGGGCAGCCACTTGTATTTCTTATTCCATTTCTCAAAAAAGTTATACCCGGTCATTAATACGGCGTGGTACAGGCCGTATACAATATATTGCAGGGCGAGTCCGTGCCAGACGCCCATCAGCATGAACAGCAGGAAATACCCGATGTTTGAGACGGCCATCCGGTTCTTTATCCATTTTTTCTTTGTCATCCAGAAAACAAAGCGCATAAATACGTAGTCTCTGAACCAGAAGGATAAGGACATGTGCCAGCGGTTCCAGAAGTCTTTAATGTTTTTGCTGATAAACGGCTTATTAAAGTTTTCCGGAGATTTGATACCCATGATATAGCTTACACCGACGGCAAACATCGTGTAACCCGCAAAATCAAAAAACAGGTACAAGCTGTATCCGTACATGTACAGCACATTACCCCACAGTTTGCTGTGGGTGATATGAGACAGATTCATAATGAAATACGTGTTAATCGCATATCCGATAATGAATTTGTATAAGAAACCGATAAAAATTTTATGAATGCCGGTATACAGTAAATCAGCGTATTCTCCCTTTGTCCATACTTTCTGTTCGTCCTTGGCAAATCTGCGGTATCTGTCGATCGGACCGGAAGAAATGGTCGGGAAAAACATTATAAAGTACAAAAGGCGGTGAAGCGGCATTTTTTCTTTAATCAGCCCGTCTCTCGTTTCCATGATCAGCTGGACGCCTTTAAATGTCAAATAAGAAATTCCTAAGAAACTGATCAGGTTATGAACCGGGTGATGAGGCGCCGGCGGAAAGAAAAACGGCCATAATTTAGATAAAAACAGGGGTAAAATGGACGCGATCACGGCCATACTGAAGACAAAGCCGCTGTTGGCTTTCAGTCTGTAAGCGAGATAACCCCTGATTAAAAGCACCTGCCACAGCGTAAAGATACATAGTGCGATCACGCCGTGCAGATCATGCGCGAAAATCAAAGCCAATACGATGATGGATATAAACATGTTGTATCCTTGGAATCTCTTGCCGTTCAGCCCTAAAATAATCGTCGGCAAAAGAAGGATTCCAAGTAAGATAAAGAAGAAAAACGAGCTGTAAGGCGTCATACAAGAACCTCTTCGCCAATGCGTTTACGGTCGATTTTTCCGTTCGCAGTCATTTGAATGTGATCCTGATAAATGAATTTTCTCGGAATCATGTAGGCCGGAAGCGAAGCGGCCAGTTCTTTCTTAATGGCGCTTGTCAGCTGGAATTCTTTTTCAAAATCATGTTTTTCAGGCACGATGGCGGCAATTAAATATTCGACAGGTCCGTTAGGCTGATACGGGATGACAACCGCCGTGCGCACATATTGAGACTGCCTTACATGTACTTCGATTTCCTCCAGCTCCATGCGGTAGCCGTGAAGCTTAATCTGGAAATCAAGGCGTCCTTGGCAGAAAATCTGACCATCCTGAACATAACCGGCATCACCCGTGTGATATGCCCACTGGCCGTCGATCGGGAAAAACGCTTTTTCCGTCAGAGAAGGCTCTCCGAGATAGCCTTTGCTCACGCTCGGGCCCGCGATGATGATTTCCCCTTTTTCTCCGTCCGGAAGCTTATTCCCGTTTTCATCCATGATGAAGATATCCATATCGGGTTTTGCAAAACCGACGGGCAGAGATTCATTTTCATCGATAATCTGCTGCGTAATTTCAACGGAGGTGACGGCAACCGTTGTTTCAGTCGGGCCGTATGTATTGAATACGCGGGCCTTCGGAAAACGGTTTAGCAGTTCCTGTGCCACGGCAGCCGGAAGCGCTTCTCCGCAAAACATAAATACTTCTGCCTCAGGCAGGAGCTCCTGCGTAAAGCCGGGGTCCATCAGACACATTTGGACGAAAGACGGCGTCGATGTCCAGACGTTCAGTTTGGATTTCTCCAGCTCTTCAAATAGTACTTTCGGTTTATTGATTTTGTCTTTCGTTACGCAATGCAGCGTACCTCCCGTTTGAAGCGACGGGAAAATGTCCATGACAGATAAATCAAAAGAAAACGGCGCTTGGTTTAAGAATATCTTACCATCGCCCACAGGAAAATCCCTGCAGATCCAGTCAGTGAAGCTTTGCAGGTTATCAGCCGATATCTGCACGCCCTTCGGATTTCCCGTGCTGCCGGACGTGTAAATAATGTAAAACGTATCCAGCTCTTTTACCCAGTTCTCACGGCTGAGGTCTGCATCTCCGTCAGCTGCAAGCTCTTCGGGCGTAACGGTTTTAATCAGATTGCTTCCCGTATCGACTGCATCGCCCGATACGCTGATAAGCAGCTCTGCGCCTGAGCTTTCAATGATTTTGACGATCCGCTCCGCCGGAATGGAAACATCGACAGGGATGTAAGGGCGGCCCGCTTTGACGCTTCCTAAGAAAGAAACGATCATATTCGGCTCCATATGTCCGTAAACGAGGACAGGCGCTTTCGAACCGTCAGCTGTATGTTTTTGAATGCCGGACGCAACCCGCTCCGACAAATCCCATAATTCCCCGTAAGTGAGGGAATGATCTAAGGAACGAAACGCTTCAGCCTGCGGCTTGGCGTCTGCGTATGTTTTTATAGCATCAAGTAGTTTCATAGTTATCCTCCCCGATTAGAAATCGTTGTAAATATAAGTGCCGGTATTCGCTGTATGAAATCCATACATCCAAAAGAGCAATACTAATATCAGAAAATAAAAGCCCGTATGAAACGTCCATTTGATCAATGTATTTTCATAAGCACGTTTTAATTTTTGCATCATATTCAAAATTCCTTCCCCGCGTATTCAATAATTACACCAGTATATGACGATTAGATTAACAAAAAGTTTCAAAATATGTCTAATATCCTAAGCTTAAAATTTCCTTAAAAATGAATGAGGAACAAAAGGATGGAAAACACGCATGTATAAATTGGCAAATGATCATACTAAAAAGGCGCTGTTCAGGCGGGATTTTTAACTTATCGTAAATATAAACGAGGTAAAAAAATTTTGGCGGCTTTTTCTTAAGCAGGCTTGTGCCGAACCCCAATGGAGAAGGGCGAAAAGCCGTTTCCGGCAGGATAGCCGATAAAGCGCCGCATCTTGTGAAATGAGGAAGAAATTATTATGATAGATAAGGTAGCAGAAAACGTGAAAACCCCAATTCAACACTACTGTTATCGGCTGACTGTGAAAGCCTTTTAATAGAAAGGAAGAGGAAAATGAATCAAAACAATATGGGGGGCAGCCAAAAGACGCCCGAGAAAGAAAGCATGGGCCGCATTTTGTGGCAGCTAACCCGCCCTCATACATTGACGGCATCGTTTGTGCCCGTACTTCTCGGCACCGTATTGGCGATGTTTTACGTAAAGGTTGATTTCCTGCTGTTTTTGGCCATGCTGTTTTCCTGCCTTTGGATCCAGATCGCCACGAACTTATTCAATGAATATTACGATTTTAAACGCGGTTTAGATACGGAGGATTCCGTCGGTATCGGCGGAGCGATCGTCCGCCACGGCATGAAGCCGAAAACAATTCTGCAGCTGGCGCTCGGCTCTTATGCGATTGCCCTCGTGCTCGGTGTTTATATCTGCATGAGCAGCAGCTGGTGGCTTGCGGTTATCGGCCTTGCCGGCATGCTGATCGGCTATCTGTATACGGGCGGCCCGCTGCCGATTGCGTATACACCGTTCGGGGAACTGTTCTCCGGCATTTGCATGGGCTCTGTATTTGTCCTTATTTCTTTCTTCATTCAGACAGGCAGAATTAATGAACAGAGCATTTTGATTTCTATCCCGATCGCCATCTTGGTCGGAGCGATTAACCTGTCCAACAATATCCGTGATATTGAGGAAGATAAAAAAGGCGGACGTAAAACGCTGGCCATTTTGATGGGGCATAGAGGGGCCGTCATGATACTGGCCGCATCTTTTGCCATCGCTTATATCTGGATCGTCGGTCTTGTCATCATGGGTTACACAAGCCCGTGGCTGTTCCTGGTCTTCCTGAGCGTGCCGAAACCCGTTCAGGCCGTGAAAGGCTTTGTGAAAAACGAGATGCCGATGAACATGATTATTGCGATGAAATCAACGGCGCAAACCAATACATTCTTCGGATTCCTGCTTTCAATCGGACTCCTGATCAGTTATTTCCGCTGATCAAATGAAAGGCAAATGCCATAACCGGCATTTGCTTTTTTTTATGACATAATCTTCACGATATTGTAAAGAACCTGACCGCGGACTGACACGTCTCATATATGGACAGCAAAGCAAGGAGATGAAAAAAATGGACTTGTCAACAGCCCATATGGATGATTTGAAAACGGTCATGGAAGATTGGAAAAATGAATTATTAGTTTATAAATTCGCTTTAGATGAGCTGGATACGAAGTTTTCTATCATCAGCCAGGAATATAATCTGATTCACGGGCATAACCCGATCGAGCATACAAAATCACGCGTAAAAAGTTTCGAGAGTATCGTCAATAAACTGATGCGCAAAGGCTGCGATGTGACGACGCAGGAAATGAAAGAGCATATTCATGATATTGCGGGTCTCAGGATTATCTGTTCCTTTATTTCCGATATTTATAATGTCGCTGAGGTTTTGAAGCAGCATAAGGACCTGAAGATCGTAAAGGTGAAGGATTATATCAAACATCCGAAGCCGAACGGCTACCGCAGCCTGCATTTGATTATTGAAATTCCCGTTTATTTGACGAATCGTGTGGAATATGTGAAGGCGGAAATTCAAATCCGCACCATTGCCATGGATTTTTGGGCGAGCCTTGAACATAAAATTTATTACAAATTAAATAACGAAGTCCCAAAGCATCTGACCGACGAGCTGAAGGAAGCGGCGGACATCGCCCATTATTTAGACGAAAAGATGCTTGGAATTAAGAAAGAAGTCGATTAAACGATTGACGCATCACAAACAGCTGGACCGCTTTTATGTGCAGTCCGGCTGTTTATTTATCCGTTTACGCGCAGCTGTACAAATTTTCGCTTACCCACCTGAATCGTCATGCCGTCTTCTGCGGGAATGACGGTATGAAGGGCATCCGTTTTCTCCCCGTTCACTTTGATTCCGCCGTTTTGAATCATACGGCGTGCTTCGCTTTTTGAAGAAAAGAGTCCAATCGTGACGAGCAGCTCAATAAGGGGCACGGTCTTTTCTCCGTCCCATATGACGGTTTTCATATCTTCAGGCAGGCTGTTTTGCTGGAAGACACGTTTGAAATGCTGTTCTGCCGCATCTGCCGCTTTCCTGCCGTGGTACATTCTGACGATTGTACCCGCTAAGATCATTTTGGCATCTCTCGGATGAAGCTTTCCTGATTCCAAATCCTTCTCCATCTGTTTTTTCTCCGCAGGCTCTAGATCTGTCGCTAAATGAATATATGTTTTCATCAGGCTGTCCGGCAATGACATCGTTTTGCCGTACATGTCGTTCGGATGCTCGTCAATGCCGATGTAGTTGTTTTTTGATTTAGACATTTTTTCAACGCCGTCAAGACCCTCCAAAAGCGGCATGAGGATGACGACCTGCTTTTCTTTTTTGTAGCGTTCTTGGAAATGGCGGCCCATCAGCACGTTAAAATGCTGGTCCGTACCGCCGAGTTCGATATCGCTTTCGAGAACGACAGAATCGTAACCCTGCATCAGCGGGTAAAAGAATTCGTGAAGTGAGATCGGTTTTTGCATGGCGATGCGCTCCTCAAAGTCGTCGCGCTCCATCAGACGGGCGACAGTAATTTTCCCCGCTAATTCAATCACATCTTCCAGATTCAATGTCTTCAGCCATTTTGAGTTGCAGTGAAGTTCAACTTTGTCTTGATCCAGCACCTTGCCAAACTGTTCAAAATAGGTTTTGGCATTGTGCTGGACTTCTTCATCAGTCAGCTGTTTTCTGGCTTGCGACTTCCCCGTCGGATCACCGATTTTTCCGGTAAAGTCCCCGATAACAAGCTGTATGATATGGCCGTTTTCTTGAAATTGGCGCAGTTTGTTTAACACGACGGTATGGCCCAAGTGGACGTCGGGTGCGGACGGATCAAGGCCGAGTTTAATGTTCAGCGGCTTGCCGGATGCCACTGATTTGGCGATTTTATTTCTCAATTCTTCAGGCGGTATGACGTCCGCGGCGCCGGTCATGTACAAATCCAGCTGCCTTTGCACTTCTTTTTCCTGATCATTCGTTAAAGTGATTGATTCCATCTTTTACATCCTCCTTTTTTTAGCCAAACAAAAAAGCCGCATCCCAAAAGGGACGTGGCTGTATGCACGCGGTACCACCCTGATTGAAGACGACGTCTTCCGCTCATTCGAATAACGGTTTCCCGTTCTTTGCTACTGAAGTTCACAAAGAAAGCTCAGGGAGGTAATTCACGTTTGTCTTTGTGCCGGCTTGCACCATCCGCCGGTTCTCTGAAACAGGGAGACAATCCGCTACTGATTCCCGTCATAGCTGCTACGTTATGAAATTGTCAGCGATTTTTTGCAGCAGGGCGGACAGCGTTTTTTGTTCCTGTTTATCCAGACAGGCCGTCAGTTCAATTTCCCCCTGATGAAAGTCGGGGTACAGATCTTCAATAACCTTTCTGCCCTCATCGGTAATACTGACGAATACAAGCCTGCGGTCTCTTTTGTTCGTTTGTCTGCTGCATAAGCCCTTCTTCTCCAAAGTGTTCAGGACATTGCTCGCCGTCGCCGAGGTAATTCCGGATAGAGCGGCTATCCTTCTTGTATCAAGCGTTTCCCATTCACAAAGGTCATACAGGATGGAAAACGCCGTCCATGATAATTTGTGTGCCGACAGCACCTCTTTCTCCATTTTTACACGGAGCTGCTGGGCGGACCGATAGAGTGCAGCGGCAATATAGGCCGCCTCTTTGTTTTTGCCGGATAGATCGGAAAAAGGCCTGTTCGGCTTCTTATTGTCTGATCCGGCATCGTTGCGATTCGTCAATGGCGTCATGCTCCTTTTTATTGTCAGAATCATTAGCTATGAAATGAATTTTAACAGAGAATGCAAAAGATATCAAATCGCAAACAGCACATTCCCGCAGAAAAAATGTGTAAGATCAAGGTTTACTTTTTAAAAAAAGGGAAAGACATTTGTACAACAAAAAGGGAGATGAATATCAGTGGGAAAGAATGAAACAATGCATATCGTATCATGTGCCGATGATCATTATGCTCGTCATTTGGGTGGGATGTTCGCTTCTTTATTGATGAATATGGATAATACAAGGAATGCCAAATTATATGTGATCGACGGCGGAATTACTGCCGAAAACAAGGACAAGCTTGAACAGACTGCGATGTCATTCGGGACGCCGCTTGAATTTTTAGAAGTAGACGCTGATCAATACAAGCATGCAGTCGAAAGCAGCCACATTACAAAAGCAGCTTATTACCGCATTTCCATCCCTGATTTAATTAAGGATGAGTCCGTAAAGCGGATGATTTACATTGATTGCGATGCAATTGTGATGGAAGATATTTCGGTTTTATGGGATATGGATATTTCCCCGGCAATAGTTGCGGCGGTAGAAGACGCCGGACAGCATGAAAGACTGAAAAAAATGAATATCAGCGACACTGCCAAGTATTTTAATTCCGGCATTATGATTATAGATTTCGAACCTTGGAGAAAACAAAATATTTCCGAAAAGGTGATTGATTTTATCAACGAAAACAGCTCGGAGGATTTTCTCGTGTTCCATGATCAGGACGCGCTTAACGCGATCTTATATGATCAATGGCATGAACTGCATCCGCGCTGGAACGCGCAGACGCATATTATCATGAATGAGAAAACACCTCCTGAACTGATCGACCGTATACGTTACAGAGAAACACGTGCCGAACCGGCCATCGTCCATTTCTGCGGCAGCGACAAGCCTTGGAATACAGGCACCTCGCACCCGTATCGTGATCATTATTTCCGATATATGTCCTTTACGAAATGGAACACGATCGACCGCCCGGCCATGAACCAATAGGCAGGTGTGATGAAAACGCTTGTGAAGCCGTTATCCGGCTCATAAGCGTTTTTTTTATTATTTCACCCGAATCGCACGCATGCGTTTTTGCAGGCCGGTCTTTTCGGCAGACGGCTTCAATCGGCTGACTGCTGTTTGTGCCGCTGATTTTGCTTTTTTAGTCTTGGTTTTTTCCGCCGCTTTTACTTTGTCTCTAGCCTGCTGTCGGTTGAGTTTATCTTTTATCCGGCCAAGCCGTTTTTCCAGAGCGGTTTTTTCTTTTCCCGGCTGGATTTCGCTGACTGCTTTTTGGGCTTTTGCGGTGCTGGCCTCAGAGGTCTTTTTTTCCGCCTGCTTGACGCTGGCCTCAGCTGTTTTCAAAAGGCTTGAATTGACAGCGTTCAGCCGCTTTTGCAGCCCTTTTTTCTCTGAACCGGCCGGTAATTTGCGAATGGCGCTTTGTGCGGCATTGACGGCGGTTTTTTTCTTTTGTTTTTCGGCAGTCCGGACTTTGTCTCTTGCGTCCGTCACATTTCTTGCCGTCTGAACTTTATTGATCCGGGACTCGAGAGCGGTTTTTCCCTTTGACTTGGACAGCTTGCTGACGGCCGTTTTTGCTTGATTGATATCTGCCTGTTTTTTCGTCTTTTCCGCTTTTATTACAGCCCGTTCGGCAAAGCTCTTTTGCTTTACGTGATATTGCACCAGGCCGTACCCAAATCGGCTGTCACGTCCGGGAGCGCCCAGATCTTTGACGTTTTGCTGCATCTGCTGCCGGAGCTGTGTATTTGTTTCCTCGGGATATTTCTGCCTGAGCAGCGCGAACATGCCGGTGACGTGGGGTGCGGCTTGAGATGTGCCGTCAGCCGCGGCGTACATTTGATTCAGGTACGTGCTCGTAATATTGGTGCCGGGTGCGGCAAATTCAATTTGTTTTCCGGTCGTGGAAAAAGCCGCGAGCCCGTTTTTTTCAGTTGACGCTGAGACTGCCGTTACGCTGCTGTAGGCGCCCGGATAATTGACGGGTTTTTTGTTGCCGTCGTTTCCTGCGGCGGCTACGATCACGATTCCTTTTTTGTATGCTTTGTCTACGGCGTCGTGAAGAATTTTGCTGTCTGCGTTAGTTCCGAGGCTCATATTGATGATGTCCATTTTGTTGGCGATCGACCAGTCGATCGCTTTAAGAAGGCTTTTAAGATCCCCTGCACCCTTTCTGTCTAATGCTTTAACCGCATATAACCGGACATCCGGCGCGATGCCGTCAATGCCGTATCCGTCATGTTTTGCCGCAATGATTCCGGCGACATGCGTCCCGTGTCCATTGTCATCTTTGTATGAAGAAGTATAGCTGACTGCGGAATAGCCTCCGGCAATGGAAAGGTCATCATGAGGGTAAATGCCGCTGTCAATGACAGCCACTTTAACCTTTTTTCCCGTCAAGCCTTCTTTCCACGCCTGCTTGACCTGAGTCGGTTCTATATCCCATTGCGGCAGCGCGTAACTGCTGCTTTGGGCCGCTGATAACGGGCGGATATCAGAACCGCCTGCTGCCTGAAAGGATACATTGTCTTCTACATATAAGATGTCAGGGTCCTGTTTCAGGTCTTTCACCGTTTGTGAATCGGCTGACACGGCGACTGCCGGGAGATGCTGATAGGTCTGTTCCACATCCGCTCCGCTGTCTATGGCGGATTCCTTGCCGTTTTGATTTTTGTACACCACGATAACGTCCCGGTCGTGCGTCTCGGCGTGCGCGGGCGCCGCGGCGGAGAACAGGCCGGCGCACAAGGCCGCGGCCATTATCGGTTTCAGGGTGTGATACATTGTGATTCCCCCTTTTTCTTTATATATCGGCAGTGCGGAATTCTTTTTTTCCTGAAGGATAAGGAAAATTTCTGTATGCAAATGTAAGCGTTTCCAAAATATGATGGAGAAAATGCTTTAAGACATCTGCGCAATGAACTCAAAAAGGGGGTTTTTGATAAATGAGTACGTTCAATCGGGTCATGGAAGAAAAAATCATGCCTGTCGCCGGAAAAGTCGCCGGCCAAAGGCACTTAAGAGCTTTGCGGGACGGCATTATTTTGACTATGCCGCTTATCATCATCGGATCGGTTTTTCTGATTCTGACGAGTCTTCCGATTCCCGGTTATGCCGATTTTATGGCTGGTCTTTTCGGTGAAAATTGGGTTGAAAAGCTCGGGTATCCTGTGAATGCGTCCTTTGATATTATGGCGCTTGTCGCCGCCTTTGGGATTGCTTACCGGCTTGCGGAAAGCTATGAGGTGGATGCCCTGTCGTCGGGAGCCATTGCCCTTGCCGCCTTTTTATTGGCGACGCCGTATCAGATTCCGTTTATTCCTGACGGCTCGGCAACAGAGATTATGGTGGGAGGCGGCATTCCGATTTCGCTGCTCGGAAGCAAAGGTCTGTTTGTCGCGATGATCATTGCAATGCTGTCTACGGAAGTGTACCGGTTTATCATACAAAGAAATATCGTCATTAAAATGCCTGACGGAGTGCCGCCTGCGGTCAGCAAATCGTTCGTTGCGCTCATCCCCGGTTTCATTATTATTACGCTTGTATGGCTGGCCCGTCTGTTTATTGAAATAACTCCTTTTAAAAGCCTCCACAATGTCGTAGGCGATCTGCTGGGCACCCCGCTGTCTATTTTGGGCGGGAGTCTCGGCGGAAGTCTTATCGCCGAATTCGTGCAAATGCTGCTTTGGTCGTGCGGCATACACGGCGCGTCCATTATCGGCGGCGTCATGTCGCCGATCTGGTATGGGGCGATGGATGCCAACCGTTTGGCTTTTCAGGCGGGAGAAGCGCTGCCGAGCATTTTTACGACACAGTTCTTTCAAATATGGATTAATGTCGGCGGAAGCGGAGCGACGCTTGCCCTTGTGCTGACCATGCTTGTGCGCTCCAGAAGCAAACAGATGAAACAGCTCGGCCGTCTCGGAATCGGGCCCGCGATTTTTAACATTAACGAACCGATTATTTTCGGGATGCCGCTCGTCATGAATCCGCTGTTAATCGTGCCCTTTATCATTGCGCCGCTCTTGACCATTACGGCGACGTACATCGGGATGAGCACGGGGATGGTGGCAAAACCGGCGGGAATCGCCGTGCCGTGGACGATGCCGCCGCTGATTTCCGGTTATTTGGCGACGGGCGGGAAAATCTCCGGTTCGGTCATGCAGCTGATCAATCTCCTGATTACATTTATCATCTATTATCCGTTTTTCCGAATTTGGGATCTTCAAAAATGGAGAGAGGAACGGGCGGCGGAACAAAACGTCACTGAAGAAACATAAAAAAAACGGGCGCTTTCGCCCGTTTTTTTAACGCTGGAAAAATTCGATCCATTCGCCGTCAGGTCCTTCAATGTAAAAGTAGCGGTACCCGTTCGGAAGCGTCGTGATTTCTTCATCGATAAATACGGCGCCCTGACGCTTCGCATGCGTGAACTCCGCCGCGATATCTTCTGTCAATAAAGCGACATGATGCACTTTTCCTTCTGCGGGAAGCTCGCTGCTGTAGCCCTGGATCAGCTCAATTTCTGTCTCCGGCCCTTCCTGAAAGCCGAGAAAGGCAAGTTCAATAATGCCGTTCGTATGAGTGATACGATCCTTTAACTGCATACCGAGAACGTCTTGATAAAAGGCGATGGATGTTTCAATATCTTTGACCATAATGCCTGTATGGTCGATTCTTTTGGCTGTCATGGTTTTCCCCCTGTTTTGAATTTTTCGGGACAATGCGGTGTTGATCATGTTTTATGGTACGATAAGAGAAAGCAAAACGAAAGAGGAATGCACAATGAAGCTACTTACAGTGAAAGATACATTTGCCGGAAAGCTGAAAAAAGGATTCCCCCTGATTGAAAAAGACGCTCTGTCCGGAAGCTCGGCTCATTTAACAGAGGGCGATCTTTTTGATGTGACATCCGAGAAGGGTGAGTTTATCGGAAAAGGCTATTACGGTTTGCAGAATAAAGGAGTCGGCTGGGTGCTGTCCCGCGCGAGAGATGAACGGATCGACGGACGTTTCTTTCTGGACAAGCTGAAAAAAGCGGCTGAAGCGAGAGCTCATCTGTTTAAGGCGCCCGACACGACGGCGTTCCGGCTGTTCAACGGTGAGGGCGACGGCATCGGCGGCGTCACGATTGACTTTTATGATGGTTATCTGCTGATTCAATGGTACAGTAAAGGCATTTACACTTATAAGGACAGCATGATTGAGGCGATTGACGGACTGGAGCTTTCTTATAAAGCGATCTATGAAAAGAAACGATTCGATACGGCCGGGCAATACGTGGAAGACGACGATTTTGTCAAAGGCGAAAGAGGAGATTTTCCGGTCATTGTTCAAGAAAACGGCATCCGATACGCTGTGGATCTAAACGACGGGGCGATGACGGGCATTTTCTTAGACCAGCGTCATGTACGCAAAGCGATTCGGGACAAGTATGCAAACGGCAGACGGGTGCTGAATACGTTCTCTTATACGGGGGCATTTTCCGTTGCGGCGGCGCTTGGCGGAGCTGAGAAAACGACCAGCGTCGATGTCGCCAACCGCAGTCTCGCAAAAACAATTGAACAGTTCAGCGCCAACGGAATTGATTATGAGGCGCATGACATTAAAGTCATGGATGTTTTCAAATACTTCGGCTATGCGGAGAAAAAAGGGCTGGAGTTTGACCTCATCATCCTTGATCCGCCTTCTTTCGCCCGCACAAAAAAACGGACGTTCAGCGCGGCGAAAGATTATAAAAATCTGCTGAAGGAAACGATCGCCATCACCGCAAAAAACGGCATCATCGTCGCTTCGACAAACAGCAGCGCCTTCAATATGAAGAAATTTAAAGGCTTTATAGAGACCGCCTTTAAAGAAACAAATGAGCGTTACGACATTTTGGAAGAATACACGCTTCCGGAAGATTTCAAAACGATTCCCGCGTTTAAAGAAGGGAACTATTTGAAGGTTGTTTTCTTGCGGAAAAAATAGAATGACCATTTATAGCGTGGAAAGAGGGGAAAAGAAAACCCTCTTCCATCGCTTTAATACGGGATAAAATAATCTTCATTCTTAAAGAAACAACCCGCTATTACTTAGTATCTCATCTGTGCCAAGTAAAGTGGCCTCTCTAATCCCCACATTGTTGGCTTTCATGAAGGATTGCACCGCTTGGTAGCCAACCGCATAACCTGCAAACGGTGATAAGCCGACAGGCTGATAACCTTGTTCGGCTGCAAAGGTGTCACCAAACATGTAACTGCTGACCTCAGCAAACCCTTTCACATTTAATGAGTCTTTGATGATTTCTTTTGAGTATTCTAAGTCTTCTTTTTCAAAAGAAGTAACCCAGGGACCTAACAGAGCTTCTCCGTAAAGTTCTTTGGCAAACGATTCTGCCAGCCCCTCTATAATTAAGTAATCACCAACCGTTACGTTCCCATAGTCCCAATTGAAATACGAAAAACGAATATTATGATGAAATTCATGTGCGATTACAGCAGGCAGTCTCGGTATGTTATATGAATTGGGGAATATTGAAACTTGAATAAATCCCGGAATTCCTCCGAATCCACAATACCCTCTATGTAATTCAAGCTTTTTTTGATTGGCCAGATACATCCCAAACCTTATTTCATCAGCATTTATTTTTAAGCGGTTTTGTTTGATAAATTCTACACAATGAGTTAAAGTGCCATATGCAATTTGAAGAGCTTGAATTTCTTTTAGATTCTCTAATGCTTTTCTTCCGGTTTCCGTATCAAATATGCTCAGATAGCCCAGCATATTTGCAGCCATGATTACATCATATCCGTTAGGTTGCTTTGCCTTTAAGGGGACATTAATCTTTTTCCACATATCTTCAAAAGGTTTCATCATTGAATACCGATAATAATCTTCTCTATTTTCAACCATTGAAAATAATGTTTCGTATTGCCCAATTGTATCCTCGATAATGATTTTAATGGGTACCACCCTTTTTTTGATGATCTATATAAATTGTAATGGCATCACTCATGAGCTTCGCCAACCCTTCACCATACCGGTCGATGTTCTTAGTGAAGCGTTTATCTTCAATATAGAGTTGACCTAATCCGTAAAAGGCATCAAAAGAATATTCACCAAAATTTTCATTGAGAAAATCAAACCACTCTTTGATAGCTGTTTGTACGTCTGGGGACTTGGGAGATTGGTTAATAAGGAGTGCAAATTTATTGAACATTGCAGTCCACTTATCAGATAAATCTTTTTGCTCACCATCAGTCATGCTTTTCAATCTAATATTTACCTTATCGACAGGTTGATCACCCCACCGTTTGCGAGCTTCTTGTTCATAAAGATTATGATTGAAGTTCATTCCCTCAAACCGCTCTTTGTTCGTCATGCAAATCTCTCCCATCATATGTTTGATTGATTTATCGATGGTTTCAATCATTTTATCGACTCTATTCCGTTTATCAATCAACATTTTCTTTTGTAAAATTAATGCCTCCCTTCGGTTAAATGAAGGACTATTAATGATTTCTTTAATCTCTTTTAAGGAGAAATCGAGCTCCTTGAAAAATAGTATCTGCTGCAGCTGTTCAAGATTCTCTTCAGAATAAAGCCGATAACTGGAATCGGTCGTTTCCTGAGGAGTCAATAATCCAATTTGATCGTAATGATGGAGAGTACGTATGCTTACTCCAATCAGTTCAGCTACTTCTTTTACTTTCATACCCATCACGTTTGCCGCCTCCTTAATGGCTACTCTAAAGTATTACGCAACGTAAGAGTCAATAGTTGGTTAAAGATTTTTTGTATATAAAGGGGAACATATGAGGATTTCATTGCTGAAATTAAAGAAAAAAAGCCGGGCGTGAAGGGACTGACCCCATAAGATGAGACAAATAAAAACACCTTCAAGTTTGAATACGGATGATTGTTATCCGAAATTAGACTTGGAGGTGTTTTTTCTATGGGGACAAGAGTGAGTTATCCGGTTGAAGCGAAACAGAAGGCTGTAAAAATGAGATTGGCAGGCGTACCTATGAAAGAGATCATGCAGGAGTTGAATATTAAGAATAAGACACAGGTTCAGACATGGGTTAGATGGTATAAGGCTGGTGATACACATCGATTCGAACAGCCTGTTGGAAAGCAATACACTTACGGAAAAGGTCCGGAGTATTCTTCCGATTTAGAGAAACTGCAGGCAGAGATTCGTTACCTGAGACAACAGAATGAAGTTTTAAAAAAGTACAACGAATTGGAAAGGAAGTTGATAGCGAAACGTCAGTCGAACTTGTAGAAATATTGCACAGCACAATGACCGTACAGGATATCTGTATTCATTTAGGTATCTCTCGAGCGTCTTATTATCGTTGGAAGAAGAATCTGATGAAGGATCATCCCAAGCGCCATTTGGAAAAACAAATCGGCACGTTGTGCCGAGAGCACAAGTATCGATATGGATATCGAAAAATCACAGCCATACTAAAAAAGAGAATGTGTATTAACCATAAAACGGTTCAACGTATTATGCAGAAAAATCAATGGCAGTGTCGGGTTAAGGTGAAAAAGCGCAAGAAGGATGGGCAGCCATATGCCGTGGTCGATAATATATTGGATCGGAACTTTCAGTCTGATCGTCCTCTTGAAAAACTAGTAACGGACATCACATATTTGCCTTATGGACAGAAACAATTGTACCTTTCCAGTATATTAGATTTATACAATGGAGAAGTGATTGCTTTTACTATTGGGGATAAGCAGGACACAGCCTTTGTCTTAGACACACTTGATCAGCTACCAATGCTGCCTGAGAACTGCGTGTTACATAGTGACCAGGGTTCTGTGTATACATCTTACGAGTATCAAAAAGCTGTTAAAACAAAAGGCATTACCATGAGCATGTCCCGCAAAGGGACGCCCGCTGATAATGCCTCCATCGAATCGTTTCATTCCTCGCTAAAGTCTGAAACGTTCTATCTTAACAGCATTGATCGAACTACGACTGCCATCGTAGAACGCACTGTCATAGAATACATTCATTATTATAACAATATTCGTATTCAAACCAAACTAAACAACCAATCACCGATAAACTATCGGCAATTGGCTGTTTAAAAGGTGTTTTGACCCCTGTCTCAAAAACGGGGGGCAGTCCCTGAAGCTCCGGCTTTTTTCTATTCAATAATGTGCTGGACCCGGCCGATTCGCCCGTCTTCAAGGCGGACCTTAATGCCGCGCGGGTGGAAGCTTGAGTTCGTCAAAATATCCTTCACGATTCCTCTTGTCAGCTTTCCTGAACGCTGATCGGCTTTCAGGACGATATCGACTTCAAGTCCTTTTCTGATGCTGCTTCGCTGCTGGCCGTTCATATGACACATCCGTTCTTCAGTCTTTTCACTTCATATCTTATCATATCGTGTTTTCGTCTTTTTATGAAGGACAGACGAATCAATCCTTCATAGCAAATAAAAAAAGACCGCTCTGTAAGGAGCAGTCTTTTATGACATAAACGAAAGCAAAATCGGGGCCGCGCACAGCGTCATAATTGCGGCGAGAATCATGGACACGCTTGAGATCGTTCCTGATACGGAGCTGAGCTCAAATGCTTTAGATGTTCCCGCTCCGTGCGCGCTGGTTCCGAGCAGCACGCCCCGGGCAATTTCGTTATCAATGCGGAAATAGCGGATGACCATCGGCCCGATGATCGTTCCCAATAAAGCCGTTAAAATGACGAAAACCGCTGTAACGGCCGGCATCCCGCCGATCATTTCTGAAACGTTCATGGCAATCGGCGTCGTCACGGATCGCGGCACGAGACTGTCGACTAAGCTGCTGCCGAGATGGAACCATTTCGCGATAAAGGCCGTTGACAGAATGGCGATACATGAACCGACCGCTACGTTCAAAATAATTTCCACGGCGTATTTCTTTAAAATCGGGAAATATTTATAAAGCGGGATAGCGAACGCCACTGTTGCCGGCTGAAGCATATCGGTCAGCAGTCCGCCGCCGAGATTGTATGTCTGATACGGGACATTGACAAGAAGCAGCAGTACGACCAAAACAGCGGGCGTAATCAGAAGCGGCGACGTATACACCCGCGGAAAACGAGTGTAGAGTTTTTTCGCGCCCAAATATACTAAGACAGTTAAGAATAAACTTATGATTCCGATGAACACGTTTGTTTTTTCTCCTTTCTTTTTGCTATCAGCTGTGTAAGCGTACCTGTTGAAACCATCACGACAAATGTGCTGATGACGACGACAAGTAAAATGCTTACGCCGAATTTAGACATAATATCTCCGTATTCAATCACTCCGACGGCAGACGGGATGAAAAACAGCAGCAGCTCACCGAGGAGCCATGCTGCGCCAAGCTCAATCCATTCAAGTTTGATAATCTTGAAATGCAATAATGTGAAAAGAATCACAATCCCGATTATACTGCCGGGAATATTTATATGAAGAGCCGCCGTGACCCAATTGATCAGACGCGCAAATATAAACAGCAGAGCGATTTGAATAACGGTAAGCAGCAATTTTTTCATAATGATGCCTCCCTTATATTTATATTGTACAGAAGGTTTTGCTATAGGTAAAATACATATAAAGAATAATGTGTATTCCTTTTGTCTATAGAAAGGATGAAATGTAATGGATATCCGGCACTTAACGTATTTTTTGGAAGTGGCCCGTTTGAAAAGCTTTACGAAGGCTTCACAGTCTCTGTATGTTTCACAGCCGACAATCTCAAAAATGATTAAAAACCTGGAGACGGAGCTCGGCATTAAGCTGTTTTACCGCAATGGCCGGCAAGTTGAACTGACTGACGCCGGGCAGAGCATGTATGTGCAGGCGCAGGAAATCACAAAGTCCTTCCAAAACCTGACGTCAGAGCTGAACGATATTATGGAAGTGAAGAAAGGGCACGTCCGCATCGGTCTTCCGCCGATGATCGGGTCCGGCTTTTTCCCGAGAGTGCTCGGTGACTTCCGCGTCACATATCCCGATGTGACGTTTCAGCTTGTTGAGGACGGCTCTATTAAAGTGCAGCAAGGGGTGGAGGACGGCTCGCTTGATATCGGGGTCGTCGTACTTCCCGCGAATGAAGAGGTTTTTCATACGTTCACAATCGTCAAGGAAACCCTTATGCTCGTCGTCCATCCGTCACATCGGCTCGCTGACGAGAAAGAATGCAGTCTCCACGAATTGAAAGAAGAGCCGTTCATATTTTTCAGGGAGGATTTTGTCCTTCATAATCGAATTATGACGGAATGCGTG
Source organism: Bacillus sp. JNUCC-22 (assembly GCF_018861275.1). Classification (NCBI taxonomy): domain Bacteria; kingdom Bacillati; phylum Bacillota; class Bacilli; order Caryophanales; family Bacillaceae; genus Bacillus; species Bacillus sp. JNUCC-22. Next base: position 3,653,199 of record NZ_CP076408.1, on the reverse strand, counting down.
AAAGCCGGATTCAGGCCTCACGTCATTTATGAAACGTCACAGTGGGACTTTATCAGCGAAATGGTATCGGCCAACCTCGGTATCGGCCTGCTGCCGGAAAGAATCTGCCGCGGTCTTGATCCTGACAAAGTCAGAACCATTCCGCTCGTTCATCCGGTCATTCCGTGGCATTTAGCCATCATTTGGCGGAAAGACCGCTATATGTCCTTTGCCGCCAGAGCCTGGCTGGAGCATACGAAATCGTATTTATGGAATCCGAAAAAGAGAAAAAAGGATGATTAAGCATGGACGCACAAACCGCAGCTCAACACTTGAGTAAAGTGCGGGATCAAAACCCGCTCGTTCACAGTATCACCAATAATGTCGTCACGAACTTCACCGCTAACGGACTGCTCGCGCTCGGCGCATCGCCCGTTATGGCTTATGCAATTGAGGAGGCAGCCGACATGGCGAAAATCGCAGGAGCGCTCGTCCTGAATATAGGAACCCTCAGTTCGGCGTCGGTTGAAGCTATGATCGCGGCCGGAAAATCGGCCAATGAAAACGGCGTTCCGGTCATTTTTGATCCGGTAGGCGCCGGCGCCACGCCGTTTCGGACGGCATCAGCCCGCAAGATCATACAGGAGGTCCGCTTGTCCGTCATTCGCGGAAATGCCGCGGAAATCGCCAATATTGCCGGCGCCCCTGATTGGAAGATAAAAGGCGTGGATGCGGGGGAAGCCGGAGGAGATGTGGTTCAGCTCGCTAAGACGGCTGCAAGCGGGCTGAAGACGGTCATTGCGATTACCGGAAAAACCGACGTCATCTCCGACGGCACCGACACATACGCCGTACATAACGGTGATAAACTGCTGACGAAGGTGACGGGGGCGGGATGCTTGCTGACGTCTGTAATCGGAGCCTTCTGCGCAGCGGGGCAGGACGTTCTGCAAGCGGCCGTTTCAGCCGTTTCTGTATACGGAAGCGCCGCTCAGCTTGCCGCTCTGGACACCTCCCATAAGGGGCCGGGCAGCTTCCAGATTGAGCTTTTAAACAAGCTGGCAAGCATCTCAGAACAAGAAGCGGCCGAGCTTGCCGCAATTGAAAGGGTGACAGAAAAATGACGCGTATTTCTCGGGAAATGATGAAGGATATGTTATCGGTTTATTTTATTATGGGATCAAACAATACAAGCGCAGACCCCGTTTCCGTGGTGAAAAAAGCCATTGAGGGCGGCGCTACGCTTTTTCAATTTCGGGAAAAGGGGAGCGGTTCTTTAACAGGGGAGGAACGTGTTCTGTTCGCGAAGCGGGTGCAGGATGTCTGCAGGCAGGCCGGGATTCCTTTCATCATTAATGATGATGTCGAATTGGCCTTGCGCCTTGAGGCGGACGGAGTGCATATCGGGCAGGATGACGCAGACGCCGAAGAAACGAGAGCGGCAATCGGCGATATGATACTCGGTGTGTCAGCACATAACGTCTCCGAGGTGAAGCGGGCGGAAGAAGCCGGAGCCGATTACGTCGGAATGGGCCCGGTCTATCCGACCGAAACAAAAAAAGATGCTGAAGCCGTGCAGGGCGTTACATTGATTGAAGAGGTGCGGCGTCAGGGCATCACCATTCCGATTGTAGGAATCGGCGGCATTACGGCTGACAACGCGGCGCCCGTCATTGAAGCGGGTGCAGACGGCGTCAGCATGATCAGCGCCATCAGCCAAGCCGAAGATCCAAAAGCGGCGGCGCGGAAGTTTTCAGAGGAAATTCGGCGCTCCAAAGCAGGGCTGTCCCGATAGGGCGGCCCTTTTTCTGTGTGCGCAAAAAGGCAGTGACGGACTTGGAGAATATAAGCCGTATGTCAAGAACAGGGCAATCAGCTTGCAATATCGACCGAAGTGTTTGACGGCTCTATCGCTTCGCTCAAAGTGATGCCTGAACCAATCACCGCCGGCGCCGAAGGCTTAAAAGCCCTCTACGAAACAGTGAAAAGCTCGCAGTGAGAGGTCATTTCGAGATCACGGAAAAACTTGATGCGGAATTCAGCGAATTTGAAGGTTTGATGTCGAAATACAAAACGTGCGATCAATCGTATATGTCTTGTGATACATTAAGTACAGATCAAATCAGAGAGATAAGCACGAAGCTGACGGCTCTTTCTGAAACCATGTCGAAGATTGCCGATGTGCTTTAAAAGGAGTTAAGACGCAGCATGAGCGATGAACAAAACAAGGAAAAACAGATCCACAGACGGGATGTCCTGAAGTGGGGCGCCGTCGCGAGCGCCGCCGTCGCTGTCGGAGCGAGCGGCCTCGGAGGACTCGCGCCGCTCTTCAAACCGGCGGCCACCGCTTCAAAGAAGAATGATGAAAAACGTGATCGTGATCAAATCGTTCCTTTTTACGGGAAGCACCAAGCAGGAATCACAACGGCGCACCAGACGTATGTGTATTTTGCAGCGCTTGATGTCATGTCAAGCGACAAAGCCGATGTCATCTCCCTTTTCAAACAATGGACAAGCCTGACGCAGCTGCTGACTTCAGGCGCCGTCCCGTCGGGCGAACAGAAAAATAAATATATGCCTCCGCAGGATACCGGGGAGTCGCAGGATCTGGCACCGGCGAATTTGACCGTTACCTTCGGCTTCGGCCCCGGGTTTTTCGAGAAAGACGGGAAGGACCGCTTCGGACTGAAAGATAAAAAACCGAAGCATCTCGCCGATATTCCGCCGATGCCTAACGACAAGCTTGATAAGAAACAAGGCGGCGGTGATATCGTCATACAGGTCTGCGCGGATAATGAACAAACGGCGTTTCACGCGGTGCGCAACCTGATGAAACAGGCATCGGGGGTGTGCGAAGTCCGCTTTCTCAATAAAGGTTTCTTAAGCGGCGGGAAAAACGGAGAAACACCGCGCAACCTCTTCGGATTTAAAGACGGCACCGGCAACCAAAGCACAAAGGATGAAAACCTGATGAATTCGATCGTTTGGGTTCAATCAGGAGAGCCTGACTGGATGACGGGCGGCACGTACATGGCGTTTAGGAAAATTAAGATGTTTTTAGATATATGGGACCGTTCATCCTTGAAGGAGCAAGAGGACACGTTCGGGCGGGTGAAAAGCTCGGGCGCGCCTTTCGGACAAAAAAAGGAAACTGATCCCGTGAAGCTGAATCAAATTCCCGCCGACTCGCATGTCAGCGTGGCAAAATCAACCGGCAGACAGATTCTGCGCCGGGCATTTTCCTATACGGACGGAATTGATCCACAGACGGGCTATGTTGACGCAGGCCTGCTGTTTATCTGCTTTCAAAAAGACCCGGACCGCCAATTTGTCCCGATGCTGAAGGCTTTGGCGGCAAAGGATGCGCTGAATGAATACACACAAACGATCGGCTCTTCCTTATTCGCCTGTCCCGGCGGCTGTAAAAAAGGAGAATATATCGCCCAAAGGCTGCTGGAATCGTGACACCTTCCATATGGAGGGTGTTTTTAAAAAAAACACTTGTAACTACATATGTTACAACTTAAAATAAAAAGGAAAGGAGACTTACAATGACACTGCAGATTAAAGTATATTCTGATTATGTATGTCCGTTTTGCTTTGTCGGCAAAGCGGCGTTTGAAGAAGCAATCAAGGACAAGGACGTACAGGTGGAATGGATGCCGTTTGAATTGCGTCCGAGCCCCTCGCCGAAACTTGATCCGGTGAATGATCCCGCCAAGCGGCAGATGTGGAAAAACTCCATTGAGCCGATGGCGCAGTCGTTAGGCGTTGAAATCACGTTCCCCCGCGTGTCACCGCATCCTTACACGGATTTGGCATTTGAAGGCTTTCATTTCGCAAAGGAACATGGGAAAGGAAGCGAATACCATACACGCGTTTTTCAGGCGTTCTTTCAGGAAGAGCAAAATATCGGTGACGTTGGCGTGCTGACAAAGCTTGCGGAAGAAGCCGGACTTGACGGCGCTGCCTTCAAAGAGGCGCTTGAGACAAGAGCGTACAGACACGTACAGCGGGAAGCGCTCCGCCATGCTTATGAGGAAGCCGGCATTACGGCAGTGCCGACGTTTATCATCGGCGATGAGAGAATCCCTGGCGCGGCGGGAAAGGAAACCTTTGAACAAATCATTGAGCGGGAACTGAATAAACGTTAACCCGAAAAAAGCCCTCTCGATCAGCGAGAGGGCTTTGCCATATAGTGTTTGACAAATGTTTGTCTGTCCGCTTCATATGCCGCGGCGTCAAATGAGTCGCCGCAAAAATGAAGGCACCAAGGGTCTTTCTGGCAGGCGACGCCGACTTGATAGCCGTGTTTTTGAAATTCAAGCGACTGTGATGTGTCGTAAAAATGAAAGCCGCGAAACAAATCCTCCCGCCACTCCACGTCATATTGAGCCGCCATTAACAAGCCGTCAATGGCGTCAGCGGGCGTAAACAGGCCGTCTTCATCGCCGTGCTCAAAGTCCAGCGGGTGATAAGCATTCCCCCGGTATTCAATCACTTTTCCCATCCGCTCTCCGCTTTCCCACCAAATGCCGTTCGGCGGCAGGGTTTTGCAGCCGGCGACACCGAGAAGGCCGAGCTCCTGATGAGATTGAAAGATATGAAGCATGTCATGTAGGAAATGCTGATGAATGATAAAGGTATCCTGATGCAGATAAATTTTATATTTGGAGGGGTGTCTCAGCGCTTTGTTGTAGGACGAGGCCATGCTTGCTGAATCGTATATCGGCATGATATCAACGGAGTATGAAGGGGGGACGGTAAGCTGCATGATATGGCTCTTGCACCGGGAGTAGAGCGACTCGTCATTCACACAGACGACAAACAGAAATGAATGTGAATCCATTACATGCTCCTCTCGGCCTCAATCACATATTGATACGCCGATGCTTCTGTCATAAAGTCATGCCTTATGCCAAGCTGTACGCATACTTCGTGCAATGATGCGATGGCTTTGTGATAAGAGGGGTGATCAACGCGGATCGCCTCAATGCGTTTCACCTCATAGCCGGCGGCTTTAAATAATGAAAGCGTCTCTTCACGGGTAAAAAAACGCAGGTGGGTCTGATCCATTAATCCGGCGTCACTGTAAGTCCATTTGCCGGCTAAAAGCTCCAGCACCACTGAGATGTGGCCGACATTCGGTATGCATGCAAGCACCGTGCCGTCTTTTTTTACATACGGGCGAAGCTTTTTCAGCACGGACCACGGGTCGACAAGATGCTCAAGAACGTCTCCGAACAGCATGCAGTCGAATTGTTCTGATTCGTACGGAAGAATGGCGGATTCAATGTCGCCGCAAAGCACGTGGCTCAATTTGCTTTCCGCCTTTTTTGCGGCTTCGGGATACGCTTCAATGCCGTAAACCGTTATTCCGCGGTCTTCGATCGCCGCTCCTAAATTGCCTGTGCCGCAGCCGACATCAAGCACTGTCCGCCAGTTTTCGTCTATTTTGTTCAATAAATAAGGATTCAGGCCTTCGTAGTAGTTCTGTTGTTTTTCATCATAATAGGGATTCGTATCCATCTGTGTATCACCTCATAAACGGGCATATACACAAGATATGCAGCGGGGGGATCTCATATCACCATGTTTGGCTGTTCAATTGCGGAATGCGGACGGGAATGGTTGTCCGGTATACGGTTTGTTCTCTGATTCCCCTCTTATTGCGGGTGTTCCTTTGAAAACTCGGGTGCGGGCGGACTGTGGCAGGTCATATAGTAAAAGGATCCGCCTGTAATCTTACCGCTGGCGGATGGTGTTTTTCATTGGTGTTTTTTTCTTCACCGCTTTTTCAGTATTTAAGAAGCGCCTCACATCGTCAATGTGCAAACCCATGATTCTAGCCTCTTGAATTAACAATTGCCAATCTTGATCTATATCTTTCATTACATGAGTTTTCATAAGAACCTCCAATTGAAAAATTGATTTGCCCAGCTACAGCAGCCAATGTATAACAAATATCACACATAGTTGGCCGGTAATCCCAAATTGAAGATGAATTCACCTACCTATTCCCTAAGAAAATGACTGAAATAACCAAAATCCTTCAAGAATTCTTACGTATAATAATAAACAAATAAATACTGACTGGATAGTATGCAAATAAAAATAAATCATATGACCTATTAATATTTACCCTCAAAGCGTCGACTAGCATATTCTTTTTGCATAAAAAATACCGCAAAAGAATGATTCGGTGTAAGATAAAGTGAATGATCAAACAGCTGGGGTAAAAAATGAAAAAAAACAAATTTCAAATTAAGAGAGAAGAAACATTTGAAAGTTTTATTGACGCAGGCCTTCATCTCCTGATTGAAAGAGCTTACGATTCAGTCTCAATCGATGACATCAGTAAAGCGGCGGGTTTCAGCAAAGGCGCGTTTTACGTTCATTTTGAAAGCAAGGAAGATTTTCTGAAGCATTTATTAGACAGGCGTCAGATTAAAAAAAGGATCATCACCGGCTATCTCGATGAATTAGAAAAGCAAACAGCGCGGCCGTTGACGCTTTGTGAAGCTGCGGCAAGCGCGGCCAGCCTGTTGATGCAGTTTGTAAACAGCAAGCCTGCCTGGAATGTTGTGTCTTTTGCCGTTCATATGCCTACTTACAAAGTCGTCAGTGAATATGAAGCTTATATCCGTCTTTATAAGTTATGGATAGAAGAAAGCACCATGTACATAAATTGGCTCAAATCGAGAAATTTAATAGAAGACCATATAGATACCGAGCATACCGCTAACATGATGTGCGCGCTCATCGACGGGATGATTAAGCAATCCAATGTGCTGGGAAGGCCGGTTACTTTCCGCAGCATGTTTGACGCGCTCTATGTTTTTGTCAGCGGCAGAAAATCAGGGTAACGTTCTTCTTGATTTGACAAAAGGTTTAGAAAAGTCTTTCAGAAAGCGAGGAACTGCCATGCGCTACAGAGAAATTATGATGTATATCATTATGGGGATATTCACGACCATCGTGAATATCGTCAGTTTTTACTTTCTGACGTCGGCATTTGAGATGGATTACAAGGCGGCGACCGTCGCTGCTTGGGTTCTGTCCGTTCTATTTGCATATGTCACGAATAAACTGTATGTATTTCAGCAAAAGACCGCGGGGATGCGGAGTCTGATGAAAGAATTGACGGCCTTTTTCAGCGTGCGGGTATTGTCCCTCGCCATCGATCTCGCCATGATGATTCTTCTGGTCAGTCAATTTCATATGAACGAAACGTTGGCGAAAATCGCAGATAACGTCATTATCGTAGTCGTCAACTATGCGGCCAGCAAGTGGATTGTCTTCAGAAAAGCGAAAGAAGAGGGCGTGTCATAACGGTTTCTTTCCGCGCCCCGGGGGAAAGTGTAATGGTGAAAGGGGATGCGTATGAAGCACAAAATAAAGAAAGCGTTTGCTGATGTATTCGGGGAATCGGAGGACCTGCGCATTTTCTTTGCGCCCGGCAGAGTGAATCTCATCGGAGAGCATACGGATTATAACGGGGGCCACGTCTTTCCTTGCGCGCTGACGATCGGTACATATGCAGCCGTCCGGGAGAGAGGGGACAGGCTCGTCAGAATGTACTCTCATCATTTTAAAGATGCGGGCATAAAGGAATGCAGTCTCGATAATATCCGTTATCAAAAAGAGGACGGGTGGGCCAATTATCCGAAAGGGGTCATGGCGGAATGTCTCGGCAGCGGTTTTTCCCTTCCGCACGGCTTCGATATTGTGTTCTGGGGAAACATCCCGAACGGCGCCGGGCTGTCATCTTCGGCTTCGATTGAACTTGTTACGGCGGTCATTCTCAAGGAATGCCATGAGCTTGAGGCGGATATGCTCGACTTGGTGAAGCTCGCTCAGACGGCGGAAAATTCCTTTATCGGCGTCAGCTGCGGAATAATGGATCAATTCGCCATCGGAATGGGAAAGAAACATCATGCGATTCTGCTGAATTGCGGGACGCTCAGCTTTGAATATACAAAACTCGGGCTGTCGGGGCTGTCGATCGTTATTGCAAATACCAATAAAAAACGAACGCTTGCAGACTCAGGCTATAATACGAGGCTCAAGGAGTGCGGGGAAGCGCTTTGTGATCTTCAGAAACATCTTTCCGTTCAATCACTGGGAGAGCTGACCCCTTCCGCTTTTGACGCTCATGCGGAGCTGATTCAGAATGAAGTGAACAGACGCCGGGCGAAACACGCCGTCTATGAAAATCACTGCACAATAGAGGCCGCCGACATGTTCAGTAACAATCTGCTTTATCATATCGGTGAATTAATGAGGGATTCGCATCTCTCTTTACGCGATGACTACGAGGTGACGAGTCATGAGCTGGATACACTGGCTGAAGCGGCCTGGCGCCACGGCGGGGTGATCGGATCAAGGATGACGGGAGCCGGTTTCGGCGGCTGTACAGTCAATATCTTCAAGGACGATGCGGTTTCGGATTTTATTGAAACGGCAGGGGCCCGCTATGAGGAAAAGACAGGGAGAAAAGCTGACTTTTACACGGCGGATGTCGGAGCCGGAGCGAGAGAACTAAAGGGGGATGACGATGGCAATTGAGCGGCACGTGGAACGTTTAATCCGGTACGGATTGCAAAAAGAGCTGATTTCATTTCTTGATATTGAATATACAAGAAACCGTTTATATGAAGCTTTGCATATCACCCATCCGGAGGTTCCAGAACAGAAAGAAAATGAATCGGCGGCATCATTGCCGGACATATTGGCCCCGATTTATGAATGGGCGGCAGAAACGGGCCGGATTTCAGCCGATACAGACACCTATCGCGACCTGCTGAGCGCGAAGATCATGGGCTGCTTTGCCCCGCAGCCGTCCGAGATTGTCCGTCGTTTTGAAGAAACAAAGGCGGTGCACGGACCGGAGCAGGCGACAAAGGCGTTTTACCGATTTTCAGAGGATGTGTATTATATCCGTTCGGACAGAATACAGCGGAATGCCGGGTGGACGGCTGAGACGGCTTACGGAAAGCTGGACATCACGATCAACCTTTCAAAACCGGAAAAAGATCCGAAAGCAATTGCCGCTGCCAAAGAGCAGCCTCAATCCGATTATCCGAGATGTGTTCTTTGTAAAGAAAATGTCGGGTACGAGGGGAGACCGGATCACCCGGCGCGTCAAAACCTTCGTGTCATTCCGGTAATTCTCGGCGATGAGCAGTGGTTTCTGCAATTTTCTCCGTATGTGTATTACCGGGAGCATTGCATCGTTTTGAAAGACCGGCACGAACCGATGAAGATCAGCAAAAAAACGTTTGACCGGCTGCTGTCGTTCGTCAGCCAGTATCCTCATTATTTTCTCGGTTCCAATGCTGATCTGCCGATTGTCGGCGGCAGTATTTTAAGCCACGACCATTTTCAGGGGGGCAATTATGAATTCCCGATGGCGCGGGCGGAGACAGAAAGCCGGTACAGGCTGCCTGACTATCCGAAAACGGTGCTGGGAATTGTGAAGTGGCCGATGTCGGTCATCCGCCTGCAAAGCGAGAGTGCGTCTGAGCTTTCCGGCGCGGCGGATGCCATCCTGCGGGCATGGCGCGGTTATTCCGATGAGGCGGCTGATCTCCTCGCCTGTTCAGGAGGAACACCGCACAATACAATTACGCCGATTGCCCGGCGGAGAAACGGTTTATTCGAATTAGATCTCGTCCTCAGAAATAACCGCACCTCTGATGAGCATCCGCTGGGAATTTTTCATCCCCACCAGGAAGTTCATCACCTGAAAAAAGAAAATATCGGACTGATTGAGGTAATGGGGCTTGCGATTCTGCCGGGCCGCCTTGAACAAGAAATGAAATACACGGCTGAAGCGCTGTGCTCACCGGACCCGGAAGCGGTCTTAACGGCAGACCCTTCTGCGGCAACGCATAAAGATTGGGCGCTCAGCGTGCTGCATAAGCGGAAGGTAACGAAAGAAAACGCGGAACAGATTTTGAAAGAGGAAATCGGCCATGCCTTTGCGCGGATACTGGAGCATGCCGGCGTCTTTAAACAGACAGAAGAAGGCAGAGCGGCTTTCCGGCGGTTTATCCGCCATTTGGGCGCTCTACCGGAAAAAAGCCCCATCCCATAAGGGACGAGGCTTTTTTTTATCCTCTGCTTCTGGCGATCAGGCTGAATAAGAATACCACGATCGCAGCTCCGATGATTGCCGGAATGATGGCAAAGCCGGCAAGGTGAGGACCCCATGTGCCGAGCAGTCCGTGCCCGATCCATGCGCCGATCAGACCGGCGATCATTGACCCGATGATTCCCCCGGGCATACTGCCTTTTACAAATAAACTTCCGATCCAGCCGATAATAATAGCGACAATCAGAGATACGATAAAACCCATAAATATCACTTCCTATTTTTTATTATTTATGCCTATATGTTTCCTTCGTTTTGTCCATATTAAACATATGAATGCGTTTTTTATAATGAACATATCAAGGCGCGTTCCGGTCTTTTTTTTCATAATGCGTTGCGTTAAAATGGAAACCGTGTGAAAAGGTGTGAGCAAAGGAAAAAATATTTCTTTTGTAGAATGTTTAACAAAATGAAACTTTTTGTTGACCAGCGTTTTTTATTATGGTAAACCTTTATTTGGTATTATTCGTTCTCACTATCTTTTTTCTCTATATATGCTAAATGATCTAAAACTTTTTATGTTTGATTTGCGCAAGTGGAAAAAGTTCATGCATTTTTTGACGATTTTGTGACATTAGGTCGAAAAAAAGATGAACTTTAGAAAAAAATAAAGCTAATAAGGGCAGATTTTGATAGCATAACAAGGTAGATAGAGAAAAGATTTTGAGAAAGTACATTTCAGATTCACTACATCAATAGGAAGGATGGTGATCTTCTTGTTCAGAGCATTTAAACCGTTACTTTTATTAGCGATGTTGGCTGTTGTTTTCGTACTGGGCGGATGCAGCGACATTTCCGTTTTAGATCCGAAAGGACCTGTAGCAGACCAGCAGAAAGATCTGATTCTCTTGTCAATCGGATTTATGCTGTTCATTGTCGGCGTCGTTTTCGTACTATTTACAATCATTTTAGTGAAATACCGCGACCGCAAAGGCAAAGACAGCGGAAATTACAAGCCCGAGATGCACGGCAACACGTTCTTAGAAGTAGTCTGGACAGTGATCCCAATTTTAATTGTTATTGCACTTTCTGTGCCTACCGTACAGACGATATATTCGTTAGAAAAAGCGCCTGAAGCGACAAAGGATAAAGAGCCTCTTGTTGTTTATGCTACTTCGGTAGACTGGAAATGGGTATTCAGCTACCCAGAGCAGGATATTGAGACGGTTAACTACCTGAACATTCCTGTAGACCGTCCGGTTTTATTTAAAATTTCTTCAGCCGATTCAATGGCATCGCTATGGATTCCTCAGCTTGGGGGACAAAAATACGCGATGGCGGGAATGCTGATGGATCAATACTTACAGGCTGACAAAGTGGGAACATATGAAGGCCGCAACGCGAACTTCACCGGCGAACACTTTGCCGACCAGAAATTCAACGTAAAAGCTGTTACGCAAAAAGACTTTAACAGCTGGGTGAAAAAAGCCCAAAGCGATTCTCCAAAGCTGACGAAAGAGAAGTATGACGAACTGATGCTTCCGGAGAATGTCGGTAAATTAACGTTCTCTTCTACACACTTAAAATACGTTGACCACGGCCAAGATGCCGAATATGCGATGGAGGCGCGCAAACGCCTTGGCTACAAAGCCGTATCACCGCACTCTAAAACAGATCCGTGGGAAAATGTAAAGAAAAACGAATTTAAAGTATCCGACGATAAACAAGATTGAAATTGAACAAGAAAGGAGGAAGCCCGAATGAAATTGAGATGGGATGAATTTTTTGTAACAGGTGACCCATTAATTCTGGGCGCACAAGTTTCCATTGCGCTTTCCACTATCGCTATCATCGTTGTACTCACATACTTCAAAAAGTGGAAATGGCTCTGGTCTGAATGGCTGACGTCTGTAGACCATAAGAAACTTGGAATCATGTACATTATCTCTGCTGTTATCATGCTGTTCCGCGGCGGGGTCGACGGCTTGATGATGCGCGCCCAGTTAGCGCTTCCTAATAACAGTTTTTTAGACTCAAACCACTATAATGAGATCTTTACGACTCACGGTACGATCATGATTATCTTCATGGCGATGCCGTTTTTAATCGGTCTGATCAACGTTGTCGTACCTTTGCAGATCGGTGCGCGCGACGTAGCATTCCCTTACTTGAACAACCTGAGTTTCTGGACGTTCTTCGTAGGTGCGATGCTTTTCAATATTTCTTTCGTTATCGGAGGTTCTCCGAACGCAGGCTGGACGAGTTACATGCCGCTGGCAAGCAACGACATGAGTCCCGGGCCTGGTGAGAACTTCTACCTGCTCGGTCTTCAGATTGCCGGTATCGGTACGCTGATGACGGGTATCAACTTTATGGTGACGATCCTGAAAATGCGTACGAAAGGCATGACGCTGATGCGTATGCCGATGTTCACATGGACGACGCTGATTACAATGGTTATTATCGTATTCGCCTTCCCTGTTTTGACAGTGGCATTGGCGCTGTTATCATTTGACCGTTTGTTCGGCGCTCACTTTTTCACGCTGGAAGCCGGCGGTATGCCGATGCTTTGGGCTAACTTGTTCTGGATTTGGGGACACCCTGAAGTATATATCGTTATCTTACCGGCATTCGGTATTTTCTCTGAAATTATTTCAGCGTTTGCAAGAAAGCAGTTATTCGGTTACAAAGCGATGGTCGGCTCAATTATCGCCATTTCCGTCCTGAGTTTCCTTGTATGGACTCACCACTTCTTCACAATGGGGAACAGTGCGTCCGTTAACTCTTTCTTCTCGATTACAACGATGGCGATTTCGGTTCCGACCGGGGTTAAAATCTTTAACTGGCTCTTTACGATGTATAAAGGCCGGATCAGTTTTACAACACCGATGCTGTGGGCGCTCGCGTTCATCCCGAACTTCGTTGTCGGCGGGGTAACAGGGGTTATGCTTGCGATGGCTGCAGCGGATTATCAATACCATAATACGTACTTCCTCGTATCTCACTTCCACTATGTGCTGATCGCGGGTACGGTATTTGCATGTTTCGCAGGATTTATTTTCTGGTATCCGAAAATGTTCGGTCACAAGCTGAACGAAAGAATCGGAAAATGGTTCTTCTGGATCTTTATGATCGGATTTAATGTATGTTTCTTCCCTCAATACTTCTTGGGGCTGCAAGGTATGCCTCGCCGTATTTACACATACGGACCGAATGACGGATGGACTGCATTGAACTTTATTTCAACTGTCGGAGCCTTCATGATGGGTGTCGGATTCTTAATCCTTTGCTACAACATCTACTACAGCTTCCGCTACTCTACTCGCGAGATCAGCGGAGATTCATGGGGCGTGGGACGTACGCTTGAGTGGGCGACTTCATCTGCGATTCCGCCGCATTACAACTTTGCGGTGCTTCCTGAAGTGAAATCTCAAGATGCGTTACTGCAATTGAAAGAAGACAAAACGGATATTCATCCGGAAAGCAAGTTCAAGAAAATCCATATGCCGCACAACTCCGGAAGACCGCTTATTATGTCAGTGGCGTTCGGTATTGCAGGCTTCGGACTTGTATTTGAATGGTTCTGGATGGGCATTGTCGGCTTGATCGGCATTCTGCTTTGCATGGTGCTTCGTTCATTTGAATATGACAATGGCTACTATATACCTGTTGAAGAAATAAAAGAGACGGAAAGAAAGATTTCCGAATAAAGGAGGCGTGATTTATGGAACATGCAGAACACGGCAATTCTAACGCGCCTATGGAATATCAATCTGAAACCGGCAGACTCAATATTCTCGGGTTTTGGATCTTTTTAGGGGCAGAGATTGTGTTGTTCTCAACACTATTTGCAACCTTCTTCGTTCTTCAAAGAAGAACAGCAGGAGGAGTCTTACCGGCTGAATTATTTGAAGTGAAGCTTGTCATGATCATGACATTCCTGCTTCTGATCAGCAGTTTCACCTGCGGGATCGCTGTTCATGAAATGCGTCGCGGAAGTTTAAAAGGCGTCGTCATTTGGACGATCATTACGCTCCTTCTCGGCGCGGGCTTCGTCGGATGTGAGCTTAACGAGTTCATCCACTATGTACATGAAGGAGCATCTCTCGGTACAAGTGCTTTCTGGTCTGGATTCTTCGTCCTTCTAGGAACGCACGGAACGCACGTAACGATCGGTATCTTCTGGATTGCCGGCATCTTACTGCAATTGAAGAAACGCGGATTAACGCCGCAGACGTCTTCAAAAATCTTTATCTCAAGTTTATACTGGCACTTCTTAGACGTTGTTTGGATCTTCATCTTTACAGGCGTCTATCTCATCGGATTGGGGGGACTATAATATGGCAAACAAATCTGCTGAACACAGCCACTTTCCGTGGAAGCATATCGTAGGTTTTGCGTTGTCTATTATTCTGACCCTGCTGGCCCTTTGGGTTGCGGTATATACGGATTTAAGCTCATCAGCAAAACTCTGGATCATTTTCGGATTCGCATTTATCCAAGCCGGTCTTCAGCTTCTCATGTTCATGCACATGACAGAAAGCGAAAACGGCGGAATTCAAGTCGGAAACACGCTCTTCGGATTTTTCGGAGCGATTGTTATCATCCTTGGTTCCATCTGGATCTTTGCGGCGCACTACCATCACGGTGACCATATGGATGGAAACCCTCCTGGCGGTGCGAAGCAACATTCCGAACATCAGGAATAAAAAGAAACCCTCTTCGTTCAGGCGAAGAGGGTTTTTTGTGCCTTTATTGGCTTCTTCTCCGGCGCAGGCGCGGAAGGCCGTAAATGATAAAGGCGGCGATATGGGCAACGATGACGTTGACGGCAAACAGGATGATCATAAGTGTGTGGCCGAGAGGGGATAGGCTGCTGGTTGCGTAAAAGTAGAAGAAAACCCACATGAGAATAATTGGCGGTATGGCCGAAAGAGCGACTTTTTTGTTATCCAGCCAGATAAAGAGGGGTGTTGCGCTTGCGACCAGTAAATAAGCAAAAAACATGTCCATCTTACATGTCTCCTTTCATTTTATGGGAGCGTTTCCAAAATGAAATACAGAGAATGAAATGTGTCTGTTTTGTGGTCGTTTTTTGAACATTTTGTTACAATTATTATACCATGTTTTCCAATTTTTGATACCGCTTTTTCGAGAAATGTATTGCAACTATTGCCTCATTTTTGGATAGGTACAAGAAACCGGAAAGGCCAAATACCCTGTCACATTTCCGGACAATGGAATGGCGCAGGCTGTGAACCTTTGCTATGGTCAAAGAAAATATGCACAGCAAGGGTGGTTTGAAGTGGACGTAAGGAAAGAAGATGTCACAGCGCCGGATGTCATTGCGCTTTTGCAGGATCATCTGAAGAGCATGACCATGCATTCTCCTCCGGAAAGTATACACGCGCTCAATGCGGACCGGCTGCGTCAGCCTGACGTTACGTTTTGGAGTGTGAGGGAAAACGGCGTCCTGCTCGGCTGCGGCGCCTTAAAGGAGTTAAACAGCCTGCACGGTGAGATCAAATCAATGAAAACCTCTCCGCATCATATCAGAAAAGGCGCAGCCAACCGGATCCTCCGCCATATGCTTGAAGAAGCAAGGCGGCGGGGCTATCAGCGGATCAGCTTGGAAACCGGTTCTATGGAGGCTTTTCTCCCCGCCAGACGCCTGTATGAAAAAGCCGGGTTTCAATATTGTAATCCGTTTGCACATTATAAAGAGGACCCGAACAGCTTGTTTATGACGTTAAACAAAGACTGAAACCCCTTTTCTGACGAGAAGGGGTTTTTTATCGGAAAAGTTTCAACATGACCGAAACATTTCCTTTTCTGACACGTCATATGTCGTGTAGTCCCAAAACCGTAAAAAATAAAAAGGAAGCAACCTCATCATGTTTTCTTGAACAGTGTTCATGTATAATAAACAATAGTGACTTCCGATGAAAATGTAAGGCGGGATAGAATGAGTCGATATAAGAAACAGCAAAATCCCTATTATCAGGGGGATTTGATTTTTATATTTGGTGTGTTTTTTAATAATTAGTGTTGCGGCGATTTATGCGGCCGGACAGTTCGGGCAGTACGGAGATAGTGCCTGGATGAAACAAGTTCTTTTTTATATTGTTGGTGCTGGGCTAATAGGGTTATTACTTTATTTTGATTTGGAACAGTTAGAGAAGCTTAGCATTTATGTTCTAGCTGCAGGAGTACTTTCATTACTCCTTTTGCGAATTGCGCCCGAATCCATAGCACCAATAAAAAATGGAGCTAAAAGTTGGTTTCAGTTTGGGAAATTCACTCTTCAACCTTCAGAGTTCACGAAAATAGGAATTATGATGATGGTCGCGTCCATTATATCGAAGGCGGGCCCGAAGGATCAGAGATCGCTTCGGGAAGATGTGAATCTGCTTTTGAAAATTGCGGCATGGACGGTTATTCCGATCGGGATGATCGTATTGCAGGATGCCGGAACGGGTGCGATCTGTCTGTTTATCGTTATGGTGATGGTGTTTATGTCAGGTGTGAACTGGAAGCTGATCACCATCATCGGCGGTTCGGCCGCGCTTGTGCTTGGCCTTTTCTTAATTCTCGTGATTGAATTTCCCCATGTGGCGAATTCAATCGGCATTGCGGATTATCAAATTAACCGGATTACATCTTGGATGTCTGACTCCAGTGCGGCAACGACTCAGGCAGAGAGCGATAAGAGCTGGCAGGTGGATCAGGCCGTTATGGCGATCGGATCGGGCGGCATTACCGGAAACGGCGTTCATAATCTGAAGGTGTACGTACCTGAGGGACAGACCGACTTTATCTTTGCGATTTTGGGTGAAAGTTTTGGATTTTTAGGCTGCGCCATTGCGGTTGTCATGTTTTTCTTTTTAATTTACAGACTTGTGGTGCTGATTGACCGCTTGCATGCGTTTAACCGATTTGGCGCGTTTTTTTGCGTAGGATTTACTGCACTTATCGTGATTCACACCTTCCAGAACATCGGGATGAATATCGGCATTATGCCGGTTACCGGTATTCCGCTGCTGTTTGTCAGCTATGGGGGGAGCTCGGTGCTTTCTACATTAATCAGCTTCGGGATCGTATATAACGCAAGTGTGCAGCTGACGAAATATAAAAGCTACTTGTTCAATTCTTAATAGTGCACCCCCTTTAAAACATAGGGTACCCATGGACATGGGACGATTGTTTTAAAGGGGTTTTTTATATCGGTTTAAAATATACTTAGTTATTTCTCTTTTAATAATATCGTAGAGAAATAATGAATCAGTAGAGTTGATCAATTTTTTCTTAATTTTTCCTTAATAGTATATAAAAACATTTTTTGTGATTGACATAAAACTTAATTTATCCTAAAATACCTAATTGCGGGAGGTGATTTGTATGAAAAAGGTAAAATATCTTTTCCTTGCTCTTTTCATGTTTTCGGGGATTCTATTTGCTAATCAACATGCAGATGCAGCTAAAGCTAATCACAAAGGTTGGACTGAGACCAAAGCAGGTAGTAACATCATGTACAAAAGAGCTGTTGGACAAACTACTTGGAAAGGTAAATATCATTACACACGAGCCCAAGTTGTTGCTTTTTGGGGAACTGTAGATGCAGATTCCGGGCGAGTTTGGGGGAAGGATAAAACAAAAGCAGTAAGTCCTTGGACAGTATCTGATTTTACAGTTTCCAAAACGTTTTATGGAAGCTAATATCTATTTATTAAAAGCCAATATAAATCCTATCATTTATATTGGCTTTTAAATTAGAAGGGAACCGGTATTGTGAAACTAAAAATCCCTCTCGTTAATATATTTTTATTTTTGTCAATATTAACATCGATCATAATACTAATAACATATTTGAACTTTAACTTAGACAAAAAAATTATGAATAAATTATCAAATAATTTTTATAGTGATCAGAGTGTTCACTTTGTTATAAAGGAAAATAAACATACTACTGATGATTTTGAGAAATTATTTAAAAAAAAGATAGGCAATTTCAATCTTTTTAAAGAGATTTCAGATACAAAAAATAAGGTATTCGGATTTTACAGTAATGGAAATATTGATAAACCTTCAATGAAAAAAGGAAGGTTTTTAAGTGAGAAGGATTACTTTAAAAAGAAACTCAAAGCGGTTGTCGGACAAAATGTCAAGGTGAAAAAGAAAAATGGTGTACAGTGTTTTGTTTATCATTCAAAATGTATAGAAGTAATAGGGGTAATGGGTTATGATTTCAAGTCCAAGATAGATGATATTGTTTACATTAATATTGATGGAATTAACAATATCAGTGATGATATATCAGGAATGTATGTTTTAGATGATATTAGTTTTAATAAAGAAATGTTTAGCCATGTAAAAGAAAAGGCTAATGAATTAGAAATTTCGTTTCTAAATGCGAAATTTAATAATTTGACAAATAAATTAGGTATGGATAACAATTTAACAGTTATAATTACTCTACTTCTATTTATATTCATTATAAAACATAATATATTACTTTACTTTTGGATATACAAAAAAAGAATTGTAATTGCAATTAACTATGTTATTGGATATTCATTAAAAAAGATTTACTTTAAATCATTTGTAAACTTCTTTATAAGTATGACTTTATCGTACATAATTGCTTTCTTTTTAGTTAGTTTATTTGAAATAAAAAATATATTAAATCAGTTTTGGTATTACTTTTATTATATTTCCTTGTTATATTCATTAGTCACCACTCTTAGTTGTATTGCCTTTTTTATTTCATGGAAAATAAGCTCGAATGGAAAAATATTGAGGGTGTTAAAATGATTTTAAAGCAATTAATAATTGAGGTTAAAGAAAATATATTAAAAAACAAAATTTTAAGCGGGCTTACTATTATATTAAGTTGTCTCTTTTTTTTTCTAATATCAGTTATATTCCTACAATTTGTAGAAATAGATACTAAAAAAGAAAGTTTTTATGCAAAATTTAAAAATAAGAATATTTATCAATTATCGGATAATTTATTTGATTTTAAAGAAGAACAATTTTTTTCAAATCCATCTGAATTAATAAAAATTAAGCACTTTTATATGGAATTAAATACAACAAAAGATTTCTTATATCTCAACACCACTTTACAACCAATAGGCATTAATAAATTTAAAGGCAATGATACTTTTCTTAATGGATATGAAATAGGACAAGTTGATAAACCTTATAAAATAAATGAAAAAGATGAAAATTACAGCACAGTTAAATCAGTACAATTAAATAAAAATATTTTCAGTGTCTCTGCCTTAAAGTTACAAGAAGGCTCATTATTTAAAAGCAGGGATTTTATTTATGAAGAATTTAAAGAGATACCTGTTTTATTAGGAAGCGACTATAGTGATGTATATAAGTTGGGAGATATTATTGAAATTGATTATGTAGATAAAAAATTAAAGGGGAGGGTAACTGGCATTTTAGATTCAAATTCTGTGTTGCCAGTTAGGGACCAAATAGAATTTAATCTCGACCGTTATATTATCCTTCCAGAATTAATTATCCAGCAAAGTCCCCGTAATAGTTCTGATTTAATCTTTCAACAAAGACATTATTTGCAGCTAATAAATGGCCAGTTGCTATCTGCGAAAGACACCCTTGAAATTAGAAAAAATATGAAAAGGATATCTCAAAAAACAGGTTTTGAAGATTATATAGTAATTGGTGCAAATGGGTTAGGGATAGATATTGTTTTTTCAATGTTAAAACAAAGTCAAAATTTACTTATATTGTTTGCCTTACTGTTGTTTATTCTTTGTATTCTGAGTATATCAATTGCATATAATATAAAGTGGGATATTGTCCTTAGGAAATATTCAATTCATCTTATTTCTGGAGCAACTATCAATAACATATATGTATTTATGTTTTCAGAAGTAGCTTTAATTATTTTGAGTAGTTTGTTGATTGTATTTATTTCGATTAAATCTATTGGTATTATGCCTTGGTTTTATTATTTAATTATGATGGTAACTGGAGTTTTTACTGTTTTATTGGGTATACTACCGGTATACATAAGATTAAAAAAAGTAAATTTCTCAGCTCTGCTAAAGGGGAAGGAATGAATGGAGATCCTGAGATTTTCGAATATCAAAAAATCATATAATGAAAAGTGCATTTTATTTAATGTCAATATAAACATTAAAGTGGGTGAAATGTTATCCATCATGGGTAAAAGCGGAGCAGGTAAATCTACAATCCTACATATCATGTCAGGATTAGAAAAAGCGAGTAAAGGAGATTATTTTTTTAAAGGGAAGAATATCTCTGGCTACAATCACAAACAACTTGCAAGGTTTCGTCATGAAAATATAGGATTTATTTTTCAAAACTCTGCTTTAATTGATGAGAAGAATGTATTTCATAATGTGGCTTTACCACTGATTTATTCAAAAGAAAATAAACCGGAAATTAGAGAAAAAGTAAATAATATACTAAGTGAGTTAGAACTTAGTGATTATATCTATAAGTATCCTAAAGAGCTATCTGGAGGCCAGGCACAAAGGGTAGCTATTGCGAGGGCTCTTATTAATGAACCATCTCTTATTTTAGCGGATGAACCAACTGGGTCTTTAGATGCTGAAACTGAAAAGCTGGTGTTGAATTTATTCTTAAGACTTAGTAATAAAGGCAAAACCTTAGTTATAGTAACTCATGATCAAACAGTTGCAGATAAATGTGATCGTATAGTTACTCTAAAAAACGGAGTGTTAGTTTAATTTTAAATATCAGTTTTGGTTGTATTGAGTCGTGTTGCTTTTAACTTAGTGCCCAATGGGATACTATAAACCGGAAGGAGGCTTTTATATGAACAATACCATCGAAACTATACTTAATCATCGGTCGATCCGATCATTTACTGACGAGCTTCTGACAGCAGAAGAGATAGATACATTAGTGAAAAGCGCCCAGGCGGCGTCAACGTCCAGTTACGTGCAGGCTTACTCCATCATCGGCGTAACTGATAAGGAGAAAAAGCGGAAGCTGGCGGCACTGGCCGGAAACCAGCCTTACGTCGAAAATAACGGGCATTTGTTTGTGTTCTGCGCTGATTTGTACCGTCATAAAAAACTTGCTGAGGAAAAAGGCGAAAACATTACCGAGCTTCTTGAGAATACGGAAATGTTTATGGTCAGCGTCATTGATGCCGCACTTGCCGCACAAAACGTAAGTGTTGCCGCGGAATCAATGGGACTTGGCATTTGTTATATCGGAGGCATTCGAAATGAACTTGATCAGGTGACGGAAGTGCTTGGAACGCCTGACCATGTGCTGCCGCTGTTCGGCTTGGTAGTCGGTCATCCCGCTCATCCGTCCGGTCAAAAGCCGCGCCTGCCGAAACAAGCCGTATATCATGAAAACACGTACGATACGACTGAAGAACACTTCCGCAGTTATATGAAGGAATATGATGAAACTATTTCCGCTTATTATGATAAACGAACAAACGGCAAGCGGGTTGAAACGTGGTCTGATCAAATCCTGCAGTTCATGAAACAAAAACCGAGAACCTATTTAAATCAATATGTAAAAGATAAAGGTTTTCAAAAGAATTAAGAAAAAACCTCTCCTGACCGGGAGAGGTTTTTATGTTTCACGTGTAACATATTTCGACAAAATGGAACAAGGTATATAAATGTTTATCATCAGGGATGCTTATAAGCATGCAGAAAGAAAAAACTGCTTAGCAGTGGTACGATGTTGATGAGGTGACAGTGATGATTTCATTAAGCATATTAGATCAATCTCCTGTATCAGAAGGGAGTTCCGCGGAAAGTGCTCTGCGGAATACAGTAAGACTGGCGCAGGAGGCGGAAAAGCTCGGATATAAGAGGTTTTGGGTGTCAGAGCATCATTTTTCAGAGCGGTTGGCGGGTTCAAGCCCTGAAGTGCTGATCAGCCATATTGCGGCGAAAACGAATGAGATTCGTGTAGGCTCGGGCGGTGTCATGCTTCCGCATTACAGCGCATATAAGGTGGCGGAGAATTTCCGCGTGCTTGAAGGGTTGACGCCGGGCAGAATCGATCTCGGATTAGGGAGAGCGCCGGGCGGAATGCCGATCGCATCATGGGCGCTGAATGACGGCGGGAAGCGTAACGCTGATCAATATCCGCAGCAGCTTCGTGAGCTGGCGATGTATTTGCATGATGCAGCCGACGACAATCACCGTTTTCCGAATCTGACCGCATCACCCCTTATTAAGACGGCGCCGGAAGTCTGGCTTCTGGGTTCTTCGGGGGAAAGCGCGCTTCTGAGCGCAGAAATGGGAGCAGGCTATATGTTTGCTCACTTTATTAATGGAGAAGGCGGAGAAAGCACGACAGCACAATATAAGCGCAGATTTAAACCTTCTGTATTAGGAAAAGAACCAAAAACAGCCGTGGCGGTGTTTGTGCTGTGCGCGGACACGGAGGAGAAAGCGGAGGAACTCGCGGCCGTCATGGATTATACGCTGCTTGCAGGTGAACAGGGGATTCCGCTTCACGGCGTACCGTCTTACGAAACCGTCCGCGGGAATACGTATACACCGTATGAACAAAGACGAATTGCCGATAATCGGAATCGAATGATCATCGGAACGAAGCAACAAGTGAAAGAACAGATTCTGGCTCTCAGTAAAGCATACGGAACGGAAGAAGTGATGGCTGTGACCATTACTCATCACTTTGAAGATAAACTTCAGTCATACCGGCTGCTTCGTGAAGCTTTTGCCGAATGATCAGAAAGAAACCCTGCTGATGCTCCAGCAGGGTTGTTCGGTTATTCAATGATAAAAGGTTTTTCAGTCAGCACCTGGCTTGATTTCCCTTTGTTCGCGGCATAGGCCAGCATATAATATTCTCCTGCCGGCAGTGCGGTGTCACCATTGACTTTGCCGTTCCAGTCGAAATATTGATAGCCTTTATCCTGCTTTTTGTAGATGCCGGCTTGGCCGACAAAGTCAAGATTGCTATCATATACAAGGAAGGCAAGCTCTTCGGCTCCCGCCGGAAGATAGGTTTCAATTTGGTAGGTTCCCTGCGTTGTGCCGTCCTGCACGTCGATTGACGTCACGCGCGGATAGTCCGGCTCTTTTACAATCAGCAGCGTCGGCACTTTTGCGACTGTTTTTCCGCCTTCACGCACTGTGACGGTTCCCTCATAGGTGCCTGCCTTTACTTTTTTGGCATTGACCTTTACTTTCGCATTGACCTTTCCGGTTTGATGAGCGGGGATCACGACCCGGTCTGTGCCCGAAACGGTAATGCCCGTGCCGTTGAAAGAGTACTCGAGCTGATATGATTTTCTGATGGACGATTGGTTTTCAATCGTAAAGGTTTCTTTTTTCGTTTCATTGCCTTTGTCTTTCATAAACGTTCCGTAAGAATAACTTCCCGGGGCGACAAGGGAGTCTGCTTTGATCGCCTTCATGATTCTGATGCTTCCGGCGCCTTGCGCATTATGCGGGTATACGTCACCGTCCGCGTCCGTTAAGGTTTCCGCCGTGTTCATGAGAGCTGCTTTTATTTGTTCCGGGCTCCATTTCGGTTTGGCCTGCTTGATGACGGCAGCTGCGCCGGCTACATGCGGGGAAGCCATGCTCGTTCCCTGCTTCGATCCGTAGCCGTACGGGTCGGCCGGATCATGGGTCGGAATGGTGCTGACGATGTTTACGCCGGGAGCGGAGACGTCAGGTTTAATCATCCACGTGTCCATAACCGGACCGCGTGACGAAAAGTCTGCCATTTGTTCAGTGAGCGATTTAGCCACGGATAAATTGAATGTCGCTTTTGTGCCGCCCGCTTTTAATTGGCTGACGAGTTTTTCGCCGTCTTCTGATGAAAGCTTAATCGTCGGCACGGACATGCCCGGTACGTTGGCTTCAATTTCTCCCGGGGCATTGTTATACACAACCATACCGATCGCGCCCGCTTTTTTGGCGTTGTCTGCTTTATCCACAAAGGCGATGCTGCCCCGTTTGACGACCGCGACTTTTCCTTTCAGATCTTTGCCTTCAAAATCCTTTTGCTCGCCGATACCCGCCTCTATGAGGTCTGTTTCTTTTTTATTCAGTGCTTTTATGTCATCTTCTTTGTTGTAGCCCATTACTTTCGCTGAGGAATAGGAACCGAAGGAGACGGCGTACTCGTTCAGCGGCAGCTGTGTCGCTCCGACGGAGATGGCTTCTCTGGACGTTCCCGGAGAGCCGACGGTCCAATTGTTCGGCCCGCTGTTTCCGTTTGATGTAACGGCCGTGACGCCTTCTGACATCGCCCAGTCAAGCGCCGTGCTTGTCGCCCAGTCTGGGTTATTCACAGAATTGCCGAGAGAAAGGTTCATGACATCCGCTCCGTCCTGTACGGCGCGTTCGATGCCGGCGATGACGTTCTCCGTTGTTCCGCTTCCGCCCGGACCGAGCACACGGTAGGCAAGGAGTGTAGCATCCGGCGCGACGCCTTTAATCGTCCCGTTTGCCGCTACCGTGCCCGCGACATGGGTTCCGTGGTCAGTCGACGCGCCTCTCGGATCACCGGACGGCGTTTCTTCAGGATCGTAGTCGTTATCCACAAAATCGTATCCTTTATATTGTCCGAAATTTTTCTTTAAGTCAGGGTGTTTATATTCGACACCGGTGTCAATAATGGCAACCTTGACGCCTTTCCCCGTATAGCCGAGCTTCCACGCGTCATTTGCCCCTATATAAGGCGCGCTGTCATCCATCTGCGGAGACACGGCATCCTTAGATAGGGTGATGTCTTTATCTTTGAGCTGATCGGTATGATAGGTGACATTCGGATAAACCGCTTTGACATCCTGATCACTCAGCAGTTTGGGGATTTCATTTGCCGGGAGTTTCATGGAGAAGCCGGAAAACACTTGCTCATATTCCCTGTTGATTTTTCCGTGTTTAATGGTTTTGAGCGCTTTCTTTTTCACTTTTGCGCGTTCGCTTTTCAGCTTGCTTTTTGTCTGTGCTTTGCCGAGTTCCTTTGCTTCCGCGAGTGACTTTTCCTTCAGCTCCACGATGACTGTCGTTTGTTTGCCGGTGGTCATATCAATGTCACCGAACACCTCAGCCTTCTCAAGATCAGGAGTTTGCGGTTTTGAAGCCGGCGCAGCCTGTGAACTTGTGGATAAGGTAAAGGATAAGACAAAAGCCGGAAGCAGATAACGGATGATTCCTTTTTTCAATCGTGTTTCCCCCTTTTTCTTTATCTAAATTAGAAATCTAGTATATATTTCTTGAAAATTCAAAATAATCCTTGTGACATATGACTCATTTATGGAAATTGGTCTGTGAATAAGGAGGGAGTTATACACAGAATCCTGTGTATAACTGAATAAATTTGTGTATATATATTGTTGGGAACGAGTGTTCCTATACAAAATATAGATCGAGTTTGTGGATATGTGGATATACCCTGTGTTTAAGCTGTGCTTAACCAAGGGATAAGGTGTGTATAACTTTTTTTATCGGCTTTTCCATTTTTCAGGTCATTTCCATCAGCTTTCAACAAAACTTCTGAAAACTAGTTTGTTTTTTCACTCATATTGTGACAAACAATTCGCCCGGACGCGTCTATCATAGAGTCATAGGGTTGCTAGACCCGCTAGTTTTTAGCGGAGAAGGATCGGCCGCCTTTTCCGTTAAAGCGGAGAGAAAAACAGGCCTGCGAACAAGCTGTCTGTCAAAAAGAAGCGGAGGGATGATTTGCAATGAAACGTTTGCTAGTATCTTTACGGGTGTGGATGGTCTTTCTGATGAACTGGATGGCGCCGGGTAACGGAAGATATCCATTAGCCGCCGTGTACGGAAACCAAGCGGCTTATCATAAGAAAGCGAAGCGGACGGCTGGGGCTTTTTCGTTTGTGAGCCGTGTCCGATCGGCGGATTTGACCGATGAAACGAAATCGGCCCGCGGCAGGCTGGATAAAAACCGATGGATGCCTGTCCGCAAAGAATTGCCGAAACGGGAGCGCGCGGGTCCGGCACCTTTACATCATATGAAAAAGAGGGTACAATCCCACTAAACATATGAACGGGAGCGAACCTCTTGAGAATAGACAAAGTATTAAATAACAATGCGGCGTTAATAAAAGAAGACGGACGGGAAAAGATCGTAATGGGTCCCGGAATCGCTTTTCAAAAGAGAAAAAATGATGTGATTCAAAAACATAAAATTGAAAAAATATTTGTCGTGCACGACGAAAATGAAAAGTTCAAACAAGTGTTAGAAACGCTTCCCGAAGAGCATATAGAGGCGGCTGAAGATATCATCAGCCATGCGGAGGGAGAGCTTGCGGCACCTTTGAGCGATCACATCCACATTGCGCTGGCGGACCATTTATCCTTTGCGATCGAAAGGATTCAAAACGGCCTTCAGGTGCATAACCGATTGCTTCATGAAATTAAGGCGCTTTATAAAAAAGAATATGAGATCGGCCGCTGGGCGGTTGAACACGTGAAACAAACCCTCGGTATATCATTGCCTGATGATGAGGCGGGGTATATCGCGCTTCATATCCACACTGCCAAGGCGGATGCCAAAAGCATGTATTCGGCGATGAAGCATACAACCATGATCAAAGAAATGATCGAAAAGATCGAATCCTTTTTCGAACAGAAGGTGGATGAAGACAGTATTTCCTATCAGCGCCTCGTCACGCACTTACGGTATGCGGTCAGCCGGTTGGACTCAAATGAAGCACTCCATTCCATGGACGAGGAGATGCTTTATTTCATCCAAAAAAAGTATCCGTTTGCTTATCGGTGTGCGCTTGAACTGGCGGCGTTTTTAAAAACTGAATATGATTTGGAGCTGCCGGAATCCGAGGCCGGCTATATCACGCTGCATGTCCAGCGTCTGCAAAAAAACCCGGAATAACGCGTCTGTTTCGAGAAACAGACTTTTTTTTTGAAAACATATTGACGAAAGCGCTATCATGAAATAGAATGAAAGCGCATTAAAAAAACTGAATCCGGCGGGATTGTGACTGGTAATGCAGGCAAGACCTAAAATTTGCGTACATGAAAAAGGGATCATGCTGACCTTTTTCGTTGGCGAATTTTAGGTCTTTTTTGATTTTAGAAAGGGGGATACATCATGAATTATCAAGAAACGGCAAAACAGCTTATCAAACATATCGGAGGGGAATCAAATGTCATCAGCGCGACACATTGCGCGACGCGGCTCAGGCTCGTCATTCAAGATGAACAGAAGATCAGCCAGGCCGGCATTGAAGAAATAGAAGGCGTAAAAGGGGCTTTCAGCAGCTCGGGGCAATATCAGATTATATTCGGCACCGGCCTCGTGAATAAAGTGTATGACGCTTTTTCAAAAGAAGCCGATTTGGGGCGGGAAGATCGTGAGACACATCAGGACGCAGCGAAAAAAAAGCTGAATCCGGCCGCAAGATTTGCGAAGACACTGTCTAACATATTCGTTCCCATCATTCCGGCTATCGTGGCAAGCGGACTTTTAATGGGGCTGCTTGGCATGATGAAGGCTTTTCACTGGGTGTCTGAACAATCATCGCTGTTTAAGCTTTTAGACATGTTTTCAAGCGCGGCGTTTATCTTCCTGCCGGTATTCATCGGGTTCAGCGCGGCGAAGGAATTTGGCGGTAATGCCTATCTCGGTGCCGTGCTCGGGGGAATTATGATCCATCCGGCGCTTTTGAATCCGTGGGGGCTTGCGGATGCATCGCCTGATTTTATGCAGCTCTTCGGCTTCGACATTGCGCTGCTCGGCTACCAAGGGACGGTCATCCCCGTACTGTTAGCCGTTTACATTATGAGCAAAGTGGAAAAGGGCACGAGAAAAATTGTGCCTCACGCATTCGATTTATTGGTCACGCCCTTTGTCACGGTGATTGTCACAGGATTTATCACCTTTATCGCAATCGGTCCGCTTGGCAGGGCGATCGGATCAGGCATTACCGTCTCGCTGACATATGTGTATGATCATGCGGGCATTGTTGCCGGACTGCTTTTCGGCGGTCTTTATCCGCTTATTGTGCTTACCGGTGTGCATCACAGCTTTCATGCGATTGAGGCCGGCCTCATCGCTGATTTGGGCAGAAACTATATCCTTCCTATCTGGTCGATGGCGAATGTCGCTCAGGGCGCGGCGGGACTGGCTGTATTTTTCCTGACGAAAAAAGCGAAAATGAAAGAAATCGCTCTGCCGGCCGCATTTTCCGCTTTTCTCGGTGTAACCGAACCAGTCATTTTCGGTGTGAACCTAAGATACCGCAAGCCGTTTATCGCGGGAATGATCGGCGGAGCGCTGGGCGGAGCCTATGTCGTGGTGACCGGTGTCGCCGCCAATGCCTACGGTCTGACTGGAATTCCGATGATTGCCATCACGGCTCCGCTCGGTTTAGGAAATCTTATAAACTATCTGATCGGAATGGGCATCGCCTCTGTCTCGGCGTTTATTGCCGCTTACATTATGGGAGCTAAAGAAAAGGAGGCCGTCAAATGAGGACACCGGATCAAGAGCTGCGCCTGCAGGCTGAGGAAGCGAAAAAGAAGCGGGGAGAAACAGCCGCGTCAGATCCATACCGCCAGAACTATCATATTATGCCGCCGGTCGGGCTTTTAAATGATCCGAACGGCGTGATCCAATGGAACGGCGTATATCACTTGTTTTTTCAATGGCAGCCATTTCATACGGGGCACGGCGCGAAATTTTGGGCGCATGTGACGACGAAGGATTTCGTTGAGTGGAAAGAGGAAGAAATCGCGCTTGCGCCGGGTGAGTGGTATGACAAAAACGGCTGTTATTCCGGAAGCGCCATCGAAAAAGACGGGCGGCTCTGCCTGATGTACACAGGCAATGTCCGTGACGGAGAAGGCAATCGGGAAACGTATCAATGCCTCGCCGAATCTGAAGACGGGATCGTATTTGAAAAAAAAGGAGTCGTCGCGCGTCTCCCGGAAGGCTATACCGCTCATTTCCGTGATCCGAAGGTTTGGAAGAAAGACGGAGCGTATTACATGGTGCTCGGCGCGCAGACAGAAAAGCTCACCGGAAGCGCTGTGTTGTTCACATCAGAGAACTTGACGGATTGGACGTTTCTCGGTGCGATTGCGGGGGCGGACTCCGGCGGTCTCGGGTCATTCGGTTATATGTGGGAATGTCCCGACTTGTTTTCCCTTGACGGAACCGACGTGCTGCTCGTATGTCCGCAGGGGCTTGAAGCCGAAGGGATAGAATATCATAACAGCCACCAGGCGGGCTATTTCCTCGGCAGGCTGCATACAGAGCCGCCAGAATTTAAGCACGGTGAATTTACGGAGCTTGACAGAGGATTTGACTTTTACGCGGCGCAGACGCTGGAAGATGATAAGGGACGGAGGATTCTGTTCGCGTGGATGGGCGTTCCGGATCAGCATGAGGACAAACACCCGACCCATGCGTATCACTGGATTCACTGCTTAACGATGCCGAGACAGCTGTCACTGTCCAACGGCAGAATCATACAGCGCCCGCTTTCGGAAATGAAATCACGCCGCACGGATGAACAAAAGCACCGTCTTCAATTGAATTGCTCGTCTGTAAGCCTCCCGGTGAAAGATGCGTCCCGGGCTGAAGTGCTGCTGGAGGACATCACTTGCGAATCCGGTTTTGAAATCTCAATTCGGGGGGCGGCCCGGTTTATATTTCATCAGGAAGAGGGGCTGGCTGTGCTGGAGCGCACCGCTTTCAGCGGAGAAGAAAAAGAAAAGAGAAGCTGCGCCATCAGCGAGGTGCATTCCGTGCAGCTCTTTCTGGATGCATCCTCGATTGAATTGTTTTTGAATGATGGAGAAGAGGTATTCAGCGCCAGATATTTTCCTTTCCCGGGAAATGATGACGTAACCGTCACTTCGGCAGGAAAAACGGAAATAAATGGCTCAATTTGGACACTTTTGTAGAAAATCGTTCTTTTTTCTTATGTGAAACCTATGCCATCTGTGCTATTCTTCAAACGAAAGCCAATGATTCCAGGAATAAAAGGAGTTGTTTTCTCAGTTTTGAAAAATCAGAAGATGACGCCGAAATGTTTACTTGTCAAAGCCGCAGAGCAAGTGGAAGATAAGCGGGAAGAATATAAAGAAGTATTGCTTCAGCTGAATCGCATGCTCAAGAGAGCTGAGCCGCACAATGAATGGAGTGATCGGCTGATGCATACATATGAACAGATGAAGGAATATGCGCTGTTTGTGCAGTCTATTGAGATGTTTTTGCGGTCATCCGCGAAAAAAATGAAATAATCCCCCTCGGGTAATGAGGGGGATATTTATTTTATTTTCCGCTAAGACGCATCGCCGAATGTTTAGTCGGTCCGATGTATTGGTTCAGCGGGAAGGATTCTTTGATTGCCGCGGTGATAAATTCTTTTGCCGCATAGATGGCTTCCTTCACTTCAGCGCCTTTGGCCAGTTCTGCCGTCACGGCGGCGGAGAATGTGCATCCGGCTCCGTGCGTGTAAGGTGTATCAATCATTTCGCTTTCTAATACTTCCGCGGTTTCTCCGTCATACAGCACGTCGATCGCTTTTTCATGTTTCAATTTGCCTCCGCCTGTAATCAATACATATTTCGCGCCGAGTTCGTGAATTTTCTTGGCCGCTTCTTTCATGTCTTCCACCGTTTTTAATTCATCCATACCGCTCAGCTGGCTTGCTTCAAACAGGTTTGGCGTGATGACGGTTGCCAGAGGCGCCAATTGGGTGCGAAGCGCTTCGGCATGCTCCGGATACAGCACTTCGTTCGCTCCTTTGCAGACCATGACAGGATCGATAACGACATTCTTCAGCTGTTTTTCTTTAATCGTTTTCGCCGCAAGCTCTATGATCTCCACGGTAGGGAGCATTCCCGTTTTCATGGCGTCTACGCCGATTCCGTCAACAATCGTCGCCAGCTGTGCGCGAATCGTATCGGCATCGATCGGAAATACTTGATGATCCCAGCTGTTCTCCGGGTCCATCGCTACGATCACGGTCAAAGCCGTCATTCCGTATACGTTTTTTTCTTGAAATGTTTTTAAATCGGCCTGAATTCCCGCGCCGCCGCTGGAATCAGAACCGGCAATAGTAAGTGCTTTGTGCATTGACATATCAATGGCCTCCATCAGTGTTTTATATCTCATTATAGTTAGATTTTCTTGCGATCACAATACGGAAGGCTTGGAGGAATGATTTGACAGCCGCGGGGGATGTGCGTACAATACCTACATAAGATTACTAGGTAAGGGTGAGAAAATAAGTGCTCAACAGGGAGCTTGTAAAGGGAAGCACGGTCATTCTGGTGCTGACGCTGCTGAATGAACGGCCCATGTACGGGTATGAACTTGTGAAAGAAATGGAGAAAAGAAGCGGGAATGAACTGCAAATGAAGGAAGGCACGCTGTACCCATCGCTTCATAAGCTTGAACGCCAAAGCTATATTTCTTCTTACTGGGAAAAGCAGACCAAAGGGCCGGACCGAAAATATTACCGGATCACCGATGAAGGAAAAAACATTCTAGCCGAACGGACGAAGGAATGGAATCTGTTCTCTGCTCTGATGGACCGGATGCTGAAGCGGGGCGGGCAGAATGGATAAAGACCTTTATGTGCAGGAAATCAGAAAAGGGCTGGAAGGCAAGGCCGGAAGCCGTGAATTATTAAAAGAAATCGAAAGCCATATTCATCATGCCATTTGTGATCATCTGGAAAAAGGCAAAACCGAAAGCGAAGCGATGGCGCTTATTCTGCGGGAAGTAGGGACTCCGTCTGAGATTATCTCTGCTTTTCAAAAAGCTTCGGCGGTGCCCGCGCGGACTTTTATGCTCTTTTATCTGTTCTGCAACTGCGGTCTTTTTGTGATGGGGGCGATGATTACGATGATGCACGCGTGGAGGATTCATCCCGCTGTTGACGCGCTGTGGAAAGGGATTTCCGTGTCAGTATGGCTGATTATGATCGGTTATGTGCTGTATTGGTTCCAAATCGGCTATCAAGCTGGCAAAGAGTTCGGGGCTGGCGGCAAAAAGCTTGCTGAGCGGACGGTATGGGCTTCAATGGTGCCGAATCTATGTTTTATGTTTGTCTTTTTGTTCAATCTGGTTCCGGCTGGGCTGTTTCCTTCGGCGGTCACACCGAGTTTTGCGGCAGTATGCGCCGTTGTGACGGTATGTTTTCCGTTTTGCGGCAAAATAGGTTTTTACGCAGGCAGGCAGAGGCTTGCCTGATCTTTTTCACTATATACATAGGGAATCTATATAGGGGTGTTAAAATGAGATTAGGTTCGTGGATGTACGGCGCGTGCGCCCAAATAGCCGTTACCGTATTTACCGTCTGCGGCTTGGTTCTTGCATTGCCCGTTGTAAGTCTTTTTATTATGGTTCTGAATGGGATGCAAGACGCTATTTTTGTTGTTTTCAGTATTTTGCTTCTTCTATTGTTTTATGCGCTGGGATGGATTTGGGCCGTTTCGTTTGCGCGTGAGTGGAAGGTGAAACTTTTCGAGCTGCAGATCAGTTCGCTCATTCCGCTGGCGGGTATATTATACTTGTACATTGACAGCGGGGTGAGTATACCGGAACTGATTCATGATTGGAATGAGGATGGATGTGCGCTTGTCCCGCCGGCTTTTGTCTGTTTGTGCACATGCTATGCGATGGTGTTGGTGCCTGTTTATCAATCAAAACTTTGGAACGCCATGGAGGCGGGCAGACTTAATGCCAAGGCGGTATGCACTGTTTGGGGAGACCTTCTGATCATTCTCGTTTTGCTGGCGGGCATGACCTGGATTTGTTTCTGAATGGGCCGAAATCAAAAATCCCCCCTGATCTCTCCGCCGCTTTATGTTTTAATAGAACATGAGAAAAAGCAGAAGGAGCGGATCATGAATATATCAATTGTCATAGTCACGTATAATCGGATTCCGGCTTTGTGTGAGCTGCTGGAGTCGATTTCCATGCAGACCATAAAGCCTTATGAAGTGATCATTGTAAATGATGCCGGAGAATCGGTCGAACAAGCGAAGCAGCTGTACAGCGATCTGCCGATTCAGATTATTGATTTAGAACAGAATGCCGGACATGTGGAAGCTCGGAACGCAGGTGTGAAAAAAGCGTCGGGTGATTGTATCATGCTGTGCGATGATGATGATTTCATTACGCCGGGCCATTTGGAAAGAATGGCGGCTGCACTTGCTGATGCGGATTTTGTCCATTCTGACGCGGAAATTGTGTCATTTGAAGAACGGGGCGGCACGAGATACCCGGTGTCACGAAAGCCGTTCGCCTATACGGCGGATTATGCGGATATGCGGGTATTTTCCACGTACGTTCCGTCAGGCAGCATGTACAGGCGTTCTCTGCATGACACGTTAGGGTATTTTGATCCGGATGTCCATAATTATTGGGACTGGGACTTTTATTTGCGCGCCGCAAAACAGCACCGTGTGAAGCGTGTTCCTTGCGCGAGCGTCATATATGCGTTTTTTGAGGGAGGCGGCAATCAGTCCGCGGATCTCGGCGGCAAACGGAAGAGGTACTTAGACCGGTTAAGCGAAAAGCACGGGCTTGGGGAGCTCCCGACGAAAAACTTCGCGGTTCTTCTTGAAGAGCCGGACATGAAGAGGCGGGAGGCGCCGACTGACATTGTGTGGGACGGAAAGCCCGTCCATTCAAGACTGCACAGTTCATAAGGGGGACGGACAGTTTGAAACAGCTTTTAAAAGACAGCTGGTGGAATCAGCTGAAAGATGAATTTGACAAACCGTATTATCAAGAGCTGAGAGAGATGCTGAAACAAGAATACAGCAGCCAAACGATTTATCCTGACAGCCATGATATTTTTAACGCCTTGCATTATACGCCCTATGAGGATGTAAAAGCGGTCATTCTCGGACAGGACCCGTATCACGGGCCAGGACAGGCGCACGGGCTTAGTTTTTCCGTTCAGCCCGGGGTCAGACAGCCGCCGTCTTTGAAAAATATTTTCATAGAGCTTCAGGACGATATCGGCTGCTCCGTACCGAACCACGGATCGCTCGTCAGCTGGGCGAAGCAGGGAGTGCTTTTGTTAAACACAGTGCTTACGGTTCGCCGCGGTCAGGCCAATTCCCACAAAGGCAAGGGATGGGAGCGGCTCACTGACCGCATCATTGATGTGGTGAATGAAAGAGAGAAGCCGATTGTCTTTATCCTATGGGGGCGTCACGCGCAGATGAAAAAAGAGCGGATTGACACATCGAAACACATTATTATTGAATCGACTCATCCGAGCCCCTTTTCGGCAAGGAACGGTTTTTTCGGGAGCAGACCGTTTTCCCGTACAAACGCCGCCCTTGAAAAAATGGGGGAGCAGCCGATCGATTGGTGCATCCCCGACCTGCCGCAATAAACGGTTTTTTTGAGGCGCTTCCGCCCGGCGGTAAGCGCCTTTTTTGGCGTTCCGGGCGGTATGCCGTCAGAAAAAATAACAAACTCAATTCTGCGATTCGCTCAGAAATTTGATAAAATGCAGGAAGAAGACAAATTACTGCTGGAGGATTTACTCATGAACATACATATCTCTGCTTTGATTCAGAAGATGGAAGAAGAACTGAGGCAGGCGAAAACGGCGACCCGCACCGAGGAGGTCAAAATGCACGCGGCCGCCATCCGCTCTCTGTGTGATGTCGTGCTCGGCACTCAGACGCACACCGCTCCGGCGCCAGTGCAGAATCCGATTCCGAAAGCGGCGCCGAAACCTTCCGCGTCTCCTTCGACAGACCCGCTGCTGCTTGAAAAAATGATGGGCAGCGCCGGGCTGAACCAATATCAGAAAAAAGCGAAAGACGAACGTGAGGAAGACGGAAACGGGGATTCCATTTTCGATTTTTAACAGGAGAGGTTGATTGACTTGAAACTGATACTCGGGGGTTTGCAATGGACGGCATTTATGATTGCGGCTGCGATTGTAGTTCCTGTCGCCATCGCACAATCATTTCACTTGAACCATGCCGATTCTGCCGCATTGATTCAGAGCACATTTTTTGTGCTTGGCGTCGCCGCGGTCATCCAATGTCTCCAGGGACATCGTCTGCCGATTAATGAAAGCCCGGCAGGCTTATGGTGGGGCGTATACACGATTTACGGCGGACTGACTGGCACGGTGTTCGCGACATTCGGCGAGACGCTGCGGGCGCTGCAGGGGGCGCTGTTATTAAGCGCTGTCTTTTTCTTTTTGTTCAGCCTTTTTAAAGTGATTGAACGGCTGGCCGTGCTGTTTACGCCGGTTGTGACCGGTGTGTATCTGCTGCTGTTGGTCATGCAGCTGAGTCAGCCGATTGTGAAAGGCCTTTTGGGCATCGGCTATTTAAAAAACAGCGTCGACGGCCTTGTATTCGGGCTCGCCATGGTTGTGACGGCGGCGATGTTCATCATGTCCCGATCGAATGTTACGTTCTTAAGACAGTATGCGATTCTCCTTTCGCTTGCCGGCGGATGGATCTTATTCGCCGTCTTCGGCGCTGCCAAACCGATTCAAATACCGGACCGCGTGATTCAGCTGCCGGCTCTTTTTCCGTTTGGAAAACCCGTGTTTGACAGCGGCCTGATCATTACGTCACTCTTCATTACCGTGCTTTTGATTGTCAACATGCTCGCGAGCATCCGGGTTGTAGAAGCGGCGGTGAAAAAATTCGGCGGCACCGTCGGGAAGCGGCGTGAGCGTCCGGCTGGGTTTGCGGCTTCGATCAGCCACCTTTTGAGCGGACTGTCAGGGGGCATTGCGCCTGTGCCGATTTCAGGGGCGGCCGGTTTTATTGAGACGACGAAGCTTCCTTCGAAAAAGCCGTTTCTTTTGGGAAGTGTATTTGTCGTGATCATCAGTATGATCCCGCTATTTATGAATGCGTTTGCGAGTCTGCCCTCACCGGTCGGCTTTGCGGTAAACTTCGTCGTTTTCTCCACGATGGCCGGTCTCGCCTTTACGGAGTTTGACTCTTATGAGAGAGAGGAGCAAAAACGAATCCGTTCCATTATCGGTCTGGCGCTCCTGACGGGGGTCGGTGTGATGTTTGTGCCAGAGAGCGCGTTATCGGGAATGCATCCGATCCTGATTTCGCTCTTAAGCAACGGTCTTGTGCTCGGAACGCTGCTGGCGATAGCGATTGACCGAATCCAGCTTATCAAAAAGAAAAAATCCGACAATCTCGTGTCATCGGACGGCGGACGTTGAATTTTGCCGATGTTGGGTTATGATTGAATTGGAAACTTTAACGAAAAGGCGGGAGAAAAATAGATGAAAGTGTTTATTATTCTTGGTGCGATTAACGCTTTATTGGCCGTGGCGCTGGGCGCTTTCGGCGCGCATGGGCTTGAAGGGAAAATCCCCGATAAATATTTGCAGGTGTGGCACACAGGCGTGCAATATCATATGTATCACGCGCTCGGTCTTCTGGCTGTCGCGTTTTTGGCCGAAAAGCTTTCTGGCGCAGGCAGTGTTTCTGTTGCGGGCTGGCTGATGTTTGCGGGCATCGTTCTGTTTTCAGGAAGCCTGTACGTATTGAGCGTGACGCAGATTTCCATTCTCGGCGCGATTACACCGCTCGGCGGCGTGGCGTTTATCATCTCTTGGATTATGATTATCGTCGCGGCCGTCAAATATTTATAAAGAAAAAAAGCCAATCCTCTGTCAAATGAGCGATTGGCTTTTTGATTTATCTCGGAGAATAAGAAGACATGGAGTACGGATAAGTATAAGCGATTTCCTCATCAAACGTGATGTAATCAAGGTAAATGGTCAGAAGCAGATAGCGGGTGCCCGTTTTCGGATCGCTGATGATGATATGGTCACGTCCCGCTGCCTGAATCACACCGCGGAAAATCTTTGAATTCCATTCTTTGCTGTTTTCAAATGTCATATAAATCGTCGCCGTTTTGCCCCGGTTCAACCGCAGAATATTTTCAATGTATGACTCTTCAATCGGCAGCATGCCGGGAACGTTTTGTGACGATGATGGACCTGACGGAATCTGAAAGCTGCCGCCGCCCTGCTGCTGCGGCTGGCCGGGGAACCCCCCGCCGAAGCTCTGCTGGCCTTGCTGCATCGGCATTGTCATTTGCTGCTGCATCGGCATCATTTGTGATCCTTGGCCCTGAGGCTGCGGATAAGGATTAGGCCCGAGCTGCGGCTGGTATCCTTGCATATCCATTCCCATTCCCATCCCCATCCCCTGCATTTGCTGATATTGATTCTTTTTCGGTTTCATATTGTTCCTCCTTTGATGAAAACCTCTTGATGCTGAAACCTCCTGACAAGTATCAGACAGCCGACAGAGCGGCTGCTGTTTTTATCTATTCCACCATATGAGCCCAAAGAAAGATTTATGCGAAAAAAGAAAATACGCTGAATGAGTCCGGACATCAGCGCCGGCTTTTTTTGTGCGCGCAATGCTGACTTTTCACATAATAGTCTGTATTCCTAGCGCATCTTCCGCATAAGGAACATATGATAGCGGTAGTTTCAGGTGCGAAAAGGGGGTGACGAGTTGCCTAAAGTGTCAGTGATCATGACGAGCTATAACAAAAGTGACTATGTGGCCCGCTCTATTAAAAGTATTCTGTCTCAGACGTTTACGGACTTTGAGCTGTTCATTATGGATGACAACTCAAATGAAGCGACATTGGCGGAAATACGTCCTTTTCTCACGGATGACCGCGTCCGGTTTTATCAAAGCGATGTATCGGGCGTCAAAGAAAGAACGGAAAAAACACGCTACGCCGCCTTGATTAATCAGGCAATAGAAATGGCGGAGGGCGAGTATGTGACGTATGCGACCGACGACAACACGTATGTGCCGGAACGGCTTGAGAAAATGGTGAAAGAGCTTGATGAAGACCCGGAAAAAGCCGTCGTGTATTCAAGTTCCAAAACCTATCATCTGAATCAGCGGAAAGAGACGGTGAAGGAGACGGCCAGGCCCGCCGAACGGATCGTGTGGAACGCCCCGTGCGCCATTGACCATTGTTCGGTCATGCACCGGTTTTCCGTGCTGGAACAGGTTAAATCAGCATTCGGTTCCTATTGGGATGAAAGCCCCGCGTTTTACCGGATCGGTGACGCCCGTTTCTTCTGGAGAGTGAATCATTTTTATCCGTTTTACCCGATTTCTGAGGAGCTTGATATCAATTATATTACCGATCAATCCATCCATTATCAGCTTTTCGCGGCGGAGAAAAACGAGTTTGTGAACAGCCTTCCGCAGCAGACCACGTGCCGGGAGCTGAGGGAATCATTAAAAAAGCTTGGAAAGGGGTGAGGGCTTGTCGGCATACTTAGCGAATTATTGGGTGCTGTACCGGCAGTATATTGACCTGTTTCAGTCACTTCGCTACAAAGACATCCCGCTCGCATTGATCAGTAATTTTTATCAATATATCAGTCCGGCGCTTCGGGAGAGCATGGAGCAGAACCCAGAGCTTTTCGGTCCTGCGGATCAGCATATTCCTGAAGCCGGTATACAGCCATATTATGATCAAAAAAGGCAAAACATTAAGAAAACAGATGAGAAACCGGTAAACGGAAAAGTCATTCTGCATTTCGATCATCTTCGGTTCACCGAGGGAAACTACCGGCAGTTTGATCCGGCAAAAACAGCGGTACTGGCCAGATGGAGTCTGCCTGACCATTACGGGCTGCCCGTTATCTGCAAATTGGAGCTGACGGAAATGGGGCAAAAAGGGAACCCCGTCCCTTATATTGAAAAAGCCCATTCCATTTTGAAAGAGCTTCACAGCCATCCCGCTTTCGGAAACAGAGAATTTCAGGAACGTTTGTATAAAGACATTCCATTATTTATTGAAGCGATTGATGCCGTTGATATTTTGTTTACGGCCGAGAAGATTTCCGCCGTTGTAGTCGGCACGACAGAGGATATTTACAGCCGTGTACTGGCGCTGATGTCCGCGAAAAAAAACGCCGTCAGCATCTGTCTCCAGCACGGAGCGCTCATGGGAGATGAAGCGTTTCTGCCCGTATTTACGGACTATCAGGCTGTATTCGGGGCTTATGAAGCGGAGTGGTATAAAGCAAAAGGCTGCAGGGATGAACAAATCATCATCACGGGCCATCCCCGTTTCGACGAGATTTTCTCAAGAGAACCGATAGATCAGGATACGTTTTACCGCAAACTTTCTTTTCTCCCGTCACAGCGGACGGTGCTGATCGCCACGCAGCCGTTTTCTGATGAATTTTATACGGGAGTGCTTGAAGAGCTTGCCGGCCAAAAGAACATGCAGCTCATTATTAAACCGCATCCGTGGGAAATCGGCAAAAACAAGCTGGATGCTTACAATCAGGTGCTGCGGAAATATAAAGCAGGAAAAATCATCAAAAAAGAGATGGAGCTGTATGACATTCTCCCGTATGTTGACGCTGCGGTGACACAGACATCAACGGTCGGTCTTGAAGCGATGCTGTTTCAAAAGCCCGTGCTGATCGGAAAATCAGCGGGAACCCGCAGATACCCTTATTATCACTCACTTGGAGAATTTGTCTTTGAGGACCCGCAGGCACTCGCTCAGGAATTAATCCGGATATGCGAAAGCCCCGCAGAATATCAAAAAGCGGAACAGGCGCGCCGTGCTTTTGTCGCCGCGAACTACCCGGTTCAGGATTCGCTTGCCGCTTTATGCCAAGTACTTCAGGAAAAAACCGGAGTCAGCTTCAGACGGGTTGACCCTTCATAAAAAAGATAGGAGCGCAAAGAAAATGGTGCAAAAAAGATCAGCTTTTCTTCCCTATTCATTGCCCATGATCGGGAAGGACGAAATTCAGGAGGTTATTGATACGCTTGAATCGGGCTGGCTTTCAAAGGGACCGAAAGTAGAGGCGTTTGAAAAAGCCTTTGCCGCCTGGACGGGGGCAAAGCACGCGATCGCGCTGAACTCATGTACCGCCGCTTTGTTTTTGGCCCTGAAAGCGAAAGGGATCGGTCCCGGTGACGAGGTCATCACGTCTGCCGTGACGTTCAGTTCAACAGCCAATACAATCGTGCACACAGGCGCCGTTCCGGTGTTTGTTGACATCGATCCGCTTACGCTGAATGCGGCCCCTGAAAAAATTGAGGCGGCCGTCACCCCGCGGACAAAGGCGATTGTACCCGTTCATTTCGCCGGCCAGTCGTGTGATATGGATCAGATTCTGGCTATTGCCGAAAAGCATCAGTTATTTGTCTTAGAGGATGCCGCACATGCCGTGTATACCACGTATAAACAGAAAATGATCGGATCAATCGGTGATGCGACGGCATTCAGCTTCTACGCGACAAAAAACCTGGCAACCGGTGAAGGCGGCATGCTGACGACGGACGATGACGGGCTCGCCGATCAGATCAGGGTGCTCAGCCTTCACGGCATGAGCAAAGGCGCGTGGAACCGCTATTCTTCAAACGGAAGCTGGTACTACGAGGTCGAAACGCCCGGCTATAAAATGAATATGTTTGATCTTCAGGCAGCGCTTGGGCTTCATCAGCTGAAACGGATTGACAGCATGCAGCAAAGAAGAGCCGACATTGCGAGCCGCTACCAGGACGCCTTCAGACACATGAAAGGGCTGACCATCCCGCATGTCAGTGATGACGGACGGCATGCATGGCATCTGTATGTTCTTCAAATAGAGGAGCAGGAGGCCGGGGTCAGCCGGAACGATCTGATTTCCGCTTTAAAAGACCAATATAATATCGGCACAAGTGTTCATTTTATTCCGGTTCCGTTCCATCCGTATTATCAAAAAACGTACGGGTATAAGGAAACTGACTTTCCGGCCGCTGCAGCGTATTATCACCGCACCGTGTCACTCCCTCTTTATCCGTCAATGACAGATGACGACGTTGAATACGTCATTGCAGCCGTTACGGATATCGTCAAAGGGGCTGATTAGGTGTACAGACTGAGGGGAAATCTTGCGCAGGACATGATTCATACCTTCCTGCATCAGAAGGGCATTCAGCCGGAAGCCTATGAATCGTCGCTCTGTTTATTGGAAGAAAACAGCCTTCAAGGCGTGATTTTATATGAAAACTCTTCGTGGGAAAGTCAATTGTTCCGAAAAAATATCATCAATGTGAAGCTTGCAGCCGCAAACAGCGCCGGTCAGCTTAAAAGGCTGTTTCAGGAATTTTACGCGGCAAGGCGGGCGGCAGGCACTGATTTTATATTTATTAAAATACCGGCTGAAGATATCGGCGCGATGCAGGTCGTTCAGCAGCTTCCGAACGCTTATTTTGTAGGGAGTCTTCTCAAGCTCGTCAGTCCGGTGCGTGTTTATAACAGCACGCCGCCATTTGAGATTACAGAAGCCGGACCCGGCGACACGGAAGCGATCAGCCGGCTGGCCCGCGACGCCTTTACAAAAAGCAGGTATTATCAAGACCCCCATCTCAGCTATGAAAGTGCAAACCGCCTGTTTGAAGAGTGGGCGCGGAATAATGCGGAAGGCAGAGCTTCGTTACAATTCGCCGCCACATATAAGGGAGAGACCGTGGGCTTTGTTCAGGGGCTGTCTAAAGGCGATGAATTCGTCCTTGATCTGATGGCGGTAAAGCCGGGATTTGAAGGAAAAGGAGCGGGATTCCATTTAGCGGCGCATGTGATTGAACAATCATTGCGCTTTCAGCATAAGACTGTATCAGCGGGAACGCAGCTCCACAATGTAAGAGCCATCCGCCTGTATGAAAGAATGGGATTTAAAGCGGATGCGTCCTATTACTACTATCATGTGTGGCCCGGGAAGGAGGCGGACTGATGGCATCATGCCAAATCGGAACGAAGTCAATCGGCGAAGGTTCACCCGTATTCATCATCGCCGAAGCCGGAATTAATCATGACGGAAAACTGAGCCAGGCGTTTGAATTGATAGATGCGGCCAGTGAGGCCGGCGCGGACGCGGTCAAGTTCCAAATGTTTCAGGCTGACAAAATGTATCAGAAAGACCCCGGCTTGTACAAAACCGCTGCGGGAAAAAACGTCTCTATTTTTTCTTTGGTGCAATCAATGGAAATGCCCGCCGAGTGGATCGAACCGCTGCTTGAATATTGTAAGAAAAAAGGCGTGCTGTTTTTAAGCACGGTCTGTGACGAAGGCTCTGCCGACTTACTGTATGCGACTTCGCCTTCAGCCTTTAAAATCGCCTCCTACGAGCTGAACCATCTGCCGTTATTGAAATATGTTGCGGGGCTGAAGACCCCGATTATTTTTTCCACCGCGGGCGCTGATATTTCAGATATTCAGGAGGCTTATCAAACCATTACCGGCGAGGGGAACACAGAAATTGCGATCATGCATTGTGTGGCGAAATATCCCGCGCCGCCTGAATACAGCAATCTGAGCGTCATTCCCATGCTTGCCGCTGCATTCCCGGATGCTGTGATCGGTTTCTCCGATCACAGCGCCCATCCGTATGATGTGCCGTGCGCGGCTGTCAGGCTCGGAGCGAAACTGATTGAAAAGCATTTTACGATCGATAAAAACCTGCCCGGTGCTGATCACTCCTTCGCCCTCAATCCGGATGAATTAAAAGAAATGGTTGCGGCAATCCGCTCAGTTGAAGCGGAGCTGCGGCAGGGGCATCACGCTCCGGTGCCGGAAGTGCTGTCGGGAAGCTCCCATAAAACCACGACACCGATTGAAGGGGATATCAGAAGGTTCGCTTACAGAGGCATTTTTTCAACAGCGCCGATTCAAAAAGGCGAATGTTTTACGGCGGAAAACCTTGCTGTCCTTCGTCCCGGCCAAAAACCGCAGGGGCTCCACCCGAGATATTTTGAACTTTTAACTGACGGGGCGCGTGCGGTCAGGGATATCCCCGCCGACACGGGCATCACTTGGGATGACCTTTTGACGAAAGGCAGCCCATATGATGACTGACATTTTGTTTATCATTCAGGCGCGGATGGGAAGCGGGCGTCTTCCCGGTAAAGTGCTGAAACCGATCGGCGGGTATACGATCCTCGATATGATTGTCAAAAGGGTGCGGCAAAGCGCGTATTATGATCAATCGCGGGATAATCTGATCGTCGCCTCGTCTGACAGCAAGACCGACGACATTCTGTCTGCGCACTGCATCAGCAAGCACTACCGTGTGCACCGCGGCAGCGAGCAGCGCGTGCTTGACCGGTTTGCACAAGTCATCGAACAAGTAAAACCGGACATCGCAGTCAGACTGACGGGGGATAACCCGTTTGTCGACCCTTCGCTGCTTGATTTTCTGATTCAATCGCATTTAGATCAGCACGCAGACTACACGTATATCTGCGGTACACCGCTCGGCATCGGCGGCGAGGCGGTAAACGCGCGACTTTTAACGGAGATCAATGCCGACAAAACGCTGGCGGACAAATACCAGGAGCATGTCACGCTTTTAATAAGAGAATCTCCTGAGAAGTACCGGCTTCTCTTTCCTGAGCCTCCGCAGGAACTCCGGGCTCCTCACTTGCGGATGACCG
The DNA here is from genome assembly GCF_018861275.1 of Bacillus sp. JNUCC-22. Lineage (NCBI taxonomy): Bacteria > Bacillati > Bacillota > Bacilli > Caryophanales > Bacillaceae > Bacillus > Bacillus sp. JNUCC-22. Next base: position 3,609,639 of record NZ_CP076408.1, on the reverse strand, counting down.
TCGATACAGAAGAGGACTACAGGCTGGCCCGCGAGCTGTACGTAAAAGCGGGCTCGCGTCCTGATATTCCGGCAAGAGAATTGATCCATCTGCTGAATAGTGATCCGGAGCTCAGGGCCATTAATCAAATGATCCGGCAAAAAGAGGCTGATTAGCATGCGGGTTTTGATTTTCGCGGACGGGGGCCGTGACATCGGCATGGGGCACGCGGTCCGGATGAAGCTGCTTGCCGGTGCCATTAAGAACAATTGCTCAATAACGTTTTACGCAAATAAAGAGGCTTCTTCTTATCTGTCTTCTGATCAATGGGAAGTGATCATCAAGCCTGACAAGGAACAGAAGGAATTTATTGTCCGGGAAATAAACAGGCAGGCTCCTGACCTTCTCATATTCGATCTGCTCGATATGCCGTGTGACTGGTTAGAGGAAGTCAAAAAGCATTCAGCGGCACGCATCGTCTTATTTGAAGAAAAACGGGAACATGTCATTCATTTATGCGATGCCGTTATAAACGGCATTTACGGAGGGCTGAAAAGCCGGACGGTTCAAATGGGCAGCGCCGCGGTATATGAAGGCCCGGATTATTTGATTCTTCATCCGGGTTTTGAAAAAGCAAAGCAGCTTTATCAGCTGAGAAAAGAATGCCGGACCATATTGGTCTCATTAGGAGGAAGCGACCCGAAGAAGCTTGTCTTTAAAGTGATGGAAGCATGCCGCCGCATCCCCGACATTCATCGAAAACGAGTGATCATCGTCATGGGCGGCGCCGCGCCTCATGCTGACGACGTGCGCGCGCATCTTACACAAATGCCTTATGCCGAGATGGTAAGGCAGACAAATGACATGGCCGCGCTTCTTTCGAGGGCTGATATGGCCGTCGTGTCCGGCGGGATCACTTTATATGAAACCATTTGTACAGGTGTGCCCTGCATCGTACTTTCTCAAGTGGAGCATCAAACTGAGACGGCGGAAAAATTCGCCGCACGGGGGGCCGCCGTTCATCTCGGCCTTGGTGAATGCATATCAGCGGACGTTCTCGCGCGGCATATGTCTGACATGGCCGCTGATTATCCGATGCGGACCGGACTTCATCAAAACGGAAAGCCGCTGGTTGACGGCAGGGGCATCAAACGGGCGGCGGCGATTCTTTATGATTTGTGATAAAACCACACGTAAGGAAGTGTTCATGTGAAAGGTGTTATCTTAGCCGGAGGCACCGGCTCACGCCTTATGCCGCTGACAAAAGCGGTCAATAAGCATTTACTCCCTGTCGGTCCATATCCGATGATTTACTGGTCGATCATGAAGCTGGAAGAAGCGGGGATTACAGATATTTTGCTGATTACGCAAAAAGAATATATTCCGCAATTTCATAAACTTCTCGAAACCGGAGAAGAGCTCGGCGTCTCAATCACATATCAGGTTCAGCCAGCCGCATCCGGCATTTCCGACGGTTTATCATACGCAAAGCGATTTACAGGTCGCGATCCGTTCGTTCTGCTTTTGGGAGATAATATTTTTGAAGATTCATTAAAACCTTATACGGAGCGTTTCGCAAAGCAGGGAAAAGGAGCGAAAGTGCTGCTGAAAGAAGTGGACGATCCGGAGCGCTTCGGCATCGCCGAGATTGATGAGAAAAACAAACGGATCAAGTCGATCATTGAAAAGCCGGAGCAGCCGCCGACCAGACTATGCGTCACAGGGATCTACATGTACGACGCAGAAGTGTTTTCCTATATTGAACAAATTTCCCCTTCAAAACGCGGCGAACTGGAAATTACGGATGTCAATAATTTATACATTGAACACAGTGAGCTGACGTATGATGTGTTAACGGGCTGGTGGGTGGATGCGGGCACGCATGAATCGCTCTACCTCGCCGGAAGCCTGGCGCATCAGGCATTACAGAAAGGACAGGAGCATTAATCATGCCAAAATCATATTTAATTACAGGGGGCGCCGGATTTATCGGCCTTACCTTTACAAAGATGATGCTGAAAGAAACGGACGCGCAGATTACCGTCCTGGATAATCTCACGTATGCAAGCAGGCCGCTTGAAATAGAAGCCTTAAAAAAGAACGGCCGTTTCCGTTTTATCAAAGGTGACATTTCTGAAAAAGAGGACATTGACAAAGTCTTTTCCCAAATGTATGACGCTGTCATTCATTTTGCGGCTGAATCCCATGTGGACAGAAGCATAAATCAGGCAGAGCCGTTTATCACAACAAATGTGATGGGCACATACCGACTGGCGGACGCGGTGTTACAGGGAAAAGCCGGCAGGCTGATTCACATTTCCACAGATGAGGTGTACGGAGATTTGGCGCCGGATGATCCCGCTTTTACGGAGACGACGCCGCTTTCTCCGAACAATCCGTATTCCGCCAGCAAGGCAAGCTCAGACCTGCTCGTCATGTCTTACGTGAGAACCCATAAGCTTCCTGCCATCATTACAAGATGCAGCAACAATTACGGGCCGTACCAGCATCACGAGAAAATGATTCCGACCATTATCAGGCATGCCGTAAACGGCACGCCGGTTCCGCTGTACGGCGACGGGATGCAGATCAGAGACTGGCTGTTCGCCGAAGATCATTGCCGCGCCATTAAGCTCGTGCTGGAAAAAGGAACACTCGGTGACATTTACAATATCGGCGGAGGAAATGAACGGACGAATAAAGAGCTTGCGTCATTTATCATGAAGGAGCTCGGTGTCGAGGAACGGTTTGCTCATGTCGAAGACAGAAAAGGGCATGACCGCCGTTACGCCATCAATGCTTCAAAGCTGAAAAATGAGCTGGGATGGCGGCAGGACGTCACATTTGAAGAAGGAATGAGAAGAACCATTCGCTGGTATACAGACAGCCAAGACTAATCGGAAAGAAGGGGATCCGATTGACGAAGGTATTAGTAACCGGAGCGGCCGGCCAGCTGGGGCGGGAGTTATGCCGCCAGCTGAAGCGGGAAGGGTATGAAGTGATCGCCTTGACAAAAGCGATGATGAACATATCCGACCAGCGTTCGGTGCGGCACTCGTTCAGCCATTACAAGCCGGATATCGTCGTCAATACGGCGGCATACACCTCCGTTGACAAATGTGAAACGGAGCTCGACAAAGCGTATTTAATAAACGGAATCGGCGCTTATTATGCCGCGCTTGAGGCTGAAAACACCGGCGCGAAATTCATTCACATCAGCACCGATTACGTCTTCAGCGGCAAAGGAACACGGCCATACCAGACCGATGATCCCGCAGATCCGGGCACGATTTATGGAAAAAGCAAAAAACTCGGCGAAGAACTGATCCGGTTAACGGGGAAAAACCACACCATTATCAGAACATCGTGGGTGTACGGCAGCGGCGGGCACAACTTTGTCAATACGATGCTGAAACTTGCGGATACACATGATCAGGTGCGTGTCGTTAACGATCAAGTCGGGGCGCCGACGTACACAAAGGATTTAGCCGAAACGGTGATCGGTCTGTTTGACAGGCCGCCGGGCTTATACCACGCCGCAAACAGCGGAGTGTGCAGCTGGTATGAATTTGCCAAGGCTATTTTTGAAGAAAGCGGCAGAACCGCCTCCGTGCTGCCCGTCACGACGGAGGAATACGGAAATGAGACGCCGCGCCCCGCTTACTCGGTGTTGAGTCTTGAGTCGATTGAACGGCAGGGGCTCGGCATGAGGCATTGGCGGGAAGCGCTGCATGATTATTTACAAAGGGAGGGACAGTGCAAGTGATCGAAGGCGTAAAAATTAAAAAGCTGATCAAACACAGCGATGACCGGGGTTTTTTCTCAGAACTCGTCCGTGACGATGAACATCTCTTAGAGCGTTTCGGGCAGGCTTCCTGGTCCAAAAGCTATCCCGGCGTCATTAAAGCGTTTCACTATCATGAGAAACAGGATGACCTATGGTTTTTTCCGACGGGCCACGCCCAGGTCGTGCTGCATGACCTTCGCGAAGAGTCTGCAACCAAGGGAGAAACGGATGTCTACTATATGGGAGAAGACAATCCGATGCTCCTTCTCATTCCCAAAGGCGTCGCACACGGGTACAGAGTGCTGGGTGAAACCCCGCTGACCATTATTTATTTCACGACGATGTCCTACAATCCGGATCAGCCTGACGAAAAAAGAATTCCGTGGAATGATGACACCATCGGATTTGACTGGCAGACGGCTCACCGGTAGCGCACAAGACGAAGACAGCGGATGTCTTCGTTTTTTGTGCTGATGTTAGCATTTGCTGTGAATGGAGCCAGTGAATAAGATACGACCGCCCACTATATCATGATTGCTGGCCTGAAGGACAATTTCATCAAAAATGTCTTGGAAGATGGCGGTCAGTTAGGGACCTGAAATTTAAGAGATCCTCCCTTTCTTCTCCTATGGACATCATGCATCCTAAAAAACAATAAATGATTTATAGAATGGGAATAGGATTTAATTAGAAAAATCTTAAGAAAAAAGTAATATTTGCTTAAGAGAAAAGAGAACTTTCCTTTATATAGTAGGAGTAGATATGGAAAGGGGAAAGCGAATGACATACATCTTAAAAACGAGTCAGCTTACAAAAACATTTAAAGGAAAAGAAGTTGTTTCCGGGGTTAATATGCACGTGAAAAAAGGGGAGATTTATGGATTCTTGGGTCCCAATGGTGCAGGTAAAACAACCATTATGAAAATGATTACAAATTTAATCAAGCCTACAAGTGGTGAAATAGAAATTTTCGGTGAGAAATTAACGGATACGTCATTTGAAGTTTTAAAAAGAATGGGCACCATTATTGAATATCCCATTTTCTATGACAACCTCACTGCTAAAGAAAATTTAGATTTCCATTGTGAATATATGGGCTATTACGATAAAAAATCCATTGACCACGCTATCGAGCTTGTAAAGTTACATAATATTGATAATAAAAAAGTGAAAGAGTTTTCTTTAGGAATGAAACAAAGGTTAGGAATAGCCAGAGCTATTTCTACAAGACCAGAACTTCTCATTTTAGACGAGCCGATTAATGGCCTGGATCCAATAGGTATAAAAGAGTTGAGGGATCTCTTTAAGTTACTTTGCAGAGAATATGGAATTACATTATTAGTCTCCAGTCACATTTTAGCCGAAATGGAACAAATGTCAGATACTGTTGGTATCATACAGAATGGGAAGTTAATAAAAGAAGTTTCTATGAAGAGTATAAACGGAAAACAAACAGAGTATATAGAGGTAAAAGTCCAAAATATAAAAAAAGCGTTATATATTTTAGAGCAAAATCTGGGGATAAGAAATTTTAAAATGATTGATCAACAATTAATTCGTATCTATGAAACAGCAGTTACACAACAAGAAATCTCTAAAGCACTTATTCTGAATGACATTGGTATAGAAAGTATAAATAAAAAACACAGTTCTTTAGAAGAATACTTCTTAAATTCTATGAATGGGGAGGGAATACACACTAGATAGATTGCCCGTCTGTGTTATGCACCTATTTGCATTGTCTTAAATTCTTCTGCTGGAGGCTATTAGCATGTTAAAACTTATGAAATTAGAGTACAAAAAACATCACTTATCACAGTATTTTAAATGGGTGGCACTTTGGATATTCATCATCTTTGCCTTAGCGGCTCTTATGGGATGGGAATCTAAAAATGAAAATGAACTTATGTTTCGTGATTATGCAGATTTTATATCTCTAACTAATATTTTAATTAGAATTGTGTTTATTAGTTTTTCTGCTGTGATTTTATCCCGTTTAGTTATTGATGAATATAAAAATAAAACAATACAATTGCTGTTTACTTATCCTTTACAAAGAAAAAAATTAATGCAAGCTAAACTATCTATTGTCTTCCTATTCTGCTTTGTAAGTATTGTTATTGCTACGTTTGTTATTAACTTGTTAATTCTCTTCGTGAGTCCGCACTTATATTTATTCGAGAAGCCTGTTGAAATGAGTGAAGTTATTTCCGCTATGCCATCGACTCTTCTCACCGCTTTTATGATGGGAGGAGTGAGTCTGATTCCTTTATTTTTCGGCATGAGAAAAAAATCAACTTCTGCTACAATCACTTGGGCTGTCATAATCGGGGTCTTTATCAATGCAACAGTTTCCGACGGAGGAGAAACAGTCAGTTTAAGTCAATTTATTATCATTCCAATTATACTTTGTTTATTTGGTTTTTTAGTGGGTTATCTTTCTTACCGTAAGGTGGATCAGAAAGATTTATTGTAGATAAAAGGAGAAATTATACAATGAAAGATTATAGCATCATGTGCACTGTTAATCGTAATCGGCGGAATTGTTTTAAGCCTTTATAAGACAGATACAAAAAACTTTAAAAAGAACGTGTCCTACAATGTTGAAAAAATTGATACTTTAAAAGTATATACTGACTCATGGGATGTGAAGTTTAAAAAGAGTAATTCAAATAAGGTAACAATATCTGCTGAGGGGAAGCAGAAAAATAAGGATCCAGTTACATTTCAAGGAGATGGGGGGGATTTGTTCGTTAGTCAAAAAGAACAAAAGAATGGCGGCTTTTTGGATGGATTTACTTTTGGGAAGCGGGGCGGCACAATCTATATTAATGTTCCCGATTCAAGGATGAACAATATTGAAATAACCAATAAAGATGGGAATATACAATTAAGTGAAATTTCAGCTGAAAATATTGTCGTTGATAATCATTCCGGTGATGAAAAAATCAATAATGTTTCGGCTCATACTGGAAAGTTTTCATCCAAGGATGGGGCGTTAAGCGTTGAAAATAGTTCTTTTGAGAAATTAAATATAACATCTGCAAGCGGCGATAACGAGATGAAGGAAATACATAGTTCCAATGTAAAGGTTACTTCTAAAGATGGAGCGGTTTCAATCAAGGACATAACAGAAGGAAAATCTTTATCAGTAAATACGAAATCAGGAGGTATAGGTGTATCTTATAAAAAAGCGCCAACTTCACTTGCTGTTTTTGCTCAGAGTAATTCTGATGTAACGTTTGATCTAGATGGGCTTAATAAGAGCCATGATGGCGTAAAACTGAAAAAAGGTGAAATAGGCGCGGGAAGTAATAAAGTAAGTCTATCTAGTGAAGATGGTTCGATAAAGGTGAGATAAAAAGATAAAAAGAGAAAAACACAAGACAACAATTCCCGCTATTGAAGAATGGTTGTCTTATTTGTTTGTATTTAAAATGTTTTGGAATATTTATCTCCTTTTGTATAAAAAATAATCATAATGAGATTAATTATCTGTATAATGATTGAAATAAACAGTGAATTAAGAATATCAGTTTTATATTTAAGGAGCGGAAAGCTTGGGTTACAAAATATTAATTGTAGAAGACGACCAATTCATAAGCGATATGGTAAGCGAAAGCTTAACGAAAGAAGGGTTTGAAGTAACAGCAGCTTTTGATGGTGAAGAAGCTTTAGACATATTGAACAACCAAAAGTTTGAGGTTATATTGTTGGATTTAATGCTTCCGAAGATAGATGGGATGGAATGTTTAAGAATGATTCGTTCCAAAAGTATGGTTCCCGTTCTTATCATGTCTGCAAAAGATGAAGATGTAGATAAGGCACTTGGTCTCGGCCTCGGGGCTGATGATTATATTTCTAAACCTTTTTCTATGCTGGAGGTAATAGCCAGAATTAAAGCAACCATTAGAAGAGAAAGACACTATAAGAGCTCCCTGTCTTCAAAGGAAGAAAAAATCATTAAAATAGGTGATTTAAGTGTTGACCTGCATGGCTTTTCTGTTAAAAAATTCAATGAAAAGATTAATCTCACGGCAAAAGAATTTAATATTTTAAAACTCTTTATTTCTAATCCTTCACAAGTATATACTAAGTCTCAACTTTATAAATCCGTATGGGAAGATGAGTATCATGGAGATGAGAATGTAATTAATGTTCATATTAGACGGCTCAGAGAGAAAATTGAGGACGATCCATCTCATCCAATGTACATAAAAACTTTGTGGGGAATCGGTTATAAGTTGGGAGATTTTTGAATGTTTTATCTAGTGGTTATTTTATTCATATGCTCTGCAGCAGTAAATATATTTCTTTTCCGAAGCCGATTAAATCTAAGGACTGAGATTAAATATATAAGAAATAAACTTCGAAAAGTTGTTAATGAAGAGACAGGCGAAAGATTATTGCTTAACACGGAAGATAAATATATAAAATCCTTGTTAATTCAAATAAACCGTCTTTTAGACCATAATCAAAAGATCAAAGGGAACTACAATAGTATTGAACTGTCCATGCGAAAAATGTTATCAAATATTTCACACGATTTAAAGACGCCTTTAACAGTTATACTAGGTTATATTGAAATTATAAATAACGATAAAAGTCTGACTTCGGAAAAGGTTATGAGTTTACTAAAAACAGTTAATTTAAAAACGGTCGAGGTATTAGCGTTAATAAACCGTTTTTTTGAACTTGTAAAATTAGAGTCAGGAGATAAAAAATTAAATTCTTCACGAATTGACATATGTGAAGTCAGCCGAAAAATAATTTTGGATTACTACGAAATTTTAATCAGCAAAGAATTTGAAGTAGTGATTGATATACCCGATGATTCTATCTTTGTTAGCGGAGATGAAGAGGCAATTGAGAGGGTTCTGAATAATTTAATTACGAATGCAATTCAATATGGTTCCGATGGTAAGATGGTGGGTTTAAAGATCAGAATAACTGATAATGATGTTTTTGTAGAAATATCAGATAAAGGAAAAGGAATAAATGAAATGCATAAAGACCGTGTCTTTGAACGAATGTACACATTGGAGGACTCGAGAAATACCAATTATCAGGGAAGCGGATTGGGGCTGACGATTACTAAGAGATTAGTAGAGCAAATGGAAGGAAGTATATCTCTAAATAGTGTCCCCTTCAAAGAAACAACGTTTTCTGTACGTTTAAGACGTATTAAATTTTAATAAAAGCAGTGAGGTTTCTTCTATATACGTCTTCAAATCCCCTTTCTCTTTAATCTGAGAGGCTGACAACAGTCTCTTTTTTTACACACAAAAACCTGGCATGAATCTTGCATATAAAAAGGGGCGTAACGACAATGTGAAAGGGATTGATGGGTTTTGGTGTAAAAGCGCTTACATTTTGTTCTGCCGGTAATTGAAGCTTACACGTAAAATACGATGAGGTGATAAAACATGTCAGCCAACCCGCTTTCTAAAAGCAATCAGAAAGATGAAGAAAAAGAAGTTCTTAATTTGTTCTTGTCAACACAATCGATCATAAAAGAAGCCCTGCGCAAACTGGGCTATCCTGACAATATGTATGAACTGATGAAAGAGCCGATGCGGCTTTTAACCGTCCGCATCCCTGTCAAAATGGACAATGGCTCAGTACAGGTTTTCACGGGCTACCGCTCACAGCATAATGACGCAGTCGGCCCGACAAAAGGGGGCGTGCGGTTTCATCCGGAAGTCAGTGAAGAAGAGGTCAAGGCGCTTTCCATCTGGATGACTTTAAAATGCGGCATCACAAATCTTCCTTACGGGGGCGGAAAAGGCGGCATCATCTGTGATCCGCGGACGATGTCATTCGGAGAGCTGGAACGGCTGAGCCGCGGATATGTGCGTGCGATCAGCCAGATCGTCGGTCCGACAAAGGATATTCCGGCTCCCGACGTATATACCAACTCACAGATTATGGCATGGATGATGGACGAATACAGCCGCCTGAGAGAATTTGATTCACCGGGATTCATTACGGGCAAACCGATCGTTCTCGGCGGTTCACATGGGCGGGAGACAGCGACCGCGCAAGGCGTCACGATTTGTATTGAGGAAGCCGTTAAGAAAAAAGGGATTCCATTGGAAAATGCGCGGATCATCATTCAGGGGTTCGGAAATGCGGGGAGCTTTCTCGCTAAATTTATGCATGACGCCGGCGCCAAGGTGATCGGCATCTCAGACGCCCACGGCGCTTTGTATGATCCTGACGGCCTTGACATTGATTACCTGCTGGATAAGCGGGACAGCTTCGGCACGGTGACGAATCTCTTCTCGGATGTCATAACGAACCGGGAGCTGCTGGAAAAGGACTGTGATATTCTCGTGCCTGCCGCAATCTCCAATCAGATTACGGCTGAAAACGCCCATCACATTAAAGCTTCAATCATTGTGGAGGCGGCGAACGGGCCGACAACGATAGACGCCACGAAAATCCTGAATGAAAGAGGCGTACTTCTCGTGCCGGATATTTTGGCAAGCGCCGGCGGCGTGACGGTGTCTTATTTTGAATGGGTGCAAAATAATCAAGGCTTTTACTGGTCTGAGGAGGAAGTCGCCGGAAAACTGCGCAGCGTCATGGTGAATTCGTTTGAATCCATTTATCAGACAGCGCATACCCACAAAGTCGATATGCGTTTAGCCGCCTATATGACGGGCATCAGAAAGTCGGCTGAAGCGGCCCGGTTCCGCGGCTGGGTATAAGTGTTATCCGCAAAGAGATTTTGCATCAGTTATATAGCGGATCGCAAAATTTCTTTGCGTTTTCAGATTACAGCTGACAGATTCGGACAAGCTTCGTCCGCTTTCGGCAAAGATTTTCTTATTTTTATCACAAATTGCTATGCTGGTATGCTTCTTGCATCATCATAAAGCGTGAGCACACATTACAAAATACGGGGAGGAATTCTAATGACAGTTTCATACGCACACGAACCATTTACAAATTTTCAGGAAGAGACAAATAAACAATCGTTTCAGGAAGCGCTGGCTTATGTGAATTCACAGCTCGGCAAGCATTATCCGCTTATTATCAACGGTGAAGCGATTGAAACGGATAAAAAGATCATTTCCGTCAATCCGGCAGATAAAAAAGAAGTGATCGGTTCTGTATCGGCAGCCGGAAAAGAACTTGCGGAAAAGGCTATGCAGGCTGCGCTGCAGGCATTTCAAACATGGAAAAAAGCACGGCCGGAACACCGCGCGAATGTGCTGTTTAAAGCGGCGGCGATCATCCGCAGAAGAAAGCACGAATTCTCCGCGTATCTAGTGAAAGAAGCGGGAAAACCGTGGAAGGAAGCGGATGCTGATACGGCGGAAGCGATCGATTTTTTAGAGTATTATGCCCGCCAGATGCTGAAACTGAAAGACGGTTCCCCTGTAAAGAGCCGTGACGGAGAATATAATCAGTATCACTATGAGCCGCTTGGGGTGGGAATCGTCATTTCTCCATTCAACTTCCCGCTTGCGATCATGGCGGGAACGGCGGCGGCAGCCATCGTAACAGGCAACACGATACTGCTGAAACCGGCGGATGCGGCGCCTGTCGTGGCGGCGAAATTCGTTGAAGTGATGAAAGAAGCGGGCCTGCCGGACGGCGTGCTCCAATTCATACCGGGCGACGGAGGAGAAATCGGCGACTATCTGGTTGAGCATCCGAAGACGAGATTTGTGTCGTTTACAGGCTCCCGCGCGGTCGGATGCCGCATCTATGAACGCGCCGCAAAAGTACAGCCGGGCCAAAAGTGGCTGAAACGGGTCATTGCCGAAATGGGAGGGAAAGATACGGTGCTTGTAGACAGAGATGCTGATCTTGATCTTGCCGCTTCCTCAATCGTGTATTCCGCCTTCGGATTCTCAGGCCAAAAATGTTCAGCCGGTTCCCGTGCGGTCATTCATCAGGACGTCTATGATGAAGTTGTTGAAAAAGCCGTCGCTTTAACAAAATCACTCACCGTCGGAAGTCCGGAAGATTTTGATACATACATGGGGCCAGTCATCCACGAAGCATCTTATAATAAAGTCATGAGTTATATCGAAATCGGCAAAACAGAAGGAAAACTCCTGACGGGAGGCGAAGGTGATGATTCAAAAGGATACTTTATTCAGCCGACCATTTTTGCGGATGTTGATGAAAACGCCCGCCTGATGCAGGAGGAAATTTTCGGGCCGGTCGTCGCGATCTCAAAAGCCCGTGATTTCGACCATATGCTTGAGATTGCCAATAATACCGATTACGGACTGACGGGCGCTCTGTTATCGAAAACCCGCGCGCACATTGAACGCGCCCGCGAAGATTTTCACGTCGGGAATCTATACTTCAACCGCGGATGTACGGGAGCGATTGTCGGATACCAGCCGTTCGGCGGTTTCAATATGTCAGGAACCGATTCAAAAGCCGGAGGACCTGACTATCTGATTCTTCATATGCAGGCAAAAACAACGTCTGAAGCCTATTAATCTTTCGGAAATAGCGCGATGAAAAAGAGAGTCGCGCTATTTTCTCTATATGAGGGTAAGGAGGATGGAATATGTATCAGCAGCTCAGCAAAATGCTTCCGGAGGAGAAAATAGAAGCCATTACGAAATCACTGGTGGCGTTAAACAGCATCAACGGCACATTGGGAGAAGGAAAAAAAGCCGACTATATCAAAGATATGATTAAGAGCTTTCCCTACTTTCAGGAGAATCCCTCACATGTGTGGGAGCAGGCGATACCTGAGGACCCTTACGGCCGCAAAAATATTTTCGCATTTATTGAGGGAAACGGCGAAAGCCTGAATACGGTCATTTATCACGCTCATCTTGATACGGTCGGCATCGAGGATTTCGGCCCTTTAAAAGATATCGCTTTTGATTCCGACCGTCTCGCGGAATATTTCTCAAACTATGAATTTGATCGGGATGTGCAGCGGGACGCCCGCTCAGGCGAGTGGATGTTCGGAAGGGGTTCGGTTGATATGCAGAGCGGTATTGCCGTTCATCTCGCCAATCTGCTTCACTTTTCTGAACGGCGCGATCAGCTGCCGGGCCATATTCTGTTCATGGCAAACCCGGATGAAGAAAGCCAGCATTCCGGCATTTTAACCAGCATTTCTGAATTAAAACGGCTGAAACAAGAAAAGCAGCTTCGTTATTTAGCAGCGATTAATAACGATTTTATCACGCCGCTGTATGAGGGTGACACGACAAGGTACATCTACACGGGCGCGGCAGGGAAGCTTTTGCCTTGCTTTGCGATTTACGGGCGGGAGGTGCATGTCGGTGATACGCTGTCCGGCATCGACCCGAATTTGATCGCATCAGAAATCACCAGAAGAATTCACAACAATATTCATATGGCGGAAAACATTGAAGGGGAGCTTGTGCTTCCGCCGACCTGCCTGTACCAGCGTGACAATAAGGAAGCGTATAACGTGCAGACCGCCGTCAGCAGCTATGTCTATTTTAATTATTTTATTTACGAGAAAACAGCCAAAGAAGTCATGGATCAGCTGACTGCCGTGGCTGACGAAGCCTGCAGAGAGACAGAGTGGAAATTATCTGATTATTATGACGAATACTGCGAGAGAACGAGCCTGCCGAAAAAAGAGATGTCATGGAACGTTCAAGTGTACAGTCTGGAAGATTACCTGAAAAGGCTGAGAAACCGCGGGATAGACCCTGCACAGTGTATCGAGCAGACATTTAAAACATATGAACATCTTGAACTGCGGATGAGATGCTTTAAAGCCGTCGAGGAACTGCAAAAACTCGATCCTGAGCAGGGAGCCAAGGTCATTATTTTCTATGCGCCGCCTTACCTTCCGCACAATTATCTGAAAGAAGAGAGCACACGGGACCGGCTTTTGCAGCATGTCATTCAAGAAGCGGTCGATAAAACAGCGGCATCAACCGGAGAAACATTCGTCTTTAAAAAGTTTTTCCCTTATTTAGCGGACGGAAGCTTTTTATCGCTGCATGAAACAGACGAGGAGGTCTCCGCCTTTACCGATAATTTTCCGGGCTGGGATGTCATCGGGACGATTCCTTTTAAAGAAATCAGGGAATTGAATATTCCGTCGGTCAATATAGGGGTATACGGAAAGGACGGCCATAAATGGACGGAACGCGTGTACAAGCCGTACACATTCCATGTGCTGCCGGAACTCATTCAGCAGACAACAATGCACCTTTTGCACAGCTACCGATTAGACATACGCACAAATGGCTGACATAACAGAATAAGGGGGATGTATATGCAGGGAGATACCAATCAAACTGAATTGCAGCGCACGATGAAGGGCCGGCATTTGTTTATGATCGCCCTCGGCGGCGTGATCGGGACGGGGCTTTTTCTGGGCTCCGGTTTTACGATCAGTGAAGCGGGACCGATCGGCGCGATATTGGCTTATGTGATCGGCGGATTTTTAATGTATCTGGTGATGCTTTGTTTGGGGGAGCTCGCGGTCGCCATGCCGGTCGCAGGATCATTTCAAGCGTATGCCGCAAAGTTTCTCGGGCCGTCGACGGGTTTTACGATCGGATGGATGTACGCATTCAGCTGGGCCAATACAGTGGGGCTTGAACTGACGTCGGCGGGGATTTTAATGCAGCGGTGGTTTCCGGCCGTTCCGATTTGGGTGTGGTGCCTTGTATTCGGCGTCGTCATTTTTTCCATTAACGCGCTGTCTGCGCGGAGTTTTGCGGAAATGGAATTTTGGTTTTCCAGCATTAAGGTCATGGCCATTGTATTGTTTATTATTCTCGGCTGCGCTGCGGTATTCGGCTTTGTCGGTTTTAACGGCGGGCAGACGGCTCCGTATCTGTCAAACTTTACGACGGACAAAGGGCTTTTCCCGAACGGTGCCCAAGCCGTGCTATTTACCCTTGTCATGGTGAATTTTTCATTCCAGGGCACCGAGCTGGTCGGAATCGCCTCGGGAGAAAGCGAAAATCCGGAAAAGACGCTTCCCCGCTCAATTCGAAACGTCATATGGCGGACGCTGTTTTTCTTCGTGCTGGCGATGTTTGTTCTCGTGTCCATTTTGCCGTACCAAACGGCAGGCGTCATCGAAAGCCCGTTTGTGGCTGTGCTGGATAAAATCGGCGTTCCCTATGCGGCTGATATCATGAACTTTGTCATTCTGACCGCCATGCTGTCGGTGGCGAATTCCGGGCTGTACGCTTCGTCCAGAATGATGTGGTCCCTATCAAAAACTAAGATGGGCCCCGCTTCCTTAACGAAACTGACGAAAAAAGGCGTGCCTCTGAAAGCTCTTTCCATCACCATCGCCATCTCCGGTTTATCCCTGCTGACAAGTGTATTCGCGGCTGAAACGGTGTATGTGTGGCTCATTTCCATCTCCGGTATGATTACCGTCGTCGCGTGGATGTCAATCTGCGCTTCACAATTCGTTTTCCGAAGACGCTTTCTCGCTGAAGGAGGAAATCTGAAAGACCTTGCATTTAAAACGCCTCTTTATCCGATCGTGCCGATTCTCGGATTTTCGGTTTACGGTCTTATCTTAATCAGTCTCATCTTTATCCCCGACCAGCGTATCGGTCTGTACTGCGGCGTCCCGCTGATGATCATTTGTTACGCGTATTATCACTTCGGTATCAAAAAACGCCTGAAGCGTGAGCCGGCTTCTTCGGAAAAAGGCGCTGCCGGATAAGAAAAAAAGCCCTCCGCAAAAAGCGGCGGGCTTTACTTTGTTTTCCGTTTTGCCGACAGCACATAGGATAGAACGGCACAGAACTGAAAACCGAAAATGCTGACGGCCATCGGCCAGGCATTTTCTTCTCCGGCAATACCGACCAGGGGAGCGGCAGCCGCACCGCCGATAAAGGGCAGGAGTCCGAGAAGAGCTGCAGCGCTTCCCGCGCCTTTCTCCTGTTTCTGCATAGCCAGAGAAAATCCCGTCGTCGTGACGATCCCGACAGAAGAAACAATGATGAATAAAGAAATGCAGACCGCCGTCAGGCCTGAACCAAACGCAAGTGATAAAAGCAAAGCGATGCTTCCGATGACGGCGATCAACAGTCCGGAGACAAACAGCTTCCGTTCATCATGTGTTTTGGCCATCCGTCCGGTGATTTGAGTGGCGCATATGATTCCCGCACCGTTTACGGCGAACAGCAGGCTGAACATTTGCGCCGATACACCGTAGATGTTTTGCAGTACAAACGGCGATCCGGCAATATATGCGAACATGCCGGTCATCACAAATGCCTGGCTGAGCGCAAATCCCATAAACATCCGGTCGCCAAGCAGGCCGCGAAACGTCATCAGCGTCTCCCGGAGTCCGCCGCTTGTCCGCTTTTCCGGCGGGAGTGATTCAGGCAACGCCGTAAGCACGGCGGCAGAAATGATACAGCCGATCACCGCCAGCACGACAAATACGATTTTCCAGCCGGCGAACTGAAGGATAAATCCCCCTGTAATCGGCGCTAAAATCGGTGCCGCCCCATTGACGAGCATCAGTAATGAGAAAAAAGCCGTCAATTCTTTTCCGGAATACATATCGCGTGCGGACGCCCGTGCGATGACGATTCCGGCCGCCCCGGTGAATCCTTGAATAAACCTCATGACAATTAAAAACGAAACAGAAGGGCTGAAGGCGCATAATAAAGAAGACAGCGTATAAAGCAGCAATGACAGAATGAGCGGCTTCCGGCGCCCGATCATATCACTGAGCGGCCCGACAACGATCTGCCCGACCGCCAGCCCCAAAAGACAAAACGTCAGGCTCAGCTGCGCAAGTGACGCTGTCGTATGAAGATCGGCCGCCACCTCAGGCAAAGCGGGCAGATACATATCGAGCGAAAGCGGCCCGAATGAAGCGAGCGTCCCGAGAATCAGTACCATGCCGAGGCCTGCGCGGGCGGCCTTTGAATCAGCGTTATTCATTCCATGACCCCCACCTTAACAAATGATTCTATCACTATAGCATAACCAGACGGCGTATTTTATATCATTTATTGAATACAAACTAAATATTTTATTTAAAATCTGAATGTAAATAAAAAATTGGAATTAGTTTTCATGTGAAATGTAAAATGAAACATAAGGATGCTAAACTATAAAACAACAAAAGGTAGAAAAGTTTTACGGAAGAGGTGTTCAAAGAGCATGAACAGCAAACAAACCGATCACATCGAAACGAAACGCCGATTTCCGATCTGTCTCGCGCTTGCTTTGACATTAGGCGTATTTGCCGCCGGTTCTGAAGAGCTGGTGATTTCTCCGCTGCTTCCGGATTTAGCGCGGGCTTTCAGCTCGGATGTCAGTGTGCTGGCGCTTTCCATCAGTATTTACGGAGTGATGATTTTTATCGGCGCGCCGCTTCTCGTTCCGCTGGGAGATAAATATTCCCGGGAACTCAGCCTGATGACGGGGCTGCTTATATTTACGGCCGGCACGGTGATCTGCGCGTTGGCGCACAATCTCTTTTTCTTCTTTCTGGGCAGGGCGCTTTCCGGGCTTGCGGCGGGTGCGTTTGTGCCGACAGCTTATGCGGTGGTCGGCGACCGTGTGCCTTATGCGTACCGCGGCAAGGTGATGGGCCTGATCGTGTCAAGCTGGTCGCTCGCTTTGATTTTCGGCGTTCCGATCGGCTCTTTTATCGGCGGCGTTTTAAATTGGCGGTGGACGTTTTGGATTTTCGCCCTCATGTCTGTCCTCGTTGCTTCGCTCATTTTCATTGAGGCGCGCCGCAGCACGGCGGATGGGGATAAAACAGAAGAGGAAAACGGACGGCAGGCAGGCACTTTCCGGGATGCGCTGAAGGTGCCCCGTGTCCCTGTATACCTCACGATCACTTTTTGCAACATGATCGGTTTTTACGGCATGTATTCCTTTCTCGGCACATATCTTCACCGCGTGCTGCCGGGGGGAAATACAGCTTCAGGGCTGCTGATCATGGTGTACGGAATCGGTTTTTCCATGAGCGTGTTCACCGGAAAAATCGCAGATAAGGCGGGGAAAATGCGCTCTTTGATCGCGGCATTGGCCGTGATCAGCATATGGCTTTCCTGTCTCGCCTATGCGCCGTCATCAATGCCGTTTTTGGTTATCGGGTTATTCGTCTGGGGATTGATGCAAAGCCTGACGGTGACCTTGCTCAGCACCATTTTAAGTGATTGCTCACAGAGCCGCCGGGGCAAAATCATGGCATTTTACAGCCTGGCGTCCAATTTGGCCGTCACCTTGGGTTCTGCTGTCATGGGTCCGGTCTATGTCGGATACGGATATGCAGCTGTCGGATTTATTTGTGCGGCCGTCACCCTCATCGGCTTTGTCCTCAGCGTTTTCGCATACAGAAGGTATGGGAAATATGAGCATCAGGCCGACCAATCATTGTATCGGTAAAATAAAGTTTCTATAATTTTATAAATGTTAATTTTAACACCCTATGTCATAGGGTGTTTTCTAATATATAGGAATAATTATCAATATTTTCAAATAATATTGACAGCTTGAACATCTATGGATAATATTTACTTAAAATTTAACAGATTGGTTGGTGCTCATGATTATATTGGATAATAGCATTCAAACAAAAAGCAAGGCTTATTCAATATCTAAACTGATTACGATCAACACGCTCGGTCCTGAAGGGACAAGCAGTGAGTACGCAGCAAAAAACTTCATCACCAATTTTACCCTTCTCCAAGGGGTGAACAGCAAACTATCACTGCATGATACATTTGAATCGTGCATTGAAAAAACGCTTCAAAGTCCGCTGGAATACACAATTGTACCTCACGCGTATGACGGCATTAAGCACTTCTACATGAGACCGGATCTGCAGCTTCTGCAAATTTTCAGGTGCGACACCCCGATGTACGGCCTGGCTGTCCGGCCCGGTTTTAAATATACGGATGACATGCTTGATAAGACTGTCATCGTATCCCACCCGTCTCCTATCAATTTGATTAAGTATTTTACCCGTAAAGATGTCACGTTTGATCTGGTGAACTCGACGAGCGCAGCCGCGAAAAGAGTGAAGGACGGTTTGTCCGACATCGCGCTGACAAATGAGCTGGCCAGACAAAAGTACGGCCTTCACTTTGTCAAAACATTTAAAAGCATTCCCATGAGCTGGTCATTATTCGGAAAAGGAGAGATTCATGATGAAAACTGAACAAGATTTGCAGGAACTTTATTTCCCGACGCCTAAATTAATAGAATGGGATAACGGAGTAAGACAATATTCGTCTGTCAGAGGGGATACGGAAGTTCTGCTTTCTTACGTTCCGCCGCATACAAACGTGGAACCGCATCAGCATAAGGAAGTCCAAATCGGCCTTGTCGTTTCCGGCGAGCTGTCCATGACTGTCGGAGATGTCACAAGAAAGATGACAGCGCTGGAATCAGCCTATATCGCGCCTCCTAACGTACCTCACGGCGCAAGAAATGAGACGGATCAAGAAGTGATCGCCATTGATATCAAACGCCTGAAAGCCGGTGAAACCTACACAAGCCCCGAGGACTATTTTTTGAATATTTTTAAAACGAGAGACTTATTGCCTGGGATGGAAGTCACGTTCTTCGTGGAAGACTGGGTGGAAATCATGCTTGCCAACATTCCGGGCAACGGGGGAGAAATGCCGTTCCATAAACACCGCAATGAACAGATCGGCATTTGCATAGGCGGCGGCTATGATATGACCATTGAAGGCTGCAAAGTGGATATGACATTCGGCACAGCTTATTTCTGCGATCCGAGAGAAGATCACGGCGCCATCAACAGATTTGAAAAAGATTCAAAATCAGTCAATATCTTTTTCCCTCCGCGCTATAACAGAGCAAAAGCGAAAAAATTAGAGGCGAAAGAGTCATGAACCTGACGGATAAAACCGTCCTCATCACAGGGGGCGCATCAGGCATCGGTTATGCCGCGGTTCAGGCGTTTCTGAATCAGCAGGCGAATGTGGTCGTCGCGGATATTGATGAGGCGCAGGGAGAAGCGATGATCCGGAAAGAAAACAATGACAGGCTGCATTTTGTCCGGACGGATATTACAGATGAACCGGCATGTCAAAACGCCATCCGGTCAGCGGCGGACAAGTTCGGCGGATTGGACGTGTTAATCAATAACGCCGGCATCGAAATTGTCGCCCCGATTCATGAGATGGAGCTGAGCGATTGGGACAAGGTGCTCAACGTCAATCTGACGGGCATGTTTCTTATGAGCAAGCACGCGCTCAAGTATATGCTCAAAAGCGGCAAGGGCAATATCATTAACACGTGCTCCGTCGGAGGAGTCGTTGCATGGCCCGACATTCCCGCATATAACGCCTCTAAAGGCGGCGTATTGCAGCTGACGCGTTCGATGGCCGTCGATTACGCCAAACACAACATCCGCGTCAATTGCGTGTGCCCGGGAATCATTGACACACCTTTGAATGAAAAGTCGTTCCTTGAAAACAACGAAGGCACGCTTGAAGAAATCAAAAAAGAAAAAGCGAAAGTCAATCCGCTGCTGAGACTCGGCAAGCCTGAAGAAATAGCGAACGTCATGCTGTTTCTCGCGTCGGATTTATCAAGCTATATGACCGGAAGCGCGATCACCGCAGACGGTGGATACACCGCACAATAGAGAAGGAGTGTTTACATATGGAGAGAAAAACAGTATTGGTTATCGCTGACCTTGGGGGATGCCCGCCGCATATGTTTTATAAAAGCGCTGCTGAAAAATACAACCTTGTCAGCTTTATTCCAAGGCCTTTTGCAATTACAGCCTCTCATGCAGCCTTGATTGAAAAATACTCGGTCGCGGTCATTAAAGATAAAGACTATTTTAAGAGTCTGGCTGATTTTGAGCATCCCGATTCGATTTACTGGGCTCATGAAGATCATGACAAACCTGAGGAAGAAGTAGTCGAAGAAATCGTCAAGGTGGCCGGCATGTTCGCGGTTGACGCCATTACGACCAACAATGAACTGTTTATCGCTCCGATGGCAAAAGCGTGTGAACGTCTCGGCCTGCGGGGAGCGGGCGTACAGGCAGCTGAAAATGCCAGAGATAAAAACAAAATGAGAGCCGCCTTCAACCAGGCCGGCGTCAAGTCTATCAAAAACAAACGGGTGACGACGCTGGAAGATTTCCGCGCCGCGCTTCAGGAAATCGGAACGCCGCTCATTCTGAAGCCTACATATCTGGCGAGCTCCATCGGCGTGACGCTTATCAAAGAGATGGAAACGGCAGAAGCCGAATTTAACAGAGTCAATGAATACCTAAAGTCGATCAACGTACCGAAAGCGGTCACGTTTGAAGCGCCGTTTATCGCGGAAGAGTTTTTGCAGGGCGAGTATGACGACTGGTACGAAACAAGCGGTTATTCCGACTATATCAGCATAGAAGGCATCATGGCCGACGGGGAATACTTCCCCGTCGCGATTCATGATAAAACACCGCAAATCGGATTCACGGAGACATCGCATATTACGCCGTCCATCCTGGATGATGACGCGAAGCGGAAAATCGTCGAAGCAGCCAAAAAGGCGAATGAAGGACTAGGCCTCGAAAACTGCGCAACACATACAGAAATAAAATTAATGAAAAACCGGGAAGCCGGACTGATTGAATCAGCGGCACGATTTGCGGGCTGGAACATGATTCCGAATATTAAAAAGGTCTTCGGCGTCGATATGGCGCAGCTGTTATTGGATGTTCTCTGTTTCGGAAAAGAAGCCGATCTGCCGAAAGGATTATTGGAGCAGGAGCCATGCTATGTCGCCGATTGCCACTTGTATCCTCAGCATTTCAAAGAGAACGGCCAGCTGCCTGAGACGGCTGTCGATTTCGTCATTGAAAGCATTGACATTCCCGATGGCGTCTTAAAGGGAGACACCGAACTCGTTTCTTTCTCAGCGGCCGAAGCGGGTACATCCGTCGATCTGCGGCTGTTCGAAGCGTTCAACAGCATTGCGGCGTTTGAGCTGAAAGGAAGCAATTCGGGTGACGTGGCCGAATCAATCAAACAAATTCAGCAGCAGGCGAAGCTGACTGCAAAGTATGCGTTACCGGTATGAAACAGCTGAAACCGAACTCTAAGTATTTGCTTTTCGGGCAGGCGCTTTCGTTTATGGGAGACTATTGCGTTCTCCCGGCCCTGCTCATTTTGTCTACATACTATCACGACTACTGGGTGACGTCCGGCGTCATCGCGGTCCGCAGTATTCCGATGGTGTTTCAGCCGTTTTTAGGCGTGCTCGTGGACCGGCTCGACAGGGTGAAAATCATGCTGTGGACGGATGTGATCAGAGGTGTCATCTTTTTGGGGCTGACATTTCTCCCGAAAGGCGAATATCCGCTGCTTTTTCTGGCGCTGCTGTTTGTTTCTTACGGAAGCGGCGTGTTTTTTAACCCGGCACGTCTCGCGGTCATGTCGTCTTTAGAAGCGGATATTAAAAATATCAACACTTTGTTTGCAAAAGCCACGACGATTTCGATTATTGTCGGCGCTGCAGCCGGCGGACTTTTTCTGTTGGGCGGTTCTGTGGAGCTTGCCGTCGCGTTTAACGGGGTGACCTATCTTGTCTCCGCGTTTTTCATCAGCCGCATTAAGCTTCAATACGTGCCGATTCAGTCAGAAAACGTGAGAGAAGCTTTTCAGTCGTTTAAAGAAGGCCTGAAGGAAATCAAAACAAATGCTTTTGTGTTAAACGCCATGTTCACGATGATTACGATGGCGCTTTTGTGGGGTGTCGTCTACAGCTATTTCCCGATTGTCAGCCGCTTTTTAGGCGACGGGGAAATCGGCAATTTCATCCTGACGTTCTGTATCGGCTTCGGCGGCTTTATCGGCGCCGCTCTTGTCAGCAAATGGGGCTTTAACAACAATAAAGGGCTGATGTATTTTACAGTGTTATCGATCGTCTCGCTTGCGCTGTTTTTGTTTACCCCGATTTTCGCCGTGTCAGTCATTGCCGCCATTCTTTTCTTTATCGCAATGGAATACGGTGAGGTGCTGGCAAAGGTCAAAGTTCAGGAGAACGCGGCGAACCAGATTCAGGGCCGGATCTTTTCGGTGGCGGAGGCATCCATCGGATTGTGCATCGCCGTCGGTTCCATGCTGATCAACATTGTAGACGCGGCAGTCATCATGGCGTTTATCGTCCTTTTGGTCAGCGGGCTGTTTCTGCATACAAAACTGGTCAATAAATCCTTTTCAGAACGGAATAACGAATCAGAGCAAATTCATTTATAAGGAGCCTTTCAGATGGAAATCATACCGTCCGACGTCATCAAGACACTTCCGAAACAGGAATTTTCGCTCGTTTTTCAAAAGGTAAAAGAGATGGAGAAAACGGGAGCGCAGATTATTAACCTCGGGCAGGGGAATCCCGATCTCCCCACACCGCCGCATATCGTTGAAACATTGCGGGAGGCTGCGCTGAATCCTTCGTATCACGGATACGGCCCGTTCAGAGGCTATCCGTTTCTGAAAGAAGCCATCGCGGAATTTTATGAGAGAGAGTATGGGGTATCGGTCAATCCGGAGACAGAAGTCGCGCTGTTCGGCGGAGGGAAAGCTGGTTTGTACGTTTTGACGCAATGCCTGCTGAACCCTGGCGATATCGCCTTAGTCCCGAACCCCGGCTACCCTGAGTATTTATCGGGAATCACAATGGCCAGAGCGGAGCTGCATGAGATGCCGCTTCATCCGAAAAACGGCTATTTGCCGGATTTTGAGCGGATTGATCCCGCCGTCCTGAAAAAAGCCAAGCTGATGTTTTTGAATTACCCGAATAACCCGACGGGCGCGACTGCGGATCAGGCGTTTTATGAAAAAGCGGCAGCGTTTGCAAAAAAACATGACATCCACCTTATTCACGATTTTGCATACGGCGCGTTCGAATTTGATCAGAACCCGGCCAGCTTTCTTCAGGCGAAAGAAGCGAAAACGGTCGGCGCGGAGCTTTATTCATTTTCGAAAACCTTCAATATGGCAGGCTGGAGAATGGCATTTGCCGTGGGGAATGAAAAAATCATTCAGGCGGTCAATGAGTTTCAGGATCACGTCTTCGTCGGCATGTTCGGCGGTCTTCAGCAGGCGGCAGCGGCGGCGCTGTCAGGAAATCCTGAGCATACCGAGCGTCTGAAGCGCACATATAAAGAACGGATTGACTTTTTCACGGCGTTATGTGAAAAGGAATTAGGCTGGAGCATTGAAAAACCGAAAGGGACTTTTTATGTCTGGGCTGAAATTCCGAATGAATTCGAGTCTTCACACCAGTTTTCGGACTATCTGCTGGAGCATGCCCATGTTGTCGTGACGCCCGGCGAGATTTTCGGCAGCGGCGGAAAGCGTTATGTCAGAATATCAATGGTGGCCAAGCAGGGCGATTTGAGGGAATTCGTGCTGCGGATTCAAAAGCTCGGTTTGTCCTTTCCTTCATTACAAGAAACATCCCGCTGAGAGCGGGATGTTTTTATTATATGCTTTTCATGCTGCCGCCGTCGGCTGACACTTGCTGTCCGGTAATATAGGAAGCTTCTTCAGAGGCAAGAAAGGCAGCCAGCGCCGCGGTTTCTTCCGCAGTTCCGACACGCTTCATCGGGACGTCTGAGGCAATCCGTTCTTCCGCTTCCGCTTTAGAAATGCCGTTTTGCTTCATGACATTCTTCACGAATTGGTGATAACGGTCTGTGGCGATAAACCCGGGATTCAGACAGTTGACAGTAATGTGAAAAGGCGCAAGCTGAATGGCGATGTTTTTGCTGGCATTAATTAAAGCGGCGTTCATCATGCTGTTGGTAAACATATTGGCGCCGGGTTCTTTCCATAGGTTTCCGACGATATTAATGATTCTGCCGAATTCGTGCTGTTTCATGATTGCTGCGGCCGTTTTCATAGAGTCGATATAGGCGATCGTTTTATTCGTAAAGGTATTTGTCATATCCTCTATATCACAGTTTTCAAAGGTATCCGGCGAGCCGCCCGGAATGTTGTTGATCAATACATCAAGCCGTCCGCATTGTGATCTGATCTCTTCAAAAATGCCGGCTCTTGTCTTCTGGTCCGACATATCCCCGGCCAGAACGGTGACGCCCGCATCCGGATGTTTGGCGAGGATCTCTTCTTTTACCGATTCGATATTTTCGGGAACTCGTGAATTAATGACGGTATGAAAGCCATTGTCCGCCAGTTTCAGAGCGATCGCTTTGCCGATCCCCTGACTGGCTCCCATAATAAACGCGGTTCGTTTTGACAACTGTCTGCACCCCTTTACCAAAATGGAATCTCCTTTACATCGTAAAAAAAAATGATGAAAATAGCAAATTTTATTTAAATTCTGACAAAGAAAAAACCCGCCGGACAGGCGGGTGGTTGTTACACGTGCAAAAACTTCGGAAGCGTGTCGAGGGACAAGCGGTTTCCGACAAAAAATGAACCGAATTCGCCGTAGCGCGCGCTGACTTCATCAAAGCGCATTTCGTAAACAAGTTTTTTGAACTGAAGCACATCATCGCTGAAGAGCGTGACGCCCCATTCGTAATCGTCAAAACCGACAGATCCCGTGATAATCTGTTTGACTTTGCCGGCATAGCTCCGTCCGATCAAGCCGTGGCTTCTCATCAGGTTTCTGCGTTCATCCATAGAAAGCATGTACCAGTTGTCATTGCCGCTTCTTCTTTTATCCATCGGATAGAAGCAGACGTATTTCGCTTCCGGCAGCTCAGGATACAGGCGGGCGCGGACATGCGGATTTTCATACGGATCGCCTTCTCCGCTTGCGAGGTAGTTGCTCAGCTCAACCACCGACACGTATGAATAAGCCGGGATTGTAAATTGAGCAAGCTTTGATTTGTTAAATTCAAGCTCGATTTCGTTCAGCTCTTCCATTGTCGGGCGAAGAATCATCAGCATAAAATCAGCTTTCTGTCCGACGATGCTGTAGATGGTTTGCGAGCCTTTGCCTTCTTTTTGGGCGACGCCCCATTTTTCAAGCAGTCCCGTAAATTCGTGAATAATCGACAGGCGCTCATCGCTGGATAACATCTTCCATGACGTCCAGTCCATTGTGCGGAAATCGTGAAGCGCGTACCAGCCGTCAAGCGTTTGGGCGGCTTCGTTCGTTTTTTGCTGCTCACTCATGTATCTTCACTCCTATATCTTTTCATTGATGCCTTCACTATATCACAGTTTAACCGTTTCGGCTGTGGAGAAACCTTGAATAATCCGAAGCCTTGTGTCAGAAACTAAGCCGTGAAACAAACCGTCAATTAAATTAGTTAGAAAAATAAGATTTCTTTTTGAAAGCGCTATAATAGAAGTTGGTTATTTGAATTTAGCTGGAAGAAGAGTATGCTGTAAAAGTAAGCGTTTTTTGTCAACATAGAGGAGGGTATATCGTGGCAGATTTATTTACAAAAGTACAAGAAAAAGTCGCAGGAAAAGATGTGAAAATCGTATTTCCTGAAGGGTTGGACGAACGTATCCTGGTTGCGGTCAACAACTTGGCGGGCAACAAGGTATTAAAGCCGATCGTAGTCGGCAATAAAGAAGACATTCAAGCAAAAGCGAAAGAATTAAATCTTACGCTTGACGGCGTGGACATTTTTGACCCGCATACATATGAAGGCATGGAAGAACTCGTTCAGGCTTTCGTAGAACGCCGCAAAGGCAAAGCGACGGAAGAACAGGCCCGCAAAGCTTTGCTGGACGAAAACTATTTCGGCACGATGCTTGTCTACAAAGGTCTCGCAGACGGACTTGTCAGCGGAGCTGCACATTCTACTGCTGATACGGTGCGCCCTGCACTGCAAATCATCAAAACAAAAGAAGGCGTGAAAAAAACATCAGGCGTCTTCATCATGGCCCGCGGTGACGAGCAGTATGTGTTCGCTGATTGCGCGATCAACATTTCTCCTGACAGCCAGGACCTTGCCGAAATCGCCATTGAAAGCGCCAATACGGCTCAAATGTTTGACATTGACCCGCGCGTTGCCATGCTCAGCTTCTCTACAAAAGGATCGGCGAAATCAGACGAGACGGACAAAGTGGCTGAAGCCGTGAAAATTGCGAAGGAAAAAGCGCCTGAGCTTACGCTTGACGGCGAATTCCAATTCGACGCTGCATTTGTGCCGTCTGTCGCGGAGAAAAAAGCGCCGGACTCCGACATTAAAGGAGACGCGAATGTATTTGTATTCCCAAGCCTTGAAGCAGGAAACATCGGCTACAAAATCGCTCAGCGCTTAGGCGGCTTTGAAGCGGTCGGACCGATTCTGCAAGGATTGAATATGCCTGTAAACGATCTTTCCAGAGGATGTAATGCGGAAGACGTCTACAATCTTGCGTTAATTACGGCTGCTCAAGCGCTGTAATCCGCAAAAGCCGGCCTTTACGAGGGCCGGCTTTTTTTATAGAAAAAACGTCACTGCGGCCCAGCCGAACAGGGACAAACAGAGAGAACCGATCAAGCCTGCTGCGAGCGCCCGCCAGCCGTTATGACGAAACGCCGATATATGGACTTTCAAACCGAGACCCGCCATCGCCATGCCGATGAAAACATAAGACACTTGAACAAGAAACGCGGAAAACGAGGCTGAAATAACGCCTGATGTATGGATGGCGCTCATTCCGAGAAATCCGAAGATAAACCAAGGGATGGGGAGCGAAGCGGCAGAAGCCGTCTTTGACTTTCCGCTGCGGCGCGCCCGCATTCCGAGCATGAATGCGGCCGGGACGAGCAGCGCGACCCGGGTCAGTTTGACGATCACCGCCATCTCGACGGCTGCTTTTCCTCCGGCGCTGCCGGCCGCCGCCGCATGCGCCACCTCGTGAAGCGTTGCCCCGCAAAAGGCTCCGTAAGCCGCAGGAGAAAAGCCCAATCCATGATAAGCAAGAGAATATACAATAGTAAAAACGGTTCCTAATAACGAAACGGCGGCCGCGCTGATGGCGGCTGCATTTTCATTTGATCTGATCTGCGGCGCGATCGCGGCAATGGCAGCCGCTCCGCAGATCGCTGTGCCGCAGGCTGTCAGCGTGCTGAGTGTCTGATCTATACGGAACAGCCGGGACAGTCCGTATACAACGGCACCCGCAAACATCATACAGCAGACGGCAATTGCAAATACGTGCCAGCCCGCATGATAGATATCCGCCAGATTCAGTCTCATGCCAAGCAGGATGATGCCTGCTTTCAGCAAGTATTTGCCTGAGAACGCGATCCCCGGCTCTAATGCCGCCCGCTGTCCGAATACGGCGCGCCAGAGCATGCCGATCAGCATTGCAAGGACAAGCATTCCGAGCATTTGCAAAAACGGCAGGAGGCTGACATAGAAAGCCGCAAACGCAATTCCTGCGGTAACTGAAACACCTTTTACCATCTTCATCTCAGTCACTTCCCATTATCTTGATAACTCCACTTTACTGCGGTCTTAATCATTAGTAAAATATATTTATATGATCTAAACGATTAGGAAAAATAATGATTAGGGGCGATGCTTTTTGTATTATGGGGAACTGAAAACATTCATTGCCGTCGTGGAAGAAAAAAACTTTACAAAGGCGGCGCAGAAGCTGATGATTTCTCAGCCGAGCGTCAGCCTTCACATTAAAAACCTGGAGAAAGAATTTCAAACCGCTTTGCTGAACCGCTCTCCGAAGCACTTTACGACTACGCCGACGGGGGACATTCTCTATCAGCGCGCCAAGCAGATGGTCTTTTTGTACGAACAGGCGAAATCCGAAATTTACGCCCATCATCATTATGTCAAAGGGAAGCTCAAAATCGCCGCGAGCTTTACCATCGGCGAATATATTCTGCCGCCGCTTCTCGCAAAGCTTCATAACGAGTATCCCGAGCTGAACCTGGACGTCATGATCGGAAACACGGAGGAGGTCAGCGAAGCGGTTCGGATGCTTCAAGCCGATATCGGATTAATTGAAGGGCATACGGGGAAAAACGAGCTGGACATTCAGCCGTTTATGGAGGATGAATTGTGCATTGCCGCACCGAACGGACACCCGCTCGCCGGCAGTAAAAACATCCCGGCTGCCGAATTGCAAAATCAAGCGTGGGTGACGAGGGAGAAGGGTTCGGGAACGAGGGAATATTTAGACCACGTCCTTCAATCAAACGGACTGCGGCCGAAATCCATGATGACGATCAGCAGCAACCAGGGCGTCAAAGAAGCCGTGATCAGCGGAATGGGTCTTTCCGTTCTGTCAAAAAGCGTGCTGCAAAAGGATCTGCTTCACGGCAGCATTTCCGTGCTTGAGATAAAAGGATTCTCCTTAAAACGGAAACTGTCTATCATCCAATCTTCCATTATGGAGAACACAAAAAACAAAGAAATCTTCATCGCTCTTTTGAAAAGCCAATTTCAATCATCACAAGCGGAGTGATATAATAAATGCATGGAAAGCCTATGACGAAAGGGATTTAATATAGATGGGAAAGCAACCGATTGATTTACTGATGCAGCCGAGCTGGAGAATCATTGACCAATCCAGCCTCGGCCCTTATTTTGATGCGAAGCAGTCATTCGCAATGGATGATACGCTGTGCGCCTCCGTAGGCAAAGGGGAATCGCCTGCGACGGCACGCTCTTGGGTGCACCACCGGACGATCGTGCTCGGCATTCAGGACACGCGCCTGCCGTTTTTAGAGGACGGCGTGAAATTGCTGGAGGACGAAGGCTACCGTGTCATTGTCCGCAATTCCGGAGGCCTCGCCGTCGTACTGGACGAAGGCGTATTGAATATCTCGCTTATTTTTGAAGACGAGAAAAAAGGCATCGACATCGACAGAGGCTACGAGGCGATGACAGAGCTGGTGCGGCGGATGCTGCGTCCGCACCATGCCGAAATTGAAGCATATGAAATTAAAGGATCGTACTGTCCGGGCAGCTATGATCTCAGCATCGGCGGCCGAAAATTCGCGGGAATCTCACAAAGACGCCTGCGGGGCGGAACCGCGGTTCAGATTTACCTCTGCGCCGATAAAAGCGGAAGCGAACGCGCCGATCTGATCAGACGTTTCTATCAAGCCGCTTTAAAAGACAAAAGCAACGATACAAAAGGCGTATATCCCGATATCCGGCCCGAAACGATGGCTTCATTAAGCGAATTGCTGCAAACGGACATTACCGTGCAAGACTTAATGCTGGCGCTTTTGACTGAACTGAAGGAACTCAGCGGACGCCTGTATGCAGCCGGATTATCGCCGGAAGAGGAAATGGTATTTGAAAAAAATCTGACCCGAATGCTGGAACGGAATGAGAAGGTGTTCGGCACGCAGGAAAGCTTGGACTAAGTCCGGGCTTTTTTTGTTTTTGGTAATTATATACTATTTAGTTATAGTGAAAAAAGAAGTGTTATATGAAAACTAGTTTACATTATATACCTTATTTGATTAATATATTTATGTAGGTTCCAAATAATTCTATAAACTAAAGGAGATGGAGATATGAACTTTAAAAAAATAAAAGAAGAAAAAAGAATCACGATCCCGACACATTTGTTAGCCGGAGATGCGGAACAATCAGGCAATTCTTTCGCTTGGAGCGGCTGGGTGCTTGTAGTGCCGAGCCAAGAAGACAATCAAAACCCGAATTTGAATTTCTCTGATTTAGCCGCTCAAAAGTAGGATAATCACTGTTTGGAGCCTACACATCTGAGACGAGGCGGTGAGAGTTTGACACAAGAGTATATAACAGAAATTAAGCGGGGAGCACTGTCATGGATTGTTAAAAATATCCATTATTTCGATATGAATCATAAAGTAGCAAATGATTTCAGGTGGCGCCTTAAAACATTTATAGAACTCATTTTTCTTACCAATTACCTGATCAGAAATCAGGCAGATGATAAGGAAGTTGCTGTTTTAACGGAGTTTATTACAGAAAGGCTCCGTAATGATCAGCTTGAAGAATTTATTCATTTTGATCCGGACGGTCTCGCCGGATTGGCTATTGCGGGTGAATTTCTTACCTTGACTGATCATCCGTCACGGGCTTCGGTGATATGGGAGCTGGAAAAATTCACGGCAGCGCGTTTTGATTGCAGCCTTGCTAAAGTTCCCTTTCGGAAAATGGATCTGAAGTACAGTCTGCAAAGAGCAGGCGTAACCTCGGAAATAACGGATTTTTCTGACTTATATCACTACACAGCAGCTGGTCAGGATATCCCAAATACATATATGACGGATCATGATGCGTACAGCATCACTCATACGATTTTTTATATAACAGACATGGGATGTTCTTCGCTTACGGATAAAGAGTATCATCTGCCGTCGTTAAAAGAAAAGGTCCTGAAATTTCTCGGGATCTATATCTGTCTTGAGAATTTAGATATTACCAGTGAATTATTGATGTGCAGCTCTTTTTTACATATCAACATGGATAAGGACAACCATAAACCGCTTTATGAAGCAGCCTGGAATAAAATCTATCACGGCCGAATGAAAGAGGGGAATGTCCCGAGCATCACCTATCAACATAAACCCGGTTTGACAGGTGAACAGCGAAGAGAAGATGTGTTCAAACATTGCTATCATACAACACTTGTCGCCGCTGGCGCCGCGCATGCCTGTCTTTGGGCAGAAAGGAACGATTAACTTGAATAGATTAGCTGAAGAGACAGACCAATTTTTATTATCTTTTGCTGAACAATCGCTTCCGGATCAAAAGAGCATTCAGCTGTTTGCCGGCTTCTGCAAGTACTACAGGAAGACGAGCCATTCTTCCGCTGTAAAAGAACATACTGAAAGGATTGCCTCCGCTTTCGTTGATAAGTCATGCTGGGAAGATCTGTTTCACTGTAACACGGCCATTGTCAATGAGTTGATTCATATCTATTTAACGGCAAAAGCTTATAAAAAGAAGCAGGGAATGGATTCGGATGATCAGGTCATACGTCACGGATTGCAAAACGGCTATCTTATAAAAAAAGAATGGCCTTATTTTAAATACGCCGAATTTGTCGGTTTGCTGAGCGAGCTGGGAATGTCAACTGACCATGAAAAAGTGCGCTTTTACAAGAATTCGATGTTTCAGCCTTTGCTCCATGACGCATGGAAAAGAACAGCTGAAAACGAGCTGGAGTTTGTCGAGTACTGTCTTCTTCATTTGAATGAGGGAGAGCATCTGCTTCATCCCGGCTTGAAGGCTTCCATTCAAAAATGGCTTGTATTTTGTCTCGGCAGCCGAAAAATGAAACAGCTGTGCAATATGTTATTTATCCAATCGTGTATCGATCCATTTTTTTATGGCTGTCAAGCGGCTCTTCATTATATAAATAACGAGAATCCATCCATTCATTGTGCGCCGGCTCTTCTGCCGGCGATTGAGATTCTGAATCTGGAGTGTGGAACATGCAGATAGTCAAGGAACATTTTAATATAAAAAAAACAGAAGAATGGCTGCTGGGTTTTTGGAAGAACATTCAGCTGCAGCCGGAAGAAATGGAAGCAGATGATCTCATGCACCTGTTTTGCGGTTTAGCGGCATGTCATCATTTTGAAAGCAGAAAGGATACAGAAGAAGTTATTCTATTCCTAGACCGTTATTTCGGAGAAAAAACACACGAATGCCATCCGGTCCTGTTCGCGTATGCGTATCATGTGTACCGCAGGATGGATGCCGCAAAAAGCATCTTTTTTCATAACGGACTTGAACAAATGGCCCGCGGTTTACAAGAGGAACTGAAATCAGAGCCCTCCTCTATGATCCTCATGGTGTTAGGGGCTTATTTTGGGGCGGTGACTCCGGAAGAACTGATCGTGTTCTTAGAAACCGGGATGAAACGTGAGGCCGATTTGCTCATGGCACCGGGCGGCATGCAGGAAGAACAGGCGGATGCCCTTTATGCCGTCACTTATTTGCAAATGAATGAATTGCAGCCTTTTCTCACGGAATGGTACAAAACATCAGACTTTGCTTTTTCAGGTTTAATGTTAGCCGAGTGCAGAAAGTATCACATTGACGCCGTTGCAAAATACACTGCCATTATGAAATTTCTCCAATTCGATGAGGCGCTTTTTATACGGGAAGGGCGGGAATTTCTACACTTTCAGCAGCGAAGCAGCGGGAGCTTCGGTTATTTGAATCCATTAGCGATGGACCAAGGGGCGGTCAGCGGCAAATTGCTGGACCGGCAGTATTTCCTGCCGTCCGCTCATTATGCCGCCGCCTCTCTGTCTATGCTGTAATGTCTCTCTTTTGAAAGACGGAAAAAGAAATCAATAAACAAATAAGAAAGTAGATCGCTATAACCGTCACGGAATAGGGGATGTTTAACGTTGAAATCGCATCACCCGCACTTTTATTTACATAAGCAACGAGATTTAAATGCGGAAAGAGCGTAAATTTATACCACGTAAATTGGGCAAGCAAATCAGTTCCGCCCAATATACTGCCGGCAAACAGCAGTAAAATGGATAAGCAAAGGGAGAGCGCCTGGCTTTTGCACAATACTGACAAAGTGAACGCAATGGTGACAATGCTTATAATTGATATGAAACGAAAAAGCAGAATGATTCCGGATGCTTTGATTGAACTGATGGTATACAGACTGTCATTTAAATGAGTATAGACGAGCGGATATGAAGCATTGGAAAAACCGAATAACACGCCGCCGATCAGCAAACAGCTCACACAGTAAAATAAGTAAATCATACCGGTAAACAGAAGGGAGGCCAGAAATTTCGATGTTAAAATCCGCCATCTTCGGTTCGGGCTTGTAGCGATAAACTTAATCGTCCCAAGGGCAAACTCTTTAGAAACAACCCCGCTGACGGTTAAAATCGCGGTTAAGCTGACGAAAATCTCAAGCCCGTTTGAAGTAACCGTGCCGAAAAACCTCCAGCCGTTCCATTCATAAGGGTTGATGTTATGCTCCAAATAATAGTCTTTATTTTTAACATCAGCAGAATAATAAACGCCTGTCGTTTCAGCCGGTTTATCAATTTCTTCCTGTTTTTTTTCGGCGAGAAGCCGTTCTTTCCAATTGTTATCCGAGGAAGCATCTAACTCATGATTCATAATAAGGCCGGCCAGCAAAACGATGAGAAACAGGAAAAAAAGAGATAAAAGTGTGCCTTTTTTTCGGGTTATTTTTATGAATTCGTTCTGCGCCAGATGAAATATGCTCATACCGCGTCCTCCTGATCTGTAATCATCATGTATTTCTCTTCCAATGATAAAGTTCTTGCAGAAACGCGGGAAATCAGAATCTCTTTCTCTGCCAAAGATTTAATGACATACGGGATGGTATCTTCTTCCGCTTCCAATTCAATGATGCGGCTGTCTTTTTGCTGTACTTGAAGAATACCGTCCTGCTCTAATATTTCTTTCGCCCTTGCCGGATGATCGACCGTGACGGTAAACAGTTTTTTCTGACCAAGGTCATGTCTGTTCTTCATGTCTTCAATTCCTAAAATCCGTCCCTTTTTAATATAGGCAACCCTATCGCAAATCTCCTCCATTTCCGACAATAAATGGCTTGATAATAAAATGGAAACCCCTTGCTTCGCTAAATCGGAAAGAATGGTGCGCAATTCTTTCATTCCTTTAGGATCGAGGCCGTTCATCGGTTCATCAAGAATTAATAATCCGGGATTGTGAAGAAGAGAATAAGCGAGCCCCAAGCGCTGTTTCATACCTAATGAGAAATGTTTCACTTTTTTGCGGGCAGCCTGCTCTAGTCCGACTTTTGCAAGGGTATTCATAAGGTCATCCGTTCGCAGCGAGGTGCTGCGCAGTTTAGTAAAATATTTTAGGTTTTGCAAAGCGGTCATATTCGGATACATATCCGGGCCTTCAATGATAACCCCGATATGTCTCATAAAATATTCAAAGTCGCTGTCCGGTCTGCCTCTGAATGAAATGGCTCCTTCTGTTTTTTTAATAAGCTGTACGATCATTCTGAAAATAGTGGTTTTTCCTGAGCCGTTCGGCCCTAAAAGGCCGAAAATCTCGCCTTTTCTCACATCGAAAGAAATTGACTGTACAATAGGGGTATGATTGATTGTTTTAGAGACATCTTTTAATATCAGGGCTGGTTCAGTCATGATATTTGCACACCTTCCTTATGATTTAGGATAAAAGCCGTCAAAACCGAAGAACATGCTTCCGATCAGGCCGGCAGCGATTAAAATGAGAGCAATGCTATACCACATTTTTCGATTCAATGGTTTCCCTCCTTACAACGCTGACATTCCATTTGAAATAGCGCAAAAAGATGCGGAATATCAGTTTCGAAAGATCAAATCCGGCCATAAACACCGCCATACCCGCTCCAAGGACCATACATCCGTTAAAAATGGCTGTTATAATCGGCACTTTTACGAGGAGAAAGAATGATCCGGTCATCAGCATCAGACCGATCGCCATCAAACTTAACACCGCAACAGAGGCAAAAAGAAACGGTGTCAGCATAAACATGAAGTTGAACATGCCCATCCCCAGCATCAGGCCGAATGCTTTGAAAAAGGAGCGCCATGTTTTCTGCTCCTCGGCATCACTGATGAAAATATCCGCTTTTAAGGCGCGCGCAAGTGTTTTGGGGTTTCCTAAATTGCCGGCGATTTGTTCATCGCTTTTTCCTTCAGCGCCGCCCATTTGGAATATTTCGCCGATATCGGCGAGTATCTCTTTTTGCTCAAGTTCCGGCAGATCTTTTATTTCCCGCCGGAGATGTTTTAAATATTGGTCTTTACACATTCATTTTCCCTCCTTAATGATGCTGTTCACTTTTTCGGACAGGTCAAGCCATTCCGATTTTAATGTGTGATGATATAAGGCGCCTTCTTCTGTTACTTTGTAATATTTGCGTGATGGGCCTTGATCGGAAGCTGCTGTATACGTTTTTAGGTAGTTATTTTTTGTGAGTCTTCGTAATATGGGGTAGATGGTGCCCTCCGATACAGGGAACGTTTCACTTATGATCTTGATTAATTCATAACCATATAAATCTTCATAAAGAAGCAGGGACAACACACAAAGTTCCAACGCTCCTTTTCGTAATTGGCTACTCATTTACTATCATTCCCATCATATCTAATAATTGTATTCTCTATACAGTGTATTGCACAGTAGCTAATCGATCAATAATTCCCAAGAACCATTTGGGATGAGGAATTGAATCTTTATGCTTATGTGCGGGCGGGGACCGAGATGCGTAGCCCTTGCGGGAAGAAGGCCCCTGAACAATGTTTACATTAATATAGATCAGGATGCGCGTCATTGACAAATGGCAAAAACCCCTTTTTCCATGACAAGGAAAGGGGTTTTTCCGTTATTCGGCCATTTTTTCTAAATTGCCGTTCCGGTCCATTTTAAAGGACGGAGAGGCATGTTCGTCGTCTTCAAATAAAACTAGTTTTCTGGCTCTGTTCATAATTTTTACCAAGGTTTCGTAGTCTTCCTGAATGGTTTTTTGATCTTTTTCAAGCTTTTCGACGGCCGCTTCCAGCTGCTCGGTTTTAGACTGAAGTTCTTGGTTTTCCCGTTTTAAACGGTCATTTTCCATTTGCAGGGCGGAAGTTTGCTTTCCGCTGCCTTCATAGCTCTGCAGAAATTGAATGACGTCTGCCATTGTGAGCTCCGCCTTTTGGCTCGGCTGCTGAGGCGCCAGCAAATGTGATAAACTAGCTAACTCTTCCTTGAAGCTTTCATCGACATAAGGCATATGTTCGCCGGACATGACGGCTTGCCGATCCTCTTTTGGCGCTTCCGTTTGAACCGTCTCTTCGGCTGCGGTTTCCTGCATGATGTCCGCATCCGGCGCAGGCGGCTGATATAATAGTTTCTTCTTGGCCGGCTGGCCGTTTCCGAGCGCGCGCATCCGCTGTTTCCGCTGTTTTTTGGCAAGCTGAAGCGCTTTTTCGTATTGATGGCGCACGACGGCATTCCACCTGAATCCGCACGCTGCCGACGTTCTGTTTAATTTATCGCCTACCTCTTCAAAGGCGTTCAGCTGCGTGCTTCCTTCCCGGACGTGCCGGAGCACGGTTTCCGCAAGCAGCAGGTCGTTTTCCTCCGACCAGGCGTCCTGTCTTTGTTTTGTCAATGTTCTCAACCCCCAATATCTTTGATGGTATTAGAATGTCCAGATTGGAAAATATTTATACAAATTGGCTGAAAGAATGAGAGATACGCAGAGCCTTGCAGGATAAGATGAATCCTTGTACAATGAGATGTGATGTGATTTTTTTCGTTTTTAAAATTAAGATTTAACATAGAGGAACATTGAATGAAGGGAAGCGTACATCATGGCTAATGAATTCCGAGTGTGTGATGATTGCCAGGCCACCAATATTAAGACTTTGCTGCCGCGTTTGAAAGAAGCTGACCCGGATGCAAAAGTGGAGGTCGGATGTCAGTCATATTGCGGGCCCGGACGCAAAAAATCGTTTGCTTTCGTAAACAACCGCCCGCTGTCGGCGCCGACTGAGGATGAGCTGATTGAGAAAGTGAAAAAGAAGATCAAAAAGTAAATGTGTATTTTACGACAGCCTCGCCCGATGGGTCAGGCTTTTTTGCTTCAAAAAATCAATGACGGAAAACTGGAACAAAACGCCGGACAAATTCAAGGATGTTTTCAAATTACAGAGCCGATATAATAGAATCACGGCTAAAAAAAAGAGGGAATGACGATGGCGTATCCAAACGGAAAATTATCAGAAGAAAAAGTGTTTAAAGATCCCGTTCACCGCTATGTTCATGTGCGGGACAAGCTGATCTGGGATTTGATCGGCACCCGTGAATTTCAGCGGCTGCGCCGGATCAAACAGCTCGGTACGACGTATTTGACGTTTCACGGCGCGGAACACAGCCGTTTTAACCATTCTCTCGGCGTCTATGAGATTGTCAGACGAATGGTTGATGATGTTTTTAAAGGGCGTCCTGAATGGGATGACAATGAACGCGAACTCTGTCTCAGCGCCGCGCTTTTGCACGATTTGGGACATGGGCCGTTTTCGCATTCCTTTGAAAAGGTTTTTCATCTGGATCATGAAGACTATACGAGGGAAATCATTCTCGGCGACACCGAGGTGAATCAGGTTCTCAGAAAGGCGGGACCGGGATTTCCGCAGGATGTTGCCGAAGTCATTGCCAAAACATACAAAAACAAACAGGTGGTCAGCCTGATTTCGAGCCAGATTGACGCCGACAGGATGGATTACCTTCAGCGGGACGCATACTATACGGGCGTCAGCTACGGACATTTTGATATGGAACGGATTTTAAGGGTGATGCGTCCGCGTGAGGACCAGATCGTCATTAAGCAAAGCGGCATGCACGCCGTCGAAGACTATATTATGAGCCGCTATCAAATGTACTGGCAGGTGTATTTTCATCCCGTGACGAGAAGCGCTGAAGTCATTTTGACGAAAATTCTCCACCGTGCGAAGCAGCTCCATGAAGAAGGGTATATATTCACTCATGCTCCCGTTCATTTTTATTCCATTTTTGAAGGGAAGCTGACGCTTGCGGATTATCTGAAGCTTGATGAAGCCATCATTTTATATTATTTCCAGGCTTGGGAGGAAGAAGAGGACCCGATTCTGTCCGACTTGTGCCGCCGCTTCATTAACCGCCAGCTGTTTCAATATGCCGAATTTAACCCCAATGAGGAAATGTCGGCTTATTTTGAACTGACCGCTCTGTTTAAAGAGGCGGGAATTGATCCCAATTACTATTTAGTGGTCGATTCTTCATCGGATCTGCCGTATGATTTTTACCGGCCGGGTGAAGAGGAGGAGCGTCTGCCGATTCACCTGTTAACGCAGAACGGCCAGATCAAAGAGCTGTCCAGGCAGTCCGCCATTGTCGAATCCATTTCGGGCAAACGCCGGACGGACCATAAGCTCTACTATCCGATGGACCTCATTTGTGACGATTCAGAAAACCCTGAAGCAAAATTAAAAATCCGGCAGCTGCTGGGACTGACATAGAAGGATTTTGGTTAAAGAAGGAAAAGGAGATGTCGGGAATTTGTTGAAAGAACATGCAAAACTGATGAAGGTGTTCTCGGATTCTGGAGAAATCATCGGGCGGAAAAAGCTGCAGAAAATCATTTATATCGCGAAGAAAATGCAGTATCCTTTCTACGAAAAATATGATTTTCATTTTTACGGCCCGTATTCCGAAGAACTGACGCTTCGAATTGAAGAGCTGTGCAATCTTGGGTTTCTGGATGAGGTGAAGGAAAAAAAGGGCGGCTACTTTCAATACCGGTACTCGCTGACGGAGACGGGAGCCGAGTTTTTACATCATGCGGAGCTTACGATGCCGGATATGAAGAAGTACATCGACAGCGTCAACAGCCGCTCATCCCGGTTTTTGGAGCTGGTGTCTACGATTTTGTATTTTGACGGCCTTGAAGCTGAGGAAAAGAAAGAGAAAGTGTTTACGATAAAAAGCAAACAGAAATATACGGATGAAGAATATGATGAGGCGCTTCACTACATAGAAGAGCTGAAACACATTTGTTAGAGGCGATGGCTTTCGTCTTTTTTGATGAAAAAACCAGGCCGCGATAAAGCGGGCCTGGTTTTGTTTATTGTCTCAATTTGCTGTGCTTGTACGAATATAAAAAGTAAACGATGACGCCGATGATCAGCCAGACGGCAAAATAAAGCCACGTTTTCAGCGGCAGATTGACCATTAAAAACAAGCAGCAGATAATGGCCAAAATCGGCAGTACTGGTACAAAAGGCACTTTAAATCCCCGCGGCAGATCCTTATGGGTGCGGCGCAGAATCAGCACGGACAGACTGACCATGGCAAATGTCAATAGCGCGCCGATATTTGAGAGATCTGACAGCTCTTTCAGATCAACAAAACCCGCGATGCAGGCGCTGATCAGTCCGATCAGCCACGTATTAAAGATCGGAGCTCCCGATTTCTTTCCGACAATGGTAAAGACTTTCGGCAGCATTCCGTCTCTTGCCATCGCAAAAGATATACGGGTCGCCGCATATGTATGGGCGAGAACGACGGCCATCAGTCCGATCACCGCACCGGCAGCGATAACGCCCGCCACCGCGTTTTGTCCTACAGTCTGTAACACATATGACATGGCTTCCGGCACATTAAGCTGTGAATACGGAACCATACCCGTCATGACGAGACAGACGATGACGTATACAAATGTACAGATCACCAGTGAACCGATAATACCGATCGGCAGGTTGCGCTGCGGTTTTTTGACTTCTTCAGCCGAAGCGGAAATCGCGTCAAATCCGAGAAACGCAAAAAAGACGGCAGAAGCCCCCGTAATGACGCCTTTGATTCCAAAAGGCATAAAAGGATGCCAATTGCCCGGCTTTACAAAAAAGCTTCCTGTGATGATAAACAGCAAAACAATTCCGATTTTTACGAGAACCATTATATTATTAAAGGTTTTGCTCTCTTTGGAGCCGCGTGACAGAACGACGGCAATTAATAGAGTAATGATGATGGCAGGAAGGTTGACGATGCCCCCCTGGCTCGGCACGTGCAGCAGACTGTCCGGCAAAGGCATGCCGATTTCGGCTAACAGATTATTAAAATAACTTGACCAGCCGCTTGCCACCGCCGACGCCGTCACCATATAAACGGATAAGAGCGTCCAGCCCATTAAATGGCCGACAATTTCTCCCATGGTGGTATAAGAGTAAATATAGGCGCTTCCGTAAACCGGGAGAACAGAAGCGATTTCGGCGTAACATAATGCTGCAAGGCTGCAGACAACGGCTGCAATGATAAAAGAAAAGATTACGGAAGGCCCGGCATTTTTCGCGGCCGTAATGCCTGTAAGAACCATGACGCCCGTCCCGATGACGGCGCCGATGCCCAGTAAAGTTAAATCAAATCCACCCATCGTTTTGGCAGTCTGCCTGTTTCTGCTTTGTTCAAGCAGCTGGGTGATGTCTTTTTTTTGTAGGATATTCCGCAACACGCATCCCTCCATCCAAAAGCAAAAGCCAAGAGGGGCTCTTTGGCTTTTACCCGTGTCACATCTTCTGTGTAATCGACAATCCTGTGTTCTGTTTCCCCGTCTGTTCCGTTTCTTTTCCAGTCATATTGTCTGCCGCATCCGATCAGATTATCCTTTCCGTCAAACGCAGTCACCCTTAATGATTTTACCTGAATCATGTCTATAAAACCAGCATTGCATAAAAGGGATAGGTGAAAAAGTAGGAGATAATAGTCTATATAGGGCAGGATAAAAGTTGCGGGCTTTCCGGCCGAAATTTTGACTTTCCCCGCGAGGTATCAGTAAAATGTAATAAAAAACAATCAAATGATGATGGATGCATCTTGAAATGGGGAGTTTCTGCATGGAGCATGATATATTGCAAGCAAATGTACTGGATTACGCGCTCACGAAATATTTAAAGAGCACGAAAAAGCTTGATGAGGCGACAATTCCGAAAAGTATAAACAATATCAGAGGATTTATTCTCAGGATTATTTACCGGCACGGCACGTGCACGATTAAAGATATATTGCAGGAAGTCACATTATCGCCTTCGGCCACGACAACCGCTCTGAATCATTTAGAAAAAGAGGGTTTCGTGGAAAGGTCGAGAAATAACGAAGACCGGCGCACGGTATGGATGACGCTTTCCGAATCGGGAAAAATGGCGGCCATGCAAATGATTGAAAACCGGCAGATGCTCATTGACGAGCTGTTTGAAGCATTGACAGAGGAAGAAAAGAACACCTTTTTCAGCCTCGTTGAAAAAGTAATGAAATAAGCCGGCCTGACATAGCAGCGCCGGCCGTTATCAAGG
Organism: Bacillus sp. JNUCC-22; assembly: GCF_018861275.1. Lineage (NCBI taxonomy): Bacteria > Bacillati > Bacillota > Bacilli > Caryophanales > Bacillaceae > Bacillus > Bacillus sp. JNUCC-22. Next base: position 3,568,133 of record NZ_CP076408.1, on the reverse strand, counting down.
ATTACTCCGTATCGCTGATCCGTTTGCCGGCGACGGCGTAATGATCCTTTCTCATTTCTTCAATCATGACAATGATCTTTTCTTCGGCTGCGCCTGTCGTTTCTTTTACGGCTTCTGTCACTTTTTCAACCAGATTCCGTTTTTGTTCATCTGTGCGGCCTTCAAGCATTTTAACGGTTACGAGCGGCATGGTGCTGATCCTCCTTTATCGTTTCCTCTCTTTGGAAGAGAGGTCACTTATAGTATACTGAATGAAGGACAATCTTGCATTTTTTAAAAAAGGGGATTTTTACATTTGGACAGATTTTTATATTATCCGCTGGAGCTTATGCCCTATGTCGTGATTACGCTGATCGTGGCATTTACGATGCATGAACTGGCGCACGCGTATGTTGCGTATCGGTTCGGAGACGATACCGCGGCGAGACAGGGCAGATTAACGCTCAATCCGATTAAACATCTTGATGTTTTCGGAACGATTCTAATTTTGGTCGCGGGTTTCGGCTGGGCCCGTCCGGTGCCGGTGAACCGCCGCGCCTTTAAAAGACCGCGGCTGGCGGGAGTGCTGGTTTCCGTCGCCGGGCCTGTAAGCAACCTGATTCTTGCCTTTATCGGTTTCTTTTTGCTAGTGTTGATGCATGCTTACGGAATGGAGCTGCTTTCTGCATTCAGCATTGGGCTTGACCGCTTTTTCTCTATTTGGATTCAGCTGAATCTCGCGCTTTGTTTATTCAACCTGCTGCCGCTTCCTCCGCTTGACGGCTACCGGATTATTGAGGATCTCGTGCCGCCGCGGGTGCGCGCCAAAATGACTCAGTTTGAGAGCTACGGGATTATCGTGTTTCTCGTGCTGTTTGTGACACCGGTCGGCTCCTATGTCGTGTGGCCGCTGTTAAGCGAGGGGAGAGACTGGATTCTCAAGGTATTTGCCATTATATTTCAACCGCTTTTGTAGGAGGGTATTTTCATGGAAGAAAAAAAGAAGAAAACAATCGGATTTAATATTATTAAAAGTGATCCGACCGACGGACATGGCGGTTTTGGCGCCGGGGCGCTGAGCCTTGACAATATTTCTCCGGTATTTGTCGATGTGGAAGAGAAGGAAGCCTTCGTTGACATCGGCGCAATGCATGCCCGCAGTGTCGTTGAAAAAGGCATCAAATTCCTGCCGAACAAAGATGAAGTGCCGAACGGAAAACCGTACTGGCTCGTGTGGGTCACCATCGACAGAAAAGAAGAAGGCCCTTATTACGCGGGTGTGACGGCTTGTGAAATGACCGTGGACAGAAGTATCCGCAGAGGCTATAAGTCATTGCCGGAGCATGTGAATTTAATGGATAAATCAATGAAGCGCTGCATTATCGTGGACAAAATGGACGCCAGCTCAAAGCAGGTGCTTGCTGAATTTCTGCAGAAGCATGACCAAGGGCTCTGGGAACGTTCATCCGATGAATTGAAAACAGGTCTGTTTCCGGAAGAAAAATAATTTGTGAACTTTTTGTGAACTTTATAAATATTTGCACTATTTTGCAATTGTACTGAGTAAACTGTTGATACAGAATCAGGACATGGAAAGTCCCGAGCCGAACCAAGACTCGGGGTTTTTCATGTTTACGCGGAGGTTTCATCATGTTCATCGTCTTTGAAATCGGGCCTTGGGTCATTGAAGCAGATGCGGCGGAAACGAGAAAACAATACGAAAACTCATGGCCTGATCCTTGCGATTGCGGGAGCTGCCGGAACTTTTCCGAGGCGGTGAATCTCCTTCCCGCCGAGAAAACAAGGCTGTTTACGCAGTTTGGGATTCGTCCGGCTGTCTGTCACGACTTGGGGGAGCATGGAAAGGAAAACGGCCTGCATCATTATGCGGGCAGCTATCCGATTGTTGGCAGGCTTAGGGAAGGCTGGCCGAAGTTTCATATAGAGAGGGCGGGAGATATCCGCTTTTCGTTTTCATTGCCGAGTACAACATTTTTTATACCGAAGGGTTTTCCTGACCCTATTATCCATCTCGACTTTTCACTCTTGCTCCCATGGGTGCTTGAGGAAGACGCGGATTAAAGCCCGGCGCGCAATGCACCGGGCTCAGTCTTTTTTACCGAGCCACTTATCCCACCATTTTTTGCGCGGAGCTTCTTTGCGGGCGGGGGCGTGTTCCTTTTCTTTTTTAGACGGTTCCGGTCCGTAGCACACATCCGCGGGTTCAGTGCCTGCGATGAAATACGTATAATGCTTTGCGGCGCAGCCGGGTCCCGAAGTGTGGCCGGAAGCGGGGTCGATATAGACGCCCGTGACGCCCTTCGGCGGTTTAAGCGCTATTTCCGGTTCTCCTTCGAGCGCCTTCTCCATAAAGTCCGCCCAAATCGTCTTCGCATAGCTTTTTTCTTCTACTGAATCAATCGTGCTGCTTTTGTCATAGCCTGTCCATACACCGGCGGCAAGAGCCGGGTTAAAGCCGATCATCCAGCTGTCTGCGCTCGTCGTGCCTGATTTACCGCCATAGGTTCGGGTCAGCCGGTCAGAAATGGTGCGTCCCGTGACGGAAGTATAGCCGTTTAAATCCTGATCAAACATGCCCGTCATCATGCTCGCCGTCACAAAAGCGGCTTTTTTATCAAGCGTCTGCTGATGTCCGCGCGGCTGTTCATACAAGACGTTGCCGGCAGTATCCGTCACTTTTGTGATAAAGGAAGGGGTGATTTGTTTTCCCCCGTTTGCGAGCATCGCGTAGGCATTAACCATCTCAATCGGGCGCACGGGTTCAGTTCCGAGCGCCAGAGACGGAAGAGGCTTTAAATGTTCGCTGATGCCGAATTCCTTTGCCGCCGACACGAGCTTATTCATGCCGAGAAAGAGATGGGTCTTCACGGCATAAATGTTGTCTGACAACGCAAGCGCCTGAAGCAGCGTAATCGGTTTATTGGCGTAATAGCCGTTGTAATTGCTTGGAGAATAGGTTTCTCCGTTGTCGTCAATCTGGAACTCTGTGGCTTCGCTTTTCATCAGCGTAACCGGTGTAAAGCCGCTTTGAATCGCTTTGTAGTACAAAAGCGGCTTGATCGTGGAAGCCGGCTGCCGTTTCGCCTGTGTCGCCCGGTCAAACGGGCTTTTTTCGTAGTCACGTCCGCCGAGAAGCGCAAGCACGCGCCCTGTTGCCGGATCAATCGCGGAAAAGCCGACCTGAATGTCAGAGCCGGTACGGATCGTATGTGCCACAGTGTTTTCCGCAATCCGCTGCATGCGCTTATCAAGCGTCGTATAAACACGCAATCCGCTCGTTGCGAGCTGTTCGCGCGTCATGCCGAGCTTTTTCTCGAGTTCTTTCATCGCATCATCGTAAAAATAAGGCGCCGTTTTCGCTGCGGTTCTGTTTTTCAGCGGCTGATAGGCAAGCGGCATTTTCTTAAGCCTTTCCGCCTTTTCGTTTGAGATCATTTTTTGTCCGGCCATCAGTCGGAGAATGGTTTCCTGGCGCTGTTTGGCCTTCTTTTCGCTGACATATGGCGAATAGCCGGACGGGCCTTTCGGTATGCCCGCCAGAAGCACGGCTTCCGCATCGTTCAGATCTTTGGCGTGTTTGCCGAAATACAGGCGCGAGGCGGCTTCAATTCCATATGCGCCGTGGCCGTAATATATCGTATTTACATAACCTTCTAAAATCTCGTTTTTAGAATAGTTCTGTTCAAGGCGGATCGTGTAAAATGCTTCGTTCCATTTTCGTTTCCATGTCTTATCATGCTCAAGGTAGAGATTTCTTGCGTATTGCTGGGTGATGGTGCTTGCGCCCTGAACCTTGGCCATTGCCTTTATGTCAGCCAGCGCGGCGGCGGCCATCCGCCGGTAATCAAAACCGTAGTGATTGTAAAAGTTTTGATCCTCCACCGCAATGGCGGCCTGCACTGCTATCGGATTGATATCTTTTAACCGGACCCAGTAGCGCTTTTCCCCGAAATCGGTCTCACCTAGCTTTGAGCTGTCATTTGCATAAAGAATCGTAGACTGAGGGACCCGGACGGAGGGGGCCCCCTGCCATTTCGCTGCAAGAAGAACGGATGTGAAGCAGACGCCGGCCAGCATTCCGCCGATCAGTGTCAGAAAGATGCAGGCGCGGATGATTTTGAACGTGATTCTGAGCTGTTTTCCAGATACTTTATCCACTTTTGGGAACCCCCTTTTTCATGATTCTATTATTATGTGAAAAAAGGGGGTTTTTTAAACATATCAAACCGGACACTTCTTTACTTTTTCCCCTCCATCCTCTATACTTTTTCCTTAGGTGAAAATGAGATTTTAACCGGAATAAAAGCGATACAGACGCTTACAATAAATGAAATAAGCCTCGAAAGGGAGATGACAATTGAGCGAGCTTTGGTATACGGAGAAGCAGACGAAGAATTTCGGCATTACATTAAAGGTGAAACAAACATTACATACGGAACAGACGGAATTTCAGCATCTGGAAATGGTGGAGACAGAAGAATTCGGCAACATGCTGTTCTTAGACGGAATGGTCATGACTTCTGAAAAAGACGAATTCGTCTATCATGAAATGGTTGCGCACGTCCCGTTATTTACGCACCCGAATCCGGAAAACGTCCTCGTTGTCGGCGGCGGAGACGGCGGTGTCATCAGAGAGATTCTGAAGCATCCAAGCGTAAAAAAAGCGACGCTTGTCGACATTGACGGCAAGGTTATTGAATACTCTAAAAAATTCCTTCCGTCCATTGCGGGCAAGCTTGATGATCCGCGCGTCGACGTGAGAGTCGATGACGGTTTCATGCACATCGCGAAATCAGAGAATGAGTATGACGTCATTATGGTTGATTCAACAGAACCGGTCGGACCGGCCGTCAATCTGTTCTCAAAAGGCTTCTATGCCGGAATTTCCAAGGCGTTAAAAGAAGACGGCATCTTCGTCGCGCAGACGGACAACCCGTGGTTTACACCGGAACTGATTACAAACGTACAGCGTGACGTGAAAGAAATCTTCCCGATCACCCGTCTGTATACGGCTAATATCCCGACGTACCCGAGCGGCCTGTGGACATTTACGATCGGTTCTAAAAAGTACGATCCGCTTGAAGTGGAGGACAGCCGTTTCTTTGACATCGACACGAAATATTACACGAAAGAGCTTCACAAAGCGGCATTTGTTCTTCCGAAATTTGTGAGCGATTTAATCAAATAAAAACGTACGGCGCAGGAGCGAATCTTGCGCTTTTTTACAGGAAAGCGAGGGTTTTATCATGAGGTTTGATGAAGCATATTCAGGAAAAGTATTTATCGCAAGCCGCCCCGACTGGAAAGAGGCTGACGCCATCCTTTACGGCATGCCGATGGATTGGACGGTCAGCTACCGTCCGGGTTCACGATTCGGCCCGGGGAGAATCCGCGAGGTGTCTATCGGTCTTGAAGAATACAGCCCGTATCTCGACCGTGACTTGGCTGATTTGAATTTCTTTGACGCCGGCGACATTCCGCTCCCGTTCGGCAATCCGCAAAGAAGCCTTGATATGATTGAAGAATACGTGGACAGCATTTTAGAAAAAGGAAAGTTCCCGCTCGGCATGGGAGGGGAGCACCTTGTATCATGGCCTGTCATAAAAGCCATGTATAAGAAGTTTCCGGACCTTGCCATCATTCATTTTGACGCGCACACCGACCTGCGCACGGATTATGAAGGCGAACCGCTTTCCCACTCTACTCCGATCCGCAAAGCGGCCGAGCTCATCGGGCCTCAAAACGTATTTTCATTCGGCATCCGCTCCGGAATGAAGGAAGAATTTGAATGGGCGAAAGAAAACGGCATGCACATTTCTAAGTTTGAAGTGCTTGAGCCGCTGAAAAAAGTGCTGCCGCAGCTTGCGGGACGCCCTGTTTATGTCACCATCGATATCGACGTGCTTGACCCCGCTCATGCGCCGGGAACGGGCACGGTTGACGCAGGAGGCATCACGTCTAAAGAATTGCTCGCGTCCATCCATGAAATCGCGCGCTCAGAAGTCAACGTAAAAGGCGCTGACCTCGTAGAAGTCGCGCCGGTCTATGACCACTCAGAACAAACCGCAAACACGGCAAGCAAGATGATTCGTGAAATGCTGCTTGGGTTTGTGAAATAAAAGAATTTCCCCCGCTTGAAACACGCGGGGGATTTTTATATTGTATATAAACTACTTAGAAGTTAGTAAAAGCAACATATTATTTTACTATTAATAATTGATGTTATTGATAAAAATTATATAATAGGGTATTATTTAGTAAATACATCTTTAGAAAGGAAGTTAGAATGAAAACAGCAGTAGAAAATGAATTGGAATTAAAAAAGATTGAAATTTCTGTAATTAAACTGATAATTGCTGAAAAACCTAATAAAGAGATCGCTAAGTCATTAAACTACTCGCAGCGTAATGTCGAATATATCATAGCCGGTCTCTGTAAAAAGTGGAATGTGAGTACTAGAGTGGGTATTGTTTCGGAAGCATATAAAAGGAATTGTATACAGTGAACGAAATGAAAGAAAAACCCCTATTGAGGGGGTTTATTTATATATGCTAAAAAAACATTCTATACAGGAATGCCGTAAAAATAAAAACTGAGATTGTCAGGTAGTTCAAATTTGTTCTCCATTTCAGAAGAATAAACAAAAGAAATAAGTATGCAATATTGAACAAATCAAAGATAGAAAAAATCAAATGATTACTTGTGAAAAATAAACTAGTGTTTGGATGTTCTGCGAAAATGTTTTTGAATGATATAAGAAAAAACTTAATTGCGACCGGGATGTTAGAAAACATAAATAGGGAATAAAAGGTTTTAATCTTAATTTGAGCGCCAAGAAAATTTATAATGAGAAATAATACAAATCCTTCAAAAATCACCCCGAACATTAAAAGTAACAGTGCGGCTATCGCAATGATATAATCTAAATGTTTTACTTGCTCAACAACTTGTATAGGGATGTTTTTGGGAATTAAACTTTTCATAAAAGGTAATAGGGAACTTAAATAAAAAGCTAACCCGATAATATAAAACAAAAATGAGGACAAAAAATTAATGTTTCGGTCCTTAAATGAAGATAATTCAATTTGCATAATCCTAAGAGACTCCTTTTATAAAGATAGGTGTAATAAATGTTTCTAACATAGCTGCTATAATTAAACCGAGAAATATAATACCAATATATTTAAAAGTGAATTTTAAATTTATTTTGAGGAGTAATAAATCCAAAGTTAATTTCATTCCTACAGAAGCTGCAAGAAGCAATACCGGGACTTCAATTATTCCATGGGGTATAACAAGCAGTAAAAGGTTTAAATTGTCTTTGATGTTTCCTATGGCATTTCCTAAAATTAATCCATTAATAATTAAAACTGCAATCGTGCCAAGTGACAGCGTCAACGGGCCTAAAAAAACAAGCAGACTCGCTACTTTAATATTATTAAAGAAAATCTGAAAAAAATCCGGACGGATATTTCGATTTAGATTATTTACATTTGAAGCGGGATCTGTATAAAAATATGCTGTAAATAAAGCAATTAAAAATAAGATCAGACAGAGTATGTACAATTTGACTAAAACGTTCTTTTTAAACAAAGTATTTTCATCCATTCGTTTAAGGGACTGCCAGGGATATTGAATTTAATGTTTTATGTTAAGCTGCTGCTGTACTTGCTGCAGCCAATTGTTCTAAAACGGCTAATGGCAAGCCTGCACCAAGAGATCCTAAAACAGTAATGATAGCCAGGACTGAACCCGTTGCGGTGATAGCACTGACAATCCAACTAGGAGCTATTATTCCAGCTCTGTTTAAAATATCGATGACATCCATGCTTAAATGATTATGTTTTATACTGAAAAGAGCGAGAACAATGATTCCTGATGCTACTAATGTAAAAATCGCTTTACTATTTTGTGTTTTTAAAAGTAGACTCATTTTTTCCTCCAATTTTTTCAATATCCCCAGCAAGTTAAATAATAAAATATATTGGAAGCTATTTGAATTGCGGATTTCCGAAAAAAATATTTAGAGGTGAAATCCGTTAAGGTATCTGCTGACTTATTTCAGTACAAAGAAAGCCGGACCATATGTATGATCCGGCTTTCTTTGTACTGAAACATTTATACTTTTTTTTCAAGAATAATATCAAAATAATCGGCTGCCCCATAACCTGAAATAGGAGGAGCAAATATTTGAACCAGCTTCCATCCTTGCTGCGAATACTTTTCAATAATTTCTTTATAGTCTTCTTTAGGCTTTCCTTTCCATCGGTTTACTTCTACTTTTATGAACTTATATTCGTACATTGCTGTATAATCCTCCGGAAGTGTATTGGAATTGTTACCTTGTTTTTCGATTATGATAAACTTGAATCCATAAATAGAGCGCGCAGCCTATTAAAAGTATTGGAAATTGCCATCCTGTATTTCCGTTTTTAAAATAATCTATTAATGACCATATCAGTAAAGCGACAGTATAAAAACTAAATGCTATTCTGGCGGCTATACCCGATTGGTGTTTTTGCATCTCATCCATTTTCTTCATAAGAACCGCTCCCTTAATTTTTTTTGGCGTTATAGTTGAATACTTTATCTATCCCCGTATTTAATGCGTGAGCTATCGAAAAAGCCAGACTTAAAGTTGGGTCATATTTATTATTTTCAATTGCATTGATGGTTTGTCTGGTCACATTGCAGAGCTTAGCCAGATCATTTTGTGAAATATCAGCTGCTGTTCTAAGTTTTTTTATATTGTTATCCACTAAAACCCTCCTTAAATATTTTTGTTTTTATTTTAAATTTTCAAATTTATATATATTTATTTTAAATAATATATGCATATGTGTCAAATACTTTTTACACATTTGAATTTTAAGGTATACTTTTTGTTTTTGCAAATTAGTTGTTTATATAAAAAACGGCTTGCAGTTTAACCTGCAAGCCTAAAAGTAATCATCATTTAAATCATTCCGCGCTGAGCAACTTCAAATTGATGTTTCGGTGCACTTGCGATGTCGGCTGAAACAAAAACAGTGCTTATTGCCAAGCAAGTAAGTGCTAATTTATACTTCAATTTCATACAACTTCACACCTCCTTGAATCTGCTGTCTTGTTTCTTCCACCTTTAAAAAATATGCGGAAGCCTTCTCGAAATTTTCTCTTTCATGATAATATTTTGCCACATCTAAGGCAAAATCTTCAAGATCAGCATACATCGATTTATCTCTGAGAAAGTCAAAACATTCTATGATTGCTTCTTCATCAGGCTCACCGACATACAAAGATTCCAAAAATTCATACTCGACTATATATAGGGAATCTTCTGCCTCCTCTGCATAAGATACCCCTTTGTCATGATATTGTCTGGCTATGGCCATATTTCCGATTTTATAATGTATTTGTGTGATTAAGAAATAGGCTTGCGGGAGAGAAGTGATGATGTTCCCATCTTCAAAAACAGCTATTGCCCGTTTTATGTAATCAATGGCTGGTTTGTAATTTTCTTGGCTGTTAAAACAAAGTCCGATATTATATAGAGTCCGGCCCATTAATTGTGGCTGCTGTTCTGCCTCTGCCATGGCATAAGCCTTTTTAAAATGCTGAATTGCTTCATCATATTGCTTTAAGTCAAGAAAGTTGGTAGCGAACAATGAATGGCACTGAAGCACCCTTATATTATATGCCTCCTGCTTATGATAAATTTCATAAGCCTGCCGGGCATAATCCATAGAAAAATATGTCTGTTTCATATAATAGTAGGACTCTGACATCTTAAAATAAAATTCAGCTTTCTCGATACAATCTTTGACAAAATCAAACTTATATTCAGCTTTCTTAAAAAACTGAATCGCTGAAAGATATTCACGGCATTCCAGCTCATACATCCCCCGGAAAAAATTAAAATAATAATCAAGACGTCCGGTCAGCCGGGCCTGCTTTTTATCAATATCCGCGAGCAGATCCGATAGTCTCGGCTGTTCTTCTATCCGCTGCGATTCCAGCGGTTCGAGGTATTCGAGCATCAGATTATGGCGGAATTCCATGAGAGAATAGTATAGATGAAGATCCTGATCATCTTCCAGACCTGCAAGTTCTTCTTTGATTTCTCTCCGCAAGTACTCGGCGTCCGGGATGCTGAACCTTCGAATGTACATATACCATTCGTTGATTTTTTCTCCAACCGCTGAAGATGATAAAACACTCGCCACTATTCCGAATCCCTCCCTTCCACGTTATGTATATGACATATTTTATCATTTTCATTCGGAAGGATAGCGCAAAAATACCGCAATGTTTTCTTTCGTTAAAACCGCATGTCTGCGGATATCATTTCAAAAATCCACTATTATCCCCACAATTTGTACAAGCAAACAAATCCACCTTCCCATATTCTGTTGTATCTGCGTGAGCAGTGTATGTCTGAAAAGGAAGTGAAGATATGAGAAATAACAAGCTTTCCTTTAAAGAAAAAGCAGGAGCCGCACAAGAAGAATGTTTATGTTTTTGCGAGGAAGAAGCAAGCCGTGAAGCGATGTTTCAAGCGCCGATTGAATTGCCTGAGGGGTTTGTCGTTGATCCGGCTGAAGCTGTTGCAAACGTGACGTGGAATGCAGACAGCCTTTCTTGTGTCATTGAACGCTGTTTCATTGAGACGGGGCCTGAGCCTGATGAAATCGGTGTTCAATTCGCAGTGCGCCTGCAGGGAACTGTTACGCTTCTCGTCAGTGTCTCACCAGTGCGAAATCAATATGGACAAGGGAACGGGTCTGTTTCTGTCATCCGCAATGCAGAGATTGACCAAGTCGTCTATTATTCTGATGAACCCGATGATTGCCCGGATGTCAGTGACATTACGATCGAGAACCTTATTGTCGTTCCGCCATTCTATGGCAGTCCTTTATCGGTGACGGGCACGATTGTGTTTGTTCCTGAGCCGGAACCCGTTTATGCGTTTACAGCGAATCCAAATGATCAATCAGTTTCTGTGATTGATACAAACACTCATACTGTTGTGACAACGATTGCTCTACCGTACCGGCCGACAGGTATTGAAATAACTCCGGATAAAAGTGCTGTGTTTGTTTTGCACTTCAACAATAATGTGATTTCTGTCATCGATTATGACACTTTAACAGTGACAGCATCCATACTGCTGGATCAGCCGCCTGGATCGATAAAATGTATCCCAAATCATGAGTTTGCTTATGTTCTCGGCGATACTGCGATTTCTGTGATTGGAATTGATACGTTAACTGTGGATAGGTCGATTCCTGTGGAAGGATTTGATTTTGCAATTGATCCCAATGGGTTATTCGCCTATGTTCTTGATTTTGGTTTAGTGCAAAAAGTGGACCTATTCACCGGTGAAGTCACAGGAACGATTGAACGAGAGCTTATCGTATCATCCATAGAAACAAATTGGCCGGAGCGGTATGCGTATGTCTTAGAACAAGAATTCTTATTCAATTATTTGACGGTTATTGACTTAAATACGTTTACGATCAGCATTACCCAAGAGCTGGAGCCTGATGGCCAATATGTAATGTTTACGAGTGGATCAGAGGTGTATTTACATGACAGCTTCACTGGCAATTTATATGCTGTCAGTCCGAATGGTGCAGGCGTTATAGGAAATGTTCCGCAATCGGCAAGAGACTTTGCGTTTACTCCGAATGGCGAATTTCTGTATGCTGCTCATTTTTTAGAGCAGAACATCACTGTTTACAACACGGATGATTATTCTGTGGAAACTGTGATATCTCTTGGGGTTTCACCGGGAGATATTGTGATTTAACCAACTGCATGCTGTACATTTCTAAAAGGACGTGAATTCATGAAAAAGAATGATCTGTCTGCTTTACAGGAAAATTGTTTCTGTTTTTGTGATGAGGAAATTAGCAGAGAAGCGCCGTTTCTAGTGCCGATTGACATTCCCGAGGGGTTCACCATTGATTCTGCCGAAGCAGCTGCGACGGTTACATGGAGTACTGATCATTTATTATGTATCAGTGAGCCTTGCTTAATCCAGACTGGGCCGGAACCAGAAGATATCGGTGTTCGATATGCCGTGAGAGTAAAAGGGACCGTTACGCTTCTTGTCAGTGTGTCGCCTGTACGAAATCAATATGGACAAGGGGACGGGTCTGTTTCTGTGATTCATACTGAAGAGATTGATCAAGTTGTTTATTATGCAGCGCAGTCTGGCCGCTGTCCTGATTTCAGTCAAATAACAGTGGAAGATCTTCTCATTGTACCGCCTTTCTACGGCAGTCCGCTTACGGTGACCGGGACACTTGTTTTACCGCCACCGCCAGACCCTCAATCGTATGTGTTTACAGCCAATTCAGGAGACAGCACGGTTTCGGTTATTGATTCAGATTTAAACACTGTTGTAAAAACAATCCCTTTTTCTGACGTGCCAACTAATCTAGGCGTTACTTTCGATAAAGCTTTCACGTATGTCCTCCATGGGAATACCAACCTTGTCTCAGTGCTAGATAATAAAACATTAACCATCATAAATACCATCACTGTTGGAGGAGGGCCGAGAAAGGTTGAATTTGATTCAACAGATGAGTTCGCGTACGTGATGGCCGCCGGATCTATATATATGATCAACATGGCCTCTCAATCGGTCATTGATGTCATTCCGATACCCGGCGCTTTAGACTTTGCTCTTGATCCGAATGGACAGTATGTCTATACCGCTAATGGAAGCAGTTGGTCGGTTGATAAATATGATGTAAATACTGGGCAGTTGGTAGAAAGTATCATAGATACATTTGAATTTCCCAGTTTAATTGCCACTCCTTACGCTGGAAATTTTGCGTATGTGTTGAATGGTGAGCTGCTGCCGAAAGGTGTAACGGAGATCAGTTTGTCGCCATTAAGCAGGGGAGGCGACTTCAACCGTTTATTTGAAACGCTGAGGACGATTGTATTTTCTCGCGATAGCACTAGGGCTTATTTTCTAGAGCCATATAGTGAACCGTTTCTCATTAATAACTTATACGTAGTTAATACGGCCGGACAGAGGATCATTGCAAACGTGTCTCTGCCCGGCGCCTTTGACCTCGCCGTAACACCTGATAATCAGTACATTTATGCAGCACAGCCCGACGACAATACCGTAACCGTGTACCGCACGAGTGATTATACAGCCATGACGGTGATTCCGGTTGGAACTGGTCCGTCAGCGATTGCGATGTAGCTTATTTCACAGGTTGAGAGAAGCAGAGCTGCGATAAAAAAATCGTTTATAAATAAATGAGCCGATCTGCTGGATGGCAGCCAGGATGATTAAAAACAGCAGTTCACTTATGGTGAAACTGAGCATCCACCAAACCCCGGCTCCTGTCAGCGCTCCCGCAAGCCCTTTTTTGAACAGGCTGCCATGCTGGAAAAGCTGCAGCGAGTACGTCCGCATAAAATACAATAAATACAAAATCAGTAACACCGCGAGTCAGGGGCGTGTGAAAGCGGAAAGGGACGGCTTTGACGATTTCGAACACGCAGCCGAATATGATGACTTGGCATAATACAGCAGCCATCACGTGTGTTTGGCGGACGTTTTTATAGCTGTCACGCAGCGCTTTGACATCGTTGGCATTTCTGCTGCACAATCTATGCTGCTGGAAGTCGCAGCAGCTTCGATGAGACTGTTTGGGTTTCTGAAAAGCTGCTGTCATGTTTTTCACGGATTGGGTGACATAGTGATATGATTTTCTCTTCTCATAAGGAACTGCTTTTTATGAGGTTTATCTTCAAATCTAATGAGCAATGATGGTAAGATAGAAGCAGTTGAAGTTTACAAACTGAAGGATTATACTATTCAAGTCAAAGCGGAATGATGAAAAGGACGTGTCAAAATGAAACAAGAGACACCGATAACACTCCATGTGAAGTCTGTGATCGAGGATGACGGAAATGAGGAAGTCATCGAATTCCGTACTACCGGATTTTACTATGTAAAACAACAAAAAGTGTATCTATCTTATTATGAAGAACACGACCTAGGCAAAGTAAAAACGATTGTGAAGGTGAGCGAAGGCGAAGTCCTGATCATGAGGTCAGGCGCTGTTAAAATGAATCAGCGTTTCATAACGGGAGCTTCCACAATTGCGAAATATAAAATGTCATTTGGTGAGCTTGAGCTGCAAACAAGCACAAAATCGATTCAATCTGATCTCGGTGAAGAAAAAGGCCGAATCAGCATCGCATATGACATGCATGTCGGAGACGAGCAGCAGCATTTACATAATATGACGATCACGTATGAGGGAGGAACTCACGCATGAATATTGCGGAACAAATGAAGGACGTGCTGAAGGATGAGATCAAAGCGGCCGTTCTGAAAGCGGGCCTGGCGGACGAAAGCCAGATTCCAAGCGTACTGTTAGAAACGCCGAAAGAAAAAACACACGGTGATTATTCCACAAACATGGCGATGCAGCTGGCGAGAATCGCAAAAAAAGCGCCGCGCCAAATCGCTGAGGAGATCGTGGCGTCATTCGATAAAGGCAAAGCTTCCATTGAAAAGATGGATATTGCGGGACCCGGCTTTATCAACTTTTACATGAACAACAGCTACTTAACAAAACTGATTCCGTCCGTGCTTGAAGCGGGTGAACATTACGGAGAGACAAACATCGGACAAGGCGAAAAGATTCAGGTCGAATTCGTATCGGCCAACCCGACGGGAGATCTTCACTTAGGCCATGCGCGCGGCGCGGCGGTAGGTGACGCGCTGTGCAGCGTGCTTTCTAAAGCGGGCTATGATGTGAGCCGCGAATACTATATTAATGATGCGGGCAACCAGATTAACAACCTGGCGCTTTCCGTTGAAGTCCGTTATTTTGAAGCGCTCGGTCTCGAGAAACCGATGCCGGAAGACGGCTACCGCGGCGAGGATATTATCGCCATCGGGAAAAAGCTTGCCGAAGATTTCGGCGACCGTTTCGTACATGAAGAGGAGAGCGAACGTCAGGCGTTTTTCCGTGAATACGGCTTAAAGTACGAGCTTGATAAACTTCGCTCCGACCTGGAAAATTTCCGCGTGCCGTTTGACGTATGGTATTCTGAAACGTCACTGTACGAAAACGGAAAAATTGATCAGGCGCTCGAGGCGCTTCGCGAAAAGGGCCATGTATACGAAGAGGACGGCGCGACATGGTTCCGTTCCACAACGTTCGGCGACGATAAAGACCGTGTGCTGATCAAAAAAGACGGCTCATACACTTATTTGCTGCCGGATATCGCATACCATAAAGACAAACTTGACCGCGGATTCGACAAGCTCATCAATGTATGGGGCGCGGATCACCACGGGTATATTCCGCGTATGAAAGCGGCAATTGAAGCGCTCGGTTACAAGAAAGGCACATTGGAAGTTGAGATCATTCAGCTCGTTCATTTATACAAAAACGGCGAAAAAATGAAGATGAGCAAACGTACGGGAAAAGCCGTAACGATGCGCGACCTGATTGAAGAGGTCGGCCTTGACGCGGTCCGTTATTTCTTCGCGATGCGCAGTGCTGATACGCACATGGATTTTGACTTGGATCTTGCCGTATCCACATCTAACGAAAACCCTGTGTATTATGCGCAATACGCACATGCACGTATTTGCAGCATGCTTCGCCAAGGGGAGGAGCAGGGACTTAAACCGGCGGCAGATCTTGATTTCAGCCATATTCAATCAGAAAAAGAATATGACCTGCTGAAAACGATCGGCGGCTTCCCTGAGGCAGTGGCAGAAGCGGCGGAAAAACGCATTCCTCACCGTGTCACAAACTATATTTATGATCTGGCTTCCGCTCTGCACAGCTTCTACAATGCGGAGAAAGTCATCGATCCGGAAAATAAAGAGAAGAGCCGCGCGCGTCTCGCTTTAATGAAAGCGACGCAAATTACGCTGAACAATGCGCTTCAGCTGATCGGCGTATCCGCTCCGGAAAAAATGTAATGATGATCAAAGGACAAAGTCTTCGGGCTTTGTTCTTTTTTTGTATATAAAGCGTGTGATGTAATTCACAATCCAGCACACTGAGTTTTTGTATGATAAGACTGATATTGAATCAGTGAAAGGGGCAAGCCGAATGATCAATCGTCAACATATTCAATTATCGTTGCAGTCATTAAGCTTAGTGGCAGGGTTTATGGTGTGGGTGCTGATTTCATCGCTCATTTCTCAAATGACATCAGATATTCATTTAAGCAAAGGCGAGATTTCATTGGTGACGGCGATTCCCGTTATTCTCGGATCGCTTCTCCGTATTCCTTTAGGATATTTAACGAACAGGTATGGCGCGCGGCTGATGTTTATGATCAGCTTCATCCTGCTTTTGTTTCCTGTATTTTGGATCAGTATCGCGGATTCTTTATTTGATTTAATCGCGGGCGGCTTTTTCTTAGGGATCGGGGGAGCGGTATTCTCCATCGGAGTGACGTCCCTCCCGAAATATTATCCGAAAGAAAAGCACGGTGTCGTCAATGGGATTTACGGTGCCGGAAACATCGGCACCGCCGTTACTACCTTTGCGGCTCCGGTTATCGCTCAAGCCGCGGGATGGAAAGCAACCGTGCAGATGTATCTTGTTTTGCTGGCTGTTTTCGCATTACTGCACGTTTTGTTCGGCGACCGGCATGAGAAGAAAGTCAAAGTTTCCATAAAGACACAAATGAAAGCCGTTTACCGAAATCATGTGCTGTGGATGTTGAGCCTGTTTTATTTTATTACGTTCGGCGCCTTTGTCGCCTTTACCATCTATCTTCCGAATTTTTTGGTTGAGCATTTTGGGCTGAGCCCTGCGGACGCCGGTCTGCGGACGGCCGGCTTTATTGCGGTCTCTACACTGCTCAGACCTGTGGGAGGGTTTCTTGCAGATAAACTGAGCCCGCTCCGTATTCTGATGTTCGTTTTCGCAGGGCTTACGCTGTCAGGGGTCATGCTGTCATTCTCCCCGACGATCGGCCTTTATGCGTTCGGATCGCTGACGGTGGCAGTCTGCTCAGGGATTGGAAACGGGACGGTATTTAAACTGGTGCCTTTCTATTTTTCGAAGCAAGCGGGGATTGCCAACGGAATTGTGTCTGCCATGGGCGGACTGGGCGGTTTTTTCCCTCCGCTGATTCTGGCAAGTGTATTTCAGGCAACAGGCCAATACGCGATCGGGTTTATGGCGCTTTCAGAGGTCGCGTTAGCCAGCTTTGTTCTTGTGATCTGGATGTATTGGCAGGAAAGAATGAAAACACATACGGAGAGAAACAGTCAGAGCCTCAATTCATAATGATCCATTCACAAGATTGTTAGTTTTTTCTGGGTGAGTGCAAATCAAGTCACGTTACAATATACATACGCAACGTGACTTTCTTCGAGGTGAGCTCATGAATATTCTCTCTGTCCGAAAATCTGATAAAGAACTTCTTTCCCGCGAACTGCATGAATTGCTGGAATCGATCAGTACGAAAAGGAAAATGAAAAAACATACTTATTTGTTTCAAGAAGGAATGGATGCAAAAGAGCTTTATCTGATTCAATCAGGACTCATTGAAATCGGCAAGCTGACGTCTGACGGAAAAGACCTGACGCTTAGAATCTGCCAAAAAAACGATATTGTCGGGGAATTGACGCTATTCACAGATGAGCCGAGATATATGCTCAGTGCGAAAGTGTTAGAGGATGGCGAGGTGCTCGTCATTAATAAAAACAAGCTGGAAAAGGAATTGATCCAAAACGGTGTTTTGACGTTTGAATTTATGAAATGGATGAGCACCCATCTTCGAAAAATCCAGTCCAAGATCAGGGACCTGCTTCTTCACGGCAAAAAGGGGGCGCTCTATTCCACCCTTATCCGCTTATCAAACAGCTACGGGGTGGAACGAAGTGACGGGATTCTGATTAACATTGTGCTGACAAATCAGGATTTGGCTAAGTTTTGCGCGGCGGCAAGGGAGAGCGTCAACCGCATGCTGGGAGACCTCCGCAAACAAGGGGTTATTTCGATAGACGAAACCGGAAAAATTATTTTGCACAAGCGGGACTATTTACGATGCGAGATCGAGTGTGAAAATTGTCCGCTGGAGATCTGCAATATTGACTGAAAAAAACAAGGGCAGCCGGTGTCCTTGTTTTTCAGCTTGTGATACATATACACATGACGGCGAAAAAGAAGCCGGCATTTACGATTTCCAGAATGCCGATCGTTTTCACCGGCCAGTCTCTTCCGTGAAAAAACCAGGCCCGCAGACTGCTTGGGATAAAAGCGAGAAACGCCCAGCCTGCCCCGAGAAAAGCCGATAAAAAGGGGAGCAAGAGGTGATATCCCCATGACCAGTATGCAAAGGTTCTGTTTTTTCTCTCCCGTATGACCGATTTCACATAAAAAGAACTCCCGACAAAAAATAAAGCGGATTGCAAGAATAGAAACCAGGCCCAGCCGTCAAGGATTCCCGTTCCCAGCCAGCAGCTCGCAAGCCCGCCTGAACAAAAGAACAGAACACCCGCAATATCATTCGTGAGCGCCCGTTCGTTTTTTCGACGGGCATAATGCGTATGTATGAGAAACAGCGGCAATAAAAAAACGCCGATCCAGACGAGCTGCGGCTTATGATAGACAGAAATGATCAAAAAGCAGCAGGCCGGAAAACCGTAATACCATATCCACTTTTGATAGGGCTGAAGCTGTTTCTTTTTCAAAGCGAGCGAAACGGGATAAACCGTCAAGTAAAGGAACAGCCAGCCCAGAAAGAGCGGAATATGCCAGAAAACCGGGCCTCCCTTGACCATGCCGAGTAAAAATGGAATCAGCAGCATCGCCCATGCGCCGTGCTGCTTCGGAATCATCGCCTTCATCGAAACCCTCCTTTTTATTTCATTATAAGTACAAACACTCTCCTGATAAGTGACTTTTATCATACAAGCTGTGAAATACATCACTGCCGCGCGGGCTCAATCGGGCTACACTAAAGCTATCCTTAGCACAGGAGGCTTTCCTATGAATCAGTGTGACTATTTATTATTTCTGAAACAACTTCCTATGTTTAATGAAGTGCCTCTGTCCATTGTCGAAACCTTGCTGAAAAACGGGACGTTTATCCGCGGCTCATCTGACCAATCTCCATCCTTTCTTCATTCACAATCCGTTTATATTGTATTAAAAGGCAATATCCGTTTTACGGACAGCAGGCTCCCTGAAGGGTCGCAAACCGTTGCGCTGTGGGAAAAAGGCGATGTGTTTCCGATTGATGAAAAAGGCGGGCTCTCTTTATCGCCTTTTATCTCAGTCAATGCCTCACCGGATATTCTGGTACTTCATATTCCATATTCCGTATTTAAGAAAATGATGTCTTACCATCCGCGGCTGCAAATGAACTTTTTGGCGATGCTTCAGCAAAATGTCTTCTGTTCCTATCAGTTGTTTTTGCGGTATCTGCATACATCACGGGATGAAAACGCCGAACCCGGTTCTTAAACAGAACCGGTTTTTTTATGACGCCGGGCGTCCCCATATCGTTTGAAATCCTTCCTGCTGCTCTGTGTGAACGTTTTGTGAAAAAAAGCAGAGTGTGTGACATAGTTCACAAGGTGATGCGCCGTTTCTGTTTATAGTGTACATAGCATCACCTGACTCGGAAGGAGTGAACGATCATGAAGAAAAAGAAAATGAGTCCGTTGCTCAGGAGATTAAACTATTTTTCTCCTATCGAACATCATTCAAATAACCATAGCCAAACGACAAGCGAAGATCGTGATTGGGAGAATGTATACAGAAACAGATGGCAGTACGACAAAGTCGTTCGCTCCACCCACGGCGTCAACTGCACGGGTTCTTGCAGCTGGAATATTTATGTGAAAAACGGAATTGTCACGTGGGAAGGACAAAACTTGAATTATCCATCGACAGGCCCGGATATGCCTGATTTCGAACCGAGAGGCTGTCCGCGGGGGGCCAGTTTTTCTTGGTACATTTACAGCCCGCTCCGTGTGAAATATCCATATGTACGCGGTGTGCTGATCAATTTGTGGCGGGAAGCATTGCAGGCGCATCATAATCCGCTGGATGCCTGGAAATCGATCGTCGAAAACCCTGAAAAAGCGAAGTCCTATAAACAGGCAAGGGGGAAAGGCGGCTTTGTCCGCGCGGAATGGCCGGAGGTGCTGAAGCTGATTTCAGCCTCTCTGCTGTATACAGTGATGAAATACGGGCCTGACCGGAATGTCGGTTTTTCTCCGATCCCGGCGATGTCCATGATCAGCCACGCATCAGGTTCGCGATTCATGTCGTTAATCGGCGGCCCAATGCTCAGTTTCTATGACTGGTATGCGGATCTTCCGCCGGCGTCCCCGCAAATTTGGGGCGACCAGACGGACGTTCCGGAGAGCAGTGATTGGTACAATTCAGGCTATATCATCACATGGGGCTCCAACGTTCCGTTAACGAGAACGCCTGATGCGCATTTTCTGGCGGAAGCCCGCTATAAAGGCGCTAAAGTCATTTCGATCAGTCCCGATTTTGCGGAATCCTCAAAGTTTGCGGATGACTGGCTGAGTATCCGCCAGGGGACTGACGGGGCGCTTGCGATGGCGATGGGTCACGTCATTTTGCAGGAATTTTACGTGAACCAAGAAACTGAACGTTTTATTGAGTACGCGAAGCAATACACCGATTTTCCATTCTTCGTCACTCTTTCAAAAGAGAACGGCATGTATACAGCGGGACGGTTTCTGCATGCAAAAGACATCGGGCGGCAGACAAAAAATGATCAGTGGAAGCCGGCGGTCTGGAATGAACAGACAGGTGCGTTTGCCATACCGCAAGGCACAATGGGCTCCCGCTGGGACGGGCAGCAGAAATGGAATCTGCACATGATCGACGAAGACACCGGGGAACCGATTGAACCCCGTCTCTCCGTGCTCGGAATAGAGGACGAAATCGGCATGGTGCGCATTCCGTATTTTTCAAATGACGGAAACAAAGTGCTTGAGCGGAATCTTCCTATTAAAAAATTGGATCTGAATGGTGAAGAGACGTACGTCACGACCGTGTTTGACTTGATATTGGCCAACTACGGCGTGAACCGGGGCATCGGCGGACAATCAGCCGCATCTTATGATGATCCCCGTCCGTTCACACCTGCCTGGCAGGAACAGATTACGGGAATTAAAAGAGAAGCCGTTATTCAGATTGCCAGGGAGTTTGCCCAAAATGCGATTGACACAGACGGCAGATCCATGATTATCGTAGGGGCTGGCATTAACCACTGGTTCAACTCCGACACGATTTACCGTGCGGTGTTAAATCTTGTTTTACTCGTAGGCGCCCAAGGCGTAAACGGCGGAGGCTGGGCCCATTACGTGGGGCAGGAAAAACTCCGTCCGGCTGAAGGGTGGCAGACGATTGCAACCGCAAAGGACTGGGAAGGCGTGCCTAAGCTGCAAAACGGCACTTCGTTTTTCTACTTTGCGACAGACCAGTGGCGTTATGAAGACCAGCCGATCAGTGACTTGGCTTCACCGATCGCCGCGTCGTCCCGCTACAAGCATCACGCCGATTACAATGTGCTGGCGGCGCGATTAGGGTGGCTTCCGTCTTACCCGACATTCAATCAAAACGGCATTGATCTGTACAAAGAAGCTGAGAAAGCGGGGGCGGCGACACCTGAAGACGTAGGTGCATACGTGGCCTCACGGCTTCAAGAGAAAAAACTGAAATTCGCGATTGAAGACCCTGACAATGAAGTGAATTTCCCAAGGAATCTCTTCGTATGGCGGGCAAATCTGATCTCAAGCTCAGGGAAAGGGCATGAATATTTTCTCAAGCATCTGCTGGGGACGACGAACGGTCTGATGAATGACGACAGCGACAGCATCCGCCCTGAAGAAATCAAATGGCGGGAGCAGGCGCCGGAAGGCAAGCTCGACTTGTTAATCAATCTTGATTTTCGAATGGCGGGTACGGCGCTGTATTCCGATATCGTGCTGCCGGCGGCGACATGGTATGAAAAACACGATCTCAGCAGTACGGATATGCATCCGTTTATTCATCCATTTGCTCCGGCCATCTCGGCGCCGTGGGAATCGAAGTCAGACTGGGATATTTTTAAGGCGCTGTCAAAAGCCGTTTCCGATCTGGCGGAAGAAGTCGATATGGAGCCGGTAAAAGAGGTAGTCGCAACGCCGCTTCTCCACGACACGATGCAGGAATTGGCCCAGCCGTTCGGCAAAATCAATGACTGGAGCAAGGGTGAATGTGAAGCCATTCCGGGAAAAACGATGCCGAACATCCATGTCGTTGAACGGGATTACAAACACATTTTTCATAAAATGACCGCGCTCGGCCCTAATACGGCTTTAAAACCGAGCGGAACAAAAGGGATGAGCTGGTCGATTGCGGATGAATATGAATCACTCAAACAGAGACTGGGAGAAACTGATTCAAACAGCGTTGCCAAAGGATGCCCGAATATAAGTGAAGCGAAGCAGGCGGCGGAAGCGATTTTAACCCTGTCGTCCACCTCAAATGGAAAAGTCGCCGTGAAAGCATGGGAATCACTTGAAAACATTACCAATCTGGAGCTGAAAGACCTGGCGGAAGAGCGCGAGGAAGAATGCTTTACGTTCGAGCAAATTACAGCCCAGCCGAAAACGGTCATCACCTCTCCGGCCTTTACCGGTTCAGAAAAAGGAGGGCGCAGGTACTCGCCGTTTACGACGAATGTGGAAAAATTAATTCCATGGCGGACGCTGACCGGCAGACAATCCTATTATGTCGATCATGAATTGATGATGGAATTCGGTGAAACGATGGCGACATTTAAACCGATCCTCCAGCACCGTCCGTTCCTAAGCAAGCGGCCTGATCAAGAGGGCAAAGAAATCGTTCTTAATTATTTGACGCCGCATAATAAATGGTCCGTCCACAGCATGTATTTTGATTCTCTGCCGATGCTGACGCTGTTCCGCGGCGGGCCGACCGTGTGGATGAATAAAGATGACGCAGAGGACACGGATATCAAAGACAACGATTGGATTGAATGCTTCAACCGAAACGGCGTTGTCGTCGCGAGAGCGGTTTTGTCTCACCGGATTCCTAAAGGAATGGCATTTATGCACCATGCCCAGGACCGTCACATCAACGTGCCCGGCACAAAACTGACGAATAACCGCGGAGGCACCCATAACAGCCCGACAAGGATTCACGTCAAGCCGACACAGATGATCGGGGGCTATGCCCAGCTGAGTTACGGCTTTAACTATTACGGTCCGACGGGGAATCAGCGCGATCTGAATGTCGTCATCCGCAAGCTGAAGGAGGTCGATTGGCTTGAAGATTAAAGCGCAAATCGGGATGGTCATGAACTTGGATAAATGCATCGGCTGCCACACGTGCAGCGTCACCTGCAAAAACACGTGGACAAACCGTTCCGGTGCGGAATATATGTACTTCAATAATGTAGAAACAAAGCCTGGCATCGGCTACCCGAAGCAATGGGAGGACCAGGACAAATATAAAGGCGGCTGGACGTTGAAAAAAGGAAAGCTTGAACTGAAATCAGGCCCGAAAACGAATCGGCTTGCAGGCCTTTTCTATAACCCGAACCAGCCGATGATTGATGACTACTATGAACCTTGGAACTATGATTATGAAACATTAACAAACAGCCCGCAGAAAAAACACCAGCCGGTGGCACGGCCGAAATCGTCCTTAACGGGGGATTTTATGAATATCGAATGGGGTCCGAACTGGGAAGATGATCTCGCGGGCGGCCATATTACAGGGCTTGAAGATCCAAACGTGCAAAAAATGGAGGAATCGATCAAAACAGAATTCGATGAAGTCTTTATGATGTATCTGCCGCGTATTTGCGAACACTGCATCAATCCGGCGTGCGTGTCATCCTGTCCGTCCGGCGCCATGTACAAACGTGAGGAGGACGGCATTGTGCTTGTTGATCAAAACGCATGCCGTTCATGGAGATATTGCGTCTCATCCTGTCCTTATAAAAAAGTCTATTTTAACTGGCAGACGAACAAAGCGGAAAAATGCACACTCTGCTTTCCGCGCTTGGAGGCGGGGCTGCCGACCATCTGCTCCGAAACGTGTGTCGGCAGAATCCGCTATCTCGGCGTCATGCTGTATGACGCGGACAAAGTGGAGGAAGCGGCCTCTGTTGAAAATGAAAAGGATCTCTACCATTCCCAACTGGGCGTTTTTCTTGATCCGAATGATCCCGAGGTTGCCAAACAGGCAAAAGAACAAGGCATCCCGGCTGAATGGATAGAAGCGGCGCAGCAATCGCCGATCTATAAAATGATCATTGACTGGAAGATTGCGCTTCCGCTTCACCCTGAGTACCGTACGCTGCCGATGGTGTGGTACATTCCGCCGCTCAGCCCCATTATGAATCTCTTTGAAGGAAAAGGCAGCCGGCAAACGGCGGAAGCGATTTTTCCGGCTATCGACCAAATGAGAATTCCGATTGACTATTTGGCGCAGCTGTTAACGGCGGGGGATACGGATCATATTCGATCCACGTTAAAGAAAATGTCTGTCATGCGCCAGTATATGAGGGCGGTTCAGACAAATAAATCCATCGACCCGGCATTGGTCTCCAGTGTCGGCTTAACAGAACAGCAAATTGAAGACATGTATCGGCTGCTGGCAATCGCCAAATATGATGACCGTTTTGTGATCCCGAGCAGCCATCGAGAAGAAGTGTCAGATTTATATGCTGAACAAGGGAGCTGCGGCTTATCATTTTCAGGCGGCCCGGGCTCTTGTTTCTAACTTTTCATAAATGAGGTGTAATAACATGAACACCACAGACCGGCAAATGACGTTCTCCGCTCTTTCCGTTCTTCTCTCATATCCGGAGGAAGAGTGGAGAGCCGAGATTCCCGATTGGAAGGCTCTTATCCATGACATCACCAATCAGCAAATCCGGGAGAAATTGCTGCACTTTTTAGAGGCGGCAGCAGGCTTTTCTCCGCAAGCGCTGATTGAACACTATGTGTATACGTTCGATTTCGGGAAAAAAACGAATATGTACGTCACCTACTTTAACTCAGGCGAACAAAGGGAACGCGGCATTGAATTGCTGCATTTAAAAAACACCTACCAGCAATCCGGTTTCCTGCCGACAGAGAAAGAACTGCCTGATTACCTGCCGCTGATGCTGGAATTCGCCGCGGTTGCGGAGATTGAAGCGGCGAGAAGCGTGTTTGATAAATACCTGTCCAATGTGAGGGAGCTGGCTTCCCGCCTCGAAAAAAATAACAGCATCTATGCTGAGCTGCTGCACGTGCTGCAGGCCGCACTGGAAAACATCGGTGTACGTGAAAGCATTGAAGAAGGGGCTGTTCAGGCATGAGCGGGCAGATCCTGTGGGGCGTTATGCCATACATTGTATTGACGATCTTTATCGGCGGGCATATTTACCGCTATCAGCATGACCAATTCGGCTGGACGGCGAAATCAAGCGAGCTGTTAGAAAAGAAAAAACTCGCCGCTGGCAGCACACTTTTTCATTGGGGACTGCTGTGCGTTGTCGGCGGACATGTCATGGGAATTCTGATCCCGGAAGGCGTGTATGCTTCCCTTGGCATTTCCGAGCATATGTATCACAAAATGGCGATCGGCGCAGGCCTGCCGGCGGGGATTGCTGCATGTGCCGGACTTGTCATCCTGACGTACAGAAGGCTGTTTGACAAAAGAATCCGCAAAACCAGCTCGCCATCGGATATCTTGACGCTTATTCTGCTGCTGTTCATGATGCTGTCGGGCGTTGCGGCCACATTTCTTAACATTGATTCGAAAGGCTTTGATTACAGGGCAACAGTCGGGCCGTGGTTCAGGGAAATTGTTTTGTTCCGGCCTGACGCTTCTTTGATGGAGAGTGTCCCGCTATGGTTTAAGTTTCATATCATCATAGGGTACGTCGTTTTTATCCTTTGGCCGTTTACAAGATTGGTTCACGTGTTCAGCCTGCCCCTCAAGTATTTGACCCGCAGCTATGTTGTCTATCGGAAACGCACGTAAAAATCCCCCCTGCAAGAGGGGGATTTTTTATGGTGAAAAAATAAAAACATAAGATATTTTCTGCCAAGGTAATGGCTGGGCGGCCGGGATTCCTGTTATGTTTTATTTGGAAATAACATCAACAAAAGGAGAGTGAAGAATGAAGCGGATTTTCCTCATTTTAGCCGCCTGTCTGATGACAAGCGCCGGCGTACTGACACTCAGACATTCTCAAGTATTAACCGGCGGCACAGCGGGACTGTCACTAAGCCTGTCATACTTGTTTCATTCCTCGTTTGCGATTATCTTCTTTCTGATCAATATCCCGTTTTATATATTTTCTCTCATCAGAATGGGAATCAAATTCACTCTATCCACCGTTTTTGCAGTCACAGTACTGACTCTGTTTACTGGCGCGGATCACTGGCTTCCGCCGGTCTCTGTTTCACCGCTTGCCGGGGCGATTTGCGGCGGGGCGCTGATCGGGTTCGGCCTGTCGCTCATGTTTTATCATCAGGCATCGCTTGGCGGCGCCAATATCCTCGCTTTATTTCTGCAAAAGCGCTGCGGATGGAATCCGGGTGCCGTTAATTTCCTCTTCGATTTTGGCGTCGTGCTGGCCGGCATTTTTTCCGTCGGTTTGCTGAAAGGGCTCTTCTCCTTAGTGTCGATAGCGGTCACCGGTCTGATCATCGGCATCTTCAAAAATAAAATCAAAGGCAGCTGCTCGCTCAATCCGGCATTGCTTCAGAACATCACACCCGGCCAATCACAGGAAGCTTCATCATAAGCCTTTCCGCTCATGCGGAGAGGCTTTTTCATATGTTTACAGGCCGGAAAACAGAGGGTATACAGAGATATCGGATCAGATGGGAGAGAGTCGGGATGCTGAAAAGGAGACTGGAATTTTGCTTTTTATATATGATGCTTATCGGAGCATATGTCATATGGTTTTTTCCGGTTTCCAGGCTTGAGTTTTACGGAGGGGTGCTTTGCTATGCAAGCATTATTTTGTTCAGCATCTATTCGTTAATTCTTGAAAACCGCACCTCGCAGCACACGCTGTTATGGATTCATATTCTTGTGTTTTTTCCGATCGCCGGGTACTTATTTTACCTTTTTTCCGGCCAGCTTTATGAAAAAGGCAAGCTGTTCAGGTCGAAACGGACATACAACCGGGAAAAGCTGAGAACGATATTTGATATGGAACAAACTCCCGACCTGACCGGGCTGAAAGGAAATCAGAAGCGTTTCTTTCAATATTCAATCAAGGCGTCCCATATGAATATCAATACAAAAAGCAGGCTGAAGGTGCTCAAAAACGGGGACGAAACATTTCCGGAGCTGTTTGAGGCGCTCCGGGAGGCCGCGTCATTTATACATATTGAGTATTACATGTTCAAATCAGACATGCTCGGGCACAAGATGATGGACATTATGATGGAAAAGGCGCGTCAAGGCGTGGAAGTGCGGTTTTTGTTCGACGCGGCCGGCAGCCTGAAGCTGGCCGGAAAAGATATTAAAAAACTGAAACGCGCGGGCGTGAACATCGTCCCGTTTCTGCCGCTGAAATACGGTTTTTTCAACCAAAAATTCAATTTCAGAAATCACCGCAAGATCGTCATCGTTGACGGGAAAGTCGGTTTTGTCGGCGGGCTGAATGTCGGCAAGGAGTATATCGGCAAAGACCAAGATGTCGGCTTTTGGCGGGACACCCATATGAAAGTCGAAGGAGAAATCGTTCAGACGCTCCACAGCATTTTTATGCTTGATTGGGAATACGTTTCGGATGAGGTGCTGATTGATCAGAAAGCATATACCCGCCCGGTTGCGGCAGAAAGCGGCGGCGTCTATCAAGTCGTTCCGACAGGCCCCGATATGAAGGAGCGGATGAGCGATCTGTATTATGCCATGATAGCGGCGGCCGAATCGTCTGTATGGATCGCGACGCCTTATTTCGTGCCGAATGAGCCGATCCGCACAGCGCTAAAGGAGGCTGCTGCCAGAGGCGTCCGGGTGCGTGTCATGGTGCCGGAAACCAATGACGGATTTTTAACCCAGTACGCAACGAGATCGTATTTCCCCGAGCTTCTTCGCGAAGGAATCGAAGTCTATTCTTATCAAAAAGGCTTTATGCATCAAAAGGTGCTCATCACTGACGGAAACCTCGCCTCTGTCGGGACGGCGAATATGGACATGAGAAGCTTTCAGCTGAACTTTGAAGTCAATGTCTTTTTTACAGATCAAGAGGCGATCAAAGATCTTGAAGCGCATTATCTGGAGGATATGAAGGAGTCTGAAAAAATCAGCCCCGTCCGTTTCTATAAGCGCACATTATGGGAAAGAACGAAGGAATCCTTCGCACGGTTATTTTCCGGCGTGTTATAAAAAACGCTTTTAAAACTCCTTGTGTATAGTATAATTGAGAAATATTATCATTAAGAACGAGGCACAAGGAGGACGGAATCGTGCTGCGACAATTTTTTTCTTATTATAAACCGTACAAAAAGCTGTTTTTTCTCGACTTCTTTTCTGCCATCGCCGGCGGATTAATGGAGCTGAGTTTTCCTCTGATTGTCAATTACTTTATCGATACATTGCTTCCGGGGCGGGATTGGAGTCTGATTATTTTGACTTCCGCTGCTTTATTCGGGGTCTACGCCCTCAGCTCGGCACTTCAGTATGTTGTGACGTATTGGGGCCATATGCTCGGCATTAACATTGAAACCGATATGCGGAAAAAGCTTTTCGACCATCTGCAAAAGCTTTCGTTCAAATTTTACGATAACAACAAAACGGGCAGTTTAATGTCCAAGCTCACCAATGATTTGATGTATATCGGAGAAACCGCCCACCACGGGCCTGAAGACCTGTTTATCGCGATCATGACGATTTTGGGCGCGTTCGGTGTGATGCTGTTTATTAACTGGCAGCTCGCGCTGTTGACTTTTATCATTATGCCGGTCGTCATTTGGCTTGCTTTGTATTTCAATAAAAAAATGACCTCTGCGTTTACAAAACTGAACAAAGACGTCGGAGACTTCAGCGCGAGGGTTGAAAACAATATCGGCGGCATCCGTCTTGTTCAGGCTTTCAGCAATGAAGCGTTTGAAACGCAGCGGTTTGACGTGAACAATCAGCGTTTCCGCAAAACAAAGCTGACGTCATATAAAATCATGGCGAAAAACGGCTCGATCAGTTACATGCTGACAAGATTCGTCACGCTGTTCGTCTTATTGTGCGGCACATGGTTCGTGATCCGCGGATCGTTATCTTACGGGGAATTCGTCGCTTTTGTGCTGCTGACGAACGTTCTGTTCCGTCCGATTGATAAAATCAACGCGATTATTGAGATGTATCCGAGAGGCATTGCCGGTTTTAAAAGCTTTATAGAAATACTGGAAACGGAGCCTGATATCAAGGACGCCCCGAACGCGAGACATGTGTCCGGTTTAAAAGGGAATATGCGTTATGATGGTGTGTCGTTCGGTTACGAAGAAAACAGTCCTGTTCTGTCGGGAATCAATTTGTCCATTCATGCCGGGGAGACAGTCGCATTCGTCGGGCCTTCGGGAGCGGGAAAATCAACGCTGACAAGTCTGCTGCCGCGCTTTTATGAGCCGTCTGAAGGCGTGATTTCCATCGACGGAATCGATATTAAGGACATGACGCTGTCATCATTGCGCGGACAAATCGGCGTCGTCCAGCAGGATGTCTTTCTGTTTTCCGGCACATTGCGGGAAAACATTGCTTACGGGCGGCTCGACGCGTCTGAGGAAGAAATCTGGCAGGCCGTCCGCCAGGCGCATTTAGAGGACTTGG
The DNA here is from genome assembly GCF_018861275.1 of Bacillus sp. JNUCC-22. Lineage (NCBI taxonomy): Bacteria > Bacillati > Bacillota > Bacilli > Caryophanales > Bacillaceae > Bacillus > Bacillus sp. JNUCC-22. The sequence goes on along the minus strand of NZ_CP076408.1, from coordinate 3,538,296 downwards.
TAAACGGGTATCCCGACGGTTTAAACACGGTGATCGGCGAGCGCGGCGTGAAGCTGTCAGGCGGGCAGAAGCAGCGGCTTTCCATCGCCAGAATGTTTTTGAAAAACCCGTCGATCTTAATTTTAGACGAGGCTACATCAGCCCTCGATACAGAAACGGAAGCCGCCATTCAAAAATCGCTGCAAGAGCTGTCTGAAGGACGCACAACGCTTGTGATCGCCCATCGGCTGGCTACGATTAAGGATGCGGACCGGATCGTCGTCGTCACGAAAGATGGCATCGCTGAACAAGGTCATCATAAGGAACTGCTGGCATCCGGCGGCATGTACCAGAGACTTCATCAGGCCCAATTCGGCGAGCTGATTCATTAATAAAAGAAAAAGGATAGACGAGCGGGGGCCGGGCAGCCTCCTGTCTATCCTTTTTTTATGTAGTCCGTATTTAATGGGCTTCTTTTTGCGCAGGTTCGATGATATGTTTGAAACGGTCAACAACCTGCACCGCTTTCTTTCCTTCCACTACAATTAAATATTCTTGTTCTTTATGGGCCATTCTGAACGTTTCCAGCTCAATGAGATCTTTGATTTTGCACATCGTTTTTTTAGAGTAGATATACAGCTCGTGACCTCCCGTGTGGCAAAGCTGATAAAGCTGAAGCATGTTTCGTAAAGTGAACTTCTTAGCGGCTATTTTCAAAGATGTAATGTTTTTCATATGTTTTCTCCTCCGTCTGATGGTCTGTTATTTCGGAAATTCCCCATATAAACGGGTGATAAACCTGGTTATGCCTTCCACTTCAGCACTCCGCCCGCCAGGCGTTTGACTCCGCGGATGGCGCTTAATTCTTCGACGAGCCGGAGCAGCGCCCGGTCTTTCTCTTTCGCCTCAATCATAAAATCGATGTCCGTATCCCATTGTCTGAACCGCTCCAGCACCGGCAGAATAAAATTCGCATCCACATAGTCCGCATGACTGCGTATGGCTGATTCTGATTTTGGCGAGGAGAGATGGACCTTCGGCTTTAAGCCGATCCGCTGCCATGTTTTGATCATCCGCGGAAGAATGTCATCTAAATCAGCGTCATCGGTCGGATTGGCGTAAAAATGGTGATAATCAAACACAAACGGAATGTCTTCTTGTTCACATACACTGAGTGTTTCCTCGGACGTATATGTTTTATCATCGTTTTCTAAAGTCATCCGCTGTTTGATGACATCGGGAAGTTCTTTCAGATTCACGCGGAAACGGCCAAGCGCGCTTTGTTTGTCACCGTAAGCGCCTCCGACATGGATGTTGATGACGGAACGGTTCGCGATACCCATTGCGTCCAGCATGTCATAATGATAGGCCATATCCTTGACCGCATTTGCGGTAATCTCCTGTTTCGGGCTTGTAAAAAGCGTGAATTGGTTCGGATGAAAGCTCGTTCTGAGATCATATTTTCTGACCAGCCCGCCGATCTCACGAAACTCCTGGCGAAACGGCGTGACAAAATCCCACAGCACATCCGGATGGGTGGCGAGCGGCACAATCGAGCTTGAGAACCTGTACAGCGGGATGCCGTGGCCGACCACATAGTGGATGGTGCGCAGTGTATTGGTAAGATTTGCTTTCGTCACAGAAAGCAGGGCGTCTTTCCGCTCACTGCGGGAAAGCTTGGTATAGCGCGCATATGTTAAGGTTTTTGCGGGGGACGCGTCCCAAAGGCACATGGCGTTTGCGACGAATCCGAATCTGAACAGCATATGGTTTCTCCTTTATAAAAAGTAAGATATGGCCTTTCCCAGCCATTCTGCAGGAAGCTGTCTGACGGAGCGCTGTTTCACTTTTTCTAATGTGAGAAGCTCGGATTTTTCGATGTCCTGCTTTATGGTTGAAAGCACTTCCTTTGTAAAGGCTTCATCATGAATGCTGACATTCACCTCTTCATTCCAGAACAGACTCCGTTTATCAAAATTCGGCGTGCCGATAATGCTGATGCGGTCATCAATAATGAAAGCTTTGACATGATAAAAGCCTTGATAATACCGATAGATGAGGCAGCCGGCCTTCAGAAGCTCGGGATAATAGGTGAAAGCTGTTTCCCGAACGAGCGGGTGGTCTGACTTCATCGGCACGATCAAGATGACTTTGACGCCTTTTCGGCAGGCTGAAATAAGCGCTTCCTGAAGCTTTTTGCTCGGTACATAATAAGGCGTGCCGATAATGATTTTTTTCTCCGCCTTACGGATGCAGTTTTCATAATGCGATTCAAGCGAAAAACCGTCAGACGCATATGTCCTATGAGAGATATTCCCTTCGGATAATGCCGGATAAACCCCGGGTGATCCGGGTGCTTTTCCGGTGTTTCGTTTCAGATCGCTTACAAAAAGAGTCTGAAGATCCGCCGTGCCTTCTCCGGTCATCCGCAGGTGATAATCCTCCCAGTTTCCGAACTTCGCTTTTTTGCCGAGGTACTCTTCAGCGATATTAAAACCGCCGACATAGCCGATTTTGCCGTCAATGACGGTCACTTTCCGGTGATTCCGTTTTTGCAGCCTGAAAAATAGAAACGGAAATGCCGGTTTATTTAGAAAATGAACGTGAACGCCGGCTTTTTTCATCGTTTGAATGGAAGGCTTTTTCACTTGGCGGCTGCCCGCCCAATCGAGCAACAGATATACGGAGACGCCGGCCTGGGCCTTTTCTTTCAATAAATCAAACATCTCATGGCTGACTTGGTCGTTCTTCATAATAAAAAACATCATATGAATAGAAGAGACGGCTTGGCGGATATCGGCCGTCATCTGCCGCACAAGCTCGCTGCCGCAGTGAATGAGTGTGATATCACTCTTTTTCGGGTCAAAAACGGGCTCATACGCCTGTTTTTTGTACGCCGCCCGGCCAAGCAGCATATCAAGCAGCATAAGTGCGATCAATATGATAAAAATGACAAGCAACACAAAAATGACCTTCATACCGACGCTCCTTTCCGAAGTATTCGTAGTGTGCCCTGAGAATGTGAATTTAATTATTGACTGAACACTCATTCATTATTTATGATAAAGTAAAGATATGACAATGAAGAGGGGTATCAGAACAAAGGGGGAGACAAGATGAACGCATTTCTCATGGTAAACGCGCTGCTGTTTTCAGCTGTAACCGCTTACGCCGTTTATTTATTCGTTTACCTGATCAGAACGAGGATCGCTTATATTAAGCTCGGCCAAAGGGAAGAATTTGATAAACGCCTGAAAGAACGTCTTCAGAAGATATGGGTGAATGTGTTCGGACAGAAAAAACTGCTGAAAGATAAAAAGAGCGGCATCATCCACGTTCTGTTTTTTTACGGTTTTATACTCGTTCAGTTCGGCGCAATTGATTTTATTCTGAAAGGGCTGCTTCCTGACCGCCATCTGCCGTTCGGTCCGCTTTATCCGGCGTTTACCTTTTTTCAGGAAATCGTCACGTTTCTGATTTTAATCGCCGTAGTCTGGGCGTTTTACCGGCGCTACATTGAAAAACTCGTCAGACTGAAACGCGGGTTTAAAGCGGGGCTTGTCCTGCTGTTTATCGGCGGACTGATGGTGACGGTGCTTCTCGGGAACGCCATGAACCTTTTATGGCACGATCATTCTCTGTCTTGGACGGAACCGATCGCTTCCTCCATTGCGTTTGTGCTCGGCGGTCTTTCAGCGCCGGCGGCGGCCGCCGTGTTTTATGTTTCATGGTGGCTTCATCTGTTGTTTTTGCTCAGCTTTTTAGTGTACGTGCCGCAATCAAAGCATGCGCACTTAATTGCGGGTCCGGCGAATGTGTTCCTCAGCAGGCTGGATTCAAAAGGAAAGCTGGAAAAAATCGATTTCACCGATGAGACGAAAGAAAGCTACGGCGTCGGAAAGATTGAAGACTTCCGCCGCTCTCAGCTTGTCGACCTTTACGCCTGCGTCGAATGCGGCCGCTGTACAAATATGTGTCCGGCCTCCGGTACGGGCAAGATGCTCTCGCCGATGGACCTCATTTTAAAGCTCAGAGACCATTTGACGGAAAAAGGCGCTGCCGTGACGTCAAAATCTCCGTGGGTGCCCGCGCCCGTTTTTCAGCACACGAAAGCGAATCAGCTCGCCGCGGCTTCCTCAGGGGGAGGATCGCGTGAAGCGGCCGCAGCCATTGATTACAACCCGAGCTTAATCGGCGAGGTCATCACGGAAGAGGAGATTTGGGCGTGCACCACTTGCCGCAACTGTGAGGATCAATGTCCGGTCATGAATGAACACGTTGATAAAATTATCGATCTTCGCCGTTATCTTGTGCTTACGGAAGGGAAGATGGACAGCGACGCGCAGCGGGCCATGACAAGCATTGAAAGACAGGGAAACCCGTGGGGCTTAAACCGCAAAGAGCGCGAGAACTGGAGGGAGCAGGCTGATACAGAGATTCCGACAGTGAAAGAAATGAAAAAACAAGACAAAGAGTTCGACTATTTGTTTTGGGTCGGCTCAATGGGTTCCTACGATAACAGGAGCCAAAAGATTGCCGTCTCATTTGCAAAGCTGCTTAATGAAGCGGGCGTATCCTTTGCGATTCTCGGCAATAAGGAAAAAAACTCAGGCGATACGCCGCGCCGTTTGGGCAACGAGTTTCTGTTCCAAGAGCTGGCGGAACACAACATCGGCGAATTTGAAAAACACGGGATCAAAAAAATCGTCACGATTGATCCGCACGCCTATAATATGTTCAAAAATGAATATCCTGATTTCGGATTCCGGGCCGAAGTCTATCATCATACTGAATTATTAGCCGAGCTTGTGTCACAGGGGAAACTAAAACCGCTTCACCCGGTGAATGAAACGATTACCTTCCATGACTCGTGCTATTTAGGAAGATACAATGAAGTGTATGAGCCGCCGAGAGCGATCTTAAAAGCCATTCCGGGCGTTCAATTGAAGGAAATGGAGCGCAGCCGCGAAAACGGGATGTGCTGCGGCGCCGGGGGAGGGCTCATGTGGATGGAAGAAGAAACGGGAGCGAGAATCAACACGGCCCGGACTGAGCAGGCGCTTTCTGTCAGTCCGACGGTCATCAGCTCCGGCTGTCCTTACTGTCTGACCATGCTCGGTGACGGTACGAAAGCGAAAGAAGCCGAAGACGCGATCGGCACTTATGATGTCAGTGAATTGCTCGCCATGTCTGTATTCGGCGCCGAAAAACAAGAGTCTTTATAGAAAGAAGCGGGCCGCCGGCGCATATGCCGGCGGCTTTGTTTTCGCACATCAGCCGATTTATGAAGGGACGGCTCTAAAATTTCTTAAATTACGCTGTTAAGGGTAGCATATTCTGTTTTAATTTGTTTATAATGAGAGGTATGGTTTATGAACAAAACAATACAAATTCGTTCTTATTATAGGATAGAAACAGATACATATAAGTAATAGAAAGGGAGTGTCCGACCTTGAGTATCAAACAATATTCTCAGGAACAGCTGAAGCAGATGGCTTTAGTTGAAATCGCTCACGAAATTTTCTCAGAACATAAAAAACCGGTTCCGTTTCAGGAGCTGCTGAATGAAATGATCTCCTTGCTCGGTGTTACGAAAGAGGAACTGGGCGACCGTATCGCCCAATTTTATACAGACCTGAACATTGACGGCCGCTTTATTGCTCTGTCAGACCAGACGTGGGGGCTTCGCAGCTGGTATCCGTACGATCAGCTGGACGAAGAAACACAGCCGACTGTAAAAGCGAAAAAGAAAAAAGCGAAAAAAGTCGTTGAGGAAGATCTCGACCTTGATGAATTCGAGGAAGTTGACGAAGATGACATCGATCTCGATGAAATAGAAGAAGATATTGACCTTGAAGCAGACAGCTTTGACGACGAAGATATCGATGAAGAAGATGACGACGAGCTTGAGATCGAAGACGAGATGATTGAAGAAGATGAGGAAGATTATGATGATGAGGAAGAGGATCGCAAAGACTGATTTTATATCAGCAAAACGATCTTGACTTTCATTGTCGAACTATGTAGTATGTATTTTGGGCTCTTCAAAAAGAAGAGAATTCATAAGAGTGCTACGCTCCCTTTCAAGAAATTGAAAGGGAGCTTTCTTATTTTCATCTCCCAAATTCTTTTACACATCATTTGTTTTTAGTGAAATGATTTTCTATAAAACGGCACATTTTAAGGAATGTAGCGCAGACCGAAGAGAGGAGCAAACGAAATGACGAAATATATTTTTGTAACCGGGGGAGTTGTATCATCACTCGGAAAAGGAATTGTGGCTGCGTCACTTGGCCGCCTGTTGAAAAACAGAGGCATGAGCGTCACCATCCAAAAATTTGACCCTTATATCAACGTTGACCCGGGAACGATGAGCCCGTACCAGCACGGTGAGGTATTCGTTACCGATGACGGCGCTGAGACTGACCTTGACTTAGGGCATTATGAGCGGTTCATTGACATTAATCTGAACAGATTCAGCAACGTGACGACCGGCAAAATTTATTCCGCCGTATTGAAAAAAGAGCGCCGCGGGGACTACCTCGGCGGAACGGTTCAGGTCATTCCGCACATCACAAATGAACTGAAAGACCGCGTGTATCGTGCAGGCAAAGAAACAAACGCAGATGTAGTCATTACTGAGATCGGCGGAACAGTGGGAGACATCGAATCCCTTCCGTTCCTTGAAGCCATCCGTCAAATGAAAAGCGACATCGGCCACGAAAACGTGATGTACATTCACTGTACGCTTGTTCCGTACATCAAAGCGGCGGGCGAGCTGAAAACAAAACCGACGCAGCACAGCGTAAAAGAGCTGAGAAGCCTCGGTATTCAGCCTAATATCATCGTCGTGCGCACGGAAATGCCGATTTCTCAAGATATGAAAGATAAAATTGCGCTCTTCTGCGATATTGACACGAAAGCGGTCATCGAGTGCGAAGATGCGGACAACCTTTACTCCATCCCGCTTAACCTTCAGGAGCAGGGACTCGATAAGCTTGTCTGCGATCATATGAAATTAGAATGCAAAGACCCGGATATGACGGAATGGAAAGACCTTGTCACGAAAGTGAAAAACTTGTCTAAAACCATTACAATCAGCCTCGTCGGTAAATACGTCGAGCTTCAGGACGCTTACATTTCAGTCGTTGAATCACTGCGCCACGCCGGCTATGCGTTTGACGCTGATGTGAAGATCAAATGGATTAACGCCGAAGAAGTGACAGAAAGCAATATTCAAGAGCTGACTGGCGGCACAGACGGAATCATCGTGCCCGGCGGTTTCGGAGACCGCGGCGTAGAAGGGAAAATCATCGCCGCCAAGTATGCGCGTGAGAATAAAATTCCGTTCTTCGGCATCTGCCTCGGTATGCAGATTGCATCCATTGAATATGCGCGAAACGTATTAGGTCTGGAAGGGGCTCACTCTGCGGAGATCGATCCGTCCACTCCTTATCCGATCATCGACCTTCTGCCGGAACAAAAAGATGTCGAGGATCTTGGAGGAACGCTTCGTCTCGGACTGTACCCTTGTAAGCTTCAGGAAGACACGAAAGCCTTCGAAGCGTATGCGGATGAAGTGGTATACGAACGCCACCGCCACCGTTATGAATTCAACAACGAATACAGACAGCAAATGGAAGAGAACGGTTTTGTGTTCTCAGGAACAAGCCCTGACGGCCGTCTTGTGGAAATCATCGAGCTGAAAGACCATCCTTGGTATGTCGCTTGCCAGTTCCACCCTGAGTTCAAATCAAGACCGACAAGACCTCAGCCTTTATTCAAAGACTTTATCGGCGCTTCCGTACAAGCTGCAGAACAGAAGTAATAAAAAAAGACTTGCCTCCTTTAAAAGCGGCAAGTCTTTTTTCTGCATCAGGCATATTCCTGCATCATTTCCTTTAACGTAAAGGACAGTGCGTGATAGACATACAGGCCTGTCATTAATGAAGGAAAGCCGTATCTTGTCCCGTCTTCATCAGGCAGAAGCGGCATTTTTAATTTGCTGTCAATATGAACATCACAAAATTCCTCAATCCCGGTTTGATCTTTGATGACAGGAGATACGCCAACGAGGCCGATCCCTTTTTCATAAAGCTTTTGAGCCAGCGCCTGTTCTTCAGCCGTGCCCGGACCTGAACAAAACATCAGCACCCTGTCGCTTTCTGTAATCGAATCAGCTGTATCCGGAAACGCTTCGACGGAAGGCATCGGTTCTGAGCCGAGTTCCGCCTCGCACAAAATGCCCTGCATCTCATTTGCGCCGTATAAATAAATGGTATGACCGCTGACGGCTGCCTGCGCCAGCAGGCGCGCGCCGTCTTCTATTGCTTCGGATTCCTTATCCTGAATGCGGGAAAAAATGCCTGCAAGCTGCGTCGTAAATATCTTTAACATGAGTGAAACCTCCTTTACACATACAAGAACAGTATACAACAAAAGAGAAAATGCTCAGAAAATGTCGGAAAGTAGACTATTATAATTAAAGGAAATGTGAAAATCAAACAGAATACATAAACAACTGCTTCCTTTTGACGAAAATGATAATATTGGGGTGTAAAATGATGAATGAAAAGATTTTAATCGTAGATGACCAATACGGTATACGCATATTGCTCAATGAAGTGTTTCATAAAGAAGGGTACCAGACGTTTCAGGCCGCCAACGGCATACAAGCGCTGGACATCGTAACGAAAGAACGGCCCGATCTCGTGCTTTTAGATATGAAAATCCCCGGCATGGACGGAATCGAAATTCTCAAGCGCATGAAGATGATCGACGAATCTATCCGCGTCATTATCATGACCGCTTACGGAGAACTCGATATGATTAAGGAATCAAAAGAGCTCGGAGCGCTGACCCATTTTGCGAAACCTTTTGACATTGATGAGATCAGAGACGCGGTGAAAAAATATTTACCTCTAAAATCGAATTAATAAAATTAGAAACAATTATGTCATTGTGTTGCCGATTTGTCGAAAAGTTGGTATCCTAGAGATGGAGAAAAAGCGATCTGTTGTTTTACATATGACAGGTTTTTATGGTCATGCTATAGGTGGAAAGCTTTTTTCGAGAAGAAGCAAATCAGGCTACATAAGGAGGACTTTCGACATGCCTTTAGTTTCAATGACGGAAATGTTGAATACAGCTAAAGAAAAAGGATATGCTGTTGGACAATTTAACCTAAATAACCTTGAGTTCACTCAAGCTATTTTACAAGCAGCAGAAGAGGAAAAATCCCCGGTTATTCTTGGTGTTTCAGAAGGCGCGGGACGCTACATGGGCGGCTTCAAAACAGTGGTTGCCATGGTTAAAGCTCTTATGGAAGAATACAAAGTGACAGTTCCTGTCGCCATTCACTTAGACCACGGTTCAAGCTTTGAATCTTGTGCGAAAGCGATTCATGCAGGCTTCACTTCTGTAATGATCGACGCATCTCACCACCCGTTTGAGGAAAACGTAGCAACTACAGCTAAAGTGGTTGAGCTTGCTCATTTCCACGGCGTTTCAGTTGAAGCTGAGCTTGGAACTGTAGGCGGACAGGAAGATGACGTGATCGCTGAAGGCGTAATCTATGCTGACCCTAAAGAGTGTCAAGAACTTGTAGAGCGCACTGGCATCGACTGCCTTGCACCTGCACTGGGTTCTGTTCACGGCCCTTACAAAGGCGAACCGAACCTCGGTTTCAAAGAAATGGAAGATATCGGCAAATCAACCGGCCTTCCATTAGTACTTCACGGCGGTACAGGAATTCCGACTGCCGACATTAAAAAATCAATCTCACTTGGTACGGCTAAAATCAACGTAAACACTGAAAACCAAATTTCTTCTGCAAAAGCTGTCCGCGAAACATTGGCAGCTAAGCCGAACGAATACGATCCTCGTAAATATCTTGGACCTGCTCGTGAAGCGATCAAAGAAACGGTTATCGGCAAAATGCGTGAGTTCGGTTCTTCAAACCAAGCTTAATCCAATGTAACATCCATAAACCGCCTGACAGCATTGACAGGCGGTTTTATGTCTTACCTTTAGAAAGCGCAATCATGTTTTACAGTTCTGAAAATTTATTACTGGGGAGGCTTTCCTTATGTTATTTTTCATTGATACAGCAAACATTGACGAGATTAAAGAAGCTTATGAACTTGGCGTTCTTGCCGGAGTTACGACAAACCCTAGTTTAGTGGCGAAAGAAGCTGACGTGTCTTTCCATGACAGACTTCGTGAGATTACGGAAGTCGTGAGCGGATCAGTAAGCGCGGAAGTCATTTCCCTGAATGCTGAAGAAATGATTGAAGAAGGTAAAGAACTTGCGAAAATCGCACCGAATATCACAGTGAAAATCCCGATGACGTCTGAAGGGTTAAAAGCCGTAAAAGCGCTGAGCGACCTGAACATTAAAACAAACGTAACGCTCATCTTCAGTGCCAACCAGGCGCTTTTGGCGGCAAGAGCCGGGGCGACTTATGTATCTCCGTTCTTAGGCCGTCTGGATGACATCGGCCATAACGGTCTTGAACTGATTTCAGAAATAAGACAGATTTTTGACATTCATGACATTGATACACAAATCATCGCAGCTTCCATCCGTCATGCGCAGCACGTGACTGAAGCCGCTTTACGCGGTGCACATATCGGTACGATGCCGCTGAAAGTCATTCACCAGCTGGCGAAACATCCGTTAACGGATAAAGGCATCGAGCAATTCTTGGCAGACTGGAATAAATAAGGGTGAAAAGGGCGGCAAACCGGTTGCATCCGTTTGCCGCACCCTTATGTTTTCCTGTTTGGCAGCGGGCCTTCAGTATCAAAGTGAAGAGTGTGTTTCCCCGGAATGTGAACCCGGCGGGCCTCTGTGCATCCTGTGTTAAAAATGCCCCGCAAAGCTTCGCTATTTTCTTCCTGTTATTTTATAATGTCCTTGTATTCTTTCTCTTCGAATTGGCTACATTTTGGACAAGAGCTTTATTTGCAGAGACAGAATAAAATGCCATTTTATTTACGCTCCGCAGCTATCTTCTTATGGAAGGAGACTATCATGGAAAAGTTGAATATTGCCGGCGGCGATCCGTTAAACGGAACCGTACATATCAGCGGCGCGAAAAACAGCGCCGTCGCATTGATACCCGCAACCATTCTGGCAAATTCCGAAGTAACGATCGAAGGGCTTCCGGAGATCTCAGATATTGAAACGCTGCGTGACCTGCTGAAAGAAATCGGCGGAAACGTCCATTTTGAAAAAGGAGAAATGGTCGTCGACCCTTCCCCGATGATCAGCATGCCGCTTCCCAACGGCAAAGTGAAAAAACTCCGCGCTTCCTATTACTTAATGGGCGCGATGCTGGGCCGCTTCAAACAGGCGGTCATCGGACTGCCGGGCGGATGCCATCTCGGGCCGCGGCCGATTGACCAGCACATCAAAGGGTTTGAAGCGCTTGGGGCGGAAGTCACCAATGAACAAGGCGCGATTTATCTGCGCGCCGAAAGGCTGAGAGGCGCACGGATTTATTTAGATGTCGTCAGCGTCGGAGCGACGATCAATATCATGCTTGCCGCTGTACTGGCTGAAGGTAAAACCGTGATAGAAAACGCCGCCAAGGAACCTGAGATTATTGATGTTGCCACATTGCTCACCAGCATGGGCGCAAAGATCAAAGGTGCGGGAACCAATGTAATCAGAATCGACGGCGTAAAAGAGCTGCACGGATGCAGGCATACGATCATTCCGGACAGAATTGAGGCGGGCACCTTTATGATCGCCGGCGCCGCGATGGGGAAAGAAGTCATTATTGATAATGTCATACCGACTCACCTGGAGTCTTTAACGGCGAAGCTCAGGGAAATGGGTTTTCACATTGAGACGAGTGACGATCAGCTTCTTATGCTCGGCGGGCAGAAGCAGATAAAACCGGTCGACGTAAAAACGCTTGTTTACCCGGGATTCCCGACTGATCTTCAGCAGCCGATGACATCTCTGTTAACGAGAGCCAGCGGCACGAGCGTCGTAACCGACACCATCTACTCGGCCCGATTTAAACATATAGATGAGCTGAGACGGATGGGGGCCAACATGAAAGTGGAAGGCAGGTCGGCCATTATCACCGGTCCGGCCGAGCTTCAGGGCGCAAAAGTAAAGGCGAGCGATCTGCGTGCAGGCGCTTGTCTGGTCGTCGCCGGGCTCATGGCTGACGGCGTAACCGAAATTACCGGTCTCGAGCATTTAGACCGCGGCTACAGCAATCTTGAGAAAAAACTTGAAGGTCTGGGCGCCACAATCTGGCGGCAAAGGCTGACGGACGAAGAGATAGAACAGCTCCAAAATTCATAGAAATGCGGACTTTTGAGAGGAGATCGTGTTGAAATGGAAAGAAGCTTATCGATGGAATTGGTTCGAGTCACTGAAGCGGCGGCTTTAGCATCTGCCAGATGGATGGGCCGCGGGAAAAAAGATGAAGCTGATGATGCGGCGACAAGCGCAATGCGTGACGTGTTTGACACGGTGCCGATGAAAGGCACGGTCGTGATCGGGGAAGGCGAGATGGATGAAGCGCCGATGCTTTACATCGGCGAAAAGCTCGGAAACGGATACGGCCCTCGCGTCGATGTCGCCGTCGATCCTCTTGAAGGCACAAACATCGTAGCGAGCGGCGGCTGGAATGCGCTGACGGTGATCGCGGTCGCCGACCATGGAACACTGCTGAACGCCCCGGATATGTATATGGAAAAAATCGCGGTCGGTCCTGAAGCGGTAGGCTGCATCGATATTGAAGCGCCTGTCATTGATAACTTAAAAGCCGTTGCGAAAGCGAAAAACAAAGACATTGAAGATGTCGTGGCAACCATTTTAAATCGTGACAGACACGAAAAAATCATCTCTGAATTGCGTGAGGCGGGCGCCAGAATCAAACTGATCAACGACGGTGATGTCGCGGGCGCCATCAATACGGCCTTTGACCATACGGGAGTAGACATTCTCTTCGGTTCAGGCGGGGCTCCTGAAGGCGTGCTGTCTGCCGTTGCGTTAAAAGCGCTCGGCGGCGAAATCATCGGCAGGCTTCTGCCGCAAAGTGCGGAAGAGCAGGCCCGCTGTGAGCGAATGGGCCTTGATGTATCCAAAGTGCTCCGGATGGAGGACCTTGTGAGAGGGGATGACGCCATTTTTGCCGCAACGGGCGTCACGGACGGAGAGCTGCTGAAAGGCGTTCAGTTCAAAGGCTCCGTCGGCACGACTGAAAGTCTGGTCATCCGGGCGAAATCAGGAACGGTCCGATTCGTTGACGGAAGACACAGCCTGAAGAAAAAACCAAATCTTGTGATCCGGCCATAAATAGAGAAAAGCGGGACGGAAAGTCCCGCTTTTCTTTTGCAATAAAGAGTCAACCCTATCATTTATATGTCAAAGCATTATTTAAGTTGAATAATTTTTTGAAATGAGGTAAAAATAAAGAGTGCTGCGATTTTTCTGTGTCATTCCTTCTTTTGAGTACTGGGAAATTTTCAAATTCTACCGCATACAGACGATATAAATATTGATCTTCTCAAGTTTTTGTCCTCGCTTCCTTCAAAACTCATTAAGACATTCCTTTTTTAAAAAAGCGCCGATCATGGGTGGAAGTGTTACCGATAGAAGTTCCTGAACGTTTTATAAAAGAATGTGCTTTGGCGGAATCATGCGAAGCAGCCGATTTGAATGAAAACAGCAATACATTGACTATGAAAAGCGTGGTGTTTTTATGAAAGACGTATCTATTTCCTCTTTGGAAAATATGAAATTAAAAGAACTATATGAACTGGCCAGACATTATAAAATCTCCTACTACAGCAAACTGACTAAAAAAGAATTAATCTTTGCCATTCTGAAAGCCAACGCCGAGCAGGAGGATCTTCTGTTTATGGAAGGCGTGCTCGAAATCATCCAATCGGAAGGATTCGGCTTCCTCAGACCGATTAATTACTCGCCAAGCTCAGAAGACATCTACATTTCTGCTTCCCAGATCCGCCGCTTTGATTTAAGAAACGGTGACAAAGTATCCGGCAAGGTGCGTCCGCCGAAAGAAAACGAACGCTATTACGGACTTTTGCACGTTGAAGCGGTAAATGGAGATGATCCGGAATCTGCGAAAGAGCGCGTCCATTTTCCTGCGCTGACTCCGCTTTATCCGGACCGCCAAATGGTGCTTGAGACGAAACCGAATTATCTCTCAACAAGAATTCTCGATATGATGGCTCCCGTCGGTTTCGGCCAGCGCGGTCTGATCGTGGCGCCGCCGAAAGCCGGTAAAACCATGCTGTTAAAAGAAATCGCTAACAGCATTACGACAAATCAGCCTGACGCTGAATTGATCGTTCTCTTAATTGATGAAAGACCGGAAGAAGTAACGGATATTGAACGTTCCGTAGCGGGCGATGTCGTCAGCTCGACGTTCGATGAAGTGCCGGAAAATCACATTAAGGTAGCGGAGCTTGTGCTTGAACGGGCGATGCGTCTCGTTGAACATAAAAAAGACGTTATCATTCTGATGGACAGCATTACCCGCCTGGCACGGGCCTACAACCTCGTTATCCCGCCAAGCGGACGTACGCTTTCCGGCGGGATTGACCCGGCTGCGTTCCATCGTCCGAAGCGCTTTTTCGGTGCCGCGAGAAACATTGAAGAGGGCGGCAGTCTGACCATTTTGGCGACGGCGCTCGTAGACACGGGCTCCCGGATGGATGACGTCATCTATGAAGAGTTTAAAGGAACGGGTAACATGGAGCTTCACCTTGACCGTTCTCTTGCGGAAAGACGGATTTTCCCGGCGATCGATATCCGCCGCTCCGGCACACGGAAGGAAGAGCTGCTCGTGCCGAAAGAGCATCTTGACCGTCTATGGGCGATCCGCAAATCGATGTCTGATTCTCCGGACTTCGCAGAGAAGTTTATGAGAAAAATGAAAAAAACAAAAACGAATCAGGAATTCTTCGATCTGATCAACCAAGAATGGAAGCAGGCAAACCTTTCATCATCAGCCCGCCGCTGATAAAAAATGTATTTGCAAATGCAGTAAATGACTGATATAATTCTCTCATATGCGTTCCGGATTACTCCGGAATAATAACTCTGTTTCCACACGGGATTCAGGGCGGAAGGAGATGGATACAATGAAAGCAGGAATTCATCCTAATTTCAAAAAAGCAACAGTTAAATGCGCTTGCGGAAATGAATTTGAAACAGGCTCAGTAAAAGAAGAGGTACGCGTTGAGATTTGCTCTGAATGCCACCCATTCTACACTGGACGTCAAAAATTCGCTTCTGCTGATGGTCGTGTTGATCGCTTTAACAAAAAATACGGTCTTAAGTAATAATAGATTTTACAGGCAGGCAAGAATTGCTTCTTGCCTGTTTTTTATGTCCATAAACAGGAAAAAAAGGGGAGCGGATAGCCTATGTACATAATGAAGCAAAGCGGATGGCTTGAGCTGATATGCGGCAGCATGTTCTCTGGGAAATCAGAAGAGCTGATCCGCAGAGTGAAAAGAGCGACATATGCGAAGCAGGAGGTCAAGGTGTTCAAACCTGCCATTGATAATCGCTACAGTGAGGAGGCCGTCGTTTCTCACAACGGCACATCCATGACAAGCCACGTCATCTCGTCTTCGGCTGAAATATGGGATCATATCAGTGAAAGCACGGACGTCATCGCGGTAGATGAGGTGCAGTTTTTCGGCGAATCGATCATCGGCGACTTATCCTCGCTTGCGGATAAAGGCTATCGTGTCATCGCGGCCGGACTTGATATGGATTTCCGGGGAGAGCCTTTCGGCGTGGTGCCGAATCTGATGGCGGTTGCCGAATCGGTGACGAAGCTGCAGGCGGTCTGCTCCGTTTGCGGGTCGCCGGCAAGCCGTACGCAGCGTTTGATTGACGGGAAGCCCGCTTCCTATGATGATCCGGTCATTTTAGTCGGCGCATCGGAGTCATACGAAGCGAGATGCAGACATCATCACGAAGTGCCGAAAAAAACAGACTGATAAATAACCCTTTTCATGAAAACACCGGTAAAAAATCCGGTGTTTTTTTGACGTTTTTTCAAAAATTGTAGTTAAATAACTTAAAAAAGAGTATGAAAAAATTAAGTAATTTTCATCTCTTGAATTTTCATTTTTACAGGCATAAAATGACTAAGTAATGTAAATAGTTATGAGACATTGTTCGAATAATTGTCAAAAAAAGATATAGCAGATCGCGATCACACTAGCCAAAATGGGTAATTACTTAACTTTGTTAACTATTTGAAGAAAGAAGGAGATTTTCTTGAATAATATTAAAGTAACGAAGGAAGGCAACTTAGAAACTACTTTAAGAGGAAAAGAAGTTCTATCTATCCCTACTTTAAATAAAGGTGTTGCGTTTTCAGCAGAAGAAAGAAAAAGCCTTGGATTAGACGGGCTGCTTCCTCCGACAATTCTGTCTCTTGATGAGCAGGCAAAACGCGCATACGAGCAGTTTCAAGCTCAGCCGGACCGCCTTCGCCAAAACGTGTATTTGAATGATTTGCAAAACCGTAACGAAGTTCTTTTCTTTAAATTGCTTCAAAACCATCTTCGTGAAATGCTGCCGGTTGTTTACACACCGACTGTCGGTGAAGCGATTCAAGAATACAGCCATGAGTACAGAAGACCTCAAGGGATTTACCTTTCTATCGACAACGTGGAAGGGATTGAAGAGGCATTTGAAAACCTTCATGCCACTGCCGGAGATATTGATCTGATCGTTGCGACAGACTCAGAAAGCATCCTCGGAATCGGTGACTGGGGTGTAGGCGGTATCAACATCGCCATCGGTAAATTAGCGGTATACACAGCTGCCGCCGGTATTGACCCAAGCCGTGTTATTCCTGTCGTTCTTGACGTCGGTACGAACAATGAAAAACTTCTGAACGATCCTTTATACATCGGTAACCGCCATGAACGTATCCAAGGCGAACGTTACGAAGCTTTCGTTGACGCTTATGTAAAAGCTGCGCTTAAATATTTCCCTAAAGCCCTTCTTCACTGGGAAGACCTTGGAAACAAAAACGCGCGCAATATCATGAAGAAATACAACCATGAAATTCTTACATTCAATGATGACATTCAAGGAACAGGCGCGATTACGCTTGCAGGTGTGCTTGCGGCTATGAAGAAAACAGGCGCGTCTATTAAAGACCAGCGTGTGGTTGTCTTCGGTGCGGGATCTGCCGGAATCGGAATCGCTGACCAAATCCGCGACACTATGGTGCTTGCCGGTCTTTCTGAAGAAGAAGCCAACAAAGCGTTCTACACAATGGATTACAGAGGCTTGTTAATTGAAGGTATGGAAAACATTCTTGATTTCCAAGAGCCGTACCTGCGCACAGCTGAAGAAATTAAAGATTGGAAACGCGATGAAAATGGACAAATTCCTTTCATTGAAGTGATCCGTCAAGCGAAACCGACAATCTTAATCGGTACATCAGGCCAAAGCGGCGCGTTCAGTGAAGAAATCGTCAAAGAAATGGCAAAACACGTTGAGCGTCCGGTCATCATGCCGATGTCTAACCCGACACCGCTTGCTGAAGCCGTTCCTAGCGATCTTTTCAAATGGACTGACGGCAAAGTGCTTGTGGCGACAGGAAGCCCGTTTGACAATGTAGAGTACAATGGCATTTCTCATGAAATCGGACAATCTAACAACGCATTCGCGTTCCCTGGACTTGGTCTCGGTTCAATCGTTGTAGAAGCGAAAGTGATTACTCCTGCAATGTTTGCGGCAACTGCTGACGCAATCGCAGAAAGCGTTGATTTTGAAACACCGGGTGCAGGCCTTCTGCCGAGCATGAGCGACTTACAAGAAGTTTCAATTAAAGTTGCGATCGCCGTAGCGGAAACTGCCATTAAAGAAGGCGTGGCAAACCGCATTCCTGAAAATGTAGAACAAGCCGTTCTTGATGCAATGTGGAAACCGCAATATAAACAAGTTGTCGCTAAATAATTTTTACGATTAATTTTACAGTCCGAGGGAAAGCTTTTATGTAAAGGCTAAAGTATACGGACATTAAGGATTTGGAGGAGAACATTTTGAGCTTCTTAGATATTTTAATCCTCCTGGCGCCGATCTTTTTCGTGATCGTGCTGGGATGGTTCGCAGGTCGCTTCGGAAGTTATGACGCGAAGTCAGCAAAAGGGGTAAGCACCTTAGTTACGAAGTACGCGCTTCCGGCGCATTTTATCGCAAGTATTTTAACCACTTCAAGAAGTGCGTTTTTATCACAGGTTCCTTTGATGGTCGCTTTGATCATTGGGATTGTCGGATTCTTTATCGTCATTCTGTTGGTTTGCAAATTTATCTTCAAGTATGATTTAACGAATTCATCTGTATTTTCTTTAAACTCTGCACAACCGACATTTGCTTTTATGGGTATTCCCGTACTAGGAAGCTTATTCGGAGCAAGCGAAGTAGCGATTCCTATCGCCGTTACGGGTATCGTGGTTAACGCCATCCTTGACCCGCTTGCGATCATTATCGCTACTGTCGGTGAGTCATCTAAGAAAAAAGACACTGAAAACGAGAACTTCTGGAAAATGACTGGTAAGTCTATTCTTCACGGTCTTTCCGAACCGCTTGCGGCTGCACCGCTTATCAGTATCATTCTGGTACTCTGCGGTGTAACACTCCCTGGCTTGGGAGAAAAAATGCTTGATCAGCTCGGAAGCACAACATCAGGTGTTGCGCTCTTCGCCGTCGGTGTAACTGTCGGTATCCGCAACATTAAGCTCAGTCTGCCGGCTTTCGGTATCGCTTTGTTAAAAGTTGCCGTTCAGCCTGCGCTGATGTACTTGATCGCTCTTGCAGTCGGACTTCCGGCTGACCAGATCACTAAAGCGGTATTGCTCGTTGCATTCCCTGGATCTGCGGTAGCGGCGATGATTGCCACACGTTTCGAAAAACAAGAGGAAGAAACTGCGTCCGCGTTCGTGATCAGTGCGATTTTATCTCTCATCTCACTGCCGATCATCATTGCGCTGACTGCATAATGAAAAGCTCCCTGTTTCAGGGAGCTTTTTTGATTAGAATTGAAATTTAAAAGGCGAAAATCTCGTTTTTTTTCTGGGTTTCTTATGTTCTGAAGAAGCGGCTGTTTCTGAGAGGGGAGCTGTCTGGGCAAGTTCCTGGATGCGGGAGGCCAATGTCTGCAATTCGGTATTGAGGTCGTCAATTTCCCGCCTGTGCTGAAGAAGCTGATAAGACACCCCTTCATCCGCCTTTTGTTTCAGCTGGCGTTCAAGCTCCTCTATCCTTGAAAGCAGATGGTTCTCACCTTGTTTCTCTTTCGTGAGAATGTCCAGTTTGCGCTCCAGCTCTTCCAATCTTTGTTCAGCGCCGCCATTGATTTTCGGACGCTGCAAAATGAAGCCCGTCCGTTTTTTCAGCTGCCGGGGCACTTGAACGTCCAGAAGGGCAGTGCCTTCAGAAATTTGCCGTTTGACCGATTTCAGCACATCAAGATCCTCAGGTGTGAAGGAATAATGTCCGAGTTCATTCCGTTCAGCCGGAAGATTCAGCTGCTTGACCCACCTTTGCACCGTTTTTGCGGAGACGCCGAGCTCTTTCGCGGCCATGTTTGTATTCATGATCACATACCTCCTTTTTGCTAGGTATTCGACCATGAGGCGGCGTTCCCTTCATGTTAGACAAAACAAGAAGGAATTCGCCAAAGAAAGCGGCATTTCTTCAAAAAACTTACGCTTCATACAATTCAAGCGGAAGCTTGTCGGGATCAAAGAAAAAGGTAAACCGTTTCCCCGTCAGCGGATCGGTTCTGATCGGTTCTGTGCCGACGCCCTTTTCCTTTAACTCTCTGACGGCTGCTTCAAGATCGTTTACGGTGAAAGCGAGATGCCGGAGACCCGCGGCTTCCGGTCTGGTCGGCCGTTCGGGCGGATCGGGAAAGGAAAACAATTCAATCGCGTACGCGCCGTCCAGCGCAAGATCAAGTTTATAAGATTCCCGTTCCTTTCGGTATGTTTCTTTTATAATGCCGAAGCCGAGAATCTCGGTGTAAAAAGCTTTCGACTTTTCATAATCAGAGCATATGATTGCTATATGGTGGATGGATTTCAGCATATCCGCCCCTCCTTTTTTGCTTCAGTATAACAGAGGCGAATTGCTTTTGACTGGCGATAAGCCCTATACTATAATGAGAATGTTACGCACAGGAAAACAGAGGTGAAGACCGTGTTAGACCGTTTACAGTCAATTGAACAACGATACGAAAAATTAAATGAGCTTTTAAGTGATCCGGAAGTGGTCAACGATCCGAAAAAGCTTAGAGAATATTCGAAAGAGCAATCTGATATACAAGAAACCGTTGAAGTCTATAGACAATACAGAGACGCATCAGAACAGCTTGCCGATGCGAAAGCGATGCTTGAGGAAAAGCTTGATGCCGATATGAGAGAAATGGTGAAGGAAGAAATCTCCGAACTGCAGGGAGAGACGGAAACCTTATCAGAGCGTTTGAAAGTGCTCCTCATCCCGAAAGACCCGAACGATGACAAAAACGTAATCATGGAGATCCGCGGAGCAGCGGGAGGAGAAGAAGCCGCGCTGTTTGCGGGAAATCTCTACAGAATGTACTCCCGTTACGCCGAAATCCAAGGCTGGAAGACTGAAGTCATGGAAGCAAACGTGACCGGAACGGGCGGTTATAAAGAAATCATCTTTATGATTACGGGAAAAGGCGCATACTCCAAGCTGAAGTATGAAAATGGCGCGCACCGCGTACAGCGTGTTCCGGAAACGGAATCAGGCGGCCGTATTCATACATCCACGGCGACGGTGGCGTGTCTTCCTGAAGCGGAAGAAGTAGAAGTGGACATTCACGAAAAAGACATCCGCGTCGATACATTCGCATCAAGCGGACCGGGCGGACAAAGCGTAAACACGACGATGTCGGCCGTACGCCTGACGCATTTACCGACTGGTGTTGTCGTTTCCTGTCAGGATGAAAAATCTCAGATTAAAAACAAAGAAAAAGCGATGAAGGTGCTCCGCGCCAGAATCTATGACAAATTCCAGCAGGAAGCTCAGGCTGAATATGATCAGACCCGTAAATCAGCCGTCGGTTCAGGCGACCGTTCCGAGCGTATCCGCACATACAATTTCCCGCAAAACCGTGTGACGGATCACCGCATCGGCCTGACGATTCAAAAGCTGGATCAAATCCTGGAAGGCAAGCTTGATGAAGTGGTTGAAGCGTTAATCGTAGAAGACCAGTCAAGCAAGCTCCAGCAGGCGGAAAATTAAGATGAAGACCGTTTTTGAAGCCCTAAGCTGGGCTTCTTCTTATTTAACCGAAGCGGGAAGAGAAAAAAACGCGGCCGAGCTGCTGCTGTTAAATGATACCGGAATGGATCGGAGCAAACTTCTCGCAAGTCTGCAGGAGCCCGTCGGCGAGGACGAGCTTTATCGATTCAGACGGCACGTGGAGATGCATAAAGAAGGTATTCCGATTCAATATATTATCGGGAAAGAACAGTTTTACGGCAGGGAATTTTTTGTGAATGACGATGTTCTCATTCCGCGTCCGGAAACGGAAGAAGTCGTCTTTCATCTGCTGGACAGACAGAAGCGGGCATTTTCCGAGGCAGAACGACTGAACGTCATTGATATCGGTACGGGGAGCGGAGCCATTGCGGTGACGCTCGCGCTGGAATGCGGACATTTTTCAGTATCGGCTTCGGATATTTCAAAAGAAGCGCTGCAGGTGGCGGAAAGAAATGCGCAAAACCTCGGAGCGGACGTCTGTTTTTTGCAGGGAGATCTGTTAACTCCTTTTATTTCATCAGGGAAAAAAGCGGATATTATTGTTTCCAATCCGCCGTATATTTCTGAAGAAGAAATGGCGGATTTGTCGGATATCGTCCGTTTCCATGAGCCGCTTCATGCTCTTACGGACGGCGGTGACGGTTTGAAATTCTACAAGCGGTTTATGGAGGAGCTGCCTCTTGTCATGAAAGATAAAGCGCTTGTCGTCTTTGAAATCGGATATAATCAGGGGAAAGCCGTGAAAGACCTGTTCCGTCATTCCTTTCCGAATGCGGAAGTGGAAGTCGTACAGGACATCAACGGAAAAGACAGAACCGTATCCGCGGTCATCACATCATGAAAAAAGCCCGCCGGTGACGCACACGGCGGGCTTTTGTTACAATGGAAAGAAAATGAAAGGGGCATCCGCCTTGAAAAAAGCGTTCGCCTTCGGATGTATACTCGCCGCCGCAGCTTATGCGGCGGGGGTTGTTCTGCCGTTTGGCGTTGATATCATTTTCGGCGCCGTTACGGCTGTTCTTATCGTCACAGCGATCATCGTTTCCGGGTTGGCCGTAAGCGGAGCGGAGCAGCGGGCCAATTATCATTCTGAAACAGAAGAAGGACGGCACGCCCGTTTAAAGATGGCCGCCGTTTTCTTTTGCGCCGCTCTCCCTTCAGCCGGCTGTCTGCTGATTACGCTTCTGTAGCCGGATTTTGTCTTTGCAGCAATACGGAATCCCATACCCAATAGACGACGGCTGTTAAAACCGCAAAGATATAAAAGGCTGAATTAGAAAACAGAGATTGGCCTGACGGCTGCAAAAGACCGAAGATGATCCCGTTTGCAATGAATGACACCCCTAAATAATAAAGAAAATACAGCGGATGAAATCTCTTCGGCTTTTTATTCAGAAAGTATTGAAGCGGCAGTGCAAAAATCAAATAAGGAAACAAAAAATAAAACGCCATCGAAATGAAAGCCGCGATAATGAATTGATGAACATACAAAATAGAATAAATGACAGACATACATGCCGCCGACAGCAGCACGGTGTAATTATATTTCATCTGAAAACCTCCTATCAAAATAATATCGTACCATATTTTGAATCTGTCAATGCAGATTATCAGCTTGCTAGATTTTTTTCTTCCCGCCGGTTTAAACCTTTTCCGTCATGTCCATAATGGGACTAGATAAAAAAAGCACGGAGAGGAACGGTGGGGACCGATGAAACAGACAATGATGATCTGCATATATATTTTTCTTTTATTATCAGGAGCGCTTGCGGGTTTGACAAAAGAAGAAACGGCGCGGGCATCAGCCGATGAGCCCGTCGTCATACCGGATGAAGCGATCCGGCTCAGAATTTTGGCCAACAGTGATAACGATGAGGATCAAAAGCTCAAGCGCCAGATCAGAGATGCTGTAAACAAGCAAATCACGGACTGGGTGAAAGATATCACTTCCATTGAAGAAGCGCGGCGGCTCATTCGTTCGAAGCTTCCTGAAATTAAAGAAATCGCCAAACAAACGATGAAAGAAAAGGGTGCGCATCAATCCGTTTCAGTTCAATTCAATAAAATCTCGTTTCCGACAAAGCTCTACGGCAATATGGTCTATCCGGCCGGAAAATATGAAGCGATTTTAATTACACTCGGCAATGGCGAGGGCGCCAACTGGTGGTGCGTCTTGTTTCCGCCGCTGTGCTTCCTTGATTTCTCAAACGGCGAAGCGGTGAAAGATCAGGAAGACGGCGGACAGAAGCAGGAAGAAACGCAGAAACAGACTAAAAAAGTGCTGGATGACGTAAAAACAAAGGCTGATAAAGCGAAGAAAGAAAATAAAGATGACGATGATACCGAAGTGAAGTTTTTCCTCGTCGATTGGATTTCAGATCTATTTTCCTGAAGTAAAAGGCATAAATCCGGATTCGATTCATAGATTGGAAGAAAGAGTTGATCGAAACGGAGGGAAATATATGTTTTATCAGCTGAGAGTGGCAAGAGATCAAGATACGGAGGCGCTGGAGGCCTTTTTGAAAAAGGCTGATACGGCACATGCGGAAATCGATCAGCAGATCAGCCGGTTTATCGTACTGGAAGACAGCGAAAAAATGATTGCCGCCTGTCTCGGGATCGAAAAATTCAGCGGCGGAAAAGGGCTTCTCCGTTCACTCGTCATGTCGGACAGGCTGAATCAAAGCCATATCGTTACACTGTTTCAAAGTATGGATGTGCTGTGCAAAAAACATGAGATTCAAGATGTCTACTTAGTCGCCAATCAGCCCTCATCTGCTGAGTTTCTGAATGTGATGGGATTTGAAGCGTGCGCCGATGCGCCTGATGAACTGTATACGTCCGAACATTTCCGCAACTCGTTATGCACAGAAGGTTCGTTTTTAATGGTGAAAACCTCTGCCTGATCTAACTTATACACAAGGTTATCCACTTATTAAAAAGTGTTGTCCACAGTTTGTGGATAACGCTTGTTTTATTAAAGGACATCTTTTATACTTTCAAAAGGAATACACGAGAGAAAATAAAGTTTTACCGCTTTAAAATAAGGAGTTTGGTTATACATGAAAACAAGAAGATGGTTTGTGGATTGTTCCGCAGAATTATCCACAACCGATCCCCAAATTACACAAGCCGCGGAATTGCTCCGGCAGAATGAGGTTGTGGCTTTTCCGACAGAAACCGTTTACGGACTGGGCGCTAACGCTGAAAATACGGAAGCCGTAACGAAAATATATGAGGCGAAAGGAAGGCCGAGCGATAACCCGCTGATTGTGCATATATCCCATATCAGCCAGCTTGATCGTTTTATCAGCCATATTCCTGAGACGGCGAAAAAGCTTATGGAGCTATTCTGGCCGGGGGCGCTGACCCTTGTCCTGCCGTGTAGGCCCGGTGTGCTGTCACCCCGTGTCACCGCGGGACTTGAGACGGTAGCGGTCAGAATGCCTGATCATCCGGCAGCATTAGCCCTCATCAGCTCGGCCGGACTGCCGATCGCCGCGCCGAGCGCCAATTTATCAGGAAAACCGAGCCCGACGAAGGCCGAGCATGTAGCTCATGATTTAAACGGCCGTATTGCCGGTATTGTGGACGGCGGCGCGACGGGAATCGGAGTGGAATCAACCGTTCTGTCCTGTACGGGGAAACAGCCCGTGCTGCTTCGTCCGGGCGGCGTGACAAAAGAGCAGATTGAATCCGCCGCCGGTCCGGTTCTTGTGGATAAAGGGCTGACCGAAGAAGATGAGGTTCCTATTTCTCCCGGTATGAAATATACACATTACGCGCCTTCTGCGCCGATGGCTATTGCCGACGGCGGCGCCCGGAGAATTCAAGAACTGGCAGACGCATATAAAAGCCGGGGAAAACGAATCGGTATTTTGACAACAGAAGAGAACGCCGATAGTTACCAGGCTGATTATATCAAGGTCTGCGGCAGACGCGCCGACCTTGAAACAGTGGCGTCCGCCTTATACGATGCGCTCCGCAGCTTTGATGAAGCGGAAGTGGATATGATTATTTCTGAGTCCTTTCCCGATACCGGAGTGGGGCTCGCCGTTATGAACAGGCTGATGAAAGCCGCAGGCGGCACCGTTATCCATTAACTTGTTCTACCCCTTATCGGACATGCATAAGCTAAACAAGCGGGCACGTCCAAGGGGGTTTTTATTCATGTCGAATCTATTCATCGGGGAACTTGTCTCCTTAAGCATCATGGCATTTGCTTTGGGGACGGATGCCTTTTCCGTCGGGCTCGGAATGGGAATGATTCAGCTGAAGAAAAAACAGATTTTTCATATAGGGGTTGTCATCGGGCTGTTTCATGTCATGATGCCGCTTGTGGGAATGGCGGCCGGGCATCTGCTGTCCGGTTTTCTGGGGATGCTCGCCGTTTACATCGGCGGATCTCTTCTTTTCATTTTAGGGGTGCAGATGATGGTCGCCGCGTTTAAACAATCGGACGGGCCGCTCATATCTCCGGCAGGCTCGGGACTGTTGCTGTTTGCGGTCGGTGTCAGTCTGGACAGCTTTTCTGTCGGGCTCAGTCTCGGGATGAACGGCTCCAATCCGTTTCTGGCCGTTACGCTGTTCGGGGTCTTCAGCACCGTTTTAACATGGGCGGGCCTTTTGGCGGGAAGAAAGGTGCAGTCGTGGCTCGGCTCCTACAGCGAAGCGCTTGGCGGAGCCATTTTGATCGGATTCGGGCTGAAACTGCTTTTACCGATATAAATAAGATACGTAAAAAAAGAAACGAAGATGCCGTTTCTTTTTTCTTCATTTATAATAGGCAGTAAGAGGTGACGGACATGAAAATAATCTTTGTTTGTACAGGCAATACGTGCCGCAGTCCCATGGCTGAGGCTCTTTTTAAATCCATAGCAGAAACGAAAGGGCTGGATGTCAGCGTAAGCTCGGCCGGCGTATTCGCGTCTCCGCACGGAAAAGCGTCGGCTCATGCCGTAGAAGCGCTGTTTGAAAAACGGATCGCCCTCAATCACAGTTCATCTCCCTTATCGGAAGAACATATCGAGACGGCCGACCTGGTGCTGGCGATGACCGAACAGCATAAACAGCTGATTGAAGGCCGATATCAAAACAGTCAGGGCAAAGTTTTTACCATTAAAGAATACGTGACGGGGGAAAGCGGCGATATCTCTGACCCGTTCGGCGGTCCGCTTGATGTTTATAAACAGACGCGGGACGAACTGGAGGAGCTGCTGACCCTTTTGGCTGATCAATTGCTTGACGGGAAAAGCAAGTAATCTGTCAGAAAATCTGCAAACAGGTCATTTGCAAAACGAATGTGAAAGAGTAGAATGAAATCAACGGATTTCGTAATAAAAAGGACAAGCACACTGGGCTGTCTTCGCCCAGCCACACCTAGGAGGTAAATGAATGAAAGTAGCTATTGCGTCAGATCACGGCGGCGTCCATATCCGCGAAGAAATAAAAAGTCTTTTGGATGAATTGCAGATTGAATACATTGATATGGGCTGTGAATGCGGCGCCGGCTCTGTCGATTATTCAGACTACGCTTTTCCGGTAGCGGAAAAAGTGGTGAACGGCGAAGCTGACAGGGGAATTTTAATTTGCGGCACAGGCATCGGCATGAGCATCTCCGCAAATAAGGTAAAGGGCATACGCTGTGCGCTTGCCCATGACACCTTCAGCGCAAAAGCGACGCGTGAACACAATGACACGAATGTTCTTGCGATGGGCGAACGCGTCATCGGCCCGGGGCTGGCGCGCGAAATCGCAAAAGTCTGGCTGACGACTGAATTTACGGGCGGCCGCCACGAACGGCGGATCGGCAAAATCGCAGATTACGAAGAAAAAAATCTGTAAGAGGTGCTGGACAATGGAAGAGATGAAGCAAAAATGGACGGACATGCTGACTGAGTTTCAAGAGCAGGCAGGACTGACGGACGGCAGTCTGCTGGTGGTCGGGTGCAGTACAAGTGAAGCCGCCGGAAGCCGGATCGGCACCGCCGGAAGCGGGGATTGGGCTGAATTGATATACGGCGGACTTAACCGGTTTAAGGAAAAAACGGGTGTGCATCTTGCTTTTCAATGCTGCGAGCATTTAAACAGGGCGCTTGTCATTGAAGCGGAAACGGCCGAGCGGTTCAGGCTCCCCATTGTTTCAGCCGTCCCCGTCCCGAAAGCGGGCGGAGCGATGGCCTCTTATGCATACCGGCAGATGCGTTCTCCAGTGCTCGCTGAATCGATTCAGGCTGACGCCGGGATTGACATCGGTGATACGTTCATCGGCATGCATCTGAAACCCGTTGCCGTCCCTGTCCGGATATCGAGCCGTGAGCTTGGAGAAGCACATGTGACGATGGCCCGGACAAGACCGAAGCTGATAGGCGGATTTCGCGCCGTATATGAATGCGAATGATGAAAATACTTTTCCTCTATAATGTTCGTGTTTTCTAATTAAATTTTGTGATTTTTTTAAATAAGCTGTTACATTCACCTGAAAAACCATGTACAATAAGGTGGTAAAAATAAAGAACAGGAAACGGATAGGAGAGGATCTCGCTGATGAAACATTTACCTGTACAAGATAAACAAGTGTTTAACGCCATCAAAGATGAGCGTAAGCGTCAACAGACTAAGATCGAATTAATTGCTTCTGAAAACTTCGTGACGGAAGCGGTAATGGAAGCACAAGGCTCTGTTTTAACAAACAAATATGCTGAAGGCTACCCCGGCAAACGCTACTACGGCGGCTGTGAGCATGTTGATGTCGTTGAGGACATCGCCCGCGACCGCGCGAAAGAGATTTTCGGAGCTGAGCATGTAAACGTTCAGCCGCACTCAGGCGCTCAGGCGAACATGGCTGTTTACTTCACGATTTTAGAGCACGGCGACACGGTGCTCGGGATGAACCTCTCCCACGGCGGCCACTTAACACACGGAAGCCCGGTTAATTTCAGCGGCGTTCAATACAACTTTGTAGAATACGGTGTCGATAAAGACACGCAATATATAGATTATGAAGATGTGCGTGAAAAAGCGCTGGCGCATAAGCCGAAACTCATCGTTGCCGGAGCGAGCGCATACCCCCGCACGATCGACTTTAAAAAATTCCGCGAAATCGCTGATGAAGTCGGCGCTTACTTCATGGTAGACATGGCGCATATCGCGGGTCTTGTCGCAGCCGGTCTTCATCCGAATCCGGTTCCTTACGCTGACTTTGTAACGACAACGACTCACAAAACACTTCGCGGACCCCGCGGAGGAATGATCCTTTGCCGTGAAGAGTTCGGCAAAAAGATTGATAAATCCATTTTCCCTGGAATCCAAGGCGGACCGCTTATGCATGTCATCGCGGCCAAAGCCGTTTCTTTCGGAGAAGTGCTTGAAGATGATTTCAAAACATATGCGCAAAACGTCATCTCGAACGCGAAGCGCCTGGCTGAGTCTCTGAACAAAGAGGGCATTCAGCTCGTATCAGGCGGAACGGATAACCACCTTGTGCTTGTCGACCTCCGTTCTCTCGGTCTGACCGGAAAAGTCGCTGAACACGTTCTTGATGAAATCGGCATTACATCTAATAAAAACGCGATCCCTTACGATCCGGAAAAACCGTTCGTCACAAGCGGAATCCGTCTCGGTACGGCAGCTGTGACAAGCCGCGGCTTTGACGGTGACGCGCTTGAAGAAGTCGGCGCTATCATCGGCCTCGCGCTGAAACATCATGAAGACGAAGCAAAACTTGAAGAAGCGAGACAGCGCGTATCTGCCTTGACTGAAAAGTTTCCTTTATATAAAGAACTGGACTATTAATAAGGAAGAAACCCGCCGGAACCTTAATCCGGCGGGTTTTTTTATGATTTTCTTGAAACTGTTTGTCTTTTTCTGTAGAATCAATAGAAGTGTGAAAAAGTCACTCGGACAACAAAAAAGGAGCTGAACACAGTATGGGAAAGGTTTACGTATTTGATCATCCTTTAATCCAGCATAAGCTGACATATATTCGGAATGAAAATACAGGCACAAAGGATTTCAGAGACCTTGTGGACGAAGTCGCATCACTGATGGCGTTTGAAATTACACGTGATCTTCCTCTTAAAGAAGTGGAAGTGAAAACACCTGTTCAAACAGCGACATCCAAAGTGATTTCAGGGAAGAAACTCGGTATCGTGCCGATCCTGAGAGCGGGTCTCGGAATGGTTGACGGCATGCTGAAATTAATCCCGGCCGCTAAAGTGGGACATGTCGGATTATACCGTGATCCGGAAACCTTAAAACCGGTGGAATACTATGTCAAGCTTCCTTCTGATGTAGAAGAACGCGAATTTATTGTCGTGGATCCGATGCTTGCTACGGGAGGCTCTGCGGTGGAAGCGATAAACAGCCTGAAAAAGCGCGGCGCGAGAAACATTCGTTTTATGTGTCTTGTAGCGGCTCCGGAAGGCGTGGAAGAGCTGCAGAAACATCATTCTGACGTTGATATTTACATCGCAGCCCTTGATGAAAAACTGAATGAAAAAGGCTATATCGTTCCGGGCCTCGGTGACGCGGGTGACAGACTGTACGGAACCAAATAAATCGGAAAACCTCATTCAGGGGTTTTCTTTTTTTATCCAGATATTTGCTGAATGGGAAGAGTTCATACATTTATAGGTGAAATTGTGAACATTCTGTGTATGCTTCCGGTATAAAAAGTTTTTTAACTTTAAACAGATTGACACATGTTAGGGGCTATTGTATGCTAAACGAGGGTATTATGAGAAGGTTTTCATTCCTTTCATTTCTAGTATCCATCCTCATTTTAAATCCTCCAAAAAACCCGTTATATGAGGATTTATCTAAGCGAATGAAACAGCATCCCGTGGCATCAGGAGGATGAGTGGTTTTTTCGAACAGGCCGTTTTGCGGGACAAAAAAAGGCCTTCTGCAAAGGGTTAACCGCATGTTTTGCCGTATCCAGGAATTATATTACATTTTCATCAGGAGACAGATAGTTGATGGACGATCCCAATCTTACATTCAGCAGACAACGGAGATATGTATTTGTAATCTTAGCAATCTATTTGCTGGGATATGGTCTTACGGCGTATAAAACTGTTTTTTTAGGCCTCTTTTTGGGAACTGTTTTCAGTTTGTTTAATTTGTGGCTCTTGACCAGAAGAATGAATGCTTTTGACAAGGCCGTGGCGAAAGGAAAGTCCATACGATCACTCGGGAGCGCAGCGCGTTGGTGCAATGCGATACTTGCGATGGCTGTCGCCTTTAAATATCCCGATAAAGTCAGTGTGGCAAGTGTGATTATTGGATTAATGACAATTTATCCCGTCATTATGATAGATTCCATTATTCAGCTCAAACGTTCATCAATGGAAGAGAGGTGAAAACCCATTGAATCACGATTACAGAACTATTGATTTGTTTGGTCTTACTTTTAATCTGACAAACATTCTGATGATTACTGTGGCAAGTGTGATTGTGCTGCTGATTGCGATTCTCACTACGAGAACGCTGTCTATCCGTCCGGGAAAAGCCCAGAACTTCATGGAATGGATTGTTGATTTTGTCCGCAATATTATAGGCAGTACAATGGATTTAAAAACAGGGGCTAACTTCTTGGCGCTTGGTGTAACCTTGCTGATGTACATATTTGTATCAAATATGCTGGGGCTGCCGTTTTCTGTAACGGTCGGACACGAGCTTTGGTGGAAATCACCGACGGCCGATCCGGCTATTACTCTGACTCTAGCCGTTATGGTTGTGTCGTTAACGCACTATTACGGCGTGAAGATGAAAGGTTTGAAGGAATACTCTAAGGATTACCTCAGACCGGTTCCGCTTATGTTCCCGATGAAGATCATTGAGGAGTTTGCGAATACGCTGACACTCGGACTTCGTCTTTACGGTAACATTTTCGCCGGGGAAATTCTTCTTGGCCTGCTTGCGAATCTGGCGACGAATTTCTACTCAAACAGCTTCTTTCTCGGTTTGGTCGGCACAGTCGGAGCCATTCTTCCGATGCTTGCATGGCAGGCGTTCAGCTTGTTCATCGGTACCATCCAGGCATTTATCTTTACGATGCTGACGATGGTGTACATGTCACACAAAATCAGTCATGATCATTAAAATCATATATCCATTCGGATAACATTTTAAAGGAGGAACTTTTTCATGAATTTAATAGCAGCTGCAATTGCAATCGGTTTAGGTGCACTTGGTGCAGGTATTGGTAACGGTCTGATCGTTTCACGTACGGTAGAGGGAATCGCCCGTCAGCCGGAAGCAGGAAAAGAACTTAGAACTCTTATGTTCATGGGTATCGCATTGGTTGAGGCCCTTCCGATTATCGCTGTCGTTATCGCGTTCTTAGCGTTCTTTGGCTAAGCAAAAAAGCCTTATATGAACTAAAAATGGCGAAGATCACTCTAAGAGAACCTTCGCCATTGCTTTATGTCTGATAAGCACGCCGTCCCGAAACGGCTTTTTATCAGCAGAGAAAACCTGCAGAAGGGAGTTGCCGTAGTAGATGTCTCAATTACCTCTTGAATTAGGACTGTCGTTTAACGGCGGAGATATCCTATTCCAATTGTTAGCTATGTTAGTTTTATTAGCGCTTCTCAAGAAATTCGCTCTTGGACCGCTATTAAATATAATGAAACAGCGTGAAGATCATATCGCCGGCGAAATTACGTCCGCTGAAGAAAGAAATAAAGAAGCGCAGAAGCTGATTGAAGAGCAGCGCGTTCTTTTAAAAGAAGCGAAACAGGAATCACAATCACTCATTGAAAATGCGAAAAAACTGGGTGAAAAGCAGAAGGAAGACATTATCCAGGCTGCACGCGCCGAGTCTGAAAGATTGAAAGAAGCGGCGAGAACCGAAATTGTCAAAGAAAAAGAACAAGCGGTTTCCGCACTTCGCGAGCAAGTCGCATCACTTTCTGTCTTAATCGCATCGAAAGTGATTGAAAAAGAGCTTGATGAACAAGCCCAGGAACAACTGATTCAGGACTATCTTAAAGAGGTAGGAGAAAGCCGATGAGTGGATCTGCTGTCTCTAAACGATACGCGTCAGCGCTTTTCGACATTGCCGTTGAGACTTCTCAAATCAATGAAATCGAAGAAGAGCTTACCGTACTAAAAGAAGTGTTCCGGAACGAAGCCGGATTACAGGAAGTGTTAAGCCATCCGAAGGTATCGGCCGCTAAGAAAAAAGAGCTGATTCAGCAATCGTTCGGCGCACTGTCTGAGTCTGTGCTGCATACGATTTTTCTTCTGATTGACCGCCGCCGGTCTTCGATTGTGCCTGATCTCACAGACGAGTTTATCAAACTTGCCAATCAGGCCCGTCAGACAGAGGACGCGGTTGTTTATTCAGTAAAACCGCTGTCAGAAGCGGAAATGTTATCATTGTCTCAAGTGTTTGCAAAAAAAGCCGGAATCGCTTCGCTCAGAATCAGAAATGAAGTGCAGACGGATTTAATAGGCGGCATTAAAGTCCGCATTGGAAACCGGATTTATGACGGAAGCGTAAGCGGAAAGCTTGAGCGCATGGAACGTCAACTTGCCGGAGGAAATCGATAGAAGGGGTGAAACCTAAGTGAGCATCAAAGCTGAAGAGATTAGCACGCTGATAAAGCAGCAAATTCAAAATTACCAATCTGAAATTGAAGTTCATGACGTAGGTACAGTCATCCAAGTCGGAGACGGTATTGCGCGTGTGCACGGCCTTGACAATTGTATGGCCGGTGAACTTGTTGAGTTTTCAAACGGCGTTTTGGGTATGGCTCAAAACCTTGAAGAATCCAACGTAGGTATCGTTATCTTAGGACCTTACAGAGATATCCGCGAAGGTGATGAGGTCAAAAGAACGGGCCGCATCATGGAAGTTCCTGTAGGTGAAGAATTAATCGGACGTATCGTCAACCCGCTCGGACAGCCGGTAGACGGACTGGGTCCGATTCTGACAAGCAAAACACGTCCGATCGAAAGCCAGGCTCCAGGCGTAATGGACCGTAAATCGGTACATGAGCCGCTGCAAACGGGTATCAAAGCGATCGACGCGTTAATTCCGATCGGCCGCGGACAGCGTGAGCTGATTATCGGTGACCGTCAGACAGGTAAAACATCTGTTGCGATTGATACAATCTTAAACCAAAAAGATCAAGACATGATCTGTGTGTACGTAGCGATCGGCCAAAAAGAATCTACAGTGCGCGGCGTGGTGGAAACACTTCGTAAGCATGGCGCGCTTGATTACACGATTGTCGTGACAGCGTCCGCTTCACAGCCGGCTCCGCTTCTGTACCTTGCACCGTATGCAGGGGTGACAATGGGTGAAGAATTCATGTACAACGGCAAGCACGTTCTCGTCGTATATGATGATTTATCCAAACAAGCGGCCGCTTACCGTGAGCTGTCATTGCTTCTTCGCCGTCCGCCGGGCCGTGAAGCATTCCCTGGGGATGTATTCTATCTTCACTCCCGTCTGCTTGAGCGCGCAGCTAAGCTGAGTGACGCAAAAGGCGCAGGATCAATTACGGCGCTGCCGTTCGTCGAAACACAAGCAGGAGATATCTCCGCTTATATCCCGACAAACGTCATTTCCATTACTGACGGACAGATTTTCCTTCAATCCGACCTATTCTTCTCAGGCGTGCGTCCTGCGATCAATGCCGGATTATCCGTATCCCGTGTCGGCGGATCAGCCCAAATCAAAGCGATGAAAAAGGTAGCGGGAACATTGCGTCTTGACCTGGCTTCATACCGTGAACTTGAAGCGTTCGCCCAATTCGGATCTGATCTTGACCAGGCGACTCAGGCGAAACTGAACCGCGGTGCGCGTACAGTTGAAGTGCTGAAGCAAGACTTGAATAAACCGCTTCCGGTTGAAAAACAGGTAGCCATTCTTTATGCGCTGACAAAAGGATATCTTGATGATATTCCGGTTGCGGATATCAGACGTTTTGAAGAAGAGTACTACATGTACCTTGATCAAAACCATAAAGATCTGCTTGACGGCATTGCGAAAACAGGAAACCTTCCTGCTGATGAAGACTTCAAAGCTGCAATCGAAGGCTTCAAACGCACATTTGCACCAAGCAACTAACCCTTAGAAGATGAGAGAAAAAGGTTCTCTTTTTCTCTCTTTTTACGCAAATGAAGAATAAAGGTGGTGAAATCTTTGGCCTCATTACGCGATATTAAGTCAAGGATCACGTCAACGAAAAAAACAAGCCAGATTACAAAAGCCATGCAGATGGTATCCGCTGCGAAGCTGAACCGTGCGGAAACCAACGCGAAGTCATTTGCTCCGTATATGGATAAGATCCAGGAGGTTGTGTTTAACGTCGGAAAAGGCGCGAAAAACGCGAAACACCCGATGCTTGTCTCAAGAGAAGTGAAAAAGACGGCGTATCTCGTCATTACGTCTGACCGCGGGCTTGCGGGTGCGTTTAACAGTTCGGTTTTGCGAAACGCTTACCGCACCATTCAAGAACGCCATCAGTCTAAAGATGAATACACGGTGATTGCAATTGGCAGAGTCGGCCGCGATTTCTTCAAAAAACGGGAAATGCCGATTTTGTCTGAGTTAGTGGGGCTTGGCGACGAGGTCACTTTTGCTCAGATTAAAGATTTGACCCGTCAGACGGTTCAAATGTTTATCGACGGCGCTTTTGATGAACTGCATTTGGTGTATAACCATTTCGTCAGTGCGATTTCACAGGAAGTGACGGAGAAAAAAGTGCTGCCTTTAACGGATTTCGGAACGAGCGGCGGGAAGCGCAAGGCTTCTTACGAGTTCGAACCGGATGAAGAAGAGGTGCTCGAAGTGCTGCTTCCTCAATATGCGGAAAGCTTAATTTACGGCGCGCTTCTTGACAGTAAAGCAAGTGAACACGCTGCGAGAATGACAGCAATGAAAAATGCGACTGATAATGCGAAAGAACTCATTGATTCACTTTCGCTTTCATATAACCGCGCGCGTCAAGCGGCGATTACACAAGAAATTACCGAAATTGTCGGCGGTGCAGCCGCTTTAGAATAGAAAGATTTTGTCAGGAGGGATAGCGATGAAGAAAGGACGCGTAAGTCAGGTGCTTGGACCGGTTGTCGACGTACGTTTCGAGGACGGCCACTTGCCTGCGATTTATAATGCGATTAAAGTTTCACAGCCAGCTACAGGCGAAAATGAAGTAGGCATCGACCTAACGCTAGAGGTTGCTCTTCATTTAGGCGATGATACAGTCCGTACAATTGCCATGGCATCTACGGACGGAATTCAGCGCGGAATGGAAGCTGTTGATACAGGTGCGCCGATTTCCGTTCCTGTCGGTGATGTGACTCTCGGACGCGTATTTAACGTACTGGGAGATAAAATTGATTTAAATGAACCGCTGCCTGCGGATGCTCAAAAGGACCCGATCCACAGATCAGCTCCTTCATTCGATGAGCTTTCAACTGAGGTTGAAATTCTTGAAACGGGAATTAAGGTTGTTGACCTGCTCGCTCCTTACATCAAGGGCGGTAAAATCGGATTGTTCGGCGGCGCCGGCGTAGGTAAAACCGTATTAATCCAGGAATTAATCAACAACATCGCGCAAGAGCACGGCGGTATTTCCGTATTCGCCGGTGTAGGAGAGCGTACTCGTGAAGGGAACGACCTTTTCTACGAAATGAGCGATTCAGGCGTTATCAAGAAAACAGCCATGGTCTTCGGACAAATGAACGAGCCGCCGGGCGCACGTATGCGTGTAGCACTGACGGGGCTTACAATGGCTGAGCATTTCCGTGATAAACAAGGACAGGACGTACTGTTCTTTATCGATAACATTTTCCGTTTCACACAAGCGGGTTCAGAGGTTTCCGCGCTTCTCGGCCGTATGCCTTCTGCGGTTGGTTATCAGCCGACGCTTGCGACAGAAATGGGTCAGCTTCAAGAGCGTATTACGTCTACAAACGTTGGTTCAGTTACATCTATCCAGGCGATCTACGTGCCTGCCGATGACTATACTGACCCGGCTCCGGCGACAACGTTCGCTCACTTGGATGCGACGACTAACCTTGAGCGTAAATTAACTGAAATGGGTATCTACCCTGCGGTTGATCCGCTGGCTTCCACTTCCCGCGCGCTTGCTCCGGAAATTGTCGGAGAAGAGCATTATGCGGTGGCGCGTGAAGTCCAGTCAACGCTTCAGCGTTACAAAGAACTTCAGGATATTATCGCGATTCTCGGTATGGACGAATTAGGTGAAGAAGACAAGCTTGTCGTTCACCGCGCACGCCGTATCCAGTTCTTCCTTTCTCAAAACTTCCACGTAGCTGAGCAGTTTACGGGACAAAAGGGTTCTTACGTGCCTGTTAAAGAAACGGTACGAGGCTTTAAAGAAATCCTTTCCGGTAAATATGACCATCTTCCGGAAGATGCATTCCGTCTTGTGGGACGCATTGAAGAAGTCATTGAGAATGCAAAAGAGATGGGTGTAGAAGTTTAATCTGGTCCTAGGAGGGTAAAAGCATGAAGACCGTTAAAGTCAATATCGTTACTCCCGACGGCCCAGTATATGATGCTGATATTGAAATGGTAAGTGTAAGAGCCGAGAGCGGTGATCTCGGTATCTTGCCTGGCCATATTCCGACCGTGGCTCCGCTTAAAATCGGCGCTGTCCGCCTTAAAAAAGACGGACAGACCGAATTGGCGGCTGTCAGCGGCGGATTTTTAGAAGTCCGTCCTGATCAGGTCACTATCCTTGCACAAGCCGCTGAAACAGCGGAAAGCATTGATAAAGAGCGCGCCCTTGCTGCGAAAAAGCGGGCGGAAGACCGTTTGAACAAACGATCAGATGATACTGACATTCGTCGGGCTGAGCTTGCGCTACAGCGGGCTGTAAACAGATTGGATGTTGCAGGAAACTAAAAAAGAATCCTTCTCGGCTGTCTGAGAAGGATTCTTTTTCTATATTAACGCATAAGAGATTCATAGACGCCGATAAGCGGATGATCCTCTTCTTTTTGCAGATATAAATGTTCGCAGCAGTTGTCGGTGTGCCACGTTTTGTTTCCTCTCCGCACACCCGTCGTATAGGCGCCGTCCGTATACGGATAAGGTTTGACGACCCATGCGGCATCGTCATGGTGTCTGATGGCGCAATCGATGACATACACACTGAGCATTTTCTCAAATTCGTCAATCGGCAGGTTCCAATCCGCCAAAAGCAGCTCTTGTATGCTGCGGAAGTAAAGAGCTTCCACTTCCAGCAGGCTGCCGCGTGAATAATCAAGAGAAATGTTGAAAAACTGACATAATTCTTTCAGTTCCTCTGTTTGAGACTGTCTATAATCATAGTAGAATGCTATCGCTTCCCACTCGTGGTCAAATACGGGAAGTGTTTCTCCATACTGCTTTTCCGGATGAAAAAAGGAATGATTCATATTCCCATCTCCTTTCCAAAAAAGTATATCATGCCGGAGAACGGACATTTAAGCGGGGATTGCCCCTAATTTTGGATAAAAATTCTGATGTAAAAATGATCATCTTTCTCTCTTCTTCTTATATAATAAGAGAGGATATGAGGGGCGGAAAAAATGAAAGGAGATGGAATTTGTGAATGTATTGGGGCAGCAGGCCGCAATCAGCATCCTGGTTCACCTGGTATGCATTGCGGTGACATGGTGGGCGCTTCAGGCCGTCAACTTTGATCCGCTGATCCGAAAAGGAAAAATAGTGCAGGCGAGGCTGCTGATCATTCTTCTTACCATTGCGATCGGTACGGCAGTCGCTGACTTCTTTTTAGATTATCTTACCTATTCGAAACAGCTTCCATACTTATTTTAAGATGTTTCGTCTGTTGAAATGAAGGGAATCGCTGGGTGAGAAACCAATTTTCTTCACCCGCTTGGCGAGTTTTGACGAAGTTTTCCATGTATTGCTTTCCCCGGATCCGGCAAAAATGGGAGTAAGGGGGAGAGATCGATATGAAGAAAAAAAGAGCAGGCCGCATCATCTTATTTTTTGTTTTTTTAAGCGCCTTAATAGCGGTATTTCATTCCATTCATGCAAGTGAGCTGTCTCCGCTTGCCCAGATTGCCGAAGGAATGGAGCGGCAGCAGGTCACTGTAGATGAATGGACGCTTCATGCGAAAAAAAATCTGAACCTGTCACTGAGTGAATTTGATGACAAGGTAAAAGAACTGAAGACGCAGTATCCGCAATATCATTGGGAATCCGCGCGGGAAGATAAAATCGTAAAGGCCGTCGGCACGTATTCTGACAAAAAAAATCACACAACTTTTAAACTGCAGCTCGTCACTACCCTCAAAAACCAGAACCCAACTTCGTATTTATTATATGAGCAAATGAGCCCGGAGCAACCGGAAAACTGGAATGATACATATGAACAGTTTGAACGGCAGGCACATGACATATTTCAAAATAAAGTATTTATTTTTACTTGTCTTAAGGGTCATTTAAATGATAATATGAGTATTGTTTTGCAAAAAAAAGCAGAACAGCTCATGAAAGAATTTGAAGCAAGTCCAGTTGAACATGTAGTTGAGCCTCATTTCGTTTCTGTTTCTGCATTTACATATAAGTGGACAGATTACATCATGACATCGAAACATAAGATGAATGTGCAAGTTGCGCTTAGAAGTGCGGGAATGGGCGAAAAACATACCGTTACGGTTGGCACACCAATCGTGACGACTGAATATTAATATAGAGAATATAGGGACGCGGAGGGGAATACCTTGGAAAAAATCATCGTCCGCGGCGGTCAGAAGTTAAACGGCACAGTGAAAGTTGAAGGAGCAAAAAATGCCGTTTTACCAGTTATCGCTGCATCTTTATTAGCAAGTGAAGAAAAAAGCGTAATATGTGATGTACCTACGCTCTCCGATGTATATACAATTAATGAAGTGTTGCGTCATTTAGGAGCAGATGTGCATTTTGAGAATAATGAAGTTACCGTAAACGCTTCTTACGCTTTAGAAACAGAAGCACCTTTTGAATATGTGCGCAAAATGCGCGCGTCAGTGCTTGTTATGGGCCCTCTGTTAGCCCGTACGGGTCATTCAAGAGTAGCGCTTCCGGGCGGCTGCGCAATCGGCTCAAGACCGATTGATCAGCATTTAAAAGGCTTTGAAGCAATGGGTGCAAAAATCAAAGTAGGCAACGGCTTTATTGAAGCAGAAGTGGAAGGCCGTCTGCAGGGCGCAAAAATCTATTTAGATTTCCCAAGTGTGGGTGCGACAGAAAACTTGATTATGGCAGCTGCTTTAGCTGAAGGAACAACAACGCTTGAAAACGTGGCAAAAGAGCCTGAAATCGTTGACTTAGCGAACTATATCAATGCGATGGGCGGAAAAATCCGCGGAGCCGGCACAGGCACCATTAAAATTGAAGGTGTCGAGAAGCTTCACGGCGTAAGACACAACATCATTCCTGACCGTATTGAAGCGGGTACTTTCATGGTGGCTGCGGCGATCACGGAAGGAAATGTATTAGTCAAAGGTGCGGTTCCAGAGCATCTTACGTCTTTAATTGCGAAGATGGAAGAAATGGGAGTCAAAATTACGGATGAAGGAGAAGGCCTTCGTGTCATCGGTCCTGCCCAGCTGAAGCCGATCGACATTAAAACGATGCCTCACCCAGGATTCCCGACTGATATGCAGTCGCAAATGATGGCGCTGCTTCTCCGTGCGAGCGGAACAAGCATGATTACTGAAACTGTGTTTGAAAACCGTTTTATGCATGCTGAAGAATTCCGCCGGATGAATGGCGACATTAAAATTGAAGGACGTTCTGTGATCATTAACGGTCCTGTACAGCTGCAAGGCGCAGAAGTTGCCGCTACGGACCTGCGTGCGGGCGCGGCGCTGATTCTTGCGGGATTAGTGGCTGAAGGTCATACACGCGTCACGGAACTGAAGCACTTGGATCGCGGTTATGTGAATTTCCATCAAAAACTTGCGGCTCTTGGCGCTGACATCGAGCGTGTCGTTGATGAAACGGCCGCTGAACAAGAAAGCAAAGAAGTCGTAACTGACCTAAACGCATAATGGCTGTAAAAACAGTATGTCAATCTGGCATACTGTTTTTTTATGGTTTATCATCATTATTATGCTCTGATTTCCAAAAAAGAATACGTTTTTCGCGTGAAAAATGGAATAAAGATTCTGTCCAAAAGGAAGTCATATTAGCTTGTCCCTGCCCATAAGATGAAGTAGAGTCGAATCCCAAGCAGGAGGCAGCTGATATATGAAACCGATTGTATTTCTACTATCCGGGCTGTGTATACTTATTCTTCTAGTCCCCACCATTCTCGTCCTTCCGTTTCAGGCAGAAAAAGGAGCAGCCGTAAACAGAGAGCCCGGACACAAAACAGCACACACCACACGAGAAACAAAAGGAGCAGAAACATTGAAAGAATCACCTGTATCCATTCCGGTTTATCGGACATCCAATCATTCTGTAGAAAACATTCCGCTTGAAGAGTACGTGATCGGTGTCGTGGCTTCCGAAATGCCCGCAAACTTTAAACCGGAGGCCTTAAAAGCCCAGGCGCTCGCCGCCCGTACATTCATCGTCAGACTGATGGTCGCTGACTCAGCCGTTCAGGCGCCGAAAGGATCACTGGTGGATGATACGCAAATGTTCCAAGTCTATCAAAGCAAAAGCCAGCTGAAAAAAGAATGGGGTTCTAAGTACGCACACAACCTCAAGAAAATCACAAACGCGGTGGCCGGCACGCAAGGAAAGATTTTAACGTACGATAACAAGCCGATTGAGGCATCTTTCTTCTCTACGAGCAACGGGTATACGGAAAATGCGGAAGCCTATTGGACAAGCGCCATTCCTTATTTAAAAAGCGTGAAAAGTCCGTGGGATAAGCAATCGCCGAAATATCTTGCCACCCAGACCTTCAGTGTGCCGGAGTTTCAGCAAAAGCTCGGCGTACAGCTCTCGGGACAAAACACGGTGGGACAGATTACAGCCAGAACGCCGGGCCATCAAGTGGCAACGGCCGTCATCAACGGCAAAAAGCTGAAAGGAAGAGACATCCGGGAAAAACTCGGACTCCGTTCTGCCGACTTTGAATGGAAACGAAACGGCGGCAGCATCACCATTACGACAAAAGGATTCGGCCACGGCGTCGGCATGAGCCAGTACGGGGCCAATTACATGGCGGAGCAGGGAAAATCAGTGGCGGACATCGTCAAGCATTATTATCAGGGAGTAGACATTTCCGAAGCAGATTCATTTTTAAACAAATATATGGCGAAAAAATAGACGCTTTCTTGAGCGTCTGTTTTTTTGAAAACTATTCCATAAACGGTAAAGCAACCAACAGACTCATATAACGAAAGCCTAAAGGCTGACAAATGTCGATTGAAGGCTGAGCGCCGGGTGTAAATCACTGATAAAAATGCCGCTTCTATGTGAATATACGCAAAAATAATGAGGAACGCCGTCCTATTTATTTCCCTTTTCATCTCATTTACGATAAATATTGTTCGGCGTTGAACGTAAATCTATTGAAAAGGGGAAAAAGCAATGAAAAAAACATTTTCACTCATACTCATGCTCGGATTGATGCTGACTGTTGCATCTCCTGCTTTTGCTGCCGAGAATGCAAACGAGAAGACTCTTTCATTTAAAAACAATACCGCCATTTTACTTGATGCGAGCGGCAGTATGGCAAAACGGATTGACGGTGTTTCTAAATACAACATGGCAAAAGAAGAAATTGTCCGTTTTGCGGATCAAATTAAATCTAAATCACAGGTCAGAATGACAGTTTTCGGTTCGGAAGGCAATAATAAAAACTCCGGAAAGGTTCAATCTTGTGAATCCATTCGCGGTGTGTATGGATTCCAAAGGTTTGACAGACAGAGCTTCCTTAACTCTCTTAACGGAATCGGGCCTACGGGCTGGACACCGATTGCAAAAGCATTAGAGGATGCGAAGGCTTCCTTTACCGGTTTGCACAAACTAGGCAGTAAATCCGTTTTCCTGTTGACGGACGGCGAGGAGACATGCGGAGGAGATCCTGTTAAGACAGCGAAAGAACTTCGTAAACAGCATATTAAAGTCAACGTGATCGGCTTTGACTTTAAGGAAGGCTTCAACGGCCAGCTTCACGAGATTGCCAAAGCGGGCGGAGGAAAATATTACGAAGCTCACAGCCAAAAGGATATGAACCGCATCTTTACAATGGCAGCGAGTTCATTAGCGGAATAAGAAAAGGTGCCGTTTATCGGCCCTTTTTTTTATTTTTATTTAACAAAAATTTCAAGAAAAGATGAAGAGAAAACTGTAAAAAGAATCAGATTCCGGACTTATATTACAAAAAGGGCGAAAAAGGCATTAAATCTGTCATCATTTATCCAATCTTTTTAGGATGATGCGCATAATTCTGTTCATTTTTAACGGCGTACAGCCGCTTATACAAAAGGAATCCCGCCCTATATCTTTTTGCATACTCGTCATCTAGCATAGAGAAGAGCCGGGGGCCCATCGGCCAAAAACAAACGGAGAGGAATGAAGGAAATGAAAAAAATGTTCACTGCGGGGATTGTCGGACTTTTGACGCTTTCACTCGGATCACCTGTTTTTGCAGCTGAGAAAAAGCACGAAGAAACAAACGTTGCTGTGCTGTTTGATGCAAGCGGAAGCATGATACAAAAAACAGGGGGAGAGCGTAAAATAGATGTTGCGAAAGAGTCTGTCACTTCTTTTGCGGAAGTTCTTCCTGAAGACACGAATCTGATGCTTCGGGTATTCGGGCATAAGGGCAATAATAAAAACTCAGGCAAAGCCGTATCATGTAATGCGACAGAAACGTTATACGGCCTTCAGCCGTACGCCGTGACTCCATTTGAGCAATCACTCAGCAAGATTAAACCGACCGGCTGGACACCGATAGCGAAAGCGCTTTCTGATACGCGTGAAGAATTTGAGCGGGCCGGCGCCACAGGGAAAAACGTCGTATATCTGATCACAGACGGTGAAGAAACATGCGGCGGTAATCCTCAGGCCGAAATTCAAAAGCTCCGTAAAGCGAACGTCAACACGATCGTCAATATCATCGGCTTCAACTTCGGCATGAAAGGAAGCGAAAGCCTTGAAAAAGCGGCGGAAGCGGGAGGCGGCACATATGTCTCAGCTGACAGCGCGGACGAGTTCAAACAGGCTTGGGAAGACGCTGCAAAGGATTTAGCAAAAGAATAGGTTAAAAAAGGACGCCCGCGCGGCGTCTTTTTTGTTTAGAAAACGGAACCGCGGGAATGATACGGATAAAAGGAGATGAACGCTGTTGTTAAAAGGAGCAG
Organism: Bacillus sp. JNUCC-22; assembly: GCF_018861275.1. Classification (NCBI taxonomy): domain Bacteria; kingdom Bacillati; phylum Bacillota; class Bacilli; order Caryophanales; family Bacillaceae; genus Bacillus; species Bacillus sp. JNUCC-22. Next base: position 3,494,684 of record NZ_CP076408.1, on the reverse strand, counting down.
GCATTATATTAGTGCTGGCGGCAGTCGTTTTTGTTCTGATGGGAATTTTTCTGAAGCTTGCCGCCTTCATATTCGTCAGTATATTGGCCATTATCGCCGCAGTTATTTTATTCACCATTCTGAGCAGACATCATCGCAATGAAACATAGAGTCCTAAGAGGGCTCTTTTTTTAAACCGCAAATTCGACAAAATACAGGGATTGTGGAAGAATAAAAGAGAAGGATACTGCGGAGGGGAAAACAGTGGATGAAAAAACAACAGCGGTTAGAGACATATACCGCTATGAAAAAGGGGTATTAACAAAGACGGCAGATCGGATGGTTTCAGAGTATCCGCTGACCGTCATGGTGAACGGACAGGAATTTGTTACGCTCGTCTGCACGCCTGACCATTTAGAGGAACTCGTCATCGGATTTCTCGCATCAGAAGGCGTCATTCGTTTTGAAAAAGAAATCAAAAGCTTTACTATAGATGAAAGTCTCGGGTTTGCATATGTTGAACTGACGAATCCCGGAGTGCTTGAGCAAAAAGACTATACGAAGAGGGTCATCGGTTCATGCTGCGGGAAAGGCCGCCATTTTTACTTTCAGCAGGATGTGAAAACGGCCAAAACCGCCGTCAGCCGTATCACTATAACTCCTGAGACGTGCCTTCGCCTGATGAAGGAGATGCAAAGAGGAAGCGGCACCTTCCAGGAAACGGGCGGCGTCCATAATGCGGCGCTGTGCGATACGGAAAAGCTGCTCTTCATGAGGACGGACATCGGGCGCCACAACGCGCTGGATAAGCTGTACGGCTGCTGTTTGAAAAACGGAATGCCGGTCCGTGACAAGCTGATCGTCTTCAGCGGCCGGATTTCCTCAGAGGTTTTATTAAAAGCCGCAAAAATCGGCGTGTCGATTGTCATTTCAAAATCGGCGCCGACGGAGCTCGCGCTGCAAATGGCGGAAGAGCTGAACATAACCGCGATAGGTTTTGTCAGAAACGGATCATTTAACGTATACACACATCCTGAACGGGTTGAACAATAGAAAGGGGTCTTGGGCTTATGAATACAGAAACGCGCCGGGTGACAGACAAAAGGGAAAGGCCGCTCAGGGATCTTCGTATCTCTGTAACCGACCGCTGCAACTTCAGATGCACGTACTGTATGCCAGCCGAATTATTCGGACCGGATTATCCATTTTTAAAAAAGACGGAATTGCTCTCCTTCGAGGAGCTTGAGCGGCTTGCGAAGCTGTTTGTCGGCCGCTTCGGCGTTGAAAAAATCAGGCTGACGGGCGGAGAGCCGCTCATGAGAAAAGATATGCCTGAATTGATCAAAAAACTTGCGCGCATCCCCGGACTTAAAGATATCGCGATGACGACAAACGGCTCTCTGCTTCCCGTGTATGCGGAAAAACTGAAGCAGGCGGGGCTGCATCGCGTGACAGTCAGCCTCGATTCTTTAGAGGATGAGCGGTTTAAGGCCATTAACGGCCGCGGGGTTTCGGTGAACAAGGTGCTTGAGGGCATTGAGGCGGCAAAAGCGGCCGGACTCGGTGTGAAAATCAACATGGTTGTTCAAAAGGGCGTCAATGAAAAAGATATCCTGCCGATGGCCCGCTATTTTAAAGAAAAGGGTCATATTCTCCGGTTTATTGAATTTATGGATGTAGGCAATACGAATCAATGGAATAAAAAAGATGTGATCACGAAGGCAGAGATTATTGATCTGATCAACCAGCACATGCCGACGGAGCCGATAGAAGCGAATTATAAAGGAGAGGTCGCTTCCAGGTTCCGCTATCTTGACGGTTCCGGCGAAATCGGCGTGATTTCCTCCGTCTCGGATGCATTCTGCGCCTCCTGCAACAGAGCGCGCCTGTCGGCGAGAGGCGAGCTGTTTACGTGCCTGTTTGCGTCAAGCGGCTATGATGTTCGGAAACTCGTGCGCGGCGGTCTGACCGATGATGAATTGACGGAATCCATCGCTTCTGTCTGGAGAAATCGCACGGATCAGTATTCAATTGACCGCGCGCTTTCTAAAACGGATGGGAAAAAGAAAGTGGAAATGTCTTATATAGGCGGATGAAGAAAAGCTTGCCCGGACAAGGGCAGGCTTTTTTATTCACTATATGAGAGCGGTCTGTTCAAAAAATACCGGTGACAGCCGAAATATATGATAGGAATTTTGATGCAGGACAATCAAGTTATGCAATTCCAAAGCCATACAATATGTTAAAATATAACCAATAGAAATTAGAAAAGGTTGTGAAAGGGGCATGACCGCATACGAGATTCCGTCATCTCAAGTTGGAGTCAAGATCAACAAATGGTACAAGCACATTTTAGCGTTTCAAGCGGCTGATGCCATAAAGCTGAAAGAGGAAATTGATGAGGATATACAACGTATGGAGGAAGACCAGCTGCTGCTGTTATATTATCAGCTGATCAGCTACCGCCATCATATTATGCTTGATTACGTCAAGCCGGAATGCACCGAACAATCACAGATTCAGTACAGCGAGCTGCAAAAGACGATCGAAAGCACGGACAGCATATCGGGACTGTCTGAGTATTATTTCCATTTGTTCAGAGGAATGTATGAATTCGATCACAATAACTATGTTGCGGCTATTTCTTTTTACCGGAAAGCGGAAAAACTCCTTTCATTTGTCGAGGATGATATAGAGAGGGCGGAATTCCATTTCAAGATGTCTGAAGTGTTTTATGTCATGAAGCAGACTCATTTTTCCATGAATCACGGGATTCAGGCGCTGGATACGTATATGAAACACGATTTCTACAGAGTGCGGAGAATTCAATGCCATTTCGTCATCTCAGGAAACTACATCGACTGCAAAAACTACGACAAAGCGCTTGAGCATTTAGACGAAGCCCTCCGCCTTTCTTTGCTTGAAGGACAACCCCGCCTGATCGGGTCTTCGCTTTACAATCTGGGGAATTGTTATTCTGAAAAGCGGGATCTGGATGAAGCGGCCCGGTACTTTAGAAAAGCGGTTCCCGTTTTTGAAGAGCATCAGCTTGAACAGCTTCCGAAGGCGCTGTTCAGCTTAACGCACACCCTTTTCAGGCTGCGTGATGACCAAGCGGCCCTTACCTATTATGAAAGAGGGGTTATGATCGCGAAAGAACGGGGCGACCGATTCAGTTTAGAGAAATATAAGTTTTTACAAGCGCTTTATTTGGAGTCACTCAATATGGATTTAATCCATGAAGTGTTTGACTATATGAATGAAAAATCGCTGTATGTGTATATTGAAGATTTCGCCTTAGAGGCCGCCGTTTACACGAGCGCACATGAGCAATATAAAGAAGCGGCGTATTTTTATGAAAAAGCGATTCGCATGAGAGAAAACATTCAAAAAGAACAGTGTTTATACGATATATAATTTTTCTTAACCATCTGATCAGCAGATGGTTATTTTTTTATGCACATCATAACGTTTGACCATAGAAAAAAACGGAAAAATCGCAAAAGAGAGAAAAAAGTATGATGGGAAGGAGGGATTTGTTGTTCGGATTCAATGATATGATAAAGTTTTTCGTATCATTTCTCATCATTCTGCCGATGGTGTCTGTCATCCATGTGTCGGGTCACAGCTTTATGGCCATGCTGTTCGGAGGCAAGGCATCATTGGATATCGGAATGGGGAAACGTCTTTTAAAAGTAGGGCCGATTCAGGTTCGGCGTATCTACTTCATAGATTCTTTCTGCAAGTTCGGCGAATTGCGGATAGATAACCGTCTGACGAGCGCGCTCGTCTATTCCGGAGGCTGTCTGTTTAATCTCGCTTCTATCTTTTTAATAAATCTGCTGATCATAAAAGATGTCCTTGAGCCAAACTTATTTTTTTACCAATTTGTCTATTTTTCAACTTATTATGTTTTCTTTGCCCTTCTGCCGGTGCAATACGGGGATAATAAGCTGTCAGACGGATTGGCTGTTTACAAAGTGCTCCGCTACGGGGAACGCTGTGAAATCAATAATTGAGAGTTTACATGTTTGCTATCAGGCTGAAAGGGAAGAAAACAAGTACACAGAACAAAAAAGGAGCTGAAGAGATCATGAGTCAAGATAACGGTTTAAAAGACAAAGTAAAAGGCGGCATGAACAAAATGAAAGGGGAAGCAAAGGACAAAGCAGGCGACATGGCAAACAAGTCCGACTTAAAAGCGGAAGGTAAAAAAGACAAAGCGAAAGGCAGCCTGCAAAAGGGTGTCGGCAAAACGAAAGATAAACTCAGTGATGATTAATTTGATAGTGAAACACAGCAAAAGCCCAAAATATTTTGGGCTTTTTGTTATGAGAAATGACAAAAATTCCAGTTCATTTGGTTAATATTCACTAAATTTTTAAATATTCTATAAATTCACCGGCGATTTCTTTATAATATTCACAAAGAATGTAACCTTTCTTCACATTTGATTAAACGTTTGTTGAAGAAAAAAATGAGAAATCGGTAATTTCTGCAAAAGGAATCGGGTCGTTCACCGTCGAATAACTTTTATCACTTAACATTTCATGAGGTGAAGGGGGTGACGGCCGCCTGCATCGTTTCGGTATGACCATGCGGATTGTGTTTGACTATCACTAAGGGGGAATACAGATGAAACTGACACCGGTTGAACAAGAAAAATTGCTTATTTTTACGGCGGGAGAGCTCGCTAAGCAGCGGAAGGCGCGCGGCGTTCTGCTGAATTATCCCGAAGCCGCCGCATATTTGACCTGTTATCTGATGGAAGGCGCGAGAGACGGAAAAAGCGTTGCTGAGCTGATGGAATCCGGCCGCAATGTATTGACGGAAAAAGACGTTATGGAAGGCGTTCCGGAAATGCTGGACAGCATTCAGGTGGAAGCGACGTTCCCGGACGGGGTTAAGCTTGTCACCGTTCATCAGCCGATCAAGGCGGAGGTGAAGTCATGAAGCCGGGAGCGATTCAAGTCGCAAAGGGGATCATCACCATTAACGAAGGCCGGAAGACGCTGGAGGTGTCAGTCACCAATAACGGAACACGGTCAGTGCAGGTAGGATCGCATTTTCATTTTGCCGAAGCCAACGGCGCCCTTTCCTTCAATCGGGACAAAGCAATCGGCATGCGCCTTGATATCCCGTCAGGCACATCTGTCCGTTTTGAACCGGGAGAAGAGAAAACCGTCACGCTCGTGGAAATCGGAGGGCGAAAAACGGTCAGAGGTCTCAACGGCATGGCCGATACGTATATGGATGAGCGGGGAAAAGAGAAGACTCTGTCAAATCTTAAAAAAGCCGGATGGATGGAGGAGGCGATCCGATGAAAATGTCACGTGAGCAATACGCAGAACTGTTCGGACCGACAACGGGAGACAAAGTCAGACTCGGAGATACGGATTTATGGATTGAAGTCGAAAAAGATTTCACGAATTACGGTGAAGAAATGATTTTCGGCGGAGGGAAAACAATCCGGGACGGCATGGGGCAGAACGGGCGTATCACCGGGAAAGACGGAGCGCTTGATCTGGTCATTACAAACGCGGTTATCCTGGATTATACCGGAATCGTCAAGGCGGATATCGGGGTGAAGGACGGCCGGATTGTCGGCGTCGGAAAAAGCGGCAACCCTGATATTATGGATGGGGTGGACCCGCACATGATTATCGGTGCCGGAACAGAAGTCATTTCCGGCGAAGGGAAAATCGTAACGGCCGGCGGGGTGGATACGCATATCCACTTTATCTGCCCGCAGCAGATGGAAGTCGCGCTTTCTTCAGGCGTGACCACGCTTCTCGGCGGCGGAACGGGTCCTGCGACGGGAAGTAAAGCGACGACTTGTACATCCGGTGCATGGTACATGTCGAGAATGCTGGAAGCGGCCGAGGAGTTTCCGATCAACGTCGGTTTCTTAGGAAAAGGGAATGCATCCGATAAAGCGCCGCTGATCGAGCAGGTGGAAGCAGGCGCGATCGGCCTGAAGCTGCATGAAGATTGGGGATCAACGCCAAGCGCCATTAAAGCTTGCATGGAAGCGGCGGATGAGGCGGACATTCAGGTGGCAATCCATACAGACACGATAAATGAAGCGGGCTTTTTAGAAAATACGCTTGATGCGATCGGCGACCGGGTTATCCATACATATCACATAGAGGGAGCCGGCGGAGGCCACGCACCGGATATTATGAAACTCGCATCTTACGCCAATATCCTGCCGTCCTCTACGACGCCGACGATCCCGTATACCGTCAACACGATGGACGAGCATCTTGATATGATGATGGTCTGCCATCATTTAGATTCAAAAGTGCCTGAAGACGTGGCGTTCAGTCATTCACGCATCAGAGCGGCCACCATTGCGGCGGAGGATATTCTGCACGATATCGGCGCGATCAGCATGACGTCATCTGACTCGCAGGCGATGGGCAGGGTGGGAGAAGTGATTATCCGGACATGGCAGGTGGCCGATAAAATGAAAAAACAGCGCGGCGCTCTATCAGGAGAAAACGGCAATGACAATGTGCGCGCCAAACGCTATATCGCCAAATACACGATCAACCCGGCCGTCACTCACGGCCTGAGCCATGAAGTCGGTTCCGTTGAAAAAGGAAAGCTCGCCGACCTTGTACTATGGGACCCGGTTTTCTTCGGCGTCAAACCTGAACTTGTGCTCAAAGGCGGCATGATCGCCCGCGCCCAGATGGGAGATCCGAATGCTTCCATTCCGACGCCTGAGCCCGTGTTTATGCGGCAGATGTACGCATCATACGGTAAAGCAAACCGAAATACCTCTATTACATTTATGTCCCAGGCCGGTATCGCAAACGGTGTGCCGGAAAAGCTCGGCCTTGAAAAAATGATTTCTCCCGTACGGAATATCCGTAAGCTGAGTAAGCTCGACATGAAGCTGAATGACGCGATGCCGAATATACAAGTCGATCCGAAAACCTATCAGGTGTTCGCCGACGGAGAAGAGCTGGCATGCCAGCCCGTCAGCTATGTTCCGCTCGGACAGCGTTATTTCTTATTTTAATCCCTCTTCGGCCGGTTTCCCGCCGGCCTGTTTACACCTCTATTGCCAACTTGATTTCATCCTGCCGCCCGTTTTAGTGTATATTAGTAGTTGACAAACAAATGAAATGTAACTATTGCGGTTACAACGGTGGTGAAAAACATGATTAACAGCCGTCTTGCTGTGGCCATTCACATTCTATCGCTGATCTCAACGGATGAACGGGCGTCATCGGATATGATTGCGGGCAGCGTAAACACTAATCCCGTCGTCGTGCGGAGAACGATCAGCCAGCTGAAAAAAGCGGGTATTCTGACATCCCGAGCGGGTGTTCCGGGAGCCAGCCTGAAAAAAGATCCGTCGGAGATCACCCTCTTAGAGGTTTACAGGGCGGTGCAGAATAAGGAAGAGCTTTTTGCGGTTCACGACAATCCGAACCCCGACTGTCCGGTCGGCAAAAATATTCAGCGCGCGCTCGATGAGACGTTCGGAAGCGTACAGCGGGCAATGGAGAATGAACTTGCGAGCAAGTCCCTTTATGATGTAATGAATCATCTCTTTTGTTAAAAAGAGATGGGTTCATGCCGCTATATGTGTAACAAAAATAGTTACAAGTTATAATGAGGAAATCACGGTTTTGGCTCCATATTCAGACAAGCCTGGATGCGGATTGCGATCTGTTTAATGAAGAAATCCTTCGAAACTAAAGGAGGTGGTTACCGGGATATTTATATTTTGCTTAAGACTTATGTGAAGGTGTCAGCTGTGAGCTAGTTAAACAAAAAATGATACCCTGCCTCCAGCAATGCCAAAACCGTTCGCCTCTTAACAATCATTATAAAATTTCTCTAGGAACGATCAGCAGCCCGTTAGCTGCCCCTAATTAAAGATGAGCTGTTACCACACTGTTACATTAGAACTTCCGCTGCTTTTATATCCTTCTGTCGCTAAGACTTGATAAGCCCAATTACTGCCCAGATTCATTCCATGGCTCTTCCATGCGTTAACATGATTGCTGAAAGTGATTGCAGCGTTGCTTCCGGTCGGTCTCTTCGACTGGCGAACACTCCAGTACTGCGTAAAAGTAGTGTTATCGCCATCAATGGAAGGTGCGTTATAACGTGTCGTTGTATATATGTCATATGTACCTCCATCACTGTTTACAGTACCTTTATACGTTCCGGTAGGTCTGTAAGTACCCCATGAATCCACTACATAATATTCGATGAGAGGTGCTCTCGTCCAGCCATATAAAGTCAAATATCCATTGCCATTCGGCGCCCAGACTCCGGCATTATAGTTTATTGTTCTAAATGGCGAGCCTGTAGTCCAGCCTTTACCAACAACGAAATTTCCGGTATTAGACCAATTAACACTGTAATTCCCGCCAGATCCATTGACTGCGTTTACTGTTCCGCCCCCATCAGTCCAATTTTGCCAGTAATCTGTACCAGCTGCAGAGGCGGTTGCCGAAAACATGCTGATACTCATGAAAGCTGCCGTTAATCCAACTAAGAATTTCTTTTTAAACTTAAACATATGTTACCTCCTATACTATTTTTTCTGACTTTGACATGAGGCAGCACTCGTAAATATTTAACGAACGCCAACGCTTTTGATCGTTCCTTTCAATATAATAGCATGAATACATGAGTGAATATTAAGAACAATTGTAATTTAATTACAAAGACCCAAAAAACTGTATGATAAGTGGTCTTGTTCCATCAGGGCTTTTATCCTTATTTTGCAGAATCACAATTCTTGCTTCTAAACCTGATCAGGAACAGTCGAACAATTGAGTGATTTCAGTTGAAACTCTGAGGAAAAGCTTTATTTGAATAAACTTTTTTGAGCTGAAGCCGGAATGTCTGAAAGAATATTTGCAGACAGCTGCATCAGCTGCGCCATTATGCCATCGTCGTATTGAACGAATTGGATAATCCGAAGCACAAAAACGAACGCTTTACCGTTATTGAAGAAGCGGAATAAGAAAAAATCCCGGGCGGATGCGCCGGGATTTTCCTTTTTAATATGTATTGGCATCAATATTATTAAACACGCCGTCCACGATGCCGAGCGTCATGAGGACAATGAAGAGAACGATACCGAGAACGGACAAGCCGACCGTCACAATCAGGTAGATCCCCTGCATTTTCACGAACTTTGCATAATTCTCCAGCATATGTTCCTCTGTCAGTTCATTGAACTGCTCCGCCATCTGTCCCGCTTCATTTGCCGAGCGCATCAGAAAAATGCCGGCAATGATCTGCAGAACGCCGGGAATGGCTCCGATTAAAAAGAAAAACGCGCCCGACAGCGCCGCAAACGCACCCACGATAATAAATAAAATACCTGTCGCTTTTCCCCATTTCGAAATAGAAATAAGCGAACGATTCACTGATTCAGGTTTCAAACTATGGCACTCCTTTACAAAAAAATACTCACTTTTCATTTATACACTATTCGGTCATTCTTTTGAATATAAAATGTGTTTTTTCATGCCGTGTCCGTTTTTATATCAGAAAATTCCCGAGAAAACACCCCGGGAATTACAAAATCGGCGAAAGAAGTCTTGAAATCGATTCTTTAATGCGGATCCGCAGCGAACGCTCCTGATATTCTTCATACGTATATTTTCTGGAGACGAGCAGATCTTCTTTAAATGAGGAAATGAGTTTTTTCGCAATGGTGACGTCATAAATAAAGGCGTTGACTTCAAAATTAAGTCTGAAGCTTCTGACGTCGATATTCGCCGTACCGACTGAAGCCGTCTCATCATCGACGACAATCGTTTTTGCATGAATAAAGCCGTTATCGTAAATGTAGACTGAGGCTCCGGCTTTCAAAAGATCGCCGATGTAAGATAAAGTCGCCCAGTAAACGAAAGCGTGATCCGGCTTGTTCGGAATCATGATTTTGACGTCGATGCCTGACAGACAGGCGATCCTGAGGGCATCTAAAAGACTTGAGTCAGGAATAAAGTAAGGCGTCTGAATCAGGATTGACCGTTTGGCCGTTGAGATCATCTTGATATAGCCGTTTTTAATTTGTTCCCATTCTGAGTCCGGTCCGCTCGTGACAATCTGCATCCCGACATTGCCCTTCGGCTCGCATTCCGGAAAATGATTCGGAACGTATGTGAGCGTATGATGATGGGAGGCTTGGTTCCAATCGAGGATAAACCGTGTCTGAATGGCGTGTACCGCCGTGCCTTGAAGCCTGAGGTGCGTATCGCGCCAGTAGCCGAATTTCGGATTCAGGCCGAGATATTCATCTCCGACGTTAAAGCCGCCGACATAGCCGGTTTCGCCGTCAATGATGACGAGCTTGCGGTGATTCCGATAATTGAGCCGCAAATTAATCGGACGAAGCCTGGAAGGAAAAAAGACTTCCACATGGCCGCCGGCGTCCCGCAGCGGTTTGAAGAATTTTTTTCTGAGTGATCTTGAACCGAGTTCATCATATAACACTCTGACTTTTACGCCTTCGCGTGCTTTTTTCACTAAGGCATCGCGCAATTTTTTTCCCAGTTCATCACCTTTATAAATATAGTATTGAAGGTGAATGTGATCTTTTGCGTTGGAAATGTCCTTCATTAAGCGTTTGAACTTATCGCGCCCGTCCGTCAAAATCTCCACCGAATTATCCTCTGTAAAGACTGCGTGGTTGTTCATGACAAGCATATAGATGAGGTCTTTATTATCCACAGTCGCCCTGTTGTTAAATTGGAATTGCCTCGACTTCAGATCTTTCAGCTGAAACTTCAGCAGCTTTTCTATCCCGATTTTTTTACGGTCTTCCCACTGAAACAGATGCTTGCGTCTCAGGTTATGGCCGAATAACAGGTATAAAATAAACCCTAAAATGGGAATAAAAAAAAGAACCAAGAGCCAAGCCCATGAAGCGCTGGCATCGCGTCTTTCTTTGAAAATCATGATGACGGCCAAAAGTATATTTAAAACGAAAAAAAATCCGAATAAAATAAATGAAATGCTCACTTTGCAACCCCGCTATATCATATTTATCAAGACTGTGCCCATTAGTATTCCGACAAGTGCAGCAATCTGATTCCCATTTCAAATTATAACATTGACATTTTGAAAGAATAAAGAGCCGGAATCAAAGATGAATGCAGTTTTCTTTCAAAGAAAGTTCCGGGTGCGGTAAAATATGCATATATGAAAAAGAAGACAAAAATGACAGCAAAGGGGAGAGGGCATGAAGCTGGAGCATGCGGAACAATTGCCGGGATTCATAAAAAAAGAAATTCAGAAAATACAAATCGCCATCGCGCCGCTGATGAAAAAAAGCATCATTTACCGTTTTCTTGCTTTCCCGCTCGCCGCTTTTAGTCTGTTTCATCTGGCATCGCTTTTGATTCAGGCCCCTTCCGGGAGAGGAGCTCTCGTATCGGCCGGCATTTTTGCCCTCCTTGCGGCTCTGGGTCTTGCGTTTTTTAAGGAAGCCGGCCATCAGCGGAAACAGGTGCAAAAAACGATCCGCCTTTATATGCTGAACAGAATCAGAAAAAGCGACATTCTGTCCGAGGAACGGAAAAGCGCCTATACCCGGCTGATTGCCGAGGAGCCGTCTGCGATGAAGAGCTTTATTGAATTTTTAACGGAAGAAGACCGGAAAAAAGAAATGCTTTATTAAAAAAGAGCTGACGCGCGATCAGCTCTTTTTGTCATTCAAACACCGGGTCGTTCTCATAGTAATATGAATCAGGCGTGTCATACGTATCAGTGCTGTGATAAGCGATAATTCCGATGACAGCGAAGATGACGACTAAAATAAAAGCAAGAATGCCCAATACCACACTGGATGCCGCGTAAAAAAACTGCATTTTGATAAATGACGCGTAATGTGCAAGCATATTTTCTTCCGCGTTTTCTTCTAGTCCTTCCTGAAGGGCGGCAGCCGCTTTTGCCGAGCGCATCAGCATGACGCCGGAAATGATGAGCAGAACCCCCGGAATGGCTCCAAGCAGCGTCACAATGGCTGACAGAGCGGAAAGAGAGCCCGTGATGATCAGAAACACGGCGGTGATCTTTCCCCATTTGGCGATGTCGGCAAGGGAACGGGCTTTTTTATTGAGCGGCTGGTTTTCGTCTTTGTCTTTATCGATGGTGATCATGACAGTTCTCTCCCTAAAATGTTCAAGTCATATCGTTTTCCGTCCATTTCGGCGATACCCGGGAATACGCCCCATTCGGTAAAACCGAATTTTTCAAACAGCTTAATGCTCGGCACATTATGTCCGAAGATAAAAGCCATCAGGCTGCGGATGCCGATTGCCGGAGCGAGTGCCAGGGCTTCTTTCAGCAAAAAGCTTCCTGCTCCTTTGCCGCGGCAATCCTGATGCAGATAGATGCTGATCTCCGCCGTTTTGTCATAGGCCGGACGGCCGTAAAACGTTTCAAAGCTGATCCAGGCCGCCACTTTGCCGGTCTCATCTTCCGCGACCATCAGCGGGCGCCGGTCCGTGTGCCGCAGAAACCAATCCATCCGGTCTTCGGGCGTCACTTCTTCCGTATCAGCCGTTACCATTCGTGAGGCAATCGTCGAGTTGTATATGGCCACCACCGCATCTAAATCCTCCAATACGGCTTTGCGCAGGGTCAAATTCATATTCCGGGATCTCCCTTCACATTTTATTACATAATCAAGTGCAATCTGCACATACTATTTCCAAAAAAGTTTTTTATGGATGTGTATATATTTTCAGAAAAGTGTTCAGAATGTTGCTGAGGTGATGAACAAATGAGAGAGGAAGAAAAGAAAACTTCTCAAGTCAAAAAACTTCAGCGGTTTTTTCGCAAACGCTGGATATTCCCTGCAATCTACTTAGTCAGTGCGGCCGTCATTTTAACAGCTGTCCTTTGGTATCAATCCGTTTCGAATGATGTGAAGGACAATCTGACGAACAACGGCGGAAACTCCGCGTATGACAGCGGCAAAGACGATGCCGTCGAAGTAGGCAAGTCAATGGAAAACGTCGCAATGCCGGCTGCTCATTCTGAAAATGTTTCTGTTGTGAAAAAGTTTTATGAAACTGATGCCGCAAAAAAAGAGAAAGAAGCAGCACTTGTTAACTATAATAACACGTACAGCCTCAGTAAAGGAATTGACTTAGCTGAGAAAGACGGAAAATCATTTGATGTTTCTGCTTCTCTGAGCGGTACGGTTGTTAAAGCTGCTAAAGACCCGGTACTGGGATATGTGGTTGAAATTGAACACTCAGACGGCCTGTCTACTGTCTATCAGTCTTTATCTGAAGTCAGCGTGGATCAGGGCGACAAAGTAAAGCAGAACCAGGTCATCGGTAAATCCGGAAAAAACCTTTACAGTGAAGAAAGCGGAAATCACGTGCACTTTGAAATCCGCAAGGACGGCGTAGCGATGAACCCGCTCAATTTTATGGACAAGCCGGTAACATCTATTGAAAAAGCGGCGGCTGAAGAGAAAAACGCTGTGACAGAAGAAACGGAAGGGTCAATTCAGCAGTCTTCCGAGAAAAAAGATGTGACGCCTAAAAAAGAAACCGAAGAAAAACCAGGTGACAAAGAGGACGGCACAAAAGACAAGACAGATGGTAAAGATGACGGCTCAATGAAAGATTCGGGCAAGTAATCTTGATCCCAAAGCGCCTATCAGCTCAGATAGGCGCTTTTCATATTGCCGCATGTGCCTTTATACTAGTAGAAAACGAAGGAGATGCTGAATGAATAAATGTCTGGCGGCCGGGTGGCTCGTCTTTGTTTTCGTTTCTGCTTTGACGGAAAGCTTTCACGATATGATTGTGTCGCAGACGGTGTCCTTCCGTTTCACGCCGCATCCGGATGTGTCCGGTTTCTTTGTGTTCGATATGGCGGAGCTCGCCATACCGGAAGCGGCGATTCAAAAGCTCGGGCACGCGTTTTCATTTTTTGTGCTCGCCTATTTGTTTTTCAGAGAGCGCAGGCGCATGAAGAGGGCGGTGCTGTATGCATTGGCCGCCGCTTTCCTGACAGAAATCGTCCAGCTCTTTTTCGGCAGAAACGGATGCCTCCGCGATGTGCTGATTGACAGTCTCGGCATTGCCGCATTCTGTGCTTTACAAAGGAAAAAGCATACAGCCAAACATACAAAAACCGGCAGTCTGTGACAGACGCCGGCTTTTTTTATATATTATGGTTTGTCGATTTGCTTTTATGAACGATACTTTCATAGATTCGCACGATCAGATCGACAATCGGACGAAGCACATTTGAAAATCTGAACAGCAGGAATCCGACAATGAGGGAAACGATAATGCTTCCGAGCACATCGATCGGATAATGGTGGCCGACCCAAATTCTTGAGAAGCCGGTCAAAAGGCCGAAAATCACAAGCGGCCAGCCGAGTTTTTTGTTGCGGAACAGAATTGCAATTGAAATCGCCAAAGCGCCTGTCGTATGGTCACTCGGAAATGAAGCATCCGCGGCATGAGGGATCAGCGTATGAACCGTATGTTCGACAAAGGGGCGCGGCTCGACATAGACTTTCGTGATGAGGTAGTTGACGATAAGCGCTGCAACACCCGTAAAGCCCGCGTACAGGGCGTTTTGTCTGCCTTTTGTGCTTCCGAACAGCCACATGGCAAGCAGGAAAAGGGCGTAGGCGTAAATGGCGTATTCCGTAATAAATACCATGATAGAGTCGAGAATGGCACTATGGTGCGACAAACCATTGATCGCTTTAAATAGTTCGTAATTCACAAATATCACCTTTTATCTTTATTTTATATGAACAGTGTAATGCTTTTTTCTATGAGACACAATTGGTATTAAAAATAATCATAAAAAAGTAAACAGAATGAAACGTGACTGTATTACTGTGCGTCAAGTATGCGGGAAAAGAATAGCCGAAGGAGTTTTGTCCGTTGCTGAAACGTTTGAAAAACGCCGATCTGCCGCTTGTGTTTGTCATTATGCTGCTTTGCGGATTCGGCTTGTTAATGGTGTACAGCGCCAGTGATGTGATGGGGTCTCAGCGGTACGGAGATCCATCCTATTTCTTCCATAAGCAGAGTGCCTCTTTACTGATCGGATTATGCTTATTTCTATTTGCCGCCTGTCTGCCGTATAAGCGGTATGCGCGGCTTGTACCGCTGTTTGTGGTCGGTTCGCTGGTATTGCTGCTGCTCGTATTGATACCGGGAATCGGGCTGGAGCGGAATTTTTCCCGCAGGTGGCTGGGAGCGGGCCCGCTTGTCGTACAGCCGTCTGAATTGGCGAAGATCGCGATGATTTTGTATTTCGCTTCGATTTATACGAAAAAGCAGCCGTACATTCATCAATTTGTGAAAGGGGTTCTGCCGCCTTTAGTGATTTTGGGAACTGCTTTTCTGCTGACATTGGCGGAGCCTGATTTAGGGACGGCTTCCTTAATCCTGGCGGCGTGCGGGTCGATTTTATTATGTGCCGGCTTGAAAAAGCGCCATCTGTTCGTGCTCGGCGCGACGGCGGTGTCCGGGGTTGTTTATCTCGCATTTTCCGCTTCCTATCGTGTGAAGCGCCTCGTTTCCTTTACCAATCCGTTTGGTGACGCGAACGGGGACGGCTATCAGCTGATTCAATCCTATTTTGCTATTTCCGGAGGCGGGTTTTTCGGAAGAGGGCTTGGAAACAGTGTTGAAAAAATGAACTATCTGCCTGAGGCGCATACCGATTTCATTATGGCCGTGATCAGCGAAGAGCTGGGGATATTCGGTGTTCTGATCGTTTTGGGATTATATTTTGCGTTAATGCTTCTCGGCGTAAAAACGGCCGTGCGGGCTGATGACCCGTTCGGGAAGCTTCTTGCCATCGGAATTACGTTTCAATTAATGTTTCAGGTTGTATTGAATTTGGGAGCGATGAGCGGACTTCTCCCGGTTACGGGTGTGCCGCTTCCGTTTATCAGCTACGGCGGTTCTTCATTGATTATGACGCTGTTTTTGTGCGGCATACTGGTCAATATCAGTACATATGCGAAAAAACAACCCGTACGGCATAAGCGGGCTGTCCCGCATGAAAAAAAGGTTTCTTCTTTTTAATGAAGCTGGAAAAAACGCCCGGGACATTTCTGTCTCCGGGCGTTCTGCCTGTTTATAAAGCTCCTGGTCCTTCTTCTCCGGTGCGGATATTAATCGTGTTTCCGATTTCATAGACGAATATTTTTCCGTCTCCGGGCTCTCCCGTTTTCAGCACTTTTTTCGCCGTTTCCACGACTTGATCAACGGGGACCTTGCTGACAACGATTTCCACTTTCAGCCGTTCATACACATTGCTTTCAATTTTGACTCCGCGGTACAGTTCGGTGTGGGCTTTTTGAAGGCCGCAGCCGTGTACGTTGGAGAAGGTCAGCGATGTGACTCCGATTTTACCGAGTTCCTGTTTCAATGTTTCAAACTTAGCCGGACGCGTAACGATTTCTACCTTGAACATTTGACCGCTCATCTAAGCCACTCCTCACTTTATAAGTCCTGATATGCTTTTTCCCCGTGCATCGTTAAATCAAGCCCAAGTGACTCTTCTTCTTCACTGGCGCGCAGGGGAATGAACAGACCTACAATTTTAATGATAACGAAAGTGACAATAAATACAAATACATAGGTTGCCGCAATGGCCGCAATCTGCTTCCAGAGCAGTCCCGGATCGCCGTAAAACAGCCCGTTTGCCCCGCCGTCATTGACGGAAGTGGTGGCGAATAAACCGGTCGCGATGCCGCCCCATGTCCCGCCGATCCCATGCAGGCCGAAAGCGTCAAGCGCATCATCATAACCGAAAGTCTTTTTGAGCCAATAAACGCCCCAAAAGCAGACAAGCCCGCCGATGAAACCGATTACGATGGAAGAGAACGGCGTAACGAACCCGGCAGCCGGCGTAATGGCGACAAGCCCGGCGATTGCGCCTGATACAGCACCCAGCATGGTCGGTTTTTTATTCAGCATCCATTCGATTAAAATCCAGCCGATAATTCCGGCTGCAGCCGCGGTGTTTGTGTTAATGAAGGCAAACATCGCGATACTGTCAAGCGTGAGGGCGCTGCCGACATTGAAGCCGAACCATCCGAACCAGATGAGCGCTCCGCCCAAGAACGTGTAAATTAAGTTGTGAGGCGAAGCCGCCGTGCCGTCCTTGCGTTTCCCGAGCACAATCGCCAGCACAAGCCCGGCGACTCCGGAAGAAATGTGGACGACGTTTCCGCCTGCGAAGTCAAGAGCGCCCATTTGGCCGATCCAGCCGCCGCCCCATACCCAGTGCGCAACGGGCGTATATACGAGGGAAGCCCACAAAAAGGAAAATACAAGAAAAGCACTGAATCTCATGCGTTCAGCAAATGCTCCGGAAATAATGGCCGTCGTCAGTACGGCAAACGTCATTTGGAACATCATGAACAAGGAATGCGGGATCGTATCACTGTAACTTCCGGGTTCAAAGCCGACCCCCTTCAGCCCGGCCCATTCAATCCCGCCAAGCCATGTATTGCCGGGGGCAAAAGCAAGTGAATATCCGTACAAAACCCAAACGACGGATACGATGGCGAGAGAAGAAAAACTATGCATCGCCGTGCTGAGCACGTTTTTGCTTTTTACCATTCCGCCGTAAAACAAAGCCAGCCCGGGGGTCATCAGCCACACGAGTAAAGCGCAAAAGAACATAAATACTGTATCGCCCATCTGCATGTTGTATTCCTCCGTCTCATTCAGAATGTAATTGTGATTAATTCATTATTATAGAGAAAAAAGAACGATAAAACATTTTCGTGTAAGGTTATCTGACATGGTTTTTTGCGTTCATAATGCTGCTTTTTCAAATGGGTGCCGTGCGACTTTATATCCATAAAAAGAGCGCCGGAGCACGGCGTAAGAAATCCTGTCCGGGAAAGAGTAAAATAAACGGGGTGAGAAACACTAACTGCATCAGGAGGAATCATTATGACAACATCATTAAATCTGCAATTTGAAAAAACGGCTTTGGTCCTTATTGATTTACAAAAAGGCATTGTGCCGATGGATAAAAGCGGTACCGTTGTGCCGAACGCGAAAAAATTAATTGATGTGTTCCGGGAAAAAGGCGGATTTATCAGCTTTGTGAACGTGGATTTTCATGACGGAGCGGATGCGCTGAAGCCGCTGACGGATGAAGAGGCGGCGGGCCATTCGGCTCCGCCGGCGGACTGGGCTGAATTTGTGCCTGACATCGGAGTGAAAGAAAATGATTATACGGTAACAAAACGGCAGTGGGGCGCGTTTTTCGGCACGGACCTGGACCTTCAGCTCAGGAGACGGGGAATCGACACAATTGTGTTATGCGGGATTGCGACAAACATCGGTGTGGAAAGCACGGCGCGAGAAGCTTTTCAGCTCGGGTATCAGCAAGTTTTCGTAACTGACGCGATGGCGACATTCAGCGATGAACAGCACGAAGCGACACTCAAGTTTATCTTCCCGAAAATCGGCAGAAGCCGGACGACGGAAGAATTTATCGCACAGACAAAATGACAATCTCCAAAAAAAGCCGCGTCCTGTTCTTGACGGCCGTGGCTTCGGGGACGATGCTGAACCCATTGAACTCGTCGATGATTTCTCTTGCGCTTCACAGTATTCAGCATGAATTTCACCTGTCGTTTACAACGGTGTCCTGGCTGATATCGTCCTTTTATCTGGCCAGCGCGGTGGCGCAGCCTGTTACCGGGAAGCTCGGTGATATGCTCGGCAGGAAGAAGCTGTTTTTGATCGGGCTTCTGCTTGTTGCCGTCTCAGCGGTCGGCGCGCCGTTTGCGCCGACTTTTATGACTTTGCTGGTCATGCGGCTTTTTCAATCGATCGGAAGCAGCGCGATATATCCGTCCGGCGTCGGATTGATCCGTTCAAATATACGGGAGAAGCAGGCTTCGGCGCTGGCCGTCCTGTCAATCTTTGCATCAGCCATGACGGCGCTCGGTCCGACTCTCGGCGGTTTTCTGATCGTTTGGGGAGGGTGGCCGGCAATCTTTTTCGTCAATCTGCCGTTTATCATTCTCAGCTTTTTTCTCGGAATGTATATGTTTCCGAAAGATAAAAAACGCGAGATCGGCGGCTTGAAAGGTGTGCTCCGCCAGCTTGATACGATCGGGATACTCCTGTTTGCCGGGGCGATTATCCTTCTCCTGTCGTTTTTATTGTCCTTCAGTACGAAGCCTCACTATACAGAAGGCGTATTCGGGCTTTTGTTTGTCGGGCTGTTTATCTGGCGCGAGCTGAAAACAGAGAAACCGTTTATTGATGTCAGGCTGTTTAAAACGCATCGGAAACTATCGTCGGTGTATATTCAATTTATTTTGCTGAATATATTCTTTTACTGCATCTTTTTCGGGCTTCCGAGCTATTTTCAGGATGAAATGCATTTGTCCGTTCAGACAAGCGGGTTGATTATGCTGTTTATGTCGGGCATGAGTATTCTGGTGTCGCCTCTGACCGGAAAATGGATAGATAAGAAAGGGCTTCTTCAGCCGATTGTTGCCGGAACCTGCCTGACCGCGATCGGAGCGGTGCTGTTAACGTTTTTCTTTCTTCAGGCGCCCATGATAGGAAAAGGGCTGATCCTGTCCGTGCTGGGTGTCGGCTACGGCTTCGGAAATGTCACGTTTCAGGCGGCCATGCTGACAACGAGCCCCGCCGACATGGTCGGAACAACGTCCGGCCTGTTTCAGACCTGCCGGTATCTCGGTTCGATTTTGTCTTCTGTCATTTTGGGCATTCTTTTCGGAAAAGAAATTACCGCCGGCCATTTTCATATGCTTGGGACGATTCTTATCGTTGTCGGCGCTGTAAGCCTTTTGATGGCGTTCCGGTTTTCGGTTCTCCTCAAAAAAGCCTCTTAACAGGCGCAACAAAAAGAGACGGGCTCTCCCCGTCTCTTTTTTTGTGTAATGTGCTCAAAAATCAAAACGATTATTGTCGATAGCGACCAATGTTATTTACGGAATTTTCAGTTATATTTTTTCACATGTGATGTAAGAAAAACGTACATGTGGGAGGGAGAAAATGAAAAAAACAACGAGTGATCGGCTAAGCAATAAAGATTTACTGCCTTTAGAAGACGGCGAACGGACATGGAAAGCGGTGAATTTTGCATCCATCTGGATGGGTTGTATTCATAATATCCCGACCTACGCGACTGTGGGCGGGCTCATTGCGATCGGCCTTTCTCCGTGGCAGGTGCTCGCCATTATCGTGACGGCGTCACTGATTTTGTTCGCCGCTTTGGCCTTGAACGGCCATGCCGGAACGAAATACGGCCTGCCGTTTCCGGTCATTATCAGGGCTTCTTACGGAATATACGGGGCTAACATTCCGGCGCTTCTCAGGGCGTTTACAGCCATCATGTGGCTCGGAATTCAAACATTTGCCGGGAGCACGGCTTTGCACATTCTGCTTTTGAACATATGGCCGGGCTGGGGGAGTCTCGGCGGAGATTGGAATATACTCGGGCTTCATCTGCCGGGTTTTCTGTCGTTCATTTTCTTTTGGGGCATTCATCTGCTTGTACTGCGGCACGGCATGGAATCGATCAAAAAATTTGAAGTGTGGGCGGGCCCGCTTGTTTATCTCGTCTTCGGCGGCATGGTCTGGTGGGCGATAGATATTGCCGGCGGGCTCGGACCGATTTACTCACAGCCGGGAAAGTTCCATACCTTTTCTGAAACGTTTTGGCCGTTTGCCGCTGGAGTGACGGGCATTATCGGAATATGGGCGACGCTGATCCTGAATATCCCTGACTTCACCCGGTTCGCCGCGTCGCAAAAAGAACAGATTCGCGGCCAGTTTTACGGGCTGCCGGGAACGTTTGCGCTGTTCGCGTTTGCAAGCATCACGGTGACATCCGGATCACAAGTAGCATTCGGAGAACCGATTTGGGATGTGGTGGAGATTTTGGCCCGGTTTGATAATCCTTTTGTTATCGCTCTTTCGGTCATCACACTTTGCATCGCCGCCGTCTCGGTTAACGTGGCGGCAAACATCGTGTCACCGGCCTATGACTTGGCGAATGTCCTGCCGAAGTATATTACATTCAGGAGGGGAGGGTATTTGACCGCCGTTTTGGCCCTGTTCACAATACCGTGGAAGCTGATGGAGAGCGCCACGAATGTTTATGCGTTTCTCGGGCTCATCGGCGGGATGCTCGGACCGGTGGCCGGGGTGATGATGGCTGATTATTTTATCATCAGAAAAAGGCAGCTCTCAGTTGAAGACCTTTATTCGGAAACCGGACAGTACACTTATTACAAAGGCTATAATTACCGGGCCTTTGCCGCGACTTTTCTCGGCGCGTTTATTTCTTTAATCGGGATGTACGTCCCGGCGTTCGCCGGCATCTATGATATCTCCTGGTTTGCGGGTGTCATTTTGTCATGTCTCGGTTATACGGCGCTTATGTATATTCATCCTCCTTATGTAAAAGCGGCGGGACGAATCGCGCAGGAAAGAGCGGCCGAATAAAAAAAGCCGGGGCTGCCCCCGGCTTTTTGTCATATCAGTCTGCGATTGAAACGTTTCCGTCCGCTTCAAGCGGCGTTCTTTTTTTCTGGCTCCAGCCATACAGGAGTAAAGCAATCAGGACGAACAGCCCCGCTGCCAGATAAATCGAATGGAATCCGGCCGAAGCGACAAAGAGGCCGAATACATAGGATCCGCCGGCAATCCCGCTGTCAAAGAAAGTGAAGAAGGTAGCCGTCGCAAAGCCTGAACGGTGTCCGGGCGAGTTCTGAATCGCCAGCGTCTGCATACACGGTACGATAGAGCCGTATCCGAGACCGATTACGGCACCGGACAAGAGAAGCATGAGGGCGCTGTTTGTCATCGCCAGCATGCAAAGCCCCGCGGAGAACACGATAATCGACGGATAGATGACGATTCCCGGCCCCACTCTGTCAAACAGCTTTCCTGTGAAAGGACGGGCGGCCATCATCGTCACTGCGAAACAGACGAAGAAATAGCCGCTGACATCCAACAGGTGGATCGTCTTGGCATAAACGGATAAATATGAAGTCACACTTGAATAACAGAAAGAAATGGACAACCCGACAATCGCGATTTTAAGCGCGCCTTTTTCAAACATGTCGGAGAAAGAAAAACGGAAGACAGTCGTTCCGCTGTTGTTTTGATCCGGCACACGAATCATAAAAGCAATCAGCAAGCCTAAAGAAACAAATACGGCAAAAATCGTAAAGAAAACCGGGAACGAAATGACTTTCACAAGACTCAGTCCGAGAAAAGGACCGATCGCCATGGCAAGGTTCATAGACATCGCAAAATAACCGAGCCCCTCGCCGCGCCGCTTGGCGGGAATAATGTCAGCGGCAATTGCGCCCGTAACCGTCGTTAAAATGCTGAACCAGATGCCTTGGAAAAAACGCAGTCCGAGCAGCAGATAGAAATTGTGTAGCGGCAAATACAGATAAGAAGACAGGGCGAACAGCGCCAAGGATACAATCGTCATTCTTTTCTTGCCGAACCGTTCAATAATCGCCCCTGAAAAAGGACGGGTGATAATAGCAGATAACAGGAACAGGCTGATCAAAAGCCCTCCTTGCGATTCACTGCCGCCAAGCTCCTGAATCATATAGATAGGCAGCACGGCCAAAAATGTATAAAAGAACACAAAGACAAATAAATTCACGAGTACGACCATAATAAAATCTTTGGTCCAGATCGAGTCAGATTTACTCAAAAGTACAGCACTTCCCTTTCTTTTCTATTTCGTTAAAAACACATTCAGAAACTCAGAAAAAACTTCCTTATCTCCATCTTGGAAATCCGCAAGCATGTCTTCCTCGAACTTCAGCATCTCTTGATTGATGCTGTCGTATTTCAATTCAGCTTCCTTCGTCAGGACGACGAGCTTTTCCCGCTTGTCTTCTCCCTGTTCCCGCTGAATCCAGCCGTTTTCTTCAAGGCGTTTGATCGTTCTGGTAACGGTCGGCGCCTCTACGTTCAGATAGGACCAGATTTCTTTTTGGGTCATCGGTCCGATCGTTTTTAAGCAATATAGGATTGACCATTGAGAGGAGTACAAGCCGAATGGTTCCAGCCGTTCATTGGCTTTCTTCGTAATCAGGCGGGCGCATTGATTGATTTGGTGAATGAGGCGTCTGTTGACGTGGATCATTTCCGTTCTCCTTTTCAAAAAACTTACCTAAGTAACTAATTGTGCTGTTTCATTCTACAGCAGGATCACGCGGATGTAAACCCCCCGACCAAAAAGCAGAAAATTATGACCCACCCCTTGTCCTTATTGAGTTTTTAGCATATTCCCAATTCATTGCTAATACACTGTTACAAACCTATCAAAGAGAGTGTTTGAGGTGAGGGATCGTGGGCATATTTCTAAAACCTTCTTATATAATCGGACAACGAAGAAGCTGCATCATCAGTGAATCTGTTACAGAATACGGATCTCATTTCACACTTCTCACATCCAACTGGGGAGGTCGAGTGGTGTGCACGATTACATCAAAGAGCGAACAATCAAGATTGGCAAGTATATCGTGGAGACGAAAAAAACCGTTCGTGTCATTGCGAAAGAGTTTGGTGTTTCCAAAAGTACCGTACACAAAGATCTGACAGAGCGCCTGCCTGAAATCAATCCTGACTTGGCGAATGAAGTAAAAGAAATACTCGATTATCATAAATCCATCAGACATTTAAGAGGGGGAGAGGCGACGAAATTAAAGTACAAGAAGGATGAAATTCTTGAAGGGGAGCCCGTTCAGCAGCCGTAGCGCCTGACGTCTGCCGGGCCCTTTTTTCTCCTCCCGGGCGGTTTCGCGAATATCCGCAAAATTTTGTCAAGAACTTATATCGTTCAGCAGCTTTTTTTTGATAAATTATGATAATATATATAATTAGGGCACAATGTGGATATTTTACTGTGAAACAGATATCAAGGAGGATATAAATAGATGTTTGCAAGGGATATTGGAATTGACCTCGGTACTGCAAATGTACTGATCCATGTAAAAGGAAAAGGAATTGTTCTGAATGAGCCTTCCGTTGTGGCACTTGATAAAAACAGCGGCAAAGTGCTGGCTGTCGGTGAAGAAGCCAGACGAATGGTTGGACGTACACCTGGGAATATTGTTGCGATCCGTCCGCTGAAAGACGGTGTAATCGCAGACTTCGAAGTAACAGAAGCCATGCTGAAACATTTCATTAATAAGCTGAATGTAAAAGGACTTTTCTCAAAACCGCGCATGCTGATCTGCTGCCCGACGAATATTACATCCGTTGAGCAAAAAGCGATTAAAGAAGCAGCTGAAAAAAGCGGCGGAAAGCATGTGTACCTTGAAGAAGAACCGAAAGTTGCCGCTATCGGCGCGGGTATGGAAATCTTCCAGCCGAGCGGTAACATGGTTGTTGACATCGGAGGCGGTACGACAGATATCGCAGTTATTTCTATGGGCGATATTGTCACCTCCTCTTCTATTAAGATGGCTGGGGACAAGTTTGACATGGAAATCTTAAATTATATCAAACGCGAGTATAAGCTGCTGATCGGTGAACGTACCGCTGAAGATATTAAGGTGAAGGTCGCAACGGTTTTCCCAGACGCACGTCATGAAGAAATCACCATCCGCGGCCGTGACATGGTTTCCGGTCTGCCGAGAACGATTACAGTAAACAGCAAAGAAGTAGAAGAAGCCCTTCGTGAATCAGTTGCCGTCATTGTGCAGGCCGCCAAGCAGGTTCTTGAAAGAACACCGCCTGAATTGTCCGCTGACATCATCGACCGCGGCGTTATCATTACCGGCGGGGGAGCGCTGTTAAACGGGCTTGACCAGCTTCTTGCCGAAGAGCTGAGGGTGCCTGTTCTTGTTGCTGAGAACCCGATGGATTGCGTTGCGGTCGGAACCGGCGTCATGCTGGATAACATGGACAAGCTTCCAAAACGCAAACTGAGCTGATGATAAAACCTCATTCTGAAAAAGAATGGGGTTTTTTTCTGTCAAACCCTTCACGAACGGGAATGTAAATCCGATAATAAGAAAAAATGCTGATTTTCATTATAGAACAAATGTTCCGGTGAGGCAACTGGAAATAATGCTATTTCAGAGGTGGAAGACTTGTTAAAAGGATTATATACCGCAACGTCCGCAATGATTACACAGCAGAGAAGAACGGAAATGCTGTCAAATAACATCGCAAACGCGAATACATCAGGGTACAAAGAGGATCAAGGTTCAATCCGCGCCTTTCCCGAGATGCTTCTGAGCCGAATAGAAGGCGATAAAAAAACGAAAATCGGTTCCGTCAACACAGGCGTATACATGCAGGAGCTGAAACCGTTGTTTACGCAGGGAAGCCTGAAAACGACCGATCAGCCGACGGATATCGCGCTTATGGAGAATCAGGTTCCCAAGAATGCCGAAACGAATGAAAACGCCGAGCTGTTTTATCCCGTCCAGACCGCGGGCGGCGTCCGCTATTCAAAAAGCAGCACTTTCTCATTAAATGAAAACAATCAGCTTACGATAAACGGAAACCTTGTGTTATCAACAAACGGACAGCCGATTACAGTCGACAATGAAAAATTCACCGTATCAGAAAACGGAACGGTCACGACAAACGGCCGGCCGGCGGGGCAGATTGATATCAGAATGGAAGAAGACGTGCGCAATCTGAAACGGGACGGCAATGACCTATACAGCACGGCCGACGGCTCTGAACTGCCGAGCGCGGCGGCGAATCCCCAAGTCTCGTATTCATTAAAGCAAGGCGTCTCGGAGCTTTCAAACGTGGACGTGACGAGCACGTATACAGAAATGACGGAAGCATACAGATCATTTGAAGCCAATCAGAAAGTCATTCAGGCTTACGATAAAAGCATGGATAAAGCCGCAAATGAAATCGGCAAAGTGTAACAAAATGGGGGACATTCAATTATGATGCTCAGATCAATGCTGACGGCTTCAACAGCCTTACATCAGCTTCAGCAGCAGATGGATACAGTCAGCAGCAACCTTTCAAACAGTGATACGACAGGCTATAAAGCGAGGGACTCCCGCTTTTCCGAGCTGATCAGACAGCAGTATGACCACATAGATGATAAAAAGGAAAATTCGCCGAACATGCGGAAAACGCCGCCCGGCCTGCGTCTCGGCGCCGGAACGGTGATGACTCCGCAGCTGGACTCAGGGCAGGGAAGCATCAAAAAAACCGACCGTGACCTTGATATCGCGTTCACATCACCTTATCAATATCTTCAGGCAGAAGCGGACGGACGGCGGGTGTATACAAGGGACGGCTCACTTTCCCTCAAGCCGGCCGGCGGAAATGACCGGCTGCTTCAGCTGATGACAGCGGGAGGCAATCCCATTCTCGATGAGAACGGTCAGCCCATACAAATTGACAGTTCGCTGACTCAGCTGAAAATCAGCAAAACCGGAACGCTGACTGCTTCGGACCAGGCGGGAACCCGTTCGCAGACGTTTAATCTCGGCATCGTCAATGTCAATAATCCTCAGGCGCTTCATGCGGAAGGGGATAATCTGTTTTCCGTAAACGGCGCGGGGGCTTCAGCGATTGAAGAGCTTACCGGCGCAAACCGGCAGGCAATCGGTATGGAGCAGGGCGCGCTTGAAAGTTCAAATGTCGATATGTCAAAAGAAATGACCGACTTAATCGTGTCTCAGCGTTCCTATCAGCTGAACAGCCGCACGATTACATTGGGAGACCAAATGCTGGGCTTAATCAACTCAGTGAGATAAAAGAAGGGGCGTTTTGATCAGCCGCGCATGATAAAAAATGCGGCTTTCTCAAAATCGCCCTTTTTTTTGTAGTAATCAGTAATATCCTGAAGCAGCACTTCCAAATCCACCCACGCTTCAATTTTCTGCAACTCCAGCACAAGCTTCTGCAATCGGTCGTACGGGTCCTCCTGAGCGGTGTACAGTATGTTGAGCGCGGTCAGCTTCAATTTCATAATCTTGTTCTGCACTTTTTCAGATATGTATAATCCTTTCTGCAGCACGGTTTGTCCTTCGGCGGCAGAGCCGGTTTTAAAAAGTGCTCTGACCGCTTCGTACACACAATGAAGGTAGGAAACGGGAGACTCTTTCTCGAAACGCTGATTGCCCAATACCTTTTTGTAAAAAGGGAGGGCCTCTTTATCTTTTTTCTGGGCGGTCTTTAAAAAACCAAAATTATAATAGGCGTGGCACAGCAGGTTATTGTCATTGATCCGGTCCGTTATCTTTATGGATTCATTGAAGAGCTGTTCTGCGTCGTCATAGCGTGCCTCGTCTATATAATTCACGGCGAGAAGCAGCCGGCAGCTGAGCGTTTTTTTGATGTAGCCGGCTTCATCTTGATAGATTTCCAGCGCTTTATTGACATATTGAATGGAGAGCGCAGGCGACTTCATCATGTAATATGCACCCGCTGTTTTATAATAAAATTCAGCGGCTTCGAAACGGTCCTGAATGGCCGGCAGGTACTGTTCAGCTTCTTTAAAGCGGCAGACAGCACGGTTCGGAGCGCCATTCACCATATGGAATAACCCTTTGAAAAAATAGAAATAATAAGTTAATTCATGATCCATCTCATCTTTGCGCCGCTTCAGCTCGCAGAACAGCTTATTCAGACCGTCTTTTTTCTCAAACAGCAGCTGAAACCGTGCGAAAAACAGCTGATATCTGAGTTTGAGCTTTGCATTCTTTTGTAATTTGGGGAGATGCTGATTGATTTGTTCGTGAAGGGAACGGGCTAGATCGAATTGGCGTTTTCCCATGGCGTCATACCACTCATTCAGCATCACCAGCGTACGTTTTTCAGTAAACTTAGCAATCATCTTCCAACCTCTTTGCATAGGGTAAAAGTCTTTATTTATCATAACACATTAATGGACGAGGCTCATTGCCAGCTGGTTACAGTTTACAGCGCGGTTGAAAAAGAAATTGATTCATAATATACTTCCAAATGTACAGATTGGTGCCACATATGCCTTCTATACATACTATTGTCGATGAAGGAGATGTCAAGAGAATGCTTGATACTCAGCAAATTAAAGAAATTATTCCCCATCGCTATCCGTTTCTTCTGGTAGACAGAATTACGGAAGTCGAAGAAGGAAAACGGGCGGCGGGATATAAAAATGTGACGGCGAATGAAGATTTTTTCAACGGCCATTTTCCTGAATACCCTGTTATGCCGGGCGTATTAATCGTAGAGGCTTTGGCGCAGGTCGGAGCGGTTGCGATGCTGATTAAAGAAGAAAACCGGGGCAGACTCGCATTTTTTGCGGGGATTGATAACTGCCGTTTCAAAAAGCAGGTAAAACCGGGTGACAAGCTGGAGCTTGAGGTTGATATTACCCGCGCGCGCGGTACGATCGGACGCGGCAAAGGCGTTGCCAAAGTTGACGGCGAGCTCGTGTGTGAAGCTGAATTAACTTTTGCGCTCGGAGAATAAAAGCAAACAAATGGGCTTATAAAAAAGCCCATTTTGTATAGAAAGGGGTGAATGTGATGTGGTCAGAATTTAAAAGCTTTGCGATGCGGGGCAATATCATGGATCTGGCTATCGGTGTCGTCATCGGCGGCGCTTTCGGCAAAATCGTGACGTCGCTCGTTGAAGACATCATCATGCCGCTTGTCGGACTGCTTCTTGGCGGTCTTGACTTTTCAGGGCTGGCCGTGACATTCGGCGATGCTCATATCAAGTACGGAAGCTTCATTCAAACGATTGTGAACTTCTTCATTATTTCATTTTCTATTTTTATCGTGATCCGCACAATAGGCAAGCTGAGACGTAAAAAAGAAGCAGAAGAAGAGGCTGAAGAAGCCGAGGAAACAGATCAGCAGACAGAACTGCTGACTGAAATCAGAGATCTGCTGAAACAGCGGGCTCCTCACAATGACTAGGGCACAAAAAAAGGCTGGATGATTAACGTCCGGCCTTTTTCATGATCATAATTTTTGTTTAAACGCTTCAATCAGCCGGCTGCCCGAGTAGCCTTCTTTCACGAGCGACTCCAGAATGCTTTCTGATCCGGGGTGGTTTCTTGACACCATTTGACCGTAAATTAAAACTTGTATACTTCTTTCCAGCTCGACGATATTTTTGATGCTTCCCGTCAGCTGGGCGGGGCGGTTGCTTTTTTTCGTAATCGTTACAAACACCTTCGCTTCTTTCTGGCTTTTCATCAGCATGTCAAAAAAAGAAAAGTGTTCGGCCGGGACCAGTGCTTCAATTAACCAGTGATTTTCTCCGTCCTCTTTGTTGATAATCAATCCGTCTAAAAGGGGAAACTGCTCAATCGGCTGATCGTCTTTATCTAAACGTTCCACATTCAGATCAACCAGTTTAAAGGTTTTCATCTCTTATTTTCACCCCTGTTGTCCATGTTTCGTTCATTTATTATAACACATATCATTTTTCCCGGGAAAATGCTGTAAGACATGCTTCATCATTTTTGTAGGCGGTCAACATTTAATCATTTCTATTTTTTCATTATAATGTAAAAGAATATGGTCATGGAGAGATGCTTATGAATCAATTGCGCCTGAAGGAAATCTATATAGAAGACGGTTCAAGGCGAAAAGACGATCATTCCTACTTGGTATGCAAAAAGGAAGATTGTGAGGTGCATCTTAACAGAAGGGGAAATGTCGTCTTTTTATATGAAACAAAAGACCGCATGGAACAGTATAAAATTCAGCTTTCACTGACTGATAAAAAGCTGAGTTTTTACTGGTTCGCATGGGACGGCGGAAAGTTTGTCCGCATGTTTGAGAAAGACTGGCTCAAAACGAAACTTTTCTCGCGGCTGCTCAAAAATACATATTACATAAGCGGCCAAAAACAAAAGTTTTTTTTATCAGAAAGAAAAACGAAAACATAAGAGCAACCTGAACGGATAACGGCTTTTTCCGCTTTTTGCTTTCACGAGCCCTTGTACTACAATGAAGCCAGCCTCGAAAAAGAGAGGAGGATACGGCTTGTTTAACCACGTTATGCTTGTCGGCCGGCTGACGAAAGACCCGGAGCTCCGTTTTACATCAGCGGGCATTCCCGTCGCGCATATTACGTTGGCGGTAAACCGCAATTTTAAAAACGCGTCGGGTGAAACCGGAACCGACTTCGTCAACTGCACCATCTGGAGAAAAAACGCTGAAAATACGGCATTGTACTGCCAAAAAGGGTCAATGGTCGGTGTAAGCGGCAGAATCCAGACGAGAAGCTATGAAAAGACAGACGGCGTAAAAGTTTATGTGACCGAGGTCATGGCTGATACCGTTCGGTTTATGGATCAAAAACGGAAAGAGCCGCTGGCTGAATAGCATGCTTTTTTCCTCGATTTCCCGCCTTTTTCAGCGGGCCCCGCAATACCTCCTTCCCACTCGCCAGTCGAAAGACTGGTTTTTTTGTGCGGGAGCTAAAAAATGGTTAAAAAGAAGTGATTTCGCTTATGAATACTTAAAAACATTGAATATATTGGGATAAAAACTTATAATTACTTACAGATAAGTGACGAAAAAGGGAATGAGGACGTGTATCAAGAAGAAAGACTGATTGCGATAATGGAATATTTGAAACAGCATCGGCGGATCACCGCTGAACAGATATGTTCGCTGCTTCATATTTCAAGAGATACCGCAAGAAGGGACCTTGTAAAGCTGAAAGAGCGCGGGGCCATTATCAGAACACGGGGCGGCGCGATTCTGCCGTCGGTGAATCAGGAAGTTCCGGGCTATTCGGGCCGGCTGAAAACCGTTTCTGAAGAGAAAAACAAAATCGGCAAGCTGGCCGCATCCCTGATCCATAAAGGAGACCGGATCATCCTGGACACATCGACAACCGTGCAGGCCTGCGCGGAGCATTTAAATGTCACCGGCTGCACTGTTATTACAAATTCGATCAATCAGGCCGATATCCTTTCCGCAAAAGAGGGAATTGATATTCACCTGCTCGGCGGAAAGCTCCAGAAGGAACACCGGTTTTTATACGGGGCTTCCGTTGTAGAAAAACTGGGGGATTATCACGCCGATAAGGTGCTGATCGGCGTTGTCGGCATCTCGGAAAACGGCCTGACGATTCCGCATGAAGAAGACGGCATGGTAAAGCGTAAAATGATCCGACAGGCGGAACAGGTGATTGCGCTGAGCGATCACTCCAAGCTTGGCCGTACGAGTTTTTATCAGTATGCAGCTCTGCATGAAATTGACCTGCTGATTACCGATCAGCTGCCTGATCAGGATTTTTGCGATCTGCTCGACCGGCACGGCGTAGAATTGCTTGTAACTGAATCTGAAGAAGAGGATGAGGACATGTGAAACTGATTGCCATAGATCTGGACGGCACACTGCTGAACAGCAGTCATCAAGTAAGCGATGAAAATGAGCGGGCTTTAAGGGAAGCCCGGCAAGCGGGAATTGAAATCGTGGTTTCCACGGGACGCGCGCATTTTGACGTGCACTCCATATTCGAACCGCTCGGCATAAAAACGTGGGTCATCAGCGCAAACGGAGCCGCCATTCATGCTCCTGACGGCAGCCTGTACCACTGTGATGCGATTGAAGAAACAAGAGCCCGCGGCATTTTGTCATGGCTTGAAGAGAATCAATATTACTATGAGGTGTTTACAAACAAAGCCATCTATACGCCTGAAACCGGCAGGCAGCTGCTCGAAATCGAAATGGACCGGGTGAAAAGCGCCAATCCGGAAACCGATCTTTCCGTTTTGGAACAGGCGGCTTCAGTGCAATACAGCCAGTCCGGCTTTGCTTACATTCATTCATACCGTGAGCTCTTTGAGAAAGAAGAGCATCTGGATTTTTATAATATTCTCGGATTTTCGTTTGATGAGCGGAAGCTGAAAGCGGGCTGGGACCGATTCAGCGGTCAGAAAGATCTCACCCTTGTCAGCTCTGCCGATCACAACTTCGAACTGGCGTCTCGAAACGCCTCTAAAGGGCAGGCGCTCAAACGGCTGGCGCAAAAGCTCGGCATTCCGATGGCTGAAACCGCCGCGGTCGGTGACAGCTTAAATGACTATTCAATGCTTCAGGCGGCCGGAAAAGGCATAGCGATGGGGAATGCGAGAGAAGATATTAAGGAGATCGCTGATGCCGTTACATTGACAAATGATCAAAACGGCGTTGCGCATATGATCAGGAATTTACTGTGAAAGGTATGGCGATACTGTTCATGACTGGCGTGACGCATTCATGGCAAATGCGGCGTAACAGTAAGGACGACATAAAAGACCGGCTCTTCTGAGAGAGCCGGCCTTTTTGCGTTTAATGTGATTGCGCCGATGCGCTGAGGGTGAATAATTCTTCAAGCTCAGCGGATGACAGCTCGGTAATCCAATTTTCACTTTGGATAATCTGATCGTTCAGCGTTTGTTTCGTTTCGAGCATGGCATCAATTTTTTCTTCAATCGTTCCCGTCGTAATGAGTTTGTGAACGTGGACGAACCGTTCCTGGCCGATTCGGTAGGCGCGGTCGGTCGCCTGGTTTTCCACCGCCGGATTCCACCATCTGTCATAGTGAATGACATGATTGGCAGCCGTCAGGTTCAGGCCGGTTCCGCCCGCTTTCAGTGACAAAATCAGCGTCGGGTATTCTTTCTTCTGGAACCGTTCGACGAGAGAATCGCGTTCCTGCTTGGATAGGCTTCCGTTTAAAAACTGAACCGGTTCTCCGAATGTTTTTTCCAGGAGGCGCTTCATCATATTGCCCATCTGAATGTATTGGGTGAAAATGAGGCAGCTTTCCCCCTGTCCGCGGATCACCGCCATTAAATCAAGCAGCTTTTCCAGTTTGACGGATCTCCCGTTTAACAGCTCTGTCTGTTCTTCCTTCAAATAGAGCGCAGGATGGTCGCATATTTGCTTCAAGCGGCCGAGCATGCTCAGAATCAGCGCTTTCCGCTGCATCCCGGTCAGAGAAGCCATATGTTCAAATGTATCTTTGACAAGCTGTTCATAAAGGGATGCCTGTTCGGCTGAGAGCGGGATAAACTCTTTTTGTTCCAGCTTGTCAGGAAGATTAAGCGCCACTTCTTCATCCCGTTTTGTCCGGCGCAGTAAAAACGGCCGGATTAACTGCTGAAGCTGGTTGATTCTTTTTTCGTCACGGTCTTTTTCAATCGGCAGCACATAGCGTTTATGAAAGCCGGTCAGACTGCCGAGATAGCCTTTGTTCATAAAATCAAAGATCGACCAAAGCTCTGTCAGGCGGTTTTCCATCGGTGTTCCGCTCAGCGCGATATGATGGACGCCTTTCAGCTTTCTGATCGCGCGGGACTGCTTCGTATGCGCGTTTTTAATATTTTGCGCTTCATCAAGGCAGATGGTGCTCCATGTCACGGAAGAAAGCTCTTCCTGATCGGCGTGCGACAGGCCGTAAGAAGTAAGAACGACGTCCGCGTCCTGATAGGCCGGGACAAATGCTTCCCCCTTCGGCCGGCGGGGACCGTAATGAAGCACGGCCTTCAGCTGCGGCGCGAAGGTCTGGAGCTCACGCTGCCAGTTGCCGAGCACCGATGTCGGCGCAATGATTAAGGCAGGCGCTTTTTGCCGGCCGCTTTCCTTCACATGGAGAAAATAAGCGATCATCTGAATCGTCTTTCCAAGTCCCATGTCATCTGCGAGACAGGCGCCGAAGCCGTTTTCCCGTAAAAACAGAAGCCAGTTCATGCCGTACATCTGATAAGGGCGGAGCTGGCCCTGAAACGCGGCGCTGACTTCATGTTCCGGCAGATCCCGGGCTTCCGTCAGTTTGCGGATCAGGCTTCTGAGCTGCTTTGATAATTCGATCTTGATCCCGGCAAATGCCGATGAGTCAATGATGTCTGTGTCCTCGGCTCCGTTTTCCCCGTGATCCATCAGTTCGCGCGCCAGCACGTCGGACATGTGGAGGCCCTCAGATTCCGCTTTTTCCATCAGTTTTTTCATCTGTTTAATAAATTGTGGATCAATTTTCACCCATTGGCCGCGGATGTTGACGAGACGTCTGTTGTTTGCGACAAGCTCATTGAATTCATCCTCTGTCAGCTCAATACCGTTTGTGGCGAATCTCCAGTTGAAATCAAGCAGAGCGTTCATGCCGACGAAGGACTCGCCCCGCGGCGAGGATGACACTTTCGCCTTGAGCATCATATTGCTGTCCCGGACAATCTGCCACCATGATGGGAGAAGAATCTCCACACCCATATCGACAATCGTCTCACTCGCTTCCGATAAGAAGATCCAAGCCTCTTCTTCAGATATCAGCGTCGTTCCTGAATCAAACGAAAGCCAGGGAACCGTTCTGCGGAAGCGGTCCTGTTCGCGCGCGATTTTTCCGCTGTATGCCTGCCACGCTTTTTTCAGTCCCTTCAGTCCGTCAAAAAAGGTGATGGAGCCGGTTTTTTTCTCACGTAAAAACATTTCGATTTTCCAGTCGTCACCGTCGAAATCAGGCTCGTTTAATCGGAGCCCGACGGTAAACGGCGTCAGATCGTCATGCCAGCCGATGCCCTCGAGAAAATCATCTTCATCCAAAAAGGAGCCTTTAAACGTATGAACGGCCGGCGAGCGGGTTTCGATCTGCCGCCATTTTTCCAGCAGGTCATCATTGTACTGAATGTAGTCCTGGACCGCGGCTGAGAACCAGTCTGCCGTAAAGCCTTCCAGCAAAAGCTCGCGGTCTTTGAAGCGCAGGACGCCATTTTGCCAAGCCTCATAATCCGGAAGAAAATCGCCGTCGGCAATAAATTCGTATATCGTCGAAGCCGCTTCGATTAACGGTTCCGTTTCCTTTGTCAGCTGCACGGTGCTGAATGAATTGAACGAGTTTTTTCCGAGCAGCTCGACGGTCATCCACGGGCTGAGCAGAACGGCCGGAGTGCCGATGAAGCTGACGTCTTCAAGAAACGTTCCGTAAAAGGTGGACTCATGCCATTGGAACAAATGAGTCTTCATCTGACTGAGAGTAAGCGGCTGCTCCTTCTCATCATGGC
Organism: Bacillus sp. JNUCC-22; assembly: GCF_018861275.1. Taxonomy (NCBI): domain Bacteria; kingdom Bacillati; phylum Bacillota; class Bacilli; order Caryophanales; family Bacillaceae; genus Bacillus; species Bacillus sp. JNUCC-22. Next base: position 3,459,701 of record NZ_CP076408.1, on the reverse strand, counting down.
TTGACAGCGTAAATGTCCAATCTTCCATTTGTTCTACATGAATGAAAATTTCCTTAAGACTCGCCATCAATCAACTTTCCTTTCTGCAATTCTTCTTGAAGGGCGCGCAGCCTCTTGTAGCTTGCGCTCAGCCGGCTGATATACCGCTCCCATACCTGCTGTTTTTTTGCCTTTTTATAAAGCGTCCGCAGTTTTTTCAGATGGCGCGCAGCCTCTTTATAGGCGCTGCGGTTTTTTTGGTCGATAAAAAAGGCCGCCGCCCGGTGATAGGAGGGGATGAGCGCTTCCGGATCACTGGCGGCAATTTCCTTCAGGATGTCCTTTTCGATTTCCCAGACGGAAAAACCGACGAGGCTGTGAATCTCCACCCACTCCGCGTACCGTCGTTTTTCGTACAGGTACTGGCTGTATTCGGTAAAGGTATAGGGAAGGCAGCCGGAAGCAAACCGTTCAAACAGCTGATCATCCCGTGAGTGCCGCGCATAATCCGCTAATAGCGCAAACAGCTCTCCGATGATGTCGCGCATTTCTTTAAACGGCTTATCAAGCTTCGTATAGTTCACGGCAAGCGGTTCGATCCGGCCATACCATGCTTTCAGCCGTTTCCAGTCTTTTTTCGCGGTGAGTTCACCGAGCCATTGAAAGGTATACGGCAGCGCTTCAGGAGGGAAGCGGGACATATCTTCAAAGACAGATTCATCATCTTTTTGCAAAAAGGCCAGATGAAGCCGTCCGAACCGCACTTCCGGCGAAAAACGGCGCCCGCTTTCCTGTTCGAGAATCTCCTGTTCACGCGCGACCCATTTCGGCCGGTTCAAAAGCGCGCTCCACATTTCACCGAATACCCGGAGGCGTTCGTATTGAAAAAGCTCTTCTTTCACAAGCAGTCTGCGGAGCACCGGGGGCGTCCGGTCTAAAAAGGGATCGAGTGAAAAAGACAAAGCGTACGTTTTCAGTCTGTCAATGGAGGAATAAATCGTATCCATCAGCTGTTCCACGTATGGATTGATGCTGTAATAATCTTTTTCGGCATCCAATCTGCCTGACTCAATCAAAGTGAACATGTGAAGCCAGACGGCAAGCGCCGAATGAATCTGATATAAGCTTTTAAGCTCGGGTTTTTTCGGAGCGTGTTTTTTGAGCGCTGACAGATAGCCGTAATAAAGGCCCTGCATCGTCTGGCTTCCGGCCGGCGTCCGCGCCTCCCACAGCGAGAATTCCGAATCAAAAAAAGCGAGCCAGCTTGACAGCGACTCTTCATTCGGCAGCACTTTTTCCTGAAACTGCCGGCGGACAAGCTCCCTGCTTTCCTCAAGCTTTTCTCTTTCCAGCCAATGTTCGGTAAAGGTACCGACCCGCTCGAATTGGGCATATACATAAAGAAAAACGGCCAGCACGTGGCGGCAGATCGCCTCAGACGGGCATGCGCAGCCGCTTTTCACCATGAAAAATAAGTTCAGCGTGACCCTTACAGGCACAACATCCTGCACATATGCGGAAATCTCTGTCGGGGTTTGAACCTGTATACGATAGACGGAATCCTGCCGATATAAAATGAGTGCTTTCTTCATCAGCTGAACATTGTCTTCATTGTAAGGAAGAAGTTCTTTAAGCTGTTCAGCCGCTGCGAGCACATCTTCTTTAGCAATCATATCCTGAAGCATGATTATCGCTCCTAACGAGTCACAAAATAAAAAGATTCCAATTCCTCTATTATATCGCAACACATGGCCCGGAAAAAGTTTTTCCTAAAAAAGGACATAAAAACCCGAATGTGTCGAATGATGTATTAGAGATTGCAAAACAGCACCCGACAGCATATAATAATCTTGTTTTCAATTTAATGGAAGCCGAAAGGAAACGAATGATGAAGAAAACGAAGTTAGATCAAGAGGAGTTTCTGAAGATTTTAATGCATGCGCACGACATTGGTGAGCAGTCCTCTGAGATGACCACAAAAGAAATGCTTGAGAATTTGATTTCTTATATTAAAAATGGATATGCAACATAAAATCCCGCAGGCTCTTGGCCGCGGGATTTTTTAATCTTCCTGTGACACCAGTATTTAAAGCGCTTACAAAAATAAAACAGATTGAAGTGATTGTCTATTTTTGTCGAATTTTGTCATTTGAAAAGGTTAGAAATGACAGTTTAAAACTGTATAATCGTAATTGGAAAAGATCATTGGAGGGAATGGGAATACGCGGAAAGTGATATGGAGGTTATATGGGAGAATCTACAAGCATAAAGGAAATATTCGCAATACTGAGAAAGCGTCTGCTGTTTATACTTATTATTACCGCGGCGGCATCTGCCGCAGGCGGACTCATCAGTTTCTTCGCTCTTACGCCGGTCTATGAAAACTCAACTCAAATTTTGGTCAGCCAATCCAAAAACAATCAAAAAGAAGTCCAATTCAATGACGTTCAAACCAACCTCCAATTAATCAACACGTATAATGTCATCATCAAAAGCCCGGTCATCCTTGACGAAGTGATTAAACAGCTGCATCTGTCCATGACTTCGAAAGAGCTGGAATCGAAAATTACGGTATCCAGCGAGCAGGATTCACAAGTCGTGACGATTGCCGTGAGGGATACGGATGCTAAGCGGGCGGCCGTTATGGCAAATGCGGTTGCAGCCGTTTTTCAGGACAAGATCACTGCCATTATGAACGTGGATAATGTCAGCATCCTTTCAAAGGCCGAAGCGGCGGACAGCCAGTCACCGGCAGAGCCTAACCGTAAGCTGAACATCGCGATTGCGTTTGCCGCCGGACTTTTGGGCGGAATCGGTCTCGCCTTTTTGCTGGAACATCTGGATAATACGATCAAATCGGAAGAACAGCTGGAATCGCTGCTCGGCATCCCGATCCTGGGAACGGTTACTTCAATCAGTACTAAAGACAGCGTTGCCAAAAACTTGAGGATGGCGGAAACCAAACAAGCGGGGGGCGGACATGTTGACGCGTAAAAAAGACAAACCCGGAAAACGAAGCGTGATTGCGATGTCTGAGCCGAAATCCATCAACTCAGAACAATATCGCACGATCCGCACAAACATTGAATTTTCTTCCGTTGATACGGAGGTGAAGTCTCTTTTGATCACATCCGCCGGTCCGGAAGAAGGAAAATCGACAACCGCGGCCAACCTTGCCGTCGTATTTGCACAGCAGGGGAAAAAAGTGCTTTTAATTGATGCGGATCTGCGCAAACCGACGGTTCATTTCACTTTCAAATTGGACAACGGAACCGGATTAACGTCGCTGCTGTTAAAACAGATGCCGTTTCAGAAAGCCGTCCTGCCGGCTGATGAAGCAAACCTGGATATTTTAACGAGCGGGCCGATCCCGCCCAATCCGGCGGAGCTTTTATCGACGGGTGCTATGAAAGATCTTCTGTCAGAAGCCGCCGCAGTTTATGATAAGGTGATTTTGGATACACCTCCCGTTTTGGCCGTAGCAGATACGAAAATATTAGGCAGCTACACTGACGGGGCCATTATGGTGATCTCAAGCGGGAAAACGGACAAGGAAAAAGCGGCCAAGGCGAAAGAAGCGCTCGATTACTGCCCGTGCAAGCTCCTTGGGGCCGTGATGAACGGGAAGAAACAAACGAAACACTCGGACTACGCCTATTACGGACAATAATGTCATAATGGGCGCGGTCCATTCTTTTTAAGGAGGGATTGAAATATGATAGATATCCATTGTCACATCCTTCCTTCCATAGACGACGGCGCGGCGGATGATACAGAAAGCCTGAAGATGGCGAGAGAAGCGGTCAGACAGGGGATTGATACGATCATCGCGACGCCGCATCATGTGAAATACCGCTATGACACGGACCGGCATACGATCAACGAAGCGGTTAGCCTGTTAAACAAACGTTTGAACAAGGAAGGCATTCCGCTGACTGTTCTGCCCGGCCAGGAAATCAGAACAGACGGAGATCTGCTGACAGGTCTTCAAAGCGGCTCGCTTGTTCCGCTCCATAATACAAAGTATGTGCTGGCGGAATTTCCGGCGGATCATGTCCCGGCCTACGCTGAAAGGCTGTTTTATGAACTGCAGCTGAACGGATATGTCCCCGTCATCGCCCATCCGGAGCGGAACAGAGAAATTCGCGAAAACCCTTCCGTCCTATACAGTCTTGTGAAGAAAGGCGCGGCCGCCCAAGTGACGGCCGGCTGCATTGCCGGAGCATTCGGGCGGAAAGCGAAATCCTTTTCGCTGCAGCTGATGGAAGCGAATTTGATCCACTTTCTCGCATCTGACGCCCATAATCTCGGACCGAGAAATTTTTATTATCAGGAGGCGCTCGGCGTTCTGAAAAAAGAAGCAGGGGCTGAGCTGATTTACATGCTCGCGGAAAATGCGGCGCTTCTCGCTGAAAACAAAGCCGTTTATAAGGAACCTCCGCTGCCTGTGGCCCGCCGTAAGCGCTGGGGTCTTTTTTAATCGTCGTCTCCATCCCGTTTAAATGAAGCGTAAGCGGCTGTTTTGCAAGATGATTCTTTTATGCTTATGCTATTATCAGCGGCCGGCGCCGTTTTTTCCTATCATGACCTCAGGCTTCCGGCATTCAGCCGGTGCCGGGATCATATGATAATAACGGTAAGCTGCCCAGCAGCAATTTCTAAACGGTTGGGGGAACACGATGAAAATAACAGTGATCGGAACAGGCTACGTCGGTCTTGTGACAGGAGTGTCTCTTTCAGAAATCGGCCATGACGTAACATGCATAGATATTGATGAACGTAAGGTTGAGCAGATGAGAAAGGGATTGTCCCCTATCTTTGAACCGGGCCTTGAAGATATGATGAAACGAAATATCGGCCGGCATCGGCTGGCATTTGAAACGAGCTACGAAAAAGGGCTTGCGGAAGCGGACGTTATTTTTATAGCGGTCGGAACACCGCAAAAAGAAGACGGGCACGCAAACCTTACTTATATTGAAAATGTCGCCGAACGGATTGCCGAACATATTTGTAAAGATGCGATCGTCGTGACAAAAAGCACGGTTCCCGTGGGAACGAATGACAGGATCAGCGAAGTTATTCATTCACGGCTGAAAGCGGACGTGAACATTTCAATCGCCTCGAACCCGGAATTTCTCCGTGAAGGTTCGGCAATTCACGATACCTTTCACGGAGACCGCATCGTGATCGGGGCTGAAGACCGGCAGACGCGGGAAACGCTTGACCGGGTTTTCGCGCCGCTTGCGATTCCGGTATATCATACGGACATCAGAAGCGCTGAGATGATCAAATATGCGTCAAACGCATTTTTAGCGGCGAAAATCAGTTTTATTAATGAAATTTCTCATATATGTGAAAAAGTCGGTGCGGATGTGGAATCAGTCGCACACGGAATGGGATTGGATAAACGGATCGGCAATCAATTCTTAAGAGCCGGCATCGGTTACGGCGGTTCCTGTTTTCCGAAGGATACAAACGCCCTCGTGCAGATCGCGGGACATGTGGAGCATGATTTTGAATTGCTGAAGTCCGTCATTAAAGTCAACAATAACCAGCAGTCCATGCTGGTTGATAAAGTGCTGAACAGGCTCGGCGGTGTGACGGGGAAGACCATCGCGTTATTAGGGCTGTCTTTTAAGCCGAATACAGATGATATGCGGGATGCGCCGTCCATTGTCATTGCGGATCGTCTGGCGGCTCTTGACGCCCGGATGACAGCGTACGATCCGATCGCTTCATTCCGGGCTTCCGGGCTGCTTCCGGCTGAAGTTTCCTATCGGGAGTCCATAGAAGAAGCCGTCAGGGGAGCGGATGCCGTCCTGATTCTGACAGATTGGGAACAAATTAAACACTTCCCGCTTGAAGCGTACAAAGAGCTGATGGAAACCCCGGTTATTTTCGACGGGAGAAACTGCCACTCGCTTGAGGAAGCGGAACAGGCGGGCGTGGAATATATCTCAATCGGAAGAAGAGCCGTCGTGCCTCAGACTGATTCTGTCACTTGAAAGGCCGGCGGACCGCGCCGGCCTTTTATCATACAATCTTTAGAGACGAAGGAGATATTTATCGTGGAAAAAACATGGAAATTGCCGAAGCAAATGGAATCATCCCGCGGTCTGCTGGAAACGTCAGCACGGCCTTTTATCAAACTGCACGTCAAAAAAGCTGAAACGGGGCGGTATGACAGTAAAATTGCAGGAGACCCCTATTTTCCGAAACATGAACCATATCCTAAAGATGAAAGCGGCAGGCCGATGAAGCTTCTCGCTCAAATCAATTTTGCGGATATGCCCGGACTCCCTGATTTTCCGGACACCGGCATTCTTCAGTTTTACATATCGGTCAGTGATGACGTATACGGTCTGAATTTTGACGACGGGTGCGCGCAAACGGGTTTCTGCGTCAAATATTTTGAACATGTGACAGCAGAAGAAGCGGAGCTCATGGATGATTTTTCTTTCGTTCAGGTTGAAGAGGAGTACGATTTTCCGATTCAATCCGAAGCGCTGATCACCCCTGAGCTGTCTGCTGAATGGGTGCTCCCGTCTGATTTTCAATTCAGGCAGTATGCCGGGATGGATGCCTTTGACTATTTCGAGCAGTTTGACGATGAGGTGTATGACGAATATACGGCGAACGCATTCGGCCATAAAATCGGCGGCTATGCGTCCTTCACCCAGGAAGATCCGCGGTCTTATTCTCATCAAAACCATACGATTCTGCTTTTGCAAATTGATTCAGATGATGACATTGATTCGATGTGGGGAGATGTGGGAATCGCCAATTTCTTTATCAGACCGGAAGATTTGAAGAAAAAAGATTTCTCAAACGTTTTGTACAACTGGGACTGCAGTTAACGACAGTATGATGATCATGATACAAGGCAAAGGAGACGGTTAATCACTGTCTCCTTTTTTTTAGGGAATTTATCATGGATACATAGAGGAGATCGATGAATGGATATGCCGTTTATGTGAGTCTTTTGGCGTTAATGATGAGCATCTCGGCTGTTGAAAATAAGCCATTTAACCTATTTAAGCTGCTTTCTGTCTATTTTAAAATATAATATATGGAAATATAGTATGGAAAAGTCTGTGCTTTTTGTACGACTTTTTGCGTAAGACGAGGTGAAAACAGATGAGCCATTCAAGCACATTAAGCTATATTAACAGCACGATCAGCCATAAACTGGGCGAGGTTGAACACCAAATTGATAAATTAAAAGAAGCGAAAAGAGAGATAGAATCTCTGCAGGAAGAGGGCGTATCTGAAATCAGGGACATCCTCAGGCCGCACCTGGACCATCATTGGACCGGCACTTTTGCTGAAGAATTTGATGACCGGCGCGATCAGGCCCATACAGAAGCATACAGAATCGTCACAGACAAATACGACGGTTATATTTACCGAATCGGCTTAAAGATGACACAGCTTGAAATTGAAAAAGGAGGGCTCCTTGCCGCCAGAAGCATTGCGAGAGAGGCAGAGCACCTGCTGACGCTGGGAGAAGAAGCCCTTGACACGGTCGGAGAAAAAATACAATCAATCAAAAGAAGCTGGAGTTGGTTTTAATGGCAGAAATAAAACTCAAATACGGAACCGTCATGAAGCAGCTTGAATCCGTCAGCAGCGCTTTGGAGGCTGTTTCGATCGGGAACGCCGGTTCAAACGGAAAAAACAAGCTCGACTATACCTCCAAGTACCAATCCCGCGAGGCAAAGCTTGTATCGATGATCAGCGAATACAAGCAGGCCGTTCATAAGAATATCGCGGACGTTAAAGACAACGTAGATTCTTTGAAAGAACAGGACGAGGCGATCGCCGTAAAATAACGAAAGAAAGGACTTGCCGATGAGCAAAGTGTTTGAATCACAATCGTTAACGGACGAAGCAGATAAGAGAAAGAAACAATACGAAGCCCTTGAAGAGCAGCTGCGTGCGCTCAAACAAGCCTTTCAAGGCGTGGCCGATCTGGGTGATGCTTTGAAAGGGAAAGGCGCAGACAATATAAAAGATTTTTTTCAGGGACAAGCGGAAATCGCCGACAGCTGGCTGACGCTAGTCTCTGCTCAAATTGCGTTTTTAAATGGCATTTCAGGTGACATTAAAGATCAAGAACTCAGCGATACATATGTGGAGACTTCATTTTTGGAGCATGAGCTGCCCAACGCGGATTTGAAAGCTTCAGAGATTGTCTCCGCTCATAAAGCAGAAATCGATTCAATTTTGTCAGGCATCAGCGATATTATTCATCTCGACACATATACGCTGGATGATTACGCTGATAAAATGGGCGATGCCCAGAAAACCAGACGTGATACAATCACGGCAGTCGATACGCTTGATGAATCCCTGACTGCTGAATATCAAAACTTAGAATCTCTGGACAACGCAGTGCTCAGCAAATATTCTGTTCTCATGCAGGCCACCAGCAACGGGAAAAGCGCATCCCCTATGTACTATGACAAAAAAGCCTTCCACAGCAATGAAATCTACAAAAGCGTCACGGCGACAGAAAAACAGGGAACGGACTATATTGACGCAAAAGCCCAGCAGGCTGAAGCAAGACGGCTTCAGGAAAAGGCTGAAGAAGAAGCCAATAAACCATGGTACGAAAAAACATGGGACGGCATCTGCAACTTTACCGGCGAAGTCACCGGCTATTATGATTATAAAAGAGCAGCCGAAGGCGTTGATCCGGTGACCGGAGAAAAACTCTCCACCGCAGAACGCGTCACAGCAGGAGCGATGGCCGCCGCCGGATTCATACCGGTCGTCGGCTGGGCGGGCCGCGCTTTCAAAGGCGGAAAAGCCATTTACAAAACCGGAAAAACCGTCATTGCCGCAGAACATGCTTTAGATGCCTATAAAACCGGAAAATCCTTAGACATTCTCAAAATGACAGAAATGGGCGCATACGGCCTTGTCGCCTCAAACGGATTCTCCGAAGCCGTCACAGGCCGGGATATGTTCGGAAACAAAGTGTCCGAGGAGAAGCGGAAGCAAGGGGCACTGGAAGCTGCGCTGAGTTTGGTTGGAGCCGGTGCATTGGCGAAGCATGTAAACAAAGGCATACCGCTTGCAAAATCGCCACAAGCATCAAAAGTTGAAAAAGGAAAAAAGATTCTAGACCAAGTAAAAGAATTCAAAGTACCGACGAATGTAAAAATTCGTGTCCACAAGACTGTCACACCAGATGGCGCAACTTTCCCAATCATTCATGCTGATGTGAAAACGACTGCTGTGAAAGATCTTGGGATTGTGAAGATGGCTGGTGGTGGTGGCGGGAATAGTAAGAAACTTTTCGGTCAAAATGGAACTCAAATTGCAAGTAAGACAACATGGCAAAATGGGAAGACAGAAAGAATAGACATTGAAAACCCAAATCCAGGGCAAAGAGAAGGTCAAATTCACTATCACGAGCCAAATAATAAAAAATGGTATTTCGATGTAGAAACAAAAAAGTTTTATGACCAAAAAACAGGTGAAGATGCACCTAGCAAAATTCAAAAAGTACTTAAAGACAAGAGTGTTCAGAAAGCTATAAATAAGGGATTGAAATTTTTAGGTGAGGATCCTGTATTTTAGTATAGGAGTGAAGATTATATATGGAATATACAAATAAAAATATGAAAAGACTAAAAGAACGACTTGAAGATCGGAGTAATGCAAATAAAGTTGACCTATCTAAATTAAAGGATATTATTTCACCTAATATAGTTAAAGTAGACGATTGCTATATTCTAGATCTAGAGTATGAGTTAACTGATAATACAACGATAAATTGGAATAGAATTTTGAAAATGTACGGGGATAAAACGGGGTATGAAGCATCGTGTAATGAGCTCCGCATAAACGATTATTTAGACAACAGTGATTTGTCTGATGAAGAGATTTCACTTTATGCGTTTCAGGTAGTAGACGGTTGGGAACAACATTTAAAAGAAAAATTTCCTGAGCATAAATTTGTTGTGATTATAAGTATTGATGAAGGTTTTGCGACACTTAGATTTCATAAATATAGAGAAGAGGAAAGCGGTTGGCTAAAGGCCGACATTGAAGAGTACGGAAACGAAGCTATCCTTGTAAAAGAAATTAACTTTAGTAATAAAATTTAACTAAAAAAGCAGGTAGTTATACTATACCTGCTTTTTTAGTTTTTACCTTGTGAAAGCAAGAAACATTACAAATGATCAAGCTTTTACAGGATTAATGGTAAAACTAATTCAAAACTGTTGATTTATAGAGAAAAAAATTAAAGTTTGAGTTTTGTGAAAAGTGAAATAAAATGATTCAAAAATGTAAAGGAGAGAATGTAATGTCGCAAGAACAGAAGTTAATTATATTGAATGAAATGTTTAAAAAAGAAGGCGATGAAGAAGACGTTGAAGGGTTAACAATAATGATTGATGGGGTTATCAAGCAAGTTTTTAATACAATAAAAAATGAAAGAAATTATAAAAGTAATAATGAAGTTATGAGAGATATTATCTTTGAAGGAATTAATAGTATAGTTGGAAAATCTTGAAGGTTTTAATGCAAAATAGAAACGCCTTCAGATCTCTTTTATATTTCACCTGGATAGCTACGGAAACTCTGGTTAACCGATGAGAAAAAAAGTCGCTGTCCACTCTCTGCCTCCTAAAAATGTGTCACTCGTTTCATACGGGTGAGGGCCTTGTAAGTTTCGGCATTCTATAAGACATTAGGCTGAGTTACATGGTAAAAGACTCAAAAAAGACCCCTTACGAAAGGGGTCTTTTTGACTAGTTTCTTCTATTATAATGGTTCCTGCTTCAGGTCGGGCGTACAAGTGTATATGTCTTCCCGAGTCTGGCGTATTCGTTCCCCGCGAGCCTTGCCGCAGGCTTCAGCTCATCTGTCCGTATGTAGCCTTTATCGGCGTCATATACTTGGTCATTCAAATGAAAACAAACGACTCTGCCGATGATGAGGTCTGTCGTCGTTTCTCCGCTGTCATTTTGGAACGGAAGATGGCGTTCGAGTATACATTCAAACCTCACTTTTGCTTCTTTTATACCGGGAACGCTGATGCAAGCGCTGTCTGTCACAGAAAAGTCTGTCATGCCAAGTTCACTGACATCAGGATCAAGCCTTGCCGCCGTTTTGTTAATGTCTTCAATAATGGACTCATCACTGACGTGCACCACGAATTCCCGATGAGCGATTGCGTTTCTCGCGGTGTCTTTCTGCCGACCGTCCGCGCGGCTGACTGAGATGGCCAGAAGCGGCGGTTCTGCGGAGACAACGTTATAGAAACTGAAGGGCGCCGCGTTTACGGCGCCGTTGATGGATGACCGCGTAGTGACAAATGCGATCGGCCGGGGAACAACTGTGCCCGAAAGCAATTTGTAAGTGTCTTTTGCGTTCAGTTCGTCTGCTCGTAAGATATGCATGATTTCGGCCGCCTTTCTTTATCGTATGACCTGATTATACAGAAAGAAAATTCGGAAACACAACAAAAGAAAACCGGCTGCATATCTTATCACGTGGCATATATCTGATTGAGGAAAAAGGCTTCCGTTTAGCCGGCAGCCTATTTACGAATGGTGTTACTTGTAGTTTTTCTTTACAACCCAGATGTTCCCGTCTTTCCAGTACTCTGTTTTGCTGCAGTAATCGTCTTTTTTGCAAGGGTCTTTTTTCTGAGGACGATAAGGTTTTTTCTGCGTGCGTTTTTTCTTGCGGCGGCATGATTTCTTGTGGCTGCGAGATTTTTTGTGAGACCGGCATGATTTTTTATGGCTGCGAGATTTTTTGTGAGAACGGGATTTTTTATGACTGCGAGATTTTTTGTGAGAACGGGATTTTTTATGACTGCGAGATTTTTTGTGAGAACGGGATTTTTTATGACTGCGAGATTTTTTGTGAGAACGGGATTTTTTATGGCTGCGAGATTTTTTGTGAGAACGGGATTTTTTATGGCTGCGAGATTTTTTGTGAGAGCGGCACGATTTTTTATGGCTGCGAGATTTTTTGTGAGAGCGGCACGATTTTTTATGGCTGCGAGATTTTTTGTGAGAACGGGATTTTTTACGGCTGCGAGATTTTCTCTTCTTACTGCTTTTTGGTTCTTGGTACAAATAATCTTCCAATCCCTCGGTGCTTGCGGACTTTACTGCTTCTTCGATATCAGAATGGGAATAGTGGCCCATTTTGAAACCTCCTCATGATATATGTTTTAAGGATGCGATCCTTACTACCACATAGTACGCATGAATGAAAAAAGTGTATGTGTGATTCGCTGAGTTTTATATAAAAAGCACAGCCTAAATTAATACAGGGAGGTTTACTGATGAAAGACCAATCAACATTGCCTCTATACCAGCTGTTTATTCACCCGAAAGACTTAATGGAGCTGAAAAAAGACATTTGGGATGATGATCCGGTGCCCGCGGTGCTGAGAGTGAATCAAAAACGGCTTGACATTGATCTGGCGTACCGCGGCTCTCATATAAGAGATTTCAAGAAAAAATCGTATCATATCGCTTTTTATTCGCCGAAAACATTTCGCAGGGCGAAAGAGATACATTTAAACGCTGAATACAAAGATCCGTCGATGATGCGGAATAAGCTGTCTCTCGATTTCTTCGCGGAGCTTGGGACGCTGTCACCAAAGGCGAATTTCGTAACCCTGCAAATCAATGGCAGACATGAGGGGGTGTATCTTGAGCTGGAGTCAGTGGATGAATATTTTCTGGCGAAACGGAATTTGGCGGACGGCGCTGTTTTTTACGCGGTTGATGACGACGCCAATTTCTCCCTCGTCAGTGATCTGGAGCGGGATACGAAAACATCGCTCGAACTTGGTTATGAAAAGAAAACGGGAACGAAAGAAGACGATTTATACTTGCAGGATATGATCTATAAAATTAATACCGTGCCGAAGTCAGAGTTCAAGGGGGAGATCGTCAAACACTTGGACGTCGATAAGTATTTGCGGTGGCTTGCGGGCATCGTGTTTACCTCAAACTACGATGGATTTGTTCATAATTACGCTTTGTACCGGAATCATGAAACGGGACTTTTTGAAGTCATTCCGTGGGATTACGATGCGACGTGGGGAAGAGACATTCATGGTGATCGGATGGAGGCCGATTATGTCAGAATACAAGGGTTTAATACCTTGACTGCAAGGCTTCTGGATGAACCGTATTTCCGCAAAGCGTACAAACGGCTTTTGGAAGAGACGCTTCAGACCCGGTTTACCATTGAACATATGAAGCCGAAGGTCATGTCACTGTATGAGCAGATCAGGCCGCATGTCGCGAAGGATCCATATAAGAAAGAAGAGATTGATTGCTTTGACCGGGAGCCTGAAGTGATTTGCGAATACATTAAGGAGCGGTCAGCCTTCATCAGCAGTGAGTTAGAGCGGTGGAATATCTGATTTGGAAATGAAGAAAGATTTTTTACAAATAGGCTGGTGAATCAGTTCCCGAAAATAATCGTGATACGTATATATGCATTATGCTTTTTACATTATGAGAAAAATGACTAGGAGGACAATAGATGAAACGCAATACGAAGCGGCAGCGGTCTGATGACAACTTTTTGCATGCAATGGAAGGAAAAGTGATTACTGTCTACCGGGGAGGCCCGGAGTCCAAGACAGGGAGATTAGCAGACATTCAATCGGATTATATCGCTCTTCAGGTTGATAATAAAATCGTTTATTATCAATGGAAACACGTGAAAAGTGTGACGGAAAATACGAGTGAAACCGTATCGCCGGCCGAAGCGGCAGAATGTGAAAAAGCTGATGATTTTCAAGACCTGATCAGCCGGATGACCAATCGCACGGTGCAATTGAATCAGGGAGGTCCGGAATCGAAAAGAGGAAAGCTTCACGAAACAGGGGATGATTTTCTCGTGCTGGAAACGGAAGATGACGGAATTGTATATTTTAACGCCGACCATGTCAAAAGCATCAGCGCGGAACAAGAAGAGGACGGCCAAGAGGAGGAGCGCCCGGAATTTGAAATGGCTGATGATTTTCACGGCATATTTAAACGCCTGATCCACAAATGGGTATCCATCAACCGCGGAGGTCCTGAAGCCGTTGAAGGTATACTTGTGGATAATTCCGACGGCCACTACACTCTTGTGAAAGATAAAGAAGTGCTGCGGATCTATCCTTTTCATATCAAGAGCATCAGCGAAGGGGCAAAAGGAGCAGCTAAAAAAGAGGAGAATAAAGACGACGAGAATAAAGGTGAGAAAGAGAGCGCCGAAGAAGAAAAGCCGCATGAAGAAGAATCACGCGAAGAGCAGCGTACTTCCTCCAAAAAGTCGAAAAGATCATCAAGATCCGTTCGATCTTCAAAACGGGAGGAAGAGAACTCTTATAGCTACGCCACTGTATTAAGGACAATAGATTATCGGTGGAAACGCGGCCGTAAATGATTGGAAAGATTGTCCGTAAACGCGGGAGAGGGGGGAATGAAATGGCTGGATTAAGCAGATTTCTGGATAAACAAGTCGATATTGAGATATCGGGGAATACGACATTTTCAGGAACTCTTTTGGATATCGGTCAGGATATCATTGTGATTCATGACGGCCGGACGTTTCTTTATATTCCGCTGCTGCATCTTCAGAGGATGACATTGACGCTCCCGGACGAAGAGAATAAAGAACCGTACGCAAGAAAAAAAAGTCCGCATCCCGAAAAACAGGAACATTCCTTTTCTTACCGGAATACCCTCCAGCATATAAAAGGCAGATTCACAGAAATATTTGTTACGGGAGACCGTTCCATTCATGGGTATGTGACAAGTGTTTTAAATGATTATTTTGTTTTCTTCTCTCCGGTTTATAAGACTCTTTTCATCTCGATGCATCATTTGAAATGGCTGACACCCTATTCCGATGAGCAGACGCCGTATACATTAAACAGTTCAGAGCTGCCGGTTGTTCCCGCTAATGTGCCCCTTGTCCGGAATTTTGAGGAACAATTAAAAAGATATATCGGGAAGCTGATTATTCTGGATTTAGGAGATATACCGAATAAAGTGGGGCTGTTGCAGGATGTCTCAGATAATATTCTTGAATTGACCAATGCAGACGGCGATACTGTTTTTTGGAAATTGAATCATTTAAAAACCATGCACCTGCCATAAATGATAAAACTGCCTCTCTTATACAGCAGGCAGTTTTTTTTCATGGGAGCTAAAGGTAAATCCAACTGATCCAAACATATAAAACGGTAATGGTAAACACGACAGTGAGAGGGACAACGATAATGGTCGTTTTGATATATTCTGACCAAGAAACTTTTTCGCCGTGCTGTCTGATGATATGCATCCAGATCAGCGTGGCTAATGTCCCGATCGGCAGAAGCAATGATCCGATATCACTGCCGATAATATTAGCCAGATAAATGATTTTTACGGTTAATGGGTCGATGGACATTTCAGTTAAGGTCAAAGTGCTGATCATTAAGGCGGGATGGTTATTGAACAAATTAGAGAGGACGGATGTAGCAATGCCCATAATAGATGCAGCGTGGGCAATGCTTTGTGAGACATAAGGCTCAATAGACTGAACAAGCAGCGCCGTCAGTCCGATATTATGCAGTCCGTAGATGATAATGTACATCGTGAAGGCAAAAATAAAGATATGCCAAGGCGCTTTCCTTAATAAATCTGCCGGTCCGATTTTTAAATAAAACCATCTCCAGCCAAGCAGGATGACTGAACTGATGACAGCCACGAGCGAAACGGATATGCCGTTGTAAGAAGCTGCAAACAGACTGATCCGGACGAACAATACAAATGCCAAAACACAAAACATGATGTTCGTACGGCTGTTTTGGGTCGGGTCTGGCGGAGGCTGAAGCGGATGATATCGTTTGTGTTCCAGCGAGTCAAAATGAACCGGAATATCGGGGAGCTGTTTCGGCAAACGGCGGTAAAAAACGGCAAACAGCAGAAAGGCCATAAACACCAGTCCCAGCGTGCCGGGGATAAACATCATATTGGTGTACAAATAAAGGTCCATGCCTATCATTTTGAGAGAAATTAAATTGACGATATTACTGACGCCGATCGGGGTGCTTGCCGCCGTCGCAATTAATACGCCGCTTATTAAATACGGTGTTTTCTGATGTCTTTTAAGTCCGAGATATTGTAAGACCAATAGTAAAATAGGAGTGGTGATTAAGACGCTGCCGTCATTATTCAGAAAAAGCGTCATTGAAAAACAGAGCAGGTTGGTCAGCCAAAAAAGCCGGATGCCCGATCCCTTGGCG
This sequence comes from Bacillus sp. JNUCC-22, assembly GCF_018861275.1. Classification (NCBI taxonomy): domain Bacteria; kingdom Bacillati; phylum Bacillota; class Bacilli; order Caryophanales; family Bacillaceae; genus Bacillus; species Bacillus sp. JNUCC-22. The sequence continues at coordinate 3,443,449 of NZ_CP076408.1, read as the reverse complement.
CGGTGAAGCAGTTTGGCCGCCGCCCAGTTAAAAAAACCGAAGCTTTCCAGCGCGATTGCCATAATCATTGTGGAGATAATGGTGATTGATGCTCCGGTGACTTTTGACCCTATATCCCCCAAATCATGAAAGGAAACGGTTCCGCATAACAAAACGAGAATGGCGCCCAGCGACGCCGGAACGGCTTCATTTAATCCCCCGGGTCTCCAAAATATAAAAATAATGGTCACAAAGAAAGAAATCAGGGTCAAAATGACGGTAATATGTGTAATGTGTTGTGCCTCCTTTTAGATGGGTCATTGCCGCCCCGTTATTTTTATCCCTCCTGATCAGTTGTACTGTATGTATACGGGTACAGGTCGTAAGGTGTACTGAGCGTTTCTACCAATTTAGTAAAAATCCATAAAAGCACAAAAAAAGAGGCTGCTTTCGGCGGCCCTCTTTTTTATGCATTTTCCTTATCCGCCTGCAATAAAGCCTGGCGCTTATTCATAATATCCAGAAAATGTTTCAGGATCGGATTTTGATTATCCTTGCGGTAGGCAATGACCCATTCGGCAGTGAGCTGCGCCTGATTAATGCCGCGGTAGGCGACTTCGAGATTAAACAGCTTTTTAGCAGAAGAAGGCACAAAGGTTACACCGATACCGGCACTAACCAATCCGATCACCATTTGATACTCCGTCGCTTCCTGAACGATTTTCGGTTTGAAGCCCGCCTGCTCGCAGTAGTTTACAAACTCCAGGTATAAAGTCGGCCATGTTTCTTTCGACAGTGTGATAATCGGTTCATTTTTTAAATCCTGAATGTCGATTGTCTGTTTAGCGGTAAGCGGGTGCTGCTTCGGCAAAGCCAGAATGCACGGGCTGCTCTGCACCTTTTCCATATGTAACGCGGAATGCTGTAAAGGCGGATGAAGGATGCCGATATCAATGTTCCCCTTCAGAAGTTCTTCCTGCTGTCTGAAAGAAGAAATTTCACGCAGATCAAGCTTGACGGAGGGGAATTTTTCGCGGAATTCCCGAATGATCGGCGGCAGAAATTCATATGTGGCCGAGCCGACAAAACCGACGACAAGGCGGCCGAGCTCTCCCCGCGCCGTTCTCTGCGCCATTTCAATCGCTTTGTCTATTTCTTCGATCGCGTTTCTGCTGTGTTTTAAAAAACTTTCTCCGGCAGCTGAAAGCTCTACAACCCGTTTCGTGCGCTTTAATAAGGTCACGCCGACTTCCTTCTCAAGCTGTTTGATCTGCTGGCTGAGAGGCGGCTGTGTCATATTTAACCGAAGCGCCGCTTTGCCGAAATGAAGTTCTTCGGCAACGGCAATAAAGTATTGAAGATGGCGAAGCTCCATCCTTATCCATTCCTTTCTCTTTGTTAATTATTCGTGAAACATATTAATCATACGGCGAATTGATATTGGAGGTCAATTTCCAAAGAGTGTATAGTGAATAATATCACAAATTACTTAAAATTTTATATTTAATATGCATAATAAGGAGTGAGGGTGTTGGCAAAAGCAACAAATGAACTAAAAACCTCTGAAAAAAATCGGGGGGCGGAGCTTGTTGTTGATTGCTTAGTGGAGCAAGGTGTCACACATGTTTTTGGCATTCCGGGTGCAAAAATTGATGCAGTATTTGATGCGTTAAAAGATAAAGGACCTGAACTGGTTTTATGCCGTCACGAACAGAACGCTGCATTTATGGCTGCGGCTGTCGGAAGACTGACTGGAAAACCAGGCGTTTGTCTCGTTACTTCAGGCCCGGGGGCATCCAACTTGGCGACCGGCTTGTTAACGGCTAATACAGAAGGTGATCCGGTAGTGGCGCTGGCGGGTAACGTAATTCGCGCAGACCGGTTAAAACGGACACACCAATCATTGGACAATGCGGCGCTATTTCAGCCGATTACAAAATACAGTGTAGAAGTACAGGAAACAGGGAATATACCAGAAGCGGTAACAAACGCCTTCAGGGCAGCGTCAGCAGGTCAGGCAGGCGCGGCTTTCGTGAGCTTTCCGCAGGATGTTGTGAATGAAATCACAAATGTGAAAAACGTACGCAGCGTGCCGGCGCCGAAACAAGGCCCTGCACCGGAAGAAGCGGTCAGCGCGGCTATCGCGAAAATCCAGACGGCAAAACTTCCCGTTCTGTTAGTCGGCATGAAAGGCGGAAGACCGGAGGCGGTAAAACAAATCCGCAAACTGCTTGCCAAAACAAAACTGCCTTTCGTAGAAACGTACCAAGGGGCCGGCACATTGTCCAGAGAGCTGGAAGACCAATATTTCGGCCGGATCGGACTGTTCCGCAACCAGCCGGGCGATCTTCTGCTTGAACAGGCGGATGTCGTATTAACGATCGGTTATGATCCGATTGAATACGATCCGAAGTTCTGGAACGTAAACGGTGACCGTGCTATTATCCATCTTGACGAAATCCAGGCCGATATCGATCATGCCTATCAGCCGGAATTAGAATTATTAGGCGATATCGCCGCTACGGTTAAACAAATTGAACACGACGCTGTGACATTTGATATGGGCAGCCGTGAACAAGAAGTGCTGAGCGAATTAAAACAGATGCTCACAGACAGCGAGAAGGCGCCAAGCGACCATAAATCCGACAGAGTGCATCCTCTGCAAATCGTCCAAGAACTGCGCAATGCAATTGATGACGACGTAACCGTCACTTGCGATATCGGTTCTCACGCGATCTGGATGTCCCGCTACTTCCGCGCTTATGAGCCTCTGAAACTGTTGATCAGCAACGGCATGCAGACATTGGGCGTAGCGCTTCCTTGGGCGATTGCCGCCACATTGGTGAATCCGGGTGAAAAAGTCGTATCCGTTTCAGGGGACGGAGGATTCCTGTTCTCTGCAATGGAATTGGAAACGGCAGTCCGCTTAAAAGCGCCGATCGTTCACCTTGTATGGAATGACAGCACATATGATATGGTCGCATTCCAGCAAATGAAAAAATATAACCGTACATCATGCGTAGATTTCGGAAACATTGACATCGTAAAATATGCAGAAAGCTTCGGCGCCACCGGCTTGCGCGTTGAGTCACCGGAACAGCTGGCAGACGTGCTGCAAAAAGGCTTGAACACAGAAGGCCCTGTCATCATTGACATTCCTGTCGATTACAGTGACAATGTCCATTTATCAAGCGACATGCTTCCGAAGCAATTCAAAGAAAAAATGAAAGCAAAAGCTCTCTAGCACTCTGCGCACCATGACCTGTTTTCTAAAACAGCCCAATTTAAAAGGAGTGAAGGGAATATGAAAAACGCAAGCGACATCCATATGATGAGCCGCGGAGAAAAAGGCTCACCTGAGGATCAGATCTATCAAGTCTCAACAATGACATCTCTGCTGGACGGAGTATATGACGGAGATTTTGATATGGCTGACATTCCGAAGTTCGGTGATTTCGGAATCGGCACGTTCAATAAACTGGACGGCGAATTAATCGGATTTGACGGAGAATTTTACCGTCTGCGCGGCGACGGAACGGCTACGCCTGTTAAAGGCGGAGACCTGTCACCATTCTGCTCATTCACATTTTTCACGCCTGATATGACGCATACGATCGACGGCGAAATGACCCGTGAAGAATTCGAGCAGGAAATCGCCAGCCTTCTGCCTAGTAAAAACTTATTTTATGCGATCCGTTTAGACGGCGTATTTAAAAAGGTGCAGACAAGAACGGTAGAACGCCAGGAGAAACCGTACGTTCCGATGATCGAAGCGGTGAAAACACAGCCTGTGTTCAACTTTGACGACATTCAGGGTACAATCGCCGGCTTCTGGACGCCGGGGTACGCAAACGGCATCGCTGTTTCCGGATATCACCTGCACTTCATTGATGAAGGACGCAATTCCGGCGGACACGTATTTGACTATGTCATTAAAGATTGTAAAGTGACCATTTCTCAAAAAATGAATATGAACCTCATGCTTCCGAATACGGCGGACTTTTTCAACGCAAATTTAGATAATCCGAATTTTGCGAAGGATATCGAAACAACCGAAGGAAGCCCGGAATAAATTAAAAAAGAAAGCCCCATTTTTCTCGGGGGCTTTCTTTTTATTTGGCTGAACCGGCAAAGATTAGGTAAAATACAGTCAAAAGGGAAAGGTGTGGTAGCTGTGAAAGTATTGGTATTAGCGGTTCATCCTGACATGAACAACTCAGCGGTCAATAAGGCGTGGACAGAAGAATTAAAAAATCATGATGAAATCACGGTCCGTGAGCTTTATAAAGAATATCCGGACGGGAAAATAGATGCGGAAAAGGAACGGCAGCTGTGTGAACAGTATGACCGGATCGTATTTCAATTCCCGCTGTATTGGTACAGTGCGCCTCCGCTTTTAAAAACATGGATGGATCATGTGCTGGCGTATGGCTGGGCTTACGGCTCCAAAGGAAAGGCGCTGCACGGCAAAGAATTGCTGCTGGCTGTTTCCGTAGGTGCCGGAGAGGATGCATATCAGGCAGGCGGGTCTAACCATTTTTCACTGAGCGAGCTCTTAAGGCCGTTTCAGGCAATGGCTAATTTTACGGGTATGACCTATTTGCCTGCTTTCGCGATGTACGGGGTTAGCAGCGCCGATGCTGCGGCTATCCGTGACAATGCCAAACGCCTGGCGGATTACATAAAGAAGCCATTTTAGAGTCGTATGCATTCATCTTCATCCGACAATATTTCCTGAGAAATATTTCGAACCTTAGACGTTTCTGACTGCTCAAGAAAGAAAAAACGGATTTCGCGCTGAATTTGCGAAATCCGTTTTGATATTATGTCAGTTTTTGCAGATCTTTTGTGCTGATATATCCCGTTGCGCCCCCGTAATCGACAAGCGCCCAGCCGAAGTCAATGCCGCCGCCGGCTGTCTTTTTCCATCCGAGGAAAGAAACGCTCGTGTTTTTAGCAAGGGAAGCTTTGACCGCTTGTTTGTCTGTATATACTTTTGTTTTTGCCGTTGTTTTTACGGTTGTTGCTTCTTTAACAATATAATGAGTAGATACAAATCCTGTTTTTCCGTTTTTATAATGTACTTTTGCCCAGTCAGCGTTCTGGAATGAAACGATCTTTAAGCTGTCGCCTAAATGAAGGGTATCAGCTCTCGGACTGGCTGCTGATGCTTTTGTTCTGACGTTCAATGCTTCCGCGGAAACGAGATAAGAGTCAAGCGGGTAGCTGTACAGATCGTCAATTTTGACCGCTTCTTGCGCGTGTGTCTCGGGAAGAGGCGTTATTCCGGCAGCTGAGGCCGCTGATATTCCCGCTGCAAGGGTCAGAATGGATGCCGCTTTGGCTGTTTTCTTCATCTGTATCTCTCCTTTTACTTCATCCTTTCACGTTTTACCGGAAGTCTAAACATCGGCCGATTATTTTTGTGTTTGAAGTTTCAATGGAGCGGAAATGGTTTTTTTGACTTTTTCTCCTTTGAGCACCTGCTCCGCCGCTTCGGCCGCCAGTTTTCCGATCAGCTCCGGCTGCTGGGCGACCGTGGCTGTCAGCTTTCCGTTTTTAATGGAAGAAATCGCATCTTTATTTCCGTCGAAACCGACGACCAAAATGTGTTTGCCTGAGCTGTTAATCGCTTCGAGCGCCCCAAGTGCCATTTCATCATTATGGGCGAACACGGCTTTGATATCCGGATGTCCCTGCAGAAGGTTTTCCATGACGGTCAATCCTTTTGTACGGTCAAAATCCGCCGCTTGCTTTGTTACGACATCCAGCTTTTTGTCGGCAATATGATGAAAGCCCGTTCCGCGTTCCCGTGTCGCGGATGCGCCCGGCACCCCTTGCAATTCAGCCACTTTGGCGCCTTTTCCGAGCTGATCGGCGAGGTAGTCAGCCGCCATTTCTCCTCCTTTGACATTGTCAGAGGCGACAAGCGTTTCGACTTTGCCGTTTTCGGCTGAACGATCAAGCGCAATGACGGGAATGCCGAGGGAATTTGCCGATTCGACGGCTGTTGAAATCGCTGATGAATCGGTCGGATTGATCAGCAGCGCATCGACTCCCTGCTGGATCAAATCTTCTACGTCATTTGACTGTTTAGATGAATCATTTTGAGCATCGACAATAATGACCTTCATGCCCCGTTTTTTGGCTTCCTTTACAACGCCTTCTTTTAATGAAACGAAGAACGGATTGTTCAATGTGGAGACGGAGAGCCCGATAGTGAATTCTTTTTTATGTTTTGTGTTTGACGGTTTTGCCCATTGTGGCGGTTCAAGTGAACAGGCGGACAGCAAAAACAGTGATAATGCCGCGATCGTGATGATGGCTTTCTTCATAATGGTCCTCCTACTATGCCGATTTTTTGCGGTCCAGCAGCACCGCGATTAAAATGACGATTCCTTTGACGACGAGCTGATAAAAAGATGATACGCCGAGAAGGTTCAAGCCGTTGTTCAGCGTACCGATAATCAAAACCCCGATCAGCGTACCGATGATGCGCCCTCGACCGCCGGACAGGCTCGTTCCGCCGAGAACGACCGCTGCGATGGCGTCCAGCTCGTATGATTCCCCGGCCGTCGGCTGTGCGGAATTTAAGCGTGATGTCAGAATCGCTCCCGCCAGCGCCGATAATAAACCTGTCAGAGAATAGATCATGATCTTGATGCGGGGCACTTTGATTCCCGATATCAGCGCCGCTTTCTCATTGCCGCCGATGGCGTATGTCCGGCGGCCGAACGGTGTTTTGTGCAGAAGAACCCACAGGGCCGCAAATGCAATCAGCATCGTAATGGCAGGTACGGGAATGCCGAGAAAATAACCGCGCCCGAACAATTGAAATGCGTAATTTGAACCGAGCCCCGTAATTGGATTTCCGTCCGTATAGACGAGGGTCAGTCCGCGAAAGACGGTCATTGTCGCCAAAGTGGCGATGAACGGCGCCATTTTTCCTTTTGTAATTAATAATCCGTTTATCATGCCGAGTACGGCGCCGATCACGCAGCCGATGATGACGGCTAAGATCGGGTCGATGCCTGAGACCATCATACCTGCGACCAATGCGCTCGATAAGGCGAGGATGGCTCCGACAGAGAGATCAATGCCTCCCGTTAAAATGACAAACGTCATTCCGAAAGCAATCAGAGCGTTAATCGCAACCTGCCGAAGAAGGTTGAGAATATTGAGGGGTTCAAGAAAACTCGGGTTTAAAACGGAAACGATCAGCACAAGAATCAGTAAGCCGAGAAACGGACCGAGTTTTTGCGTAAAGGTATGAATGGAAAATCGCTTTTGTTCAGTTGATGTCATTGGTTCAGTTTTCATACTGCTGCCCTCCCGTGGCAAGTGTCATGATGTGTTCTTGTGTTGCGCCGGCCGCATTGATTTCTCCGCTGATGCGCCCTTCGTGGACGACGATGATTCTGTCACTCATGCCGAGAATTTCCGGCAGCTCGGAAGACACCATGATGATGGCGACTCCGCGATCGGTCAGTTCATTCATTAATGAATAGATCTCCCTTTTCGCGCCTACGTCGACGCCTCTTGTCGGTTCATCAAGGATGAGAACTTTCGGGCCGATTCCGATCCATTTGGCGATGACGACCTTTTGCTGATTTCCTCCTGATAAATGCCGGGCGGCGGTTTCCGGAGATGCGGTCTTAATGGTCAGACGCTTGATGAGCAGCTCAACGAACTCCGCCTCGCGTTTTCGGTCAATGATGCCTTTCGGAGAGAAGCTGGTCAGGTTCGGCAATGAGATATTTTCACGAATGGACGTATCCAGCAGCAGCCCTTCATCTTTGCGGTTTTCCGTAATCAGGCCGAGTCCCTTGCGGATGGCATCGTACGGACGCCGAATGCCGGTTTTTCGGCCGGAAATCCAGATTTCTCCGGAATCGAGCCGGTCAATTCCGAACAGCGCCCTCATGATTTCTGTCCGTCCGGCACCCATTAAGCCGGAAACGCCGAGGATTTCTCCGGCGCTCACATGAAAACTGATTTGTGAAAAGCTTCCTTTTTTTGAGGCGTTTTTCACTTCGAGCACCTTATCGCCGAGTGACGGCGTGCGAGTCGGATACCGATCGGTCAGCTCCCGCCCGACCATTTTTTTGACCACTTCATCAAAATTAGTGTCTTTAATATGCGCCGTATCGACAGTGAGGCCGTCCCGCATAATGGTGATCCGGTCGCAAATCGAAAATATCTCTTCCATTCGGTGCGAAATATAGACGATGGATACGCCGTTCCGCTTTAACGCCGTCATCACGTCAAACAGTTTGCTGATTTCCCGTTCGGTCAGCGCCGCGGTCGGTTCGTCCATAATAATGACTTCGGCGTTTGTCATCAGCGCTTTGGCAATCTCAATCATCTGCTGCTGGCCGACGGAACATTGTCCGGCTTCCCGGTCAAGAGGAAGAGAGACTCCCAGTTTTTCAAGCTGTAATTTTGCTAGCGCTTTCATTTTCTTCGTTTCCAAAACGCCGAACGCCGTCGTCAGCTCTTTGCCGATAAAAAGGTTTTCAAGCACCGTCATGTCCGGCCATATATTCAGTTCCTGATGGATAAAGGCGATTCCGTGCTTTTCGGCTTCCTTTGGATTGGAGAAGCTCATATTTGTTCCGTTTATCGTAATGTTTCCCTTGTCGAGCCGGTAGAGCCCGGTGAGCAGATTCATTAACGTCGATTTGCCCGCTCCGTTTTCTCCCATTAAAGCGTGGATTTCTCCCGGCAGAAGCTCAAATGAGACGCCGGAGAGCACTTGGTTTTTGCCGAATGCTTTATGAATGTCTGTCATGCTGATGTGCATGCTGGATCCCTTCTTTCTAGAAAATCACACCCGCCTGCAGGATGCAGTTGGCGTATGGTGTCATTTCACCCGTTCGGATGACGGCTTTTGCTTTCTGTGTGAGCCGTTTGAATTCCTCGTGGGACATGTACTCGATCGCCTGCGCTGAGAAATGGCTTTCTATGAAACTTGCATTCTCAGGGTTTGCGTCTTTGATGTCAGAGGCGGCTATCACCTTTTCGACTGCCATCTCCCCGGCTACCAGGCTGGTCACGTCCCGAAAGGCGGGAACGCCCGCCGTTAAAGACAAATCAATTTTAGGGACACCGTCAGGGACGGGGAGACCCGCATCGCCGATTGCGATGAGGTCTGTATGCCCGAGATCGGCCAATACTTTGGCAATGTGGCTGTTTAACATTCCGTGTTTTTTCATGACAGCAGCTCCTCAACTTCTTTTCTGGCCGGCATCCCGCCTTGGGCGCCGAAGTGCTGCACGGACAGGGAGGCGGCGCGGTTGGCAAACAGGAGCGCTTGTTCAATGTCCCGTCCTTCCGCGAGTGCGACGGCAAGTGCCGCATTAAAGGTATCGCCGGCTCCCGTCGTGTCGACCGCTTCTGCAGGGAAGGCGGGAACAAGCCGTTCCGCGGTGCCGTCTGAGTAGCGTACGCCTTGTTTTCCTTCGGTAATGAACAGTTTGCCGGGATAGCCGGCGAGCGCTTCTTCTTTCGTCCGGTCAGGAAATAAAATGGATGCTTCATGTTCGTTCGGCGTAAGATATGCGGCATCCTCAATCGTCGATTGTTTCAGCGGCCGGGCCGGCGCGGGATTCAGGATAACTGGAATTTGCTGCGCGCGGCAGTAGCTGCACACTTCTTCAACGGTTTCTTCAGGAATCTCCTGCTGGATCAGCACGATATCAATGCCGGGAAGTTTTGCTAGCGCACTTTTGGCATAATCGGGGGAGATGTCATCGTTTGCGCCTTTTACGACGACGATGCTGTTGTCTCCTTCTGCGAGCACAATATGAGCTGTTCCGCTTTTTTTGTGTGTAACCGTTTCCATATAGTCCGTATTGACACCGTTTGCCTTCAGGTTTTCAATAATCGCTTTTCCGTAGCTGTCATTGCCTGCTTTTCCTACCATATATACGTTTGCGCCCAGGCGGGAAGCGGCTACGGCCTGATTTGCGCCTTTTCCTCCGGGCACGGTTTGAAAGTCTGTGCCCAGTACGGTTTCTCCGGCTTTCGGACGCCGTTCAGATGTAACGACTAAATCCATAGAACAGCTTCCGATAACACAAATTTCACTCATGGTGATCATCCTTTCTCGTCGTTTGTCTTCTTATGTAAGTCACGGGCAGTTGAATGGCCGTCTCTTTCGGCGGCTCTTTCTTTATCAATTGCAGCAGCAGGTTTGCCGCTTGTTTTCCCATCTCATATGCAGGCTGGCGGATGGTTGAAAGAGGCGGAAACAAAAGCCTGCTCTGCGGAATATCGTCGTATCCGATGATCTGAATCTCCTCCGGAACTTTTTTGCCGAGCCGCAGCGCCTCATGGAGAACAGCAGCCGCCGCAATGTCGTTGCTGGCAATGACTCCGTCGGTTTCCGGGTATGCTGCAAACAATTCTTCTGCTAAAATGGCGGCATCCTTGATGGAAAATGAAGCGGCGGAGATGACATTGAACTGCGCGCCCGCTTTTTGCAGCACGTTAAGTGCGCCGTTAAAACGTTCCTGAGCGGTCGGAAGGTGGGCTGGGCCTTTGACAAGCGTGATGCTTGTGCTTTTGCCGCGAAGCATTTCCTCAGCCGCCCGTTTTCCGCCTGCCCGCCCGTCACTGAATACGGATGGGGCGCCTTCTTTTGTCCGGTCCAGAAATACGACCGGGTAAAGGCTGCCGCTGTATTCGGGAAGGTCGGGGTAATGGGTGGCCGCCAAAATACCGGCAACTTGATTTTGTTTAAATGTTTGCAGGTAGTCGAGTTCTTTTTCCAATTCTTCATCGCTGTTGCCGATGATCAGCCGGTATCCTTCCCGCTGCAACTCGTCTTCAGCGCCGCGGGCAAGCTGAGGGAAAAAGGGATTCGTAATATCCGGAAGCAAAAGCCCGACCAGTCTGGATTCTCTTTTATAAAGAGAGCGGGCAACTTCATTCGGATAATAATTCAGCTTCTCCATGGCAAGCATGACCTTCGTTCGTGTATCTTCATGCACGTAGCCGTTGTCATTGAGGACACGCGAAACCGTGGCAACAGAGACGCCGGCAGCGCCTGCGACATCTTTAATCGTTGCCAACAAACACTCCTCCTTCAACTATGTAACCGTTTACATAAAAAGAGTAACACGAATCATTTCGGTTGGCAACAAAAAAAGAGACCGCGGTCTCTTTTAGTTCACGATGCCGATTTGTGAGATACTCACTTTGATATCAGGGATTATCTCGATGGAAGGATAGACCCCACGCCAATTGAGCCGCTTGCCCCGCTCATAATAATGGGTTTGATATTTCCGGCCGATGCCGAGGATATCCGAGTTGTGCTCCTGAATATGGCTGATCACCGATCTGGCCTGGCTGTTCAAATTTGCTGAGGCTTGTTTGTTTATTTGGTCGATTGCCGTATAAGAATTCAGCTTGTCCTTTGGATATTCCAAGACGCGTGCATTCAGCTTTAAACGGATTTTCACTTTTATATGCTGCGGATCTGTATCTATAAATACAATCTTTCGCGTGGCATCCGTGATGCCGAGAGAAAGATAATTTTCAATATCCATTTTGTATTTGTCCCACAGCTTCAGATTAATATTAGCCGATTTATTAAATTGCCCGCTTAAAAGGGTCAGGAGGGTCGAATCCTGACCGAGCACCTCAGTCACTTTCCGCTGGCCGCTGAACAGGGCAGAACCCTCTACCTTTATCGTCTGTCCGTTAATCGATAAATAAGGAAGGGCGAAATCCTTATCAGCCGTCAGCATGCTTGAACGGATGGATTGCAAATTTTCCATGCTGATATTTGATTCCGCATTAGCGCTTGTTAATAAATTCGTTAAATACTTGCTGACGATCAATTTCTGCCGGACGATCAGCTTCAGCACTTCAATCGCCTCGCCGTCTTTTACAACCGCCGGATGAGCGAGAAGCGGGCTTTTCGGATCTCTGTAAAAGACATCGAGATAAGGAAAAAGCGGTTTTTTCGCCATTTTCTCACCGATTAATAAGACTCTTTGCTTGGACGTGTCAATGCGCTGATCGACAAGCTTATCCAATTGAAACCGCGCTTCACGGATGGTGTGCCCGGAAGCGCTGAGCACCGTCGTAATGAATGAGCCGCCCGTTTCCTGTTCCGCCTGGGAGGACTGAACCTTCCGATAGGTGATGCCGATTTTATTTTTACCGTTATGATCAACATCAAGGCTTGCGGTCAGCACGAGAGAAATATCTTTCAGCAAATTTTGATCCCAGCAGCCCGCAAGTGTCAGGCTTGCGCACATGAGACTGATAAGAACCGCTTTTTTAATGCGCATGGCGGACACCCTTTTTACGTACAAGGACAATCAATACCATAAACAACGGAAACAAATACACAAACACAATATCGGAAATGCGGAAAAACTGATCCAGCTGCTGTATCGTTTTATCTGTGCTTGTGGCCCAAATAGACAGAAGGAAGACGAGCAGGGCCAGCGGATAAACAAACCGGCTGTGATCTTTTTGATTGAACAGCTTGGCGATGCCGGTGCTTGCCAAGTAAAACACGTTGGCCAGCGTTGAAAAGACGGTCACGAACCAAAACGTCAAAAAGAGCAGATCCGTCCGTTCGATAATTCTGAATGAAACGGTTTTTAACAGGTACAGAACAGGCTCCGGGATCATTTTTATTTCTTCGGGGCTGATTGTGACAAAGCAAGTAAGGGTGATATACAGGTAGTAAAGGATAATCAAGATGTTTGAAATCGTCAGTATTTTGTAGCGCTGGCTGACGGTGCAGTTGATAAGGGGCCCGATCACGAGCGCCGCCTGAAAGCCGGTAATGCTGACAAGCGTTTGCTGCACCCCGGTAAGCATGTCTTTTGCGGTTCCGTGAAAAATCGGCATAATGTATGTGATATCGGCTTTTCCCAGCGTGTATAAAATCGGCAGAGAGATCAGCAGCAAAAACGGCGTTAAGATAAAGCTGAACCTGGCGATCGCATTCAGCGGGGCTTGGGCGATATAGACGGAACCGAGGATCAGCATTAAGCTGACCACCCAATTCGGAGTCTGCGGGAGCACCCAGATATCCAATATCCGTGTAAATACAGAAAGAATGAGCGTGCAGAGAAACGCGAAATACAAAATATACAGCACCTGCACCCCTTTGCCGGCAAGTGTTCCGAACACCTCCTCCAGCATTTCGTACAGGTTCAGCTTCGGAAACCGGTGAAATAATATCATATACAGGCTGAATGTAAGCTGGACGAGCAATCCGGTAAGCAGAATGGAAATCCATCCGCTGCTTCCCGATTTCATCATCAGTAAATGGGGCAGCGCCAAAATGCCGATGCTGATCTGCGTCTGATTAATGAAAAACACGCCTTGAAGCCGGCTTATTTTTTTAGGCTTCATCTTTTCTCCACCCCCGAACATGTTTCATCTGCTTTGAGTCTTGCGGTCTCAAATAAAAAGGCCTTCTTTTAATAAACCAAGCCGGCAGCCGGATAAATGCATCCTTCAAGTCGCTGAAATGAAACGGCGTCAGAGATGATAAATAAGGAACGCCGAGTGATTCAAGCTTGCACAGGTTCATCAGAATAAGCCCGAAGCCGAGTGCGATGCCGATAAAACCGAACGAGGATGCCAGAAACATAAGCGGAAATCTGAGCGTTCGGATGGACGTGCTCATTTCATATGAAGGAAGCACAAAAGAAGATACGGCCGTAACGGCTACGACGATAATCATCATATTAGAAATGAGTCCCGCCTGAACGACTGCGTCACCGATCACGAGACCGCCGACAATGCCGATCGTCTGACTGATCGGTTTCGGCAGCCTGATACCGGCTTCGCGGATCAGTTCAATTGTAATCTCCATAATCATGGCTTCTATCAGCGGAGGGAAGGGAATATCAACAATCGAATTTTTCATGGTGATAATCAGATCGTTGGGAATGACTTCGAAATGAAACGCAATCAGCGCGATATAAAAAGCGGGCAGCGTAATCGCGATCATAAAGGCGAAAAATCTCAGCACTCTTAAAAAACTGGCGGAAATCCATCTCGTGCTGTAGTCATCCGGAGATTGAAAAAAAGAAAAGAATGTGATCGGCGCAATCAAAGCCGACGGGCTCCCGTCCATCATGATCAGCACACAGCCTTCCATCACGCATGCTTTTGCTTTATCCGGCCGTTCCGTATGAATGATCTGCGGAAAAATGGAAAACGAATTATCTTCTATTGATTCCTCGATAATCCCGGGCGCAAGCACGCTGTCTATACGCAGGTATGACAGGCGCCGCTTCACTTCCTCCACAATCTCCGGATTGGCGATATTCTCAACAAAGATAACCGCAACCTTTGATTTGGCTCTTTCTCCGATATCCATATAATGAACGGAGAGATGGCGGTCCTGTATGTGAAACCGCAGCTGATGAATGTTCGTTTCCAAACTTTCCACAAACCCGTCATGGGCGCCGCGGACGATACTTTCAGATTCGGGTTCCATAATGGAACGCAGCGGATTCTGCCCGACGGAAAACAGCTTCGCTTTCCTCGATGCATCGCTGAGAAAAACAACCTGGCCTGCCAAAATCCCGTCAATGAGTTTTCTGGTTTCATCCGTTTCCGCACTGCTGACGGCATTCATCGTTTCCTCAAGCGGGCCGTTCTGCATGGTGTCGCTTAACAGAAACTCATTCAGCTTCTGTTCTTCTATCATTTGTTCAATATAAAAGAAAGCGGTATGACGGTCCTGCAGTTTGATCCTTCGTATTTTAAAATCACCGCAAACACACATCAGCTCCTGCATTTCCCGTACAGCCGATTCAAAATCGCCGGGAATCCGTTTGTTTTGTTTATCCGCAGACATCAGACCGCCTCCTTTCCCGGTTATCTGTAGTTTTCAGCGGGTATTCCTTTTTTATGCATTTTATAAAATAGAGGAGCTCCTCGATGTTTTACCAAGAACTTCACATTTATGGATGAATATTTCTTGAACGAATATAAAGATTTATTAAAATTATTTCAAAAGAGGGATAAATGTCCTGTAAATGGTTTAAAAGGAGAAAGGCTTTCCGCATATAAAATGTGTATTTCTTGTAAACACTCCGGACCCGTCTTATTCTGTCATGTACCAGTCATTCCGCTAGTTATTTTGGAATGGGACTGAAAGCAGGATACGGGGGAAAAATGAATGACTTTAAGACCTTATCCTTAACAAAACAGGCAGTCTGCACACAGCGGACAGAGAGTCCCAAAACGTATGCGCAGTGCGAAAAACGCTGATACAAACGGGCTGGAAAAGATGGATTATCATTACATCTTTTTCTTCCGGAACGCGAATAGTTCCATTGGTCCAAATGAATTTCTGTGCGTAAATGTAAACGCATTCATTTTTCTTTTGAAAAATTGAAGTAAGGTTGAAGTCCTGCCTATTCCCAAAAAAAGCAATTCGATAATAGGAAGAATAGCGTCACTAATAGAGAAGTTTGGCTCAGTGAAAGCGGGAACATTATGTTACATAATGCCGATTGAGAATTCATAGTGAAGCTATATACTGATGAATGAATTTATCAATACAGAAGGAGATGTCAAAAATCAATGTGGTTACTCATTATAGCCTGTGCTGCCGTACTAATCATCGGAATCATTGAAAAAAGGCGGCATCAGAAGAATATCGATGCTCTGCCAGTACGCGTCAATATTAATGGTATCCGCGGAAAGTCAACCGTAACGAGGCTGACGACCGGAATACTGATGGAGGCGGGCTACAAAACAGTCGGAAAAACGACGGGAACAGATGCAAGGATGATTTATTGGGATACACCTGAGGAGAAACCGATCAAACGGAAACCGCAGGGCCCGAATATCGGCGAGCAAAAAGAAGTAATGAAGGAAACCGTAGAACGGGGCGCCAATGCCATTGTCAGTGAATGTATGGCGGTAAACCCGGATTATCAGATTATCTTTCAGGAAGAACTCCTTCAAGCCAACATCGGCGTCATCGTGAATGTGCTTGAAGACCATATGGACGTCATGGGGCCGACGCTTGATGAAATCGCTGAAGCATTTACCGCGACGATACCGTATAACGGTCACCTTGTCATTACAGACAGTGAATACACAGACTTCTTTAAAGAAAAAGCCGCAGAGCGAAATACCGAGGTCATTATTGCGGATAACTCTAAAATTACAGATGAATACCTTCGTAAATTTGAATATATGGTCTTTCCTGATAACGCTTCCCTTGCGCTCGGCGTTGCTCAGGCTCTTGGGATAGATGAAGAAACGGCGTTTAAAGGAATGCTGAATGCGCCGCCTGATCCTGGCGCTATGAGAATCCTGCCGCTGCTCAGCACGAAGGAGCCCGGTCATTTCGTAAACGGCTTTGCCGCAAATGATGCATCTTCTACTTTGAATATATGGAAACGTGTAAAGGAAATCGGCTACCCGACAGATGAACCGATCGTTATCATGAACTGCCGCGCCGACCGTGTGGACAGAACGATTCAGTTCGCAAACGACGTGCTTCCGTACATTAAAACGAAGGAACTCATACTCATCGGCGAGACGACAGAACCGATCGTCAGAGCTTATGAAGAAGGCAAGATTCCTGCCGATACACTGCACGATCTGGAATATAAATCAACAGACGAAATCATGGACGTGCTGAAAACAAGAATGCAAAACCGTGTCATATATGGCGTCGGCAATATCCACGGTTCAGCGGAACCATTAATTGAAAAAATTCAAGAGTATAAGGTGAAACAGCTCGTTAGCTAGGAGGAAAAGGATAAATGTTCGGATCAGATTTATACATCTCACTTATTTTAGGCGTGTTAATCAGTTTAATTTTCGCGGAAAAAACAGGTATCGTACCTGCCGGTTTAGTCGTGCCGGGTTATTTAGGGCTCGTTTTTAACCAGCCGGTATTTATTTTACTCGTATTGTTAGTAAGTCTTCTTACATACGTGATCGTCAAATACGGTTTATCCAGATTTATGATTTTGTACGGACGCAGAAAATTCGCAGCTATGCTGATAACGGGAATCTGCTTAAAAATCGCCCTTGATTTCCTTTACCCGATCGTACCGTTTGAGATATCAGAATTCCGAGGAATCGGTATCATCGTACCGGGTCTGATCGCCAATACCATTCAGAAACAGGGATTAACGATTACATTTGCCAGCACGCTGTTCTTAAGCGGCGCAACTTTTGCCATTATGTTTGCTTACTACTTAATCTAATGTAAGGTGTGTCAAACGATGAAAAAACAATTAAGCTTTCAAGAAAAACTGCTGAAGCTGACCAAACAGCAGAAAAAGAAGACCAATCTTCACGTTTTTATCGCGCTGCCGATCGTCTTTTGCCTGATGTTCGTCTGCATTCTGACAGGGAAGGCGGAAACGCCGAGTGTGAAAAGAAATGCCGATGACCTTGTATCAGCCTCATTCGTCGGAGATATTATGATGGGCCGGAATGTCGAGAAAGTGACAAAGCATAAAGGCACGGAGAGTGTCTTCCGTTACGCAAAGCCATTCTTCGAAGCATCCGACTATGTGTCGGGGAACTTTGAAAACCCGGTTACATATAAAAAGAACTACAAAGAAGCAGAAAAAAATATCCACCTTCAGTCAAACAAAGATGCCGTAAAAGTATTGAAGGACATGAATTTCACCGTTCTCACGGCAGCCAACAACCATGCGATGGATTACGGCCCTCAAGGAATGCGGGATACGGTTGAAGAGTTTTCAAAGCAAAATCTTGAACTTGTCGGCGCGGGCCTCACGCTGAAGGAAGCCGAGCAGAACATTTCTTATCAAGATGTAAACGGAATCAAAATCGCAACACTGGGTTTCACCGATGTTTCCGGAAAAGGCTTTGCAGCTAAACGAAATGCGCCGGGTGTGCTTCCGGCCGATCCAGAGCTGTTTATTCCGATGATTTCTAAAGCCAAAAAGAAAGCCGATCTTGTCATTGTTCAAACACACTGGGGACAGGAATACGATAATGATCCGAATGACAGACAGCGCCAATTGGCAAGAGCAATGTCAGATGCCGGAGCGGATATTATCGTCGGACACCATCCGCACGTGCTAGAACCGATCGAAATGTACCACGGCACCGTTATTTTCTACAGCCTGGGCAACTTCGTATTCGACCAGGGGTGGACAAGAACGAGAGACACGGCGCTTGTTCAATATCATCTGCAGAAAAACGGCACGGGACGCTTTGAAGTCACGCCGATGAATATTCATGAAGCAACACCTGCACCGGTTAAAAAAGGCAGCATCAATCATAAAACGATCGTACGTGAACTGACGAAAGAATCGAATTTCGATTGGAGCGTCAAGGATGGAAAATTAACGTTTGATGTGGACCACAGCGATATCTTAAAAAAGAAAGCGGAGTGAAAAACAAATGAAAATCATTAAAGCGGGATGGCCGTTTGCCGCGATCATTATGGTATTTATGTTTATGTCAGCGTTTAAATACAATGATCAGCTCACAGATCAGGAAAAACAAAAAATTGACACGGAAATGCAAAAGATTCAGCAAGAGGACACAGCGAGCGCAAAATAAGCGCATGATTCCGCTTGCCGGCATATTGTTTGTTCCGAATCCAGTAAAGAATGCCCATATCGGGCATTCTTTTTTTGTGTGCTCTCCTAAACATTTGTTAAAAGTTACCGATGTAAAAACTACTAAAAATGAGGAGAGTGAATAGAAAACATGCTCACAAGCTGGAGGAAGTACATCCTTGCCGGCCTTATGATTTGTCTTGTGGCACCCGCAGTAACGAGAACGGAAATTGCTGAAGCGGATTCTCAAGTTTCTGTCCTGATGGTTTCAGACGCGCAAAAACTTGTCGGAAATAAATATGTTTACGGAGGCGAAGAGCCTGAGGACGGTTTTGATCCGTCCGGATTGATCCATTATCTTTTCAGCAGGCAGAACATCCATCTGCCGAGAACGGTAAGTGATCAATGGAAAGTCGGAACCGCCGTCAAAGAAAATGACCTTTTACCGGGAGATCTTGTGTTTTTCAAAAAGTCGGATTCAACACAAAACGCGCCCGTCCATGACGGTCTTTATATCGGAAACGGAGAGATGATACACAGTTCTCCGTCAGAAGGCGTAACCGTCACACGGTTTCAAAAAAGCAGTTATTGGATGAATTTATATCTTGGCGCAAAGCGGATTACAAAAGATCCGGAACTGGCTGATGATCCGATCGTTCAGGAGGCAGCCCGTTACCTCGACATTCCGTATGTATTCGGCGGAAGCACGCCCGAGGAGGGATTCGACTGTTCGGGGCTGGTCCAATATGTTTTTGAAAACAAGCTTCACATTTACCTGCCGAGATCAGCGGAACAGCAGTGGCTGGTCGGTGAGAAAATCAAACTGAGCGGCATAAAGCCCGGGGACGTGATTTATTTCAGCGACACGTATAAAAAAGGAATTTCCCATGCGGGCATTTATGCGGGAGAGGGAAGGTTCATCCAAGCAAGCCGCTCCGAAAAAGTCACCATTTCTTACTTGTCGGAAGATTACTGGAAAAAACATTTTACAGGTGTGCGCCGATTCAGCAATTTAGCCATTTCTAAAGAAAATCCCGTTGTGTCCACAGCGGCCGATCATATCGGAATTTCTTATCTGAAAGGCGGCGTTTCACCGGAAACCGGCTTTGATACGGCGGGATTTGTTCAATACATCTATCAAAAAGCGAAAGGAATCAGCCTGCCGCGTTATGCGGACAAGCAGATGCAGGCGGGCGTTCCGGTCGATAAACAAGATCTGAAGCCCGGCGATCTGGTCTTCTTTAAAGCGGAAAGCCTGAATCCGGCCATTTATATCGGGAACGGACAAGTGATTCATGTCACCGTGTCCGCAGGCGTTACCATAACAAATATGAACACAAGCGCTTATTGGAAGGACAAGTATGCGGGCGGCATCCGGCTTCCGTAAAAAAAGACGTCAGAGAGTGTCTCTGACGTCTTTTTCTTTTACCGTTTCGGCGCTCTGTATCCGGCCGCTACCGCATCCTCTATGGAACAGAACATTTCCGCGGGATCTGTCGTCCGGTCGTAGTATGTACTTCCCGGCGTGTGATAAATGCCGTTCCGGCTGCCTTTAATGTCGCATCCCTGTGAGGTGCCGGCTGCTTTCGTTTCGGCATGTCCGCCGGAGGAAGGGGCGTTGTTTTGCGCCGTTTCCGCGTTTTCGGATGTTTTTGTTTCTGCTTTCTGCCGCTTTAAAGTTTTATTTTCTGACTGAAGCGTTTCAGCGGTCTTTTCGAGCTTCTTTTGTGAATTTTTTAATTTCTCATTGTCTTGTTTGAGTGATTTGTTTGTTTTTTTCAGCTCGCTTATCTCTTGGCTGAGTTTGCTGAGTTTTTCTTCATTGCCGGCTTCGGCTTCGGATTTCTCCTTTTCGGCCGCGGCACTGATGCTTTCATATTTTTTCTCAAGCGCCTGGTGTTCCTTCGTCAATTTTTGATAGGCGGTATCAAGGGTGCTGTATTTCTCCTCTGCCTTCTCGGCCGAGGCGTCCGGCTCTGCGAGGGAGGCGCCGGTCAGAAGCAGGATAAATCCGCCGATGAGAAGGGGCCAAAACAACTTTTTTGAAAAATGTTTTTCTTTTTTTGCCGCTTTGCATATGAGATGGAATATTCCGTATCCGACTGCGCAGAGAAAAGCTAAACATCCTATAATAGCGATTGCATTCGACATCATGAAACTCCTTTTTTCTTTATCTTACAATTTATTTTCATTTTTGGGAATTTCTTTTTTTGGAAACATGAAAAACCAGGCCGTGAAAGACCTGGCTTTTGCCTTTTATTGATCGTTGTCGAGAAGCCGGTTGATGAAATATGCGACGCCGTTTTCATCGTTGCTTTTTGTAATATACGTGCTTTTTTCCTTCAGTTCATCAATCGCATTGCCCATGGCGATGCGGTTTCCCGCCGCTTCAAACATGGAGAAATCATTCGGGCTGTCGCCAATGGCGTAAATATCCTGTTTTTCAATTCCGTACAGTGAGGCAAGCTCCGTCAGAGCACGTCCCTTTCCGGAACCGGCAGGGAGGATTTCGATAATGTGTTTCCCGGAAGATGTCTGGGATAATTTCGGATGATGTGTAATTTCTTCTTTGGCGTTTCTCAGTTTTTCCATATCAAAAGAGAAACAAAGAAGCTTGTAAACATGTTCGTCTCCGTTAAAAATCGCCTGTATATCCTGTACGGGTTTAATGCCGAATTGTTTGAACTGCGTCTTTGCGCCCTCCCATAATGTCTGGATATCTTCCTTGGGATTGGCGCTTTTCAGAATGTCCAGTTCTGCCTGCAGTTTGGACTCGCCGTCAAATGGGGACAGCAGATGATCATCTGTATAGACCTCAAAGTAAATGTCTTTGTCCGTTAAATAAGCGGCGATATTCTTCCCAGCCTGCTGATCCATTAAGAGCCGGCTGACGAGGCGGTATCCTTTGTCATGGACTGTCCCGCCGTTTGCCGCAATGATCGGAATATCCAAATCCTTTAAGAGCGCTTTTACATCAAACGTGGCTCTGCCCGTGCAGATGGCCACGAGAATGCCCGCTTCATCCGCTCTTTGTAAAGCCGCTCTGTTTTCCGGAGAAATCACACTGTCTGAGTTCAGTAATGTGCCGTCTAAGTCAATGGCTATCAATTTCATATGTATGGATGCCCTCCTTAAAAATAAAGCTGCTTCATGTAGTATGTTCAGCTTTGTGCGAAATCAGCAGAAAGCCGTCAGTTAAAAGGCTATACCTTCATGTCCTTTTTTTCAACAGAAAAACGGCGGGATTTGCTAATCCCGCCGTGACATCTTACGCGTTTAAATCATTTTTTAATTTCGTTTTCACTTCTTGAAGGTTTTCCTCATTCAGCTTGAAGTAATAAATATTTTTGCCGTACTGAGGAGTGTAAATATAGCTGTCTGAACCTGTCAGCTGCAAAGAATCCACCGATTTCAGCGATGTGATAAACGGGAACAGACCGATGGCGTCATTAAGAGATAAGTTCATTTTTAAGTTTTTCCCTAAGCTGTCGACGATATCGTCATAAGATGGGATCGAGCTTAACGATTTAGATTTTTTAATAATGGCGCTCAGCACTTCCATCTGTCTTTGTCCGCGCATCAGATCGGTGTCCGCTTTGCGTGTTCTTACATAAGCCAGTGCCTGCTCACCGTCAAGCGTCTGGACGCCCGGCTTCAGCACGACTTTTCCTTTTGTATCGACTTTAATACGATCGGCAATTTTCTGGCTTTTCACATTTACCGTAACGCCGTTCAACTCATTGACGACATCGCGGAATGCGTCGAAGTTGCTCTCAACCACATAATCTACCGGAATATCAAGCATGTTTTCTACTGTTTTATAAGTTAAATTATAACCGCCGTAAGCATGTGCGTGCGCGAATTTGTCATAGCCGTGTCCCGGGATGTTGACATAGGAATCCCGCGGAATGCTGAGCATCGTCGCTGTTTTCTTTTTCCGGTTGAAGGTGACGAGCACGTTGGCGTCACTTCTTGCGTCATCTACTGATTCGCCCTTATTGTCACGGGCGTCTATTCCTAAAAGCAATACGGTGAAAGAATCCTTCTTTGGGTCAAATTCTTTGATCCGTTTTACGGACTGGTCGCCGCGGTCAAGGCTGACGTGCGCTTCTTTGGTCGCATTATTCAATTTCACAAATGCGTAGGTGCCGACGGAACCGGCGATCACCAATAAGAAAGCGGCGAATACCAGTACAAATTTCACCCATTTTCTGAGGCGTCTTTTCTTTTTTCTGCGTTGAGATCGTTCTTCCATATCATTACCTCTCGTTTCTATTCTTTGTGAAGCGTACCATAATTGTTGACTTGGAGCAACTCTGCAAATGAGAAAATTCCAAATCTTTCTCTCTATTTCGACAACATCTACTGTTATTTTTGCATCAGGTTCACATTATATTGGACGGCAGGAAGCGGGAAATGTTTCGTCGCTTTGTAAAAAATAATTAGTAAAATAATGGATATTAACGGTGCGGAAGGTTTGAAACGGACGGAAACAGGTAAAAGAAGCAGTAGAACAATTCCGCGCGTTACAGCGTTGGATGAAGGGAGTCTACATAACATGAAAAGCATACACTCGAATAAATGGCTCTATTTTTTCGGCGCACTCGGCGGCGCGTTATACGGATATGATACCGGAGTCATTTCCGGAGCTATTTTATTTATGAAAAAAGAACTGGGACTGAACGCCTTTACAGAAGGCCTCGTCGTCAGTTCGTTATTGGCGGGGGCGATTCTCGGATCGGGGTTTGCCGGCAAACTGACCGACCGGTTCGGCAGGCGGAAGGCCATCATGGGAGCTTCGCTGCTGTTTTGTATAGGCGGTTTAGGAGTCGCTTTTGCCCCGAATACAGAGGTGATGGTTCTTTTCCGGATCATTCTCGGACTGGCTGTCGGAACATCTACAACGATCGTTCCGCTCTATTTATCGGAGCTGGCTCCGAAGCATAAACGAGGGGCGCTTTCTTCGCTGAATCAGCTGATGATTACGGTCGGAATCCTCGTTTCTTATATCGTGAACTATATATTTGCCGATGCAGGCGCTTGGCGCTGGATGCTTGGACTTGCGGTTGTGCCGTCAGTCATTCTGCTGATCGGAATCCTATTTATGCCGGAAAGCCCGCGCTGGCTGTTTACGATCGGCAAAGAAGAGAAAGCAAGAGAAATCCTTTCATCATTGCGGGGAACGAAGAATATTGATGATGAGATTGATCAGATGAAAGAAGCGGAAAAGGAAAACGAAGGCGGCTTGAAAGAATTGTTTGAGCCGTGGGTGAGACCCGCGCTGATTGCCGGCCTCGGACTTGCCTTTTTGCAGCAATTCATCGGGACAAATACAATTATTTATTACGCCCCGAAAACATTTACCAGTGTCGGGTTCGGCAATTCCGCGTCTATATTGGGAACGGTCGGAATCGGCGCCGTCAATGTCATCATGACGCTTGCGGCTATTAAAGTCATTGATAAGATCGGCCGGAAGCCGCTGCTGCTGGCCGGTAATGCGGGCATGGTCATCAGTCTGCTCGTATTGGCCGCGGTCAATCTTTTCTTTGAACATTCAGCAGCCGCATCATGGACAACGGTGATTTGTTTAGGCCTGTTTATCGTTGTATTTGCGGTCAGCTGGGGGCCTGCCGTGTGGGTCATGCTTCCTGAATTATTCCCGCTGCATGTCCGGGGTATCGGGACGGGTGTCTCCACTTTGATGCTGCATGCCGGAACATTGATTGTCTCATTAACCTATCCGATGTTAATGGAAGCAGTCGGCATCAGCTATTTATTTCTCATTTATGCCGCGATCGGGATACTGGCATTCCTGTTCGTCCGGTTTAAAGTGACCGAGACGAAGGGGAAAAGCCTTGAAGAAATTGAGCAGGATCTGAAAAGCCGTAACGGAGGCTCGGGATCAGAATCAAATCGGCGGACAGTTCATCCGTAATATTCAGTTTTAGGGGGCGGTTATTCACCGGCCCCTCAAAACGGATGCCGTGCGGGCGCCCGGTCACATAAATGACGGGGATATGTCATACGTTGTATAAAGTCACGATAAAGGCGGGGATGCCGGTGAAAACGAGTATTATTATCCTTACATATAATGAACTTGAGCTGACGAAAAAATGTCTGGCCAGCATTGAACGATACACCGACAAAGATAAGATTGAACTGATTATAGTTGACAACGGTTCCTCAGACGGAACGAGAGAATACATATCAAATCTGCCTGACGTCAAAGTCATCCTAAATGAAAAAAACCTCGGGTTCGCCAAGGGGTGCAACCAGGGAATCGAAGCGGCAGGGGGAGAAAATCTGCTGTTTCTGAACAACGATACGATGGTCACGAAAAATTGGCTCACCTCCATGCTGAGGGTGCTGTATCAATCTGAAAAAACCGGTATGGTCGGGCCTGTCAGCAACTATGTCAGCGGCGCGCAAATGATCCACGACGCATATCAATCGCTTGATGAGCTGGAGTCATTCGCGGAGGCATATTGCGCACGGGAAAAGCATCATACAAAGCGGGTGCTGCGCCTTGTCGGCTTCTGTCTTCTGGTGAAAAGAAGCGTCATTGAAGACATCGGCCCGTTCGATGAACAATTCGGATACGGTTCTTTTGAAGATGATGACTTATGTCTGCGGGCCCTGCAAAAAGGCTACAGCCTGCACATCGCCCTCGATGCTTTTGTGCATCACCACGGGCACGCGACGTTTACGGCTAATCAGGATATCAATATCAATCAGTTATATTCGGAGAACCGCCAGCGTTTTACGGAAAAATGGGGCACTGATTTTACGTACTTTACTCATCCGAGACCGGAAATTGCGGAGCTCGTTCCCCGGGAGGCGAAACGGATACTTGATGTCGGCTGCGGTGCGGGAGCTACGGGGCTGGAACTTCAAAACAGACAGCCTTGCGAACTGTACGGAATAGAGCTGCACCCGCTGGCGGCGCAAGCGGCAAAAGGGCATTATAAAGCGGTTCTGCAGGAAGATGTCGAAGAAGTGAACCTGCCTTATCCGGAGGGTTTTTTTGATTGCATCATTTTCGCCGACATCCTTGAGCACTTAAAAGACCCGTGGCGCGTCATTGAAACGTACTCATCCTATTTGTCGCCTGCCGGATCAATCGTTTGCAGCATTCCGAATATTTCCCACGCCGAAGCGCTGTTCCCGCTTCTGCTCGGTGACTGGACATACAGAGACGCCGGCATTCTCGACCGCACCCACTTGCGGTTTTTTACGCCGCAGACGGTGCGCACGCTCTTTCCGGAAGAGACATTTGCTGTGAAAAAGCAGTCCTATACGTATGTTCACGTGGATGAGCGGGTGCAGCTGTTTTTACAGGAAATCACACGAATGGCGCAATCGATGCAATTTCCGGTGACACAGCTGCCCGAACAAAGCCGGATTTATCAGATTCTCCTCCGTGTCGAAAAAACAGGCTGAAGGCTACCGTCCCATCGTTCCGAAGTTGGTAATCTGAATGGAAACATCATAGTCAAAAGCCGCTTCGGAGAAGGTCTCATCCCAATGATGCTTTACTTTCTTCCAATAGTCGGGATATTGAATGCGGACTCTGTCAGAAAAGAATACCGGGTCCGTTTCATATTGATTCTGCAGCTTATCGATGACTTCTTTCACATCGCTTTTCAGTTTTTTTTCGAAAATCTTTTCCAGCCCGTTTAAATAGTGCTGATCGAATGAATCTTCTCCGGCATATTGATCCTCTGACAAAAGTCCTTTTGTTTTTACCGCTACATGAAATGACAGCTTCCCGTTTTTCAGCCTGGGAGTGATGGCGGATGTTGATTTTTTGATCTCGAAGGTAATCGGGTGCCCCCCTTTATCCAAAGCGGGCAGCACGCCGCCCCGTATCGTCCCCATCAGCCAATTCAGGCTCTGTATTTCGTATGATGACAGAAAGCCCGCCAATCTGTTTTGTTTTGCGTTTTTGATAATGGCCGCTCCGTCATACACCGTTTTTCCTTTTTGATTGCTGACGGCCTGAATGAGAAAACTGAGTTTATTATGGCAGTAAATCGAAGCTCTCCCGATTCGGAGCGGTTTTAAAATCTTCCCGTTGTAGCCGCCGTTGTTCGTAAGGTCGATCAGCTTTTCCGCGGCCATGGGCTGCTGCTGATTCGGCGTCGGCTCCGTCAGAATATCGGACGCTTTTCCTCTTGCCGCGAAGAGATAGCTGCTCCGCCTTAATTCATCATCGCGGATAAAATGATTCATCATCTGCAGTATATTTTGGTCGGCCAGCAATTTGTCGCTGAATATCAGCACTTTTAAATGATCGCTGTAAACAGGCGGATCTTTTAAAGAGACTTCACTGACGGCTTCAAGAATGGTATCCCCCCGCGTCGTCACATTGACAAACACGGGCCGGCCGGAAGCCTGGCTGTTTTCGCTTTGGGGCAGCAGGTTTTGATAGGTTAATTTATATCGGCGGTCACTCGTCTCGTCTATCGCCAGCCCCCGGGCGAAAGACAGCTTTTCGACTTCCTTCGCGTCCCAGCATCCTGAAAGCGTCATCAGTATGAAAAGCGCCGCCGCCCATTTTATGAAAAGTGTCATGACGTCTGTTTCCTCCCGGCTATTTTTTTCATCCAGCTGACAAACCAGATGAGAAAAGGAATCATAATGACGGCAAAAAACGCATATCCGAGAATATTCGCGAATGCAAACACACTGTTGATATCATCGGGGTACATTGAAAGGCCGAATGTCACTGCCAATAAGCCTCCCAGCAGCCAGGCATTGTTTTTATTTTTCAGTTTGAAAATGGTGTTTAATCCGAGATGCGCCCCTTTAAAAGAACCGAGCATACAGGTGAACTGCTGGCATGTCCACGTAATTAAAAGAAAGATATCAAACCGCTCTATGAAAATGCCCCGGATTTCCAAGGCATGAATCAGGGAAATGGTCGGATACGTCACCGTTTTGGCTTCAGCGACCGACATACAGCCGATGACGACAAGCAGCGTAAAGCTGTAAAAAATGGTCGCGCCTGCGATGCCGAAGACAGCCGCCTTTTTCGCCTGCTTCGGGTTTTTCATAAACGGCACCAGATAAAGAATCACCTCAAGTCCCGAAAAATACAGAAGGGTCCGCGGAAACAGCTCAAAAAAGCTTTTGTAGCCTCCTTCCATGACCGGGCGGACGAAATCCAGCTTAAAAAGTCTCAAACTGAATATGAGCAGCGTAATCAGAATGACGATCGCAATCGGAAACAGATAGGCATAAAGCTTTGAAATGGGATAGACCCCGCCGGTCACATGGTAAATACCGACCGCCAGAAAGATGAATATGACGACACCCATCGGCGTATTTTTCAGTAAAAAGTAATTGATGACTTCACCGAGAAAACGGGCTTGAAAACAGACGGTGACGACAAAATAACAGCTGATGAATAAATTCAGAAGAGAACCGATAGCGCGGCCCATGATGCTTTGATTCAGCTCATAAATGGTTTCCCCGCTGTTTTTCTGCAAAAACGGCATAAAGAGCAGGACGATGCCGATAAACACGACACTCTGCACAAGAATAATGATCCATCCGCTCGGACTGTCCGCTGTTGCGGCGGAGCGCGGC
The DNA here is from genome assembly GCF_018861275.1 of Bacillus sp. JNUCC-22. Lineage (NCBI taxonomy): Bacteria > Bacillati > Bacillota > Bacilli > Caryophanales > Bacillaceae > Bacillus > Bacillus sp. JNUCC-22. Next base: position 3,415,325 of record NZ_CP076408.1, on the reverse strand, counting down.
AGTGTTAACACGCCCGCTCCGATCATTGTTCCGCTTACCATGAGAAGTGTCTGCATAAACGACAGCTTGTCTTCCGGTTTTTTCATGGGGATCACCTTTGCTTAATTTTATCTTTCGTCTCTTTTCTGGTCGGCCGTTTTTTCAAAAGAGGCGTCGGCAGTCTGACGATCGTATCCTTTAAGTCCTGGCCAGGCTGCGCCATGATCGGAATAAGATAGTCCTGACCGAAGCTTTTCAGCCGCATCAGATGGCCGATGACAAGCAGATAGCACATGATCAGTCCGTATAAACCTAATATCGCCGACAAAATCATCGAAAAAATACGGATGAGCCTCAGCGGAAAATTGAACGCATAGGAGGGCGCCGTAAAAGAAGCCAACGCCGTAACGGATACGACAATGACCATCATCGCGCTGACAATATTCGCCTGAACGGCGGCCTGTCCGATCACCACGCCCCCGATCAGGCCGATCGTCTGTCCGATCGGCTTCGGCAGCCTGAGTCCGGCTTCTCTGATCATCTCAATCGTAAAAATCATGATAAACGCTTCAACAAAAGGGGGGAACGGGACATTCAATCTGCTCCCGGCAATCGTAACCGCCATTCTCGTCGGCAAAAGCCCCGTGTGAAACGTAACGAGCGATATGTAAAGGCCGGGTAAATAAATCGTGATTAAAATGCATGTATACCGAAGCAGTCTGAGAAAGGTAACCGGAACCCACCGCTGATTATAATCGTCAGGTGAGTGGATAAATTCATCAACGGTAGCCGGCACCAAAAGGGTAAAAGGCGTTCCGTCTACAAGAATGGAAACCCTTCCTTCCAAAAGAGCGCCCATAACCCGGTCGGGCCGTTCGGTCGTCAAGACGGTCGGGAAAATAGAATACGTGTTATCTTCAATAAGCTGTTCGATCGCTCCTGATTCCGGAATGTCATCAATGGTGATCGAATTCAGTCTTTTCATCACTTCTTTTACAACATCATCAGGCGCGATATCCCGAATGTAGACAACGGCGATCCGCTTTTTTGTCCGTTCGCCGAGTGTGATCTCTTTGATCTGGAGGTTGGGATCACCGGACTGCTCGCGCAAAAGCGCCGTGTTCGTCCGAAGCTTTTCGACAAAACCTATCCTCGGCCCCCGTTCAAGCACTTCTGAAGACGGTTCTTCAATATCACGCATTTTAAATGTTTCCGTCTCAAACGAAAGAGCTTCCTCCCATCCCTCCGCCAGCAAAACCGATTTGCCGGAGAAAATGTCTGCCTCCGCGTCCTTAAGTGAAGAAAGCCGGGTATGACGATAGCCGAAAGAGATGGATGACGGCGGTATTTCAGCCGGTTCCTCTTGATGCCGGGCGGCCGCCTGCACGGGCGAAATAATATATTCCGCAAGCAATTGATTGTCGGTCAGTCCGTCTATATAGATAAGACAGGCGTCACATTTGCCGTTTCCGTACGTAAACGAATAAAACATCATGTCATCGCTTTGGCCGAACCGTTTTTTCAGCACTTCAAGGTTTTTGCCGAGCTCCGCATGTATCGTCACAATGTTCCCCCCTTTTTCCATCAGTTATTTTAATTTGCGACAAACAAGGCATTTTATTCTGGAATAGGAAATGACTGAGCATTCCGCCCCATCCGAATGGTATAATGAGCAGGTCAGCCATTTTATACATATTGTTTTTAACCGCGGCTCCCTCCGTGTTTTAAAAAAGACACAGGGGGAATGGGATATGAGCCGCTTTTTAAGGGGAGGGGAACGAACATGACGCAAGAGCCGATTTTTTTACAGCCTGTATGTAAAGAAAAACTATGGGGCGGCACGTTATTACGCGAACGATTCGGATATGACATACCTTCAGAAACAACCGGCGAATGCTGGGCGATATCAGCCCATCCGCACGGAATGAGCACGGTCAAAAGCGGTCCGTATCAAGGGAAAACCTTGATGGAACTGTGGGATCAGCATAGAGAATTATTCGGCGGAACGGAAGGGGACCGGTTTCCGCTGCTGACGAAAATACTGGACGTCAAACAACATCTGTCCGTTAAAGTCCATCCTGACGATTATGACGCTGAGGAGCATGGACAGGGTGAAACGGGGAAATCTGAGTGCTGGTACATTATTGACTGTAAAGAAAATGCGGAAATCATATACGGTCACACGGCCCGTTCGAAAGCGGAACTTGTCACCATGATTAACAGCGGTGACTGGGAAGGCCTGCTGCGCCGTGTGAAGATCAAACCCGGCGATTTTTATTATGTGCCGAGCGGAACCATCCATGCCATTTGCGCGGGGGCGCTCGTGCTTGAAACACAGCAGAATTCAGAGGCCGCCTACCGGATATATGATTACGGGCGTACAGATCAAACCGGCCAGGCACGTGAGCTGCATATCCGCGATGCCGTCAACGCCGCCACCGTTCCTCATGTGGACGGATTTTTAGATGAATCAACTGAAACGAGAAAAAGCGTCACCATCAAAACCTTTGTGCAGGGAGAATATTTTTCTGTATACAAATGGGATATCAGCGGGACGGCGGAAATGACCCAGGACGCTCCGTTTATGCTGTGCAGCGTCACAGAAGGAAGCGGCTCCATCCTCTGTGAAGGCAAGTCCGCCAAGCTTGAAAAAGGCGCGCATTTCATACTGCCGGATCAGATGCCTGACTTTACGATAAACGGAGATTGCACGATCATCGTTTCTCATATATAAAACCAAACTTAATCCCAGCTCTGGGATTAAGTTTTTTTTATTTGGAAAATTGGGTGATTTCTCTCTGTAAAAATGAAGAAGGCCGGCCGATAAATAAACTAGTTTGATAGAAACCAATTGAATCAGAAAGAGGAGAAGGAATGAAAAAGAGATTCGTTGCACCTATGTTATTGTCCGCCGTTTTCCTTGTCTTTTGTACCCTTACACAGCCCGCTGAGGCCGCATACAGCGACTACTCCGTTTACGAGCTGGAAACGAAGCAGCAATTTGCTTCTGAGAACGAGGCGCTTCAAGCGGCAGCGAAATTGAAAAAGGATACGGGGTGGCAGGCTGACGCAAAGAAAGCCGGAAATACGCCGCTCACTTATCAAATCTCAGCTTCAGGCTTACACGATGAAACGGATGCGAAAACCGTGCTGAAAGATTTTACGAAGCAGACGGGCGTGGCCGGCACTTACAGCGCAAGCGGAAGCAAACAGCCGTACGTGACCGTCACATCAGGCGTTCTATCAGACGAGCGGCAGACGAAAAATCTTCTTACCGAACTGACGAAAAAAACGAGCGTGACCGGCGCCGTCAAGCCGGCGGGGACAAAACAGCCGTACATGCAGGTCGTGACTGCTGAGATGGCGGCCGAAGCGGACGCAAAAGCGCTCTCGCAAGCGTTGACGAAGCAGACGGGTGTGAAAGCGTCATACCGTCAGATCAAACGGGAAACAGCCCGGTTTCAGATCCAATCAGGAACAATCTCCGGCGATCAAAAAGCCGCTCAAATCCAAACTGATTTTCAAAAGCAAACAGGATTGCAGTCGTCGCTGAAAGTCACGGCAAAGGCCAGTCCGAATATCACCATGACAGCCTCTGACATCTCAAATGCAAATGCTGCGGCAGGTTTAGCGAAACAGCTTCAGCAGAAAACGGGCGTCAAAGGGAATGTTCAAAAGTATGCCCAAAGCAAAACAGCAACCGTGTACAACGTGCAATCAGGATATTTTAACGGAGTAAGCGCCGTACAAAATGCTATCACCCAAATCAAGAAGAATACGGGTGTCAGCGGAAGCTATCAAAAAGCCGGCAAGAAAAATAATTATACGGTCGGGATGAGCGGACTGACGGCTAAGCAGCTGCAAAGTGTTCAAGCTTTCTTTAAAAAGAAAAAATGGCATTGCGACGCATCGCCTGTCAAAAAGACAGCATCAGTGTCCGTTTATCGGATCACGGCAGGGCAGCTTACCGCTGCACAGGCAGATCAAGCGGAGGCGTTTTTCCGCCAGCAGCATGTAAAGACGGCAAGAACAGCGGCGGGAAAAACAGCAGAAAACGAATATCAGCTGCTTTCTCAGCAGACGGCAGACCAGTCGAAGATAAAAAAAGGATTGAATCTGCTGGCGGGATATAAACTGACTGCCATTTCAAAAACGATATCCAAGCAGACCGACACAACGTACCAAGTCACAACCGAATCACTGCTTGATACGGCAAAGATCAATCGTTCGCTGGACTTTTTCAAAGGGAAAAAAGTATCTGCCTCCGCACAGAAAACAGGTGAAGCGGCGTATACACAATTCAGAATTGAAACGGCACCGCTGCTTAAAAAGGAAGACATTGACCGCGTGACTGCTTTTTTCAAGCAAAACAAAGCGGCCGGCACTGTGAAGGAGACGGGGAAAACCGGCTCTGCACAGTACGTCATCAAAACCGAAACATTCAGCAGTAAAACCGTTTTAAATAAAAGCATGAGCTTTTTCAGCGCCAAACAATTACAGGCCGGCTATACGAGTGAAAGCCATCCGGTTTATGAACTCCGCATTCGCAATCAATTCACGGGAGCGCAGTCAGCGGACGCCGCCTCCCAAAAGCTGAAAAAGCTGTACGGATGGACGATGGCTATTTTGAAAATAAAAAACGGACCGCAAATCATGAATACCAATTACAACATCTCGCTGGCAGATATGGTCAAAAAACAAATGACAGTCAGCCCGCAGACTGATGCCGCGGCTTATGCATCGCTTACGTACATCAATACGGCCTCCGGAACGGTCACAGCCGACGTCCTGAACGTCCGGTCAACCCCGGAAGTCAGCTCCGGCAATATTATCGGGCAGTTGAAAAAAGGCGATAAAGTCAGCATCACAGGCCAGACAAACGGCTGGGCCAAACTCAGCATGGGCTGGAGAAACGCCAGCAGTGACGAAGTCGGGCAGTATGTCAATCCGGCTCACTTCGCACAAGACAGCAAGTATTACTTTCAATTTCTGAAGCTCTCTCAGGCAGCCGGACTGAACGCATCGGAACTGAATCAAAAAGTGCTGGTCAATAAAGGAATACTGACAGGGAAAGGCCAGGCCTTTATTACAGCCGCCGGCAAATACAGCATCAATGAAGTGTATTTGATTTCGCATGCTTTGCTTGAAACGGGCAATGGCACGTCAGAGCTTGCGAACGGCATTATGTATAATGGTAAAAAGGTTTACAACATGTACGGCATCGGGGCTTATGACAGCAACCCGAATTACTACGGCGCACAATACGCTTATAATCAAGGCTGGTTTACTCCGGAAGCCGCGATTATCGGCGGAGCCCAATTTATCGGTGCGTCTTATATTCACAATCCCTCATACGAGCAGGATACGCTGTATAAAATGAGATGGTCTCCAGCCGCGGCCCATCAGTATGCGACAGACATCGGCTGGGCGTATAAGCAGGTAAACCGCATGTACAGCTTATACTCACTGCTGGATGACTATACGCTTTACTATGATGTTCCCGTGTATATGAAAGTATAAAAAAAGGGCTGAAGTGTATGCTTCAGCCCTTTCTTCATGCAAAAAACACCCGCCATCGGATTCAGGCAGGTGCTTCAGCACAATTTTTCATTTTTGTTTCCGCAAATTTCAATAACGCTTCACTCGAATTCCCATCTGAATACATATTCCATTTGTCCGAGAACCGCCGCATTTCTTCTGCACGAAATGGCTTTTTCGTCATTTCCTCCAGAAGAGCTTCGCTGTCATGACAAGCCTTTCCGGGAATGACGGAAGTATAATTGTCGATTAAACCGCGCTTTTGATCATATTCCTCCAGATCATATGTGAAAAAGAAAATCGGTTTATTTAAGAGCGCGAATTCAAAAGGCACGGAAGAGTAATCCGTAATTAAAATATCAGCCGCTTTCAAGAGATCATGAAGACGCATGTCAGACACGTTCTTGATCAGTTCGCTTTCAAACGAAGCCGAAATATGATGCAAAACGGCAGGATGAAGCTTTACAAGCAGCATATACTCTCCGTTTAACGCGTTTGTGAGCTGTTCTTCGGTGAATGGCAGCCGAAAGAATTGCATATCATAATCCCTGAATGTCGGTGCGTACAAGATGATTTTTTTCGGCCATTTGTGCTTCAGTTCGGGCTTGTGTTCTTCATAATAGACGTCAGTCAGGGGGACACCCGTTTTTAACAGCTGGCCGTCTCGTATGCCGAACGACTTTTTAAAAACGTCAGCCATCGCGTCTGAGCCGACGGTGACAAAGTCAAACGAACGGTACACTTTTTTAAAACGGCTGATGTCTGATGCCGGGCGGTTTTGATTCGTCACATCCTCAAGGCCGAACTTTTTCAAAGAGCCGTTCGCATGCCACAACTGAATGCATGTCGTTTGCGGCCGGCGGTTTAAGACGCTTGTCATGAGGAAATAGTTATCCGTTATCACCACTTTGCTCTTAAAAAGGATCAAAACAGCCTTCAAAAGATGCAGCGGATGTTTTTCGTTCAGATAAAAAGAGCCGATACCTTCCAGCTCTTTTTTCAGACTGACGGCATGTCTCGTATACAAAACCGTCATTTCATAAGAAAGCGATTCAGCGTGCGCTTTGTAAGAACGGATGAGAGCCTGCGCATTCTCTTCAAAAGATACCAGCAGGGTCAGATGGTTCTTGGGCTTTACAGGCTTGAACAAAACGCCGAGAACAGACAGATATATAGAATAAAAAGCGGCGAATAAAGATCGCAAGTTCATAGATTACCAATCTCTTTTGCTGTTTTATTTGTTTAAAGCTGTTTCGTTTGATCTTCTGCCTGCTTGGAATACAGGCTTTTATTTGATTTATTATTTCTCAAAACGGTAAAAGCATACTTCGGAATGTTCAGCATCCTTTTCCATCTCCACGGATTCGTCACCAGTCTGTACAGCCATTCCAGATTCGTTTTGATCATCCATTCAGGGGCGCGTTTTACCGTTCCGCTGAACACATCAAAGCTTCCGCCCAAACCGATCGATACAGCCTGAGGGAAAAGATGTTTGTATTCATAAATAAATTGTTCCTGATGGGGATATCCTAAGGCGACAAACACGAGATCGGGTTTCGCCCGGGAAATCTGTTTGGCGACGAAGCGTTTATCCGCTTCATAACCGTTGCTGGCTCCGACAACCTCAATATTCGGATACTCTTTGCTGATCCGGTTCAAAACGGCGTCAAGCACGTCTTGCTTAGCTCCGTATAAATATATTTTTTTAGACTGCCGGTTTGCGAGGCCGAGCAGCGCAAGAAACACATCGAATCCCGCAATTCTTGATTTCAGCGGGTGCTGCGTCAAACGTGACATTAACACGACGCCGATACCATCCGGCAGGACGAAATCCGCGGATGAAATGACTTGATGATAACCTTTGTCTTTCGCCGCAGCGTATCCGATCTCAGGATTGACCGTCGCAATGACGGCTCCTTGCTTTTGTGCGATATAATAAGTGTCTAAATATGAAATAAACTCCTGTAAATTTCCATTAACATAAGAAAGGTTGTGCACCATTTCAGTCTGCATCTGCCGTCCTCCTTTTTGTACGGGATTTTCTTTCACTTTTTCGTGACTTAGGCTAAGCTTTATTTTAACATAATACCTTCAGATAAACTTAACAATAGTTTTACAAAAATATAAATAAGATAACAATTTCTTTAATCATACGCGTAAAAACCCTGCTAAACTCCTATTGTAATAACATTTGTTAATAAGTGGATTTTAACTTCGTTTTACATTGGCTTAACCTTTTCAGGGCTATGTGATATAATGAGGTTCCATGAGTACGAAATTGGCACTTTAGTGATTAAGGATACAGCTGCGCAGCATTTCAGGGCAGTTGCTTGTTATACGTATGATGATAGAAAGGAGCTTTTGTTTCATGAAGAAGGTCATTACTTACGGTACGTTTGATTTACTGCATTGGGGTCATATTAAACTGCTTGAGCGCGCAAAGCAGCTTGGGGATTACCTTGTTGTTGCCATCTCAACAGACGAGTTCAACCTGCAAAAACAAAAAAAGGCCTACCACAGCTATGAACACAGAAAGCTGATTCTGGAAACGATCCGTTATGTCGACGAAGTCATTCCGGAAAACAGCTGGGATCAAAAAGTACGCGACGTAGCGGATCACAACATCGACGTGTTCGTAATGGGAGACGATTGGGAAGGCAAATTCGATTTCCTTAAAGATCAATGCGAAGTCATATACCTCCCTAGAACCGAAGGCATTTCCACCACACAGATTAAAAAAGAAATTGCCGGGGTGTAATTGAAACATTCGGATATACAGATGATAAAGAAGTACTCCCTCCGGATAGGGAGTACTTCTTGTAATATAAGGTTATTTTCGCTATATTTGTTATGCGCTTTTGAAAAAAAGCTAGACAATAAGAGGAGAATTTAAAGATGAATCTTAGTAACTTTTTTAAGTTGAATAAAAAAGAGTCCAAGCCGTCCGTAGAAGAACGCGAATATACCATTTTAAACAAAGAAGCATTGGCGGAAGAGAAGAAGGTAGCGGTAGTCGTTCCTGTTTATAATGCAGAAGAATATGTAAGGAAAACAGTTGATTCAGTGATCCTTCAAAACATCGGCTTTCAGCATATTTCTTTAATTCTGGTCGATGATTGCTCTACTGATGATTCCAGAAACATCCTGACTGAGTACGCCGAATTGTATGAAAATATTACAGTCGTCTTTTTGAAAGACAACACGGGAACCCCGGCTTATCCGAGAAACTTGGGAATTGAGCTGGCAAATGCGAAGTACATTACATTTTTGGATGCAGATGATTGGTTTGCGCCGAACGGAGTTAAAATCTTATTCGACATGCTTGAAAGAGATCAGGTAAATTATGCGGTCGGAAAAACGATCGAAATGCAGGTGAACGGTCAAAAAACGATCGGGAAACATGAGTCTTCGCTGAACAGAGCGAAGGTATCGCCTTTTTCAATCCGGCATATTTTCTATCATCTGGGCCCGCGGGCAAGAATGATGAACTTACAATTTCTAAAAGATAATGATATCAGATATCCGGAAATGAAATTTGCTGAAGATAAGCAATTTTTTATGGATGTTCTTTTGGCGTGCGGAGATATTTCAACGTCAACCGAACCGGTCTATTATCTGAACAGAATGGACAATAATGAGTCGCTGACAAAGCAGACTAATATAATGGAAAAAACCGACACGAACATAGCCGTAATGAAGTATATTCTGAACAAAAAATTAGATACTGAAAAAGAGAAGATGGCGATGAACCGCCTGATCGAATTCGATTCCATTACGCGTCTTTTCGATCGGATGCACTTCCTGAAAAGCGAAAACAAAGAAGCCTACTACAATAAATTCAATGAAATTCTGAATGTGTTAAAGAAGACGAAATACGATATTTCCGAGACATTTTTTCATCCGATTCATAAAACAGCCTACCGTCTGCTGACTCAAAAACGGTATGATGAGGTCGAAAAGCTGTTCCGCTGGTCCAAAAAAGAGCCCGATAAAAACATCGTGACGCAAGGCGGACTGGCTTATTTAGAAAGCCCGCTGACGGATGAAGAAAATAAACTGGTCGAACTTCGCATGCACGGAGAAACGGAAAGCGCGGTGTTCGCCGATCATAAATTCACCGTTACGTTCCGCTTGTTCGGACAGGACAGAAATAATGCCCAATATATTCAGTTTCAGCACAGAGATAATATGAAAGTATTCCACCAGTTTCCGGTTCAGTCACTGGGAGACGGGCGGTACGTCCTTGAAATCCCGTTACGTGACATTGAAAAAGTCGGACTTGGCGGTTATATTATGTATGTCATTTATAACGATTATGAACGTGTCATGTTAAACAGAGACGACGGTGAAAAGGTGACGGCAGAAGCGAACGGACTGCAATATCAATTCTACCGGACGGTGAAGGAGAACCTTTCGCTGAAAGTAACAAAATGATGATTGTGATTGGATATGTTTAATTGAAACAGAGGAGTAGACTTATTTTATGGGTATAGAAAATCCTGTCAGATACAAGTTAAAACATCTTAACATAAAGGAAGAGACATTCAGCATTACGATATCCTGTGAAAATGTCACTGCAGGGGAAGAGCCTTCTCTTCAGATTATAAATCGTAAGACAAAAGCGGAACTTTCCGTCCCTCTGAAACGGTTGGCCGGAGAAGGCGGGGAGTACCATGCTGTCATGAGCACGGATCTGCTTTCTGACCATACGGACGGCAAAGGATGTCTGGATTTCTATGTCTCCTTTATCAATGATGACAGTGATATCAGTAAAAAACGGTTAAAATCCAGCCTTGAACCTATTGAACTGTCTTCTTATAAAGATGAGGCTCATCATATGTTCTTTTTCCCTTACACGACGAAGAAAGGGAATTTCTCCTTAAAGCTGCTGCAGAAAAAGTTCGTCACGCGGATTGATGAAATGGAGCTCGAATCTGACGGCAGCTTACATCTGAAAGGTTTTGCATTCCGGCTGAACGCGGCAGAAACCTTAAAGATAAAAGAAAAAAACCTGATTCTGAAAATGAAAAAAGGAAAAGAAGAGGAGCCTCTCATTCTGAAGTATCCGCTTCACGACGTGCCGAGACACGACCTTGATGAATATGTTCAGGACACAACGATGCTTGACAAGATAGGCTTTGATACAAAAATTGATTTGAATGCCGTTTATAAAGAATTGAATCAGCAGCTAACCTTTCAATTCCATATTCAATTCATTTTTGAAGATGCCGGGACGGGTGAAGAGATTATCACCAACAGCAAACCGTTAAAGGTTCTGAAATCTGAACAAGTAAACCCTAACCAATTCACGATCCTGAAAACGGAGAAAGGGCCTGCCAGATTTCACGTTTTCACGAAAAAGAAAACGAAAAATCTCCACCTGAGAATGAACGATTACAGCTTCAGCACCCGCGTGGAGTATTTTGTGAAAGGAAAGCTGAAACGGGGCGCTTCCTTTGTACGCAAGAGAAAGAATAAGCTGAAAAAGTTCATTGAGAAAAGAATACAAAACACTTATAAAGCGGGATTCAGGGTTGCGGGGAAACTGCCTGTCAAACAGAAATTTGTCATGTTTGAAAGCTTTGCCGGAAAACAGTACAGCTGCAACCCGCGGGCGATTTATGAATACATGAGCAAAGAGATGCCGGAATACCGTCTCTGCTGGAGTGTAAACCCCGCTTACTCACAGACATTTAAAGATAAAGGAATTCCTTATATCGAACGCTTTACGTTCAAATGGCTGTTTGCCATGGCAAGAGCCGAGTACTGGGTTGTCAACAGCCGTATGCCGCTGTGGATTCCGAAACCTGAGCATACGACATATGTCCAGACATGGCATGGCACGCCTTTAAAGCGCCTTGCCGTAGATATGGATGAAGTGCATATGCCGGGAACAAACACTGAAAAATACAAGCGCAACTTTACGACAGAGGCTTCAAAGTGGGATTACCTGATTTCACCGAACGCATATTCAACCGAAATATTCGCCCGGGCGTTTCAGTTTAATAAAACCATGATTGAATCGGGATATCCGCGGAATGACTTCCTTCAAACGGATAACAGCCCTTCTGTCATCAAAGCGCTGAAAGAAAAAATGAATCTTCCGCAAGATAAAAAAGTGATTATCTACGCACCGACATGGCGGGATGACCAATTTTATAAGAAGGGAAAATACAAGTTTGACCTTGATTTAGACCTTCATCAATTGAGAGAAGCGATCGGCGATCGTTATGTCATTATTTTAAGAATGCATTATCTCGTGGCGGAAAACTTTGATCTCGGACCGTATGAAGGATTTGTGTATGATTTCTCCAGCTACGAAGATATCCGTGAGCTGTATATGGTCTCTGATTTACTCATAACGGACTATTCCTCTGTCTTTTTTGACTATGCAAATCTGAAAAGACCGATGCTGTTTTATGTGCCTGATATCGAAACGTACCGGGATAAACTGAGAGGGTTTTACTTTGACTTTGAAAAAGAAGCGCCCGGCCCGCTTGTCAAAGAAACAGGTGACGTTATCAAATGGGTCAATGAAACGGAATCAGATGATTATAGGCTTCCGGATTCATTCGGGCCTTTTTACGAGAAGTTCTGTTATTTAGAAACCGGGGAATCGTCTGAAAAAGCAGTAAAAGTGATTTTCGGGGACAAGTAAATAAGTGCAAAAAAGCATAATTTAACCACGTTAATTATGCTTTTTTGCTTAAGTGACGGCATGTTGCGCTCATGGGACTCAGGCTTGTTATGAAGTGAAAAATACATCGTAATCTGTTACAATTATGAGCGGTGCTTTTGTAAGTCAAAGCTATTACCTAAAACTTACGACTAAGGAAGATTAGAATGAATGCATTGGTAAAAATTCTGAAAGAGCAATTCAACTCATTTCCGCTGATTATGCGGCTTGCAGTGTACGAAACGAAATCAAAGTATCAAGTGAACTATTTGGGTATATTGTGGCAGTTTCTCAACCCTATGATTCAAATGCTGGCTTACTGGTTCGTATTTGGTCTCGGGATTCGCGGCGGACATGATATGGTGCTTGGAAATGGAGACAGCGTACCGTTCATCGTCTGGATGCTGGCCGGCTTAATTCCTTGGTTCTTTATCAGTCCGACGATACTGGATGCATCTAACAGCGTTTTTAAACGGATAAATTTAGTGTCGAAAATGAACTTTCCGATCAGTTCACTGCCTTCTGTAGTGATAGCATCGAATTTATTCAGTTACTTTGTGATGATGGCGATTTATATTATTGTGCTGCTGAGCAACGGACTGTTTCCGACGCTTCACTGGCTGCAATATATTTATTACTTGTTTTGCATGATCAGTTTTATGTTTGCTTTCGGCCTGTTTAATTCAACCATCAGCGTTTTAATCAGGGACTATCAGTTTTTGCTTCAGGCCGTCACAAGGCTGCTCTTTTTTCTTCTGCCGATTTTCTGGGACATTGCGGAGAAATTCGGAAACAGACCTGAAGTTTTGACCATCTTGAAGTTAAACCCTCTTTTCTATATTATCGAGGGCTTTAGAGACAGCTTTATGGAAGGGCAGTGGTTTTTCCACGATGTGAAATACACGCTGTATTTCTGGTTCGTCACACTGCTGTTATTAACAGTCGGTTCACTTCTTCATATGAAATTCAGAGATAAGTTTGTTGACTTTCTTTAATATAGTAAGGAGATTATACGATGAAACTAAAAGTTTCGTTCAGAAATGTTTCAAAACAGTATTTTCTATATAAAAAACAGTCTGACAAAATTAAAGGACTGTTTTTCCCAAACAGAAATCAAAAAGGTTTTTTCGCTGTCCGAAATGTTTCTTTTGACGTCTATGAAGGGGAAACGATCGGATTCGTAGGGATCAACGGCTCGGGAAAATCAACGATGTCCAATCTGCTTGCAAAGATCATTCCGCCGACAAGCGGGGAGATTGACATGAACGGGCAGCCGTCTTTAATCGCGATTTCTGCCGGATTAAACAATCAATTAAGCGGTAAAGACAACATTCGTTTAAAATGCTTAATGATGGGTCTCAACAATCGGCAGATAGACGAGCTTTATGAAAAAATCGTTGAATTCGCGGATATCGGCGACTTTATAGATCAGCCTGTTAAAAGCTATTCAAGCGGTATGAAATCCCGTCTCGGTTTTGCCATATCGGCGCATATGGACCCTGACATCCTTATTATTGATGAGGCGCTCTCAGTAGGGGACCAGACTTTCTATCAGAAATGTGTGGACCGCATTACGGAGTTTAAAGAACGCGGCAAAACGATCTTTTTCGTCAGTCATTCCATCGGACAGATTGAGAAAATGTGTGATCGGGTGGCTTGGATGCATTACGGCGAAATGCGCATGTTCGACGAAACGAAAGCCGTTGTGAAAGAATATAAAGCTTTTGTGGATTGGTTCAACAAGCTTTCAAAGAAAGAAAAGAAGAAATATCAAAACGAGCAGATTGAAGGCAGAACGCGGGCAGCCGAGGAACAGAAAATCAGTCAGGCGCAGCAAAAGAAAGCGAAGCCCAAATTCATTGCCAATACGATACAGATTACGCTGCTTGCATTGCTGGCTGTCGGCGCAGGCGCTTCGATGTTTTCAGACAAGCCTCTGCGTGCGATTACATCTTTCGGTGACGTCAAACAGAGCGATGCCGGCCTTTATGAGTCTGTGAATAAACCTGCTTTGGTAAAAGCTGAAAAGGCGGACCTTTATACTGAAAAAGATATAAAAGGAAAAGCCTCCGCAAGTGTAAATTTCGGCACGAAGGTGCAGGTAGAAGCCGAAAATAACCAGGCGGCCAAAGTGAAATTAAACGATAAAGAGTACTTTATGAAAAAGACTGATCTGTATAAAGTGAACGCTTTAAAAAAGACGGATGTTCAGCTTAATGATTTCAGCGGCAGTTTATCAAGCCAAACAGCAGAAGAGTTTCTCTCATATCTCAATAAAAGCCGGGACGATGTGGAGAGTAAATTGAAAAATCCAGCTGCCGGACAAACGGCTGACGGACGGAACGTATTAAAAACATCCGATGCAAAAACGGATGTAGTGATTGACAATGATACAGTCTCCGAAGTGGTTTTTCATTTATCGCGTCCTGCAGACATCTCAGCTTTAAGTGAAAAAGGCGGCAGCAAAATCAATCAGAATTTGCTCATGCTTAAAAACCAGGAATATACTTTTTCTGTGAACAATGCTGATAAAACACTGACGGTAACGTCTAAAAAGTAAAGATCACATAAAAAAAGCTGCCGGATTCGGCAGCTTTTTCTATTCGTCAGCTTCTTCTTTTTCAAGAAGATCCTTCATGAACGGAATTAATTTATGGCGGATGTCCTGATCCTGTAAGGCGAATTCAAGTGTCGTCTCGATAAATCCGAGTTTTTCACCGACATCGTAACGTTTTCCTTCGAAATCATAAGCGAAGACACGCTGAATGTCATTGAGCTTTTGGATGGCGTCCGTTAATTGAATTTCTCCCCCTGCACCGACTTCCTGCTGTTCCAGGTACATGAAAATTTCAGGAGTGAAAACGTATCTTCCTAAAATAGCCAAGTTGGAAGGAGCTGTGCCCGGTTCAGGCTTCTCTACAAAATTTTTGACCTGGTAACGGCGGCCTTCATTTGTTAACGGATCGATAATTCCGTAGCGGTGTGTGTCGCTTTCAGGAACTTGCTGAACACCGATGATTGAAGACAATGTTTTTTCGTATTCATCCATCAGCTGACGAAGTCCCGGTTTTTCAGCCTGGACAATATCATCGCCGAGAAGAACGGCGAAAGGTTCATCGCCGATGAAGTTGCGTGCGCACCAAACGGCATGACCGAGTCCTTTTGGCTCTTTTTGGCGAATATAGTGGATATCCGCAATATTTGACGATTTTTTCACTTTTTGAAGCAGTTCGATTTTTCCTTTTTCTTCTAAATTGCGTTCCAGTTCAGGGGCATTGTCGAAATGGTCTTCTATTGCTCTTTTTCCTTTTCCGGTTACGATAATAATATCTTCGATGCCGGATTCGACAGCTTCTTCGATAATATACTGAATTGTCGGCTTATCAACGATTGGAAGCATTTCTTTAGGCATTGCTTTTGTGGCCGGCAAAAAACGAGTGCCTAAACCTGCTGCCGGAATAATGGCTTTGCGTACTTTCTTCACTGAATAACACCATCCTTGTTTCTGCAAAATCTTTTTTTCAGAACTATAACCTAGTCTTTTTCCACTTTACCACAATTGATTAAAATTCACACCTTTTAATCCGCTTTCAAAGAGTCTTGTAACGGTTTTTGCTTTGTTTGCCATTAAGCTTTACAATATCTAAGAAACGGCATAAATATGTTAACATGAAGGGATATCCGACATATAAAACGAGGTGCAGACAAACCGTTGAAAAAACTAAAAGTAATGACCGTATTTGGTACAAGACCTGAAGCAATTAAAATGGCTCCGCTCGTATTAGAGCTTGAAAAATATCAGGAAATTGATTCGCTGGTGACAGTAACCGCACAGCACAGACAGATGCTGGATCAAGTGCTTGAAGCATTCAGCATTACGCCTGATTTTGATTTGAATATTATGAAAGAGCGTCAAACGCTTTCAGAAATTACATCTCATGCTTTGCTGAAACTGGACAAGCTGTTCCAAGAAGTAAAACCAGATATCGTTTTGGTCCACGGAGATACGACGACAACGTTCGCCGGAAGTCTTGCCGCCTTTTATCATCAAATCGCTGTCGGCCATGTGGAAGCCGGTCTGCGTACGCAAAATAAATACTCTCCTTTCCCCGAGGAAATCAACCGGCAGATGACGGGCGTGATCGCTGATGTGAATTTTGCGCCGACAAGCCAGGCTGAACAGAATCTGCTTGCTGAAAATAAAAAGCCGGATTCTATATTTGTCACGGGAAATACAGCGATAGACGCACTTCAAACGACAGTGCGGGAAGATTATTTTCATCCGATTTTTGACAAGCTGGACGGAAGCAGGATGATTCTTTTGACAGCGCACAGACGTGAAAATTTAGGCAGGCCGATGGAACAGATGTTTAAGGCCGTCAGAAGAATCGTTGAAGAGTTTGAGGACGTACAAGTCGTTTATCCCGTTCATTTGAATCCCGCAGTTCGTGAGGCCGCAGAAGCCCATTTCGCTGATTCGGACAGGGTGCATTTAATAGAACCTCTGGAGGTCGTGGATTTCCATAACTTCGCTGCGAAAGCAAATTTCATTCTGACCGACTCGGGCGGAGTGCAGGAGGAAGCGCCTTCTCTCGGAAAGCCGGTCTTGGTGCTTCGGGACACAACCGAGCGCCCCGAAGGAGTGAAAGCCGGGACATTAAAGCTGGCGGGTACAGATGAAGAAACGGTGTATCAGCTGACAAAACAGCTCTTAACCGATCAGGCTGAATATGAACGGATGTCAAAGGCGTCAAACCCTTATGGTGACGGATCGGCTTCAAAACGGATTGCGGAAGAACTGCTTTATCGGTACGGCTATAGAAAAACCCGTCCGCAGCCTTTTACAGAATAAAAAAACTCTGCATCATATGCAGAGTTTTTTATTATTTCAGGCTTTCTTTTAATTCTTTTTTGACTGAAGCGAGGCTTGCTTCATCTAATTTGTAATAATAGATATTGTTGATTCTCGTTCCCGTTCCCTTCAGTTCATGCTGAGTGACTTTGCTGCGGGCGTTTTTATAGTCAGTCATAACCGTCCACATATCATCGAATGACATGTTTGTTTTCATATTGTTTTCAATGACCTTAAACATATCTCCGAATTTTGTGACAGACGAGATGTTTGCCCCTTTAGAAATAATCCCTTCAATCACTTGGCGCTGGCGCTGCTGCCTGCCGAAATCCCCCCGGGGATCTTCTTTTCTCATACGCGTGTAGGCAAGTGCTTCTTCGCCGTTCAGGCTGATGTTCCCCGTTCCGAAAGAGTGCCCGTCGTAGTTGAAGGCAAACGTGCTGTTCACCGTAATCCCGCCGAGTGTATCCACGGTATCTTTGAAGCTCTCCATGTTTACTTTCACAAAATAATCTACCGGCACGTCAAGCAGGTCCTCGACGGTATCCGCGGCCATCTGCGTTCCGCCGAAAGCATAGGAGTGGTTGATTTTATCCATCGTACCTTTGCCGGAGATTTTCGTATACGTATCACGCGGAATGCTGACCATTTCTGTTGTATTCGTTTTAGGATTGACGGTCATATAAATCATCGTATCCGCGCGCCCCTTGTCATTTTTCCGCTCATCGACGCCCATGATTAAAACAGAAATCGGATCCTTCTTTCCGAGATCTATATCCGTGTCACGTTTGTCCGATTTTTTCAAGTCTTCCTGAATGCTTGCCACCGTTGAAGCCGCTTTGTGCCACAAGTAGTAGACGTAGCCTCCTGATGATAAAACTAACAGCCCGATGATTGTTACGATTGTCAGAAGAACTTTTTTCTTCTTTCTTTTTCGTTCAGCTCTCATTTGTCATCACCTTTTCAATTAACTTTCCTGATGCAATTTACTAATCTTTATAAACCCAGTCATATTTTTACTTATAACCATGTAATAGACGAAATTCTTAAAAAAAGGTTACAAAAAGACCTTAAAATTACCTTAAAAAAAATTAGTATAAGACGATACATAAAGATGAGGTGAAAAAAATGAAAAAAACTATTGCAGCTTCGTTCTTAATACTGCTTTTTTCTGTTGTATTGGCAGCGTGCGGAACGGCGGATCAATCAAAGAAGGGAAGCGGTTCTTCGGAGAACCAGGCTCAAAAAGAAACGGCATATTATGTCGGTATGGCGGATACGCACACAATTGAAGTAAAAGTGGATGATCAGCCAGTCAGCTTTGAGTTTTCTGATGACTTCTCTGATGTTCTGAATAAATTCAGCGAAAATGACAAAGTCAGCATCACTTATTTCACAAATGATAAAGGCCAAAAAGAGATCAAGGAAATCGAGAAAGCAAAATAATACACCATGATCAGCAAAAGGCGGGATAAAAATTGAAGAAAACAATATGGGCTGTCTGTTTTTCTGTGATATTCAGCCTGGCTTTATTACCGGAAAGCACTTTTGCGTCCAGTTCTGATATCTCAGTAAAACTGACGAATTATATTGGTAATAAATCGACTCTGAATATCGAACCTTCAGGAACTTATAAACTGACGGGAAGCGATGTCTCCTCCGTTGTCAGATTAGGAGGCGCATCCAAATATGATACGGCTAACACTGCGACATCTAAGTATTGGAAAAACCCGTCCAACGTAGTCGTCGTGAATACGGACGCTTATTTTGCGGACACGCTTTCCGTCATTCCTTTAGCGAATAAACTGAAAGCGCCTGTTCTGCTGACTGAAGCGAAAAAACTGAGCAGCAGCACAGAAGCGCAAATCAAGAAATTCAGTCCGGATAATATTCTAATCATCGGCGGGACGAACAGTATTTCGTCAGCCGCGGAAAAGACATTGAAGAAATACGGCCGCACGAAACGGATCAGCGGAAAAAACAGATATGATCTGTCCAAAAATATTGCGGCCGAAATGGGCAGCTATGACCAAGCGGTCGTAGTAACGGGGGATGTATATACGGATGCGCTGGCAATCGCGCCTTATGCCGCGCAGAACGGCTATCCGATTCTCCTGACGAAAAAAGACTCCCTCCCGAGCTACAATCTGCCTAAAAAAGTAATCATCATGGGAGGCACTTCAAGCGTCAGCAAAGATGTGGAGAATCAAATTAAAAAGAAGGCCTCGGTCACCAAAAGAATTACCGGATCAAACAGATATCAAATATCAGCAAACGCAGTCACTTCGCTTGGCATGGATGCAAGCAAAACGGTGGCTGCCAACGGGACAAAATTAGCGGACATCGTTGTGGGATCGAATATTGCCGCCGCAAACCATATGCCGCTTGTATACATCAAAAAAAGCGAAACACCGGCCGACGAAGCCAGCCTTTTTAAAACGAAAGGCACCTATTCTTATACATTAATAGGCAGCGCGAATTCAATTGCCGATTCAGTTAAGGCTGCTTACGCAAAAGAGTTTTATCTCGTAAACGGAAAGACGTACCGTATTGAAACGTCCGGCGGCAAATTAGGCGTTGCAGGCATTAACAGCGGAAAAACGTCTTTCAAGGCGGTTCCAGAAAAATATTCAACAGCAAACACAATCAGCATTGACGGGAAGCCATATCTGGGGAATATGAGTTTCACTGCGGAATCCGGCAAATATATAAGACCTGTTAATGAAAACATTCCTTTTGAGGATTATTTGAAAGGTGTCCTGCCGAATGAAATGCCGGGAAGCTGGCCGACAGAAGCGCTGAAAGCCCAGGCTGTTGCCGCCCGCACCTACTCTATCGGCAAGATGGGACAAACAGTCGCGGATACAACGGCCTTTCAGGTTTACGGGGGATACAGCTGGTATCCAAACGCCACCGCAGCCGTTAACGGAACAAAAGGGAAAGTGCTCACTTATTCCGGCAGATTGATAGATGCCACTTACTCATCAAGCAATGGCGGTTACATGGAAGCCGGCGATGAAGTGTGGGGATCGAAAGTGCCGTATTTAGTAGCCAAAAAGGACACAAAAGATCCGGAAATCAGCTGGTCTTTAACATTGCAGAAGCAGCAGCTGCCAGCGGGTCTGGATATGAAAAACCCCGCATCCTGGTGGTCTAAAACAAACGAAGCAAATGCTGCGCAGCTCAACGGAATAAAAAATTGGCTGATGAAAAATAAAGAAACCAATGCAAGTTCCATAAAAATTGCAAGTATCTCTGATCTCTCGCTCACCGGAAAAACAAAAGGCCAGCGCGCGGAAGACGCCGCGGTGAAAGTCACGTACCACGTGAATGACAAGTCGAAGGGCTATGTCATGAACAAGACTGCATCTGTTGAGGTGAAAGCGTCTGAACTCAGAACGATGATCGGAGCTTCATCTTTTAAAAGCACATACGCCAGTGCGTCCGGTAATTCTTCGCAAATCACGATATCAGGAAAGGGATACGGTCACGGCGTAGGAATGAGTCAATACGGAGCAAAAGAAAGAGCGGAGGCCGGAGAGCCGTATACTTCTATTCTTGCGTTCTATTATCCTAATACAGCACTTACAAACTACTAAACTTCTGTGGAGGAGATCGGATTGAAATTCATCATAAAATGTCTCCCCGTCTTTATTCTCGGGGTCATTCTATTTGTCCCTTCCGCTTTGGCTGACAACACGGTTAAAAGGATCGGCGGAAGCACCCGGTATGATACGGCTGTACTGGCGGCAAAACAATCATGGGGTGAAGCGAAAACGGTCATTATCACCGGCGGAACTTCATATGCCGATGCAATTGCCGCTGCGCCGCTTGCATATCAAAAAAATGCGCCGCTGCTGTTTACAAATAAAGATCAGCTGTCTGCCGGCACAAAAAAGGGATTAATTGATTTAAAAACGAAAAATGTGATTATCGTAGGCGGCACACCTGCCGTTTCGAAAAATACTGAAAATCAAATTGCTAAATTAGGCATCAGTGTCAAACGATTATCAGGGAGCACGAGATATGCCACAGCCGCAAAAGTGGCGGGTGAAATGACAAGATCTTCTACAGCCCTTGTGGTCAACGGGTTTGTTGATGCAGATGGAATGGCTGCGATTTCTTATGCGTCCGCTAAAAAATATCCGATTTTATTCACTAATGATTCGACATTAAATGGTTCTACGTCCAATGCGATCAAAAGCTTAGGGATTAAAAACACGATTGTCATCGGCGGGACAAGCAGCATCAGCAGCTCACTTTATAATAAGCTGCCGAACCCTTCAAGAATCAGCGGCAAAAACCGCTATAACCTGTCTGTGAATCTTGCAAAAAAGACAGGCCTAAGCACAGGCTATACGTTTGTTACCAATGGTTTTAAAGAGGCGGATACCATCGTCGGAGGCGTGCTGAGCGCCAAACAGGGAAGAGTTCACCTGCTGACGAATGGAGACAGTCTGTCAAAAGACGTCCGGACGTATATCGGAAGTAAAAACATCACCAGCTTCACCGTCATAGGAAGTGCTTCATCTTTAAGCAACAATGCCGCGTCGCAGCTTAAAAATCCGGTTGTCGGCAAAACGGTCTTTATTGATCCGGGGCATGGCTATCAGGATTCAGGTGCAACCGGAAACGGCTTGCTTGAGAAAAATGTAAACCTTGATATCGCTACGCGTCTTAACAATCAATTATACGGGGCGGGCGCGCTTACTGTAATGTCGAGGAAGGGCGACACCTTTGACTCGCTTGAGGAGAGAGTGAACAAAGGGGCGAAGGCGAACGCCGATATTTTCATCAGCGTCCATGCGAACGCAAATGATAACAGCAGTGCAAACGGTACGGAGACGTATTATGATAAAACGTACCAATCCGCAAACAGTCTGAGGCTTGCCCAAAATATTCAGCCGAGAATGGTTTCTGCTCTCGGCACGCGTGACCGCAGTGTGAAAACTGCCGGATTTTACGTCATTAAGTATTCTAAAATGCCGAGTGTCTTGTTAGAAACCGGTTTTGTCACAAGCCCGATTGATGCCAACATTTTAAAACAATCAACGAAAAAGGACAGACTCGCGGCGGGGATCACCCAAGGCGTTTCCTCCTATTTCAGATAATATTTTTCATGGAAACAGACCGGTTCATACCGGTCTGTTTTTTTATTTTTCATTATGCTTTGTCTCAAATATGGATATGAATAGATTTACAATAAAAAAACAATAATCGAAACATTCTAATAAACATTAACGCTTCCTTTACTTCCAATTAACATCCATCTGCTAAACTCACGGCATAGGTCATCAAACATCCCAACAAATCGTGAGGTGTGTGTCAGTGGGAGCAGAGAAAAGCATGAATGTAAATAATAACTATGCAGTGCGGCAGGGGACTTCCGCTGCCGTTACGGAAAGAACGGCCCGTTATTTGGCTTTTAAGCGATTCATGGACATTGTGTTTGCGCTTGCGGGGCTCTTGGCGGCACTCCCGGTGATGGGCCTGTTCTCCATACTGATTCGTTTGGAGTCGCCCGGCCCGGCTTTTTATAAGCAGGAGCGGGTAGGCAAAGACGGGAAGCCGTTTTATTTGTATAAGCTCCGCTCTATGAAAATAGATGCTGAAAAATCGGGGGCGGTCTGGGCGCTGAAAAAGGATCCCCGCGTGACAAAGGTCGGCGCTTTTATCAGAAGGACCCGTATTGATGAGCTGCCGCAGCTGTTAAATGTGCTTCGGGGAGAAATGAGCCTGATCGGCCCGCGTCCCGAGCGGCCCGTGTTTACGGAACAGTTTCAGGCTGAGATTCCGGGGTTTACGGAGCGGCTGGCCGTTAAGCCGGGATTAAGCGGCTGGGCGCAGGTCAACGGGGGATATGACATGACACCGAGGGAAAAACTGATGTTTGACTTATATTATATCCGCAACCTGACCTTTTCGTTGGAACTGAAGATTATGCTCAAAACGTGCAAAGTGATCTGGACCGGTGACGGGGCGCGATAAAAATTCTGGTCAGCAGACAAAAAAGTAGGGAAAACGATGCCTAGTATTACAAATCAAATCTTGAGCGGCGCCAAATGGACAAGTATTTCGACAGCGTGTATTACGGTCATTCAAATCGTCCAATTCGCCCTGCTCGGGCGGGTCATGTCACTGGCTGAATTCGGCCTTGTCGGCATGATCACAACGGTAGTGGTGTTTGCCCAAATTGCGCTTGATATGGGTTTTGGCGCCGCGCTCATTCAAAAAGATCATGTGACTGATAAACAGATGTCTTCCTTGTACTGGCTGAATATCATAACGGGGCTTGCGCTGTTTGCGCTGCTGTTTTTCAGCAGTCCGCTCATCGCCGATTTTTATCGGCGGGAGGAGCTTGTCTATTTAATCCGCGTGCTGGCCGTCATGTTTTTAATCGCGCCGATCGGTCAGCAATACCAGTATATGCTGCAAAAAGCGCTGGCATTTAACACGTTAAGCAAGATTGAAATCTTTTCAAATGTGCTGTCCTTCGTGTATTTGGCTGCCGCGGTTTTTTATACGGACCCGATTCTCGCCTATGTGATTTCCCAGGTGCTCCTGCAATCGTCAAAAGGCATTCTGTACTGGATGGCCTGCAGAAAAACATGGAGACCGGCGTTGGTTTTTGATCTGAAAGGAATGAAAGGCTTCTTTTCTTTCGGGGCCTTTCAGCTGTCTTCCCGGCTTGTGAACCGGCTCGGAGCGAATATTGATATGATTCTGATCGGCAGTTTTATCGGCGCTGAGGCGCTCGGCATTTACAATCTGGCCTACCAGATTGTCACGCTTCCGGTATTAAAAATTAATCCGATCATTACGAGAGTCGCGTTTCCCGTCTTTGCGAAAAACAAGCATGAAAACAGCGTTATCAGAGAAGGATTTCTCAATATGACCAAAATACTCGCGCTGATATCCTTTCCGCTTTTGCTCGGTTTGGTTTCAGTGTCGGATGCATTCGTGGCTTCGGTATTCGGAGAAAAATGGCTGGCGGCTGTCCCGGTTTTAAACGTTCTCGCCATCGTCGGGATATTAAGGGTTCTGATGAATCCGAACGGATCTGTGCTGCTCGCAAAAGGGCGGGCCGATCTGGCGTTTTATTGGGACGCCGGGGTGATGCTGCTGTATGGTGCATCTTTGTACGCCGCCGTGCTGTCCGGAAATCTCTTGACGGTAGCCTGGACGTACGCTTTCATCAGCATCCTGAATTTCCTGATCGGGCGATGGCTGTTGGCATATGTCATTAAGCTGCGGCTGTCGGCTTACTTCAAAGCCGTGGCCAAACCGTTTCTGCTTACGGCGGCAATGGGTGTCATCGCTTTTACAGCCAGCTTCGGAACGGAGCAGATCAGCCTTGATGTCAAGCTGCGGCTGGCGATCTCCGTAGCCTGCGGCGCGTTGTGTTATTTATTCCTGTTAGGAAAAGCTTATCCGCAGATGAAAAGTAAATTAAGAAAAGGACGTTTGCTATGAAGGTATTGTGGATGACAAGTGTCTATCCGAGCAGTGAGAAGCCGGGGGAAGGCGTTTTTCATGAAACACAGGCGCAAGAACTGAGAAAGCTTGGCGCGGAGATGACCGTCATTTGTCCGCGGCCGAAACTCGCCGCGCCATTCCGGGTGCTGAAAAAGACGTATCGGCAAAAGGATATCAGGCCGGCACATGAATGGCGGAAAGGCGTGTCCGTCCACCGGCCGTTTTATCAGGCGGTTCCCGGGCAGCTGAAATGGGCGCAGCCGCATAAAAGAATGGCGTCATCGATTCTTTCCGCGATTAAAAATCATGGCCTGAAGCCCGATCTGATTCACGCGCATTTCGCCATGCCGTCAGGCGGAGCGGCCGCCATTGTGTCAAAGGCTTTAGGCATCCCGTATGTGCTGACCTTGCATGGCAGTGATGTCAATGTCTATCCGCATTACAGCAAAAGCGCTCATCGCGCATTTACATTTGCGGTGCGGGAAGCTGCCGATATTTACGCTGTGAGCGGCAGTCTGCGGGAACAAATGAAAAAGCTCATCGAAGCGGAGTGCAGCGTGCTTCCGATCGGCATCACGCTTGACGCCTTCGGAAAAAGGAACGAGACGAAAGAAGCCGTCAGAAAACCGCTCGGCCTTCCTCCGGATAAAAAACTGATCGTGTTCATCGGCAGGCTTGTCAAAGAGAAAGGCGTTTTCGACTTATCAAAAGCCGTTCAGTCATTGGATGAAAATTATGAAGCTGTCTTTGTCGGTGACGGTCCCGCCGCATCTTCATTGCGTGAAGCCGCTCATATCGTCACGGGGCAAGTGCCGAACGACAAGGTACAGGACTATCTGCTGGCCTCGGATGTAATGGCGCTGCCGTCCTACAGCGAAGGCATGCCGACTGTGGTCATTGAGGCGCTCGCTCTGAAGGTGCCGGTGATCTGCACCGATGTCGGAGGATTGGCTTCTTTATTCGGGAAACACCGGGGGTTGCTGATCAAGCCGGGTTCACCTGAGACGCTGGCAGAATCGATTCTGCAATATGACGGAGGAGAGGCTTGGACGCCGCAAACAGCCGAGGAACTTTATCAAACCGTCCGCACGTATTTTGACGCAAGCCAAAACGCGAAAGCGCTGAAAGAGAAATACCGATCCGTAATGAACCGGGCCGGGCAAGAGGAGAACCTTTCGAAAGAGGGATGAAGCTGTGAAAAAAATCGCTGTATTAGGAACAGGGTATGTAGGTCTTGTATCTGGAACTTGTTTTGCGGAAATCGGCCATCATGTGACTTGCTGTGACATCAATGAAGCGAAAATCAGAAGCTTGCAAAACGGAGTCATCCCGATATATGAACCGGGGCTTGAGGAATTAGCCGAAAAAAATGTCAGTGCCGGGCGCTTATCCTTTACGGCCGGCATTGAGCCGGCTGTGAAAGCCGCTGATATCATCTATATCGCCGTCGGTACGCCGATGTCAAAGACGGGTGAAGCCGATCTGACCTACATTAAGGCAGCGGCGCAAACAATCGGAGAACAGCTGAACGGATACAAAATCATTGTCACCAAAAGCACTGTTCCGGTCGGGACGGGAAAGCTCGTTTACCAAATCGTCAGCAAAGCGTCAAAGGGAAAATATCCGTTTGATGTCGCGTCAAATCCTGAATTCCTCCGCGAAGGTTCGGCGGTGCGGGATACGATGCAGATGGAGCGGGCGGTCATCGGCGCCACAAGCGAACATGCCGCTTCGGTCATTGAAGAGCTTCATAAGCCGTTCCGTACGAAGATCGTAAAGACCAATCTTGAAAGCGCGGAAATGATTAAGTATGCCGCAAATGCTTTTTTAGCCGCCAAAATATCTTTTATTAACGATATCGCCAATATTTGCGAACGTGTCGGGGCGGACATTTCCCATGTGTCAGAAGGCGTCGGTCTTGACAGCCGGATCGGGAATAAATTTCTCCAGGCGGGCATCGGATTCGGCGGATCCTGCTTTCCGAAGGATACAACGGCTTTATTGCATATCGCAAACGCCGCCGGCTATCCGTTTCAAATGATGGAAGCCGTCATTGAAACCAATCAGAAGCAGCGGGTCCGTATTACGGAAAAATTGAACCGCACAATCGGTCCCTTAAAAGGGAAAACCGCGGCCGTACTGGGGCTGGCCTTTAAACCGCACACAAATGACGTCCGCTCCGCCCCGGCTCTTGATATCATCACAAGTCTTAAAGAGCAGGGCGCTCACGTGAAAGCGTATGATCCGATCGCGATTCCCGAAGCGTCAGCGATATTAGGAGACGGCGGCATTGAATATCACACAGAGCTGTACAGTGCCATCAAAAACGCGGACGCATGCCTGATTACAACAGATTGGCCGGAAGTCAAGGAGATGGATCTTCAGAGAGTGAAGCAGCTGCTCAAACAGCCGGTCATCATTGACGGCAGAAATATGTTTCCGTTGGAGTATATGAGGGTTTCAGGATTCACTTATCATTCCGTCGGACGTCCGGCGGTTCATGCCGATCGGCAAATAAAAGAACTGGCAAGATAGAAAAAGATTGTCTTCAGGCTCTCGGCAGCCCGGCTCGGCTGCCGGTTTTGGAAAGGGGTTTGCCATGTGAGTATCAAACGTTCAGCGGCACATGTTCTTGTGCTGCTTGCCGCTCTCATTACAGGAGGATTCATCATGCTGGAGGCGGTCAGGGCGGATGCCGGCTTCGGAAAAATCACCGTGCTGCTGTTTGCCGCCATGATCGGCTTTGCCGGACTTGCTTTGCTATCCGCCTTTACAACAAACGGTCAGATGTTTATGGGACTCATTTATATACTGATCGCGTGTACATTTTTAAACCAGGCCTTCTTTGCGGTCCATCTCGGATTTTTCAGCTTATTTATATACCGGCTGTTATTAATCGGAGCGGGCGCCCTTCACGTCGCCGGCATCCTGACAAACCGCCATCATATTGACAGATGGAATCGGGTGAATGTAAAAGGGGTTCTGATGTTTTTCGCCTTATGGTTTACATACGGTCTCCTATCGTTATTGTGGGCAAAATCCGTGACGTACGGGATTAAATATTTAGCTTTAATGGGAATGGGCATGTTTTTGATTTATCTTATTGTCATGTTCATTCAGCGCTTTGATCAGCTGATGGTTTTTTACGGCATATGGCTTGTGATGACCATTTTTGTGATGGCGATCGGCTTTTACAACCATTTTACACACCACCATCTGCCGAGCTCCACGCTTTATAACGGCCCGCAGTACAAACAGCATTATCCGACGTCCGTTTTCTTTAATCAAAATGATTTCGCGACGTTTTTGTGCATCAGTTTCTTTCTGTATGCGGCGGCGGTGAAAAATATGAAAAACGGCTATGTGAAGGCCGTCAGCCTGCTCTTTGCAATCTGCGCTTTGTATTTAATCATTTTGACCGGTTCGCGCGCGAGTCTGCTGGGCATATGCGCGGGGGCGGCTGTATACGTCTTCATCCTGCTGCCTTCCCTGTTGAAAAAACTCGCGCTGTACGCAGCGGGAGCGGGTGCGGCGCTGTTTGCGGTTTTATTTGCGGGCCGTATCACCAATGCCGTCTTGAATCTGTTTTCAGCTCCGCAGGCGATGCCGGGACAGCAACCGCTTCCTTCCAACCTTGCGAGGGCGAATCTTTTAAAAAACGCCTTTCACTATGTGATTGATTCCTGGGGGTTCGGAGTGGGTGCCGGAAACGTCTCTTACTATTTAAAAGCAGAGCCCGTTTATGATACGGGCGGCGTAGTTGAGGTGCACAACTGGCTCGTCGAGATTATGGCGAACTTCGGCGTGCTTACGATGCTCGGTTACCTGACAGTCTATTTGTTCCTTTTTTGGACACTTTATAAATGTCATGAAAGAAAATCGGAAAATCAGTCAAGACTGATCACAGAAGGACTTATCACGGCGATGGCCGGTTTTTTGGTAAGCAGCATCAGCCCAAGCTCCGTATCAAATTTATTTTTCCACTGGGTATTTCTCTCGCTCGTGATCGCGGCGGTCAATATATTGAGGCGTTTACAAAAGGAGCCTGCCGTCACGGCGTACTATGAAAAACAGGGAGATGCGAGATGAAGGATATGTTGACAAGAATAACCCGGCGTATCAAAAAGAATATCATTTGGATCATTGCGCTGCCCGTTGTGTTAGGGGCAGCGGGATATGTATTGCCGTCAAAAATCAGCGGGGGCAGCAGTTTTACATCAGAAGCCGCGATCGCCGCGGGAAATTATGATCATCCGCTTTATAACAATACAAAAGAAATCCCGCTCCTTTTGACGAGCGATGCCTTTTTAAAGCAGGCTTTGCCTGATAAAACAGACGAAGAAAGAGCGGCCGTGAAAAGTAAACTGACTGTCGAAACACAATCAGATTCATTGATCACGGTCAGCTACAGCGGCCAAAACAAACAGGAGACCGAATCGGTGTTTCAAGCCGTCATAAAAACTTTTCTGAGGAATGATCAGGACCTGTTTGAAAAACGGGCAAAAGTAGTGCGGCAGAGTATTGCTGCGCTTGAAGGAGAAACCGTCAGCGCGGACGCCAAAGTGGATAAGGAACGATTTTTATACGAATTGAAAAATACGCAGCTGAACCTGAAAGCGGCCGGCATCATCAATTCAGAGCCGATGAATGAAACGGCGGGACAAGGCATGCCGCCGAAAAAGAAAGCGGTTCTGGGCGTTTTAATCGGCATTGCAGTTGCATTTATGTTCATTGTCATTCCTGAGTTTTTTAGAGAGTCCTTGTAAAAATCTGCGATGGAGATGTGACCATGACAAACTGGAAACCTTTCGTATCTGTCATTACACCGTCTTATAATGCAAGTGAATATATCGAAGACACGATTCAGTCCGTTTTACATCAAAGCCACCCGCATTGGGAAATGATTATCGCGGATGATTGTTCAACGGACGGAACGAGAGATATTTTACGGCAATATGAACAAAAGGATGAGCGGATCCGCGTCGTTTATTTAGAGAAAAACGGGGGAGCCGCGGCTGCCAGAAATACAGCCCTTAAACATGCCAAGGGCCGTTATGTCGCATTTCTGGACAGCGATGACAGATGGAAAAAGGAAAAGCTTCAAAAACAGCTTGCGTTTATGGCAGAGCGGTCCTGCGCTTTTTCATTTACGGGCTACAGCGTCATGGAGCAGGACGGAACGCCGACGGACAAAACGATTCAAGCCCCTGAAAGCCTGTCATATGATGAAGCTTTAAAAAACACGATTATCGGATGTTTAACGGTCATGATTGACAGAGAGCAGACGGGGCAGATTCAAATGCCTGATATCAGAACGCGGCAGGATTTAGCGACATGGCTTTCCCTGCTGAAAAGGGGATTTACGGCTTACGGCCTGAATGAGTGCCTTTCAGAATACAGGCTTGTGCAGAATTCGATTTCAAGCAACAAGTGGAAAGCCGCAAAAAAAACGTGGTTTGTTTATAGAGAAATTGAGCGCCTGCATTTTATCAAGGCTTCGTGGTGTTTTATGCAATATGCAAAAAACGCAGTCTTGAAAAGGCTGTAGGCGTCAGAGGAGCTGGGTGATGAAGGTGGAACCGATTATTCACGTAATCGTCGGAGCGGCGGAATGGGGGCATGACCGGCTGAGATACAGACGGCACCGGCTGGCTGAATTTCTCGCCCGGCAAAAAGAAACGAAAAGCGTCATTTGGGTATGCCCGTCTCCGCGAGCCAATGATGGTCAGATGGCCGGGATCGCCGAGGGAATCCGGCAGTTCACTGTAAAGGATCTCATGCGGCAAAAAGCTTTCCGCTTCGGCAGGTATACAGACATGTGCTACAGGCATAAGCTTTCACCATTGGTGAACATGCTGAAGGAAGAAGGAGAAGGGGCCCGCTGCTGCTTATGGTACACCTTCCCCGGTTTTCCGCTGCTGGCAGATCTGTTTCCTTGGGATGAAGTGATTTACGATTGCAGTGATCTGTGGGCCGCTCCGATCAGCGGCCGATCCGGGGTGCTGTCAAATGTTAGAAGAAACATCATTAAACAGGCGGAAATGAGAATCATTCAGCGTGCCGATTCCATTACGTGTACATCTGACTGTCTGCACCAGGAGGTCGGAAAAAAGCTGGAGAACCCGCACCAGAAAGTGTTCACCATTGAAAACGGAGTGGAATATGACCTGTTTTCACGGGAAAATAAACAGCCGGATGAAGACATTTTACGGGGACGGAACGGAACGGTTCTCGGTTTTATCGGCGGAATCAAACCGAAGCTCGATTTTGCGCTTATGGCGGAAACGGCAGATGTGAGGCCTGACTGGACGATTTTATTGGTAGGCCCGAACACGGCTCAGGACGATCCGGATTTCAAGTCGCTTCTGGAGCGTCCGAATGTCATCTGGACGGGGCCTGCCGCGCCGAATGAAGTGCCGTCCTATATGCAGCTTGTCGACATCGGCATCATGCCGTATAAAAATTCACCTTATAATGACGCGGTATTTCCGCTTAAGCTTTTTGAATTTTTAGCCGCCGGGAAACCGGTTGTCGGCTGCAACCTTTCTTCTACGTCAAAAATCAAAAGGCCTTTCGTCTATGAATACGTTGAAGGCAGTGACCCCGCAGATTTCATTGCGGCCTGCGACGCGCTTCTGGCAGCGGAACGCAGCGGATCATACGAGGCTTTGCGCCGTGAATTGGCCCGGAGACGGGATTGGAATGTTTTATTCGGCCGAATGCTTGAATGCACGGGTATATTGAAAAATGCGCAATCCCATTAAAAGGGAAAGCGCATTTTTTCATTTGCGTGTTTCTTTTTGATGATGCTTGTTATAATAACTAGTAAGAATTATAATGGAAGGAACGGTTCAATATCAGAAAAGACTTCATATAATTCCAAAGGAGACTTCTTTATGCTTGACGAACGCATGTTTCGCATTGTTGTTGCGTTTTTTGTCTCTCTGCTAACGGTTTTAATCCTAACTCCTATCGTAAAAAAAATTGCGATCAAAATAGGTGCAGTTGACCAGCCCAGCAACCGAAAAGTACATGATAAAATAATGCCCCGTATGGGCGGCCTGGCCATCTTTATCGGCGTAGCGGCGGGTGTGCTCGCGGCCGGCATATATAATGAAACAAAAATGACCGCCATTACAGTGGGTGCGTTTATTATTGTTATTTTAGGAATCCTCGATGATAAATACCAATTAAGCGCAAAGGTAAAGTTTTTCGTCCAGCTGGCCGTGGCCATTATGATTGTGAGCACGGGACTAAAAATGGACTTTTTCTCCGTACCGTTTTTAACGGAACGTTTAGAATTGGGATGGGTCGCTTACCCGCTGACTGTGTTATGGATCGTCGGTATTACGAACGCGATGAACCTGATTGACGGTTTGGACGGACTCGCTGCCGGCCTGTCGGTCATCGGACTCTCCACTATCGCCGTTATGGCGTTGTCCGGAGGGAAAATCCTTATTCTGTCACTTTCACTTGTCGTGATAGGAAGCACACTCGGATTTTTATTTTATAATTTTCACCCGGCAAAGATATTTATGGGAGATACCGGATCGCTATTTCTCGGATACGTCATCTCAGTACTCTCATTATTAGGTCTTTATAAAAGTGTTACTTTATTCAGTATCATC
Organism: Bacillus sp. JNUCC-22; assembly: GCF_018861275.1. Taxonomy (NCBI): domain Bacteria; kingdom Bacillati; phylum Bacillota; class Bacilli; order Caryophanales; family Bacillaceae; genus Bacillus; species Bacillus sp. JNUCC-22. The sequence continues at coordinate 3,383,176 of NZ_CP076408.1, read as the reverse complement.
ATTCCGATCATCATTTTGGGCGTGCCGATTTTTGATACGACATTCGCCGTCATCAGGCGGATTTTAAACAAACAGCCGATCTCAGCGCCTGATAAGTCACATATACACCACCGGCTGATGGCCTTCGGGCTGTCACACCGCACGGCTGTCATTATCATTTATTTAATCGGCTTTATTTTCAGCGTCAGTGCCATCCTGCTGAAAAGCGCGACCATATGGCTTTCGCTGTTTATTATTTTTGTATTGATTGTATTTATGCAAATCATAGCAGAGGTCACAGGGTTAGTAAATGAACAATTTAAACCATTTACCAAGTTTTACAAGAGATTGGTAAAGAAAAATTAAAAAGAGCAGATCATGCGAATGGTCTGCTTTTTTGTGGATTCTGCTATTCTCTTATTATATAAAAAAACCCGATCCTGCTCAAAGGATCGGGTTTACTCTTAATAGCCTGTTGTGCCGCCGGACTGTGTGCTGTCCGTACCGTTTGCACCGGCAGTACCGTTGGTTGAATCAGTGGTACCGCTTGTTCCTGCGCTGCCGGAAGTCGAATCAGCCGTACCGCCTGTTCCTGTGCTGTCAGAAGTCGAATCAGTCGTACTGTCCGTTCCGGTGCTGTTAGAAGCAGGATCGGACGCCGTGCTGCTTCCGGACGGGTAATCCAGGTGTTTCTGCAATTCCTGCCGTACTTTTTCGAGATTGGTCGGATCGGGCTGGAAATAATACGTTCCGCCCGTAGACGCGGTTCCGCCGCCGCCTAAATATAAATCTGATCCTGTTATGGTCAGTGTATCAATCTTTTTGCTGGTAAAGCCGTTGTAAATCTGCTGAAGGGCGAGTCCTTCAGTGATTCGAATATTCGTTTGGACATTATTGCTTGCTGTTTCAGCGATTTTATCGATTTTAGCAATATTTCCAGCCTTAGACATTTGGTCGATCAGTGCATTTAGGATTTGCTTTTGGCGGTCATTACGGCCGAAGTCTCCGCGTTTATCCTGCTTTCTCATGCGTGCGTAAGCCAGAGCCTGCTCACCGTTCAAATGCATGTTTCCTTTCTTGAAGTAGATCCGTTTCTTTTTACTGACGTCACTCATCTCGTCGAAGTCAAAAGGTACTTTTACATTGACTCCGCCGACTTCATCAATAACATCCTTAAAGCCGTTAAAATCGACAGTGACATACTTATCAATCGGTATGCCTAATAAGTCTTCGACGGTTGAGACGGTTTCATCCGCCCCGCCTTTAGCAAAAGCCGCATTGATTTTTGATTTTTTACCGGTTGTATCGCCGGCAAGCGTCACCCGCGTATCACGCGGAATACTCAGCATTTTCATTGTTTTATTTCTCGGATCAAGGGTAACGACAATAAGAGAGTCTGATCGTCCGCCTTTTCCGCTTGTGGCATAATTTTCGATCCCCATAAACAAAATGGAGAACGGTTTTTTCTTCATATCGATGACTTTATCCCGAAGTTTTGATTTGTCTCCGCGGGAAAGGGCATCATATGCATTATCTGCCGCATTGATCGTTTTGTATACTTTGTATCCGCCAAACCCGGCAGCGACTAACAAAACGAGGGTAAGCAGCAGCAAAATCCGTTTGAATATGATCTTTCGTTTGCTTTTCTTTTTCTTTCGAACACGCACTCTTACACGTTCAGCCATTACATTAGTCTCCTTTAGGGCTGACGTCTGTTTCTAAATACGTCAGTTCTCCCTCTGTATTCTTACTCTTGCCGTTCGTCAGCTCTGTCATCCATTTGATAAACGCTTCTTTGTCTTTTTCTTCAACGTACGTTTCAAATTCGACATGATCCGCATAATGGATATCTTTCAGTAAAAAAACTGATTCTCTCAGTTCGTTCTCTATCTTGCCGAGCCACGTATAATCCGCTGATGTATGCATAATCCGCATCAGCTTCCGCTCCGTAACTCCTATATGATTTAAGCCTTCAGACACTGACTTCCCATATGCACGAATCAATCCGCCTGCACCGAGCTTTATTCCGCCGAAATACCGGGTAACCACCGCGCAGGTATCTTTCAGACCGCGTTTTTTCAGCACTTCCAGCATGGGGACGCCGGCTGTGCCGCTTGGTTCTCCGTCATCATTCGCCTTTTGTATATGGTCGGTTTCGCCGATCAGATAAGCTGAGCAGTTATGAGTCGCATTCCAGTGCTGTTTTTTTATCTTTTGTATAAATTCCTGCGCTTCCTCTTCAGAAGCAGCACGGCTCAGGTGACAGATAAAACGCGATTTTTCAATCACAATCTCATGTTCACCCGTTTCTTTAACTGTTAAATAGCTGTGCAGCATGATTGCTGGACCCTCCTGACAAGCATTAAAAGACTTGTTTCTACAAATTCGAACAGACTTTAGAATTTTTGCGCATATTTTGGTATCATGAAAGAGTAAGATACTATATAAAAATGTTTTTTTCTAGAATATACGCATTCTTTCATTATAATTCGACATAAATTGCAGTTCAATTACATTTATAATAAAAATACATAACAACACCGTTACGGAGGGAGACAGATGAATAAATCGAAGATGGACTCCAAAGTTTTGGATTCTATACTTATGAAAATGCTGAAAACCGTGGACGGGAGCAAGGACGAGGTTTTTCAAATCGGAGAGCAGTCGCGCCAGCAATATGAGCAGCTGGTTGAAGAACTCAAACAGATCAAACAGCAGGTCTACGAAGTCATTGAGCTGGGCGACAAACTTGAAGTTCATACGCGGCACGCACGAAACCGCTTGTCTGAAGTAAGCAGAAATTTCCATAAGTTCAGCGAAGAAGAAATTCGCAACGCCTATGAAAAGGCGCACAAACTTCAAGTGGAACTGACGATGATCCAACAGCGTGAAAAGCAGCTGCGGGAGCGCAGAGATGATTTAGAACGTCGGCTTTTGGGGCTTCAGGAAATCATTGAACGGTCAGAATCTTTGGTCAGCCAAATAACCGTCGTTCTGAATTACCTGAATCAAGACCTTCGCCAAGTAGGGCTTCTTCTTGCCGATGCGCAGGCTAAACAAGATTTCGGTTTAAGAATCATTGAAGCCCAAGAGGAAGAAAGAAAAAGAGTTTCCAGAGAAATTCATGACGGTCCCGCGCAAATGCTGGCAAATGTCATGATGAGATCGGAATTAATTGAACGGATCTTCCGCGACCGCGGCACGGAGGACGGATTTCAGGAAATCAGAAATCTGCGGCAGAATGTGCGGAATGCCCTTTACGAAGTCAGAAGGATTATATATGATTTAAGACCGATGGCATTGGACGATCTCGGGCTGATTCCGACACTGAGAAAATATCTTTATACAACTGAAGAATACAACGGAAAGGTGAAAATACATTTTCAGTGTATCGGAGACACAGAGAACCAAAGGCTTGCCCCGCAATTTGAAGTGGCGCTTTTCCGTCTCGCTCAGGAAGCCGTCACAAATGCACTCAAGCATTCAGAATCAGAGGAAATTACAGTAAAAGTGGAAGTAACCGCTGATTTTGTCGTTCTCATCATTAAGGACAACGGAAAAGGCTTTGATATTAAGGATGCTAAACAAAAGAAAAACAAATCATTCGGCTTGCTGGGAATGAAAGAAAGAGTAGATCTGCTTGAAGGAACGATAACGATAGACTCTAAAATAGGTCTTGGGACATTTATCATGATTAAGGTTCCGTTATCTCTCGGCCTATAATTTGTTAAATAGAGCCAAAAGACATATTGACCGAACAGCGGCGTATATAGAACAATAGGATAAGGAGGCGTAGCGTGTGACTAAAGTAAATATTGTTATTATCGACGACCATCAACTATTCCGTGAGGGTGTAAAAAGAATATTGGATTTTGAACCTACCTTTGAAGTGGTAGCAGAAGGTGACGATGGAGATGAGGCGGCTCGAATCGTCGAGCATTATCATCCCGATGTTGTCATAATGGACATCAATATGCCGAATGTAAATGGAGTAGAGGCTACTAAACAGCTTGTTGAGCTGTACCCTGAATCTAAGGTGATTATCCTCTCCATCCATGATGATGAAAACTATGTGACTCATGCTTTAAAAACAGGTGCAAGAGGCTATCTCCTGAAAGAGATGGACGCAGATACTTTAATCGAAGCAGTGAAAGTGGTAGCCGAGGGCGGTTCTTACCTTCACCCGAAAGTAACCCACAATCTTGTCAACGAATTCCGCCGTCTTGCGACAAGTGGAGTTTCTGCTCATCCTCAGCATGAGGTTTACCCGGAAATCCGGAGACCATTACATATATTAACGAGACGGGAATGTGAAGTGCTGCAAATGCTTGCAGACGGAAAAAGCAACCGCGGAATCGGTGAATCATTGTTTATCAGTGAGAAAACAGTGAAAAATCACGTGAGTAATATTTTGCAGAAAATGAACGTTAATGACCGGACACAAGCCGTTGTCGTGGCCATTAAAAACGGCTGGGTAGAGATGCGTTAGTCATGTGTGAGAAGACTTGCCTGTTATGGCAAGTCTTTTTTTACAGCTGCATATCTATTAAAATACTTATTAAGTACTTAATAAGGCAGGTAAAGTGATGAAGATTGCAGTTGTAACAGACAGTACAGCATATATTCCGAAAGAGATGAGAGAAGAACATCATATTCATATGATTCCTCTCCAAGTGGTTTTCGGTGAAAAAACATTCCGCGAAGAAACAGAACTCGACTGGAGAAGTTTTTATAAAGAAGTAAAAAATCATGATGAGCTGCCGACTACGTCTCAGCCTTCTTTCGGTGAATTAATCGCATTGTACGAAGAACTGGGCAAAACATATGATGCAGTCATAAGCATACATTTGTCCAGCGGAATCAGCGGAACATATAACAGCGCCGCCTCGGCAAACACTATGGTTGATCATATTAAAGTTTATCCCTTTGATTCAGAGATCAGCTGTTTGGCACAAGGTTTTTATGCATTAAAGGCAGCACAGCTCATTAAAGACGGTGTTGACTCACCGGAAGAGATTATAAAAGAGCTGGAAGAAATGAAAAAAACAGTCCGTGCGTATTTTATGGTGGACGATTTATCACACCTTCAGCGGGGCGGGCGTCTAAGCAGTGCTCAGGCTTTTATCGGCGGTCTGTTAAAGGTAAAGCCTATTCTTCATTTTGACAATAAGGTAATTGTTCCTTTTGAGAAGATTCGGACACGCAAAAAAGCGATTTCGAGAATTTTTGAGCTGTTTGGGGAGGATGCAAGTAAAGGAATCCCGATGCGGGCCGCTGTCATCCATGCAAACAGGGAAGAAGAAGCGGCGGATATTATACAGGAGTTAAGCGGTAAATATCCTCATGTCGAATTCTATAACAGCTATTTCGGTGCCGTGATCGGAACCCATTTGGGCGAAGGCGCCATCGGAATCGGCTGGTGCTTTAAAAACTAAGTGAAAATCTCCGTTTTCAAGGGCGGAGATTTTTTTATTTTTTAATTTTCGCAATTCGACAAGTGGGTTCCCGACAAGGCATACTTTGAGCAGAAAGGAGGCAGGGAGATGTCCGAAGGTGCTTCAGAATTTTCAGAGGTGCGGGATTTCTTTTACGGCCGGCATTTATTGAGATCTGAGATACCGTTTTCAGATCAGCGCATCAAGCGTTTTACAGAAAAAGAATATATAACGGACGAGCCGTCAATCATCCGCCGGAAAAACCGTTACGTCTGCCAACGATGCGGTCAGTCTGATCAAGCCAGCTTTGCGGCATTTTGGGCGCCCTCTGCCAAAAGGCAGATTACCTATTGCCGTGCCTGTGTCATGATGGGAAGGGCTGATGAACTGACATCATTATATTCTTGGAATCAAGCCCATGAAAACAGCTGGGAGCCTGTAAAGCTTTCTTGGGAAGGAACACTGACAGACGGACAGAAGCGGGCGGCCGCCGCGCTTACAGATGCGATAAAAGAGAGACAAGAGCTGTTAGTATGGGCGGTTTGCGGATCGGGGAAAACAGAGATGCTGTTTCCGGGTATCGAGTTTGCGCTGAATCACGGTTTGCGCGTCTGTGTCGCGACTCCGCGTACAGATGTCGTACTTGAACTGCTGCCGAGACTGAAAAAAGCATTTGAGAAAGTCGAAGTTTCTGCTTTGTACGGCGGCAGCGAGGACAAAGGCCGTCTGACTCCGTTAATGATTTCAACCGCTCACCAGCTGATGCGCTACCGAGACATTTTTGATGTCATGATAATAGATGAAGTAGATGCGTTTCCTTTTTCAGCCGATGAGACATTAAGATTCGCTGTTGATAAAGCGAGGAAGAAAAACAGCGCCCTTGTTTATGTAACGGCAACTCCTTCAGACACATTAAAAAAGAAGGCTGAAGCCGGTTTACTGAAAAGCGTCCGCATACCGGCCAGATATCATCGGAAACCCCTCCCGGAGCCGCGTTTTTTGTGGTGCGGCAATTGGAAGAAGAAGCTTCAGAAAGGAAAACTGCCGCGCTCTGTAACCGATTGGGTCCGCCAAAAACTTCAATCACAGCTGCCGGTTTTCTTATTCGTTCCGTCTGTACATGTATTGAAAAAGACAACGGATTATTTTCAGAAATTAAATGTAAGGGCAGAAGGCGTTCATGCGGAAGACACATTCAGAAAGGATAAAGTGAAACGGTTCAGAGACGGCCGGCTTGACCTGCTGGTAACGACTACGATTTTAGAAAGAGGGGTTACCGTGCCCAAAGTTCAGACATGTGTCCTCGGCGCAGAAGCACCTATCTTTACTGAGAGCGCGCTCGTACAGATCGCGGGCAGAACGGGAAGGCATTATAAACATTTCAGCGGTGATGTCGTCATGTTTCATTTCGGAATTACAAACGGAATGAAAAAAGCAAAAAAACATATAGAACATATGAACAAATTGGCACAAAAAAGTAAATTGTTGGACTAGTTAATTTCAGAAAACGTGATACAGTATACTCATACTTTCCTATGAGGAGCTGTCAGCATGCTTGTCAATTCAAAAGAAATCGTATTAAAGGAACTTCTCGACCGCCATATGTCTCAGCTTCATATGAAATGCACATGCCGGGTATGCAAAAATGATGTACTGGCACTTTCATTAAACCGGGCTGAGCCGGCATATGTTACAGATAAAAAGAAAGTTGCTTATGCAAAAGCAGAGATAGTTGATAAACAGAAAAATACGGCGCTGCTTGTCATTCTGGCTGAATCAGCGGCGATTGTTTCGGTTAATCCAAGCGAGTTCTGTGAAACTCGGGAAGGAGCGTAATATCTCTGAATTGTTTATTGTGTGACTCACCAATTTCAAGTTCATTGACTTGGAGATCTCTGTTTTCTCTGGCGCCCGAGCAAGAGGTATGCAGCATATGCAGCAGCCAATTCGAAAAAATTGAAGGCCCCGTATGCAGTATATGCGGGAGGCCTCAGGAGTCAAATGAAAAATGCGCTGATTGTGCGGCCCGGGAATCAAAAACGGAAAAGCGCTTTTTGCTGCGGCGAAACCGTTCGGTATATTTGTATAATGATGCGATGAAGGACTCATTGGCCCGTTTTAAATTCAGGGGTGATGCGAAAATCATTCAAGCATTTGAACGTGACTTTGCTGCCGGCTTTAAAGCGGCATATCCATCAAATACACATACTCTCATCCCTATTCCGCTGAGCGGCGAACGGCTGGCGGAACGCGGATTCAATCAATCCGAGCTGCTGGCCTCTCTGCTCGGAATGCCCGTCATTTCCCCCCTCATCCGACTGAACAACGAAAAACAATCCAAAAAGAGCAAAACAGACAGGCTGTCTGCAGAAAAAAAGTTTTCAGCAGCCGAAAACTCCGCCGAAGGTATGAACGTCATTTTAATAGATGATATTTATACGACGGGCGCCACACTTCACCAAGCCGCCGAAGTCCTGCTGACAGCGGGCAAAGCGTCATCGGTCTCCTCTTTTACTTTAATCAGGAGCTAAATCATTCTTTTTTTCTGCCGATATAATTGATAGAAATATAAGGCAGATTAAAGAAGGAATAGGAGTTAATACGATGGGTGAATTGGCGAATTGTCCAAAATGCAATGCTTTATTTTTTAAAACGAACCTGCAGACCGTGTGCCAGGCATGTATTAAAGAAGAAGAAAAAGCATTTGAAACCGTCTATAAATTTTTGAGAAAGCAGATCAACAGACAGTCGACGATGCAGCAGATCACTGAGGAAACAGGTGTGGATGAAGAGCTGATCCTCAAGTTTATCAAACAAAAAAGGATTCAGATCAGCCAGCTTCCGAATTTGGCATATCCTTGCGAAAGGTGCGGAAATCCAATCAGGACGGGGAAATTTTGCAAGTCCTGTCAGACAGATATTGAGTCGCAATTAGACCATATGAACCAAAAAACAGCCGCTGAATTCGAAGAGAAAAACAGTACAAAAGACACATACTATGCCTATAATACCAAAAACACCTGATTCCCTAAACTAACTGATAACGCAGTCGATAAAAGAATTAGACTGCGAACAGAAAGCGAGAGGAATCCTATGAAAATCAATCAGTACGGAACACAATCCGTTAATCCATACCAAAAAAATTACGAAAAGCAAGCCGTACAAAAAGAGGCTGCAAAGCCGAAGGACAAAGTGGAAATTTCTTCTCATGCAAAAGAGCTTCAAAATGCGTCAGATGCGGTCACTAAAACACGACAGGAAAAAATCGCTCAGCTTAAAGCGGATATAGAGAGCGGAACATATAAAATAGATTCAAACAGCATCGCTGAAAACATAGTAAATTTCTATAAAAAGCAATAAAAAGGAGAAAGCCAATGTCAGCAAAGCCAATTATTGATCAACTGAAGCGACTTTGCGCACTGCATGAACATCTGCTCACGCTGTCTGAGGAGAAAACGGAAGCGCTGAAAGCAGGTAAAACAAAAGAGCTCTCCAACATATTGACCAAAGAGCAAAAGTATATTCAGGCAATCGGGCAGACTGAGGAAGAACGAATCAGGTTAACTTCTCAGTTTCTCAGCCGCGGTGAGGACAATACAATTGCTGCATGCATCTCCAGAACTTCAGGCAGTGAAAAACAGGAGCTTGAAGGGTTATTTCACTCTTTGTCTGCGCTTCTTGGCCGTCTGAAAGAAGTGAATGAGATGAACAAACAGCTCACGATTCAGGCTTTACAATTCATCTCCGGAGCATTCGATATGATCATGCCGGGTGAAAAAGAGAATATGAATTATAAAGAGCCGCAAGCGGCGCGCAAGCCTGTCAGCCGTTTGACATTATTCGATTCAAAAGCTTAGAACGGAGGATTTTTAATGCCATCGACTTTTATGGGGCTCGAAACAGCAAGGCGTGCATTGAGTGCGCAGCAGACTGCATTGAGCACAGTTTCAAATAACGTTGCAAATGCAAATACAGAAGGATATACGAGGCAGCGCGTCACATTACAATCGACGAGCCCTTATCCCGCAGTATCAAAAAACAGTGATCTGACGGCCGGCCAAATCGGAACAGGGGTTAAGGCCGGTTCAGTTGAGCGCGTCAGAGACAGTTTTTTAGACTATCAGTACAGAACTGAAAATACAAAATTAGGGTACTATACAGCCCGTTCCAATTCACTGTCGCAAATGGAAGGCGTCATGAAAGAGCTTGACGATAATGGATTAAACGGATCGCTCAGTTCGTTTTGGAATGCCCTTCAGGATCTGGCGACGAATCCGGAAAATACGGGAGCGCGCTCAGTTTTGCAAGAGCAGGGGAAATCTCTTGCCGAAAGTTTTAACTATATATCTACCTCTTTGACTAACATTCAGGGTGATATTAAAAAGAACCTGGATAACACAGCGGATCAGGTCAATTCCATTCTCAATCAGCTGAATGACCTTAACAATCAAATAGCGGCAGTTGAGCCGAGCGGTATGCTCCCTAATGATTTGTATGACCAAAGAGACAGATTGATTGATCAATTATCTTCTATGGCAAATATTAAAGTTTCATATAATAAGTCGGGCGGACATGCCTTGGCGACTGCTGAGGGTACGGTTAACGTCGAATTGCTGAACGGAAACAACAATTCTCTCGGTACGCTGCTCGACGGTAACACAAAAACAGTTTCAGAAATGAAAATCAATTACGACAAGGACAGCGGCCTCGTGTCGAGTGTGTCAGTCGGCAGCAGTACGGTCAATGCGGATGCATTTACCGGAAAAGGCTCACTTTTAGGTCTTATTGAATCATACGGCTATATGTCAAACGGAGAAGAAAAAGGTCTTTATCCTGAAATGCTGACGGCTCTTGACAATATGGCGCTGTCCTTTGCTGACGCGTTTAATGCAGTTCATGAAAAAGGGAAGACCTATACAGGCGAACAGGGTGCAGCATTTTTTGATTTCAGCGGTGGTGAAGCGGTGCCGGCAAAAGGTGCGGCAGCGAAAATAAAAGTCAGTGACAAAATCCTTGCGTCTACTGATAATATCGCAGCGTCGTTAAACGGAGAAAAAAGTGACGGCACAAACGCGACAAATCTTGCAGCCGTACAGAACAGCAAGCTGACTATTAACGGTGAAACCACTACAATTAATGACTTTTATGAATCCCTTATCGGAAAGCTGGGCGTTAATTCACAAAAAGCGGCCAATCTTATGAACAACTCTGAAAGCAACACTCTTTCAGCCGATGAACGGAGACAATCAGTCAGTGCAGTGTCTTTAGATGAAGAAATGACAAATATGATTCAGTTTCAGCACGCTTATAATGCGGCTGCGCGGATTATAACGATGCAGGATGAAATATTCGATAAAATTATTAACGGTATGGGCACCGGAGGAAGATAGGAGATAAGTAAATGAGAGTAACTCAAGGGATGATCGCAAAAAATTCTCTTCGATTTATCGGCTCAAGTTATGACAAGCTCGATCGGCTTCAGCAGCAAGTGTCTACGGGGAAAAAAATCACGAAAGCTTCTGATGATCCGGTCGTTGCAATGAAGGGAATGCAGTACCGTACTCAGCTTGCGCAGGTAAACCAGTATCAGCGGAATGTTTCGCAAGGCTTTACATGGCTGGAAAACTCGGAATCAAGCGTAAACTCGGAAACGGATATTATGGGGAAAATCCGGGACTTGATGGTTCAGGCGAAAAGTGATTCGAACGGTGAAACAGAATTGAAAGCAATCGGTACAGAAATCGGCCAGCTGAAAAAGCAGCTCGTTTCTGTCGCGAATACTCAGGTAAACGGACGTTATCTGTTTAACGGAACAAATTCAGACGTCCCGCCGATCACTGAAAATGCCGACGGCACATATACGTACAACTATGAGAATTATACAGGTGCTTCGGATGTTAACATCAACATCTCGAACGGAGCAGTGTTGAAAGTGAATTCTGATCCAAACTCAGCTTTCGGAGGCGTCGCACAAAATGGAGATAATGTTTTTGAATTTCTTAACTCCTTAGAAGCCTCTTTAAGCAAAGGCACGCTGTCCGAAGCAGATTCAGATCAAATTCTGTCAGATATTGACGGTTTTACTGATAAAATGAATGCTGAAAAATCCAATATCGGCGCACGCACAAACCGGTTGGAACTCATTCAGACAAGATTGGAATCACAAGCGGCAACCGCTGAAAAAGTATTGTCCGATAATGAAGATGTAGAAATGGAAGATGTAATTGTTGATTATTTATCTCAACAGACGGTTCATAGAGCAGCGCTGTCAGTGAATGCGAATATCATTCAGCCGTCACTGATTGACTTTCTGAAATAATATAACTGACCGTCTTCAGTATATAAAAAAGCGACTCACACCAGGGAGATCGCTTTTTTTACTAAAATATTATAAATAGGAGGGGTCTCTGTGCAGATGCCGAGATTGATTATTGACAGTGTGCCTGCTAAAATCGGTATAACCTTTCAAAAGGAAGAAATCGAGATGGAACAGCTGCCCGCTGACCTGGAAATCGAGCAGCCGCCGGCAGAGCTGAACATTGAAAGCACGCCGGCCAAACTGACGATTGACCAGACGAGGGCGTGGGAGAACTTGAATCTCAAATCATTTGAAAAGCTGAACGCTGAAGCCGCCCAGAAAGGTGCGGAAGCCTGCAGCGAGTTTATCGCAAAAACAGTCAGGGAAGGGAAGGAAATGGCGGCTATCGAAAAGAAAACGGGCAATGTGATGGCCCGGCAGGCAGCAGATGTCAGACCGCCCGATCCATTCGGCGAATTCAGCGACTTTCTGCCTGCGCAGTTTCTCGTCGACATTGACTGCATTCCTTCAAAGCTTACGATTGATATTGAAGCCCGCAAACCTTCAATTGAAGCAGCCGTCAATAAACCTGTATGGAATTATACGCCGGGGAAAGTTCAGATTGATATGATGCAAGACCCTAAGGTGACGATTTCGGTTGACGATGGCAACGCAGAATAAAAGATGAAAGTGGTAAAGGATTGTGAAGCATGATAATTAAAACAAAATATCACGGAGAAATCAGAATAGACGAAGGGCAGATTATCTCATTTGAAAACGGCCTGCCGGGATTTAATGACGAGACTCAATTTGTTGTTCTTCCTTTGTCGGAAGATTCACCGTTTTTGGCGCTGCAGTCTGTCAAACAGGAGCACATCGCCTTTATTGTCGCCAGTCCGTTTATTTTCTTTAAAGGGTACGAATTTGACATTGACCATGCGACGCTTGAACTTTTGCATATTGAAGATATAGAGGACGTCGAAGTGATGGCGATTTTAACGCTGGAAGAGCCTTTTGAAAACACGACCGCCAATTTAAAAGCGCCGATTATCGTCAATAAAAAGGAAATGAAGGCGAAACAAATCATTTTACATGATGCTTCCTATGAAACAAAACATCTGATAGGAGGAGGATCATGCTAGTTCTCTCAAGAAAAGTGAATGAGTCCATTCAGATCGGGCCGGATATTGAAATAAAGGTGATCGCCATCGAAGGAGAACAAGTGAAGCTGGGAATTGAAGCGCCTCAGCACGTAGATATTCACAGGAAAGAAATCTACTTGTCGATCCTGGAAGAGAACAACAGAGCTGTATCTTTTAATACTGATTTATTACTTAACTTATCCTCACAAAAAAAGTGAGGATTTTTTTATTTTCAATATAAACAATAGAAACGGCCATCCGATATATATAGTGTAGCCAATGAGAGGAAAAATTTTCTTCAGAATGACGCTGCGCAAATGCACAAGGACGTGCGAAAAACAATTCAGGGAGGAAATACAAAATGAGAATCAACCACAATATCGCGGCTCTTAACACTAGCCGTCAGCTGAATGCAGGTTCAAACTCTGCTGCAAAAAACATGGAAAAATTATCTTCAGGTCTTCGCATCAACCGCGCTGGTGATGACGCTGCGGGTCTTGCGATCTCTGAAAAAATGCGTTCCCAAATCCGCGGTTTAGACATGGCTTCTAAAAACGCTCAAGACGGAATCTCTCTTATCCAAACGGCTGAGGGTGCATTAAACGAAACTCACAGCATTCTTCAGCGTATGAGCGAGCTTGCTACACAAGCGGCTAACGACACGAACACTACTTCTGACCGTGCTGAGTTACAAAAAGAAATGGATCAGCTTTCTTCTGAAGTAACTAGAATTTCTACAGACACAGAATTCAACACAAAGAAATTACTTGATGGTACAGCAACTGACCTGACTTTCCAAATCGGTGCCAATGAAGGTCAAACTATGAAACTTTCAATTAATAAAATGGATTCTGAAAGTCTTGCTGTTGGGACTGCTACTGCAGGAATTGATATCTCTACTTCCGCAGATGCAGCATCTACTGCTCTTACAACAATCAAAACAGCTATCGACACAGTTTCAAGCGAGCGCGCTAAACTTGGTGCGGTTCAAAACCGTTTAGAGCACACAATCAACAACCTTGGTACTTCTTCTGAGAACCTGACTTCTGCTGAATCACGTATCCGTGACGTAGACATGGCTTCTGAGATGATGGAGTACACGAAAAACAACATCCTTACTCAGGCTTCTCAAGCTATGCTTGCGCAAGCTAACCAACAGCCTCAGCAAGTTCTTCAATTGCTGAAAGGTTAATGACGGAAAGATCCTGGTTCTCCAGGGTCTTTTTTTTATTTCTTCAGCTATCTCCCCCTTCAGCAAGCCAAAGAACCCTATTGACAAAATGAAACATTATATTTTGCAGTTAAATTATTGAAAACCTTTTAATATGACCGATATAAGAATAAGATCATACATTTATGGAGCTGTGATATGATAAACAGTCGGAAACTCACTGTTGTCATAGAGCCGTCTACGACTAAACGCCGAAAAGGAGAGGGTACATATGGTCACAAGAATCACAGGCCTTAATTCCGGTCTTGATGTAGATTCTCTGGTGAAAAAAATGATGGATGCCGAAAAGCAGCCGCTTAATAAATTAAACCAGCAAAAGCAGACGCTTGAATGGAAGCGCGATGCTTATCGGGAAGTGAATACCCAGATTGCCGACATGTATTCTACGACATTTAATAATATGCTGATGTCCACAAACTGGAATAAAAAAACAGTAACAAGTTCGGATTCCAGTGTCAGCGCGGTGGCCGTCAGTGCTGAGCAGAATATTTCAACGAGTATGTCTGTACAGCAGCTGGCCACTTCGACGACATATAAATCATCAGGGGCCATCAATTTCACTTCAGGTCAGAGCCAAACATTGAAATTCAATGTCACAAATCCGGGTGAAACGAAGCCGACTGAGGTAAACGTCACGATCGCCGCAACCGATACGATTGACGATGTCATTTCCAAACTGAACAGCTCGGGTCTCGGAGTGACGGCTTTAAAAGAGAAAATTTCCAACGGCACGGATTATGTGGACACGATTGCGTTCACTTCCAATAAAACGGGGGAAGGATTTACCCTTGCCGCAGGTGATGACGCAACCAAAAGCTTTCTGAAAGATCAGCTCGGTTTTGCCGTTGATGATGCAACAAATGAACTGACGGCCAATGCCGAAGGGAAAAACGCGAAGTTTACGTTCAACGGGCTTGAAATGACAAAAACGTCAAATAACTTTACGATCAACGGCATCAAATACACGCTGAACAGCGTGACGGACAGCAATAAAACGGTTACGATTAACAGCACGACTGATACGGACGGCATTTTTGACAACATTAAAGATTTCGTTGATAAATACAATACGTTAATTAAAAGTGCAAACGAGAAGGTAACAGAATCAAAATACCGCGATTATAAGCCGCTAACCGATGAACAAAGAGAAGCGATGACCGATAAGCAGATTGAGCAGTGGGAGGCAAAGGCCAAAAGCGGGTTATTACGGAGCGACAGCACGCTGCAGAACGGTTTGGCTGAAATGCGGCTTGATCTGTACTCAACGGTTACGATTGACGGAAAAAAATATCAGCTTGCCGATTTCGGTATAGAGACGTCTAGTTATGAGGATCAAGGAAAGTTTGGAAAGCTTGTCATTAAAGACGAAGCGAAACTGAAACAGAAAATTACCGAGAACCCCTCTCTCGTGGCTAAGCTGTTTAATGCAGACAGTACAAGTACGATTACAGACAGCTCAACCGGTAAGACTATCAAAAACCCGGAGGAGCAGGGGATTGCCCGGAGATTAAAAGACACATTAAACAAAATGCAGACTCAAATTTCAAAACAGGCGGGTACAGAAAGCTCGGTATCATCCAGCTTTGCCATCGGAAAAAGTTTGAATGAAATAGAAACAAATATTTCCAATATGAAAACGAAGCTGGATGACATCGAATCGAGATATTATAAAAAGTTCAGCGCACTGGATACGGCATTGGAGAAATTGAACAGCCAATCTTCATATCTCACGTCAATGTTAGGATCTTCAACATCATAACCTTGGAGGGTTTATAAAAATGGCAATAAATAATCCTTTTGCTGCTTATCAGCAGACATCCGTCTTTACAGCCGCTCCGGAAGAGCTGACCCTTATGCTTTATAACGGCTGCCTGCGATTCATTAAGCTGGCCAGGCAGGCGATGAAGCAAAACAACCTTGAAGCCAAAAATGAAAATATCGTAAAGGCGCAAAACATCATTCAAGAGCTCAGCATCACGTTAAACCGGGAGATTGAGATTTCTGAACAGATGTCATCCATTTATGATTACATCCGCCGCCGGCTGATCGACGCGAACGTGCAGAATAACGGAGAATTTTTAGATGAAGCGGAAAAACTCGTTACTGAATTTCGCGACACGTGGAAGCAGGCCATGCAGAGTGAACGGAAAAACAGCCACGGCGCGGGCGGCCTTGCCTGATGAACAGCAATGTCTTTTCTTTGTATAACGAAACGAAGAACATGTACGCCGCACTGAAGGACGCCCCGGAAAGCGACGGTCTTATCAGCAGCGTTACGGCATTTACGGAGAAAAGGGAGGAGATGCTTGCGGGCATAAAGCCGCCTTTTTCCGAAGAAGAAAAAACGCTGCTTCAGCAGGTGGCCGCGATGGACCGTCTGATTACCGGCGAAGTGAAACGGATTCAGGATGGTATCCGAAATGAAATAAAAACGCTTAAGAAAAAACGAATCTACCATAATACGTATTTCAATCCGTATCATCAAACGACAAGTGACGGCCGTTTTTACGACAAACGCAAATAGGTGAGTGTTTTGAGAAGTTTGAACGATTACCATTTGGTGTCAGCCTACTACCAGCTTCTTTTTACGATTGATGAGGGGCTTTGCTACCTGTTGGACACGCAGGATGATTTTTTTAAGACGGAGGGCGAGCGGATTTACAACGATTTGATTCAGGCTTTTTTTCATCTCGATTCCTCTCATGCGCTTCTGCTGTCTATCATTGAGTGCCGATGCGTGGAGACGGCGATCCGCTCATTTGACGAGATCTTTCAGGATTTCAGCATGTTAAATGATTATGATTTCCCGTCCGCCCCTTTTCAGGAGTTTTTAAAAACCATCTTTCTGCCGCATTATAAGCTGTGGATGGAGCAGACGCACGACTGCATCAAACCGTATGTTCTTCACTAGACCTGCTGCAAGCGGCAGGTCTTTTGCCTGCGTCCTCCGCATATACTTATAATCCTGGCGGAAGCTGCCGGATAAAACCGACACCATTTGTCATCGTTCACCGAATTTACACATTATTTTAACGTTTCAGCAGGGATCAGAAGGGGTAAAAGAGAAATAGTTACATATCCTTAGATAAAGGGAGGCGTTCTTTGATGAACTACAATATCAGAGGAGAAAACATTGAGGTTACACCTGCGTTAAAGGATCATGTGGAGAGAAAAATCGGCAAGCTGGAGCGATATTTCGAGCAGAGCGTCAATGCCGATGTGAACGTCAACTTAAAATTCTATAATGATAAGGAATCCAAAGTTGAAGTCACCATTCCGATGACTGATCTGGCGCTTCGTTCTGAAGTGCATAACGAGGATATGTACAATGCAATTGATCTCGCAACAAACAAGCTGGAACGTCAAATCCGAAAGCACAAAACAAAAGTCAACCGAAAATTCCGCGAGCAGGGTCTTCCGAAACATTATTTCGAGAACGGCAGCGCTGCTGATACGGGCGTAGCGGTTCAGGACGAAATTGAAGATGACAGCCCGGAAATTGTCCGTCAAAAGCGTTTTAATTTAAAACCGATGGATAATGAAGAAGCGATTCTCCAAATGAATATGCTCGGACATAATTTCTTCGTATTCACCAACGCGGAGACGAATCTCACAAACGTCGTTTACCGCAGAAATGACGGCAAATACGGATTAATTGAACCGACTGAATAAACCCATCCAGCCTTCCGTGAACGCGCGGAAGGTTTTTCTCTATCTTTACCTGCAAATTCTTTGGAAATAGCAAAAGGTATGTTATGATAATGAGAGGTATACATGGACAGAAAATTATCATTTATTCCATGCAAAATCTGCATGTGAACATAGAGGAGCGTTATAGATGCTTGGGATTTTAAATAAAATGTTTGATCCGACCAAACGTGCGCTGAACAAATACGAAAAAATAGCAAATGACATTGATGCCGTAAGAGGAGATTATGAAAATCTCTCTGACGAGGCGCTTAAACATAAAACGGCAGAATTTAAAGAGCGGCTTGAAAAAGGAGAAACGACGGATGACCTTCTTGTCGAAGCGTTTGCCGTCGTTCGTGAAGCTTCCCGCCGCGTAACCGGCATGTTCCCGTTTAAAGTGCAGCTGATGGGGGGCATCGCCCTTCATGAGGGGAACATTTCCGAAATGAAAACAGGGGAAGGGAAAACGCTGACGTCCACGCTTCCCGTGTATTTAAATGCGTTGACGGGAAAAGGCGTTCACGTCGTAACGGTCAACGAATATCTGGCGAGCCGTGATGCCCAGCAAATGGGAGAGATTTTTGCGTTTCTCGGGCTTACAGTCGGCCTGAACCTGAATTCGATGTCAAAAGACGAAAAGCGCGAAGCTTACGCAGCCGATATCACGTATTCAACGAACAATGAACTCGGCTTTGATTATTTGCGTGACAACATGGTGCTCTATAAAGAACAAATGGTGCAGCGCCCGCTTCATTTTGCCGTTATTGATGAAGTCGATTCAATTTTAGTCGATGAAGCGAGAACGCCATTGATTATTTCCGGACAAGCTCAGAAGTCCACAAAACTGTACGTGCAGGCAAATGCGTTTGTCCGCACACTCAAGAAAGATCAGGATTATACGTATGACGTCAAAACGAAGGGCGTTCAGCTGACGGAAGAAGGAATGACGAAGGCTGAAAAAACGTTCGGCATCGACAACCTGTTTGATGTCAAAAACGTGGCCTTGAACCACCATATCAACCAGGCTTTAAAAGCCCATGCGGCGATGCAGAAAGACGTGGATTATGTTGTTGAGGACGGCCAGGTCGTCATCGTTGATTCCTTCACCGGCCGTCTGATGAAAGGACGCCGCTACAGCGAAGGTCTTCACCAGGCAATTGAGGCGAAAGAAGGCCTGGAGATTCAAAATGAAAGCATGACATTGGCGACGATTACGTTCCAAAACTATTTCCGTATGTACGAAAAGCTGGCCGGTATGACCGGTACCGCAAAAACGGAAGAGGAAGAATTCCGCAATATTTATAACATGCAGGTTGTATCCATCCCGACCAACCAGCCGGTCATCCGTGACGACCGTCCGGACTTGATCTACCGCTCAATGGAAGGGAAATTCAAGGCGGTGGCGGAGGATGTCGCCCAGCGCTACATGACCGGACAGCCGGTTCTTGTCGGTACGGTTGCCGTTGAAACGTCTGAATTGATTTCTAAACTTCTGAAAAACAAAGGGATTCCGCATCAGGTGCTGAATGCCAAAAACCATGAGCGTGAAGCTCAGATTATTGAAGAAGCGGGACGAAAAGGCGCTGTCACGATTGCGACCAACATGGCGGGACGCGGAACCGACATTAAACTCGGCGAAGGCGTAAAAGAGCTTGGCGGCCTTGCAGTCGTCGGTACGGAACGCCACGAATCCCGCCGGATTGACAATCAGCTCCGCGGACGTTCAGGACGTCAGGGAGACCCGGGCATCACACAATTTTATCTTTCAATGGAAGATGAATTGATGCGCCGTTTCGGAGCTGAACGGACGATGGCGATGCTTGACCGGTTCGGTATGGATGACTCCACGCCGATTCAGAGCAAAATGGTGTCACGCGCCGTGGAATCATCTCAAAAACGTGTCGAAGGAAACAACTTTGATTCACGTAAACAGCTTCTTCAATATGACGACGTGCTCCGTCAGCAGCGCGAAGTCATTTACAAGCAGCGTTTTGAAGTCATTGACTCTGAAAACCTGCGTGACATTGTGGAAGGCATGATCAAGTCTTCTCTGGAGCGTGCGATTGCGGCTTATACGCCGAAAGAGGAGCTTCCGGAAGAATGGAATCTTGACGGCCTCGTGGAGCTGGTGAATACAACGTATCTTGATGAAGGCGCGCTTGAAAAGAGCGATATCTTCGGAAAAGAACCGGACGAAATGCATGAGATGATCATGGACCGCATCATGACAAAATATAATGAAAAAGAAGAGAATTTCGGCACAGAGCAGATGCGTGAATTTGAAAAAGTCATCGTATTGCGTGCCGTTGATTCAAAATGGATGGATCATATTGATGCGATGGATCAGCTGCGTCAAGGGATTCACCTCCGCGCTTATGCGCAGACAAATCCGCTGCGTGAATATCAAATGGAAGGCTTCGCAATGTTTGAGCACATGATTGAGTCCATTGAGGACGAAGTTGCGAAATTCGTCATGAAGGCCGAGATTGAAAGCAATCTGGAACGCGAAGAAGTTGTTCAGGGCCAAACGACGGCTCATCAGCCGCAGGACGGCGATGAGGCCAAACAAGCGAAAAAAGCGCCGGTGCGAAAAGTTGTGGATATCGGACGCAACGCGCCTTGCCATTGCGGCAGTGGAAAAAAATATAAAAATTGCTGCGGCCGGACAGAATAGTCTCGACTGTATGAAGCGAACATGACCGGGTCTGCGTCTTATGGCGCCCCGGATCTTTTAATGAGGTGAATGGAATGGAATTATCAGAAATCAGGGCAGAGCTCGAAAATATGGCTTCTCGTTTAGCGGACTTCAGGGGGTCTCTTTGACCTCGAATCAAAGGAAGCCCGCATTGCAGAATTAGATGAAAAGATGGCGGAACCGGAATTCTGGAATGACCAGCAGAAGGCCCAAACCGTCATCAATGAAGCGAACGGTCTGAAAGAATACGTGAACTCCTATCATCAGCTGAGCGAGTCTCACGAAGAGCTGCAAATGACACATGATCTTTTAAAAGAAGAACCTGACCAGGACCTTCAGCAAGAGCTTGAAAAAGAGCTGAAGTCATTAACGAAGGAATTGAATGAATTTGAGCTTCAGCTGCTGCTCAGTGAACCATATGACAAAAATAACGCGATTTTAGAACTTCATCCGGGGGCCGGCGGTACGGAATCCCAGGACTGGGGTTCCATGCTGCTCAGAATGTATACCCGCTGGGCGGAAAGACGCGGTTTCAAAGTTGAAACGCTTGATTATCTCCCGGGAGATGAAGCAGGAATTAAGTCAGTCACACTGCTTATTAAAGGCCACAATGCATACGGCTATTTAAAAGCGGAAAAAGGCGTACACCGCCTCGTGCGGATTTCTCCATTTGATTCATCAGGCCGCCGTCACACGTCATTCGTGTCATGTGAAGTCATGCCTGAATTCAATGAAGAAATCGACATTGATATTCGTACCGAAGATATTAAAGTTGATACGTACCGGGCGAGCGGTGCCGGCGGACAGCACGTCAATACGACTGATTCAGCCGTTCGGATCACCCACCTCCCGACAAATGTAGTCGTCACGTGCCAGACGGAACGTTCACAAATCAAAAACCGCGACCGGGCGATGAAAATGCTCAAAGCGAAGCTGTATCAGCGCAGAATTGAAGAACAGCAGGCGGAGCTTGACGAAATCCGCGGCGAACAGAAAGAAATCGGCTGGGGCAGCCAAATCCGCTCGTACGTCTTCCATCCGTACTCCATGGTGAAAGATCACCGCACCAATACGGAAATGGGGAACGTGCAGGCGGTTATGGACGGAGATATCGATATCTTCATTGACGCCTATTTACGTTCTAAACTGTCGTAATCCGGGAACACACCTGCCTTTGGCAAGGTGTGTTTTTTTATCCGTTCTCTTTTTCCATTTTTCACAACAGCGCTTTAGCAAATTAATACGGTATTTGGCTGTTATTTACTTCTAAGCCGGGAAGACTTAAAATGCTATCGAGAGAAAATCGGAGAACGGAGGATTTTGCATGGATGTGAATCACAATAAGCCGCTCCGTCTGATCAAAGATTATATATATATCATGATCGGCGCGGCGATTACGGGGGTCGTGTTTAACGTATTTTTGCTGCCGAACCGTATAGCAGCGGGGGGAGTAAGCGGGATCAGCACCATTTTAGAAACGTTTGGTTTTGAACCGGCTTACGTGCAGTGGATTATTAACATCCCTTTGTTTATCGCCGGAGTGATCATTCTCGGCGGGAAGTTCGGAATGAAGACACTGGTCGGTTCCATCGTTCTGCCGCTCGCCGTCTATTTAACAAGAGATCTGCCTGCCGCGACGACCCATGAACTGCTGGCGGCGATTTTCGGAGGCGTCGGGATCGGAACGGGAATCGGCATCGTGTATCTCGGCAAAGGCTCCACGGGGGGAACGGCTCTGGCGGGCCAGATCATTCACAAATACACGGGGCTTTCGCTGGGAACGTGCCTCGCCATCATGGACGGATTAATTGTGCTGAGCGCGATGCTCGTTTTCGGAGTGGAGCAGGGACTGTATGCGATGCTCGGGGTATTTATTTCAAGCAAAACGATTGATGTCGTGCAGGTCGGGTTCAACCGCTCCAAAATGGCTTTAATCATTACGCAGCATGAAGAAGCCGTCAGATCGGCTGTGTTTAAAGAAATCGACAGGGGTGTGACGAAGATTTCCGCAGTCGGCGGGTATACGGAACATGACCGGCCGATCTTAATGTGTGTCGTCGGCCAGACCGAATTCACAAAACTGAAACAAATCGTCAAACAAATTGATGAGTCAGCCTTTGTCATTGTCGCAGACGCAAGCGAGGTGCTCGGCGAGGGTTTCAAACGCGCGTAAACGGGGTTATAATAGCGAAGGGGTGCATCTTACATATGAAATCAAAATGGGCGCTGCTGGCGCTGGTTCTGACCATGTCCGTCCTGCTGGCGGCATGCGGCGGATCCAATGAATCGAAAAAAGAAAGCTCTGACAGCTCAGGCGGATCAAAAGCTTCTGCGTCAGCAGGAGAAGAGCTTTATCAGCAAAGCTGTATCGGCTGTCACGGAAAAGACTTAGAAGGCGGCGGAGGCCCGAATTTACAGGAAGTCGGCGGGAAGTATGATGAAGCTAAAATTGAAAGCATCATTAAAAACGGACGCGGCAATATGCCGAGCCATCTTGTAAATGATAAGGAAGCCGCTGAGATCGCAAAATGGCTGTCACAGAAAAAATAACAGAAAAACCTTGCCTGTTATAGGGGCAAGGTTTTTTCACGGTCTGGGAATGAAAAGAAACTGTAATAGTAATATGTCTAAATTTGACGTATAATGAAGTGTACTGAGGAAAAGGAACTTTCAGATTTTTCATCTGTTTCCTGGTAAACCGGCCATAAACCGCAGTATTTTTACGAACTCTATGGCTGCAAGACATAATTAAAAGATTAGGTGATTTCATGATAGAGATGAAAGAAGTATATAAATCCTATCCGAACGGTGTAAAAGCGATTAACGGGCTGTCAGTCATGATTCATCCCGGAGAATTTGTATATGTCGTGGGACCGAGCGGAGCCGGTAAATCTACTTTTATTAAAATGATTTACAGAGAAGAAAAGCCGACAAAAGGACAAATATTGATTAATCATAAAGATCTCGCGTCTGTAAAAGAAAAAGAGATTCCTTTCGTGCGGCGTAAAATAGGTGTTGTTTTCCAAGACTTCAAACTTCTTCCGAAACTGACGGTATTTGAAAACGTCGCGTTCGCGCTTGAGGTGATCGGAGAGCAGCAGTCAGTCATTAAAAAACGCGTGCTCGAAGTGCTCGATCTTGTGCAGCTGAAGCATAAAGCGCGGCAGTTTCCCGACCAGCTTTCCGGAGGAGAACAGCAGCGTGTTTCCATCGCAAGATCTATCGTCAACAATCCTGACGTCGTGATAGCTGACGAACCGACGGGCAACCTTGATCCGGTAACATCATGGGAAGTGATGAAGACACTGGAAGAGATTAATAACCGCGGAACGACCGTCGTGATGGCGACACACAATAAAGAAATAGTAAACACCATGAAGAAACGGGTCATCGCGATCGAAGACGGAATTATTGTGCGTGATGAGTCAAGAGGGGAGTATGGTTCTTATGATTAAAATTCTCGGGCGCCATTTGCGTGAGAGTTTTAAATCTCTCGGAAGAAACACATGGATGACATTTGCATCCATCAGTGCCGTTACCGTTACATTGATTTTGGTCGGCGTGTTTTTAGTCATTATGCTGAATTTAAACAACATGGCTAAAAATGCTGAAAAAGAAGTGGAAATTAAAGTATTAATCGATCTGACGTCCAATAAGAAAACGCAGGATACGCTGCAGAATGAGATTAAAGACATCTCGGGAATCCAAAGCGTAGAGTTTTCATCTAAAGATAAAGAGCTTGATCAATTGGTCAAAAGCTTCGGCGACAGCGGAAAGGCCATGAAAATGCAAGATCAGGAAAACCCGCTGAACAACGCGTTTATCGTCAAAACGACAGATCCGCATGATACGCCGAAAGTCGCGAAAAAAATTGAGAAGCTTGATCATGTGTATAAAGTGACATACGGCAAAGAAGAAGTCAGCCGTCTGTTTAAGATCGTCGGGGTGTCACGCAACATCGGGATTGCGTTAATCATCGGCCTTCTGTTCACGGCGATGTTCTTAATTTCAAATACGATTAAAATCACGATTTTCGCCAGAAGAAAAGAGATTGAAATCATGAAGCTTGTCGGCGCGACAAACTGGTTTATCCGCTGGCCGTTCTTCCTGGAAGGGCTGCTGCTGGGGGTATTCGGTTCTATCATACCGATCGCTCTCGTGCTGAGTACTTACCAGTCGATGGTCGCTTGGGTGGCCCCGAAAGTTCAGGGATCATTTGTTTCACTTCTGCCGTACAGTCCGTTTGTGTTCCAAGTATCACTTGTGCTCATTCTGATCGGCGCGGTTATCGGAGTATGGGGAAGTCTGACTTCCATCCGGAAATTCCTTCGTGTATAAAATACAAAAGCCAGTCTGATATAGACTGGCTTTTTTTAATGGTTTCGTTACTGAATGACGGGCAGGGCCGGTGATCCGGGCTTTAATGTAAAGTCATAAGACGATTCGTCACGGTACATCGGGTCCGCATAAATGGAATCCGAATCGTTTGCAGTTCCTTTTTGGTACGCTGTGAATGAATCATATTCTCTGTTCTTCCAATTCCAAATGCCGTCTTTTCCGGCTTCTTTGTGGTAGACGTTATGATTAACGGTATTGCCTTCGTTTTTCGTATAATCATTTGCGATAAAAATCCGTGAACCGCTTGCCGTCATGATGTTTTTTTCGATCGTGTTCCCTTTTGTGCCGTACTGCAGCAGCAGCTGGCCGCCGTCAAGGTCCTTCGTGTCATTTCGATACATAATGTTATGAGCGATCACCGAATTGATGGTGCCGCCGCGTTTCGTGTCATAGCCTCCGATTGAAATACCGGTGTAAGCATTGCCGTACACCTTGTTATCCGTAATCCGGATATCTCGTGCGTATTTCCCTTTATGCTCAGAGGTGGCTTCAATCCCAAGGTCATTGTTGTAAACGGTGTTTTTCTTAATGTCCACATGTTCTGCGCCGTCAACGTAAATACCGCCCGCTGAGTATTCATCTCCGTAAGCGGGGTTTCCGTAAGAAGAGTTATGGCTCACCGTATTGTTTTCAATGACGCCGTTTCGCGCATAGTCGTTTTGCTTGGACGTTCCTTCGTATCCGATCACGTCAATCCCGATATTGTTATTGTCCCGGATGGTATTGCCGGCAATCTTAAATCCGTCAACATTCCCGTTCAGCACGACCGCTTCGCTTGCGCCGAGCGTCAGTTTTTCAACCGTATTATTTGTGATGCTGACATCCTTCATGGCACCTGTGCCGTAAAACGCGATGCCGTGTGCATTTCCCTCATCAGCCGTGGTTTTAATGTTTCGGATATGGTTGCCGTCAATGTTGATATGACTGCTTGATCCGGTGACGCAGATCCCCATGGCCGTCGCATCTTCTGATGATACGGAGAGATTCTCAAGCGTAACGCCGTGAATGGTAATGTACTGTTTATTGCGGATTTGAATTAACGGAGTTTCAGAATCGCTTTTTGGCGCAGATTTGCCGCTGATGGCGACATGCTCATTCTGATAGTTCCGAAATGTAATCGGCTTTTCGGCCGTGCCGCTGTGCTTTACTTCAAACGTTTCATCGTACGTCCCTTCCCGAATCAATACGGTTGTCCCGGCCTCTGCCTTTTCAGCCGCATGTTTTAATGTGCGGAACGGCTTTTCTTTCGTTCCTTCATTTTGGTCGCTGCCTGCGGGAGAAACATACAAGGCGTCCGTCTGCGTTTTTTCATTGGCCTCTGTTTTTTGCCAGACAAAGGCGGTAATGCCTGCGGCCAGAACCGCCGCGGATAAAATCGATAATTTTATTTTCATATCACATTCTCCTGTATATTTAATGAATTGCATACAAAATATTATACGTTACCCATATATATGTAACAATCTCGCGTTTTCATTTTTTTGTTGCCGTTACATGAATTCTTTGCAATTTACACATACTATCTCCAGGTTTTCGTAAAAGGACTAAGAGGAGGTAAACGATGAAGCAGAAAATGATCGCAGTGATAGCGGCCGTCAGCATCATGTGCGGCGGAGCTCATATTGCCGGGGCGGCACAGCCGAATTCAACAGACGCAGAAAGAAGCCGGGCAATGGAAAAAATCGAAAAAGCATATGAGCTGATCTCGAACGAATACGTGGAAAATGTAGATAAAGAAAAGCTTCTTGAAGGAGCGATTCAGGGGATGCTGTCTACATTAAACGACCCTTATTCCGTTTATATGGACAAACAGACCGCTAAGCAGTTTTCCGATTCTCTTGATTCTTCTTTCGAAGGGATCGGCGCTGAAGTCGGTATGGAGGACAATAAAATCATTATCGTATCACCGTTTAAGCAATCTCCGGCGGAAAAAGCGGGACTCAAGCCGAATGATGAAATCATCAGCATAAACGGTGAGTCAATGAACGGGAAAGGTTTAAACGAAGCCGTGCTGAAAATCAGAGGAAAAAAAGGATCGAAGGTTTCTATTAAAATACAGCGTCCGGGTACTGATAAACAGCTGTCATTCCGGATTAAAAGAGCGGAAATCCCGCTTGAAACCGTATTTGCTTCCCGCAAAGAATCAGGCGGTCATCATGTCGGCTACATCGGAATATCGACATTTTCCGAGCATACCGCCCAGGACTTCGCCGCGGCGCTGAAAAAGCTTGAAAAACAAGGGATTGACGGTCTCGTCCTTGATGTAAGAGGGAATCCCGGCGGCTATCTTCAAAGCGTCGAACAAATTTTAAAGCATTTCATCACAAAAGACATGCCGTATATCCAAATTGCGGAGCGTAACGGCGATAAAAAACAATATTTCTCAACCTTAAAACATAAGAAGCCGTATCCCGTCAATGTCATCACGGATAAAGGAAGCGCCTCCGCTTCAGAAATTCTTGCGGGTGCGTTAAAAGAAGCGGGACATTATGACGTTGTCGGTGACACTTCTTTCGGTAAAGGAACGGTTCAGCAGGCCGTGCCTATGGGAGACGGGAGCAACATTAAATTGACGCTTTATAAATGGCTGACACCGAAAGGCAATTGGATTCACAAAAAAGGTATTGCTCCGACAATCGCTGTGAGCCAGCCGGATTATTTTGCGGAGGGACCGCTTCAGCTGAAACAGCCGCTTCAGCCTGATATGAACAGCGCGGATGTCAAGCACGCCCAAATCCTGCTGAAAGGCCTAGGCTTCGACCCGGGCAGAGCAGACGGCTATTTCAGCAAAACAATGAAAAAAGCCGTTCTGGCGTTTCAAGACCGGTACAAGCTTGATAAAACAGCGGTCATTGATAAAAAGACAGCGGAAAAAATGAATCAGCTGATGAATGAACAGAAATCTGACGAAAAAAATGATTTACAGCTGCAAATGGCGTTAAAATCATTATTTGTAAAATAAATGAAAAGGAGGCGTTTTTTACGTCTCCTGTTTCTTTTGTCATACCCTAAAAATGAACTAAAAGACATATAATTATGTCGGTTTTGACAAGATATTAAAAAAATTTTCACATTTAAACATTTATAAAGGACAAACATTACCCGATATTTATAGAGAAGAGAGACTTTATGCCGAGTTAATATGTATTCAAAATGAAACTTTTGAAAGTTGCCTCAGTCAGTTTTAGTTCTTACAATAAAAGAAGGTTCTAATAGAGAACAGTTTTAGTTTGGCAGCTGCATTTCAGTATCGAAAGCAGAAGTGTTTGCGGCGCTTCAGCACGGCAGCTGTAATCACCCGTGCTTATCTGGATAAAAAAATGGGGGTTCACAATTGAAGAGGGCAAGTATTGTGCGTGAAAAGAAATATTATGAATTAGTGGAACAACTAAAAGACAGAACAAAAGACGTCACATTTTCATCAACAAAAGCACTAAGTCTTCTTATGCTGTTCAGCAGATACCTGGTCAATTACACAAATGTTGAATGCGTTCACGAAATTAATGAAGAGTGTGCGAAGCATTATTTCACTTACTTAATGAAAAACCATAAACGTTTAGGAATCAATCTGACGGATATTAAGCGGTCCATGCTCCTGATCAGCGGCGTGATCGAGGTGGAGGTTGACCACTATCTGAAAGATTTCTCTCTCTCAAATGTAACATTGTGGATGACGGAAGAGAGATAGACGTTTGAGATATTCAAGCCAATGATTATTTGGTAGAATAGAATTAAAATGTTTGGCTTGAGGCGGTGAAAGCAGTGTCTGTTCAATGGGGAATTGAACTTCTGAAAAGTATCGGTCTGTTTTTTTTGCACCCGATGTTCTGGTTTTTTATCATCATAAGTCTCGCATGCGGATATTTGCGGATCAAACGTGAACGCCATACGTTTCATACAAAAATCGCGGATATGTATGACGAGCTTATCTTTACATACATAAAAGGACTTATACCGGGTATTCTTCTCTCCATATTATTTTTTGGACTGGGAATTTCGATTCCATTCGGTCTTCTCGGCATAATCGCGGCTGTGACGGCTTTGGCTTCGCTGACGTTCCGTATGAATTGGCTGTCCTCAGCTTATATTGTCAGCGCCGGCATGTTCATTGCGTTTATCCTTCAGTATACCCACACAGTGCCGTTTGCGGATCGGTTTCCGCAGGCATTCGGCGTGAATTGGGCATCGGCGGCCGTGTTTATGGGCCTTTTGATTATCACGGAGGGAGCGGCTGCCTGCCGTTCAGCGCATCTGAAAACATCTCCGGCGCTTGTCGTCAGCAGCAGAGGCCTGCCCATCGGCCGACAATTGGCGAATCGCGCATGGCTGCTTCCGCTTTTCTTATTGGTGCCGGGCAGCGGGCTTGAGTCACACCTTTCTTGGTGGCCTGTCTTTACCGTGCCGGGCGGCTCTTTCCATTTGATCTGGATTCCTTATATCGCCGGCTTCGGACAGCGTGTGCAGGGGTCACTTCCGGAAGTCAGCATAATGATAACGGCGAAACGTGTCATGATTCTCGGGGTTATCGTGACCGCATTCGGGGCAGCGGCCCTTTGGTGGACTCCGCTTGCCGGAGCTGCCGCTTGTATTGCGGTGCTCGGACGCCTGTTTTTATCATTAAGACAGCGGCTGAACGATAACGCGGCTCCGTTTTATTTCTCTAAGCGGGATCAGGGCTTAATGGTGCTCGGCATCATTCCGAATACACCCGCGGACGATCTTGAGCTGAAGATCGGTGAGATTATTACGAAAGTAAACGGCATCCCCGTGAAGCATGTATCGGATTTTTATGAAGCACTTCAAAAAAACCGCGCATTTGTAAAAATGGAGATCATCGGCCTGAACGGTGAGATCCGGTTTGATCAGCGCGCGTCCTATGAAGGCGAACATCATGAATTAGGTATTTTATTCGTGCAGGATGAACACGAGCACGAAGAAATGACAGCATTATAATGTGATTTTTCATAATTATTCGGAATAGTTTCAAGAACTCCTAAACTAGATTTCAAAATCAGTTAGAAAGTAAAACAGCTAAGAAAATTATATTTTCTTAGCTGTTTTATTTTGAAATAATAAAAAAATAAATGAAGGAGAGGTATGGCTTATTGGAAAGGTTATTGCTAACTCCAAAACCTTTAGAAGATGAATCTTTAGCAGGATATATATTAAGAATAACTGATTATAATGGTTATGTTGGATAGGGGGAGTACATTATAAAAAAGCTTTTACTTAAGAGATTACCGTTGATCTCACTTGGAGTTATAGCTTATATACTGACAAAATACGCGCAGAACCATCAGGATTGGGCGGAGAAATACAGTAGGTCTGTATATCCGTTATTGTCAAAAACAGTAGGACTTGTACCTTCTTGGGTCACATTTTCTGTTAGTGAATGGCTCGTCGTGTTGGTTGTGTTACTATTTCTATTTTATATCGTTTATTATGTGCGCAAGGTCATCATGAGTAAAGGTGCACGTAGGATGGTAGTTTATCGTGGTGCTCTAGGAATCGTTACGATCTGTAGCGTGATATATTTTTGTTATACTATTTTGGGTGGAATAAACTATCACAGATATTCTTTTTTGTCTCATACCGAATATAAAGAAGAGAACTACAGCAAGGAAGAACTGGTTAAATTGAGTAAGTCACTTGCCGTTGAAATGGAATTGGCAAGGGAAAAGTTAGCGGATACTGATCTTTTGGCTCATGTACCAGAGGTTTTTGATTATTATGCACAACACGCAGTGTTCTCGATGCAAATGTTATCAAAGAAATATCCTGTTTTGGAGCATTCATATTCAACACCAAAACCAGTGGTGATGTCAAAACTAATGTCGCATGCAGGGATACATGGTATTTTTGTCCCTTTTACTTATGAATCCAATATCAATGTTAATGTGCCCGTTTTCTTGGTGCCTGCTACTATGGCACATGAATTGGCACATCAGAGTGGTTTCATGCATGAGGATGAGGCTAATTTTATAGCTTATCTGGCATGTAAGCAGCAGGATGATCCAATGATACTATACAGTGGTTTATTTCTGGCATTTGATTATTCTATATCTGAGCTAAAGAAAGTGGATCCAGATCAGGCGTCTGATATAATGTCCAGTCTGTCCAAGGCGGTGCAGCATGATATAGAACAAAATGAGCAGTACCGGGATAAGTATGAGGGTGTTATTTCAAGTATTTCAAGAAATGTAAATGATGTATATCTGAAGGCAAATAATCAGACAGACGGTTTGAATAGCTATAGTGATATGGTGAATTTGTTGCTGGCAGAGCAGCGAGAGATAGAGAAGTACAATTAAATGTATCTTGAATACTTATAGGTTTATATAGTAATGATAGTGGGCTCAAGTTGAACATAGGAGTGAGTGAAATAAATAAAATAAAAGACGGCGGCCGGGCTTTTTTTTACGGCCGGATTACGATGTCAGCGCCGAACTTGATCGGAACTCTCAGTCATTTACATTGCAACGGCATTGCGGTGACACTTTGAGAGAGAAAAATAAGAAGGAAAACTAGAAAAGGTTCCGGAAAGCGGGTGCTCACGGAACCTTTTTTGTTTACGCCGAATGGCTTTTTTTCGTATCAACGGTTTCGCCGGATTTAATTCCAAGCGATACGAACAAGCCGATCACAGAAACTCCGATCAATATGATAAACAGAATATGAAACCCGGAGATTAAACCGATCAGTGCTGAAGAAATAATGCTTCCGAAATAACGGAAGGTGGAGAAAATCCCAGATGCGATGCCGGACATGCCCGGTTCTACCGTCGCAAGAGAAGATACCTGCATGCTCGTCAGCCCCGCACCTGACGCGATGCCTCCGACAATAAGCGATGCCATAAGAAACGGAACGGAATGGGAATAAACCAAAAGCAAAAATAAGAGATTGGCTACGGCCATCAGCCCGAAGGACAGAAAAATCATTCTTCGCGCGCCCCATTTCTGATGCAGCTGAGCTCCGCCCCAGTTGCTGGCGGACATGAAAACAGAAAAGACTGACAGCGCCATGCCGCTGTGTGACGTGTTCATGCTGAAGTGGCCGGTCATAAAGAGCGGCATAATCAATAACACGGCGTACATCATTAAATTGCTTAACAGAACCGACAGATTGGCGCTCGTAAAGGTCGTGTTTTTAAACAGGTCAAAATCAATAATCGGATGTTTCGTGCGCAGCTCCCGCCTGAAAAATAGCGGAACAAATACGAGAATGAGCAGTGCGTACACCCAATAGCCCAAAGAGCTTTCATTTTTCGTCAGAAGAATAATAGATACAATGCTTCCGGCAAGCAAAACGGACCCGATGATATCAAGCGGAGCGTCAGACGTTTCTTCTTTATATTTAGGAAACATCACTAATGCCGTCACAAGTGCGATTGCAAGAAACGGAATGTTGACCCAAAAGATCGAATGCCAGCTGAAGCTCTCAATTAAAAGAGAGCCGATAAACGGACCGAGAGCCGCGCCCAGCCCGGCACCGAGGCCGAAAAAGCCGAATACTTTCGGAAGCCGTTTTTCAGACACGACATGGCGGATGATGGCGATGCTGTTTGGCGTAAGCAAAGCGCCGCCGGCAGCCTGAAGCGCCCGGAAGAAAATCAATAAGAAAAGACTTGGCGAGAGGGCGCACCCCAATGATGCGATGAGAAAAAGGCCGACGCCCCATAAATACATTTTTTTGTTTCCGTACATATCACCGAGTTTGCCGGCAATGGGCTGTGTCACGGCCATCACGATTAAATACACGGTCACTACCCATGTGATGCTGGCAATTGATTCGCTGAATGAGCGGGAAATGGATGAAAGGGCGACTGCGATCATCGTAGAATTGATAGGAACGAGTATGGCTCCCAGCAAAAGCGAAACAATCAGCGCCCATTCTTTCTTTGAACCCATCCTTCATCCTCCTTGGAGCCGGAAAATGACCGGCCGGTAATGCCTTTCATGAAAATCTCAGTGCTGTGTTTCAGCATCGTTTCCTCAGAGAGAGTAATGACTCTTTTCCCCAGCTGCAGCCGGTGTATAAAATAACCGAAAATCATCGTCATAAAGACGTCTGCATTAGCTTCTTCACTGCCGGGGCTTATCATATTTTTCTTTGTCAGCTCCTTAAAGTAAACGATTAAATGCTTTTTCACGGATTGCGGATATACGACAATATCCTGCAGGACGTCTTCGAATAGTTCCGGTTCGCGCAGGCAGATGCGGAATACTTCTTTTTTTTGTTCCAATTGCTGAAGAAGGGTCGCGGCGAAATGAAGAAGATCCTCATACAAATCGCCTTCCGCCTTGGTGATCATGCTTTCCGGAACCGGCGTCTGCTGTTCAATCATGGCTTTCATTAATCCTTGTTTGTTTTTAAAATTACGGAAAATCGTTGCTTCGCTTACTTTTGCTTTTTCTGCGATTTCTTTTGTTGTCGCTGCGCGGTATCCTTTTTGGATGATCAGATTCATCGCGGCGTCAATAATTCTCTTGTTCGTCGTTCTCAACATGTTTCACCTCGCGTAAATACTGGCAGGACAAGTATACACCCGCCCTGCCCGTCAATAAAGAGGGAAACCTAGCATGAAGCGCGTTTGACAATCGTAATCTTGCCGTTTGTCCCGTCCACCGTGACGATATCTCCGTCGTTGAGCCTGTCAGTCGCGGCACGTGTGCCGAGAACGGCCGGGAGCCCGTATTCCCTCGCGATGATCGCCGCATGTGACAGGATGCCGCCCGTGTCCGTAATGACGGCCTTTGCATCCTGGAACAGACTGGTCCACAGCGGTGTCGTCATTTTGCAGACAAGCACGTCTCCTGTTGAAAAACGGGAAAATTCACTTGCGTCACGAATGACTTTCACCGGGCCGCTTGCGATTCCGCTTGACGCCGCAAGTCCGTAAATTTGATGTTCAGTGTTTTTTTCATCTTCTGTGATGGAGCCGGTAATCTGTTCAGCCGTTTTCAGCTGTTCCGAAGTCGGAGTTCCGAGATAAGCGGGGGCTTCAAGCAATTGATATTGCTGGAAGAGCTGTTTTCGTTCAGCGGCTTTTTCCTGCATCGGAACCGGCGACACGAGCGCTTTCTCGACTTCATCGCTGTATAAGTACCACATATCCTCCCGATCATCGATTACGCCTTGTTTTTGAAGCAGCTCGCCGATTTTCAGAAGGCAAAGGCGCGCTTTGGCGTCCAGCATCGCATCAATATAAAAATGGTGATCATCTTTGATGACGGATGAAGACAATGTCCACTGATAATAGCGGTCAAACGTCTCCCGGAAGTCGTCATCTTCAATTCTATCCATAAAGTCGGCGTAGAGCTGTTTTCGTTTTTCTATCGTTTTATGAAACTCACTGTCAAAATCGTATCCGTTCCGGACATAGTTCTGAATGTTGGCCAAAGCGAAATAAGGGTTTTCCGCCCAAGTTTCTTCAATGAGATCATGACTTTTCACAGATCTCCAGCCGTATTCCTGTAAAAATTCACCGACTTGTTCGAGAAAGCGTTTTCCCTCATTTGATTGCAGAAGCGTCTGATGCAGCTCATCGGCATGAGAAACCGTAAAGACGCGCTGCAGCTCAGGGCTGTCTTTTACTTGTCCGGAAAGCAGCCAGAGCTGTCTGTCGGTCTCCAATGACTTATTCATGACGCCAGCCAGCATTTCGTACAGAAGGGAGGTGTTTTCTTTCTCAACCTGTCCGTACATAGATTCCAGCATCATGTTTAACGCAACCTGCGGAAAGATAATATTGAAATGTTCTGCGTATCCTTTTAAATAGAAGTCTTGCAGGTTTCGGAACGCATCAAGGGCAGTCTCCGGCGTATGATGGTCTGTATGCGCCAGTTCGTCCAGCTTTTGATAAAAAGGCAGAAAGGTTTCCTGAATAATATCGTACATACGGTCAGCCAAAACGGGGAAAAGCGCTTCTAACTGTTCTGCGGGCAGCTTGTCGTCCGTCTTATGCTGTCTGGAAAAAACACGGCCTTGATGAAGTTTGACACGCTCGATTTCGATGCCCATTACAGGGAATGCCTTCGTGCTCTCTTTGAGGCCGTATTCCAAAGCCGGCACAATGAGTGAGGCGAATAACGGGCTGACGGGGCCTTCTATATTGGCCTCCATATTGAGCCAAAACTCTTTCTGATCCCGGGGCGTCATGATAAATTCCCGTTCTTCGTCTGCCGCTTTCTGATCCTGCACGATCGTTGTAATCGGCCTGGCCTGAAGCAGATACAGCTTATTTTCGGCAAATCCGAATTCGAGATCCACGGGATAACCGTACAGTTCTTCCGTCTTTATCGTCAGCATGGCAAGCTCTTTGATGCTCTCGTCATCAAGGCAGAAGCGGCTTCTCATGTCAGCGGATGTCTCTTTTTCCGTCACGCCTTCGTCTTTAGAAACGATATACATTTCTTTTAAGCCGATTTCTTTTTCAATCTGAAATGTATCTTTATTGACGATAAATGTGTCGGGCGTCACGCTGCCGGAGACGATTGCTTCTCCGAGACCGTAGCTCGCGCTGATCATCAGCTCTCCGTCATCATGTGTGACCGGGTTGCGGCTGAAAATGACCCCTGAAACCTCGGAATTGATAAGCCCTTGCACGACAACGCCCATTAACGGTTCTGCGGTGTCATTGTTCATTTTCTCTTTATAACCGCTGACCCGCGCCGAGAAGAAGGAAGCCCAGCATTCTTTCACTTTTCCGAGAAACTCTTCTTCTGTTTTGATATTTAAATAGGTTTCGTACTGGCCCGCGAAAGAAGCCCCTTCAAGATCTTCGGACGCGGAGGAGGAGCGTACGGCGACCGAGGGGTATGATTCTCTCAATTCATAAAACGACGCGGTCAGTTCCTCCCGAAGCTCTTTTGAAAACGTGCCGTTCATAATGGCGCGCTCCATCTGTTCCTGATCTGCTTGAAGCCCGTTGTCTTCCATAAAACGTGTCAGGGCATTCGTCTGAATGATGAAACCGCCGGGAACGGGCAGCCCGTTTTTCGTCAGTTTAATCAGGTTCATTCCTTTTGCTCCTGCAGAGCGGCTCGATTCTTCCGCTTTTTGAAATCGCACTGAATACATGCGGTATGACCCCCTTTTTTTCTTCATCCAAGAAAATGATAGTAAACACTATCATTACATTGTATAGAGAGAGGAAGAAACTGTCAAAGATACAAAGACCTAAACCTTCTCATCCTTTCGGCTGAAGAAAGGTAATTCGATTCATCTGGTTAATGGTTCAATGGATTTATATTCACATTTTTTTTGACAGATGATTGAAGACTGCTGAAAAAGGGTATTGTGATAGCAGGGGAACGATTGTCCGATTCTTCATTTTTTACTATAATCAGATGAGATGAAGAATTCCCGAGGAGGGTTTTTGTGATTACAAAAGCCGTTTTTGCATTATGTTTCCCTTTTATGCTGGTCGTCCTTTTTACGCGCGTCACGTTTAACCACTATGTGGCGATCGCTCTCACAGCAGCACTGCTTTTCGCATCCTATTTAAAGGGTTACACCGAAACGTATTTTATCGTTGGATTGGATGTCGTATCGCTGGTGGCCGGAGGGCTGTACATGGCCAAAAAAGAAGCAGACAAAAAGAAAGACAATGCCTGACATGGTGAATATGAAATAGAATGCCTGCTTTTACGCCATAAAAGCAGGTTTTTTATACAAAAATTGACTTGGTAAAAACAAACCATCGAACTTTAGTTCGTATTTTTAGTGATTTTGCCCGTCATTGTGTTACTATATCAATAGGAAGATTTCGTAAAGAAACGGAGGCTTTTTTGTGAAAGATCGTTTTGAGTTAGTCTCGAAATATCAGCCCCAGGGAGATCAGCCGCAAGCGATTGAGAAGCTTGTCAAAGGCATACAGGAAGGCAGAAAACACCAGACTCTCCTGGGTGCGACAGGGACGGGCAAAACCTTTACCGTGTCCAATCTGATTAAAGAAGTGAATAAACCGACACTGGTCATTGCCCATAACAAAACCCTTGCCGGACAGCTGTACAGCGAGTTTAAGGAGTTTTTCCCGAACAACGCTGTCGAATATTTTGTCAGCTATTACGATTACTATCAGCCGGAGGCATACGTGCCTCAAACGGATACTTTTATAGAGAAAGACGCAAGCATTAATGATGAAATTGATAAACTGAGACACTCCGCGACATCCTCTCTGTTTGAACGGAGAGATGTCATTATTATCGCGAGTGTGTCATGCATATACGGTCTCGGTTCGCCTGAAGAATACCGGGAGATGGTTGTGTCGCTCAGACCGGAAATGGAAATTGAGCGGAACGAGCTGCTGAGAAAGCTTGTGGATATCCAGTATGCCCGCAATGATATCGACTTTCAGCGCGGGACGTTCCGCGTGCGCGGAGACGTTGTGGAAATCTTCCCGGCTTCCCGTGACGAACATTGTATCAGAGTGGAATTTTTCGGAGATGAAATTGAGCGGATCAGAGAGGTCGACGCTTTGACAGGAGAAATTCTCGGCGACCGTGACCATGTCGCGATTTTCCCGGCTTCCCACTTCGTCACCCGGGCGGAAAAGATGGAAAAAGCGATTCTGAATATTGAACAGGAGCTTGAGGAGCGCTTGAAAGTGATGCACGAAAACGGCAAGCTCCTTGAAGCGCAGCGGCTTGAGCAGCGGACGAGATACGATCTTGAAGTGATGCGGGAAATGGGTTTTTGCTCAGGGATCGAGAACTATTCAAGACATTTGACACTCCGTCCGCCGGGCTCTACGCCATATACGCTGCTTGATTATTTTCCGGACGATTTTATGATTGTCGTTGATGAATCACATGTGACGATTCCGCAGGTGCGCGGCATGTTCAACGGTGACCAGGCGAGAAAACAGGTGCTTGTCGATCACGGGTTCCGCCTGCCGTCAGCGCTTGACAACCGTCCGCTCCGTTTCGAGGAATTTGAGAAACACATGCACAATATCGTGTACGTGTCGGCGACTCCGGGACCGTATGAAATTGAGCATACGCCGGAAATGATCGAGCAGATCATCAGACCGACGGGACTCCTCGATCCCCTCATTGACGTCCGGCCGATCGAAGGACAGATTGATGATCTGATCGGTGAGATTCAGGCGAGGATAGAACGGAATGAACGCGTTCTCGTGACGACTTTAACGAAAAAAATGTCAGAGGATCTGACCGATTATCTCAAGGAAATCGGTATCAAGGTCAATTATCTGCATTCCGAGATTAAGACGCTTGAACGGATTGAAATCATCCGTGATCTCCGCCTCGGAAAACATGATGTGTTAATCGGCATCAACCTGCTGAGGGAA
Source organism: Bacillus sp. JNUCC-22 (assembly GCF_018861275.1). Lineage (NCBI taxonomy): Bacteria > Bacillati > Bacillota > Bacilli > Caryophanales > Bacillaceae > Bacillus > Bacillus sp. JNUCC-22. Next base: position 3,344,996 of record NZ_CP076408.1, on the reverse strand, counting down.
GGGCTTGATATTCCGGAAGTGTCACTTGTCGCCATTCTCGATGCGGATAAAGAAGGCTTCCTCCGTTCTGAACGTTCGCTGATTCAGACGATCGGACGGGCGGCACGAAACGCGGAAGGCCGCGTCATCATGTATGCCGATAAAATCACGAATTCGATGGAAATCGCGATTAATGAAACGAAGCGCCGCCGGGAACAGCAGGAGCGCTTTAACGAAATTCACGGCATTACGCCGCAAACGATCAATAAGGAAATCCGCGATGTGATCCGCGCGACGCAGGCCGCTGAGGATAAAGAAGAATATAAAACAAAAGCCGCGCCTAAACTGGCGAAGATGACGAAGAAAGAACGCCAGAAAGTCGTTGAGCAAATGGAGCACGAAATGAAAGAAGCGGCCAGAGCGCTTGATTTCGAGCGGGCGGCAGAGCTTCGTGATTTACTGTTAGAGCTTAAAGCGGAAGGATGATGAACGCATGGCAATTGACCGGATCGAGGTGAAAGGCGCAAGGGCGCACAATTTAAAAAACATTGATGTAACGATTCCGCGGGATCAGCTCGTCGTCGTGACGGGGCTGTCCGGATCGGGAAAATCATCCCTTGCCTTTGACACCATTTACGCGGAAGGACAGAGGCGGTATGTTGAATCGCTTTCTGCCTATGCGCGCCAATTTTTAGGGCAGATGGATAAGCCGGACGTTGATGCGATCGAAGGGCTTTCTCCGGCGATCAGCATTGACCAGAAAACGACAAGCCGCAATCCGCGGTCAACCGTCGGAACGGTAACGGAGATTTATGATTATCTCCGGCTGCTGTACGCGAGAGTCGGGAAACCGCACTGCCCGGAGCACGGCATTGAAATTACGTCGCAAACGATTGAACAGATGGTTGACCGGATTCTTGAATATCCGGAGCGGACGAAGCTTCAAGTGCTTGCGCCGATCATCTCAGGCAGAAAAGGCGCCCATGTCAAAGTGCTTGACCAAATCAGAAAGCAAGGTTACGTAAGGGTGCGGATTGACGGAGAAATGGCCGAGCTTTCCGACGATATTGAACTTGAAAAAAACAAAAAGCATTCCATTGAAGTAGTCATTGACCGGATCGTTGTCAAGGAAGGGGTTGCCGCCCGGCTTTCCGACTCGCTGGAAACCGCGCTCCGCTTAGGGGAAGGCCGTGTCATGATAGATGTCATCGGTCAGGAGGAGCTGATGTTCAGCGAGCATCACGCCTGTCCGCTGTGCGGTTTTTCTATCGGAGAGCTTGAACCCCGGCTGTTTTCGTTTAACAGCCCGTTCGGCGCCTGTCCGACTTGCGACGGTCTCGGTTTGAAGCTGGAAGTGGACCCTGAGCTCGTCATCCCCAATCCCGAGCTGTCATTAAAGGAACACGCCATCGCGCCGTGGACGCCGATCAGTTCACAATATTATCCGCAGCTGCTTCAGGCGGTCTGCCGCCATTACGGCATTGATATGGAGACTCCGGTCAAAGACCTGCCGAAGCATCAGCTTGATAAAGTGCTGTACGGCAGCGGCAATGAACGGATTTACTTTAAATACGAGAATGATTTCGGACAAGTGCGCGAAAATGAAATTGAATTTGAAGGTGTGCTGCGTAATATTGAGAGACGGTATAAAGAGACAAGCTCCGATTATATCCGTGAACAGATGGAGCAGTACATGTCACAGAAATCGTGCCCGACGTGCAAAGGCTACCGGCTGAAGAAAGAAGCGCTTGCCGTTTTGGTCAACGGGCGCCATATCGGAACCATTACGGAGCTTTCTGTCGGCGACGCGCTTGAATTTTTCAAAAACCTGACGCTGTCTGAGAAAGATATGCAGATTGCCGATTTAATTTTAAGAGAGATTGTAGAGCGGCTCAGCTTCTTAGATAAAGTGGGTCTTGATTATCTGACGCTGAGCCGGGCGGCGGGCACGCTGTCAGGCGGAGAAGCCCAGCGCATCAGGCTTGCGACGCAGATCGGCTCCCGTTTGTCAGGCGTCCTGTACATTCTTGATGAGCCGTCCATCGGCCTTCACCAGCGTGACAATGACCGTCTGATCAGCGCGCTGAAAAACATGAGGGATCTCGGCAACACACTGATTGTCGTGGAGCATGATGAGGATACGATGATGGCTGCCGATTATTTGATAGATATCGGTCCGGGCGCCGGCATTCACGGCGGCCGCGTCATATCGGCGGGGACGCCAGAAGAAGTGATGAATGATGCGGACTCTCTGACCGGACGCTATTTGTCAGGGGCTCAATTCATCCCGATGCCTCCGGAGAGAAGAAAGCCTGACGGCCGGTTCATTGAAATCAAAGGCGCTTCAGAAAACAACCTGAAAAAAGCGAACGCCAAATTCCCGCTCGGCACTTTTACGGCGGTGACAGGTGTGTCCGGTTCCGGAAAAAGCACGCTTGTGAATGAAATTCTGCATAAGGCGCTTGCGCAAAAGCTTCATAAAGCCAAAGCGAAACCGGGAAGCCATAAAGAAATCAAAGGCCTCGACCACCTTGATAAGGTGATCGACATCGACCAGGCGCCGATCGGCCGGACACCGAGATCAAACCCGGCAACTTATACGGGCGTGTTTGATGATATCCGCGATGTATTCGCGCAGACAAATGAAGCAAAGGTGCGCGGCTATAAAAAAGGCCGGTTCAGTTTTAATGTAAAAGGCGGGCGCTGTGAGGCCTGCCGCGGCGACGGCATCATCAAAATTGAGATGCATTTCCTTCCTGACGTGTACGTCCCGTGTGAAGTGTGCCACGGCAAACGTTACAACCGGGAGACGCTGGAGGTCACATACAAAGGAAAAAGCATTTCTGACGTTCTGGATATGACGGTGGAAGATGCTCTGTCTTTCTTTGAAAATATCCCGAAAATCAAACGCAAGCTTCAAACGCTTGCCGATGTCGGACTCGGGTATGTGACGCTCGGCCAGCCGGCGACGACGCTGTCAGGCGGAGAAGCGCAGCGCGTTAAGCTCGCTTCCGAACTGCATAAGCGATCCACCGGCCGGACGCTGTATATTCTGGACGAACCGACGACAGGCCTCCACGTTGATGATATCGCAAGGCTTTTGGTTGTGCTTCAAAGACTCGTCGATAACGGTGATACCGTTTTGGTCATTGAACACAATCTCGACATCATTAAAACGGCGGACTACATCGTAGACCTGGGACCTGAAGGCGGAGCGGGCGGCGGCACGATCGTAGCCTCCGGGACGCCTGAAGAAGTTGTCGAAGTGAAAGAATCATATACGGGCCGCTATCTGAAACCGGTAATGGAACGTGATAAAAAACGGATGAAAACATTGCTGGCTGAAAAAGAAACGGCAGCCACATAATAGATCAATAAAAACAGCCCAAAACTCACCGGTTTTGGGCTGTTGTGTTACAGGCTTTTTTCTGTTGGGGAAGCTGTTTGCTTAAATGCATTAAGTCCTGCAGAATATGGGTGCTGCTGCTGTCCAGCAGCACTTTTATATATTGGATATCATGGGAAATGGGAAGAGGGGCTGCTTTGATCTGTTCCAATTCAGCCAGCATTTCGCTGTTCATTCTTTTCTGTTCGCGAATTAAATTTCGCAGACTCTCTTCCGTTACTTGGGCGTTTTCGGGATCTTTCTCCATTTGTATGTCCTCCTTGCATACGGTCAGGCTTTGTTACATATTGTAATCGGTTCGGGGAAAAGATTCTATAGTGAAATCTCTGAAATCAAAAATTACGTATAACGAAGCATGTCCTTAGCATGAAAATGAAACCCGCCCATTCGTCATACGTATGTATAAGGAAGGGTTTTTACATCAAGGCACAGGGAGTGTTTTTATTGAACCGAAATCAAGCGATTATCGCATCAATCTGTTATTTCAGCGTGTTTCTCGCGCCGCTCATTCTTCCGATTGTGGCTTACTTTGTCGTCGATGAAAAAGAGACGAAGCGGCATGCCATGCGAGCTCTGATTTCCCATATCATTCCGTTTGCGGGATTGCTGATTGTGACCGCGGGTGTTGTCGGCGGATTGATTACGGCTCAGGGGGAGAGTATGGTGCCCGTTTTTGTTATGATAACAGGAGCAGCTGTTTATTTTCTGATCCTCATCGGAATGGTCATTTGGAATATCGTGCAGGGAATTAAGGTGTTACGCCAGGTGTAAGAAAAGTCGGGGGAGGCGTTTTGTATGAAACAGGAGAAAGAACGGATTTTAAAGCTTGTGGAAGACGGCATGCTGACGGCGCAGGAAGCACTGACGCTCATTGAAAAACTGGATCATGAATATAAAGAAAAAGAAGAGCAGATCACCGCATTATCTGCGGAGGTCCAGGAACCTGCGGAAGATTTCGAAAGCGGGGCAAAAGGAAGCCAAAAGCCGTCGCTCGGGGCGAAGCTGTTCGACTGGATTGATTCTGCCGTCAAAAAAGTGAAGGAAGCGGATCTTGATCTGAATTTCGGCCACGCACACGAAGTGCAGCATATTTTTCAATTTAAAGACAGTGAATTCTCGGCCATTGATATGCAGATTGCAAACGGCAGCGTCAATATCGTGCCGTGGGCGGATGAAGATATCAGAGCGGAGTGCCAGGCGAAAGTGTACCGGGCGGACAGTCAGGAGGCGGCGCGCACCGCATTTCTTCAGCACATTGAGTGTGAAGTGAAGGGCAATAAGTTTTTTGTCCGCACGGAAAAGAAAACGATGAAAACCAATGTCACGCTTTATGTTCCCCAGAAAGAGTACGATAAGATAAGAGTGAAGCTGTTTAACGGACCGATCAGAGGGGAACATTTACATGTAAAAGAATTCTCGGCGAAAACCACAAACGGCGTTCTGTCATTCTCTCATTTGACGGCTGATAAAGCGTCGGCGGAAACGGCTAACGGACAAATCAAGCTGGCCGGACATCAATGCGGCGCGATTGAAGCGGAAACGATCAACGGCTTGATTGATTTGCGCGGATCGAGTGAATCCATTGACGTTCAAAGCTTTAACGGCAATATCATGCTTACCGTGACAGCGCCGCACTGCCGCTCCATCTACACGAAAACGACGACGGGAAACGTGGATATCGCTCTGCCTGATGATTCGGCGGTGAAAGCGGAGCTGAAAAGCAATCTCGGCTCTCTCAGCCATGAGCTGATTGATGCGGAAATTTTAAAGGAAAAGAATGATACCATTCAAAAAGAACTGATGCTGGCATCAAATCAAGGCCATGATCAGCATCTCTCGATTTTCTCAGAATCGTTAACAGGAGCCATTAAGCTCAAGCATACTCAGAGGTGATTGGATGAAAAGACTTTACCGTTCAGAAAAAAACCGTAAAATCGCCGGCGTCGTCGGCGGTTTGGCGGAGTACGTCAATATGGATGCGTCGCTTTTGCGCATTATCACCGTTGTATTAGCGCTTGTCACGAGCGGAATCGTGCCGATTGTATATATTATCTGGTGTTTTGTTGTACCTTTAGAAGGAGATTTGAAATAAATGATCAAATGGGCAGTCAGCATTTTAGTAAATGCTTTATTATTAATCGTTATCGCGGGATATTTTGATTCCGTCCATATCAGCAGTATCGGAGCGGCTGTCATCGCCAGTGTGATTCTTTCTGTGCTAAATGTGCTGATCAAACCGATCATCGTCATATTGACATTGCCTGTCACGGTTGTGACCCTCGGCCTCTTTCTGTTTGTCATCAACGCCATAACGTTAATGATGACCGCAGCCTTGATGGGAGACAGCTTTCAGATTGATGGGTTCGGCACCGCCATTTGGGCATCCGTCGTGCTGTCCGTTTTCCACTTGCTGATCCAAAAAGGCATATTGGAGCCGCTTAGAAAAAGGTAAAAAACGAGCTGTCCCGAGAGGGCAGCTTTTTTATGTGTGATTTACATAAGCGGCAGCCTCCTGACGCAACATAATGTATAGGGAGGTAATGAGATGAAACTTGTGATGACGCTCTTTTTTCTGATTGGTTTGCTTTGTGTGAGTCCTTCTGCGGATGCGGCGCGCAAAGAATCGGCAATCCCCGTGAATCAGCAGGAATTCGGACAGCCGCCTCATTACATACCGCTTCTGGAGAATCCTCCCCAAATCGAAGTAAAGGCGGAAATGAAAAGAAACCTGTTCATACAGGCTCATGTACGGAATGCTGACTATCAAGCGTTTTCGGCGTTTCTTTTTTATAAACAAAGCAATGAGCTGGGGTTTAAAATGGTGCCGATGGAGCCCGCGCCAGGCGCAATCCGGCTGTTTACGGCCCAGATTTCAAAACGGGATATCTGGAATGGAGAATTGGAATATTACCTCGTTTTCACCAACGGCAGACAGCGGGCGGAATCGGAGAAAAAGCGGCTGAAGCTGGACGGCTATCAAGCCGATTTGAATCATATTCCCGAGCTGATGATTACGGAGCTTGCGGTTGATACGAAAAATGAAGACGGCGCTGATGCCTATGAATTTATCGAGGTGTATAACACGACGGACAGACCCATTCATTTTAAAGACTACCACATCCGCTACCGCTATCCGAAGGAAGGGCCGGAATCAGATATGATATGGAGGCCGAAAGAAGATACCGTCATTCCGTCAGGCGGGACTTACGTGTTTTGGCTGAGACGCGCCGCATCAGAACTGACGATAGATGATTTCAATCGCTATTACAGGACACGCCTGAAGGAGGGAGAACATCTCGCCGTCATCGAAGGGACGGACGGAATGTCCAACGGCCGCCCGCGTACGGTGGTGCTGTCGGCAAATACCGGAAAGGGTATCGCCTCAGCGCATTACCGGAAACACGCTTTCCGCCGGCTGACTTCTTTGCTGTACAAATATCCGCTGAACGGAACGGGAGAATTGCTGAAGATCTCCACGAGCGAGCATAAGCCGTCACCGGGCTCTGTTTTTCAGGCGCAGATCCCGCAGCAGAAAAGGGTGATAAAACCCGACAAGGAAAAACCGGTCATCGAAGACCTTACAGACAGAAAGCCCGTCCGGCCCGCTGAAAGCATTGAATTAAAGGCTGACATAAAAGACAAAAACCTTGTCAAAACAGCCGCGTTTTATTACCGGACCAATGAGAAAAAACCATTCAAACGAATTCTGGCCGAAAAAGACCGCAACGACAGCTTATACCATCACATTCTTTATTCCCCGGAGCTGCTCGGCCAGGATCAGCTTGAGTATTATATCGCAGCCAGTGATGGAGAAAATGAAGCAAAAACGCCCGTCAAAATGATTGACATTGAACAGACGAGCAAATCACACGGACTCAGAATGAATGTTGAACCCGAAGATACGATATCCGGCACCTATCTGCTCAAAGCGACTTCCGACGTCAGCGCCGATAAGATCAAGCTGTGGATTGACGGCAAGCGGCAGGAGACCCGGCCGGCGCTGGAAAAAGAGGTCTATTTCGCCTTCGATACCCGGAAAACGAATCTTTATTTTCAAAACACCGTCATAATGGAAAATGAGGTGCTGCACATTTTTGACGATCCGTCTCACCGTTACAGAACGCACTCGGTTCTCCTTCCGGAACGTCTGTTGCAAAAAGGGGGCAAAACACAGAAAGTATCCATCCGTTCGGGCTCAAAGGTTTCTCCGTATGATACGGGAGAGAATCGGGATGATTTTGTCGTGAAACATGCCCGTCTGGTGCTTTCGGACGGAACGGTGATCAAAGACGGGAAGACGGATCCGGCTGAGCAGCTGTTTATCGGTGACGGCAGGCGGGCGAATCAGCAGAAGACCTTCTCATTCAGCCTGCCGGATCATTTGTTTACGTCACGGCTGCTGCCGTGGAACACGGCGAAGCTTTCTGAAGGCTATCACCATATTTTTGTTAGCGACGGTGAGGAGCAGCTGAGCCAATCTGTGCGGGTGGACAATACGGGGCCGAAGATTGTCCCGGGTATCAAAGAAGGCGCGGCGCTGAAAGGTAATGTTGAGCTGAATGCGGACATCCGTGACAAATGGAGCAAAGTGGAAGAGGTCAAAGCGTTTTTGGACGGAGAAAGCATTACGCTCCCGCATCACACGTCATCAGCCGATCTCAAGCCCGGAAAACATACCCTTACCATCATTGCGGCAGACCTTGCCGGAAATGAAACAACGTCCGTCCGCACCTTCCATATCAAACGGGAGGAGCCGAACCAGCCGGAGCTTGCGGATCAAAAAATCGGCGCCCGCAAAGCAAAGCTGTCCGTCCGGGTAAAAGACCCGACGAAGGATGACATGAATGTATCATTTTATCGCGGCTTCCGTTATACCGCGCGGAATCCGGGCAGCGTGAAAGTGTATAAACACGCCTCATTAACGGAACCGCCGAGGGGCATAAAAGAAAATGAAATGCCGTTTACCCTGCCGGAAATGAACCGCATCTCGGCAAATGACGGAAAAACCGTATCGGCGGAAAGTATGGAGCGTTTTCCTTATCACCGATTCGAAGTCTCTGTTGACCCGTCTATCGACGAAACGGATCTGGCTGAGGCGGTCTGGAAAGGAAGCTCTCTGCCCGGCCGAAAGGTAACCATGTATATTTGGAATTACCGGACAAGCCGCTGGCAGGAGGCGGACAGCGTCCTTGCCAAAGATAAAAAGCCGTTTACACTAAAAGCCGCCGTTTCCGCAGCGGATGTGGTGAAGAACTCAAAAATGAATGTCATCGTGCAGGATCAAATACCGGCGAAAGGCAATTACACGTTTGTCTGGATGTCGGATACACAGTATTACGCACAAGGACACCCGCACATTTTTGACAAAATGACGGAGTGGATCAAAGAAAATAAGGAAAAGCACAATATTAAATATGTCTTTCATACCGGTGATATCGTCGATGATTCAATGGTGATGAAACAGTGGAAAAACGCCGATCACTCCATGCGGACGCTTGACAAGGCGGGGATTCCGTACGGAGTGCTTGCAGGCAATCACGACGTCGGCCATAAAGACGGCACATACCGAACATTCGGGGATTTCTTCGGGAGCCGCCGGTTTGAACAGAACATGCATTACGGCGGATCATACAAAAATAACCGCGGGCATTATGATCTGCTGTCGGCAAGCGGGAACGATTTTATTATGATTTATATGGGCTGGGGCATTGCGGAACAAGAGATTGACTGGATCAATCAAGTGCTAAAGAGGTATCCGGACCGAACCGCCATCTTATGCTTTCATGAGTACTTGCTTGTGAGCGGAAATCGAAGCCCGATCGGGGAAACGATCTATCGAAAAGTCGTCAAGCCGAATCGCAATGTGGCGATGGTATTAAGCGGCCATTACCATAACGCCATGAAAAAAACCGATGCGCTTGACGATGACGGGGACGGAAAACCGGACCGCCTCGTCCACCAAATTCTGACCGACTACCAGGACGGTCCGGAAGGGGGGCAGGGCTTTATGCGCATGATGCAATTCGATCAGGCCGCCAATCAGGTTCACATGTTCTCCTACTCGCCGTACACGGATGACATCAATTACTATGACACCGATCTGTTCGCTGATAAAGACGAATTCTCAGCAGAAATGGATTTACAGCCGAAGAGGAAAAGGGTAGCGACCGATTATTTTGAATGCAACGTCTATACGAACGAACTGCTCGGTCATAAAAAACACGTAAAAAGCGGAAAAACCGCAAATTGGGTCTGGGACGGCCTGCATCCTGATTCCGTTTATTACTGGTACACCGTCGTGAAGGACCCGTACAACGGCAAAACAATATCACCGCTGTGGATGTTCAAAACGGGAAATACGCCGTATCGCCCGGCTCCGGATCAGTTTGATTTCAGGCATGCCTCAAACCCATAACGAAAACATACAGCCTGCTGATCGTCAGAAGAAAATCTGACGGTCAGCAGGATTTTTTCTGTGCGTAAATGGCGGCGCCCTGCTGTGATAAGTGCTTTTGACTTTTTTATGTCCCTTTTCTATACTAAAATCGATTGGTTTTCGTAATATGCAGGAGGAAACATAATGAACAGTAAAACCGGGACAAAAGAAAGAATTATTCAAACCTCTGCATATCTTTTTCAGATTCAGGGATACCATGCGACTGGTTTGAATCAAATTATAAAAGAGAGCGGAGCACCCAGGGGGTCTGTGTATCATCACTTTCCAAACGGAAAAGCAGAACTCGCCATTGCGGCGATCAAACATACGGGAAGATGCGTTGAAAAGCAAATACAGAATAGTATGTCTCAATTCGCGGACCCTATAGAAGCGATTCAGCACTTTATTCATGTAACGGCTGAACAGTTTAATGACCCTCAGAATATTGAGGGCGTGCCGGTTGGATTGCTGGCAGGTGAGACCGCTCTGATCAATGAAACGTTAAGATGCACATGTGTTGAGGTGTTTAAGAAGTGGACGGATGTGTTTGCGGCAAAATTTCTTGAGCATGGGTTTGAACGAGAGGAAGCGGAGAAGCTCGGAGTGACAATCAACTCGATGATTGAAGGCGCAATCATGTTTTCGCTGGCTCATAAAAACAAAGAACCGCTGCTGCTGGTTTCAAAGCAGGTTCCGTATATTGTCCAAAACAGAGGGTAGCATTTTATTACTCTTTTCTTTATAAAAATAGATACCAGAACCACAGCCTCTTCGTTTTGACAGAGTCATAGAGAACATTCACCGGCTTGATTTGAAAATGGCAGATCAAAAAAACATCTCCAACCCGTAACGGTTGGAGATGTTTCATTTCACCCTGTCCATATAGTGCACGAATGTGTAGCGGTCGCCTCTGTAGGCGGATTTGACGTGCTCAAAGGCAGTGCCGTCCTGCAGATAAGTGGTCCGCTTGATATAGAGGACGGGGGCGCCGGGCTGGATACCGAGCAGCTCAGCTTCTTCCTCGGAAGCGGCTCCCGGTTCAAGCTCTTGTTTTGCCCGTGAGATCGGCATCTGATTGTACGCTTCAATATGCTCATACATGGATGATTGAAAATGGGAGGCGTCCAGTTTTCCCGCCTTGTCAAACGGGATGTACGAGGCCTCAATCGCCATCGGGATATCATTTGCCAGCCGGACGCGGATGATTTTATGAAGCGTTGCCGGATAGCCGCATCCCAGGATAGAAGATAATTCTTCCGTCGCCTGAATCAGCTGGTATTCGGCAAGTCTGCTCCCCGGCTTCATGCCCCGGCTTCTCATATCTTCCGTAAAGCTTGTCAGCCCTTGAAGCGGCTGTTCCATCTTCAGTTTGCTGACGAACGTTCCCCGGCCTTTCTGCCTGTATAAAAATCCTTCATTCACCAGATTGGAAAGCGCTTGGCGGACCGTCATTCGGCTGATGCCGAATTGTTCGGCGTATTCCCGCTCCGACGGAAGCAGCGCATCCGCTTTCAGCTCGCCGTTTTTGATTTGTGTTTTTAATTGTTCCATAATCTGAAAGTAAATCGGAATCGGAGATTGTTTATCAATCTGCATAGGTCAAATCCTTTCAATCGCCGCCCGCAGCCTTTTCATCAATCAAGACCGTCACATCCGGATGCGCGTGCAGGGCGGAGGCGGGGAATGCTTCGCTGATGCGCCCGTCCAGAAGCTGCTTCACCGCTTGGGCCTTGCTTTTTCCGGATGCCATGATCAAAATCCGTTTGCCGGACAAAATCGTCCCGATCCCCATTGTCAGGGCTTTTACAGGGACTTGATCAATTGACGGAAAGTACCGCGCATTCGCCTGTCTTGTCTCTTCATTCAGCTCAACGACATGGGTTCGGGATTCAAATGGCGTCCCGGGTTCATTAAAGCCGATATGGCCGTTGTGTCCGATGCCTAAAAGCTGTATATCCGCTCCGCCGAGTGTTTGAATCAATCGGTCATATCGTCCGCATTCGGCATCAAGATCGTCTGCCCGTCCGTCAGGGAGAAAGTGGCGGTCCTTTCGGCTGTCGATATGTGCAAAAAAATGTGTATTCATATAATAATGATAGCTGTTTTTGTCCTCGGGAGAAAGCCCGGCGTATTCATCAAGGTTGATCGTCGTGACATTCCGGAATGACAAGCCTTCTGAGCGGTGCATCCGCACAAGTTCTTTGTATACGCCTTCAGGAGTGCCTCCCGTCGCAAGGCCGAGAACGGCATCCGGCTTTTGTTTCACTGTTTCAGCGATAATCGATGCGGCTTTTTCACTTAATTCTTCATAATGTCTGCATGTGATAACGTTCATGTCCAATCAGCCTCCCTTGAGATATATGCGGTGTTTCCGCGGCAAATCGTTGCCAGCACGCCGCACTGTCCGTCCGTCAGAACAACGTCGGCGTCTTTTCCTTCGGCGATGCTTCCTTTACGGTCGAATATGCCGAGGCGGCGGGCCGCATTTGCCGATGTCATATTTGCTATATCCAGCCATGAGCAGTTTGTAAACCTGCGCATGAGCGCCGCGCCTTCATTCATTTTTAAAATGGAACCGGCCAGCGTCCCGTCAGAGAGAAGCGCCGTGTCCCCGCGAACGGTGACTTTTTGTCCGCCGAATTCGTATTCTCCGTCCTTAAGCCCTTTTGCCCGCATGGAGTCTGTAATCATGATCAGGTTTTTGCTTCCTTTCGCCAAATAGGCAAGCTTAACGGCCAAAGGATGGGAATGAATGCCGTCGGTGATCAGCTCCGCCGTGATGCGGCCGCAGGCGAGAGCCGTACCGATGCCCCCCGGCTCACGGTGATGAAAGGAGCTCATGGCATTGAAGAGGTGCGTCATATGCACTGCCCCGGCATCCGCCGCTTTTTGTAAAAGCTCGGCTCCTGCGTCTGTGTGTCCCATTGACGGGATGATGTTTTGGTCTTTTAAATAACGGATCAGGCTGAAATCAGGATCTTCTTCCGGCGCAAGCGTCACGATTTTGATCAGCCCTCCCGAGAGCCGCTCCCATTTCTGAAAGAGCCCGGCATCAGCAGGAGTAATCCATTGTTTTGGCTGTGCTCCCGCCTTTTTCGGAGAGACAAACGGTCCTTCTAAATGAATGCCGATCAACTCAGCGCCTTTTTGGACCTTCGGTGAGGAAGACGCCCATTTTTTGGCGTTGACGAGCGCTTTTTCAATGTTTTCGTGCTGCTGTGTGATCGTTGTCGCTAGAAAAGAGGTTGTTCCTTCTTCGGGCAGCCGGGCGGACATTGTATCAAGAGCTGCAACATCAGCATCCATCGTATCCGCGCCGTATCCGCCGTGAATATGGATATCAATCATTCCGGGAAGCGCATACGAGCCCGCGGGCGCCTTCCATTCCTTCTCATACATTTCTTGCGGTCTTGTTTTCCCCGCGTAAGAAATGATGCCGTCCTTTATACCGAGAAAACCGTTTCGGATGATTTCTTCTTCTGTTACGATGTCCGCACCGCTGATTAACAAGCTTTCAGCCACTTTAAAACACGCCTTTCTGGTTAGTTGTTAGTTTTATTTTACTCTTTTTCAGACTAGTTATCTAGACCAGTTATGCCGGAATTGTATAAATCTGTTTTGGTTCAGACGGTAAAGTGATAAAATATAACTGTTCAAAGCTCGGAACATCCCAGAACAGGAGGAACATATCTTGGCAAAGGTTCGGACCAAAGACGTAATGGAGCAGTTCCATTTAGAATTGATCAGCGGAGAAGAAGGGATTAACCGCCCGATTACGATGAGTGATTTATCACGGCCCGGTATTGAAATCGCCGGTTATTTTACATATTACCCGAGAGAACGGGTGCAGCTTTTAGGAAAAACGGAGCTGTCATTTTTCGATCAGCTTCCCGAGGAAGATAAGAAACAGCGGATGAAATCGCTGTGCACCGATGTGACGCCGGCTATCATACTTTCCAGAGATATGCCGATCCCGCCGGAGCTTGTAGAAGCTTCCGAGCAAAACGGCGTGCCTGTGCTCAGATCCCCTCTGAAAACAACCAGGCTGTCAAGCAGGCTGACGAATTTTCTTGAGAGCCGTCTCGCGCCGACAACCGCCATTCACGGCGTGCTTGTGGATATATACGGCGTCGGTGTGCTCATAACGGGAAAAAGCGGCGTCGGTAAAAGTGAAACGGCGCTGGAGCTTGTCAAACGAGGCCATCGTCTTGTCGCGGATGACTGCGTTGAAATCCGGCAGGAGGATCAGGATACCCTTGTCGGGAACGCGCCTGATCTGATTGAGCATCTGCTTGAAATCAGGGGTCTCGGCATTATAAATGTCATGACGCTGTTCGGAGCGGGCGCCGTCAGAAGCAATAAAAGAATTACAATCGTCATGGACCTTGAGCTTTGGGAGCAAGGGAAGCAATACGACCGTCTCGGACTTGAAGAAGAAAAAATGAAAATCATTGATACGGAAATTACAAAACTGACCATTCCCGTTCGCCCGGGGCGGAATCTCGCCGTTATTATCGAAGTTGCGGCGATGAACTTCAGATTGAAGCGGATGGGCTTAAATGCTGCCGAGCAATTCACGAATAAGCTGGCGGATGTCATTGAGGACGGCGAACAAGACGAATAGGAGTTGGCAATGATATGAATGAAGCAGGAACACCAATCAATCCGATTGCCTTTCAGCTCGGGCCGTTATCCGTGCACTGGTACGGCATCATTATCGGCGCGGGCGCGTTATTAGGGCTTTGGATGGCCATGAGGGAGAGTGAAAAGCGGGGGCTGAAAAAGGACATTTTTATTGATCTTGTTCTTTTCGCCATCCCGATCGCAATCATTTGCGCAAGGGCATATTATGTGCTTTTCGAGTGGAGCTATTACTCGGAACACCCCGGGGAAATCATTAAAATTTGGAAAGGCGGCATTGCGATTCACGGCGGATTAATCGGCGCGATCGCGACGGGAATCGTCTTTTCAAAAGTAAGAGGCATCTCATTCTGGAAGCTGGCGGATATTGCCGCGCCGAGTATTCTGCTCGGCCAGGCTATCGGGCGCTGGGGAAACTTTATCAACCAGGAGGCTCACGGTGAAGCGGTCAGCCGGTCATTTTTGGAAAGTCTGCATCTTCCGGATTTCATCATTAATCAGATGTACATAGACGGACAATATTATCACCCGACGTTTTTGTATGAATCGCTGTGGAGTTTTGCGGGCGTCGTGATTCTGCTTCTGCTCCGCCGCGTGAACCTGCGCAGGGGCAATCTATTTTTGACGTATGTGATCTGGTATTCGATCGGCAGATACTTTATTGAGGGAATGCGGACGGACAGCCTGATGCTTACGAGCCAGCTTCGGATCGCGCAGGTCATTTCCATTGTGCTGATTGTTCTCGCGATTATTTTAATGGTTTTCAGACGCGTTAAAGGGTATGCCGATAAGCGGTATGCAGATACGGACTGACGTCTGAAATCGGAAAGGACATAAGATGACTGATAAACGTGTAACCGCCATTTTATTTGATCTCGACGGCACGCTGATTGACACGAATGAACTGATTATCGCTTCTTACCTTCATACGCTTGATCATTATTGCCCGGGGCAGTTCAAAAGGGAAGATGTGCTTCCGTTTATCGGCCCGCCCCTGTATGAAACGTTTTCAGGCATTAATGCTGAAAAGTGCGATGAGATGATCAGCATGTACAGAGCATTCAACCATGAAAAGCACGATGAGCTCGTCACGGAGTACGAAACGGTTTATGAAACGCTGGATGAATTGAAAAAAGCGGGCTATCAGCTCGGGATTGTCACCACAAAGCTGAGGGATACAGTCAATATGGGATTGAAGCTGACAGGCATCGGGGCGTTTTTCGATACTGTCGTCACGCTTGATGATGTAAAGCATCCGAAGCCTGACCCCGAGCCTGTGCGGCTTGCGCTCAGCCGGCTTGGGTGCGATCCGTCGGAAGCCATAATGGTCGGTGACAATTATCACGATGTCATGGCGGGAAAAAACGCCGGCACGAAAACAGCCGGCGTCGCGTGGACGATTAAAGGCGCACAGACGCTTTCCGCCTATGAACCAGATTATATGCTCGAGAAAATGAGTGATTTATTGCACATCACCGGAGTGAAGTAATCCGTGAGAAAAACAGACCGCCATCCGATTTCAGGTGCAAATTCATTGTGGCATGTTTATCAGACGGTTCCCTTTCTGAAGGTGATGAAAAATTTCATCATCATTCAGATCGCAAGGTATACGCCGTTTTTAACCGTGAAAAACTGGCTGTACCGAACCTTTTTGAAAATGAATGTCGGAAAACAGACGTCATTCGCGCTGATGGTGATGCCGGATATCATGTTTCCCGAAAAAATCACTGTCGGAAAAAACAGTATCATCGGCTACAATACGACGATTTTGGCTCATGAATATTTAATACATGAGTACCGGACCGGTTTTGTCACAATCGGTGACGAGGTGATGATCGGGGCAAACACAACCATTCTGCCCGGCGTCACCATCGGGAGCGGAGCCGTTGTATCAGCCGGCACGCTGGTGCACAAAGATGTCCCGGCCGGGGCGTTTGTCGGAGGAAATCCGATGCAGGTGATCTATACGGCCGAAGAAATGAAAGAACGAATGGGAAAACCCCGCTGATTAACGTCAGCGGGGTTTTTTTATGACTTGATCACAATGGCCTGGCTGCCCATCTGCTTCCAGGCTTTTTCAAAGTCAGACCGATCTGTTTTTCTGTTTTTATAGCCGTAAGGATCATTGACGTATACATAATCGTGATCATAACCGGTGACGGCTACGCTATGCATGCTGAACGTAACGTCGATCTTTCCGTTCGGCGTATTCCAAGTCTGCATATTATCAACCGGCTTAAAGGATGTGGTGGTAATCACCCAGACCGGCCGCCCTTTTTCAAGCTGGCGGTACACTGAAGAAATGTCTTTTCCCGTCAGATCGTATACTTTGTTTCCCGCATATTCTTTGGCGAGTTTATCAATCGGCTCATGATAAACGCCTAAACCCGGGCCGTTTTCCATATCTCCGGCAAATCCTTCATTCGGATCTCCCTTCAGCCCGCTGCTGTATGTGAGCGGAACTTTATTGATTTTATCCGCCAATGTATTTTTTGATACATGATATCCGGCATTGTTCAAAATCATGGCAAGGCTTGTCACCTCACAGCCATTGTAAAGTCTGGGAGAATCCATCTGTCTGTACAGAACGACATTCAGCGGTGACGCGCTCCCTTTTAACGGTGTTTTCTCATCAGGCTCGTCGGACTGCTGATTGAAAAAATTCAAATGAATATCGTTTGTATAGATGTTATATCCCAGATAGACAAGGACGGCTGTCAGAATCAGCACACATAATGTTCCAAGCGTCTTCATTATCAATTCTTCTCCCTTGTTTCTGTTGAAGCTATTCTATGTATTATAGCACTTCTGCTCAATATGATTCGATCGTTCCGATATGTTTACAGGTTTGTTCATTCTTTAGCCATGTTTATGGAAAAGAATAGGCGGACATTGTGCGTTGCAATTCATTCTTTTATCTGCTAACATATTATCATATTAGCGAACTAAAGGATTCGGAATTTTCCTTCAGACAAAGCGGAGGTGTAAAAGGCAAATGTTTATGTTTGAGAAACCGCATGGCATGAGAGATACGCTGCCCGGTTTATACGAAGCCAAGAAAAAAGTCCGTTCCACACTGACGGATTTAATTGATAAATGGGGTTATCAGTTTATGGAGACGCCGACCCTTGAATTTTATGAAACAGTAGGCGTCCAGTCAGCCATTGAAGAACAGCAGCTGTTTAAGCTTCTCGATCAGGACGGAAAAACGCTTGTGCTTCGGCCTGATATGACCGGACCGATTGCCAGGGTGGCGGCGTCTAAGCTGCACAAACACAATCATCCGCTCAGAGCGGGGTACGCGGCAAGCGTCTATCGCGCTCAGGAGCGGGAAGGCGGACGTCCGGCCGAATTCGAACAGGTCGGCGCGGAGCTGATCGGCGACGGATCAACAAGCGCGGACGCCGAGGTGATTGCGCTGGCGGCCGGCGCTTTGAAAAGCGCGGGATTGCACCGGTTTAAAATCGCGATCGGCCATGCCGGACTCGCTGATGAGCTGTTTGTCGAGGTTCTGGGCAATGCTGAGCGGGCGGATGTTCTGCGGCGCTTTCTCTTTGAGAAGAATTACGTGGGATACAGGGAACATGTCAAATCGCTTCCGCTTTCGTCAATAGACAAAAGCCGGCTGCTGGCACTTCTGGAATTGCGAGGCGGGAAAGAGATCTGCGCCAAAGCGGAGGAGATCATCGGCATCTCCGGACAAAGCTTGATTCAGGAGCTGGAAGACCTGTGGGACATTCTTGAGGATTACGGATGTGCCGAGCATATTCGCCTTGATCTGAATATGGTAAGCCATATGAGTTATTACACGGGAATTTTATTCGAAGTGTATGCGGCAAATGTCGGTTTTGTCATCGGAAGCGGCGGACGCTATAACAATCTTCTCGGCCATTTCGGCAGTCCCGCTCCCGCCACGGGTTTCGGGCTCCGTATCGACAGGCTGATTGAAGCGCTCGGCATCCAGGAAGAAACTAGTGAAGCGGACGCTGTGATTTTCAGCAAGGAGCAGCGGGCGCAGGCCATTTTATTCGCGGAGGAAGAAAGGGCGAGAGGCAGAAAAGTCGTCCTGCAGGATCTCGCGGGCATTGAAAATATCGATCATATGACAAAATCATTCGCAAACGTCACATACTTTATCGGTGCCAGAAAGGAAGAGCAGAATGGGTAAGGTACTCACAATGGCAATGCCAAAAGGACGGATATTCGAAGAAGCGGCCGGGTTGCTGCGGCAGGCCGGGTATAGGCTGCCTGAGGAGTTTGAAGAATCGAGAAAGCTGATCATTGACGTTCCTGAAGAAAATCTCCGCTTTATTCTGGCAAAGCCGATGGATGTGACGACTTATGTCGAGCATGGCGTCGCTGATGCCGGTATTGCCGGAAAGGATGTCATGCTTGAGGAAGAGCGTGACGTGTATGAGGTGCTTGATCTGAAAATCAGCAAATGCCATCTCGCCGTTGCGGGGCTTCCCGGAGCGGATTGGAACGGAGTCGCCCCGAGGATTGCGACGAAATATCCGAATGTTGCGTCAAGTTATTTCAGAGAGCAGGGCGAGCAGGTGGAAATCATTAAGCTGAACGGTTCGATTGAATTGGCGCCTTTAATCGGCCTTGCTGACAGAATCGTAGATATCGTATCAACCGGGCGGACATTAAAGGAAAACGGTCTCGTTGAATCAGAACATATTTGTGACATCACATCGCGTTTTATCGTCAATCCGGTCAGCTACCGCATGAAGGATGATGTAATCGACGAAATGGCGGCCAGGCTGGCCAAGGTTGTGGAAGGAGAAACGGCACAATGAAAATAACCGCAGTAAATAGAAGTGAGCGGTTCTCACTGAAGCGTTCCATCGACAGCGGAACCGAAGAGCAGCGGAAAACTGTCAGGGGGATTATTGAAGACGTCAGACAAAACGGAGACAAAGCCGTTTTGGCCTATACAAAAACATTTGACGGCATTAGCCTGAACCAAATGGCCGTGAGCGCAGAGGAAATCACCGAGGCATACCGTCTGCTTGATGATCAGCTGCTGGAAGTGATCAGACAGGCGATTGCCAATATTAAAGAATATCACGAACGCCAGCTGCAATCCTCGTGGTTTTACCATCGCAAAGACGGCTCGATGCTCGGGCAGAAAATAACGGCGCTCGATTCCGCGGGCGTATATGTGCCGGGCGGGACAGCCGCTTATCCGTCTTCCGTTTTAATGAATGTCATCCCCGCTCTCGCTGCGGGAGTGGAACGGATCGTTCTCGTCAGTCCTCCGGGAAAGGATGGCCGCCTTTCACCGGGCGTTCTGGCGGCGGCGTCTGAGCTCGGCATAAAGGAAATTTACAAAGCGGGAGGCGCGCAGGCGATTGCCGCGCTCGCTTACGGAACCGAAACGATACAGCCTGTTGATAAGATCACGGGCCCCGGCAATATATTTGTAGCACTCGCAAAGCGTGAAGTCTTCGGTGTTGTGGACATTGACATGATTGCCGGGCCCAGTGAAATCGTGGTTCTGGCAGACGATACGGCGGTGCCCAAAGAAGTCGCCGCTGACCTGCTTTCACAGGCCGAACACGATACGCTCAGTTCAAGCGTGCTTGTCACCGATTCACGGAAGCTTGCCGAAGCCGTATCAGATGAGGTGAATAAACAGCTTCAGACGTTGCCGCGTAAAGAAATCGCCGAAGCGTCGATCAGGGATCACGGCCGCATTTATATCGCGGAATCGATGGAAGATGCGGTGGACACGGTAAACGCGCTGGCGCCCGAGCATTTAGAAATCATGACGCATTCGCCGGAGGCTTTGCTTGGAAGCATCAGACACGCGGGGGCGATTTTCTTAGGACGATACAGCGCTGAACCGGTCGGCGATTATTTTGCCGGACCGAATCACGTTTTGCCGACAAACGGAACGGCGCGGTTTTCAAGCCCGTTGAATGTAACAGATTTTCAAAAGAAATCGAGCATCATCTCATACAGCCGGAAGGCATTTGAAACACACGCGGACAGCATTTCCGCCTTCGCGAGACTGGAAGGGCTTGAAGCGCACGCAAGATCGATTGAAGCGAGAAACGGAGGAATGACCGATGAGAAAAGCGGAACGCGCCAGAACAACAAATGAGACGGATATTAAGCTGGCTTTCGAAATAGACGGAGAAGGAAAAGCCGGCATCAGCACGGATGTGCCGTTTATGACTCATATGCTTGATTTGTTCACAAAGCACGGGCAATTCAATTTAACTGTTGACGCAAAAGGCGATACGGAGATAGATGATCACCATACGACTGAAGATATCGGCATCTGTTTAGGGCAGGCTTTTTTGGAGGCGCTCGGTGATAAAAAAGGGATCAAACGATACGGATCAGCGCTAGTGCCGATGGACGAAGCGCTCGCCCAAGTTGCCGTAGATCTGAGCAACCGGCCGCACCTTGAGATGCGCGCTGCATTTCCGCAAGCGAAAGTCGGAACGTTTGATACCGAGCTGGTACATGAATTCCTATGGAAACTGGCGCTGGAAGCGAGAATGAATCTGCACGTCATCGTTCATTACGGCACGAATACTCATCATATGATAGAAGCCGTGTTTAAGGCGCTTGGCAGAGCGCTTGATGAAGCGTCATCCATTGATCCGCGCGTCAAGGGTGTGCCGTCTACGAAAGGAATGCTGTAAATGATCGGTGTAATTGATTACGGTATGGGCAATTTATTCAGCGTATCGAAGGCGCTGGAACGTGTCGGCGTCCCGTATGTCGTATCAGACCGGCCGGAAGAGCTTGAAAAAGCGGATGCTTTTATTCTTCCCGGTGTCGGATCATTCAGTGACGCCATGGACAATTTACGCAGCACGAAGCTTGATCAATTCATACACCGTATGGTTGAAGAGGGTAAGCTGCTCCTCGGCATCTGCCTCGGCATGCAGCTCATTTTCGAAGAAAGCACCGAAAACGGCTCTGCAAAAGGACTTGGTTTATTAGCCGGAAAAGCTGTGAGACTCAAAGACAGAGATGCCGAAGGAAACAAGCTGAAGGTGCCGCATATGGGCTGGAACCGGCTGACGTTTCACCAAACGTCTCCTCTGCTTTCGGAAGCGGCGGAAGGCTTCGTTTACTTTGTCCATTCCTATTATATAGACGGGATGGAAGACGGTGATCTTCTGGCAAGCGCTGAGTACGGCGTTCGTGTTCCGGCGGTCGTCGGGAAACGCAATGTCTTCGGTGCACAGTTTCACCCGGAAAAAAGCGGTACGGCCGGAATGGCGATCTTAACGCAATTTACAAAAATGGCAGCGGAACAGAAGGTGAAGAAATGAACGCTTTTACATTATATCCGGCAATCGATATGAGAAACGGCAAATGCGTCCGCCTCATCCAAGGCGATTACGGCAAGGAAACGATATACGGTGACTCTCCTTTAGGCATGGCGGCGCAATTTGCACAAGAAGGTGCCGAGTGGATTCATCTCGTGGACCTTGACGGCGCGAAAGCAGGCAGGAAAGTAAACGACAGGCATGTTCTTGACATTGCGCGGCAGCTTGATATCAAAGTCGAGATCGGCGGCGGGATCCGTTCTGAAGCAGATGTGTACGGTTATTTATCACAAGGCGTTGATCGCGTCATTCTCGGCAGCTCGGCCGTATCCGATCCGGCATTTGTGAAGAGCATGCTGAAACAATACGGCGGCAAAATCGCGATCGGCCTTGATGCAAGGAACGGATATGTCTCGACGGAAGGCTGGCTGGAAACATCCTCGGTAAGGGCGGACGATCTGGGCCGTGAATTGGCGGCCGAAGGAGCGGAAACCTTCATTTTCACGGATATTGCAACTGACGGCATGCTGTCAGGACCGAACATCGAAAGCACCGTTCAGCTCGCAAAAGCAACGGGAAAAAACGTCATCGCTTCAGGCGGAGTCAGCTCAGTCGCCGACCTCAAAGCACTGGCCCGCTTCAAAGACGCCGGCGTATCGGGAGCGATTATCGGAAAAGCGCTGTATACAAAACAATTTACATTGGCTGAGGCGCTCGGCGGGGTGAAGGACGCATGATCACGAAACGAATCATTCCGTGTCTCGATGTGAAAGAAGGACGCGTCGTCAAAGGCATTCAATTTCTCGGGCTGAAAGATGCGGGCGATCCTGTCGAGCTGGCCGAAGCTTACGACAGGGAGGGCGCTGACGAACTTGTTTTTCTCGACATCTCCGCCTCTCACGAAGGCCGCAAGACGATGACGGACGTCGTAGAACAGGTTGCGGCAAAACTGGCGATTCCGTTTACGGTCGGGGGCGGAATTAATCAATTAAGCGATATGAAACGAATGCTTCGCGCCGGCGCTGATAAAGTATCCGTTAATACAGCGGCCGTCCTCCGCCCCGAGCTGATTACGGAAGGAGCGGATTTTTTCGGCTCGCAATGCATCGTAGCGGCGATTGACGCAAAGTATGACGAAGATTCGGATTGCTATAAAGTGTACACACACGGCGGCAGAAAGAAAACCGAGTGGGAAGTCACGGCCTGGGCAAAAGAAGCCGTCAGCCGGGGAGCGGGTGAAATCCTGCTGACAAGCATGGACGCAGACGGTGAGAAAACAGGCTTTAATCATACGCTCACACAGATTGTCACACGTGCCGTCCCGGTGCCCGTCATTGCGTCAGGGGGAGCCGGCAGCGCGCACCATATGCTTGAAGCCTTCACGATCGGTGAAGCGGACGCCGCGCTTGCAGCTTCCATTTTCCATTACAAAGAGACATCTATAAAAGAAGTGAAAGATTATATGAAGAAACACGGGGTGAATGTGAGATGAAACGGGCAGATGAACTGCGGTTTGACGAGGCCGGACTGATTCCCGCCATCGTACAGGATGCGGCAAGCAAAGAAGTGCTGACACTGGCTTATATGAATCGTGAATCCTACGAAAAAACGATAGAAACGAAAGAAACCTGGTTTTACAGCCGTTCAAGGCAGGAGCTGTGGCATAAAGGAGCGACGTCGGGGAATACCCAAAAGGTGAAAGCCATCCGCTATGATTGCGATCAAGATGCTCTTGTCGTGCTTGCGGAGCCTTCAGGACCCGCATGCCATAAGGGAAGCTACAGCTGCTTTTCTCCGGAAAAAGCGGATGCGCAGGATCGTTTCGGCATCTTAAATGAACTGGAAAGCGTAATCGCCAAACGGCAGGCGGAGATGCCTGACGGAGCCTACACAACGTATCTGTTTCGGGAAGGCGTCGATAAAATCCTCAAAAAAGTCGGCGAAGAAGCCGCAGAGGTTATTATCGCCGCGAAAAACCGGGACCATGAAGAATTAAAATGGGAAGCGGCGGATTTGCTGTATCATTTGCTCGTTCTTCTGCGTGAGCAGTCGCTTCCTTTGGACGACGTGCTTGACGTCCTTGCGAAACGCCATTCAGCATCTGAGTAAAACAAACCTCACGGAGAGATCCGTGAGGTTTTTAATCTGTCAAACTTAAACATTCAATTAAATATTCCTTATTTCCGCAACCGGAGGCAGATGAATTTGATAATATTGACTAATAGAGTTTATTTTGGTTTTTATCAAAAATATACTTTTTGTTCATATTCCGTTCATGCACATCCGTTATAGTATAAACAGTGATATAGGAGGAAAACTTATGCCGAATAAACAACCAAAACCTAAAGGGAAATTCAGCTCATTCTTTTCATTAGTCAAAAAAACAAAACCATCATACGGTATGCTGGCCTTCGCGCTGTCTCTCAGTATTGTGACAACGCTCGTCAGCCTGCTGATTCCGCTGTTGACAAAGCAGCTCGTTGACGGCTTTTCCATGTCGTCGCTGTCAGGCGTGCAAATCGGAATCATCGCAGCCGTGTTTATCGTACAGGCCGCATTAAGCGCCTACGCCACCTACGCCCTGAACTACAGCGGCCAGAAAATCATCTCGGGCCTGCGTGATTTGTTGTGGCAGAAATTAATTAAACTGCCCGTCTCTTATTTTGACAAAAACGCCACGGGAGAAACGATCAGCCGTGTCACCAATGACACAATGGTGGTAAAAGAGCTGATCACAAACAATATCAGCGGATTTATTACCGGAATCATTTCCGTTATCGGGTCACTGACGATCTTATTTTTCATGAACTGGAAGCTCACATTGCTCGTGCTAATCGTCGTGCCGCTGGCTGCGGTGATTTTAGTGCCGATCGGCCGGAAAATGTTTAAAATTTCTCGGGAAACACAGGATGAAACGGCGAGATTCACCGGATTATTAAACCACATCCTCCCGGAAATCAGGCTTGTAAAAGCGTCAAACGCTGAAGAAGCGGAATACGGGCGCGGAAAAGCAGGCATTATGGCGCTCTTTAAACTCGGGCTGCGTGAAGCGAAGGTGCAGTCGCTCGTAGGCCCGCTTATTACACTTGTATTAATGGCGGCGTTGGTCGCTGTCATCGGGTACGGCGGGATGCAGGTGTCATCCGGTGAATTGACAGCCGGCGCGCTCGTTGCCTTTATTCTGTATTTGTTTCAGATCATTATGCCGATGGGCCAGATCACTTCATTTTTCACACAGCTTCAAAAATCCGTCGGCGCAACGGAACGGATGATTCATATTCTTGCAGAAAAAGAAGAAGATATCCAAACCGGAAAAGCCATTGAAAACGCGGATCAGCCGATTAAACTTGAACAAGTCTCATTCGGCTACAAAACAGATCAAACCATCTTAAAAGACATTACGGCTACGATTGAGGCCGGCAAAGTCACCGCGATCGTCGGACCGAGCGGCGGCGGAAAAACAACGTTATTTAAGCTGCTTGAACGATTCTACAATCCGACTGCGGGCAGCATCCTGCTCGGAAACGAACCGATTGATACGTATTCCCTTGAGTCATGGCGGGAGCACATCGGCTATGTGTCGCAAGAAAGCCCGTTAATGTCAGGCACCATCCGCGACAATATCTGCTACGGATTAAAACGCGAGGTGACCGATGAGGAACTGAGGCAAGCGGCTGACATGGCCTACGCTCTGCAATTTATTGAAGACTTACCGAAGAAATTTGAAACAGAGGTCGGTGAGCGGGGGATTATGCTGTCAGGCGGACAGCGCCAGCGCATCGCCATTGCCAGAGCGCTCCTTCGCAACCCGAGCATTCTGATGCTTGATGAAGCGACATCAAGTCTGGACAGCCAATCTGAAAAATGGGTGCAGCAGGCGCTGGAAGTTCTAATGAAAGGCCGCACCACCATCGTGATTGCCCACCGTTTATCCACGGTTGTGGATGCAGATCAGCTTCTCTTTGTCGAACAGGGTGAAATCACCGGACGGGGCACACACCATGAATTAATGGCATCCCATTCGCTGTACCGCGATTTTGCGGAGCAGCAGCTGAAGCTGAATGCCGACTTAGAAAACAAAGCTGTGTAAAGCAAGACTTTATGAATCAAAAGCAGCTGAAAAAGCTGCTTTTTATTTTGCAGCCGGAGTCCTGTTCTTACGGGTGTACGGTCGGTAACGATGAAGAGCCAAGCCATAAGCGTGTATGCCGGTACAGGAGACAATGAAAAAATTCGGTTTATAGACATCATGTCGATTCATGAAAAGAAAAAAGCAGAAGGAGGGATTTTCATGGCTGTCATATTGGTTGCGGATGATGACCGCCATATCCGTGAGCTTGTCCGCCTTATGATGGAGCAGAGCGGTTTTGACGTCGCAGAAGCGGAAGACGGGGAAGCGGCGGTGCGGCTGATCGAATCAGCACCTATAGATCTCATCATACTGGATGTGATGATGCCGAAAATGGACGGGTTTGAAGTCAGTGAAGCCGTCCGCAGCTTTACGGACATTCCGATTTTGATGCTGACGGCAAAAGGCGAAACGCTGGACAAAGTTCAAGGTTTTACTTCCGGAGCGGATGATTATCTCGTCAAACCGTTTGAGCCGCTTGAGCTGGAAGCAAGGGTCAAAGCATTGCTGAAACGGTACCGGATCACCGCTGAAAAACTGCTGACCATCGGAACGGTCACATTAGATAAGCAATCCCGCACTGTAACGCGCGGCGGCGGAGCGGGATTGACATTGCCCCGGCGGGAATTTGAGCTTTTATTTAAGCTCGCCGGTTATCCGAATAAGACGTTTTCAAGAGAACAATTAATAGAAGATATTTGGGGCTTTGATTATGAAGGTGACGAGCGTACCGTTGATGTGCATATTAAAAGGCTGAGAGAACGGTTTCCGGAAAAAGACTATCCGTTTGCCATCCATACGGTGCGGGGGCTCGGGTATCAGTTTGTGGTGACAGGATGAAACGGATCTTCAGAACGGCTGGAAAAATCATCATCCTTCTCACCGTCACCGCATTCTTATGGCTGGCGGCTCACCTGATCGTTCAGGGTTTCGGTCTCATATGGCCGATTTTGCTTGTTCCGTACGCCGAGCAGATTCTGACGCTTTGGCTTGTTTTCGGCCTGCTGTTTGTAACGATGTTTATTTTTTCAAAGTCAGCACGTGAAAGACATCATGCGATCTGGGATTCGCTGACCGCCACGATCAAGCAAATGTCGAGCGGCAACTTCTCAGCGGCCGCTTCCCGGAAAATGGAGAAGATTGAGCGGAACCACCCTGTGACGAAATTGGCTGATGAACTGTCGACACTCGCCGCGGAACTGAGTGAAATGGAAAAATTGAAACAAGAATTTATTTCGAACGTTTCCCATGAAATCCAAACCCCGCTCACTTCATTAAAGGGCTACGCGCATCTCCTGAAAAAACCGGATTTATCATATGAGGAGCGGGGGCGCTACTTACACATCATCGAGACAGAAACAGAACGATTATCAAAAATCAGTGAAAATCTGCTGAAGCTCACTGCGCTCGAACGCCAAACCGAACCGATACAAAAAAAACCGTTCCGCATTGACAAACAGCTGCGGCGCACCATATTGACCTGTGAGCCTGAGTGGTCAGCCAAACAGATTGAGTTTCTCATTGATTTACAGGAGTCGTATGTGTACGGAGATGAAGCGCTGCTCAGCCAAGTATGGATGAATCTGATTCACAATGCCGTAAAATTTACCGGTGAAGGCGGCCGCATTTCCGTTAAAATTGCAGATCTGCCGGGAGCGGCGGCTGTCGAAATCGCCGACGACGGAATCGGAATGGAGCCTGAACAGGCGGAGCGTGTATTTGAACGGTTTTATAAAGCGGATAAGGCGAGAAACGAAGGAGGAAGCGGGCTCGGCCTGTCCATCGCCCAAAAAATCGCAGAGCTGCACGGCGGTTCGATAGAGGTGGAGAGCAAGCGCGGCGAAGGAACCCTTTTCCGTGTCATTCTTCCAGCCGAGCCTCGTGAAAAAAACAGCTAAAATCTGGTCGAACCAGCCAGTAAAAAACGAAGCCGATCCTGTCTTTTGAACTATTGAGGTGAAACCGTTTTATGGTATACTACTGACGGTAATACGTATAAAACGGAGGATATTTGTGGGAAAACACACTTCTGAACAGAAAAAGCACGCGCAAATTGTCCAGCTGCTTCAGGATGGACAATATTTTTTTCATAAAGGCTTAAAAGCATATAAAGAGCGGAATTTAAAGCGGGCCAGCAAACTGATTCAGCGGGCCGTCCACCTCGAGCCGAATGATTCCGAAATGCTGTCCCGGCTGGCCGTCATTTATTCTGAAATGGGCCACTACCAGCAGTCAAATGAGCTGTTCGACTTTATTTTGGTGAACCTGAAAGAAGAAATGCCCGAGTGTCATTATTTTAAAGCGAATAATTTCGCGCATTTGGGGCTCTTTCAGGAAGCATACAAAGAAGCAGCGGCTTATTCAGATGCCGAACCGGACGGGGAATTCAGCGAAGAGATTGAAAATCTGATGGAGCTTTTGGATTTCGGTGAAGCTGGTGAAGACGAATCGCTCTATGACCAGGATGAGCTGCTGATCAGGCAGGACCGGGCAAAAACGCTTCTTGAGAGCGGCCAGCTTCATGAAGCGGTTGTCATGCTTGAAGAGATTACGGCCGATTACCCCGAGCTTTGGTCTGCATACAACAACCTGGCGCTCGCCTACTTTTACTCAGGCAATGTCACAAAAGCGAAACAAACGGTATTCGAAGTGCTTGAGAAAAATGAAGGTAATCTCCATGCCATGTGCAACCTCCTTGTATTCTGCTATTACGAGAGGGAAGATGAAAAAGTCGGAGAATTGAGCGGAAAACTCGCCAACGTGTATCCGATTTTATTCGAACAGCGCTATAAGCTGGGGGCGACGCTAGCGCTTGTCGGCCGACATGATCTCGGTTATAAATGGCTCCGTTCTCTTTACAAAAGCGGGTTCGAAGGCGACGACACGTTTTATTACTGGCTTGCCGCCTCAGCCTACGGGACAGGCCGCACAGAATTTGCGGAAACCATTTGGAAAAAGGCCGAAGCCGAATTTCCCGAATCAGACCGGCCCGCGCCTTGGGCGGAGCGGCAGGAACCGCTGCCTGCTTCACTTGAACAGCGGCTTGCCGCCTATTATATCAGCAGCGCTGAAGGAGAGCGGGACCAGCTTGAAAAAGTTCTGACGGCAAAACGCGCCGTTTCACCGTTTGAACAAGATTTCGTCAGACTGCTGCTTTCCGGTGAAAAAGGTGCTTCAGGCGTCTCCGGTGATGCGGTGTTCACGTATCGGACGGTCAAGCTTCTGGAGAAAGCGGAAGCCGACAGTTTAAAAACTGACGTCATGAGCTGCTGGGTTTTTCACGTCATTCAGCACATCCGCGCCGCCGCTGCCGTACAGAATGAGCGGGCATGGGCCGCAGCCATCGCATATGTATGGAAAGAAGCAAACGGCGAAAAAACGACGAAAAAAGAAACGGCCGCCGTTTACGGTATAACGCCGGCAACCCTTTCGAAATACATCAGACAAATAGACGATATATTAGAATAAAACCGATTCTTTCTATATAAAGAGTCGGTTCTTTTTTTATCAGAAAGGGGCAAAACAGAACTTTACCGCCGAAAAAAGAGGTATTCATACGTATTTTTTTGCTTTTCGAATCGAAATCAGGCCGTAATCACCGTTTATTTTGCAAAATATGAGATTTGCAATCACATTGAAATATAACTGTAATAAAAATTGTCGAAACATGATGGTATAATGAGTCTCGTACATAAGAGATTAGTTTATTTTACATGTGCTGTATAATCTATACCAATTTAAAAGATTTAAAGATTCATACATAAAAATCATCAGCCTCACGGATTTGTGAGGGAGCGTAACTTTGATGTTCATAATAGAATTCCAAATGAGAACAGGTTTAAAGTAAAAGGGAGGAAAGAAAAAGTGAAAAAGAGTTTATTAACACTTGGTTTGGCTTCCGTCATCGGGACAAGCAGTTTTTTGATCCCGTTTACAAAAACTGCATCGGCGGAAACATTAGACAGCAAAAAAGCAAAAATCGAAAGCAAGCAATCTGAGGTGGCTTCAAGCCTTGAAGCAAAAGAAAGAGAATTGTCTAAGCTTCAGGACAAGCAGGCTAAGATTGAAAAAGAACTGAAAGACATTAACGCTAAAGCGTTGGATACAAGCAATAAAATCGAAGATAAAAAAGCTGAAAACGAAAAAACGAAAAAGCAGATCGCTGATTTGAAAAAAGAAATCAAAGAAACAGAAGCGCGTATTGAAAAACGCAATGAAATCCTGAAAAAACGCGTTCGTTCTTTACAGGAAAACGGCGGTTCTCAGGGATACATAGATGTTCTTTTAGGGGCGACAAGCTTCGGAGACTTCATTTCCCGTGCGACTGCGGTATCTTCTATCGTTGATGCGGATAAAGAGCTGATCAAACAGCAGGAGCAGGATAAAGCGAAACTCGAAGACGCAGAAGCTGAACTTAACGTGAAGCTGAAAAAAGTTCAAGATGATCTTGCGAAACTCGAGTCTATGCAAAAAGACCTGAACAAACAGCTTGATCAGAAAGACAAGCTTTTCGACGAAGCGAAAAACGGTCAGAAAAAAGCGGCTTCCGCTATCTCTGATCTGAAAAAAGAAGCATCAAAGCTTGCAAACGAAAAAGCTGACACTGAAAAAGAACAGAAGCGGATTAAAGCTGAGCAGGCTGCAGCGGCTGCCCTGATCAAAAAACAGGAAGAAGCACAAAAAGCTTCTGAAGACCAAAACCAAAAAGATGACAGCCAGCCGGCACCGGCGGTAAAAACTGTGAAAAAAGCGGCAGTTTCAACATCATCTGATTCATCTGACAGCTCAAGTAAACCGAAGAGCACTTCAGGCGGATCATCTCATAACAGCGGCGGTTCAGATGATTCTGACGGCGGATCTGTTATTTCAAATTCAGGCGGTATTGAAGGCGCCATCAGCGTAGGATCAAGCCTTGTGGGTCAATCCCCTTACAAATTCGGCGGCGGACGCACTCAATCTGACATTAACAACCGTATTTTTGACTGCTCTTCATTCGTACGCTGGGCTTATGCTAACGCAGGCGTTAACCTCGGACCTGCAAGCGGCACAAACACAGATACATTAATCGGAAGAGGTAAAGCAGTAAGCGCGTCTGACATGAAACGCGGAGACTTAGTATTCTTCAATACGTATAAAACAAACGGCCACGTCGGCATCTACTTAGGTAACGGAACGTTCCTGAACGATAATACATCACACGGTGTATCCATTGATTCTATGAGCAACCCTTACTGGAAGAAAGCATTCAACGGCAATGTAAGACGTGTCGTGCAATAATGAATAA
This sequence comes from Bacillus sp. JNUCC-22, assembly GCF_018861275.1. Lineage (NCBI taxonomy): Bacteria > Bacillati > Bacillota > Bacilli > Caryophanales > Bacillaceae > Bacillus > Bacillus sp. JNUCC-22. The sequence continues at coordinate 3,313,823 of NZ_CP076408.1, read as the reverse complement.
GACAAGGGCCTTCTATCCCGGAAGGCTCTTTCTTTATTTGTATACCCGATCAGGAGCTGCCTAATCACGGTTTTTCAGAAAAATGAGCAAAAAAATAGCGAATTGCCCTCAGATTTAATAGGATATGGGTAAGGAATACGATTGATGGGGATTCTTAGTCATATAGGGTGCGCCCCATTTCGAAAAGGAGTGAATCATGGTGTCAGAAGAAAAAATTTATGATGTGATCATTATCGGCGCGGGTCCGGCGGGGATGACCGCTGCTGTTTACACATCACGAGCGAACTTATCCACATTAATGATCGAAAGAGGAATTCCGGGCGGCCAGATGGCCAACACGGAGGATGTTGAAAACTATCCGGGTTTTGAAAGCATTCTCGGCCCTGAACTTTCTAATAAAATGTTTGAACATGCGAAAAAATTCGGTGCGGAATATGCGTACGGCGATATTAAAGAAATCGTTGACGGCAAAGAATATAAAACGGTCAAAGCCGGTTCAAAAGAATATAAAGCGCGCGCCATCGTCATTTCTGCCGGAGCGGAATACAAAAAGATCGGCGTTCCCGGCGAAAAAGAACTGGGCGGCCGCGGCGTATCGTACTGCGCGGTTTGTGACGGCGCGTTCTTTAAAAATAAAGAGCTTGTCGTTGTCGGCGGCGGAGACTCCGCCGTTGAAGAAGGCGTCTATCTGACACGCTTCGCTTCAAAAGTCACCATCGTTCACAGACGTGACAAATTGCGTGCGCAAAGCATTCTTCAGGCGCGTGCCTTTGACAATGAGAAAATTGACTTCAAATGGAACAAAACCGTAAAAGAAATCCATGAGGAAAACGGAAAAGTCGGCAGACTTACTCTTGTGGATACCGTGACGGGAGAAGAGGAAGAATTCAAAGCTGACGGCGTCTTTATTTATATCGGTATGCTTCCGCTTTCTAAACCGTTCGAAAACTTGGGCATCACAAATGAAGAAGGCTACATTGAAACAAACGCCCAAATGGAAACAAAAATTCCAGGCATTTTCGCCGCGGGAGACATCCGTGAAAAAACGCTCCGCCAGATCGTAACGGCGACAGGCGACGGAAGTATCGCGGCTCAAAGCGTTCAGCATTATGTGGAAGAGCTTGAGGAAACGCTCAAAACCGTTAAATAATCACTGTAATGTTCAGTTTTTGAATCGTTACTGTGTTTTAATTACGCTGTAACACGGGTGAAATACTGATGTTTTAAGATGAATGTAGTAATTGACCCCCTTTTTAATGAATACACTTTGGCACGGATTTCAGTATCCGTGCCCTTTTTTTGCGATTTTCTGTTTTCTGTCAAATAAAAGAAAAGGATGTCGGTGTCTCTGCATTGTGAGAGACATGCCGAAACGGTATAATGAAGAGACGATGATTTGTTGAGAAGGTTAGGTGACGTACTTGTGCAAAGAGTGACAAATTGTGTGCTGCAGACAGATGATCAGGTTCTCCTTCTCCAAAAGCCGAGACGGGGCTGGTGGGTCGCGCCCGGCGGGAAGATGGAAAGCGGCGAATCCGTCAGAGATTCCGTCATCAGAGAGTACAGAGAAGAGACGGGCATTTATATACTAAATCCGCAGTTAAAAGGCGTATTTACCTTTATTATTAAGGAACAGGAACAAATCGTGTCAGAGTGGATGATGTTTACTTTCGTCGCCGACTCCTACACGGGGCGGAATGTCGCTGAATCAGAGGAAGGCGTTCTGAAGTGGCATGACGTAAAAGATATCCACAGCCTTCCGATGGCCCCCGGAGACGGGCATATCCTTGATTTTATGATCAAGGGCCAAGGGCTTTTGCACGGCACCTTTACGTATACGCCGGACTTCGAGCTGCTCAGCTATCGTTTAGATCCGCAGTTTATTAAATAAAAGAAAGACCGCAGGGGGGAGAAAGATGAGTATGAATGAAAACCATGATATTCAGCTCGTCATCATTACGGGAATGTCTGGAGCGGGGAAAACCGTCGCCATTCAAAGCTTTGAGGATCTCGGCTATTTTTGCGTCGACAATCTGCCGCCTTCCTTGCTGCCGAAATTTTTGGAGCTGATGAAAGAATCAAGTTCAAAAATGAGCAAGGTCGCGCTTGTCATGGATCTGCGGGGACGTGAATTTTTTGACAGGCTGATTGAGGCGCTGGATGAAATGGCGGAAAATCCGTGGATTACACCGCGCATTCTCTTTTTAGACGCTAAGGATTCCATCCTTGTGACGAGATACAAAGAAACGAGGCGTTCTCACCCGCTGGCCGCTACCGGGCTTCCTCTCGAAGGAATCGCGCTGGAACGCCAGCTGCTTGAAGAATTGAAAGGGCGCTCTCAGCTGATCTATGACACATCGGATATGAAACCGCGTGATCTGCGTGAAAAAATCGTGGCGCATTTCGCCACGAACCAAGGTGAAACATTTACAGTGAACGTAATGTCATTCGGGTTCAAATACGGGCTTCCGATAGATGCCGACCTCGTGTTTGATGTAAGGTTTCTGCCGAATCCGTTCTACATTGAAAGCATGAGGCCGCTTACGGGGAAAGATGAGGAAGTGTCATCCTATGTGATGAAGTGGAACGAAACACAAAAGTTTATTGAAAAGCTTGTTGATCTGCTCGGCTTTATGCTTCCGTCTTATAAGCGGGAAGGTAAAAGCCAGCTTGTCATCGCGATCGGCTGTACGGGCGGTCAGCACCGCTCCGTCACGCTCGCTGAGTATTTGGCTGACTATTTTAAAAAAGATTACTATACTCATGTCACTCACCGGGACATTGAAAAGAGAAGCCGGAAATGAATAAGAAGCCGAAAATCGCAATCTTCGGCGGCGGAACGGGTCTGTCCGTGCTGCTTCGGGGGTTAAAGCATAAGCCCGTTGATATTACGGCGATTGTGACAGTTGCTGATGACGGCGGAAGTTCAGGCCGTCTGCGGGATGAACTTCAAATTCCGCCGCCGGGTGACATTCGTAACGTACTGGCCGCTTTGTCAGATGTTGAGCCGCTCGTTGAAAATCTGTTTCAGCACCGTTTCAACAAAGGAAGCGACTTAACCGGACATTCGCTCGGCAATTTGATTTTGGCAGCGATGACAAATATAACCGGTGATTTCTTTCACGCTGTCACCGAAATGAGCAAGGTGCTGAATGTCCGCGGCAGAGTGCTGCCGGCTGCCAACACCAGTGTCGTTCTTCACGCTGAAATGGAGGACGGGCAGGTCGTCTCCGGAGAATCGACAATCCCTTCTTACGGCCAGCGGATTAAACGGGTGTTTCTTACGCCTGAAAAAATTGATCCGCTCCCGGAAACGATTGACGTCATCCGTCAGGCCGATTTAATCATTATCGGTCCGGGAAGCCTGTACACAAGCATTCTTCCGAATCTGCTCGTACCGAAAATCGGAGAGGAAGTCGTCAAGGCTGCGGCCAAAAAAGTATATATATGCAACGTCATGACACAGCCCGGCGAGACGCTTCAATACAGTGCGGCCGACCATGTCAAGGCGCTGAACGATCATATGGAGCAGCCGTTTATCGACACGATCTTAATCAACAATGAGGAGATCCCTGACGAAATCAAAAGCAAATATGCGAAAGAGCTGGCCCGGCCCGTCGACTTCAATGTTGAAAAGCTGAAATCCATGGGGCTTGAGGTCATCAGGGATCAGATTATCACGTATAAAAATGGCGTAATCCGTCACGATACACATAAAGTGGCTTCTCTTCTTGTCGATTTATTAAGGGACTAGAGGCCTTTTGAAATGAGGTGGCTAATATGTCATTTGCATCGGAAACAAAAAAAGAACTGACGAATCTGGAAGTGAAGGACTGCTGCGCCAAGGCGGAGCTGTCCGCGCTGATTCGGATGAACGGTTCCCTGTCATTTTCAAACCGCCATCTCGTGCTTGACGTTCAAACCGAAAATGCGGCGATTGCCCGCCGCATTTATACATTGCTGAAGAAACAATATGATGTATCGGTCGAACTGTTAGTCAGAAAAAAAATGCGGCTGAAAAAAAACAATGTTTATATTGTGCGATTTTCTGAAAATGCAAAGCTGATTTTAGAGGAATTGAAAATCCTCGGAGAGAACTTTGTATTTGAACGGAATATTTCTGAGGAACTGGTGGCGAAACGCTGCTGCAAACGTTCTTATATGAGAGGGGCGTTTTTGGCGGGGGGATCTGTGAATAATCCCGAAACCTCGTCGTACCACTTGGAAATCTTCTCGCTTTATAAGGAACATAACGATTCATTATGCGCGCTGCTGAATGAATTTCATCTGAACAGCAAAACGCTTGAACGGAAAAAAGGCTATATTACGTATTTAAAAGAGGCGGAAAAAATTACTGAATTTCTGAATGTCATCGGCGCTCACAATTCACTGCTGCGTTTTGAAGATGTGCGGATTGTCAGAGATATGAGAAACTCAGTGAACCGCCTCGTCAATTGTGAAACAGCAAACTTAAACAAAACCATCGGGGCGTCGCTCAGACAGGTGGAAAATATTAAATACATTGATGAACGGATCGGTCTTGAAGCGCTGCCGGAAAAGCTTCGCGAAATTGCGCAGCTGCGGATTGATTATCAGGAGGTCACGCTGAAAGAACTGGGGGAAATGGTTGCAAGCGGGAAAATCAGCAAATCCGGCATCAATCACAGGCTGAGAAAGCTCGATGAAATCGCAGAACAGCTGCGTACAGGACAAAGCATCACTTTGAAATAACCGTACAGAAAAGGGGAGATCTTATGGTTCAGGAGAAAGTGGAAGTGCGTTTAAAGACGGGATTGCAGGCGCGCCCCGCTGCATTGTTTGTACAGGAGGCAAATCGTTTTGCATCAGATGTGTTTCTTGAGAAAAACGGCAAGAAAGTGAATGCCAAAAGCATTATGGGATTAATGAGTCTGGCGGTCAGCACGGGGACGGAAGTCACTCTGATCGCTGAAGGCGACGATGAAAAGGAAGCGCTGGAAAAGTTGTCCGCTTATGTGCAGGAAGAAGTGTAAACACTTTGTAAGGGGGACGGAACGATGAATGAGTTTCTGAAAGATTGTTATCAAACGATAGGCTGGGAAAAGGATTCCCTCGATTTCAGCAACCTGCCGGAGTTTTTAAAGGCGCTCGCGTATCGGTTTCCGTTTGAAAATCGCGCGGTTTTGTCCAAAAAAGAATATGACGTCACGAAAGAAGGACTGTGGCGGCACATGGTGAAGGAACCTCATGGCGGCCTTTGTTATGACTTGAATGGACTGCTTTATTTCATCCTGAAAGATGCCGGATTTGATGTCAAATTGATCCGCGGAACGGTCTGGAAAAACGGCTGGGCGCTGCCCGGCACACATGCGGCCGTACTTCTTTCCGCCGGGGAAAATGAGTACATCGCTGATGCAGGCTTCGGCCTCAATCTCGCCATGCAGCCTGTGCCGATGTCGGGAGACGAGACGGTATCAGCGGCCGGAGCGTTCCGCGTGAAGATAGAAGAGACGGAATTCGGAACATACCTGCTTGAAATGAACAAAGGGGACGGCTGGCAGACAGGTTACGCATTTTCGCTTGAAGAAATCGATGAAAAGGACCTCAAGTCTATGAAACAAACAATCTTTGAACATGAACGCTCTCCTTTCAACAAACGCCTGCTTGCTTCTAAGCGGACACCGGAAGGGCACATGGTTCTGTCTGAACGCAATATAACAATAAAAAAACACGATGGCACGGCGGAAAACAGCAGAATAGACCGGTCAGAGTTTGAAGAAAAATTTACTGCTCATTTTATATGAAGCTCGCAGGTTCTCTGCAAAAAAAACGGCCTCCGCAGGGAAGCCGTTTTTTGTATGTGTTTATCTCATTTTTGTAAAGGTTTTATAATGATCTGTCGTCTTATAAATCAGCCAGTCGCTTGAGTAAAGAATCCGGTCTGAATTTCTGAAGCCTGATGTATAGTTAATATCCGCTTCACGCCACGTCCGTCCGCTTTTGGCAGGGAGTTTGCCTTCCCTGTTTGAGAAGATATCTCCGCCGATGCTTTTCCCCGGAGCGACGTCTGCAAGATTCCCCTTTGATGCAACCCAGCCGAGGGCCTGCGCTTCTGACTTTGTAATGTAATTATCAGGAAGCTTATGATAGGTCTGAAGATAATCCGCAACCCCGTCAAACGTGTTGATAACCTGTGCTTCAGTGTGCGCCTTGTGAGAAGATGTATCCGTCTTGGCAGCCGTGGAAAACAGCATCCCCGCCGCGGAGAACAGCACCAGCAAACAAACGGAAATCCACGATAATCGTTTTTTCAAAGCAATACCTCCCATTTTTATCATGTGAAGCTGATTCCTTTTCATTGTATCAGCATCGAGAGAAAGGAATAGAAAGAATTTAAAAATAGTACTTTTGACCTAGCGAAAAATAAGCTGAACGGCCGGGGTTTTTCATCTCATTGAAATTCCTTCGTGAGGTTTTTCGGCGTTTTTCCGTATACGGTGTCAATCATGTTTTGTGCGGCTTGCTTGAACATATTCAAGCGGATTTTTGCCGTTGCTGACCCGATATGCGGAAGCAATGTGACGTTTTCCAGCTGCAGGAGCGGATTGTCTTCGGTGATCGGCTCTTTTTCAAACACATCTAAACCGGCGCCTTTTATCCAGCCCTCCTGCAAAGCGCGGATGAGCGCTTTCTCATCAACCGTCTTTCCCCGGGAAATATTGACGAAATATGCCGTATCTTTCATCAATTTAAATTCCCGCTCTCCCATCATATGATACGTTTCGTCAGTAAGCGGCGTAATTAAAAGCACAAAGTCTGATGTTTTCAGCAGTGTATCTAAGTCGGCATATGTAACCCCGAGTTCCTTCTCAGCATCCGGTTTTCTGCTGCGGTTATAATACAGCACGTCCATATCGAAGCCGAATTTTGCCCGTTTGGCAGCTTGTTCACCGATTCTGCCCATGCCGATAATTCCCAATGTCTGATGGTGGACATCCATACCGAAAAGAGATTCTTCCTCAACGGTTCCCCATTTGCCGGCGCGGACGAATCGATCCAATTCGGCAACCCGTCTGGCGGCAGACAGGATTAATGAAAAAGCCAGATCAGCGACAGTGTCATCTAAGGTGTATGGCGTATGCGTGCCGACAACCCCGCGTCTTTTCATTTCTTCAATATTAAAATTATCATAGCCGACTGAATTATTGCTGACGACTTTCAGCTTCGGCGCGTGATCCAGTAAATCACTGTCAATCGCCGTTCCGGATGTCAGCAGTCCTTCAGCATCTTTCATTTTTTCGTACAGTTCCTCTTTTGGAATGGTATCTTCTTTCCAGATGTCATAGCGGCAATGCTCGCCTATCATTTGTTCGACTTCCGGCGGTATCGGTTTCGCGATGAATACATAGGGTTTCAACGGGCTTCTCCTCCTTTGTCTTTCTTCTCTATTTTATTATATAAGAGAAGCGGTAACGTGAGAAATATTCAAACGCATTACGATAAATTTCTGGTTCTTTTGAACTTAAAATGAAAGAAAAAGAAATGTACATGCTTGATTTCTCCAAACAATAACAGAATCCGCCTATATTTCTGAAGGCAAAATGAGCGGAACCGCTGTTTTCAAAAGCTTTATAGGTTGGTGTAAAGATAAATTTTATTATTTTTGAAAGATATAAATGAACATAATCTGAATTTACAGTCAAATTATCGTGTCTTTTGTTGAAAGCGCTTTTGAGGCCTTTTTCTGTGCTATAATTCCTTACTGTAAGCTGGGTAAGAAGGCTTGCAATACAATCGGATGGGAGATGAATAGAAAAATGGTTTCTTTATCAAGCATTTTGGAGCACAACCAGCAGTTTGTCCAAGAAAGGAAATATGAACCTTACCAAACGACAAAATTCCCGAAAAAAAAGCTTGTCATCGTATCCTGTATGGATACAAGGCTGACGGAGCTTCTGCCGCAGGCGATGGGACTCAGAAACGGCGATGCCAAAATCATAAAAAACGCGGGAGCCATTGTTTCTCACCCATTTGGAAGTGTCATGCGGAGCATTTTGGTTGCCGTTTATGAACTGCAGGCAGAGGAAGTCTGCATCATAGGTCACCGCGAGTGCGGAATGTCGGGATTAAATGCGGCTTCCATATTAAATAAAGCGAAAGAGCGCGGCGTTGAGGACAAATGTCTCAGCCTTCTGCAGCATGCGGGAGTCGATTTGGAAACATGGCTGACCGGTTTTCACAGCGTCGAAGAAAGCGTGGCCCACAGCGTGAATATGGTCAGGCATCATCCGCTCTTGCCTGAAGAGGTGCCGGTGCACGGGCTGGTGATCGACCCGGGAACGGGGACGCTGGATGTTGTCGTTGACGGTTATGAAACAGTCAAAGGAGGATGCAGCTGACGATGCAATTTACCGGCAGATATCAGGGATACAATTTGCAGAAATTTCAGAAAGACCTAATCGCGGGAATTGTGGTCGGAATTGTAGCGATTCCACTGGGAATGGCCTTTGCCATCGCTTCGGGGGTCGGTCCGGAATACGGGCTTTACACCGTTATTGTGGCCGGAATTCTGATTTCGCTGTTGGGCGGCTCTAAATATCAGATCGGCGGGCCTACGGGGGCGTTTGTTCCCATTTTATTTGCCATTGTGATGCAGTATGGTTTTGAGAATTTACTTGTAGCCGGTTTTATGGCAGGCGTCATGCTCGTCCTGTTTGGCGTATTTAAGCTCGGAAAGATTATGAAATTCGTGCCGAAGCCGGTGATCGTCGGATTTACGGCCGGAATCGCGGTGCTGATTTTCTCGGAGCAGATTGCCCATTTTCTCGGTCTGCGCGATATTCAAAAGCATGAAAGCTTTATCCTCAACATTGCAGAAATCGGAAAGAAGCTCGGAACCTTTAATTTGTACAGCATCCTCATCGCGGGAATTGCTTTGGCCATTTTGCTGTTATCAGCCAGGCTGATGCCGAAGATTCCGGGCGCGCTTGTGGCGCTGCTTGTCTCTACAGCCGCGGCGGTCGTGTTTTTTCCTGACAAAATGGCGACAATCGGTTCTGCTTACGGGGAAATCCCGCGGCAGCTTCCGGCTTTCCAGCTTCCGGATTTCTCAATCGATAACATGATAATGATGTTTCCGTCGGCTCTGATCATTGCGCTTCTCGGCGGACTTGAGTCCATATTATCGGCGATGGTCGCGGACAATATGAAAGGATCACGGCATGACAGCAATAGGGAGCTTGTCGGGCAGGGCATCGCCAATATGGCAGCGCCGCTTTTCGGCGGCATACCGGCAACGGGAGCGATTGCGCGGACCGCAACAAATATTAAAAACGGCGCAGTTTCTCCGATTTCCGGTGTTGTCCACGGAGTCACCGTCCTCCTCGTCCTGCTCGTCTTCGCCCCGCTTGCCGTTCATGTACCGCTTGCAAGCATGGCGCCGGTATTGATGGTGGTGGCTTGGAACATGAGTGAGCGGAGGGAAGTCGCCAATATGATGCGGCTGAAAAACACTGATTCATTCGTACTGGCGGCAACCTTTTTGCTGACGGTTCTGTTTGATTTAATCATCGGCGTTTCTGCCGGTCTCGTGCTCGCTTTTGTTTTCTTTATCAGAAAAATGAGCGAATCAACACGTATCAAAACACCGCATGCCGCTGTCAAATCGGTTAAAAATGATTCGTCCGTCAGCACATATTCCATTGAAGGGCCGCTGTTTTTCGGTTCAATTGATTCACTGGAAACATCGCTGCTGGAGAGGCTTCAGGAAAAGCCGAAGACGCTTATTCTGCTGATGAATAATGTACATTACATGGATACCTCCGCAGAAGCGGTGCTGGGGAATGTGATGAACCGGATCAAACGGCATAACGGGAGATTGATGATCGTCGGATTGCAATCACAGCCGAGAGAGCTCATCCGGAAGACGGGGCTGTTTCATAAAATCGGGAAACAGCATTTCTTTGAGCATCAGGACGAGATAACGGGATAAATTCAGATACGGCCTGTCCATGAAAAAGCGGACAGGCCGTGTTTTTATTCGGTTTCAAAGCGCTTGATCAGTTTTTCCTGATGGGCTTTCATCGCATCTTCTAACGTGATTCCGTACTTATCAGCAAGGATGGCCAGATTTCCGAGGACGTCACCCATTTCTTCAATCAGCTCCTGCCTGCGTTCAGCCTGGGTCGCGTCTTTTTCATCCGGCCGGTCTCTGCCGATTTCATATGCTCTTACCGCCCGGGCGAGCTCACCCGCCTCTTCCATTAAAAAACCGATTCTGATAAATGGCCCGTACGCCGTCCATCCTCGTTTTTCATAAAAATCTTTCATCCATTGTTCTGCTTCAGCCATCTGCATGTGAAACACTCCTTATGTCCTGTATGATTCTTATTGATATTATCATATAGAGATGGGACAATATATAGTGTATTTTGATTTATTGATGTACATATATAGATACGGAGATGAAAAAATGAAAACCATTTGTGTATTTGCGGGGTCAAACCCGGGGGTAAATGAAGAGTACAAACGCAAAGCGGCCGAACTGGGTGAATATATGGCGGAGCAGGGAATCGGCCTTGTTTACGGCGGTTCACGGGTCGGTCTGATGGGAACCGTCGCCGACGCGTTAATGGCAGGCGGCGGAAAAGCTGTCGGCGTCATGCCGAGCGGGCTGTTCAGCGGAGAGGTTGTTCATCAGAATCTGACGGAGCTGATTGAAGTCAGCGGCATGCATGAGCGGAAAGCGAAAATGAGTGAACTTGCCGATGGGTACATTGCCATGCCCGGCGGCTTCGGAACATATGAAGAGTTATTTGAAGTGCTATGCTGGGCGCAAATCGGCATTCATCAAAAACCGATCGGACTGTACAATGTGAACGGGTATTTTGAGCCGATGATGAAGATGGTCAAGTACAGCATTCAGGAAGGATTTTCGAATGAGTCTCATTTGAAGCTGATACACAGTTCCTCCCGGCCGGATGAGCTGATTGAGCAGATGAATCGGTATACATACCCGATTTTAGATAAGAAATGGCGGGAATTGTAAGTCAGAGGTCTGAAATATGTTTCGGCGGTTGCATCTAATCTATTCTGACGGAAAATTCTCCGCCTATAGAATACCTTTTCTTTCTGGAAATCGTTTTCTCTTTCTCATGCGTATCACACCTTTCTTCAGGATAAGACATATGTATGAGAATAAGATGAGAAAGAGAATGCTGTTGGGGTTGAAAGAAGAACATCCATTTCCTCAGAGGAGATGGATGTTTTGCGGTTTGCAGACTGTATGCGTTTACAACTTTTGTTGCACGAATGTTTCCTCCGATATGAAATCATCCTGCTGCATCTTTTGTTTTTTTGAACTGATTCCAAATATACCGACTGTCAGTGCACAAAGAAACCAGCAGCCTGTAAAAAACAAGAAAACACTTAAAAATCCGTAGCCTGAATACAGGAAACTGACGACAAAGGGACCGGCTACATTCGCAAGACGTCCTACGCCGTAAGTGAGACCATTTCCAGATGCCCTGGCTTCAACCGGATATAATTCCGGCGTATAGGCATATGCGATTGAACTGAAAGTACGCTCAAACATATGCATGAGAAATCCGCATATGACAATGACCATCGGCAAAGGATTGATGCCGTAAAAGAATCCAAGCGCCATAATAATTAACGATAAAACAGAAATGGCCCACTTTCGATCCACACGGTCAGAGATTTGCGACGCAATGAGAGCGCCCAGCGGGGCACCGATCGTTCCCAGAGTGACGTATACGATAGACTCATCCATTGATACGCCTTCTTTTACCAAAAGGGTGGGAACCCACGTGCCAAAGCCTTGAATTGCAATCGTGGAAGCTGCCCACATCGTCATTAAAACAAAAGTTCTTCCTGCCAAAGGCTTTTGAAATAACGTCCGATATGGAACGGATTTTACAGCGGTTTGTCTGCTTCGCAGAGCCGGAGCTGGTTCAGGCAGTTCACCCTTTTCTTTTTCTGCTTTTGCCTCCAGTTCAAGCAGAATGCGGTGTGCTTGTTCGCTTTTTCCTTTCGTGTCCAGCCATTTCGGTGATTCTTCCAGTTTTCTGGCGATCAGCGGAAAAAAAATACCGACCGCGCCGAATAGAAAGATAAACCGCCAGCCGTAAGAGGCGGACGGCACGACCAATTTAGCCACCCAGCCGGCTGCAGGAATTCCGCATATGCCGATTGTAATACAGATTGCCTGGTATCTACCCTTAGTTGCGGATGGGAAAAATTCGCTGATATACGTACTTGCCACAATCGTTGTGGCGCCGATACCTAAACTCGTAAGAAATCTAAAAACACCGAGTATTTCTGGGTTCCAAGCCAGAGAAGAGAGGAGAGAGAAGAAAGAGAAAAAAGTGACAACCAGAATTAAACCTTTTTTCCTTCCGAAACGGTCTGAAAACCATCCTCCGGCAGAGGCGCCGATAAACATTCCGAAATAGGAGACAGACGTAATAAAAGCGATGGTATGAGTAGAAATGTTCCATTCCTTTAAAAGTGAAGGCGCCGCATATGAAAACGTATTTAAATCGATAAAATCAAAAAAGTAAGCGAATGAAAGGATAACGAGCACTGCTTGATGGGCCCTTGAAAAAGGCAGTCTGTTTAATCGATTAGACGCATTTACATTGATCATCTCGTATTCCTCCGTTTATCTTTGACTTGTCTGAAGACTGGTATTAACCAATGTGATTCAGCGTATTCAGGTTGTAACTTTGCTTTGTAAACACATAGCCTTCAGAGATTTTTCTTGCTGTGCGTACTACTTTAATCGTTGTTCCATCCGGATCAGCATCTGCCTCGGTTTCTAAAATGCCGCTTGGATGTCCCAATCGAATCGTTCTCCCGTAGAATGAAAATTCAGATAATATTGTATCCTGCAATAGCATGCCGGCAGTCGTACAAACCGCCCCTGTAATGGCTAAAGCTTGATGCGGTTTTTGCATGGACATCATACGAATGACAAGATCCATCTCTTCTGCGTGTCTCTTTATCCCTTTTGTATCGATATAATCCGCTGGAGATGAGATTAATGTCAGTTTTGGTACGGCCGGTGATTTTGCAGCAGCCTCATGTCTCGGAGCGAATCTGCATTTCTCGGCTGCAATCGATCGGATCATTTCGAGCTTTTCCAATATCTCCGGGGTATATTCATCCGGAAGTTCTAAGCCGGTAAGCCCCGTGTCCTCTGCTTTTACAAAGACAAGCGGATTGGCGTAATCAATAATCGAGACCGAGATATTTCCATACGGTGTATCGAGAACATCAATAGGCTGACCAGTGGGAAACAGCTTACCGGTCACCGCTCCTTCAGCCTGGTGAAATGAAAGATAAATAGGAGAAGCTGTACCTGGTACCCCGGGGATAGCGCAGTCCCCCTGGTAATGAAATGTTCCATTTCTGACTTCAACTTCTGCTACGATCACTTTTTGAGTGTTTGTATTTAACATTCTGACTTTTGTAACCGGCTCTTCAGCTTGAACGAGCCCTTTCTCAATAGCATAAGGGCCTACGGCAGAAGAGATATTTCCGCAATTGCCTTTGAAGTCGGTAAAATGGTCAGTCAAACTGACCTGAGCAAACGTATACTCAACATCTGCATCCTTTCTGGCGGATTTCTTAATAATGGCTGCCTTGCTTGTGAGAGAATGGCCGCCGCCGAGACCGTCAATTTGTCTCTCGTCAGGGCTCCCCATAATGTCTAAAAGAAAATCGCTCCATAGGTTTGTATCGTCTGGCATGTCTTTTTGATGAATAAAAACGCCTTTGCTGGTGCCGCCTCTCATGACGGTTACAGGAACTTTTTCCATGCTGTCTCATCCTTACATCATTTTGAGTGGATAAAAAGGTACCGGTCCCTTTGGAAAATATCGTATGATAAATAAGGATTATAAGTAAAACATATAATTTTTATAAAGTTGAATAAAAAAATTTTATAATAGGAGAGAATTTTATAGCAGAAAAATATTTTGGGGGATTTCATATGGATGAAAAGGATTGGATTGTGCTCATTACATTATTCGAAGAAAAAAATATGACGAAGGCGGCAGAGCGATTATATATGACACAGCCGGCGTTAAGTTATCGGCTCAAAAACCTGGAAGCACAATTCGGAGTGCGCCTTTTTTATAAAAGAAAAAAAGGGATGGAGTTCACTTCAGAAGGTGAACATCTGGTTGATTATTCGAAAGAAATGCTGCAGGAATTCAGAAGAGTGAAGGATGATATGCTCAATATGAGCCATGAAGTCAGCGGGGTTCTCAGATTAGGAGTCTCAAGCAATTTTGCTCAGTATAAGCTCCCGGCGATTCTAAAACGGTTTTCTGATCAGTATCCGTCTGTTCAATTCCACGTCAATACGGGATGGAGTGCGAAGGTGATGGATCTGCTTCATCATTCGGGGGTACACCTTGGGATTATGAGGGGAAATTATGATTGGCAAGGGGAAAAACAACTGTTAAATGAAGAGCGGCTGTACCTTATTTCAAAAACTGAAATCAACAGTGAGGACCTTCCCAAATTGCCGATGATTTATTATCAAACTGATGCTTCTTTGAAAAGTTTGATTCAAAAATGGTGGAATAACCAATTTACTGAACCGCCTTTCATTGCGATGGAGGTAGACAGGCAGGAAACCTGTAAAGAGATGGTGAAAAACGGTCTCGGTTATTCTGTTGTGCCGGAAATCTGTCTTCAGCCTTCTGATGAATTATACACATTGGCGCTATCTTATAAAAATAACGAGCCTGTGATACGCGATACTTGGCTTATGTATGATTCTTCAGCGTTAGAATTATCTGTCGTCAAAGCATTCATTACTTTTTTGAATGGGAATAAAGCATAAAAAACCTGCAAGAGACATCATCTCTTGCAGGTTTTTTGGGCATTACTTCTGGTCTTCTGTATTGCGTGTCAGCACTTTATCGATTAAGCCGTATTCTAAGGCTTCATCAGCTGATTTGAAGTTGTCGCGGTCTGTATCGCGCTCAATGACTTCAAGCGGCTGGCCGGTACGTTCAGCAAGCACTTTGTTTAATTTGTCGCGAAGCAAGAGAATGCGTTTTGCCGCGATTTCAATTTCTGTCGCCTGTCCTTGCGCTCCGCCAAGCGGCTGGTGAATCATAACTTCACTGTTAGGAAGCGCGTAACGTTTGCCTTTTTCTCCGGCTGCAAGTAAAAATGCTCCCATAGAAGCGGCCATACCGATGCAGATCGTGGATACTTTCGGTTTAATGAACTGCATTGTATCATAGATTGCCATGCCGGCAGTGATTGATCCGCCAGGGCTGTTAATGTAAATGGAAATATCTTTTTCAGGGTCTTCCGCTTCAAGGAATAAAAGCTGTGACACGATGGAGTTCGCAACGTTGTCATCAATCGCAGATCCAAGCATGATAATACGGTCCTTCAAAAGACGGGAGTAAATGTCATAAGCTCTTTCTCCGCGGTTCGTTTGTTCAATGACTGTAGGTATTAAATTCATAATGCTCCTCCTTCACCTTTTAGGTAAGTATGTATTTACATGATACATTTTTGGTCAATAAAGGTCAAACAAAACGCTGACCAAAATGCCAACCTTTTCTTCTAACACCATTTTTCCCATAAAACAAAAAGTTCAAACAGCAAAGTGGAAATGAGGATGATCAGCGCCGGCGCTTGAGAAAATGATATGGCCGGAGCGCTCAAAATAGACCGCAATCGCGTCGGTACGTACGGCTGAAGAGTCTGACTACGTTGTCCGCCCTTCCAAAAGCCGTACCGGCAAATACGTTTCCAGCGGCAAATCATCAAATTCGCCTTCAATTTCTTTTGCTAAAATCTCGATGGCTGTTTTGGAAATCAATTCAATCGGCTGCTGGATGGTTGCCAAGTCCGGCAGAACCGATTGAACGGTTTCAGTGCCGTCATAACCGATCACTTTTAATTGATTCGGGATGTCTATTCCCCGTTTTTTGGCCTCGGTCATCACTGCAGCCGCCATGATATCATCGCTTGCAAAAATTCCGTCGGTGTCAGGCTGTTCATCGAATAATGTTGAAATAATGTCATGGTAATGCTGATAAAAGGGTACTTCATATGTAATAGGCTTCCGTCCGTGTTCATGCATGACGTCTTCGTATGCTTTTCTTCTGAGGTTTGCCGGTGTCTCGAGTTCAAGCGGGCCGTTGATATGGACGATGTGCCGGCACCCTTTTTCAATCAGCAGTTCTGCCGCCTTTTTTCCGCCGTCATAGTTGTCTGAGCCGACGACGGGAATCGTGTCCGATAAGTAATGATCAATGGCGACAATCGGCAGATTTTGCTTGTGATAATTGAGAATTCCCCGGTTGTAAGTCACGGCGATCACGCCGTCCACTTGGTTTCTTATCAGCATCTCCAAATATTTTTCTTCCTTATCCTTTCGATGTAAACTGTTGCAAAGCAGCAGTTTGTAGCCCATGGACGTACAAATGCTTTCAATATGAAAGGCGAGTTCGCCGAAAAACGGATTGCTGGAGTTTGGGATGATAAGTCCTATTAAATTGGTTCGTTTTCGGAATAAAGAGCGGGCCAGATCGTTTGGAAAGTAATTGATTTCTTCCATCGCCTTGTACACTTTTTCTTTTGTTTTTTCGCTGATATAGCCGCGGTTATTTAATACCCGCGAAACGGTTGTAGATGAAACTCCCGCTATTTTCGCAACATCATGAATGTTAGGCTTCATTCCCGTGCCCTCCTGCTTACTGAAATGGCTTACAATTTCCGTCACGCACTTATTTTAGAGAATCAGGCTGACATGTGCAAGGACATTCCATGTTTCTGTTTTCATATAAAAAGGGTGCGTTTTTGTTTGATTGAAATAATCAGAAAATTACATGTCAACCGATTGACATATGAAACCGGTTGACATACAATTCTTTTTGAAAGCGCTTTATTTGCGAAGTGAAGGGAAGTGACGGGTATGGAGAGAAGGCTGGCGGCAATAAAGTGAAAGAATCAAGCAGCGATGGAAAGTAAGCGCTTACTCAGAGGTCGCATGTATGTGATGAAAATGAAGAAGGAAGTATGCGGCTCTAAAACGGCTATTAAAAGGTCCTCTTAAAGGAGCGGTGCAAATGAAAAGCTCAAAAAGTCTGTATTGGAAACTGAGTGCTTATTTCTTTTTTTTCTTTTTTACTTGGTCTTCCAGCTATTCTTTATTTGCGATTTGGTTAGGGCAGGAAATCAATTTAAACGGATCAGCGACAGGCATTATCTTTTCTGTAAACGCCGTATTTGCCCTGTGCATGCAGCCTCTTTACGGTTTTATCTCTGACAAATTGGGGCTGAAGAAAAAGATATTGTTTATGATCAGCTGTCTTCTCATATTCACGGGTCCGTTTTATATCTTCGTCTATGGGCCGCTTTTACAATACAACGTCTTTCTTGGTGCCGTTGTCGGAGGCTTATATTTGGGAGCCGCTTTTTTGGCAGGGATAGGCGCGATTGAAACGTACATTGAAAAGGTCAGCCGTAAGTATGATTTTGAGTATGGAAAATCAAGAATGTGGGGCTCGCTGGGCTGGGCGGCGGCTGCATTTTTTGCAGGGCAGCTTTTCAATATCAATCCCAATATCAACTTCTGGATCGCGTCTGTTTCAGCCGTCATATTAACGGCCATTATCATGTCCGTGAAAATTGAAATGACCGATCATGAGAAAAACAGAGCGGATTCGGTCCGGTTAAAAGATGTGGGGCGGCTCTTTTTACTAAGAGATTTCTGGTTTTTTATGATGTACATTATCGGGGTGACTTGCATTTACGGCGTATATGATCAGCAGTTCCCGATCTACTATGCGTCTTTGTTTCCTTCAGTGTCGATGGGTAACCAAGTATTCGGCTATCTTAATTCATTCCAGGTGTTTTTGGAGGCCGGCATGATGTTTCTTGCGCCTTTTATCGTCAATAAGTTCGGGGCGAAAAACAGTTTGATTTTAGCGGGGTTTTTAATGGCTTTCCGCATCGTCGGGTCCGGAATTGCAGTTGAGCCTGTAGGCATTTCATCAATGAAACTCATCCACGCACTGGAATTGCCGATTATGCTGATCGCCGTTTTTAAATATTTGGCTGCCAATTTTGATACGCGTCTGTCGTCCGTCCTTTATCTCGTCGGTTTTCAATTCGCATCTCAGGCAGGCGCGTCGATTCTGTCGCCGCTTGCGGGAGGATTATATGACAGTGCGGGGTTCCGTCAAACCTATCTCATCATGGGAATCGTCGTCTTCGGTTTTACCGTCATCTCCATATTTACTTTATTGGGCCCGAAACAAAACAGCAGGCGTGTCCAGCGTCTGCAAAAAATCGGATAGAGAGGATGTTACAAATGGATAGAATTCAGCAGGCGGAAGAAGCTTTGAAGGAAGCCGAGGATAAAGTGAAACAAAGATATCGATTGGGGTACCATATTATGCCCCGGGCGAATTGGATCAATGATCCGAACGGGCTTATTCAGTTTAAAGGAGAATACCACGTCTTTTTTCAGCATCATCCGTATGATGAGCATTGGGGGCCGATGCATTGGGGACATGTAAAAAGTAAAGATCTCATTCATTGGGAGCACCTGCCGGTTGCCTTAGCTCCGGGCGATGCATTCGACCAAAGCGGCTGTTTTTCGGGAAGCGCGGTCGATGATCATGGCAGATTAGCCCTCATCTATACAGGACATAATATAATTGATCAAGAGAAAGACCTATTCTATCAAACTCAAAATATCGCTGTCAGCCAAGATGGAATCGTGTTTGAAAAGCTTCAGGAAAACCCTGTTATTGCGGAACCGCCGGAAGACAGCGCCCGTCATTTCCGCGATCCGAAAGTATGGAAGCATCGCGATGTTTGGTATATGGTCATCGGCAACTCTTCAAAAGAAAACGTCGGACGGGTCGTTTTATACCGTTCACCTGATTTGCGTGATTGGGAATACGGCGGGGTTCTCGCCCAAAGTGACGGTAATCTCGGCTATATGTGGGAATGTCCTGATTTCTTTGAATTAGGCGGCAAGCATGTCCTGTTGATTTCGCCCCAGGGGATCGAGGCGGACGGTGATTCATATCAAAATTTACATCAAACCGGTTATTTAATCGGTGACTATCATGATGAAACAAACAAATTTACACACGGCGCTTTTAAAGAACTGGATCACGGCCATGACTTTTACGCCGTGCAAACATTATTAGATGATAAAGGACGCAGAATTGCTATCGGCTGGATGGATATGTGGGAATCTGAGATGCCGACAAAAGCGGACGGATGGTGCGGTGCACTGACTTTGCCGCGAGAACTGACTTTGCGTGATGATCATAAACTTTTGATGAATCCCGTGGAAGAAACCAAGCAGCTGCGGAAAATGGAATACCGGGAATGTGCCGGACGATCGCTTTCAGGGAGTTACTTGGCAAAGACATCCGAAGACCTGCTTGAAGCCCGAGTCGTGTTTGATGTAAACGATTCTGATGCCGAAACGGCAGGTTTTAAGATTCGCGGCCTTGACGAAGAAGAACTTGTGCTGACATACAATCTAACGGATAAAAAGCTGACACTTGATTGCACCAAGATGGGGAAAGCGAAAGACGGTGTAAGAAGGGTGCAGACGGATGCAAACGGCAAGCTGGCGCTGCGTATCTTTATTGACAGATCCTCGATTGAAGTATTCGCCAATCATGGAGAAACAACGATGACAAGCCGTATCTATCCGAATGAAGGCAGATTGGGGATTGAGCTGTTTTCTGAGAAAGGCGCCGTAAAAGTTGAGGAATTCACCTATTGGACGTTAAAAGATATTTGGAAAAAAAGCTGAAACGGGTGATTACCGCTTTTTCTGCAGTGATTGAAAATGAACCGAGCCGGGAGGCAGTACGCCTGAAATGGGCTTTTTGTGAAAATCAATGCCGTTAAACGATGCAGGATTATGCTGCATGAGGGCGCTGCATAATCCTGTTGTGCATTATCAAAAAAGAGTTGCTTTCTGCGCGTTTCTTTATTATAATATAAAGGTATCTGATTGAAAAAATGTGCGCTCGTAGCTCAGTTGGATAGAGCGGTGGTTTCCGGTACCACGTCTGTCGGGGGTTCGAATCCCTCCGAGCGCGTCTCAGTTAAGACGATAGAAAAAACCTCGCAGATGATAAATCTGCGGGGTTTTTTTATTTTATCTTGTTTTGAAACTGTTAACGAATGTGTCTCTGTTATGTTCGGTTCCGGCAATCAGCCGCGCACTTTCACTGATCCGCTGTGCGAGAGCTTTTTGCGCCTTACCTTCAAAGCTGTTCAATAGTGCTGAATACACTTCATATAATTCATCTTTCAACGTATCCATTTCGAATGTCGGTTTCAGCGTTCGGCGCACTGTCTCCAGTTTTGTCCCCGCTGCCTGTGTCATGGCGGTTTTCAGCATCTGCCGCTGCAGCCTTTTCTTCATCGGGTCGTCCTTGTGTTCTAAAAGTTCGTCTAATGTCGGCATTATGTATCCACCTCTATCATCTTAACCAGTTTGCGAGCATCTGGTCTTTTTCCTGAAATTCGTCTGCTATTTTATGTAAGAATCCGCCGATTTCTTCAAGGTCCGTAATCGCCGCCTGCAAGGAATCAATAAACGCCTGCTCAGCCTGAGTGTCATAAAAAATCGGGCCTTTATCGTAGGATTGCGCAATATCTTCAATGGTATTGGTCACGTCCTGTGCTTGAAGCTGATCAAACAAGCCGTGTCCGACTTGGCCGTAAAATTCTGTTTTCAGCTCGGCGACTTTTTCATCGTGCTCCTGATAGGCGTTTTGCGCTTCTTTTTTCATCGTCCGCAAATCCTCAGTCATAGCCTGCACCTTTTCAGCCAGCTTCTTTGCGTTTTTCGGCGTTACTTTTATTGTATCTGCGCTTCCGATCGCACCGGCCGGCAGAAGAGCGCCGAGGTTTTTATCGAAGACTAACTCATCTCCGTTCGGATTTGCAATAGTGCCGTTTCTGTCGAACACGAAATTTGCTTCGTTTAAGCCGTGTGTATCCGGATTTCTCAGAATGACGGTAGTAAAGAAATAAGCGAGATTTTTGCCGATCTGCTCGTTCAAGTTCCCATCAAGCCGCTGCTTCCGGCTGAACTGTGAGAGCGAGGGGTTTTTCGTATAAATCGTTGTCCCGTTGTGGCGGTCATATTCGTTCCAATAACCCGCCCCGACCATGTCGTCCGGATTGATAATTGACCGGATGTATGGATCGTATATGCCGCTGTTGATGTCTTTCTGTGTTTCTTCATCGTGCAGTTTTACGACGGAAGGGCTGTTAAACGCGACGGCGTACACATCATTATTCACCGCGCTGTATTCGGCCTCAGCGCCGCCGAGTGAATGGCCGGTTGTTGAAATAATCGTTGACGTTCCGGCATACTTTTTCTTTACGCTGCGTACCAGCTGATCGGCTTGATCGATTTGCGATGTTTTCGTTATCAGCTTATACTTTCCGGTTGTGAGCATGGCGTCTTGAGAGGGCGTTCCATTATATTTTCCGAGTGTTTTCGAGGTATCCTCCGCGCCTTTTTTTACAATATAATACACTTCTTTTTGCGGATCATTTCCGAAAACAATATTCCCGCCGTCCGCTTTTACGCCGTCATTGATCGGGTCTTTTCCGATATCGGTTCCCGCAAAAGCGACGACCACGTTTTCGGGGTTTTTTGATTTTATCCATTTTCCGTTTTTGGACTTGATGCCTTTTGAGAATACAAAGGCATCAAGACCCGTATCAGAATCCTGCTTCACTTTCTCAACGTACCAATATGACGTCTTACTTATTTTATAAGGAGTTTTATATTTCATATGCAGGGCTAACATTTTATAATTGTAAGCTGCTTGACTCAAACGGTAATATTCTTTATCTGTGACATCAGAGACGGTTATTTCTTTTCCTTTTGGCATATATACATCACCTTTCTTATATTGTAAAATAGTTCCGAAAGGATGATACGCATGAGAAAATACATTATTATCCTAATTGTTATAATTATAGCAGTGGGAGGTTTTTTCGTGAAGCATCAATATGATAAACATAAAAACGAAGAAAAACTTGTGATTGAGGCGCAAGATCATATGAGGAATTACTTAAAAAAAGACTATAAAAATGTACAGGAAGTTCACTTTTCAAAAGACTACAATATCGATCCGACAGGCGGAGTTGAAGTTTCAGGCTACATAAATAATAATAAAGAAAAAGAATTTTCCGGTATATATGATCCAACGAACAAGGAGATAGGTATTTCAGTGGTCAATGCCGAAGAAAGGTAAAATACCCACCTCAGGATGAGTGGGTATTTATTTTGTTTAATTATCTTACAAAATTCGTGATATGTTTCTCATACAGTTCAAACCTATTCCTGAGATCAATCGCCTCTACCGTCTCATTTGTCGAGGTATCCCCGATATTAACGGTAAACGCGTACAAATATCATGACAACTCAACGACAGGAAAACGTCAGATCAGCATTTTACTCGCTTTAAGTTCCAATCTTAACTTGTCAGCAACAATCGCGATGAATTCTGAATTGGTTAGCTTTGCTTTTGACATGCTGAAAGTATATTCATATCAAGTTTTCGCTCATTTCGTTTACTTAAGAACGACAGTTATTTATAGGAAGGGATTGATTTCCAAATGAAAAAGAAACAGTACATAATTATCCTTATTTTAATAATTATAGCAGTTGGGGGACTTTTTATGAAGCATCAGTATGATCAAAAGGAAAAAGAGATTGCGTTATTCGAAGAAGCCCAGAATCATATGGAAAAGTTTTTAACAACGAACTATAAAAATGTGGATAATATCCATTTTTCCGAGGATTACCATATTAATCCAATGGGTGGTATTAGTATTAAGGGTTATACGAATGGAAAAAAAGAGTTTGAAGGTCTATATGATCCAGGCAATAAAGAAATATTGTCGTATACGGTTGATGCCGAACCCAAAGAAGAATGTAAAGATAAGCTTTGTACAAGATAAATTAGCCAGCTCAATCGAGCTGGGCTAATTTTGTTTTATTGCTCTTACTCTATCTCCTCGACATAAAACAAATCTTCCATAGGTACATTTAATCCTCAGTTAATAATGAATAGTGTTGTGATATCATATCTTGTATTTGTTTTAAATCTGCTTATCGCAGCCTCAGTAGAACCAACTAAATCAGCCAATTCCTTCTGAATTTGAATTCCTTTCTCCTTCATCACTTCATTTAACCTAGATCTAACTATAAGCTTTTGTAGAAATTCGCACACTTTTAGGATAGTCTAACTAACGCTTATATAAAAGTATTCTCGATCACTGATACTTGATACATTGATATTTTTTAGACATGTACAACACTCTGAGGTTGATGTAAATTTAATCTAAGAAAGGATGAGTCTGTGAAGAAATACATGGTTGTCCTGATATTTGTAATAACTATAGCGTCAGGAAGTATCTACATGAAGTACCACCATGATAAAAAAGAAGCAGAGCAAGAACTTTTTAACCAAGCGAAAAATAAAATGGAAAGCTATATAAAAGCTAATTACAAAAATATAAAGCAAATTACATACATTAACGATTATAAAATAAATCCTATGGGTGGTATTTCCGTGAAGGGGTACTTGAATGGTAATAAGGAAAAAGAATTTTTTGGACTTTATGACAAAACGAATGATGAAATAGAAGTTTCGTCAGTCGATGCAGAAGAGAAACCCGAATGTCAGGAAAAAGAATGTGAATACTAAAAAAGACGCTGGATTTGCTGGCGAAAATACAGTTTAGTGATTTTTGAATAATGTAATTCCAAACGAATTTGCCGGTTTATATGATCCTCCAGATGACAAAATAGGGAGCTCCTCTGTGGATACGGAAGAAAAATCTTAAGACGCCTAACTGGCGTCATTTTAAATTATTGGCTGGCCCCAAAAACTCTAACGGATAAATCCCTTTCCTTAAAGAGTAGCCATTCTTGTTTTTGTCCTTGTAATACACTTCTGTTTTCGGATTATTTCCGAAAACAATATTCCCGCAGTCAAAGATCGGGTCTTTTGCGATATCGGTTCCCGCAAAGGTGACGACCACGTTTTCGGGATTTTTTGATTTTATCCATTTTCCGTTTTTCTTTTCAGCTTGTGACAGAACAACCGCATCAAGTCCGGTATCGTTGTCCGATTTTATTTGATCGACGTACCAGTAAGTAGGTTTTGAAATGGAAGAATTAATACGTATATAATCGTTCTTCTCCAATTTCCTTTTAAGATAGTCATAGTTATAAGCACCTTGACTCATCCTGTAATATGTTTCATCTGTCAGGTTTGAAGTCCTGATTTTCTTGCTCAAGATATATAGCGCCTTTCTTGTCATGTAAAATAGGGTAGGGAAAGGAATGATTTTTTTTGAAAAAATACTTTATTATTGTACTGGTGTTAATTATAACTGTTGTAGGGTTGATTATGAAGCATCAATATGATGTGAAAAAGGAAGAAAAGGCTCTTTTTGAAAAAGCCAAAAGTAAAATGACCGAATACTTGCGTAGCGAGTACAAGGGTATAGAGAAAATTTCTTATGATGATTATTTTATTGATCCAACCGGCGGAATTACAGTTGAGGGGTATCTAAACGGTGATAAAACTAAAGAATTTGACGGCTTATATGATCCTGTAGGTGACAAAATAGGGAGCTCCTCTTTGGATGCGGAAGAAAAATCTTAAGACGCCTAAATACACCTGTCACCGACCATTTTTTCCAGTCCGCGAGCTTCATCATCACTCATGGAACGGATGATTCTGTGAAAAAATACATTATTATCTTCATGGTTATCTTGATAGCAGCCGGAGGTTTTATAATGAAGAGTATGAATGATAAAAATGTTCAGGCTGAAGAGATAAAGATTGCTCAAGAACGAATGGAGAAATTTATCAAAGCGAATTATGAAGGCATACATAACGTTACATTTAAAGATAAATACGAAATAGATCCAATGGGCGGGATAGAGGTATTTGGCTATTACAACGGTGATACATCGAATAAATTCGATGGTATTTACGATAAGGCAAATGACAAGATCATGGGGCACTCAACAGGCGCTGTAAGAAAGAAAGAATGCAGAGATAAAGATTGCGATTACTAAGAAGACGCTCGTCTGGCGTTTTTTGATATATGAGCATACAGCAAATGAAAAAGACAAGGGTTTCGGCATGTGCCGCCCTTGTCTTTTTTTATTGAACACTGAAAAACATAACCGGAAACAGCTCATTATTTGACAGTCCATTTTAACAGCGTTACAATTAAACATGTAAATAGTTACATGTTTAAATAAACATAATACCTCGGGAGGTGATACGTCTTGAATGAACCTTCTTTAAAAAAGTCATTTATGAGTCAGTGAACCGCATCATTAATCCCGAGCACGTGTATTTCCGCACTGTGCCTGTGTTTGAAACAAGCAGCGAGGCATGTCAGCATCTGCAGGATCGGCTGTTTATCGGGGCTGCGGTCCGATTGCCGGATGACATTCGGTTAGATGTTTATGAAGTTCAATAATAATATGGAGAGTGAGTCAACATGGAAAACTTTATCGGAAGCCATATGATTTACACGTATGAAAACGGCTGGGAGTATGAAATCTATATTAAAAATGATCATACGATCGACTATCGGATTCATAGCGGAATGGTAGGCGGCCGCTGGGTGCGCGACCAGGAAGTGAATATCGTCAAGCTGACAGAAGGCGTATACAAAGTGTCATGGACTGAACCGACAGGCACAGATGTTTCCTTAAACTTTATGCCGAATGAAAAACGGATGCACGGAATTATTTTCTTCCCGAAATGGGTGCATGAGCATCCGGAAATCACGGTGTGCTACCAAAATGATTACATTGACGTGATGAAAGAGTCACGTGAGAAATATGAAACGTACCCGAAATATGTCGTTCCCGAGTTTGCGGATATTACGTATCTCAACAATGCGGGAATCAATAACGAAACATTGATTTCAGAAGCGCCGTACGAAGGAATGACCGATGATATCCGTGCGGGAAAATTAAAATAAGAGAAAAAACCCGGCAGCTTGGCCGGGTTTTTTGTATCCTTTTACGACAGGGTTTTGGTCATGATAAAGTCGACTTGTTTATCATCCCCCATATAAAAAGAGTGTTCTCCTGTTTGGACAAACCCCATTTTTTGATAAAAGGCGATTGCATTTTCGTTTTTTTCCCATACGCCCAGCCAGATTTTCTTTTTATTGTGTGCTGTTGCGATTTTCACAGCTTCATTCAGCAGATATTTGCCGAGTCCGTGTTTCTGATGGTTTTTTCTTATATAAATTCGCTCAATCTCAAGAGAATCTTCACCCATTTTTTCTGATTGTGCTTCGTTCATGTTGACTTTTACATACCCCGCAAGGTCATCATGATAATAAACAAAATAGAATTGAGAAGACAGATTGGATAATTCCTTTTTCAGCTGTTCAGAGCGGAATGCATTTTCCAAATAAGCTTTCATATTTTCTGGTGAATTTTGATCCTTAAATGTATCATTGAATGTTTCAATGCTTATCTCCCGGAGCTCTGTTATATCGTTAAGGCTGCACTTTTTTAATTGAATACTCATGGTCATACAGCTCCTTTCTTCATTTATCATATCAGCTGATTTTTTTATTGTATTTGCAATGAAAATACCGTATAGTAAACATACCGTATTTTTGTTGTATTTGCAACATAAAATAAGAAAATGAGGACGATAAAGTGAAATATGTTTTTTATGTTTTAGGAATCATGATCTTGACCTTTGGTATTTCTGTCACGATTCATTCAGATCTTGGAACGTCGCCTTTTGATGCGCTTATTGTGGGATTATCCGTCCATGCAGGGCTTACCGTGGGAAGCTGGGAAATCATCATCGCTTTCCTGTTAATTTGCTGTAATTCAATGTTAAAAAGGCAAAGGCCGGAATTTTCAGGGATGATTACGGCGTTTATAACGGGAATCGGGATTGATATGTGGCTTTTTTTTCTGCATCGAGTCATAACGCCTGAACTATGGTACGGAAAGGCGGGCTGTTTTGCAATCGGTTTAGTTGTGATAGGGATAGGAACCGCAACCTATCTGCACACAAATTTCGCACCGATCCCGGTTGATCGGTTAACGTTAATTGTCCGCGAATTAACCGGGAGAAGCATCTTTTTTTCAAGAACGGTCATTTACTTCATATTTTTCATACTGGCCGTGATGCTAAAAGGTCCGGTAGGCATCGGAACGTTATTAACCGTTTGTTTAGGAGGGGTCATTCTCCATTTCTTTATGCCGATTACCGGAAGATGGATAGACGGCATATTAACAGCATCTCCAAAGCAGGAAGAAACGAAAACCCGGTAACGGGGGTTTTTACCCGATTCTATCATTTTTCATTTCATCCGCATGTTCAAGGTATAATAAAAAAGGGGGAGGGATTTTTATGAGCGGTCAAAGAAAGCTCGTTTTTTACGGAGCTGTCAGCGCAGATGGCTACCTTGCGCGGGAAAATCACTCTTTAGATTGGTTAATCGGAACTGAAGGTGAAGACGGCACCGATTATGAAGCTTTCTATGAATCTGTCGATACGATCATCATGGGCAGAAAAACATACGAGGACATATTGGTTTTATTGCCTGAGGAATTTCCGTACAAAGGTAAAGAATGCTATGTGTTTTCGCGGACATTGACCGGGGGCACTGAACATGTGCGGTTTATTCATGAAGAGCCTGCCGATTTTATAAAAGCATTGAAACGCCGAGAAGGCAAGCGGATTTGGATTGTCGGCGGGAGTGATCTGCTGCACCCGGTTTTGGAGGAAAAACTTGTCGATGAGTTTATCATTCAGATCGCCCCCGTTCTGCTCGGCCGCGGAATTTCTTTGTTCAAACCCGGAGACCGGGAGACAGGGCTGAAGCTGACTGATGTCAGGCGCTATAAGCAATTTGCGGAGTTGCATTATGAAGTGAGATAAAATGAAGTGTATGAAAGAAACCCAGTAAAGGTTACCGTGTTTCTTTTTCATGTTTGTTTTTATGTTTTGAAATGGTGTGGGCCGGCCCGCATGAAAATCCTGCAACCATGATAACAACCCCTATCCACCTCACGGCATAGAAATCAGTGTCGCGCAGGAAGATAAATGAAACTAAGGTCATAAGCGCCCCGATTATAACGGCAGCTGTGCCGATAATACTTGATTTCTCCATATAAAAACTCCTTTATGAATGTTTGGTTAACTTATTGGGTTAGAATATAACATATCAGGGTAATGCGGAAATGGATTTTCTGCGATGTCTGAAGTAAGATGAAAACGAAACGCCAAGGGAGCCGGCTCCCCTGGCGTTTTTTATGCTTGAAACAAGATGCGGCGTTTTGCTGAATCGGGATCACTTTCGACAGCGGTATCCGTGTTGAAAAGCAAAGTTTCGCGTGAATCGGTATCATATTCAGGCCAATTGAAGTGAGAGGTGTTCGGGTTTCCGGTTTTTGCAAAAGCGAGCCATGCGGATTGGATTTGTTTGGAAAGCTGTTCTGCGTCATCACCGAGCGGTTCTTGCAGCGTCTTTCTCAAAGAATCAAAGTTTCCGAACACAAACGGCAATTCCAGAGCGTGAACGGCTTTATGAAACGGCGGTGTTTCGCCATGCCAATCAAAGCGGTACATCCAGACCGGTGCGTGCTGCGACTGTCCTTGTGCGAAAGCGACAGCCGGCCGCCAGAAAATCAGATCCGTCATCATATCGATTTGTCCCTTTAATGAATGCGGATATAAATCTGCTGCTTGCTCGGTGCAGTTCTCTCCGAGGTAATAATGCAAATAATCTTGCTGCTTTTTCTCGGAATGAATGTCTGTATCAGGGGTGAAAAACAAATATGCTTCATCACGATTGGTTCCGATGATCATAGGTATGCCTTCTGCGGCCCCGTCTGCTATGGCTTTCACCGGTTCCGCAGGCAATGTGGCCGGATCGATGGCGGGCTGAAACAAAAGCTGAAAAATGTTTTGATCTAGTGAGCGCCGCACTTTATCCGCAGTCTTAAGCAGGTCATTAACGGAAAGCTCCTGCAATTGATCAGTGCCGGCTTCATGAATAAATGCCGCCGCAATGTCTTTTGCCATGTCCGCCGGGATCGTATGAGAGGCGCCGCTTTCTAAAATGGCTTTATGAAACAGGCCTTTTGCGTCAGGCATTGCCATAAGGGCGGCGATGCTCATGCCGCCTGCCGATTCACCAAATATCGTGACGTTATCCGGGTCTCCTCCGAATTCGGAGATATTGTCCTTCACCCAGCGCAGCGCGGCAATCTGATCGAGCAGCCCGATATTGGCGGAATACGTGTCATGAATAGAAGATAAATGTAAAAAGCCGAATGGTCCGAGCCTGTAATTGAGTGTCACTACAATGACATCTCCGTCAGCGGCAAGGGCAGATCCGTCGTAAAGCGGTTCGCTTCCGGCACCTAAATAAAATGCTCCGCCGTGTATCCATACCATGACAGGCTTTTTTTCGCCCTCTGAATCGGGGGCGAAAACATTGAGGTAAAGGCAATCTTCAGATTGAGGCGGTACATCTCCGGAAAACGATATAGACAGCATATCATCCGGCTGCGGACAAACCGGTCCGAACGAATCGGCATGTTTTACGCCGTCCCAAGGTGCGGGCGGCTCCGGCGCTTTAAATCTGAGCTCTCCGACGGGCGGCTTCGCGTACGGTATGCCCTTCCATGTGCGGGCACCGCGGCCGGCAGTTCCTTTCAGTGCGCCGGAGCGGGTTTGAACGGTAAGTTTTGTCATGATTTCATCCCCTTTTTTCTTTTCATTATAAACAGAGATGAAGACATGAAGCGAATAAAAGCCTTTTCATCAGCATATCATCAGTAACGCTTCCGTTCTAAAAATGATCTGACTTCCTGAACGGACAAGCCGAGTTCTTTGGCTTCCTGCATCAGCGCTTTCCATTCCTCAATGTTGGATTCAGTCAGTTTTCTGTTGCGGTAGGGTGCGGGCTCCGGGCGTTTTTCAGTCAGTTTGTTCGTAAAGGTGAACAGTTCTTCTTTCGGCATGCCTGACTGCACGGCCTGCACAAGGTGGATGCGCCACTCATCTTCCGTGCCTCCCATGTGATGCAGCATCGTTTCGGCATCAAAAAGCTCCGTCAGATCGACCTGCAGGGTGGCAGATACCTTTTTCAGAAATTGGATGGATGGATTTGAGTGAACCCCCCGTTCTATCTTGCTTAAATAAGATTTAGAGACACCTGCTTCAACTGCTAGCTGATTAATAGAGTAGCCTTTTCTTCTGCGGTATAAACGAATTATTCTTCCAATCATTGTGCTGAATTCTCCCCTGTATACTGGCGTTTTTTTGTTCATTATAAGAAATTTTTTGTTCTTTATAAAATTTAAAATTATAAGGTAAGTGCAGTAAATAAGAGGAAAATCATGATAATGTTCTTTAAAAAGAACTAAATGGCTTAATTTGAAATTTTCAAATTTCGACCTTTTCTTTTATAATCCAATCATTAACAGAAGGGGGCGTTTAAGCCTGATGCAATAAGGATGAGGCTGTAATTACATGAATGAGAATATGAGTTTTAAAGAATTATTTGACATTATTAAACACAGATTTTTACTGATTTTTATCATGACAGCAGTTGTAACGCTGGTGACGGGATACATCCAATTCCGGGTGATTTCGCCCGTTTATCAGGCATCAACCCAAGTGCTCATTCATGAAACAAGCGGTGAAAAAAATTCGAATCTCAGCGACGTTCAGCTGAATCTTCATTACAACAATACGTTTCAAACGATAATGAAAAGCCCGGTAGTGCTTGAGAAAGTGAAGCAGACGCTGCATCTTTCTGAGACGGCATCCGCTTTAAAAGCAAAGATCACGACAAGCAGCGAAACCGATTCAGAGATCATAACCATAGCGGTGCAGGACGAAAATCCGAAACAGGCCGCCGCTATAGCGAACACGCTGATGAAGACATTTAAAAAAGAAGTCCGTGACAGGATGAATATAAAAGGCGTCATTGTTTTGTCTGAGGCAAAAGCATCGGAAAGCCCGATGGTCAAGCCTTCGCGCATCAGGAATATCATGATGGCGTTCGGTGCGGCTCTCATGGCGGGTGTGACGCTTGCGTTTTTTCTCCACTTTCTTGATGAAACCGTTAAAAGCGAGCGGCAGCTCAGCGAAAAAACAGACTTGCCTGTTTTAGGGGTTGTGTATGACATCAAAAATCAGCAGACACGGTCTGATGAAAAACATTTCGGGGAGTGAGGCGTTTGGGATTCAGAAAAAAGAAATCAAGAAGGGGACTGGCTCAAATATCCGTTTTACATCACAAATCATTGGTGGCTGAACAATACCGCACCATTCGGACAAATATTGAGTTCTCCTCTGTTCAGACCCATTTGCGCTCTATTCTCGTCACTTCTTCCGTTCCGGGAGAAGGAAAATCATTCAGCGCCGCCAACCTTGCCGCGGTATTTGCGCAGCAGGAAAAAAAGGTGCTGCTCGTCGATGCGGATTTACGAAAACCGACGATACACGAGACCTATCAGCTTGAAAATGTACAAGGCCTTACGAATGTGTTAGTCGGAAACGCTTCCCTCGGCGAAACGGTGCAAAAAACGCTGATTGATAACCTTTACGTCTTAACGAGCGGGCCGACGCCGCCGAATCCGGCTGAGCTTTTATCTTCAAAGGCGATGGGAGAGCTGATTCAGGAGATGTACAGCCGGTACAGTCTGGTTATTTTCGATTCACCTCCGCTTTTGGCTGTGGCGGACGGACAGATTTTAGCGAACCAGACAGATGGAAGCGTTCTCGTCGTCTTGAGCGGAAAAACGAAAATGGATACCGTCCAAAAGGCGAGAGACGCTCTCCAGCAGTCAAAGGCAAAGCTTTTGGGGGCGCTGCTGAATAAAAAGAAAATCAAAAAAACGGAGCACTACTCGTATTGAGCGGTGCAGGTGATGTCTCCTTACCTTTATCAACGGAGGCACTCGGCTCTGCTGTGGGCGGCGTTTTTCGCCGCCTTAGATGCTGGTCGTCGGTGGCGGGGTGTGAGGACGGGTTAAATGCCCAATTTTATCTTAAGATGATGCATTGTTATCGGCTTAGCTGTTATGTCTGTTTTTACGAAAACCGTATCAGCTAAACCGATAAATGAGGAGGGGAAAGATTGACTTACCGGAGAAGACTTTCAATGATTTTTGCATTGGATACGTATCTCGTTTTACTTTCCGTTGTTATAGGATATCAATTTTTTGAGGATTCTTATCACTTTTATGACTCCGGAGCGTTGCTGCTGACTGCCGTGAGCATGCTGATCAGCCATCATGTATGCGCTTTTATGTTTCACCAGTATAAGCAGGTATGGACGTACACGGGAATAGGCGAGCTGCTTGCCTTAATGAAGGGGATCACGCTGTCAGCAGCTGTGACAGCCGCCGTCCAATACGGGGTGTTCCACACGATTTTGTTCCGGCTGTTGGCCGTCAGCTGGATGGTTCAGTTATTGTTCATCGGAGGAAGCCGGATGATTTCACGGGTGCTGAAAGAAACGATCGGCAGGAAGCAAAATGACTCTTCCAGGGCGCTGATCGTCGGCGCAGGTGCGGGGGGGACGCTGCTCGTCCGTCAGCTTACCCAGAAAAACGATCTCGGAATCATGCCTGTGGCTTTTATTGATGATGATCAGACGAAGCATAAGCTCGAAATCATGGGCCTGCCCGTCATCGGCGGAAAAGAAAGCATTATGCCGGCGGTGCAGAGGCTGAGAATCCACCATATTATCATTGCCATTCCGTCTCTTTGCACCCATGAGCTTCAGACGTTATACAAAGAATGTGTGCAGACGGGCGCCCATATTAAAATCATGCCGCAATTTGATGAGATCCTGCTCGGAACGCAGGCTGCCGGACACATCAGAGATGTAAAAGCCGAAGATCTGCTCGGCAGAAAGCCGGTCACCCTTGATACGAGCAAAATTTCTGACAGCATCAAGGGAAAAACGATTCTGGTCACGGGCGCCGGCGGCTCAATCGGTTCTGAGATCTGCCGCCAGATCAGCGCGTTTCTTCCGCGGGAAATCGTCCTTCTCGGCCACGGGGAGAACAGCATTCATTCCGTACATACCGAGCTGTCCGCACGCTTCGGCAAAGAGGTGCTCTTTCACGCGGAGATCGCCGATATTCAGGACAGAGATAAAATCTTTACTTTGATGAAAAAATACGAGCCGCACGTCGTCTATCATGCGGCTGCCCATAAACATGTGCCGTTAATGGAACATAATCCGGAAGAAGCCGTTAAAAACAACATTATCGGCACGAAAAATGTCGCCGAAGCCGCCGACATGTGCGGAACGGAAACATTCGTGCTGATTTCTTCTGACAAAGCGGTCAATCCGGCCAATGTCATGGGCGCGACGAAACGGTTTGCGGAAATGGTCATCATGAACCTCGGAAAGGTCAGCCGCACCAAATTCGCCGCCGTCCGTTTCGGAAATGTGCTCGGAAGCCGCGGCAGCGTCATTCCGATTTTCAAAAAGCAGATTGAAAAAGGCGGACCCGTCACCGTCACGCACCCGGCGATGACAAGATATTTTATGACGATTCCCGAAGCGTCAAGACTCGTCATTCAGGCGGGGGCGCTTGCAAAAGGGCGGCAGATTTTCGTTCTGGATATGGGAGAACCCGTCAAAATCGTCGATCTGGCCAAAAACCTGATTCATTTATCAGGCTATACGACAGAACAGATTCCTATCGAATTCTCCGGCATCCGCCCGGGAGAAAAGATGTATGAAGAATTGCTGAATCATAATGAAGTACATACGGAGCAGATTTTTCCGAAAATCCATATCGGGAAAGCGGTGGACGGGAATTGGGCCGTGCTCATCCGTTTTATGGAGGAATTCAGCCGTCTGCCTGAAGAAGAGCTGAGAAAAAGGCTGTTTGAGGCGATCGAATCAGTACATGAAGAAGCGGCCGCAGGCGTGTGATGGGAGGACAGAAAGATGACGAAAAAAGTATTATTCTGCGCCACTGTCGATTATCATTTTAAAGCCTTTCATCTTCCGTATTTTCAATGGTTTCAGGATATGGGCTGGGAAGTGCACGTCGCGGCAGGCGGCAATATGAATCTTCCGTTCGTTGATGAAAAGTTTTCCATTCCGATCCGGCGCTCGCCGTTTCATCCCGAAAATCTTTCTGTTTACAGGCGGCTGAAACGGCTCATTCAGGACAACGGCTACGACATGATTCACTGTCATACGCCGGTCGGCGGCGTGCTCGCACGCCTTGCTGCGAGACAAGCGCGCCAAAAAGGGACAAAGGTGCTGTACACCGCGCACGGCTTTCACTTCTGCGACGGAGCGCCTCTGAAAAACTGGCTTCTTTATTACCCGATCGAAAAATTTCTTTCTTCTTATACGGATTGTCTGATTACGATTAATGAAGAGGATTACGAACGGGCCAAGCAAATGAAAAAAACAGCTTGCGGCGCGAAAAAAATACACGGCATCGGCGTGAATACAGACAGGTTTCGCCCTGTGAGCCGGGAAGAGAGTGAACGTCTGAGAGAAAAACACGGCTTCGGCGCCGGG
This sequence comes from Bacillus sp. JNUCC-22, assembly GCF_018861275.1. Classification (NCBI taxonomy): domain Bacteria; kingdom Bacillati; phylum Bacillota; class Bacilli; order Caryophanales; family Bacillaceae; genus Bacillus; species Bacillus sp. JNUCC-22. Next base: position 3,279,191 of record NZ_CP076408.1, on the reverse strand, counting down.
GAATTTATTCTCGTATACCCCGCTGAATTAAACGGCAATAAAAACCAGGGACTTCTCATTGAGACTGCGGCACTGCTGAAGAACCGCATCCCGGAGCTGAAACTCGTATTTGCCGGAGAAGGCGCGATGGAAGAGCCGTACAGAAAAAAGGCTGAATCACTCGGTGTATCCGACATGGTGCGGTTTTACGGTTTTTGCCGCGATATTCATGAACTGATTCAGCTTGCCGATCTGTCTGTCGCCTCAAGCATCCGCGAAGGGCTCGGCATGAATCTGCTTGAAGGAATGGCTGCCGAAAAGCCGGCCGTTGCCGCGGACAACAGGGGGCACCGTGAGATCATCGAAGACGGTGTGAACGGTTTTCTCGTGCCGGCCGGGGACAGCGCGGCGTTTGCCGATCGGATTGAAAAGCTGTACCGCTCACCGTGTCTGCGAAAAGCAATGGGGCAAAAAGGGCGCAGCACGGCGGAATGTTTTTCAGAAACACGTACGGTAAAGGAAATGGCGCACATTTACGCCGGTTATATGGATAAAAAGGAGAAAAGCGTATGAATGCAGGAGCACAACCGAAAATTTCCGTCATCATGGGAATTTATAATTGCGAAGAGACTTTAGCGGAGAGTATTGAATCCATCCTGAGCCAATCTTATAAGAATTGGGAACTGATTATGTGTGATGACGCGTCAACTGACGGAACGTATCAGATTGCGCGCCGTTACGCGGATCATTACGGCGACCGGATTACGCTGATTCAAAATAAGACAAATCAACGGCTTGCCGCTTCGCTTAACCGCTGTCTGACATACGCAACGGGGGATTATATCGCCAGGCAGGACGGTGATGACATCTCCAACCCGAGGAGACTGGAAAAACAGGCCGCTTTCTTAAACAAGCACGCCCACTATCAAGTCGTAGGCACGGGCATGCTCGTATTTGACGAATTCGGCGTAAGGGGCGCCCGGCTTTTGCCGCCCGTGCCGAAACCGGGAATTATGGCGAAAGGCACACCATTCTGCCACGGCACCATTATGATGCGGGCTGAAGCGTACAAAGCGCTTGGCGGCTACCGGTCAGTCAGGCGGACGCGGCGGATGGAGGATATCGATTTGTGGCTGCGCTTTTTTGAAGCGGGTTTCCGGGGGTACAATCTCCAAGAAACGCTGTATAAAGTCAGAGAGGACAGTGATGCGTTTAAAAGAAGATCGTTTACGTATTCCATTGATAACGCGGTCCTCGTTTTTCAGGCATGCAGACGGCTGAAGCTGCCGCTTTCCCATTACGCGTATATCGCAAAACCGCTCATCCGCGCCATTACGCCGCCCGCGGTCATGAACCGTTATCATAAAAACAGGGACATCCGCCAAAAAGAAGGGCTTGCCGAACATGACTGACAAACCGATGCGGGTGCTGCACATCTTCAGCGGGATGAACAGGGGCGGCGCAGAAACGATGATGATGAATTTGTACCGGAAGATGGACAGAACGAAGGTGCAGTTTGATTTTTTAACCCATAGGAACGATCCGTGCGCTTATGATGAGGAAATTCTCGCTCTCGGCGGACGGCTTTTTTATGTGCCGAGCATCGGCAGCACAAACCCGATTACATTTGTGAAACAGGTCAAGCGGGTGATTCAGGAAAAAGGCCCGTTTGCCGCCGTGCACGCCCATACCGATTTTCAGTCGGGATTCATCGCGCTTGCCGCTCGTTTAGCCGGCGTCCCGGTGCGGATCTGCCATTCGCACAGTACGTCGTGGCGGGGGCGGGCGTCGCGGCTTGCCGGGATGCAGCTGTTTGTTTTCAGACGGCTGATCACGGCAAACGCCACGGCACTGTGCGCCTGCGGAGAAGACGCGGGCCGTTTCTTATTCGGGAAAGAAAAAGACGTGCATCTTTTGCCGAACGGCATTGATCTCGACTTATTTGCCGGCGGGTGCGCGGACACAGAAGCTGAAAAAAGGAAGCGGGGCATTGCAGGCGGCCGTTTGGTGATCGGCCATATCGGCCGCTTTACAGAAGAAAAAAACCACGAATTTCTGCTCCGGCTGGCCGCTGATATGAAAGAGCGGGGCATCGGTTTACAGCTGATTCTCGCCGGAGACGGTCCGCTTCGCACCGATATGGAAAATCTGGCGGCGAAGCTGGGGCTTGATGATGATGTGCGTTTTATCGGCATAGAAGACCGCGTTCATGCCCTGCTGAAAACGCTGGATGTATTTGTCATGCCGTCTCTTTATGAAGGGCTGCCCGTCACGCTCGTTGAAGCGCAGGCCTCCGGGGTGCCGTGCGTAATATCAGACCGCATAACGGAAGAAGCCGATGCCGGGCTCGGGCTGGTCAAAAGGCTCAGCCTCAAAGAACCGCCCGGACAATGGGCATCCGCGGTATTACGGGCAGCAGAGGCGGCAAAGCCTGACGGGGAGCGCATTAAAGAAACCCTCAGACGGCAGGGATATGACGCGGGAGAAAATGCGGGGGCTGTTATGAAGCTTTACAATATGAATTGGAAAAAGGAACAGTAACGAATGATTGTATATGTAGTCAATATGGGAATTGTTTATATTTGGTCATGGTTCGCGAAAATGTGCGGCGGGCGTGATCAATCGCTTTCGACCGGATACCGGCCGAATCAGCTCGTCATGATCGTTCCGCTGCTTTCGCTCGTATTGGTCTCCGGTTTGCGCTACAGAGTCGGGACGGATTTTCAGACGTACGCGCTGATGTACAAGCTGGCGGGAAATTACGGAAGTATTTGGGAGATCTTCGGGTTCGGAGCGAAAAAAGCAGCCGTTGATCCGGGGTTTACGGCTCTCATCTGGCTCATGAATTTTATCACGAAAGATCCGCAAATCATGTATTTCACCGTGGCGGTCGTGACGTGCAGCTTTATTTTAAAGGGGCTCGTTGAGTTCGGCCGTCCGTTTGAGCTGAGTGTGTTTTTGTTTTTGGGCACGTATCACTATTACGCTTCCTTTAACGGGATCAGGCAGTATATGGTGGCGGCCGTTTTGTTTTGGGCAGTCCGCTACGTGATCAGCGGAAGCTGGAAGCGTTATATGTCAATCGTGCTGCTGTGTTCGCTTTTTCATTCCTCAGCGCTGATTATGATTCCGGTTTATTTTCTCGTCAGAAAAAGAGCCTGGTCGCCCGCGATTTTCGGACTGTCGGCATTGTTTCTTCTTATGACGTTTCTGTATCAGAAGTTCATTTCGCTGTTTGTCGTCGTGCTGGAAAACAGCTCGTACGGCCATTATGAGAAATGGCTGATGACCAATACGAACGGGATGAACGTCGTAAAAATCGCGGTGCTGCTTCTGCCGCTGTTTTTGGCTTTCTGCTATCGGGAGCGGCTGCGGAAGCTCTGGCCTGACAGTGATGTCATCGTGAATTTCTGTCTGCTCGGCCTGCTCTTCGGTCTTTTGGCGACAAAGGATGTTATTTTCGCCCGGTTTAATATATATTTCGGCCTGTACCAAATGATCTTGATCCCTTATTTTGTGAGGATTTTTGATGAAAAATCAAATGCGCTGATTTATATCGCCATTATTGTCTGTTATTTTCTTTACAGTTACTTGCTTATGCCGGTCGATTCGTCTGTGCTTCCGTACAGAACGATTTTTTCCCGGTAATGGACATTGGAGGTTTATATGGAAACACCCGCGGTCAGTTTATTAATTGCTGTGTATAATACGGAAACTTATTTAGAAAGATGCTTAGATTCATTGCTCAATCAGTCGCTCGCCAATATCGAAATCGTGGCCGTTAATGACGGGTCAACGGATCAAAGCCCGGCGATTCTTGAAACCTATCAGAAGCGGGATGAGAGAATCCGGGTCATTCATCAGCAAAACCGTGGGCTCGGCGCGGTCCGCAACAGGGGGATCGAGGCGGCGCGCGGCGAATTTATCGCTTTTATTGATGCGGACGACTGGGTTGAACCTGATTATTGCCTGCGCATGTATGAAAAAGCGAAGGCTGATCAGGCTGATCTCGTGATTTGCGAATATGCGGCCGAGTTTGCGGATACGGGGAAAACCGCCGTTTCAACGATCGCTTCAGCGTACGCGGGCCGCCCGAAACAACTGTACCTAAAAGATTTATTTGAAGGAAGAGTCAGCGGTTTTTCATGGAACAAGCTGTACAAAAGAACCATGATCGAGCATCATCAGCTGCGCTTTCCGCTTCGTGATGAGCTGGAGCACGTGGAGGATCAGTACTTCAGCCTCCGGGCGCATGTTTTCGCAGGTGCGGTCTCGTACGTGGATCAGCCGCTCTATCATTATCGGATTCACTTGACTTCCATTGTGCAAAGCTATCAGAAAAAGCTGTTTGACTCAGGTCTCGTTCTCTATCGGCTGAACGAGGCTTTTTTGCGTGAAAACGGCTGCTTACAGGAATACCGGCAGGAGCTGGATTTTTTCATCGTTCAGCACGGAACGGTCTGCCTGCTGAATGAATGGAAGCGGAATAACGGCGGCCGGTTTTCTGAGAAGTGGAAGAATATCAGCCGGATATGCGCTGATCCCGTGTTTCGCCTGAGCCTTTCCAAAACCGGAACGGCGCCGTTTGACGCCAAACGCTCATGCCTTCTGCTTTTGGCGAAGCTGAAGCTGATTCCGTTCGTGTCGCTGGCATCAGCCGCGTATCAGCGGGCAATCGAGTACAAAATGAAAATCAGAGGGTGAAGACATGTCGATACAATCTTTAAAAATCAATCTCGCGGAATGGCTGTTGCTTAAGGTCAAATACCCGTCCCAATTTCATTTCGGAACGGCAGCGGATGGGGCGGGGCTTACAGCGGCAAGAAAAAAGATCATTCTGACGCTGCTCCCGTCCCACGATAATCTCGGCGATCACGCCATCGCCTACGCAAGCAAAACGTTTCTTGAACGGGAGTATCCCGATTTTGACATTGTCGAAGTGGATATGAAGGATATCTACAGATCGGCAAAAGCGCTGATCAAAAAGCGCCACCCCGATGATATGGTATTCATCATCGGCGGCGGGAACATGGGGGATTTGTACAGGTATGAGGAATGGACGCGCCGCTTTATCATCAAAACATTCCGGGAATATCGGATCGTTCAGCTTCCGGCGACGGCTCACTTTTCTGAATCAAAAAAGGGACGGAAGGAGCTGAAGCGCGCCCGAAAAGTGTACAATGCGCATCCCGACCTTTTGTTAATGGCGAGAGATGAGACGACGTATCAATGGATGAAGCGTCATTTTCCCGGAAAAACAGTGCTCAAACAGCCTGACATGGTCTTATATTTGGATAAAAGCGAGCGGCACATCCCGCGGGAAGGGATCTACCTCTGTTTACGGGAGGATAAGGAGAGTGCGCTGACGGCTGAGGACAGAACGATGGTAAAAGAAGCTTTGGCAAAAGAGTACGGCGAGCTGCATTCCTTTACTACGACGGTCGGCCGGAGGGTCAGCCGCCATACACGTGAAAAAGAGCTGGAGGCGCTTTGGAATACGCTGAAAGGCGCGGAAGCCGTCGTCACTGACAGGCTTCACGGGATGATTTTTTGTGCGCTGACGAAAACGCCTTGTGTCGTCATTCGTTCGTTTGATCATAAAGTGATGGAAGGCTATCAATGGCTGAAAAACATACCGAACATGACATTGCTTGCACGTCCAGACCCTGAAGCTGTAACGGCCGCCGTAAACCGGCTGCTCAGCGGCAAGCATGAGGAAGGCGGTTCTTTGCGAAGTGTTTATTTTGCCGGGCTGCGCTCGAAAATCAGCGGTGATGCCCAATGACCGCGCCGCTTGTGAGCGTGATCGTGCCGATGTATAAGACAGAGCCTTTTATTAAAGAATGCGCGGTTTCTTTAACAAAACAGACGCTGAGAGACATCGAAATCATTTTCGTCAATGACGGTTCACCGGATCAGTCAGGCCGGATTGCTGAACAATTCGCCGCAGAAGATGCGAGAATCCGGGTGATTCATAAAGAAAACGGCGGCCTCAGCTCGGCCCGCAATGCCGGAATAAAAGCCGCCCGCGGCCGTTATATCGGTTTTGCGGACGGCGATGACTATGTGACGGAAACGATGTTCGAAAGGCTTTATGAAGAAGCGGAGAAGAACCGGCTGGATATCGCCGGCTGTGGTTATTATAAGGAAACGCCGTCTAAGAAACGAACGTATATGCCGCCGTCCATTCCGCCGGGCCGCGTCTTCACAGCGGATGAAATGACAGCATTGCTGACCCGTGCGCACGAACATCGGTTTATTTGGTATGTGTGGCGCTATATATACCGGCGGGAATCATTGCAAGGACTGTTGTTCCATGAAGATATCCGGTTTGCCGAGGACTCTCCGTTTAACTTGTCAGCGTTCCGCCAAGCCGCGCGTGTCAAAGTGATAGACGAAGGGCTGTATATCTACCGGGAAAATCCGCAAAGTCTTACAGAAACACCGTTTAAGCCCCACTTAGATCAAGAACTGCAAAAGCAATATAAAGCGAAAATGGCTTTTTATGAGGCGAACGGGCTGACGGACGCCTGCCGGAGCGATATCGATACATATTTGTGCAAGCATCAGATTCCGATGCTGATCGCCAACGCATGCGCCGCCCCGCAGCCGTCACATCAGATTACGGCGCACATCGGCAGAATCTTAACGTATGACATGGTAAAAACGGCGGTGCGCAGCACGCCATGCCGGCATAAACGGCTGCTGGCGGGGGAGCGCGTGGTGCTCGGCCTGTGCAAAATGCGCCTTCCTCTTCTTCTGCATGCGTTTTTCGAACGGAAATCGAAAGAGAAAGGCAGTGCGGAAGGAGCATGAAATTTGCCATTAATTTCGGCGCCAATGTGACGGCGTTTTTACTATCGGTGTTTTTATCAGTGTGGATGACGCCCTTTATTGTGAAAACATTAGGTGTGGAGGCTTTTGGGTTTGTCCATCTGACACAGAATATCATTAACTATTTCTCTATTATTACCGTTGCGCTGAGCTCTGTCGTTGTGAGGTTTTTCTCCGTCGCCGCCCACAGGGGGAACAGGGACGAGGCCAATGCGTATGTAAGCAATTATTTAGCCGCGTCTGTCGTGATATCTCTATTACTCGCTGTGCCGCTCGCCGGGACGGCTTTTTTTATTGACAAGATTATGAATGTGCCGGCCGGGCTGCTAACGGATGTGAGGCTCTCTATCGTAATCGGCAGCGTGCTGTTTATGCTGACGTTTTTTATGGCGGGGTTCGCGACGGGGCCGTTTTTTGCCAACAAGCTTTATATCACAAGTTCCATTCAGGCCGTGCAAATGCTGGTCAGGGTGCTGTGTGTGCTCGCTCTGTTTACGTGCCTGCCGCCGAAAATATGGCAGATCCAGCTTTCGGCATTAGCGGGAGCTGTCTGTGCGGCCGTGCTGACTTTTTTCTTCTTTAAGAAATTGATTCCGTGGTTTTCTTTCAGCCGTAAAACCTTGTCATTACAAACGAGCAAAGTGCTGTTTTCGGCCGGTGCCTGGAGCTCTGTCAACCAGATCGGCGTGCTGCTGTTTCTGCAGATTGACCTCATGACGGCCAACCTTGTGCTGGGGCCGTCTGAAGCGGGTGTCTATGCGGCGATTATTCAATTCCCGCTCCTGCTCAGAAGTCTTGCCGGGACGCTTGCTTCACTGTTTGCGCCGGTTTTGACTTCCTACTATTCAAAAGGCGATATGGAAGGTCTCCTGTCTTACGCCAATAAGGCTGTGCGGATGAACGGGCTTCTGCTCGCGCTTCCCGCCGCATTATTAGGAGGGCTTGCCGAACCGTTTCTGGCGATTTGGCTGGGCCCGTCGTTTGTGCAGACGGCGCCGCTTTTATACATTCACGCCGCGTATTTGGCGGTCAGTCTCTCTGTCATGCCGCTTTTTTACGTATGGACGGCTTTTAATAAACAAAAAACGCCCGCCGTCGTTACTTTATGTTTAGGCGGACTGAATGTCATATTGGCCGTGGTTCTCAGCGGACCGGCACATCTCGGGCTGTACGGCATCACCATTGCCGGTGCAGTCTCTCTCATTTTGAAAAATGCCGTCTTCACGCCGCTGTATGTTTCGCATATTACCGGCTTTCAGAAAACCGCGTTTTACAAAGGCATGTTCGGACCGTTGGCGGCGGCCGTATTTGCCTGGGCCGTCTGCCGGGGTATCCGGCTGTTTTCACCGCTTGACAGCTGGGCCGGTCTGATCGCCGCGGGGCTTGCCGTATGCATAAGCTATGCCGCATTCGCTTTTTTCTTCATTTGTACGAAAGAAGAAAGGCGGCTTGCTTTACAGAAATGCCGAAAAGTGAAAGGAGCTGTTCAGATTTGAAGGCGAAACGTGTATTTGATATAGCGGCCGCGATGCTGTTATTGTGCGGCGCGAGTGTCATTCTTCTCTTCGCCATGGCAGCCGTCAGATGCGCCATCGGGTCTCCGGTATTGTTCAAACAGACGAGACCGGGGCATAATGGGCGTCCGCTTACGTTGTATAAACTCAGAACGATGACGGATGCGCGTGATGAAAACGGTGGGCTGCTTCCGGATCATCTGCGCCTGACCAAAACGGGAAGGCTGATCAGAAAACTGAGCATCGATGAGCTTCCCCAGCTTTTTAATGTGCTCAAAGGCGATATCAGTCTGGTCGGCCCCCGCCCTTTGCTGATGGATTATCTGCCGCTTTACACGGCGGAGCAGGCGCGGCGGCACGAGGTGAAACCGGGGATTACGGGCTGGGCGCAGATCAATGGGAGAAACGCGATTTCATGGGAGGAGAAATTCAAGCTCGACGTGTGGTACGTCGACAACCGCACCTTTCTGCTCGACTTAAAGATTCTGCTTTTAACAGTGAAAAAAGTTCTCGTGTCAGAAGGCATACACGAAGCCGGCCATGTGACGGCAAAGCGCTTCACAGGCAGCGGAGATATGTCATCGTGAAAAAGGTCGTGCTGATCGGAAACGGCGGACACGGAAAAGTCGTGAAGGAAATCGTGCAGGCCCGTTCCGATATGGAGCTTGCGGGCATATTGGACGACGGATTCAGCGGTTTTGCCGTTCGGAACGGTTTGTATACGGGCCGGACGGAAGACGTGCACATGCTTCGGAAACTCGTCCCCGAGGCCGTATTCACGATATGCATCGGCCGCAACGGCGTCAGAAAGCAGCTTGCTGAAACGCTTGGGATTGAAGATGACGATTATGCAGCACTCATTCACCCCGGGGCGATCGTCAGTGAAGCGGCTTCCGTCGGACACGGAACGGTTGTGATGGCGGGCGCCGTCATTCAGGCGGGCGCTGACATCGGCGCCCATTGCATCATCAATACGGGGGCGGTTGCCGATCATGACAATGCAATCGGAGATTACGTCCATCTTTCACCGCGCGCGGCGCTTGCCGGCGGAGTGAAAGTCGGGGAAGGAACGCACATCGGAATCGGCGCGTCCGTCATACCGCAGATGGACATCGGCCCTTGGTCCGTTATCGGCGCGGGGGCTGCAGTCATCAGCAGAATTCCCGGCCATGTGACGGCGGTCGGCGTTCCGGCCCGCGTCATCCCCCCTATCCATAATGAAAAAGGATGATTTCATGCAAACAAACAAACGGATTTATTTGTCTCCGCCTCATATGAGCGGAAAAGAACAGGAATACATCGCAGAAGCCTTCCGTTCCAATTGGATTGCCCCGCTCGGTCCGCTCGTCAATTCATTTGAAGCGCGGCTCGCGGAATATGCGGGAGTGAAAAGCGCGGCGGCCGTAAGCTCGGGGACGGCCGCCATCCATCTTGCCCTGCGGCTTGCGGGTGTGAAAAAAGGAGACGCTGTATTTTGTCCTTCCTTTACGTTTGTCGCCACGGCGAATCCGATTGTGTATGAGCAGGCTGAGCCCGTTTTTATTGATTCGGAATGGGAGACGTGGAATATGTCGCCCGATGCGCTGGAGCGGGCGCTGCGGGATGCAAAGCGGCGCGGCAGACTCCCGAAAGCGGTGATCGCCGTCAATCTTTACGGCCAAAGCGCGAAAATGGATGAATTAATGAGCCTTTGTGACGCATACGGCGTCTGTCTGATTGAAGACGCTGCCGAGTCCTTAGGATCAACATATAAAGGCAGGCAGAGCGGCACGTTCGGCCGTTTCGGCATTTATTCCTTTAACGGCAACAAAATCATTACAACATCGGGAGGCGGCATGCTCGTGTCTGACGATGAAGCCGCGATTGAAAAAGCGAGGTTTCTTGCGTCCCAGGCGAGAGATGCCGCCGTTCATTACCAGCACAGCGAGCTCGGGTATAACTACAGGCTCAGCAACATTCTCGCGGGCGTGGGGATATCGCAGCTGGAAGTGCTCGAAGATCGCGTTCGGGCGAGGAGAGAAATCTTTCACAGGTATCGGGAAGCGCTGGAAACGTATCCGGGCATCCGCATGATGCCGGAGCTTGAAGGAACGGTTTCAAACCGCTGGCTGACGGCTCTGACGCTTGATAACGGCGTGACGCCGGAAGAAGCCGTCGCCTGTCTTGCGGAACAGAACATTGAGGCCCGGCCGCTGTGGAAACCGCTGCATACGCAGCCGCTTTTCTCATCTTCCGTCTTTTATCCTCACAGCGAACATGAGCGTGTCTCTGAGAACCTTTTCAGCCGGGGCATCTGTCTGCCGTCCGGGTCTGACTTGTCTTCTGAGGAGCAGCAGCGTGTCATTGACGCACTTGCGCAACTGTTTGAAACGAAAGGGGAGAAAACATGGACAGCCGCCATGTTATGAGCCGATTAAAAGAAACGCTGACGGGTCTGCTCAGCGTTATACCGCCGCAATCTGACATCATATATGCCGACTATCCCCTCTACGGAAATGTAGGGGATTTATTGATAATGAAAGGGACGGAGGCGTTTTTTAAAGCGCACGGCATCCGCGTGAAACAGCGCTGGAATCCCGACAATTTTCCATTCGGGCGCCGGGCGGACAAAAAGACGATCATCGTCTGTCAGGGTGGCGGAAATTTCGGGGATCTCTATCCGTACTATCAGACGTTCAGGGAAAAAATCGTCAAATCCTTTCCGGAAAACAGGATCGTCATCCTGCCGCAATCCATCTATTATCAGGATGAGACACGGCTTGAGAAGACATCGGCGCTTTTTGCGGAGCACAAGGATCTCCACCTGTTTACGAGAGATCATGTGTCATACGAAACTGCAAAACGCTTTTTTTCGGCGAATCATATCGGGCTTATGCCTGACATGGCCCATCAGCTGTATCCGATGGCGGCGTCAGCGGCTCCGTCACGCGGCAGGCTTCATTTTATCCGCACGGATGGGGAAATCAATCCGAAGCTGCAAAACAATTCTTCCGTTAAAAGCTGCGACTGGCGGGATGTGCTGTCAGCAAGCGACCGCAGGGGAATCGCTTTTTTCCAAACGCTGAATGTTTTGAATAAAAAAGCGGGAAACCCGCTGCCGATTGCGCGGTTTTGGAAACGCTATTCCGATTTCTTAACGAAAAAAGCGGTCCTGTTTTTCAACAGGTACGAATCGGTGGAAACATCAAGGCTTCACGGCCACATTCTGTCCTCGCTTCTCGGGAAACCGAATACCGTCATTGATAATTCATACGGGAAAAACGCCAACTATTATTACACCTGGATGCACGAAGCGCCGGATGTCCGTCTGAGCGGGGAAACCGCCGGCACGAAGGAAAACCTTCCGCTTTGAATGAGCGGAAGGTTTATTTTGTTTCTCCGCGTTTTACTTTGTTGTACGCCTCATCCAAATGCTGAATTCTTTTGAGCACAACCGAGTTTTTCGTCAGCTGATCCTGAACAAGGGTTGAGACGACGGAGCGGTAATAGCTGTTCATCGCATGAATTCGGTCTTCATTCGGATTCATTTCAATGTGCTGTGTAAAGTTTTCAATAAAATAAGGAACAGAAAAAAGTTCTGACATCTATAAAGCAACTCCTTTTAATAAGTATATACGGTATGAAACCAATCATGTACAATGAAAAAAGGGGAGTGAGCATGATGGATATCAAACTTCAGCAAACACAAATGTTAAAGCCTCAATTAACGCAAGAGCTTAAACAGGCTATCACATTACTCGGATACAATTCCGCGGAACTGGCCGGATATATTGATGAGCTCTCACTGGAAAACCCTCTGATTGAACGAAAGGAAACAGACACGCCGCCACTATCTTACCATAAAACAAGTAAAAACAGGATGAAAGAACGGGACGGAAGCCAGCAGATCAGACTTACCCGCAAAACGCTGCAGGATTCGCTCAAACAGCAAGCCTTAGATATGAAGCTGTCCGATGATGAGAAAAAGATTTTCAATTATCTGATACATTCATTGGACTCAAACGGATATTTAAAAGAGGACATACCAGCTGCCGCCGACCATGTATCCGCTTCACAAGAGGAGACGGAAGCGGTTCTGAAAAAGCTTCAATCCCTTGAGCCCGCGGGAATCGGCGCCCGGTCTTTGCAGGAATGCATCCTTCTTCAGCTCCGCCGTCTTCCCGAGCGGAACGAACAGGCGGAATGGATTGCCGACGCCTATTTTGAGCTATTTGCAAGAAAGAACTGGAAAGCGCTTACACTAAAAACGGGCATTCCGCTTAAAGACATTCAGGACATCGCTGACATGATCAGCGCGCTTGATCCGAGGCCGGGGCTCCGTTATGCGCATGAGGAGCCGGGTTTTTACGTGGAACCGGATATTTTCATCACAGCGAAAAACGGCATCATTCAAGCGCGGCTCAACAGCCGTTCGTTTCCTGACATCCAGCTTCATACCCATTATCAGCCGCTGCTGTCAGCTGCCGGGTGCCGAGACACGAAAAATTATCTGTCGGCAAAATATCAGGAATGGCGCTGGCTGAACCGAGCTTTGTCGCAAAGAAAACAAACGATCACGAGAATTATCGGCGTGCTGACTGAACGGCAGGAATCCTTTTTTCTCACAGGAAAAAGCGGAATGCAGCCGCTGACCTTAAGAGAGGTGGCGGAAACGCTGGAGCTCCACGAATCAACGATCAGCCGGGCCATCAAAGGGAAGTACGTTCAGACGCCGTACGGACTGTATGAAATGAAAACATTTTTCTCGGCGAAAGCTGAATCGTCGGGGGACGGCGGCGCCTCCAATTATGCCGTAAAAGCGCATCTGGAGGCATTGGTCGGTAAAGAAGATAAAAAGAAACCTTATTCAGACCAAAAGCTTGCCGATCTGCTGCATGAACAATATGACATCCGAATCTCAAGGCGCACCGTCGCCAAATACCGTGACCAATTAAATATTCCGCCGTCATCGGCGAGAAAACGGTACAGCTGAAACCTCCCCGAGCCAAACCCCGGGGAGGTTCTCCGTGTTACGGGATCATCCATGAAAACAGATGATGCTGTAAAAATGTAATGAGGCAGACGAGCAGAAGCAAAAACAGACTGTGCTTAATCGTAAAGCGGAAAAGGTCGGCTTCCTTGCCCGCCAGACCGACAGCGGCACAGGCAACCGCAATGGATTGCGGAGAAATCATTTTTCCGGTGACACCGCCTGATGAATTGGCGGCGACGGAGAGAACCGGGTCCATCCCGACAGAGAGCGCCGTCACCTTTTGCAATCCGCCGAACAATAGGTTGGCCGACGTATCAGAGCCGGTAATAAATACGCCGAGCCAGCCGAGCACCGGCGAAAAAAAGGTAAACATCGCGCCCGTCATGGCAAGCGCAAGACCGAGTGTCGTGCTCATGCCGGAAGCATTCGTCACATAAGCAAAGCCGACAACAGAAACAATGGTCACGACCGGAAGCGTTAATTCTTTCACCGTTTCTATAAACGCTTCGCCCCAAGTCTTCCACGACATGCCGAGGGCGAACTTGGAGATGACGGCGGCAATCAGAATCGCCGTCCCTGCTGAACCGAAAAGCTCAAGTTTGTACACGGCTTCAATCGGCGTGCCGTCCGCCTGAAGAATCTGCTGATTTACAAATGGGACGGGAGGCGTGAAGGTCAATGCACGCCCGGCTGCATTCAGCCAGGAAAGCCACATTGACGTTCCTTCGTAATGACCGGTTAATGCAGCCTTCACGCCGGGAATCCCCCAGACGGATATCATGGCCGTCAGAAGAAGGAAAGGAGACCACGCTTTAAACACCGCGGCGCCCCCGTACTTGATCGGCGCCCGGTCAGCGGCCGCTGCTGATTCCCGTTCTGCCGCGAAACGAAAGGCCGTTTTCGGTTTCCAAAATTTTAAAAACACAGCGAGCGCGGCCATGGAAACAAGCGCCGACAGCACATCCGGAAGCTCGGGCCCTAAAAAATTCGAGCTTGCGTACTGCACGGCCGCAAAGGAGACGCCGGAAACAAGAATGGCCGGCCATACTTCAAAAGCCTTTTTAAACCCGCTCATCAAAATGATTAAGTAAAGCGGAATAAACACGGATAAAAACGGAAGCTGCCGGCCGACCATTTGAGAAATTTCCATTGCCGGTATCCCGGTCGGACCTTCGACGGCGGTAATCGGAATGCCGATCGCACCGAAGGCAACGGGCGCCGTATTGGCAATCAGGCAAATTCCCGCCGCATACAGCGGCTGAAAACCAAGTCCGACGAGCAAAGCGGCCGAGATCGCGACGGGAGCGCCGAAACCTGCGGCGCCTTCTAAAAATGCCCCGAATGAAAAGGCGATGAGCAGCGCCTGCAAACGCCGGTCATCTGTAATTGAGAGCACCGAACTCCGGATAATCTCGAACTGTCCCGTTTTCACGGTGATTTTATACAGAAAGACCGATGTGACGATAATCCAGCCGATCGGAAGCAGCCCGTACACCGCTCCCTGAGAAGCGGACATCACCGCTTTTTCCACCGGCATGCCGTAAACAAATACAGCGATTAAAAGTGAAACGGCTAACGTTAAAAGCCCCGCTATGTACCCCTTCATCCGTTTCACCGCAAGCGCCCAAAAAAAGAAGATAATCGGCACGAGCGCGCAAGCTGCCGATAAAAGCAAATTTCCCCCTAAAGGAGCGTACCCCTGTGTCCATTGCATCCCTAAAAAACCCCTCCTTATGTCATGTAAGCGATTACTTTTTATGATAAGGTCATCTGATGACCGGGTTAATTAGCATTATATTTTGAAAGTTTTGAAAGTACAATACTTTTCTTGAACAAATTGTCTGAACCTGTCGGCGGTGCGAAAAAAGAAGTATAATAGACGATAAACATCAAGATTCACAAGTGATGGGGTGATCGCGTTGAAATATAAACAAATTAAAACGAAAAAAATCTACGAGGAAGTCGCTGACGCATTGCTGGAGAAGATAAAAGCGGGCGAGCTTAAGCCGGGTGAAAAGCTTGATTCCGTTCAGGCGCTTTCTGAGAGTTTTCAGGTCAGCCGCTCGGCGGTCAGAGAAGCGCTGTCGGCTTTGAAAGCGATGGGGCTCGTCGACATGAAGCAGGGAGAAGGCACATACATAAGAGAATTTGAGCCGTCTCATGTTTCCCAGCCGCTTTCTTCCGCCCTCTTGATGAAAAAAGAGGACGTCAAACAGCTGCTCGAAGTCAGAAAGCTGCTTGAACTCGGCGTCGCCGCCATGGCCGCTGAAAAACGCACCGAAGACGATTTACAAAAAATCCGCCAAGCTCTCCTGGAGATGAAAGACATTGACGGAGACGAAGAATTGGGCGAAAAAGCGGATTTCTCCTTTCACATGGCGCTGGCGGAAGCATCACAAAACGGGCTGCTCAAGCATCTCATGAATCATGTCTCCGCGCTCCTTTTGGAAACAATGAGAGAAACGAGAAAAATTTGGCTGTTTTCTAAACGAACGAGCGTGCAGCGATTGTATGAAGAGCATGAACGCATTTACAGTGCCGTCGCCGCCAAAGACGCGGATGAAGCGGAAGCCGCGATGACGGCGCACCTGACGAATGTGGAAGACGTGCTGGGGGCTTATTTTGAAGAAAATGTATAGAAGCTGACTTGTGAAAGGGGATAACATCACATGCAGGCCGAATCTTTTTTTTCTGACCATGTAAAGAAAGCTCTGACAAACGATCCTCCCGGGGAATGGATGCCGGCAGTTCCGAAAGCGTGCATCCCCCTGCATTCCGGCTATCCCGATCCCGCACTCGTTCCTGATAAGGAGCTGAAAGAAGCCGCCGCCCGCCTTCTGGATGAGGAGCGCGATCTGCCGCTGCATTATATGGGAAGCCCGAGGACGGCCGTTTTAAAAAAGCAGATTCAAGAACGGGTAGCCATCCGCGGCATTCACTGTCGGGACGATGAACAGCTCGTGACGTCAGGCGCCTGTCAGGCGATAGATCTGGCTGCACGGGTTTTCCTCGATGAACAAACCGCCGCTGCCGTTGAAGCTCCGGTCTACATGGAAGCGCTCGAGATTTTTAAAAATTACACACCGCATATCATGAGCATTCCGACAGATCAAGAGGGCCTGCAAACAGAAACATTAGCGTTCATGCTTGAGGAAAGAAAACGAAAAGGGCTTCTGCTTCCCCGTCTTCTCTACACGATACCCGCTTTTCAGAATCCTGCGGGAACCGTAATGTCAGCGAAGCGGAGAACCCGCCTGCTTCAGCTTGCCGAAACGTATGATTTTCTCATCTTGGAGGATGATGCATACGGCGAGCTCGGATTCACCGATATTCCGCCGCCCTTGAAAGCCATGGATCAAAACGGCCGGGTGCTGTACGCCGGTTCATTATCAAAAGTCATCGCCCCGGGTATGAGGATCGGCTGGATTGCAGGGAGCGCTGCATTCATCACGGCATTGTCATGGTTAAAAAAAGACTTAGGCCACCCGTTTTCCCAAGCGGTGACCGCCGTCTATCTGGAACAAACGAATGTTGAAAAACGGCTCGCCGTCTTGCGGGAAGCATACCGGAGCAAACGTGACGTTTTGCTCGCCGCATCAGCGCGATATCTTCCGGAATCCGCATCCTGGCACGTGCCTGAAGGCGGTTACTTTGTATGGGTGAAAGCGCCGGGAGCGGATACATCCGCAATGCTGGCGAGGGCTCTTTCTCACGGCGTTTCCTATGTCCCCGGTAAATATTTTTTTCTGCATCAGGAAGACGGTGCCGAATATCTTCGCCTGTCGTTCAGTTATGCCGGTAAAGCCGCGATAAAAGAGGGTGTGCAAAAACTGGGACGTCTGCTGGAAAACGGGATGTAGAGCAGCTTGAGGAGCTTTCGGGCTTCTCTTTTTTTGTCCCCTTCAGCGCATCGGACGAAAGGATTTTTTCAGAAAAACCTTCCAATCCATATTCAGAATAGTGTAGGATATTCATAGAGCTTTCCCAAAAACAGGTCATCAGATGACCGGATCACATATTGAGGATGAAAGAGGGGTTCATCATGAAAGTCTCATTATTTGTCACGTGCCTTGTGGATATGTTCCAGACCAATGTCGGAAAGGCGACGGTTGAGGTGCTGGAACGGCTCGGGTGTGAGGTGGATTTTCCCGAGGGGCAGATTTGCTGCGGGCAGCCCGCATACAATAGCGGGTATGTGACGGATGCGAAAAAAGCAATGAAGCGGATGATTGCCGCGTTTGAAGAAGCGGAGTACGTTGTCAGTCCGTCAGGTTCCTGTACGACGATGTTCCGTGAATATCCGCATCTGTTTCAGGACGATCCGAAGTGGGCGGCAAAAGCGCAGCAGCTTGCGGACAAAACATATGAGTTAACGGAATTTATCGTCAACGTTCTCGGGGTGGAGGATGTCGGGGCGGTGCTGCATAAAAAAGCGACAGTCCATACATCATGCCACATGACGAGGCTGCTCGGCGTGTCGGAGGAGCCGATGAAGCTTTTGCGCCATGTCAAGGGGCTCGAGCTGACCACGCTTCCCGGAAAGCACCAATGCTGCGGATTCGGAGGAACGTTTTCTGTGAAAATGGCGCAAATCTCTGAACAAATGGTGGATGAGAAGGTCGCCTGTGTGGAAGACACGGAGGCCGAAGTGCTGATCGGGGCGGATTGCGGCTGTCTGATGAATATCGGCGGGCGTCTTGACCGTAAGGATAAAAACGTCAGAGTCATGCACATCGCCGAAGTGCTGAACAGCAGATAACACGAGAAACAACAAGGGGGGAAAATCATGGCGATGAAAATCGGTACCGCCGCTTTTAAAGAGCGGGTATCAGAAGGAATAGATAATGAGTTTATGAGAGGAGCCGTCTCCGGAGCGCAGGAACGGCTCAGGACAAGAAGGCTTCAGGCGGCCGAAGAATTGGGAAACTGGGAGGATTGGCGTTCCCATGCGGAAGAAATCAGACAGCATGTGCTGGACAATCTTGATTTCTATTTGGAACAGCTCGCCGAAAATGTCGCCAACAGAGGCGGACACGTCTTTTTCGCCGAAACGGCGGAAGAAGCGTCCTCCTATATCCGCGATGTCATCCGGCAGAAAAACGCCAAAAAAATCGTAAAATCCAAATCCATGGTGACAGAAGAAATCAATATGAACGAAGTGCTTGAGGAAGAGGGCTGTGAAGTCATAGAAACGGATCTCGGCGAATACATTCTCCAGATTGACGATCACGATCCGCCGTCACATATCGTTGCTCCCGCTCTTCACAAAAACAAAGAGCAGATCCGTGACGTGTTTAAAGAGAGACTCGAATACAAGCAGACGGAAAAACCGGAAGAGCTCGTCATGCACGCGCGCAGCGTTCTCAGGAAAAAATTTCTCGAAGCGGATGTCGGCATTACAGGCTGCAACTTTGCAATTGCGGATACCGGATCGGTCAGTCTCGTGACGAACGAAGGAAACGGCCGCCTTGTGTCCGCGCTGCCGAAGACGCAGATCACCGTGATGGGAATGGAGCGGATCGTTCCGTCATTTTCTGAGTTTGAAGTGCTTGTCAGCATGCTGACGAGAAGCGCCGTCGGCCAGCGGCTTACAAGTTACATTACGGCGCTGACGGGACCTCGTCAGCAAGGAGAAGCTGACGGGCCTGAGGAATTCCACCTCGTGGTTGTGGACAACGGGCGTTCCCGCATACTCGGCACGGAATTCCAATCGGTGCTGCAATGTATCCGCTGCGCCGCCTGCATCAACGTCTGTCCCGTGTACCGGCATGTCGGCGGACACTCGTACGGGTCCATCTATTCGGGTCCGATCGGCGCCGTCTTATCGCCTCTTCTCGGCGGATATGACGAATACAAGGAGCTCCCGTACGCATCTTCCTTATGCGCGGCCTGTACGGAAGCGTGTCCCGTTAAAATTCCGCTGCACGAGCTGCTGCTCAAGCATCGGCAGAACATCGTGGAAAAAGAGGGCAAAGCGCCGATCAGCGAAAAGCTGGCGATGAAAGCCTTCGGGCTCGGCTCGTCATCCCCGTCCCTTTATAAAATGGGATCGAAATGGGCGCCTGCCGCCATGACGCCGTTTACGGAAGATGACAAAATATCAAAAGGGCCGGGGCCGTTAAAAGAATGGACGGCAATACGGGATTTCCCGGCGCCGCATAAATCGAGATTCAGAGATTGGTTTAAAGACCGGGAAAAACAAAAGGGGGAAGAATGATGATGAAAGGGACGGTTACACATCAGGAATCCTTTTTAAACCGGATCGCCGAAAGTCTGGGCAGAGAGCGCAGGAAATCAGACGTGTCCCTGCCTGAATGGAAGTATCAGCCACAATATCAAACGCATGCGGACTGTACGGAAGACGATCTTGTCACGATGCTGAAAGACCACTGCGTCAACATTCATACCGAACTGATCGAAACGGATGGAGCCGGGCTTTACGACGCTTTGCGCACGCAGGTGAACCGCTTTGAAGGAGGGCCTGTCATCATTCCGAAGGACAGCCGGTTTGAAACTTACGGCTTGCAGACCCTTATGACAGAAGAGTGGCCGGATGAAGGGATTCCCGTTTGGGAATGGGACGCGGAACAAGGAGCGAAAAATATTGAAAAAGCGGAACAAGCGAATGTGGGCATCACATTCAGCGAGATCACCCTTGCGGAATCAGCCACCGTCGTTTTGTATGCGTCAGAGCATGCAGGCCGTTCTGTCAGCCTGCTTCCGACCACCTATATCGCAATCATCCCGAAATCTTCCATTGTGCCGAGAATGACACAGGCCAGCGATATACTGAAACAGCAGATCAGAGACGGCGTCACCGTTCCTTCCTGCATCAACTATATTACTGGACCGAGCAACTCGGCCGATATCGAAATGGATTTGGTTGTCGGCGTCCACGGACCCGTTAAAGCCGCTTATATCCTTGTGAATGACCGATAAAAAAAACAAACCCCGGTTTGCGGCCGGGGTTTGTTTTTATATAAACGCGTTAATGATCATGATAAAACAGATCGCACTGACAGAAATAATCGTTTCCATCGCCGTCCATGTCAGGAATGTTTCTTTTACTGTCATTCCGAAATACTCTTTAATGAGCCAGAAACCGGAGTCATTGACATGTGACAGAATCAAAGAGCCCGCTCCCGTTGCCAAAACGAGAAGCTCACTGCTGACGCCCGGCATGACAGATGCAATCGGAGCAACAATGCCGGCCGCCGTCATCATGGCGACAGTCGCTGAACCTGTGGCGACACGGATGACCGCCGCGATCGTCCAGCTTAAAAGAACGGGAGAGAAGCTTGAGTGCTTCGCCATGTCAGCGATATACGTGCCGACGCCTGAATCAATCAGGACGTTGTTAAAAGCGCCGCCGGCTCCGATCACAAGCAGAATGGAAGCAATCGGTCCCAGACAGTCATTGCTGAATTTTAAAATGCTTTCTCTGTCAAAGCCCTGATAAAAACCAAGGCTGAAAAAGGAGTAAACCGTGGCGATCAAAAGCGCTGTGACAGGGTCGCCGAGAAATTTAAAAGTTTCATAGAGCGTGCTTTTTTCCGGAAGCGCAATTTCGGCAAGCGTTGCCATAAGCATCAGGATCACCGGTACCAATATCGTAAACAATGTATTTGCGAATCCCGGAAGCTTGCGTTTTTCATTCCGTTCAATAAATTGTTTTTTCAACAGTTCGGGAACGGGTTTGTGAATGCGCTTACCAATCCATTTTCCGTAAAGCGGCC
This sequence comes from Bacillus sp. JNUCC-22, assembly GCF_018861275.1. Lineage (NCBI taxonomy): Bacteria > Bacillati > Bacillota > Bacilli > Caryophanales > Bacillaceae > Bacillus > Bacillus sp. JNUCC-22. Next base: position 3,258,156 of record NZ_CP076408.1, on the reverse strand, counting down.
CCGCGATGATGGCAGTCGGAATGCCGACGATTAAAGAAAACAAAATCGTTTTTCCGACATTGGCGTGATAAATGCCGACAGCCGCCATCGCCGCCGGGTGGGGCGGAACCAATCCGTGCACGACGGAAAGTCCCGCAAGGAGCGGAATCCCGATCGTCACTAATGAAACCCCGGTTTCAATTGCAATCGTAAACAAAAGCGGCACGAGCAGGACGAAGCCGACCTGGAAAAAGACCGGGATGCCGACGATAAAAGCGACGGCCATCATCGCCCAATGCACTTTCTTTTTGCCGAAGCGGCCGATCAGGGTGTGGGCGATACGCTCCGCACCGCCTGATTCAGCCATCATTTTTCCGAGCATCGTACCGAGGGCCAGCACGATCGCAAGCAGCGACAGCGTATTGCCGAGCCCGGTTTTCATCGAAGTGATAATGTCCGGCAGATTCATGCCCGTTGCGAAACCGACAAGGATGGATGTAATCAGCAGACTGATAAACGGATTTAATTTAGCGACCGTAATCAATAAGAGTAAAACGATAATAGCGGCAATGACAATAAACAGTAACATGACCTTTTCACCCTTTCAAAGAAGAATTAACGGCTTTGTTTGAGCTGAAATTCACTGATGACGTCAAATTCATCTTTGAGCTTGTCATACAGCCGCTCGTATAAGTAAAACAGCTCAATATATGTTTCGCTGTTTTTGACGTTCGGTTCATGGCGATGAGAAATTCTGATCCAGTCCTGAACATCCTCGATCCGTTCCATTTCGCCAAGGCTGTGCAAAGCGAGAACGGCCGCTCCGAGCGCCGAGGCTTCGTAACTTTCCGGAACGAGGACTTCCCGTCCCATCGTATCGGACAAAATCTGCCTCCACAGCGGCGATCTCGCAAATCCTCCCGAAGCCCGCACGTCTTTTGCGGGGCCCGCCAAATCTCTCAGTGCGACACCGATTGAAAAGACGCTCATGATGACGCCTTCCAGCACCGCTCTGATAAAATGCTCCCGTTTATGGCGGAGGCTGATGCCGAAAAACGTTCCGCGGGCATTCGGATTCCAAAACGGCGCGCGCTCCCCAGATAAAAACGGCAGAAACAGCAATCCCTCAGAGCCTGCGGGCACTTTATCAGCGATATCAATCATTAAATCATACGGATCAATGCCGAGCCGCTTCGCCGTTTCGACTTCCGGAGAAGCGAATTCGTCTCGAAGCCAGCGCAGCATAATGCCTCCGTTATTCGTCGGACCTCCGATGACCCAATGCTTGTCAGTCAGCGCGTAACAGAATGTCCGCGCTTTTTCATCCGTAATCGGCGTATCCGTCACCGAACGCACGGCTCCGCTTGTTCCGATCGTAACGGCCACTTCGCCTTTGCCGATCGCGCCGACTCCAAGGTTGGCGAGCACGCCGTCATTTGCGCCGATAATAAACGGTGTATCCGCATGAATGCCCATCCGTGCAGCGATTTCCGGCGCAAGGCCGCGCAGCTGATGAGTGGTCGGCACGATGTCCGACAGCTGATCTTCCCGGATTCCGGCAATCCGGAGCGCTTCTTCATCCCAGGAAAGCGTATCTAAACGGAACAGCCCCGTTGCCGAAGCGATCGAATAATCGACGACATAAGTTCCGAAAAACTCGTGCAGAATATATTCTTTAATACTGATGAATTTGGCGGTTTTCGCGAATGTCTCCTTGTCCTGTTCTTTCATCCACACAATTTTGGAAAGCGGAGACATCGGGTGAATCGGCGTACCCGTTCTTTTATAAATATCAAAACCGTTCATCTCTTTTAAAATCCGTTTTGATTGCTCGGCGCTGCGGTTGTCCGCCCAAATGATGCTTTTGGTCAGCAGGCCGCCGTTTTGATCGACAGCTATCAATGAGTGCATGGCGGTGCTGATGCCGATTGCAAGCAGGTTGTCAGGACTCAGTCCGGCCTTTGTGACGGCGCCCCTGATGCTTCCGATAACCGCTTCCAAAATGTGCTCAGGATCCTGCTCGGCCCATGCCGGCTTTGGCTGTATTAAATCATAGTGAACCGAATGCTTGGCTAACACTTTGCCTCTTGGTCCGAACAGAACGGCTTTCGTACTGGTCGTGCCGATATCCAGACCGATAACAGCTTGGGTTTCCTTCATAATATATCCCGCCTAATCTGATTGAATAATAAGATAGATTGATAATGTATGCCCTTACAAAGTCAATTATAGGAATAATTTTTTTATAAATCAACGATGAAGAAGAAAAATTTTTTCATAAAATTGTCTCAATTCCCGCTGTATCGGCATTCTCTCTTTTGAAAAATAAATATTACAAACGTTTGTGCGCGATCATTTTTCTGATTTGCTGCAAGTTGGCGAGCGTTTTCTCCTGCCGCAGCCGGGCCGTGGCGAAATACAGTGTATCAATGACCGAAAGCTGGGCAAGCCTTGCGGACATTGCTTCCGTTCTGAAAGCCGTCTCCCTTGTTGACGTATACAGCACCACGTCGGAAATCTGGGTGAGCGGCGACTTTTGGTAGCTTGTAATGCCGATCGTGCCGGCGCCGAGCGATTTGGCCGTTTTCACCGCGTCGAGCACGTCCTTGTTGCTTCCAGAATGAGAAATGCCGATGACTGCGCTATCGGGACCGAGAAGACCCGCTGACATCGCCTGAAAGTGAGAATCCGTGTGCGCGATGCAATTTATACCCGTACGCATAAATTTGTGATACGCGTCTGTGGCGATCAGCCCGGAACCGCCGTTTCCGTAAAATTCAATTCTGTCTGCGCGGTGGATCATTTCTACCGCTTTTTCAACGTCGGCCGGATCTAATAAATGAAAGGTATCGGTCAGACCGGAAATGTTTGTGCGGAAAACTTTCCGGATGATGACTTCGATATCGTCGTCGGGGCTCATTTCTTCATGAATGTGCTGCACCGGCTCCTGAACGATCTCCTGAGCCAGCGTGATTTTTAAATCCTGATAGCCGGAAAAACCGAGCCGTTTGCACAGCCTGAAAATCGTCGCTTCAGAGCTTTTCGTTTTTTCCGCCAGCTGAATGATGGAAAGGTGAACCACGTCTTTCGGTTCCTTCACGATATGGTCTGCAATCGCTCTCAATTTTGGCGACAAACCTTTGCTGGCCGCCTGAATCTTCCCGATGCTGCTTGAATTCACAGGGGTCATGCTATAACCTCCCTACTCGAATGTAAACGCATACTTTTATGATAAAGCAAGTTCTGTCATAAGGGAATCAGGTTTTGTTTTCTTTACCGCAAATGAAAGAAAAGAGAAAAGTATATCGGGGACACCGCCTCAATGAAACTTCATACATCCGATTTTCACAAAAAGTGATCGTTCACTGAAAAGTGCCGGTGCCCAAGTCGCCGGCCATAAGTCAAACACATGATGGAAAGCTGTCCTGCTACAGTCCGGTTTCTAGTGAGTTGCCAGCGCTTGAAATTCCAGATGAATTTCTTCAAATTAGTGTTCCGCCATTAGCAGTCAGTTCTTTATTAACTGGATTAATCAAAAGAGAAGGATCATTAAGCAGGAGAACACTTGAGAAGCACAGGTCTAATCAGCTTCTGGAGAAAAACTTCAAATTAATATAATAATCTAATTGCTCTGAAACGCGTACCATACATTATACTTTCAATGATTTTTAAACTCTGAGGAGGAAATTCACATGAAAGTAATTGCAATTGACTTAGATGGCACGCTGTTATCAGAGAACTTAACTATCCAAGAACAAGATGTAAGAGCTTTAAAGCTTGGACAAAAACAAGGTCATCTTGTAACAATCGCTACAGGGAGAGCTTTATTTGATGCAAAACACATCATCAATAAATATGGTTTGGATTTTCCGATTATTGCTTCAAACGGCGCTCAAATTGATGTGGGAAATCAGGTAATATTCGAACATTTTATGGATTCAGATGTAATCCAACCTATCATAACATGGTTAAATAAAGAGGAAATCTATTACCAGCTTTACTTATCTGACAAAATTGCCGTATCAAATCAAGGAATTCAGCAGCTTGAAAAAGAACTTTACAATACAGTAATGGAAGAACCTCATTTTAATCAAGAAGTATTTTGGAATTCTATTAAAGCTCAAATCCATCAATACGGGTTAGAGGAAATACCGGGTACAATTGACCCTATCGATTATCGGTATGTCATAAAATGTATGATCGTTTCGCCAAACCAAAGAAAATTAAAAAAAGCTAAAGAATATTTTGGACAACTGAAGGAGTGTGCCGTAACGAGTTCAGGAGCATTCAATCTTGAAATCACAAGTGCAGGAGTAGATAAAGGAGCGTCATTAAATAAACTTTGTGAACATTATGGAACGGATGCGCGGAATGCAATCGCAATAGGTGATAATTTAAATGATCTGCCTATGTTTCATGCAGCAGGAATAGGGATAGCCATGGGAAATGCAGATAAGAAGCTTATTCAATTGGCTGCTTTTAAAACGTTATCGAATGATGAGTGTGGTGTATCTTATGCTTTTGATCATTACATTCTGACGAAAGAAGAAGACCCTAAACCGCGGAGTATACAGCCATGAGCCATTTTGTGAAAAGGTGTTTAATCTATATTGTCGGATTGTTTATTTTATCCGTGGGGGTTGTATGTATGATTAAATCTAATACCGGGATTGCCCCCTGGGATGCTCTGAACGTGGCTTTATCAGAACTCATTGGCCTTACAATCGGGTCATGGGTTTTCATTGTCGGAGGAATCCTTATCTTTATAAACAGCCTCATAAAAATGCGGTTTCCTAATCTAGCCGGTTTTATTCCGATTGTTATTATTGGAAGTTTTGTTGACCTTTTAAACTTAAAGGTTCTTTCGTTCTTAAAAACAGATTCTGTAATTCTTCAATGGAGTTTATTTTTGATAGGGTTGTGTATATTGGCTATGGGAATCGCTATTTATTTAAGAGCATCTTTTCCTTCGATACCGAATGATGAATTAATGTTGGCTATTACTGAACGCACAGGTTGGGGTATTAATATTACAAAGACGATAGGGGAAGCTTTAGCTTTTGTGCTTGCAATCATTCTTCAGGGGCCGATTGGGATAGGAACCATCATTGTGTTGCTATGTCTGGGGATATTAGTAGGTTTATTTGACAAACTATTACACAAGATGGGGAAGCCCCGTTCTATTTATAGTGTGGGACATGAAGGCGCACATATTCATGCAGGCCATGATAAAACTATTCATTAAATGCTTTTTTTCCCCTTGTGTTATTCAGTGTGAAATCCTGATAACGCTGTCTAAGAAGGAGTAACAGTAATGACAAACATTACAGAGATAGCAAAGAAAGCGAACGTTTCTCGGACAACAGTTTCCAGAGTTCTCAATAATCATCCTTATGTAAAACCTGAGAAGCGGGACGCTGTGTTAAAAGCTATGAAGGAATTAAATTATGTACCAAATTTCAACGCGATTAACCTATCCAGGGGGAAGACAAATGTATTCGGAGTCATTGTTCCTAAAATCAACCATCCGTTTTTCAGTAAACTGATTGCCGGAATAGGCGAAGAGTGTAATAAACATAATTACAGTTTACTTGTGCACCAATCAAATAACGATCCTGAACAAGAAATGGAGTTTTTTAACAGATTGAAATACAAACTGATTGACGGTCTTATTTTGGGATCCTGTGTAAGCCCCCATCACGTACTCGACGAGATATCTGGGTTTGGCAATATTGTTTCCTGTGAAGCTTCTGCAAGCAAACAGGTTGCACATATATTTATTAATCATGAGTCAGGAATCAAAATGGCAATTGATCATCTGCGAAATCAAGGACATCAATCCATTGGTCTATGTATAGGAAATCCTAAGAGCGGTGTTGGCATAAGCAGAAAAAAATCATTTTTTCACTTTCGAAATGAATACGGATTGAAATGGAGTGATAATTGGTACTTTGAGGAACAGTACACTATTGAGAATGGTATAGAAATAGCAAAATTATTACTAAATAAGTCACCTCGTCCTGCGGCAATGGTTGTAGGAAGTGATTATGTTGCGGCAGGGATCATTTATGAAGCGAAAAGACAGGGAATACGAATACCTGAAGAACTGGCGGTTATAGGATTTGATAATCAGCCGATATCTAAGGTAATAGAACTTTCAACGATACATCAACCTATTAAAGAGTTGGGACAAACAGCAGCAAATTTATTATATAACTTAATGAATAACAAAGATGTCCCTAATATAAATAAGTTGAACCTAAAACTTATTAAAAGAAAGTCAACTTAAAAAGACCACTTTATGGTGGTCTTTTTTGCTTAGCGTAGAATCAGCTCTGGGGCAGGCGCTTTGAAATGAGCTCTTTTTTTCGTTTCATCTATAAAACTGAAGGGCTTCATGGAAAGGTTTTCAAGTTCATTTAGGAAGTGACAAGCTTTTAATGGTACAAATGATGTCATATTCCATACAACTTTCTCATTAAAACCTATAGCACGAATATTATGCATAAGCCGATCAATTGTGTAAGACCCTGCTGCTACATACCCTTTCCCTTGATACCACAGATTATTCCCTTCAATTTTCTCCAGTGATTGGCCGCACATGGAATCTGTGTCAATGCGATCTGTCATTGCTATAATACCCTTAGAGCCAACAAGTTCTACAACCCGCCGTGCAACTTCTAAGTCTACATGTTCACTATCAAAATTCATACAAATGGTTAATAAACCTTCTTTCGCGGCTCTCATTAAAGTACCGGGAACTTCTCCGACAAGTGTGTTGATATTATCTATGTTCCATTTATCTAACCGAGCATCTTTTAACCCCTCTAATCTATGTACTCTTTCTTGGGGTGTTCTCCAGGTGTGTTTAAAATTGTTTGGCATATCATTAAACAAATGATCTGTTAAAACGGCATCTGATCCAGTGTAATTGCTGCGTTTTTGCGCTGTATCTATAACTTTCATTATAAGTTCAGAGGTTTCCTCCGGGTATGCTTTTTGGAAGTGACCCAGCGCCGGTTTAACTCCAGCCTCCACAAGTGTATCCACAATCCATTCTAAACTCGGATGTTCTTCTGTCATATATTTCTTTAGATAGGAGTTTTCAGTCATAGCATCTGGGGACAGTACAGTATAAATAAGACCGTATTTTCCGCAAGAAGCGATCTTTTCCCATTCTTCTTTTAAGGGTGCCCAATTCCCTTTTTCCGGTGTGCCTGCAAAGCTGGCCAATAATGGTCCTTCTAGTGAAATACCTAAAATATTACGGTAACGTCCCTTTCTCTTTTGTGTATGGAACTCTTTCATAAAGGCTGCAAATTGATCTAATTGATTATGAGGAAGAAAAATAGAGGGTACACAGAAAATCCCTTCTATTTCAGCTAGTGTATTGATCTTTTCAATATCTAATTGATCTAAATTGCTAAAATCATAGTGACCGATTCCATGACAATGAAATTCTACTGGAAGAGATGGAACTAAATAAGAACCTGATCTCTTAAAAATTCCTTCTCCTCCAATGTCGAAGTTCAGCCATTCGTTATCACTATAAGTTATATCAGCGATTTTCATTACTCCATTTGTTTCAAGGTAAGCTGGGCTATTAAATGATGTGCTAGACTGCATAGGAAACGCCTCCTGGAAATGTTTATTTAGTATTCAGTGAAGACACATCATCATCTTAAAGTATGAAACCCGTACCATATCAACCTTTTATTATCAATTTTTGTAAAAATATAGGTTTTTTATTCAACTTTCTACACCTGATGTTGCTCGTTATTGTTATTTGTATCCTGAAAATCTCCTTTAAACACTCAAAAACACTAGCTGTAACGCCACAAATGCTTCTATACTGTTTCGTGTTACGCCAACTAGTGTTCTCCACGAGTTTAATTTGTGGAATTGGTTTCATGTCAATAGCTTTAATAAATGGAATATGACTTCCGGGTATAGAACCTTGTGGAGTCATTGGAGTTGAACGATTAGAAATGAAATGTGTACAGTTACTAAGCTGGGATACCAGCATCAGAGTAAAACCTTTCGTCGGAATTTTTGTTTGAACAATATATATAAAGTGCTGATTACGCTATATTAGGGGCCGGCTCACCCCGCATATGAATATAAACATGGTCAGTCAAAATGTCTTAAATAGGTGATAAGAAAACCAGCGGCAAAAATTAGTATTGACTTTGAAAATAGAAGACTGTATATTATGTTACTATATTCAGAAAATAAAAACTCAAGAGATTCATTTAACATAAAACACTGTGAACGGGAGCAGTAAAAGAATCCAGTCAGAAAAAGAGAGCCGCGGGTTGGTGCAACGCGGACTGATTGTTCTTTGAACTCGCCCGGAAGTGGCAGGGCGGAACGGAATTGTCGGAATATTCCCTATGTCCTAACGGCTGACCTTCGTTAAAAGGTTTTTAAGCTGGATTCCGGATATTCGGGATCAACAAGAGTGGTACCGCGGCTGCCTGAGGCACGCCGTCTCTTTTCCCAAAGAGGCGGCGTGCTTTTTTATGTGATGAACACTTTTTGCGAGAGGGCGTGTGATAGATGGAAAAGGACAAGCAAACGTTAAAACGGACGATGTCGTCCAGACACATTATGATGATGGCGCTTGGAGGCGCAATCGGGGCCGGGCTCTTTAAAGGCAGCAGCACGGCGATTGATGAGGCGGGGCCATCCGTGTTATTGGCCTACCTCCTCGGCGGAATCATTCTGCTGTTTATTATGCAGGGGCTGGCCGAAATGGCAGTCAGAAACAAACATGCAAGGACGTTCCGTGATTTGGTTCAGCAGTCTCTCGGGTCGTACGCTGCATACTTTTTAGACTGGATCTATTGGAAAATGTGGGTGCTCAATATTGCAGCTGAGGCGGTTGTAGCCGCCATTTTCATTCAATATTGGCTGCCGGAATGTCCGATATGGATATTGGCTTTGATCATTTCCATTGTGGTGACGGTCGTAAACATGCTTTCTGTGAAACTGTTTGCCGAGACGGAGTACTGGCTCGCGCTCATTAAAATTACAGTGATTGTCATCTTTATTTTATGCGGGATTCTGCTATTATTTTTCTCATTCGGCAATCACACGGCGCCGGGGCTGTCTCATTTAACGGATCACGGAGGGTTTTTCCCGCATGGAGCGGGGGGCGTCATTACGGCGATGCTCGTCGTGATCTACTCATACGGCGGAACGGAAATCATCGGCGTCACGCTGGCGGAGACAAAAAATCCCGAAAAGGTGATCCCGAAAGCTGTCCGAAGCACGTTAACGCGGATTGTCGCTTTTTACTTGCTGCCGTTTTTCATCATCGTCAGCCTGATTCCTTGGAATCAAGTCAACAGCGTTCCCGAAAGCCCGTTTGTCATAGTATTTAAGATGATCGGGATTCCGGGTGCCGACCATATTATGAATGCCGTCATTCTTCTTGCGATTATCTCGTCTATGAACTCGGGACTGTACGGATCATCCCGCGTCTTGTTTACGCAGGCTTCTGACGGCCGGGTGCCGAAAATCTTTTCAAAACTATCGAAGAAAAAGGTTCCCGTTTATGCGATTCTGACTTGTACGTCATTTTTATATGTAGGCGTTCTGATTTCTTTATTCGCAGGAAGCCAGACGTTTAATTATTTGATGGGTTCCCTCGGCTATACCGTGCTGTTCATCTGGCTGATTATCGGATTCGCCCATTTGAAATCAAGAAAACATTCAACAGAACAGCCGGCTTATTACGTCAAATGGTTCCCGTACACGACATGGTTCGCGGTGCTTGCGCTTTTGGCCATCTTGGTCGGCGTAATTGCGACGACATCCATCGTCATTACATGCATCACTGCGGCCATCTATCTCCTCATTACGGCTGCGTATCTCGTAAAAGGGAGACGTCAATAAATAAAAAAACTCTTGCCCCGCGGGACTGCCCCCCGTTTTTGAGACAGGGGTCAAAACACCTTTTAAACAGCCAATTGCCGATAGTTTATCGGTGATTGGTTGTTTAGTTTGGTTTGAATACGAATATTGTTATAATAATGAATGTATTCTATGACAGTGCGTTCTACGATGGCAGTCGTAGTTCGATCAATGCTGTTAAGATAGAACGTTTCAGACTTTAGCGAGGAATGAAACGATTCGATGGAGGCATTATCAGCGGGCGTCCCTTTGCGGGACATGCTCATGGTAATGCCTTTTGTTTTAACAGCTTTTTGATACTCGTAAGATGTATACACAGAACCCTGGTCACTATGTAACACGCAGTTCTCAGGCAGCATTGGTAGCTGATCAAGTGTGTCTAAGACAAAGGCTGTGTCCTGCTTATCCCCAATAGTAAAAGCAATCACTTCTCCATTGTATAAATCTAATATACTGGAAAGGTACAATTGTTTCTGTCCATAAGGCAAATATGTGATGTCCGTTACTAGTTTTTCAAGAGGACGATCAGACTGAAAGTTCCGATCCAATATATTATCGACCACGGCATATGGCTGCCCATCCTTCTTGCGCTTTTTCACCTTAACCCGACACTGCCATTGATTTTTCTGCATAATACGTTGAACCGTTTTATGGTTAATACACATTCTCTTTTTTAGTATGGCTGTGATTTTTCGATATCCATATCGATACTTGTGCTCTCGGCACAACGTGCCGATTTGTTTTTCCAAATGGCGCTTGGGATGATCCTTCATCAGATTCTTCTTCCAACGATAATAAGACGCTCGAGAGATACCTAAATGAATACAGATATCCTGTACGGTCATTGTGCTGTGCAATATTTCTACAAGTTCGACTGACGTTTCGCTATCAACTTCCTTTCCAATTCGTTGTACTTTTTTAAAACTTCATTCTGTTGTCTCAGGTAACGAATCTCTGCCTGCAGTTTCTCTAAATCGGAAGAATACTCCGGACCTTTTCCGTAAGTGTATTGCTTTCCAACAGGCTGTTCGAATCGATGTGTATCACCAGCCTTATACCATCTAACCCATGTCTGAACCTGTGTCTTATTCTTAATATTCAACTCCTGCATGATCTCTTTCATAGGTACGCCTGCCAATCTCATTTTTACAGCCTTCTGTTTCGCTTCAACCGGATAACTCACTCTTGTCCCCATAGAAAAAACACCTCCAAGTCTAATTTCGGATAACAATCATCCGTATTCAAACTTGAAGGTGTTTTTATTTGTCTCATCTTATGGGGTCAGTCCCCCGCGGCAAGAGTTTTTTTAATGAACGGCCTTTTTTTCTGCGGCCAGAGCAGGTGTTTTCAGTTTCTTCGGTGTTATATTCACAAAACAAATGCTTGTGACGATCAGAAGCAGTCCGGCTAAAAGGCTGACGGTCAGCGGCTCATGCAGGAATATCGAGCTGACGGTAATGGATATGAGCGGGATCAGGAAGGTGTAAGAGGCGACCTTGCTTGCTTCCCCTGAACCGACAAGCGTAAAAAAGGCGAGCCAGCCGAGCGCGATAACAAAAACTGAAATGAACAGAAGGCTGAGAATGAACGGAGCTTTCCATTGAATCGCTGAAAAGCTTTCTGAAAAATGGCCGGAGCTGACAAGCAGCACGCCGCCGATCAGAAGCTGAAGAGCGACCATCCAGATAGAATCCGCGCGTCCGCCCGTTCTTTTCACATATACCGTGCCGAGCGCCCAGCTGACCGCAGAGCCTAAGGCCAAAAGAATGCCGGCGATGGAAATATGGCCTCCGAAACCGGCTGCGCTGATGACGGCGACACCGGCAAAGCCCAGAATAAGACCGGCTATTTTTAAAGGATACATCGATTCCCCGAGCCACAGCCAAGAAAAAACGCCCATTAACACCGGCTGGAAAAACACGATGGCTGAAAATAAGCCGGCAGGCAGGTAATTCAAGCCGACCGTTTGCAGGCCGTAAAATAAAGTAATATTTAAAATGGCAGAAATAAGATAGATCGGCCACGTTTCTTTAAAACGCAGCTTTTTAAAACGGGGCAGCGCAACCATTAATAATAGAATTCCGCCGATCAGCGTGCGGATTCCGGCAAACAGAAGAGGCGGCGAATAGGCAAGCGCGGCCTTTGTCAGCGGCCAGTTAATTCCCCATACCGTGACTAGAAACGCCAGCATAAGAGCCGTCTGTATTTTCGAAAGCTGTTTCACGTCGTTCACTCCTTGTAGAACAATTCCATCATATGATACGGTAATCAGTAAGATAAATAAAATGAATCTTTTTTATAAGGAGCATAAGTAAAACGTTATGACGATTACACAACTGCGGGTTTTTGTTCAAATCGCTGAAACGGGAAGCTTTACAAAAGCGGGGCAGGCGCTGAATATGACGCAGCCCGCTGTCAGCCATGCCATCTCTGCGCTTGAGTCAGAGCTCGGCATCAAGCTGATCATCCGCGAGCGCCGCAACGGCGTAAGGCTCACGGACACGGGCGGAAAAATTCTCGTCCATATCAGAGAGGTGCTCAAAGGCATAGAAAAAGCCGAGCAGCTGGCGGCCGCGGAAAGAGGGCTTGAACAGGGAACGATTCACATCGGCACATTTCCGGCCGCTTCCGCTTATTTCATTCCAAAGCTGATCAGCGTGTTTAAAAAACGGTATCCGAAGCTTGAGTTGGTGCTTCATGAAGGAACGGTTAACGAAGTAAAGGAATGGCTCCGCTCCCGGGTAATAGATGTGGGTATCACTCTTTTTCCTACGGAAGACATGGAATATCTGCCGCTGAAAAAAGATAAAATGGCCGTCGTGCTTAGAAATGATCATCCGCTTTGCAGCTGTGAGTCAATCACTCTGAAAGATCTTGACCGCCAGCCGATGATCATCTGTGACGGAGGATACGAATCACCGTTTATTGATATGTTTAAGGAGGCAGGATCTGTGCTGACTGCCGCATTCACTGTTTACAACGTCAATACGTCCATCAGCATGATCAAAGAGGGGCTGGGAATTGCGATATTATCACAAATGTCTATGTCGGGAATATCGCTGCCGGAAAATGTCGTGACAAGAGAACTCAATCAGGCGGTGTACCGAGATGTTCTGCTTGCCGTTCCTTCTATAAAGGAGGCTTCATTGGCCGCAAAACTTTTTATTCAAATCGCGCAGGAACTCACAAAGAACGAATAAAAAAAGACCCTAATCATCATAGGGCCCTGAATCTTATCGGTTAATTTTAAAAGAGTTTGTCGTATTGACGAGTTTTGAACCGCTGAACGTGGCTTTGACACGATAATAACCTGTCTTGCATCCTTTTAAAGAGAATGACTTAGTCACCCTTACTGAGAAAGAAAAGGTTGTTTTTTTACAAGTCGTCCATTTCTTTCCGGACTTTCGCTGTAAGTATAGGTTTCCTTTAAAAGTTCGATCTGACGGATACGCTGTACTGAGAGTAAAATCGACACTTTTCGCTTTTTTCGTGTAGTAGGAGGCATCGGTAAATCCGCTTACATTTAAATGCTGCTGAGTGCCGGAGTAAAAGTCTGCGGCATATGCCTTATCGGTGTTTCCTGTAAAGAAGATTGCTGCCAGTAAAGCTGTTGTGAGTGCCATTAAGATTTTTTTACGCATATAGACTATGACTTCCTTCCTATTCAATATCATACATATCTTAACATTATTGGGTCTGTTCTTTCAACGATAGGTTTTCACTTTTATAGGATGAAAAGCTCATCATATCTGAATGTAATAGATTCATTCATAAAGAGTTCACTAGTGACGACCGCTGACTGATTGTTCGAAGATCATCGAATCAAATTGTTTAACTCACGGGAAAAGCTGTGGTAAGGTGTGTGGTAGAGACCTTGTTTAAGATCTGCTTACACTAAACCGCAAAGGAGAAAACGATGGCTGAACATACATTGAAAGATACTGCGTTTTCCGTATTGAATTTATCGCCGGTCGTACAGGGGGGAACGGTTGCTGAATCGTTCCGCAACAGCATGGATTTAGCGCGCCGCGCCGAGGAGTGGGGCTATAACCGCTATTGGCTTGCGGAGCATCATAATATAGAAGGAGTTGCCAGCTCGGCAACGGCGGTGCTGATCGGCCACATCGCCGGCGGCACGAAAAAAATCCGCGTCGGTTCTGGGGGTATTATGCTGCCGAATCATTCTTCACTTGTGATTGCGGAGCAATTCGGAACCCTTGAAACGTTGTATCCGGGGCGGATTGACCTGGGGCTCGGACGCGCGCCGGGGACCGACCAATTAACGGCGAGAGCCTTACGAAGAAACATAAACAGCGGGGAAGATTTTCCGGAGCAGCTTGAAGAATTGAGAAATTACTTCAAACCGTCCGGCAATGTGCGCAATCAAGTCCGCGCCATTCCGGGCGAAGGGCTGGACGTGCCGATCTGGCTTTTGGGCTCAAGCGGATTCAGCGCGCGTCTTGCGGGAGAGCTCGGGCTTCCGTTCGCCTTTGCGGCTCACTTTTCACCGAAAAACACCGTGCCCGCTCTTGAGCTGTACCGCAGCTCCTTCCGTCCGTCAGACGTACTGGATCAACCGTACGCGATGGTCGGCGTCACCGTCATTGCCGCCGATACGGATGAAAAGGCGGAGCATCTGGCGACATCGCATTATCAAAGATTTTTAGACCTCGTCCGCGGCACGCCGAACCAGCTGAAGCCTCCTGTTGAAGACATGGATCAAATCTGGTCGCCGTATGAAAAAGCGATGGTCAATGAACAGCTCAGTTCAACGATCGTCGGCGGACCGGAGCGTGTGAAGGAAAAGCTGGAAAGCTTCATCCGGACAACACAGGCGGATGAAATCATGGTGAATTCAGAAAGCTTTGAGCATGCCGACAGAATGAGATCATTTGAGATCATTGCCGAATTAAAAAACAGCTGAGCAAAAAAAGCAATGTGCCGCGCACATTGCTTTTTTTATTCGCCGATCCGCCTGACTGAATTCCGGATGACGAGTTCCGGTTCATACACGACGTCATCCTTCTTCGGTTTTTTATGCTCTAAGCAGTCGATGACGTATTTTGCCGCCGCTTTCCCCATAATGGATTTCGGATGCTTGACAGAGGTGAGCTTCACCTCGGAAATCTGGGCGAAATGTGAATCGTCATAGCCCATGACCGATACGTCATCAGGCACCTTTAACCCGAATTCCCTGAGAAGATTAATCGTCTTCAGCGCAATTTCGTCATTGTAGCAAAGAATGGCCGTCGGGTGTGATCCGCTGTTTTGCTCAAGGGTATGTTTAATTTTTTGGAGAAGCACGGTTTCTTTTTCTTCAGTCGTGTAAGTGACGATCATGTCCGGAGACGGGAAAATCCCGCGCTCCCGATGCGCCTGCAGATAGCCGTTCATCCGTTTGACGCCCTGCGTGTCATCCGCTTTAAAGATTCCCATAATGTGCGTGTGGCCGAGGGACATGACGTATTCGCAAGCCATCATGCCGCCTTTGACATCATTGACGGAAAAGCTTGGTGCGGCCAGCTCCGCATAAGAGGCGTTAATCATGGCAAACGGAATGCCGTTTTTCTCCAGATTGAGATAGTAGCCGATGTTGGGCGTCTGCAGCGCGCTTTTCGTAGGCTCGACAATCAGCCCGTCTATATTTTTGGACAGCAGGTTTTCAAGACCGCGCCGTTCACTTTCTGTATTGTTGTTGGTGCTCGTCAGCAGCATGGAATAGCCCTGTTCGCTTAAATAAGATTCGATTCCCCTGATGATGCTCGGGAAAATATAGTCTGATATGTACGTTGTAATGACGCCGATCGTTTTGTTTGAATGCATGGCTGATTTCGCCGTGCGTGAAGCGACAAAGGTGCCTCCGCCCTGAACGCTGTACAGCAGCCCCTGCGAGACCAAATCTCCGATCGCCTTTCTGATGGTATGGCGGCTGACGCCGAACTGCTGCATCAGCTCATTTTCCGTAGGCAGCTTTTCGTCCGGCTGTATTTTTCCTTGATTCAGCCATGAACAAATTTCTTCTTTTACTTGAGCATATTTCGGTAGCATATCAATTCCTCCAAAATGTATACGGACAAATTCCAGTATAACATAGTAAGCCCTTTCATCAAGCTGTAAAAATAATTGACAGATTATGAAAAACTGCTTATTCTTTATTTGTACGTACTAATTTCCCTTATTTTTAGATAAAATTCTTTATAAGTACGTACAAATGTGGCGGTTCTGAAGAAAACAAAGCAACATCAAGCGCCGCACTCAGATTTGTAAGCGTTTTTATTCTATTATTCGCGGGAGGGTAAAATTCATGAAGAATCACCCGGCACCAATTGGCTCAAATGTACCTGTCACTCGGCAGCATTCCAAGTGGTTTGTCATTCTCATCTCATGCGCGGCCGGACTGGGAGGGCTTTTGTACGGTTATGACACGGCGGTGATTTCCGGCGCTATCGGTTTCCTGAAAGATTTGTACCGCTTAAGTCCTTTTATGGAAGGGCTCGTGATTTCAAGCATTATGATCGGCGGTGTTTTCGGCGTCGGGATTTCCGGATTTTTGAGTGACCGTTTCGGGCGGAGAAAGATTTTGATGGCAGCGGCGCTGTTGTTTGCGGTGTCAGCGGTTGTCTCTGCGCTTTCTCAAAGTGTGTCTTCCTTAGTGATCGCCAGAGTCATCGGCGGTCTGGGAATCGGCATGGGCTCCTCGCTTTCTGTCACGTATATTACCGAAGCCGCTCCGCCGGCCATACGCGGCAGTCTGTCTTCACTGTATCAGCTGTTTACGATATTAGGGATATCCGGCACTTATTTTATTAACCTCGCCGTCCAGCAGTCCGGCTCGTATGAATGGGGAGTGCACACCGGCTGGCGGTGGATGCTCGCTTACGGCATGATTCCGTCCGTCATCTTTTTTATCGTGCTGCTTATCGTGCCGGAAAGTCCGCGCTGGCTTGCGAAAGCAGGGCGCCGGAATGAAGCCCTCGCCGTGCTGACGCGCATTAACGGCGAGCAGACCGCGAAAGAAGAAATCAAACAAATCGAAACGTCTTTACAATTAGAAAAAATGGGTTCATTGTCTCAGCTGTTTAAGCCGGGGCTGAGAAAAGCGCTTGTGATCGGGATTCTGCTGGCTTTATTCAATCAGGTCATCGGCATGAACGCAATTACGTATTACGGGCCGGAAATTTTCAAAATGATGGGCTTCGGACAGAATGCGGGGTTTATCACGACATGCATCGTCGGTGTCGTCGAAGTGATTTTCACCATTATCGCGGTTCTTTTAGTCGATAAGGTGGGCCGGAAAAAGCTGATGGGGGTCGGATCTGCCTTTATGGCGCTGTTCATGATCTTAATCGGGGCATCCTTTTATTTTCAGCTGGCGAGCGGTCCGGCTTTAGTCGTCATCATATTGGGATTCGTCGCCGCTTTCTGCGTATCAGTCGGGCCGATTACGTGGATCATGATTTCGGAGATCTTTCCGAATCACCTCCGCGCACGCGCCGCCGGTATTGCGACGATATTCTTATGGGGGGCCAACTGGGCGATCGGCCAGTTCGTGCCGATGATGATCAGCGGGTTAGGGCTCGCGTACACCTTCTGGATATTCGCCGTCATTAATATTCTCTGTTTCTTGTTTGTCGTGACGATCTGCCCTGAGACGAAAAATAAATCATTAGAAGAAATAGAAAAACTCTGGATAAAATGAAAGCGTTTTACGACAAAAGTCCGCTCCGGCGGGCTTTTGTCTGTCACCTTCATTCCGTTTCTGTATATAATGACTGTATCAAGGAGATACTGGAAAATCCTGCGAAGAATGTCGAGGAATTGACCTTTAACAGTTGAATTAACAATGTCATCCTGTTAAAATAATTAAAGAAAGCAGACATAATTTTTTTTGGCTATGATGGGACGTTTTTTGTCATAGCGGGACATTTTCTGTCCAGTATGAATAGGAAGGAACGTTTGAGTCATGAACCAGTTAATACAAGCTCAAAAAAAATTATTGCCTGATCTTTTGCTTGTGATGCAGAAAAGATTTGAAATCTTGCAGTATATCAGGCTTACCGAACCGATCGGCCGCAGAAGTCTTGCTGCCAGTCTCGGATTGACCGAGCGCGTTCTCAGAAGCGAGGTTCAGTTTTTGAAAGAACAGAATCTCATCGATATTAAAACAAACGGCATGACAATGACGGAAGAGGGCTATTCACTGCTTTCGATTCTGGAAGATACGATGAAGGATGTTTTAGGATTGACGCTTCTGGAAAAGACATTAAAAGAGCGGCTTAATCTGAAAGACGCCATTATCGTTTCCGGAGACAGCGACCAATCTCCTTGGGTCAAAAAAGAATTAGGGAGAGCGGCCGTTGCATGTATGAAAAAGAGATTTTCAGGCAAAAATATCGTCGCTGTAACCGGCGGTACGACAATTGAAGCCGTCGCCGATATGATGACGCCGGATTCAAAAAACCGCGAACTCCTGTTTGTGCCCGCAAGAGGCGGTTTAGGCGAAGATGTGAAAAACCAGGCGAACACCATATGCGCGCATATGGCGGAAAAGGCTTCAGGTACTTACCGGCTTTTGTTCGTTCCCGGGCAGCTGTCACAAGGCGCCTACTCATCTATTATTGAAGAGCCTTCCGTAAAAGAGGTGCTTCACACGATTAAATCAGCGAGTATGCTCGTTCACGGAATCGGCGAAGCTAGAACAATGGCGGAGCGAAGAAACACGCCTTTGGAAGATTTGAAGAAAATAGATGACAATCATGCGGTGACAGAGGCATTCGGCTACTACTTTAATGCGGACGGAGAAGTCGTTCACAAGGTGCATTCAGTCGGAATGCAGCTTGATGACCTCGATGCCATTCCCGACATTATCGCGGTAGCGGGCGGATCATCAAAAGCAGAAGCAATCGAAGCTTATTTTAAAAAGCAGCGAAACACGGTTCTCGTCACGGACGAAGGAGCCGCAAAGAAGTTATTAAGGGATAACAGTCCCTCAATATAAATATCTCTCACTTATTTAAAGGAGGAAATAATCATGGCAGTAAAAGTCGGTATTAACGGTTTTGGTCGTATTGGACGTAACGTATTCCGCGCAGCATTAAACAATCCTGAAGTTGAGGTAGTAGCGGTTAACGATTTAACAGACGCTAACATGCTTGCTCATCTTTTACAATATGATTCCGTACACGGAAAATTAGATGCAGAAGTTAAAGTTGACGGCAGCAACCTTGTTGTTAACGGCAAAACAATCGAAGTTTCTGCTGAGCGCGATCCTGCGAAACTCAGCTGGGGCAAACAAGGCGTTGAAATCGTAGTTGAATCTACTGGTTTCTTCACAAAACGCGCAGACGCTGCGAAACATTTAGAAGCAGGCGCGAAAAAAGTTATCATCTCTGCACCTGCTAACGAAGAAGATATCACAATCGTTATGGGTGTTAACGAAGATAAATACGATGCGGCTAACCACCATGTTATCTCTAACGCATCTTGCACAACAAACTGCCTTGCGCCGTTTGCAAAAGTACTTAACGACAAATTCGGCATCAAACGCGGTATGATGACAACTGTTCACTCTTACACAAACGATCAGCAAATTCTTGATCTTCCGCACAAAGACTACCGTCGTGCGCGTGCAGCAGCTGAAAACATCATTCCTACATCAACTGGTGCTGCTAAAGCAGTTTCCCTTGTTCTTCCTGAACTGAAAGGCAAACTGAACGGCGGAGCTATGCGTGTGCCGACTCCAAACGTTTCTCTTGTTGACCTAGTTGCTGAACTGAACAAAGACGTAACGGCTGAAGATGTAAACGCAGCTCTTAAAGAAGCGGCTGAAGGCGATCTTAAAGGAATCCTTGGCTACAGCGAAGAGCCATTAGTATCCGGAGACTACAACGGCAATGCTAACTCTTCTACAATCGATGCTCTTTCTACAATGGTTATGGAAGGCAGCATGGTAAAAGTAATCTCTTGGTACGATAACGAAAGCGGCTACTCTAACCGCGTTGTTGACCTTGCAGCTTACATCGCAAAACAAGGTCTTTAATTCATAGCTCCCGGAAAGGGCCGGACTTGGTTCTTTCGGACAGAAACGCTATAATGAAAGCGGACAAGGGAAGGGGACGGACTCCCTTTCCCTTTTTCCATGAGAACCGGCTTTCAGAAAGCGCCGGATTGCTGCAGAACGTCCGCGTTTTGAAGTTTCCGCGGCACTTTCGTTTTCTGAGCCGCCTGCCCTGGCTCAGAAGACGATCTGCCCCGTGCCCGGAAGCTGCAATCTGCCCCGCGGCGGAAGCATCATGAGGCGGTTTCACGTTTCACGTTTTTCGTGCTATGCAAACCATTTTGAAGGAGGATCTCCTAAGGCATGAATAAAAAAACAGTAAAAGACATCGACGTAAAAGGCAAAGTCGTATTCTGCCGCGTTGACTTTAACGTTCCAATGAAAGACGGGGAAGTAACAGACGATACTCGTATCCGCGCTGCGCTTCCAACAATCAAACACCTTGCAGACCAAGGCGCGAAAGTCCTTCTTGCGAGCCACTTAGGCCGCCCGAAAGGCGAAGTGGTTGAGGAGCTTCGTTTAACTCCTGTCGCTGCACGCTTAGGCGAACTGCTCGGCAAAGAAGTGAAAAAAGCGGATGAAGCTTACGGCGATGCTGTAAAAGCACAAATTTCTGATATGAAGGACGGAGACGTTCTTGTATTGGAAAACGTACGTTTCTACCCTGGTGAAGAGAAAAACGATCCTGAGCTTGCTAAAGCATTTGCTGAGCTTGCGGATGTATATGTCAATGACGCATTCGGTGCTGCCCACCGTGCTCACGCATCTACAGCTGGAATTGCCGAGCATCTGCCGGCGGTTGCAGGATTCCTGATGGAAAAAGAGCTTGACGTTCTCGGCAAAGCCGTGACAAATCCTGAGCGCCCGTTTACGGCAATCATCGGCGGCGCGAAAGTAAAAGACAAAATCGGCGTAATCGAAAGTCTGCTTGATAAAGTGGACAACCTGATCATCGGCGGAGGTCTTGCTTACACATTCGTAAAAGCGCTTGGCTATGAAGTCGGTAAATCTTTGCTTGAAGAAGATAAAATCGAACTTGCAAAATCATTCATGGACCGCGCGAAAGAAAAAGGCGTTAAATTCTATATGCCGGAAGACGTTCTCGTTGCTGATGATTTCTCTAACGATGCAAACGTTCAAATCGTGCCGATCTCTGAGATTCCAAGTGATTTAGAAGCCATCGACATTGGTACGAAAACACGCGAAACGTATGCTGACGTTATCAAAAACAGCAAACTTGTCGTGTGGAACGGACCGATGGGCGTATTCGAAATCGACTTGTTCGCTCAAGGCACAAAAGCGGTTGCAGAAGCATTGGCAGAGGCTAATGATACATACTCTGTCATCGGCGGAGGAGACTCTGCGGCAGCCGTTGAAAAATTCGGCCTTGCTGACAAAATGAGCCATATCTCAACAGGCGGCGGCGCATCCCTTGAATTCATGGAAGGCAAAGAGCTTCCAGGTGTAGCTGCGCTGAACGATAAATAAAAACTGCTATAAGGAAGTGGAACAGATGAGAAAACCAATTATAGCCGGTAACTGGAAAATGAACAAAACACTCGGCGAGGCTGTCAGCTTCGTTGAAGAAGTGAAATCTTCCATTCCAGCAGCAGACAAAGCGGAAGCCGTTGTTTGCGCACCAGCTCTTTTCTTAGAAAAGCTGACTTCTGCTGTTAAAGGAACTGACCTGAAAGTCGGCGCCCAAAACATGCATTTTGAAGAAAACGGTGCGTTCACAGGTGAAATCAGCCCGGTCGCTCTGAAAGACCTTGGCGTGGATTACTGCGTCATCGGCCACTCTGAGCGCCGTG
Organism: Bacillus sp. JNUCC-22; assembly: GCF_018861275.1. NCBI lineage: Bacteria > Bacillati > Bacillota > Bacilli > Caryophanales > Bacillaceae > Bacillus > Bacillus sp. JNUCC-22. Next base: position 3,236,391 of record NZ_CP076408.1, on the reverse strand, counting down.
AAATGTTCGCTGAAACTGATGAAACAGTTAACAAAAAAGCGCATGCCGCTTTCAAGCACGGCATTGTGCCGATCATTTGCGTAGGTGAAACGCTTGAAGAGCGCGAAGCCGGAAAAACAAATGATCTTGTTGCCGATCAAGTGAAAAAAGGTCTTGCGGGTCTTTCTGAAGAGCAAGTTGCCGCTTCCGTTATTGCGTACGAGCCAATCTGGGCAATCGGAACAGGCAAATCTTCTACAGCGAAAGATGCTAACGACGTCTGCGCGCATATCCGTAAAGTCGTTGCTGAAAGCTTCAGCCAGGAAACTGCTGACAAGCTCCGCATTCAATACGGCGGCAGCGTAAAACCTGCAAATATTAAAGAATATATGGCAGAGTCCGATATTGACGGTGCTTTGGTCGGCGGCGCAAGCCTTGAACCGCAGTCATTCGTTCAATTATTGGAGGAAGGTCAATATGAGTAAAAAACCAGCTGCACTCATCATTCTTGATGGGTTCGGATTACGCAATGAAACAGTCGGAAACGCAGTCGCACAAGCGAAAAAACCGAATTTCGACCGTTATTGGAACCAATACCCTCATCAGACGCTGACGGCATCAGGCGAAGCAGTCGGACTGCCTGAAGGACAGATGGGGAACTCTGAAGTCGGTCATTTGAATATCGGCGCAGGACGTATTGTGTACCAAAGCTTAACACGCGTGAACGTTGCCATCCGCGAAGGCGAATTCGAACGCAATCAAACGTTCCTTGACGCCATCAAAAACGCGAAAGACAACGACAAAGCGCTGCACCTGTTCGGCCTTCTTTCTGACGGAGGCGTACACAGTCATATCAATCATTTATTCGCGCTGCTGAAGCTTGCGAAAAGTGAAGGACTGACGAAGGTGTATATTCACGGTTTCCTCGACGGCCGCGATGTAGGTCCGCAAACAGCGAAAACTTACATTCAGCAGCTGAATGAGCAAATCGAAGAAATCGGTGTCGGCGAAATCGCCAGCATTTCCGGACGCTACTACTCCATGGACCGCGACAAACGCTGGGACCGTGTGGAAAAAGCGTACCGCGCAATGGCTTACGGCGAAGGCCCGTCTTACCGCAGCGCGATGGATGTAGTCGACGATTCTTATGCGAACGGCATTCATGATGAATTCGTCATTCCGTCCGTCATCACAAAAGAAAACGGTGAACCCGTTGCGAAAATTCATGACGGCGATTCTGTGATTTTCTATAATTTCAGACCAGACCGCGCCATCCAGATTTCAAACACGTTTACCAACAAAGATTTCCGCGATTTCGACCGCGGTGAAAATCATCCGAAAAACCTGTATTTCGTCTGCCTGACTCACTTCAGTGAATCTGTTGACGGATATGTGGCTTTTAAACCGGTAAACCTTGACAATACGGTCGGTGAAGTATTAGCACAGCACGGGTTAAAACAGCTTCGCATTGCAGAAACTGAAAAGTATCCGCACGTTACGTTCTTTATGAGCGGCGGCCGCGAAGAAGAATTCCCGGGCGAAGAGCGCATCCTCATTAACTCGCCGAAGGTCGCGACATATGACCTGAAGCCTGAAATGAGCGCGTATGAAGTGAAGGATGCTCTTGTAAAAGAAATCGCGGCTGACAAGCACGACGCGATCATCCTGAACTTTGCAAACCCTGACATGGTCGGCCACTCCGGAATGGTCGAACCGACGATTAAAGCAATTGAAGCAGTGGACGAATGCTTAGGCGAAGTGGTTGACGCCATCATCGCTAAAGGCGGACATGCCATCATTACCGCTGATCACGGTAATGCGGACATTCTGATTACAGAAACAGGCGAACCGCACACTGCCCATACGACAAACCCAGTCCCTGTCATTGTGACGAAAGAAGGCGTGACGCTGCGCGAAGGCGGAATCCTAGGCGACCTCGCACCAACGTTATTAGACCTTCTCGGTGTTGAAAAACCGAAAGAAATGACCGGAACATCTTTAATTCAAAAATAAGCGTAAATCAAAAGGAGAGACAAACTCATGCCATACATTGTTGATGTTTATGCACGCGAAGTCCTTGACTCACGCGGCAACCCAACAGTTGAAGTTGAAGTATATACAGAAACAGGAGCTTTCGGCCGCGCATTAGTGCCAAGCGGAGCTTCTACAGGTGAATACGAAGCGGTTGAGCTTCGTGACGGCGACAAAGACCGTTACCTTGGAAAAGGCGTGTTAACTGCTGTTAACAACGTAAACGAAATCATTTCTCCAGAGCTTCTCGGCTTTGACGTAACTGAACAAAACGCAATCGATCAGCTTTTAATCGAGCTTGACGGAACTGAAAACAAAGGCAAACTTGGTGCGAACGCAATCCTTGGCGTATCTATGGCTTGTGCGCGCGCAGCTGCTGATTTCTTACAGATTCCTCTTTACCAATACCTTGGAGGATTCAACTCAAAAACGCTTCCTGTACCGATGATGAACATCGTAAACGGCGGAGAGCATGCTGACAACAACGTAGACATTCAAGAATTCATGATTATGCCTGTAGGCGCGCCTAACTTCCGTGAAGCGCTTCGCATGGGCGCTCAAATCTTCCACAGCCTGAAATCAGTTCTTTCTGCTAAAGGAATGAACACAGCTGTAGGTGACGAAGGCGGATTCGCTCCGAACCTTGGTTCTAACGAAGAAGCGCTTCAAACAATCGTTGAAGCAATCGAAAAAGCCGGCTTCAAACCTGGCGAAGAAGTGAAGCTTGCTATGGATGCTGCATCTTCTGAGTTCTACAACAAAGAAGACGGCAAATACCATCTGTCTGGCGAAGGCGTTGTGAAAACATCTGCTGAAATGGTTGACTGGTACGAAGAAATGGTTTCTAAATACCCAATCATCTCTATCGAAGACGGACTTGACGAGAACGACTGGGAAGGCCACAAACTTCTTACAGAGCGTCTTGGCAAAAAAGTTCAGCTTGTCGGTGACGACCTTTTCGTTACAAACACGAAAAAGCTTGCTGAAGGTATCAAAAACGGCGTAGGCAACTCTATCCTGATCAAAGTAAACCAAATCGGTACATTGACTGAAACATTCGATGCGATCGAAATGGCGAAACGCGCAGGCTACACTGCCGTTATCTCTCACCGTTCAGGTGAAACTGAAGACAGCACAATCGCTGACATCGCTGTGGCAACTAATGCAGGACAAATCAAAACAGGTGCTCCGTCCCGTACGGACCGTGTTGCGAAATACAACCAGCTTCTTCGCATCGAAGATCAGTTGGCTGAAACTGCTCAATACCACGGTATCAACTCTTTCTATAACTTGAATAAGTAATGGAATGGACGCCGGGAGATATTCTCCCGGCGTTTTTTTATGCTCCCGGGCTTTTCCCTCCTTTTTCATCATCTTCATTTGGTCAATAATATTCATTTTTCCCCTTTTTAAAGGAATCAGTGTTCTTCAATCGAAAGGGAAGAGGTGTTAATAAGAGGAGGGATTATGATGAAATTTTCATTTATGTCAGCCGCGGTGGCAGCAAGCGTCATATGGGGCGCGTCTGCCGGGCCGCTGTCCGAAACTCATGCTTATTCAGCCGTGACCGCGCCGGTTTTTGATGCTGATGAGGCATTGGACACGATGCATGATCTGAGTGAAACCATCGGACCGCGGGAAACCGGAACTGCGAAAGAAAAGGAAGCGGCTGAATACATATCGAATCGCCTGCGGGCTCAGGGCGCCAGTGTCAAAGTACAGTCATTTCCATTGAAAAAGTACTTTTCAGGTTCAGTCACAGCGGGAGATCATGAATTCCCGCTCCGCTCCGCTGATCAATCCGCTGTTGAAAAAGAGCTGAGAATTGAGGGAGGGATTTTTGACGGCGGCTGCGGATCACGCGATGACGTAACAGGAGCCAAAGGAAAGATTGCAGTGATACGCGAAGGAAAGATCCCCGTTTCTCAAAAGATCAAACATGCCGAACAAGCGGGAGCCAAAGCAGTCATTATTTATAATCAGACAACAAAACCGCTCGCCGTCCGTCCGCATACCGATAAAGGAATCACGATACCGGCGGCGGGTATGAAAAAAGAAGACGGTGAAGCACTGCTGCAGGAAAAGCAGGCAGTCATTCAATTTAAAAACTATAAAAACCGCACCTCACAAAATATTATAGGAACGCGCAAAGCGGCACAGGCCAACTCTTCTGATGCTGATATTATTTATGTCACAGCGCATTATGACAGCGTAAAAGGCGCGCCCGGAGCGGATGATAACGCCTCAGGCACATCTGCCGTTCTGGAAATCAGCAAGCAATTCACACACATACCGAAAGACAAAGAGATCCGCTTTATCCTGTTCGGTGCAGAAGAATTATGGTCTGCGGGTTCATCTTATTACGTCAGTACACTCACGAACAATGAAAGAAAGCACAGCCAGGCCAATTTTAATGCCGATATGATTGCGACTGACTGGGAAGAAGCGAGTCAAATGTGTGTCACGACTCCTGACGGCAGGGAAAACCCGAGTGTCCGGTATGCTGAAAAAGCCGCTGAAAAATCCCGCTTGGTCAAGCCCAACCTGATTCAGCTCGGTTACTCAGACCATGTCTCTTTTTATGAAGCAGGGATTCCGTCGGCTAACTGGATTTGGCTCAGCCCCGATACACAGGAGCCGGGGCCTTGGTATCACACCGAGAATGATAATATGAAACACATCAGCAAAGAACGATTAGAGAAAGCGGGATCACTCGTTTCCGCGGCTGTAACTGAGGCAGTGAAAGAATAAAAAAACAGGCTTCGGCCTGTTTTTTTATATTATTTTCTGTATATTCTCTCAATTAAGGGAGATTTTCTCACTCGTTACCAGATATATACCATTTGACAGGATTTTATTTTACAAATAAAAGAAAAATAAATAGATAATACCTAATTTATAAAAGGATGTAAAACTCATTTATCAAATTTTAACTTTTGTTATAATTGCGATATCGATCGATATTTGTTTTAAATTGTAAAAAACAATACTCTTTTCTATCTATTAGGGGGCGAAAAATGAATACTGTCACAAAAGAAGCCAGCAACCTTGGTCAAAAACGGCTGTTACATCTGATTGAAACGAAGCAGGCGATTGTAGGCGTGTTAGGCATGGGATATGTGGGATTCCCTCTTGCGCTGGAATGTGTCGATAAAGGATACAATGTTATCGGATTCGACAAAAACAGTGAAAAGGTTTCCTTGTTAGCCGCCGGAAGCAGCCATATTCAAGATATAGAGGACGACAGACTGAACTCGGCTTTACAAACAAAACGCTTTCAAATCAGCGCCGACATGTCGCTCATCCAAAAATGCGACATCATTGTGATATGTGTGCCGACACCCCTGAACAAAAAAGACAAGATCCCCGATTTAACCTACATCGACAGTGCAGTTGACAGCATGATCGCTTATGGAAGGCAGCATCAGCTTTTAATTTTAGAAAGCACCACCTATCCCGGAACAACGAAAAAAAAGATTGCCGACAGAATGGCATCAAGCCGCGGCATGAAAATAGGAACAGACTTTTTTACGGCTTATTCTCCGGAAAGAATTGATCCGGGCAACAGGCAATATGAAGTTTCAGATATTCCTAAAGTAGTCGGCGGAACCACACAGACTTGCACAGAACTTGCCTCAGCGTTTTACAGCACCATTGTTACAAGCATTCACCCGGTCACCTCACCCGAAGTAGCTGAAACAGCTAAACTCCTAGAGAATACTTATCGTTATGTCAATATAGCTCTTATCAATGAAATGGCGCTTAATTGCCGTGAACTTGATATTGATATATGGGAAGTCATCTGCGCGGCGGACACGAAGCCGTTCGGCTTTCAAAAATTTATCCCGGGCCCCGGAGTCGGAGGCCATTGTATCCCGATTGACCCTTTTTACTTCAAATGGATCGCGAATGAAAAAGGGCTGCAGACAAAATTAATTGATCTGGCGGACGAAATCAATTCCAACATGCCGATTTCTGTCTCTGACTATGCTTTGAAACTGTCGGGCAAAGACAAATGCAGCATCTTAATAATAGGGGCCGCTTATAAAAAAAATACAAATGACCCGCGTGAATCCTCAGTGTTTACGATAATGGAAGAATTGATGGACAAGGGATGCGCGATTGATTACCATGATCCGTTTATCAGCGAGATCCGCTTGAATGACGGAAGCCGCAAACAATCTGTCCCTTTCACAAAAGAACAAATCAATCAGTACGACGTCATCATCATCCATACAGATCACGATGTCATCGACTACAGTATTTTGAAGGATGCCTCACCGATTATCTTTGACACAAGAAATGTATGCAAGGAAAAATCAGCCGACAATTGCAGAGTTGTCACTTTATAGGAGGGAACGGTCATTAGTAATCGATTTATCTCTTTTCACAGACCTGATATGACAAACGAAGAAATCGCAAGCGTAACCGAAACGATTCAATCGGGCTGGATTTCGAAAGGCCCGAAGGTAATCGATTTTGAAAAAAAGCTGGGAGAATGTATAGGAGCCGAACACGTCATCAGCTGTAATTCAGGCACCGCTGCATTACATATGGCTTTATTGGCGCTCGGTGTGGGAGAAGGCGATGAAGTCATCGTGCCGAGCTTCACGTTCTGTTCCAGTGTCAATGTCATCCTGCACGCCGGAGCCGTTCCGGTGTTTGCGGATATATGCGAGAAAAGTCTATGTGCCGATCCTGAAGATGTCAGGAAGAAAATAACGCCGCGCACAAAAGCGGTAATTGCGGTTCATTTTGCCGGCTATCCGGCTGATCTGGAAAACTTGCAATCCATTTGTAAAGAAAACGGATTGTATCTGATTGAAGACGCCGCTCATGCGCTCGGTACAAAATATAACGGAAGCATGATCGGCACTCACGGCGATGCCGTGTGCTTCAGCTTTTATGCCACCAAAAATATTACAACGGGGGAAGGCGGAGCCCTCGTTATGAAAGACGAACAGGCCGCAGAAAGAGCGAGGCTGTACGGATGGCACGGCATCACAAAAAATGCCTGGAACCGGTACGGTGAAAAAGGCAGCTGGAGATACGACGTTTTACTGCCGGGCTTTAAATATAATATGACGGATATTCAGGCCGCGCTCGGTCTGGTTCAATTGAAGCGCGCAAACGACATTCAAGAAAAACGGGAACAGATCGCTCAATTTTATGTACGTGAACTGTCAGGTCAATCTGACAAAGCGGCGCTTCCGCTTTCTGACATTCCAAGCGGCATAACGCACTCATGGCATTTATTTATTTTGCGGATTCGAGAAAACGGCGGTATGGACAGAGATCTGTTTATTGAGAAAATGAAAGAAAAACAAATCGGGCTGAGCGTGCACTTTATTCCCGTGCATTTGCATCCTTACTATAAAAAACATTTTCCTGCCGAGCTTCCGGTAACTGAACGTGTTTTCCGGGAGATCGTATCACTGCCTCTTTACAGCCAGTTATCAGATGAGGATTGCAGCTATATTGTCAAGTCTATAAAAGAAGTTTTGACTATCAGCCAGGAGGTAGGATCATGAAACATATTGCGATTATCGGAGGGGCCGGTTTTATCGGAAGCGAACTGGCGGCATTATTACAGGCTAAAGGTTATCACACCATCATTGCAGACCAAAAGAAACCGGCTTTTGACACTGAATACCGCCAAACGGATATCCTTGACCGGACGTCCCTCCGCGAATCACTGCGGGGAGCGGATGCGGTTGTCCATTTGGCGGCAATGGTCGGAGTGGACAGCTGCCGAAGCAATGAAGAAGACGTCATACGGGTCAATTTTGAAGGAACGAAAAACGTCACTGAGGTATGCGGTGAATTGGGAATCAGCACACTTCTTTTCTCATCGAGTTCAGAAGTGTTCGGAGATTCACCGGATTTTCCTTATACCGAGACAAGCAGAAAGCTTCCGAAATCGGCTTACGGAAAAGCCAAACTGCAATCAGAGGAATATTTGAGAGAACAGGCTTCCGACGAACTTCATATTCGGGTCGTCCGGTACTTTAATGTATACGGGCCGAAACAGCGCGAGGATTTTGTCATCAACAAGTTTTTCAGCCTGGCCGAGAATGGCTCTGAGCTGCCTCTTTACGGGGACGGCGGACAAATACGCTGCTTCAGCTACATCAGTGATATCATCACCGGAACTTATCTCGCTCTCATTCATGAAGGAGCCGTCTTTGAAGACTTCAATATCGGGAACGACCAGCCGATCACGATAAAAGAACTGGCTGAAAAAGTCAATGTGCTCTCAGGCAGAGAGAAGGATAACTATCTGTTTAAAAAGCTGGGCGAAGACGGCGTGAGGGGAAAAGACATCGAGATTTTTAAACGGGCGCCGTCAATCGAGAAGGCGAAACGTTTGCTCGGTTACGCTCCGAAAGTAAGTCTGAATGAAGGCCTGGAGATCATAAAAGATGAAAGACAAAAGCACAAACTTTCACTTTCCTAAAAACCCGGAAGTGGTCAAATATCCCGTTTATCCCGGACAGTTTTCCGTCAGCGGCCGTCTGCGCGCAGTGAAACACTTGCTTACTGCCGGACAAAGCGGACTGACTGAAAAACTGGAAAAACGTTACGGGAAAGGGGTTGTGCTGACCTCCAGCGGCAGTGCGGCACTGGTGCTCGCATTAACTTATTCGGGGGCCGGGCCGGGGAAAGAAGTGATTTTCTCATCCTTCAGCTGCCCGAATGTCATTGATGCCGTACTGCAATCCGGTGCGACGCCTGTGTTTGCGCAGCTGGATGAGCATCTATTCTTATCTTTTGAGGATGTCAAAAAAAAAGTGACGAGGCGTACGTGTGCGGTTATCCTCACACATGTATACGGCCGGAGAGAAAATACCGCCATCATTGACTGGGCGAAGGAAAACGGAATTGCTGTCATTGATGATGCCGCTCAAGCCATGTTTACAAAACAAGCCGATACATTTGCCGGCGGTTTGGGCGATTTCGGCATTTTAAGCTTCGGCCCCTCAAAGCCGCTTGCGAGTATCGGAGGCGGCGCGTTAATCGCGCCGAAAGAATGGCTTCGGCAAAAAGCAAATCTCCCGATGGAACAGCGCAGCCAAGTGGCAGCTGACTATCGAATCTATATCAGAAATCAAAGAATCCAAGCTGTAATGAAACGGAAACGGCATCATCCTATTTCATATATGTTTAGAAAAGCGGGCGCCATGCCTTCCATGAAAGCCACAAAGCTCGAAGCTCTGCCGGATAAACCGGCTGTTGTACCCGTGCTTCGTATGCATCCGGCAAGGGAAGCCATTATTGATGATCAGCTTTCACGTATAGATCAGCTTGTAACAGCTTCGCTCCGAAACTTAGAGACGGCGGGAGAAATCTTTGCAAAGGCGGAAGAAACAAACGGCATAAGAATGATCCAGCCCCAAGAAGGAGAACATCTGAATTATTTAACAATTGTATTTCCCCGGGATGAAGAGCGGTACGGGTGTTCCGTTTATTTAGCTGAAAGAGGCATCCAAACATGCTGGAACTATCTTCCCCTCGGACGTATTCCGATTTATGAAACATACGCGGGGGAAGGCGGGGAAGACCCGCTTTGGAAGAGAGTTCTTTCCCTGCCGTTTAAACCTCCTCTTCAAAAGGAGCAAGTCAGATATATAGCCGAATCCGTTTTATCATATTGTGAGCAACAGAATAAGACTGAATAGTGGTGATAACTATGCAAAAAACAGCAGTATGCACGACCCGCCAGGCATGGGATCGGGCCGCTGACATGTATCAGGCGGGATTGTTTCAAAGCTATGATTGGGGAATCCTCATGGAAGAGCTTCCCGGCACGTCATTTCACCCTGTCAGACTGACAACGGACGGAGGACAAGTCATCTATCTTCCGCTTTTTGAACAGAAGGGCGTATTATCCGGCAATATGATCGGATACGGCGGCGTTATTTCAGATCGCCCCATCTCATTTGAATGGCTTCAAAGTGAAATCCAGGCCATATTCGGCCGGAACATATCCCGGATGCTGCTGCCGTACGGTCAGACTTCTTTTACAGAAGAAATCAGGGAAGGATGGACGGAAAAGGCAACGCGGATTCTTTCGCTTCCGGACACGTTTGACGAGCTTTGGACGGGCATTTCCGGAAAAGCCCGGACGGCAGTCAGATACGCTGAAAAAGAGAATATTGTCACCCGGCTGATCGGGCGAAAAGAACTTGGCGCGTTTTATGACCTCTACAAAGAGCATACGGCGGCAATCGGCGCGGCTTATGTGCTGAGCCAGGGCTTTTTCCAAAAGCTGCTTGACACGTTTGCGGACCGAATGTTTTGGGTCGGAGCATATCAGGATGAGACGCTGATCAGCAGCAGTATTTTTCTCTATGACCGCTCTCATTTCTATTATTGGCAGAATGTAAACAGCCTGGCGGGAAAAAAAGCGCAGGCCTCTTACTTATTGATGCGTGACGCCCTGCAATTCGCCATTGGCCGCAAGCTTCAATGGGCTGATTTTGGCTTTTCACACAGTAAAGAAATAGCGAGACCGAAACGATATTGGGGAGCTGAAGAAAAACAATGCCGACTTTTTACGAAACCGGAATGAAAACAATAAGCGGCCATCAATCCAGTTATCTGCCGTGGTACGGTTTTTTTGAAAAAATGTATAAGTCGGATATGTTTGCCATTCATGACACAGCCCAATTTGAGAAAAAAGGATTTCTCAACCGCAACAGAATCAAAACGCCGCAAGGCCCCAGATGGCTGACAGTGCCTTTGCAGATGAAACAATATAAAGACATAGAGCTTCGGCATATGAAAATCGACCAGACACAGGATTGGCGGAAAAAACATTGGATGGCGATTAAGATGAACTATGCGAAAGCTCCCTATTTTGAGCGATACCAGCATTTTTTTCAAGATGTCTATCAGCGGGAGTGGGAATATCTCCATGATTTGAATATGCACATCATTGAATTTTTCCGAAAAGAGCTCCGAATTGAAACGCCGCTCTGTTATGTCTCTGAGCTTGAATGCCGGAAGGAGAAAAAAAGCGATTTTGTTTTAGCGCTTTGTCAGGAGCTGGGGGCGGACCGTTATTATTCAGGCAGTCAGGGTTCCGACTATTTAATAGAAAGCGATTTTGAAAGAAACGGAATTGTCATTGAGTATCAGCAGATCCGACATTTTGGCTATCCTCAATTATTCGGGGAGCATATCCCTCACCTCTCCATGCTTGATATGCTGATGAACTGCGGAGCGGATACAGCTGAAATGTTAGTTAAAGGAGGGCAATATGATGAAAGTAATGGTATTTGCAGCGCATCCCGACGATGAAATTATCGGCGTCGGCGGCACGCTCGCCAAACATGTCCGCCAAGGTGACAGCGTGTCGGCAGTCATTATGGCGGAAGGCAAATCATCAAGAAAAACGGATTACGAAAAGCCTGAAGATTCCGTTATGGAGCATTCTAATCAAGAAACGGAGCAGGCGCTCAGCACTTTGGGCATCCTTGATTTTGTCAGGCTGAACCTTCCTGATAACAGAATGGATTCAATGGATTTGCTGGATGTCGTGAAGGAAGCGGAGAAACAAATCAATCGTTTTCAGCCTGACATTGTGTATACCCAGTACGGCGGTGACATTAATATTGACCACTCTGTCGTATTCAGAGCGGTCATGACGGCAACCCGTCCGCTTCCCGGTCATACGGTAAAACGGGTTTTTGCCTATGAAACATTGTCTTCGACGGAATGGAATTACTGTCAGAAGGATCAGTTTCATGCCAATTTCTTCGTTAATATTGAAGACGAGCTTGAAACGAAATTGAAATCGATGGCGTGTTACGGTTCCGAGCTCAGAGACTTCCCTCATCCCCGCTCTTTGCAGGCGATCGAACATAATGCCCGTGTGTGGGGAGCAAAAGCGGGTTTTTCGGCTGCGGAAGCGTTTATGCTTGTGAGAGGAACATGGTGACTGTCCTATGATTGCTCAAATTCCGTTTTTCGGACTTGATCCGAAGCAAATCGATGAGAAATGGGTGGAAGCGGGATACGGTCTGGAAGCGAATATTTTTGACGGCCATTCCTTTGAGGAAGCGGATTATCTCAAAACATTCAATCAGACGCTGGAATATGCGAAACAGCTTGATCCTTCATTATTGACGCTGCATTTCCCGACAGACCATGCCGATTATGTGCATGAAGATCACATCAAAAAACAGCTTTATCACTTTGCGGAGCTCGCTGTGAAATACGGCGCCAAAGGCATAACCGTTCATGCGAATCAATTTATGACGGTTGAGGAATTTCAAGTCTATGACCTGGAAGGAAACCGTAAAAAAATCGTTGAGTTTTTCGCGGAGTTTGATGAGCGGCTGAAAGGGACGGACATTTGGATCGGTGTGGAAAACCTTCCGATCATCGGGAATCTGGGAGAGGATTTTGATCCGATTTTCATTTATCCTGAGGATTTTACAGAGCTGGTGCAGCTGGATCTGAAGCATGTCGGTATTACGTGGGATCTGTGCCATTGGGCGATTACCTATCAGACTCACTTATCTTCCGCGCTTATGTTCAGAAATGATCAGCTGAAATATCCCGATTTCTTTCAGTTTCTGTCGATAAAAGAGAGCATTAAGCATTATCACTTCAGCTCATTTCGCCAGCTTGCGTTCCCGCATGGGGGTGTCCGCTGTTTTGAGGGCCGCCATCCGAGTGAAGGGACGATCGCTGAGGAGCTGCTGAGACGGGCTGCCGATACTTTGCAGGTGCTTTATCGGAATCAAGATACCGGCATTGTATTTGAGGTGATGGAAGAGGATTATACGGAAAGACGGGAATCATGGAGAACGCTGGAATGGTTCGGCGGTGTTTCTGATGACGAGGATCAAAAAAGGGCCTGATATGACATATCGAACACCGAACTATGCAAAGCTTTGGTGTGCACAGGTGTTTTCTTCAGCAGCGGACGGGGTCTGGCTCATTGCTCTGCCGCTGTTAGTGTTAGAATTGACCGGCAGCAAAATTCTTGTCGGCGTTATTTCTTTTATCGAACTCGTGCCCTTGACATTTGGCGTGCTGGCGGGGCCGCTGATTGATTTATTCCGAAAAAAGTCGATCTTGTATTTGTGCAATACGGGCCGGGCCGCCATTATGATCCTCTTGGCGGTGCTCAGCGCGAACGATTTATTAACCGTGTGGATAGCCGGGGTGTGCGCCTTTTGTCTATCTCTGCAATCGATGCTGTTTGCGCCGGCGAAAGTCGCGATCATTCCGCTGCTCGTCCGCAAACAGCATCTTGATCAGGCGACATCTCTGATCAATACGAGTGACTTGATCGGACTCATCGTCGGAAAATTGATCAGCGGGATCATGATTGCGGCTATTCCGTTCGGGCTGCTGTTTGCCATAAACGGCACTGCTTTTTTGATCTCTGCGGCATTTATCGCGTTCATTCGTATTTCAGAACAGCCCGATGAAAAAAGCAACGGAACTGAAGATGTAAAAGCCGGTTACAGAATGCTGAAAGGAAATGCGGCATGGCTGACATCGGTCGGATACTTTTTCGTCGTAAATCTCGTCATTGCCGGCCTTATTTCAGTAATGGGGCCGATTCTTGCTGTGGAGCGTTTTCAGCAGAACTATTCTGTATGGTTTGCCGTCATGTATTCAATGTTTCAGGCGGGGATGCTTTTGGGCAATCTGGCCGTATTTTTCAAATGGAATACAAAACGCTTGAACCGGCTGTACCCGCGGACGTTAACGGCAGCGGGACTGCTCATTATGCTCCTGTTTTTTCCCCTTCATGGGTTTGAGTGCATCATTTTCCTGGTGCTTGGCATCATCATCTCGTATATTGATGTGCAAACGGTGCTGTATTTCCAAAAGACGGTTCCGGCTGCATATTTCGGAAGGGTCTTTGCACTGATTTTTTCCATTGTCAAAATGGGTGAACCGCTGTCGGCCGCTGTCTACACAGGGCTTCTGCTGTTGATGAATGCGGATTATATTTTTGCGGCGGTCGGACTGACCCTTACGATCGTTTTTGCTATTTTTTCAGTCAGACAAGGGAGTCAAAGAAATACAGAGAAACAAGCGGATCAATCCGTCTGAATGGTAAACGAAGGGGCGCCGATGTCAGCCGGCGCCCTTTTTATCATAAATCCAAATAAAGCCTTATCATATCCCGGCATTGAATGCCGTTTTCAAAAATGTCTTCATCATAATGCCTGATAAAAAAATCATGGTCGACAGCCTGAATGCGGAATCCGCATTTTTGATAGAGTGACAGCTGATGAATACTGGAATTTCCGGTGCCGATTTCAATCGTGTCAGCTCCCGATTGTCTCGCTTTTTCAATGGCATCTTGCACCAGCTGTTTTCCGAATCCCCTGTTCTGCAGCGATTCTTTTACCGCGATGTTTACGATTTCTATCGTTTTAGGCCTTGTTTGCAATAAAACGTAAACCCCTGCAAGCTCGTCTGACGTCCAAGCCGTATAGCATTCTCCTCTTACAAGATAATCATCGACAATCTCCCTCGACGGATCGGCCAGCAGCAATAGTTCATACAGCGCTTCATCCGGCTCCGCGGCTTTTCGGATACTCAGTTTTTGCATGTCTGTTTCTCCTCCTCTGTTATGATCGACAGCTATTTTTTCAAAATAACTCCAAAATCATTCTACTTTATTATAAAATATGAAACATAGGAAAAGTTATACAAGTTTTGCAGATTGAATAGGAGGAAAGTCATGTTTTTTTGTAAGTATTGCGGCCAGCAGAACAACGAAGAGGCGCATTTCTGTAAAGAATGCGGAAAACCGATCGGGAAAGGAAGCCGGCTGGAGCGGCAGGCGGCTGTAAGAACGGCTGAACCTGCTTCACAAATGAGAAAGCCGATCCCTAAAAAAACGCTCTTCATATGGGGCGGCATTGCCGCAGCGCTGATTTTATTGATTGCCGCATATAAAACCGGAGCCTGGCTGACATCTGAAAAAAGGCTCACAGATCAATTCGAACAGGCGGTTCATGACGGGGACACGAAAAAGCTCGCAGCCCTGCTCACTCCTTCAGACAAAAAACTGAAGCTGAATGAGACCAATGTCAAACCGCTCCTTGCATACGCAAAGAAACACGATGAACTGCTGGCATCGCTTCGCGGCAATTCATCAGAAAAAGATGCGGTATACGTCAAAAAAGAGGGAAAAACCCTTCTTTTGTTTGACCATTACGAACTGAAAGTCGATCCGGTTTATTTCCGCGTCACCAGCAATTATAAAGGCGCCGATCTTTATATCAACAGCGAGAAAACAGGTACGGTCAAAAAAGCCGATGAAACCCAAATCTTCGGCCCGTATGCACCCGGTGTCTACACGGCGGAAGCCAAGCTTAAAAATGAGACGGTTGACGTTGTCAAAAAGCAAGAGGCAGAGGCGGCCGGCAGCCGGAATGTTGAGTTTGACCTGCCGTTAGATGCCGAGGATGTGACATTCACTCCGGCAGAGAGCTTCAAAAGCGCGAAAGGCGATCTGCTGATAAACGGCAAGTCCGTCCATAAAGATCCGTTTACATCCGTTACATACGGTCCGCTCTTAACTGACGGTTCCATGACAGCCGCCGTGGAGGCTGATTTTCCTTGGGGGAAAATGAAAACTGCCGATGTTCCGATCAACAGTACTGATGTGGACTTAACGCTTATCCCGGATCAAGATACACAACAAACAATCATGGACACGATTGTCAAAACAACGAAGCAGTATACAAAAGCGATGGCAGACGGAAATACCGATCAGATGACCGAGGCTGGTTCCGCCTGGAAAGAGCAGACGAAAGAAGTGGTATCCGGCATGAAGAGTTCCGGCACCTTTTTGAAGGATCAGTATAAAGAGACAAGCTTTGATCTGGATTCATTTGCGATTTCTCAAGAGAACGGCCGCTGGCAAGTAACTGTTACGGGTAAAGAGCTTCATGAGTCTGCTTATTTCGACGGGAATACGAAGCCTGATATGGAAGAGGCTGAGCCGAGCTTTCATTATGTACTCTCATATGATACAAAACATAAAAAATGGGTTTTCGAAAAAGCTGACCCTGCCTCAGATTCTTCTGGGACAAATGTAAAAAAAATAAAAAACGGCCAGCCGAAAACCTATACATCAGCATGGGCATCTTCCAAAGGAAACACAGCTTCAGGCAGCGTGACAAACGAGCAAGTCACAACGTTTATGACTGATTACCTGACAAATCAATCAAGCGCCGTCAGCCTTAACAATTTTGCCATCATGGCGGGCAATTTAGAAGAGGGGAGCCCTTTGTATGCAGATCAGCAGAAACTGGTCAAAAAACTGCACAGCGAGGGAACGACCGAAGTATTTAATGAAGTGAATGTCAAAAGCTTTTCACAGAAAGGCTCTCATCTGACGATTCATACGTACGAGGAGTTTTATATTACGAAAGCCGGCGGCAGCCCGAAGCTCAGAACATACAATTGGACGTATGGCGGCGTTGTTAAAGACGGAAGAATTTATTTAACATCCATTCAATAAAAAAACCCCCGCGCCAATCAGGCGGCGGGGGTTTCCGTTTTTAAAAGAAGAAATAATTCATGAGTTCTTTTATATAATGCTTGATCGTGAATTGAAACGTTACACAAATGATCAAATAGATGACGATAACAGAATAAATGATATCCGCCTTAGTAGTGAGCTGATGCTGATAGCTCGCCAGCATGAGCGGAGGCACGGCAAACGCCGCTCCTAAAAGACCGACAGCCAGAATGGTAAAGCAAACGGTTGTATGAAGCAGCATAAAAATGAGGGCAAGAAGCAAAATAGCTATAAACGGAATCAAAAAGGCCCCGAATCTGGACAGCGAATCTTTAAATGACACCTGCGCGCCGCCGGCCTTTAAAGCGATAAAAATCAAGAGATACAGGCAAAAAACGCATAATGCAAAGGTAAGCGCCGGTTTGATCACAACCGCGGTAAAACTGACGTCACGAAAGCCGTCTGATAAGAGAATATAAAACATAATCGGCGTCACCAGGCAGAAAAGCACCATGTTGATGATGCTGCTGACAAGCTGTTCGCCGCCTGTCGTTTTACATGTTTGATACGGTCTCTTTAACACATCAAGCACGAATAAGGCAAATTGCTTTGAAGCCTGCTTAGCCGCGGCGCCGGCCTGAGCGGCCTGGCCTTGCGTTTGGCCTGCGCCTCCCTGCCCGGGCTGGGGCGCCCCGCACTTTTCACAAAACTTTCCGCCATCAGTTTGATGGCCGCATTGAGAACAATACATTCTAAAACTCCTTTTACAAGTAATGTAGGTATTTTGTTCAATATTTACATTATAAAAGAAAATAGGGCGGATGTAACGGAGTTTTCTAAAGATATACAAATCACTTTCTCTATGAATTGATAATAGAGAAAAAGTACCCATTATGGTAGAATTTTAATGAAGCTGATGGATATCATGTCTCTCGGCGCATTGATTCAGAGTAAAAAAGGAAATTAACGCATGCTGAAAAAATTGAAAATGCTTTATCGGCTGTTGAAATTCGGAAAAGGCTTATGGAGATAACAAACAGAAAAAACCGTCCTTACAAGGACGGTTTTTTCTGTTTCCGGATCGTCCGGCTGAGGTTATAAAAAGCAGACCCCGGGGTAAAAACCATGCATAAGAAACAGCGGAGAACAAAACATAACTCAATAACGGCAAGTCATAAGGAGGTACGCATGTTTTCATTCATCATTCATGTCTTCATTTCACTGTTTGCAGTCTCCAATCCCATCGGAAACGTGCCGATTTTTCTTTCACTGACGGAAGGGTACTCGGAGAAAGAACGGACAGCGATCGCGCGCAAGGCTTCCGTGCTGTCGTTTATCATCTTGGCGGCTTTTTTAATCTTCGGCCATCTGATCTTTAAACTGTTTGAGATTAACATTCATGCCTTACGTATCGCGGGCGGCATTTTTATTTTCGGCATCGCTTATAATCTTCTGAACGCGAAGAAATCTCATGTACAGTCCCTTCATCATGAAGAGAAAGGGGAAAGCAAGGAGAAAGCCGATATATCCGTGACGCCTTTGTCGATTCCGATTATCGCCGGACCCGGTACGATCGCGACGGTGATGAGTCTGTCGGCCGGCCATGGCGGCATCTTCCATTACATCAGCGTGCTGATCGGCATTGCGGCCGTCATCGCGATGACGTTCATCTTCTTTCACTATTCATCTTTCATCAGCAATAAGCTCGGGAAAACCGAAATGAACGTCATTACCCGACTGATGGGGCTGATTTTGGCGGTGGTGGCGATCGGCATGATCGGCGCCGGTCTGAAAGGCATGTTCCCGATATTGGTTTCCTGACTTAAAAAAGCAGCGCCCGGTTATCTTCGGGTTCTGCTTTTTTCTATTTTCGGCACATGCTGAAACACTTCTTCACTCTCAAAAAATTCTATCAAACGGCTCAGCCAGTCATAATAATGGAGCCAATCCGTCAGTTCATCCAAAAGCTGACGGGCTTTTTCTTTAATATCGGGACTGAGATTTTCCGATTCC
This sequence comes from Bacillus sp. JNUCC-22, assembly GCF_018861275.1. Classification (NCBI taxonomy): domain Bacteria; kingdom Bacillati; phylum Bacillota; class Bacilli; order Caryophanales; family Bacillaceae; genus Bacillus; species Bacillus sp. JNUCC-22. The sequence continues at coordinate 3,217,859 of NZ_CP076408.1, read as the reverse complement.
AGAAGCTCAGTCAGCTCGCGGTTCAGCTTTTTATAGAGCATTTTGTTTTTGCTGACCGCCTTTGTCCAATTTGCCGTAAACAGGGAGATGAACGTCTGGTAATAATCACGCTCCACGTCGTAAAGGTCTTTGCGAACGCCCTTTTCAAACACTTTTTCAGCCAGATTGGCGTCAGTCATTTCGCGGACCACCTGGCTCATCCTCGTTTTGCTCATCCCGGTTGCCTCTGACAGCTCATTTAACGTCATCGGCTTGCGGTTCATATAAATAATACCGAGCACACGTCCCAGTGTGGCCGGCATTCCGAATGTATGCATATTCTCGGCGATTCTCTCAATGAGATGCTCTTCAGCATGCCCGATGATATCAAGAGCGTTTTTTTCCACGGCTGATCATCCCTTCACTGGCTTTTCATGCTGACAATATATCATATTTTTTACAGTTGATGAAAAAGATGATGCGGCAGGATATGCGAGCTATCTGGAGCGATTGTAAGAACATCCGCATTGTCAGCGGGATAACATGAAAAAACACGTATATTGTATATAATTTCAACACATTGTAAACTTTTTATTTTACAAATTTCATCTTATAATAAAGATTATACTTTTCAGAAAAATAACGGAACCCTTCGGAGGTGCACGGATTGCTGAGATTAGAAAATGTATCGAAAGTCTATAAAGGCGGAAAAAAAGCTGTCAACAGCATTGATTTAAATATCGAAAAAGGCGAGTTTATTTGTTTTATCGGACCGAGCGGCTGCGGCAAAACGACGACGATGAAAATGATTAACAGACTGATTGAGCCGTCATCCGGAAAGATCTTTATCGATGGCGAAAATATCATGGAGCAGGACCCGGTGGAGCTGAGACGGAAAATTGGCTACGTCATTCAGCAGATCGGACTTTTCCCTCATATGACCATTCAGCAGAACATTTCCCTCGTGCCGAAGCTGCTGAAATGGCCGGAACAAAAGCGGAAGGAACGGGCGCGGGAGCTTTTGAAGCTCGTCGATATGGGCCCGGAATATTTAGACCGCTATCCTCACGAGCTGAGCGGGGGACAGCAGCAGAGAATCGGCGTGCTGCGCGCCCTTGCAGCGGAACCGCCTCTTATTCTTATGGATGAACCGTTCGGAGCGCTTGATCCGATTACGCGGGATTCCCTTCAAGAAGAATTCAAAAAACTGCAAAGAACATTGAATAAAACGATTGTGTTTGTAACCCACGATATGGATGAAGCTATTAAGCTGGCTGACCGGATCGTCATTTTAAAAGCGGGAGAGATCGTTCAGGCCGGTACTCCTGATGACATTCTCCGGAATCCGGCTAATGAGTTTGTCGAAGAATTTATCGGCAAAGAACGGTTATTGCAATCAAGACCGGATATTGAACGCGTCGAGCAGATGATGAACAAAAAGCCTGTCACCGTTACGGCGGACAAAACGCTTTCGCAGGCGATACAGGTGATGCGGGAACACCGTGTCGATTCCCTGCTTGTCGTTGATGACCTGAATGTGCTGCAAGGATATGTTGATGTCGAAATCATTGATCAGAACCGGAAAAAAGCGAGCCTCGTCGGCGACGTGCTCCGCTCTGATCTGTATACGGTCGAGCAGGGGACACTGCTGCGCGATACCGTACGCAAAATTTTAAAGCGCGGAATGAAATATGTACCCGTCGTTGATGAACAAAGGCATTTAGTCGGGATTGTCACGCGAGCGAGCCTTGTCGACATCGTTTACGATTCAATCTGGGGCGAGGAAGACCAGCTGGTGACAGGCTGACAAGGGGAGGAACGCTTACAATGAATGAAATGATCAAGTTTTTGCAGACGAACGGCGGAGAACTGTTATATAAAACGTGGGAGCATTTATACATTTCGATCATCGCCGTCATATTAGGCATTGTCGTCGCCGTTCCGCTCGGAGTGGCGCTGACGAGAATGAAAAAGGGCGCAGGCGCCGTCATCGGCGCCGTCAACATTGTGCAGACCTTGCCGAGTCTCGCGATACTGGCGTTTTTTATCCCGCTGTTAGGCGTGGGAAAGGTGCCCGCGATCGTCGCGCTGTTTTTCTATTCGGTGCTGCCGATTCTCCGGAACACGTATACCGGCATTCAAGGCGTAAACAAAAATCTGCTGGAATCGGGAAAAGGCATCGGGATGACGGTCTGGGAGCAGATCAGGCTTGTGGAACTGCCGCTTGCGGTTCCGGTGATCATGGCGGGCATCCGTACATCCACCATTTATCTGATCGGATGGGCGACGCTTGCTTCCTTTATCGGGGGCGGCGGGCTCGGAGACTATATTTTTATCGGCCTGAATCTCTATCAGCCTGAATATATTATCGGCGGCGCCGTGCCGGTCACCATTTTAGCCATTATCATTGATTATCTGCTAGCGGCGACGGAACGGAAGGTGACGCCGAAAGGGCTGAAAGGACTGAAGGAAGTATCATAAGGAGTTGGCTGTTTTGAAAAAAAACCAAAAGAGATGGATGTGCGCACTGGCGCTGTCAGCTGCTCTGCTTCTAGGCGGCTGTTCCCTTCCCGGCCTGAGCGGGGCTTCCGATGATACGATCAAAATCGGGGCGCAAAGCATGACGGAATCAGAAATTATCGCCAATATGATCGCACAGATGATTGAACACAGTACAGACTTGAATACGGCATTAATTAAAAACCTCGGATCGAACTATGTCCAGCAGCAGGCGATGCTCGGCGGTGAAATCGATATCGCCGCGACGCGCTACTCGGGAACGGATTTAACGAGCACCCTCGGCATGGAAGCGGAAAAAGACCCGAAAAAAGCATTATCCATCGTCCAGAAGGAATTTGAGAAACGCTTCCATTACAAATGGTTTGATTCTTACGGATTTGAGAACACATACGCTTTTACCGTCACGAAAGAACTTGCGGAAAAAGACCATTTAGACAAAGTGTCCGATATTAAGAAGCATGCGGATCAATTTAAGCTCGGTGTAGACAATGCGTGGCTGAAAAGAAAAGGCGACGGCTATAAAGGCTTTACCGACACGTACGGCTTTGAATTCGGCACAACCTATCCGATGCAGATCGGACTTGTATACGATGCCGTGAAAAACGGGAAAATGGATGCCGTCCTCGCCTATTCAACGGACGGACGGATTAAAGCGTACGATCTGAAAATTTTAAAAGACGACAAGCAGTTTTTCCCGCCGTATGACTGTTCGCCGGTCATTCCCGACAGCGTGCTGAAGCAGCATCCTGAACTGAAGGGCATTGTGAATAAACTGATCGGCAAAATCGATACGGAAACGATGCAGGAATTGAATTACGAGGTGGACGGCAAGCTGAAAGAACCGTCCGTCGTCGCTAAAGAATTTTTGGAGAAACATCATTATTTTGAATAAGAAATGAGGTGGGGCAAATGGAAGTGCTGCAGCAGCTCGGCACTTATTATTCTCAAAACGGCGCCTATGCGCTTCAGGAGTTTTACCGCCATTTTCTCATGTCGGTATACGGCGTTTTATTTGCGGCGATCGTCGGGGTTCCGCTCGGCATCTTCATTGCAAGGTACAGAACATTAAGCGGCTGGGTATTCGCGGTGACAAACGTGATTCAGACCGTGCCGGCGCTTGCGATGCTTGCGGTGCTGATGCTCGTCATGGGGCTCGGCGCCAATACGGTGATTTTGTCGCTGTTTTTATATTCGCTTCTTCCGATCATCCGGAATACGTACACGGGAATCGCCAGCATTGAACACGCTTATCTTGAATCGGGAAAAGCGATGGGCATGACCAAATTTCAGGTGCTCCGCATGGTGGAGCTGCCGCTTGCGCTTTCCGTCATCATGGCGGGGCTGCGGACGGCGCTTGTCATCGCGATCGGCATTACGGCAATCGGTACGTTTGTCGGCGCGGGCGGACTCGGTGACATTATTGTCAGGGGCTCAAACGCCACGAACGGAACCGCGATTATTTTGGCCGGCGCCATTCCGACAGCGCTGATGGCCGTTATCGCAGATCTTGTGATGGCGTGGCTGGAGCGGGCGCTGAGTCCGGTGAGAAAGAAAAAACGAACCAAAGCGCCGAATGCGGCATGAAAAAAACGCCTTGCGGGTCAGGGCGTTTTTTTTCTTATGGCTTCGGAACATGCTTGAAAATTTCTTCGCTTTCAAAAAACTCGATCAGGCGGCTGATCCAGTTGTAGTAATCAAGCCAATCCTTTAATTCTTTTAGCAGTTCGTTGATTTTTTCCTCAGCTTCTTCCGGCACGCCGTTTTCAAGGACGGCTGTCAGTTCGCGGTTCAGCTTTTTATGCATCATTTTATTTTTACTGACGACCTTGCTCCATGTGGCCGTAAACAGCGTAATAAAGGTTTGGTAATAATCCTGCTCGACGTCGTATAAATCTTTGCGGACGCCTTTTTCAAACACTTTTTCCGCCAGATTGACGTCAAGCATTTCACGGACCGCCTGACTCATTCTCGTCTTGCTCATGCCGGTCGCTTCTGATAATTCAGTTAAGGTCATCGGCTTGCGGTTCATATAAATAATGCCTAAAATGCGCCCCACCGTCGCGGGCATTCCGAATGTATGCATATTTTCAGCGATTCGTTCTATCAAATGATCTTCAGCTTGTTCGATTACGTGTAACGGATCTTTCTCCAACAGTTTCAATCCTTTCAGTCAGCAATTCCGATGTCAATATACCACATTTTTAAACCGGCGGAAATGCTCTTCCGAGAGAATTTGGCAGTAATCCGGAGCAATAAGAAGAACTTTGCCGGTCAATACGGGTTAATCAGTGCTTACACAACCTTTATATATAATATGGACAAATTGTAAACTTTTTAATTTACAAAGTTTAATTTATAATGGGAAACGTTCAATTGTCTGAAAAGTTAAATTTGAATTTAACGAATTGAATAAACTTAATCATGGAGGTGTGAGTGTTTGCTGACATTAGAAAATGTCTCGAAAATGTATAAAGGCGGGAAAAAAGCCGTCAACAGCATCAACCTGAATATCGCCAAAGGTGAATTTATTTGTTTTATCGGACCGAGCGGCTGCGGCAAAACGACGACGATGAAAATGATCAACCGCTTAATTGAACCCACAGAAGGCAGAATCCTGATAGAGGGCCGAAACATTATGGAACAAGACCCGGTGGAACTCAGAAGAAGCATCGGCTATGTCATCCAGCAGATCGGGCTGTTTCCGCATATGACCATTCAGCAGAACATTACCCTCGTTCCGAAGCTTTTAAAGCATCCTGCCGAAAAACGGAAGGAACGGGCGCGGGAGCTTTTAAAGCTCGTTGATATGGGGCCTGAATATTTAGACCGTTACCCTCATGAACTGAGCGGAGGACAGCAGCAGCGAATAGGTGTATTACGGGCACTTGCCGCAGAGCCGCCGCTCATCTTAATGGATGAACCGTTCGGGGCGCTTGACCCGATTACGAGAGATTCCCTTCAGGAAGAATTTAAAAAACTGCAAAAAACCTTACATAAAACCATCGTATTTGTTACCCATGATATGGACGAAGCCATCAAGCTTGCGGACAGAATCGTCATTCTGAAAGCGGGAGAAATCGTCCAGGCCGGAACGCCTGATGAGATTCTCAGATTTCCGGCGAATGAATTTGTTGAGGAGTTTATCGGCAAGGAACGGCTGATCCAATCATCCAGCCCTGATATTGAACGGGTGGAGCAGATCATGAATCCCGATCCCGTGACGGTAACACCTGAGAAAACACTATCAGCCGCCATTCAGCTGATGCGTGCCGAGCGGGTGGATTCGCTGCTCGTCATTGATGAAAAGAACGTTCTCCAAGGTTATGTCGATGTGGAGATGATTGACCGCAAACGAAGACAGGCGGTAACCGTCGCGGAAGTGCTTGAACGGGATCTGTACACGGTCAGAAGCGGCACTCTGCTTCGCGACGCCGTCCATAAAATTTTAAAAAGAGGCATGAAATTTGTGCCGGTCATTGATGAAGCCGGCCGTTTAACGGGAATCGTGACAAGGGCAAGCCTCGTTGACATCGTCTATGACTCCATCTGGGGAGAAGAGAATCAGCTCGCGGTGATGTCATGAGGAGGCTTCAATTGATATGAATCAGACCGTGCAATTTTTACAGGCAAATGGAGGAGAGATGCTTTATAAAACATGGGAGCATCTGTACATCTCATTAATCGCCGTCATGGCGGGCATTCTCGCCGCCGTTCCGCTCGGCGTCCTGCTGACGAGGATGAAAAGAGGAGCCGGCGCCGTCATCGGCATCGTCAACATCATTCAAACCTTGCCGAGTCTTGCCATTCTTGCGTTTTTTATTCCGCTTTTAGGCGTAGGAAAGGTCCCGGCCGTTGCGGCGCTGTTTTTCTATTCCATGCTGCCGATTCTCAGAAACACGTATACGGGGATTCTCGGCGTCAATCGGCATCTTCTGGAATCGGGAAAAGGAATCGGCATGACGGCATGGGAGCAGATCAGGCTTGTAGAGCTCCCGCTTGCCGCTCCGGTCATCATGGCGGGCATCAGGACGTCTTCGATTTATTTAATCGGCTGGGCGACGCTCGCCTCCTTTATCGGCGGAGGCGGGCTGGGAGATTACATTTTTATCGGCTTGAACCTTTATCAGCCGGAGTATATTATCGCAGGCGCTGTTCCGGTCACAATGCTGGCGGCCGCTGTCGATTATATGCTGGGGATGACAGAACGGAAAGTCACGCCTGACGGGCTGAAGAGCATAAAGGATGCTTCATAAGGAGGAGGTCTCTCATGGGGAATAGATGCAAAAAACGGCTGCTCGCAATGGCCTGTATCGGCATGCTGCTCCTTGGCGGATGCTCGCTCCCGGGGTTGAGCGCCGCATCGGAGGATACCATTAAAATCGGCGCGCAAAGCATGACCGAGTCAGAAATTATCGCGAGCATGCTCGGGCAGATGATCGAACATCACAGCGGGTTGAAAACATCCGTTATTAAAAATCTCGGTTCCAACGCCGTACAGCAGCAATCCTTGATCAACGGTGATATTGATATCGCCGCTACGCGCTATACAGGTGACGCGCTGACCGGGACGCTTCGCATGGAGCCGGAAAAAGACCCGGACAAAGCGCTGCGGCTCGTTCAGCGTGAATTTCAAAACAGATATGACATGAAATGGTTTGATTCTTACGGCTTTGATAATACATACGTCTTTACCGTTTCCGGACAGCTTGCCCGCAAGTACCATTTAGAATCGGTATCCGATGTCAAAAAAGAAGCGTCTCATCTGAAATTCGGCGTAGATAACTACTGGATGAAGCTGAGAGGCAACGGATATAAGGATTTTATGAACACATACGGAATGTCATTTGAAGGCACGTACCCGATGCAGATCGGCCTCGTTTACGACGCGCTGAAAAGCAGGAAAATGGATATCGCGCTCGCTTATTCCACCGACGGAAGAATCATCGCTTACGGACTGAAAACGCTGAAGGATGATAAGCGGTTCTTTCCTCCGTATGACTGTTCACCCGTCGTTCCGGATCAAGTATTAAAAGAGCATCCCGAACTGGAGGGCGTGATCAATAAAATGATCGGCGCGATTGATACAAAGATGATGCAGAAAATGAATTACGAAGTTGACGGCCGATTAAAAGAGCCGTCCGTCGTGGCCAAGGAATATTTAGAAAAACATCATTACTTTGAATAACGGAAAGGAGATGTGCGGATGGACACGATGAAGGAGCTGTTTACGTATTATGCTCAAAACGGCAGTTATGTTCTGTATGAGTGCTGGCGGCACTTTCTCATGTCGGCGTACGGCGTCGTTTTCGCCGCCATTCTCGCCATTCCGGCCGGAATTGTGACAGCAAGGCACGGGCGTCTCGCCGGCTGGGTGTTTGCTGTGGCGAACGTGATTCAAACCGTTCCGGCGCTTGCGATGCTCGCCGTCCTGATGCTCGTCATGGGACTCGGCGCCAATACGGTCATCACGGCTTTGTTTTTGTATTCACTGCTGCCGATTCTCAGAAATACGCACACGGGCATTATCAATATCGAGCACGCTTATCTCGAGTCGGGAAAAGCGATGGGCATGACGAAATACCAAATCCTTCGTATGGTGGAGCTGCCGCTTGCGCTTTCCGTCATTATGGCGGGTCTCCGAACGGCGCTCGTCATTGCCATCGGCATCACGGCGATCGGCACCTTCGTCGGGGCGGGCGGCCTCGGCGATATGATCGTCAGAGGGTCGAACGCGACAAACGGAACCGCCATTATTTTGGCGGGCGCCATCCCGACCGCGCTGATGGCGGTAGCCGCAGACCTGCTGATGGCGTGGCTGGAACGAGCCCTCAGCCCGGTGAAAAAACAAAAAAGAAAGCTGATCGTACGCTCAGCCTCATGAAAAAAAGCATTCTTCCGCGTGAAGGATGCTTTTTTTTTGATTTCTTGATTAAATTTTGATAACTGCGCTGTAAAGTCTTACTTATCAAATAACAAAGCAGAGGGGTAATCATATGAGCAACATCTTAGAAACGAGACAGCTGCAAAAATCATTCGGCAGACAACAGGCAGTGGCTGATGTGTCTCTATCGGTTAAGCGAAACAGTATTTACGGCCTGCTCGGTCCGAACGGCGCGGGAAAATCAACGACACTTAAAATATTGACCGGCATGCTGCAGCAAACATCCGGCGAAGTTCTGTTCGACGGACATACATGGAAGCGCGAAGATTTGAAAAGCATCGGTTCCCTGATTGAAGCGCCGCCGCTTTACAGCAACCTGACAGCTGCTGAAAATCTGAAAGTCCGCTGCGTGATGCTCGGACTGCCTGATTCAAGGATTGCGGAAGTGTTGGAAATCACGGGATTAACGGGAACCGGAAAAAAGCGTGCCGGACAATTTTCCATGGGGATGAAACAGCGTCTCGGCATTGCGTTAGCATTATTAAACCGTCCGTCGCTTTTAATTCTTGATGAGCCGACAAACGGATTGGACCCGATGGGAATTCAGGATTTGCGGGAATTTATCCGCTCCCTGCCCGGACAGGGAATAACGGTTATTTTATCAAGCCACCTGTTATCAGAAGTCGAGCAGATCGCAGACCATATCGGAATCATCAGTGACGGCGTTTTAGGATATCAGGGAGAAATCAGCCGGGAAGACGATCTGGAGCGGCTGTTTCTGGAGGTTGTCAAATCGACACGGGAGAAAGCGGGGACTGGGAAATGATTCAGTACATGCAGGCGGAACACCTTACATCTAAAAGAACATTTATCAGAAAGCTGATCATTCTGATTCCGCTTCTAAACACGGCTTTTTCTTTTCTGCTGAATACGGCTTATTTTATGACGGGCACGTTCAATTGGTGGGCGGTTATTTTCATGCCGCTCATGATTGCTCTAATGTGCGGTTTATCTGTTAAAAAAGAGAAAAAATCAGCGAATGACCGTGCGGTGTACTCACTGCCGGCTGACTTGAAGAGCATATGGTTCTCAAAAATAAGCTTGATCGCGCTGTATTCACTCCTGTCGCAAATCGTCTTTTTAGTCATCATGTTTTTGCTTGGCCTTGTGTTTCCGGCAATTGCTGCGGTTCAGCTGAAAGGTATTGAAGCAAGTTCCCTTTTGTGGCTGTCTACGCTTTGGGAAATTCCGTTCTGCTTATGGATTGCCAGACAGTTCGGGTTTACGGCAGTCATTCTCGTGAATATGATCGCCGCCTTTGTTTTAGGCATTGTGCCGGCGTCAGGCTCATTGTGGTGGCTGAGTCCATGGAGCTGGTCAGTCCGGCTGATGTCACCGATTCTCGGGATCCATCCGAACGGAATTCCGCTTCCCGCAAACAGCGGCTTATTAAACGGAAACGTGATCATTCCGGCTATTATTCTTTCTATTCTTTCTTTTATCGCAATAAGTTTTGTTTCCGCCGTGTCTTTTTCAAAAGGGGGAAACCGGTCATGACCGTGCTTTTACGATATATGTGGGCCGATGTATTAAAAATGAAGCGTACGCCGCTCATATGGATGCATGCTGCGGCGCCGGTTTTATGCGCGGGATTTTTCCTGTTGTATATGTATGGAAGGGTTCAGGAGCCTTATATGCTGTACAGTGTGTTTTTCAGCGCGATTGCCGTTTTATACCCTTTCATCATCAGTATTGTCTGCGGCATGTCTGCCTCGATTGAGGAACAGGCGGGCCATTTTCAGATGATGCTGGCGGTTCCGCATTCTAAAATCATCAGTTTTGCGGGCAAGCTGCTTCTGCTGCTTCTATTGAATGTGTTATCGGCAGGTCTCGCCGTCTGTCTTTATTTGGCGGGGATGAAATTTGTTCTTCACATCAATGATCTCCCGTATCTTCTCTTTTTAAAAGGAGGGGCGTGGCTGATTGCCGGCAGTATACCGCTTTATATGATGTCTTTTTTTGTCGGCATAAAGTACGGCATGGGACCGTCCGGGCTTTTAGGGGGAGCGGGTTTATTAATGGCGGCGCTCATGAATACGGGACTTGGCGATACCATCTGGCGTTTTTTCCCGTGGGCATGGAGCGTGCGGCTTTCGGGCCTTGCAGGACTGCTGCATTTTGACAAAGTCAAAAAAGAGTTCCTCCCTTATGTAAGATACGATATGAGATTCGGAGAAATAATGTTATATTTTTCTATAGTGATATTATGTCTGGCCGGCCTCTATTGGTGCAGAAAATGGGAAGGGCGGCGTTCATATGAATAAAGGCAAGGAGCGATTCGGCCGGTGGCAAACATTTTAGCAATTGATGATGAAAAAGATATTCTCGTTCTGATCAGAAACATTTTACAGCGTGATCAGCATACAGTAACGATTCTGGAAAAAGCGGAGGATCAGTCATTGGATTTTTTTCAAGGCTATGATTTGATTCTTCTTGATGTCATGATGCCCGGAACGGACGGGATTGAACTCTGCCGGCGGATTCGGCCGCTGGTGGACAGCCCGATCCTGTTTTTAACGGCAAAGTCTGACGAAGAATCCATTGTGAAAGGCCTCATGACAGGCGCTGATGATTACATCACAAAGCCGTTCGGCGTACAGGAATTGATGGCAAGGGTAAACGCGCATGTCAGAAGGGAACGGCGGGAAAAGCATCAGACGAAACGGCTGATATCAGGCTTCATGTTTGATTTTGACAATAAAGAAGTATGGATTGATGACCGGAAACTGCCTCTTACGAAAAACGAATATAAAATCGTTGAATGTCTGGCACAGCATAAAAACAGAACATTCTCACGGGAGCAGATTTACGAGGAAGTGTACGGCTTGGACGGCGATGCGCTCTATTCAACCATTACGGAGTTTATCAGAACCATCCGGAAAAAATGTAAAGAACACGGGGCTGATCCGATCAAAACGGTGTGGGGTGTCGGATACAAATGGGAATAGCAAAAGGAAAATCCAGCATCCGCAAAGAGCTTGTCAAATTTACGATCACACTGTGTCTGAGCACGATGGGGGTGGCGGCATTATGTGTCGCCTTAAATGCCATTGCTATGAATGCCGGAGCGATCCTGCCCGCAAACTACAGCGAGCATGAGGCGGAACAGATCAAACCCCGCCTGAAATCAGCGGAAAAGATAACAGAAGACATGATCCCCGCAGGTATGACATACGCCGTTTTTGATAAAAAAACAAAGCGGATGACAAAAGGAACGATGACGGAACAAGATGCGGCCAACGCGAGAAAAAAGATTCAGCATCAGCCGTATTTTAATTATGCTCAAAAAGGATTCATGGTGATAAATCGGAAAGATGAATACGGCGTTCTCCAATATTCACTCAGGTCGGAATTTCAGTCGCCGCTGTTAAGGCGCTATCTGCCGAATTATGAATGGACGGGTCTTACGATTCTGATCACTTTGCTTCTTTTGACCGTTTTTATCGTGACGACGCGTTTCGCCAATCAGCTGAGACGGCATTTCAGCACACTCAGCTCCATTACGGCAAGCATTCAAAAACAGAATTTAAATATCAATCCAAAAAGGTCGCGTATAAAAGAATTTGACGATGTCATTGACTCTCTGCTGAAAATGAAAGACGCGCTTCAGGCATCTTTGGCAGCGCAGTGGGAGGCGGAGCGGATAAAGAAAGAACAAATCGGCGCGCTTGCGCATGATATTAAAATTCCGGCAACGATTATTAAAGGAAATGCCGAGCTGCTTCAGTTAACAAAGCCTGATGAGGAGCAGGCGGAATATGCGCAGTATATTCTGGATGCCGGAAACAAAATCGAGCATTATGTCGGACAGCTGATTCAGCTTTCTAAAGCGGAGGAGGCAGTTGCCGTTCATGTGGAATATACCGATCTCAAAGAGTGGATTCAAAACATATATCGTGACGCGGCGGCGCTTGCGGGGCCGAAGCAGATTGATCTCGTCCTCAGCGAACGGGGAATTGACAGAAAAGAAGCGCCGATCGATCATGAGCTGCTCCACAGGGCGGTCATGAATATCGCGGCAAATGCCGTCGACTATACGCCGGAAGGAGGGGAAATCCGTGTGGACGTCCTGTGCACCGATTCCGCCCTCCATCTTGCCGTATCCGACAGCGGAAGCGGGTTCTCGCCGGAAGCGCTGAAAAGAGCGACACAGCTTTTTTACACGGAGGATAAAAGCAGACATTCGGCGGGGCATCACGGCATGGGGCTTACATTCGCCCATCATGTCGTACATCTTCACCACGGCGAATTAATACTTGAAAATCAGGAGTCTGGAGGAGCCCGGGCGGAGATTCGAATTCCGCTGGAAGGCGTCAGACAAAAACAAGCCCTGCACGCCTGAGGGCTTGTTTTTCTGTTTAAGAAAAGCAAAAATAAAAACGGCTGTCCGTTTGAGAGATCAGCCGCTTATGCGGAAAAGAGTTTATTAGGAAGGATCAATCCATGTTGAAGACCACTTGGAAATTTCCTCTAAAATAGGGGCTAATGCGCAGCCTTTTTCCGTTAATGAATACTCAATGCGGACAGGCGTTTCGGGGATAACATCCCGTTTGATGACACCTTCTGTTTCAAGTTCTTTCAGACGTTCTGACAAGACTCTTCCGCTTAAATTCGGAAGCGCCGCTTCAATTTCGCTAAATCGCTGCTGTCCGTTCAATAACTGAAAGACGATTAGAGCCACCCAGCGTTTACTTAGGATGTCGACCGCTTTTTCGAATCTGGGGCACATTTCTGATTGGTTCATGCTTTTTCACCTCGTCTTCTGCTATTATACCGCAAAATCGGAGGGAACGTACGTCTGGCGCTTGTTAAGTTGAGGAGAGGATCAAAAAGAGGATGAGGAATCCGGGGAGCGCTTTTTCGCTTCAGCCGCGATAAAATCAAAGTATTTGCTGACGCTTTCAATATCTTCTTTTGTGAAGTGCTGCCACTTTTTGCTGTCAAACAGCGGCAGATGCTCCGCGCCTCTGTCAACGGCGGTCTGATAGATGGCGCAGATGGATTGATAGCTTTCGGAGGTTTCGCGGATTTCTTCCTGAAATGCCTTGATGTGTCCGGCCCGCGCCATTAACTCCTCGTACGGAATTTTTAATGTGTCCGCCAATTTTCGGATGGTCGCGGGTTTAGGAATGCCGCGGTGCCCGTTTTCAATTCTGGAAATGGTCGCCGAGCTGACGCCGGAATAGACGGCAAGCTGATTGACGGTAAGCTTCCGGGCGCGGCGCAGCTCTCTTAATTGCTTTCCGAATGTGTTCAATAAGATCGCCTCACATGTGCAAAGTCATGAGTCTTCATTTGTTCTTTTTTTGGCTTCAGCCGATAAGAACGCAAAGTATTTATCAAGCAGAACCAAGTCTTCTTTCGACAGGTGCCGCCAGTTCTCCCGCTCCAATAGGGATAAATCATGCAGCTCATACGTTTCGGCTTTTTCCAGCAAGGTGCAGCCCGTGTCGTATGAGGCTCTCGTTTCCTGAACGGTCTCTATGTATCCCGCCGTCTGCATCAGTTCCTCATACGGGATTTTTAACGCATCTGCGAGCTTTTTAATGGTTGCAGGTTTCGGCACCCCGCGTTTGCCGTTTTCAATCCGCGAGATTCCCGCGGCGCTGACGCCTGAATACGTTGCCAGCTGGTTCACTGTCAGATGCCTTTTTTCCCGCAATGTCCGCAATTGTTTCCCGAAGCTTTCCACAGTCTCTCCCCCTCCCGCGGTCTATTTATATTCTAGTATGTTTATTGACTAAAGGGAATAGCCAGGCTGGAAAAGTATTGACAAAAGTTAACAAAAGCCGTATCTTATGTATAAGAAAGAAAGTATTTGACAGAACGGAAGGTGAAGAAAGTGGTCGAAAAGATACAGATCAGAAGAGATTATGTGCTGCAGTATATGGTCAATAATGACTACTCGTTAAACCAGCTCGCCCTGGAGATCGGAATATCTCCCGCCACACTGAGCCGTGTACTGAATGGAGAGCGGAGGCCGGGCCAGCTGGTCATCGGAAAAATGCTCTATTACTTTGACATGAAATTTGAAGATCTTTTTTACTACGACTTTGTTGACAAAAGTCAATGATGATGGAAGATTCAAACGCATTTCCGTTTTTCTGACATGATGTGCACCGATACGGCGTGACATGCCTTTGTTTTTCATGTAAAATAGAAGCAATGTAGGCCAGTCAGTCTGGAGGTGTATGGGATGCACACATTATTGATTACCTTATTGGTCATCGTCAGTATTGCACTTATTATTGTCGTATTGCTTCAAACCAGCAAAAGCGCCGGTTTATCGGGTGCAATTTCAGGCGGGGCGGAGCAGCTTTTCGGAAAACAGAAAGCAAGGGGCCTTGATCTGATTCTTCACCGCACAACCGTTGTGCTGGCAGTCTTGTTTTTCGTGTTGACGATTTCGCTAGCGTACATCGTATAAGGCAATGTTTGTATAAGGTCTGATTTAATATCAGGCCTTTTTCTTGTTGAGAGACGGCGTTTGTTTCTCGCAAAACTGTGGAAAACTAAATTGAATGTGCAAAAAAGGGGTTATGAGCATGAAAATTGTGACACCAAAACCATTTACATTTAAAGGCGGAGACAAAGCGGTGCTTCTGCTGCACGGATTTACGGGAAATACGGCAGACGTCAGAATGCTCGGCCGCTACTTGAATGAGCGCGGCTACACTTGTCACGCGCCTCAATATAAAGGGCACGGCGTTCCGCCGGAAGAGCTGGTACATACGGGACCTGAAGATTGGTGGAAAGACGTCATGGACGGTTATGAGTATTTACGGTCTGAAGGCTATGAAAACATTGCGGCGTGCGGACTGTCGCTTGGCGGGGTTTTTTCATTGAAATTGGGTTACACTGTACCCATAAAGGGAATTGTTCCTATGTGTGCGCCGATGCACATTAAAAGTGAAGAGGTTATGTACGAAGGAGTTCTCTCCTACGCGCGCAATTATAAAAAATTCGAAGGAAAACAGCCGGAGCAGATTGAAAAGGAAATGAAGGAGTTTGAAAAAACGCCGATGAATACGCTCAAATCGCTCCAGGAGCTGATTGCCGATGTGCGCAAAAACGTCGACATGATCTATTCCCCGACATTTGTGGTTCAGGCACGGCATGACCATATGATTAATACAGAAAGTGCGAACATCATTTTCAACGAGGTGGAAACGGACGACAAACAGCTGAAATGGTATGAAGAATCAGGACATGTCATTACACTCGATAAAGAACGGGACCTCGTTCATCAGGATGTGTACGAATTTTTAGAGAAACTCGATTGGTAACAAACAGGAGGTCGAATAATGGAAAAAGAAGCGTTTATGGACCGTCTTCTCGCGTTTATGAAGGAAGAGGCGTACAAGCCCCTTACCATTCAGGAACTCGAGGAGATGCTGAACATCACGGAAGCCGATGAATTTAAAGAGCTGGTAAAAGCGCTGGTGGCGCTCGAGGAGACGGGACAGATCGTCCGTACCAGAAGCAACCGCTACGGGCTTCCGGAAAAAATGAATTTAGTAAAAGGAAAAATTTCCGCGCATGCGAAGGGATTCGCGTTTCTATTGCCGGAGGATACCTCTTTAAGCGACGTGTTTATTCCGCCGAATGAGCTGAATACGGCCATGAACGGCGATATCGTCATGGTGCGGCTCAATTCCCAGTCAAGCGGATCGAGACAGGAAGGCACGGTCATCCGCATCTTGGAAAGAAGCATCGACCGCGTCGTGGGCACATACACAGAAACGAAAAGCTTCGGTTTTGTCATCCCGGATGATAAGAAAATCACGAGTGATATTTTTATTCCGAAACATGCCAATAACGGCGCTGCGGAAGGCCATAAAGTCGTCGTCAAACTGACAAGCTACCCTGAAGGCAGAATGAACGCCGAAGGAGAAATCGTTGAAATACTCGGCCATAAAAATGATCCGGGCATCGATATTTTATCAATTATCCATAAGCACGGCCTGCCGGGAGATTTTCCGGCTGAAGCGATGGAGCAGGCAACAAGCACGCCCGATACCATCGATGAAAAAGACATCAAAGACCGCCGTGATCTCCGCGATCAGGTCATTGTCACCATTGACGGCGCGGATGCGAAGGATCTGGATGACGCCGTCACCGTGACAAAGCTTGATAACGGCAGCTACAAGCTCGGCGTCCATATTGCGGACGTCAGCCATTACGTCACGGAGAATTCCCCGATTGACAAAGAAGCGCTGGAAAGAGGGACAAGCGTGTACTTGGTTGACCGGGTCATTCCGATGATTCCGCACAGACTGTCTAACGGAATCTGTTCTTTAAATCCGAAGGTCGACCGCCTGACGCTTTCCTGCGAAATGACAATCAACCAGCAGGGACAGGTGACAGAACACGAGATCTTCCAAAGCGTCATTAAAACGACGGAAAGAATGACCTATTCAGATGTCAACCGGATTCTCACAGAAGACGACGCCGAGCTGAAAGAAAGATACGAGCCGCTCGTCCCGATGTTTAAAGACATGGAACGTCTGGCGGAAATTCTCCGGGCGAAACGGATGGACCGCGGCGCCGTGGATTTTGATTTCAAAGAAGCGAAGGTGCTCGTCGATGAGGAAGGCGCCGTTAAAGACGTCGTCATCAGAGAGCGTTCAGTAGCGGAAAAGCTGATCGAAGAATTCATGCTTGTCGCAAACGAAACGGTGGCCGAGCACTTCCATTGGATGAACGTGCCGTTTATTTACCGGATTCACGAAGAGCCGAACGCCGAAAAACTGCAAAAGTTTCTGGAGTTCGTCACGACATTCGGTTATATCGTCAAAGGGAAAGCCGGAGACATTCATCCGCGCGCGCTGCAAAGCATTCTTGATGAAGTGCGGGACCGTCCGGAAGAAACGGTGATTTCAACCGTCATGCTCCGTTCCATGAAGCAGGCGAAATACGACCCGCAAAGCCTGGGCCATTTCGGGCTGGCGACTGAATTTTATACGCACTTCACATCGCCGATCCGCCGCTATCCTGACTTAATCGTTCACAGGCTGATCAGAACGTATTTGATCAACGGACAATCGGACGAAGCGACTCAAGAAAAGTGGGCCGAACGCCTTCCGGAAATCGCTGATCATACGTCAACGATGGAACGTCGCGCCGTTGATGCAGAGCGGGAAACGGACGATCTGAAAAAAGCGGAATATATGCTTGATAAAATAGGCGAGGAATTTGACGGCATGATCAGTTCCGTCACGAATTTCGGAATGTTTGTCGAGCTGCCGAATACGATTGAAGGGCTTGTGCACGTCAGCTTTATGACGGATGATTATTACCGTTTTGACGAGCAGCATTTCGCCATGATCGGTGAACGCACGGGCAACGTTTACCGGATCGGAGACGAAATCACGGTCAAAGTCGTCGACGTCAATAAAGATGAGAGAAACATCGACTTTGAAATTGTCGGCATGAAAGGCACCCGCCGTCCGAGAGAAACGACAGGCGACCGCAGAAAACGAGGCAGACCGGCGCGGAAACGCGTGTTAAACAGCAATACCCCGGCTTCACCGCCGAAATCGGAGGAAAAAGGGGAATGGTTTACAAAACCGAAGAAGAAAAAGAAAAAACGCGGTTTCCAAAACGCGCCGAAACAAAAACGCAAAAAGAAGAAGTAAATGCGAAAAGCAAATAGGGCATAATGCTCTGTTTGCTTTCTTTCGCAAGCCGCATTTTCATTGTCGCGGAACGCTCCATTTGCTAAAATAAAGCGTATCGCACACATGAACGGTTTTTGCGGAGAGAGGAGGATAAGGCATGCCAAAAGGATCAGGCAAAGTATTATCGCAAAACAAAAAAGCAAACCATGATTACTTTATAGAAGAAACCTATGAAACAGGCATCGTGCTGCAGGGAACAGAGATTAAGTCCATCCGCGCCGGCCGCGTAAACATGAAGGATTCCTTTGCGAAAATCGAGCGCGGCGAAGTGTTCCTCCACAACATGCACATCAGCCCGTACGAGCAGGGAAACCGCTATAACCACGACCCGCTCCGGACGAGAAAGCTTTTGATGCACCGGAAAGAAATCAATAAGCTGATCGGCCTGACGAAAGAGAAAGGCTATTCCCTCGTGCCGCTGAAGCTGTATTTGAAAAACGGCTTTGCCAAAGTGTTAATCGGCCTCGGAAAAGGGAAGAAAACATACGATAAACGCGAAGATTTAAAACGAAAAGACGCCAAAAGAGAAATCGAAAGAGCGTTCAGAGACAGACAAAAAGGCTTCTGATGCCTGAGCCTTGATGTGATGACTGCCCTATGCTATACTGTTCACACATCAGATTCACAGGCTGTTTATTGAAGATATTCCCAATTGAATTTGTCTGTGATCATGATATAATAACAGTACAGCCAGTTGAGCAAGAGCTTGATAGATCTCCCGTATACCCTTAACAAGGGGACGTTACGGATTCGACAGGGATGGATCGAGCTTGAGCTGCGAGCTGAGAGGCGATCTCGTTAACACGCACCTAAATATAACTGGCAAAACTAAAAGTTTTAACCAAAACTTAGCACTAGCTGCCTAATAAACGCAGCGAGCTCTTCCTGACATTGCCTATGTGTCCGTGAAGAGCACATCCAAGTAGGCTACGCTTGCGTTCCCGTCTGAGAACGTAAGAAGAGACTGACAGACTAGCTCTCGGAAGGCCCGCCCGCAGGCACGAAGACGAGTGAAACACGAAATATGCAGGCTACGCTCGTAGACGCTTAAGTAATCGATGTTTCTGGACGTGGGTTCGACTCCCACCGTCTCCATACATAACAGAGGAACCGCAGTGCCGTCACATGACGCACTGCGGTTTTTTCATGCCGAAATCAAGGAGTGAAAATGAATGGAAATCGTCATCATAGACGGAAAAGATGTTACAAGCACAGAAGCTTTACACCGAATCTTAAAAGATCAATTAGATTTCCCGGACTTTTATGGTGAAAATCTGAATGCCTTATGGGATTGTCTGACAGGCTGGATAGAATATCCGCTGACTTTGGTGTGGAAGAATTTTGAGATCAGTCAGAAGGAATTGGGTTCGGATGCTGATGATGTATTAAGGATATTAAAAAAGGCTCAGGCAGAGTTAGATGGTGAATTTTTCATTCAAATTGATCAGCCGTCACCCGGGACAACGGACAGGCACTAAAAAGTGCGTACTTCCCCTCATCCATTTTTCTATCCGATAATAGGGATGGAAGGTTTCAGGCTTTCGATTTCTGTCCATATATAATGAAGAGACTTGCGATAGGGAGGAATGGATGATGGATTTGCAGTTGAAAGGGAAGACGGCGCTTGTGACGGGATCTACGTCAGGCATCGGGAAAGCGATTGCGGCTTCGCTGATTGCAGAAGGTGCGGCCGTGATCATTAACGGCCGCCGTGAAGAAAAGGTATACGAAACGATCCGGGAACTAGAGAAACAGACGCCGGATGCCCGTCTCTATCCGGCCGCATTTGATTTAGGCACGGCGGAAGGATGCGGCGCGATTTTTCAGCAGTATCCGGATGTGGATATTCTCGTCAACAATTTAGGAATCTTTGAACCTGCGGAATACTTTGATATTCCTGACGAAGAGTGGCTCCGGTTTTTCGAGGTGAATATCATGAGCGGCGTGAGGCTGACACGCCGGTATGCAAAGCGGATGATTGAACGGAAGGAAGGGCGGGTGATTTTTATCGCGAGTGAAGCGGCCGTCATGCCTTCTCAGGAAATGGCCCATTACAGCGCTACGAAAACGACGCAGCTGTCGCTGTCACGCAGTCTGGCCGAGCTCACGGAAGGGACGAATGTGACGGTGAATACGGTCATGCCCGGCTCCACGAAAACAGAGGGCGTCGAAATAATGCTCGAGTCGCTTTACCCCGGTGAAAACCTGAGTGCGGCGGAGGCGGAGAAACGATTTATGAAGGAGAATCGTTCGACGTCCATCATTCAGCGGTTGATCCGTCCGGAAGAAATCGCTCACTTTGTCGCCTTTTTAAGCAGCCCGCTGTCGTCTGCCATTAACGGATCTGCATTGCGGATCGACGGCGGCTTGGTGCGGAGCATTATATAAGATGAATGTAAAAAAACCCCCGTAAAGCGGGGGTTTTTTTAATGCGGATCACGCTGAAACCGGCTGATGATCCTGCTGATTAAATCTTTTGTGGCACAGTCAAAATGCTCTTCTTTTTGGTTTGTCAACAGCCCGACCGGCGGTGAAATTGTTAAGTTATGGATCGGAATGACCTTCGTGCCCTCGATCGGCTCTGAGTGCGCCGTCGCCGTAAAGATTGAGACGCCGATATTTTCCCTGACATAGTATTGGTGAGCCATGCTGCTGGTCAGCTCCATTTTTCGATAGCGGCTGCCGATGGCCCGCTGCAGGTGCTGTTCAATTTGAATCCGGATCGGGCAATTGGCGGGCGTAAAAATCAGGCATTCATTTTCTAAATCCTCGAGATTGACGCTTGCTTTGGCGGCAAGGGGATGTCTGTCGGACACGATGACATTGAGCGAGTCATGGAAAAACGGATCGAAATAATTTTCCAGAATCAGCTCCGGCTCGCCGCATACGGCAAAATCAATGGCGCCCTCCAGCAGTTTGCGGCTGCATGTATTGGCATCATCCACGCTGACATTGACCGACATGTCAGGATAATCATCTAAAAACCCCCGCAGTACGGCAGGGAAGATCAGGCTTGCCGTCGGTTCGGATATGCCGATGTGAATAAGGCCGGCCTGCCCCTGTCTGATGTCGGCCAGAGTATGGTCAAGCACCTCGTATTGCGCGAGAAGCTGCCCGGCCCGCTCATGAAACAGCCGCCCCGCCCTTGTCAGCTTCAGCTTCTTTCCCCGTTCAAACAGCTGCGCGCCTACATCCTGTTCCAGCTGTTTAATCCGCATTGAAATCGTCGGCTGTGAGTAGTTCAGAATTTCGGCGGCTTTATAAAAGCTGCCTGACTGTACGATCGTATGGAACGTTTTAATGGTGCGTAATTCCAACGAAATCCCCTCCCGGCTGTTCATTAATTTTCTTGAACCTTTCCTTTACTTTTTTTGATTAGTCAAATAAATCAGTTTGCTTTATAGTATAAACAATCAAAGCTTAGTAAACAAATTGGAATTATATATTTTTGCGGGGAGAGTGACCTGAATGAGTGAAGACATATTTCGATTGGCTGAGAAAAAGGATGCGCCGGAGTTTTTAGAGCTGCTGTACAGCGCGTTTCAGCCGATCCGCAATTTGGAGATTGACTGGCCGTCGGCGCGGGCCGACATCGATATGGTAACAGAAAATATTGAAAATCATTCAGCCGTCGTGCTCGAACGGGACGGACGGCTTCTTTCAACCATTACGATCCGTTTTCCGTGGGAGAGTGACACGCCTCCGTCAAAATATCCGTTCGTCTGGTGGTTTGCGACGCTTCCTGAGCTGAAGGGGCAGGGCATCGGCAGCAAACTTTTGACTTATGTGGAGGAACACGTGCTGCGGGATACGCTGAAGGCCCCGGCCATCACGCTCGGCACTTCGGCGCGCAAGCATCCCTGGCTTGTAGATATGTACAGACGGAGGGGGTATGAAGTGTATTTTGAGCAGGAGAAAGACGGAGACATCGGAGTCATGATGAGAAAGGTGCTCATACCGGAGCGGTTTGACGCGTCGCTGTTAGGCACACCGAGCTGGGCGCAATGATAAAAAAACGGATCAGAGCCGGCTGTCTGCTTCTGCTGCTCGGCGTGCTGGCCGGGTGCGGGCAAGGAGAAAGCACAAAAGCGGGGAGCGGTGTGCAGACCGTCATTGTCGGCACGGGAACTGATTTTCCGAACATTGCTTTTATGGATGAAAAAGGCGAGCTGACCGGCTATGACATTGAAGTGATGAAAGCCATTGATGAACAGCTGCCGCAATACAAATTTGTCTTTAAGACGATGGATTTTTCGAATCTGCTTACAAGTCTAGGAAACCGGAAAATTGACGTGATCGCGCACAATATGGCGAAAAATAAGGAACGGGAGAAACGCTTTTTGTATCACAAAATCCCGTATAACTACTCGCCGATGTACATCACGGTGAAGGCGGATAATGACGCGATACACACGCTCCGGGATTTAAAAGGGAAAACCGTCATCGTCGGCGCGACGTCAAACGCGGCGGATTATATGACGGCATACAACAAAGCCCACGGCAGCCCGATACATTTGAAATACGCCGGGCAGGGCGGCAATGACACAGCGAACCAAATGGAGACAGGACGCGCTGACGCCACCGTATCCACGCCGTTTGCCGTCGATTTTCAAAATAAGACGCACGCGTTCAAACAAAAGACGGTCGGTGATGTGCTGCTGGATACCGAGGTGTATTTTATGTTCAATAAAAACAGCCAAACCCTGGCGGACGATACAGATCGGGCGATTCAAAAGCTGGAGAAGGACGGCACATTGAAAAGGCTGAGTGAAAAATGGCTCGGCGCGGATTATTCAAAATCAAGTTTCACGAAATAACTGAAGCAGAAAACGGGGCGATCACATGAAAATAAGACTGGCGGTCATGTCATTAACAATTGCCGCAACGGCGGCGTTATCAGCCTGCGGCGCGGGCGGAGAGGCGGCAGCAGGCAATCAGAAAAACGTGAAGAACATTACGGTCGGCACCGGCACTCAATTTCCGAATATTTGCTTTATTGATGATAAAGGCAAATTGACGGGCTACGACGTTGAGCTGGTGAAAGAGCTTGACAGGCGCCTGCCGGACTATCGATTCACCTTTAAAACGATGGATTTCTCCAACCTGCTTGTCAGCCTCGGCCAGCATAAAGTCGATATCGTAGCCCATCAAATGGAGAAAAGCGCCGAACGGGAGAAAAAATTTCTGTTCAATCAAGTCGCGTATAACAACTTCCCGCTGAAAATCACGGTGCTTCAAGAAAACGGGAACATTCACGGCATTAATGACTTGAAAGGAAAGCGGGTCATTACAAGTCCGACGTCAAACGGCGCGCTTGTGCTGAAAAAATGGAATAAAAAACAAGGCAGTCCGTTTGAAATCGCTTATGCCGGCCAAGGCTCCAACGATGCAGCCAATCAGCTGAAATCCGGCCGCGCCGATGCGACGATTTCTACGCCGTTTGCCGTCGATTTCCAAAACAAAACGAGCGCGATCAAAGAAAAAACGGTCGGCGGGGTGCTGTCAAATGCCAAAGTGTTCTTTATGTTTAACAAAAATGAACAAACGCTGAGCGATGACATTGATAAAGCCCTGCAGGAAATCATTGATGACGGCACGCTTAAAAAGCTGAGTGAAAAGTGGCTCGGCGCGGATTATTCAAAGGAGCAATATTAAGTGAAAAAGAGAGGGATCGGCAATGGAAAAAGCGTTTGATATCAGTATGATCGCGTCTTTTGTGCCGACATTGCTCGGGTATTTGCCCGTCACGCTGTATATATTGGCGGTGTCTTTGCTGTTCGGCTTTTTATTGGGGCTGCTTTTGGCGCTGCCCCGGATCTATCGCATTCCCGTGCTGAATCAGATCGCGAAGCTGTATATCTCTTTTTTCAGAGGAACGCCCATCATGGTGCAGCTGTTCATTGTGTTTTACGGTATTCCGGCGCTCACGGCGCTCGCCGGAATTGATACCTCCAAAATGGACCCTTTGTATGCGGCCATCGCCACGTACGCGCTGAGCAGCGCGGCAAGAGCGGCCGAAATCATCAGGGGAGGTGTGAACAGCGTCGACCGCGGGCAGGCGGAGGCGGCTTTCAGCATCGGGCTGAACGGGGGGCAGACATTCCGGCGCATCATTCTGCCGCAGGCGCTTGTGCAGGCCTTTCCCAACATCGGAAATATGGTGATCGGTTTCTTAAAAGATACATCACTCGCTTTTTCGATCGGGGTGATGGATATGTCGGGCAGAGGACAGACCTTGATTACATCGAGCAATCATTCTTTAGAAGTGTATATCTCGCTTTCTGTTCTGTATTATGCGGCCGCCCTTTTATTTGAATGTGTCTTCAGATGGGCCGAAAAACGAATCAAGAAAGATGAGACGCGCCTTGTGACGGTTTTTGACATGAGCGCGCACGGCTAAAAAGGAGGGAGAACAGTGGAGCTGGACATTCCATTTATCGGCACTGCGATCAAACAAATGATGAAAACCGTTCCGCTTACATTGGCAATGACGGTCATTCCGATTATTGCCGGATTTTTCATAGCTCTCGGCAATATCACGGTGCGTATATTCCGCATCAAATGGCTGCTGGCCTGCTCATCGTTTTACGTGTCTTTTTTCCGCAGCACCCCGGCGATTCTCCATATTATGCTGATTTATTTAGGGGTTCCGCTGATTGCCGATCAATTCAGCCGCGCGTTTCATCTCGGCTGGTCGGCCAATCAGATTCCGGTCGCCGTGTTTGTCATCATGGCACTGTCATTAACGGCAGGCGCTTATATGACGGAAATTCTCCGTTCCGGGATCATGGCCGTCGATACGGGGCAGGCGGAGGCGGCATATTCAATCGGCCTGACGCGGGGCCAGATGATTCGGCGCGTAATTCTGCCGCAGGCGTTCATGATATCTCTCCCGAACTTCACCAACATAGGCATCGGCTTTTTGCATACCACTTCCATCGCGGCAATTGTTGCGGTGCCTGAAATTACAGGAACGGCGACGATTGCGGCATCCGATAACTATGCGTTTCTGGAAGCATTTATCGGGGCTGCCGTGATTTATTGGGGATTAACGCTGATTCTCGAAGCTGTAAACAGTCTGGCAGAAAAAAGGGCAGCCAGATATCAAGGAGGCGCATTATGATCGAAATCCGAAACATTCAGAAACATTTTGGCAGTCATCACGTGCTAAAGGGGATCAATTTAAGTGTCCGGAAAGGAGAAGTCGTGACCATCATCGGCCCGAGCGGTTCCGGGAAAACCACTTTTCTGCGCTGCCTTAATTTACTTGAGCGGCCGGATGAGGGCGCCATTTCGCTGCACGGTGAAGTCATTAACTGCAAAAAGCCTGCCAAAAAAGACATTCTCAGACTGAGGAAACAGACGGCGATGGTTTTTCAGCAATATCATTTGTTTTCGCATAAAACGGCGATTCAAAATGTTATGGAAGGCCTGACGGTCGCAAGGAAAATGAAAAAAACAGATGCGTACGCCATTGCCGAGCGGGAACTGGCCAAGGTGGGGCTTCAGGATAAATTGCACGCCTATCCGAATCAACTGTCGGGAGGACAAAAGCAGCGGGTCGGGATTGCCCGGGCGCTTGCCATTCATCCTGATGTCATGCTGTTTGACGAACCGACCGCAGCCCTCGATCCGGAGCTTGTCGGCGAGGTGCTCGAGGTGATGCTTAACATTGTGCGGACCGGCGCCACCATGATCATTGTCACACATGAGATGGAATTCGCCAGAAGAGTGTCCGACCGAATTGTGTTTATGGATGAAGGAGCAATCGTGGAACAAGGAACGCCTGAGGAAGTCTTTTACAAGACGAAAAAAGAAAGAACGAAGAAGTTCCTCCGCCGCGTGCTGCCTGATTACGGTTATGACATAAAAGAGCGCATAAAGGAGCCTGTCGTATGATTCGTTTAAGCATTTTAGACCAAAGTGTCACCGCGGAAAACCAAACCGCAGAAGAAGCCTTGCGGCAAACGGTGAAATTGGCTCAGGAGGCCGAACAATACGGTTATGACCGTTTCTGGGCGGCGGAGCATCATAACAATGAAGAGATAGCGGGATCAGCGCCGGAAATTGTTCTGGGGTATCTTGCCGCAAGCACGAAAAAAATCCGTCTCGCGTCCGGCGGGGTGATGCTGCAGCATTACAGTCCTTATAAAGTGGCGGAGCAGTTCCGGGTTCTGTCCGCCCTTGCTCCCGGCCGTGTGGCGCTCGGTGTCGGCAAAGCGCCCGGCGGATTTCAGCTGTCAACCGATGCGCTGCAGCGGGAGCTTATCCAGCCCGCCCGTTTGTTTGAAGAAAAGCTTGAGGAGCTGACTCATTTCATCCGAAATGATTTTCCGGACTCACACCGCTACGCGTCATTGCGGCCGACGCCGCATACTGAGTATGCGCCTGACATCTTTTTGCTCGGCGGCAGCGCGGAAAGCGCGATATCCGCGGCCAAACTCGGCATTTCCTTCGTTTTCGCCTATTTCATAAACGGTGAAGAGGCTGCGTTAGAAAAAGCGCGCCACGCCTTTGACGAGCATCTGCCGAAAGGGTCGAAGGCGGAATTTCACCTTGCGCCGATGGTCTTTACCGCGCATACAAAAGCAGAAGCGGAAAAACACGTGGTATCGCGTGAGTCGGTCAAAATCATTCTCGAGGACGGCAAAAAGGTGAATGTCGGTTCCCGGGAACAAGCGGAAGCGTTTCTTGAACAAGTCACGCAGCCGTATAAGCTGATTACACAAAAGACGGGTGTGATTGCCGGGACAAAAGAAGAGACAGCCGCCGAGCTGAGACGA
Organism: Bacillus sp. JNUCC-22; assembly: GCF_018861275.1. NCBI lineage: Bacteria > Bacillati > Bacillota > Bacilli > Caryophanales > Bacillaceae > Bacillus > Bacillus sp. JNUCC-22. The sequence continues at coordinate 3,190,956 of NZ_CP076408.1, read as the reverse complement.
TTATCGGTTCAATACAGCATTACCGATTTTGTGATTTTGTCGCCTATCAAAAACGCTGAGGAAAAACGATTGTCTTACCGGCTGTTAAGCGAAGCGGTGCAGCCGGCCCCACAATTATAGGAGGGATGAACATGAGTTATGAAGTAAACGTTGTGGTCTGGAGCAAACAGGGCTGCTCCTATTGCGATGAAGTGAAAGGATATTTGCGGGAAAATGCCGTTGCATACGAAACAATTGATGTGACAGAACGGGACGAATTGCGTGACGTGCTGCAGACGAAGTACGGCATCCGTCATGTTCCCGTCGTTGAAATCGGCAGCGGTGACAGCCGTGTGTATCAGGCCGTTACTCAAGTCGGCATTGAACATGTAGAACGGGCGCTTGCTGATTACGAGGGGAAAAAGGGGGAGAGAAAATGAGCCGGACGGATCTTATTCAATTCGGAGCCATGATTCACGGTGTCGGCGGCACAACGGACGGCTGGCGTCATCCCGACGCCGATCCGACAGCAAGCACGAATGCGGCGTTTTACAGGCAAAAAGCGCAGACTGCTGAAAGAGGGCTGTTCAGCTTTGCTTTTATTGCGGACGGCTTGTTCATTTCTGAAAAGTCCATCCCGCATTTCTTAAATCGGTTTGAGCCGATCACTATCTTATCGGCGCTTGCCGCCTCTACAACCCATCTTGGTTTAATCGGCACATTTTCCACATCGTTCACTGAGCCGTTCACCATCGCAAGACAGCTGATGTCTCTTGACCATATCAGCGGCGGCCGGGCGGGCTGGAATCTCGTCACCTCTCCGCAGGCGGGAGCCGCGCGCAATCACAGCAAAGAAAGCCTTCCCGACCACAGCCGGCGCTACGCCATCGCCCAGGAACATGTGGACGTGGTGCGCGGTCTGTGGAATTCCTGGGAAGAAGATGCCTTCGTCCGCAACAAAGAAACCGGGCAGTTTTTTGACCCTGACAAACTGCATCGCCTGTATCACAAAGGCGAGTATTTTCAAGTGGAGGGCCCGCTGAATATCGGCCGGTCCAAACAGGGAGAGCCGGTCGTTTTCCAAGCGGGGTCTTCAGAAACCGGCCGGTCGTTTGCCGCGAGGAATGCAGATGCAGTCTTTACGCACTCCAATTCACTTGAGGAAACGAAAGCTTTTTATGATGATGTGAAGAAGCGGGCGGCGGATTACGGCCGGGACGCTTCCAAGCTGCGGATTTTTCCGGGAATCAGTCCGATTATAGCCGGCTCACAGGAAGAAGCGGAAGCGAAATACCAAGAATTCGCCGAGCTGATTCCGATAGAGAACGCTGTTAAGTATGTGGCCAGATTTTTTGACGATTATGATCTGAGCCAGTTTCCATTGGATGAGCCGTTTCCTGATTTGGGCGACGTCGGGAAAAACGCGTTTCAAAGCACGACAGATCGTATCAAAAGAGAGGCGAAAGCCCGGAATCTTACGCTGCGTCAAGTGGCGCGCGAAGCCGCGTTTCCGCGAACCAACTTTATCGGGACACCGGAACGTGTGGCGTCATTAATTGAAACATGGTTTCAGCGGGAAGCGGCGGACGGGTTTATCATTCATTCTGACATCCCGGGCATGCTTGAAGCCTTTGTGGATCAAGTCATACCGATCCTCCAGGAAAAGGGGCTGTACCGAAAAAGCTATCCGGCGGATACACTGCGGGGGAATCTCGGATTGGATATTCCGGTCTGCAAACCAAATCCGATTTTGAGCAGAAACTAAATGTTTCTGCCCGTCAATAAAGGGATCCCGCCAGCATTTTGGATAAGAAAAGAGCCGAAATTTACCCCGTTTAGAGTAAATCGGCTCTTTACTATTTAAAAGACGTAAGGAATGTTGAATGCAATCCTTCAAACTTATATTCCCTAAGAAATTGTTATAAAAATAAGTTAAATCTTTAAGAGATTAGCAATGTTCCCGCCTAGTACTCGTTGTATGACTTCTTCACTTGAAGCATGGCGTTCAACTGCCAACTTATTTAAGAATGGATCACCATATGGAAAATCAGAACTAAATAAAGTTTTCTCTGGGAGTTCTTTTATAGCCAAAGATAATGCATAGGTTGTATAAAATGCAGAAATATCTAGGTAGGCGTTCTTTGTTTCTTTTGTTAATGCAATAACTTGCTGCCAATGAATCCCTCCCAAATGGCCATAGATTACAGGGACAGTGGGATATTTACGAGTTAAAGCGAACAATTCCTGAATATCATTTAAATTGAGTGGATGGAATGTATGCACCCAAATCGGAAAGGAATTATAATCACTAGCTGCCTGGAATATAGGCTCAAGCATTTTAATTTGGCCTGAACCAAGGGTGAATTCTCCAAGTCCCTTCATTTTATAATCTTTTACAATCTTCTCAACCCAATCATGCAGTTCTCCGGAGGAACTTAAAAGGGGAACTGATCCAAATCCAATAAAACGGTCAGGATATTTTGCGATAGCATCCCTCAATTCTTCTAAAGCTTTTGATCGTGCTTCTAGGGGATTTATTTCGTTATTTAAAATTTGATTCAGTACATCCATTTCCTGAATAAATTCATCGTAGCTTTCACTTTTTTCTGGATGAACAAGCGTAGAGAATAAAATAGTTTTATCTATCCCGCTTGAATCCATCATTTCAATGTGTTTTTCTACAGGTAGAACTACGTGGGCATGACTATCAATAATCATTTTTTACTCTCCTTCCAATAAATTGGATGACAGCTGATTTCGTCTTTTAGAAAATACTTCAGTAGCTATTGTTAAAATGGTATTTAATGCGACAGGAAAGCCTGCATAAATTAACATTTGCATCATAGCTTCCACAATTTCTTCTTCGGTCCATCCGACATTTAAAGCTCCGTTAATATAAAATTTTAATTGTTCCGTATTTCCTAAAGCAGTCAGACCAGCAACTGCTGCAAGAAGGCGGGATTTTAAATCTAATCCCGGTCTGGAAAAAATTTGACCGTAATTAAATTCCACAGCCAAAGTTCCCAAGTCAGGTGCTGCTGAATCTTTAAAACTGTTCACGATATTTTGATAGTTGTGCGGATCTATTTTTGATAGAACTTCCAATCCCTTTTTGTAGTTTTCTGTATTTTCAGACATTAGATATGACTTCCTTTCTCGAATTCTCTATTTTTCACTGTTCTTTTTTTAGGTAAGCTAAATAAGGAACTAAAAGCAATACCTATCATGAGTATCCCAACTGTACATACTCCATACCAATGCCATTTGCTCCAAGCAAGTACACCTAGATATGATCCTAAAGATCCGCCTAAGAATGTAGATACCATGTATAAACCATTTAATCTGCTTCTCTTTTCAGAAGATAGTTGAAAGATAGCAGCTTGACAAGCAACTTGATTTGCTTGCGTGCCAACTGTTACTAATAGTGCGCCAAGGAGTAATCCCGGTAACCAATATCCTAAGAATATTAAGGTCAGAAAAGCGATTAAAGAAATAAACATACATAAGGTATTAGCAAATTTTGATCCTTTTTTATCGATCACCCGGCCAATCATGGGAGTTGCAAAGGCTCCAGCTATTCCCACTAAACCTATTAAACCTGCCGCGGTGCTCCCATAAGAATAAGGAGAAGTATTTAATAAAAAAATAAGAGTTGTCCAGAAGGCACTAAAGGAACCAAACATCATTCCTTGACTCAGGCAAGCTTTTTGCAACACTTTTTCTTTTTTAAATAACGGGCCTAAAGATGCAAGTAATGTTTTATACTGCATTGCATGATTTCCTTTGCTTTTTGGAAGATACATTGCCATTAAAATGATCATTATCATTGTGCCAGCAAAAGAAGCCCAATACATTGATCTCCATCCAAAATGGGAATCTGCAAAACCACTGATAAATCGAGCGCCTAAAATCCCACACACTAAGCCAATGGCAACATTCCCTAACACTTTTCCTCTGTTCTCTTCTGAAGCTAAATTAGCAGCAAGAGGAACAATAATTTGAGGGACTATGGTAACAAATCCAAGAATTAAGTTTGCTGCAATCAGCCACGTTACATTCATTGATAAAGCAGTTGCGGCTAAAATTATACATACAATAGATAATAAACTTAGGATCAATTTTCTCCGTTCAAAAATGTCACCTAATGGTACCAATAAAAGATTTCCCAATGCATATCCCACTTGAGTTAAAGTTGCTACAATTCCTATATAGTTTTCAGAAACGTGAAAAGTATTTGCCATACTGACTAAGAGCGTTTGATTTAAATAGACATTAGCTACTGTAAAACCACATGCTGCAGCCATGAGGAGAACTAATCCTTTCGGGAAAGGCTCAGCCCTATTTTTGAAAACCATAAAACTCACCTCCTTCATTTATTAGAATAGATGAAGGTTTATAATGGGAATAGGAGTGTGTTTATCCTATTATTAAAACTACTACTTATAAGGGGAGATGTTCATGTTAAGTGACAAAGAAAGAAGGAAAGAACTAGGGGATTTCTTAAAAACACGACGGGCGCGATTATCTCCTCAAGACTTTGGTTTACCTATTGGTCCGCGCAGAAAAACAGAAGGACTGCGCCGAGAAGAAGCAGCTCAGCTGGCAGGAATAGGAGTAACCTGGTATACATGGTTAGAGCAAGGGCGTGATATACAGGTATCTTCAGACGTATTGGAGGCTATTTCGCGTGTATTCAGGTTAAATGAAGAGGAAAAAGAGCATCTATTTTTATTAGCAAATCGGCCATTGCTATCTAAGGTGGGAAGACCTCTCGTTGAAAGTGTAAATAGCGTCCTGAAAAATGTATTGAGTCAATTAGAATACTGCCCTACATATGTAACCGACGAAAAATTGAACATAGTAAGCTGGAATAAAGCTGCTGCCGTGGTTTTTGGTGACTTTAATAAAATGAATGATCGAGATCGTAATGCAGTCTGGCGTTGCTTTACGTCTAAAGAATACCGAGACCTCTTTCTTAATTGGGAAGATCATGCGCAACGCTTGATTGCTCAATTTCGTTTAGCCTATACACGTTTTGTCGGTGATGAGTGGTTTAAAGATATCATTAAAGAACTTACCAATAAGAGCCCTGAGTTTCGTAATTGGTGGTCCAAGCATGAAGTTCTAGGTACTCCTTGCGGCAAAAAAACACTGCTGCATCCTTTAGTTGGAGAAATGATTATGGATCATATTACTCTTCAAGTGTACGATGCCCCTGAACTAAAATTAACCATTTACCAACCTCGCCAAGAAGGTGAAACAGAACAGAAAATGAAGCATTTGTTAAACTGGCAAGCAGACCTGCAATAAAAGAGTGTGATAAATTCGAACGTATGAAGCGGAATTCGTTTGTCTCTAATATAAGAGCAGGAACATTTTGCATGGATAAATTCCACACAACTGTCTGAAATGAAACAGCCGATTTAGGCTTAACATGGTCAAAATCGGTCTTTTCTTTGTCGAAATTTGCTTAACGCGGGTTTTTTTCGATTTGCTGGAGGTACTTCTTGCAGCCTTTTCAAAAAAATATACTGATTTCGAGATATTATTGTTGCGAAAAGATTTTTTTGTAACTATAATTATTACAGAACTGATCAGTATAAAAAAACATTCATATTTCATAATAAATGTGTGTGTAATCTGAAAACGAAAGGGCTGTTTACAATGGCAAAAGTACTTTATATCACTGCTCATCCTCATGATGAAAAGACATCTTACAGCATGGCGACAGGAAAAGCGTTTATCGATTCTTATAAAGAATCAAACCCGAATGATGAGGTTGTACATATCGACCTTTACAAAGAGAACATCCCTCATATCGACGCGGATGTATTCAGCGGCTGGGGAAAACTTCAATCCGGCACAGGTTTTGAAGAGCTTTCTGAAAACGAAAAAGCGAAAGTCGGCCGTCTGAACGAGCTGAGCGATCAATTCGCGTCAGCTGACAAATACGTATTCGTCACACCGCTTTGGAACTTCTCATTCCCGCCTGTTATGAAAGCGTACCTTGATTCTGTGGCTGTAGCCGGAAAATCATTCAAATATACAGAGCAAGGCCCGATCGGTCTGTTGACAGACAAAAAAGCGCTCCACATTCAGGCGCGCGGAGGCTATTACTCTGAAGGGCCGGCGGCTGACATGGAAATGGGCCACCGTTACATCGGCATCATGATGAACTTCTTCGGCGTTCCTTCTTTCGACGGATTAATCGTTGAAGGTCATAATGCTGAACCGAATAAAGCACAGCAAATTAAAGAAGATGCGATTACCCGCGCGAAAGAAGCCGGAAAATCATTCTGATCTTAAAAAAAACCTCCCCGCCGTACGGCTGGGAGGTTTTTCATATTAAAGGGCAATCGTCCGTTTTTGTTCGCTGCTTCTCATCGCCGCTTCAATGACACGGATGACATCGATGCCTTCTTTTGCCGTAACGGGAAGCGGTTTTCCGTTTAAGATGCTGTCTGCCAGCAGTTTGTAGTACGTAAGGTAAGAGCCGTTCTCAGAGGGGATTGTTTCTGTATGCCTTTTTTCATCCGCTGCGGTTGTCAGCTCTCCGAAGTTGTCAGGATCATCGGCGCCCCAGCTCTCGTCAACCGGCTTTTTGCCCGCTGAAAGCGCGTCTTCCTGTCCGTCCATTCCGTATTTGATAAAGCTTGCATTCCGTCCGTGAATCTGATAGCGCGGGCCGCTTGCCGCATTCATAGAGCCGGATTGAAGAATGACCTGAAGCTTGCCGTAATGGAGCGCGGCTAGAAAACAATCAACGGTTTCACTATTGTCCCGCTGCTTCATCACATGTGCGGTGACGGATTCCGGCATTCCGAAAAGCAGAAGCGTCTGGTCAATAATATGTGAACCGAGATCATACAGCGTTCCCGTGGCGGGTCCGTTTTTTTCGCGCCATCTTTCTTGTACAACCGGGTTGTACAGATCGTAGTTGACTTGATATGTATGAATGTCTTGAAGCGCCCCGTCCCGAATCAGCTTTTGTATTGTTAAAAAGTCATTGTCCCACCGCCGGTTGTGGTACACGCTCAGTAAGACGCCTTTATCTTCAGCCGTTCTTCTCAGTTCCTCCGCTTCTGCTGAAGTCGCCGTCATCGGTTTTTCCACGACGGTGTGTTTTCCCGCCAGGAGACATTTCATCGCTGATTCATAATGCATTCCGCTCGGTGTCGTGACGATGACGAGGTCAATGTCAGGATCACCGGTAATGTCTTCAATCGCGCGCACGGCTTCAGCCCCCGGTAGATCACGTTTGACCTCCTCCGTTCTGGAGGTCATGACTTTTTTGATCTGATAATCATCAAGGACGTCCAAAAGCGGCGCATGAAAAACTTTACCCGACAAACCATATCCCAATATGCCAACCTTTATCGTTTTCAATGGATTTCCCCCTCATGATATGTGATAACATTATATACCCCGCGGGAGTACTGGTAAAACTTGTGTGTTGAAAATTTTTTACACCGGTTTTTCAAGTCTGTATAATGAAGATAACGAAGAAAAAAAACCGAGGTGGAAAATGGACAAACATACCGAGCATCAATCGTTAAATCATAAAAGCGCCAAAGAAAAAGACCAGATTCTGAACCGGCTGAAACGGATTGAAGGCCAAGTCAGGGGCATTCAGAATATGGTGGATAACGAACGATACTGCGTGGATATTCTCGTGCAGATTTCAGCCGTACAGGCGGCCATGCAGAAAGTCGCGTTTCATCTGCTGGAAGATCACGCCCATCACTGCGTAGCCGGCGCCATTGAGAGCGGAAACGGGGAGCAGGCGATTGCCGAGCTGCTTGATGTTGTGAAAAAAATCGCAAAATCGTAAAATAAAATGTTTTGAAATACCCTACAGGGGTATGGTAACATGAAGAAGAAAAAACAAGACGTGGAGGGAATCATCATGGAACAAAAAACACTGCAAGTCGAGGGCATGTCCTGTCAGCACTGCGTCAAAGCAGTAGAGACCGGAGTGGGAGAACTGAACGGAGTGGCGGCGGTTCAGGTGAAATTGGAAGCCGGACAGGTGGATGTGACGTTTGATGAGAACAAAGTCTCCGTATCAGATATAAAAGACGCGATTGAAGATCAAGGTTATGACGTCGTATAGGATTTATCGCGCTGCGGAAACGGGCGCGGTTTTCTTTTATCAAATTTATACCCCCCTGGGGTTTATGGAGAGAGATGAGGACATTGAGTGAACCGAAAGAAATGACCATTCAAGTGGGGGGCATGACATGCGCCGCCTGCGCTTCAAGAATTGAAAAAGGGCTGAAACGGATGGACGGCGTCAATGACGCTTCCGTCAATCTTGCGCTTGAGACCTCAAATATTTCCTATCAGCCTGACAAAATCGAAGCTGGCGCCATAAAGGATAAAATTGAAAAACTCGGCTACCATGTTGTGACGGAAAAAGCCGAGTTTCAGATTGAAGGCATGACGTGCGCCGCTTGCGCCAATCGGATTGAAAAGCGCCTGAACAAAACAGAGGGCGTTGTGGGCGCGCCGGTGAATTTCGCCCTTGAAACGGTCTCCGTTGAATACAACCCCAAAGAGGTGACACCGAAAGAACTGAAAGAGACCGTGGCAAAACTCGGCTACCGATTAGAAGAAAAGGAAGCGGACGGCCAAGACGGCGGATTATCCCAAAAGGAGAAAGAGCAGCGAAAACAGCTGATCAGGCTGATATTTTCTGCCGTTCTCTCATTTCCGCTTCTATGGTCGATGGTCAGCCATTTTTCTTTTACTTCTTTTATCTGGATGCCGGATATCCTGATGAATCCGTGGCTGCAATTCGCGCTTGCCACCCCGGTGCAGCTCGTCATCGGCTGGCCTTTTTATATGGGAGCGTATAAGGCGCTGAGAAACAAAAGCGCCAATATGGATGTTCTCGTTGCGCTCGGAACGACGGCCGCTTACGCATACAGCCTGTACATGACGATTGCGTCTCTCGGACGAGACGTACATGTAGAGGGGCTTTATTATGAAACGAGCGCCATTTTGCTGACTTTGATTTTGCTTGGAAAGCTTTTAGAGATGAAAGCGAAAGGCCGCTCATCAGAAGCGATTAAAAAGTTAATGAAGCTTCAGGCGAAGACGGCGGCGGTTGAGCGGGAAGGGAAGGTACAGGTGATTCCGATTGACGAGGTCCGGACGGGGGATATCGTATATGTGAAACCGGGAGAACGTGTTCCTGTCGATGGCGAAGTGATTGAAGGCCATTCCGCAATTGATGAATCGATGATTACGGGGGAGAGCATGCCTGTCGATAAGTCTCCCGGAAGCACCGTCACCGGGGCGACGATCAATGCAAACGGCTTTCTCAAAATCAGAGCGGTGAATGTCGGGAAAGATACCGCGCTTGCACACATTATTAAAATCGTGGAAGAAGCCCAAGGATCAAAAGCCCCCATTCAGCGGCTCGCAGATCACATTTCAGGCATTTTCGTCCCGATTGTGCTGGGGCTGGCCGTGCTGACTTTTCTCATTTGGTATGTATGGGCGGCGCCGGGACAGTTTTCTGAAGCGATCGGCAAATTCATCGCCGTGCTTGTCATTGCCTGTCCGTGCGCACTCGGGCTCGCCACTCCGACGAGCATTATGGCGGGCTCCGGCCGCGCAGCTGAATTCGGCATTCTTTTTAAAGGCGGAGAGCATTTAGAAAAAACACAGCGTCTGACGACCATCGTACTGGATAAAACAGGAACGGTGACAAACGGCAGACCGGTTCTGACAGATGCCGTACCGGCAGCGGGAATGAACGAAGAGGAACTCCTGCGGCTGGCGGCGGCCGCCGAAACGGGATCAGAGCACCCGCTTGGAGAAGCCATCGTGTCAGGAGCCGAAAAACGGGGGATTGCCATCCCGAAAATCACCCGGTTCCAAGCCCGGATCGGTTCCGGAATATACGCCGAGGCTGACGGCAGAACGATTCTAGCCGGATCAAGACGGCTGATGGAATCGGAACACATCGAACATGAGGCGCTGCTTCCTCACATGGCCCGCTTGGAGGCGGAAGGAAAAACGGTGATGCTTATTGCGGCAGACGGCAAAGCGGCGGGGCTTATCGCAGTCGCCGATACAATCAAAGACACATCTCCGGCCGCGGTGAAACGCCTGAATGATATGGGGCTTGACGTCATCATGATGACCGGTGACAACAAAAAGACCGCGGAAGCCATTGCAAAAGCCGCGGGCATCGGCAGCGTGATCGCCGAAGTGCTTCCCGAACAAAAGGCGGCGGAAATTTCCCGGCTGCAAAAAGAAGGCCGGCGCGTGGCGATGGTCGGTGACGGCATCAATGATGCTCCGGCGCTGGCTGTGGCCGATATCGGAATGGCCATCGGCACCGGCACAGATATCGCAATGGAAGCAGCCGATATTACGCTGATCCGCGGTGACCTGAACGGCATTGCCGACGCCATCGGCATGAGCAGGCTGACCATGAGAAACATCAAGCAGAATTTAGGCTGGGCATTGGGATACAACAGCATCGGCATTCCGATTGCGGCGGCCGGCTTTCTGGCCCCGTGGGTGGCAGGCGCTGCCATGGCGTTCAGCTCAGTATCGGTCGTCCTTAATGCTTTGCGTTTACAGAAGGTAAAAAAAGACAAAATGGGCTGAGGCCTGTTTTGTCTTTTTTATTGACACTTTATTCAAAGCCTGCATATAATAGAAAACACATATATGAGTATATGTTCATATATATAAATTCGTTTAGCTGTATTGATGTTATGGGAATCCTATTACGGAAAGTAGGGTGAGTCGAAAATGAAAGCAGCCAAAGGTGAATTTGTATTAGACGGACTTGATTGCAGCAACTGTGCAAAAAAAATAGAAAACGGCGTAAAAGCCATTGACGGCATAGACGGCTGTGCTGTCAATTTTGCGGCAAGCACCATCACGGTCTCAGCCGGCGGCAAAAACGAGCAATGGATGAAAGATGAGGTTGCGAAAAAAGTAAAGTCCATTGATCCTCATGTGACCGTTCGTTCGAAGCACGAAGACAAACCCGGCGAGGATGAATACCGCAAAAAGCTGCAGCTGATGTTAGTGAGGCTGGCGGCGGGCGCCGTTTTGGCCGTCATCGCTTACTTCGCGCGCACGGGCGCCGTCCTTGAGTTTCTGCTCTTTTTTGCTTCGTATTTGATTATCGGCGGCGATATCGTAGCCAGAGCGGGAAAAAACATTGTCCGCGGCCAGGTATTTGATGAGCATTTTCTGATGGCGCTTGCTACGATCGGCGCATTTATGATTCATCAGTATCCGGAAGGCGTCGCGGTCATGCTGTTCTACCAAATCGGTGAACTGTTTCAGGGAGCGGCCGTCAGCCGATCCAGAAAATCGATCAGCGCGTTATTGGACATCCGTCCTGAGTACGCCAATGTGAAAACGGAAAACGGCATGACTGCCGTTCCGCCGCAGGACGTCAAAGTCGGACAGGTCATCGTCGTGAATCCCGGAGAACGGATTCCGCTGGACGGAAAGGTGCTGAGCGGTTCTTCGATGGTTGATACATCCGCTTTAACGGGCGAATCCGTGCCAAGAAAAGCGGAGCCGGGGCAAGATGTGATGGCCGGATTTATGAATCAGAACGGCGTGCTTCATATTGAAACCTCTAAAGGATATGAAGACTCTGCCGTGTCAAAAATATTGGATCTGGTCGAAAATGCGGCCGGACGCAAAGCGAAAACGGAAAACTTTATTACGAAGTTTGCCAAGTATTATACACCGGCCGTTGTCATTGTTGCGGTGCTTCTCGCCTTTTTACCGCCGCTTCTCGTGCCTTCAGCCGCGCTATCCGACTGGGTGTACCGCGCGCTGCTTTTCCTTGTGATTTCTTGTCCGTGCGCACTCGTCGTCTCCATTCCGCTCGGGTTTTTCGGCGGTATCGGAGCTGCGTCTAAAGCAGGGGTGCTCGTGAAAGGAAGCAACTATTTAGAAGCGCTCAATCAGGTGGCATACGCCGTGTTTGATAAAACGGGAACCTTAACGAAAGGCAATTTCGCCGTTACTGATATCAAGCCGGCGGCGGGATTTACAAAAGACAGCCTGCTTCATGCGGGCGCGCTTGCGGAAGTCCATTCCAATCATCCGATTGCTTCTTCCATCCGTGAAGCTTACAATCAACCGCTCGCGGCAGACGAGATTGAAGAATATGAAGAAATACCCGGACACGGCATTCGGGTGAAAACCGGCGAATCAACGATTTTGGCCGGAAATCAAAAACTGATGGCAAAAGAACAAATCGCTTCCGGCACAGCTGAAAATAACGGAACCGTCGTCTATGTCGCCGTTGATCAGCAGTATGCGGGGGCGATCGTGATCGCCGATGAAATCAAAGAGGACGCCAAACAGGCCATTGCCAATTTAAAAGCGCTCGGCGTGAAGCGGACAGTGATGCTGACGGGTGATTCAAAGCAGACCGGAGAAGCTGTCGGCCGAGAGCTCGGTATTGATGATGTGTACACAGAGCTTTTGCCGGGTGACAAGGTAGACCGCGTCGAAGAACTTGAAGCGGCGCTTGCACCGAATGAAAAACTGATGTTTGTCGGCGATGGGATTAATGATACGCCTGTGCTTGCCAGAGCTGACATCGGGGCTGCCATGGGGGCTCTCGGCTCTGATGCCGCCGTCGAAGCGGCCGATGTCGTCCTGATGACAGACCAGCCGTCAAAAGCAGCCGAAGCCATCCGGATTGCACGCCGCACACGCCGGATCGTCTGGCAGAACATCGGATTTGCTTTAGGCGTAAAAATCATTTTTCTCCTGCTTGGCGCATTCGGATTCGCCACCATGTGGGAAGCGGTCTTTTCAGATGTAGGCGTCACGCTGATCGCCGTTGCCAACGCGATGCGCGTCATGAGAGTGAAAGCGGAATAATTGTCAAAGATAATTCGTTTTTCAGGGTTTTCTTAAACAAGGTTGTCTTGGTAAAATAGAGAAGCGGGCCATCCGGCATCCGCTTCTTTTTTATTTTAAAAACAATGAGGTGTCTGAGTGAAAAAGAAACAATCGTCTGCGAAATTTGCGGTGATACTGACGTTAATCGTTGTCGTTTTATTTGCGGCCATCGTAATTATTAACAACCAAACGGAAAAAGCGGGCGAAACAGTCGCCGAACAGCCTTCCATTAAAGGACAGCCCGTGCTCGGCAAAGACAGCGCGCCTGTTACGGTAGTTGAATTCGGAGATTACAAATGTCCGTCATGCAAAGTATTTAACAGCGATATCTTTCCGAAAATCAAAAAAGATTTTATCGATAAAGGCGACGTGAAATTTTCATTTGTGAACGTCATGTACCACGGAAGCGGCTCGCGTCTGGCGGCTCTTGCTTCAGAAGAAGTGTGGAAAGAAGACCCGGCATCATTCTGGGCATTCCATGAAAAGCTGTTTGAACAGCAGCCGTCAAGCGAACAGGAATGGGTCACGCCTGCATTGCTTGAAAAAACGGTCAAAAGCACCGCGAAAAAGGTTGATCCTGACAAGCTGAAGGAAAACCTTGATAAAGAGACATTTGCAAAAGAGCTGAAAGCTGACACTGACCTGAATGATAAATTAAACATTACGGCGACACCGACGATTTACGTAAATGACAAAGTGATTAATGACTTCTCTAAATATGATGAGATTTCAAAAACGATTAAGAAAGAGCTGAAAAATGAAAAATAGAATCGTATTTTTATATGCTTCTTGGGTGATAGCTCTTGCTGCCATGCTCGGCAGCCTATATTTCAGCGAGATCAGAAAATTCATACCGTGCGAGCTGTGCTGGTATCAAAGAATTCTCATGTACCCGCTTGTCCTGATTTTAGGAATCGCCACCTTCCAGGGTGACACGCGCGTGAAAAAATACGTGCTGCCGATGGCCGTCATCGGCGCGTTTATATCGATCATGCATTACCTTGAGCAGAAGGTGCCCGGTTTCAGCGGCATCAAGCCGTGTGTCTACGGCGTGCCTTGCTCATCTGAATATATTAACTGGTTCGGTTTCATTACCATACCTTTCCTGGCATTGACGGCATTTATTCTCATTATTATCTGCATGTGTTTTGTCAAAACGGAACGCGCGGCAAAATAAAGAGCCTGCTCCTTGGGAGCGGCTCTTTTTCTATTATTTGTACCAAGCTTTGTTTGTTGCAATCTGTCTGTTATGGGAGCTGTCCCAAATATCCACGGAATAGGCATAATCATAATTCATGACGCAGCGAATGCCGCTGCCTTGGGCGTCATGCTGAAGTCCGAAGTTATGGGAAAACTCGTGCTGTGCAGCTTTCGCCGTGTTGGCCGTTCCTTGATCAAGGTTCACGCTGAAAGCCGGGCCGCTCGGTTTGCCGTTATATACATACGCGATACCGCCGGCGTCAAAACTTGATTTTGCGGTAAAACCGACGACAAAATGATAATTTTGATTTCTGAAGCTGCCTTGGAGATTCGATAAAATCTGAGAACTGTTTGAGCCGGAGGAATTCCAAGCCTGCACGGCCTGTACGACGAAATCAATGTTGTGATCACGGTTAAAAGCAACATCCGCCTGCTCCACGATCTGGACGATTCGCGTTTGCCAGTCGCTGTATTTGGCGCGGTATTCAGCGTCCGCCACCGCCAGCACTCTGACCTTCTGGCTGCCCGTGCTGGCTTTAGTTGAGGCTTTATCCTGACTGACATTGGCATTGAATCGTTTCGTGCCGACCTGCTTGCCGTTTTCATCCAGAATTTTTGTGTCAACCGTCTGTTCGACTTGGACCGGGCCCTTCAGATCTTTAAAATGATCGGCTTTCGGAAGCGGGTCCGTATACACCGTTTTCGCCGGCTCCGCATGAGTGTGCGAATGCGTATGGCTTTCGGCTGACGGCAGGCCGGGAATTAATCCGGCGGCCAATAAAACAGGAAAAACAAGTGAACTGATTTTCATCTCATAACCCCCTTTTTCTTAGAGAAAGTATTCAATGAAACTTCCAATAAACCTCCCAAAATAGTATAAAATAGGTAAATGTTCTTGCTCCCAGCCGTTGCGAGTGAGGTTGTCCCGGATTAGGAATCAGAATCTTTCAAAAATAAGGTTGATTTTAAGAGAAAGCGATTATAAAATCTAATGGTCGTCAGAAAATTTAACAAATAAAAAGGAGCATATGGAATGGCCTGGGAGCTGCTTAGTGTAATCGGCATCATTGCGTTTGCGGTCAGCGGAGCGATTGTTGCGATGGAAGAGGAGTATGATATTTTAGGCGTGTATATCTTGGGGATTGTAACGGCGTTCGGCGGAGGAGCGATCCGAAATCTGCTGATCGGTGTTCCGGTCTCCGCCTTGTGGGAGCAAGGCGCGTTTTTTCAAATCGCTCTCGCATCAGTTACGATTGTCTTTTTGTTTCCGAAGCTGCTGTTAAGGCATTGGAGTAAATGGGGCAACCTATCCGATGCCATCGGGCTTTCGGCGTTTGCCATCCAAGGCGCTTTATATGCCGTGAAAATGGGCCATCCGCTCAGTGCGGTGATTGCGGCAGCGGTCCTCACCGGCAGCGGGGGCGGCATCATACGGGATTTGCTCGCGGGCAGGAAGCCGCTTGTGCTCAAGGCGGAAATTTACGCGGTCTGGGCCGCGCTCGGAGGGTTAATCGTGGGCCTCGGCTGGGCCGGGGATGCCGCCGGTTTGTATGTGCTGTTTCTTGTGCTTGTGGCATGCCGCATCTGCAGTTATGTGTTCAGGTGGCGCTTGCCGAATCGTTCCTATCATATAGATCAGTAAAAAACCGATTTCATAAAGAAATCGGTTTTTTTTTCATAACGGCTTCTGATAAAAAAAGACGCCCGATATGATAAGAAAAAGGGTATTTGACCATAATGCTGAATAATATGTTGCATATATGTTTGTAAGATGAAAGCCGGATTTGTCAGCTTGATGTCGGAGGTGCCGCTGATGGCAAAACGTGATAAAGAGTGGAAAGAAGAGCAGGAAAGACTCAATTTTGTCATGAAGGAACTGGAACAGAAACAAACTCATCTTGAAGCCTCATCGGGCGGATTGAAGCAGGATATTGTCGGGCTGAGAAAAACGTTTTGGGATGATGTCACCGTGAATATGGATGATGCCCATGAAGCGGCTGAGACATTTTCAAGCATTAAACAGCAGGCAGAAATGCTTTCAGAACGTGAACGGACGCATCGGCTTCAATACCGGCAGCTTCAAAAAATCCAAAAGCTGAAAACCTCTCCTTACTTCGGCCGTGTCGATTTTACGGAAAAAGGGGAGTCCTCTTCCGAGCGGATTTATATCGGGCTGACTTCTTTGATGGATGAAAACAACGAGCAATTTCTCATTTATGATTGGCGCGCGCCCATCTCATCTCTTTACTATCAATATTCCCCGGGAAAAGCCCGCTATGAAGTTCCGGAAGAAACAATAGAGGGAGACATCACACTGAAGCGGCAGTTTATCATTAAAAACGGGACGCTTAAAGCGATGTTTAACACGGATATGACGATTGGTGACGAAATGCTGCAAGAGGTGCTGAGCGGCCATTCCGGACAGCATATGAAAAACATCGTGTCAACCATCCAAAAAGAACAGAACGAAATCATTCGGGATGAAAAAAGCAAATATCTCATCGTTCAGGGAGCCGCCGGAAGCGGGAAAACATCCGCGGCGCTTCAGCGGGCCGCTTACTTGCTGTACCGCGGGCGCGGGGTGCTTGATGCCCGTCAGATTGTATTGTTTTCCCCGAACATTTTGTTCAACAGTTATGTTTCCGCCGTATTGCCGGAATTGGGAGAAGAGAATATGGAGCAGGCCACCTTTCAGGAATATATCATCCGCCGGCTCGGACGAAAATTTGATTGTGAAAGCCCGTACGAGCAGCTTGAATATTGCCTGACTGAACAAAATCAGGACGCACTTTCCGTAAGGCTCGCAGCCATTGCTTACAAAGCGTCATCAGCTTTCCAGGCCATGATTGACCGCTATGCCGGCTCGCTTTCCGGCTCGGGCCTGATGTGTAAACAGATCAGCTTCCGGGGAGAGACCCTGATTTCAAAAGAACGGATTGAAGCCTATTTTTATTCGCTTGATCAGCAGCTGCCGATTCCGAACAGAGCGGAGCTGACGGCGGAATGGCTTCTCGCGGAAATCAGCGCTCTCGAAAAAAAGGAGCGTAAGAAGGAATGGGTCTTGCAGGAGAGCGAGCTGCTTGATAAGGAAGACTATGCTGAGGTTTATCAAACACTCAAGAAGCAGGCGGCAGATGATGAACCTGTATTTGACGACCATCAGCGCGAACAGCGGCTGCTTGGCGCCATTATTGTCGGCAAAGCCTTTAAACCGATTAAGCAGGCCGTCAGACGGCTCGGCTTTCTCGATATAAAACGGATGTATCTCCGGCTGTTTTCAGACTGGGGAGCTTATGAAAAGCCCGATTATTGGGAGGGCATCGGCGCTTTGACCAGAAACGCATTTGCAGAACGGTCACTTCCGTATGAAGATGCCGCTCCGTATCTGTATTTGCAGGATCTGTTAGAAGGAAAAAGAAAAAACACACAAATGAAGCACGTCTTCATTGATGAAGCGCAAGATTATTCCCCATTTCAGTTCACGTATATTCAAAGCATCTTCCCAGGGGCAAAGATGACGGTGCTCGGTGATGTCAGCCAGTCGATTTATGCCCACACCATTACGAGCCCTTCTTCCCTCGCCGGCTGCTTTCGCAATGGTGCAGAAAAGTATGTCAGCCTGAAACGGACTTACAGATCGACGCGGCAGATTGTTGAATTTACGAAAGCGCTGCTGGCTGACGGCGATGACATTGAGCCTTTTAACCGGAACGGGGAAAAACCGCGTGTTTTGCGGACGAATACAGAAAAAGCGCGGCAGGAACAATTGGCGGATACAATCCGGGAGCTCAGACAAAAAGGCTGGGAGACGGTTGCCGTCATCTGCAAAACGGCCGCGGAAGCCAAAAAAGTATTTCAGGCGGTCAGCGCCGGGAGCGGTGTCCGTTTGATCAATAAAGAAAACCAGCCTTTTCAAAAAGGGGTATGTGTCATTCCCGTGTATTTGGCAAAAGGCATTGAGTTTGACGCCGTCATTGCCGCTGACGCCTCCGCTGTCCAGTACAAAAGCGAACATGACCGTAAGCTGTTATATACGGCCTGTACGCGAGCGATGCATCATCTGACCGTGCTGTCTCCGGGAGAACCCTCTCCTTTTATAAAAGAAGTGCCCGCCGGCTTATTCGTGTAAGCCC
This sequence comes from Bacillus sp. JNUCC-22, assembly GCF_018861275.1. Classification (NCBI taxonomy): domain Bacteria; kingdom Bacillati; phylum Bacillota; class Bacilli; order Caryophanales; family Bacillaceae; genus Bacillus; species Bacillus sp. JNUCC-22. The sequence continues at coordinate 3,172,738 of NZ_CP076408.1, read as the reverse complement.
TTTGCCAAGTGCAAAGGGCTTTTTATCATTAGTAATCTTAATCATTGTCATCATGATTATATATTTTACTTACATACAAACTTTCGGTAAAGTTTCAATTAGAATATTATTTTGACAATTCCTATAGAAATAACGTACGTTACGTTTAATTCCTTGTGAGGTGGATATCGTTGCAACTTCAGGTCATGAACAGTCCGTTTAATCAGGAGCAGGCAGAGCTCCTTAACCGCCTTCTGCCGACCTTGACAGAATCACAGAAAATCTGGCTGAGCGGTTATTTGGCTGCGGCCCGGTCCGAATCCGGTGAAACAGCCGCACCCGCTGCTCCGGCTCCAGCAGAAAGCCCGGCAGTCTCAAGAGAAGTCACCGTATTATACGGATCGCAAACGGGAAATGCGGAAGGTCTTGCGAAACAGACGGTAAAGACGCTTGAGGAACGGGGATTCCAGGTCACCGTCGCGTCGATGAACGATTTTAAGCCGAATAATCTGAAAAAAGTAAACAATTTATTGATCGTGGTGAGCACGCACGGAGAAGGCGATCCGCCGGATAACGCGCTGGCCTTTCATGAATTTCTTCACGGCAGACGCGCGCCGAAGCTTGAAGCGCTCCGTTACTCCGTTTTGGCGCTCGGGGACAGCTCGTATGAATTTTTCTGCCAGACCGGCAAAGAGTTTGACGAGCGTCTTCAAGAGCTCGGCGGTACCCAGCTTGCGCCGCGGGTTGATTGCGATCTTGATTATGATGAGCCGTTTTCGGAATGGCTTGACGCGGTCATCGGCGGTTTGAACGAAGGAGCGGGAAATCAAACAGCCGAAGCGCCTGCCGAGACGCCCGCTCTCGGTGAATCCGTTTATTCCAGAACGAACCCGTTTCGGGCGGAGGTTCTTGAGAACATCAATCTGAACGGACGCGGTTCGAATAAAGAAACACGCCATCTCGAGCTTTCGCTTGAAGGATCGGGCCTCGCGTATCAGCCCGGAGACAGCCTCGGCATCTATCCGGAAAATGATCCGGCGCTCGTGGATGAGCTGATCAATGAGCTGAAATGGGACCCAAAACAGGAAGTGGCGGTGAATAAACAAGGAGAGCGTCTCCCTTTGAAAGATGCGCTTACTTCTCATTTTGAAATAACCGTCTTAACAAAACCGTTCCTGCAAAAGGCCGCACAGTTTACGGCTGACCAAAAGCTGAGTGAACTTCTGGCCGAAGGAAACGAAGAGCAGGTGAAAGCGTACATCAACGGCCGTGACCTGCTTGATCTCGTCCGGGATTTCGGGCCGTGGGAAGCTTCCGCGGAAGACTTTCTTTCCATCTTGCGTAAAATGCCGGCCCGGCTCTATTCGATCGCAAGCAGTTTAGAAGCGAATCCGGAAGAGGTGCATCTGACAATCGGAGCGGTCAGATATGACGCGCACGGCAGAGAACGAAAAGGCGTCTGCAGCATTCTGTGTGCGGAAAGACTCCAGCCGGGAGATACGCTTCCGATTTACATTCAGCACAACCAAAACTTCAAGCTGCCGGACAATCCGGATACACCGGTCATTATGGTCGGGCCGGGGACAGGCATCGCGCCGTTCCGTTCCTTTATGCAGGAGCGTGAAGAAACCGGAGCTGAAGGGAAAACATGGCTGTTTTTCGGGGATCAGCACTTTGTCACTGATTTTCTGTACCAGACGGAATGGCAAAAATGGCTGCAAAACGGTGTTCTCACAAAAATGGACGTCGCTTTTTCCCGGGATTCGGAGGAAAAGGTATATGTGCAGCACCGCATGAAAGAACAAAGCAAAGAGCTGTATGAATGGCTGCAGCAGGGAGCCGCCGTATACATCTGCGGTGATGAACAGCATATGGCGCATGACGTGCACCAGGCGCTTCTCGATATCATTCAGGAAGAAGGCGGCATGAGCCGTGAAAAAGCGGAAAGCTTCCTGGCAGACATGCAGCAGAAAAAACGCTATCAGCGTGACGTATATTGATTTTGGTTTGAAAGGAGCTTATTCAGCATGGTGAACAACATTTTAAAAGCGCCGGAAGGCCCTCCAAGTGATGTTGAGGAAATTAAAGAAAAAAGTGATTATTTGCGCGGCACATTGAAAGAAGTCATGCTCGACCGGATTTCAGCCGGCATCCCGGACGATGACAACCGGCTGATGAAGCATCACGGAAGCTACTTGCAGGATGACCGCGATCTCCGTAATGAACGTCAAAAACAAAAGCTTGAACCGGCTTATCAGTTCATGCTGCGCGTTCGGATGCCAGGCGGCGTGTCAACTCCGGAACAATGGCTTGTCATGGATGAACTGGCGCAAAAATACGGAAACAATACATTGAAGCTGACAACGCGTGAAACGTTCCAAATGCACGGAATTTTAAAATGGAACATGAAAAAAACGATTCAGAAAATCAATGCGGCGCTGCTTGATACCATTGCGGCCTGCGGAGATGTCAACCGAAACGTCATGTGCGCTTCAAATCCGCACCAGTCTGAAATTCATGCGGAAGTATACGAATGGTCGAAGAAATTGAGCGATGACCTTCTTCCGCGCACGAGAGCCTATCATGAAATCTGGCTTGATGAGGAACGTGTGGCGGGCACTCCTGACACGGAAACGGAACCGATGTACGGGCCGCTGTACCTGCCGCGGAAATTCAAAATCGGAATCGCCGTGCCTCCGTCCAATGATATCGATGTCTTTTCTCAAGATCTCGGCTTCATTGCCATCGTGGAGGAAGGCCGTCTTATCGGATTCAACGTTGCAATCGGCGGCGGTATGGGAATGACGCACGGCGATACGGCCACTTATCCGCAGCTTTCAAAAGTCATCGGCTTCTGCAAACCGGAGCAGCTGTATGATGTAGCGGAAAAAACCATTACGATTCAGCGCGATTACGGAAACCGTTCCGTCAGAAAGAACGCCAGATTCAAGTACACTGTTGACCGTCTCGGGCTGGAAAACGTAAAAGCCGAGCTGGAAAACCGCCTCGGCTGGCAGCTGGATGAAGCGAAACCTTATCATTTTGACCATAACGGCGACCGTTACGGATGGGTGAAGGGCGTAAAAGGGAAATGGCACTTTACGATGTTTATCGAAGGCGGCCGCGTCACGGACTATGAGAATTATAAGCTGATGACGGGATTGCGTGAAATCGCCAAAGTCCATACGGGAGATTTCCGTCTCACCTCTAATCAAAACCTGATTATCGGCAATGTCTCGAGCCAGAAAAAGAATCAAATCAGCGCATTAATCGAGCAATACGGTCTGACAGACGGCCGGCAGCATTCCGCCCTGCGCCGCAGTTCAATGGCTTGCGTCGCGCTTCCGACATGCGGGCTCGCCATGGCCGAAGCCGAGCGGTATCTGCCGAAATTGATTGATAAGATTGAAGACATTGTTGACGAAAACGGGCTGCGGGATGAAGAAATCACCATCCGTATGACCGGGTGCCCGAATGGCTGCGCCCGCCATGCGCTTGGCGAAATCGGATTTATCGGAAAAGCGCCCGGAAAATATAATATGTATTTAGGAGCGGCGTTTGACGGCAGCCGTTTGAGCAAAATGTACCGGGAAAATATCGGTGAAGAGGAAATTCTGAGTGAGCTACGCACCATTCTCCCGCGCTACGCGAAAGAGCGTGAGGAAGGCGAACACTTCGGCGATTTCGTCATCCGCGCGGGCATCATTAAAGCGACGACAGACGGCACGAATTTTCACGAATAAGATGAGCACTTAAAACCAAGGATAGAGACCTTTACTAAGCAGCATAAATGCTGCACCGCGTCATGAAACAGATGACGCAGCTTGCGAAAAAGCCTGTTTTCAGAGAAAACAGGCTTTTTCTTTTTCTAGAAAAAATGTAGCTGAAGGCAAAAAAAGTTCGCCGTGAGCACGTTATGAGAAATTTTAAATAAAAACGGGTAAAATAAAAGAAGAATGGTTGCGTGCGGAAAATATATTGAATCTGCCCGATCATCGGCTCCGGCCTTTGGCAAAGGCAGAGAACAGGCAATAATGATATGATGCAGCAGATGAAGGAGGTCATGCTTTGGACATATTTTTAGTCGTACTCGTACTTTTAACCATCATCGCGATCTCAAATATCGTAAATCGGTTTGTCCCCTTTATCCCGGTGCCTCTGATTCAGGTGGCGCTCGGTATCATTGCGGCGTCATTTCCGCAGGGGCTTCATTTTGAACTGAATACTGAATTGTTTTTTGTTTTGTTTATCGCTCCGCTGCTTTTTAACGATGGAAAACGGACGCCGCGTGCGGAACTTTGGAATTTAAGAGCGCCGATTTTGCTGCTTGCGCTCGGGCTCGTGTTTGCCACGGTGATTGTCGGCGGTTACACGATTCATTGGATGATTCCGAGCATCCCGCTGGCTGCCGCGTTCGGGCTGGCGGCGATACTGTCACCGACTGACGTTGTCGCGGTCAGCGCGCTGTCAGGGCGAGTGAAGATGCCAAAAGGCATTCTGCGTCTCCTTGAAGGAGAAGGACTGATGAATGACGCATCCGGCCTGGTCGCTTTTAAATTTGCGATTGCGGCTGCCGTGACGGGCGCATTTTCGCTGGCGCAGGCCGCCTTCAGTTTCGTTCTGATTTCAGCCGGCGGTTTACTCAGCGGTGTCGTCATTTCTTTTTTGATTATCCGTTTCCGGCTGTTTTTGCGCCGCCTCGGCATGCAGGATGTCACGATGCATATGCTGATTCAAATTCTGACGCCGTTCGTCATCTATCTCGCGGCTGAAGAAATCGGCGTTTCCGGCATTTTAGCTGTTGTGGCCGGCGGCATCACGCATGCGGTGGAGCAGGACCGTCTTGAATCAACGATGGTCAAATTGCAAATCGTCTCTTCAAGTACGTGGAATATTATTTTGTTCATTCTGAACGGTCTTGTTTTCGTTATTTTAGGTGCGCAAATACCGGATGTGGTTTCCGTCATCTTTAATGATACCGCGTTTAACAATATGATGGTCATCGGGTACATTATCGTCATTACGCTGACGTTAATGATTCTCAGGTTTTTGTGGGTGCTGTTTTTTTGGAACGGCAAGTGGTTTTTTAACAAGGATCAGAGCATTTATAAACCCGGCCTGCGCTCGACCCTGCTGATTTCGGTTTCAGGCGTCAGGGGAGCGGTCACGCTTGCGGGTTCCTTTTCCATTCCTTACGTGCTCTCTGACGGCTCACCGTTTCCTGAACGGAATTTGATTCTCTTTTTAGCCGCGGGTGTTATTATGTGCACATTGGTGCTGGCGACAATCGTACTGCCGATTTTGACAGATAAGCCGGAAGACAATGTGAAAGAGAAGAAAGTCAAATTGCTGACAGCGAGACGGAAGCTGATAAAAGCTGCCTTAACCGCCATTAAAGAAAATATGAATGAGACAAACAAAACGGCTTCTTTTGCGGTCATTGCCGAATACAATGAGAAAATGAAAAATCTCAGATTTCAGCAGTTCACCGTCAAAAACCGCACGAAAAAAGATGAGCGGAAAGTCCGCGCCCAAGGGATACAGGCTGAACAGGAAGAATTGCTGCGGCTGATTGAGCGGGGCGACATACCGGAAGAAACGGCTGACAGCCTTCAGGAACGGTTTGATGAACTGGAAGTGCTGTATACGAATCCGTTTAAAGTCGGCTTATCTAAGAAAAAGCTGAAACGCCTGATGTACTGGATCTTTTTCGGTGAACAAAAAAAGCCGGAAATGACGATTTTAAATGAAGAAGGCCTCATCCGCGCCACAAGGGTTAAAACGGCAAAAGCGGCCATTGAAAGCCTGAAAAAACACATGACCGAAGAAAATAAAGATGTGACGCTTGCCGTCATTTCCTTTTACAATCACTTGATTTTCAGGCTGGGGCACTCGTATCACGAACAGAGTCCGAGCCGCCGTTTTGAAAATCAAAAACTCGAAATCAAACTGCGGGCCGTGCAGGCCATCCGCAACGAAATCCAAACATTGTTCGAAGAGCGGGAAATTTCCCGCGATATGTCACATGAGCTTCGCCAATACATCAATGATGTGGAAGCGGCCATGCTTGACGGAGATGAATAAATCAAAAAAGTCCGGCATCTGTCGCCGGACTTTTTTTGATTACGGACGATGGAATTCGACGTGATCGCCGTCGCGGTCAAACCAGCCTCTGAAGGCCCAGTTGATCCAGCCGCCATCACCTTTATTGGTGAAGCTTCCGTCTTCAAACACCCAAATGCCGTACGTGATGCCGTCATAAACGGCGGAACCGTAAAACTGAACGCCGTTAAAATGATCTTCATATTCCTGGCTTAAATTAAACACCATGACGTTATATTTTTGTCCGGAAGCGTAGAATGAAGATTCCATTAAGTTTTTGACGAAGCCGTCACGGTTTTGCGCCGACTTAATCGCGTCAGCAATCGAATTGCCGATGCCGAGCAGGTCAACGTCAATGTTTAATCCGACATCTTTTGCTGAGACATCTGATGATTGCTGTGCCATGTTTTGAGGGACCGGGGTTTCTTTTGCGGATACAAAGGACAGAGGAGTCAGAGACAAAGCGGCGCCAAGGGCAACGGACATCGGGATACGCATACGTTTCATATGATTTCCTCCTTCAAGTGTGTGGTGGCTACAGTAGCGATTTACCCGGACAGTTACCCGGTTAACCGGAATTTTTGAAAAATAGGAAAATAATAACGGAAGTGGTGCTTGGGCACTAAAGATGGTTTTTGTGATGACGATGAGCGTATAATTGGTTTCTTACGGTGGAAATGTGAGATAATAATAACCGTTTACATAATGACTAGAAAGGATGGTTCAACGTGGCAAAAAGCTTAAAAGATACTGTAAAGCTTCATAATGGCGTTGAAATGCCGTGGTTCGGCCTTGGCGTCTTCAAGGTGGAAAACGGAAGCGTAGCGGCGGACTCCGTCGAAGCGGCAATCAGAAACGGCTACCGCAGCATTGATACGGCGGCTATTTACAAAAATGAAGAGGGTGTCGGCGAAGGCATCAGAGCTGCGGGCGTTGCCAGAGAAGAGCTGTTCATCACGTCAAAAGTGTGGAATGAAGATCAAGGATACGAAACGACACTTGACGCGTTTGAGAAAAGCCTTGAGCGCCTCGGCCTCGATTACCTCGACCTTTACCTGATTCACTGGCCGGGCAAGGATAAATATAAAGACACATGGCGCGCTCTTGAAAAGCTGTACAAAGACGGCAAAATCCGCGCCATCGGCGTCAGCAACTTCCAAGTGCATCATTTAGAAGAACTGCTGAAAGATGCTGAAATCAAGCCGATGGTCAACCAGATTGAATTCCACCCGCGCCTGACTCAAAAAGAAGTAAGAGATTTCTGCAAAGCGCAGGGCATTCAAGTGGAAGCTTGGTCTCCATTGATGCAGGGACAGCTTCTCGATAACGAAGTGCTGTCACAAATTGCGGAAAAACATAACAAATCGGTTGCTCAAGTGATTTTGCGCTGGGATCTTCAGAACGAAGTCGTTACCATTCCGAAATCGATTAAAGAGCACCGCATCATAGAAAATGCCGATATTTTTGATTTCGAACTGTCACAGGAAGAAATGGAAAAGATCAGCGCATTGAACAAAGACGAGCGTGTCGGCCCGAATCCGGACGAGCTTCTGTTCTAAGAAAAAACAGCCCTTTACGGGGCTGTTTTTCTTTACATAAATGTCTGTGTCTGACGTTTTACGCTGAACCTGTATGCGGCTATTAATAACAGGGCGGCGGCGAAGGCTCCTAAAATGATGATGTTCAGCATCAGGCTTTGGAACGTGCGGCCTTGCTGCAATTGATCCACCGTATCGAGCACCCAGCGCTGAGGCAGAAATTCGGCGATTGTCTGCACCGTTTTCGGCATAATATTGCCCGGAAAGAAGCAGCCGGCCAGCAAGCATGTCGGCACGACGATCAAATTCAAAAGCGCCGATGCCGAAGCGCTGCTGTTGGAAAAACCGACGGCAATAAAGGCGACCCCGATCGCGCTTAATGCAAACAGCATCATCAGGACGAACAGCTGCCACAGCGGGAATGACGGATGAATATGAAAAGCGGCGCCCATAAAGAGAACGGCGAATAGAATTTGGACGGCCATGATAATGATATTCACCGCCGCGTTCGCCAATACATACTGCTTTGATGTGATCGGCGTTGACAGAAGCCTGTAGTATGTCCTGTTTTCTCTCTCTTTAATCATTAGTTCCGTCAGGTTGCCGGCGGAATAGAGCATAATGATAATGAGATACCCGATGACTGAGTAAGTCATTTCTTTATGGTTCGATGTATCTTGTAAAACAGCGGACTCCGTTTGAATGGGAGAATGCTTGAAATCGGCGTACATCTCCTGAAAGGCCTTTGCGTCTCCGCCGGAGGATTTGCCGATTGAGGCGACGCTGTTCATATAATTGTACAAATAAGAGCTGACATATCCGGTGACCTGGGCGCCTTTCAGCGAGGTCATGCCGATGTGAGACGGTTTCCCGTCTTTTACGCTTTGGGAGAAGCCTTTTTCAAACGTGATGAGCGCCTCCATTTTTCCTGAAGCGATCTTGGATGTGGCGGACGCAGCCGTTTCCTCTGAAATCCTCACATGATCCAGTCCTTTTAAAAACGCGGCCGTATCCTGCGCCACTTCTCCGCCGTCTTGATCGAGAATGCCGATATTGAGCGTTTCGGCTCCGCCGTTGGCATTGGTCATGAAGGAGAGGAAGACGCCGATCAGCGGAGCCCCGATATAAAGAATGAGCTGTTTTTTGCTTTTTGTAATCCCTTTGAGAGTGTGCGCAAACAGCCACCAGAAGTTTTTCATATTACAGTCCCTCCCGTCTTTGAAACGTAAATGCGGCGATCAGCAAAAAGAGTGCCGCCAATGCTGTATTTAAACCGAGTGCAGGCCATGCCGCTGATACATCATTTGCGTAAATGATGCTGTTAATCGCCTTATTGATCCAGGATAAGGGCGACAGGGCGGAAATTCCTCCGCCTTCATATTTGTAATAGGCGCCGCCGATAATGGACATCACCTGAACGATGATGACGGTGATTAATCTGGCGCTTTCGGGTTTTCTGGTCAAATAGCTCAGGCTGAGTCCGAAGCTGACGGCCAAAAGAATTTCAGAAACGAGAATCAAAAGCACAAGTCCCATGTGGCTGCCCCAATTCGCTTTTAAGACAAATTTGCTGAAGGCGACAACGGCAAGAATCGTCAGAACATTCACAGCCAAAATGCCGAGCATCTTTCCGAGAAAGATATCGCTTTTCCGGAGCGGGGCGGCGATCAGGCGATCTGCGGTGTGCCGTATTCTTTCCCCGCGGAATAAGCTGCTTGCAAAAATCGAGGCGTACAGCCCGATCATCGTCGTCATGGATATCGCGTAAAAATCTTTCGCTTTCGGTTCTTTCGCTTTGTGTAAAGACGTCTGCTTCATATAATCGCTTTTGATTTGTCCGGCGGAAGGCGCCTTATGCGCCTTGTAAGCGGCGGCGCCTGCTTTGTATTGATTGGTAAAAGCGGTCAGCATGCCTTGGACGATCGTGCCGTTTATGCCGCTCCGGTCATTTGTATAGACTTGAAAACCGGTGTTTTTTACAGTGACGAAAGCATCCGCCTGATTTTCTCGAACCTCGTTTTTGCCTTTTGCCTCCGTGTCCGCTTTTTGAAAATAGACATGCTCTTTTTTTGCGGCTTTCATAAACTCAGTAAAATCATGAGAAAGAGGGCCGTTTGACTGGTCCGTATATACGACCTCGATGTTCCCGACCGTCACCTCTGAATCAAAGGCGTTTGATAATGCCGCAGTAAAAATCAGCATGAAGACGATCGGAAAAGCAAGCATGAAAATAAAAGTCCGTCTGTCGCGGAAACTGATTTTGATTTCTTTCCCGGCGATGTGCAGAATATTCATTTGCAATCCTCCTTTCAGTGAGGTCAGTCGCGCAGGCTTCTGCCTGTCAGCGTGAGAAATACCGTTTCTAAGTCAGGGGCCTGTTCCTGCAAGGAGCGGATTTCAATTCCTTTGTCCATGAAGTACCGGATCAGGCGGTTTAAATTGTTGACCCCTGTGTCAGAGCTGATTTTCACGCTGTTTTCTTCCAGTGTGGCAGCTCTGACGCCGGGCAGCTCCTGAATATCGCCGAGGCTGATGCAGTTTCCGGATGACAGCTCAATCACGACGTCCTTCGTGTCGGTAATGATGGAGGTCAGCTGTTCTTTTGTGCCTTCTGCGATGACTTTTCCGTGGTCAATGATGGCGATGCGCGTGCATATTTCTTCCACTTCCTCCATGTAGTGGCTCGTGTAGATGATCGTGCAGCCCATTTCATTCAGCTTTTTCACTGATTGCAGAATATAATTTCTTGATTGCGGGTCAATGCCGACCGTCGGTTCATCCATGATGATCAGTTTCGGCCGGTGGGCAAGAGCGCACGCAATATTAAGCCTGCGCTTCATTCCGCCGGAAAAATGCTTCGGCAAATATTTGTGTTTATCGCTCAAGCCGACGAATGTCAGGGCCTCCTCGACCCGTTCTTTCAGAGCCGCCCCTCTCAGGCCGTACAGCCCGGCGAAGAACTTCACATTTTCATAGGCGTTTAATTCTTCGTAAATCGCGAGGTCCTGAGGGACGATGCCGATATTCATTTTCGTTGCTTTGCTATATTTGAAAATATCTTTTCCGAGAAACAGAATGTCTCCGCCTGAAGGTTTTAAAAGGCCTGAGATCATATTGATCGTCGTGCTTTTTCCGGCTCCGTTTGCGCCGAGAAACCCGAAAATCTCACCTTCTTTTACGGCAAGCGACATCTGGTCAACGGCGGCATAATCACCGAATTTCTTACTCAGCTGTTTGAGCTCCAAAATGTTCATGTTTCCACCTCTATGTCTTATGATGCTCTTATTATAAAAAAAAGAATGAACGGCCGTTAGTGCAGCTGTTCATTCCTTTGACATGAGAATCTTCATATTTTTCACATGAAAACATTCACTTATTCAACCGGAAGCAATGTCGTGACGGAAAAACCGGCCGTGCCGTCAAAAATAACGGTTCCGTGCAAGACGGCCGCCCGTTCTTCCATACCGAGCATGCCGAGGCCTTTTTTAAAGCGGACGGCGCCGTTTCCGTTATCTTTCACTTCCGCTTTCACGGCTTTATTCAGCACATGGATATCAATGAAAATCTGCGTGGCATCGGCGTATTTCATTGCATTGGTCAAGGCTTCGGTTACGTTTTCCTGAATGACTCTCCAATGCATTTGCGTCAGCCTGTCCAAATCGCCTTGATGCGTAAACGGAACCGGCATCCCGTTTTTGGCCGAAAATTCATCAATAAACGTTCTTAATCTGTGAATGCCCATTTGTTCAGCGGGCGGTTTCATATTTTTCAGCGTTATGCGGATATCCTCAATGCCCTCTTTGGAAATGGTAATGGCGTTTTGGAGCAGTTCAGCCGCTTTGTCCGGATGGGAGCCGAGCATCCGCTTCGCCGCTTCCATCTGAATGAGCGCGCCTGTCATGGAATGGCCGATTTTGTCATGGATGGCTTGGGACAATCTGTTTCTTTCTTCGAGTTTGCCGGTATACTCCGATTGTTTGATATATTCCGTGCTGCTGTGCAGCTGTTTCGTCAGTTTTTCAATGCTTGAGCGCATATTGTCTGACTGCTCTTCATATTTTTTCAGCCGGTCGCTGGACCGGGCGGCCAAAACGAATATCGCCAAGCAGAACAAGGTCATGACGATATAAGTCGGAAGGTCACCGTACGGGATAAATAAAAACGGCACAAACACGAGCAGGCAGAACACATAGCGGTGAACCGGATATTCGGCAAGAACGGCAAAAATGGCGGGCGGCAAAAGAAACAGAAACGCCGGATGGCCTAAGGCGGAAAGCCAGGCGGTCAATGCCAGCGCCATGAGGGTGATCCCGCGCCTCCAAGCGGGCAGCCTGATCATGCAGACCGCAATGCCCAAAGATAGATAAAGCAGCAGAAACAAGACGGCGTACGGTGTGTAAAGGCGGTCTGCCGATACGAACAAAAAAGCCGTATAAAAAATGGCGATCAGTCTGCTCATCAGCATCCAAAAATCCATACCGTTCAACGCCCGTTATCCACTTTCCCGGTGATATAATAAATCGCGATCTGCGTTCTGTGCTCAAGCCCCGTTTTCCCTAAAATAGATGAAATATAATTGGCCGTCGTCCCTTCAGAAATGAAAAGCTGTTTTGAAATTTCCCTGTTCGAGAATCCTTTCGCAATAAGCGACATGATGCTGAGCTCTCTTTCAGTAAACTGGCTTTCATCAATCTGATGCGCGGCTTCAGCCGGCCGGGAAAGGCTGTCTTTTATTTTATCCAGTACGGTGTCCTGAAGAATGCTGTGTCCGTTGAAAACGCTTTTGATCGCATCGCGTATCCGTTCCGGTTCGGTGTTTTTTAATAAATATCCTTTCGCGCCGTTTTTAATCGCTTCTAAAATATACTCATCGTCGTCAAATGTCGTCAGGATCATCGGCTTCGTATCCGTTTCCTCCGCGATCCGTTTTGCGGCTTCGACGCCGTTCATCACCGGCATGCGGACGTCCAGCAAGGCGATATCGACGGGATTGTGTTTACAATACTCGGCCGCCTCCAGGCCGTTTTCCAACGTTGCCGATACAGTAAATTCCTCATATGTATGCAAAATGATTTTCATTCCTTCTCTGATGAAAGAATTATCATCCGCGATAATGACATTAATCTTCATGGCCGCACCCTTTGTGTGTTTTTTGTTTCATTATATACCATCCGATTTTAAATCAAAAAGCCTTCCGGCGAAAGGTGCGCGGAAGGCGGATCGGTCAAGCGGGTTTTTTCAATTGGATGAAAAACAGCATCAGGAAAGAAATGATTACAATACAGATCACCCACACCCAGGCGAGTGTTTCATTGCCGGAGTCCATCGCGACGTAAATCGCTGTCGGCAGCGTTTGGGTGACACCGGGAATATTTCCCGCAAACATTAAAGTCGCCCCGAATTCACCTAGCGCACGTGCAATACTGAGAATGCTTCCGGTCAAGAGGGAGGGAAAGGCAAGCGGGACGGAAATACGGGTGAACACCTGCCATCTGCCGGCTCCGTCTACTTTCGCCGCTCCCTCGATGTCAGCATCAACCGCGGCGAAGCCCGTTTTAGCGGACTGATACATAAGCGGGAAGGCGACAATGGCCGAAGCGATCACCGCGGCCGACCACGTGAAAATGACGGGCTGGTGAAAAATCCGCTCAATCGCCCGGCCGATAAAGCTGTGTTTCCCGAAAATAATAATGAGAATGAAGCCGACAACGGTAGGCGGAAGAACGAGCGGGAGCATAAACAGGGTCTCCACAGCCGTTTTTCCGGGAAATCGCGCTTTCGCCATCCAGGCGCCGGCAAGCGTCCCGAGAATGATGACGGCGATGCCTGATGCCAAAGCCACCTCAAAAGACAATACGACTGGGGTGAAAAATTCCGAAGCCGTAATGTTACTTGGCAGTAAATCCATATTTCTTAAACACTTTCATTGCTTCATCTGACTGCAGATACTGATAAAACGCTTCTGCTTCTTTACGGTGCTTTGTATCCTTGACGATGCCGAGCGGATAAACGATCGGATCGTGCGTTTTCGCCGGCGCTTCATCGGTGATTTTCACCTTTTTCGAAATCAGCGCGTCTGTTTTATAGACAAGCCCGGCATCGACATTTCCGGTTTCAACATAAGAAAGCACCTGGCGAACGTCTTTTGCATAGACGACTTTATCTTTTACCTTGTCCCACAGGGATAATGCCGTCAATGACTGTTTGGCGTATTGTCCGGCCGGAACGGATTCAGGCGTGCCGAGCGCAATTTTTTCCGCGCTGTCTTTTTTTAGGTCATTCAGATGTGTCAGGTGTGCGCTGTTTTTCTCAGGTACGATCATGACGAGATCATTTTTCAAAAGATCCGTGCTGTCCTTTTTATCGATATCTCCGTCATGAACGAGCTTATCGAATTTATCTTCGGCTGCCGAGAAGAATAAATCAGCTCCCGCGCCTTGTGAAATTTGTTTTTGCAATGTGCCTGATGATCCGAAGTTGTCTTGAATGGTTACGTTTGAATGTGATTTTTCGTAGTTGGTCTGGATTTCTTCAAGTGCATCCTGAGCGCTTGCTGCCGCAGAAACGGTCAGCGTGACTTTTTCGTTTTGTCCGCCTTTGGACGATTGTCCGGATGAGCAGCCCGCAGTTGCGAGGAAAACGGCCATAGCCGCAGTTGTGAGTAGTGTCGCTTTCTTTTTCAACATTGTGCACCCCTTATAGCTAAATATAATTAGATCAAACTAATTATAACGCAATTGTACGTGATGGTGCGGTTTTTTTTCAATATCTGAACAGTTATAATAAAAACGGAGCGTGATAATATGACAGAAGCCACTTCCTATACAATAGAAGAAGTTGCGGGCCTTTTGAAGGTCTCCAAACTGACAGTATATGATTTGATAAAAAAAGGACTCATTCCGGCGTACAGGGTCGGAAGACAGATGAGGGTCGATGAAGAGGACTTAAAACAATATAAAGCCAACATGAGAATGTCAAAAAAGCCATCCGCAGCAGAACCGCCTGACCCGTCCCGCGGGCGGGAGCCGGAAAAAAGGCAGTCCGTTATCATCAGCGGGCAGGATGTGTCGATGGACCTCCTCAGCAAACAGCTGGAACAAACAATACAGGCGGCTCCGCTCCGCAAGTACAGCGGCAGTTTGAACAGCCTGATCGAGATGTACCGCGGAGCTTGTGACATCGTCAGTCTGCATTTGTACGATGGGGAGACGGGGCAGTATAACATCCCGTATGTGAAGCGCATTCTTTCAGGGGAGCCGTTTGCGCTTTTTCATGTCGTGCTTCGTCAGGCCGGATTATATGTGAAAAAGGGCAATCCGCTGAACATTCAGGGCTTTCAGGATTTGAGCCGAAAGGATGTCCGTATCGTCAATCGCGAAAAAGGATCAGGCGCGAGGGTCCTGCTGGATGAACAGCTCAGATCATTCGGCTTTACGCCGTCTGATGTCGCCGGCTACCATGACATTGTCACGGATCATCTGTCAGCGGCTTCACAAGTATCAAGCGGAAAGGCGGATATCGGAGTCGGGTCGCAGCATGCGGCGCATATGGCAGGCACGGACTTTATCCCGGTGATCAGTGAGCAGTACGATGTGGTCGTCTTAAAACAAAACCGGGAGCTTGTTCAAAGCGTGCAGGACATCCTCAATTCTGAGGAATTCAAGTCTCAGCTTTCTCAATTATCCGGATATGATACGAAAATGACCGGACGGCTCATATATGAAACATGAAAAATCCCTCCATATAACGGAGGGATTTTTTTATTGCTTATAAAACCGCAGCAGGTCGCCGTTTAATATTTTATCGGAAAGCATCAGCTCTTGTTCCGCTTTTTCTTTCTCATCGCTGCACGCGCTCATGTCAGAAAGCGGTTCACCCGTTTTACGGCTGTAACACGTATTTTTCGTATAAATATGATCATCCGTGATAAAGCTGCCGTTTCTCAGCACCGCAAACGGGGTCCGCTCTCCGGAAAACAGATCATTGCCGAACTGAATGCTGCCTTTCGTTTCAATGCCGAGCAGGTGAAGCAGCGTCGGTCTTACATCAACCTGTCCCGCGGCCGAAGCAATCGTTTCCGGCGCACGGTCGGTCACCCCGGGAATATGAATGATAAACGGCACGCGCTGAAGCTGAACCGTATCAAACGGAGTGATTTCCTCTTTCCCTAAGAATTCGGCAAGTCCTTGATTATGGGCTTCGGATATACCGTAATGATCTCCCATCAGGACGATCATCGCGTTGTCATACAGTCCTTCTTTTTTCAGCTTCTTGAAAAAGTGTTTCAGGGCCTCATCTTCATAGCGGACCGTCGTCACATAGCGGTTTAATAACTCGCTGCTTGTGTCCGGTTCCTCAATGAGCTGATCCTGTTTATCAATTTCAAAAGGAAAATGGTTGGTCAAAGTCAGCAGGCTCGCGTAAAACGGCTGCGGAAGCTTCTTTAATTTTTCCGCTGACTGTTCTAGAAATTCCTTATCCTTCAGGCCCCAGCCTGTTGAATTTTCCTGTGTCACCTTAAATTCATCCGCGTCGAAAAAACGGTCGATTCCGAATGCCCTGTACATCTCATCCCGGTTCCAAAAGGCCTTATGATTGGCATGCAGAACGGCTGAATAGTATTGACGGTCTTTTAACATATGGTACATCGTATTGAACCGGTGGCCGCTTTTTGTAAAAAAAACGGCGCCGCTTGAAGACGGATACAGCGAATTCGCAGTAATGAATTCTGAATCTGAGGTTTTTCCCTGTTCAGTCTGCTGATAAAAATGAGTGAAGTCATAACTTTTTTTCCGCAGTTTATTTAAAAACGGGGTAATCTCCCGTCCGTTGACCCGCTCATCCATTACAAAACGCTGTGTTGATTCGAGCGTAACAAAAATCACATTGCGCCCCTTTGCAAGCCCGAACTTTGAATCGGACGGCCTGCTGTAGTCGGCTTGAGTGTAATTTGCGACCGCCGCAAGGCTGTCTTCATCGGCAAACGCTTTAGCCCCTGCATTCAGCGTCTGCGAAATGGTGTCATACAAATGAAAGTGGAACAGGCCGATTCCTTTTACGAGCGCTTCACGATCAAAAGGGTGCTTGAACAGCTTCGGCTGATCGGCCTCAGACAGTGCAAGGTTGCACAGCATGAGGCCGGCTGATGCCCACGCATACGCTTTAACGGTACGGGCGCCCGCTTTCCCTTTATCGGCTTTATGCCTTTTACCAAGGTAAAACAAAACCGCAATATCCAAAAATAAAGCGATATAAAGCGGGTGAAACAGCTCTTGGACGCTGCTTCCCATATCACCCATATTGCTCGCCTGAAACAAAACCGGTATGGTGATAAAATCAATATAAAACCCGTAAAACACCGTATTCGCGATTAAAATTCCCGTCAGCATCACATTTGCCGAAAGCAGAAAGATCCGCTGTTTTTTTTCTGTCAGCAAGAGGGCGATGCCGAACAGCGGCACAATGAAGCTCAGCGGATTAATGAGAAGCAGACATTCCTCAAGAACCGAGTTGTTCTGCAGATCAAAACCGAGCTTATAAACGGCATAGGTTTTCATCCACATGAACAGGATGGACAGGCATAAAAACCGATGATTGCTGAAAAAGGTTTTCTTCATATGTATGACTCCTCACCCTAAAAGCGAAAGATGCTTTTTGTTTAAGAGATGCGGCCGTGAACCAGTTCGTATAAATAATAGCAGGATACAATCGTTAAGCCGGCCAGCACAAGCTGCTCCGAAAAACTCCCCGTTCTCATATAAAGGGGAAGACGGAAGCGGATGGCGGACGGAAACAGCAGTTTAATGCCGTTGACGGTCCATGCGTCAAGCACAAGATGGCTCGCCATTCCGATCATCAGTCCGGCGGAAATGCTCGGATTCGGAATATAGGTTGCCGTAATGAAAAACATAATAAGCATAAACAGCAGGCTGTGTGTAAACGTTCTGTGGCCGAACACCGTGCTTACGATTTTGGACAGAACGGGCAGCGTTCTGCCGATTTTGCTTTTCGTATGGCATATGTCGGGAATCAGCGCCCCGAGGGCACCCGCTGAGGTCATAAGGACCGGATCATACCCGTAATAATACGCAATTGCGGAACAAGAAGCGATGCCTCCCATGATGTGTGTTTTTCCTGTCATTTTTCGCTTCTCCTTTTTATTTTTGCCAAAATCCCCTGAATTACAAATATATCAAGAGAATGCATGTTTGATCAACAAACTTTACCTGTTCCGCCAAAAGGAAGGAGACGGGGATTCCGCATATTCTGCCGCGGAAAAAGACACATTATAGGTGTACCTATATATTTGATAAAGAGGTGATACAGATGGCTTTCTTTAACAAAGAAAAAGGAAAAAACAGCGATAAAAACAAAAACGTCATTCAAGGCGCGCTTGAAGACGCCGGTGCAGCTCTGAAAGACGATCCGCTTCAAGAAGCTGTTCAAAAGAAAAAAAACAACCGCTGACCATATAAGACGGGTAGGGCGAACGCTCTATCCGTTTTCATCTAATTTTTCCCTTTGACAGATCTTTTTATCTCTGATAACCTCTGAGTAGAATTGAATGATAAAAATCCTCACTCTTTCTCGGTGAGGTAGAGGTTGCGCTTGATGATGAGTCGCACATGCCAGGCTGATAGGGGCCGCAAAACATGTGTTAAAGGCATCAGCGCCGAAGTGTAAAGAAAGCCGATCCTTCTTTATGCTGGGACTGTATCTGAATAAGTGCAGGACTGCCGCGTGCTTTTTCGCGGAGGGCTATCCGGAGATCAAGGGTGTGTGTGTTTCTTTAAGCATGGACTTTTGTTCAGGCTTTTTTTGCGTGTAAATATGATCTCGGGGTCTGGTCCGTACGAATGAACAACCAGGAGGTACAGGAATGGAACAGACGAAAAAATGGGGTTTTTGGTTATTAACGGCGTTTGTCGTAGGAAATATGGTAGGCTCGGGCATCTTTTCGCTTCCGAGTACGCTCGCAAAAATCGCGAGCCCGTTCGGCGCTACATCGGCATGGCTTTTAACGGGAGCCGGTGTGTTAATGATCGCGCTGGTCTTCGGCCACTTATCCATCCGCAAGCCTGAGCTGACGGCGGGGCCGCAAAGCTATGCGCGTGCGCTGTTCAGCGATCGGAAAAAAGGGAATGCAGCGGGCTTCACGATGGTCTGGGGCTACTGGGTGGCGAGCTGGATCAGCAACGTGGCGATCATCACGAGCCTTGCCGGATATTTAACATCATTTTTCCCGATTTTAACGGATAAGCGTGAAATGTTTTCGATCGGCGGTCAGGCGGTTACGCTCGGCCAGCTGCTGACGTTTGCCGTATGTACGGTTTTATTATGGGGCACTCACACGATTCTCGTCACCAGCATTAACGGTGCGAGTAAATTAAATTTTGTCACGACGTTTTCAAAAGTATTAGGATTTATCTTCTTTATCATTGCAGGTTTATTTGTGTTTCAAACGTCGTTTTTCGATCATTTTTATTTTCCGGTTCAAACAGGTCCTCACACAGTTGAGGGAATCGGCGGACAGATCCACAATGCGGCGATTTCAACATTATGGGCGTTCGTCGGAATTGAATCGGCAGTCATTTTATCCGGGCGCGCCCGTTCGCAGCGTGACGTGAAACGCGCCACCATTACCGGATTATTGATCGCGCTTGGCATCTATATCATCGTGACATTGATTACGATGGGCGTGCTTCCGCATGGTAAGCTTGTCGGCTCGGAAAAACCGTTTGTTGACGTATTGTACGCGATCGTCGGCAATGCGGGAAGCGTCATCATGGCGATTCTGGCGATTTTGTGTCTGTTCGGAACGATGCTCGGCTGGATTCTTCTCGGCTCTGAAGTTCCGTATCAAGCGGCGAAATCAGGAGACTTTCCCGCTGCTTTTGCAAAAACGAATAAACAGGGCAGCCCGGTTGTGTCGTTAATCGTAACGAACGTGATGTCACAGATCTTTATCTTTTCAGTTATTTCCAGGACGATCAGTGACGCGTTTACGTTTTTAACGACGGCGGCGACGCTCGCTTATCTGATTCCGTATCTCGTGTCAGCGTTTTACAGCCTGAAGCTCATTTTTACGGGTGAAACGTATGACGAGATAAAGGGTTCAAGAGTAAGAGACGGTATCATCGCCATCCTTGCCTGCATTTATTCTTTTTATGTCATTATTACCGGAACGGCCGATTTAACGACCTTTATTCTCGGTATCGGGCTGTTCTTCGTCGGTTTGCTGTTATATCCTTTCGTCTCAAAGAAATTTGCAAACAACAGACAATCGGTATGACAAAAAGACATCTCACGTCTGTGAGATGTCTTTTTTGTTTGCGGCAGCAGGTTACGTTTTGACGGCGTGTATATAATGAATGGTCTCGAATGCGGTTAAATGGTCAGTGCGTCCGCTGAAAAAACGGTCAAGTGTAAAGCGTAATAAAAAGCCGCTGTGACAGCGGCTTCGGGGTTACTTTGTTAAGCTTTTTGTGATGTAGTCGAGCTGGCCTTCAAGTGAGATCGGGTCTGAGAAATAGAAGCCGATCGGATCAATGCGGTAGACATGGTTTTGTTTGACGGCATCGAGGTTCTTCCAGATTGAGCTGTCAAGCACGCCTTTGTCGTCACCGCCGGCCTGCCATGGCCCCATAAAGATGTAGTCTCCCGCGAAGTCAGGCAGTTTCTCGAGTGAAATGCTGGCGTAGCCCGGTCCTTGATTAATGGCTTTTTCCTGCGTCAGTTTTGTGGCCTTCAGCCCGAGTTTGTCATAAATGATGCTTCCGCCGCGGCCGAAGTCTTTACCGAATACATAGATGTCTTTTCCGTTTGTCTGCATGATGGAGATGGTTTTTGAGCCGACCGCTTTTTGAACCTTTGTTTTAGCGGCAGCGGTTTTCTTATCCCATTCAGCCAGCCATTTGTCTGCTTTATCTTCAGTGCCTGTCATTTTCGCAAACTCTTTGAATTGATCAATGTTGCTGAGCTTGTCATATTTAATGGCGATGGTCGGCGCGATTTTTTCCAGTTTTTCAATATCGGCGCCTTGTGTCGTCCAGACCACGATTAAATCCGGCTTTAAGTCAATGATTTTTTCAACGGACGTGCCGTCGCCGATGTTTGTGACACCTTTTGTTTTTCCTTTGTAATAAGGGTTTTTAAATACGTTTTGCGGCGCGCCGACAACATTGATGCCGAGCTGTTTAAAGTCGCCGTAGTAGCCGTCAGCCATGACGACGACCCGTTTCGGGTGCTTCGGAATTTTAATATTGCCGTTTTCGGCTTTATACGTGATGGTTTCTTCTTTTTCAGAAGAACCTTTCGTGTCTGAAGAATTGCCGCATGCTACCAAAGCGGCGATGAGCAGCATGGCAATCAGCGCTGCGCCGATTTTCTTGTATGTATGGAACATCTGACATTCCTTCTTTCATAAAAATTAGTGATAAAGAGAATCATTATCAGTGTGATTATATCACTGCTTTCATAGAGAAGCACGCTCTTTTTTAAGAAAAACTTTCTTTTTTTATATGAAATTAGGTCTATTAAAAGAGAAGATAAAAGTGCTATACTGAAACAAGTCATTGATAATCATTATCATTACCATTCTTGTTTTGAGAAAGGAAGAACGAGTGTTGGGTCTATTGAAAAAGAAACAGACAATGACGGCTCAAGGGGCATCAGGGAGTGAAATCCAGTGGACGGCGCGTTCATTCAGAGCGGCTGTGCTGCTGTGTGCCGGGATTGCGGTTTTATTGATCGGCGCGGCCCTGTCTGTTTCCATCGGAGCTGCCGATATTCATCTGCG
This sequence comes from Bacillus sp. JNUCC-22, assembly GCF_018861275.1. Classification (NCBI taxonomy): domain Bacteria; kingdom Bacillati; phylum Bacillota; class Bacilli; order Caryophanales; family Bacillaceae; genus Bacillus; species Bacillus sp. JNUCC-22. The sequence goes on along the minus strand of NZ_CP076408.1, from coordinate 3,151,321 downwards.
GACGGTGTGGGATGCTCTCTTTCACTTTCAGCCGCAAAATACATCTCATCAAATCATACGCGATCTGAGGCTGCCGAGAACTGCCGCCGCCGCGCTCGTCGGGGCTTTTTTAGCTGTGTCCGGGGCGATTATGCAGGGGCTGACGCGGAACCCGCTTGCTGAGCCTTCCATTATGGGCGTGACGTCGGGGTCAGGATTTGCGATCGCATTGGCGTTTGCTTTTTTTCCCGGCCTGTCTGCGGCGGGACTTGTTTTGTGGTCCTTCGCGGGAGCGGGAATCGGAGCGCTTATTGTGTTTGGCATCGGCCTGTTTTCAAAAGGCGGTCTGACACCGGTGAAGCTCGCGCTGGCCGGTACGGCAGTCGGCTATTTCTTAACGGGGCTTTCAAGCGCGATTGCGATCCGTTTTGATGTCGCCCAGGATGTGAAGTTCTGGTACGCCGGAGGAGTCGCTTCCGTGAAATGGGAAGGTGTGCAGCTGCTGTTGGCGGTCGGGGTTATCGGACTTTTGCTGGCATTTCTGATTGCGCGCTCAGTGACGGTGCTGAGCTTGGGTGAGGAGCTGGCCAAAGGGCTCGGGCAGTACACATCGCTTGTGAAAGTAATCGGAATGTTTGTCGTTGTCCTCTTGACGGGGGTTTCAGTCTCAGTCGCCGGAGCCATTTCTTTTATCGGCTTGGTGATTCCGCATATCACCCGATTTTTAGTCGGGGTAGATTACAGGTGGATCATTCCCTGTTCGGCGGTATTCGGCGCCGTTCTGTTAGTCTTCAGTGATATTGCCGCAAGACTCGTCAATGCGCCGTTTGAAACACCGGTCGGCGCTTTAACCGCCCTTATCGGCGTTCCCTTTTTCTTTTATTTGGCGCGCAGGGAAAGGAGAGGGCTGTAATGAATGTAAAATCGAAAAAACCGCTGGCGGTCATGGCCGTTACGTTTTTGCTCATATGCATCGTCTTTTTTATCAGCTTAAACATGGGTGTGATCCGGATTGCGCCTCTTGATACGCTACGTGTCTTTTTCGGACAGGGGGATGCCCGGGATCAGCTCGTTTTATTTGAATTCAGACTGCCGCGCATGGTGCTGTCATTGCTGGTCGGCGCCGGAATCGCGGTTTCAGGCGCGATTTTTCAAAGCGTGTCTCAAAATGACTTGGCGGAGCCGGGCATTCTCGGTATTAACGCCGGGGCGTCTTTGGCGGTCGTTTTGTTTATCTTCTTTTTCCAAGGATCAGCTGTTGATTTAAGCATGGCCGGTACATGGCTGCTTCCGGTGAGCGCTTTGGCGGGGGCTTTTCTGGCTGCGCTGCTCATCTATGTGCTGGCTTGGAAAAAAGGCGTTTCACCTGTCCGGCTCGTTTTGGTCGGGATCGGCGTCAATGCGGGGTTTAATGCGCTGCTCTTGATTTTTCAGCTGAAAATGGACCCGCGGGATTTCATGCAGGCGCTTGTATGGATTTCCGGTTCGATTTGGAACGCCAATTGGAAAATGGTGCTGTCTATTTTGCCGTGGCTGCTGGTTCTTTTACCGTTCAGCCTCTATAAAGCCAGGTATTTAAATGTGCTTCAGCTCGGTGATCAGCTGGCGGCGGGGCTTGGCACCCGGGTTGAAAAGGAGCGGCGCGTTCTGCTGATGTGCGCCGTTGCCCTGACCGCGTCATGTGTTGCGGCAGCCGGCGGAATCGCTTTTCTCGGACTCATTGCGCCGCATTTGGCCAGAAGGCTTACCGGACCGCGCCACCAGACGCTTATCCCGGTTTCGGCTTTAATCGGAGCATTTTTATTTCTGCTTGCCGATACGCTGGCGAGAAATGTGCTTGCACCGTCCGAAGTTCCCGTCGGCCTGGTGATTTCCGTGCTCGGAGCGCCGTATTTTGTATATTTGCTGATGAAAACGAAATAGAGGAAGGAGACTGCCGCGATGAACTCATTATCGGCGGAACAGCTTACTGTCGGTTATGGTGACCGTTTGATAGCGAAAGAATTGGATATCGCCATCCCGAAAGGAAAAATTACAACGCTGATCGGTCCGAACGGCTGCGGAAAATCGACGGTTCTCAAAACGATGTCAAGAATCATGAAACCGAAATCCGGCGCCGTCTATTTAAATGGACAGGCGATCATGCAAAAATCCACGAAAGACATCGCCAAGGAAATGGCAATTCTTCCGCAGACGCCTGAAGCGCCGAGCGGGCTGACGGTGTACGAACTTGTTTCTTACGGCAGGTTTCCGCATCAGTCCGGAATGGGCCGTTTGAGTGATAAAGACCGTGACATGATCAAATGGGCGCTGGAAGAGACGGGGATGGCCGAATTTTACGACCGGCCGATCGAAGCGCTTTCCGGGGGGCAGCGGCAGCGTGTGTGGATCGCCATGGCGCTCGCTCAAGAAACGGAGCTGCTGCTTCTTGATGAACCGACCACTTATTTAGATCTCGCCCATCAGCTTGAAATTTTGCAGCTGCTGGACAAATTAAACAAGGAGCAGGGCCGCACCATTTTAATGGTCATTCATGATCTGAACCATGCCGCCCGTTTTTCCCATTACATGATCGCCCTGAAAAAAGGGTGCGTCATCAAGGAAGGAACGGCGGAGGAAGTCATGACTCCCGGCATATTGAAAGACGTTTTCCAAATTGACGCACAGATTGTAAAAGATCCGCGCACGAACAAACCGGTCTGCTTAACCTACGATTTAATCCGGCATGAAAACGCAACGGTATGATGAAAAAAAACGCAGAGCCATTCCGGCCTGCGTTTTTTATTGCGCCCGGGGCTGCTTTTCTCCGGAGACGCATTTATCCAAAACGAAAAAAACCCCCGCCACAATCAGCTCCTCCGTCGTTGACAGCCAAATCTTTTCAATCAGTTTATCCGTCGTATACGCGGTCATCCAGAGGAACAGCAGCTGAACGGTGCTGGCTAAAAGGAGAAAAGGCAGCCTGCCCGTCCCAAAAAAGGTAAAGCTATGTATCATCAGCCGCTCAAGCGGTTCAAAACATAAACCGAGAAAAATAAAAAGCACGGAAAAAAGCAGGACGTACGCCATCGATCCGTAGCTCGTCCCGGCTAATGAAAATACGGCCATCATCACGATAAAATACCCGAATAATACGGCAGCGGCTGCCAGGGCATACCGGAGCACCTGAAGAAAAAACATTTTCGTCCCGTTTTGATTGATCATCTGTTCAGCTCCTTTTCACACAGAGGAGACTTGCAGAGACGGAACTCTGCAAGCCGGTGTGTATCTTCAGCATTTCTTTTTGACGACAGGGTGTTTCTCTTTCGAAAGAATATCCGTAAAGTCTTTGCCCAGATCCAGATGCTGCTGGACGAATTTCTCAGGAAGCATGGCAAGCCATTGGTTCAGGGACACATCGGCATAGTGGTCATCCTTGAAGATTTCCAGGAAGACGAGCGGCTCATCTCCCAAATTCTCCACATAGTGGCCCATTGCGAACGGAACGTAACCGACATCCCCGGCCTGATAGTTAAATGTTCTTGCATGGCCGTCCGATGCAAAAACCGTCATCCGCCCTTTACCGGAAATATAATACTGCCATTCATGCGTGTTCGGATGCCAGTGCAGCTCTCTCATTGCGCCCGGTTCGACCACGACAAGCGCTGAAGCGATCGTTTTGGACACTTTGAAGTTTGTGGAATCCGCGATATATACTTTGCCGCCATCCGTCTCAGCAGTCGGGCCTTCATCCAGCAGGCGGTAAGTGAACGGATAAGGCACTTCACCGTTCGGGCCTTCCACAATGTCATCTTTCAGCTTCCCGGGAACCGGCTCTTCAAAGATATATTTTTCTTTCCCGGGCAGGCCGGCGAGGTCTTTTTCTGAAACCCCGAAGTTGTTGGCAATGACATCAAGCGGTGTGTGGGCAAGCCAGTCAGTCACTTGGAATGTGCTGTTTTCTGAGAAAGAACCGTCATCAAAAACCAAGAGGAATTCACAGCCTCCTTTCAGCGCCTGAATGGAGTGCGGCAGGCCTGACGGGAAGTACCACAGATCTCCTTCCTTCACGTCATCGATAAAACTGCGTCCCTGTTCATCAACAATCGTGACCCGCGCTTTGCCCGTCAGCATATATGCCCATTCCGCTTCTTTATGCCAGTGCAGCTCACGGATGGCGCCCGGTTTTAAACGCATGTTGACAGATGCCAGATTCTCAGAAATCGGCAGCTCGCGAACGGTCACCTCACGCGCGTATCCGCCCTTTTCCAGCCGGTTGTGCACATCTGAGAAAGAGAATTTCATATTATCCACTGTGCCGTGATCCGTTTCCGGCGGCGTCAGCATATCCGGATTTTGGCGGTCTCTTTCAAGGTTGCGCGGAATCGTGACGGTCGCCCCTTTGTCTCCTCTGATCGGCTGCGGGATATTGCAGTTGTTTTCTTTTGACATGTAAATCGTCTCCTCTCAAGCTTTGTTTTTTCAGAAAGAGAATGTGAAAGGCCTTTCGTTTTCCCTTCTGCTTTGTTAAGTGATGCGTTCCGATGAAAAGTCAACTTCGTGTGAAAATTAATTTTTCATTTTCTGATCTTTCAGTTCCGTCATCAGTTCGATCAGGGCGTCAAACTTCTTCTCAAACCGTGTGAGAAGATACATGGCAATCAGAGCCGGAAAGCCGAGATTGCCGATCTGTCTGACCGCTTCTTCTATAAAAACCTGATCCATTATCAGCCACCTCCTGACTTGACCTGCAGTCATGTATATAAGTGAAAGAAAGAGCGGCTCCTGTAAACCTGATATCCCGGTTGAGGATCTTTTTTTTGTTCCGGCAAATCCGGGACATAAGGAGTGCGGAATCTTAGTCGGAAAGGAGTAGTTTACTTTTTTTTGCTTTCTTTCATTTAATTTAAATAGGGGGCGGTTTTATGGACTATCAAGTTCTTTTACGGTCAAAATGCAAGGAAATTATGAAACATCCGATCGTTAAACATTTTTTAAGTGACCCAAAGCATTACGAGAAATTTAAAAATGTGCTGGAACATTCAGACGAGAAGGATGCAAAATCACTGGACGACCATTTTAAACAGTTTTATAAGGAAATCCGGATCATCAAATATATGAACTCTATGATCCGGATTTTCTCCATCGATTTTGACAAGCGCATCCGTAAAAATCAGAAGCGCTATCCGCTGACGGTGGATCAGCCGGAGGGAGGTGAAGCGCTTCCCTATGAAATGGGAAAAGATGCGTATGAAGAGTTTCTGCGGAAGCAGGGGGATTTGAGCCAGCATGTCCAAAACCGTGATTTATACGAAGCGCTTCAGACGTTAACCGATAAACAAAAAAGCGTGTTGACGAATATTTATCTTCACGGAGCGACGATGAAGGAGATTGCCGAGTCGCTGGGTGAATCACGGCAGAACATTTCCAATATTCATAAAAAAGGGCTCGACAATCTCAGAAAGCAGCTGGACAAGCAAAAAAAGGGGGAAAATAAGCAGTGAACGGGCCATTTGACTTCAACAAAGAGAACACAGATACCGACGAAATGGAGCTTTTGATTTCGCGTTTTTCGCCAATGATAAAAAAAAAACTGAGCAATACATCATACCAGGAAAGAGAAGATCTTGAACAAGAATTGAAGATTAAAATCGTTGAAAAAGCGGACATGCTGTTATGCCAGGAAGTGCCGGGTTTTTGGGAATTTATTCTTCATCTTATAAATGAAAGCTCCTGACAAAAGCGGCGGAATGATGGATATTCCGCTCTGACAACGTGAGAAAAACGAGAAGAGATGTCCGGTCTCGTTTTTCTTTTCTGTTTCCCCGCAAGACCTCCGCACTAAAAAGGTACCAAATCTTATCCATATAATGATATGATGAAAAAAACAAAGAGAAAGGAACGTCCAAGGTGGAAAATGCGTCAATTTTAATTGTAGACGATGAGAAGGCGATCGTTGATATGGTCAAACGCGTTCTCGTCAAAGAAGGCTATCACAACATTAAGACAGCCGGAAGCGCTGAGGAAGCGATCGAGTTTGTTAAACATGAAACCGCGGATCTGCTCGTGCTGGATGTGATGATGGAAGGCATGTCCGGTTTTGAAGCATGCACCGAAATCCGGAACTATACCGACGCTCCGATCTTTTTTCTGACCGCCCGTTCTTCTGATGCGGATAAGCTGTCAGGATTTGCATTGGGAGCTGACGATTATATAACAAAGCCGTTTAATCCGCTCGAATTGGCGGCGCGGATCAGAGCGACGTTAAAGAGAACCTATAAGCGCGAAGAGAAAACGGCGGTAAAGACGTATTCATACAGTCATTTTTCCTATTCACCGCAAAACGCCGAGCTGATCGTCGGGGGAGAGCCCGTCAGCTGCTCCGCACAGCTTCTGCAATTGCTTCAATATTTCTGTGAACACCCTGATGTGGTGCTCTCAAAAGATCAGATCTATGAAAAAGTATGGGGATATCCGTCTTACGGCGACAACAACACCGTCATGGTGCATATCCGCAAGCTCAGAGAAAAAATTGAAAAAGACCCCAGCAATCCGTCTTATATTGTAACGGTGCGCGGCCTCGGTTATCGGTTTATTCCCGATCAAGGAGAAAAAGGAACCCGCTCATGAGAATGCGCGGAAAATTTCTGCTCCACTTTTTCGGACAGCTGCTGCTTGTCATCCTGCTGATGTCCGTTTTGGCCGTCGCTTCTTTCTTCTATTTGGATTGGCGTTTCAGCGAAGCGGAAGCCAATGCGGGACTGACCAAAGCGACCGCGGACTCGTTTGAAGCGTGGCTTGATAAAAACGAAGACGGCACATGGGATGTCGATGAGTTTTTAAAGATGTCGGTCCGAAAGCAGAAGGGCTGGCTGCAGATCATTAATGATAATGAAAAAACGGACTACGCGTACAGAGTGCCGAAAGACGTCCCGAGCCATTACAGCAGAAAAGATCTCTTATCCATTTACCAGTACCGGAATTTTGACAACTACAAGCTGAATTACTGGACGGTCACGATAAATGATGAGACCTATTTGATTCTGTTCGGCTGGAAATCCGCCAGTGAGCAGCTTCTCACTTACATCGAATCACAGGAGCCATCCCTCGCTTCCCTTTCTCAATATAAAAAGAGCACGGTTGATTATATTAAACGGGAAAAAGGGGCGGTCTACCTTCTCGAAGACAGCGGCAGACTGCTCGGGGATATCAACAGCACGAAAAAAGAACGGAACACCGTCAATGAGCTTGAATTGCTGAAATACAGTTCCAAGCCGTGGAATTACAAACGGGAAATTTCTTTTAAAAGACTCGATAAAACGAAATGGATGGTCGCGTCGGTGCCGAACCCCGTGTACATCCCCGATCACGAGTTTAACAAATCATTTTTGAGAAATGTGATGAAAACCCTCTTCCTCTTGATCGGAATCCTGGTATTTATGATCTGCATCTTGACCATCTGGTACTCTTTCCGTTTCGGCTGGCCGCTGTTTCATACCATCAAATGGCTCGTCAATTTATCAAAGGGCCGGCTTGAAGAGCCGAAGAACCGCAAAGGACAGCCGGTCAGCAAAAACAAAAAAGGCAAAACAAAACAGCCGTTCCGCTTTTTCGCCGAGATTTTCGAATCGATGGATCAGCTGACTGACACGCTGAAGCGGGATAAGAAAAACAGAGAAAAAATCCAGGCGACAAGGGAAGAATGGATCGCCGGGCTGAGCCATGACTTAAAAACCCCGCTGAGCACGATTTACGGCTACAGCATGATGCTTGAATCGAAGCAATACGACTGGACCCCGGAAGAAGTCAAAGAAATGGGGCAGATCGTCCGGGAAAAATCAGAATATATGTCCAAGCTGATTGAGGACTTAAACTTAACATACCGTCTCAAAAACGCGGCCCTCCCGATCGAACGGCGGCTGATCAACGTCGTGCCGTTTATCAGAAACGTCACGAACGATTTCACGAAAAACACGTTCTCGGAAGGCTATGACATCGCCTTTGAAACCAAAAAGGAAGACATTCTTTTCGCCATTGATGAAGCGTGGTTCCGACGTATTCTGGAGAATCTGCTGGCAAACGCGGTTAAGCATAATAAGAAAGGGACCGCCATTCGGGTCGTGCTTGAGGAATCAGCCGAACAGCTCATTCTGAAGGTGAAAGATAACGGAAGAGGAATGGACGACGAAACGATTCACCAGCTGTTTAACCGTTATTATCGGGGAACGAATACGAAGGGACCGTCAGAAGGAACGGGACTCGGGCTCGCCATTGCCAAGGAGCTGGTTCACCTTCATAACGGAACCATCCATGTCAACAGCAGAATCAGCGCCGGAACGGTGATTACGATTCTTTTTAAAAAAGATTGAGTTTGGACGCCGCTTTGTCGGGAATAACAATAGAAGACTGACAAGCAAAAGAGGTGTTCACACATGGAAGCAGCATTACGAGCAGATACGAGAGCAGTTATCGGAGAAGGCCCTTTATGGGACAAGGACAAGCAATACCTGTACTGGGTGGATATACTGGGCAGCCAGCTGCATATCTTCACTCCGGCTGACGGAATCAACCGTTCCGTTAAATTCAAATCATTTGTCACGGCTCTGGCCTTGTATTCAAAGGAAGAGCTGGTGATGACGATGAAAGACGGTTTTTACCTGTACAATCTTCGGGAAGACACATTGACGAAGATGAAGCAGCCGAAAGATATGCGGGAAGATATCCGTTTCAATGACGCAAAATGCGACCCGTCCGGCAGATTATGGGCGGGAACGACGAGCATGGAAGGCAAAGAAGAGGAGGCTTCGCTGTACCGTCTGAATACGGACGGCAGCCTTGCCAAAATAAAAGACCAGGTCTCCACCTCGAACGGTTTGGATTGGGATCGGGACCGAAACTTGATGTACTATATCGACACTCCGACGCAGGAAATCGTCTGTTATGCATACGATCCTGAAACCGGAGCCGTATCAGATCCGAAAACGGTCTACCGCTTTCCGGAGTCGCAAGGATCTCCCGACGGAATGACCATTGACCGTGACGGAATGCTGTGGGTGGCTCTGTTCGGAGGCGGCCGTGCCGTCCGGATTGACCCGTTTTTGCATAAGGAAATTGCATCTATCGAAGTTCCGGCGAAATACGTCACCTGCTGCGCGTTCGGAGGCAGAGAATTGAACACGTTATACATTACGACCGCGACGGAAAAATTAACGGAAGCCGAAAGACTTGAACAGCCGCATGCGGGCGGCCTGTTTTCAGCAGAGCTTGAGACGGGCGGCTGGGAGCCGGTTCCGTTTGCAGGCATGATGTAAAAAAAAGCCCTGGCATATGGGGAAGTCCCCATTGTGCCGGGCTTTTTTGTGTTAAATGGAGCGGATGATGCCGCCTTCAACCCGCTGTGCGGTGCCATTAATGGCAGAAGCCGCTGATGAAGCGAGAAATACAATCGTATTGGCGACTTCTTCCGGGGTTGCATAGCGCTGAATCAATGATGTCGGTTCATTCACTTTAAAATAATCCCGGACGAAGCTGTCTGTGTCTTCTCCGGCAGCCTTTGCGGCTCCTTCCATGTAAGAAGCGACGCCTTCGGTCCATGTCGGTCCCGGCAGCACGGAGTTGACCGTGACATTTGTGCCTTTCGTCATTTCCGCCATTCCCCGGGACAAGCTGATTAACGCCGTTTTCGTCATTGAATACGGAATCATTTGCGCAAGCGGTTTGACACCGGCTTCACTGGAGATGTTCAGAATCCGTCCGCTGTTTCTCTCGAGCATTTGCGGCAGAAAACGCCGGCACAGGCGCACGGCGCTCATAACATTCACTTCAAAATACCGAGTCCATTCGTCATCAGACACCTCAGCGAAGTCTTTTACTTCAAAAAAACCGAGATTATTGACGAGAATATCGACTTCCCCGATTCCGCCGGCGCGCTTTATCAAGTCATCCGCCTCATCCTGACGCGATAAATCCGCAGCGATGCCGTGAACCGTTCCGTAAGCGGAAAGCTCCTCAACCGTCTGTTCCACAGTTTCTTTTTTTCTTCCGTTTATAATCACCTCGGCGCCTTCGGCTAAAAAGCTTTTTGCCGCAGCTTTTCCGATGCCTGAGGTTGATCCTGTAATCAACACGAGCTTTCGTTCAAGCTGTAATTCCATAATAATCCTCCTTTTTACACCATTGTGTAACAGTATACATGATGAATTTTAGCGTGTACGAACAATTTGCTTTCATGCAAAAAGGCCGGATATACAAGCCTTAAAGACTTATAGTATAATTACTGCGAAAAAAGGATACGAATGTCAAAGAGACAATCGTTTACCATAATCAGGGGGAGTTAAAAGAATGAAGAAGATCACTGCCGTCTGGGCGGCGCTCTTGGTCACCGCCTTTGTGATCGCCGGCTGTTCCGGCGCACAGGAAGAAGGAAGCGCGGCCAAACAAAAAGCCGTCTCAACCGAAGCATTCCCGGTAACCATTAAGGATGCCGCGAACGAAAAAGTAACCATAAAGCAGGCACCGGAAAAAATCGTTTCCCTCATGCCGAGCAATACGGAAATTACATACGCGCTCGGACTGGGAGATAAGGTCGCAGGCGTCACGACAAATGATACATATCCGAAAGAAGCGGTAAAAAAACCGAAAGTCGGAGACATGAATGTGAACGCTGAAAAAGTCATCGCGCTGAAGCCGGATCTCGTGCTTGCCCACGCGTCCTCTATGTCCGCTTCCGCCGATGCGATGAAGCAACTGAAAGATGCGGGCATCACCGTCTTAACGGTCAATGATGCGCAATCGTTCCAAGATGTGTACAAATCAATCAGCATGATCGGAAAAGCAGCCGGCAAAGAAAAGCAGGCGGATAAGCTGATCAAATCGATGAAATCCGACCTTTCCGGCATAGAAAAGAAAGCGGCGGCCATTTCTGAAAAAGACGAAAAGAAAGTATTCGTCGAAGTGTCTCCTGACGGCTACACGACGGGGAAAGGCACGTTTATGAACGAAATGCTTGAAGATATACACGCGAAAAACGCCGCCGGCAGCCAGACCGGCTGGGTTCAGCTGACGGATGAAGCGATTGTCAAAATGAATCCGGACGTCATCATTACGACAGACGGCGTAAAGGCCGCTGAAGTTGAAAAACGCGCCGGCTGGGGTGCCGTCAATGCAGTCAAACACCACAATGTCTATTCTGTTGATCCCGACCTTGTCACACGCTCAGGCCCGCGCCTTGTCAAAGGGGTCGAGAAGCTTGCAGAAAGCGTTTATCCTGAAACGTTTAAAAAGTAACCGCCCGCTGGCCTACACGGTCAGCCTGCTGTTTTTAGCCGTTTGTACGGCACTCGGCATTTCAATCGGCAGTCTGCATATTCCTTTATCCGACGTTTTTTGGATCGGGATCGGCCGGACATCCTCGGCTGACCCTATGAATGTAAATATTATGATGAATATCCGCCTGCCGAGAGTCGTTCTGGCTGCCCTTGTCGGAGCCGCGTTATCCATTGCGGGAGCGGCGTTTCAGGGACTTCTGAAAAATCCGCTCGCCGACCCTTATACACTCGGGGTATCTTCGGGAGCCTCGGCGGGAGCCGTTATCACCTTGTTTTTCGGCATTCAGATTCCCGTCATCGGCCGGTTCACACTACCGGTTGTCAGCATTGCCGCAGCGATTGCGGTCATGGCGGCGGTTCTGTTTTTCAGCCGCCTCGTTCATGCGTCGATGTCGGTTTCGACGCTCATTTTGACAGGCATCATCATGAATTCTTTTCTCGGGGCTCTCATATCGCTTGTGATCGCTTTAACGGGCAATGATCTGCTCCCGATTGTCCGCTGGCTGTTAGGAAGCGTGTCAATGAGGGGCTGGGGCTATGTCGCGCTGTTTCTGCCTTTTTTTCTGGCCGGGACGGCGCTTCTGCTTATCAATGGCAGAGAATTAAACATTATGACTTATGGAGAAGAAAAGGCAAGGCTGTTAGGCGTCAGTACGGGAAAAAGAAAATGGCTGATGATCGCCGCCGGATCTCTGCTGACGGGAGGAGCGGTTGCCGTCTCGGGGACGATCGGATTTGTCGGCCTTGTCATTCCCCACGTGACACGGCTTTTGTGGGGGACGGATCATCGCCATTTACTGCCGCTGTCAGCATTGACGGGCGCCGGGTTTCTCATTTTGGCGGATTTGTTTTCCCGCACCGTCATTGAGCCTGTCGAATTGCCGATCGGCATTATGACGGCTTTGGCGGGAGCGCCTGTGTTTGCCTTGATTCTGCTTCGCCAGCATCATGGAGGGAAACGCTTATGATCAGGGTGAGCAGCCTGTCCGGCGGGTACGGAGGCCGGATGATTGTGGAAGATGTCAGCTTTACCGCCGGAAAAGGTGAATTTGTCGGCATACTCGGTCCGAACGGCTCGGGAAAAACAACGCTGTTGAAATTGCTGACGGGAATGCTCTCTCCGTCAAAAGGCGAGGCGCTCGTAGCAGGCAGGCCCGTCGGCGGATACAAGCCGCGGGAACTTGCGAAAATCATGGCCGTTTTGCCGCAGCATACGGAGCAGGCTTTTACATTTACCGTTAAGGAAACAGTGTCCTTCGGCAGATACCCGTATCAAAAAGGACTCTTCAGACAGATGGATCAACATGACGAAGACATTGTCCGGGAAGCGATGGAAATGACGGGCATCGACCGATATGCGCAGCAATCCGTCCGCAATCTGAGCGGCGGGGAGCGGCAGCGCGTCTTTCTGGCGCAGGCGCTGGCTCAGCAGCCTGAGGTGCTGTGTCTGGATGAGCCGACGACCTTTCTTGATCTCAAATATCAAAAAGACCTGCTTGATACGGTGAAGCGGCTGACGAGAGAAAGAGGCCTGACGGTCATCAGTATTTTTCACGACCTAAACGCCGCAGGCCAATATTGTGATCAGCTCCTGATGATGAAAGACGGACGCGCTTTTCCGAAGCAGACGCCGGATCAGGCTTTGAAAAAAGAGACGATTGAAGACATTTACGGCATCACCGTCAGCGCTGTTGCCCAGCTATCGTCGCCGAAACCGCTGATCGCTTTCATGCCGGAAGCGCGGGAGGAAAGAGAGCCTGTCAACGTTCCGTTCGCCTCTCTGATAAACAAAAGCGGAAATACCGTAACGCTTCATACAGAACGGCCGTTCAGAATGTTGTCAACCGCATCTGACGGCCCGGGATTTTCGTGGAGCCGCCGGCTTTCCGGCTCAGCTGCCGCTGGTTTGATCTGCCGTACGTTTGATTCGGTCACAATTGCCGTGACTGCGCAGCATACCGTTTGGGTGCTGATCAGCGGACGTTTATCGGAACAGGGATTTGTACGGCTGTTAACGGCAGCGGCTGAAGCGAGAATGCAGGCTCTTTCCGGCAGACAGGCAAAAGGCGACATTGTCATTTGTGTCTTGCAGACAGGAGAGGCGATAGACGTCCCTCACGCGGAAAGAGCCGTCAGAAGAGGAACCGCGGCATGTGTAAAAGCGGCGGAAGAAGGAGGAATACAACGATGAAGCTGTATACGAAAACCGGCGATAAAGGACAGACAAGCCTGATCGGCGGCAGAACGGATAAAGACAGTCTGCGGGTTGAAAGCTACGGGACGATCGATGAGCTGAACAGCTTTATCGGGCTTGCGCTTGCGGAGCTTGATGATTGTGAGAATTGCGGTGATGTGAAAGCCGAACTCCGAAACATTCAGCATGAGCTGTTTGACTGCGGCGGCGACTTGGCGACGGTCACTGAACATAGAAGCTATACATTAAGAGAGACATCTATTTCCGCATTGGAAGACTGCATAGACCGTTATACGGCTGAAGCGCCCCCGCTTGAGAAATTTATTCTTCCGGGCGGGCATAAGGCGGCTGCTCAGCTTCACATCGCGCGGACCGTCACGAGACGGGCTGAGCGTCTCGTCGTCAAACTCGGCAAAACAGAAGAGATAAATGATACGGTGATGCGTTACTTGAACCGCCTGTCTGATTATTTTTTCGCGGCGGCAAGAGCGGTCAACGCAAGACAAGGCGTTCAGGATATAGAGTATGAAAGAAGCGCCGCGGTATTCCGTGATGATGAATAACGTTTTGTTCAGCCGGCAGCTGCAAGCCGGCTGTTTTTTTATAGAGATATCCATCAATTGAACCTTTATTGACAAGAGGAAAATGTATCTTATGCATTATTGACTGAAAAATTAAAAAATGAGATATTATAAGAAACATTGTAAAATAATGGGGGATTTGATAGATGGATACATATAATAAGAGCGAGAGCATCTGGAATAAAAATTTCACCCTTCTGTTTATCTCAAGGCTGGTTAAATTGTCAGGCGACGGTTTTGCCTTTAATTCCATTCTGTGGTTTTTGATTTTTGACGGGGAAGGCGCGATCGGCACGTCCCTGCTCATTGCGGTCACGTTCCTTCCGGAGGCGATGCTGGCGCCGATTACCGGGCCTTTTATGAAGCAGCATACGCTGAAATTCTGGATGTATTTCTCCGACCTGACGCGCGCGGCGGTCGTGTTGATCATTCCGGTCTGTTACTTTAACGGTTTTTCTCCTTTATGGTTTGTCATGCTTCTCATGATTGTGCATTCAGCCACGGGAGCCGCTTATAATCCTGCATCTATCTCATTAATCCCCAATATTGTCGGAGAAAGCAGCCTGCAGAAAGCGAATGCGGTCATCCAGTCATCAGGCCAGATCGTCAGGCTTGCCGCCATTACGCTGAGCGGGGTGTTCTTAACATTTATCAGTCCCGCTTATTCTTTGTTTATCGCTCTTATATTCTATCTTCTATCAGGTTTTCTCGTACTCTTTATGTCATACCAAGTCCAGCATGCCAAACAGGATCCAGTCGCCGTCAGACAGCGCGGGACGTATTTCGGAAGGCTCAAACGGGGTTTCGTTCTTGTCAGGAAACACCAGATTTTATACCCGCTCGCCATCTATTGTATCTTCATGAATTTTGCGGCCGCTCCGTGGGAGGCGCTCTCTGCCGTTTATGTCGCCGAAGATTTAAACATGCCGCCGATCATCTACTCGCTTTTGAAAGCGACAGGCACGGGCGGAGCCTTTTTAATGGGTTTTATTTTGGCTAAGGTGAAGGTGAACAAATACGGTCTCCTGTTTGTGTCAGCGGGAATCATAGAAGGAGCGGCATTTTTCATCACCGGCCTCAACACTTTTCTGCCGCTCGTCTTCCTCGCCGCGTTTGCGTTCGGATCTGCCGTCAGCGCTATTAATGTGCCGGAATATACGATTATTCAGACGTCTGTGGACCATGATGACCAGCCGCAAGTCTATGCCGTCATCCATATGATCTCAAACATATCCATTCCGCTCGGCGCGGTTCTTTGCGGATACGCGGCTAACGCCTTCGGTCCTGGAAAAGTCATTGCCGCAGGCGGTCTCGTTGAAGTCCTGTCCGGTCTCGGAATATTGTTCTTTACGAAGCTGGCCAAAGCCGAACGCTCAGATCTCATCAGGGAAAAAGAAGCGAGCATCAGAATATAGATTTTTCATAAAACGCCCTGCGCCGTCTGGTGCAGCGGCGTTTTTTTATGCGAAGGTCCGGGGGCTTATACGACTCCGGTCTGATATGAAAATCAATCTCTGACTCGTTTTGCCGGCCGCGGGATTTGTTTATAGTAAAGACAAGGAAAACGAAAGGAGGATCTGCATGAATATAAATGGTAAAACGGCAGGCGGCTTTCTGCTGATTGTGTTCGGACTTTCTGTCTTTTTCGGAGGAGGCCATTTCGCATTTATCATCCCGCTGGCGATCGGAGGCCTGATGCTTTACTGGGGAATCAAACGTTTTTCAAAAGGCCGGGCGGTATCGGGTATCATCGCGGGCGTCATCGGAGCTATGATTCTCGTCGGTTCTCTTCCATTTATCGTTGCGATCGGACTGGCCGGCGCCATGGTGTATTACGGGTGGAAGATGATGAAGCAGGGCGGCTCAGATACCGCTTCCCGCCAGTATGAACCGGAAGCGGCATCACCGGGCTATCAATCCGGATTTGACTCTGAATGGGAAGAATTTCTGAAGAAAAAATAAGGAGGAAGACAAAATGGTCTTAAAAAGAATAAGAAATATGTTCGTCGCATCTGTTAACGAAGGGCTTGATAAATTAGAAAATCCGAAAGTCATGCTGAATCAATATGTGCGTGATATGGAAAGTGACATCGCTAAGGCGAAACAAACGATTGTCAAACAGCATACGATCGTCCATCAGTTTAAGAAAAAACAGGAAGACGCCTCCGAAACGGCGGCAAAACGGAAAAATCAGGCTCAGCTTGCTTTTGACGCCGGGGAAGAGGAGCTGGCGAAAAAGGCGCTGACTGAAATGAAATACCTTGAGGGAAAAGCGGCCGAACATGAAAAAGCGTATGAGCAGGCGAAAACACAGCTGGCAGAGCTGAAAGAGCAGCTGGAAACTTTAGAAACGCGCCTCCGCGACGTAAAGGATAAAAAACAGGCGCTCATCGCCCGCGCGAACGCGGCAAATGCGAAGGAACATATGAACGCTTCTTTCGACAAAATTGACAGCGAAAGCGCCTACAGAGAGTTCCTTCGAATGGAAAGCCGCATTGAAGAAATGGAAGTCCGCGTCAAATACGGCACTTCAGCTGAGGCGAACACAGAATACAGCCGCTCCCAATATTCAGACGAGGTGGAAGCTGAGATTGAAAAAATGCGCTCGCTTTCTCTGGAAAAAACAGAGCGTCAAAAAGCGGCTCATGAATAATGTGCACAAGGGAAGATCGGCGCGTTTACGCCTCTTCCCTATACGCACGTATCAATTCTCCGGCTTTTCCTTTATAATAAAATGAATGAAAAAGGATGGAACGTAATGAAGCGTAAGATTGCCAAAGGACTGATGGCGGCGTCCGTTCTGATCTGCTGTCTGTTTTTGGTGAAAGAAGTGTTTGCCGGGCGTTTTTTTCCGCTGTACGAAACAGAAGCGGAATCGGCAAGCATACCGCCGCGTGCCGTCAACAGCCTGTCGGTTTCATCGGAACAGACGGATGTAAAAATCATCGCGGAAGCGCGGAATGATATCGCGGCAAACATGACGGGACCGGCGGGGAAAATGTTTGTCCAAAGCAGGGGAAAGACCCTCAATCTTAAAGCGAAGGAGAAAGGGTTCCAATTTCTGAATCTCTTTCAGCGCCCTCTGCTGATTGTCCGCATTCCGTATGATTATCATCGGGACATCACCGTCCATACATCAAGCGGCAGCATTGCCGTCGACGGAAACAAGGGGCTGTCTCTTGCGCACCTCGGCGTCCGTTCTGTAAGCGGGAACATGTCGCTGAAGCACGTGAAGACGGATGTGTTTGAAGCGAAGGGGCTGTCGGGCAATCTCACAGCAGCAGGCCTTGCGGCAAAAACGGGGGCTGTCCGTTTATCCTCGGGACATGTCGGGCTTCAACATGTGGCGGGCGCCCTTGACGTGCGGGTCGCTTCTGGCAGTGTCGATGCCTCGCTTGAGACGGCGGATGCTCCCGTATCCGTCAGGCTTGCGAGCGGCAGCGCAGCGATCAGCCTGCCGAAAGACGGAAGTTTTACGGTGAACGCCGAGACGGCAAGCGGAAGGATTCGGCCGTCTTATTCCTTTGAGAAAACGAGTAAGGAAGGCGGGGCATTTACCGGCATGAAAGGCAGCGGCGCCAGGCCGATTGATATAAAAGTGACGAGCGGCAATATTGCACTGCAATAGTCAAGGAAAGGAGGGGCAAGCAGCTGATGGCAAAAAAACAGATTCTCGGACTTATCATCGCCTTATTAGGCGTCAGCATGTTTTTGCGTATTATCGGCATCGGCGACTTCTTGTTTTGGCCGCTCTTTTTTCTGATCACAGGTTATATTTTTAATAAATATTCCCGCGGCTGGCTCGGCTCCGTCCTGTATATCTTCGCCGCTTTTTTATTTTTGAGGAACCTGTTCAGCGCCACCTTTAACCTGTTCGGCTATGCCTTCGCCGCCTTTCTCATATACGCGGGCTACAGGCTCCTGAAAGGAAAGCGCGTGTATGAACATAAAGAGAAGAAAATCAATCTTGAAAAAGAAGAAAAGCCTTCCGCCCAGACGGAAAGCAGACAGCCGGACCTCCGCAGCTTTTTTATCGGCGAGCTCCGGATGATGAAGGACCCGTTTGAGCTGAATGATTTAAATGTTTCCGGATTCATCGGCGATGTGAAAATTGATTTGTCAAAAGCGATGATTCCCGAAGGAGAAAGCACGATGACCATCAGCGGTGTCATCGGCAATGTCGATGTGTACGTCCCGCCGGATATCGAAGTGTCCGTCAGTTCATCGGCTTTTATCGGCGATATGAACCTGCTTGGCTCTAAGAAAAGCGGCATGAGCCCGAATCTGTATAAAGTATCGTCTGAGTACGGCGACTCGCCGCGGCGGATTAAAATTTCAATTTCGTTATTCATCGGCGATGTGGATGTGAAGTATTTATGAGGAAAAAATTACTCGCCAATATTCAGTGGCGCGCCATGCGGATGACCGCGGGACTCAGTCTGCTCCTTTGCGCGGTGTTTATTACGCTGATGCTGCTGTATTACGGGCTTGACCCGATGCTGCTGTTTTCTTCCGGCTGGTTCGGTATTCCGTTTGTGGTCATCCTGCTTTTGGCGTCTCTTTCGGCCGGATTGATTTCCGGTTATGTATACGGCGGCCGCCTTAAAACAAGAATGGATACACTGATTGAAGCGGTTTTGAAATTTGAAAACGGCAATTTTGCTTATCGGGTGCCGCCGCTCGGCGATGATGAAATCGGTCTGGCGGCAGATCAGCTCAACGAAATGGCCAAGCGGGTCGAGCTCCAGGTCACATCGCTGCAAAAGCTCTCCAACGAACGTGCGGAATGGCAGGATCAAATGAAAAAATCGGTCATCACTGAAGAACGCCAGCGGCTGGCGCGCGATCTGCACGATGCCGTCAGCCAGCAGCTCTTTGCCATTTCTATGATGACATCCGCCGTCTTAGAGCAGGTGAAAGATGCGGATGACAAAATCGTCAAACGGATTCGCATGGTTGAACATATGGCGGGGGAAGCGCAAAACGAGATGAGAGCGCTGCTATTGCATTTGCGGCCCGTCACTTTAGAAGGAAAAGGCTTAAAAGAAGGGCTGATTGAGCTGTTAAAAGAGTTCAAAGCGAAGCAGCCGCTGGATATTGAGTGGGACATCAGCGATACGGGTGTGTCAAAAGGCGTTGAAGACCATCTGTTCCGCATCGTGCAGGAGGCGCTTTCCAACGTTTTCAGACATTCAAAGGCGACCAAGGTCACCGTCAGGCTCGGCGCGAAACATCAAAAACTTCAGCTTAAAGTCATTGATAACGGGGCGGGTTTTACGATGGATCAAGTGAAAGCATCCTCATACGGCCTGCATTCCATCAAGGAAAGAGCGAGTGAAATCGGCGGCATAGCGGAAATTATCTCCGTAAAGGGAAAAGGCACGCAGATCGACGTGAAAGTCCCGATTTATCAGAAAACAAAAGGAGAGAACGACAGTGATTCGAGTGTTACTGATTGATGATCATGAAATGGTCAGGATGGGTCTGGCCGCATTTTTAGAAGCACAGCCGGACATTGAAGTCGCCGGTGAAGCATCAGACGGGCAGCAGGGCGTCGATCTGGCCGCAAAGCTTTTGCCGGATGTGATTTTAATGGACCTCGTCATGGACGGCATGGACGGTATCGAAGCGACAAAACAGATCTGCGCGACACTCAATGACCCGAAAATCATCGTGCTGACGAGCTTTATTGATGACGACAAAGTGTATCCGGTGATCGAAGCGGGAGCGCTCAGCTATTTGCTGAAAACGTCCAAGGCGGCAGAAATAGCCGAAGCCATCAGAGCGGCTGCCAAGGGCGAACCGAAGCTTGAATCGAAGGTGGCGGGAAAAGTGCTGTCAAGGCTGCGCCATTCAGAGAATCAGCTTCCGCATGAAACGCTGACAAAAAGAGAACTGGAAATCCTCTGTCTCGTCGCGGAAGGCAAGACGAATAAAGAGATTGGTGAAGAGCTGTTCATTACGATTAAAACGGTGAAAACCCACATTACGAATATATTGTCAAAGCTTGATGTCAGTGACCGCACGCAGGCAGCCGTATATGCCCACCGCAATCATCTCGTGACATAAGAAAAGGAGAGCGGTGCCAGCACACTCTCCCGAGGAACGGGGTCATTGGGACATTCCCTTTGTTCCGAAATCCCTGATGGCGACTTTGACTTTGTATTCAATATCCGATTCACTGAAGTGATGATCCCAGTCAGAGGATATCTTTTTCCATTTATCGGGATAATGAATCCGGACTTGATCGCCTAACCCGGTAATATCCACTTTCAACTCATGCTGCATGTAATCAATGAATGCCATGACATCTGAATGAATGCTGCGTTTTACCGCGTTTTTGATTTCATTTATATAGGACTCCTTGAAGGAATCTTCTTTCGGGTTCCAATCCTCAGATAGACGGCCTTCAACAAACCGGGTAACGATAAACTTGAATTTTCCGTTTTTATATTGTGTTTTTACATCATATTTGCTGGAAAATACCTCGAAAGACAAATAATAATTGTCATGCTTTGCAAACGTAACGCCTCCCTTTACCGTGCCTGTGAACAGGTTCATATTCTGGACTTGTAAAGGAGTTAGATTCGCATACCAGAATTTATTTTTAATAATGGTAGCGCCCCAGATTTCCAGTCTGCTGCCCACTTTGCGAACTTGAGGAAGGGCAAAGGTCTCGCCCTTGGCGATTCTCTCGGATATTTCCCCCAAGGTCACGGGCTCCATCATCCGGATGGTGACCGCATTATTCTCCGTTAAGTCATAGATCGTATTTGACGCAGGCTCTCCCTGGTCACTGATTTTGAAAATATCTTTCGTTTTATCCGGCACCGTCATCACATTGCAGCTTCTTCTCGTACCGTTGTCCCTGATAAATTGGTTCATCAATGCGTCAAGCGGGATGTCGTCCTTTAACAGCGCCTCGGAAAACAGCATGATACGCAAGTGCTGGGAGAAAGCGGGGTGATTTTTTAATGATGCCGTTCGTAAGGCTTGATGGACGGTTTCTCCGGAAGTGGAAGTCACCTTTGTCGTGTCGCTCCCTGACGACGACTGCTGGGAACTTGCTTTTTGCGGAACCAGAATCTGCTGCGTCACTTCCACGTTTTCTTCCTCGGGTTTATCGAGCCCGACGCCGATAACGAGACTCAAATCTTCTATATTGCGGCTGTCCCAGCATCCGGCCAAAAGCAATGTGCAAAGAATGATTACGATATATTTCTTCATTGCGCTTTTTTCACCTTCCTTTTCACAGCGACGACTGCAAACATCAGTAAAGGCAGCAAAAAGAAAACCAAGAAGATATAGCCTAGAATATCACTGAACAGCATCAGCTTGTTAGCGTCTTTGGGCATCAATGATCCGAAGAATGTCGCAATGCCTACGAAAATGATGCCCTTTTTGTGCTTCAGCCCGAAAATTTTATTAAGACCCGATGTCGCGAAATATCCGTACGATACATAGGTGGCGAAAAATTGGATAATCCAGACGGCAAGCAAAAAAGACTCGAATCTTTCGATAAAAAGCCCTTTGATTTCAAATGATTGAAAAAGCGCAATCGTAGGCCAGATCATTGTTTTGACATCCTGGGTGGTTAAGGCGCCGACGACGAGCACGTAGGTAATGATGTATAAAATAATCGGGATGCCAAAGCCCATGGCCGACATACGGAACGTGTGCTTTTTATTTTTGATGTGCTCAGGGAGAAACAGCATAATCTCAATTCCTAAGAATGAAACAGAAACGACGGTCAAGGAAGCCATAACGGGAGAAAACCCCTGTCCGAGCACCGGCCGCAGGTTGTCCAGATCAAATATTTTAAAGCTGAAAGAAAACACCACCAGCAAAATAATGATCGTAATCGTTAAATAGAAAGGAAAGAGCCTGCCGAGATCGCTCATGCCGCCGATAATTAAATAAACGGAACAGGCGATAAAGATAAACAGCGTAACCGGCACAGGCGTTCTCTCCAATAAAAAGAACTTGACCATTTCCGCCATCGCCCGGGCTTCGAAGCTGGCGACTCCTATAAAATAGAGACAGATCATAAGATTGACGATATTTCCCGCCCATTTGCCGAGGCCTTCGTTCATATAATCAAACAATGATCCGTACTGATGCTTTTTCATAATGAGCGTATTGAGATAAATCAAAAAGATAAAGATGACGCCTTCCAGACATAATGCAATCCAGCCGTCCGGCGAATTCGCCCTTGATGACAGCGACCGCGGCATGGTAAGGAGTCCCGCCCCGAGCATCGTGTTGGAAATCAATGCCGTCCCTTGATAGCTTGTAAGCTTATTGAGAGTTGTTTTCTGGCTCATTTACGTTTTTCGCCTCTTTTGGTTGATTTTTAATAGGGAGACGGAGAATAGAGTCGTTTGCGTTTTTTAAGCTGAAAAATCCATTCGGCGAGAAATACGGAGAACCGAAGCTTCGCTGTCTCGATAAATGAGTGTAGATCGCCAGCATAAATAAAATCATGCCGTACAGCCCGAAAGCTGCGGCGGTAAACATCGAAATGAAACGGAGCACACGGAATGACAGACCCATCCCGTACTGCGGCACCGTAAATGAAGCAAGCGCGACAATGCTGACCACGATGACCATGATGGAGCTGACAATATTCGCTTCAACGGCCGCCTGGCCGATGACGACTCCGCCCACCAATCCGATCGTCTGGCCGAGCGGGCTGGGAAGCCTCAAGCCCGCTTCTCTCAGCAGCTCTATCGTAATTTCCATTACCATCGCTTCAATGATAGGCGGGAAGGGAACGTTTTCTCTGTTCGCCGCGATGGTGACTGCAAGCGATGTCGGCAGCAGCCCTTGCTGAAACGAAACGAGGGCGATATAAATGGACGAAAAAAACAGCGTAATAAAAATAGACGTAAACCGCAGCACCCGGATGAGCGAGGCGGAAATCCACCGTTCATAATAATCATCGGGAGACTGCATTAAAATTCCTAAAGAAGCCGGAACCACCAGCGCAAACGGCGAGTTGTCGACAAGGATGGCGACGCGGCCGTTGAACAAGGCGGAAGAGACTTTATCAGGCCGTTCCGTATTTTGTATTTGCGGAAAGGGCGAATACTTATTATCCTCAATAAGCTCCTCAAGCGTTCCGGAATCCTGGATGTCGTCCATCTTCACTTCGCTGAGGCGCTTTACAACATCGCTGACGACAGACGGGTCCGCCTTATCATCTATGTACATGACCGTGGCGTATTTTAACTTATTTTCTCCGATTGGAACCTTTTTCGTTTTCAGCTTCGGATGGTTCGTGCGCTGCCTGATCATGGCGACGTTTGTATCAGAATCTTCTATGAAGGCGATTTTCGGACCTCTTACGACCTTTTCGGATGTGGGTTCATTCACGCTTCTTTTTTCTCTTTTTCCCGTGGACAAAATGTATACGCTGTCAAGTCCGTTAATAAACACGGCGCATTTTCCCCGCAGAATGGAGATGACGGCTTCCTTCGACGTAAAGACGGGACGGGCGTCGATCTTATCAAGACGTTTCGTCACCGTATCCAGCGTCAGAGTGTCTTCCTCCCGAAGCAGCGTTTCAATCGCCTCTTTTATTTTGTCTTCGTCGTTCATTTCACTCAGATACATATAATAAAAAACAAGCCCGTTCGGAAGCATCTTTTTATTTTGAACCAGGTCATCATTCTGCTCTACGTGGGGAAGCACCAGTGCCAGATTAACGTGTATGTATTCCTTGAATTCCGATTGCGCCATCGACAGTCACCCGCCTTCCAATCCTTAATTGAGGTTATCTTTTCCTGTTAAAAAAATGATATACTATGATAAAGTATTTAATGGTACAAGTTTTTTTATGAAAGCGGAGGAGAGATGTGGCACAAGTCAGACTGGCAGGAAATGCCGAAGAAATTGAACAGCTCATCAAATCATTTGAAGCGCATTACGAAGTGGCTTACACGTCGAAAGAATACCGTAAAACAAATCCGAAGTATAAATACTCTAAGGATTCGCGCGTCTATCTTGAGCTGAAATTAAAAACGGCCAAGGCCGAAAAATAAAAAGGGTTTCATCTGTTACTGGCGAATAATACTCAGGGTGAAGCAACTGTTATGGAGGGATACATAAATGGACTACAGAATTGAAAAAGACACCATGGGAGAAGTTAAAGTTCCGGCAGATAAATTTTGGGGCGCTCAGACACAGCGCAGCAAAGAGAACTTCAAAATCGGTTCAGAAAAAATGCCTCAGCGTGTTGTGAAGGCGTTTGCAATATTGAAAAGAAGCACAGCGATCGCCAACGAACGCCTCAGCAACTTAGAGTCTGAAAAAGCACAGGCGATTGCCGCTGTATGTGACGATGTTTTAAACGGCAAATACGACGATAACTTTCCGCTCGTTGTCTGGCAGACGGGAAGCGGCACGCAAAGCAACATGAACATGAATGAAGTGGTGGCCAACCGCGCGACTGCTTTATTGAAAGAAAAAAATTCCGAGCTGAAGATTCATCCGAATGATGACGTCAACCGCAGCCAAAGCTCAAACGATACATTCCCGACGGCGATGCACGTTGCGGCGGTTCTTGCCGTATATGAGCAGCTCGTTCCGGCGCTTGATCAGCTGCGCGCGACGCTTGATGAAAAAGCGAAAGCTTATCAGGATATTGTGAAAATCGGACGCACGCATTTGCAGGACGCCACTCCGCTGACGCTCGGACAGGAAATCAGCGGCTGGGTATACATGCTTGACCGTTCGAAAGAAATGATTCTTGAGTCAACGGAAAAAATCCGCGCGCTTGCCATCGGAGGCACGGCAGTCGGCACGGGAATCAACGCCCACCCGCAGTTCGGTGAATTCGTCGCGGAAGAAATCACAAAAGTAACGGGGCAGACATTCAAAAGTTCGCCTAATAAATTCCACGCGCTCACAAGCCATGATGAAATCACTCACGTTCACGGCGCGTTAAAAGCATTGGCTGCCGACCTGATGAAGATTGCCAACGATGTCAGATGGCTGGCAAGCGGCCCGCGTTGCGGAATCGGCGAAATCGTCATTCCTGAAAATGAGCCGGGAAGCTCTATCATGCCTGGCAAAGTCAACCCGACGCAAAGTGAGGCGCTGACAATGATCGCCGCGCAAGTGATGGGAAATGACGCGACAATCGGATTTGCGGCCAGCCAAGGAAACTTCGAGCTGAATGTCTTCAAACCGGTTATTATCTATAACTTCCTGCAGACCGTGCAGCTGCTCAGTGACGGAATGAATTCCTTCCATGACAAATGCGCTGTCGGCATTGAGCCGAACCAAGAGACGATTCAGGAAAATCTCTCTAACTCATTAATGCTTGTTACGGCGCTTAACCCGCACATCGGTTATGAAAACGCCGCGAAAATCGCCAAGCTTGCCCACAAAGAAGGCCTGACGCTGAAAGAAGCGGCATTACAGCTGAACCTTCTGACAGAAGAACAATTTAATGAAATGGTGCGTCCGGAAGATATGGTGCACCCGAAAGCATAAAAAGAAAGAACGGCTGCAGTCATTGCGGCCGTTCTTCTAAATAAACTGCTGTTTCAGTAAAAATCTGAGCTGTTCTGCATCTTCAGCCAGCAGGTCGGATTCCTTCAAATTCAAAATCATTCCTTTGATGATTGCCGGTTTCGGCGACTTTTTCTTCATTTCCGCTTCCAGAATATCCAAGCTCTCGGTGAATTCAGATGCTTGCGTCTTATCCATCGTGCCGATGCGCGTGCGGAGGGTCTGCAAGATCGATTGGCTTAAAGGATCGGGCTGCCCGTTATGAAGGGGCCCAAACAGTGAGCTTGCCTCATCAAGAGAAATAAACGCTTCATCATGTCTGTCCGCCATTCCGTTTACGATGTCATCAATTCTGTGAATCACGGTATTTGCCAAAAGCGAAGGCTGTACGGACCGGCCGGTCAGAATGAGATATTCAAGATACATCTG
This sequence comes from Bacillus sp. JNUCC-22, assembly GCF_018861275.1. Classification (NCBI taxonomy): domain Bacteria; kingdom Bacillati; phylum Bacillota; class Bacilli; order Caryophanales; family Bacillaceae; genus Bacillus; species Bacillus sp. JNUCC-22. Next base: position 3,125,315 of record NZ_CP076408.1, on the reverse strand, counting down.
ACTGATTCCTTCTATTAAAAAACAAAGCTCGGCTGTGTATGGTTCAGCTTTTTCTCCGTAAATCGCAAGAAGACTGTCGATATGAAACTGCAGGATCGACCGGCGGATTCTCTTTCCGCACTGCGCCGCTTCTTCGGTATAAGGAAGTGAACCGTCTTTCATCTGCACGGTAATAAAATCCTGATGGGCGAGAATCGATTCGTAAAACACCGCAAGCTGTTTTTGGTAAGCGGCTCTCGGACTGTCGCCCTCCGTTTGGATCGTCGTGATTCGGGTAAACGTTTTATCATAGTAGTAATTCAGCATGGATAGAAGCAGTGCTTCTTTGGAAGGAAAGTATAGATAAAAAGCGCCTTTTGAGATTTTGCATTCATCGGCGATTTCCTGAACCGATGTAGATTTGTACCCTTTTCGGGCAAACAGTTTAATTGCTGCTTCAATGATCAGCTTTTCTTTTTCCTTCAATGGTTCCACCCTTTCGGAGCCAGGAGGCTGGCTTGTGCTGCTCTTGTATGACTATATGGTCATATTGATATTCCGTAAATTTAACCTGATTGTAACTTGTTTTTTTGTTTTGTTTTATTTATATTATAAAGTGAGCTGACCGAATGGTCAAAGTTCTGGCGAAAGGGTGAATCTGAAAATGAAAGAATTAGATGAAATGATCAGCCGCTTGCGAAACAGAGGAATTAAAGTCGAAAAGGTGAAATATCCGAAAAAGACAATTTGTGAAAAGAAATGGGTTCATCAATGCCAAAAACCGCTGAAAGCAAACTACAGAGATTTTAACGGCTATTCCTTCACATAAAAAAAAGACTGCAATGAAACACTACAGTCTACTTTGGTATGATAATTTGGTAGATTACACCCGATTGGTCATTTTCAATTGAAATTGATGCTTTATGCAGGGTTAAAATCCGTTTTACGATGCTGAGTCCTATGCCGAACTCGCCTTTCTTCCCTTTATTAAAAGGCTCGTACAAGCTGGATAGCATCTCATCCTCGATCGGAGGCCCGTCATTTTTAACCGTCATGACAATCTGCTGCTGATTTTGGCTGATCCGAATGTGAATCGCCGTTTCTGCATAGCGGATTTGATTTTCGAGAATGTTTTCAAGAAGTTTGCTCCATTGTTCCGGATCACCGGGCATCATTAATGCATCTTCTGTATCAACGGTCCACGATAATTCCTTCCGGGCCCATTTGAGCCGTTCAATGACTTCTTCCGTGACCTTCACAATGTCAAATGTCTCATGGTGCACCCGCTGCTTCATTAAATAATCAAGCTTCGTTAAATATAATAAATCCTTAATTTTCTTCTCAAGTTTTTCTGCTTCGCCTTCAATGACATCAATTGTGGTTTCCAGATCCCCCTTAGGAAAAATCCCGTCCTTTATTGATTGAGTATAGCCCCTTATCACCATGACAGGCGTTTTTAAATCATGAGAGATATTTTGCAGGAGCGTTCTTTCCGTTTCGTCTTTTTGCACCAGCTTGCTCCGCATGTCTTCAATGGTATGGCCTAATTTTCCGATTTCGTCTTTTCTGTCGACGATGACCGGATCATCCCAATCCTGTTTTGAAATCCGTTTGACATGCTTCTCTAAGGAAACGAGCGGGCGCGAGAGATATTTGGCAAGCCAAATCGCCGGAATCCAGCTTAACAAAATCACGCCGGCAATGATAAAGAGCAGCTGCTTGAACAGGGTGAATGCCAGATCATCACGATAAGAATCAAGGGCGTAAGACAGCATCATCGCATCCTGGCCGTTAATGGTGAGGCCTTTTTTAATGACGAAAAACACTTTTTCACCGCTGATGTCCGCGCTGTATCGTTTCGTGACGCTGTGCTGGCGGCCCGCGAGCTTGTACACCTTATGGATAAAGGAAGAAGAAAAGTAGTTCAAGTCTTTGTCACTGGCCGATTCCTCCCGTTCCGGCAGAAGAACGTGCTGAACGGATCGGAAAGTCGTCGGCGCGGTCGCATCCTCGCTGTAATATCCCCGCTCGATCGATCCGGGCAGCCGGTACTCCGTCAGTACATGCTGTTCATTTTCAATGGTCGTATACGTTTCATCCGTGAAAAAATTACGCAGCGTATTTGAGAACAGCACGAGAAGCAGAATCGAAATGGCTAAGAGGATGCCTGAGATGACCACCCATATTTGAAAAGCAAGCGGCTTATTTTTCATGACGTCATCATCCTGTAGCCGAATCCGTAAATGGTTTCAACCTTTAACCCGGGCATTTTTTTCCGCAGCCTCCGCACAAGATCATCGACCACCCGGTCAGTGCCGAAATAATCATGGCCCCATATTTTCAGCAGGATATCTTCTCTGGAAAAGGGGTGTCCTTTATGGTGAAGAAATAAAAGCAGCAGATCAAATTCCTTAGACGTCAAATTGACCAGGCTGCCGGTTTCATCATAAACCTCTCGGGCATCTTCGATCACATTGTAGGAAGAAACGGTGATGCCGGTTTTCTTTGCGGCGGGCTGTTCTTTATACACGAGCTCGAGCAGCTTCTGGACCCGTATAATAAGTTCTCTCGGCAAAAAAGGCTTGGCGATATAATCATTGCTTCCAAGCTCTAACCCGAGGACTCTGTCAATATCGGCATCCCGCGCGGAAATGAAAATAACCGGCACATCGGGATCTTTTTCTTTTATTTCTTTTATCAATGTATAGCCGTCCGTATCCGGAAGCATGATGTCAAGAATCCACAAGTGGGGAGACGGCTGCATCTGCTTTCTGGCATCTTCGCCTTTTGTGAAAGATGTAATGTTCCAGCCTTCATTCTCTAAATATTTTGTGAGCAGTTCATTCAGGTTATCCTCATCTTCAACTAGATAAATGGTGTATGACAAGGCATTTCACATCCTTTCAACGTCATTATACTAGTTTTAACACACTCAAGCCGCATTTTCATAATTTCACATATTCTTTTCATTTTTATCCCACAATGTTTGTTTATGATGTGTATAAGGGAAGAAAGGAAGAAAAAAAGCGGGGAAGATAACATGTTCAAACACATTTTGTTTTGGAGCTTTGCTTTTCTCCTTATTATTGGGACAATAGAACTTGTACATGCGATGAATATGTAATCGATAGAATGAAAACATGCTGAAGGAGTGTGCGTGAATATGAATGATCATCGAGATGACGGCAGAAGCCGCGATCAGTCAGATCTTTCACATACGGAACAAAACAGAAATGAACAGCAGCAGATCAGCCATCAGGAGCCCGAGCTGCTCGAAGGGCCCGTCTCGAAAGAAGCGGAAAACGAGACGGCGGCCGGTACGGAATTTGAAAAAACGGCTGCCGTGAAAAAAGAAAAAAAACGGAGAGCCGCTTGGCTGAGCCCGATTTTAGGCGGCATTATCGGCGGAGGCCTCGTGCTTGGCATTGTGCCAAACCTGCCGGGTGAGCAGCATAAGACAGAAGCCGTTTCTGATACGAAACAAGTTCAGTCTTCGAATTTTACGTCAACGCCTTTGAAAAATACCTCAAGCGTAGCGGATATGGTAGAAGATTTGGAGCCCGCGATTGTGGGAGTGTCCAACTACCAAGCTTCGCAAAGCAGCCAGTTCGGACTTGACGGCGGTTCAAGCTCTGAAACGGAAAGCGGCACGGGGTCAGGCGTCATCTTCAAAAAAGACGGCGAAAAAGCGTACATCATTACAAACAACCATGTCGTAGAAGGTGCGAACAAACTGTCGGTCACTCTTTACAATGGGAAAACCGAAACGGCAAAGCTTGTCGGAAAGGATGCCATCAGTGACTTGGCTGTATTGGAAATCAGCTCGTCCAATGTCAAAAAAGCGGCCAGCTTCGGGGATTCCTCCAAGCTCCGCATTGCCGATAAAGTGATTGCCATCGGCAACCCGCTCGGCCAGCAGTTTTCCGGCACCGTCACACAAGGTGTCATCAGCGGGCTGAACAGAACGGTAGACGCCGATACATCCCAAGGCACAGTGGAAATGAACGTGATTCAGACGGATGCGGCGATTAACCCCGGAAACAGCGGCGGCCCGTTAATCAACTCAAGCGGCCAAGTTATCGGGATCAACAGCATGAAAGTCAGTGAAAACGGCGTGGAGTCACTCGGCTTTGCCATTCCGAGCAATGATGTAGAACCGATAGTCGACCAGCTGCTTGCAAAAGGAAAAGTCGAGCGCCCATTTTTAGGTGTGCAGATGATTGACATGGCGCAAGTGCCGGAAACTTATCAGGAAAACACGCTCGGACTGTTCGGCGACCAGCTGTCTAAGGGTGTTTACGTAAAAGAAGTGCAATCCGGCTCACCGGCTGCGAAAGCGGGCATCAAATCAAATGACGTCATTGTACAATTGAACGGCAAAGATGTCGGCAGCAGCGCCGATATCAGACAGATCTTATATAACCAGCTGAAAATCGGCGATAAAACGACTGTTCAAGTTCTCAGAAACGGAAGCAAAAAGACGCTGAACGTCACATTAACAAAACAAACCGAAAGCGCAAGCTGAACGCATAAAAAAAGCTGAACCTGCAACTGAGGTTCAGCTTTTTTCGTTATTCTCCCAAGTAGGCTGACAGCATCCACACATGCTTGTCCGCTTGTTCAACTAATCCGACAAACAGGTCGGCAGTTGACGGGTCATTTTGTTCCTCGGCGATGCCGATGACAAATTTTGATTCGCGGCTGATTTGTTTATAGTCTTGAACCAGTGATTCCACCATTTCAGCAGCCGTTTTTTCCTGGCCTTCATCCGTAATGGAAGCTTGTTCAAGGTAAGTGTGCAAAGTCGCCGCAGGCTGTCCGCCGATGGCCAGAAGACGCTCTGCGATGGCATCCGCCGTTTCCGCCGCTTCGTTATACAGTTCTTCAAATTTTTCATGAAGCGTAAAGAAATGAGGGCCTTTTACGTACCAATGGAAGCGGTGCAGTTTAGAGTAAAGGATAAACCAGTTTGATAATTGTGTGTTCATTGATTTCTCAACAAGAGTTTCAGTTTTTTTCGCGTTTTGTGTATTCATATTCATCGTCCTCCCTGTGATCTGTTAATTTAATTGTACCACATATCAATTAAAAATCAATACTAAATTATAATTATTATAATTTAGTTTAAGTGAACAGCTTTTTCTTTATAATCGATTCCCAGGCGGACCACGGAAAGAGTGAGCGGAAAGCCAATGTCAGCTTAACGCCCCTGCCGATCGGATACCGCAGTTTCTTCAGCCGTTTCCTTTGTGCCAATTGATAAATCAGCTCCGCTACGTCATCAGGATCGCCGCTTTTGGATGCGTTGGCTTTGAAGTAAGCTTCGATTTGCTGATAATAGCGATAATAAGGCGAATCTTTGCCGGGTGCCGTAAGATGATTGGAGAGAGACGTCTCCCAAATAGACGTTTTATAGGAGCCCGGTTCTATTAAAGCGGCATCAATCCCTAAAGGCAGCAGTTCGAGGCGCAGACACTCTGTAAACCCTTCAACCGCGAACTTGGAAGAGACATACGGAGATAGAGCCGGGAAACCGGTCAGTCCGCTGATACTGCTGATATTGAAGATTTTCGCCCCGCCATGTTTTCGCATATAAGGCAGCACGGTTTTTGTGACGTGAATCAGACCGACTACATTCGTTTCATACTGCTGTCTGTAATGTTCCATCAGCACATCTTCAATAAATCCCCCGTACGCAGTGCCGGCGTTATTGACGAGCAGGTCAACCGGTCCGAAACCGCTGATGGTGTTCCCGAAGTCAGACACCGACTGCTCATTTGTCACATCTAAAGAAACGACCGTAACATGTTCGGATGCACCCGCTTGAGCGGCGGCCTCTTTCAGTATTTCAGCTTTCTCCGGCTGTCTGGCTGTTGCGATGACGTGATAAGACCGGGCGAGCTTCAGCGCTGTCAGCAGCCCGAATCCGCTCGTCGCGCCGGTTACAATGGCAATTTTTCTGTTCATCTTATAATCCTCCCCGTTTGTTCTTATCTCATAGTGTATAACATCTCGCGGAAAGAAGGAGAAATCGTTCGGAAATATGTCAGAATTGTTTTATAATGGAGTCAGCTTCGGATAGAAAGGGGTAAAGAAAAGATGGCATTAGAGGGATTGAAGGAAACATGGGATTTAAACTCCATTTTTGAGGGCGGGAGCCGGTCGGAAGAGTTTCAGCAATACATACAAGAGCTCAAAAATCATCTAAGCGCTTTTCAACATGCGGTTGAAGCGTTTACAGCTCCGACGCATGCGGATGAAAGCCGGGAGCTGATCAATCTGATTGATAGGTTTGAACGGTCAGCGATCATGATCAGGCAGGCGGGAGCGTTCGTCGGCTGTCTTCAGGCTCAGAACACTCATGATCAGAAAGCGAATGAATGGAGGGCGCGGATCAATCAGCTGAGCAGTGATTTTAAATCCGCTCTGGTCACCCTTGACGATACACTTGCCCGGATTGACGAGCCGGTCTGGGAGGAGCTGCTGCAAAAACCGGAACTTCAGGATCTCACATATGTTTTAAATGAAAGAAGAGACCGGGTCAAAGAGAAGCTCAGCGCTTCAGAAGAAAGGCTGATTGAAGGCCTGGCCGTTGACGGCTATCACGCATGGGGCGACCTGTATAATGCGGCTGTCGGCAGAATGAAGATTCCGTTTGAGGATAAAGAGCTGTCGGTCGGCCAAGCGGAAAATATGATGGCGCACCCGGACCGCCGCATCAGACATCAAGTGTTCAAAGAGCTTAATGAAGCGTGGAAAGGAGAAGAGGAGCTTTTCGGCAGCACGCTGAACCATCTGGCCGGCTTCCGCACGGAAATCTATAAAGCGCGGGGCTGGAAAAGCGCTTTGGAAGAGCCGCTTGCGATCAACCGGATGAAAAAAGAAACGCTGGATGTCATGTGGCAGGTCATTACCGATCATAAAAAGCCTTTTGCCGAATACCTGAATCGAAAGGCGTCTCTTTTAGGGCTTGAGCGGCTGAACTGGTATGATGTGGACGCGCCGATCGGCGAGGCTCCGAAAGAATATACATATGATGAAGCGGCCAATCTGATCGTCAGCCAATTTTCGACGTTTGGCAAAAAGCTGTCCGCATTTACGGAAAAAGCGTTCCGTGATCGGTGGATAGAAGCGGAAGACCGCAGCGGCAAACGGGTCGGCGGTTTCTGCACCAGCTTTCCCGACAGCGGAGAATCCCGGATTTTTATGACGTTTTCCGGAAGCGCTTCGAATGTATCGACGCTGGCGCATGAGCTCGGTCACGCGTTCCATCAGGAGGCCATGCTTCAAGTGCGGCAGCTGAACAGAGCCTACGCCATGAATGTGGCTGAAACAGCCTCGACCTTTGCGGAAATGATCGTCGCCGACGCCGCTTTGAAACAAGCGGCGACAAAGGATGAAAAGGTGTTCTTGCTTGAAGATAAAATTCAAAGAAGCGTAGCCATGTTTATGAATATTCATGCGAGATTTTTATTTGAAACGCGTTTTTATGAAGAGCGGAAGCAGGGCGTCGTTCCGGCTGAGAAACTGAATGAACTGATGGAAGCGGCGCAGAAAGAAGCGTTTTGCGATTCATTAGGGGAATACCACCCTCATTTCTGGGCGTCAAAACTGCATTTTCATATTACGGGAGTGCCGTTTTACAACTTTCCGTATACGTTCGGTTATTTATTTTCGCTTGGAATATATGCAAGAGCTCTTCGGGAAAAAGCGGATTTTGAAGAAAAATATATCGCGCTTTTGTGTGACACGGCTTCGATGACTGTTGAGGATTTGGCGATGAAGCACCTTGGAGCGGATCTGACGGAACGGTCGTTTTGGGAAGACGCGGTCCGCCTTGCCGTACAGGATGTGCAGGAATTTTTAGAGCTGACTGAATGATAATCTTGAGATGAACCGGCCGGAGTGTTACCGCTCCGGTTCTTTTTTGTTTAATGAATGACAGCCGCCTCCCTTGGAAATACCTAAAAACGATCGGAATGGAATGGGAGTGAATCGCATGAAATGGATCAGAACGGCGGGCGTTTTATGTCTTACGCTGATGCTGATTGCCGGCTGCCGATTGAATGAAGAAAAACGGGAAGCGGAACAAGACAGCACACCCGTATCATCCGCGAAGCCGGTTCCTTACAGCAGCTTTTCCCTTCGCGTCAGCTACGGAGCCGGAGAGCATAACCGCTATGAAGGTTTGTATGAAAGTAAAGGCGGTCTTGAAAAGGCTGACATCCGGGACAAGCTCTCAGGGGTTCACAGAGAGGGCGAGGAAGCGCTTGATGAAATGAAGATGATCCTTGGAGAACTTGCCGTAAACAGCCGGATGCAGGAAAGCGAGGTCGTCCGGCAGGTGCTCTCGGCTTTTAATTTGGACAGCCGCTATGACCATTTTTATCTGAAACTGAAAAAGAACGACGGAGAAATGACGGAAATAAAAAAATAACCGCCGCCCGCTGCTTTTTTGCCCAAAACTAATTGATAATGATATTCAGAGTCATTAATTTCTGTTACAATATAATCATGATCTCACGTTGAATGTTTAGGCAATTTGTTTATATACATAGTGTTGGGAAACTCAAAAAAGGAGCGGTTAGCGGTATGAGTGCAATTTCTACAGAGACGCTGAGCTTAGGGTACGGAGAAACTGTTATCATTGACGAATTGGATGTCGCGATTCCAAAAGGCGAAATCACTGTATTGATCGGAAGCAACGGCTGCGGAAAATCGACGCTTTTACGTTCATTGGCCCGGCTGATGAAACCGAGGGGCGGTTCTGTGCTTTTAGAAGGAAAAGCCATCGCTAAGCTTCCGACGAAGGAAGTGGCAAGAGAGCTCGCTATATTGCCGCAGAGTCCGTCAGCTCCCGAAGGCCTGACGGTGCATCAGCTTGTGAAGCAGGGAAGATACCCTTATCAAAGCTGGCTGAAGCAATGGTCCAAAGAGGACGAAGACGCAGTGGCAAAAGCGCTTAAAGCGACGAAGCTTGAGGAAATGGCCGACCGTCCGGTGGATTCCTTGTCAGGCGGACAGCGCCAGCGCGCATGGATTGCGATGACACTCGCTCAGGATACGGATATCATTCTGCTTGACGAGCCGACAACTTATCTCGACATGACGCATCAAATTGAAATTCTTGATTTGCTGTTTGAATTAAATGAAAAAGAAAAACGCACAATCGTCATGGTGCTGCACGACCTCAATCTGGCATGCCGTTATGCCCATTATCTGGTCGCCATTAAGGATAAACAGATTTACGCAGAGGGCCGTCCCGAAGAAGTCATCACTTGCGAGCTTGTACAGCAGGTCTTTGCGATGAACTGCCAGGTAACGCAAGACCCGCTGTTCGGCACGCCGCTTTGCATTCCGCACGGACGCGGCAGATGTATCGTGCAGGAAGCGGCCCTCACCGCCCGATTGTCATAATCATGAAAAAGGGAAGGGAACGGTATGGAAGAGAAACTGCAGCAGCAGCTGGACGGCCTGCTTGAGAAATACACGGAACTATTGCTTGGCGAAACAAACCCGGATGTAAAGGAAGAAGTCAGGCAGTGGATTTTGTATACACATATCGCAAAAAGCATGCCTCCGCTCGTGAAACATTGGAATCAATCCTACCCGGACGCCAAAGAGGGCATCAAAGCTGCGATACAGCATATTAAACAGCTCAATGAAGCACACAGAAAAAAACAATAAAAAAGCTTTCGGCATCAAAGAGAGGTGCCGGAAGCTTTTTTTGCTGAAAAGGAATCAATAAGAGCTTCGTTCAATTCATAGGCGAAGAACTTTAATATAACTAATGCACCCGTTTGTTTACGTATATTTCTTCCGCTTGCTGAACCAAGAAAAAAGGACCGCCGCAGCAATCCCTTTCTCTCTTTCCTATATATCACATTTCCTTTCGGATACGTAATAACTCTTCAAATGCTTTTATATTTGTATCAAAATTGGGAACTGTTAGAGATTCTTCGGCACATTTGACTTGTGCTACAACCAAATCATGAAAAGGTGTTGAAATGCCAGTACCTTCTGCCATTTTGGGAATAACTCCATTAATATAATCAATTTCAGTTTTGCGTTTTTTCTCAAGATCCTGAAGCATACTTGCTCTTAGCAGCCTAGATGGTTCCATGGCTGACCTAAATGTTTTGATACGTTCAGGAATATCATTTTCGCTTCTTAATTCCAAAGATTCTAAATCAAGGCCGCCCATTTTCGCAAATTTGACACCATTGGCGTGTCCAACCTTAATCGTCTCATCTGCGATATGGACTGCGCTGACAATGCCGATTTCATGGTCAAGAATGTCTCCGTATTCTCCGTTTAATGCAGCCGATAAACCACTGAATGCATTATTGATAAGTAATTTTGACCACTTCGTTCCAACTAAATTATCGGAAATATGTGTTCCGCCGATAAGGTCTAAAACCGATTTAATACGCTGGATTCTTTCTGTTGTTTCACCATGTAATTCTCCAATTTGAAAAGCGTACTCTTTAAATTGAGTATACTCAGTTGTAAGTCTGGATACGCCCGGTTCAATAAACGTAGCACCAAATTCAACAGAACCTGCAATAACACGTTCATCACCAACGATCGAAGCAACTTTCTGTTCAGGTATACCGTTTTGCAAGGAACATACTACACTGTCATCCTTTAAAGGCAGTAACTCTTTAAGGATGGAGTCATTATATAATTGTTTCGTCAGGAGTAATATGAAATCATACTTGCCTGATTTGTTTTCAGGGGTGATGGCTTTCACCTTTGCTTGAAATTCCGTTGTACCAACTACTTTAGCACCTATTTGATTTAGAGTATCTACATGTTCTTTGTATGAATCAATCAATTCGACATCCATTCCGCCAGCAGACAGATATGCCCCAACTATGGTTCCTAAAGAACCTGCTCCTAAAATTGCAATTCTCATTGTAAACGTCTCCTTATTTTTCCTCTAAGTAGTTATAAACCGGCTGTGCTGCATTTAAGGTTAAATCTGTAAGGATATGAGATGCTGAAACGACTTCTAATACAGGCAAATCTGCAAGCGGTGCCAGAGCATGTTCAAATAATTGAAGCCGCGCCGGTCCAGTCCAGGCACCTTTAACTTCTATATTCGTTATTTGCGTACGCACCAAATCACAAACCCTTAAATCACCATTGTAATCAGTGGCAATCTTAACCATAAAATTAGGTCGGCAAATTTCCCTTTTCGCTTTTTCCTTATCCATTTCGAAATGTTTATATCCCATAGTCGCAGTTGCCACACGAAGACTGCCATAATCTAATGTGCCAACAAGAGTATCAGAGTCTATATACAGCTTAGGGGCGCCCAATTTTTTTGGATATGCAGTAAGTTCCCGTCCGCTTGCAATAGCCGGGAAATTGTCTACATACATAGAATGTACATAATCTCCTTCTTCACCATTAAAGCTGACAGGGATGACTTGTCCTGCCTCTGTATAGGCACCAAGTCCGGAAACATCGGGCATCCGCATCACTTCGAATTTCACTAAAGGTTCAGTAATTTCAAGAGGTTCCGGCACTGCCGCACGTAAAGCTTTTTCATCCGTTCGGTAAATAATATTTAAATATTCACGGTTAACAAATTTATAATTTGGGATAGGATAAGCAGGAGCCGTTAGTGGCGTATTTAAATTTTTTGCTATATCTTTCACATCAATTTTCATTGCATGACACCCTTTCCTTTTCTTTAATTATGCTATTATCTTACATCCGCATTTACATTTAATCTAATACATAATAATGTATATATATATATTTATTGAAATAAATAAGGGGGATGCAGACAGATGGAATTGCTGCAGCTAAAATACTTTCAGACAGTTGCCTATACTGAGCATATTTCTAAAGCAGCAGAACAATTAAAGATTGCCCAGCCTTCTTTAAGTCTTACTATAAAAAGACTTGAGAATGAACTGGGGACAGCTTTGTTTGAGAGAAAAGGCAGAAATATTAAGCTGAGTTCATCAGGGAAAATTCTTTTAAAACATGTAAACAGGATTTTTACTGAGATTGAAAATGCACAAACGGAAATTCAATTGGAGGAACATCAAATTTCTGACACCATCAGAATATCTATTTCTAATCCGAGATTCCTTGCAGGACTGATGAGTGAATATATCAACCGCTCCCCTCAATCAAAAATTCTCCAAGCCATCGGAGTTAAAAGAGGGATCCTAACAAGTTTAAAAAAAGGGGACATTGATTTAGGAATAACAGGTCATCCGATTCAAGATGAAGAGATAGAGAGTTGTGTGCTGGTAAATGAAGATATTGTTCTGGCTTTGCCCTCAAACCACCGATTTACGGGTAAAACCGAAATTTCTTTACGTCTTGTCGCTGATGAACCATTTATTACCCTTGCTAATAATGAAGAGTATAGCGGTTTTACAGCCTCGCTTTGTGAAAAAGCCGGTTTCACCCCAAATATTGCATTTGAGGCGGATTCTCATTTACTGGCCGAGATTATAAAGCTGGATCAGGGGGTGGCGTTGCTTCCTATTTCAGTTTGCAGAACATTGGGGCTGAATTTTATAAAAGTGACTGATCACTCTGCTTCATATCCAGTCGGCTTATCTTGGATGAGACATAAGCTATTATCTTCTTCGGTAAGAAATTTTCGTGACTTTATTATGTCGTACTATAAAGATAACTATGAAATGTTTAAAGTTTATTAAAGAATTCCATCACTATTTTTTTGAATTTTCACCCCCCATTTCCAATGAGGCGGAAGACTGGTCATTCCCAGAAGATATAAAAAAATCCCGCGGCATCCGCGGGATTTTTCTTTGTTAAACGGCTTTCGCCTTTTCTTCTTGTTTGCCTGTCTTTTTATTTGTCAGCTTAATTGATTTAACAAACAGCGTGAGGATCAATCCGGCAGCGATAAAGGCCAGGCCTGTGAAAAACACGCTGTGAAGCGAATCCATCAGTGACGTTTTCAAAACCGGCACGATATGGGAAGAAAATGCGGCCGGAATCTGCTTAATCGATTCCTGGCTGAACAGGGATTGAAGCAGCCCTTCAGGATTCTTGTCAATCATACCTTTAAACTGGGCGGCAAAGGCACTTGCCTGTTTCGGGAGTGAGTCTAAGTAAGGCACCAGTCTGTCGGTTAAAAGGCTTCCTGATCTGGCATTCATGACAGCGCCGAGCACCGTAATACCGAACGTTCCCCCGATCATCCGGAAAAATTGGCTTGAAGAGGTCACAACACCCAGCTCTTCTTTTGAAAACGTTTCTTGCAGAGCGAGCGTGAGAAGCGGCATGACGAGCCCCATTCCCAGACCGATCACGGCCATATAGCATGTAGCCGCGAGCTTGCTTGTATCCAGCTGCAAGGTCGTTAATAAGAAGAAGCCGACGGCCATGATCAGCATGCCGATCATGATTTGCGGTTTAATACCGATCTTATAAACCAGCTGGCCTCCGATAATACTTGTGATAATCATAGATACCATCATCGGCGTCATAATCGTGCCGGACGCGGTGGCGCTGACTCCGATAATTCCCTGCATAAAGAAAGGAACGAACGTAACGGCGCCGAACATGCCGATACTCATGAAAAAGCCGATCAGATTCAGTACGGTAAACGTTCTGTTTTTAAACAGGTACATCGGCAGAATCGGTTCTTTTGCTTTGATTTCAGCGAAAATGAATCCGACAATCCCGGCAAGTGCAAGCGCAAAGAGACCGAGAATCTGCCAAGAGCCCCATGCGTAATCCTTTCCTCCGAAGCTGAGCGCGAGGAGGAGGCTGACGATTCCGACGATCATTGTGAAAATGCCGGCGATGTCAAAGTTAATCGGCCCGGTCTGTTTTCTGCCTTGAAGTCCTCTTGCGATAAAGATCACGGCTAAAATTCCGACAGGCAGGTTGATATAGAAAACCCATTTCCAATTTAATGAGTCAACAATCCAGCCCCCGATTTGCGGGCCGATCACGGAAGCAAGCCCGTAAATCGCTCCGAAAAGCCCTTGGAACTTGGCACGCTGTTTCCCTGTGAACAAATCCCCGATGACGATCATAGCCATCGGCATCATGACACCGCCGCCGATTCCCTGAAGTCCGCGGAAAATAATCAGTTCCGTCATGTTGCTGGCCATTCCGCACAGTGCGGAAGCTCCCATAAAAATCAATAAACCTGATACATAGACGACGCGGCGCCCCAATAAATCTGCAAGTTTCCCCGCAATCGGAACGATCGTCGTCGAAGTTAAAAGATATGCCGTGGTCAGCCACGTCATCATGCTTAATCCCCCGAGGTCACCCACGATTTTAGGAATCGCCGTTCCTACGATGGTGCCGTCAAGGGCTGAGAAAAACATGGCGATGATTAAGCCGGTTATTAATAATGTGCGTTTTGGATCTTTCTTTTCAATGCTCATGTTTCGGCAGCTCCTCTTTTCTATTCGTTTTCTTTTTGCTCAGCCGCGTATTTCTCGGCGGCTTCCGCTACTTTGCGGATGATGTTCACGGACTGAATCAGTTCATCGTCAGTCAGAACGGATAGGTTTCGCGCCAGTATCGCTTTCCGTCCTTCCACAACATCTTCGAATTTTGTTTCGCCTTTTTTGGTGAGGCTGATGTCGATGACGCGTCTGTCCTGCTGGTTATGTTTGCGGACGATAAGTCCTTTTTGTTCGAGGCGGTCGGCCATCAGCGTCACTGCGCTCGGCTTTACCTCCATGCGTTCTGCAATTTCGGAAACTTTGCAGCTCCCGTGTTTTTTCAGGCTGGCTAAAACAAATAATTGGGCAGGCGTCACCTCGTGTTTTGCCATGCTTTCCACCATTTCAGGCTGTATGTTTTGCAGCAGCGTCTGAAGAGATTTCTGGATGTCAGACACATATTGATCCGCGTTTTTCATAACTCCTCCTCATCTTGTTCCTTGAGAAAATAATTAACATTAGTTAAATATAAATAAGGATTAATGACAAGTCAATCTTTTTGTGCAAAAATAAAAAAAGGATTGATGCTTGTCGAAAACATCAAATCCTTCTTCGTTTTACTGCTGGTAGGGAGACTGCTGCTGAATGGTCTGCCGGAACTTCTGATACGATTGCTGAAGCTTTTGGGTATCGGCTGCTTCAATGGAATACCAGCCATTTTGAAACATCACATCGTATAATCTTCTTTGCGCTTTTTGTGACTCATCGAAAATCGCCTGAATATCTTGATAAAGAGACTCGTGGCTGAACTCGTGCAGGGCTGTGCAATATGAAGCCGTGATGTATTTTTCCGTCGTCAGCAGCTCATTCACCAAGTCTCTGTCATTCATTTGCGCCGTATTGGGCACGGGCGTTTGCGGATTCGTGATTTTTTGGTTTTGCTGTTCCATGTATTGTCCTCCTATTGCATATAGCCTGTTGTTGTCTGTCCGCCTTGATCGGGGTTCAAGCGGCCTAATATGTGCTGATAATGCTTCTGATGCATCCGGCCGATCTGATCAAGCTCTTGTTTTAACGTCTGATTCTGGCAGTGTTCCGCCATAAAATGCGCTTTTTTCATGGCAAGCAGATTCCAGTTCAGCATGTCCTCAAGATACAAATGGTCTTTCGTTGAGATGACGGCAGGCGGCAAGTTTCCGTGCTGCTCTTGGTTGTTCATATAAACGCCTCCTTCAATTCTGTTCTTTTTAGCTTTCTCTGCGATCGGGATTTCATACACGAATAAAAGAAAAAGGAGGGAGTTCATCCTTGCTGCAGAGCATATGTTTATTTTTGTCGAAAAATAAAATGCTTACAAAATTCGCCCAGGCTTACGGAATCCGCTTCGGCGCGGGAAGGTTCGTTGCAGGGGAAACACTCACGGAAGCTGTGAAAACGGTAAAGCGGCTGAACCAAAAAGGGCTGTCGGCTTCGATTGATTATCTAGGTGAATATGCGGGTTCAGAGAAGGATGCGAGAAGGACGGCGGAAGAATGTAAAAAAGCAATCAGGGCGATTGCCGAGAATCAACTGGATTGTGAGCTGTCGCTGAAATTAACATCCATCGGTCTGGATATTTCCGAGAAGCTCGCGGAACAGCATGTCAGAGACATATTGACGGAGGCAAAAGAACGCTGCGTGCCTGTAACGATTGATATGGAGGACTATTCAAGATGCGGCCGTACACTTGAGCTGTATAAGCGGTGCAAGCCGGATTTCCCGATGCTCGGCACCGTCATTCAGGCTTATTTGTACCGCGCAGCTGAAGACATCAGCGGTCTGATGCCATACAAGCCGAGGCTAAGGCTTGTAAAAGGCGCTTATAAAGAATCGGCGGCCGTTGCATTCCCTGATAAAAAAGCAACCGATCTTCATTTTCAGCAGCTGATTAAGCTGCAGCTTTTGAGCGGCCATGAAACGGCGGTGGCGACACATGATGATGACATCATTTCTTATACGAAAACACTCATCAGCGAACATCAGATTCCCCGGGAGCAGTTTGAATTCCAAATGCTGTACGGCATCAGAACGGAGCGCCAGAAGGAGCTTGCCGAAGAAGGATACAGGATGAGGGTGTATGTCCCGTACGGAACCGATTGGTACGGGTACCTGATGAGAAGAATTGCCGAGCGCCCGGCAAATGCGGCATTTGTGCTGAAAGGGATCTTCAAAAAATAACGGCTGCTCCAAAAAGCAGCCGCAGCATGTTATTCCATGTTGTCTTTTTTATATTGCTGATTTTGGCTCGTCCGTTTGCCGCCGCCGTATTTTTGTTTCGGTCCCGCATTTCCTTTCATGCTGGCCGCGCTCACTGCGGCAGAAGACGGATCTTTTCTCCCTCGCACCATTCCCTTCACCTCCGGGTTTAAGTTTCCCGCCCGCGCCATGGAACATGCGGAAGCAGAAAAATTTAAAAAAATTCCATATTTGCTATTGAAGTCATCCTGAAAATCTTTTAAGATGAAAGAAGAAAAGGGTTTCATTTTTTTTGCCGAAAAAATGAATGACTATTCATTCAAAGTTCAAGGGGGATGACTCATGCACAAGTTTATAAAGAAAGCAGCCGTTCTCGGATCAGGCGTCATGGGGTCCGGAATTGCCGCGCACTTGGCTAACATCGGAATTCCCGTCCTGCTGCTTGATATTGTGCCAAACGAGCTGACAAAGGATGAGATGAAAAAAGGGCTGACATTAGAAAGCCCGGATGTCCGCAGCAGACTGAGCCGATCGGCCATGCAAAAGCTGCTGAAGCAAAAACCGGCGCCGCTGACTTCGGCTGCCAATCTCGACTATATAACGGCGGGGAATTTGGAGGATGACGCAGCTCAATTGAAGGATGCTGATTGGATTATTGAAGTCGTCGTCGAAAATCTTGACGTAAAAAAACAGATTTTCTCACTCGTTGATGAATACCGGAAACCGGGAAGCATCGTGTCGAGCAATACGTCCGGTATCTCCGTCACAAAAATGGCGGAAGGCCGATCTGCCGATTTTAAGGCTCATTTCTTAGGAACCCATTTCTTTAATCCGGCCCGCTACTTGAAGCTTCTGGAAATCATTCCGATTCAGGAAACAGATCCTGACGTGCTGGAGTTTATGACTTCATTTGCAGAAAACACGCTTGGGAAAGGGGTCGTCATCGCAAAAGACACGCCAAACTTTATCGCCAACCGCATCGGTACGTACGGCCTGCTGGTCACGGTAAGAGAAATGCTTTCTTCCGGCTGCCGCATCGGCGAGGTGGACACGGTGACCGGACCTTTGATCGGCAGACCGAAAAGCGCGACCTTCAGAACCCTTGACGTTGTGGGGCTTGATACTTTCGCTCATGTGGCAAAAAACGTATATGATAAAGCCGACGGCGCTGAAAAAGACATGTTTAAGCTTCCTGAATTTATGAATGACATGCTGAAAAACAATTGGCTGGGCAGCAAATCAAGCCAAGGTTTTTACAAAAAAGAAGGTAAAACAATATATGAACTCGATCCGCTGACCATGACATACGGTGAGCGCTCGAAAATGAAGACACCTGCGTTAGAAGCCGCCAAACAGGCAAAGGGTGCCAAAGGCAAAATGAAAGCGCTTATATACTCTGATGACCGCGCCGGACGCCTGCTTTGGAATATCACATCGCAAACACTTTTATACTCAGCCCGGCTTTTAGGTGAGATCGCTGATGATATCAAAGCAATTGACGACGCCATGAAATGGGGCTTCGGATGGGAGCTCGGACCGTTTGAGATGTGGGATGCCATTGGTGTCAGAAAATCAGCGGAGCGGCTCGAAGAAGAAGGCGCAGCACTCCCCGGCTGGGTGAAAGAAATGCTTGATCAGGGTCATGAAACATTTTATATGAAGGAAAACGGAACACAATTTTATTATTCAGACGGCCAATACAGGGCTGTGAAAGAAAATCCGAAACGGATCAGCCTGCAGACGTTAAAAGAAACAAAAGGCGTTATCACTAAAAACAGCGGTGCAAGTCTGATTGATCTCGGCGATGATGTCGCGCTGCTGGAATTTCATACGAAAAGCAACGCGATCGGCTTAGACATTATTCAGATGATTGACAATGCGCTTGAGGAAACGGAGCGGAATTATAAAGGTCTTGTCATCGGTAACCAAGGCAGACATTTCTGCGCGGGGGCAAACCTTGCGATGATTTTGATGGAAGCTCAGGATGATAACTTCATGGAAGTCGATTTTGTCATCCGCCGTTTTCAGCAGACGATGCTGAACATCAAATACAGCGCTAAACCCGTTGTCGCGGCGCCATTCGGGATGACACTCGGCGGCGGCACGGAAGTCTGTCTCCCGGCGGCACGCGTTCAGGCGGCGAGCGAATCGTATATGGGTCTTGTTGAAACCGGCGTCGGCCTTATTCCGGGCGGCGGAGGAAACAAAGAGCTGTACATGAATTATTTGGACGGCGGAAGTGAACTGATGGACGCGGCGATTAAAACCTTCGAAACAATCGCGCTTGCCAAAGTGTCCGGTTCGGCACACGAAGCCCGTGATATGAAGATTTTGTCCGCGGCAGACCGTATCAGCATGAATCAGGATCACCTGCTGCACGATGCGAAACAGCTGGCTGCTTCCTTATATGACAGCGGATACCGCCCGCCTGCCCGCAAAAAAGTGAAAGTCACCGGAGAAACCGGATGTGCGGCATTACTGCTCGGAGCAGACCAAATGAGACGGTCGGGTTATTTATCCGATCACGATATGAAGATTGCGAAGAAGCTGGCCCATGTCATTGCCGGCGGAAGAGTCCCGTTCGGCACGGAGGTTTCAGAAGAATATTTACTCGAGATTGAAAGAGAAGCCTTTTTAAGCCTCGCTGGCGAGGCGAAATCTCAAGCGAGAATGCAGCATATGCTCGTCAAAGGCAAACCTTTACGGAACTAGGAGGGTGTTTATGAGAGAAGCAGTCATTGTGGCCGGTGCGAGAACTCCGGTCGGTAAAGCGAAAAAAGGATCGCTTGCAGCCGTTCGTCCTGATGATTTAGGCGCGCTTTGTGTAAAAGAAACGCTGAAACGGGCAGGCGGATATGAAGGAAATATCGATGACTTAATTATCGGATGTGCAACACCTGAAGCCGAACAAGGATTAAATATGGCGCGGAATATCGGTGCGCTGGCGGGGCTTCCTCATACGGTGCCGGCCATTACGGTGAACCGCTACTGCTCTTCCGGGCTCCAATCCATCGCTTACGGTGCTGAAAAAATCATGATCGGCGCGGGTGACACCGTCATTGCGGGCGGTGCGGAATCCATGTCGCAAGTTCCGATGATGGGGCATGTGACCCGCCCGAATATCGCTTTGGCGGAGCATGCGCCTGAGTATTACATGAGCATGGGGCACACAGCGGAGCAGGTAGCCGAAACGTACGGCGTATCCAGAGAAGACCAGGATGCATTTGCCGTCCGCAGCCATCAGAATGCCGCAAAAGCCCTTAAAGAAGGGAAATTCAATGACGAAATCGTGCCGGTTGAAGTATCGCTGACAGAAGTCGGTGATGACCATAAGCCGCGGAAAAAACAATTTACCTTTTCTCAAGATGAAGGCGTTCGTCCCGGCACATCGGCTGACGTCTTGGCGAAGCTCCGTCCGGCTTTTTCTAAAACGGGAACCGTGACGGCCGGGAACTCTTCACAAACAAGTGACGGCGCGGCGGCTGTCATGCTGATGGATCGCGAAAAAGCTTCGTCGCTCGGATTGGCGCCGCTTGTCAAATTCCGTTCCTTTGCCGTAGGCGGCGTTCCGCCTGAGGTAATGGGGATCGGTCCGATTGAAGCCATCCCGCGGGCGCTCAAGCTTGCCGGACTCGAATTACAGGATATCGGGCTTTTTGAATTGAATGAGGCCTTTGCTTCACAGGCCATTCAAGTCATCAGATCGCTTGGGATAGATGAAGAAAAGGTGAACGTCAACGGAGGCGCCATCGCGCTCGGACATCCGCTCGGATGCACGGGAACGAAGCTGACCCTGTCACTCATTCATGAAATGAAACGGAGAAACGAGCAATTCGGCGTGGTGACGATGTGCATCGGAGGCGGCATGGGAGCTGCCGGCGTATTTGAACTCATTTAAAAAAAGGGGGAAACGAACATGAAACAGGAAACGGTCAACGTCAAAAAAGGCGGCAGCTTTCTGATTGAAGAGACGGGATATGATCAAATATTCACTCCGGAGGACTTTACAGACGAACACAAAATGATCGGCAAAACGACAGAAGACTATGTCGTAAACGATGTGCTTCCTTATATCGATGAAATTGAAAATCATCAGTTCGAGCATTCGGTCAGACTGCTGAAAAAAGCCGGGGATTTGGGCCTCCTCGGAGCAGACGTGCCTGAAGAGTACGGCGGAATCGGCCTGGATAAAATCAGTTCAGCCTTCATTACGGAAAAGTTTTCACGTGCCGGCAGCTTTTCGCTGTCTTACGGCGCCCACGTCGGGATCGGCTCATTGCCGATCGTGTTCTTCGGAACGGAAGAACAGAAAAAAACCTATTTGCCGGACTTGGCTTCAGGACAAAGAATCGCGGCATACGCCTTAACTGAGCCCGGTTCAGGTTCAGATGCCCTCGGAGCGAAAACCACGGCTGTTTTGAATGAAGCGGGCACACACTATATTCTTAACGGAGAAAAGCAATGGATTACAAACTCCGCCTTTGCAGATGTCTTTGTCGTCTACGCTAAAGTGGACGGAGATAAGTTTTCTGCATTTATCGTAGAAAAGAACTATCCGGGCGTGTCAACGGGCCCGGAAGAGAAAAAAATGGGGATTAAGGGTTCATCGACAAGAACGCTGATTTTAGATCAGGCGGAAGTCCCGAAAGAAAACCTTCTCGGCGAAATCGGAAAAGGACATGTCATCGCCTTTAATATTCTGAATATCGGGCGCTACAAGCTTGCCGTCGGCACAATCGGCGCTTCAAAACGGGTGATTGAGCTGTCTGCCGCTTATGCGAACCAGCGCCGGCAATTTAAAACGCCGATCTCAAGCTTCACGCTCACTCAGGAAAAGCTTGCGACGATGTCAGCTCGGCTTTACGCGATGGAGAGCTCTGTATACAGAACAGTGGGCTTATTCGAAGATAATATGAGCAGACTGACGGAAGAGGAGCAAAAAGACGGACGCGAAGTCGCGAAGTCAATCGCCGAGTACGCGATTGAATGCTCGCTCAACAAAATGTGCGGTTCTGAAACGCTTGATTATATTGCCGACGAAGGCGTTCAAATTCACGGCGGTTACGGATTTATGCAGGAATATGAAGTGGAGCGCGCTTATCGCGACTCAAGAATCAACAGAATTTTTGAAGGCACAAATGAAATCAACCGCCTGATCGTCACGAGCACGTTCCTGAAAAAAGCCGTAAAAGGTCAGCTGCCGCTCTTTGAAAAAGCAAAAGCGCTCCAAGAAGAACTCATGATGCTGATGCCTGAAGAGCCGGGCTCAGAACCTCTTGAACAGGAAAAATACATTGTCAGACAGGCGAAAAAGATCGCCCTCTTGACAGCGGGTCTCGCGGCGCAGAAATACGGCAAAGAGATCGAAGGCGAGCAGGAAATCATGGTGAACATTGCCGATATTGTCAGCGCGCTGTACGCTTTGGAATCAGCCGTCCTCAGAACGGAAAAAGCAATTGCGGCGGACGGTGCCGAAAAAGCCGCGCAGAAGCTGTTATATACGGAAATCTTTGCCCAGGAAGCCCTTCAGAACATTGAAGCGCACGCCAAAGAATCACTGATCGCCATGGAGGAAGGAGATTCCCTCCGGATGATGCTTTCCGTGCTGCGCAAACTGACGCGCCTGACGCCGAAAAACCTCATTCAGAAAAAACGTGAAGCGGCAGCCGCCGTCTTCCGTGAAGAAAAATATACGGTCTGATCACATGCTGAAAGCGCTCCTTCATCAGGGGCGCTTTTTCATGAAGCAACGTTATAGGTTTTTACAAGTGATTGTGTTAAAATAACGACGATCATTTACAAGGGGTGAAGAAGATGTCGTTAAATTTTTACTGGTACCCTAAATGCGGAACGTGCCGTAATGCGAAAAAATGGCTGGAAGACCGCGGTAAGGAAATAAACGAAATACATATCGCGGAGGAAACTCCGTCGAAAGAAGAAATTAAAGACCTCTATGAAAAGAGCGGTCTTGAGCTCAAAAAGTTTTTCAACACGAGCGGAATGAAATACCGCGAGCTGAACTTAAAGGAAAAACTGTACCATATGTCAGAGGATGAACAGCTCGAACTCCTGGCATCAGACGGTATGCTCCTGAAACGCCCGATTACGACAGACGGCGAAAAAGTCACTGTCGGCTTTAAAGAAGACCAATTCGAAAAATATTGGATGTAATGCCAGGTTCAAAGAATTATGGTATCTTCTTATTATAAGAAAAAAATGGAGGGATTTAGATGAGCACACCGAAAGATATGCGTTATTCCAAAGAGCACGAATGGGTCAAAGTTGAGGACGGAAAAGCCCGCATCGGGATTACACATTTCGCGCAAGCCGAACTTGGCGACATCGTCTTTGTCGAGCTTCCGGAAGTCGGCGCCGAAATTAAAGCGGACGAGCCATTCGGCAGCGTGGAATCCGTCAAAACCGTTTCCGAACTGTACGCACCGATTAACGGAACGGTGACGGAAGTGAACGAAGACCTTGATGACAGTCCTGAATTCGTAAACGAGTCTCCGTATGAAAAAGCGTGGATGATCGTCGTGGAACCGGCTGATGCTGAAGAAATCGAAAACCTCATGACTTCCGAGCAATATGACGAAATGACACAGGAAGACTGATCGGATAGCAAAGGGGCCATTTGGACATTCTATCTGTAACGGGAGGTGTCTAAAATGGCTTTTGATAAACAAAAGGTCGATGTGACGGAGAACGTTACGGGCCGCTTTCAAAACGGCCGGTTTTCCTTATTTCATGAAAATGAAGCCATCGGCGAGATGACAGGCATGGACCAGTACGAGCTCAAACAGGGCTTTTCATTTGAAAATCAAAAATTTTATAAAACAGCCGATGTCATAAACGGCAGCGATCCGAAATATGTCGATTGCGATTATGAGAATGGCTGGTGTTAACAGTTGGCGGTGAATTTCACTGCCTTCTTTTTCAATCTGACGCTAAAACAATCGGCAGGTGACGCGCTTATGTACAACGGAGATGAAAAGGTCATTATCGTAGAAGGAAAATCTGATAAAATCAAAGTCAGGGAAGTGCTCATCGAACCCGCGGAGATCGTCTGTACAAACGGGACAATCGGCCAAACCGAACTGGAAGATTTGGCGGACCGCCTGTTTGACAGAGACGTCTATATTTTAACGGACGCAGATGACTCCGGAGAAAAATTAAGAAAACAGCTGAAACGGGAGCTTCCCGACGCGCGCCATATTTATATAGACAGAACATACAGGCAAGTCGAGTCGTGCCCGGGCCATCATCTCGCATCTGTGCTGATCAGAGCCGGCTTTGATGCTGACACTGTATTTTTGAAGAAGAACGACCTGAGGTGGTAATCATGAAAGAACTCCAAGAAAATGAACTCGAATCGATTCAGGATGACGTTTATCTCCTGTATTTGTACACCCCGTTTTGCGGCACATGCCAGCTGGCGTCCAAAATGCTTACTGTCGTCGAAGAAATGCTGCCCGGCGCCGCCTTCTATAAAAACAACGTGAATTATTCCCCCGCATTCGCCAAAGCCTATCAGATTGAAAGCGTTCCGTGCTTTTTGCTGTTTAAAGGCGGAGAGCTTGTTGAGAAAGGATACGCCTTCCGCTCCGTTTCCTATTTATATGAGCTGATTAAACAAAAAACATCGCAAACGTTCCCGATGTGACAATATTTACAGGAAAATGTCGTGCGGTTTATAAAGGGTTCTGTCCGTTAAAAAGAGAAAGTGTATGTATGGCCATTAAAACGGGAGGTTATACGAGTGGAGAAAATAGAAGTTTCAGAGAATGACGGACAGCATCTGTTTTTGAAACCGCTATTAAACGCCTCAACGCTGCTGATTACATTCCAAGGAGAAACAGAAGCCTTAACGGTCTCAATTAACGGACAGGGAGAAATGAGAAAAACGTCGGTTTCAAAGGAAAAATCTAATTTGACCTTTTACGGAAACCAGACGGAAATCATTCATCTCCTGCATGGTGATGTCTCTTTGCAAAAGCTTATCCAAAGCGGAAAACTCAAAGTGAAAGGATCATTCAGAGCTCTGCTGAAGCTGGAGGCCATCCTCTGGCTGACAAACGGATTTTTTCAGGCGATCAGTAAACGGCCGTAACTGCCAATCTACTATGTGACAATAGCTTCCAATATTTATTTTATTGACTTTTTATCATTCGCCGTGCTATTCTACAGTAAGAATTTCCGGACGAAAATACGATATGTTTTCTCTTATCAAGAGAGGTGGAGGGAAGTGCCCTATGAAGCCCGGCAACCATCAACAATGTTGAAATGGTGCCAATTCACTCGAAGCGGTCTGCTTTGAAAGATGAGAGAAAGGCCTTTTTCAATAAGCCTTTCTGCTCATTTTTGCAGAAAGGCTTTTCTTTTGTGGAGAAACCCGGAAGATTTCTTAGAATAGTGTAAGGCGGGTGATTGCTTTGATCCATCTTCAAAATGTTTCAAAAATTTACAAAGCGAAGCATGGGGATGTCAATGCTGTCCAAGATGTCACTCTTGATATCAAAAAGGGCGAAATATTTGGAATTATAGGATATAGCGGAGCTGGTAAAAGTTCCTTAATCCGTCTCCTGAACGGCCTTGAAAAGCCGACGTCGGGAACCGTGGAAGTCGCGGGGACGGAATTAAATAAAGTAAGCAGCCGCGGGCTGAGAAAAGCGCGCCAGGAAATCAGCATGATCTTCCAGCATTTTAACCTTCTGTGGTCGCGCACCGTCCGGGAGAACATTATGTTTCCGCTGGAAATCGCCGGCGTGAAAAAAAGCGAACGGGTCCGCCGCGCTGATGAATTGATTAAACTGGTCGGATTAGAGGGGAAAGAAAAATCTTATCCGTCGCAGCTGAGCGGCGGTCAAAAGCAGCGTGTCGGCATCGCCCGGGCGCTCGCCAATAATCCGAAAGTCCTTCTGTGCGATGAAGCGACATCAGCGCTCGATCCGCAGACGACCGATTCAATTTTGGATCTTTTATCCGATATAAATGACAGACTCGGCCTGACGATCGTGCTCATTACCCATGAAATGCACGTCATCCGAAAAATCTGCAACAGAGTCGCAGTCATGGAAAACGGGAAAGTCGTTGAAGAAGGCGAAGTACTCCAAGTTTTCAGAAACCCGCGCGAACCGATGACCAAGCGTTTCGTTCAGCAGGTGACAGAACCGGAAGAGACGAAAGAAACCATCCAGCATTTTCTGCAGGAAACAGCGACAGGAAAAACGATTCAGCTTTCATTTGTCGGGCAGGCCGCCGAGCAGCCCCTCATTACGGAAATGATCCGAAACTTTGATGTGGACGTCAATATTCTGCAGGGGAAAATTTCACAGACGAAGGACGGAGCCTACGGTTCTTTATTCATTCATATTGACGGTCAGGAAAAAGAAGTAGAAAACGTGATCCGGTTCATCAAAGACAAACAGGTAGAAGCAGAGGTGATCACAAATGTTTGAAAAATGGTTCCCGAACGTTGATATAACCGAGCTGTGGACGGCCACATACGAGACCCTTTATATGACGGTCATCGCTTTAGTTTTTTCATTTATCATCGGAGCGGTTCTCGGTCTTCTGCTCTTTTTAACGGGCAAGGGAAGCTTATGGGAAAATAAAATCATTAACACCGTGATTGCGGCGGTCGTTAATATTTTCAGGTCTATTCCGTTTCTTATTTTAATTATTCTGCTTCTCGGCTTTACTAAGATTTTGGTCGGATCGATTTTAGGACCGAACGCCGCATTGCCGGCGCTGATTATCGGCTCCGCGCCGTTTTACGCCCGTCTTGCGGAAATTGCGCTCCGGGAAGTCGATAAAGGAGTCATCGAAGCTGCCAGATCAATGGGAGCAAAGACATCGACGATTATCTTCAAAGTGCTGATTCCTGAATCAATGCCTGCGTTAATTTCAGGCATCACCGTTACGGCCATCGCCCTGATCGGATCTACCGCCATTGCCGGCGCCATCGGTTCAGGCGGACTCGGAAACCTTGCATATGTAGAAGGCTACCAGTCCAATAATACGGATGTAACGTTTGTAGCGACAGTATTTATACTCATCATCGTCTTTATCATTCAGATTATCGGTGATGTGATTACAAATATAATAGACAAAAGATAAGGGAGGATTTACATTGAAAAAGATTATATTAAGTGCGCTGCTGCTTGTGTTCGCGGGAGTTTTGACCGCCTGCGGATCAAACGGCTCAAATAAAAAGGAAATCGTCGTCGCCGCGACAAAAACACCGCATGCTGAAATCTTAAAAGAAGCGGAACCGCTCTTGAAGGAAAAAGGCTACACATTAAAAGTAAAAGTGCTGAACGATTACAAAATGTACAACAAAGCGTTAGCTGATAATGAAGTGGATGCGAACTACTTCCAGCACGTTCCTTACCTTGAACAGGAAATGAAAGAAAATAAAGATTACAAACTCGTGAATGCCGGAGCCGTTCACCTTGAGCCATTCGGAATTTACACGAAAAAATACAAATCACTGAAAGACCTGCCTAAAGGCGCGACCATCATCATGACTAACAATGTCGCTGAACAAGGCCGTATGCTAGCGATGCTTGAAAAAGCCGGACTGATCACACTTGATCCGAAGGTGAAAACGATTGAAGCGACTACGAAAAACATTACGAAAAACCCGAAAAACCTGACATTCAAAAAAATCGCCCCTGAATTAACGGCGAAAGCATATAATGAAGAAGAAGGCGATGCAGTCTTCATTAACGTCAACTATGCGATTCAAAACAAACTGAATCCGTTAAAAGACGCGATTGAAGTGGAATCAACGAAAAACAACCCGTACGCAAACATCATCGCCGTACGCAAAGGTGACGAAAAATCAGAGAAAATCAAAGCGCTTATGGAAGTGCTTCACTCTAAGAAAATCAAAGACTTCATTGAGAAAAAATACGACGGAGCCGTGCTTCCCGTATCTGAATAAAGCGAAAACCCCGGATGAGTCATCCGGGGTTTTTTTCGGGTATTAATCGGAGAACTGTCCATAATAAAAGGGAAGGTTAACTTATTGGAGGGAATGGCAGTGGCTCAATACCAGGATAACGGCAAAAGCGTGCATGACGCGTTAAAACAATACAAAGAAGGTTTAGGCATATTTGAACAAAAAATGCCGATGATGGGGCGGAAGTTTAATGAATTTACTGAACAGTGTTTCTCAGCGGATTCATTAACTGAAAAAGAGAAACAATTAATCGCTCTGGGTATCAGCATCAGCGCTCAAGATGAATTTTGCATGATTTATCATACGAAGGGCTGCCTTGACCAAGGGGCCACAGAAGAAAACATCCTTGAGGTCATCAGCGTCGCGGCGGCATTCGGGGGCGGCGCGGCTCTCAGTCAGGGAGTGACCCTCGTGCAGCAGTGCATTCAGGAATTCGGACATACGACGCATTAGAATGAGCAATCGTGTGAATACCGTTTTTCAGATAAAGTGAGCGCCGGTTTCCGGCACATTCGAAAGGATTCAGGGGCACACTCTCTTTGGCCGGAGCAGGGGATCATTGTTACAATAGAAACAAATATATGAAGGGATTGATTCATTATCTGCACCAGCCACGAGAGACTGGACCTTGACTATACGCCTGAAATGGAAAAAGCGATGCAGAAGTCACACGGCATCGGCTACGAGGAATACGGACGGCGTCTTTC
The DNA here is from genome assembly GCF_018861275.1 of Bacillus sp. JNUCC-22. NCBI lineage: Bacteria > Bacillati > Bacillota > Bacilli > Caryophanales > Bacillaceae > Bacillus > Bacillus sp. JNUCC-22. Next base: position 3,097,026 of record NZ_CP076408.1, on the reverse strand, counting down.
AAAAAGGATGGAAGTCGAACGGCAGAGGGAGCTTGAATATCAAAAAAGCAAGTTCCTCGCAGCGCAGCTTAATGAGAAAATCGGTCAGTAAAAAAGGGTGGATTTCCGCCCTTTTTCTGTTTCAAACAGCTTTAATTACGCCTTGATCTTTGATAAACTTTAGGAATGTTCCGGGTAATATAAAAAGTTGTATTTACTTTTCATTTGTTATAAAATTAGAATGAGAATAAATTGAGAATAATGATTATATATTTTGGAGGTATAGATATGGCTGCTTCAACATTAACGATCAAGGATCTTCACGTTGAAATCGAAGGAAAAGAGATCTTAAAAGGTGTAAACCTTGAAATAAAAGGCGGCGAATTCCACGCTGTCATGGGGCCGAACGGTACCGGTAAATCCACGCTCTCAGCAGCGATTATGGGACACCCGAAATACGAAGTTACAAAAGGCAGCATCACGCTTGACGGCAAGGATGTACTGGAAATGGAAGTGGACGAGCGCGCTCAGGCGGGTCTTTTCCTGGCGATGCAGTACCCAAGCGAAATCAGCGGTGTGACAAATGCCGATTTCCTTCGCTCTGCGATTAACGCACGCCGTGAAGAAGGCGATGAAATTTCTCTTATGAAATTCATCCGCAAAATGGACGAAAACATGGAGTTCCTTGAAATGGACCCTGAAATGGCGCAGCGTTACCTGAACGAAGGTTTCTCAGGCGGGGAGAAAAAACGCAACGAAATTCTTCAGCTTATGATGATCGAGCCGAAAATCGCCATTCTTGACGAGATCGATTCAGGTCTTGATATCGATGCGCTTAAAGTCGTTTCTAAAGGAATCAACAAAATGCGCAGCGAAAACTTCGGGTGCTTAATGATCACTCACTACCAGCGCCTTCTGAACTACATCACGCCTGATGTCGTTCACGTTATGATGCAGGGACGCGTAGTGAAATCCGGCGGCGCGGAGCTTGCACAGCGCCTTGAAGCGGAAGGTTATGACTGGATTAAACAAGAACTGGGCATTGAAGACGAAACTGTAGGCCAAGAAGCGTAAGCGTTAGGGGGATAATCATGACATTGGAAACGAAACTATCCGTAGATCAGGAATATGTCAAAGGCTTTTCCGAAAAGCATCAAGAACCTGCCTGGCTGAAAAACCTGCGCTTACAGGCTCTTGAAAAAGCTGACGATCTGCCGCTGCCTAAGCCTGATAAAACAAAAATCACAAATTGGAACTTTACAAAGTTCAACAAGCATACAGTAGAAAATGCGCCGCTTGCTTCTTTAGAAGATTTAGCTGATGAAGTAAAAGCGCTGATCGATATCGAAAACGAAGACAAAACGTTATACGTGCAGCGTGACCAAACGCCCGCTTTCCTTTCTCTTTCCAAAGAACTGAAAGACAAAGGCGTCATCTTTACGGACATCTTAACGGCTGCCCGTGAGCACAGCGATCTCGTTGAGAAGTATTTCATGAAAGACGGCGTTAAGGTCGACGAACATAAACTGACTGCGCTTCATGCAGCATTAATGAACGGCGGGGCATTCCTTTATGTTCCTAAAAACGTTCAGGTGGAGACGCCTGTTCAGGCCGTTTACGTTCATGAAAGCAATGACACGGCATTGTTCAACCACGTTCTGATCGTCGCTGAAGACCACAGCTCCGTCACTTACGTTGAGAACTACATCAGCACGGTGAATCCGAAAGAAGCTGTATTCAACATTATCAGTGAAGTGGTCACAGGTGATAATGCCAGCGTGACGTACGGCGCCGTTGACAACCTGTCAGCAGGCGTCACAACATACGTCAACCGCCGCGGAGCCGCGCGCGGACGCGACAGCAGAATCGAGTGGGCGCTCGGACTGATGAACGACGGCGACACGATTTCTGAAAACACGACAAACCTCTACGGAGACGGCACATACGGCGATACGAAAACCGTAGTTGTCGGAAGAGGAGAACAGACGGAAAACTTTACGACGCAGATCATCCACTTCGGTAAGGCTTCTGAAGGCTATATCCTGAAGCACGGAGTCATGAAAGATGCCGCATCTTCCATCTTTAACGGAATCGGCAAAATCGAGCACGGCGCGTCTAAAGCAAACGCTGAACAGGAATCCCGCGTTCTGATGCTGAGTGAAAAAGCACGCGGAGATGCAAACCCGATTCTTTTAATTGATGAAGACGATGTAACTGCAGGACATGCGGCATCTGTCGGCCGTGTGGACCCGATCCAGCTTTACTACTTAATGAGCCGCGGAATTCCGAAAGAAGAAGCGGAGCGCTTAGTCATTTACGGATTCCTTGCTCCGGTGGTAAAAGAGCTTCCGATTGAAGGAGTTAAGAAACAGCTCGTCTCCGTCATCGAAAGGAAAGTAAAATAATGAATATCACCGATATTCGTGAACAGTTCCCGATCCTTCATCAGCAAGTGAACGGACATGACCTCGTGTACCTTGACAGCGCGGCGACTTCCCAGAAGCCGCGTGCTGTCATTGAAGCAGTGGATCAGTATTACAGCAAATACAATTCCAATGTCCACAGAGGCGTTCATACTCTTGGCACGAGAGCGACAGACGGCTATGAAGGTGCGCGTGAAAAAGTCCGTAAGTTTATCAATGCGAAATCAATGGCTGAGGTCATTTTCACAAAAGGCACGACAACTTCACTGAATATGGTGGCGCTGAGCTATGCCCGCGCCAGCTTAAAACCCGGTGATGAAGTGGTCATCACCCAAATGGAGCATCATGCGAATATCATTCCGTGGCAGCAGGCAGTAAAAGCAACCGGCGCGACTTTAAAATATATCCCGATGCAGGAAGACGGCACGCTTTCGTTAGACGACGTCCGGCAGACTGTCACAAGCCATACGAAGATCGTGGCAGTCGCTCATGTGTCAAACGTGCTCGGCACGATCAACCCGATTAAAGAGATCGCCAAAATCGCTCATGACAATGGCGCGGTCATCGTGGTGGACGGGGCGCAAAGCACACCGCACATGAAAATCGACGTTCAGGACTTGGATTGCGACTTCTTCGCGCTTTCTTCCCATAAAATGTGCGGCCCGACGGGAATCGGCGTGCTGTACGGCAAGAAAGAACTGCTTGAGAATATGGAGCCGGCCGAATTTGGCGGCGAAATGATCGACTTTGTAGGGCTTTATGAATCAACTTGGAAAGAGCTTCCGTGGAAATTTGAAGCAGGCACGCCGATTATCGCAGGCGCGATCGGATTGGGAGCCGCGATTGATTTTCTTGAAGAGATCGGACTCGACGAGATTTCCCGGCATGAGCATAAGCTTGCAGCCTATGCGCTTGACCGTTTCGAGCAGCTAGACGGCGTGACGGTATACGGTCCGAAAGAGCGGGCGGGACTTGTGACATTTAATCTTGATGAGGTTCACCCTCATGATGTCGCGACTGTCCTCGATGCTGAGGGCATTGCGGTCAGAGCCGGACATCATTGCGCCCAGCCGCTCATGAAATGGCTGGATGTATCTGCCACTGCGAGAGCGAGTTTTTATCTGTATAATACAGAGGAAGAGATCGATAAGCTCGCGGAAGCCCTCCAAAAGACAAAGGAGTACTTTACAAATGTCTTTTAATGCAAATTTAGATACATTATACAGACAAGTGATCATGGATCATTACAAAAATCCGCGCAACAAAGGGGTTTTGGATGACAGCATCGTCGTCGATATGAACAACCCGACTTGCGGCGACCGGATCAGACTGACAATGAAGCTTGACGGCGATACCGTTCAGGAAGCGAAGTTTGAAGGGGAAGGCTGTTCTATCTCCATGGCTTCAGCTTCCATGATGACGCAGGCGATTAAAGGAAAAGATATTGATACCGCCCTTTCCATGTCTAAGATTTTCTCAGACATGATGCAAGGGAAAGAGTATGACGACTCGATAGATCTCGGGGATATTGAAGCTCTTCAAGGCGTTTCGAAATTCCCGGCCCGGATTAAATGTGCCACCCTTTCATGGAAAGCACTTGAAAAAGGAGTCGCTGGCGAAAAAGGCGGCAATTAAAAGATTGGAGTGAAAATGGATGGCTAAAAAAATGCCTGAAATTGGTGAATACAAGTACGGTTTTCACGATAAGGACGTTTCCATTTTCCGTTCAGAGCGCGGATTGACAAAAGAAATCGTAGAAGAAATTTCACGCATGAAAGAAGAGCCTCAATGGATGCTTGATTTCCGCCTGAAATCTCTTGAGCATTTCTACAACATGCCGATGCCGCAGTGGGGCGGGGATTTAAACTCTTTAAACTTTGACGAAATTACGTATTACGTAAAGCCGTCTGAGCGTTCAGAGCGTTCTTGGGATGAAGTGCCTGAGGAAATTAAACAGACATTCGACAAACTCGGTATTCCTGAAGCTGAGCAAAAATACCTTGCCGGTGTTTCTGCACAGTACGAATCCGAAGTTGTTTACCACAATATGAAAGAAGATCTTGAAGAGCAAGGCATCGTCTTCAAAGACACAGACAGCGCGCTGAAAGAAAATGAAGACATTTTCCGCGAGCACTGGGCGAAAGTCATTCCGCCGACTGATAACAAGTTTGCGGCGCTGAACTCAGCTGTTTGGTCCGGCGGATCTTTCATCTACGTGCCTAAAGGCGTGAAGGTTGAAACACCGCTTCAAGCTTACTTCCGCATCAACTCTGAAAACATGGGTCAGTTCGAACGTACGCTGATCATCGTTGACGAAGAAGCAAGCGTTCATTACGTAGAGGGCTGTACGGCTCCTGTGTACACAACAAACTCGCTTCACAGCGCGGTTGTTGAAATCATCGTCAAAAAAGGCGGCTACTGCCGTTATACAACAATTCAAAACTGGGCGAACAACGTTTACAACTTAGTAACGAAACGTACGGTTTGTGAAGAAAACGCGACGATGGAATGGGTTGACGGAAACATCGGTTCTAAATTGACGATGAAATATCCGGCTGTCATTCTGAAAGGTGAAGGCGCGCGCGGCATGACGCTTTCTATCGCTCTTGCGGGTAAAGGACAGCATCAGGACGCAGGCGCGAAAATGATTCACCTTGCACCGAATACGTCATCCACAATCGTATCAAAATCGATTTCGAAACAGGGCGGAAAAGTAACATACCGCGGTATCGTCCACTTCGGACGGAAAGCGGACGGCGCCCGTTCAAACATCGAGTGTGATACGCTCATTATGGATAACAAATCAACTTCTGATACAATCCCTTACAATGAAATCCTGAACGACAACATTTCATTGGAGCACGAAGCGAAAGTATCAAAAGTTTCTGAGGAACAGCTTTTCTACTTGATGAGCCGCGGTATTTCTGAAGAAGAAGCAACAGAAATGATCGTTATGGGTTTCATCGAGCCGTTCACAAAAGAACTTCCGATGGAATACGCAGTTGAAATGAACCGTTTGATTAAGTTCGAAATGGAAGGCTCCATCGGTTAATAGTAAAACCCCGCCATATGGCGGGGTTTTTTGTTTATTGAATAGTGAAATTACCGTATTCGCTTGACCGGACATGAATCGGCCCGTTTAAATTGTAGTTCTTCTCTTTGACAATATCGCGGAAAACGTCGACACGGGCAACCGATTCTCTCCATTCATCCTGGGTGTCCTCATCTGACGGATTCATCAGATCGTCATAGCGCACATCCAAGAATTTATTGAGCCATTTCTTCTCGTCAGTTCCGTCTTTCGGTGACCCGCCCATTTTTTTGTTCGTGCGTTTAATCAGGGCATAAAAGGAGTCTGGATCATCGCCGTCGCCATGCTGAATCACCGTATCGTACATCACTGCTTTTGCCAAGGCCGTTTTCAGTCCGGCATTTTCTGAACGTTCCATCGCCGGCTGATAATACAAGCTGTCATTTACCTTATCCTGGGCAGCGCGGAAGGCTTTATCATTGCCAAGTGAGCGCCAGGCAGAAGCGAATCCTTTCAAATTGCTGATGTCATCGCTTTCGTCCTTCGCAAGACGCCGCAATTCAGGCAAATACTTTTTCAATTTGTTATTCGGCACCGCTTTCGTGTATACTTCGACTACTTCCAGCGCATCTCCGGTAGCCGTCGTAAAGCCGGCCCGCCCGCAAGTGTAACCTCTTCCGTCATCCAACGCTTCAACATATCCGTATTGGATTTCCGTCTTTCCGTTTTCAAAGATGCTGGTCAGCTGTTCCGCCCGGCGCTTCTGATCCTTATTCAGCCCGGCCGCTAAAACCGTACCGCTCATCATCAGGGTAAAAAACATGGTGAAAATAAGTGACGAAACCGCCGTCTTCTTCCAAAAATCTGCTTTTTTCTTCAAGCTGATTTTCATTTCCATACCCCTTTCATATGTAAGTTACGCACTCAGTATACATGAGGGGGTTGTTTTTTTGTTGAAAACACACGAATTTGTCAATATTTTGAATCCTAAGCCCTATCAGGCGCTTCATAAAAAGAACGCACCTTCATCAGACAGACAATCCCGTTCTCGCATCATTCTCATCTGTAACATAGTCAACGCGGAGAAATCCGCATTGTACAGCCTGCTGATTAAGGGCTTCGAGCATATCCGGATCTTTGCAATATAACGTTACATACGAGCAATCTGCAATGAGAAGCACAAGCTCACAGGAACTCTCCAAATACTCCTCGTACGTATTGATTTCCGTTACCATCCCGCCCGGGAAAGCTTTCAATTCAGCAAAAATCATATAATAAGGGTTTCCTTCCAGACGCTGACGGAGTTCTTGACCCTGAATGATGCGCTGATTTTGCGGAAACAGGTCTGTATCGGTGTCTTCTTTGAATTCAGTATACGCCTCTCCATCACCGATAAACCACGTATAGGAAGAGATGGGGAACGGTTGTAATATATCTGCCGCAAACCGTCCGAATTGATTTGGGATGTCAAATGTAATGCCGCGTTTCATAATAAAATGAGGATATCGAATAACTAATGACTGACTATTTCGAAATTAAATCCATAGGAACTTTATTTTATTACTGTAAAATTGCTATAATAATAGCTAATATATTTCTAAATTGGAGGACTATTGTTATGAAGGGGAAAAAGATCATTATTTGTTTATTGGTCATCTGTATTATTTTCATAATCAGTTTGTTTTTTATTAAGAATAATGAAACTCCTGATTCAGCGAAAAAATTTAATACTGAACATGAAGCTTTACAGTATGCTAAACAAGAATCACCTTATATCACTGATTTTATATATGAAACAAAGGAAATTGACAATGAAAAAGTTGTGATATACAAATTTGAAGAAAATAAACAAATGGGTGTAGGAACAGGAACATTGGCATGGAAAGATAAAAAAGTTATATGGGTAAAGAATGGAAATGGTGTAGCGCTTAAAAATCAGAATAATAAGACAGATATTTCATTTGATGTAAAGTCGTATTCAGGTAAAAAATATAAGTTATATGCTGGATTTAACAAAACGAAAAATCTGAAAATTGAAACTCAGACAGATAACAATGTAACCCCTCATGTGGATAAGAAATCTGGAATATATTATTTGTTAATTCCTAGTATAAATTAATCTTACCAATTTTACAAAAAATATACTATCATGGTAATATTTTAATATGTTATAAAAATAAGGAGGGTCTATATGAAAAAGAAAGTTACGCTTTTGATTGCAGTTTTCGTGGTGTTTTTGATGATTTTTGGAAATCCATCGAAAGGATTCGCTGTCGAGCAATATACTATTAATCTATCTGATTCAAATGTAGAAAAATTTTATGATGAGGAACAAGGTGCAGTAATCGCACCATTCAAAGCGTCAGAACATGGGCTTGTACCTGTTTCAAAAGACGAATATGAAAAAACGACTGAAATAAAAGAAAACGAAAATTTAGAGAATGAGTTTGTTGTTTCTGAGGAAAGTAATGACGAATTAGAATTTAAGCCCTATGCTGATGTTGATCTTAGATATTGGAGATATAAAGAAAAATCAGCCACTAAATATTATGGAGACCCTATTAAAGTTTCAGCAACAATTAAGTGTACTACATCATCGTGCAGAGTAGATAAACAGACGCAAGCTACTGTATCTAAGTCTTACAGTGTTAATGCTTCATCAGAAATACAAGCTATAAACTATGGAGCTAGTTTTAATTTTACGTCAGCAAAATCTTATTCTACTACATATTCCTTTACGCTCAAAAAAGGCCAATCTGGATATATAGCCTTTAAACCATACAAAAGAAAGTCTACAGGTACCCTAACGCAGTATTCTACAATGCATGGTAAAATCAGCAGTAAATCAGCCTATGGAAGATCAGCGATTAAAATGAAAACTGGAGAAGCTGATGGATACTATACTTTTGTTTTTACTAAAAAATAGTATGATAGATCAGTTTATATAGTGGAAGGATAATAGTGAAATGCCTTTATCCTCTCAATTTTTATTTTTTAAAAGGACGGGGCTTGATACTTAGCCGCGTTCTTTGATGTTCTCTTTTGTTCTTGATCTGTATATACGTTGACTATGACTTTTGAATTGATACTGGCTGCTGTTTGAAAGCTTGCGATTGTCGTTTTAGGGTCTGTGTTTTCTTCACATCCATGATGATTTACGTTTAAGACACCACCTTTTCTCTATTGATAGTGATGGGATCTTTGATAGGTGAGCGAAGAGATTGGTCGACCTTCTGCTTTTTCATATGGGAGCAAAAGGTCGAAGCAAAGCGCTCTATTTGTTAAAATAAATAAGACAAAACAGATAGAAAAGGTGTTACACATGAAGTCTTATATAATTATTGGGGGCGGCATTCTCGGTGCGTCCGCGGCTTATCATCTCGCAAAGGCCGGGGCGGATGTAACGGTCATTGACCGGAAGCACCTGGGGCAGGCGACTGACGCCGCGGCGGGGATCGTCTGCCCGTGGCTGTCACAGCGCCGCAATCAGGCATGGTATGCGATCGCAAAAGGCGGAGCCCGCTATTATAACCAATTGATACAGCAGCTTGAAGCTGACGGAGAAACGGACACCGGTTATCAAAAGGTCGGTGCCGTCAGCCTCCATACGGATGAAAAAAAGCTCAGCCAAATGGAGGAAAGAGCTTATAAAAGAAGAGAGGACGCCCCTGAAATCGGTGACATTACAAGACTGACTCCGGAAGAAACGAAGGCGCTGTTCCCCGCGCTGTCGGAGGAATATGGGGCGGTTCATGTCAGCGGCGCGGCCCGGGTGAACGGGAGGGCGCTTCGTAAGGCGCTGTTAAACGCGGCCGTTAAGCACGGCGCGGCGGTTTACAATGAAGAAGCGTCAATATTGACAGAGGACGGTGCCGTCATCGGTGTGAAAACCGCAGAACGCACGCTTACTGCCGATCAGGTTCTCGTAACGGCCGGCGCTTGGGCGGGAGAGCTGCTTGAGCCGCTCGGCATCCGTTTTTCAGTATCATACCAAAAGGCGCAGATCGTTCATTTAGAGCTTCAGGGAGAGGAGACGGGCGGCTGGCCCGTCGTCATGCCCCCAAACGATCAATACATTCTCGCCTTTGACAGCGGCAGAATCATAGCGGGCGCGACTCATGAAAACGATACCGGCATGGATTTGCGGGTGACGGCCGGCGGTCTCCGCGAGATTTTTGACAAAGCATTAACCGTGGCGCCGGGGCTTTCAGACAGTACTATGATAGAGACAAGAGTCGGTTTCAGGCCGTTTACTCCCGGTTTTCTTCCCGTCATCGGCAAAGTGCCGAATATCAGCGGACTCCTCGTTGCCAACGGGCTGGGCGCCTCAGGGCTGACGAGCGGGCCGTATCTGGGGGCTGAACTGGCGAAACTCGCGCTCGGGCAGCAGACGGAAATTGATTTGAGCCTTTATGATCCGGCCGGGGCGCTTGAATAAAAAATAGCTTTTGGCGCATTCTTATGATAGGATGGAGCTTTAATGAATAAGAGGACGTGACCCATTTGATAAAAATAAACCTTCCTGCTCCTGATGTAACCATTACGGAACGGCAGCAGTCACCGTCGGAGAATGAACCGGCGATTAAAGCGATTTACGGTTTCATTGATTTTCACCAAATTCCGAGAGACAAAGGCGGCATCTTTATGTTTTATAACATTCATGATGAGCTGCTGTTTGTCGGGAAAGCCCGTAAATTAAGACAAAGAATCAAAAAGCATTTTGAAGACAATGTGTCGCCTGTTAAACATCACAGGGACGAAGTGTATAAAATTGAAGTATGTGTCGTAAATGATCCGATGGAAAGGGAGATTTACGAAACGTACGCGATCAATACCCTTCAGTCGAAATACAACATTGAGAAAGTATTTTATAAATAAGAAAAACCGGAGCTTAAGGGCTCCGGTTTTCTTTATGTTTACAGTGCCAGCCACATCACTGCAATATGCACGATCAGCAGACAGTAAACGATGAGGAATAGCTGGACGACCTTTTTTCTGAATAACATGCAGATCATCATGAGCACGGGAAAAATCAGGACGCCGGCCGTTTTATTGATTGATGTATTCGGACGGTTCGACACGTCATAGTGAATGGCCATATCAGCAGGAAGAAACGGATAAAACACAATCGACAGAATAAAGGCGAGAACCACAGCTCCCCACAGCACTTTATCATTCATCAAAAACATATGAACACTCCCTTTTTTACATATAATAGTATATTAGTCCGAAAAATCTAATTTATCAATATTTTACCTGTTGATTGGTGTATAATCATGTCAATGAAATTTCCATACGCTAGGAGGGTTTCAATTGACTGACAAGAAGCAAACCAGCATGTTTTCATTCTTTCTTTTTATCATGGCCGCCTGGATCATCGTTTTGTTTTTTACCGTCATCGCGGCACTGCCAAGCTCCGCCATCCAATTAACCAAGCATCAATCCAAAACCGTTTCCATGATTTATCCGCAAAGCTGGGGATTTTTCAGTAAAGATCCGAGAGAAGACAGCTTGAACATCTATCTTCTTGATGCCGATATGGATGATGAAGAATCCGCCTTGGACAAATGTGTACGGGCTTGCCAGAAGCTTAATCGCGCTCGGCACGCTGCTGACATTGCTGTTTAATCCGGCGTCTGTCTTCTTCAAAACGCAAAATCAAATGCTCAGTTTTTCCGACACGTTCAGCCTGTTTCTGCTGTTTCCCGATTTCCGTTACATTGAGATCGTCAAAGCCGTTTGTATCTGTATGTTAATCCTTGTCGTCATTGGCTGGCGGCCGCGAATCACCGGTTTTTTTCACTGGTGGATTTCGTACAGCTTCCAAAACTCCGCCGTTACCCTTGACGGAGGAGATCAGGTGGCTGCCGTTTTTACACTGCTGCTGCTCCCGCTGACATTAACCGATCCGCGGAAATGGCACTGGTCTCCGTACGAGGCGTCTTTTGAGAAAAGACCGCTTGAGCCTTATTACCGCTCCTTATGCTGGGCGACACTGACAATCATCAGAATACAGGTCGCGATGCTGTACTTTAACTCTGTCATTGCCAAACTGATGGAAGAAGAGTGGCAGAACGGAACCGCCGTTTATTACTATTTGAACGATCCGATGCTGGGTCTGCCGGATGCGCTTCACGGTCTGTTTGACTTTATCCTGCAGTCCAAGCTTGTCGTCATCCCGACTTGGGGCACGCTCATTGTGCAAACCATTATGTTCTGCGCTTTGTTCGCTCCGAAAACATATTGGCGTCTGATATTGTTTATCTCCATTTTTATGCACGAAATCTTTGCCGTTATGCTGGGGCTTACCTCGTTTTCCATTACGGTGGCTGGTATTTTGGTCCTGTTTTTGGTGCCGGCAGAGAAAACAGTAGCTTTGAACCATTACAATCCCCTTTTTATCAGATACAATTTTTTAAATAAAAGGAAAAGGAGGAAATTATTTGGTTAAAAGCAAGAAGTCCGCAGCTGCCATGATGCTGGTGTTTGTTTTAATGGTCGCATTAGTCGGCCCGCATGCCGCGGCGAAAACTGAGCCGTCGGTCTCTTATTCGGGTGAAGACATTTTTTCCGGCATCTTTTTCGGACAAGGTGAGGTCGCAAAACTCCTTCCTGAAGTATGGGATACCAAGGCTGTCAAAAAGATTGATCAGGATGAATTAAAGCAAGTTTCCGATCAGGTGATCGCTGATATTAAAAAGTCATCGCCGGATTATTTTAAAGAGTTGAAAGCGGCGGTCTACAGCGGCGATTATGAGAAAGTGAACAGCGTCATTGATCAAGGTTCGCAGATTATGGCGAAAGTGCTGAAAGAAGAGTTTGACAAAAAGAGCATGGACAAAGGAAAATCAACGGCCATCGGCCAATGCGCAACGGCTGTATGGGTATTTTTAAACGCGGCGGCCGCCATTGAGACGATCGCTCTTGCGGTAGCGGCCATCATTTTGACAGTAGCAAGCGTTGACGAAGATTCCGACTTAGGAAAAGAGCAGCTCATCGCTAATGTCGTTGACCGCATTAACGCGCAGCACTGAGGCTGAAGAAAGAAAACGCTAAGGAGACGAACCTTAGCGTTTTTTTGATTGAAGCATCTGTTTTAAATATGCTTCTGAATCAAAGCCGAGTTCCTCGTCGGCTTCTTTTTTCAGTTCAAGCTGAAGTCGCACGTACGTGTCATATTTCGGGCTGAGCTTTTGAAGAAGATTGCTGAAAGGCGATCCCTCCTTCAGCGCGGGCAGATCAGAAGCTGATTCTCCGACCTTGATCAGGCTTTCCCTGTATTCTTCATCTGTCTGCACTCTTTTCACAAGCTGAATGATGATGTTTTTATGAGTGTCCCAAGTGGCGGGGTCTCTCTCCAAAATCCGCTCGATAAATTGATCATGCTGTACTTTGTGCTGCTGGAGCTGAGCCGGATCCTCCTTGCCGACCAGCTGCATCATCGGGTGTGCAGCCGGAACTTCTTCCATATCATCCAATACTTTAATAAGCTCCGCCCATATCGTTTTTTTCTCATCTGTATCAATAGAAAAGTCGAGGAACGGTTCAAACAGCGCGGCGATAAATTCTCCGAAATCTCCCGGGAACAGTTTTTTCAGCTGAAGTCCCATATACTTCGGTTCATCTATTTTGACCTCGCCGATATCATGCAGAATTGAATCGACATTTTCCGCATCTTCCACGCGCTTGATCAGCATTTCAGTCAGTTTCCGTTCCTGCTCAAGCTCTTCAATCTGCCGGCTGAGCTTTTGATGCTGCTGGCGCAGTATATCATGCAGACTGCTGCCCTCTAAGAGGAACGCTTTAATATCGCTTACAGACAGTGCCAGCATTCGGAGGGCGGCAATCATTTTCAGCGTATTCACGTTCTGAGCGGAATACTCACGGTATCCGTTATCAGGGTTTTTGCTGACGGTGATTAAACCTTCCTGCTCATAATATTTGATGGCTTTTTTCGTGAGACCCGTCTGTCTGGCGGCTTCTTTTATATTCATTCTGAATCACTCCCTGTTTTTCATTCTAAACGTGTCTCTAAGGGTCAGGTCAAGAGAGGGCGGGAAATAAGACGGGTTTATTTTATATTTTAGAAATTTCAGAAAATATGATTGACAACGCACCTTTGTTGCGATTAATATAACGTTATATAATGTTATATAACGTTATATAATAAAACACTGAGGAGTGAAGGATTTGAGTCAAACTGCCGCACAAGTGAATCACAAAGTTCAGGCTTTCTTGGATGATCTGAAAGGAAAAACGATTGACCACGTCTTTTTCGTCGCTTGCGGGGGTTCTTCAGCCATTATGTATCCGAGCAAGTACGTGTTTGACAGAGAGGCGAAAGCCATCAGCTCTGATCTCTACAGTTCAAATGAATTTATTCAGCGCAATCCCGTTCAGCTCGGAGAGAACTCTCTCGTGATTTTATGTTCTCAGTCAGGCAATACGCCGGAAACGGTGAAAGCCGCCGGTTTCGCCAGAAAAAAAGGCGCGCTTACGATTGCGATGACCTTTGAGCCTGATTCGCCGCTAGCGAAAGAAGCCGAATATGTCGCGGTGTATGACTGGGGTGAGAATGCACAGGCGATAAATACGAATTACGGGGTTCTGTATCAAATCGTGTTCGGCGCTTTACACGTGCTGGAAAACCATCCCGCGTTTGAGTCGGCGATCGACGGACTCAATAAGCTCCAGACCGTATATGACAAAGCGCTTAAACAAGAAGCGGATCACGCAAAGGCATTCGCGAAAGCCCACGAAAAAGAAGATATCATTTACACGATGGCAAGCGGTGCGAACTACGGCGTCGCTTACTCCTACAGCATCTGCATTCTCATGGAAATGCAATGGATTCATTCCCACGCCATTCATGCCGGAGAATATTTTCACGGACCGTTCGAAATCATTGATGAATCCGTTCCATTTATTATCCTGCTCGGCTTAGACGAAACAAGACCCCTTGAAGAGCGGGCGCTTTCCTTCTCAAAAAGATACGGCAAAAAACTGACTGTGCTTGATGCGGCAGCATATGATTTTTCCGGAATTGACGATTCTGTAAAAGGCTATCTGGCTCCTCTCGTATTAAACCGGGTGCTCAGAAGCTATGCGGATGCGCTGGCGGAAGCAAGGAACCATCCGTTAAGCCAGCGGCGTTACATGTGGAAAGTCGAATATTAAGAACGCGCATTATATTTCACCGGACTATAATGATATATAACGTTATAGTCCGGTGACAAAGGAGGAAAAGCATCTGAAAAAGCTCATCTGCCTGTTCGTTCTGTTAGCCGTATGTCTGTCAGCCGCCGCCTGTTCAAGCCAAAGCAGTTCCTCTGACGGAAAAGTGACTCTGAAGTTTTTTCACAGGTGGCCGAAGGAGCCGGAAAAAAGCTATTTTGAAGAAGCGGTCAAAGAATTTGAAGCCGCTCATCCGGATATTCATATCCAAACGGAAGCGGTCTTAAACGATTCTTATAAAGACAAGGTGAAAGTCATGCTCGGAACAACGAGCCCCCCTGATATTTTCTTTTCATGGAGCGACCGGTTTGCTTATAAATTCATCAAAGGAGATAAAGCCCTCGATCTGTCGTCTTACTATCAGCAGGATAAAGATTGGTCCTCACAGCTTGTGCAGTCACAAATCAAACCTTTTACGCATGACGGAAAACAGTACGGTGTTCCGTGGCAAATGGACGCTAAATCATTCTTTTATAATAAGGACATTTTTAATTCATTACATTTGAAGCCCCCGGCGACATGGGATGAACTGATCACAGTCTCTGAGAAATTGAAAGAGAACGGATATATTCCGATCAGTTTCGGCACAAAAGCGCCTTGGACCATTTCTCATTATATCGGGACGCTGAACCAGCGTATGGTGGATGAAAAAACGCGGGCGAAGGATTACAGCCCGGAAACCGGGGAGTTTACGGACGAAGGCTATGTCAAAGCGCTTGAAAAGCTTCAGGAACTTCTGCCGTACTTTACAAAGCACGTGAACTCCGTTGATCACGAATACGTGCGCCAGCAGTTTACGAGCGGCAAAGCGGCGATGATTTATGCGGAAACGGCAGAAATTAAGCTCGTCGAACCGGTCAATCTGGGCTTGTTTCCTTTCCCGAAAATCAGCGGCGAAAAGGGATCTCCCCGTGCACTGACCGGATCTCCGGAAGGATTTATGATTTCCTCAAAAACGAAGCACCCGAAAGAAGCCATGGAATTTCTTCAGTTTTTAACCTCGAAAAAAATGGGAGAGAAGCTGATAAAAGACGTCGGTAAATACAGCGCGGTTCAGGGAACGGCGACAGAAAACAATTCCACCCCGATCCAGCGTGAAGCCGTGCAGGATATCGTCCGCGCCGAAACAATGGTGCCGTGGTTTGATATGGATGTTGACGTTGAAATCGCCGATGTGTATGCGGCAGGCGTTCAGCAGATGCTCGGCGGCACAATGACACCGCGCGAGGTGATGAATTCCGTGCAGAAAGCGGCGCGTCAAGTCAAAGCGTCATCTGAATAGAACAGATTTCTTTGGAGAAAGGAGATGAGGATTTCCTTGGTCAGCCGAAAACGTTTCATTCCGTATCTGTTTCTCGCGCCCGCGCTGATTTTTCTGCTGTTCGTTTACATTCCGATTATTGAGAATGTGTTTTTCAGTCTGTTTGAATGGAGCTCATTTCAACCCGAAAAGACGTTTATCGGTTTGAAAAATTATATTGACCTGTTTCACGATCCCGTATTTTTTACAGCGCTCCGCAACAATGTGCTGTATGCGGTCATATCGCTGATTTGCCAGGTTGGCGGCGGCTTAATTCTGGCGGCCGTGCTGGAAGACAGATTGGTAAGAAAATGGTCGCCGTTTTTCCGCACGGTCTTTTTTCTTCCGGTCGTCATTTCCATGACCGTCATTGCGCTGTTGTTTGATTTTATTTATAACCCGGAAATCGGGCTTTTGAATCAGCTGCTGGAAGCCGTCGGACTTGATGAACTGACCCGGGCGTGGCTGGGCGATGAAAACACCGCTATGCTGTCTGTCATTTTTGTGTCTCAATGGCAGTCTGTCGGTTACATCGCCATGCTGTACATTGTCTCGATTCAGAGCATTCCTGCTGAATTATATGAATCGGCGCAGCTGGACGGAGCCGGAAAAATCCAGCAGTTTTTTCACATTACGGTGCCGCAGACGAAAGAAATGTCGTTTGTTGCTGTGGTGATGACGCTGACCGGCGCATTTACCGTATTTAATGAACCGTATATTCTGACCGGCGGAGGTCCGGGCAATGCTTCAGAAGTGCTGAGCACATTTTTGTATAAGAGCGCTTTTACAAAGGATATGATGGGCTACGCTTCTGCGATCGCGACGGTGGTGCTTTTGCTGACGCTTGCTCTGTCGCTTATTCAGATGAAATTCTTTAAGACCGGAAAGGAGGAGTAGCCGATGCTTCCTGAAAAGACGGACTTGCGTCATGCCCGTCAGGCCGTCAGAACAGGCGGAAAACCGAGAAAATGGTATGTCGGGGAAACGTCTGTGTGGCTGTTTCTCTTTATCTACCTCATTGCCGTTGCTTATCCGCTGTTATGGATGGCGGTCAGCGCCTTTAAAAGCTCGGATGAGATTTTTGAGCACAGCTGGTCGCTGCCCTCTGTCTGGCATCCCGAAAACTTCGTATCCGCATGGAACCAAGGGATTTCCGCTTATTTTATGAACAGTGTCATTGTGACCGTGCTGACTTGTCTCATCACCGTATTTGTGAGCGCCTGGGCGGCATACGGGCTGGCCCGTTTTCAATTTAAAGGAAAAGGGTTTGTGCTGATCATTTGTCTTGGCGGCTTGATGCTGACGCCGCAGGTCAGTCTTGTGCCGCTGTACTCCATTATCCAGTCATTGGGACTGTACAATACGTATTGGGCATTGATTCTTCCGTACGCCGCCTACCGTATTCCGTTTACCGTGATTCTGATCCGTTCCTATTTTTTGTCGATTTCCAAAGAGCTTGAGGAAGCTGCCTATCTGGATGGATGTACAAGTTTCGGAATATTTTTCAGAATATTCTTACCTATGAGCGTGCCGATTCTGGTGACATCAGGCATTTTGACGGCTTACCATACATGGAATGAGTTTATGTTTGCGATTATTTTTATCGATGATGAAAATTTACGGACGATTCCGGCCGGGCTGATGCAGTTCAGAGATGCGCTGCAGACGGATTGGGGCGTGCTGCTGGCCGGGCTGACGATTTCTGCTGCTCCGATCATCGCGCTGTTTCTATTGATGCAGAGATATTTTATCCGCGGCATTGCTGCGGGAAGCGTGAAAGGATAAGGAGGATGAAAAGATGAAACTGATAGCGGCCGGAGATAATGTAGTAGATTATTATCAGGATCAGGAGACGTTTTACCCGGGCGGAAATGCGTTAAACGTAGCCGTGCTTGCCCGGCGCTTAGGCCACGAAACTTCTTATATCGGGATTCTCGGCAGTGATGAAGCGGCGGATCACGTATTGAATGTGCTGAAACTGGAAAAGGTGAATGCCGATCTGATCCGCCGGGCATACGGAGAAAACGGGATGGCGGTCGTCACGCTTGATGAAAGAGGGGACAGGATATTTGCCGGATCAAATAAAGGCGGCGTGCAATCGCGTCTGACGCTCGCTTTTCAGGAGAATGACATCTCATTTATCGCCGGACATGATCTGCTGCATACGAGCGTATACAGCAGGATAGAACGTGACCTCCCGATGCTGAGCGGCCATGTGCCGATTTCCTTTGACTTCTCTGTAAAACGTGACGAAGCCTATTTAGAAGCGGTCTGTCCGTACGTGACGTATGCGTTTTTTTCCGGGAGTGATTTGAGTGAAAGTGAATGTATGCGGCTTGCCGAAAAAGCCCGCGGTTTCGGAGCGAAAATCGTCTGTCTGACAAGGGGGGAATATGGCGCGGTGTTATCGGATGGGGAACGCGTCTATCATCAGCCGGTGGTAAGAGCTGATATAATAGATACATTGGGCGCGGGTGATTCTTTTATCGCCGGGTTTCTTACCGATTTCTTCGAGCATCAGGATATTCGGCGAGCGCTTACTGCGGCCGCCGGGACGGCTGCCAAAACATGCGGAGGGTTCGGAGCGTTCGGTTACGGGCATCCCTACAGGCCGGGCGGCGGGAAAAGCAGTGAAAAAACGAGAATACGATAAGCATTGTCTCGTTTTTTATACTTGTTACGCATAGGGACTGTTAATGGTAAACGTGACGCGGTCGGTATGCATTAAAAACAGCGAGCTGTATATCGGCTTGTCTTTTGACATAAATGCGGTTTTGTCAATTTCAAAAAGCGCATCCCCGATATCACAAGCCAGATAGCGGCTTTCTTCCTGCTTGGCGTATACGACATTTAACAGCTTCGTATTATGGGTGGGCACCACCTGATAGTGCTGTTTCAAAATGTCATGCATCGACACGCCGCCTTTAATATGCTTGCCGATGTCGGGAAATAAACTGAGCGGATAGTGGGCGAGTTCGAATGAGAGCGGCTGGTCGTCGTGAAATAAAATGCGTTTTAATTCAAGAACGGGACTTTCGGAAGCGACGCGAAGTTTTTGGGCGATGGATTTAGGCGCTTCAATGGTTTCATGGGAAAGGATCTGGTGTTTCGGTTTTTTCCCCGTTGATTCCATAAATTCTGAGTAGCCGTTGACCGCGATGAGCTCCCGCTTCAGTTTAGGGCTTTTAACGAACGTTCCCTTTCCCTGCTGCCGGACGAGCCAGCCTTCTTCCACAAGATCAAGGATGGCCTTCCTGACCGTTATGCGGCTGACGTTGTACGTTTCGCACAGCTCATTTTCAGTCGGCAGTTTTACGGACGGCGAATAAACGCCCTTCTTGATATCGTCCGCGATAATTTGTTTCAGCTGAATATATAAAGGTTTCGAGCTCCCGTTATTTAACAATGGGACGGACCTCCTTTGTCAAGTAGTAGTACTATTATATGTATTATGACGTTATAATACAAATTTGCTTTTCATTTATGAATCTATCAGAAACCCCCGAACATTTTTAACATAACAGAAAGATGTGGCGGTTTCCAGTATTGGAGGAGGTTTCGAATGGCATCATTAACATTTGACCATGTCAAAAAAACATACGGCGCCCAATCGGCGGCAGTGAAGGATTTTCACTTAGATGTAAAAGATGAGGAGCTGCTGGTGCTAGTCGGTCCCTCCGGCTGCGGCAAATCTACGACACTCAGAATGATTGCCGGACTGGAGAGCATTTCTGAAGGGAAGCTTTATATCGATGGAGACGCGGTGAACGATCTGCCCCCGAAGGATCGCGATATCGCGATGGTTTTTCAGAATTACGCGCTGTATCCCCACATGACGGTGTTTGATAATATGGCGTTCGGTTTGAAGCTCAGAAAGCTGCCGAAAAAAGAAATCGCAGAGCGAGTCCGGACGGCCGCTGATATTTTGGAAATCGGGCATCTGCTCAAGCGGAAACCGAAGGCTCTTTCAGGCGGACAGCGGCAGCGGGTTGCGCTCGGCCGGTCGATCGTGCGGGAGCCGAAAGTGTTTCTGATGGACGAGCCGCTTTCCAACTTAGATGCGAAATTGCGAGTGACGATGCGCGCCGAAATCAGCAAGCTCCATCAGCGTTTGAAAGCGACCATCGTTTATGTGACGCATGATCAGACGGAAGCGATGACAATGGGCGACCGGATTGTCGTGATGAATGAAGGAGATATTCAGCAGGCCGCAAGCCCCCATGAGATTTATCATTATCCGGCGAATCTGTTTGTGGCGGGTTTTATCGGTTCTCCGAGTATGAATTTTATAAAAGGCGTCATTGAAGAAAGTCACGGGCAATGGTATTTTGCCGGTTCGTCCGTTCGTCTGCCCATTCCGAAAGAAAAAGCGGCTGTTCTTGTGCAGAAAGGATACAGCGGTAAGGAGATGATTGCGGGGCTGCGTCCGGAGCATTTGACGCTTGCCGGACAATCAGAGCACCCGCCTGAAGCGGTGTGCCGCGCTGTGGCGGAAGTATGTGAAAACTTAGGCGCGGAGATGTACGTTCATGCGGTGAGCGGAGATGACCGCATGACGATCCGTCTTGACGGCGCATCACAGGTGAAACCCGGCGATGCCATTCTGCTTGCGGTCAATATGAACCGGGCCGTCTTTTTTGATGCCGACACTGAAAACGCCGTATATTGAAAAAGGGAGCCTGATGATCGGGGCTCCCTTATCACTTCTTATGATACGATTACCAGATTTCGTCCGCCCATTCCGGATGGTCGATAAACGGATTGCGGTTATGCTGATAGTCTTCGTAAATGATTTCGTTCCGCCGTTTTTCCTTACTGTCGACGGGGTCTTGTTGATTCCATTTGAGCAAAACGGACAGTTTTCCCATGTAAGGAGCTGAGCCGTTTCCGGTTTTATCATTCAGCTCAAGGTCGGGATACCCGTCGTCTCCTTCATAACGCACCGCCATGTAAAACAGCATGCGGGCGACGTCTCCTTTAACCTCATCGCGCGGCTCCCAGGAATCGCCGTCGTAATAATTGCCCGGCGCTTTCGGGTATTCTGAGCCGCCGTTATCAAAATCCATATTTCCTCTGGCACTGTTCACCTGAACGTCTGCAGGGCGCAGATGATGAATGTCCGTCCCGGGGCCGGCAGCTGTTCCGAAGTTTCCGTGTGACTTTGCCCACACGTGTTCGCGGTTCCAGTCCCCGGCGCTGCCGCCGTTTTTACTTTTGGCCCGTGATTCCTGGGTGTAGAGCAAGATGACATTGTTCGGGTTTGCCGGATCTTCGTCAGTTTCCTTCAATGCATTCCATACTTGGCTGTAAGACAGCTTTGTATGTCCGCTGATGATGCGGTGCAGGGCGCTCTTTAAGGCCGTTCCGCTTTTTCCGGAAGCTTCTTTGTAATATGTGTCCGTATCCGCAGACGGAGTGATGACAGCTGAGGCAGTTTGCGGAAAAAGAGTTGTGCCGCCGGCAGTTGAAACCGCCATCCGGCTGTACAGATTCGTGTCAGCCGGCGCGCCCGCAGAGGCTGACGGCGCGGCCCATCCAAAAATGAAAAACAGGCAGACAATCGGCAGAAACCAAAGTTTTTTTGTCATGACTTGCCCTCCTTTACCTCTATTATCCAAAAAATAGATCTAATATTCTATCTTTTTTGAAAAATGGTTCCTTCGGCTTATTGGTCAAAGTATCCGGAAAATCATTGATTTTTTAGAGGATATGATAATGAACTCATTATGCGCTCCTTCTATAATGAAGATCATCTTGTCAGTTTTTCAGTTTAAAAGGAGGGCGTGTATGGAACATCAGCAGCTTTCGTCGGCGAATATCGGGATTTCCGATGACATACAATGGCTGTCTCAATTCGGCGCTTCCGCTTCCGGCGGAGTGACGAGGCTTTTATATACGAAAGAATGGATGGACGCCCAGCTTGCCGTCAAAAAGAAAATGGAGGCGTTCGGGCTGGAAACGGCATTTGACGATGTCGGTAACGTGTTCGGCCGGCTGAGCGGCACAGAATCACCTGATGAGGTGATTCTGACCGGGTCGCATATTGACACCGTTATTGACGGCGGCAAATATGACGGTGCGTTCGGCGTGCTGGCGGGCATGCTGGCGATCCGGCATTTGCATGAGACGTGCGGGCGTCCGAAAAAAACGCTGGAGGCTGTGTCGCTCTGTGAAGAGGAAGGGAGCCGTTTTCCCATCACCTATTGGGGCTCAGGCAATATCACCGGTGCTTTCTCGCTTTCAGATGCGGAAACGCCGAAAGACGCGTCCGGCATTTCTCTGAAAGAAGCCATGCGGCAGAACGGCTTCGGTGCAGGCCGTTATCCAGCACCGCTGCGCACAGATATCAAAGCCTTTCTGGAAATTCATATTGAACAGGGGCAAACGCTTGAACGATCGGGAAGGGATATCGGGATTGTCACCGGGATTGCCGGACAGAGACGCTATACCGTTACGCTTGACGGTGAATGCAACCATGCCGGCACCACTTCGATGAAATGGCGGAAAGATCCGCTCGCGGCGGGAAGCAGCATCATCCATGAACTCATGCTCTCAGCGGAAAGACAGCCGGAAGAGCTCCGCCTGACGTGCGGGAAAATGACGGTTGAACCGAATATGGCGAATGTCATTCCGGGCCGTATCCAGTTTTCCGTTGATATTCGCCACCCGGAGGAAGACGTGCTGGCAGCCTTCCATCAGAAACTGGTGTCGATTGTTGAAAACATCAGCCGCAGCAAAGGAGTCAGGCCCGTTATTGATGAATATATGAGGATAGAGCCGGTTCAAATGAATCAGACACTGACGCGAACCGCAGCGGAGGCTGCAAAAGAACAAGGGGCGGACCCGGAGAAAATCGTAAGCGGAGCGGGACATGACGCCCAGATGCTCGGCAGAACCTTTCCGGCCTGCATGCTGTTTGTACCGAGCCGTGGCGGGATCAGCCACTCGCCGCTTGAATTCACACCCGCACATCAGCTTGAAACCGGCGTCCTTACGCTGGCGAATGTATTACATAAACTTGCCTATTAACGTAAAGGGGGAATCGGCGTGCCGACCAGAAAAGAATTGTGCATTCCGCAAAGAACCATTATGACACCGGGACCGACAGAAGCTGAACCGAGAGTGCTGAGGGCGATGGGCGCTCCGATCATCGGCCAGTTTGACCCGGCATTTACCGGCATCATGAACGAAACGATGCAAATGCTCCGTGAATTGTTTCAAACGGAAAACCGCTGGGCCTATCCGATTGACGGTACATCAAGAGCGGGGATTGAGGCTGTTCTCGCAAGTGTGATAGAACCGGGCGACAGCGTGCTCGTTCCGATATACGGACGCTTCGGATACCTGCTGACTGAAATCGCCGAGCGGTACGGAGCGGACGTTCATACGATCGAGTGTGAATGGGGAACGGTCTTCCGGCCTGAAGAGATTATCAGCGAGATGAAAAAGATTTCCCCGAAAATCGTCGCTATGGTGCACGGAGAAACATCAACGGGGCGGATTCACCCGCTGAAAGAAATCGGGGAAGCGTGCCGCGCCCAAGATGCACTCTTTATCGTGGATGCCGTGGCCACGATTGGAGGCTGCGCCGTAAAAACGGATGAATGGAAGATTGACGCAGTCATCGGGGGAACGCAAAAATGCCTGTCGGTCCCCTCCGGAATGGCGCCGATTACTTATAATGACCGGACGGCAGCTGTCATTGCCGCGCGTAAAAAGGTAGAACGGGGCATTGCGACGGCAGCTGACGGCAAAAGGCTGTCCGGTCATCGGCCGGTTACGAGCAACTATTTTGATCTGAGCCAGCTCGAAGATTATTGGAGTGAAAGAAGGCTGAATCACCATACAGAAGCGACAGCAATGCTTTATGCGCTGCGGGAGGGTGTGCGCCTTGTCCTGGAAGAAGGACTTGAAGAACGGTTCCGCAGGCATCGGCGTCATGAAAAAGCGCTTACGGCGGGACTTGCAGCGATGGGCCTTGATTTATTCGGCGATCCGGAGGCGAAGCTGCCTGTCGTCACATGTGTGAAGATTCCGCCGGAAGCAGACGGCGAATCGATCAGAAGGATGCTTTTGTCTCAATTCGGAATTGAAATCGCCAGCTCATTCGGTCCGCTGCAGGGGAAAATTTGGAGAATCGGAACGATGGGCTACAGCTGCAGAAAGGAAAATGTGCTGTTTGTGCTGGCCGGACTTGAAGCGGTTCTGATCAGACACGGAGTTGCCGTTAAAGCCGGGGAAGCGCTGCAGGCGGCCCTTAACATATATGATCTGCCGGCTGAAACCGGTGTGCTGTCATGAGACATGAAAACGAGATTGAAATCATCTGGACTTTTTTCCCTTTTCCCCGTTATACTGAATGGTATAAAAAATGACAAATATGGAACGATCATCTGTTTGTCTGGGGAGAAGGTAAGAAATCATGGCGTACATGGGCCGATTGTCAATTTTAATGCTGAATATGTTTATTGCGATGCTTGGAATCGGATTGATTATTCCGATTATGCCCGCATATATTACCGAATTCGGAGCGACGGGGAGCACGATGGGTCTGCTTGTTGCGGCGGCGGGGCTTACACAGCTTTTATTTGCGCCTATTGCCGGGGAAATAACCGACAAATACGGACGGCGGAAACTGATTATTTTCGGCATCGCCGCCTTTGCCGTGTCACAATTGATCTTCGCTTTTGCCGGAAGCCTGTGGCAATTGTTCGCATCCCGCCTTTTGGGCGGAATGGGCGCGGCGTTTTTAATGCCGTCAATGTTCGCTTACATAGCGGATATTACGACCGAAGAAGAACGCGGGAAAGGAATGGGGCTGTTCAGCGCGGCGATGACGCTCGGTGTCGTCATCGGGCCCGGTGTCGGAGGCTATTTGGTTCATTACGGCATGTCTGTGCCGTTCATCGTGTCTGCAAGTCTCGCCTGCTTTTCAACGGTGCTTTCATTTTTCTTTCTGCCTGAAACGCTGGGACGTGAAAAGCAGCTGGAAGCCCGGGCAAAAACGGAAAAACGTGAGCATCTGTTTAAGCAAATGTCACGCGCGCTCAAATCGCCGTTCGCGTTTATGCTGATTCTGGTTTTTGTGCTGAACTTCGGAATTATGAACTTTGAATCTGTTTTCGGCCTTTACGTTGACCATAAACACGGATTTAAAGCGTCTGATATTGCCTTTATTATTACGGCTGCGGGTCTCATCGGCGTGTTTGTGCAGGCGGTCGGCGTCAGTTATCTCGTCCGCAGGTTCGGGGAAAAACGCGTGATTAACGTGACGTTGATCGGGGCTGCTGCAGGACTTGTGTGGTGCCGGTTTGCGGGTTCATATTGGGCCGTTTTTGCCGCGGCAATCTTTTTCCTGACGCTGACATCGCTGCTCCGGCCGGCGGTTAACACGATGCTGTCGAAGCTCGCCGGTGACCAGCAGGGGTTTGCCGGCGGGATGAACACCTCATTCATCAGCTTAGCGAATATCGCCGGACCGTCAGCCGCCGGTTTTCTCTTTGATGTAAATATGGAATTTCCGTATATGCTGGGAGCGGCCATTCTCACCATCAGTTTTCTGGCCGCGCTTGGCTGGGGCAAAAAGACACAGACCCGGCCGTTCACGCAGCAAGGATAGAATCAAAAGCCTCCGGGTATCCGGAGGCTTTTTGCTATCTCATAGGGAGGAAAAAAATGAGTAGACTTAAAACCCTGTTTATTTTCATTTGTATACTGATCGTCACAACCTCTTGCGGTCTCATCCAAACTGGGAATGAAAAAGAGGAAAGAAGCAGCAATAAAAAGACTGTATTAAAGGATATTGACAATGCAAAATTTATTGTTGGTTTTTCTAACACTTTAGATAGGGGAAGTGAGATTGGGGTTTACAGTGAAGATGGTATTAAAATGGATAGCTTGGAATTGAAAGATGGTATAAATTTCACGATGTCTTCATATAACAAAAACGATACGTTCTTCTCATCAAATAGAAGCAATAATCACTTGATGATAGACAATAAAACCGGAAAAATAAACAAAATAAATGAAAAGAGTTTGTCAAAAACAACTGAGGATGAAGGTGCTTTCTTTATAAATAGTTCTGACGGTTATATCATCCATGACATTAACGTTGGATATACAGACAAAGGGCTGGAAAGTGAACTGGTATATTGGAAGGGAAACAGCCGAAAAAACAAGAAACAAATAAAGCTTGACGGAGAACTTGGATCAGCAATCGTCGCTAAAAATAAAATTTATGTCATTTCAAGTGATGAAGAAAGTATGTCCATCCTTTCAATTAACCCAGAGACAAATAAGCAAGAGAACAAGGCATCCATCCCGAATAAAGGGATATACTTCATGGATGAAAAGGATGCATTCCAAGCTCTAGATGAAAATACATTTGTACTGGCAGTTAATGATAACGTGAATGAGAAAGAGAATTCTAAGCTCATATTAATAGACAGAGAGACTCTTAAGGTAAAAAAAGAAGTCGAGATGGAGAAAGGGTTTCATCCTGCAAAATTGAAAATATTAAAAGATAGCATCTTAGCTGTTTCTTTTGAGGGGAAGCTGCAGGTGTTTGATAAAAAAATGGTTAAGAAAAAATCTTTTGATTTTTATGCTGGGGATGATAACAAATTAATGAATGATGTTCAATTCAATGACAGAGAGATGTATGTTTTACTCAAAAACTTTGATATCCAGCGCGATAAGAAGCTTGGAGACATCACGTCTTATGATTTGAAATCAGGCAAAAAGCTAAAAACAATCCCGCTAAAAGTAAACAAAGAGTGGGAAATTGCACGTTTTGAAATTTTAAAATAAGTTGAGATGATTAGATCAGCTCCAGTTACATTCTGCATATATTATACTCATCATTACCGGGAGATTCCAGCATGGTTCAGGTTACCCTGTAAAGGGCAATAAGATAAGCGAAGGGATGGATTGACATGAATAGTATCAGGTACATATTGTATTTTGTGATTTCTTTCGTTTTACAGCTTCTCTGGTTCTTCTTAGTAAAAGAAAATTCTAATGTAACTATACTAGACATGTTGATAATGTCTCTGTTATTCACATTATTTATGTTCATCTTAGATAAATTTCTCAAAAAAAAGCAGGCTGCATAGGGACTGACCCCCGTTTTTGAGACAGGGATCAAAACACCTTTAAGCAGCCAGCTGTCGGTATGTGACCGGCGGCTGGTTGTTTAGTTTCGTTTGAATACGAATGTTGTTATAATAGTGTATATAGGTTTCGACAGTTTGTTCTACGATGGTCGTCGTAGTGCTTTCCAACCTGTCGAGGTAGAACGTTTCAGACTTTAGTGAGGAATGAAACGATTCGATGGAGGCATTATCAGCGGGCGTCCCTTTGCGGGACATGCTCATGGTAATGCCTTTTGTTTTAACAGCTTTCTGATACTCATAAGATGTATAAACAGAACCTTGGTCACTATGTAACACACAGTTCTCTGGCAGTGCGGGCAGCTGATCAAGTGTGTGTAAGACAAAGTCTGTGTCCTGTCTATCGCCAATCGTAAAAGCAATCACTTCTCCATTGTATAAATCCAATATACTGGAAAGATACAATTGTTTCTGCCCATAAGGCAAATATGTGATATCCGTTACTAGCTTTTCCAGAGGGCGATCAGACTGAAAGTTCCGATCCAATATATTATCGACCACGGCATATGGCTGCCCATTCTTCTTACGCTTTTTCACCTTAACCCGGCATTGCCACTGATTCTTCTGCATAATGCGCTGAACCGTTTTATGATTCATACGCATTCCCTTTTTTAATATGGCTGTGATTTTCCGATAGCCATATCGATACTTGTGTTCTCGGCACAACGTGCCGATTTGTTTTTCTAAATGGTATTTAGGGTTATCTTTCAGCAGATTCTTCTTCCAACGATAATAAGATGCTCGTGAGATACCTAAATGAATACAGATATCCTTTATGGTCATTGTGCTGCGCAATGCTTCTACAAGCTCGACTGGCGTTTCGCTATTAGCTTCCTTTCCAATTCGTTGTACTTTTTTAACACTTCATTCTGTTGTCTCAGATAACGATTTTCTGCCTGCAGTTTCTCTAATTCGGAAGAATACTCTGGACCTTTTCCATAAGAATATTGCTTTCCGACAGGTTGTTCGAATCGATGTGTGTCCCCAGCTTTATACCACCTGACCCATGTCTGCACCTGCGTCTTATTCTTTATATTCAATTCCTGCATGATCTCCTTCACAGGCACGCACGCCAATCTCATTTCTACAGCCTTCTGTTTGACTTCAACCGGATAACTCACTCTTGCCCTCATAGAAAAACACCTCCAAGTCTAATTTCGGATAACAACGATCCGTTTTCAAACTTGAAGGTGTTTTTTGTTTGTCTCATATTATGGGGTCAGTCCCCATAGGGACTGCTTTTTTTGTTGTAGACTTAAAACTCAAACCAAGATTTATGATCAAGACGAATGAAATTTTGCGGTTTTATTGCGGACATACATAATTTTGGAAATGTTAGAATATTATATAAAAGGAGGAGTGGCCTTGTGAGTTCTGTTTTACCATCATCGGAGGTTGGCGTTAAGATTAATGAATGGTACAAAATGATACGTCAGTTCAGTGTTCCGGATGCGGAGATTTTGAAAGCGGAAGTGGAACAAGAAATCAATGAGATGGAAGAAGACGAGTATCTACTGATTTACTACACCCTCATGAAATTCCGCCATCAGCTCATGCTGGATTATTTAGAACCGGTGACTACCCGTGTGAGACCGACAATTGACGAGCTGTTGGAAAAAATCGAAGCATCAAATAAAGGAATTTCCGGCCTGCTGTGCTATTATTCTTTATTTTTCCGCGGCATGTATGAATTTGATCAAAAGCAGTATGTAAAGGCGATCGGCTTTTATAGAGAGGCTGAAAAACAACTCGTTCATGTGCATGATGAAATTGAGAGAGCGGAGTTTCATTTTAAATTGGCTGAAGCATATTACGGTATGAAACAAAGCCACGTCTCCATGCATCACGTAAAGCAAGCGCTCGATATTTACGATCAGTATGAGTTGTATAAGGTCCGGAAAATTCAATGTCTATTTGTCATATCAGGGAATTATTGTGATTTTAAACGTTATGAGAAGAGTCAGCCGCACCTTGAAAAGGCTCTTAAATTATCGAAAGAGTTAGATAATAGTAGGTTGATTAGTTCTGCTCTTTATAATTTGGGTGCAAATTACGCTGATAGGGGAGAACATTCACAGGCTGAAAACTTCTTGAAACAAGCTGTTGAAATTACAGAAAAAGCAAAGCTGAGTAACTTACCTCATTCCTTGTTTTCTTATGCGAAGGTTCTTTTTAAACAAGGGAAAATGGCTGAAGGAATGCAAGCGAGTAAGAAAGGATTATCGGCAGCAGTATCCCAAGGGGATAAGCTTTTTGAGTCACTACAAGGCTATCTCAAAGCTCTTTATGTAGACGCTGTGAATCAGCAAGGGATAAACGATACGATCGAATACCTGGAGAAAAATAAGAATTATTCATATGTTGAAGACATCGCCTGTGAAACTGCTTCGATTTATGCAGATTCAAAGGAATTTGAAACGTCTTATTTTTATCATAAAAAAATGGTAGATACGCAAACACAAATTCAAAGGGGAGAATGCCTGTATGAATTTTAAAAAAAGCATCTTCATTATTTTGGGTCTGTCGTTATCTTTAGTATGCGGATTGGGTGTGAACACAGTGGAAAAAACACATGATACCTTTCAAACTGCTTCGGATCGTTTTCAGACTTGAACAGCAAAAGCCTTTTCTTCGGGAAAGGCTTTTTTAGTTTAGATTAGAGTCTGCTGAAAATCATAACTAACGGCTGATGATGTCAATGGAAGCAGATGTTGATGGCAGCATTTTTTGAGAATTAAGCTGAATCAATCCCCCTTAAATAGGATGCGGGAGAACACCCGCATCCCTGTCTCTAACGATTCCTTAACCGATCAGCCGCTGCATTCTCAGCGCGAGCCGCAGGCGCATCGTCGTCTCCGGATCTTTTAAGCTTTTGCCGAGCAGTTCCTCGCATTTTTCTAAACGATAGATCACCGTATTTCGATGGACGTACAGGCGCTTAGCCGTTTCTGAAATCTGGCAGTGGGTCTCCAGATAAACAGACAGCGTATGAAGCAGGCTCTGGTCCTCCTTTTGCCGGTCGGCCAGGCTTTGGAGGGTGGCTTCGTAAAACTTCTTCACATCTTCCGCCGGAAGCAGGCGGAGCAGCTCCGGCACGTCTTTGGCATGATAGATTTGAATAAACTCCGCGCTTCTGGACAAATGCCCGGATGAAATGGCGTCTGAAGCTTCAGTAAAAGCGTCAGGGACGTCGATCAGCTTTTGGCATATGTTTGAGATGCCGAAGGAGACAGTCCGTTTAAATTGCGTCCGGACCTGCTTTTGAAACTGCTCCAAAAAGCTGATGACAGACGCGTGCATTTCATTCCAGCTGTCTGTCGCTTCAATTAGAAGAATACCGACATTTCCTTTAATAAAGAGATGAGGGGGAAACGGGAAGGATGACAGCTCCCCTTCAAGCAGATCAAATACATGATCGGAAACGAGCTGATTTTCGGTAAAGCTGATCGTTTTCTCATTTCGGTCAAGCTTTCCGCAAATGCACATGTATTTCTGATCCCAGCGGAGCCGGAATTCTTTGGCGCGGCTTTTGATTTCTTCATGGCCGGTAAACGAGCGGTCGATGAAATTGCTGAAAAATTCATTGCGCGCCCGTCTGCTGAATTGTTTGACGGCATTTTCTTTCAGCAGTTCAAAGGAAATGACGTTAGCCGCCTGTTCAATAGTCAAAATCATGCCTTTATCAGCGGTCTGCACCAGCTCCGGTATCACCAGATAACCGCAGTTTTTTTCAACATTCAGAATCGGCAGGACAGAATACGCCTTTCTGTCGGACAGCATGGAAAAGCAGGTGAAATAAGGCCCGGAAAGGGAATAACAGATGTTTTTCAATACAGACGTGTCAATGGGTATGCGGTGGGACGATGATAAGAGTTTTGTATGCTGATCCAAAAGCAGCACGGGAAGCCGGAGAATGTCTGAGAGCTTCTTAAGCAGGGATTGCAGCCCTTTGCCGCTCATGATGTGGTTTGTGAATTTTTTATGGGCGTAAATGGCCTGCTGGAGCTCATTTGAACGCATATCAAGAATATGGCTCAGTGTGGCGTTGACGATATCTCCGAGCCTGATGTCTTCCGGCAGCTCAATAATCGGAAATTCATACCGGTCGGCAAGCTCCGCGGCATCTTTCGGAATGACATTAAGATAACGCTTCGTTTTGATCCCCAGTCCCGCGCAGCCCCGTTTTGCCATGAGGCGGATCAAATCTTTCAACAGCTGCGGGCGGTCCTTCAAGTGGTAAGCCGTCGTGACGAGCAATTCGTTTTTATGTAAAAAATCAGCGATGTCCGGCGCATCCATCATGTTGACGTGCTGCACCTCCCTCCAGCCGCCGGATTTGCCTGCGATTAATGCGGCCCGCTCATAAGCGGGAATCTTCATCACGTCATAAATGTTCATCAGTCAGTCTCCTTTCAGGTTCTAAAGACAACCATTGGTTAATATGAATAAAAATCATCAAAAATTATAGCGGTTTTACTGATGTATTACGATCATAGTAGCAGTAAACTGGCAATCATAGACGCATGTTGTGATAAAAACTGACAGAAAAATCGTCATCCTTACAGGGAGGAAGATAAAATGGCCTATGACGTAATTGTAAAGGGTGCGAAAGCTGTGCGAAAAGGCGGAACAGAGCGGGCTGATATCGCCGTCAAGGACGGGAAAATTGCCTTGATCGGACCCGGCATTGACGAAAACGCGGAACAAGTGGTGCAGGCGGACGGCATGTATGTGTTTCCGGGCGCGGTCGATTGTCACGTCCATTTCAATGAACCCGGCCGAGAAGAATGGGAAGGCATTGAAACCGGCTCAAACATGCTGGCTGCCGGCGGCTGTACGGCTTATTTTGATATGCCGCTTAACTGCATTCCTTCGACGGTAACTGCTGAAAACCTGCTGGCAAAGGCGGAAATCGCCGAACGGAAGTCAGCGGTTGATTTTGCGCTTTGGGGCGGTTTGATGCCCGGGTATACCGAACATATCCGGCCGATGGCAGAAGCGGGGGCAATCGGGTTTAAAGCGTTTCTGTCTAAATCGGGAACGGATGAATTTCAATCAGCCGATGAACGGACTCTTTTAAAGGGAATGAAGGAAATCGCGGCGTGCGGCAAGGTTTTGGCCCTGCACGCAGAAAGCGACGCCCTCACCCGATTCCTTGAAGCCGAGTACGCGCTCCAAGGGAAAATTGATGTCCGCGCTTACGCTTCCTCCCGTCCGGAAGAGGCCGAATGCGAGGCTGTGCAGCGGGCGATTGAATATGCAAGAGCGACGGGATGCGCGCTTCATTTTGTACATATCAGCACGAAACGGGCCGTGCTCTCCATTCAGCAGGCGAAAAAAGACGGATTGGATGTCACCGTTGAAACGTGTCCGCACTACTTATTATTCAGCTTTGAAGACTTCCTCAAAAAAGGGGCGGCCGCCAAATGCGCTCCGCCGCTCCGCTCAGAGGCTGATAAAGAGGAATTGATCGGGGTTTTGGCAGAGGGCCTGATTGATATGGTGTCTTCGGATCATTCTCCCTGTCATCCGTCTTTGAAACGCGAGGATAATATGTTCCTGTCGTGGGGCGGGATCAGCGGAGGCCAATTTACGCTTCTCGGCATGATTCAATTAGCGATCGATCATGGGATTCCGTTTGAACATGTGGCCCGATGGACGGCCGAAGCACCTGCCAAGCGCTTCGGGTTAACGAATAAAGGCCTGCTTGAAGTTGGATTTGACGCTGATTTTGCCATCGTCCGGCCGGAACCTTTTACTGTCACAAAAGAAACGATGTTTTCCAAACATAAGCAAAGCCTGTATGAAGGCTACACCTTTCCATACCAAATTGCTGCGACCTACAGCAAGGGACGCTGTGTGTATCAGGATGGCGGCCGTAAGCAGAGCGGGGCTTTCGGAACATTCCTGAAGCCTTCTGAAATAAAAGAGCCGATTCTCTGATGAGAATCGGCTTTTTTTGTCGTTTGGAAAGCGGGTCTCGTGGTATCTTTTTATAAAAAGGAGTAAAACACATTGTATGATCAAATCTTGAACATATTAACGGCATCCTGGTCGCGCAAGACCAGTACAAAATGGACGGAAGATTGCCCGGCCAAAGGCCAGTGCGGCGTAACGGCTTTAGTCATCCAAGATGTTTACGGCGGTGACATTCTCAAAACAAAAACCGGCACAAGCTGGCATTTTTATAACCGGATAGACGGGGAGATATATGATTTCACGAGCGGTCAGTTTTCAGAGCCGATCGTCTATCAGCACATTCTTTCATCCAGGGATGAGGCATTTTCGGACACCAATGAACATCAATACCGGTTCCTGAAAAGTGCATTCAGAAAAAACATGGAAACAGAAAGAGAAAAACACCTGTGATAAACTAGAGTGAGAGGTGAAGGATTGTGATTTATATCGGACTGACGGGGTGGGGGGATCATGACAGCATCTATCCGCCTAAAACAGCGGGCCCGCAAAAACTGCAGGCGTATTCCTCCCATTTTCCCATCGTTGAGCTGGACGCGAGCTTTTACGCGATACAGCCCGCCCGCAATAATCAAAGATGGGTCAAAGAGACGCCGGAATCTTTTCAATTTGTCATTAAGGCATATCAAGGAATGACGGGCCATCAGCGCGGCGATATTCCCTTTGAATCGAAGGAAGAAATGTTTGAGGCGTTTAAGCTGTCATTATCGCCGTATATAGAGCATGGAAAGCTTGCCATGGTGCTGTTCCAATTCCCGCCGTGGTTTGACTGCAAGAAAGAAAACGTCGCATATTTAAGATGGTGCAGGCAGCAGATGGGCGATATTCCGTGCGCGCTTGAATTCCGCAACCGGTCTTGGTTTTCCCCGCCATTTTATGAACAGACGCTTTCCTTTATGAAGGAGGAAGGCTGGATTCACAGCATATGTGACGAGCCGCAAATCGGCGAGGGCAGCATTCCGACCGTCCTGAAAGCAACGGATGAAGAAAAAACGCTTGTCCGTTTTCACGGGCGGAACAAGCAGGGCTGGATCAAACCAGACGGCGGACAAAACTGGCGTGAGGTCAGATATTTATACCGCTATAACAAACAGGAGCTCAAAGATTGGAAAAACAATCTTCAGGAGCTGAAAAAACAGTCGCGCAATCTGTATGTGCTCTTCAACAATAACTCAGGCGGAGACGCCGCCGATAACGGCCTTGAGATGCTTGAAATGTTAGATATCTCATATACCGGGCTTGCTCCGAAGCAGCTCGACCTATTCAGCTAGAAAAGAGGTTTCAAGACACATGTCTTATCTTATTTTGATCATATTAGGATTTATCGCGGGAACGGTCGGCAGCCTGATCGGGCTTGGGGGAGGAATTATCATCGTGCCGGCAATGCTCTATTTAAGCACGATGACTCCGTTTTTCCATGACGTAACACCGCAGACTGCCATCGGCACGTCCCTTTTGGTGATTATTTTTACGGGCCTGTCATCAACTCTGGCCTATATGAAATATAAAACCGTTGACTACAAAAGCGGACTGATCTTTTTTATCGGTTCCGGCCCGGGAAGCATCATCGGCGCGTATTTGTCTAAACTTTTTAATGCGCATACGTTTTCCGTCTGGTTCGGACTTTTTATGATTTTGATTTCCATTACATTAATGCTGAAGGCGAAAGCAAAACCGGTCAATAAAGCGCATAAAGGCATGATCCGGACATATGAGGATGAATCGGGTGAGCTTTATACATATTCGTACCGTATACTCACCGGTATCGTGATTGCCTTTTTCGTCGGTTTATTGGGCGGTCTTTTCGGCATTGGCGGCGGCTCTCTTATGGTTCCGGCCATGATGCTGTTATTTTTGTTCCCGCCGAAAGTGGCTGTGGCGACGTCAATGCTCATTATTTTCTTATCCTCCGTGACGGGTTCCGTGTCACATATCGCAGAGGGCCATGTCAATTGGCTGTATGCGCTGTGCCTCGTTCCGGGCGCGTGGTTCGGCGGCAAAATGGGCGCGTGGGTCAATAAGCGGGTGCAGACGAAAACGATCGTGCTTTTCATGCGGGTCGTCTTGATTTTGATCGGCTGTGAATTGATTTATCAAGGGATATTCAGCTAAAAGGTAGGAGAGATGGTATGTTAGAGAAGCTCCGTTTAT
Organism: Bacillus sp. JNUCC-22; assembly: GCF_018861275.1. Taxonomy (NCBI): domain Bacteria; kingdom Bacillati; phylum Bacillota; class Bacilli; order Caryophanales; family Bacillaceae; genus Bacillus; species Bacillus sp. JNUCC-22. Next base: position 3,061,761 of record NZ_CP076408.1, on the reverse strand, counting down.
ATCATACGAATGATTTGCACAGCCATTTCGAAAATTGGCCGAAAATCGTACATTATATTGAGCAGAAGAGAAATGAACATGAAAAAGACGGGGAGGAAACACTCGTATTCGACATCGGCGATCATATGGACCGATTCCAAATGATAACGGAAGCGACCTTCGGCAAAGCGAATGTCGACTTGTTAAACCGGCTTGAGATCGATGCGGCTGCCGTCGGGAATAATGAAGGAATTACGCTGCCTCACGATGAGCTGGCGGATTTATATACCCATGCCGCGTTTCCCGTCATTGTGTCCAACCTGTTTGACGCGGATGGACAGCGGCCGGAATGGGCCGAGCCCTACGTGATCAAAACGCTGAAAAACGGAATGACCGCCGGCATACTCGGCGTCACGGTGCCGTATTATCCCGTCTATCAAAAACTCGGCTGGACGGTGACGGATGCGGAAAAAAGCATTCAAGAATCACTTGACGATATCAAGGGCAAAGCGGACATCATCATTCTGCTTTCTCATTTAGGCCTGATCGATGACCGGGCCGCAGCGGAAAAATTTCCCGATATCGATGTCATTCTTGAATCACATACGCACCACCTTCTTGAGGACGGACAAGACATAAACGGTGTATTGCTGGCATGTGCGGAGAAATACGGGAACTATGTCGGCTGTGTCGAGCTGACATTAGAAAGTGAATCACGAACCATTGTCAGCAAACAGGCATCTGTACAGAAAATGGCTGATTGGCAAGGGGAATCTGAGGATACGGCGGCTTTTCTGAAAGAGAAAGAACGGGAAGCGGAAAACCTGCTCTCCGAACAAGTCGCCAACCTGAATGAAGAAGCCGGCGTGAAGTGGTTTGAGGAATCGCCGCTCCCGCTTCTATTAGCCGAAGCGCTGAAAAGCTGGTGCGGCTGTGAAGTCAGCATGGTGAATTCAGGCGTTATTTTGGGGCCTTTACAGAAGGGGCCTGTCACAAAGCTTGATCTGCACCGTATCTGCCCTCATCCGATCAATCCGGTGGCCGTTCGTCTTTCAGGCAGAGAACTTCAGGAAACAATCAGCCAGGCCGCCTCGGAACAAATGGAGCAGCTGCGGATAAAAGGCCTCGGCTTCCGCGGGGAAGTGATGGGCAGGATGGTATATGCCGGAGCGGAGGCAGAGGCCGGCATCCTTGAAGACGGTGTGACGCATCTCCTCAATGTGAAAGTGAACGGAGAAGAGATTGATCCGGAGCGGATATACTCGGTTGCCGTTCTCGATATGTTTACACTCGGAAAGCTGTTCCCTTACATCCGCGATTCAAAAGAAAAGCAATACTTTATGCCGGAGTTTTTAAGGGATCTGCTCGCCTGGAAGCTCGCGCAGCAGCCGTAATGTCATGTAGCTGCCCGCCGTTCCATTTCACCCGAATGAGTGAAAGCGGGACTTTTTAAGAGTGAAAATAAAATACTATGTCCCCTCTTACAAGCATACATTGTGATATGTAAGGGGGGATTTTTCTTGCCTAGATACCGGAGCGCTCTTCGCAAGAGAGGGCCTTTGCCTTTTCGATATGTGCTTCTTCTGTCGTTTGCTTTTTTTATCATATCGACGGTCATCAGCCTTTGGATGATCAACTCCTCAATCAAACCGGTGCTGATGAACATAGGAGAAATGGAAACCAAACGGGTGGCGACAGAGGTCATTACGGAATCCATTGAAGAATACATGTCTCACAGCGACAATGTGAAAGATATGGTCGATATGAAAACGGATGAAAACGGAAAAGTCACAACGATGGATTTTAATACACAAATGGTCAACAGTATGAAGGCGAAAGTGACAAAGCAGCTTCAGGCTCATCTGAAGGAAGCTGAGTCGAACAATAAGCAGCATGAAACAGAAAAAGGCGCGAAAACGGCCGATGAAATTATGATTGATATTCCCTTAGGGCAGGTCACAGGAAACAGCATTCTCGGAAATCTGGGGCCGAAAATCCCCGTGCGCTTTAACCTGATCGGTGATGCGTTAACTGATGTGAAAACAAAAATAAAGCCGTACGGCATTAACAATGCCCTGATCGATATCAGTATTTTTGTGGAAATAAAAGTGAAGGTCATTATTCCGTTTGCCAGTAAGACTTCAGTCGTGACAAATAATATTCCGGTCTCCATTAAAGCGATTCAAGGAGAGGTGCCGCAGTTTTATAACGGAAGCGGCGGGTCAGGTGTGACGCCTTCCGTCCAGCTGCCGAGTGAAAAACAGAAGAAAGATAAATAAAAACACACAGCCGCAATCTTTCCCGGCGGCTGTGTGTTTACTTTTTCCTGCGGATTTCTTTACGTTCCCATGCCCTTAAATGGGGATACGGATCAAAAGACCATTCCGATCTGCCGTTATCTTTATACATCCCGTAGTGAAGATGCGGCGGGAATTTTCCCGCGGTCCCCGGCGGTCCGTACCCGGAACTGCCGACAGAGCCGATCACTTCTCCGGGTTTGACGATCTGGCCTTTATGCACACCTTTTGCAAAGCCGTTCAGGTGAGCGAAGTAGTGATACGTGTTATTGATATCCCTGATGCCGATTCTCCAGCCGCCGAAACGGTTCCAGCCCTTCATTTCAACAATACCGTAGCAGGTCGATCTGACGGGGAGCCCGTAATGAGCGAACAGATCCGTTCCTTCGTGAATCCGGCGCCCGCCGAAACCCCGTGCGGCGCCCCATGTGCTGCGGTAGCTGTAATCCGTCTTCACGGGAAGCGGAAAAGCGTGCTCCCCGAGATCAAGGCGGCCGAACGTTTTAAACAGTGTCATGAATTCGGTGATAATGCCGACCGTCTGATCACGGCGGTAATAATTCCAGAGACCGATGCGGATATGGTCAAGATCGGTTCCGAATCCCGCTAAATACTGAGCAAATGTATAAAGGATATCCTCATCATTGCTTACCTCGGCTTTTCCGTCGCCGTCGCCGTCCAGGCCGATCCCGTCAAATACTTTAATGCTTAGAGGCGCATCGTCCTTAGGATTTGGATTTTCAGGGCCGCTCCACAAATGATCCGGAATATAAATGCTGATGATTCCCGCTTTTTCCGGCAGATCCTTTCGGTTCGAGCGGACATTTTCTTCATATTGATCAACCGCCGCAAGCACATACCAAGGAATCTGCGTGACTGCTTCGGCTTTGCGGTACAACTGCATCCGTTCGCCGTAAACAGGAGCCGATTGTTCTTTCCCGCTTGCAGCCGGACAGAAAACTGATAAAAGGAGAAGAGCAGATAACAGAACTTTCACAACATGATCTCCTTTCAGGATTGAATACAAATAGTTTGCGGCAACAATCCGAGAAAATGTAAGTAATTCTCTTCCCTTGTCGAGAAATTTTTCCTATGTTAAAGTGACTATTGAATAGAAATCCGCAAGTTTTATATCCATCGTGAAATAGAAATTTTTCGCACACGAACATGAATAAAGGGATAATGGAGATGATGGGGAAATGGCAAAGAAAGACGAGCATCTGAGAAAGCCGGAATGGCTCAAAATAAAGCTGAACACGAATGAAAACTATACGGGTCTGAAAAAATTAATGCGTGAAAATAATCTGCATACCGTATGTGAAGAAGCAAAATGCCCGAACATCCATGAATGCTGGGCTGTCAGACGTACGGCGACGTTCATGATTCTCGGTTCCGTCTGTACGAGAGCATGCCGCTTCTGCGCTGTAAAAACGGGACTGCCGACTGAGCTGGATCTGCAGGAACCGGAACGCGTAGCTGATTCCGTCGCGCTGATGAATTTAAAACACGCCGTCATCACGGCCGTAGCGCGTGATGATCAGAAAGACGGCGGAGCAGGCGTCTTTGCGGAAACGGTCCGGGCGATCCGCAGAAAAAGCCCGTTCACGACAATTGAAGTGCTGCCATCCGATATGGGCGGAAATTACGACAACCTGAAAACATTAATGGATACCCGTCCTGATATTCTGAACCACAACATTGAAACCGTCCGCCGCCTGACACCGAGAGTCCGGGCCCGCGCAACATATGACCGTTCTTTGGAATTCTTGCGCCGTGCGAAAGAAATGCAGCCTGACATCCCGACTAAATCAAGCATTATGATCGGTCTCGGCGAAACGAAGGAAGAAATTATTGAAGTGATGGACGACCTGCTTGCGAACAATGTCGACATCATGGCGATCGGCCAATACCTGCAGCCGTCGAAAAAACATTTAAAAGTCCAAAAATATTATCATCCGGACGAATTTGCCGAACTGAAAGAAATCGCGATGCAAAAAGGCTTCAGCCACTGTGAAGCAGGCCCGCTTGTCCGTTCTTCCTACCATGCGGATGAACAAGTGAACGAAGCGTCTAAAAAACGTCAGGCCCAAGCATAGAATAAGCCGAAAAAACCCAAAACGCCGCAGGTTTTGGGTTTTTTGTGATGGAGCCGTTTTTGCAGGGGAAAAAGTCATTCTTGAATAAGGATCGTCTGAACCGCTACACTGGATATAAAGAGGAAAAATTCTCCGTCCGTCCGAACCGTCTCATTTTGCAATTGATGGACAGAAGTCAATGAATTATGATAGTAAAGAGTGATAAAAGAGGTGAAGACATGATTCTTATTCAAAATGCCGAGTTTGAACTCGTACACGATTTTAAAAACGGCTTTAATGAAGAAGCGTTCAAAGCCCGCTATTCGGACATATTAAATAAATATGATTACATTGTGGGAGACTGGGGATACAGTCAGCTGCGGCTCAAAGGCTTCTTTGATGACCAGAATCAAAAAGCAACCTTTGAAACGAAAATCAGCACATTGGACGAATACATTTACGAATACTGCAATTTCGGCTGCGCGTATTTTGTTTTAAAACGAATCAGAAAATAATTGATGCAGAAGGGAATGCTGTCACGTGTATTTTGTTGACAGAAATAATATCGAACAAACACTCCGTTTTTTTGAGACCCAGCTGGCGCTGTTTGACAGCACGCCTGCATGGCAGAGCGAAATCGAAAAAAGGGCGCTTGAGCGGATCAGCCATCTTATGATCGAATGCATTCTCGATGTCGGAAATGATATGATTGACGGCTTTATCATGCGCGATCCGGGCAGTTATGACGACATCATGGATATTCTGACGGATGAAAAGGTGGTAGCTGAGGATGAAGGGAATAAGCTGAAGCAGCTGATCTCTTCCAGAAAGCAGCTTGTCCAGGAATATCAGCACGCCGACCATCAGGAGCTGTTTACGCTGATCACGTCAAACAGAGATGTGCTGAAAGCCTTTCCGGCCCGTGTAAGAACCTACCTGGAAACAGAATTAGGGCCTGTTTCCGCATTTAAATAACAACGAGTGAGAAAATCCACAGGAGTGTTGAGTATGAAGGATTATAAAGGATATTTGATAGATTTGGACGGCACAATGTACAATGGGACGGAAAAAATCGAAGAAGCGTGTGAATTCGTGAGAACGCTTAAAGCGCGCGGCATTCCGTATTTATTCGTGACGAACAATTCTTCCCGGACGCCGAAGCAGGTGGCGGACAAGCTGATGAGCTTTGACATTCCGGCATCTGAAGAGCAGGTCTTCACGACGAGCATGGCGACTGCGCAGCATATCGCCCAGCAGAAAAAAGACGCGTCGGTGTATGTGATCGGCGAAGAAGGCATCCGTCAGGCCATTGAAGAAAACGGGCTGAGCTTCGGAGAAGAAAACGCGGACTTTGTCGTTGTGGGAATCGACCGCGGCATTACATATGAAAAGTTGGCAACAGGATGCCTTGCGATCAGAAAGGGCGCCCGGTTCATTTCAACAAACGGCGACGTCGCCATTCCGACTGAAAGAGGGCTTTTACCAGGGAACGGTTCGCTCACATCCGTTTTGACGGTGTCAACGGGCGTTGAGCCTGTCTTTATCGGCAAGCCTGAATCCATTATTATGGAACAGGCGATGCGTGTGCTCGGAACGGATATTTCCGAAACACTCATGGTCGGCGATAACTATGCAACGGATATTATGGCCGGCATCAATGCCGGAATGGATACGCTGCTGGTTCACACCGGCGTGACAAAGCGTGAACATATGGCCGGTTATGACCAAAAACCGACATATGCGATTGATTCTTTAACCGAATGGATTGAACATCTATAAAAAAAGGGACGGCCATGACGGCCGTCCTTATTCTGTATTTCTGGCGCTGTGAGCAAGCCGGCTTGAAGCCGCTGCTGCGATTGCGCCGACGATATCATCAAGAAACGTATGGCATTCGCCCGTAGATTTATCATTTAACCGCCCGAGAATGCCGGGTTTTTCTTTGTCAATGTAGCCGTAATTCGTAAAGCCGATCGAGCCGTATATATTCACGATAGAGAAGGCGAGCACCTCGTCAACCCCATACAGGCTTTCATCAATCGCCAGAATGGTCTGAAGCGGTTCAGACAGCTTTTTTTGTTCGGCGAGCACATCTAATTCTATTCCCGTTAAAATGGCGTTTTGCACCTCGCGTTTTGCGATGACACGGTCCACATTGAGCCTGCATACCTCCATCGTCAAATCAGGATGATATTTTTTTTGAAGGAAATACACCAGCTCGGCAATATCGTCCGTCTCAACCCCCCGTTCTTTTAAACGCGCTCTGGCGACAGCTTCCGCCTGATTCAGTTGTTCCTTTTCTGACATTTGCTTCACCCAATCTTTTTTTACTAGTTTATACAACATCCTTCCGATGTGTACGATGTTTCTTCACTTGATTCAAAGGATTACAATATGTATTCATAATTCCGCCGGCGTATGACTACGATGTGAATAGCTCTAATTTTTCAGGCAGGTGATTATGATGAAAAGCATCATTAAAGAAAAGTACGGCATCCACGTCAGACAGCTTTCCGTTTATCAGAAATACCAATGTTTCCAGACGCCTAATTCCTTCTTTCTTATAATTCCCGTTTCCGGGTTTTCGCAATCAGAGCTGACGGAGCTTTACTACATGAGTCAGTATTTACAAGAACAAAGTGACCCATACGTTTCAGTGTTTATCTTTACGAAGGAAGGAGAACTGACCTTTGAGGACGAAGGCAAAACGTATGCGCTCTTAAAAGCGCCGATTCCCGTCTCAAACCGGTCGTTTTCTGTCGGAGGGGAGCTTGCCGAATTTCACAGAAAAGGGCGGGGTTTTCCGTACGAAGTGAAAGAAGCGGGGAGGATCGGCCAATGGAAGGACTTATGGGGAAAACGGGTGGATCAGCTGGAATCATTCTGGATGCAGAAAATTCATATGTCTCCGCTTGAACCGTTCGAAAAGAAAATGATCGAAGCATTTCCTTATTATTCGGGCTTAGCGGAAAACGCCATTCAATATTTAGTGGATACGGAGCTGGATGACAATCCCGGCGCAGAAGACTCGGGGACAATCTGCCATCAGCGGATGGAACGGGATACTTGGTCGGAGGAATCATTGATCCGCATTCCGGGCGATTGGGTATTCGACCATGCCGCCCGTGATATTGCGGAATATATGCGCAGCACATATTTGTATCATCGTGACGACCTGCTCAAAGATGGGTTTTTGTTTCTGCAGGAATATGAGCAAGTTACGCCGTTATCCTCCTTTTCCAAGCGCCTGTTTTACAGCCGCCTGCTGTTTCCGCTCCATTTCTTCGAGACGGTGGAGAGCTATTACATTTCTCATGATTCTGAAAAACAGTTTTACGAAGAGCAGCTTGACTACATTCTTGCCGACTGCACCCGCTATGAACAGTTTTTACAGACATGTCACAACATGATGAATGTCAGGTCGGCGCAGGTTTTTGTCCCGCCTGTGGCGTGGCTCGGAAAAGGAATCAGTTCGTAAGAAAATATGACGTAAAAATATTTAGAAAATAGGGAATCTTGTCATATCAGTGTGTTAAGCGTTTTCATATCCGTAGAAACAATATTCAGCCGCTTGTCAAAACAAATGCGGGCTTATATAATATTTGTAACTTAAATGTCTGTGAAGGGTTAACAATTGTCCTTTTCTAGTGGACGAAAGGAAGAAAGGTGGAGTTTCTCTTTGGAAGCGATTCGTATTGGACTGTTAGGACTGGGAACCGTGGGAAGCGGAGTCGTCAAAATTATACAAGATCACCAGGATAAGCTTATGCACCAGGTCGGCTGTCCGGTGACGATCAAAAAAGTGCTAGTTAAAGATATTGATAAAAAACGAGACGCAGACCTGCCGAAAGAAGTGCTGACGACAGAAGTCTATGATGTAATCGATGACCCTGAGGTCGACGTGATTATTGAAGTCATCGGCGGTGTCGAACAGACGAAGCAATATCTTCTTGACGCCTTGAAAGCGAAAAAACATGTTGTGACCGCAAATAAAGATCTGATCGCCGTATATGGCTCAGAGCTTTTAGCCGCCGCAAAGGAAAATGGCTGTGACTTGTATTATGAAGCGAGTGTCGCCGGCGGAATCCCGATTTTACGCACGCTCGAAGAAGGCCTTTCCTCTGACCGGATCACAAAAATGATGGGAATCGTCAACGGAACGACGAACTTCATCTTAACGAAAATGATTAAAGAAAAAAGCCCGTATGAAGAAGTGCTGAAGGAAGCGCAGGATCTCGGATTCGCGGAAGCGGACCCGACCGCCGATGTAGAAGGGCTCGATGCCGCGCGCAAGATGGCGATTTTAGCCCGTCTCGGCTTCTCTATGGACGTTGATCTGGACGATGTCAAAGTAAAAGGAATTTCCCGGATTACGGATGAAGATATCAGCTTCAGCAAACGGCTCGGCTATACGATGAAGCTGATCGGCATCGCCCAGCGTGATGACAATAAAATCGAAGTCAGCGTTCAGCCGACACTGCTTCCGGATCATCATCCGCTCTCTGCGGTGCATAACGAGTTTAATGCCGTTTACGTGTACGGAGAAGCCGTCGGCGAAACGATGTTTTACGGCCCCGGAGCCGGAAGCATGCCGACTGCGACATCGGTCGTTTCCGATCTGGTCGCGGTCATGAAAAACATGCGTCTCGGCGTAAACGGAAACAGCTTTGTCGCCCCGCAGTTTGAAAGAAATCTGAAGCAGCCGTCTGATATCTATGCCCAGCAGTTTTTAAGAATTCATGTCAAAGACCAGGTCGGCTCTTTTTCAAAAATCACATCGGCCTTCTCAGAGCGCGGCGTCAGCTTTGAAAAAATTCTGCAGCTGCCGATCAAAGGCCACGACGACCTCGCGGAAATCGTCATCGTCACGCATCATACATCGGAAGAAGATTTCAGCGACATTCTGCAAAACTTAAATGACCTCGAAGTCGTACAAGAAGTAAAAAGCACATATCGCGTAGAAGGGAACGGTTGGAGCTAATGTGGAAAGGACTCATCCATCAATATAAAGAATTTCTGCCGGTGACGGATCGGACGCCGGCCCTGACATTGCATGAAGGCAACACGCCGCTGATTCACCTGCCGAAGCTTTCCGAAAAGCTCGGAATTGAACTGCATGTGAAAACAGAGGGCGTTAATCCGACGGGATCCTTTAAAGACCGCGGCATGGTCATGGCGGTCGCCAAAGCGAAAGAAGAAGGCAATGATACCATCATGTGCGCCTCTACAGGCAACACATCCGCGGCGGCTGCGGCATACGCGGCGAGAGCCGGCATGAAATGCATCGTCATCATCCCGGACGGAAAAATCGCCTTCGGAAAACTTGCGCAGGCCGTCATGTACGGTGCGGAAATCATTGCGATTGACGGAAACTTTGACGACGCGCTGGCCATCGTCCGGTCGATTTGTGAAAAATCACCGATTGCATTAGTGAATTCAGTAAACCCTTACCGGATTGAAGGGCAAAAAACAGCGGCCTTTGAAGTATGCGAACAGCTCGGCGAAGCGCCGGACATTCTGGCGATCCCGGTAGGAAACGCCGGGAATATCACGGCCTACTGGAAAGGGTTCAAAGAATATCATGAGAAAAACGGCACCGGACTTCCGAAAATGCGCGGTTTTGAGGCGGAAGGTTCTGCGGCTATCGTCCGCGGGGAAGTTATTAAAAATCCAGAAACCGTTGCGACGGCAATCCGAATCGGGAATCCCGCCAGCTGGGACAAAGCCGTGCTCGCTGCGGAGGAATCAGCCGGAAAAATTGATGAAGTCACAGATGAAGAAATTCTTCACGCTTATCAGCTGATTGCCCGTGAAGAAGGCGTGTTTGCCGAACCGGGCTCCTGTGCATCCATCGCCGGCGTTTTGAAACAGGTAAAATCCGGTGAAATTCCAAAAGGCAGCAAGGTTGTCGCAGTTTTGACCGGAAACGGCCTGAAAGATCCGAACACGGCTGTAGACGTATCTGACATAAAACCGATTACGCTGCCGACAGATGAGGACAGTATTCTGGAATACTTAAATGGAGCGGCGCGTGTATGAATGAGGCGGAGATGCTGTTTTCCATTACGGTTCCGGGAAGCACCGCCAACTTAGGGCCCGGGTTTGATTCCGTCGGGATGGCGCTCAGCAGATATTTGAAGCTTTCGGTTTTCCGAAACGATGAATGGCAGTTCTCGGCGGAAACCGAAACTGTCGCGGGCATCCCTCAAGGAACGGACAACCTCATCTACCAAGTCGCCAAACGGACGGCTGACCGCTATCAAAAAGAGCTGCCGCCCGCCCATGTCAAAGTATGGAGTGACATCCCCCTTGCGCGGGGTCTCGGAAGCAGCGCGGCCGCTATCGTCGCCGCCATTGAGCTTGCGGATGAGTTATGCGGCCTGCAGCTGTCGGAAAGCGACAAACTGCACTTAGCGAGTCTTGAAGAGGGGCACCCTGATAATGCCGCTGCTTCCCTTGCAGGAGGGCTTGTGATCGGTTTTCACGAAGAAGATGAAACACATATCGTGCGTGTTGCCGAAGCGGATATCGACGTTGTGGCAGTCATTCCGTTTTACGAAGTTCTGACCAGGGACGCAAGAGACGTGCTCCCGAAAGAGCTGCCGTACCGACGCGCCGTTAAAGCAAGCGCCGTCAGCAACCTTCTCGTTGCTGCGATCATGTCAAATGACTGGGCGCTCGCCGGGAAAATGATGAGAAAAGACATCCTCCATCAGCCGTACCGCGCCATGCTTGTTCCTGAGCTTTTAAAGGTGGAACATGCGGCCGAAATGAAAGGCGCCTACGGGACGGCGCTGAGCGGAGCGGGACCGACGATTCTTGTCCTGATTGAAAAAGGAAAGGGAGAAGAGCTGAGAAAACAGCTTTCTGAGCATTTCCCTCACTGTGAGATTGCGGCGCTTACCGTCCCGTCAGAAGGAAGCGTAATTGAACGGAATCCTTTAGAGCAGGTGAAAAGTGTATAATGATAAAAAAGCGTTCTTCCCATCAGAGAAGGACGCTTTCTTTTTCTGGAGAAGGATTTTTATTTAGGGAAGCGAAATAAAAAAGAAAAGGAGGAGAAACGATTTGAAAAAACTCATAACCGAGGAGGACATTGCGACACTCGTATCCGTGACAGACCCGCAATATGCCCCTGACGGCAGAAGAGCCGCTTACGTCCGGACAACAGTCAATCATAAGCGTGATGCCTATTCCTCAGCCATTATGGTATATGACACAGAATCCGGCATCTCAAACCCGTGGACTTTCGGGGACAACAGAAATACAAGTCCGCGGTGGTCGCCTGACGGACGGCGCCTCGCCTTTGTTTCTGACAGGGAGAACGGCATCCCTCAGCTGTACATCATCGACGCTGCCGGCGGAGAGGCGGAGCAGGCGGCCGATATTCCTTGGGGCGTATCAGATCCGATATGGGCGCCCGACGGCAGATCCGTGCTTGTGTCCGTCAGTCTGACATCAGCGGAGCGCGCCGATGAGAAAGAAAAAAAGAAGCATGACGAGTATGAGCCGGTTGACATTCAGTCATTAACATATAAACGTGACGGGAAAGGCCTGCTGAACGGAAGCTGGGCCCAGCTTGTGCTGATTCATCTTGAAACGGGGGAGGTTCAGCAGCTGACGGATCATGAAGCGGATCATTATGACGCGGCCTTTTCACCGGATGGCAGGCAGCTTGCGTTTACCGCCAATTTATGCGAGCCGGGTGACGCCGGAAAGCCGAGCGATGTCTATCTGATGAATCTGGCGGATGGAAGCCTGAAGCAGATTACGCCGCACCGCGGTTCTTTCGGTTCCTGCGTGTTTTCACCGGACGGTTCTTATATTGCGATGCTGGGCCATGAAAATGAATTTCGCAATGCGACTTTAGAAAAAGCGTGGCTGTACGACGTGAAAACTGAGCGGCTGTCCTGCCTGACCGACATGCTGGATGTTCATTTGAGCGATGCGCTGATTGCGGATTCAATCATAGGAGGAGTGACGCCCCGGCCGGTATGGACAAACGACGGGCAGGGTTTTTACGTTCTCGGGAGCGAGCAGGGAAGCACCGGTATTTATTATATCTCGATTGACGGCCTCGTATATCCGATCCGATTAGAAGAAGAGTATGTGAACGGTTTTGCTTTTCACCCTGATCAGAAAAGCTGTATCGCTGTCATTGCCAAACCCGCACAGCCTTCCGAGCTTTACAGCATTTCACTTGAAGATGGGGAAGAGAAGCAATTGACATTCGACAATGATCGGTTTATTGAGGAGCGTATCATATCCGTGCCGGAAAAGCTGCAATATGAAACAAAGGACGGGCTGACGGTAAATGGCTGGTTTTTAAAGCCCGCCGTTTTTGAAGAAGATCAAACTTATCCCCTCATTCTATACATACACGGCGGGCCTCACATGATGTACGGCCATACGTATTTTCACGAATTCCAAGTGCTGGCCGCACAAGGATATGCTGTCGTGTATGTCAACCCAAGAGGAAGCCATGGCTACGGGCAGGATTTTGTCAATCGTGTCAGGGGTGATTACGGAGGCGGAGATTACCGTGATGTCATGCAGGCGGTGGATGAAGCCGTTCAGGCGTATCCGTTTATTGACAGCGGCCGTCTCGGTGTGACGGGCGGAAGCTACGGAGGGTTTATGACGAATTGGATTGTCGGGCAGACAGACCGTTTTAAAGCAGCCGTCACGCAGCGCTCCATTTCAAATTGGTTCAGCTTCCACGGTGTCAGCGATATCGGTTTCTTTTTTACCGACTGGCAGCTCGGGCATGATTTGTTTGAGGAAGCGGATAAGCTTTGGGATCGTTCTCCTGTAAAATATGCGTCCCGCGTTTCGACACCGCTTTTGATTCTGCACGGTGAGCGAGATGACCGCTGTCCGATAGAGCAGGCCGAGCAGCTCTTTACCGCGTTGAAGAAACTGAACAAAACGACGTCGTTCATCCGGTTTCCGAAAGCCACGCATGAGCTGTCGAGAAGCGGCCATCCGGAACAGCGGATGAAACGCATCCGTTATATTTGTTCATGGTTCGATGACTATTTGTAAAAAATAAAAAACCAGGCTGTCATGCAGCCTGGTTTTATGATTAAAATACTTGTTCTACTTCAACGACACCCGGTACTTCTTCAAGAAGGGCGCGTTCGATTCCGGCTTTCAGCGTAATCGTTGAACTTGGGCAGCTGCCGCATGCGCCAAGGAGGCGAAGCTTTACAATGCCTTCGTCTACGTCAACAAGCTCACAGTCACCGCCGTCACGAAGCAGAAACGGACGTAATTTATCCAATACTTCCTGTACTTGCTCTTTCATTTCAACCTCAGTCATGAGATTCGCTCCTTTCATATACATAAAACCATTATATTCACAGTAACGGTAAAAATCTAATGTTTGGTTTGCAAAGCTGCTTTCCCCATTATAGCATATTTAAACTTGAACATAAAAACCGTTTTTTATACAAAAGCTGCCCCGTCCTTTGTATACTGGTGTAAAGGGGATGATATACATGACAAAGCCGGTTACGCTCAGTGTTTACGGCGCTGAAACGCTTTGCGCAAGCTGCGTGAATATGCCGAGCGCCAAAGATACGTTTGAATGGCTGGAGGCGGCGCTGCAACGGAAATATCCGGAACAGCCTTTTCATATGCGGTATATTGATATTGACGCACCGCCTCAGCAAAAGGAGACAGAAGAACTTGCGGAGCGCATCAGAAACGATGAATTTTTCTATCCGCTCGTGCTGGTGGAGGATGTCATTGTGGGGGAAGGGAATCCGCATTTAAAAGATATATATGAAGAAATGGAAAAGCACGGCTATGTTGCGGGCTCTTAAAAATGGCCGCTGATCGCAATCAGCGGCTTTTTTCTTATCAGCCGTTATGATGCTTGTACATCCATAAAAGGCCTGATTTTAATAAACGGGGCACACGCCCGATGAGCGGACGGTCGTTGACAAGACCGAAGCCCGCTTTTTTTCCGAGTGAACCGAGAACGCCTTTCAGCTTAAATTGCGGCATTGTTTCCGGCAGCTCTTCATTGTTCCAGCGTTTCAGGAGGATCTGCACAATTTGTTCCGCCTGTGCTTCAGCCAGCTGGGCGCTCGGCGCATGCGGCAGGCTCGCGCAATCACCGACGACGTAAACATGCTCATCGCCCGGAAGGTTGTGATGCGGTGTTAAAATGATGCGCCCCTGCGGATCTTTTTCAGCGTCCAGTTCTCTGACGGCTTTATTCGGCTGAATTCCCGCCGTCCACACGATGGCATCGGCCGCTATTCCTTCATCATGATTATAAACGATCCCGTCTTCCACTTTTGTAATATTCGCATTATTGATAATGGCGACGCCGTGTTCTTCAAACCATTTCTGAACATACTTGCTGAGTCTTTTCGGAAAGCTTGATAAAATCAGGTCGCCCCGGTCAAATAACATAATCTTCAGATCGTCACGGCTCTCTCTTAATTCACTGGCAAGCTCCACGCCGCTTAATCCCGCTCCGACGATAGCGACAGATGCATTGGCGCCGAGGTTGTTCAGCTTTTGATAGGCTTCGCGTGACTGATCAATGGACTGAATGCTGTAAGTATGTTCCGGCGCGCCGGGCACGTTATGATACTTATCCTCGCAGCCCAGTCCGATCACCGCGTCATCGTAAGAAATCGGTTCGCGGTCATGAAACAGAACCTGTTTGTTTTTCGTGTCGACGGAAGCCACCTCACCGTATTGAACATCCAGATTCGGATGCTCAGGAAAAGACACCCTGATATGATGATCAGAAATCGTGCCGGCGGCGAGCGCATAATATTCTGTTTTTAAGCAGTGATACGGGTTTCTGTCAATCAGCGTGATGGATATATCTGACGGAAGCTGGTTCGGCAGTAAGCGGTGCAGCACCCGCATGTTTCCGTAACCCCCGCCGATCAAGACCAATTTTTTCATAATGATTCCCCTTTTGCCCGAAAAATATGGTAGTCAATGTTGTTACAAAATAACGAACTATGTAAAATAACATCTAGAATTATATCGAATTTGATCTAAAACCACAATAATAGTTTTAAAATAACCTACAAATTGACCAGAAAACACGTAATAGTAAAACCTTTAACCTGAATTAATATGTTACGATAACATTGAGCGTGAAACCGGATCTTTGACGAATAGAGGAAATTCCGTTAGGATAAGGTACATATGTGAGGTGAAACCGCATGAATCCGATGATTGAATTCTGTGTCAGCAATTTAGCGCGCGGTTCCCAGGAAGCACTTGAGATCTTAGAGAAGGATCCGAACTTGGACGTGCTTGAATACGGCTGTTTAAGCTATTGCGGGAAATGCATGGAGTCCCTGTTCGCCCTGGTCAACGGCGAAGTGGTCACGGGAGGCACGCCTGCTGAACTGGTTGACAACATATATACATTCATAGAAGAAAATCCGATGTTTTAATCAGAGGCTCCGAACGGGGTCTCTTTTTTATTGCGCCCCGGGTTTTGGCAAAATAAAAAATTTGTAGACAGCAAAAATAAATATTGTTATCTTAATAAAGACTTTTTTTAAATAAAATTTTAGAGGTGGATTCATTGAATATCGTTTGGGGGCTGCTCGGGGCAGTTGCTATATTAGCCATTGCTTTTTTGTTATCAGAGAAGAAAAGCAAAATTAACCTGCGAACCGTCATTGTCGGTTTATGTTTACAAATGGCCTTCGGATTCATCGTATTAAAGTGGGACGCCGGACGGGCCGTATTTTTATGGTTCTCAAGCCGTGTGCAGCTTCTCATTGATTATGCGAACGAAGGCATCAGCTTTATTTTTGGCCCGCTGTTAAAAGTGGGCAGCAGCCCGGCTTTTGCGCTGAGCGTTCTGCCGGTCATTATCTTTTTCTCAGCGCTGATTGCCGTTTTGTATCACTTGAAAATCATGCAGCTCATCTTTCGCGTCATCGGAGGCGGACTGTCAAAACTTCTTGGGACAAGCAGAACGGAATCGCTTGCGGCGGCTGCGAACATCTTTGTCGGACAGTCTGAATCACCGCTTGCCATTAAACCGCTGATTGCGGGATTGACCCGTTCCGAGCTGTTTACGATTATGACGAGCGGCCTTTCGGCTGTAGCGGGTTCGACGCTTTTCGGTTACGCCCTGTTAGGCATTCCGATCGAATACTTGCTGGCGGCCAGCTTTATGGCGGCTCCCGCCGGTCTCGTGTTCGGAAAAATTTTAATACCTGAAACGGAAAAAACGCAGACGATAAAAGGCGATTTTAATATGGACGAAGAAGGCGAAGGCGCCGCTAATGTGATTGATGCAGCGGCAAAAGGCGCGTCCACTGGCCTTCAGATTGCTCTAAATGTCGGCGCCATGCTGCTTGCGTTTGTCGCGCTCATCGCCGTAGTGAACGGAATTCTCGGCGGAATCGGCGGCTGGTTCGGTTTCAAACATATTACATTAGAATCCATTCTCGGTTACGTGTTTTCACCGATCGCATTTGTAATCGGCGTTCCTTGGCATGAAGCGCTCGGAGCGGGAAGCTATATCGGACAGAAACTTGTGCTGAATGAGTTTGTCGCTTATTCAAACTTCGGTCCGCATATTGCGGACTTTTCTAAAAAAACGTCTACGATTATCAGCTTTGCGCTGTGCGGATTTGCCAACTTCTCTTCGATTGCGATTATGCTCGGCACACTGGGCGGTTTGGCCCCAAGCCGCCGTTCGGACATTGCGCGCCTCGGATTAAGAGCGGTTATTGCGGGAACACTCGCAAACCTTCTCAGCGCGGCGATTGCCGGCATGTTTATTTAGTAAACGATAAAAGCTCCCTGCATATGCAGGGAGCTTTTATGTATGAAAAACGGGGGATATTTGTATTGTGTCCGAGCAGAAGAGCTTTTATACTAAGTAAAAGAAAAAAAGTTGGAGGCCGATATGAATTCATTCCGTTTTACCAAGATGCACGGTCTTGGAAACAGTTATATATATGTAAATCAATTTGAAGAACAGCTGCCGGAAGAACGGCTGGCTGAGATTGCCGTTAAAGTGTCCAGCATTCACACGGGCATCGGCTCTGACGGAATGATCCTCATCTGTCCGTCAGAAAAAGCGCCCGTCAAAATGCGGATTTTTAATAATGACGGCTCAGAAGGGAAAAATTGCGGCAACGGCCTTCGCTGTGTGGCAAAGTACGCATACGAACATAAGCTGACAGAAGAAACGTCCTTTTTCATTGAGACGCTTTCAGGTCTAGTGAAAGCAGACATTACAGAGGACAACGGGATTGTGCGTGAAGTCGCCGTCGATATGGGCGAACCGCGCCTCACCAAAAAAGAGCTGCCGATGCTCGGCAATGAAGATGAACGGACGATCGATGAAACCCTTGTTTTTGGAGAAACGGAGCTTTCCGGAACAGCCGTATCAATGGGAAACCCCCATATTGTTTTTCCGGTTGCGGATATCAATCAAGCGCCTCTTACAACGCTCGGTCCCGTCATTGAAAAAGACCCGAGATTTCCGGAAGGCGTCAATGTCGAATTTGTGGAAACCGTCAGCGCCGATGAACTTCATTTCCGCGTATGGGAACGCGGCTCCGGCATTACACAGGCTTGCGGAACAGGCGCCTGTGCGGCGGCTGTCGCATCCGTATTGAACGGTGTTTCCGAACGAAACCGGGATATCACCGTTCATTTAGCGGGAGGCGACCTTGTGATTAATTGGCAGGACAACGGGCACGTACTGATGACGGGACCCGCCGAAACCGTATGCAGCGGCGTCTATTATTTGTAAACAGCTCGTTTGAGAAATACTCTCCTCAAGGTTTATAATAGATATCAGCATCCGTTTTTAAAAAAAGGAGGTCTACCTATGAGTGTTCCAGTAACCATCACTGAAGCAGCGGCTTTGCATATAAAAGATATGATGAAAGAGCATGAAGAAGAAAACGCGTTTCTCCGTGTGGGCGTAAAAGGCGGCGGCTGCAGCGGCCTGTCTTACGGAATGGGATTTGAGCACGAAAAAGGCGAAAAAGACAGCATGTTTGAACAGCACGGAATCACCGTTTTGGTCGACAGCGAAAGCCTTGATATTATGACCGGCACGATCATTGACTTCAAACAGTCCATGATGGGCGGCGGTTTCACCATTGACAACCCGAATGCCATCGCTTCCTGCGGCTGCGGTTCATCTTTCCGCACGGCCAAAAACGCCGGTACGCCGGAAGAGTGCTAAGGGTCAACCCGCCATTATTAGGATGAAAAAATATGACGTCTTTCTTTCGGTGGCGTTTGCACCATTGTTAAGAAAGGCGTTTATCTGTTTAATAAAAGGAAAACCCGCTCAACAGAAGCGGGTTTTCCTTTTTCAAAGAGGTTATTCGATTGTATGTTTCATCGCATGGTACATATTTGCCGTATGTTCATCGGCTTTATCCCGTGACATGCGCAGCCGTTCTTCTGAAGAACCATATCCGATTTCTTGTTTGCCCTCTTTCAGTCCTTTAAAAATCCCATCAGCGAATTCATCCAGCGGTTCTCCTTGAGTATGCAGCCCTGCTCCGCCTAAATCTGTATTCACCGCCGGAGGCGCAACTTCAATCACTTCTACAGATGAATCGGAAAGCTGATGTCTCAGACTCATTGTAAATGAATGAAGCGCCGCTTTCGTTGCTGAATAGATCGGTGCAATGGCAAGCGGTGTAAAAGCCAATCCCGAAGAGACGTTAATGACAGCCGCATCTTCTTTTCCGGCAAAAAACGGAGCGAACAGCATAGACAGGTGGAAGGGAGCTTCAATGTTCGTTGTGATTTCTTTATTGAAATAGTCCAATTGTCCTTCGCATCCGCTTTCAGCACATGAAACCGTTGTTGAATCCCCGCGTTGTTTACTAACACATTCACTTCCGGATAATTTTCTTTCACCCAATCAAACAGTGATATACGTTCTGATGGAATGCTCAAATCACTGACATATGTAATAAGATCCGGGAATGTTTCCTTTGCTTTTTGAAGAGCGTGCTCACGCCGTCCGGTCACGATGACTTTATTTCCCGCTTTTAAAAACCGTTCTGCGAAAGCCAATCCTATTCCGGCATTTCCGCCTGTAATCAGTATTGTATTTCCCGTCAGTTTCATATTATCTCCTCTTTTCCGATTGTTTTTACTTCAACAAACTTACGTCTCTTGAACAGAGCTTTTGATATAACGTGCAATTTTCATTTCAATTCCTTTTAAAGCCTTTGTCGTTGACGACATTTCATCCAGTACTGACCGCTTGTGTCTCCTCATCATGTCAAGCCGAAGTTTAATAGGACTCTCTCCTTCAATTACCCAATCAATATATTGCTTAAAGCCTTTGATGGGCATGTGGGTATTTTTAAACAAATCGCGATTTCAAGGAGCGGCATTTGATCTTCTGAAAATAACCGTCGGCTGGCTTCATCACGTTCAATCAGCGGCAGCAGTCCCTTTTTTTCATAATAACGTAACGTTGATTCTGTCATATTACACTTTGCTGCTGCTTCACGAATTGAACAATATGTCATCGAAAGACCTCCAACAGTATTCTTTCCTTGTCACTGGGTGATGATACGACTTAAACCATGTTTAAAGTCAATAAAAAATGTGATGAATTCAGACATATGTCACAAAAGGAAATGGGCAGATTTTCAATAGGTTTAGGAGTGACGGCCTTCACAAAAATCCTCAAATCAACGGTTCAAATCATACTATTTGCAAATTCGAAAAAAAATAAAGGGTACATAGCACCAAAAACTCTGAAAGATGTGCTCTTTGTCAACACGTCCTAAAGTCATATTTTTCGAAAGGATATTGATTTTTTGATAGGATTAAACTAAATTGTAAAAGTATAGAATAGTTAATTTATTTTGTAAGAAAAGGATGATAATATGATAGGTCAATTGAGCAATAAAAAAATATTTTTAAGTTCTTTTTTCATCATTTTGATCTGTTCATTACTCTTCCAATTCAGTATTTCAGATAAAGTTCTGCAGTCGTATTATTCTTCCGTCGGAGAAAGTACCTATGATATCGGGGAGAAAAGTGTTCGTACGATTGTCATGTTTCTGCAAGGGTTTATGATCTTCACAACTTTTGTGGAAATTCTGATAGGCGGATTTCTGTTATTCGTTGCCGCTTTTATTCTCGGTACAAAAAAACCGAAAAAAATATATTTGCTTCTATATACACTGACTTCTTTAATCTCGGCATTTAAAATGTTAATTCTTTCAGTTGTTAATTACTTAACGGCTGATTCCTCGCTTATATATTCTGCCGGCGGCACCAGCTTGAGTCTGCAGCTGCTGGACCCATTTCTGCTCATATCAATCGCGGCTCTTTATGCTGCCGCAGGAAAACTGACCGATCTCAGTAAAGGCAAGAGAATCATTTTGACTGGATGTTTTGTTTTACTAAAACTCTTTACTATTTTCTTAAACTATTTTATGGCGGATAAAATTTAGCTCGGGAGAGAGTCAATTAAGCTGAATTTTATTATAAATTAAAAAAACAGAGTAGGGAGATGTTATGATGAACTTAGTAAAATCTAATAAAAAGTCTTTCATTTTGTTTGGCGCGGCTCTTGCTGCAGCAACATTGGTTTATGCACTATTATTAACGGGAACTGAATTAAACGTGGCGGCGGCTCATGCATTCTCAGCCAATGCTGAATTAGCTTCGACTCTCGGCATCTCTACAGCAGCAGCTAAAAAAGCAATTGATATTATTGATGCGGCATCAACAATTGCTTCTATCATTTCTCTTATCGGTATCGTTACAGGCGCAGGCGCGATTTCTTATGCAATCGTTGCAACAGCAAAAACAATGATTAAGAAATACGGCAAAAAATACGCAGCTGCTTGGTAAAATCGATCAATAAATAATTGCTCTTTTTGTACAAGCTGCAAAAAGAGCCTCTCTCCCAAATACATATGTAAGGATTGAAAGTATGATAGTCAAACAAATTGCGGCTCTTATCAAATATAATACCCTGTCATCGTTTCGAAAAAGAAAGGAAGATTGGGGCATTCCTCAACTCAACAGCAAACTGCTGTCTGCCATTATTATTTCTCTGTTATGTTTATATCTCGTTTTCCTGGGATGCGGTGTTGTATTCGGGACAAAACTGATTCAGCTGCCCCTCAGCGCATGGGGGCAATTTGTTTTAATCGCCGTTTCACTTGAGCAGCTTTTTTGGGCTGCCGGCTTCTTTAAAGAACACCACAATGCCTTTCTGCTGGATACGCGCAAGGTCATTCATCAATTAAAAAAGGTTCGTTTTTTACAGCTGTTTTCTGTTTTTGCCGGCCAGGCGATCAAAAAAACCATTTTCGTATGGTATCTTTTTGTTTTTCCGGTCTTTTTGTTTTTATCAAGCGCAGGCATGACCGGGTCTGCGGCGGTCATCGTATTTTTCTTGGGCTTCGTTTATTTTCTTCTCAATTTATTTTTATCTATGCTGTTTTCTTATGTTGTTTATCTTCTTACAAATATGTGGAGCAAATTGTTTTACTTGAAAATCATGAAAGGCATTTTATTCAGCGTCAGCCTGCTGGTTCCGCTTGCAGTCGGGTATGCCGTTTATCTTCTCGTGTTTGGGGAGTATACCGCAAAGGATATTTCAAGCTTTACGGAGTCACCGGCTTTCCGGAACATCCTCATGAATACGCCGTATGTATGGTTAGCATTCCGCTCACATTCCGTGCTCGTTTTCGCTGCGGTGTTTGCGGCCGCCGTCCTTTTAACGGCGGGGATTTTTAAACTATGGTCGGCCACGCTGAAGAAAATGGACCTTATTCCTTATATGTTTTTGACAAATGCAGATTTTGCGCCAAAGCTGAAATTATATAGAAATAACAAAATATTTCATGCCGTTTTTCAAAAGGATCTGCTGTTTTTATCGAGAATTGACGGATTTTTTATCAGGAACTTCGGCAGTATGCTGTATTTGTTCATGCTGTTTTTAGGTTTTTGTATTCCGCTTCTATCGCATCATTTTATCGGGTATTCGGCAGCCGCCATCGTGTCTGCGGCGGTTATCATTGCGAACTTTTCGTATCAGCTCGTCGGAGATGCGCTCAAAACAGTGTTGTCAGTTGACGGGGAAATAAAAAATCAGCATCTGTTTCACCGGAATATCAAACATGCGTGGCAGCTGGTGTTTCCGAAAGTATGTATTTATAATCTCGCCGCTCTTATCTATTCGTTCATCATCACCATTTTGATTACGGTGTTTTTTCCGTCTTCCGCTGCGCTGACGATTTACTTGTTTATTGTGTTTTTATGTTCGGGTTTTTTATACAGTCTTGTCCAGATTTCAAGCACCGCCCTGTATCCTAAGAAAAACTGGGAGCATATGTACGAAATTGGAGAAGCGGGGAAAGCAAAGACGTATAACAACTTATACGGATCTTTCATTTTCATTGTGTCGCTTCAAATCGCTGCGATCACGTCGTATTTTATCTATAAAAAGCCGGAACTTGAAATGATGCTTATTCATTCTGCATCAGGTATTTTTGTCCTGTTCACACTATTAAACTATGGAGTCATGTTTCTGTTTCTTCGCAGAATCAATATGGCGGAAAGGTTTGCGAACAATGATTAAATTAGTGAATATACAAAAAAACTATAGTGAAAAACAGGTGTTGAAAGATATTTCGTTTGAGGTGAAAAAAGGCTCAATTTATGCTTTGCTGGGGACTAATGGAGTCGGGAAAACAACGACTTTGAAAATCATTTCGGGCCTGCTTAAACCGACTTCAGGCAGCGTCATGATTGACGGTAAGGAACTGGATTCAGAAGAGGGGGGGCAAATATCGGCTGATATCGGTTTTGTGCCCGACCATGCCTTTTTATATGATTACTTAACGGGAGTCGAATACTTGCGTTTTACAGCGGAGATGTTTGAAGTACCGTCTCAGCGGACAAATGAGTATATAAAGAATATGTTAGAGACGCTGAAGCTTGCTCAAGACGGAAATCAGCTGATTAAAACATATTCACATGGAATGAAACAAAAATTATCAATTGCGGCCGCGCTCATTCATCAGCCAAAGATATTAATTCTTGACGAACCGCTGACGGGCATTGATTTAATCAGCGGTAAAACGATACGGACGTTATTAAAGGAGTACGTCAAGCAGGGACATACGGTCCTGTTATCGACTCACTTGCTGGAGCTGGCGCATTCGCTGTGTGATACGATCGGTATTATACATGAAGGCGTTTTTGCTGCGGAGTATCAGTCATCCGAGCATTCATTAGAAGAGATTGAAGAATTGGCTGAGAGTATCTATACATGATGAACCGCATGTTGCCGGCAATCAGGACGTCCGTCATTCCGTTAACCGCGTCATTGCTGTTTTTTTCAGGCGGTGTGATCGCTGCGTTTTTTTCCGATCACTTTGTTTCAACCGCGTCTTACAACGGCTCGTCAGGCGCGGTTGAACTGCTGAAAAACAATGCAATCGCTTGTCTGTTTTTAGCCGCGGGTTTTTTTACCTTTGGGTTGACCTCAATCTTTTATTTATTCACCAACGGGTTTATTTTAAGCGGCTCTATTATAGAAAATCTGCATAGCGGGGTTCCTTTTTATCAGATTTTTTTACTGCTAATTCCTCATGGTATATTTGAAGTTCCCGCGTTATTATTAAGTGGCGCCATTGGTTTTAAGGGCGTTGAATTGGTTATCAGGCTGTGTTTTTCTAAGGAAAAAAAGATAATGGCTTCAATGTTCAGGCATATTGGAATATTGGTGCTCATAATTATTTGTCTGCTGATCGCCGCTGCCATTATTGAAGCTTACATCACACCAATTTTTAAGTAAAAGGGGCAGAAATCATATGAGAAGTAAATTATCATTAATCGGTGTGCCAATTGTTATGATTATCGGTTATATCATTTCTTTATCCTTTGAGTGGCTGTTTCCTGTTCTTACTTTTGGGGTGGCAGGACTATATCTGTTTATATTTGCTCCGGTGCAAAATAAATTCATTCGTTACATCTTTTTGTTTATTTTTGTGATTAATCTGTTGGCCAGTGCGGCTCTTTATTTCGGTATTTAATTAAAAAAAATGACATTCATATTGAATGTCATTTTTTTATTTTTTTGCGGCTCTGCTGCGTGTTAAAATCTGTCGCCGTTGAAAATAGAGTTTTTTACGATCACGTAGTCGACATTGCGGATGGCTTCGAGTGTATTGCCGCCGGCGTAAGAGATGGAAGATTGCAGATCCTGCTCCATTTCAACCAGCGTGTCCTGTAATGACCCTTTATGTTCGACATGCATTTTTTTGCCTTCGACGTTTTTCTTTTCGCCTTTTTGAAATTCAGAAGCGGAGCCGAAATATTCTTTGTACAGCTTGCCGTCGATTTCGATCGTTTGTCCCGGTGATTCTTCGTGGCCGGCGAATAATGATCCGATCATGACCATGGATGCGCCGAATCGGATGGATTTCGCGATATCGCCGTGCGTGCGGACGCCGCCGTCAGCAATGATCGGTTTGCTCGCCGCTTTTGCGCACCAGCGAAGCGCGGCTAATTGCCATCCGCCGGTTCCGAAGCCGGTTTTAATTTTGGTGATGCAGACTTTCCCGGGGCCGATTCCCACTTTTGTCGCGTCAGCGCCCGCGCGTTCCAGCTCCCTTACGGCTTCAGGCGTCCCGACATTCCCTGCGATGACAAAGCTTTCCGGGACATGTTCTTTAATAAATTGAATCATGCTGATCACGGCATTGGAATGGCCGTGCGCGATATCAATGGTAATATAATCCGGCACAAGCTCCTGTGCTTTCAGCTCCCGGATGAATTCATAATCATTTTCCTTCACGCCGACACTGATGGAAGAAATCAGTCCGCGCGCTTTCATATCCTGGACAAAAGCCAGGCGTTTTTCCGGTTCGAAGCGGTGCATGATATAAAAATACCCGTTTTCCGCGAGCCAGGCCGCGATGTTTTCATCTATTATCGTCTGCATGTTGGCCGGCACGACCGGAAGTTTAAACGTGTGTCCGCCCAATGTAACTGATGTATCACATTCAGATCGGCTGTCCACAATGCATTTTGCAGGAATCAGCTGAATATCTTCGTAATCAAATACATTTTCCATATATAACACCCCTAAAAGCGAATAATAGAATTAAATAAAATTAAAATGTTCGTCTTTTTATAATGTACTTTGTTTTGTCAGGAATGTCAAATGATTTCATGCTGCCTCATATGCGGTCAGCTTGTCATCCATTTGCAGTTTGGTTATCATAGTAGTATTGGGTGTTGTAAGACATTTGTTACGATAGATAGATTTGCAAAGAAGGGAGGGGCCGGTGTGGAACAAAAACAGCCCGGGCACAGCCCGAAAGCCCAAAAAATTCAGGACCGGATTATTTTAGGCACGATTTGGGTCGTGTCGGCGCTTGTCATTGCGCTCGTTGTCGGAACCGTCATGAATTATATTTGGATGTTTAAATAAAAAAGAGTCTGTGCCGGTATGACACAGACTCTTTTTTATATTATTTTTCAAACATGCTTGTAGAATGCAGAGGCTGGACGCGCGCTTTCGGGTCCATGTAAGCCTTCGCGTTGTTCACGGCTGTCGGAGCTTCGCCGAAACCGCTGGCGATCAGCTTGACTTTGCCTTCATATGTGCAGATATCTCCGGCGGCAAAGAAGCCTTCAATATTCGTTTCCATCGTGCTTTTGACGACGATGGAATTTTTCTCGATGTCAAGGCCCCAGTTTTTAATCGGGCCGAGAGAAGAAACAAAGCCGTAGTTTACGATCAGGTCATCAATTTCGATGATTTCTTTACGGTCGCCTTTCACTTCTTCGAGAACGAGCTGTTCGATCCGGTCTTCACCGACAAGTTCAGCGGGAACAAACGGTGTCAGCACGTTGACTTTAGAATTATGCAGGTTTTCGACACTGTGCTCATGCGCGCGGAATTTATCACGGCGGTGGATGATGCTGACTTCTTTCGCGATCGGCTCAAGCATGAGCGCCCAGTCAACTGCGGAATCGCCACCGCCCAGAACGGCAACGCGTCTGCCTGCGAATTGATTGAGGTCGTCAATGAAGTAATGCAGGTTTTTGCCCTCATATTGTTCCGCTGATTCCAGCTCAAGCTTTCTCGGCTTAAATGCGCCGTTTCCCGCGGTGATAATAACCGTTTTTGAATAATGCGTTTCTGAATTCGTGACAAGCTTAAACACACCGTCCGCCTGTTTTTCAACAGATTCAACGGCCTGCTCTAAGCAGATGGTCTGATCGAACTTTGCCATTTGCTCTTTTAAATTGTTCACAAGTTCTTGGGCGCGGATTTTCGGGAATCCGGCTACATCATAAATATATTTTTCAGGGTACAGCGCGCTGAGCTGGCCGCCAAGCTGAGGCAGGCTCTCGATGATTTTGACGCTCGCCTGTCTCATTCCCCCGTAAAAAGCGGTAAACAGGCCGACCGGGCCGCCGCCGATGACCGTAATATCATAAACCTTTGAATCCTCTTGCATACCAAATTGCCTCCTAATTGAAAATTGTTATTAATTATAACATACAATTTAAAAGGATGACGAGTGCCGAAAACCGCCCGGCCGCTTCATTCTTGAAAAAAATTGCGGCTGCCGCTAATATGGGGACAAATTCCAATCTGTTTTTTCCTGAATGTTTTCTGATTCTTCCGGATAGTATGGTGATATGCAGACATGTGCGGTTTTCTAAAAAATTTTATATTTCATTTCATAAAATCCCGCCAATAAGCTGAAGCTAATACAAATGTTGATTTGATTATGCGTCTAACAGCAAAAAAAAGAAGGTGGATGTGATGGCATTGAATAAACCCAAAATCGTGGTTTTAGGTGCAGGTTATGGTGGATTAATGACAGTAACAAGGCTTCCGAAGCATATCGGGGCAAATGACGCTGACATTACTTTGGTCAATAAACACAATTATCATTATGAAACGACATGGATGCATGAAGCGAGCGCAGGAACGCTGCATCATGACCGCTGCAGATATCAAATAAAAGATGTAATCAATGAATCACGGGTCAACTTTGTGCAGGATACCGTAAAAGCGATAGATGTGCAAAATAAAAAGGTGACGCTTTCACAAGGGGACATCCCTTATGATTATCTCGTCATCGGGCTTGGCGCCGTCCCTGAAACATTCGGGATTAAAGGCTTAAAAGAATTCGCTTTTCCGATCGCGAATATTAATACGTCGCGCCAGCTGAAAGACCATATTGAGCTCCAATTTGCGACATACAATACGGAGGCTGAAAAACGCCCTGACCGCTTAACCATCGTTGTCGGCGGAGCGGGCTTTACGGGAATTGAATTTCTCGGTGAACTTGCGAACCGCAAGCCGGAGTTATGCAGATATTATGATATAGATGAAAGTCTCGTCCGAATCGTCTGTGTCGAGGCCGCCCCGACGGTTTTGCCGGGATTTGATCCGGAGCTTGTCGATTACGCCGTTCAATACCTTGAGAGCAAAGGCGTTGAATTTAAAATCGGCACCGCGGTTCAAGAATGCCGCGCAGACGGTGTCACAGTCGGCAAGAAAGATGAAGAGCCGGAAGAAATCAAATCCCAGACCGTTGTCTGGGCGGCGGGCGTGCGCGGACATCCGATCGTGGAGGAAGCGGGTTTTGAAAATATGCGCGGCCGTGTCAAGGTCAACCCTGATCTTCGGGCGCCGGGACATGATGACGTTTTTATTCTCGGCGACAGCTCGCTCTTTATCAATGAAGAGACGGAACGGCCGTACCCGCCGACTGCTCAGATCGCGATGCAGCAAGGAGAAACGGTCGCCAAAAATCTGGGCGGTTTGATTAAAGGAGGCCAGCTTGAAGAGTTCAAGCCTGACATTAAAGGAACCGTCGCCTCCCTCGGTGAGCATAACGCTGTCGGAGTCGTATACGGCAGGAAGCTCAAAGGTATGCCGGCGTCCTTTATGAAAAAGGTCATTGACAACCGCTCGCTCTTTATGATCGGCGGGCTGGGCCTGACGCTGAAAAAAGGGAAGTTTAAATTCTTCTGAAAACCCGCAGCCGCGGGTTTTCTCTTCTTTTAAAAAAGAGCGCTATAAAAAGCATGTAAAAGAAAAAAAAAGAATGTTTCCGCTTACATGAGTTGTTTTGTTACATATTCTGACTTGGTGCTTGACAAGTAAATATGATATATTATCAGAAAATTAAGAAAAAGGGTGATCCGCATGAAAACGACAGCAAAAAGCACGGCGGCGTGTCCGTTCTGCTCAGGTAAAGGGTATTTTCAATTGCTTCTTGGCGGCTCCGAAACATGTCCCTCCTGCCAGGGAAGCGGCAAAGAGAGACGATGATTTTTCCAGACGTTGACTTTTTTACCGCCCCCGAGGTACACTGAAAGTGCTGTAGGGGGTGGATGTTTGTGATTAGTTTGCCGGTTGTCCTGATCTCAATCGTACTATTTTTTGTACTGTTTTTCGGCATAGGCTTTCTGTTGAACATGCTGCTTAGAATGTCGTGGATTATGGCTGTTGTCTATCCGATTGTATGCCTTTTCATTATCAGCAATAAAAAGATGATCAGTTACGTGCAGGCGCCGGGGGAGTCCTTTCAAAGCCTGTTTCAGCGTATCATGTCATTAGCGGTTGCGGATGTCGTGATTTTGGCGGGCGGACTGGCGGGAGCCATCACGTCAGGCATTGCCATAAAGGCGCTCAGAAAAAGAGGATATCAAATGTTTTAAGCCGCTTTCTTATTTGAGAAAGCTTTTTTTGTGTCGCGGCGCTTTTTGTATAGCACCTCACCGAGTTGGGAACAATGACTCGGAGGAGAGTGATTTCAGATTGACGATAATCAGACGCGTATTCATGATCGTGCTCTTTTTGGGCGCATGCCATGCGACATACTTTTCCATAACCGGTGTTGAAGCAAAGGATCTGACAAATTGGATGACCGAGCATCGCGGTGCCGTTTTGAAAAACATGGGCACTCCGTTTCAATCCTTACAGAATCAGCCGGAAAAGAAGGCATCAGGCAGGATAAAACCGCTGGAAGAAGCTTTTGACTGGGAACGCTATCCCTCACATAAGGTGACGGCCACCGGTTATACCGCCGGAGCGGAATCTACCGGAAAATCTCCGGGTCATCCGCAGTACGGAATTACATATTCAGGCGTGAAGGTCAAACGCGATTTATATTCAACTGTTGCGGCCGATCCGTCTGTTTTCCCGATCGGGACGATTCTGTTTATACCGAATTACGGTTACGGGGTTGTCGCCGATACCGGTTCAAAAATTAAAGGCAGCCGCCTTGACCTCTACTTTGACACCGTCAAGGACGTCTATAACAATTGGGGCAAAAAAACACTTGATGTCTACATGATTAAAAAAGGGAACGGCACAGTGACCGAGGACGAACTTGTAAAGCTGAACGAAACCAAGTCGATGCAAGTGTTCAGAAATCAATACAAAACGGTAAAAGAATAAAAACGCTTCAGCATCCGCTGAAGCGTTTTTTACATAAAGAGATAATCTAAAATCAATGTCAGCACAATACCGGTGACGCCGCCGAAGAACACTTCAATCGGCTGATGCCCGAGCAGTTCTTTCAGTTTCTTCTGTTTTTCCTTCTCTTCCGCTTTCTGAAAGTCCTTCGCTTCGCTGACAAACCGATTAAAGTCGATGACCAGTTTATTAATGACCGTCGCCTGTTCACCCGCATGCCGCCTGACACCTGTAGCGTCGAACATCGTAATGACGGCGAAAATCGCGGCGACTGCAAACAGGGGCGAGTCCAGCCCCTGTTGCAAAGCGACTCCGGTTGACAGCGCAGTGACGGCGGCGGAATGGGAGCTCGGCATGCCGCCGGTGCTCGTCACAAGAGACCAGTCAAGTTTTTTGGATACGATAAATTGAATAGGCACTTTTACAACTTGGGCAAAAATAATGGCGGCAAAACTCGCCAGTAAAGGAAAATTCATAAGTACATCCATATGCGACATCCTTTCTGTATCTGCTGATTCCGATCGTATCGAAAAACTGCAGAAAACGCCCTTAGTTTGGTAAAATAAAATCAATGAAAAATGTTTTTTCATTATACCACTTTACATAACAAATACCCACATAAGGAGTGTGTACTCATGTTTTATGCATCTGATCAACTGCGGCATCCCGAAACACTGGTCATCGGTCTTTTTCAAAAAAGCACGCTGAACGGATTTACGAAGGAATTGGATGATAAATTGGGCGGTCATCTGACCCAGCTGTTAAAGGATGGTGATGTGTCCGCCAAACGCAATCGTGTATCAAAAGTATACCCTCCGGCTGCGACCGGTATGAAACGTATTTATTTTATCGGTCTGGGAAGAGAAGCGGATTATTCGTTTGAAGATACGAAAGAATGCTTTGCACGAGTATTTCAGCAGATTCATCAAGATAAAAAACAGGAAGTATCCGTTTTGCTCGATACATTCGTCTCCGGGGAAGTGCCTGCCGCCGATGCCGCTCATGCGCTTTCAGAAAGCTGTCTGCTTGCGGTTTACGAAGTGCAGGATTATAAACATAAATCAAATGAGCCGGATCAGGAACTGAAATCAGTCTGCGCCGTGACCGAAGAAGACCTGAGGGAAGTGCAGGCCGGCCTGAACGTCGGCGCGGCATACGGCCAAGGGACGAATTCAGCCCGCACGCTTGTGAATATGCCGGGTAATATGCTGACGGCCACCGATTTGGCGTCATATGCCGCTGAGCTTGCGGCAAAATACGATTTTGAGTGTGAAATTTTAGAAAAAGATGAAATGGAAGAGCTCGGCATGGGCGGGCTGCTTGCTGTTAACAAGGGCTCATCCGAACCGCCGAAAATGATCGTTCTGAAGTATCAGGGCAAAGATCAGTGGGAAGACGTCATCGGCCTGGTCGGTAAAGGAATTACCTTTGATACGGGCGGATATTCAATTAAGCCGAAAACCGGCATCGTCGGCATGAAAAGCGATATGGGAGGAGCCGCTTCGGTATTGGGCGCGATGGAAATTATCGGCGAACTGCGGCCTGAACAAAATGTGCTCGCCGTCATACCGTCTACGGACAACATGATTTCGTCCGATGCCATGAAGCCGGATGATGTCATCGTTTCGCTCAGCGGAAAAACCATTGAGATCCTGAACACCGATGCGGAAGGGCGTCTCGTACTTGCCGACGGCATCACATACGCCAAGCAGCACGGAGCCTCTGTCCTTGTAGACGTCGCAACGTTAACGGGCGGTGTCATTGTCGCGTTAGGAAACGAAATGACGGGCGCCATGACCAATCACGCCGCGTTTTATGAACAGGTTGCGGAATCGGCGAAAGAATCCGGCGAGCCGATCTGGCAGCTTCCGATTACAGAAAAGGATAAAAAACGGGTGAGAAACAGTCAGATGGCTGATTTGAACAATTCTCCGGGAAGAGAAGGCCACGCGATTATGGCGGGGGCATTCATTGGTGAATTCGCGGAAAACACGCCGTGGGTTCATCTCGATATTGCGGGAACCGCAACGGCGAATAAAGCGACATGCTTCGGCCCTGCCGGCGCAACAGGCGTCATGGCAAGGACGTTGGCTGTTTTGACTGAGCGCTTTACGCCCGAAAGATAACAGCATCCCGCTGCCTTGATGCAGCGGGTTTTTTGATTTCCAAAATCTTTAGTTGACTAAAGCGCAGAATATATGGTAACTTTAATTATCTACTACATTAGCAAACTAAAGGATTTTTGGAGGGACTCATCAATGAATGCTGTTGTTGTCGCAGTATTGCTTATGCTCGTCTTAAGCCTGCTGCGTGTCAATATTATTATAGCTTTAATGATCGGCGCGCTTGCCGGCGGGCTGACCGGCGGCTTAGGCCTAGGAGAGACGGTGAAGGCTTTTACGGACGGTCTCGGCGGAAATGCCACCGTCGCGGTCAGCTACGCGCTGCTCGGAGCATTTGCCGCGGCGCTGACAAAGACGGGGCTTCCCGATGCAATGGTGGAAGCGTCTGTCAAACTAATCGGAAAAAAGGAAGATTCGCGGAAAAAAGCACTGTCAAAAGTGTTAATCGTACTGATTATTTTAATCATATCCTGTTTCTCGCAAAACGTGGTGCCCGTTCACATTGCGTTTATTCCTGTATTGATTCCGCCGCTTTTAAAAATATTTAACGAACTTGAAATAGACCGCAGACTGATCGCGTGTGTGATGACATTCGGACTGACTGCGCCTTATATCGTTCTGCCTGTCGGATTCGGACAGATTTTCCAGGGGATGCTGAGAGATAATATGGCGTCAGCCGGTTTAAAGGTGCCGCTCAGTGATATCCCGTATGCTTTAATCATTCCGACGGCCGGGATGGTAGTCGGTTTAATTTTAGCCGTCATCGTCTTCCGGAAACCGAAGAAATATGAGACGAAGGAGATTGCCGGACTATCGTCTTCTCCTTATACGAAAAAAAGCATTGCCATCGCCTTGATCTCCATTGCCGTGTCGCTTGCCGTTCAGCTCTATCTGTCACAAGTGCTCGGAGTGGAAGGTATGATCATGGGTGCGCTTGCCGGCTTGTTTACGCTGTTTATCAGCGGAGTCATGAAGCGCAATGAAGCGGATAAGCTGATCACGGACGGCATGATTCTGATGGCTTTTATCGGGTTTGTCATGCTTGTTGCGGCCGGTTTTTCAAATGTATTGAATAAAACGGGTGATGTGGCTTCCTTGGTCAAAGCATCAACAGGCTTTATCGGCCACAGCCAATCATTAGGCGCGCTCCTGATGCTGGTGGTCGGTTTATTAATCACGATGGGAATCGGATCATCATTTGCAACCGTACCCGTCATTACGACCATATTTGTCCCGCTGTGCGCTCAGCTCGGATTCAGTCCGATGGCGACGATTGCCGTAATCGGAGCGGCCGCCGCGGTCGGTGATGCGGGTTCTCCTGCAAGTGACAGTACGCTCGGGCCGACGTCAGGCCTCAGCGCCGACGGACAGCACCACCACATTTGGGATACGTGCGTACCGACATTTATTTTCTATAACATTCCGCTTGTGATATTCGGCTGGATTGCCGCACTTGTCCTGTAAAAAAAGGCTCCCGGAAAGGGGAGCCTTTTTGTATGCTGAGAACATCTTACGCCGGGTTTCTGCTGAACCCCGTCGCTTTATGAATAGACCTGTAAACGGCAGGCGCGATTGATGCCAATAACAGTGCTAAAACGATATCTTTTATAAAAAACCATATCATGTAAAACCAGGCCATTCCGTAGCTGATCGGAGCATGAAGCCATAATTTCAGCGCAATATACGTATAGGTCGTGCCAATGATATAAATGACGGCGGTACCGATCAAAGAGGCCCATGCATAATGCAGGCGGCCGGGTTTTTTTGTTTTTTCCAGCAGCCATCCGGCTGCAAATGCCGCCGGGATATAAGCGAGAATAAATCCGCCGCTCTTTCCGATAAACGGCGCAAAGCCTGCTGAGAATTGAGCGAAAACAGGCGCCCCCGCGAGTCCGGCCAATGCGTATACCGTCATTGCAATGGCTGCCCGTCTGGCGCCGAGAAGCATCGCGGCTAACAGACAAAAGAAAGGCTGCAGCGATAACGGAATTCCCGCAACTTGCAAAAAAGGAGCCATTGATGTAATGTTGGCGCCGACGGCCATCAGTGCGGCAAACATGCCGATAAGCGCCATATCGCCCGCGCGAAGGTTGCGTTGTTTCATTTGTTTTTCCCCCTTACACTTGTACCAGATTAGCGTAATCGAAGGGTGATTGATTGTCAACAAAGATTTAACACAGGTTTACTAAATGGAGGGAGCCATATGTTTTTCGGGAAAACGAAACAAACAAAACAGTCGGAACGGATTCCGCCAAATCAAAATGTCACAACGAAGTTTCCCGTGCTTCACGCCGGAAATGTTCCTTATTATGAAGATATGTCAAAATGGAATCTGCAAGTGTACGGACTTGTTGACCGTCCTATGCTGTTAAGCTTTGAAGATATCAAAGCCTTTCCTGAAGCCGAAGTGAAAAATGATATTCATTGCGTTACGGGCTGGTCCCGTCTTGATAATATCTGGCAGGGAATACGCGCCAAAGACATCGCTGAGAAAGCGGGCGTGCACAAAGAAGCGGGATTCGTCATTCTGCACGCTGAAGAGGGCTGGACGGCCAACCTGCCGCTTTCTGATTTTGCGCGGGAAACATCCCTGCTGGCATATGCGCATAACGGCGAGCCGTTAACGCCAGAGCACGGCTATCCGCTCAGAGGCGTTTTCCCCCATCTTTATTTTTGGAAAAGCGCAAAATGGCTGCGCGGCATTCAGTTCACAAAGGAAAACCACCCCGGCTTTTGGGAGAAAAACGGCTACCATATGAGGGGAGATCCATGGAAGAATGAGCGCTTTACATGGGATTAAGCCCCTATCACTATATAGTTCTTAGGTACCTTATTGAAATAAGGTGCTTTTTTTATATCAAAAATCCATTGACTTTGTTTGGCAAAAAACCTATTATTTGAGGTGTCTTTTGATATTGAAAATCATTATCAATAAGCATAGATAAAGCAATTGCCGCAAAGGGGATGAACACATAATGGACGGAAAACAAATAAAGCGGGGTTTCGCGCCGGCCGGCCGATACGCGGTTCCGGGCACAGAAGTAAGAGAAATGCGCTCAAAAGGAGGCCGTATGTATCGTATCTTTGTCTCTTTTCCTCAGGAAGAACCGCCTGCATCCGGCTTCCCCGTCATATACCTGCTCGATGCGAATTCCGTATTCGGCACAATGGCCGAAGCTTTGCGGGTGCAAAGCCGACGGCCTGAAAAAACAGGCGTTGTTCCGGCGGTGATTGTCGGAATCGGCTACCCGACAGATCAGCCGTTTTCCGCCGAACGTCACAGTGATTTTACGATGCCGCTTTCTGAATCAGAACTGCCGGTGCATCCGCGCGGCGCGGCATGGCCCGAACAGGGAGGGGCGGAAGCGTTTCTGAGTTTTATAGAAGAAGAAGTAAAGCCCGCGATGGAGCGGGATTATCCGATCGACAGAGGCAGGCAGACGATTTTCGGCCATTCGCTGGGCGGTCTTTTTGTGCTGCAAGTGCTTTTGATGAGGCCGGACATGTTCCAGACCTATGTTGCCGGGAGTCCGTCAATTCACTGGAACAAGCGTTTTATTCAGGAAAAAGCGGAACGTTTGTCAGACCGGCTCTCTGCGGAAAATCTTCAAGTCAGCGTATTGCTGGCTGCGGGAGAAATTGAAAAAACACATAAAAGCAGAATCCCGCAGCACGCAGAGGCGCTGTACTCTTTATTATCCGGATTTGAAGATGATGGAGTCCGTGCTGAATACAGCGAGTTTGAAGGAGAGGGCCATATTTCTGTCCTGCCCGTTTTAATCAGCAGGGCCCTGCGTTTCTGCCTGAATCCGGGAGGACCGCATACCCCGTATTCTCCCGCATGAGAAAAAACAGGCCCTTCGAACTAAATGCGGCTGATTCTAATTTTCTAATTGACTGCGTGTTTTGATTTGGATATGATTGTCTTGAATCATAGTTGATAATGATAATCATTATCAATATAGAAGGGGAATGATAATATGGACGCATTGGGAATGAAAGGGAAAACGGCCGTTGTCACCGGCGCCGCTCAAGGCATCGGAGAAGCAACAGCGCTTGCCCTTGCTGAACAAGGCGTAAATGTGGCAGCTATAGATACAAATGAAGACCTGCTTCTCGGGCTTACTGACAGACTTCGGCAAAACGGCGTGCAGGCGCAGGGGTTTGCCGCAGATGTATCTGACAGTGCGGCTGTCAATGATATCATCGCCGCCGTTGAACGCGACATGGGGCCTATTGAAATATTGGCGAACGTTGCGGGCGTGCTGCGGCCGGGTCCGGTGCAATCCCTCAGTGATGAAGATTGGGATCAAACATTTTCAGTTAATTCGACCGGCGTATTTCATGTGTCGCGGGCTGTAAGCCGGTACATGATTGAGCGGAAAAAGGGCGCCATCGTTACGGTCGGTTCGAATGCAGCCGGCGTTCCGCGTGCTTCCATGGCGGCTTATGCGGCGTCAAAAGCGGCTGCCGTTATGTTTACGAAATGCCTCGGACTGGAGCTTGCGGCCCATCATATCCGCTGCAACATCGTATCTCCGGGTTCAACGGAAACCGACATGCAGCGGGCGCTGTGGCAGGACGAGAACGGAGCCCGGGACGTCATCAGAGGTTCGCTTGATACATATAAAACGGGAATTCCGCTTCAAAAGCTGGCGAAGCCTTCTGATATTGCAAATGCCGTTTTGTTTCTGGCTTCTGAACAGGCAAACCATATTACGATGCATGATTTATGCGTTGATGGCGGCGCTACTTTAGGCGTTTGATGTAACGAGAAGGAGGGACAAACATGACAAATCAACATTTATTGGCGGAAGTGTCTGCAAAAGAGGTGCTGGACGCTTACAAGCCCGGGGCGTTCTTTTTAGCTTCCCCGAAAAGTACGATGCTTGCGGAAGGAATGTTTGCGGAAGTGCCTGATACAGACGCGGAAAATCAGCTGGATTCACTGCCTGAACGCGTGAGACAGACGCTTCTTGAGGCAAAGCAAGCCGGCATCAAACATCCGATTGCGGCCGGCGCCATTCCTTTTGACGGCAGAAAAGCTTCCCGGCTTTTTGTACCGAAGAATGTCCATACGGCAGGCCCGCTTTCGTTTGCGGAATCTTCCGCAGAAAAGCCGCAATCCAATACATATGACATCCGTCCCGTTCCGGAGCCTGAGGGCTTTATGAGCGGTGTGGAACAAGGCGTATTCAGCATTACGGACGGTCCGCTCAGCAAAATCGTGCTGTCAAGGACGCTTCATCTGACCGCTGAAAAGGATATCGACATTCCACAGGCCGTCAAGCATTTGGCGCAGCACAACCCGCGCGGCTATACATTCGCTGCGGATGTGACGGGAACGTCAGAAACAAGAAAAACGCTTTTCGGCGCAAGTCCTGAACTGCTGCTGTCCAAAAACGGGACATCGATTCTGTCCAATCCGCTGGCAGGCTCCAGACCTCGCAGCACAGATCCCGCCGAGGATCAGAGAAGAGCGGAAGAACTGCTGCAATCAGCAAAAGATCTGCATGAACATGCCGTAGTCGTGGCCGCCGTGGCTGCCGCCCTTAAACCGTTCTGCCGTGTGCTTGATGTACCGGAAAAACCGTCACTCATTAAAACTGAGGCGATGTGGCACCTGTCCACCGAGGTAAAGGGAGAGCTGCGTGATCCGTCAACGACATCACTTGAGCTGGCCATCGCCCTGCATCCGACGCCCGCGGTATGCGGAACGCCGACGGATGCGGCGAGAGAAGCGATTCAGGATATTGAGCCGTTTGACCGCAATTTCTACACGGGAATGGCGGGCTGGTGTGATGCTGAGGGTGACGGAGAATGGATTATCGCACTCCGCTGCGCCGAAGCGGAAACAAGGTCTCTCCGGCTCTTTGCGGGTGCCGGGATTGTGGCCGGATCAAAGCCGCAGGATGAACTGGACGAGACCTCAGCCAAATTCCGCACCATGCTCCGGGCGATGGGGCTTTACCAAGATGAGTTGTAAAAAAGGAGGGAACGGATCGTGCTGACTGGATTTACGCCATGGCCGGAAGAATGGGCTGACAAATACCGAAAAGACGGCTGCTGGAAGGGTGAGACGTTCGGAGGAATGCTGAAAGAGCGCGCGGCTTTATACGGAAATCAAACTGCCGTGACGTGTAAAGATGTACATTGGACCTACAAAGAATTAGATGAAAGGGCAGATCGTTTAGCGGCGGGGCTGCATAAGCTCGGAATTCAAAAGGAAGACCGCGTTGTCGTTCAGCTGCCGAATATCGCTGAGTTTTTTGAAGTGATTTTCGCGCTGTTCCGGCTGGGAGCGCTGCCCGTTTTCGCGCTGCCTTCTCATAGAAGCAGTGAGATTACGTATTTCTGCGAGTTTGCAGAGGCGAAAGCATACATCATTCCTGATATACATTCAGGTTTTGATTACAGGGCGCTTGCCAGACAGGTGAAAGGCAAACTTCCGGATTTGGCGCATGTCATTGTTGCCGGCGAAGCTGAAGAGTTTCAGGAACTGAGCAGCCTGCATAGAGAGCCTGTTCAGCTGGAAGAGGTAAGCCCGGCGGAAGTCGCCTTTTTACAGCTTTCAGGAGGCAGTACGGGGCTGTCCAAGCTGATTCCGCGAACACACGACGATTACATATACAGTTTGCGCATCAGTGCGGAAATATGCGGCTTGGATCATCACAGCGTTTATTTGGCCGCTCTGCCGACAGCGCATAATTATCCGCTCAGCTCGCCGGGTGTGCTGGGAACTTTATATGCCGGAGGCCGGGTCGTTCTGTCACCGACGCCGAGTCCGGATGACTGCTTCCCGTTAATTGAAAAAGAACGTGTCACGATTACAGCGCTCGTCCCGCCGCTTGCGATGGTGTGGATGGACGCATCCGGTTCGCGAAGTGATGATTTATCAAGCCTTCAAGTGCTGCAGGTGGGAGGCGCCAAATTCAGCGCTGAGGCGGCCCGCCGCGTGAAGAGCGCTTTCGGATGCACCCTTCAGCAGGTTTTCGGAATGGCGGAAGGATTGGTGAATTATACGAGACTGGATGATCCTGAAGAGATCATTGTCAATACGCAAGGCAGACCGATGTCACCTTTTGATGAGGTAAGGGTTTTAGACGATGACGGGCGGGATGTCGCCCCCGGTGAAGCGGGACATTTGTTTACACGCGGCCCTTACACGATTCGCGGATATTATAAAGCGCCTGAACATAATGAAAGATCATTCACAGCCGACGGATTTTATCAGACCGGCGATATCGTCAAACTGACGGTGGACGGCTATATCATCGTCGAAGGACGTGCGAAAGATCAAATCAACCGGGGCGGTGAAAAAATAGCCGCTGAGGAGGTGGAAAATCACCTTCTTGCGCATCCTGCCGTTCATGATGCCGCCATGGTTTCAATGCCGGATGATTTTCTCGGGGAGCGTTCCTGTGTGTTCGTCATCCCGAAAGGAGAAGCGCCGAAACCGGGAGAGCTGAAAGCATTTTTGCGTGAGCGCGGACTGGCGGCATATAAAATCCCCGACCGGATTGAATTTATCGCTTCTTTTCCGAAAACCGGCGTCGGCAAGGTCAGTAAAAAGGATCTTCGCGAAACGATCGCCCAAAAAGTAAAGCCGGCTGAAATCAAACAATCTTAAAAAAGGAAGTGTTTACATTGGCTATACCGTCTATTCCCGCATATGCGCTGCCGACAGCGTCAGATATGCCTGAAAATAAAGTATCGTGGACGCTGAATCCGAAACGCGCGGTGCTTCTGATCCATGACATGCAGAATTATTTCGTCGATGCTTTTGCGAAAGGTGAAGCTCCGATCACGGAGGCGGCTGAGAATATCAAAAAAATAAAAGAGCAATGCAAAGCACTCGGCATTCCGGTGGTGTATACCGCGCAGCCGGGCAGCCAAGACCCGGCGGACCGTGCGCTGCTGACGGATTTTTGGGGGCCGGGGCTAAAAAGCGGGCCTTATGAAGAAAAGGTCATTCCGGAGCTTGCACCGGATGATCAGGACATTGTCCTCACAAAGTGGAGATACAGCGCGTTTAAACGGACGAATCTCCTTGAGATCATGCGTGAAAGCGGCAGAGACCAGCTCATGATTACGGGAATTTATGCACACATCGGCTGTCTCGTCACAGCCTGTGAAGCATTTATGGATGATATCCAAAGCTTCTTTATCGGAGACGCCGTTGCTGATTTTTCTTCAGAAAAACATAAGATGGCCATCGAATATGCGTCTCAGCGCTGCGCTTACACGGCTTTGACAAACGAAGTGCTGGAGCTGCTGGGCGGCGCGCCGGTTTCTGAAGGAGAAGAGAAGACTTCCGCCGTATTGACAAAAGACCGGGTGCGTGAACAAATTGCGGCGATTCTTCAAGAATCACCGTCTGATATTCCGGATCATGAAGACCTGCTGGACAGAGGTCTTGACTCCGTCAGAATCATGAGCCTTGTCGAACAATGGCGCCGTGACGGAGCTGAAGTGACGTTTGTGGAACTGGCGGAGAACCCGACGCTGGAAGAGTGGTGGAGACTTCTTTCTTCCCGATCTCAAAAAGTCTTGCCGAACGCAGATTATTTATAAAGGGAGAGAATAGAATGCATGATACACAACAGCTGCCTCTGACAGGCGCACAGGCCGGTATCTGGTTTGCGCAGCAGCTTGATCCTGATAATCCGATTTACAATACAGGCGAGTACGTTGAGATAAACGGCGCGATCGATGTGAACATATTTAAAACCGCTCTCGAACGCGTGCTGACGGAAGCCGCGTCATTACACGCCCGCTTCGAGGAGGGGGCAGACGGGCCGAAGCAGATCATCAATCCTCCATTTGAAGCTGCGATCGATGTCATAGATGTGAGTTCAGAAGCTGATCCGAAGCAGGCCGCACTCAGACTCATGCAGACAGATTTGGCTGAGCCCGTTGATATGGCGGCCGGGCCTTTGTTCCGCGACATTTTATTTCAGGCGGGACCGGAACGCTTTTTCTGGTATCAGCGCATTCACCACATTGCGATAGACGGCTACGGTTTTTCTCTGCTGGCACAGCGTACGGCGCAAGTGTACACCGCAATACGGGAAGGACGTCCGGATAACGGGCGCTCCTTCGGTTCTTTGGAGGAGCTGGTAAAAGAAGAACAAGAGTACCGCGCGTCTGATCAATTCCTGAAAGATCGGGAATTTTGGATGGAGAAATTTGCGGATGAACCTGATGTCGTCAGTTTGGCAGAAAGAGCGCCGCGAACGTCAACACGTTTTCGGAGAAGCACGGCTTATCTTTCTGAAACGGCTTTACAGCATGTAAAAGCGATTCCGAACTGGCATGAAGCCGTCACGGCCGCAGCGGCGGTATATGTCCATCGGATGACAAACGCAGGGGATATCGTGCTCGGTTTACCGATGATGGGGCGGATCGGCTCAATTTCACTGAATATTCCGAGTATGGTCATGAATCTTCTGCCTTTACGGCTTTCTCTCCGCCCGGATATGAATTTTCATGAGGCCGTCAGCCAAGTGGCAAAAGAAATCCGAAACATCCGGCGCCATCAGAAATACCGCCATGAAGACATGCGCCGCGACCTTAAATTGCTCGGAGAAAATCGCAGGCTGTTCGGCCCGCAAGTCAATGTGATGCCGTTTGACTACGCGCTTGATTTCGCCGGAGCGCGGGGGACCGTTCATAACTTATCAGCAGGGCCCGTTGATGATTTGTCAATTAACGTTTACGACAGAGCGGACGGAAGCGGAATGCGTGTGGACTTTGATGCGAATCCGGAAGTGTACAGCGCCGAAGATATTGAAAACCATCAAAAACGATTCCTGCTTCTGTTGGAATCCGCTGTGAAAGACCAGACACAAAAAATCGGCACACTCAACCTTCTGCTTGAAAGTGAACGTCTCCGCGTACTGGAAAGCTGGAATGACACGCGCAAGGCCGAGAAGCAGAAAAGTCTGCCGGAGCTGTTTTACGAACAGGCCGTAAAAACACCGGAACGGCCGGCAATCATCACCGAAAACGAAGAGCTCAGCTATGCCGAATTGAACAAGCGCGCGAACCAGCTTGCCGGCATGCTAAAAGAAAAGGGGCTCGGACCGGAACAATTTGCCGCTTTGCTGCTTCCGCGGTCACAGGAGTTGGCCGTGAGCATGCTGGCCGTTTTGAAAACGGGAGCCGCATACCTGCCGCTTGATCCTGATTTTCCTTCTGAGCGGATCACATACATGCTCAAAGATGCACAGCCTGCATGCCTGATTACAACGATGGAATTATCCGGCCGTATGCCGGAAGACAGTGATGCAAAAAGGATCATTCTCGATGACCCGGATACGGTAAAAACCGTTACCGCTCAAAATGCTGACTGTCCCGCTCAGGCGGAATGTTCGCCTTTGCACCCCGCTTATATCATCTATACATCGGGTTCAACGGGCAAACCGAAAGGCGTAGTCGTGACATTAAAAAGCGTAAGCAATTTCCTCTTATCAATGCGGGAAATGTTCCCGCTCGGCGAACAAGACCGCCTGCTTGCCGTTACGACTGCGGCGTTTGATATTTCCGGACTTGAGCTCTTCCTTCCGCTCATCAGCGGGGCGGGGTGCGTCATCGCACGTAAAGAGACGATTCAGGAACCGCGGGCGCTTGCGCACATGATTCACTCATACGGTATTTCAATCATGCAGGCAACGCCGACATTGTGGCATTCATTAGTCACCAATGAACCGGATTCTCTCCGGGCGCTGCAGGTGCTTGTCGGAGGTGAGGCGCTTCCGAACGCGCTTATGCATGCTCTGCTTGAATCAGGCTGTACGGTGACGAATCTGTACGGGCCGACTGAAACAACAATCTGGTCGGCCGCACAGCCGCTTGCAAAAGACCATACAGGGGCGCCTCCGATCGGAAAGCCGATTTGGAACACGCGGGTATATGTGCTGGACGCCGCATTGCAGCCCGTCCCGCCGGGAGTCGCGGGCGAGCTTTATATCGCGGGCGAGGGGCTTGCCAGAGGTTATTATAACCGTCCTGATTTAACAGCTGAAAGATTCATTGCCGATCCGTACGGCCCCGCGGGCGCGAGGATGTACCGGACGGGAGATCTCGTGCGCTGGCGTGAGGACGGCTCGCTTGATTATATCAGCAGAGCCGATCACCAAATTAAAATCCGCGGGTTCCGGATAGAATTAGGAGAAATTGAGTCAGTGCTGTCGAAATATCCGGGTATTTCGCAGGCCGCCGTCATTGTCCGTGAAGACCAGCCGGGAGATAAGCGGCTGGCGGCTTATGCTGTCTCGGATCAGCCCCTTGATATCGGCGGACTTCGTGCATATATGGCCGAAAGCCTGCCGGATTATATGGTGCCAGGCGCGTTTGTACAGCTGAAAGAATTGCCGCTGACGCCGAATAAGAAGCTCGATCGCAGCGCTCTGCCTGCACCTGATTTTTCCGCTGTCCTCTCTGACAGAGGGCCGCGGACGCCGCAGGAAGAAATATTATGCGATCTGTTTGCCGAGGTTCTCGGTCTCGCGCGGGTCGGAATTGATGACGGGTTCTTTGAATTGGGCGGACATTCGCTCTTAGCCGGACGCCTGATGAGCCGGGTCCGGGAGACGATGGGCGCAGAGCTTGGCATCGGCCGTCTGTTTGATACGCCGACCGTTGCCGGGCTCGCCGCACAGCTTGACACCGCAAAGAGTGCGCGGCCTAAGCTCAAGCCGTTTGACCGGCCGGAGCACATCCCGCTGTCATTTGCGCAGCTGCGTCTTTGGTTTCTCTACTGTCTTGAAGGGCCAAGCCCGACTTACAACATTCCGGTGATTGTCCGCATGTCAGGCAAGCTTGACCAATCAGCGCTGAAACACGCCTTTTACGATGTTGTCAGCCGTCATGAAAGCCTGCGCACCGTTTTTCCGGAAAATAAGGGATCATCTCATCAGCTCATTTTATCTGCTGAAGAAGCCCGCCCTGTGTTTACAGTGACACGTGCAGACAAAAACGAGCTCCAAGACATGCTTGCCGCTGCGGCACGATATCGGTTTGATCTCGCTAAAGAGCCGGCCGTCCGGGCTGAGCTGTTTGATCTTGGTGACGGCGAGTATACGCTGATGATTCTCCTGCATCACATCGCAGGTGACGGCTGGTCCTTGAATCCGCTCATGCGTGACTTATCCATAGCCTATATCGCCCGGCAAACAGGTGAAAAAGCAGAATGGGCGCCGCTGGCGGTTCAATATGCGGATTATGCGCTTTGGCAGCAGCAGCTTTTAGGCAGCGCGTCTGATTCTGAGAGCTTAATTGCGCGCCAGCTGGATTTCTGGAAGAAAACGCTTGAAAATGTACCGGATCAGCTGGAGCTGCCGTCTGATTTTCCGCGTCCCGCTGAATCAAGCTATAGGGGCGGCGTCATTCCGGTCAACATCGGCCAAGAGCTTCATGCCCGTCTTCTCTCACTTGCCAGAAATCAGCGCGTAAGCCTGTTTATGGTGCTTCAATCAGGGCTTTCCGCGTTACTGACCCGGCTCGGTGCAGGGACCGATATTCCGATCGGCAGTCCGATAGCCGGCCGCAGTGATGACGCATTGGGAGACCTTGTGGGTATGTTCATTAATACACTCGTGCTGAGAACCGATACCTCTGGCGATCCGAGCTTTTGTGAGCTCCTTGAAAGGGTCAGAGAAATGAATCTCGCAGCATATGAACATCAGGATGTGCCGTTTGAACGTCTCGTGGAAGAATTGAATCCGGTTCGTTCCCGATCAAGACATCCGCTGTTCCAAGTGATGCTCGCATTCCAAAATACGCCTGACCCTGTACTCAGTCTTCCTGATATGGAAACAAGCCTGCAAATCAGCAGTGTCGGATCGTCCAAATTTGATTTGACGCTGGAATTGGCTGAACAGCGCCATGACGACGGCACGCCTGCCGGTATTGAAGGCCTGC
This sequence comes from Bacillus sp. JNUCC-22, assembly GCF_018861275.1. Classification (NCBI taxonomy): domain Bacteria; kingdom Bacillati; phylum Bacillota; class Bacilli; order Caryophanales; family Bacillaceae; genus Bacillus; species Bacillus sp. JNUCC-22. The sequence continues at coordinate 3,016,889 of NZ_CP076408.1, read as the reverse complement.
TGGAGTTCAGTACGGACTTATTCAGAAAAGAAACGGCTGAAGCACTTGCCGGACGCCTGCTTCTTCTGCTCGAAGATGCCGCGTCACATCCGGAAAAACCGATCGGAAGCTTAACCATTCTTTCTGATGAAGAGCGCCGGAAGCTTTTGCCGGTTAATCGGGCAAAACAGCATATTCAGCCTCGGCAGACACTGCCTGAACTGTTTGAAATACAGGCCGCCGCAAAATCGGATGAAACGGCGGCAGTATTTGAAGAGAGCGGTCTGACTTATAAAGAGCTGAATGAAAAAGCCAATCAGCTCGCGCACATGATGATTGCCCGCGGCGTCGGCCCGGAGCAGTTTGTCGCACTGGCGCTGCCGCGTTCTTTAGATATGATTGTCGGGCTGTTAGCCATCCTGAAGACGGGGGCAGCGTATTTGCCGCTTGATCCTGATTATCCCGCGGACCGCATTGCTTTTATGTTACATGATGCCAAGCCTGTATTTATGCTCATCAACCGTGAAGGCGCAAGTAAGCTCTCTATCGAAAGCGGCATGCCGGCCTTCATCTTGGATGATCCGCGGAACAAGGAAACACTTCGGCAATATGCCGTCACGAACCCTGAGAATGCCGACCGGATTCGTCCGCTGTCACCGCTTCACCCAGCCTATGTCATTTACACGTCGGGATCAACAGGTGTGCCGAAAGGTGTCATCATTCCGCACAGCAATGTTATCCGGCTGTTTGAGTCGACGCGGCATTGGTATCACTTTCATTCTGATGATGTATGGACGATGTTTCACTCCTACGCTTTCGATTTCTCTGTCTGGGAAATGTGGGGGCCGCTGCTTCACGGCGGACGTCTCGTCGTCGTGCCGCATGACATCAGCAGATCGCCGGAAGCGTTTTTACATCTCCTCGTGAAAGAGCGGGTGACCGTGCTTAACCAAACGCCGTCAGCGTTTTACCAGCTGATGCATGCGGAAAAAGAACACAAAGAGCTGGGGCGTCAGCTCGCACTCAGATATATCATCTTCGGCGGCGAGGCGCTTGAGCTGAGCCGGCTTGAGGATTGGTACAGCCGCCACGCAGACAATCAGCCGGTGCTCGTGAATATGTACGGCATTACGGAAACGACGGTGCACGTCAGTTACCTTGAATTAGACAAAAACATTGCCGAACTGAGAGCAAACAGCCTCATCGGCTGCGGTATTCCTGATCTGAACGTATATGTGCTTGATGACCGACTGGAGCCTGTGCCCCCGGGCATCACTGGCGAAATGTATGTGGCCGGAGGAGGCGTGGCACGCGGCTACTTAGGGCGGCAAAGCCTGACCGCCGAACGCTTTGTGGCTGATCCGTACGGCCCGCCGGGAACGAGAATGTACCGGACGGGGGATTTAGCCCGTGTGCGGACAGACGGTTCTCTTGATTATATGGGCAGGGCGGACCACCAGATTAAAATCCGCGGCTTCCGGATTGAATTGGGAGAAATCGAAGCGGTTCTCGTCAAATATCCGGATGTCGAGGATGCCGCCGTAGTCGTCCGTGAAGACCGGCCGGGAGATAAACGGCTGGCCGCCTACCTTGTCCGATCTGCCGGCAGCACCTTGGACACGGGGGACATGCGCCGGTTTGCCGAAGAAAGCCTTCCGGATTACATGGTTCCGTCAGCTTTTGTCCAAATGAATGAACTGCCGCTGACACCGAATGGAAAGCTTGACCGAAAAGCGCTCCCTGCGCCTGACTTCCAAACGGAGGTCACCGGCCGGGGACCGAGAACGCCGCAGGAAGAAATGCTGTGTGAGCTGTTCGCAGAGGTGCTTCATCTGCCGCGTGTCGGTATTGATGACAGATTTTTTGATTTAGGCGGCCATTCTTTGCTTGCGGTTCATTTAATGAGCCGTATTCGGGAAGCGATGGGAGCCGAGCTCAGTATCGGAACACTATTTGAAGCTCCTACGGTGGCAAGCCTTGCTGAAAGACTTGAGTCAGGAACGGGCGCAAGCGCGCTTGATGTTCTTCTTCCGCTCAGAACGGCAGGAGAAGAAACACCGTTGTTCTGTGTCCATCCGGCCGGCGGTCTCAGCTGGTGTTATGCCGGGCTGATGTCTTCTTTAGAGGCTGATTATCCGATATACGGCTTACAGGCGAGAGGCATCGGAAAAAAAGAACCGCTTCCGCAAAGCTTAGATGACATGGCGGCGGATTATATTGAAAAAATCCGCACCGTGCAGCCGAAAGGGCCGTACCGTCTGCTCGGCTGGTCTCTTGGAGGGAATGTCATTCAGGCCATGGCGACACAATTACAGAGCCGGGGTGAAGAGGTTTCGCTATTAGTGATGCTTGACGCGTATCCGAATCATTTTCTGCCGATAAAAAATGCGCCTGATGACGAGGAAGCCGTCATCGCGCTGCTTGCCTTGGGAGGGTACGACCCGGACAGCCTCGGGGATCAGCCGCTTGATTTTGACACCGCGCTGACCATTCTCCGCCGTGAGGGAAGCGCATTAGCCAGCCTGGACGAGTCAGTGATGATGAATCTGAAAGACACGTACATTAATTCTGTCGGGCTGTTAGGAACATACAAGCCGAAGCCGTTCCACGGAGATGTGCTGTTCTTCAGATCCACGATTATTCCGGAGTGGTTTGACCCGATTGAGCCGGATACTTGGAAACCGTATATTACGGGGAAAATCGAGCGGTATGACTTAGACTGCCGCCATAAAGATATGTGCCAGCCGGGCCCGCTTGCCGACATTGGCGCGATTCTGGCAGAGAAATTAAACGGACGGCGTACAGTCCGGTAAAGAAAGGAAAGAGATGATATGACAAATCCATTTGAACGGGAAGACGGCTCATACCACGTGCTCGTCAATGCTGAAGGCCAGTACTCACTGTGGCCGGCCTATCTGGATGTGCCGGACGGCTGGGAAACCCGCCTCACGAATGAAACCCGCCCCGTTTGTCTCGAATATATTGAAACAAACTGGCGTGATATGAGGCCGGAAAGCCTGAAACAGGCGGAAGCCGCTAAAATGTAATAAGAAAAGCCTGCCGTTATTTCGGCAGGCTTTTTATGCGGACATCAGCCGTTAAGCTGTGTATGATCACAAAATGTATAAGGGTGGCCTTCTTCATTCGTGCACCATGACTGAGACAGAAAAGCCAAAAAGACCGCGGCCCACTGGTCTGCAAACTGGATTAAAATACCGCCGTCGTGCCACGTTCCGTTATCCTTCTTCCAGCGTGTATCAATTGGGTTTCCCTGATTCATATGAATATTATGCATGCCGTTTGTCGGCTTGAACCCGAAAATCTTATCAGCGCCCGGCTCCGGCCCGAATTTAGAGCCGTAAATATAGACGGTGGCTTTTTCTGATTTGGCTTTTTGCATGTACGTCTCAATAAAGTCATTTAAGTCATTATCCGGACCGGTGACTTCATGCGGGAGGGGCACCATGTTCCGGGGATCAAACAATCCGCCGCGGACATAATCCAGCGCCAGCTCACGGCTGGTTTCATCAATTGGGGTATATCCATACGGAATGTTGGGCAGCAGGGTGATCGCGCTTGCATCAAAATGATCTCGTGCCTCATACAGAACCTCTGATTCTTTTGAACTTGACATGACATTGATCGCACAGCGATAGCGCGTATCAGGCTCGCCTAGCACCTCGACTTGAAAATGCGGAGAATCATCATCTGTTTCCCTTTTCATATCTGACACAGTGCCTTTTAATACACCATAGTGCTGAACAGCCATATGAATCCTCCTTTTTCTTTCGGGATATGAATTGATATTCGAGACAGGGGGCCGTTTTTCCTTTTATGAGAAAGAAAAAAAGGACAGCCCGCTGATCAGGCTGTCCTCTTCATATCTATTAAGCTTTTGCAGCCGAACCTTGCATTGCTTTTTCAGCAGGCACGTAGTCATAGCCTAAGTCTTTGGCTACCGCTTCATACGTGACATGTCCGTTAGCCGTATTTAAGCCCGCTTTAAGCGCAGGGCTGTCTGCAATGGCTTGTGCCGCGCCTTTATTGGCGATTTGAAGCGCGTAAGGAACGGTTACATTCGTTAATGCGAGCGTAGACGTACGCGGTACGGCGCCCGGCATATTGGCGACAGCGTAGTGAACGACGCCGTGTTTTTCGTAAGTCGGATTATCGTGGGTTGTAATATGATCAACGGTTTCCACAATGCCGCCCTGATCGATGGCAACATCAACAATGACGGAACCCGGTTTCATTTGTTTAACCATCTCTTCCGTAACGAGAGTCGGCGCTTTGGCTCCCGGGATGAGCACGGCGCAGATCAGAAGATCCGCTTCCGCGACGGAATCTGCAATATTTACAGGGTTTGACATCAAGGTTTTAATCTGATGCCCGAAAATATCATCAAGCTGACGCAGGCGGTCTGCGTTCAAATCGATCATTGTCACATCGGCACCGAGTCCGACAGCCATTTTCGCGGCATTTGTTCCGACGCCGCCCCCTCCGATGATCGTGACTTTTCCGCGGGATACACCCGGTACGCCGGCTAATAAAATTCCTTTTCCGCCCTTTGGTTTTTCAAGAAACTGAGCCCCGATTTGCGCGGCCATTCTGCCGGCCACTTCGGACATCGGCGTAAGCAGCGGAAGGGAACGTCCGTCCGTTACCGTTTCGTACGCGATAGCTGTCACGCCTTTTTCTGTAAGCGCTTTAGCTAATTCCGGCTCTGCAGCTAAATGAAGGTAAGTGAATAAGACCAGACCTTGACGGAAATACGCATACTCTTCAGCCAGCGGTTCTTTTACCTTCATGACCATTTCCGCATCCCATACTTGCTTTCTGTCCTCCAGAATTTCCGCCCCTGCTGATACATAATCTTCATTTGTAAAGCCGCTTCCGAGTCCCGCTCCGGATTCCACAAGAACCCGATGGCCGTTTCCGATAAGCTGTGAAACGCCTCCAGGTGTTAATGCCACTCGATTTTCATTGTTTTTGATTTCCTTTGGAACCCCGATAATCATGTCTGTTTCCCCCAATGTTTGTGTGATGCTTCAAGTGTAGCGCGATTTTTGCGAAAATTCTTTGTTTGAAACAGAAAATAAAAAAACACGGATTTGTGAAATTTCACGAACCCATGCTGCGAAGTTTGATATCAAGGTAAATCGTAAACTTTTCATTCACATTTTTTAAGTCGATTTCTGCGATCTGGCTGATTCTTTTCAGCCTGTAATTCAATGTATTGACATGGATGTTAAGCGCTTTAGCGGCGGTGTTGACGTTGCTGTCGGCATCAATAAAATGTTCGAGCGTTTTTACCATATCGGCTTGGTGCTCCCTGTCATACTGCTCAAGCTTTGAGAGGGAATAGTTCATATAGCCGCTGTGCTTGCGTTTTTCATCCAACACATCCAGGTACTGATAAATGCCGAGTTCCGAAAAGCTGAAAAGGTGTTTGGTTTCTCTCACAAACCGCTCTTTCGCTTTTAATACGGAAAGCGCTTCCTGATAGGAGCGGTAAACATAAGAAATCGATTCGTAAATACCGCCGACCGCAATCGACGCATCCTCAATTTTATATCGTTCCTTCAGCTGTTTTTGAATATGAAGGGCGAAGTGCTTTACATCTTTAAAAGGCTGATCGGTTTTCGGCGCGGCTAATAAGATTAATTCATTTGAATCAACAGTCGCCAGCATGACATGAATCTGCTGTGTCGTTTCCTGCAAATATTGCAGCTGCTGTTCCGTCTTTTCAGTCAGCTCATCATGTAAACGGATGATCATGACGCTGAACACGGACGGCAGCGCCATCCCGAGCTTATGAAACCCTTCGGCCATTTCGGCTTCCTGATAAATATGGCCGGTCAGCATTTTCCAAAAAAACTCCTGGCCCCGCTCTTCGATTTTCGTTTTGCGGATCTGCAGGTGCAAAAGCTTGTTCCGCACCGCTTTGGCTGCCAGCTGAAGTGTCTTCAGATCTTCGTCATTGAGCTTTTTTTTGATCTCAAGCGCCCAAATAAATCCGAGAACCTGACTGTTTTTCCAGATGGAAATCGCCACGCGGTTGCTCAGGCCCACCTCGTCAATTTCTTTCACTTTGATCGGCTGGTCCGTTTTTAAAAGGGCCGGAATGGTTCCGTCTTTCCAGAGTTTGTTGATGACTTTTTCCGGCACCCTCCGCCCGATAATCGTCGACGTCCGGGCCGGATCTGTACAATCGCTGTGCGTGCTGTATGCAAGCAGTTTATGATTAACGTCTTCTATTGTAATGGGGCATTGAAGAACTTCACTGATATGGTCGGCAACATCTTCAAGCCTGTCGAAACTGTACTTAAATGGATCCTTTGGATTGGTCATCTGTATCCCTACTTTTTCATAGCTTCATATCTTGATCTTACCATCTTGCTTTTCAGACTGAAAGGCATCTTTGCAGGGAAATGGACTAGGACAATAAGATCATTCGATGAAAACGAAAATAATAAGAAAATCATACTATTACATTTACAAAATGTGTAAATATAACGAAAAATCCAATATATCATAAGACTCATTTTGTAAAATTAAAACAGATTTGTTTGACTGTGCCGAATGGTTGTTTTTATAATAATGACGTTCAAAAAATAAGTGAATTAGCCCATATTTAGGCTGATGACACAGGAGGGTATAAGGAATATGTCTGGATTAATTCGTGTCACACCCGAAGAGCTAAGAGCGATGGCTAAGCAATATGGCGTTGAAAGTCAGGAAGTCATGAATCAGGTTGACCGCCTGAACCGCATGATTTCTGATTTGAAAGGCATGTGGGAAGGTGCTTCAAGTGAAGCATTTGCAGATCAATATGAGCAGCTGAAACCTTCATTTATTAAAATGTCTGAATTGCTTCAAGATGTGAATCATCAGCTCGATCAAACGGCAAATACGCTTGAGTCTACTGACCAAGATATCGCTAACCAAATTCGCGGATAATAAGATGAATGAAGAAACGGAGCGCCTGATTCAATCAAGAAGACGGCGCTCTTTCTATGTAAGGGTGATATGAATATGTATATCGATATTACAATAGATTTAACACATTATAACGGCAGCGTCTTCGATCTCAGATTGTCAGATTACCATTCTGTGAAAAAAGCCATTGATATTGCCCGGCAGGCTCAGCATGTATCCGTTCCGCCGCGTGAAGGCTATTGGATCAGAGTGGTCAATAAAGAAGCGGTTTTTTCCGGAGAACAAAAGCTATCTGACTGCGGCATTACGAACGGAGACCGCCTTGAAATTTTATGAAAGGACATGGTGGAATGACAGGTCATAACAGATCTTATTTAGAAACAGAATTAGACGCCGTCCGGGAAGAAACCGAATCAGGCTTCACGTTCACCTTCCAGCGGGAAAAAATCAAGCTTCTTGACGGGCTGGAAGCAAACGTGATTAAAGATGCTGATCCTTTTTTTCAAAAAGAGGTCTCAGTTTCAGAAGACGAAGTAACCATCACAATCAAACCTCCTTCTTCTTATCAGGCTTTCCGCTATATAAAAGGAAAAGATAAAAAAAGCAGGTGGCAATTTGCCTACCGTCTCGTCCAAGCCGTGAAACAGCATAAGCTGAAACGTCTCAATCTGATTGCCGCCCCTGAAAATATCGTGTTTGATAAAGCGCTGACGCCTTACTTTCTTCATTACGGCGTAAAGGAGAGCCTTCCGCCTTATGAGGAAGATAGAGAAAGGGTGTTAAAAGAGCTCAAAGCCTGTGCGGCGCTTGCAGCTGACGGGGCGTACACCTTCGATGAATATTTGAAGTACAAGGAGACGCTTCACTTCTCTCCTGAGGTGAAAAGCGTGCTAGAGGCGGAGACGATTGAAGAACTGGAAGAAACCATTCAAACCGCAATTGATTCCCTCGAAGAAAGGGACAAGACATACATAAAACTGCCGAAAAAGAAATGGAAAATCCAAAGATACGCCGGTCTGGCGCTTGCCGTCCTCCTTGTGCCGACACTTCTTTACTCCTTATACGTTCTGTTTTTCGCCCAGCCAAAGCAAGAGGCAATTACGGAAAGCAACCGCTATTTTTTAAATCAGCAGTACAGCAAAGTCATTGACACACTCGCCAAATACGATGCGGAAAGCCTCCCGGAATCTGTCCAGTACGAGCTTGCTTCCTCTTATGTGGCAGTTGAAAATCTGAGGGAAGAGCAGCGGAAAAACATCGGGAATCTGGTCACGCTGCAATCAGACCCGAAGCATTTCCTTTATTGGATTGATATCGGCAGAGGGGAAAATGAAGAAGCCATCAAAATCGGCCGCAATCTTGAGTACAACCCGTACATCTGGCTCGGACTTACAAAATATAAACAGCAATTATTAGCGGATGACAGTATGAAAGACGACGAAAAGCAGAAAGAACTGGACGCCGTGGAAAGCGAGCTTGCGAAGGCGAAAAAAGAGGCGGAGGAGCAGCATAAAGAAGCGGAGGAAAACGGTGACACCGCCGAAGCTTCCGCCGGACAGGATGAAAGCAAACAAGACAAAGCGAAAGATAACAAAGAGAACGACAAGAAAGATGAGAAAAAAGATGAGAAAAAATAACAGCACACATCAAATGGCCGCAGGTAACGATCAGGCTGTCAGGAGGTTCGCCATATGAGTCTGTTATGGGTCTTTTACCGAGAGCACGTACAAAAGATTCAGCTGTCTGAACTCCCGCCGTCTCAGCCGATTACGATCGGTCCGGATATGAAAGATACAATCACGGTCGGCACACTTCCGTTACGGCAAAACGCCGCAACCCTTTATCGAAAAGAAACAGATCGTTATGATGTTTTCCTGGGAAATAACTGTGCCGGCGAATTGACAATAGGAAATGAAATGCCCTGCCGGATTGAAGAAGAGACGATGCGGCTTCTGCTCACCCCTGACAAAGAAGAATCCTCCGTTTATTTTATCGGCGGGAAGGATGAGATCGTTTTCTCATCAGAAACAGAGGAAGCGGATATATACAAAGAGCCGTCCTCCGCTCAAACAGGGGCTTTTTATCTGCGAAAGTCGGGAGGATGCTGGTCTGTCGTCCCTGATGGCCAGGACGTTTATGTGAACGGAATACTTGCAGAAGCTCCCGAAAGGCTCCGGACGGGAGATGAGCTGCTGTGGAATTTTCTGCGTGTGAGGCTGACGGAGGACGACCTTTTAGAAATCGTTCATCACGAAAAGCTTCAAACCGGTTTAACCAAAACGGTAAAACCAAGCACCGAATTGAAAAAGAAATACCCGCAATATCGAAGAACGCCGCGCATGGTCTACGATCTTCCAGAAGACCGCGTTTCATTCAGCTTTCCCTCGCAGGAAAGCGAACAGAATAACCGGGGGCTGTGGCTCGTCATTCTGCCTCCTTTGGTCATGCTGATTGTAATGGGGGTTGTCGCCATTATACAGCCGAGGGGCATATTCATCCTTGTCTCTTTGGCGATGTTTATGATGACTCTCATTACGTCCACCGTGCAGTATTTCCGTGAAAAAAACCAGCGGAAAAAACGGGAGGAAAAACGGGAGCGTGTGTACAAGCAGTATTTAGAAAGCAAGCGGAAAGAGCTTCAGACGCTGTCGGAAAAACAGCAGCAAGTGCTGACGCATCATTTTCCCCCGTTTGAAAAAATGAAATATTTAACTTCTGAAATCAGCGGCCGCATTTGGGAGAAATCGCTGGAAAGCAGGGATTTTCTGATGCTTCGGCTCGGAACGGGCACGGTCCCGGCAAGCTACGAGATTTCAATGAGCGGCGGAGACCTTGCGAACCGTGATGTGGATGACTTGATGGAGCAGTCGCAGCACATGCAGCGTGTGTATAAAGATATCCGCCATGCGCCCGTGACCGTTGATTTACAAGAAGGGCCGATGGGGCTTGTCGGGAAACCTCAGATCGTCAAAAATGAAATTCATCAGCTGATCGGCCAGCTCGCGTTCTTCAACAGCTACCATGACCTGCGATTTGTCTTTATCTTTCATGAGGACGAATATAAGGAATGGGAATGGATGAAGTGGCTGCCGCAATTTCAGCTGCCTCATATGTATGCGAAAGGATTTATTTACAATGAACAGACCCGCGATCAATTGTTATCGTCCATTTACGAGCTGCTGCGGGAGCGGGATTTGGAAGAAGATAAAGAAAAAAAGATCTTCCAGCCGCATTTTGTCTTTGTCATCACAAATCAGCAGCTGATCGCAGAGCACGTCATTTTAGAATACATCGAAGGCCGGCATGAGCATCTCGGCATCTCGGCAATCATCGCCGCTGAAACGAAGGAAAGCCTGGCGGAAAACATTCACACCCTCGTCCGCTACATTAATGAAGATGAGGGAGACATTCTCATTCAGCAGAAAAAAGCGGTGCAGATCCCGTTTAAGCTGGACAGGCACGAACGGACAAACAACGAGCGGTTTTCCCGGACGCTTCGGACATTGCACCATCAGGTCGGAATGACGAATTCCATTCCTGAAACGGTCTCATTTCTGGAGCTGTTTCATGCGAAGGAAGTAAAAGAAATCGGCATCAGGCAGAAGTGGGAGACAAGTGAGTCTGCAAAATCGCTGGCTGTTCCGATCGGCTATAAAGGAAAAGACGACATCGTCTATTTAAACCTGCATGAAAAAGCGCACGGGCCGCACGGATTGCTGGCGGGAACGACCGGCTCCGGGAAAAGTGAATTTCTGCAAACGTACATCCTGTCATTGGCCGTTCATTTCCACCCGCATGAAGCGGCGTTTTTGCTGATTGACTATAAGGGCGGAGGAATGGCGCAGCCGTTCCGCAAGATGCCGCACCTTCTCGGGACCATCACGAATATTGAAGGAAGCAGAAACTTCAGTATCAGGGCGCTTGCATCCATTAAAAGCGAACTGAAAAAACGGCAGCGGCTGTTCGATCAATATCGCGTCAATCACATCAATGACTATACAAAGCTGTATAAACAGGGAGAAACGGATATTCCGATGCCGCACCTGTTTTTGATTTCAGATGAATTCGCCGAGCTGAAAAGCGAAGAGCCTGACTTTATCAGGGAGCTTGTCAGCGCGGCCCGCATCGGACGGAGCCTTGGTGTGCATTTAATTCTCGCCACGCAAAAGCCGGGCGGCATCATTGACGACCAAATATGGAGCAACTCACGCTTTAAGGTCGCGCTGAAAGTGCAGGATGCAAGTGACAGTAAAGAAATCCTGAAAAACAGTGATGCGGCGAATATTACGGTCACCGGACGCGGCTACTTGCAAGTCGGAAATAACGAAGTGTATGAGCAGTTCCAGTCTGCCTGGAGCGGCGCCCCTTACATGGAAGATGTATACGGCACCGAGGATGACATTGCCATCGTTACCGACACCGGCTTAATTCCGCTGTCTGAGGTGGACGCGGATGATGCGGCGAAAAAAGACGCCCCGGCAGAAATAGAAGCCGTAGTCGAAGAAATCGAGCGGATTCAAAATGAAATGGGCATTGAAAAGCTGCCGAGCCCGTGGCTTCCGCCGCTTGCCGAACGTATCCCGCGCACGCTTTACCCTGCGCAGGAAAAAGACCGGTTCTTCATCGCCTGCGTTGATGAGCCTGATCAGCAAAGACAGGCGCCTCTCGCTTATACGATGATGGATGACGGCAACATTGGCATTTTCGGCTCATCCGGCTACGGCAAGTCAGTGGCTGCCATCACCTTCCTGATGAACTTCGCGGAAGGATACACGCCGGAAGAGCTTCATATGTACATCTTTGATTTCGGAAACGGCACGCTTCTGCCATTGGCAAAGCTTCCGCACACCGCAGACTATTTCTTAATGGATCAAATGAGAAAGATCGAAAAATTCATGATCCGCATCAAGGAAGAAATCGAGCGGCGGAAACGGCTGTTCAGAGAAAAAGAAGTCAGCCATATCAAAATGTACAATTCGCTCAGTGAAGAAGAGCTGCCGTTTATATTTATCACAATTGACAATTTCGACATCGTCAAAGATGAAATGCATGAATTAGAAACGGAATTTATCCAGATTTCACGCGACGGGCAAAGCTTAGGCATTTACTTCCTGCTGACTGCAACGAGGGTAAACGCCGTCCGCCAGTCGCTGTTAAACAACATAAAAACGAAAGTCGTCCATTATTTAATGGATCAGTCAGAAGGATACTCCATTTACGGGCGTCCGCCGTTCAGTCTCGAACCGATCCCGGGCCGCGTGATGATCCAAAAAGAAGAACTGTATTTCGCGCAAATGTTTCTTCCGGCTGAAGCGGAAAATGACCTCGTGATGTTCCAGGCGCTGAAAGCCGATGTCAAAGCATTAGCTGAGCGCCACGCCGGAACAGCCGGCCCAGACCCGATTCCGATGCTTCCGGATAGGCTGACGGCCGGCGAATTTTCACTCCGTCTCGGCCCGGATCAAGAACCGTTCCGCATTCCTGTCGGGCTTCATGAGGAAAAGGTCAGCCCTGTGTACTTTGATCTGGGCAAAAATAAGCATTGCCTTATCTTAGGCCAGACACAGCGTGGAAAAACAAATATCCTGAAAGTCATGCTGAATCACCTGCTGCGTGAAGGTACGGAACGGGTCGGGCTGTTTGACTCGATTGACCGCGGACTGTCGCAGTATGCGCAGGAAACAAAGGTCAGCTATCTGGACACAAAAGAAGACGTCCGGCAGTGGATCGAAACGGCAGAAGCTATTTTCACGGAGCGCGAAGCTCAGTATGCGCAGGCCGTCAAAAATGGCGATGTGCACAAACTCAGTTTCTCTCCGGTCGTGTTAATGGCCGACGGCATTACAAGATTCCAGCAGACGATCGACACCGCCATTCAGGACAAACTGGCGATGTTTATGAAATCTTACGCGCATGTGGGCTTCAGTTTTATCCCGGCGGGCAATCACAGCGAATTCTCAAAAGGCTATGATTCCTTAACGACGGAAATGAAACAGATCCGCCACGCGATGCTGCTTGTGAAAAAATCCGAACAAAATGTCATTCCGCTGCCTTACCAAAGGCAGGAACCGGACATTCAGCCGGGCTTCGGCTATTTGGTTGAAAACGGGAAGGAGCAAAAAATCCAAATACCTTTATGTTCAGCGGAAAGGGAGGCCGTCAGATGACTGAACAACGAAAAAGCCTGATCAAATTAATAGCCGCGGTCGTCATCATTCTGCTGCTGCCGGTGCTGTTTTTCCGGTTTATCGGCGATGACCCGGGAAAACAAAAAATTAACGCCACCCGCCAAATCGCAGTCGTGAATGAAGACATGGGCTTACAAACAGATGAAAATGAGGAAGAGGAATCCGTCCATTTCGGTAAAGAAGTAGCGGCCGCTCTCGGCGGCCGTCCGGATTATTCATGGACGGTTGTCAACAGGAGCGCGGCTGAAAACGGTCTGGCGGCTAAGAAGTATGACGCCGTCGTTTACATTCCATCCGATTTTTCAAAAGATATCTTAAGCTATGACAAGGAGCGTCCGCAAAAAGCCACGCTGACATTCAATATTCAAAGCAACCTGAACGCCGTCAACAAAGAAAAGGTGCAGCGTGAGCTAGAAGACGCCCAAAAATCAATGAATAAAAAAATGTCGGCATTATATTGGAATTTCGTCTCACAAAAAGTGAACAATGTCCGAGGCGATTTTGACAAGATCGTCAATAAAGAATCAGAGTTTCAAAACGTCATGTACAACTTTTACAAGCCGAGCTCCAATGACTTGGCAGGTGAAATCAAGCGGCAAAAAGACCTGATTGACGAACTGAAAAAATCAATGAATGAAGCGCAGGGCGATGCAAAAGAAAAATTGACCTCGGCAGATGAAGCCAAAACCACGCTCAAAGACTTTGCCGATACGGTCGAGCGCTATAAACAATATCAAGAAAATCAGAAAAAACTGCTGATGGCCGCGCAGGAACAAAATCAAAAGCAAATCACAACCGGGCTGAATGCCATTAAAGCACAGCAGGCCGCCAACCAGTTCAGCACGATGATGAGCGGGCTGTCTTCAGGCATAAACCGGGCGCAGACACAGCTTGACCAGACGGGATCGGCTCTTTTTGCCGCCCAACAGGTGAGAGAAGCGCAGGTTCCTGATCAGGAACACGGGATGGCGAATATTCAATCCAATTTACTGGACAATTATTTGACGCAATATAAAGCTCAAGCAAGATTTGAAACATTGAACAGCATCCAAACCCTTATGAAAAGGGATCGGCCGGCATTAACCGTTCCGGAAAAGGACCCGGGTGATGACGGCTCGGATGAACCGAAAGAAGAAGAAAAACCGGAAGAAGAAAAACCCGGCGATCTGAAAATTGACCTTGACGATCAGCGTGACGAGTTAAAACGCATCTCCGCTGAAATCAATCACATTTCTGACGGATTAAAAGAACCGGAAAAAGAAAATCCGGCCCCTGAAAAACCGGGCCAAGGCGATGACGGTGAAAACTCCGGCGATACCGATCCGAATAACGGAACGAATCCCGGAGAAGACGGAAAAACGGAAGACGGCACAAAAGAAGAGCTGCCTGCTTCCGATAACACAGGCGATCAGGAGCCAAAAACCGTCCAGACCGCGACAGCCGCTAAAAACGTCACTCCGCCTGCTGATGAGCCGGCGGACGATCCAAACGATTCTGAAGAGGACGGCGGCACGGACATATCTGAGGCGAAAGAAAGGCTGAACCAAGCCGCAGAGCGGATTCAGCAAATTGAAAAAGAGCTGGAAGAGAAACAGCAGACTCATAATGAAGAACTGAAAAAACGTCTTGATGCTCTTGATGAAGAAATCCAAGGCCTTAAAAAGCAGATTGCCAAAGTTGAAAAACGGGCGGAGAAATTACAGGAAGATCTTGAAAAAACAGTAGAAAAGAGAGAACAAGACTTCAATACCGTTTACAGAATGATTGTAAGAACAGAACAGAACATTCTGAACTACCCGTCATTGGATAGCGGCCGCAAATCTGCTCTTGAACAGATATTTGCCGCTGACATCAATACAAAAGAAATATCCGATTTAATGAGTTACTATAATGATTTATCCCTGTATGAGGCGACACTTTATCACTCTCTTGACGCGGGCTCGCTGCCTGATGTGAAAAACAGGGTGCTGAAAGCCCAGCAAGGCGAAGTTCAAACCGTTCTCGCCATCAAACCGGTGGAAACGGCAAGCTGGGAAAACCTGAAAAACAACAAGATGCAGACAGATGAAGACATCAGCAATTTCATTAAAGGCATGACCGAATTCTCGGATAACTACAGTACCTATATCAGAGATGAACAAGCCGGAGTGCTCGATGAGCTCGCCAGCATTTCAGACAGCGCGGCGAAAGCATCCGATCAGCTGGCTGAAGGCGCCGTGCAGGAAGCGGCCGCGTTCAGCGGAGACGGATTAACCGGAACGATGGCGCTCGGCGCTCAGGATACCGTCGGCCGCGAAGTCCTGCAAATGTCTGACACGATGGGCCATCTGTCAGAACGCCAGTCCGGCATCATCAGCTATACCGACAATATGCAGCAAAGCGTAAATGACGTCCAGCATAAAGCGGACACCCTGAACAGCAACTGGGGCAAAAACGTCGATTCCACGAAATTGATCAGAAATGACGTGTACGGCATTTTAGGGAACGCGCTCGTTGACGGACAGGAAAACGGCTACGTTTACGATTATCTCGCCAACCCGCTTAAAATCAGCGGAGAGGTGCCGGAAGACCGGGTTCAGAATGTTCCGCCGGTCGTCATTTTGGTGATCGTCCTGATCAGCAGTCTTCTGATCGGCTATTTCAGCTCGTATTATCAGCAGGCGCCGCTTCTTGTCAAAGGCGCGCTCTTTGGGATTTTAAACATTATGGTCGGATTGATGATCAGTCTGTTCGGTCTGAATATCTACTCGCTTCCGGACGATCAGACGATTAAATGGTCAGTCTTTACGATTCTCTTGCTTGCGGCGAGTTCAGCTTTTATCCGGGCAGCCTTTGTCTTCGGTTCGATTACCGGATGGATCGCATCATCAGCGCTCATTCTCTTTTATATGGCGCCTTTGATCGACCTGATTATGCCGAACTTCACCTTTGACAGTCCGGTTTCGAAAGTCTATATCGATATTCAATACGGAACGGGCCATCTGTTTGCGATGGGGGTAACGGTTCTTGCGATTATTACGCTGATTGCGGCGGCGCTTCCGCTCGTCATTCGGCTGTTTGCGGAAAAAACGGAGGAAAGTGATCAGTCTTATGAGGCGTAACACGTTCATGGAAAAAGGATTGCTGCTGTTTGCTCTCTCCTTTTTCCTTTTCCTTCCCCAAGCCGCAGCCGCGAATGAGGAAAATACTGATGTCAAGCCGAATGAATATGAAAAGAAAGACATTGAAATTCGTACGGATTACCTGCACGACGATGCCTACTCCGAGGAAAAAACGGCGCTTCCGAAAGAACAGAAGGATATTACCTTTGATCAGCCGGCCGAAAACCCGGATGACAAACTGATATCAAAGTTGTTTACATCGTCAGACACGGAGCCGAATACGATCAAAGCGCAATCGAAAAAACTGGGTATCACATTTGCCGAGCCTGCGGTGCGGCGTACCTCGGCAGATATGGAAACGGAAGAGAAAAAGACTTCTTATCTGCTTCCTGTCATTTATGCCGTCTTGATCCTCCTCGGGATTGCGGCGATGATCTATCTGATCCCGAAAGTCACGGCGCAGGAAAAGGCAAAGCGGTAAACGAATCGCTTGTGTTTGCGGGAAGACAGCCCGTAAAATAAGAAAAAAAGGAGGAGTTTCATGCAGTTTTTTCTTATAACAGGCGCGTCAAAGGGCTTGGGCCGGGCGCTTACGGAACAGGCGCTTCAAGAAGGAGCCGAAGTCGCCGCGCTTTCAAGAACGATAAGCGGGGAAAAGCGCGAGGGGCTGACAGAATACAGTGTTGATTTAACCGATCTGGCAGATACCGGGCGGCAGATGAAGGCGATTCTTGATCAAGCAGAGGAGAAGGGGTACTCTGCGGTCACACTGATCAACAATGCCGGCATGGTGGAACCGATCAAGCGGGCGAAAGAGGCTTCCGCCGAAGAATTAAACCGCCATTACACCCTTAATCTGACGGCGCCCGTTTTGCTCAGCCAAATGTTTACAAAGCGTTTCGAAGCGTTCAGCGGCAGCAAAACAATTGTCAACATCACATCGGGCGCGGCGAAAAATCCTTATAAAGGCTGGAGCGCGTATTGCAGCTCAAAAGCGGGGCTTGATATGTTTACGAGAACATTTGGGTTTGAACAGGAAGATGAAGAGCTGCCGGTCCGCATGATCTCATTCTCGCCGGGAGTGATGGATACAGACATGCAGGCCGTCATCCGTTCTTCGTCAAAAGAAGATTTCCATGACATCGAGCGGTTCCGCAATCTGAAAGAAACGAAAAACCTCAGAAGCCCAGAATACATCGCCGGCGTCATTCACTCACTGATCGCGGGCGAGCCGGAAAACGGACGGATATACGATATTAAAGAATTTTTGTAGAGCAGCTTTTACGCTGCTCTTTTTTGTTTGTACAATCACTTCGGGGTCCGGCGCCATATGATGAATGAAACAACGTATAAGGGGTATAAGAAATGTATCAGATGAATTGAGTTTCTTCTCGATTTATGTTAGGATTCTAAAAATATATTAAGGAGGGGTTTCCATGAGAAATGTAACGTTAATGGATGTCTTCACCCATCCAATCGCACAAAAGTATTTACAGCGTTCCGGTGTCGCCCATGCGATCGCCTGCGCGTTTCATGCATACCGTCTTGCCGTAAAAGCAGGTGTCAGCCCGGACCTTGCGGCGAAAGCGGCTTTACTGCATGACGTCGGCCATTATGAATGGTACACAGACGGCAAATGGGATTATGAAAAGTACAGAAGAAACGATATCCATGCCATTAAAGGCGCGGAACGGGCGCATAAGCTGCTCATCCGGCTCGGTGAAGAACCGAAAGCGGCGAAGGACATTGCGCTGGCGATTCTGCTTCACACCGATTCCTATCTGCCTGAAGGCGAACTGGACAAGAATACGCTCCAGCAAATCGTGAAACAAGCGGATGAACTCGATGAAGAACCCGGCGGACATCACCATTACCGCCAAATGGATCACACGGCCGCGCTCAAACAAATCCAAAAGCTTGATCAGTTAATTGACCAAGCCCAATATCCCTTAAGAAGCTCAGTCTAGGCCACTCATGCGGCCTTTTCCGCTTACATAACTCCGCATGCTCACTAACACCTTTTCCGCTCCGATAGACGTACTGTGTCAAAGCCTTTGTCCGCTGCATATGCTGAAGGAAAACATAGTAAAGGGGATCAGCGAAAATGGCCCATCAAGGAAGCCCGCAAATCGTCTCGTTAGTGGACCCTTACGTTTATCAGACCATCCATAAACTTATCGGCTCAAGGTTTATCATTCAAACCGTCAGACGCATTGTCAGAGGACGGCTGATTGATGCCACTCCGGATCACATCGCCATTGAAGAAACGCATGACCGTGTATTTTATATCAGAAACCGCCATGTGGTTTCCGTCATGCCTGATTATACCGAACGCGTGTAACAGCACGAATAAGGCGCAAACCGGAGGCGGCCCTATAGAACCCCGGTGCGTCTTCTTTTTTGAGATACATAGATGCACGGCGGCTTTTTTTGGTACAATCACAGTACAAGTTCACATGACAATAGGAGGAAACCGCTTGTTGAAATCAAAGGTCCATTTTTGGACGCTGCAAATTTTGCTCGTTTTGCTCATTATTTACGTATCAACGAAAGTCTCGTTTATTTTTCAGCCGTTTTTCGGTTTTATCACCACTCTGTTTTTTCCGATTTTGATCTCGGGCATTTTGTTTTTCATTTTTAATCCGATCGTACGCCTGCTTGAGAAAAAAATCCCCCGGACATTGGCGATCCTGCTCATTTATCTCGTTTTCATCGGCCTGATTGCCTTTATGTTCACCGCCATCGGACCGATTGTGGCTTCCCAGGTCACGGGGCTGATTAACAATTTCCCTGATTACATTCATCAGATTCAAGTCTTGACGGCGCAATTATCCCATTCCAAATGGTTTACGTGGATGATGACGCAGGATTATGTGTCGATAGAAAAAGTCCAGCAGTCTCTGACGGGATTTTTACAAAGCCTTCCGCAAAATATTACGGCAAGCCTGTCGGCCGTGTTCGGCGTCGTTACGAATATCACGCTTGTCGTGATCACCGTTCCGTTCATTTTGTTTTATATGCTGAAGGACGGCCGGCGGTTTCCGCTCTTGGCGGTTAAAATCCTGCCTACTTCCTACCGGGCGGAAGGTCGCAAAATATTTAATGACTTATATGTCACATTGGCCGCCTATTTCCAAGGCCAGCTGCTGATTTGTCTCTTTGTCGGAACGGCATGCTTTATCGGATATTGGATCATCGGCCTGCAGTATGCGTTAATTCTCGGGATGGTGATCGCCGTCACCAATATCATTCCGTACCTGGGACCGTTTCTCGGGGCGGCGCCCGCGGTGATTATCGCGTTTATGGATTCGCCGGCTAAGGCGCTGTTTGCCGTTATTGTTGTCGTTGTCGTCCAGCAGCTTGACGGGAATCTGCTTTCTCCGCTTGTCATCGGGAAACGGCTCAATACCCACCCGCTCACCATTATTCTTCTGCTTATCGGAGCGGGCAGTTTCGGCGGCATTCTCGCAATGATTCTGGCCGTGCCGGTTTACGCGGTTTTAAAAGCTTTCGTCTTAAATATCGTCCGGCTTATCAAACTTCGTCAGCGGTCAAAGCTCGAAGACAGCCGCAAGCCGAAATAAAAACGGGCACAACTCCCGATGCAGCGCATAAAATGCTGTAAAGAAAAGCGGAGGTGTGGGTATGCCTGCAATTGTGGGACCGATTTATATTATGAGTTTAGCCGGAGACGCTGCGGCGAGCTTCGGTGACGTGTTTGCCATTTCTCCCAAAGCCGTTGACCACTCAGGCGCGGGGGCAGGGGCGTTTCATTCCGGAGATTTTGTCAAAGTCACTAATAAATTCAGCACAACGCGCTTTGAAGACATCGATGTGTTTGACGAACCTGATTGGTTTAACGCGTGACAGCCTCCTTTTAGGAGGCTGTCGCTTTTTTGTAGTATAATAGAATCAGTCTTTATAAAAGGGGAATTTTTTATGAAAATCAGAAAAGCGAATATTACCGTGCAGTCCGGAATGATCGGTGATGTATATCTGCATGAAAATAAAAAAGAACAGCATACCCTTGTAGCCGTTCCGGAACTTGAGTGGAGCACGATCATTTCCTATGAGGAAGAGAAAAAGGCGCTGGCGCAGCGGCTTTTACAATCATTCAGCAAGCTGATTGAAGAAGAACCCGCCGGAGAGCTCGCCGGCAAGATCTCCCATTGGGTGGCTGAAATGTAACGAAGCGGTTTACCGCGTCCCGTCCGGGGAGATAATTGTAAAACAAGCTGAGGAGGGACAGGCCGATGAGCGACAAAACGGTTGATCTTTATTTACAGCAGGGGATGTACGGCCCTCTGCAGACGAAACCGGATGAACGCCATTTATTTTTAGGCTCGCTGCGTGAAAGAGTCATCATTGCCCTGACGAAGGGGCAGGTGCTGCAAAAGCAGCCGTATGAAGAAGTGAAACAGGCGCTGAAAAGCCGAAAAGACGCGGTGCTCTATATAAACGGAAGGCTCCCGTATCATGCTTATTCACCATATATGAAGCTTGCCGCACTTGCCGGTGTCCGAAGCTCCGTCATATCGGATCTTCAATTCGAAACGCCGCTCGGCCTGGTTTTTGCCGCCGATTATGCCGTGAACCTTGACGGCATTTACGTACAGGATGACATTTTTCAGCGCTCACTCCTGAAATCTTAAAAGGGCAAAACACCGTTTGTCATTTTACAATGCCAATTCACTTACAAGTGGAGATAGGATATAATGGTTTTCATATGAATGGCGGGGAGGCCGGCTATGAAAAAAGCATTTATATGCATTGATTATACGAATGATTTTGCAGCAGAGAACGGGGCATTAACCTGCGGAGAACCCGCGAGACAGATTGAAGATACGATTGTCAGTTTGACGCAAGCATTTATAGAAAACGGTGATTACGTTGTCTTTGCGGTTGATTCGCATGATGCAGACGATGACTTTCATCCCGAGACACGCCTGTTTCCTCCGCATAATATCAACGGCACGGAGGGCAAAGAGCTGTACGGAAGGCTATCGCCTCTTTATGAGAAACATAAACACGCAAAAAACGTAAATTATATGGAAAAAACGAGATATTCTGCTTTTGCGGGAACGGATTTAGAGCTGAAACTGCGGGAACGGCAGATCACTGAGCTGCATCTTGCGGGCCTGTGCACGGACATCTGCGTTCTTCACACGGCGGTTGACGCCTACAACAAGGGCTTTCAGATTGTCATTCATCAAAACGCTGTGGCCAGCTTTAATCCGGAAGGGCATGAATGGGCCCTGTCCCATTTTAAGAACAGCATCGGAGCGCAAGTGGCAGAGTAAGGAAGGGGAAAACAATTTTGGTGGAGCATGGTTTTAAAGACGACAGTTTGTCTTTACATACAGATCTTTATCAAATTAATATGGCCGAAACGTACTGGAGAGACGGCATTCATGAGAAAAAAGCGATTTTTGAGCTTTTTTTCAGAAAGCTTCCCTTTGAAAACGGCTATGCGGTATTTGCGGGCTTAGAAAAAGCAATCGAATACTTGGAGAACTTCAAATTTACCGACAGCGATCTGAATTATTTAAAAACGGAATTGCACTATGCTGATGATTTCATTGAGTATTTACGGGATCTTTCTTTTACCGGATCTCTTTACAGCATGAAAGAAGGCGAGCTCGTTTTTAACAACGAACCGATTATGCGGGTCGAAGCGCCCCTGATCGAAGCCCAGCTGATTGAGACGGCTCTGCTTAACATTGTGAATTACCAAACATTAATCGCCACCAAAGCGGCCCGCATTAAAGGCGTTGTCGGTGACGAAGACGCCCTCGAATTCGGAACGCGGCGCGCCCATGAAATGGATGCGGCCATGTGGGGAGCGAGAGCGGCTTTGATCGGCGGCTTCAGCGCGACGAGTAATGTAAGAGCCGGAAAGCGTTTTAATATACCGGTATCCGGCACGCACGCTCATGCGCTCGTACAAGCGTACCGCGATGAATATACGGCATTTAAGAAATATGCGGAGACCCACAAAGACTGCGTGTTTCTCGTAGATACGTACGATACGATCCGTTCAGGCATGCCGAATGCGATTAAAGTCGCAAAGGAATTCGGCGACCGGATCAACTTCATCGGCATCCGCCTGGACAGCGGGGACTTGGCGTACCTGTCAAAAAAAGCGCGTGAAATGCTTGATGAAGCGGGTTTCACAGACGCAAAGGTCATTGCTTCAAGCGATCTTGACGAGCACACAATATTAAATCTGAAATCCCAAGGAGCGAAAATCGATACGTGGGGCATCGGCACGAAGCTGATTACCGCATACGATCAGCCGGCTCTCGGCGCGGTTTACAAGCTTGTCGCCATTGAAGAGGACGGCAAACTGACTGACACCATTAAAATTTCGTCAAACCCTGAAAAAGTGACAACGCCGGGAAGAAAGAGAGTATACCGGATTATCAACAAGCTGAATCACCACTCGGAAGGTGATTATATCGCGCTTTATGACGAGCGGGTAAATGATCAGAAACGCTTAAAAATGTTCCATCCCGTCCACACGTTCGTCAGCAAATTCGTCACTGATTTCTATGCGAAAGACTTGCATGAGCCGATCTTTGAAAACGGCGTTTTATGCTATGATAATCCCGAAATTACCGACATCCAGCAATACGTGCAGGATAACCTCAAACTTCTGTGGGAGGAATACAAACGGATCAGCAAGCCGGAAGAATATCCGGTCGATTTAAGCGAAGACTGCTGGAGCAACAAGATGCAGCGGATTCATGAAATCAAAAGCGAGCTGAAACGGGAACTTGAATAGAAGACAAAGCGGCCTTTCCTTTCTCTGGAA
This sequence comes from Bacillus sp. JNUCC-22, assembly GCF_018861275.1. Lineage (NCBI taxonomy): Bacteria > Bacillati > Bacillota > Bacilli > Caryophanales > Bacillaceae > Bacillus > Bacillus sp. JNUCC-22. Next base: position 2,993,868 of record NZ_CP076408.1, on the reverse strand, counting down.
AGGCCTTTTTGTTGTGATAATATTTTTCACATTTAGACAAATTTCGTCAAGTTATTTGATATACTTATGTTCGAAGGCCGCATCTAAGGGGGTAAATGAATGAAGGTGTTTGTTGCGAGACAGCCTATCTTCAACAGAAACGAACAGGTTGTTGCTTATGAACTTCTTTACCGGGAGAGCGAAGAGAACCGTTATTCGGCCGCTGATGGAGATAAAGCTACGACGGATCTCATTATTAACAGCTTTATCAACATCGGAATCGAAAAGCTGACTGAGGGGAAACGCTGCTTTGTGAATTTTACAGAAAGCCTGATGTTTTCAGATCTCCCTACCTCCTTTGATCCTGACCAGCTTATTATCGAAATTCTTGAGGACATACCGATCACTCCGGCACTCATCTCAAGATGCAGACAGCTGAAGAAATTAGGATATACATTAGCACTTGATGATTTTTACGCCATCAATCCGGAAAATGAAGAGTTAGTGGAACAGCTGATGAAATATATTGATATTTTAAAAATCGACTTTTTGCAATCCTCGCGTCTGGAGCGCAAAAAAATCATTCAGACGTACAGCTGTAAAAGTCTGATTTATTTAGCGGAGAAAGTGGAGACGAGAAAAGATTATAAACAGGCGGCCATAGACGGCTTTCACCTGTTTCAAGGATATTTTTTCAGTGAACCGCGTGTCATCAGCGGAAATGATCTGACGTTTCATTTTCATTCTTACTACCAGCTTTTAAGCGAATTAAACAATGACCAGCCCAATATACAGCGCGTGACGGAATACATAGAGCGGGACGTCAGCTTATCGTATCAGATTCTGCGTTTTTTAAACGGATCGCAAACAAGGCTGAAAAAAAAGATAGACAGCATCCAGCAGGCCATCATGATGCTTGGGCTGAATGAGATTAAGCGCTTGATTTACATTCTTTCATTCAGAGATTTAACGGCGAAAAGCCACTCAAGCCAAAAAGAAATCATTAAGATTTCCTTAATCAGGGCCAAACTGTGCGAACTGCTGGCGAAAAGAACCGGAAGGCCCCAGCCCTCTTCTTACATGCTGATCGGCATGTTTTCGCTCATCGATACGCTTCTCCACAGGGAGCTGGAGGATATCATCAAAGAACTGCCTTTAATCGATGAAGTCGGACAGGCGCTGCTCGGTTATGAAAACGATTATTATAAGATGCTCGCGTTCGTCAAAGCCATTGAATGCAACAACTGGGACTGTGACGAGTGGGGAAAAGAACTGAACAAAGAAGAAGCGTATGAATGTTACTTACAGGCGATCGAATGGTGCCGGCAGCTGATCGTGGATTGAGCCGCTTTAAGCCGACCACCTGAGGGCGATGGTAAACCGGCTTTGCTCTCTGATCAGACTGACACGGATGCCGTCGGGATTATACGTCACGTCAAAGTCATTTTTGATGCCGGTCTGCTTAATGAGCCGCTTGACCGCTGCGGTGTCAGATGATTGCGCTGCGGTGAGGATACGGCGCGCAAGCTCTTTTGACGCCGACAGCCGCGCAAGGAGCAGGCGCGCTTCCTCCAGCATGCCCGCAGCCTCTTTTGCGGACGCTGTCAAAATATCTGCGTGAACCGGGGCACTGGGCGCAGGATGCCGGTATGGCGCGGCGAAAACAGGACAGCATGGATACACATAATGCATACGGCGGCCTCCTTCCTGAGAAAACATTGGTTATACATGAGTATAGGCGGCGTGATAACGAGTTATGACATGCAAAAAGACCACAATGCGGGGGTTGCGGTCTTTTCGGTGTTTGTCGGTGGTTATGCGACGCTGTTCGCCCATTCTGTTTTGAAATTGCGACGGCAGGGACTATAGTCCTTGCCGGTTTGTCGGAAAACCGTTAAAAAAACAGCAGAACCGCCAGATTGGTCTGCTTCATCCTAAACGTCTGCCTTTCTGGTAGTTATATAGTCCTGTTCGCTAAATGCTCCATTCGGGACTATAGGATTACCACGGTTTGCGGTGTCACGCAGATACTTTTACACATACTTTTCGGTGAAAAATCCCGCAAAAACGTTTACACTATTAGTAACAGATCAAATACCTAGGACTCGTTCACCATACACAATTCATTGATCTTTCAAAAAAAGGAGTGTGGAAACGGTGGAAAACAAATTAGAAGAAGTAAAGCAATTATTATTCCGACTTGAAAATGATATCAGAGAAACAACCGACTCATTACGAAACATTAACAAAAGCATTGATCAGCTCGATAAATTCTCATATGCTATGAAAATTTCTTAAAAAGACTTGGAAACAAGTCTTTTTTTTGTGCATTTGTTATACAATTAATGGATAAAGTATTATATGATTGTTAAAAAACAATAAACATGCTGTATTTGAACAAAAGGGTTTAGTAAAATAAAGTGAGGGATTCATATAGCTAAGAAATTAACTCTAGAAGCAGAAGATGTAAAGGACACAATAAACCATATTCTCAAAAAAAATGATGTGAATAAAGAAGTAAGTAAACATGTTTTGAATTTTGCTGATACAAAAAACAACTTTCCATTTGCTGAGTTAGCTTTAGATCATTATTTGGCTTTTGGAGGGAATGATTTTGAAGAAATACTAGATTTAGGAGCAGGGATTGAACTGCTTATCTTAGCGGCTGATATTTTTGATGACATACAAGATAAGGATCGTCCAAATGCAGAATGGATGAAAATGGATCAGGCTGTATCTTTAAATATTGCAACCTTAATTTATACAATAGCTCTCCAAGTGATATCATCTCGAGATCCGGAAGGGTTATTACTCAAGACAGCTCTAAAATATACAGTTCAAGCTATGGAAGGACAACACATTGATTTGGTTGATAATACTTTAACTGAAAATCAATGCATTGAAATGATTAAGAAAAAGTCAGGGGCTTTGACAGCTTTAGCAAGTATGCTGGGTGCTGTACTTGCAACTAAACGTTATCAATCAGATGTGGAGCAGTATGCTTTCTATATAGGGGTTGCAGCTCAATTAAAAAATGATTTATTTGAGATAATGTATGTGAATAATACGGAAACCTTTTTCAAAAAGACAAATTTGGCAATTCAGTTCTTAGAGAAAAAATTCAACACAGTATCCACAGAATTGTTAAACAACAACTTTCAACAATCAGAGTTAAAACGGCTTCTCTTAGAATCTGGTGTTATCCATTATATGTCAGTTATGATTAATGTATATAATTTGAAAGTGAAAAATGGACTCGAAAATTTAAATTTGACTTTAGAGAACAAAAACTATTTAATTAAAAAAATTTGCGAGAATGAGAAGGTGGATAAAAATGCAGGAAATAGTAAATTATTTAGTTCGTAATCCCGAAATTGTTCAAAAATTGAGAAGAGAAGAAGTCAGTATCATAGGTTTAGATAAAGAAGAGGTGAAAGGGGTATTGCTTGGATTTGATCAATTAATCTCAATGAGTTCAAAAGACGAGATATATTGGAAACCGTCATGAAACAGGGGTAAATATGAAGTTATCTAAAAATACGTATTCCATTTTATTAATTTTACTCAGCTTGTCTTATATTTTCTATTTAACTTATATAAATGTAAATAATTTATTTGTAGGAGCCACCGCAAATGTTAATAATAAGAATCAAATAGAGATTACCAAAGTATCAGATTACACAATGGCTTATTATGCTGGTGTTAAAAAAGGTGACATTGTAATTAAAATTAATCAGAATAAGAGCGTTGAACCAAAAGATTTAAAACAAAATACATTGAAAAACGTAAGGTCTATGACAGTTGAAAGATCTGGTGAAATAGTTGATCTGAAAAATTTAAGTTTATTAAGTGAAGACAACTTATTTGTTTATTTAATACCTGTTATTTTTTTCTTTGTATGCCTTAGTTGTATTATCCTTATTTTAAAAATTAATAAGGAGCAAGATTCAGTTTCAGCTTTTATATTGATCATCTTTTTACTCACTACTGGTATAGCATATGTAAGTGCGGGAGGTTCATCAAAAGGAGATATAATAAGCCGATACGTCAATGTCATAACTTTAATATCCGTACCGGTAAATTATCTCTTGTTTATTTATCAATATATCAAAGAATTTGGATACAAGATTTTTAACGGGAAAGTTTTTGTTGCTTTATATACAGTCCCTGTTATTAATATAATACTAGAGTTTTTTAGGCATTGCTTTGAAAGAGGAGTAGTGGGGAAAGTTAATTTAGTATCAATATCTCTCCTTTATTTAATAGCTTTATTTTTCATTACTGTAGGTTTAATAAAGTACAAAAAAACAGAGCAAGCAAATATTCTTAAGACTTTTCTTTTAATTAATATTTTTGCTTTCTCACCATTTGTATTTTTGTATGTGGCACCCTACATCATTTTTAATGACTATTATGTTTCTTCTTTTTTAGTTGCGCCTTTTCTTTTATTAATTCCTTTTTCTTTAGTTTATCAATTTATGACTAATAAAATCTATGAAATTGATTTTATTATTGGGCGGTTGAAATATTATAGTCTTTTAGCTGTCACTCCTACTTTACTTATTATTACAATTTATGATCTTGTACAAGATCCAAACTCAGAGTTTTATACGTTTAAACTAACTTTGCTGACATATATTATTATGTTGGCTGTGTTTTATTCAAAAGAGATCTTAGATTTTCGTTTCCGTTTAAAGCGTTTTTCTGAAAAACATAATTATCAGGACAGCATATTCAAGTTTACTCAAATAATTAAAGGAGCTTCATCCTTAAAGCAAGTATTCACTGAACTTGAATCTACTCTACTTGAAGTTTTGATGGTTAGTAAAGTATGTGTTTTAGAGGTAGAAGGAGACTTAAATGTAAGGTATTTTTTTAATGATAATGAGAAAAAATTATGGGAGCCGTATTCTCATCAATTAGCTGAAACGACAAGCGAAATTGGCAAGATAGTTCAGGTGGATAAAGGGTTTTTAATGAAAATAGGGGAACGGGGCACTAAATCATACATTGTACTGTGTTTATCATTTATGAATACTCCGAAACTAACTTGGGATGAGATTTCTTGGTTAAAAACCTTATCATTCTACACCAGTATTACGATGGAGAATGTGCTTAAAATCGAAGAACTTATGAATCATCTCGAAGATTTAAAGAAACAAGAGACAAACCCGGTCTGGCTCAAAAAGCTGATGTTTACGATCGAGGAAAAGCAGCGTTCGGATTTGGCCCGTGATCTGCATGATTCAGTGCTGCAGGACTTGATTTCTTTGAAGCGCCAGTGTGAGCTGTTTCTGGCCGATTTTAAGAAAGAAGAGCCTTGCCAGTTAGAGGTGCAGGACAAGCTTCATCAGATGAATGAGCAGATGTCGGATGTCATTTTGATGACCCGGGAGACGTGCCATGAGCTGCGTCCTCAGCTGCTGTATGATTTGGGTCTGGTCAAGGCGGTATCCAAGCTTGCCGCGCAGCAGCAGGAGCGTGCGCCGTTTCATATCCGTCTGAATACGGGCCGGTTTACGGCGGCGCTGGATTTGGATACGCAGCTGAATTTGTACCGCATTATTCAGGAATTTCTTTCGAACGCCATGAAGCATTCACAGGCGAATGAGGTGCTGATTATGCTGATCAGCATTCAAAATAAAGTGATTCTGCATTATGAAGACGACGGTGTCGGCTGCAATCAGGAAAAAGGCGGCGGCCAGTCGATGAGCATGGGTCTTTCGGGTATTAAGGAGCGCGTCCGTGCGCTTGACGGACGGATGAAAATCGACACAAGTGAAGGAAACGGTTTTAAAGTAGATATTGAAATGGAATTGTAACCAATTTATCACCAAATCGACTTGGCAGAAGCCAAGTCTTTTTAATAAAATGGAAATGAGTGAGTAAAAGGGAGGAAACCATGAAAAAGATACTAGTGATTGATAATCATCCAGCTGTCATGGAGGGCACCAAGACGATTCTGGAAACGGACACGAATCTTTCTGTCGATTGCCTCAGTCCTGATGCCAGTGAACAATTCGTTCTCCGGCATGATTTTTCAGCTTACGATCTCATATTAATGGATTTAAATCTGGGTGATGACATCAGCGGCATAGAGCTTTCTAAGAAAATCTTAAAAGAGAATCCTCTCTGTAAAATCATTGTCTACACAGGCTATGAGGTTGAAGATTATTTTGAAGAATCCATCCGCGCGGGCCTGCATGGCGCCATCAGCAAAACCGAATCTAAAGAGAAAATCATGCAATACATATATCACGTGCTCAACGGACAGATTTTAGTTGATTTCTCCTATTTCAAACAGCTGATGACCCAGCAAAAAACAAAAACGTCTTCTTCCCCTCAAAGTGAGCAGGATCGGTTAACCCCGAGAGAGCGCCATATTCTCCAAGAGGTCGAAAAAGGTTTGACCAATCAGGAAATCGCAGATGCACTTCACTTAAGCAAGCGGTCAATTGAATACAGCCTGACATCCATTTTTAACAAGCTGAATGTCGGCTCCCGAACTGAAGCGGTGCTGATCGCCAAGTCAGATAACGTACTATAAATCTTGAAGGGAGAATGACCTATGAATCTGAACAATACATTGCTCGGCGCACTCGGTATTGAAATCACTGAAAACACACCGGAGAGATGCGTGGCGGTGATGCCGGTGGATAAGAGGACGGTGCAGCCTTTCGGATATCTGCATGGGGGCGCGTCAGCAGCGCTGGCGGAGACTGTTGCAAGTGTCGGGGCCCAGCATTTTATCGACCGGTCGAACCAGGCGTGTGTCGGGCTTGAGATTAATGCCAATCATTTAAAATCCGTGAAAGAGGGCGGGACGGTCACGGCGATTGCGAAACCCGTTCACACAGGCAGGGCAACCATTGTGTACGGGATTAACATTTTCGATGAACGGGAAAGGCTGATCTGTGTTTCCCGCTGCACGCTGGCTGTTATAACAAAATAAACAAACAGCCGGAACCCTGAATCGTCCGGCTGTTTGTTTTTACAAATATGAATCTTCTTTACGTTTGATCACAAAGTTTCTGATCCCTTTGTAATCATCCTGAACGCTTCTTTTATCAAGCGCCGCTCCCGAATTGTACGCGGCCCTGCATATGAGGTGCGCTCCGACCGGCGCCGTCAGCAGGATAAAAATGATGCCGAGCAGTATTTTTACAGAAATTTCTCCGGTCAGCATCCACAAGTAGCCTAACACCCCGAGCAATACCAAATTAACGCCGAGTGTCGAGCCTTTTGAAGAGGCGTGGGCGCGCGTATACACATCAGGAAGCCTGAGTGTGCCGAAAGACGCGACCAGGCAGATCAGCGATCCCATCAGAATACAAACGGCGACGGCCCATTTAACGATTTCGATCATTTTCGATAATCTCTCCTTTCTCCAAAAACTTAGCAAAGGCAATCGTGCCGATAAACGATAAAATGCCGAGCAGCAGAATGATGTCCAAAAAGGCCGATGTGTTTAAGAGAATGGATACAAGCGCGGTCATGGCAATCAGATTAATGCCGATCCCATCAAGCGCGACGACCCGGTCCGGTATCGTAGGCCCTTTTATGACGCGAATGACGTACAGAAGAGTCGAAACCGCCATAATGCCGAGTGATAATTGCAGAATAAACGTAAACATCAGCGGCTCACCTCCTGAATGGCTTTCTCAAAAGAGACGCGGATGTCATGGATCGCTTTCTCCGCATCTTCAATGTCCATGGCGTGTATATAGAGAATCGACCGGTCATCGGAGATATCCATCACGAGCGTACCCGGTGTTAAAGTGATTAACAGCGAGAGCAGCGTGATCTCCCAATCCTCCGTCAATTCCGTCTTAAACGCGAAAATGCCCGGGCGGATGTTCAGTTTCGGCGATATAACGGTTTTCAGCACGCTGACATTGGCCAAATATAATTCCTTTATAAAGATCAGCGCCAGTTTGATGACTGACCATATTTTCCAAATGTAAAACGGCCGCGAGAAGAAGCGCCGGAAAAAAAACAGCGCCGCCAAGCCCGCGATAAATCCGGTCATAAAACCCGCCGCGCTGAGGCTGTTTGTGAGAAACATCCAGCAAACAGCGAGAAGAACATTTAATAATAGTTGAAAAGCCATGCCATCTACTCCTTCAAAACAGCTTCAATGTATTTTTCCGGATTCAGCAGATTCTCAGCCGTCTGATTGACATACGGTGAAACCCATTCGGTTCCGAGCCCGAACAAAAGCGACAAAAGGAGAAAAGCGGCTGCCGGATAAAGAAGTCCTTTTGCGGACCGTCCGCCTGCGCCGGGGACTTCTTTTTCTTCTCCCCAAAAAGCCGTCGTAAAAACCTTCAGCACCGAATAGAGCACAAGCAGGCTGGATAAGAGAATCAATACGGAAAACAAAGTTTCCCCCTTATCGAACCCGCCTTCCGCGATCTTCAGCTTGCCCACAAATCCGCTGAACGGCGGGATGCCGGCCAGAGATATGGCTGAAATAAAGAACATCCATCCCAAAACGGGATAACGGGTGATCAGTCCGCCCATTTTATGCAGGCTGGCAGTGCCCGTCAATGCGATAAGCGTGCCGGCGAGCATGAACAGCGCTCCTTTAATCAGCATATCGTGAATCAAGTAATAAACCGCTCCTTGAATGGAGGCCGGCGTGTTCATGGCAATGCCGAACAAAATCACGCCGACGGCTGTAATAATATTGTAGATGACGATTTTCATGACATCCGAAAAGGCGATAGATCCGATTACGCCGAATAACACCGTCAGCATCGCAAGCCACATCATCAATTGGTGGGTAAAGCCCGTATCGTGAATAAAGATCAGGGTGAATACTCTTAAAATGGCGTACAGGCCGACTTTCGTCAAAAGAGACCCGAATAAGGCCGAAATCGCAGCCGGCGGGGCGTAATAAGAGCCCGGCATCCAGAAATACAGCGGGAATATCCCGCCCTTTAAACCGAAAACGACGAGAAGAAGGACGCCGATGACGGTGATCAGCCCGGTCTGGCCCGATTCACTTATTTTTACGCTTAGATCAGCCATATTCAGCGTGCCCGTCACCGCATATAAGTAACCGACGCCGATGACAAAAAACGCGGATGACACAATGTTAAACACGATATACTTCAATGATTCTCTTAATTGAATTTTCGTTCCGCCAAGCACGATCAGCATGTAGGACGCGATAAGCAGAAGCTCAAAAAAGACGTACATGTTGAACAGGTCACCCGTCAAAAACGCTCCGCTTACGCCGGCTAGAAGAAACTGCACCCCTGAATAATAGAAAGCGCGCTCCCTTTTTTCTCCGATGGAGCGGAAGGAGTACAGGGTGACGAGCAGCCCGATTATGGCGGTTGTCAAAACAAGCAGTGCGGCAAGCTGATCCGCGGCGAGCACAATGCCGTACGGCGCTTTCCAGCCGCCGAGTGACAGCGTCTGAATCCCGTGTGTAAAAACCGTCTGAACGAGAGCGGCGCTGATGACGATGGAGACACAGGAAGCGGCAGTGCTGAATATCCGCATCAGCATCACGTGCCTGTTCATAAAAATCAGCAGCACTGCGGCAAGCAGCGGCACCAGAATAGGCAATATCACAAAGTTATTCATGTTGATCATTTCCCCTCATTCGATCCATATCGTCCGTTTTCAGTTCCTGATAGGCGCGAAACGCCATCACAAGCAGGAAGGACGTGACGCCGAACGAAATAACGATCGCCGTCAGTATGAGTGCCTGCGGCAGCGGATCGACAAACGACGTGCTTTTTCCGCCCAGTATGGGAGGGGCGCCTTTTTTCAGTCCGCCCATGGTCAGAAGCAGCAAATGGACGCCGTGGCTTAAAAGCGCGGTGCCGATAATCACGCGCAGCAGACTTTTAGAAAGCAGCAGGTAGGTTGCCGCCATAAACAAAATACCGGCAATGACAGACATTAAGATTTCCATTATTCTTCCTCTCCAATCGTTTGAATAATGGTCATCGTCACGCCGACAACAACGAGATACACACCTAAATCAAACAAAGTGGCCGTCGCAAGCTCCGTATTCCCAAGCACAGGGAGATGAAAATGGCCGAATGTATGGGTGAGAAAGGGTGCTCCGAATAAGAACGAACCTGCACCCGTTGCAATCGCGATAAGCAGACCCGCGCCCGCCACATAAATAAAATTGACGGGCAAAATCGATTTGACGGTTTTTAAATCAAAGGCCAAAAGCAACAGCACGATGGCCGAAGACGTAATCAGTCCGCCGACAAATCCTCCGCCGGGAGCGTTATGCCCCGATAAAAATAAATAGAAAGAGAAAAGCAGAATGATAAAAGATACAAGCTTCGTTGCCGTCTGAAGGATGATGTCGTTTGTGTTTTGCTGTCTCAACGCTCTTCTCCCTCCTCTTTTACTTTCGTTCTGATCATGCCGTAAATACCGAGTGCGGCAATCGACAGCACCGTGATTTCAAACATCGTATCAAATCCCCTGAAATCAACGAGGATGACGTTGACGATATTGTTTCCTCCCCCGAGCTTATGGCTGTAAGCGGTGAAAAAGGAGGAGATGCTGTCTTTTGTTTTTTCGCTGGAAGACGCGATTCCGAGCATTGTCACGATGACGCCGACACCGAGAGAAATGATAAAATTCGTCATCCGGAATGTTCTTGTCTTCTTTTTCCGCCGCATTTTCGGCAGATGATAAAAACAAAGAAGAAACAAGGCGACGGATATCGTCTCAATGACGAGCTGCGTGAGCGCCAGATCGGGCGCTCTGAAAATCACGAAAAACAGCGCGAGTGTGTACCCGACAACACCGAGTGAGATAATGGCCGTCAGCCGCGATTTGGCGAACACAGTCGCAATCGTTGCGCTCACCATAACGAGGGACAGCACGATTTCATACAGGCCGATTTCAGCCATGCCTTTCGCTGTCATGGAAAAGCCGCCTTTTGTGACGAACGCCGTTCCGATGAGAATGATAAACGCCGCAAAGATATACAGCAGATAATCCCGCAAAAATCCGGTCATATAAGATGACGTCAGCTGGTAAGATCTTTTTTCCATACTGCCCGTCACCGCATCGTAAAGCTTGTTCAGCGTCAGTTTTTTCGGAAACAGACCGTACAAACGCTCCCATTTAGACAGCGTTACGTAACCGATCGTGCCGACAATGATGATGCCGAGGGTCATCATTACCTCAGCCGTCACCCCGTGCCACTGGGAAATATGGACATGGAATGTATCTCCGCCGGTTAACAGAGCCGGATAAATGGAGTTCATCGCCGGTTCAATCAGGCTGTAAGACAAAACGTTCGGTGCAAAAAACAGACTGACGGCGCAAGCGGCAAGAATCACCGGCGAAATCAGCATGCCGAGCGGTGCTTCATGCGGCGTCTTTTCAAGCTGATCAGGTTTGCGCGCGCCGCTGAACGTTCTGAAAAACAGCTTCATGCTGTAGATGAAAGTGAAGACGCTCCCGATCCATGCGAGAACGGGGAACAGCACGCCCCACGTATCCAGGCTGAAAATATCTGCATGAGCAATCCGCAGCATACTTGTAAAGAACATTTCTTTACTTAAAAAGCCGTTAAACGGAGGGAGGCCCGCCATGGAAAACGTTCCGATCAGTGAAACGGTGAACGTTACCGGCATAAGCGCCATCAGTCCGCCGAGCCTGCGGATGTCCCGTGTTCCCGTTTCATGGTCGATAATGCCGACCGCCATAAATAAACTTCCTTTAAAAGTAGCATGGTTAATTAAGTGAAACACAGCCGCGGTGACAGCCGCCGTAAAATACTCTGAATGCTGGTAATGAAGCGCGGCGGCTCCTGCGCCGAGCATCGATACAATCATACCGAGCTGGCTGACTGTGGAAAATGCCAGAATCGCTTTTAAATCGGTTTGTTTCATCGCATTAAAGGAAGCCCATACCATCGTGATCAGACCGACTGAGGCAACCGTCCAAAACCAGACGGGTGAAAATGCAAAAACCGGACTGAATCTGGCAATCAGATAAATGCCCGCTTTCACCATTGTAGCCGAGTGCAGATAGGCGCTGACAGGAGTCGGCGCCTCCATGGCATCAGGCAGCCAGATATAAAACGGAAACTGCGCTGATTTCGTAAAGGCCCCCAATAACAGGAGAACCATCGCCGGAATAAAGAACGGATGACCTGCGATAATATGCACCTGGTTGACCATTTCCCTGATACTGAAAGAATCCGTCATCAGATACAGCAGGATAAAGCCGCCGAGCATGCACAGCCCGCCGCCGACGGTAATCAATAGTGACTTTTCCGCACCGTAGCGTGATTTCTTCCGCTTATGCCAATACCCGATTAATAAGAAGGATGACAGGCTTGTCAGCTCCCAGAACATATAAAGCACGATGACGTTATCGACGAGCACAACGCCGAGCATCGCGCCCATAAACATCAGCAGGTACACATAAAAGGGGCCGAGCTTTTCTTTGTCCTTCGATAAGTAAAAAATACTGTAAAGCGTCACCAAAGAGCCGATGCCCGTAATCAATAAAGCGAATAACAGCCCGAGTCCGTCAAGATAAACAGTATAGTTAATACCGAGGGACGGAATCCATTCGGCCGCATATCGGACGGTTTCCCCAGCCATTGTTACAGGGAGCTTGCTGATAAAGTAAACAAACAGCACAACGGGCACTATCAGCACAAACCAGCCTGTATGGACTTGTTTTACCCGTTTATAAAGAAAGGGAACGATAAATGCAAATAAAAAAGGCGCCAAAATCGCGAAATGTAACAGCTGCAACAGAAGACCTCCTTTGCTTGTTTTTTCATCAAGCAACTGCTTTATGTAAGAGTGAATCAATCAATTCACGGTCATAGGACCCAGTACAAATTATATCGCACTTTTTTTTACCCTGCTACGGCATAATGTATTCCTTTCTGTGTTTTTGTGGTCTTTTGAACCCAAAATAAATTTATCAAATATCCTGATCTTTGTATATACATTTATCTTTCAGATCAAGCTTTTAAAGAAGGAGCTGATCAGATGAAGAGAAAGGCGGCGGCCTGTATTGGAATATTTTGTTCTATTATCGCAGGAACATTCATAGCAGACGATTTCTGCAAAACGCGGCAGCAGACGGAGACAGATAATTGGGAGCGTTTTTTTCTCGGTGCGGAATACGCGGAAGACAAGCTGAGTGCGGCTGAATCAATGCAAACACCGTTTCAGCCGCGTGAGTATATCAGAATCGTATATAGATGAAAAGAGTTCCGGCACAGGGTGCGGAACTCTTTTTTGTGGCAATCAGCGTTTTCCTTTAATGTAAGGGATGCCGTTGGCCTTAGGCGCATCCGCGCGGCCGATGAAGCCGGCAAGCGCGAGAATGGTCAGAATGTAAGGAGCCATCAGCATGTATACATTCGGAATGTCTTTGAACAGGGGCAAAAGCGAGCCGATAATGCTCAAACTCTGTGCAAACCCGAAGAACAGCGCAGCCCCGAGCGCGCCGATCGGATGCCATTTGCCGAAAACCAGCGCGGCGAGAGCGATAAAGCCTTGCCCGGAGATGGTGGAGTGCGTGAAATCAAGTGCGATCGTGGAAGCATACACACCGCCGCCGAGCCCGCCGAACAGTCCGCTGATCATGACGCCGATATAGCGCATGCCGAACACGTTGATTCCCATCGTATCGGCCGCCATCGGATGTTCCCCGACAGAACGGATGCGGAGGCCGAACGGCGTTTTGAATAAAATAAACCAGGAAACAAAGGCCAGTACGATGGCTAAAATCGACGTATAATATACGTCGGAAAAGAAAATCTTTCCTAAAACCGGAATATCGCTTAATCCGGGAATGTTCGTTTTGTAAAAGGGCTCCGGGATTTTATCAGTCTGCGCCTTTCCGTAGATTAGCTTGACGATAAACAGTGTCGTTCCTAACGCGAGCATATTGATCGCCACACCGGTTACCGTCTGATCGGCGCGGAAAGAAACCGCGGCGGCCGCGTGGATCAGTGAGAACAGTCCGCCGGCAATCATAGCCGCAGCCAAGGCGAGCCACGGAGCGGCGGCGCCAAGCTCGCGTCCGAAAAATAAGTTGAACATGACGCTTGTAAAGGCGCCGATAATCATCAGTCCTTCAAGACCGATGTTGACAACTCCAGATCTTTCAGAAAACACACCGCCGAGAGCAGTTAAAATAAGCGGAGCCGCATATACGAGTGTTGCCGGGACAATAATGGATAAAATCTGCAGGAAGTCCACTTACTTCGCCCCCTTTTTCTTCAATTTATCAAGGATGAGACGGATGGCGTAGCTTGATGCCACAAACAAAATAATAATGGCGATGACGATGTCAACAACTTCAGAAGGCACCCCGGATTCAATCGGCATATTTAATGCCCCGACTTTAAGGCCGCCGAGAAGACATGCCGCCAGAACCACGCCGATTGCCGTGCTGCCGCCGAGAAGCGCAACCGCAATGCCGTCGAAGCCGACGCCGGTAAAGGCGCCCTTAACCGCCGCGTATTGAAAGGTTCCGAGTCCTTCCATCGCGCCGGCAAGCCCTGCGAAGGCGCCGGAAATCATCATGGCGTACATCATATTTTTTCTGACGCTCATTCCGGCGTATTGCGCGGCGTGCTGGTTAAAGCCGACAGCCCGGAATTCAAATCCGCTTTTTGTTTTATGAATGATAAACCACATGAGGACTGCCGCAAACAGAGCGATCAGAATGCCCCAGTGAAGGCGGGAGTAATCTGTCAGCTGCTCTAAAAACGGCGAGCGGAGCGACGCGCTTTCATGAATTTTGTCTGTTTTGTCCCGGTGGTCCGTCATGACATCGGAAATGAGATAATTGGTTAAATGAAGAGCGATATAATTCATCATGATCGTGACAATCACTTCGTGGACAAAAAAACGGGCTTTTAAAAATCCGGGAATCAGGCCCCAAATGCCGCCCGCAGCCGCAGCCGCCAATAACGAAAGCGGAAGGTGGATGTAAGCGGGGGCGTCAAAGGAAGCGCCGACCCACACCGCGGCGGTCCAGCCGACAAGGAGCTGTCCTTCAACCCCGATATTAAACAGGCCGGTCCGAAATGCGAATGCCACGGCCAATCCGGACAAAATATATGGCGTAATCTGCCGGATCGATTCCCCGATGTAATACACTTCACCGAAAATGCCGCC
Source organism: Bacillus sp. JNUCC-22 (assembly GCF_018861275.1). Lineage (NCBI taxonomy): Bacteria > Bacillati > Bacillota > Bacilli > Caryophanales > Bacillaceae > Bacillus > Bacillus sp. JNUCC-22. The sequence goes on along the minus strand of NZ_CP076408.1, from coordinate 2,978,740 downwards.
CCAAAGAGCCGAATACCCGCTTACGACATTGTAGCCGCTGGCGAGCATGATGACCGCACCTGCAGCTAACCCAAGGATGATCGCAATCAGCGGCACAGCCAGATGAGAAAGTCGATTAATCATGTGTTTTCCCCGCCTCCATTTGCTTACTACCCGCCATTAAAAGCCCGAGCTCCTGCTCGTTTGTTTCAAGCGGATTGACGTTTGCGATGATGCTGCCTTCAAAGATGACGGCGATGCGATCGCTGAGATTCATTATTTCATCAAGTTCAAAAGATAACAGAAGCACCGCTTTACCGGCATCACGCTGCTCAATGAGCTTTTTATGGACGAATTCAATCGCGCCGACATCGAGTCCCCGCGTCGGCTGGGCCGCAATTAAAAGATCCGGATTTCTGTCCACTTCCCGGCCGATAATGGCCTTTTGCTGATTCCCCCCGGAGAGAGCGCGCGCAGGCGTATATTCATCAGGTGTTCTGACATCGTATTCTTCAATCAGGCTTCGCGCTTTGTCATAAATCGTGTGTTTATTTAATATGCCGAAAGAAGAGTAGGGCTTTTGATAATAACTTTGCAGCACGATATTTTCTCCGATCGGAAAATCAAGGACGAGCCCGTGTTTATGCCGGTCCTGCGGAATATGCCCGATGCCGGCTTCAGTGACTTTCCTGGGCGGCATGTTTTGCAGCTGTTTGCCGTTTAACGTGATCGTGCCGGCATTTGTTTTTCTGAGACCTGTAATGGCTTCAATTAATTCAGACTGGCCGTTTCCGTCAACGCCCGCAATGCCGACGATTTCACCGGCTCTGACTGAGAGGGAGAGCTGTTTGACCGCCTCAACGCCGCGCGCGTCCTTCACCGTTACATCAGAAAGCGAAAGCACTTCTTGTTTCGGATCGGCCGGCTTTTTATCCGTCTTGAATGACACTTCGCGTCCGACCATAAGGCTTGCCAGTTCATCTTGATCCGTATGTGCGACATCGAGTGTTGTAATGCCTTTTCCTTTCCGGATAATGGTGACACGGTCGCAGACTTCCATAATTTCTTTTAATTTGTGGGTGATGAGGATAATCGATTTTCCTTCATTGACAAGATTTTTCATAATCTGAATCAGTTCTTGAATTTCGTGCGGAGTCAGCACCGCGGTCGGCTCGTCAAAAATGAGAATGTCGGCGCCCCGGTAGAGGGTCTTTAATATTTCCGCCCGCTGCTGCATACCGACGGAAATATCGGCAACTTTGGCTTCAGGATCAATGTGCAGGCCGTAACGGTCGGAAATATCGCGCACGTCCCGGTCGGCGCGCTGTCTGTCAATTCGGCCGAATGTTTTCGGCTCTTTTCCGAGAATGATATTTTCTGAGACGGTAAAGGTATCCACAAGCATAAAATGCTGGTGCACCATCCCGATGCCGAGATCGTTGGCTTTGTTCGGGCTGTTGATGTGAACAAGTTCGCCCCGCACCCGGATCTCGCCTTTTTCCGGCTGATACAGGCCGAATAAAACGTTCATGAGTGTCGATTTTCCGGCGCCGTTTTCACCGAGAAGGGCGTGTATTTCGCCTTTTTTCACTTGAAGCGTGACGTCATCATTGGCGACGATTCCGGGAAACTCCTTGCGTATATTAAGCATTTCAATGATATAATCCACCGATTTGACGCTCCTTTTCAGAGATACTTTGATGAGAAAGAGCTTGGCAAAAGAAAAGCTGCAAGAGATGCAGCTTTTCCTTCACCGCTCTTTTCATAAAAGAGAGGGGATAAGACGGAAGTCTCCTTATCCCCTGATTCTTACTCAGCCTTGAAGGATTTCAATTCTTTTTCAGTTGAAGGGATCTCGAGTCCGTCCGCGATTTTCTTCTTCCAATCGTCTGTTGCTTTGATGACATCGTCAGAAAGGTTCTCCTTGTGATCCGAGATGCCGACTGCATCTTGCGCCAAACCGTATGTTAATGTTTTGCCGCCCGGGAATTTCCCGTCACTCGCTTTTTTCGTTAAGTCCTCTACGGCTGTATCCACTTTTTTGACCATTGATGTGAGAGTGACATTGTCTTTTGTGCCTTTGACTTGACCTTCCTCGTACTGGTCTTTATCAACACCGATAACCCATACGTTCCGCTTCGGATCTTCTTTTTTCAGATTTTTCGCTTCTGTGAAGACGCCCGTTCCCGTTGCGCCGGCCGCGTGATAAATGACGTCAACGCCTGATTTGTACATGCTTTCAGCCGTCGCCTTGCCGACATCAGCTTTGTCAAATCCGCCCGCATATTTCACTTCGACGGTCGCTTTCGGATTTGCGGCTTGTACACCCGCGCGGAAGCCGATTTCGAATTTTTTGATCAATTCAGACTCCATTCCGCCCACGAATCCGACTTTTCCCGTTTTGCTCGATAGCGCAGCGGCCGCTCCCACGAGGAATGAACCTTCCTGCTCTTTAAATGTAAGGCTCGCCACGTTGTCTTTTTTGACAACGGCGTCAATGATCGCAAAATTTGTGTCTTTGCGCTGATCGGCGATTTCGCTGATGGAATCCTGCATCAGATACCCGACGCCGTAAATCAGGTCAAAGTGCTCCCGCGCTAATTTATTTAAGTTCGTTGTATAATCTGCATCTGATTTTGATTGAAGGTAGTCAAAACCGCTTTTGCCTTTTGTAAGCCCGTTGTCTTTTCCGAATGCCTGGATGCCTTCCCAGGCGGACTGGTTAAATGATTTGTCATCGACACCGCCGATATCCGTTACCATGCCGACGGTAAAGTTTTTGCTGCCGGAGCCGTTTGCTTTGTCACTTGAACCGCATGCGCTTAATATGGTTCCGGCCGCCGCGATGAGCGCCATCGCCATTCCGATTTTGCGTTTTTTCAAAGATATAACCCCCCTGTAAAATATGGCTGTGCCGTTCAATTCAGACTTGAGTCCCCGTACCGGATGCAGAATCGAAAAAACTTTCTGATAATAACGATGAGACGTCTCTCTTTTTCCCGGCTTGAGCGGCTGTCTCTTCCGGGTTCGGGACTTATGACTTACCTGAAAAGATCTGCTAACCAATCATAATTTATCATTTTACCCGCCATAAATAAATAGAAATTTGCTTATTTTTTAAAAAATATCAATTTTATGAATCGGCTTCCTCATCTGGATAAAACAGAGGAGGATCAGCCAGGTCATTATCCTTATATAGCATACAAAAAAGGAATCTCAAGCCTTTTGTCACGGGATATGACAGTAAAAAAGCACCGTTCACAGCGGAACGGCGCTTTTTGACATTATAAATATTGTTTGATGCTGCTGACATTGCCTGTGTTGATATGGTATTGAAAGACGGGCCTTCCGATTGTGCCGTACGCCATCTCTACATTCAGCACTTGAATGTCTTCCAGAAATTTAAGGTACTTCCGAATGGAGACTTGTGAGATTTCAGTATGCTTGGCGAGATCTTCCGTAGTAAAAGAACTGTCGCCGAAAGACTCAATGCTCGCCCAGATGAGTTTAAGCGTGCTTTTTGTCAATCCCTTCGGAAGGTGAACCTTTTCCGCCGCTTCTTTCTTTTGAAAAAGCTCGGCATCCAATTCTTTCTGTGTCATGCTTCTGTGTGATTGATAAACTTTCTGCTTGCGTCTGTAGTCGGAAAGAGCGGTTTGAAAGCGGTCGAATTCAAATGGTTTGATTAAATAATCGACGGCGCCGTACCGAAGCGTTTTTTTGATGACGTCCAGCTCGCTTGCGGCCGAAATGACGATGACATCAACCGATTCATTCTGCTTGCGGATTTCCGTTAAAAGCTCAAGCCCGTTTTTTCCTGGCATGTAAATGTCAAGAAGGATGAGATCGATATGATGCTCGCTCAGCACGTGCAGCGCGCTTTGAAAGGATGATGCGATCCCTTTCAGCTGAAATCCTTCAATCTGGCTGAGATAGCGCTTATTTAATTCACCCACCATGGGGTCGTCTTCAACTATAAGTACATTAATCATCATTTTCCTCCTTCGGTTCATACGGAATGCGAAGACTGAAAGTCGTTCCTTCATTCTTTTCACTTGTCACAATCATATGGCCTTTTAAATTTTCTGTTGCCTGCTGGGTGAAATAGAGGCCGAACCCCCGGTTTGTCCCTTTCGTGGAATAACCTTGTTCAAAAATACGGGCTTGGTCTGCTGCAGACATTCCGGCTCCCGTGTCCGTAATCTCTATATCAAGCTGGCGATCCTGAAACCGCATCGAGCACGTAATGTTTTTTTTCGGCATCTGCGCCACCGCATCGAGCGCGTTGTTTAACAGGTTTCCGATAATCGTAATGAGCTCATGGATGACGGCCGGATCTGCCGCATTCGGGATCAGGCTGCCGAGCTGAATGTCCAGATCAGCGCCCTGTTCGCGTATGTAGCTTTGTTTTCCTAGAAGAAACCCTGCGAGAACCGGACTTTTGACATCACTTATAATCTCGCTTGTTTCCGTCTTCTGCTGAATGGCAATGTCTTTAATGTAAGTGCCGAGATCATCGTATTCTTTTAATTGGACAAGCCCTAAAATGACATGAAGCTTATTCATGAATTCATGAGACTGGGCTCTTAATGCGTTTGCATACATTTTAACACCGGACAGCTGTTCTGCTAAATGTTTGACCTCCGTTTTGTCCCTGAACGTGGCGATCGCTCCGACGGTTTGTCCTTTCAGATGAATCGGAACCTCATTAAAGACCAGCTCAAGCCCGTTAATGCGGATATCCCTGTCCTGAAGCGGTTTTTTCGTTTCAATCACTTGTTTCAGCCGGCTTTTCGGGAGAATATCGTTCACATCTTGATCGACCGGATTAGTCGGAATACCCATTTTAATAAAAAGCCGTTTCGCCTCTGCATTGGCGAGCTTTATTTTTCCCCGCGCGTCAACCGCCAGAATGCCTTCCTTCGTTGATTCGAGCATGGCGCTCCGCTCTTCCAGGAGGGTGGCGATTTCATAAGGCTCAAGACCGTACATAATGTTTTTGACGGTGCGGGCGACAATGACGGCTCCGATGACGCCGACAAAAATACTTACGCAGATGATGAAATAAAGCGGTCTCAAACTGTGGCTGACGACATCCTGTATTTTGTTAAGCGAAATTCCTACCGAAACGACGCCCACTTGTTTTTTATCTTTTCCATAGATCGGTACGAAGGCTCTCATGGATTTTCCGAGAGTTCCCGCTGATGTGCTCGTTTTGATATGCCCGTGCATCGCCGGCTGTTCATCTCCGCCGGTGAATTTCTTCCCGATTTTATTTGCGTCGGGGTGGGTGAGGCGGATGCTGTTCATATCCATCACCACGACAAATTCGGTCCCTGTCGTATGCTGGACGTCTAATGTATAATCCCGGAGCTCTTTCAGCCCTTTTCTTGTTTGCAATGCCTGCGCGACACTCGGTGTTTCCGCGACCAGCTTTGCGGTGCGCAGCGCGGTCGTCCGTTCTTCTTCTTTCACGCGGTCTGCTGTTTGGACGCTGATCGTGAAAAAGGTGATACAAAGTGCGATAAGGACGACAATACAGACGAATATCGTTAATCGGGTTTGCAATTTTAATGTTTTTTTCATAACAGCCTTCCTTACGTTTATCATTCCCGCGTTCTACTTTACTCCGAAAAAGCCGGTTTGTGAAGATCAGGCCCTTATTTCGTAAAAGTGAGGAAAAATGGTATTTTTTATCTTGTCAATGTGTTTTAAGTCCTCCATAATAAGTGAGGTAGATTACAGAAAGGGACTTTTTATATGAAAAATACTTATTGGACGGGTTATTTTCCGCTCGTTGCGATTCTGCTTTTTAGTTCGTCATTATCCATTTCTACCTCGCTTTATGTCATGAAGATACTTCAGACGCTCGGCATGTATCAGGGGATGCTGGATTATTTCTCTGAGAAAGGGATCAGACTGGCGCTTTTTGCAGCGTTCGCCCTTGTGTATTTTATGCTTTTTTCGGCTTTGAAGCTGATTGCAAACACAGTGACAGAGCTGTCTCTTTTGTTTTTCACAAATGACCCTGAAGGGGACAATCTGAAAAAAATCAGATTAGGCTCTTTAATTTATGTAGGCGGAGGAATTCTTTCCTTTGCGCTCGTGCAGAATGGTTTTTGGATTGCGGCGTTATTTGCCGTTGTTACGCTCGTTTATTTGATTTTCATGGTGTACAGAATCTATTCGACACTCTCGATCGTTTCGCTGATCGGTTTTATATTGCTTGAGATTCTGTTTTGGTTTACTTTTGTTATCGGTATTTTGTACATCTTTATCAAGCTTTATAATAGCATAATGGCTAGCTTACCTGTGTAAGCTAGCCATTTTTGTTAAGACAGAAATCTGTTTTTGATCTCAGGGGAGGGGAGCATGCATGCTTCCCTTTTTCCGAACCATTTGTAGCGGCGCCGGGCGATGAAAGAATAGGCTCTGTCCCTGAGGGGGCGGGGCACTGCGAAAAAAACCGCTGACAGCCGCCAGGCTCCGCGGAGATGACGGGAAACCTTTAACACGGCTGCGGATTTTTTGTATATCCGCCCGTTTTCGATAAAAATCATGCTGTCAAATTGTTCTGTCGGAAGTCCTTCTGATGCCAAAAGCTCCCGGGCGGTATCTGATTGCAATGATGCAAATGAGATTTTGCCGGCCGGATCGCGTTTAATGATGAATTGAACGGCGCCGTTGCATAAGTTGCAGACGCCGTCAAACAAAAGCACGCGATCCGGAAGCTGAGCTGGTTTCAAAGCGGATCCCCTCCGTTATCTTTAATAAGCTGCCTGCAGCGTGTTTTTCCAGATCGAAAGCTGAGGGCTTGCGTCATGAAGATATTCGACGCTTGACGGTGTATCCTTGCCGACCCATACCCCCATCGTATAAGCGTCCGTCAGACCGACAAACCACATATCGTGATAGTCATTTGACGTTCCTGATTTTCCGCCGACGTACGGAGCTTTAAAGTTCGCTTTTTTTCCTGTACCGCTTTTGACGACGGCTTTCATCATTTCTTTGATCTGCATGTTGGTCCGCACGCTGAATACCTGCGTCGGCTCATCTTTCCATTTTAATATCGTTTTTCCTTTTAAATCAGTCACTTTCGTAATCGCGTGACTCGGCGTATAAACGCCGTTGTTGCCGAACGTGGTGTACGCATTGGTCATTTCAAGCGGCGTCATGCCGTTTGTAAAACCGCCCAGCGCCGCAGGCAGACGGTAGTCCGCGCTGACCAGCTTCGCGAAATGAAACGGTTCAAGGTAGCTGAACGCCTTATTGACGCCGACGCGGTCCATGATTCTGATGGCCGGTGTGTTGTACGAGTATTTAAACGCCGTTTCCAGCGTGACCGTACCGTACGTGCGGTTATTGTAGTTTTGCGGACAGTAATCCGCACTGCAGAATTTGCTTGCGTCAATCTTGCTGTGTGGCGTTGCGCCGGTCTTTTCAATGTAAGGTCCGTAATCAAGCAGCGGCTTAATGGATGAACCGGGCTGCCTGTATGCCTGATAGGCACGGTTGAAATCATATTTATGGTAATCTTTCCCGCCTGAAAGCGCGATAATCTGATGTGTCTGATGATTAATCACGGCCGCTCCGCCTTGGACGCCTGCATACGGCAGATTTTGATTCACTTGGGCGACGACCTGGTTTTGCATATACGGATTCAGCGCCGTATAAATTTTCACGCCGTCTTTTAACAAAGTGCTGACTCTGTCTGAAAGCTCACTCTGTATTTTTTGTTTCGCCTTTCCGGAAGCTTTTTCAAGACGTTTGTCATAGCCTTCGGATGATGAAACAAGCTGTGTGAATTCATCATTTACATAGGAAACATAGTCAGGATATTTATTTGTTTTTTCGTTTATATCAAGCTTGATCTTTTCCTTTTCGGCTTTTTTCAGCTGTTTCCCGGATATAACGCCTGCTTTTTTTAATCCGTTAAGCAATCTGACTTGTCGTTTTTTCGTATAATCAAAATGCTTGAGAGGATCATATAATGTAGGGTTATTAGGGATGGCGCAGATAAAGGCCATTTCTCCCAAAGTGAGAGATTTCAGCGGCTTGCTGAAATAAAATTGTGCCGCCGAACCGACACCGTATACGCCGTTATTAAAATAAATCGTATTTAAGTAGCCTTCTAAAATCTCATCTTTGCTGTATTTTTTCTCAAGCTGATAGGAATAGGCAAGCTCCGTCAGTTTTCGGCTGAAGGTGCGTTCGTGGCTTAAATACACATTCCTTGCCAGCTGCTGGGTGATGGTGCTGGCGCCCTGATCAATTTTATGATCTTTGAAATTGGAGGCGGCCGCCCTGACCATCCCCATAAAGTCAAACCCTTTATGCTCATAAAAATGACGGTCTTCAGAGGTTAAAAACAGTTGTTTTACCTCATTCGGTATTTTATTAAAGGGCACGATCACGCGGTTCTCATGATCGCTGACAATCTCAGAAACAAGGCTTCCGTCCCTGTCATACATGTAACTGTTTTGAACCAGGTTGATCGCTTTTAAATCAATATGTTTATCGAGCACCTGATCAAAAGGCTTGATTTGTTTTACCTCTTTGCCGGAAGCAATAACTGTAAATGCACACAACGGGATAATGCCGAGCAGCAAAATCCATCCGATTATTTTACGTACCATGGTCACTCTCTTTTCTCCTGATTTCTAGCCATATCGTATCATTCTTTTAAGAATACGAGAAGGTTAAATTTAGAAGAAATCGTGATCGCTGCCGGTCAGCCCGCATTTGACGCTGTATCCTTTTGCAGATGTCCCGCCATCCATAAGAGCCCCGCGCCTATTAAAAAGAGAAAGGCGGTGACGTAGAAAGCAGCCGAAATGGAAAAACCGCTCGAGACCGCACCTCCGAGCAGAGGGCCGAGCACATTTCCGAGAAAACGAAAGCTGACGTTATAGCCGAGCACCTCTCCCTGGATGCTGCCCGGCGCCCTGACGCGGATTGCGGCCGTAATGCAGGGGAGCGTGCCGCCCATGACCATGCCGAACAGAAATCTGAAGACTAACAGAATGGAGAGGGAGGAGGCGAGCGCCTGCGGAATGAAAAACACCGCTGAGGCAATCAAAAGCACGATTAAAATCCGGCTGTGGCCGAAGCGGTCGCCGAAGTCCCCCCATTTCCGGGCAAGCAGTAAGCTTCCGAGTCCGGTCGCTGAAAACGCCATTCCGGAGAAAAAGGCTAAATTAACAGGTCCGTGCAGCTCATTGACATATAAAGCGAGCAGCGGCTGGATGCTGAAATTGCCGGTCTGCACGATCATAGTAAGCACCATCATCGCCCAAAGCGCGGGCTGGTGAAAAATATAAGAGAGCACCTGTTTTCTGGAATAGGTTTTCCGCTTGTTTTGTTTCTCGCCGAGCGGCTGCTCATTGACCTGAAATAAAACGAGAAGCACAGATGCGAAAATGACAAAAGACGTAATAAAAAATGTGTACGTAAACCCGAAGCTGTCAGCGAGCAGCCCGCCCAGCATCGGTCCGAATAAAGTGCCTGACACCTGACCCATCTGCAGCGTGCCGAGCGTCTTCCCGGCAGTCTCTTTCGGCGTCTGCGCCGAAATCATGGCAAGCGATGTCGGAACAAAGCCTGTTACTAGACCCATAAGCAGCCGCAGGACAAACAGCTGATAAACGGATGTCACAAACCCCATCAATAAAATGCTGACGGCAATGCCGGTTCCTGTAATCAAGAGAATTTTTTTGTAGCCGCGCTTATCGCCGAATCTTCCCCAAAACGGGGAAATCACAAACGCCATTAAAAACGTGACGCCGAACACATACCCGCTCCATCTCTGCACATACCCGCCCGAATGGGGGCTGATCGTTTCGATATATAACGAAAGAAACGGAACAATCATGGTCATGCTGGCGGAAATAAAGAAATTTGTAATCCAAATGACGACGAAGTTCTTCTTACGGACAGAAATAACATCACCTTCTTTACTTTTCGTGTATCTAATCATTAGTATATAGGAATGAATCCGGTATTTGTATTTTCGATGCGGATATAGGAAAATTCATTATTTTTAGAAAATCAAGAAAGTTTCAGAGGGGAAACTGATATACTATCATAAAATATCATTTTTGATCGGAGGAAAGGCAGGTGTAAAAAAAGTGGATCAGCGCAGTCTGCTCATTATTGATTTTGAATTTACAATGCCTGACGGAAAATACAGCCCGCAAAATTTCTTTCCCGAGATTATTGAAGCGGGGATTGTCAAGACGGTGAATGATGAAGTGACTGAAACGTTTTCGAGTTATATCAAACCGAAAAAATTTCCGAAGCTGACGAAACGATGCAAAACCTTTCTGAATATCACCCAAAAAGACGTGGACGGCGGAATCACGTTTAATGAATTCATCCGCAAATTAAATGAGCTTGATCCTGATAAAAACTGTACGATCGTCACCTGGGGCAATATGGATATGAAAGTGTTAAAGCAAAATTGCATGTTTAACCACATCCCTTTTCCGTTCAAAGGAGAACTTCGGGATCTGTCCCTTGAATACAAAAACTTCTTCGGCGACAGAACATTGACCGGCCTTTGGAAAGCGGCAGAAGAGTATGGCGATAAAGGGACGGGCACGCATCATAAAGCGCTGGATGATGCGCGGACGACATACAAATTATTCAAGCTTGTCGAGCGGGATAAACAATATCTTGAAAAACCGAAACCTCCGACGATCGGTGATCGCGTCGATCTGACTGAACTGTTTCGCCGGGCCACATAAAAAAACCCAATCATGCCGACTGGGTCAAGTTCTTTTAAAATAGTCACGCTCTAACGCGGCCAAGTTGTCGAGCGAACGTTCCGCCCATTCTGAGCCGTCCGCTGTAAGCTGATCTTTCAGCCGGGCAGACGCCGCTTGTAAGGAAGCCGTATAATCAGGCATCTCGCCATCAAACGGTTTGACCATCTGATGCGGTATGTTTGTCTGTTCCCCGAATGCAAGCGCTCTTCTTTCATGAAAAAACGGAACATCCGCCTGCTTCGGATGATGAAGATCTCCTTGAGCGGGATGCGTCAGAACGGCTTTAATTTTCACTAAATAGTGATTGGGCCTGACGTCTGTCACTTCCCCTATGTATGCTCCTGTTTTATAAAACCCTTTTACGATTGTGCCGATTTCAAACGTATTCATAGCGTTCACCTCTCTCTAGTTATTCTATAAAAGATCAACGCGGTTGGCTAGTGAACAGCTGCCGGAAGCCTGACTGAGGCTGTTGTGCCCGAGTGCTCGCCGCTGGTGAAACAGACGGAGCCTTCATGATGCTGAATAATCGAGAATGTCACGGTAAGCCCGAGCCCGGTGCCGTTCGTTTTCAGCGTATAATATGGCTTGCCGAGTTTCTGCAGTTCTTCATCGGACATGCCGATTCCGTTATCCGTAATCTGAATGAGAATTATCTCTTCCTGTTTTTGGACGGAGACCTCGATTCGGCCGTTTTCAGAGGGCACAGCTTCAATACTGTTTTTAATCAGATTAATGAAGGCTTGTTTTAGTTTTTTTACATCGCCGAACACATATAAATCAGGCTCGCTTTGAACAGTCACGGTCACCGATTTAAAATTGGCATAAGACTCCATTAAGGAACCTGTTTCCTTTACGAGCAGAGAAATATCAAACTTTTCTTTTTCATAGTCATCCTGCTTCGCCATATCGAGATAATTCGTAATGATCGTCTGAGCCCGGTCGAGTTCGGACAGCACAAGTTTCTGATATCCGGAGTGGGATTTGTCCTGAAGCTGCTCGCCGCTGAACAGCAGCTGCACAAAACCTCTGACGACCGTAAGCGGATTGCGGACTTCATGGGCGACGCTTGCCGCAAGCTCGCTGACGACGGCCATTTTTTCTGAGTGAATCAGCCTTGCCCGCATGGACGCATTCTCATCAATGATCTCAATCAAATAAATGCACAGCAAAAGGGCGCTGACTTGAAAAAAAACAGATACTGCCGCCTCATAATAAACGGAAGATAGATTTTGAAAATTGAAAATATTGGTCGCGGAATAGATGAAGACAGATGCGGTTAATAAGGCGGTTTCAGTGCAGCCGATGAGAAGAGCGAAAAGCAGTTTCTTCCGCTTTGAAAAAAAAGGCCATTTCGTTTGGAGCTGGATAGGGATGATGATTAAAAAAGGAATTAAGGATAAGAAAAAAAGAGCGGAAGGTTCAAACCATATGAGCTGAAAAAAAACGGATGCCGCCCCTGCGGCAAGTCCTGCGGCGGTACCGGAATAAAGCAGGCAGACGATAATGGGAATCAGCTGCAAACCGTAACGGACGGAATGAAGCTCCTGGATGGGAAAAGCCGTACATAATAAGGAAGATGACGCTGCAAATACGGCGACCAGCAGGCGGTTCGCTCTCGGCACAAGCAAATCGGGCTTGCTGAGCCAGAAGACTTGATAAAGAAAAATAGGGAATAAAATAAAAGAGAAGTGAAGCAGGTAATCCTTTACAATCTCCATTTATGCGAAATCCTTTCCTATGTAAATATGAATCTATTATAACATCTTTACCGGAAAAAAAAGTATATATTTCTCTAAAGCGAACGCCCTTATCTCATCTGATAAAGGCGTTCTTTCCGCTGCTAAGCGAGCGCTGCTTTCATTCTCTCAAGCCCTTCTTTTACGGCGGCGGCTGAACAGCCGACATTAAGTCTCATAAATCCTTCGCCGCCCGGTCCGTATTTTGTTCCCGGCTCTAATATGATTTTCCCTTTTTTGAGCATTCTTTCTTTGAGCTCGGCATCCGAAAATCCGTATTCGCTGAAATCCATCCAGATCAAATAGGAAGCGTCAGGCTTCATCATGCGGACTTTCGGCAATTCTTTTCTTAAAAAGTCCTCAGCCAATTTCATATTCCCTTCAATGTAAGGAATCAGCGCGTCAAGCCAAGGGCCTCCCTTTGTATAGGCCGCTTCGATTGCTGCAACCGCAAATGTGTTGAGGCTGGAAATTCCGTTCTGATGCAATGCGGCGGAGAATTTCGCCCGCTTATACCGATCGGGAATGATAATGGCGGATGCCTGAATGCCGGCAATATTAAACGTCTTGCTCGGCGCGACACAAGTAACGGAAATCCGCGCAAACTCCTCAGACAGAGAAGCGAAAGGCGTATGCGGCTTTCCGTACAGCATCAAGTCGGAATGTATCTCGTCAGAAACGACGGTGACGTTATGGGCGGCGCACAGCGATCCGAGCTTCATAAGCTCATCCCGGCTCCACGCTCTGCCGGACGGATTGTGGGGATTACAAAGAATCATCAGCTTGACCTCAGAATCGCTCAGCTTTTTCTCAAGATCCTCAAAATCCATGCAGTAGACGCCGTTTTCTTCCCGTAATGGGTTATGTAAAACCTGCCGTTTGTTTTCCTTGATCATCTGATAAAAAGGCGTATACACAGGTGATTGAATCAACACCGGATCGCCCGGTTCGGTAAAGGCTTGTACGGCCATGCTGATTGCCGTGACAACACCGGGACTGAACGCGATGCTTGCGGGATCGGGCCGGTAGCCGTGCCGCGTCTCAAGCCATGAAGCGACGGCTTCTCTTGTGTTTTCGTCAGGAGACGTATAACCGAATATGCCGTGGTCAAGGCGGGCTTTTAAGGCGTCAGTGACCGCTTCGGGAGCGCGGAAATCCATATCGGCAACCCACATCGGAAGCGCATCCGATACGCCGAATAACGCTTCCGCCTTGTCCCATTTCACCGATTGTGTGCCAAGACGGTTTTCTCGAAGATCAAAGTTCATGTATGTCACTCCTGTAGTATCATTATTTTGCACAGCGTATCTATGATAAAATAGAATTGCAAACTTTATTATAAGCGGTGATGAAAATGGAAGAAAGCCAAGCGGTCATGGAAATGATGAAAATCATTGCCAAGTGGGACCCGTTTAAATATGGAGAAGATTTTTATGAGACAGAAGCCGTCGACATCGTTCAGGCCGTCTACAGTGAAGACCGTGCCGACAAGCTGGCAGCAGCCATTCAGGATATCTTTGAAGCTTCATTTGAGCAAAAGCTTCCGATCGAAGGATGCCAAAAGGCCGCTGAGCAGCTTCTGTTCATAAAAGAAAGCAGCTCCTGCACCCCTTAAAAACCGGCGGTTCCGCCGGTTTTTTTATTGAATAAATTCAAAAATCCGCTCCGAAACAAACTCCGGGCGCTCTTCGGGTACGAGGTGCCCCGTATCCTTGAGTGAATACAGAATGGAATCCGGCAGGTCGTCATGAAGCCGTTTTCCGACTGAGACCGGAACGACACGGTCTTCTTCTCCCCAGATTAAAAGAGCGGGGTTTTGCACTTTCTTCAAATCCTCGGGCTCTAAATCGCCCTCCCTATGTCTGATAAACCTTGTCATCGCTTTGAAAATCTGGCGGTCTGTAAATGGTTTTTCGTAACCGTCAATCATTTCCTGATCGATAAGCGTCCGGTCGTGAACGACATTTAACAGGTTGTTCAGCACGCCGTCTTTTGAAAGCCAATACTTAAGATACAGGTCAAAACAAGGGAGATGCGTCCCGAATATAATCGACGGGTGCGAGCGCTTTAAATACCCCGAGCTGCACAGCAGGACGATTTTAGAAAAAAGCTCGGGTCTGAGAAGAGACGCGGATAAGGAAATCTGGCCGCCCATTGAATGGCCGATGAGTGCGGCCCGGCTGATACCGAGCTTTTCCAGAAGTCCGATCAGAAGCTTGGCGAGGTTTGCGTAAGTATATACGAAAGTCCGTGACTTTTCCGATTGCCCGAAAGGAGGCAGGTCAACGGCGATAATATCATAATGGTTTCTGAGCAGCGGGATCAGTTTTCTGAAGCTGAATGCCGAAGATAAAAAACCGTGTACGCAGACGAGTGTCTGTCTGCCGGGATTTTCATAATGCTCGTAATACAGCTCAACTCCGTCTATCGCAGCCCGTTTAATCGGTGAAACAGCTTCCATGAGAGCCTTCGCCGTCCTTTCTTTGTTGTAATGTAGAGGCTTTTTTGATTGTCAGATTTTAGCTCTGGTTTCTTTCGGGTTTTTCTTAGCATTTGTCGAAAATCGTGATATAATGTCATGAAGATTTTTGATAATGCAAAGGTGTGAAACGTATGAAGCTGACCGAAAAAGAAACAGAAATATTAGAAATTTTAGACGAAAACAGCCGCGTTGAGGCGGAAACGATTGCGAAAATGGCAAACATTCCCGCTGAAGAAGTTAAAAGCATCATTGAAAAGCTTGAAAAGGAAAAAGTCATCATTGATTATGCGGCGATGATCGACTGGCGCAAAGTCGACGGTTTGGAAGGCGTCACGGCGATGATTGACGTAAAAGTCACTCCGAAACGAAATGTCGGCTTTGATGAAGTCGCTGAGCGGATATACAGATTCCAGGAAGTTGAATCAGTGTACCTGATGTCAGGGGTGTATGACTTATCTGTCGTTATTCGCGGCAACACGATGTCAGACGTGGCAAGCTTCGTGTCTGAAAAATTGTCCACCCTTGAGTCTGTCGTTTCCACGACAACGCACTTCATCCTGAAAAAATATAAGCATGACGGCAAAGTCTTTGAAAGCGGAGACGATGACAAAAGAATCGTGGTGTCTCCGTAAATGGAAACGAAGACTTCTTATTTATCTGACTACGTGCAGCAGATTAAACCGTCAGGCATCCGCAAGTTCTTTGATCTGGCCGCTACGATGGAAGGCGTCATTTCACTAGGAGTAGGAGAGCCTGACTTTGTGACGGCCTGGAACGTGAGGGAAGCGAGTATTCTTTCTTTAGAACAGGGTTATACGGCTTATACGGCAAATGCGGGTCTTTATGAACTGAGAGAAGAAATCAGCCGCTACTTAGATCAGCGGTTCGGCCTGAGTTATTCGCCTGACAGTGAACTGATCGTTACTGTAGGGGCAAGCCAGGCGCTTGATCTCGCTGTCCGCGCCATTATGAATCCTGGAGAGGAAATGTTAATTCCCGAACCGTGTTTTGTCGCATATGAATCACTCGTGACCCTGACGGGGGCGGAGCCGGTGCCGATTCAGACTGTCGCTGCAAAAGGTTTCAAAGCATCCCCAGCCGATTTTGAAGCGGCCCTGACGGACAAGACAAAAGCGCTGCTTCTATGCTCGCCGTCAAATCCGACAGGTTCCGTCTATTCGAAAGAAGAGCTTGAATCTATCGCTGCTTTCGCTGAAAAACACGACTTGATCGTGCTTGCCGATGAAATTTATGCCGAGCTGACGTATGATGAGCCATTCACGAGCATGGGGGCCATCCGCGGCATGAAGGAACGCACGGTTCTCATTTCCGGCTTCTCCAAAGCATTTGCCATGACGGGATGGAGACTCGGATTTACGGCGGCGCCTCCCGTAATCAGGGATGCGATGCTCAAAATTCATCAGCACGCGATGATGTGCGCGCCTTCCATGGCGCAATACGCGGCGCTTGAAGGGCTGAAAAACGGCCAGGAAGACGTCGAAAGAATGAAGAAAAGCTATCGGAGACGCCGAAACCTGATTGTGGAGACATTGAACGAAATCGGACTCGGCTGCCACCACCCCGGCGGAGCATTTTACGCCTTTCCTTCCATTCAGTCGACCGGCATGAGTTCAGAAGAATTCGCGGAACAGCTGCTCATTGAAGAAAAAGTAGCCGTCGTTCCGGGGAATGTATTCGGCCCGAGCGGCGAAGGCTACATCAGATGTTCCTATGCGACATCCATTGAGCAGATTCAGGAAGCGCTCGTCAGAATCAAACGGTTTGTTGAAAAAAGGGCATAAAAAAAGATACGAACCCGGTTCGCATCCAAATAAAAGGGGGGGAATACTAGAAAGCCTTCGTAATCATAGTATACCCCCATTTTTCTGTGCTTAAACATGATCATGTAAAAAAGTTCTCTTTGCGAAAAACAAACTTGTATGATATAATTTTAAATTGCGTATAATCTGTATTTAATTTAACTTAGGAGTTGTTATGAATGGCAGCAAAATTTGAAGTGGGCAGTGTTTACACTGGTAAAGTAACAGGATTACAAGCGTATGGTGCGTTTGTTGCATTAGATGAAGAAACTCAAGGACTTGTTCACATTTCTGAAGTCACTCACGGTTTCGTAAAAGACATTAACGAGCACCTTTCAATCGGTGACGAAGTACAAGTAAAAGTACTTGCGGTTGACGAAGAAAAAGGCAAAATCAGCCTTTCTATCCGTGCGACTCAAGCGGCGCCTGAAAGAAAAGAAAGCAAACCAAGAAAACCGAAAGCGGCTCAAGCTTCTGAAGAAACATCTGCTCCGCAAGGTTTCAACACATTGAAAGATAAGCTTGAAGAGTGGATTGAACAGTCCAACCGCAAAGACCTTATCAAAAAATAATCATCAAAAAAAGCACCGGATATGTATGTTCGGTGCTTTTTTTATGTTTGTTTATCTGACTTCCGGATTTGCCGCTTCCTCGCGGGATGTTTCTTCGTTCGGCTTAAACAGCAGGCCGAGATTGATCAGACCGGCGATGCCGACAAGACCGTAAATAATCCGCGACAGAGCTGATCCTTGGCCGCCGAAGATGGCTGCTACTAAATCAAATTGGAAAAATCCGATCAGTCCCCAGTTAATAGCGCCGATAATCGTTAATACGAGACAGATACGCTGAATAACACTCATGTAAACAACCTCCTCTATGAATTCGTGAAACAGTTATAGATTGTGACAAAGCAAAGAATCTATGCATACTACATTCTCCGCTGTGTAAATTACACACTGTCTCAAGCTGTACAAGTGCCTTTCCCGCGAAGCCGCTGCCTGTAAACCGTGTGATGTGCCGTCAAAAAAGCGGATTGCTTTACATTGAATGTCATCTTTCTGCATAATATAAATCCAAAGGAGGAGATGTCATGCAAAACTTTACATATTGGAATCCGACCAAATTGATTTTCGGAAAGGGAGAGGTCGAAAAACTTCCTGAAGAAATCAAGCCGTACGGAAAGAACGTACTGCTCGTATACGGGGGCGGCAGCATTAAGCGCAGCGGTCTTTATGATCAAGTAACCGAACTGCTGAAAAAAGCAGGAGTTACCGTACATGAATTGGCAGGCGTAGAGCCGAATCCGCGTGTCTCAACGGTGAACAAGGGTGTTGCGCTCTGTAAAGAAAACAGCATCGATTTCTTATTGGCCGTCGGCGGCGGAAGTGTCATTGACTGCACGAAAGCCATCGCGGCGGGCGCTAAATATGACGGCGACGCGTGGGATATCGTCACGAAAAAACACCAGCCGAAAGAAGCGCTGCCGTTCGGAACAGTGCTGACCCTTGCGGCAACCGGTTCAGAGATGAACTCCGGATCAGTCATCACAAACTGGGAGACACAAGAGAAATACGGATGGGGGAGCCCGCTCGTTTACCCTAAATTCTCTATTCTCGATCCGGTAAACACATTTACCGTTCCGAAAGACCACACCATTTACGGCATGGTCGATATGATGAGCCATGTGTTTGAACAATATTTCCACCACACGTCAAACACGCCGTATCAGGACCGGATGTGTGAATCGCTTTTGCGCACGGTGATTGAAACAGCGCCGAAGCTGATCAATGATCTGGAGAACTACGAGCTTCGTGAGACGATTTTATATACAGGCACGATCGCATTAAACGGAATGCTGTCAATGGGCGCAAGAGGGGATTGGGCCACACACAACATCGAGCATGCGGTATCAGCGGTATACGATATACCGCACGCCGGAGGTTTAGCGATTCTGTTCCCGAACTGGATGAGACATGTGCTCAAAGAAAATCCGGCCCGCTTTAAACAGCTTGCCGTCCGTGTTTTCGATATTGACGAGACAGGCAAATCAGATGAAGAGATCGCACTTGAAGGAATCAGCAGGCTGTCTGAATTCTGGACGAGCCTCGGCGCTCCGAACAGACTCGCTGATTACGATATTTCTGATGAGAAGCTGGATACGATTGCAGATAAAGCGATGGCAAACGGAGCATTCGGACAGTTCAAGTCACTGCAGAAAGAAGATGTGCTTGCGATACTGAAAGCATCATTGTAATAACATAAAGGGGGGCGGCCGGATTGGCAGCTCCTTTTTTTCTGTGTTATAGTAATTCCCTTACGATTTTTTTGGAGGTCATGATAAATGGAGAACTTTACGTACTGCAATCCGACGAAACTGATTTTCGGAAAAGGTCAAATCGACCAATTGAAAAAAGAGCTGAAGCAATACGGGAAAAACGTGCTGCTTGTTTACGGAGGCGGCAGCATTAAGCGAAACGGCCTGTATGACCAAGTAACAGGCATTTTAAAAGAAGAAGGCGCATCCGTTCATGAACTTGCGGGCGTTGAACCGAACCCGCGTCTGGAAACGGTAAATAAAGGAATTGAGCTGTGCAGACAGCATGAGATTGATTTCCTTCTCGCAGTCGGCGGCGGAAGTGTCATCGACTGTACAAAAGCGATTGCGGCCGGTGCGAAATATGATGGCGACGCATGGGACATTTACAGCAAAAAAGTAACGGCGCAGGACGCGCTCCCGTTCGGCACGGTGCTGACGCTTGCGGCGACAGGCTCTGAAATGAACCCTGATTCCGTTATCACAAATTGGGAAACAAACGAAAAATTCGTATGGGGCAGCAATGTCACTCATCCGCGTTTCTCCATTTTAGATCCTGAGAATACTTTCAGCGTTCCGGAAAACCAAACCGTATACGGCATGGTGGATATGATGAGCCACGTATTTGAACAATACTTCCACAATGTTGAAAACACGCCGCTTCAGGACAGAATGTGTTTTGCGGTCCTTCAGACGGTAATTGAAACAGCGCCGAAACTTTTGGAAGACCTTGAGAACTATAAGCACCGCGAAACGATTTTATACGCGGGTACGATCGCATTAAACGGCACGCTGCAAATGGGCTATTTCGGCGATTGGGCTTCCCATACGATGGAGCACGCCGTATCAGCGGTTTATGACATCCCTCACGCGGGGGGACTTGCGATTCTGTTCCCGAACTGGATGAGATACACGCTGGATACAAATGTAGACCGTTTTAAAAACCTCATGCTCAATATGTTTGACATTGATACTGAAGGCAAAACGGATAAAGAAATTGCGCTTGAAGGGATCGATAAATTGTCCGCGTTCTGGACAAGCCTCGGCGCACCGTCCCGCCTTGCGGATTATGACATCGGCGAAGACAAGCTTGAGCTGATCGCAGACATCGCCGCAAAAGAAATGGAATACGGCGGATTCGGCAATTTCCAAAAACTGAACAAAGATGACGTACTTGCCATCTTAAAGGCGTCACTTTAAGATACATTCCCGGCCGGGGTGAAGATGAAATAGATTTTCAAGCAGCAGATGCAACCGTTTTGGGAGTCCCTCTTTCCAGATTTTCTATTAGTGCATCAAGAGCAAGTGAAACACCCCTTGCCATGAGACAACTATGGAAATCTCACATGCTGCGGTTTTGACTCCCTGTTTCTGTACATTTAGCAGAAAAGGATCAATTAACTTTGCGATTGCCGATCATCTATTTACACAAAATCTAAATCATGAAGATGAAGAGCCTTGCTATACTTCGAATTTAAAAAAGGGGCGCTGATTCAATCAGCGCTCCTTTTATGCATTTTGTGTACTAAGGTCCCGCTGCGCCCCCATATAGCTTCCCATTAAGTTTTGATAACCGGGAAGATGACTGGAGATTAATGCGCCAAAACCTTCAACGTCGTTGCGCCAATCACGTTGTAACTCGCATGCTACGCTGAACCAGTTCATAAGCTGCGCGCCGCCATGAGCCATACGCGTTAATGATGCATCTGCTACTTGCTTATTAAACGTCCCCGAAGCATCTGTCACAACAAACACTTCGTAGCCTGCTTTAATGGCAGAAAGCGCAGGAAAAGCAACGCAGACGTCTGTTACCACCCCCGCGATAATCAGCTGTTTTTTGCCAGTCGCCTCAATGGCTTTAACAAAGTCTTCATTGTCCCATGCATTAATTTGTCCGGGACGGGCTATTTTTGGCGCAGCGGGAAAGAGATCAACGAGTTCTTGCATGAGCGGTCCGTTGGGCCCATTTTCAAAACTCGTTGTTAAAATAACCGGTAAATCAAAGAATTTAGCCGTATCACCGAGAGCCAGTACATTGTTTTTAAATTCATCAACGCCATAGTCACGCACGAGACCGGAAATAAGGCCGGTTTGATGGTCAACTAAAAGCACGGCAGCATCATCTTTTGAAAGACGGGAATAAAGATCAGACATTTTATAATCCTCCTTGAATTAAGGCAAGTAAGTTTGTGAATTGAAAACGGTAAATCTATTCATATGCTGTATAGAAAGAAAGTTATTTCTGAGGTGACTTTTCGTGAGGGGGATGATCCTTCAATTAATCTGGAACGGGAACCGGAGCATGATCAATCCAATGGATAAACTGTTGTAAATAGCGTTGAAGATAACGTTTTGTTTGTTCATCCGTAAGTATGTTTTGAGCGGAATCAATTTTCTCATGGACTTGCGAAATCAGCATTTTTTGAAAGGGCAAAACATTGACTTGCATAGCTTCGAGTACTTCCCTCATTTGCGTTTGACCAAAGGCAGTACCGAACCCTCCGGGGGTTGCTCCGATTAAGCCAACCGGTTTTCTGTTTAAAACAGAAGAGGTCCGCGGTCTCGATGCCCAGTCCAATGCATTTTTTAATACCCCCGGAATTCCGGAATTGTACTCTGGACTTACAATGATGACGCCGTCAACGTCTTGTATATCAGCTCTAAAGGATGTTACGGAGTCTGGTGCTCCGGCAATTTCTAAATCTTCGTTAAAAAAAGGAAGACTGTCTATTTCAACCCAACGAAATTGAGCCGCATTATCGAAGTCAATCAATGATTGAGCAATTGCTCGATTATACGAGTTTTTTCGTAAACTTCCACAAATAAGACCAATGGTTTTAGTCATAAAATCACCTCCCGGTTTAAAATCACTTTCATCTTAACACGATACTCCAAATATAGACACTATTTTTAAAAATGGACATTTATGCCTTAATATTCCTTCGTGGCAGCCTCTCAAGAGGAGTACTATATAAAAAGAACCGGCCCATCGGGATTGGCGATGGATGTCATCCTGCTCCAAAGTAAAGGTGATACGTTCCTGGATCACCAACATTCGATTCGTTATCCCTCTCATGATTATTACAAATATAACCATATCGAATCCGGGATATTGTATAAAAAATGAATGCATTTTTAGCGCAAATCCCATATTCATCATGCCTTCTTCATGACTTGATTTAGCGGGTGAGTTCATATAAAGTGAAAGAGAAAACAATTCACCGTGATGGAGGGACAAGCAAATGACGCATGTACGCTTTGATTACTCAAGAGCGTTACCTTTTTTCAATGAACATGAACTTACATACGCACGTGATTTCGTAAAAACGGCACACCATAATATCCATGAAAAAACAGGCGCCGGAAGCGACTTTTTAGGATGGGTGGACCTCCCTGAAAACTACGATAAAGAAGAATTCGCGCGCATTAAAAAAAGCGCTGAAAAAATCAAATCAGATTCAGACGTGCTTCTCGTCGTGGGTATCGGCGGTTCATACTTAGGCGCCCGCGCGGCGATTGAAGCGCTCAATCATTCTTTCTATAACGTTCTGCCGAAAGACAAGCGCAAAAACCCTCAAGTTATCTTTATCGGCAACAATATCAGCTCAACTTATATGAAAGATGTTATGGATCTTTTGGAAGACGCTGATTTCTCTATCAATGTCATTTCTAAATCAGGCACGACGACGGAACCTGCAATCGCTTTCCGGATTTTCCGCAAACTTCTTGAAGAAAAATACGGAAAAGAAGAAGCGAAAGCGCGGATTTACGCGACGACAGATAAAGAGCGCGGCGCTTTAAAAACGCTTTCTAATGAAGAAGGCTTCGAATCATTCGTTATTCCTGATGATGTCGGCGGACGTTTCTCCGTTCTGACTGCGGTAGGTCTTCTGCCGATTGCGGTAAGCGGGGCTGATATCGATGAAATGATGAAAGGCGCTCTTGATGCAAGCAAAGACTTTTCCAGCTCGGAATTAGAAGAGAACGCGGCTTACCAATACGCCGTCGTCCGCAACGTTCTGTATAATAAAGGCAGAACCATTGAAATGCTTATCAACTATGAGCCTGCGCTGCAATACTTTGCGGAATGGTGGAAGCAGCTCTTCGGCGAAAGTGAAGGAAAAGATGAAAAAGGCATCTATCCTTCTTCCGCTAACTTCTCAACAGACCTTCACTCTCTCGGTCAATACGTGCAGGAAGGCAGACGCGATCTGTTTGAAACTGTATTAAACGTTGAAAAACCGAAACATGAGCTGACAATTGAAGAAGCGGAAAATGATCTCGACGGCTTAAATTACTTAGCCGGCAAAACGGTCGATTTCGTCAACAAAAAAGCGTTCGAAGGCACGATGCTTGCCCATACAGACGGAAAAGTGCCGAACTTAATTGTCAATATTCCAGAGCTTAATGCATATACATTTGGATATCTCGTCTATTTCTTTGAAAAAGCGGTGGCGATGAGCGGTTATCTGCTCGGAGTCAACCCGTTTGATCAGCCGGGTGTTGAAGCCTATAAGGTGAATATGTTCGCGCTTCTCGGCAAACCGGGCTTTGAAGAGAAAAAAGCAGAGCTTGAAAAACGCCTTGAAAAATAAAAAGAAGGGCTGGCCCTCAGCATGACGGGTCAGCCTTTTTTAAACCGTGAAAGGTGTGATGATGAATTGATGCGGCTCTTATGTAAGCATGCCGTCATTTCCGTCTGTTCCGCCGCTATTGTCTATTCGGCACTAAAACTGTCTCCTGAATCCCTCTTACAAACCATCCTGTTTTTCGCTTTCCCTCTCGGCTTGTTTACGGACATGGTCCGGCTGAAACTGAAGATTGGCCGGATGCATACGCTGATCACGAAGTGCTGTCTCTATGCCGCCGTTTTCTATATTTCAACGGAAGCCGTTCTCTCCGCAATTGTGACGTATGTTCTGATTGAATGCGCCGTTACCTCTTTCCGGCGTCTGTCTGCCGCTCCCGATTCTTCCCGGACGCCGTATGAAGATGCCGCAGAGCGGGGACGCTAAAGACAAAAAGGAGCATATGCACATGATCAGCATACCATCTTCACTTGAGGGGCAATCGTTTTTACTCCGCGAACTGGAACAGGTGCTGAAACCGATCGGTTATACCATCGGAGGCGGCTGGGAGTATGACCGCGGGTTCTTTGATTACAAAATTTCCGATCAGGACGGCTATTTATTTCTCCGCATCCCTGTTGAAGCAAATAAGGGACACCTGGATGAACGGGGGGCCGCCGTTACAATCGGCACACCCTTTTTGCTGAGGCACGTCTATCAGGAGGAAACGGATGATCACGCAGGCGGCGGTGTTTTTGAGTCATTATTCAACCAATTCTCCGAGCCGAAACGGCGGGATGCGGCAATTGACCGCTCATATACAGATATCGGCATCTCGCTTGTGAAAGAGCTGGAAGACGTCCTGCTGCATTAAAGAGCCAAAAACAGATCAGTGTCGAGCACCTGGTATGACAGGGGAGGGGTCAGCATCGGCCCCTCTTCTTTTTGTATGCCGATGATCGTGGTATTCCGTTTGAGATAATAGAGCGCACAGTCATGATAAGATGAGCCCTTTAATTCCTCGGGGACGGGAATGATGCGCACCTTTTTCTCCAGCGTCAGATCTGACAGCGTTTGCGGTTTGGCAAGCTGCAGCTTGACCCGGTAATGCTCAAACATCACCCGGCTCGACAGGCGTGATGTGCACAGAATCTTATTGGCTCCTGCGCGCTCGGCGTTTTTGACATACCGTTCCGTTAAAATTTCCACGATACAATAAACGGACGGATGCAGCCCTTTGATGGCGAGAAGCGTTAATACCGACAGCATATCAGCTTCGGATTCATTTTTCTGCTGGTCTGCTGTCAAAATGACGGTATCGGCTTCCGTAATATTCGCCTTATTGAGCGTACTGTCATCAGCGGCATGTCCGCGGATGAAATGGACGTTTTCAATAAGCGGCCCTTCCCTTAATGAATCATCAATCAGGACGACAGTTTTTGACGGCGCGATGTGCTGCAGTTCTTTCAGCAGCATATGCGACTTTTCATTCCATCCGATAAGAATGACGTGCCCCTTGCCTTTAAAGGCGACCTTCCCTTCGACATAGCGGTGCTGTTTGCTGAACACGGCTGAAGAAAGCGTGGCGAAATAGGCGGTCACAAAACTCGCTCCGCTTAATACAAGCACCATGCCGGCAATCTGCCCGAGCGGCGTCTGGGGAACGTAATCGCCGTAGCCGACTGTGGCCACCGTAATAACCGCCCACCAAATCCCTTCAAACACAGACGTGAATTGCTTCGGCTCAAGCATGTAAATGAGTTGGCCGAACAATAAAATCAAGGCGATAATGATCAGTCCGATCCGAACATATAACGGCCATCTCAGCCAGGAAATAAATAAACGGTTTGATTTCATTCGTCCGGCTCTTCTTTCGACAGAGAGATGGATAAAATCTGCTTAATAATGGTGTTTAGTTTTTCGTTCAGCTGTTGCTGGCCGTATGAGTCACGCGCATGTCTGATTAAATCGGCCGTCTCATCTTCAAACTGAATGAGAGGTTCGTCGTTTTCCGCTTCATTATAGAGCTGGATGAAGGCGTCAAGCCCTTCGTTCATTCTGTCTATCGCATTGCTCAGCTGTTCTTTCTCGCCATTTGTCACTTTCATGTCGATCACACCTGTATCTTTTTTTATACAGTATGTCCCAGTTCGTTTGATGTCTTTCAAAAATCGCCGAAAACATATTCACCCTTATTTTTTCATATGATAAAGAAAGCGGACCGAAAAAGGGTGAGTCAAATGACAGTCATTCAAAAACTGCTGGCGGCGCTGGCCGGAGCGCAGCTGCTCGCTTCGGCGGCCGTATTGCTTATTTTCGATTTGAATGGATACAATCATATGTCCGGCGGATTTTCATGGCTTGTTTTTGCAAAAGAGACCGCAGGCACGTTTCCGTTTTACATCGGATTGGCCGGGTGTATCCTCATCATGCTCGGAGGTTTGATTCCTGTCAGAAAAAAGAAGCGGATTTCTGTACAGGAAAGCGGACAATCATTAAAATAATATATAAGCAAATCGTACGATATAAGAGAAAAAGGAAGAGGATAATATGCTGTTTATCTTTTTAACAATTGCTGCATTGGGATTGTCGTTTTGGGCACAATTTAAAGTGAAAAGCAATTTTCAGAAATACTCAGACGTAGAAGCTTCCAGTCAGCGGACGGGGGCGGAAACGGCAAGACGGATTCTTGATATTAACGGTTTATATGATGTGCCGGTAGAACCGGTAAGAGGCACTTTAACAGACCATTACGACCCGACGGAGCGGGTGGTGCGTTTATCTGAGCCGGTATATTACGGCCGCTCCATTTCCGCCATTTCCGTCGCTTCCCATGAAGTCGGACATGCTTTGCAGCATCAGGAATCATACGGCGCGCTTGTGCTGAGGCACAAAATTTTTCCGGTCGTCAATTTTGCCTCCGGGGTTGCCCCTCTGCTTTTCTTGGGCGGGATGCTCCTGGGCAGCTTGAACTTAATCGGACTCGGCATTATTTTGTTTTCGGCCGCTGTTTTTTTCCAGCTTGTCACACTGCCTGTCGAGTTTAATGCCAGCGCGAGGGCGAAGCGGATTATCGTGTCGGAAGGATTCATTCGCAACAGTGAAGAACACGGCGTGAATAAAGTGCTGAACGCCGCCGCGCTGACGTATGTGGCTGCGGCGCTCGTTTCATTATTCGAGCTGCTTCGTTTTGTGATGATTTTCTTAAATGGTCGTGATGAGAATTAACACGAAGGAGGTGGCCCCTTACCGTTTGCGGTAGGGGTTTTTTTGCTTATATTAAAACTGATTCTCATTATGCTGTTAATCGGATTAACGGCCATCTTTGTCGCTGCGGAATTTGCGATTGTCAAAATCCGCGGTTCAAAAATCGCGGAGCTGGTTGAAACCGGAGACAGCCGGGCGCTCGCGGCGCACAGGGTGATTTCAAATCTCGATGAATATTTATCAGCGTGCCAGCTCGGTATTACGATTACGGCGCTCGGACTCGGCTGGCTCGGTGAACCGACGATTCAGCGGCTTCTTCATCCTGTTTTCAGCCTGATCGGAATGCCGTCATCCATTACGCACGTCGTCACGTTTATTGCGGCGTTTATCGCCGTCACGTATCTGCACGTTGTTATCGGAGAGCTTGCGCCGAAAACGATATCCATTCAAAAAGCTGAAGCCGTCAGTCTGTGGACGGCGAAACCGCTCATTCTGTTTTATAAAGTGATGTATCCGTTTATTAAGCTGTTAAACGGTTCAGCCGGATTTTTGGTCAAGCTGTTCGGTTTTCATTCGGTGAAAGAACATGAGGTCGTGGTCAGTGAAGAGGAATTGCGGCTGATTTTGTCCGAAAGCTATAAAAAAGGTCAAATCAATCAATCTGAATTCCGTTACGTCAATAAAATATTTGAATTCGATAACCGGGTCGCCAGAGAAATCATGGTGCCGCGCACCGAAATCGCCGCCATCTCGCTTGAACAGTCAGTTGATGAAGCCATACATTTGATCATCAACGAACGGTATACGCGATATCCGGTTATTAAGGAAGACAAAGATCACATTCTCGGCATTATTAACAATAAGGATTTATTTAAGGCGTATTTTCTCGGCCGCTCCATTGAATTAAAAGAAATTATGCGTCCGGTCATCAGAGTCATTGAAAGCATCCCCGTTCAGGAGCTTTTGATCCGCATGCAGAAGGAGCGGATTCATATGGCGATTCTCGTTGACGAATACGGCGGCACGGCGGGACTTGTGACCGTCGAAGACATATTGGAGGAAATCGTCGGGGAAATCCGTGATGAATATGACCAGGATGAAATGCCCCACATCGTCAAAAAAGGCGAACACCATTATGTGATGGACGGCAAGGCGCTCATAGAAGAGGTGAATGATCTCCTTGATATCGCCATCGAAAATGAAGACATTGACACGATTGCCGGCTGGCTCTTAACACAAAAAATGGAGCTGAAAAATGGTGATGTGTTTCATGCCGAAGGGTGTGAATTTAAGGTGCTGGAAGCGGAAGACCATCATATCCGCTTCGTTGAAATTAAAAAAACTGATTTCTGAGCCTCCTGCTTTTGCAATGAGGCTTTTTTTATGGAAAAAATGCTTCTTCGTCCCGCTCCTTCATATGATGTAAAGAAAGGAGTGTCGGTATGAAAACGGATTGGTGGAAAACGGCGGCCGTCTATCAAATTTATCCCCGAAGCTTTATGGATTCGAACGGGGACGGAATCGGCGACATGAACGGCATCAGAGCAAAGCTTCATTACATAAAAGAGTTGGGGGCGGATGTGATCTGGCTTTGTCCCGTTTTTGACTCGCCGGGCGCGGACAACGGCTACGATATTCGGAATTATAAACAAATTGCCGGCGAATTCGGGACGATGGAGGATTTTGACCGGCTCCTTGCGGATGTCCATGCGCTCGGCATGAAGCTGATTATAGACCTCGTCATCAACCATACAAGCGATGAGCACCCTTGGTTTATCGAATCACGCTCAGGGAAAGATTCCGAAAAACGGGACTGGTACATCTGGAGAGACGGAAAAAACGGCAAAGAGCCGAACAATTGGGAAAGCATTTTCGGCGGATCGGCGTGGGAATATGACCAAGAGACCGGCCAGTATTACCTGCACCTGTTTGACAAAAAACAGCCTGATTTAAATTGGGAAAACGAAGCGATGAGGCAGTCCGTTTATGAGATGGTCCGCTGGTGGCTTGATAAAGGCATAGACGGCTTCCGGGTGGATGCCATTTCTCACATTAAGAAAAAAGAAGGGCTCCCTGACATGCCGAATCCGGACGGTCTCCCATACGTCCCGTCTTTCCCGTATCATATGAATGGGGAAGGCATAATGGATCTCTTAAAAGAGCTGAAACGGGAAACATTTTCGCGCTATCCGATCATGACGGTCGGCGAGGCGAACGGAGTGGCGGCTTGGGAGGCGGCTGATTGGGCCGGTGAAGAAAACGGCATCTTTCAAATGATTTTTCAATTTGAACATCTCGGCCTCTGGGATACGGAAGATGATCAAAGCATCTCCATTCCGGCGCTTAAGCGCGTCTTGTCCGGCCGGCAGAACAGTCTTGAAGGAAAGGGCTGGAACGCGTTGTTTATGGAGAACCACGATCAGCCCCGTTCCGTCTCGGTATGGGGTGACGAACGGTTTTTGACAGAAAGCGCCAAGGCACTCGCCGCGATGTATATGCTGATGAAAGGCACGCCGTTTATTTACCAGGGGCAGGAGCTCGGAATGACCAATGTTTCGTTCCCATCCATTGAAGATTATGATGATGCCGCAATGAAATATTTGTATGAAAAAGAGACGTCCCGCGGCGTTCCGCATGAAAAAGTGATGAAGATCATCTGGAAGAAGGGCCGGGATAATTCACGGACACCGATGCAATGGAGTGGTGAGGCGAACGGCGGGTTTTCTGATGCTTCTCCGTGGCTCGGAGTGAATCCGAACCACACATGGCTGAATGCTGCATCACAAATGCAGGATGAAACATCCGTATACCATTTCTACAAACGGCTGCTCGCCCTCAGAAAAGAATACGGCGTATTGATCAGCGGCACATACGAATTGCTGCTTCCGAATGACCGGCAGATTTATGCCTATCTAAGAAAAAACGGAACAAAAACCGCCCTGATCATCACAAATCTGTCCCGAACCCCCGCTTTATACAGACATCCCGGTTATCCGCTTGACTCCGATTCTCTCGTGCTTGCAAACGCAGAAACAGAAGCGCACCGCCATGTGACATCCTTTCTTTTAAAGCCTTATGAGGCACGCGTATATATATATGGTGAAAAACTTCAGTCCCGAGGCTGAAGTTTTTTGTGATCTGCGTTTATCATCGCGATCCGACAGGAAAAGACAAATACAGAAACGAATATGGGAAAGGAAGAGAAAAAGAAAGGAGGCATTTATATGCTGAAAAAATTGCAGATTCAAACAAACAGACGGGATGAAATGATCGACATCACACATGAAGCTGAAGCGTTTCTCCGCGAAACAGGCGTGAAAAACGGTTTGGCGCTCATATACTGTCCCCATACAACCGCCGGCATTACCATAAATGAAAATGCCGATCCGGATGTGAAGAGGGATATGCTCAGAAGGTTTGATGAAATGTATCCGTGGGAGCACGAACTGGACCGGCATATGGAGGGAAATACGGCGGCACATATGAAAGCGAGTACAACCGGCGCCTCCCAGCATGTCATCATAGAAGACGGGCGCCTGATACTCGGAACATGGCAGGGCGTTTATTTTTGCGAATTTGACGGTCCGCGAAACAGAACATGTTATATCAAAATACAGGCTGAACCGGAGGAAAACACAAATGAGTGAGTGGATGAGTGCATTATCATTAACAAAGCCCGTCATTCAGGCGCCGATGGCCGGCGGGCTGGTCACGCCGCGTCTGGCTTCGGCGGTATCAAATGAAGGGGCGCTCGGAAGCCTTGCTTCAGGATACGTCAGCCCGCAAGCGCTTGAAAAACAGCTTATCGAGATGAAAGAGCTGACGGACCGCTCCTTTCAAGTAAATCTTTTCGTCCCGGAGGAAAGACAGATGCCTGAGGCGGAACTGGTTGAAAAATGGAAAGCCCGCATCCCGAAGGCAAAAGACGCCAAGCCGTTCTCTGATCTGAAAGAAGAATGGAATGATTTTGAGGAAAAAGCGGAGCTTCTGATCCGTTACGGAGTCAAAGCGTGTTCATTCACCTTCGGCCTGCCGCCGGAAGAAACGGCGGAAAAGCTGAAGAAAAGCGGTTGTTTCCTTTTCGGCACGGCGACAACGCCGGAGGAAGCGAAGGCTTTTGAAGAACGGGGGATGGACGCCGTTATCCTTCAGGGAATAGAAGCCGGCGGACATCGCGGGTCGTTTCTGCCGGTTAAAGGAGAACCGGCTCTCGGCCTTATGGCGCTGATTCCGCAGGCTAAAGACGCGCTGAATATCCCGGTGATTGCGGCAGGCGGCATTTTTGACCGCCGCGGGGTGCAGGCGGCCCGATGTTTGGGTGCGGACGGCGTTCAAGTAGGAACACCGTTTCTCCTTTGTGAAGAAAGCAGCGCCCCACCGGCATATCAAAAAGCCATTACCGAATCAAAAGGAGCCGACACGCGGCTGACCACCCTGTTTTCGGGAAAACAGGCGCGGGGAATCGTGAATCAGTTCATGAAAACATATGAAGCTGACGAGGGAAAAACGCTGCCTTATCCGCTGCATAATACGCTGACAAAGCCGATGCGCGGGCACGCGGCTCAATCAGGAGACGCGGAGTATATGTCTTTATGGGCCGGCCAGTCCGCCGCGAAACTTGAAGGGCCGACAGACGTGAAAACCGTTTTGGACAGATTGTGCGAATCATAATCCAGAAATCGTGAGGTGATGGATGATGAAGATTCTTCAAATGTCCTATAAAAAAAGAGGGACTATTGAGTTTGTCTTTGAAGATTTTCCGCATTCTAAAGTCACCATGGCGCCGATTAAAGGGTATTACTTTGTCCGCGCCATTAAATGGAGCCGACGGGACAGAGCCGTCACCCGACATGATTTAGAGAAGTTTGAATGGGCTGCAAACCAAGCGCTCGGCACGACGGCTTTTTACCGGAAAAGAAAAGCATTTCGCATCCCATCGTCACAATGACAGACGATGGGATTGTTTTAATGCATGATCTGATAAAGCGCGGGTGCATCAAGCCTTGTTGCCTGGTTAAGCAGATAAGCCGGCTGCACGGCATTTTTTTTTCTTAAAGAATTCAATCTCTGGATGATTTGTTCAGCGGTCAGAATCCCGAGACCGTGGGCGAAATATTGATCATTCCCCATCACAATGACATTCTCTCCCCGCCACTGAGCCTTTGCAGGATTAAAATCAGGGTTTTTAAAATATAAACAATCTCCCCGTAAAAAGTGGCTGCCGGTTTCCGTGTAGATCGGCAGATGCTCATAGTGCCAGTCATACAAAGTGATATCCCGGAAACGCCGGTTAAACCGTTCTTCACCGATTGTCTTTAAGACGGCCAGATAATAAATCACAACAATGGCGGTAGCGCATTCAAATGCGTAAAACGCCCCATTTTCAATAATGTCCCGAATTGCTTTTGAAGCGGGGATTCTGTACTTCAGCTCTAAGGCTCCTTCCGGCGTCACTCTCCAATAAGCCGTATTTCCGTATGTTTTGGCAAAAGTTGCAAATTTCACACCTGATCCGTGCAGTTCTCTTGCGGCTTCCACAATATGGCGGCGCAGCCGCACCTCGAACATCAGTTCAGCAATCGACCCGTAATCGAATTGTACGGGAGAATTGAGCAGTTCATTTATATACGGAACAAGGTTTTCTTCCGTCTGCCAGTTCGCGATGTCCTGAGGCCGAAGCACTTGGCCGGATATGATAATCATCTGCGCGCCCCCCTTCTCTTTTTTTATAAGATATGCAGGAAGCTTGGGCAATGAAAATCAAGTCATAAAAAAGGAGGAAATGTTAACAAAATGTGAAGACTGAGCCGATATATAAGGTATCACACTTGAGGGAGCAGCTTAATATGAAAAAATTCATCAATTGGTGCACAAAGGCATCGATTTCACGTAAATTAATCATTTCATTTATCGTGATCTTAATCATACCGATTCTCGTGTTAGAATTCAGTTCATACCATACGGCGAGCAATTCGCTGGATGATCAGATTTCAGGCAACGCGAAAAATAACATCGAATCTTTTAACACAACCATTACAAATGATATCGGCGCAAAAGCAAAGGCGATTGAATTTTTCAGTGAAACGTTAAAAGGGTCATCCTTCTCAAAGAAAAACATGTCTGCTCTAGAAGAAAAGTTCGGGCAATACACGTCTATTCATAAGGACGTAGCCCGCATTTACGGAGGAACGGAAGACGGCGGCTACGCACAGGCGCCGAAGGAGAATACTCCGGCCGATTACGATCCGAGAACACGCACTTGGTATAAAGACGCTGTGAAGGCCGGCGGCACGCTCGTTGTCACCGACCCTTACACCGCGGCAAGCGACGGCAGCATGGTCGTCACCGTGGCAAAGCAGATGCAGGACGGAACAGGCGTAGTGGCCATGGATATTACGATTGACCAGCTGCTGAAGCAGATGCAGGGAATCAAAATCGGGCAAAAAGGATTCGTGTTTATCACGTCTAAAAATAAAACCTATGTCGCGCATAAAGACCACAAACCGGGCGATAAAGTTTCAACCCCGTGGCTGAATGAGGTATACAGCAAAGACAGCGGCATTATTTCATACAAGCTCGATGATCAAAATAAAAAAATGGCGTTTACGACAAATAAACTGACCGGATGGAAAATAGAAGGGAGCATGGAGCTCAACGAAATTAAAGACGCCTCACAACCGGTGCTGACGATGGGGATGATTGTCCTTGCAGCATCCATTATCATCGGGGGAATTTTAATTCTGTTGATTGTCAGATCCATTACGTCACCGCTGAAACGGCTTGTCCGCTCTTCTAAACAAATCAGCGGCGGAGACTTGACTGAAACCATTGATATCCGCTCGAAAGATGAATTGGGCGAACTCGGCGCGAGCTTTAATGAAATGGGAGAATCTCTGCGCGGACTGATCAGCGCGATCCAAAACTCTGTCGACAACGTGGCCGCGTCATCGGAAGAGCTGACCGCTTCAGCTTCGCAGACAAGCAAAGCGACGGAACATATTACAATGGCCATTGAGCAGTTTTCAAACGGAAACGAAGAGCAAAGCGAAAAAGTCGATTCAAGCTCAGCCAAGCTGAATCATATAAATGACGGACTCACCGCCGTTTCCCGCACATCATCATCCATTACGGAAGCATCTAAACAATCGAAGGAAGCTGCCGGCACCGGGGAAGAATATGTGCAGCAAACCGTCGGGCAGATGAATCTCATCAATCAATCGGTCCAGCAGGCGGAAGCGGTTGTAAAAGGCCTTGAGGCCAAATCAAAAGACATCACTCATATTTTAAGAGTCATCAACGGTATTGCCGATCAGACAAACCTGCTTGCTTTAAATGCAGCCATTGAAGCGGCAAGAGCCGGTGAATACGGGCGGGGCTTCTCAGTAGTAGCCGAAGAAGTGCGCAAGCTTGCCGTCCAATCCGCCGGTTCTGCCAAAGAGATTGAAAAACTCATTCAGGAAATCACGGCTGAGATTAATACATCACTTCACATGTTCACATCCGTTAATGAAGAAGTTCAATCAGGACTTGCCGTGACGGACCGCACGAAAGAAAGCTTCCAGAATATCTTCGGCATGACAAACGATATCGCCGAGAAGCTTCAATCGATGAACGGCACGGTTGAACAGCTGTCAGACAGCTCCCAGCACGTTTCAGCCGCAGTGACCGATATTGCGGACGTATCTAGGGAAAGCGCAGCAAGCATTCAGGATATTGCCGCATCCGCAGAAGAACAGCTTGCATCAATGGAAGAAATCAGCACATCCGCCGATACTTTGGCGCAAATGGCCGAAGAACTGCGGGAATTAACGAAACAATTTAAAATCAACTAGTAAAAAAGGACGCTTTCCGGATGGAAGGCGTCCTTTTTTATAGTGACAGCCGGATAATTAAATAAAAAGTCTTGCATACAAAGGGAGTACATAGAACTATTTTTCATTTATGACTTAATTTTCAATGTAATAAAAAGGGAGTCGGCCGATATAAACAGTAAATGATTGAAAGAGGTTTACAAAATTGAAAAAAACAGCAAAAAAAATCGCCAGAAAATCAATAGCCAAAAAACTGATCATTTCATTTTTACTGATCTTAATCATTCCGGTAGCAGTATTGGCTGCCGGCGCCTACCGTTCGGCGGCTTCATCCGTTGAAAAGCAAATGATGGAAAGCGCCGAAGGAAATGTGCAAATCTTAAACAATATGATTGATGACCGGATCGGAATGTTTACAAAAAGCTCAGCATATTTCAGCGAATGGGCGACAAGCGCTAAATTTAAAGAAAAAAACCTAACGGAAATGCAAGAAAGGTTCAAACAGTTTATTGAAAGCAATGATAAAGCATCCGCCGTATTTTCAAGCAGCAAGGAAGGAACGTTTACCCGTTATCCGCATGCCGATATGCCGGCCGATTTCAATCCGCTTGAAAGAAGCTGGTATCAGGAAGCTATGGAGAATAAAGGCCAAACCATCATCACAGACCCTTATGAGTCCATCTCAAACAAAAAGATGGTCGTCACCATGGCCCGCGCGGCGCAAGACGGATCAGGCGTCGTCGCCATTGATATAAAAATCGACGATCTCATCACGATGACAAAAGAAGTGAACATCGGAAAAGAAGGATACGCCTTTATCCTCAGCAAAAATAAAAAAGCCGTTGCCTACAGTGATGAAAAAGCCGGCGCGGCGGTATCGGGAAAATGGGTTGATACATTATTCAGCGGGCAAAAAGGCGACTTTGAATATACGCTGAACGGGAAAGCGAAAAAAATGGCGTACGTGACCAATGAAGCGACGGGCTGGAAGATCAGCGGAACCATGTCCGTGGAAGAAATCAAGGATGCGGCAAGACCGGTTCTGACTCTGGCCGTTATCATATTGGCGATAGCCATTGCCGCAGGGATGATTTTCATTTATTTTGTCATCCGCTCAATTACTAAACCGTTAAAACGTCTCGTAGCATCAGCGGAAAAAATAAGCAGCGGAGATCTGACGGAAACCATTGATGTCAGCTCTAAAGATGAGCTGGGCGTGCTCGGTAAAAGTTTTAATCATATGACAGATTCACTCCGTTCGCTTATTCAGGGAATTCAGGACTCTGTTGAACATGTCGCTTCTTCCTCAGAGGAGCTGACGGCTTCGGCTGAGCAGACGAGCAAAGCAACGGAACATATCACCCTTGCGATTGAACAGTTTTCTAATGGAACGGAAGACCAAAGTGAGAGTATTGATAAAGCGACAGCCCAAGTGAATGAGATGAAAGACGGGCTCAGTGATCTGGCGGAAGCGGCAGCCGTGGTGACGGAAACGTCAATTGAATCGGCGGAGATATCCGGCGCCGGTGAGCGGCTTGTCAAGAAAACAGCCGGCCAGATGGGCGCCATTGACCAATCCGTAAGTAAAGCGGAGCAAGTCGTACAAGGGCTTGAACTCAAATCGCAGGACATCACCAGCATTTTGCGCGTCATTAACGGCATTGCCGATCAAACGAATCTCCTTGCTTTAAATGCAGCCATTGAAGCGGCAAGAGCGGGAGAATACGGACGCGGTTTTTCAGTCGTTGCCGAAGAAGTGAGAAAGCTTGCCGTCCAATCCGCCGATTCAGCGAAAGAAATCGAATCCTTAATTCATGAAATCGTCAAAGAAATTCATACTTCGCTCGGAATGCTGGAATCCGTCAATCACGAGGTGAAAAGCGGACTTCAGTTAACGGACGAAACGGAAAAAAGCTTCCGGGACATTTCCGTTAAAACAAATCAGATTGCCGGTGAACTGCAAAATATGAATGCAACCGTGGAACAGCTTTCTGCCGGGTCTCAGGAAGTATCAAACGCTTCAGAGGATATCGCGGCCGTCTCCAGACAAAGCGCGGCCGGCATTCAGGACATCGCGGCTTCAGCTGAAGAGCAGCTTGCGTCCATGGAGGAAATCAGTTCCTCCGCCGTCACGCTGGAAAAAATGGCGGAAGAATTACGCGAACTGACAAAGCGTTTTAAGATAAACTCTTAATTAAGTCTAAAAGACTAATTTTACGATAGGTAAAAAGTATGTTTCGTTATATTTCTTCTTTTTGGATGTGTATATTTACCCATAATTGCCGATATGAAGGGTAAACACGCAAGAGGAGATATAGCAGATGAAAAAAATTGTGCAAATCATCAAGCAGAGATCGCTTACAAGAAAACTGCTCATTTCTTTTTTGGCCATTCTCATTCTTCCTATTTCAACGCTGGCTTTTATCGCCTATCAATCGGCGGTAAGCACGCTTGACAGACAGATGATGGGAAGCGCACTAGATAATGTGCAGCAGATTAACGATATGATCAACACAAGCATCAGCCAAAAGGAAGACGGAACGGCATATTTCAGCGATTGGCTCACAAAGGATCGGTACAAGCCGAAAAACCAATCGCAAATTACCGATAAATTCACAGAGTACATGAAGATCAATAAAGACGTGGAATCCATTTATACGAGTGACACGGAAGGACATTTCACACGGTATCCGGATCTGCAGATGCCTAAAGGATATAATCCGCTTGAAAGAGACTGGTATAAAAAGGCCGTGGAAAATAAGGGGAAGGTTGTTGTAACAGATCCTTACCGCACGGCTTCCACCAATACGATGGTCGTGACGGTCGTTCAGCAGACGAAAGACGGCTCAGGAGTCGTCGCCATCAATATGAAAATCGATGAGCTTCTGAAAACGACAAAGAAAGTGAACATCGGGAAATCCGGCTACGCTTTTATCCTGACGAAAGACAAAAAAGTGGTCGCCCACCCGAACCGCACGTCAGGCACAGTATTAAACGGGGAGTGGGCTGAACAGCTGTTCACCAGCAAAAAAGGTGATTTTCAATACAAATACGACGGCCAGGAAAAGAAAATGGCTTATGATACAAACGGGCTGACAGGCTGGAAGATTACCGGAACGATGTATCTGGACGAAATTCATGAAGCGGCCCTGCCGATCCTTCATCTGTCCCTGCTCGTTCTCGTATTAGCGATTGTGATCGGAACCATCGTCATGGTGCTGATTATCCGTTCAATCACAAAACCGCTCAAGCAGCTTGTGACATCATCGAAACAGATCAGTGAAGGCGACTTAACAGAAACGATCGAGATTCACTCAAAAGATGAATTAGGCGAGCTTGGCAAAAGCTTTAACAATATGGCCGCT
Source organism: Bacillus sp. JNUCC-22 (assembly GCF_018861275.1). NCBI lineage: Bacteria > Bacillati > Bacillota > Bacilli > Caryophanales > Bacillaceae > Bacillus > Bacillus sp. JNUCC-22. The sequence goes on along the minus strand of NZ_CP076408.1, from coordinate 2,940,689 downwards.
TCGCTCAGGTCTCTCATCCATGCCATCCAGGATTCCGTGAATAACGTCGCATCTTCCTCAGAGGAGCTGACGGCTTCAGCGGAGCAGACAAGCAAGGCAACCGAACATATCACACTGGCGATCGAACAATTTTCTAACGGAAATGAAAGCCAAAGTGAAAATATTGAAAGCGCGGCGGAACATATTTACCAAATGAACAGCGGGCTTAAAGATATGGCGAAAGCATCTGCCGTCATTACCGAATCCTCCGCCACATCAGCGGAAGTCGCCAATTCAGGCGGAAAGCTCGTCCACCAGACGGTCGGCCAAATGAACGTCATTGACCGGTCAGTGAAAGAAGCTGAACAAGTGGTGCGCGGACTTGAAACAAAATCAAAAGACATTACAAACATTCTCCGTGTCATTAACGGAATCGCTGACCAGACAAACCTTCTTGCGCTGAACGCGGCAATTGAAGCCGCGCGTGCGGGTGAATACGGCCGGGGCTTCTCAGTCGTCGCCGAAGAGGTCAGAAAACTTGCGGTCCAGTCTGCCGATTCAGCGAAAGAAATCGAAAGCTTAATCATAGAAATCGTCAACGAAATCAATACATCTCTCGGCATGTTCCAATCCGTCAACAAAGAGGTGGAGAGCGGACTGGATATTACGAATCAAACCGAAACGAGCTTCAAACGGATTTCTGAAATGACGAACCAGATCGCCGGAGAAATTCAAAATATGAATGCGACGGTAGAACAGCTGACAGCAGGCTCTCAGCAGATTTCAGGAGCTTCTGAGCAAATCGCGTCCATCGCAAAAGAAAGCTCCGCCAGCATTCAGGATATTGCGGCCTCCGCCGAAGAACAGCTGGCTTCAATGGAAGAAATCAGTTCGTCTTCGGAAACGTTATCCCAAATGGCGGAAGAATTACGTGATATGACGAAACGATTTAAAATAGATTAATAGGTCATAGAACACCCAAATGTGCTGTTTGGGTGTTTTTTTTAGTTTTTTTAATAAATCTTTTGTCCTATCTGACGATATTAGATTTAGCTTTTCAAAGAAGGAGACTGAAAAAATGAAACAACTGATACATTGGATCAAACAGCCATCCATCAGCAAACCGCTGATCGCGGCATTTTTAGCCGTATTGGTGCTTCCGATCGGCATACTCGCCTACTTCAGCTACCAAACGGCGGGGAGTACATTAGAAAGCGAACTGACCCACAGCGCCCAGGGAAATGTCAGTGAACTGAACAGCGTGCTGGAAAACATGCTTGAGGGTAAGCTAAAAGCGATTGACTACTACAGCGAATCAATCACAAAGGAAAAACTGAACACAAAAAATAAATCGGTACTGCTTGATAACATGAAGCAGTATGTCACCGTAAATGACGATGTCGCGTCAATTTACGCCGCGTCTCGCGACAAAGCGTTCGTGAAATATCCGTCCGTTGATATGCCGTCCGATTATAATCCGCTCACGCGCGAGTGGTATACCAAAGCGGTTGAAAAAAGCGGACAGCCGGTGTTTACCGAGCCTTATAAAGACGCTGCAACCGGACAGACGGTCGTTACGATTGCCCAGCAGACAAAAGACGGATCAGGTGTTGTGGCGCTTGATATTAATCTGGGCGACCTGCTGAATGCCTCCCAACGCGTACAGATCGGGCATAAAGGATTTGCTTTCATTACAACGGGAGATAAAAAATACATCGCCCATCCGACTATAAAAGCGGGGACGGAAGGCTCCGGAGAGTGGACGAAAGAAGTATTTTCCAAATCAAGCGGATCGTTTGAATACATGTTTGAAGGACAGCAGAAGAAAATGGCCTTCACGACAAACAAACTGACGGGCTGGAAAATCGCCGGCACATTTTTTGTCAGTGAGATCCATGACGCAGCCTCGCCTGTCATGAAAATGGCGCTGATCATCCTGGCGGTTTCTCTTATCGTCGGCGGGGTTTTAATCTTTTTTATCATTCGCTCGATTGCAAAACCGCTCAAAAAACTTGTTTCGACATCAGCTAAAATCAGTGACGGCGATTTAACGGAAGTCATTGACATCAAGTCGAAAAATGAATTCGGGCAGCTCAGCCAAAGCTTCAATGAGATGTCGGCCTCACTCCGGTCTGTCATCGGCGTCATCCAATCATCCGTCGAACATGTCGCTTCTTCATCCGAAGAGCTGACGGCATCCGCCGGACAGACAAGCAAGGCGACAGAGCATATTACACTGGCGATTGAACAATTCTCAAACGGAAACGAATCACAAAGCGAGAAATTGGAAGAAAGTGCTGATCACCTTTCCCAAATGAATGCGGGCATTGCCGAGACGGCGAATGTATCGGCGGAAATCACTGAATCCGCCATCCAAACCTCTGAAACGGCCGGAAGTGGAGAAGAATTAGTGGCGAAAACGGTCGGCCAGATGAAAACAATTGATCGTTCCGTACAGCAGGCGGAAGCGGTTGTAAAAGGGCTGGAAACGAAGTCGCACGACATTAAGAGCATTCTCAACGTCATTAACGGCATTGCCGATCAAACAAATCTGCTTGCCTTAAACGCTGCCATTGAAGCGGCCAGAGCAGGCGAATACGGGCGGGGCTTCTCCGTCGTTGCGGAAGAAGTGAGAAAGCTTGCCGTACAATCAGCCGGCTCCGCGAAGGAAATCGAAACGCTGATTCAGGAAATCGTCAAAGAAATCGCCACATCGCTTTCCGTATTCCAAGCGGTGAATCAAGATGTGAAGGAAGGCCTCGATATTACGGATCAGACGGCCGAAAGCTTCAAAAAAATCTCAGAAATGACGACTCAGATTTCAGGCGCCTTGCAGCATATGAACGGAACGCTTGAGAAGCTTGCAGCCGGGTCGCAAAATGTGACAAACGCGGTGGAGGACATTACCTCAGTCGCCAAAGAAGGGTCCGCCGGCATTCAAGACATCGCCGCCTCAGCTGAAGAGCAGCTGGCCTCCATGGAAGAAATCAGTTCATCCGCCGAAACGCTTGCGCATATGGCTGAAGAACTGCAGCAGGTCACACGGAAATTTACGATTCAGTCTGAAGACGAAGAACAGCTGTAGCGAACTGTTTCTTTTCCTCATTTAAAAAAAGCGATACACTAGTATAAAAGAAGGGAGTGGCAGTGATGAGATTAGAAGGCAAAAAAGTCATAGCGCTTGTCAGTGACGATTTTGAAGACTTAGAGCTTTGGTATCCCGTCTACCGGCTGAGAGAGGAAGGCGCGATCGTTCATTTAATAGGAGAAGAAGCGGGCCGTTCATACAAAGGAAAATACGGCGTGCCCGCGACGGCGGATTACGATTTTAAGAGCCTGATTATTCAGGAGTATGATGCCGTGCTCGTGCCCGGCGGCTGGGCACCTGACAAACTGCGAAGATATCCCGAAGTTTTGGACATCATTCGTACGATGAACGAGCAGAAAAAGCCGATCGGCCAGATCTGCCATGCGGGCTGGGTGCTCATATCTGCCGGAATTCTCGCAGGAAAAAAAGTAACGAGCACGCCCGGCATCAAAGACGACATGACAAATGCAGGGGCACAGTGGCTGGATGAAGCTGTCGTAACTGACGGACACATTGTATCAAGCCGCCGCCCGCCCGACCTTCCGCAGTATGCAAAAGCGTTTGCTGACCTGTTAGCGTCCAAATAAAAAACATCCGCCCAAATCCGGGCGGATGTTTTTAGTTTTGATCGGCGGGAAAGACAATTCCGATTTGTTTTCTCGCTTCTTCCATAATGCTTGCCGTAATGAAAGAACGTTCAAATGTATTTTCGGAAGACTCCCGCTGTCCGTTTCGAAGAAGATTGATGAATTCAGCCGTTTCGTAGTACATCGACGGTTTCAGATCAGGGACTGAAATGTCTTCCGTCCGGCCGTCACGATAGCGGATTTCCGCCCGTTCCGGTCCGTGAATGCTGTCCAGAACGATCGTGCCGTCTTCACCCTGAATTTCCGCCGGGGCAAACGAATTTGAGATTTTCGAATGCATCAGCACCGCTTCAAATCCGTCGTATGACAGAATGACCGTGCCTTCGCCGTCAACGCCGGATGAGAGTTTATGACCGGTCGCAATGACGTTTTTCGGTTTGCCGAACAGGACGACGGCCGGATAAATGCAGTACACGCCGATGTCCATTAACGAACCGTTCGATAATTCAGGCTTAAACGCGTTTAGCACCGTACCGTTTTTATATGCATCATATCGTGATGAATATTGGCAGTAGCTTGCCGTGAATCTCCTGACGGGTCCGATTTTATGTAAGTGGTTTTGAAGCATGCTGAAGTTCGGCAGGAACGTTGTTTTCATGGCTTCCATCAAGAGAACGCCGTTCGTTTTGGCTGCGTGAATCATTTCATCCGTTTCCCTTGCGTTAGACGCAAACGGTTTTTCGCACAGTACATGCTTGCCGTGTTCCATAAAAAGGACCGCCTGCTCTTTGTGAAATGCATTCGGACTGGCGAGATACACCGCGTCATAGGCTTTGCTTTCCGCCATTTCTTTCAGGCTGGTAAAATAATGAGCAGCGCCGTGTTTGCCGGCGAATTCCGCCGCGCGTTCCTCAGTTCTGGAATAAACCGCCGTTAATTGAAAATCATCAATAGCAGAAGCCGCCTCCAGAAATCGTTCTGTAATCCAATTCGTTCCGACTGTTGCAAATCGAATCATTGCTATCGCTCCTTCTATGTATTGGCTTACATTATAGCTTTTTTTCTGAGAAACATAAATGGAAAAAAGGCTGCCAGCTAAAGGGATAGGAAAAATCCCCATAGAGACCGGTTATTATTTTTCATTACAGGAACGATAGTGTACAATTTAAGTAAAATACATATGATGGAGGAACAATAGTGGAAACATTGCAAACATGGGGCGGCAGATTTAAACAGTTTTTCTTAGACAATAAATTTGTCTTGTTTTTGCTTGTATTGCTGCTCATCGGTCTCAATATCCTTGTCTTTATGAAGACATCATTTATTTTCACACCTATTATCGTCCTGCTCAAAACGATTGCGCTCCCCGTCATTTTGACAGGAATTGTTTATTATCTGCTTAATCCGATCGTAGATATATTGGAAAAAATAAGAGTGAAAAGAGTCTATTCCATCCTGCTCCTTTACCTCGTTATTATAGGGCTGATTACGATTACGGTCGTTTCAATTATTCCGTTTTTAAAGGAACAGATCATGAGCCTGATCGACAATCTGCCGAAATATGTGGATATCGTTGAAGATCAGACGAAAAGCCTGATCGGAAGCGATTTTGTAAATCAGGCGCAAAAGACGATGAATATCAACATTTCCGATCTTGCTAATAAAGTATCGGCGCAGGCGGCGACAATTGCAAACAGCACATTTACCGGAGTCGGGAATTTTATCGGCGCGCTGACGGAAGTGATTATTTCAATTGTGACCGTGCCGTTTATTCTGTTCTATTTGCTGAAAGACGGCAAAAAACTGCCGATTTATATCTTAAAGTTTGTGCCCACCCGTCTGAAAGAACAAACGTATACGATGCTTAGTGAAATGAACCACAGATTAAGTTCCTATATCAGAGGACAGGTCATCGTCAGCTTCTGCATCGGGTTTTTATTATTTATCGGCTATCTGATTATCGGACTTGATTATGCGTCACTGCTTGCGGTCATTGCCGCTTGTACGAGCGTTGTTCCGTATTTAGGGCCGACCATTGCCATCACGCCGGCGATTATTATCGCGTTGGTCACTTCGCCCCTTATGCTGCTGAAGCTTGCGATTGTATGGACCGTTGTCCAGCTCGTGGAAGGGAAATTAATTTCGCCGCAGATCATGGGGAAAAATCTTCACATTCACCCGATTACCATCATCTTTGTTCTGTTAACCGCCGGAAAGCTGTTCGGGGTTGTCGGCATTATTTTAGCCATCCCGGGGTATGCGGTCATCAAAGTGGTCACGACCCATCTGTTTGATTGGTTCAAAATGCGTTCGCATTTATATGAAGAAGAAAAAAATGATGCTGGATCGAAGTCATAAAATCGGAACGGATATGATATTTATTATAAGACAGGCTTTCCTTCAGAGGAGAGCTTCTCTTTTGTAAATGATGAATGAAGGGAAGAATGGGATGACACTATGGGAGATGTTCACAGCAACCGTTTTGGGAATCGTGGAAGGGCTGACGGAGTATGCGCCGGTTTCTTCCACGGGACATATGATCATAGCGGATGACATCTGGCTGAAATCCGGAAGCCTGATGAATCCGGAAGCCGCCAATTCCTTCAAAGTGGTGATTCAGCTCGGTTCGATTCTGGCGGTGGCCATTGTGTTTAAGGATCGGATATTACATTTACTCGGCCTCAAAAAAAACGTCACGCGCGATCAGCAGAAGGGATACAGGCTGACCATCGCGCAAATCGCCGTCGGTCTTGTTCCGGCGGCGGTGCTCGGCTTTTTATTTGAGGATTTCATTGACCGCTATTTATTCTCCGTCAGAACGGTCGCTTACGGATTAATTGCCGGAGCCGTGCTTATGCTTATAGCGGACTGGATCAATAAAAGGAAAGAAACGATCGATACGGTAGACAGAATCACCTACAAACAGGCTTTCTGTGTCGGATTATTCCAGTGTCTCGCCTTATGGCCCGGATTTTCCCGCTCAGGCTCAACGATTGCCGGAGGTGTCATTGTCGGCTTGAATCACCGGGCAGCCGCAGACTTCACCTTTATTATGGCTATTCCGATTATGGCGGGCGCAAGCCTTCTGAAGCTGGTGAAATACTGGAGCAGTCTTTCTTATGACATGATTCCGTTTTTTCTAGTCGGCTTTATCTGCGCCTTTGTCGTCGCCCTCTTAGTCGTCAAGTTTTTTCTTCGGCTTATTAACCGGATTAAGCTTGTCCCGTTCGCCATTTACCGTGTCATCCTCGGCATCATTTTAATCATGCTCGTGCGATAAACGAAGAGGCCCCCCGGAGGGTCTTCTTTTTATGTTCGAAAAACGTCTCAGGAAAATATGAGCAAACTGAATTTTCTGCTTGAAATTCATAGAAGACTCGTCTATAATAAAACATGACGTTACAGCACGGGGCCATAGCTCAGCTGGGAGAGCGCTACGCTGGCAGCGTAGAGGTCAGGGGTTCGAGCCCCCTTGGCTCCATACCTTTAAACCCTTATTCTATAAATAAGGGTTTTTTTGTTTTTTCATCTTCTGCGGCAGCCTCTATGTTCTGCTTCATTTCTAACAATTCAAAATAAAGGAAAGAGAGAAAATGAAAAAGAAAATCTATCTTCTACTAACTCTTTCAGCGGCACTGGCACTTCTTTTAACAGCGCTCCCGGCTCTTTCTCCCATCGTCTTCACGTCTGCTTCAGAAAAAGGAGCCATCAGGCATGACATTTATAAAAAAGGATATCCGTATCAAAGCTACTTTGCGATTCTTCGAAAAGAAGAAGGCGGCGGAGAGGCCGGGAACCTTTATTATGTAAATTGGTTCAATTGGAAAGATGAAACCGGACAGACGCCGCACGTATGTTATTCAAAAAAATCGTCCGAAGGCGAGTACAAAGTAAGCTGCGGAACCGGATCGTAATGATCAAGAGCCCCTCTCCAATGAGGGGCTCTTTCTGTCGATGCCGCTCTGGCTCTCCGTTTAATATCCCCAATATAACGGCGTATCATAATGCCGATACGGATCATTCGGATAATGCGTATTTGGCTGATAAGGCGTATTCATATCATGAATCCCCGTGTTTTCAGTCTGTCCGCAGTATTTATCGGGGCCTATCACAGTTGATTGCCGGATCGGGGAAACGGCTTTTTCCCACTCATGCTCATTCAGACAGTACGTATGCGCCATGATCTCAGGCGGCGTCAGACGGAGAATATCCGAGCCGTATATCACTTCAGGCGAAGGGGCGTCAAATATGGCCAAAAGGTGGGTTTTGTCTGAAGTGGCGACTTCATAATGCCACCACCCCTGCGGAACATTCGCCACTTGTCCTGAAGAGATCGGATAATTCCGTATTTTCTGGGTGAACGGATTCAGCATCGACACCACCGCGGAACCCGAAATACAGTACACCAATTCAGCGGCGTTTTGATGGGTATGCGGTTCAATCACATTTGTTTTGCTCAGAAAGATATCTAATAATGAAATATTTTCAAGCGTGTTTAACTGTTTAATCCCCAATACATTGATAAAGTTCCGAGCATCTTTCGTAAAAAAACGGCTCTCATTCACATCATAAGTGAACTGTGTATTCGGAGACGTGTAATCGATATCGGAAACCATGCACTCCCCCGCTTTCATCTTTAAACGTATATTCCCAAATATATGTGTCCCTGTTTCACCGGGTGATAAAAAAAGGAGGTGAAATCCATAAATTCCAAATCCAACACAATATTGTGACGACTTTTTTAAAGATTCATTTTCAATATATCTTTTATTCAAAATATCTCTTACTATAAAGATATATTGAAAATACATCTTTAGAAGGGTTGAGGATTAACATGCTGGATGAGAGAACAATAGACATCATCAAAAGCACAGTACCCGTATTGAAAACACATGGAGAAAACATCACCGGACGCTTTTATAACCTGATGTTTCAAGATCATCCCGAACTGTTAAATATGTTTAACCAAACGAACCAAAAGAAACAGACTCAGCGCGCAGCATTGGCAAATGCAGTCATTGCGGCTGCGGCGAATATTGATCAATTAGAACAAATCATTCCGGCGGTCAGACAGATCGGCCATAAACACACAAGCATCGGTGTAAAACCGGAACATTATCCGATTGTCGGAAAGTATCTGCTTCTGGCAATTAAGGATGTGCTGCAGGATGCCGCAACTCCTGAGATTATGCAGGCATGGGAAAAAGCTTACGGTGTTATTGCGGAGGCTTTCATCGGCATTGAAAAAGACATGTACAATGAAGCCGGATGGCAGGGGTATAAAGAATTTTCGGTTATACAGAAAACGAAAGAAAGCAAAGATATCACATCATTTTATATCAAACCGAGTGACGGCTCTTCGCTTCCTGGATTTGAAGCGGGACAATATATCAGCATTAAGGTGCGGATTGCGGATTCTCCTTATACGCACATTCGCCAGTACAGCCTGTCTGATGCTTCTCAAAAAGGGGCATATCGGATTTCTGTGAAAAAGGACGGAGCGGTTTCTTCTCATCTCCACAATGAAGTTCAAGAGGGAGATAAACTTGAAGTCAGCGCACCCGCCGGGGATTTCAAGCTGTCTTCTGCCGAAAAACCGGTTGTTCTTATCAGTGCCGGTTCCGGAATCACGCCGATGATGAGCATGCTGAAAACAGCCGCCGAAAAACAGCCGGAGCGTGCCGTTACTTTTATTCATGCCGCGAAAAACGGAGAGTACGCCGCGTTCCGCAAAGAGGCTGAACAAGCTGCGGAGAATCATCCGAATATTAACGTCATTTATGTATACAGTGAACCGGCAGAACAAGACCGCTCAGGAGACAAGCCTTTTTACAGCGGCAGGATTGATCAAACCTTCCTGGAGCAGCTTCATCTGAATCAAGATGCTGAATGTTACTTGTGCGGATCAGCGCAGTTTATGACGCAAATGAAAGATATGATTCTTGCCCTCGGGTTTGACTCTGATTCCGTTCAATATGAATTGTTCGGCCCTCAGCTGAGCATGGCATAACCAAAAAGACTCCTCAAAGAGGAGTCTTTTTTATTTGCGCAATATGTTCTTTCTCCGTCTTTTTCCCTATTTTATTGAAATTTTCATCAATGACCAGTAAAATTATAAATCTAGTGATTCCGGAATTAAAGGAAGGTTGATATGAAAAAGAAAGCAAAGACCAAAAGGGGGCTTGGGTGCCTTTTTGCTGTATCTCTTATATTCGGATTATTTCTGGTATCAATGGTGTTTTCGAAATTCATAGTGACGGAAGAAAAACCGCCTGAAGAGGTGGACGAGCAGCAGGTCTTTATTGACAGCCTTTCCGGGCATGCTCAAATTTTATATGAGAAATATCATGTCCTTCCGAGCATCACCCTCGCACAGGCCATTCTCGAATCGGACTGGGGGAACAGTGAGCTTGCGGGGAAAGCGCGCAACCTGTTCGGTGTAAAAGGTGATTATAAAGGAAAACACGTCACGATGAAAACGGATGAATTTGAAAAAGGAAAACGAAAAACGATTCGGGCAAAATTCCGTAAATACAGCACGTTTTTTGAATCAATGGATGACCATGCCAAATTATTTGTCAACGGAACGTCTTGGAATAAAAAGAAGTATAAGCCCGTCATTGAAGCGGACAATTATAAAACAGCGGCGGCTGCCCTTCAAAAATCCGGCTACGCCACAGACCCCGGCTATGCTGAAAAAATTAAAGATGTCATAGAAACCTATAATCTGAATGAATATGACAAAATCAATGCCTCTCTTAAAGCAGTTGATATGAAAGGCGCCATCAAAGACCACGCCATTGAAGACGTGTGGTCCAAGCCGTCAAAAGAGCAGCATTCTATTAAACTGGCATCGGCGCAAAAGTTTACCGGCCAGCATATTAAAGTCGTATCTGAAAAACAAAACGGAGAATCCGTCTGGTACCAAATTCAAGTGAAAGATGAGCTGATCGGCTGGGTTGACCAAACCGCCGTCCAGTTAAGTGAAGAAACATAAGCATCAAAAAAAGCCGGCAGCCCGCCGGCTTTTTTACATTCCTTCAGTTTCAAACCTTTTAATATCACGTTTATGCCCCATCAGCACAAGGCAGTCACATTCATGAATGACAGTCTCCGGAGAAGGGGACAGCTGAATGTCTCCATTATGTTTCACGGCGAGAATGGTGCAGCCGAATCTGGCCCGGACGCCGAGATCAAGAATGGATTTTAAATGCAGCTTTTTCGTGGCTGAAAGCTCCACAATGCTGTATTCATCTGACAAATCAATGTAATTTAAGACATTTTCATCCGAAAGGCTTTGCGCAATCCGCACGCCCATATCCTTTTCGGGATGGATAATACGATCAGCACCGATCTTTTCAAGCACTTTGTGATGATAATAGTTTTGCGCTTTCACCCAAATATTAGGGATGTTCAGCTCCTTCAATAACAGCGTCGTCAGCGTGCTTGCCTGAATGTTGGCGCCGATTGCTACGATGACATATTCAAAATTTCTGATGCCGAGCGACTGAAGCTCGCTTTCTTCCGTTGAATTTGCCCGCACAGCATGCGTGGCATAAGAGGAGTATGCGTTGACCCGCTCTTCGCTGATATCGACCGCAAGCACCTCATGCCCCATTTTAAAAAGCTCTTTACAGATGCTTCCGCCGAAACGGCCGAGTCCGATGACGGCAAATTGTTTATTTTTGATTTTTCCCAATCCTCATAACTCCTTAAGAAACTGTTTTCGTCACTCCAAATACAACAAACAAGAATGTACTCCTGTTTCAAGGGTTTGTCAATGCGAGGGCCGGAAGAAAGAAAACAGCACAAAAAAAGACCGGCTGACAAGCGATGGGCTTGTGCCGGTCCGTTTTTCGCAATTATTTGCAGTTGCAAGGCTGTGTCGGCGGTGTGCTGCGTTTTTGAACAACAATTGTGTCCTCAGCATAGAATTTAGAGCCGATGCTTAATGATTTATTTTCTGCACGGAACTTATATGTACCTGCAGCAGGCAATGTTTTATTATTAAGAGAAAGCTTGAATTCCGCTGCGCCGAGCAAATCAATGTTTAACGGAAGTCTGACTGTTTTGCCGTTATTCAGAATCTGTCTTTCACGCAAAGCGTGTCCGTTGACTGTATCTTTTGTTGTAGCCGCAAATCCGCTAGGAAGGGTAAATTCCATAACGCCTAAGCTCAGGATCGTGTTCGGACGGTACGTCAATTCGATATCAGAAAATGACCATTCCTGCTGGCTGGCACCTGTATATTTTGCAAATAAGGTAGCAGTCGCTTTCGTGGACATTTCCGGCTCGTGAACGGTTGAGCCTGACTCAGCGGCGAATGACGCTGTCGGCAGAGAAAGAAGCAAAACCAGGCCGAATAAACTTGCCATGACAGTTGAGAAAAATTTCTGTTTCATTTTCATAAATCCCCCTAAAAAAAATTTGCTGATTGTTCTTAAAAAAGAACGACCATACCTATAAAAATTTACCATCAATTTTAATGGAAGTAAATGGGGTTATGTTCCTATATTTTCTCAAAAATAATCAAATCACGACAAAAAACGCCTGATTTTGATTCAGGCGTTTCTTTCGTCCGTTTCTATCGGAATAAATTTAAAAATTTCCCCGCTCTGAACCGAGTCAGCGAGACGCTTCAGCCAATGATAATAAGCTTTCGAGCTTTCAAGCTGATCATATAACTGCCGCGCTTCTTCCTGTAATTCCGCGTTGCCTTTCTCGGCCAGCAAAACGGACTGCAAATCCGCCTGGGCCTGTTCAATGGCGGACAAATTCACCTGAACTTCACGATCCCATTTCGGCGGGAAGAAATTCGTGAAAAACGTAAAGAAATCTTTTTCCGCTACAAACGTATGCTTCCGTGTGCCGCGGTGAAAGGTTTTTTTGACTACATTTAAATCCTGCAGCTTTTTGACGCCTGTGCTCATACTCGGTTTGCTCATCTGCAGTTCCTCACGCATTTCGTCAAGCGTCATTTCATCCCTCATATACATTGTTCCGTATAAAATCCCGACACTCCGTGTGATTCCGTAAAGATCCATCGTCTCTGCAATGGAATCAATGACAAGATCCCTAGCTTGTTCTATAGCTGCGAATTCTGGATTCTCATCCATACTGTCCCTCTTTTCCTCTTGAAGTTTAAATTTGTTAAGTCATTTCTTTATGTTCTTAATCTTAACGAATCATGACAAAATGTCAAAATCTAAACGGACTGATCGGGTTTTGACAGGCAAAAAAACATATGTTAAATTAATATTGTTAAAAACATTAAATTTTTATTTAACAAACTTACTTTTCGGTAAGGAGGACTTTTATGAGCAAAACGCTTTATATCGGCGGCGAATGGATCAGTGCAGAAAAAAAACAGACCCGCCGTATCATTAATCCATTTAATCAAGAAGAAATTGCAACGGTATGCGAAGGAGACCGGGACGATGCGGTGAAAGCCATCGCCGCAGCCAGAAAAGCATTTGATGAAGGGGAGTGGCCGGTGCTTTCTGGGCTCGAGCGCGGACAATTTGTTCTGAAAATTGCGGAATTAATCAGACGCGATCTGAACGAATTAGCTGAGCTGGAATCGCTCGATACAGGAAAAACGATTGAAGAAAGTAAAGCCGATATGGATGATATCGCAAATGTATTTCAATATTATGCCGGTTTGGCGGATAAAGACGGAGGCGAGGTCATTTCATCTCCGATTCCTGATTCCGTAAGTAAAATCGTCAGAGAGCCCATTGGCGTATGCGGACAAATTACGCCGTGGAACTATCCGCTCCTTCAGGCGAGCTGGAAAATCGCTCCCGCTCTTGCGGCCGGAAACACGATCGTTTTAAAGCCGAGCGAGATTACTCCGCTGACAACCATTAAAGTCTTTCAATTAATAGAAGAAGCCGGTATTCCGAAAGGGGTCGCCAATCTCGTGCTGGGGCCGGGCGCTTCTGTCGGCGATGAGCTGGCGAGAAACCTCGACGTCGATTTGGTCTCTTTTACGGGCGGAATTGAAACAGGCAAAAAAATCATGCAGGCGGCAAGCGGCAATGTGAAAAAGATTGCCCTGGAGCTTGGCGGCAAAAATCCGAATATCGTATTTCAAGATGCAGATCTCGAAACAGCTGCAGATCAAGCGCTGAACGCCGTGTTTTTCCATGCCGGCCAAGTTTGTTCGGCAGGGTCCCGTCTTTTGGTGGACGAAGCCATTCATGATGAATTTTTAGCCGAGCTGATCAAGCGCACGAAACGCATCAAATTAGGAAACGGTTTTCATGAAGATACGGAAAGCGGTCCGCTGATTTCCGCCGAGCATCGGGCCAAAGTCGAAAAATACGTAGAAATCGGTATCGAAGAAGGGGCAAAACTGGAAACAGGCGGCAAACGTCCTGATGATCCCGCCCTTCAAAACGGTTTCTTCTATGAACCTACTATTTTCTCAAACTGCAAGTCTGATATGCGGATAGTCCAAGAGGAGATCTTCGGCCCCGTTTTAACAGTTGAGTCATTTTCTTCTGAAGAAGAAGTGATCAGACTTGCCAACGATACTATTTATGGGCTGGCCGGAGCGGTATGGTCAAAGGATATTGAAAAATGCGAACGCGTAGCCGCCAAACTGCGGATGGGAACGGTATGGATCAATGATTTCCACCCGTATTTCGCGCAAGCGCCATGGGGCGGGTACAAACAATCGGGCTTCGGCCGCGAACTCGGCAAAATCGGTCTGGAAGAATACACGGAAATCAAACATATTTACCGCAACACGAAACCTGCGGCTGTGAACTGGTTTCAAGCATAACGAGGAGGAGATACAATATGACATTAAATATGAAAGTAGAAAGCATGCATAAATTCCATACATTCGAAATCCCGACAGTCATTAAACACGGAATCGGTGCGATTCAGCACGCAGGAAGTGAAGTCAGAGCGCTTGGTGTCACAAAAGCGCTGCTCGTAACAGACCCGGGAATTTATAACGCGGGAGTGGCAAACCCGGTCATTGAATCTTTACAGGAAGCGGGCATCGAAGTCGTCCTGTTTAACAAAGTGGAGCCAAACCCGCCTGTACGTCTTGTAAACGAAGGATCAGAACTGTATAAAAAAGAAAGCTGCAACGGCCTTGTGGCTGTCGGCGGCGGAAGCTCCATGGATACAGCGAAAGCGATCGGGGTAGAAGCGACACACGAAGGAAGCGTGCTTGATTATGAAGCCGCGGAAGGCAAAAAGCCGCTGGAAAACCGTATTCCTCCGCTGACAACGATCCCGACGACTGCGGGAACAGGTTCAGAGGTCACACAATGGGCGGTCATTACAGATGAAGAAAGAGAATTTAAATTCAATACGGGCGGACCGCTTATCGCCGCGCATTTAACGGTCATTGACCCTGAGCTGCACACGTCCATGCCTCCGCATGTGACGGCTATGACAGGTATTGATGCCCTTGCGCACGCCATCGAGTGCTATACGATGAAATTCGCGCAGCCGATCACTGATGCTGTCGCTTTAATGGCCATTGAATATGCGGCGCATTATATTAAGCGCGCGTTTGCGGACGGAGAGGATTTGGAAGCAAGATACGGCATGGCGCAGGCGGCGATGCTTGCCGGCCTTTCATACGGCAGTGAATCAGCAGGCGCGGCGCATGCGATGAGCCAGACGCTCGGCGGTATCATCCCTGTCGCTCACGGACAATGCGTCGCAGCTATGATGGGGCCGGTAATGGAATACAACTGGAAAGGCTATCCGGAAAAATTCGCCCGCATCGCCAAAGCATTCGGAATTGATACAAGCAACATGACAACCGAAGAAGCGGCAAAAGCGTCCGTCAACTGGATGTATGATCTTGTAAAAGATTTAGAGGTACCGAGTTTAGAAGAACAAGGTGTGTCTCCGGACATGATTGAACGTTTATCAAAAGAAGCTATGAAAGATCCGCAAACTTTTGGAAATCCAAGAGATTTGAATGAGAAAGCATACAACTGGATTTACAAACGCTGCTTCGACTTAACGCCGAAAACGGTATAATAAATGAACCCCGCTCCTTTACAGAGCGGGGTTTTTTAAGGATAATGTCAAGAAAAAGGCGGTGGTGGCTGATGTGGAAACGTATAACAGCAAAGACGGAAGGCGTATATATAGCGGATACCGAACAATTTGTTACCAAAAAGATGGACAAGCTTCGTGCGGAATACGGCGGGTTTCCCGGTGACCTGCATTTCGGACTGACAAAAAAGGCCGGCGCGCGTGAGCCGATGTATGAAAGAGGAACAGAAATTTTTAACCGGAGACAAATTTCAATCGTGTCCATGGAGGAATGTGATGACATTGCGGAGAAGATGGGGATTTCTCATATCTTTCCCGAATGGCTCGGCGCTAATATCGCAATCAGCGGTTTTTCTGCACTGACGCCGCTTAAAGAAGGAAGCAGAATGATATTTCCAAGCGGTGCGTCTCTGTTGTGCGAGGGAGAAAATGATCCGTGCATTCAGCCGGGAGAAGTCATTCAATCCTTTTATCCGGATCAGCCAAAACTCGCCGCGGCGTTTGTGAGGCACGCGATGGGCAGAAGAGGAATTGTCTGTATTGTTGAACGCCCGGGTGATATATGCACGGGAGATGCGGTCACCATCCATTCTTATGAACCGAAACGCGCCAAGAAAAAAATCGAGAAGGTCTGACTCAGACCTTCTCGATTTTTTGTTTGATTTCTTTTATTTGATTAATGTGACGCTTTTCATGATGGCCGATAAAATCAATCCACTGGCGGATCGTCAGTTCTTGAAAAACAGGATGGGGAAGCACACGTTCTAAGTCTTCCTCGTTTAATGATGAAATGACGGCGGTCAGCTGCTGTCTTGCCGTATCTAATTCCTGTTTTGCTTCAATGACTGATATTCGGTTTTGCTCAGGTTCGAGGTGTGACGGAGCCGGCCGTTTATTTGTTCTGTCCTCTATAAACTCCATCGGTTGTTCTTCTATTTCTTTTAACGGTGCGTCTTTTGCCTGCTTTGATAAAAGGGTCTGCGCTGTTTCGTCAATTTTCTTTAAATGGTCAAGGACTTCCCGCACGCTCCACTCATCAGCCGCGGGCTTTCGGTTGAATTCCTCATCAGAGAGTCCTTTCAGTTCTTCCCAGGTCTGCTGTCTGGCTTCATTAAAAATGCTCATCCTATCTCCTCCTTTAGAGTAAACATATCATATCCGGATTGGATAATCATGTAATCAGCCTTACTTGTCAGAAAATTGAAACCATTTACCTTTGCATCCGTATATAAAGTAACACTCCGACACCTCGGCCGAAAGGAGGATAGAAGATGGCCATATTTCATCTGCCGCTTGAAACGGTCTATCTTTACACATTGATTATTTCGGGAAGTCTCACGCTTTTGATTCTGTTTTTTCAAGATGTGTTTCACGGCCTCTCGGAAGCCATTCCTGTTTCATTTTTAAACCCTGCATTGATTCTGTCTTTTTTAACAATCTTTTCAGCCTCAGGTTATATCGGCGAAATCGCCGCTCCGCTATCAAGTCCTGTCATTGCGTTGCTTTCATTTGTTCTTTCGGTTCTTTTGGTCAGCCTGCTTCACTTCTTCGTCCTTGTCCCGCTTTCATCAGCGGAAGAATCGCTCGCATATCGGGAGACAGATTTAAAGGGCAGAGTCGGCAGGGTCATTACTTCCGTCCCGAAAGACGGCTATGGGGAAGTGATCATAGAGGGAATAGGGGGCGCCATTTCTAAATCAGCCGTCAGCTTTGATCAAGAACAGATCAAGTACGGAACGTCCGTATTAGTGATTGACGTGAAAGACGGAGTGCTTTTTGTGACGCCGCATGAACCAATCTGATATCTAAGGGGGAACTGTTATGACTATGCCGATTATCATCGTTATCGGAATCGTATTCTTTTTACTCATCGCACTTATTGCTGTATTTATTACGAAGTACCGGACGGCGGGGCCGGACGAAGCCCTTATCGTGACCGGAAGTTATTTGGGGAATAAGAATGTTCACATTGATGAAGGCGGAAATCGTCTGAAAATCGTCCGGGGCGGGGGAACGTTCGTGCTCCCGGTATTCCAGCAGGCAGAACCTCTCAGTTTACTGTCAAGCAAACTTGATGTCTCTACACCTGAAGTCTATACAGAACAAGGCGTGCCGGTAATGGCCGACGGAACCGCCATTATTAAAATCGGAGGCTCCATCGGTGAAATCGCAACAGCAGCTGAACAATTTTTGGGGAAATCTAAGGAAGACCGTGAGCAGGAGGCGCGGGAGGTGCTGGAAGGCCATCTGCGCTCCATCCTCGGCTCCATGACCGTTGAAGAGATTTATAAAAACAGGGAAAAGTTTTCTCAGGAAGTCCAGCGGGTCGCGTCTCAGGATCTTGCTAAAATGGGGCTCGTGATCGTTTCTTTTACGATTAAAGACGTCCGAGATAAAAACGGCTATCTTGAATCATTAGGTAAGCCGAGAATCGCCCAAGTCAAGCGGGATGCGGACATTGCCACGGCAGAAGCGGATAAAGAGACGAGGATTAAACGCGCGGCCGCTGATAAAGACGCAAAAAAATCAGAGCTGGAGCGGGCGACGGAAATAGCTGAAGCGGAAAAAATCAATCAGCTGAAAATGGCGGAATACAGAAGAGAGCAGGATACAGCAAAAGCCAATGCCGACCAGGCATATGATCTTGAAACAGCAAAAGCCCGCCAGCAGGTGACAGAGCAGGAAATGCAAATTAAAATTATTGAGCGGCAAAAGCAGATTGAATTGGAGGAAAAAGAAATTCTGCGCCGTGAGCGCCAATATGACTCTGAAGTGAAGAAAAAAGCCGATGCTGACCGTTACTCGGTGGAACAAGCGGCCGCGGCCGCAAAAGCAAAGCAGCTCGCAGAAGCGGATGCCGAGCAGTACAGTATCGAAGCGATGGCCAAGGCGGAAGCGGAACGCGTGAGAATTGACGGTCTTGCTAAAGCGGAGGCTGAAAAGGCGAGAGGAGAAACCGAAGCGGAAGTCATCCGCCTGAAAGGACTCGCAGAAGCGGAAGCTAAAGAAAAAATCGCCGAAGCATTCGAAAAATACGGGCAGGCTGCAATCCTTGATATGATTGTGAAAATGCTGCCTGAATATGCGAAGCAAGTCTCAGCGCCTCTTTCCAATATTGATAAAATTACCGTCGTAGATACGGGAGGAAGCGGTGAAAACGGCGGGGCCAATAAAGTCACAGGCTACGCAACCAATTTAATGGCCGGTCTTCAGGAAAGCTTAAAAGCATCTTCCGGAATCAATGTAAAAGAGCTTATTGAGAATTTTTCAGACAAAGGAAACATAAAACAAAGTATAAATGAACTTACAAAAGAACTGAGTGATTCAAACGAACGGCACAGCCCGGAATAAAAAAACAGCAGGCGTAAACCGCCTGCTGTTTCAGTTCGTCTGCTTAGCTTCAAGAAGCCGCGGCGCAGTCATGAATAATAAGATAAGGACAATGGCCGAAAGGATAAAAGAAGGAATCATATAAGTCGCGTTATAGACGGACGAATAAACCCATACCGGCGTGCCTTTCGGAGCATAGCTTCCGAAAAAGACAGCTCCGGAGACCACATGTGCCGCATAGCGCAGCACACTGCCGATGAAAACACCGCCTATAACATACATCGTTAAAGCGCCTCTTTTTTTATTCAATGCCGATTCCCGTACACCGGAAGCAAACAAGCCGCTGAAACCGAGGACTGCAAATGCCGCGATGTAATCAAGAAATAGCTGCACCGGGTGCTGCAAAAACAAATTACCAATGGCGATCTGGACAATCCCTGTTAAAAAGCCTGTCGTAAGCCCGGCCTTCACTCCCCAGCGGAATGAAATCAAAAAAATCGGAATCATCATAATAGAGACCGAACCGCCTTGGGGCATCCGGAGAAACATGCCTGAGACAATGTCCAGAATGACGGCCGCCCCGGTCATAATCGCTATTTCAATTAATCGCACAAGCTGTGTTGAATGATTCATAGTTTTCCCCCTGGTCAGACAACCGTATCAAGGATAAACAAAAAAGCAGCGCAGGGAAGGATGGGAAAAGGTCCGCGCGCTGCTTACATAAACTGCAAATCATTTGGCTTTGCCACATCCCTACGCCAGCGTTAACTAACAGGTTCAAAGGGTCAGAACAAAACGTTCACTCTCAGCTTTAATGCTCCCCTTGTGGTCATCAAGTATTTAGTTCAATCTTACTATACAAGAAAATATGCCACACCACAAGACAGCTTGCCTTTCTATAGAAGAGAAACTGAAATAAGTATGAAAGAAAATAATCAATGATTTTTTTGAAAAAACTATTGTCATATTTTCAAAAGGGTGTTATATTATTAAACGTCGCTGATGAACAGCAGACAACAACGAAAAGCTTCGGAAACAACTTGAAAAAAGTTGTTGACATAAAAGAAGCTGAGTGGTAAGATAATAAAGCTGCTTCAACAAGCGGTAATGATCTTTGAAAACTAAACAAGACAAAACGTACCTGTTAATTCAAAGTTTTAAATAAATCGCACAGCGATGTGCGTAGTCAGTCAAACTACTTTATCGGAGAGTTTGATCCTGGCTCAGGACGAACGCTGGCGGCGTGCCTAATACATGCAAGTCGAGCGGACAGATGGGAGCTTGCTCCCTGATGTTAGCGGCGGACGGGTGAGTAACACGTGGGTAACCTGCCTGTAAGACTGGGATAACTCCGGGAAACCGGGGCTAATACCGGATGGTTGTTTGAACCGCATGGTTCAGACATAAAAGGTGGCTTCGGCTACCACTTACAGATGGACCCGCGGCGCATTAGCTAGTTGGTGAGGTAACGGCTCACCAAGGCGACGATGCGTAGCCGACCTGAGAGGGTGATCGGCCACACTGGGACTGAGACACGGCCCAGACTCCTACGGGAGGCAGCAGTAGGGAATCTTCCGCAATGGACGAAAGTCTGACGGAGCAACGCCGCGTGAGTGATGAAGGTTTTCGGATCGTAAAGCTCTGTTGTTAGGGAAGAACAAGTGCCGTTCAAATAGGGCGGCACCTTGACGGTACCTAACCAGAAAGCCACGGCTAACTACGTGCCAGCAGCCGCGGTAATACGTAGGTGGCAAGCGTTGTCCGGAATTATTGGGCGTAAAGGGCTCGCAGGCGGTTTCTTAAGTCTGATGTGAAAGCCCCCGGCTCAACCGGGGAGGGTCATTGGAAACTGGGGAACTTGAGTGCAGAAGAGGAGAGTGGAATTCCACGTGTAGCGGTGAAATGCGTAGAGATGTGGAGGAACACCAGTGGCGAAGGCGACTCTCTGGTCTGTAACTGACGCTGAGGAGCGAAAGCGTGGGGAGCGAACAGGATTAGATACCCTGGTAGTCCACGCCGTAAACGATGAGTGCTAAGTGTTAGGGGGTTTCCGCCCCTTAGTGCTGCAGCTAACGCATTAAGCACTCCGCCTGGGGAGTACGGTCGCAAGACTGAAACTCAAAGGAATTGACGGGGGCCCGCACAAGCGGTGGAGCATGTGGTTTAATTCGAAGCAACGCGAAGAACCTTACCAGGTCTTGACATCCTCTGACAATCCTAGAGATAGGACGTCCCCTTCGGGGGCAGAGTGACAGGTGGTGCATGGTTGTCGTCAGCTCGTGTCGTGAGATGTTGGGTTAAGTCCCGCAACGAGCGCAACCCTTGATCTTAGTTGCCAGCATTCAGTTGGGCACTCTAAGGTGACTGCCGGTGACAAACCGGAGGAAGGTGGGGATGACGTCAAATCATCATGCCCCTTATGACCTGGGCTACACACGTGCTACAATGGACAGAACAAAGGGCAGCGAAACCGCGAGGTTAAGCCAATCCCACAAATCTGTTCTCAGTTCGGATCGCAGTCTGCAACTCGACTGCGTGAAGCTGGAATCGCTAGTAATCGCGGATCAGCATGCCGCGGTGAATACGTTCCCGGGCCTTGTACACACCGCCCGTCACACCACGAGAGTTTGTAACACCCGAAGTCGGTGAGGTAACCTTTTAGGAGCCAGCCGCCGAAGGTGGGACAGATGATTGGGGTGAAGTCGTAACAAGGTAGCCGTATCGGAAGGTGCGGCTGGATCACCTCCTTTCTAAGGATTTTAACGGAATATAAGACCTTGGGTCTTATAAACAGAACGTTCCCTGTCTTGTTTAGTTTTGAAGGATCATTCCTTCAAAACATAGGAACACCTGCTAAATGCGCCACTTCCTGTGGCAACGTATGTGTTAGCATGTCCTATGCGTTGTTCTTTGAAAACTAGATAACAGAAGTAATTCACATTCAATTAGTAATGCAAGATATCACGTAGTGATTCTTTTTAACGGTTAAGTTAGAAAGGGCGCACGGTGGATGCCTTGGCACTAGGAGCCGATGAAGGACGGGACGAACACCGATATGCTTCGGGGAGCTGTAAGCAAGCTTTGATCCGGAGATTTCCGAATGGGGAAACCCACCACTCGTAATGGAGTGGTATCCATATCTGAATACATAGGATATGAGAAGGCAGACCCGGGGAACTGAAACATCTAAGTACCCGGAGGAAGAGAAAGCAAATGCGATTCCCTGAGTAGCGGCGAGCGAAACGGGACCAGCCCAAACCAAGAGGCTTGCCTCTTGGGGTTGTAGGACACTCTGTACGGAGTTACAAAGGAACGAGGTAGATGAAGAGGTCTGGAAAGGCCCGCCATAGAAGGTAACAGCCCTGTAGTCAAAACTTCGTTCTCTCCTGAGTGGATCCTGAGTACGGCGGAACACGTGAAATTCCGTCGGAATCCGGGAGGACCATCTCCCAAGGCTAAATACTCCCTAGTGACCGATAGTGAACCAGTACCGTGAGGGAAAGGTGAAAAGCACCCCGGAAGGGGAGTGAAAGAGATCCTGAAACCGTGTGCCTACAAGTAGTCAGAGCCCGTTAACGGGTGATGGCGTGCCTTTTGTAGAATGAACCGGCGAGTTACGATCCCGTGCAAGGTTAAGCAGAAGATGCGGAGCCGCAGCGAAAGCGAGTCTGAATAGGGCGAATTGAGTACGTGGTCGTAGACCCGAAACCAGGTGATCTACCCATGTCCAGGGTGAAGTTCAGGTAACACTGAATGGAGGCCCGAACCCACGCACGTTGAAAAGTGCGGGGATGAGGTGTGGGTAGGGGTGAAATGCCAATCGAACCTGGAGATAGCTGGTTCTCTCCGAAATAGCTTTAGGGCTAGCCTCAAGGTAAGAGTCTCGGAGGTAGAGCACTGATTGGACTAGGGGCCCCTACCGGGTTACCGAATTCAGTCAAACTCCGAATGCCGATGACTTATCCTTGGGAGTCAGACTGCGAGTGATAAGATCCGTAGTCGAAAGGGAAACAGCCCAGACCGCCAGCTAAGGTCCCAAAGTATACGTTAAGTGGAAAAGGATGTGGAGTTGCTTAGACAACCAGGATGTTGGCTTAGAAGCAGCCACCATTTAAAGAGTGCGTAATAGCTCACTGGTCGAGTGACTCTGCGCCGAAAATGTACCGGGGCTAAACGTATCACCGAAGCTGCGGACTGTTCTTCGAACAGTGGTAGGAGAGCGTTCTAAGGGCTGTGAAGCAAGACCGGAAGGACTTGTGGAGCGCTTAGAAGTGAGAATGCCGGTATGAGTAGCGAAAGAGGGGTGAGAATCCCCTCCACCGAATGCCTAAGGTTTCCTGAGGAAGGCTCGTCCGCTCAGGGTTAGTCGGGACCTAAGCCGAGGCCGAAAGGCGTAGGCGATGGATAACAGGTTGATATTCCTGTACCACCTCCTCACCATTTGAGCAATGGGGGGACGCAGGAGGATAGGGTAAGCGCGGTATTGGATATCCGCGTCCAAGCAGTTAGGCTGGGAAATAGGCAAATCCGTTTCCCGTGAAGGCTGAGCTGTGATGGCGAGCGAATTATAGTAGCGAAGTTCCTGATTCCACACTGCCAAGAAAAGCCTCTAGCGAGGTGAGAGGTGCCCGTACCGCAAACCGACACAGGTAGGCGAGGAGAGAATCCTAAGGTGATCGAGAGAACTCTCGTTAAGGAACTCGGCAAAATGACCCCGTAACTTCGGGAGAAGGGGTGCTCTGTTAGGGTGCAAGCCCGAGAGAGCCGCAGTGAATAGGCCCAGGCGACTGTTTAGCAAAAACACAGGTCTCTGCGAAGCCGTAAGGCGAAGTATAGGGGCTGACGCCTGCCCGGTGCTGGAAGGTTAAGAGGAGCGCTTAGCGTAAGCGAAGGTGCGAATTGAAGCCCCAGTAAACGGCGGCCGTAACTATAACGGTCCTAAGGTAGCGAAATTCCTTGTCGGGTAAGTTCCGACCCGCACGAAAGGCGCAACGATCTGGGCACTGTCTCAACGAGAGACTCGGTGAAATTATAGTACCTGTGAAGATGCAGGTTACCCGCGACAGGACGGAAAGACCCCGTGGAGCTTTACTGCAGCCTGATATTGAATGTTGGTACAGCTTGTACAGGATAGGTAGGAGCCTTGGAAACCGGAGCGCCAGCTTCGGTGGAGGCATCGGTGGGATACTACCCTGGCTGTATTGACCTTCTAACCCGCCGCCCTTAT
Source organism: Bacillus sp. JNUCC-22 (assembly GCF_018861275.1). Classification (NCBI taxonomy): domain Bacteria; kingdom Bacillati; phylum Bacillota; class Bacilli; order Caryophanales; family Bacillaceae; genus Bacillus; species Bacillus sp. JNUCC-22. The sequence goes on along the minus strand of NZ_CP076408.1, from coordinate 2,916,445 downwards.
CGGGCGGAGAGACAGTGTCAGGTGGGCAGTTTGACTGGGGCGGTCGCCTCCTAAAAGGTAACGGAGGCGCCCAAAGGTTCCCTCAGAATGGTTGGAAATCATTCGCAGAGTGTAAAGGCACAAGGGAGCTTGACTGCGAGACCTACAAGTCGAGCAGGGACGAAAGTCGGGCTTAGTGATCCGGTGGTTCCGCATGGAAGGGCCATCGCTCAACGGATAAAAGCTACCCCGGGGATAACAGGCTTATCTCCCCCAAGAGTCCACATCGACGGGGAGGTTTGGCACCTCGATGTCGGCTCATCGCATCCTGGGGCTGTAGTCGGTCCCAAGGGTTGGGCTGTTCGCCCATTAAAGCGGTACGCGAGCTGGGTTCAGAACGTCGTGAGACAGTTCGGTCCCTATCCGTCGCGGGCGCAGGAAATTTGAGAGGAGCTGTCCTTAGTACGAGAGGACCGGGATGGACGCACCGCTGGTGTACCAGTTGTTCTGCCAAGGGCATCGCTGGGTAGCTATGTGCGGACGGGATAAGTGCTGAAAGCATCTAAGCATGAAGCCCCCCTCAAGATGAGATTTCCCATTCCGCAAGGAAGTAAGATCCCTGAAAGATGATCAGGTTGATAGGTCTGAGGTGGAAGTGTGGCGACACATGGAGCTGACAGATACTAATCGATCGAGGACTTAACCAATTTGAATGTATGCTTACTGTTATCTAGTTTTGAGAGAACACTCTCAATGGTTTGGTGGCGATAGCGAAGAGGTCACACCCGTTCCCATGCCGAACACGGAAGTTAAGCTCTTCAGCGCCGATGGTAGTCGGGGGTTTCCCCCTGTGAGAGTAGGACGTCGCCAAGCCATTACACGTAAGTGTAATATATGGAGGATTAGCTCAGCTGGGAGAGCATCTGCCTTACAAGCAGAGGGTCGGCGGTTCGAGCCCGTCATCCTCCACCATTCCTATCATACATAAGTTGGCGTATTAAGCCGGTGTAGCTCAATTGGTAGAGCAACTGACTTGTAATCAGTAGGTTGGGGGTTCAAGTCCTCTTGCCGGCACCACCTTTATATGTTATACTATATAAGTCTCTTGTAATAAGAGCCATTAGCTCAGTTGGTAGAGCATCTGACTTTTAATCAGAGGGTCGAAGGTTCGAGTCCTTCATGGCTCACCATGTTTTTCTTGCGGATGTGGCGGAATTGGCAGACGCGCTAGAATCAGGCTCTAGTGTCTTTACAGACGTGGGGGTTCAAGTCCCTTCATCCGCATTGCCAAACGCGGAAGTAGTTCAGTGGTAGAACATCACCTTGCCAAGGTGGGGGTCGCGGGTTCGAATCCCGTCTTCCGCTCCAACTATACTATACCATCCATGCCGGGGTGGTGGAATTGGCAGACACACAGGACTTAAAATCCTGCGGTAGGTGACTACCGTGCCGGTTCAAGTCCGGCCCTCGGCACTTATTGTTGCGCCCGTAGCTCAATTGGATAGAGCGTTTGACTACGGATCAAAAGGTTAGGGGTTCGACTCCTCTCGGGCGCGCCATACATACTTTTGAAAACGGGAAGTAGCTCAGCTTGGTAGAGCACATGGTTTGGGACCATGGGGTCGCAGGTTCGAATCCTGTCTTCCCGACCATTTTGGGGCCTTAGCTCAGCTGGGAGAGCGCCTGCTTTGCACGCAGGAGGTCAGCGGTTCGATCCCGCTAGGCTCCACTTGATTTTAATTGTTTTTTGGCGGTGTAGCTCAGCTGGCTAGAGCGTACGGTTCATACCCGTGAGGTCGGGGGTTCGATCCCCTCCGCCGCTACCATTGGACCTTTAGCTCAGTTGGTTAGAGCAGACGGCTCATAACCGTCCGGTCGTAGGTTCGAGTCCTACAAGGTCCACCACTTAAACGGAGGAATACCCAAGTCTGGCTGAAGGGATCGGTCTTGAAAACCGACAGGGGTGTCAAAGCCCGCGGGGGTTCGAATCCCTCTTCCTCCGCCATATCTAATTTAATTATCATCGCGGGGTGGAGCAGTTCGGTAGCTCGTCGGGCTCATAACCCGAAGGTCGCAGGTTCAAATCCTGCCCCCGCAACCAAAAAAATGGTCCGGTAGTTCAGTTGGTTAGAATGCCTGCCTGTCACGCAGGAGGTCGCGGGTTCGAGTCCCGTCCGGACCGCCATTTATAAAAAGGCTCGGTAGCTCAGTTGGTAGAGCAACGGACTGAAAATCCGTGTGTCGGCGGTTCGATTCCGTCCCGAGCCACCATTTAATTTAATATTGTTTTGGCGGTTGTGGCGAAGTGGTTAACGCACCAGATTGTGGCTCTGGCACTCGTGGGTTCGATTCCCATCAATCGCCCCAAACAACATGCGGGTGTAGTTTAGTGGTAAAACCTCAGCCTTCCAAGCTGATGTCGTGGGTTCGATTCCCATCACCCGCTCCATTTTTATATTGTCATGGGCCTGTAGCTCAGCTGGTTAGAGCGCACGCCTGATAAGCGTGAGGTCGGTGGTTCGAGTCCACTCAGGCCCACCATGATGATTTTTCCACAGTAGCTCAGTGGTAGAGCTATCGGCTGTTAACCGATCGGTCGCAGGTTCGAATCCTGCCTGTGGAGCCATACGGAGAAGTACTCAAGTGGCTGAAGAGGCGCCCCTGCTAAGGGTGTAGGTCGTGTAAGCGGCGCGAGGGTTCAAATCCCTCCTTCTCCGCCATAAGGCCCGTTGGTCAAGCGGTTAAGACACCGCCCTTTCACGGCGGTAACACGGGTTCGAATCCCGTACGGGTCATTAAAAAAACCTTGCATAGTATGCAAGGTTTTTTATTATGCGTTCATAGCGTAAATGGTAAAAGACAGGTATGTGGCAAAAGCGCTCCATAATAAATAAGGGACCAGAAGCCAGGCTGAAGCTTTACTGTATTTACCGGCAATGAGCAACAGAATGAGTGTTGTCACCGCCACAAGCAGGCAATCAATAGATGCAGCAAGCAAATTTTTCTGTGTGAATTGAAAATAGCTGAACCCTTGATTCACGATATAATTGATGAGAAGCATCACCCAAAAAGCTTTGGATTCTTTACATGAAAACTTTGCGTATATCAAGGCTGCTGAGAGCGAAATAAGCGCAAACAAAACCGCCCATATGATGCCGATCACTGATCTGCTCGGCGTCCAGTCAGGTTTTTGCAGCGCGTCGTACCATTCCCGGTCGATGGGAAAGAGAAACCCCGCTAAAGAAAAGAAGACATATGTAATGATAAATACAATAATCGCACCGATATACTTCTTTTTCATTTGTTCCCTCCGCCATTCAATGTCAATACATTAGTCCCCTTTTTTGGAAAGATTAAACCTTTTAAAAGGTTCATGCACCATTAAGTGTATGAGTTTTCAGTGTGAAAATGCAGCAAACCATTTATTTGTATCCAAAAACCCCGGCAGGCCGGGGTTTTAATCAGCATGAAGATCGCCAAAGGTCGTCATTATTCCTTCTTCGTCCAGTTCCTGTTCATATTTTTCGTGTGCTTTGCTTGGATACACGGAAATGTTTTTGCCGGTAATATCTGTCGCGATAAAGTTTTCATAATCCTCAGCATAGCCGATGTTTTCTTCTGAGTTCATTGTCATATCTCCATAGCTGAGCGGAGGATCCTCTAAATCCTGAGGCGTTTCTGAGTTTCCGTATTCCTCAACATCCTGATAAGCATCTTCACTATCGTAAGCCGGCCGGATTGATTCATCATCATCAAATTCAAACTGTCCGAACGGTGTTTCCTCTTCAATCGGCCTGTCTTTGGAAACGGCATCCTGCGAGGAATATTCCGCCAATGTCGTAGCCGTCGGCAGAGCTTCGAGTCTGTCATAAGGAATGTCCTTGCCGCTGACTTCACATGTGCCGTATGTGCCGTTTTCAATTTGTTTCAGAGAGTAATCAATATCGCGAAGGTGCTCCCGTTCATGGTCGAGCAGAGCCAGGTCTTTTTCCCGCTCGTATAATTCGGTCGCCTGATCGCCGGGATGATTGTCATAGGAAGACAATTCGCCGGATGACTGATACGGGAATTCATCAGTTAACTGAAATTGGTCATTTTCTTTAAAGCGGCTTAAAATATCATGTCTGGCTTCTTCTAATTCTTTTTTTAAGTGTGTGATCTGTTCGTTTGTAAGCACATCAATCCCTCGTTTCTATGTGATGCTTACTGTTAGTATGAACGCTTTTGCGCAGAAAAATGGTGGATAAAAATAGTCATTTTCCCATGAGGAAGTAAAAGGATACAGTGATTGCCGAGAGTGGGGAAAGAAAATTCAAGTTTGTTTCTTTATTCATTTGCGCAAAAAGGTTTATAATAAGAAATGCAGGCATTTTGTCGTGCTCAAATCTGTGTGTTTGACACAAAGTCATCACAGGTGTATTGTATTAAAAGCATTTAACGGATTATGGAGGAATGTCTCATGGTGACAACGGTGCAGCATACGTTCCGAGAGGAAGCAGATCATGCATTACATAAAGCCAAACAAGTCAACCATGCTGTCTTATTGAGCTATTCAAGACGTATTGCGTCTTTAGACCCTCTATCATTTTTCAAAGACGGAGCAAAAAAATATAAAGGCAAACGATTTTTTTGGTCAGAACCCGGTAGTGAATTAACAATAGTCGGTCTTGGCACAGAAGCGCTGTTCCAATCGAATGAAAAAAATGGAAAGCGTTATCACGACGTTTTTGAACAATGGGAGCGCTTTAAAAAGACGGCTTTTCATATTCATGAAGAAGAAGAGGCGGCGCATACCGCGGTCGGCCCTGTCTTATTCGGCGGTTTTTCATTTAATCCCGCTGAAGAGAGAGGAGACGAATGGAACGGGTTCAAAGAAGGACTGTTCTTTATCCCCTCACTCATGCTGACAAAGACGGCAGATAGTGATTATTTAACCGTCAATCAATGGGCGGCAGACGGTAATCAGGCAGAAGATACGCTGAAACGTCTGAAATCTTTTTCAGAAGCTTTTGCAGTTTCTTCAATTCAGTATGAAGAATATCCTGTTTTAACAAAAGCGGAAGAACTTGATGTGGAAAACTGGCTTGAAGCCATTAAAACAGCAACAAATGATATGAAGGCAAATCAATATGATAAAGTCGTGCTGGCAAGGGAAGTCGTTTTGTCATATGATGGGCCTATTCCGGCGGAGAGCGTTGTCCGCAAGCTTTTGACGGACCAAACGACAAGCTATGTTTTTGCGATTGAGCAGGGAGATAAATGCTTTGTCGGCGCTTCACCGGAACGGCTGATCAAAAAATCCGGCAAAGACGTTATGTCCACCTGTCTGGCAGGTTCAATTAAGCGCGGAGAAAATCAACAAGAAGATGACCGTCTCGGCAAAGAGCTGCTGCATGACGAAAAAAATCTCGCGGAACATGATTTTGTGGTTCAGATGATACACGATTCTTTCTTGTCGAGCTGCAGCGATGTGAAAAAGCCTGCAGGTCCGCAATTATATAAAACAAAAAGTGTTCAGCATCTATATACACCGATCACAGGCCATCTTAAAACGTCCGCTTCGCTGTTTGATTTAATTGAAAAGCTGCATCCCACACCGGCATTGGGCGGAGCTCCCCAGCAGAAAGCTGTTGAAGTTATCGCTGACATTGAACCGATGACACGCGGATGGTATGCGGCTCCGATCGGCTGGATGGACGGCAGGGAAAACGGAGAATTTGTCGTGGCTATCCGATCAGGGCTGATTGAAGGCAAAAATGCGCGGCTTTTCGCAGGCTGCGGCATTGTTGAAGATTCAGATCCGCAATCAGAATATGAAGAAACACAAATTAAACTAAAGCCGATGATCTCTGCTTTAGGAGGTGAAAGGCTTTGACAAACCCGATTACACATTATATCGGAAGCTTTATTGATGAATTCGCTTTATCGGGTGTCACCGACGCAGTTGTTTGCCCGGGGTCGAGGTCAACTCCCTTGGCGGTTTTGGCGGCGGCCCACCCGGATATTCAAGTCCATATACAGATTGATGAACGATCCGCAGGTTTTTTCGCACTCGGTCTTGCAAAAGCCCGCCAGCGTCCGGTCATGCTGATTTGTACATCAGGAACGGCAGCGGCTAACTTCTATCCGGCCGTGATTGAAGCTCATTATTCAAGAGTGCCGCTTATTGTCCTGACTGCAGATCGGCCCCATGAATTGAGGGAAGTGGGGGCGCCTCAGGCGATTAACCAGCATTTTCTGTTCGGTAACTTTGTTAAGTTTTTCACAGACTCGGCTCTGCCTGAAGAAAATCCTCAAATGCTGAGCTATATCAGAACATTGGCCGGCAGAGCCGTGAGTGAAGCCGGGAAGCGCCCGATGGGGCCAGTCCATATCAATGTGCCGCTCAGAGAGCCTTTGATGCCGGATTTATCAGCCGGACCTTTTGAAAGAATGAGAAAGGGGCGGCACGTCTCAGTCACAACAGGGATTCAGTCAGCTGATCAAGGTTCTCTCTGTCATATTACAGAGCGTCTTGCGGGGACCGAAAGAGGTATGATCGTTTGCGGCGAAATTCACGGTGAAGCAGAAAAGCAGCAAATCATCGCGCTTGCCGAGATGCTTCAGTTTCCGATTTTAGCTGACCCGCTTTCAAACCTCCGAAACGGGGAGCATGATAAGACGCTGATTATTGATGCTTATGACTCGTTTTTAAAAGATGAAGAAATAAAAGAGGCGCTTCGCCCGGACGCTGTGATCCGCTTCGGCCCGATGCCGGTTTCCAAACCGCTCTTTTTATGGCTCAGAGATGATCCTGCCATTGAGCAGTTTATCGTCGATGAAGACGGAGGATGGAGAGATCCCACCCAGGCCGGCGCGCATATGATTCATTGCCATCCGTCTGTGTTTTTGGAAGCGGTCCGTTCAGCTGAAACCGGAAAGCGGCCGTCCGGATGGTTTGAGAAATGGCAGTTTGTCAATGACCGGTTCCGGAGTCATTTACAGGACGCAAGCATGGATGATTTATCATTTGAAGGAAATGTATATCGTCAGCTTCAGCACCTTGTCCCTGAAGGCAGTTCGATTTTTGTCGGAAACAGCATGCCGATTCGCGACGTGGATACGTTCTTTGAAAAACAAGATCGCTCCTTCCGTGTCTATGCCAACCGCGGCGCTAACGGAATTGACGGAGTTGTCTCCTCGGCTATGGGACTGTGTGAGGGTACAAAAGCTCCTGTCACGCTTGTCATTGGAGATTTATCGTTTTACCATGATTTAAACGGGCTGTTAGCGGCTAAAAAACTTGGAATTCCGCTTACGGTTATTTTAATAAACAATGATGGCGGCGGGATTTTCTCGTTTTTGCCGCAGGCATCTGATAAGACTCATTTTGAAGAACTGTTCGGTACGCCGACGGGTCTTGATTTCCGGCATGCCGCCGCACTGTACGGCGGGACGTATACTTGCCCTGAGACATGGGAGGCATTTAAGGATGCGTATCAGCCGCAGGCGGACAAGCCCGGACTTCATATAATCGAGCTGAAAACAGATCGGACATCAAGAGTTCAATTCCATCGCGATCTGCTGCAGGCCGCAGTGCGGGAAGTGAAAAAAGAATGGAAACTGTAACAGTTAAAACGGCCGATGGCGTATGCTATCGTGCTGCTGATAGCGGACACGAATCATCTGAAGCTATTGTTTGTCTGCATGGATTTACGGGCAGAAAAGAATCATGGATGTTTTTACGCGGCATGTTTCCCGGCGAACGAATGGTGATGATTGACTGCCTGGGTCACGGGGAGACAGACGCGCCTGTGCAAGCGGCAAGGTACAGTGCGAGCCGGCAGGTTGCGGACCTTGCCGCCGTTTTTGATCAATTAAAACTTCACAAAGTGAAACTTATTGGTTATTCTATGGGGGGAAGACTTGCGTATTCCTTTGCACAGGCATTTCCGCATCGGGTGTCAGCGCTTGTTTTGGAAAGTACAACCCCGGGCCTCAGCACGCTTCAGGAACGCAAAAAGCGGATTCAGTCAGACCGGAAGCTTGCTGATTTTATATTGCGGGAAGGTATAACATCGTTTGTCGATTATTGGGAGGGCATTCCGTTGTTTGCCACGCAGCTTTCTCTGCCGGACAGCGTAAAGGCGTCCATCCGTGCCGGCAGGCTGAAAAATAATCCGTCCGGACTTGCAGGCAGCCTGCTCGGAATGGGGACGGGCTCACAGCCTTCCTGGTGGGAGGCATTACACCGCATCAAAGCGCCCGTCCTGCTCATATGCGGTGAATGGGATGAAAAGTTTTGCGCTATTAATCAAAAGGTGCATAACCTGCTCCCATCAAGTAAAATAGAGGTTGTCAAACAGGCGGGGCACACGGTACATGTGGAACAGCCGCGAATTTTTGGTAAGATAGTAAGTGAGTTTTTATACGGCTTGTAAAGCATAAAGAAAATAGCTTTTCGGCCGGACTCAGGCAAAAATGAAGGAGGTCATATCAATGGCTGCAGAATGGAAAAGTGAACGTCAGTACGATGAAATCCTGTACGAGACGTATAACGGTATTGCAAAAATAACAATTAACCGCCCGGAGGTACATAACGCATTTACTCCTAAGACGGTATCAGAAATGATTGACGCGTTTGCTCGTGCGCGTGATGATTCCAATATTGGTGTCATCGTTCTTGCGGGAGCGGGAGATAAAGCATTCTGTTCAGGCGGAGACCAAAAAGTCCGCGGTCACGGCGGATATGTCGGAGACGATCAGATCCCGCGTCTGAATGTGCTTGATCTTCAGCGTTTGATCCGCGTTATTCCTAAACCGGTCGTAGCGATGGTATCAGGCTATGCCATCGGCGGAGGCCATGTGCTTCATATCGTCTGTGATTTAACGATTGCGGCCGATAACGCGATTTTCGGCCAAACCGGACCGAAAGTGGGAAGCTTTGATGCCGGTTACGGCTCAGGTTACCTGGCGCGTATCGTCGGACATAAGAAAGCCCGTGAAATCTGGTACCTGTGCCGTCAATACAACGCGCAGGAAGCGCTCGACATGGGGCTTGTCAATACGGTTGTCCCATTAGAGAAACTTGAAGAGGAAACAATTAAATGGTGTGAAGAAATGCTTGAGAAAAGCCCTACAGCCCTTCGTTTCCTTAAAGCGGCATTTAACGCAGATACAGACGGCCTCGCCGGAATTCAGCAATTTGCAGGAGATGCAACGCTTCTTTATTACACGACTGACGAAGCGAAAGAAGGCCGCGATTCCTTTAAAGAGAAACGCAGTCCCGATTTCGGTCAGTTCCCTCGTTTTCCGTGATCAGATGACACTACGAAACAGCTTGAGCCGCTCTGGTCCAAGCTGTTTTCTTTTCAAAAAAAGTACTTTTACCTCGGAGATGATAACATGCTGACAGAACAGCCGAATTGGCTCATTCAAAGGGCTCAGCTGACACCAGAGAGAATCGCTCTCATATTTGAAAACAAACAGATGACATTCAGAGAATTATATCATGCTTCTAGGCAAATGGCCGCGCGGCTGTCCAAATACTGCTCGCTTAAAAAAGGAGACCGCGCTGCGATTTTGCTTTCTAACAGACCGGAAATGGTTTATGCCGTTCACGCCTGCTTCTTATTAGGGGCGGAAGCTGTGCTGTTGAATACGAAGCTCTCAAAACAGGAACGGATGTTTCAGCTCGAAGATTCACAGGCTAAGCTTTTATTGACGGAGGACGGTTTTTGCCGCGAAGAATATGAATCTGCGGTCGCCACCGCGGATGTGGACGAGCTGCAGGCCAAAGCCGCTGAAGACATGGAACCTGAAGCTTATGTAACGCTTGATGATACGGCGACTCTTATGTATACATCAGGAACAACGGGAAGGCCGAAGGGGGTGCAGCAGACTTTCGGTAATCATTATTCCAGCGCTGTATCGTCTGCGCTGAATCTGGGGGTCACGGAGCGGGACCGCTGGCTTATTGCGCTGCCGCTGTTTCATATCAGCGGTCTGTCTGCGTTGTTTAAGTCGGTCATTTACGGCATGCCTGTCGTGCTTCATCAAAAATTTTCTGTCACCGATGTGCTTGACAGCATCAGCTCCCATCAGGTCACGATCATTTCAGCGGTGCAGACCATGCTTTCGGGCCTGCTTGCGGAAACTGAACAATGTCCTGAATCACTGCGCTGCATTCTGCTTGGCGGGGGTCCGGCACCGCTGCCGCTCCTTGAAGAATGCCGCAGGAAACAATTTCCGGTATTCCAATCTTACGGCTTGACTGAAACCTGCTCACAGATTGTCACGCTTTCTCCGGAATTCAGCATGGACAAGCTCGGCTCGGCCGGTAAACCGCTGTTTTCATGCGAAATTAGAATTGAAAAAGACGGAAACCCTTGTGCGCCCTTTGAACACGGTGAAATTACGGTGAAAGGCCCGAATGTAATGAAAGGGTATTACCATCGTGACGACGCAAACCAGGCCGCTTTTCATAATGGATGGTTTAAAACGGGCGATCTTGGCTATTTGGATGATGAAGGGTTTTTATACGTGCTGGACAGGCGGTCGGACCTCATTATTTCAGGCGGAGAGAACATCTACCCGGCAGAAGTGGAAGCGGCGCTGCTTGCCCATCCGGCTGTAGCGGAGGCCGGTGTTTCGGGAGCCGAAGATCCGAAGTGGGGGAAAGTGCCGCATGCTTTTCTCGTGCTGACTTCTTCTGTCAGTTCTGAGGAGCTGACCGCCTTTTGCCGTGAGCGGCTTGCAAAATATAAAATACCGGCTGCTTTTTTCGAGGTTGACGGGCTCCCGCGGAATGCGTCCAATAAACTGATGAGGCATCGGCTGAATGAGCTTCGTAAAGGAGAATTGTCATGATTAAGATTGAAAAAATCACCCTTTATCATGTAAGTATGAGGCTGAAAAAACCGTTTAAAACAAGTATTGAAACGTTGCAGGACCGTAAATTTTTGATCGTGGAAGCGATCGATGAAACCGGGAGAACCGGCTGGGGGGAGGTATCGGCGTTTTCTTCTCCGTGGTATACAGAAGAAACGATTCAGACATGCGCGCATATGCTGAGAGATTTTTTCATCCCGAATATCGTAGGCCGCGAGTTTTTCCATCCGTCAGAAGTGCCTGACAGTCTCGCACGGTTCAAAGGAAACCGCATGGCAAAAGCGGGGCTTGAATCAGCCGTGTGGGATCTATATGCCAAGAAAAAGGGGATATCTCTCGCAGAAGCCTTAGGGGGAAAAAGAGATAAAGTGCCCGCCGGCGTGGCGGTGGGTCTGGCTTCGGCTGATGAGATGCTTCGGGAAATTGAGCAATACGTAAAAGAAGGTTATCAACGTATAAAAATAAAAATTCAGCCCGGCCATGACGTTGATCTGGTCAGAGCCATCCGCAGCCGTTTTCCGAACGTACCGCTGATGGCGGATGCCAACTCGGCATATGAACTGAAAGACATCAGCAGGCTGAAAGAGTTGGATGAATTCCAGCTCATGATGATAGAACAGCCGCTTCAGGCAGATGATATTGTCGATCACCGCCACCTGCAGAAACACTTGAGAACCGCGGTATGCCTCGATGAAAGCATATGCTCATATGATGACGCGAGGCGGGCGATTGAGCTTGGGAGCTGTAAAATCATTAACATAAAACCGGCGCGTGTAGGAGGCCTGACAGAGGCTTTAAAAATACATGATTTATGCAGAGAGCATCACATGCCGGTTTGGTGCGGCGGAATGTTTGAAACCGGCATTTCGAGAGCGCAGACAGTCGCGCTCGCTTCGCTGCCGCAATTTACGATACCGGGTGACATTTCCTCATCAGACCGATACTGGGAGGAGGATATTGTCACTCCCGACATCCGTATCGAAGAGGGGTTCATCTCTGTTCCGGACGGTCCCGGACTGGGTGTCGAAGTCAATCAGGAAATAATGAGAAAATACGTCACCCAAATGGACGTTTTTACGACAAACAACTGATAAAAAGACATTTCAGCGAGTTGAGCTGCCTGTATGCTGCTGTTATATTGAAACTGTTCATCATCACCCCTTCCCCCGTTTGAACCGGCTGTATCAGCCGGTTTTTTTAATAGGCGAATACGATGATTTTTTTATTCTTCAAACAGTGTCGGCTTTACATCGCAGGTGTTGCTTTCTGGCTAGGGCCAAGATGTACATCTTGATAAAAAATTATGTGTTTGTCATGAATGCGATATTGTACCGTCTGCCGCCGCATATATTTGCCGACGAACCGCCTTTCTGCCATGCTTCTCATCCGCGCGGTTTTCTCCGGCTCAGGGGCTGATTTCAAAAAGGCTTGCGGCGCGGAAATGAAAAAGAGCTGTATAAAACAGCTCTTTACTTTTATAAATCATGCGGTTTAAAGGTTTTGCAATCCGTTTCTTCACTTTTTTCAGCGGTTTCGCCTGTATGGCTGACCACATATATAGCGTCGGCCGTGCATTTGTTTCCTCTGCCCCAATATGAACAGTTATTGACTTCACACAGAATTTTTTGATCCATGCTGGCTCCCCTCCAAGATAAAAGGTACACCATTAGTATGAGCCGCCCTGATTTCTGTTATTCCTCCTGGCGGATATAACGTCTGTCTTTCATAAAGAGCTTCCAGAAGAAATAAAACCCGGGAAACAAAATGATGAAAGCGACGATATACGTCATAAACAGCGCCCTGAAGGTTGCCGGCTCCGTAAATCCTGACATGACCGTAATATCCGGATAAATCATATAAGGAAGATGCGCCCGTCCGTATGCATAGCTTGCCAGAAAGTATTGAAGCGCAATGGCGATCATGGCGATTCTTGGTTTGCCGAGGTTGCGGCCGAAGCGTTTATTCGGCAAAAACAGAGCCACGCCGGCAATGATGAATGTAATGACAGACAGAATGAGCCATGTCTTGTCTTTCATCATCCCCGTATACAGCCAGCCGGCTTCAGAGCGTAATGTCAGCATAATGAAGAAGGCAAAAAGAAGCGACAGCGGCCCTGTTATTAAAGAGCTCCGTCTGTAGATGCGGTACGCATGCTCCTCTTCCGCAACATTTGAAAAATCGGCCAGAAGCAGTGAAGATAAAAATAAAGTGCTTAAAATGGCAAAGCCGATAAACGCATACGCATTAAGGCTTGTAAAGACATTTGCCAAATTCAGGTGATACACGCCGCCCGTCTTATCAATAAATCCTCCGTGTGTGACCGGAAGGACCAAAATCAGCACAGCGGGAATAATGAAGCCCGAAATTCCGGAGATATATCTCATGATTTTTCTTTCCTTCGCCGTATTGGAGAAGACGAGAAAGCCGCTGCGGATGGCTAAAAGCAGCAAAATAATACTCCCCGGGATCAATAAAACGGTTCCCAGCACGAAGGTTGCCCCTGGAAAGAAGCTGAATAGGGCGACAACGATTGCGACGATAAAGACGTTGGTCACTTCCCATGTCGGGGACAAATAACGGTTGGCGATGTTTGTCGCCTTTGTTTGTTCTTTATTTAAATAAATCATAGACCAAAAGCCGGCTCCGAAGTCCATCGTTGCCATGACCGCGTAGATAAACACGAAGCCCCATACGATTGATATCGCAATGAGAGCATCCATGGTAATGTCCATTTCAATTCAGCCCTTTCTATTGTTAGGATTCCGCTGCTTTTACATCCTCCTCAACGGGATGTTTGCGGAAATAATAAAGCAGCACATAAATGACTGCGGCTGCCAAAATGGCGTAAACGACCGTAAACAGGATGAACAGCAAACCGATTGAACCGGTTGTCGTGACGACATCAGACGTTTTCAAGAGATGGTAAATCACCCATGGCTGCCGCCCCGTACAAGCGAATATCCACCCGAATTCAATTCCGATCAGACTGAGCGGTCCTGCGGTTAAAAATAAAATCAAAAGCCAAGTCGGAAAGCTGTCTTTCTTTAAAATTTTTCTCCACACGATGCCGATGATTGAGTACAAAATGAGCAGCATTCCGATGCCGACCATTCCGTTAAACAGTGTATGGATGAATAAAGGCGGCCACTCGTCTTTCGGAAACGCGTTCAATCCTTTGACGACGGTATCAAAGCTGTTTGCAGCCAAAAAGCTTAAAGCCCATGGCACTTCTATCGCCCATTTTACTTTTTCTTCTTTTGCATCAGTAAAACCTCCGATCGCAAGCGGAGCGTGTGATCTAGTTTCAAAAAGCCCTTCTGCGCCCGCGAGCTTCTCAGGCTGGTATTGGTAAAGAAGCTGGGCTGACTCGTGACCGTTTAAAGAGGCAATAATGGAGAATATCCCGCCGATCGTTAAGGCGAGCAGCAGCGCTTTTCGGTGAAAGCGGTATACCTGCTCCTGTTTTCTCGTTCTCAGCATTTTATAAGCCGCAACTGACGCAACGATAAACGCACCGGTCATGAAAGCCGTCAGTACGACATGGCCCGCGGTGGTGAAAAAGCTTGGATTAAAAAACGCTGCCCAAGGTTCGACGTCAGTGATTTTGCCGTTTAAAATTTTAAAGCCGGCCGGCGTTCCTTCAAATGCGTGAACATTTGTGATTAAGACGGCGGATGCCGCGGCGCCGATCAAAACGAAAATAACGGCAATGATGCGCATCGCCGGAGTCAGCCGGTCAGCGGCGTAGACATAAATGGACATAAACAGCGCTTCGATAAAGAAAGCATAAATTTCAATCTGAAATGGGAGGGACATCACCCTGCCGATGACTTCCATGAATCCGGGCCACAAAAGGGCAAGCTGTGTACCCGCGATCGTTCCGGTCGGTATCGCCACGCCGAGCAGAACAGCCTGCGCCTTCGTCCACCTTTTCGCCATAATGGCATAATGCGGATCTTTTGTTTTTTGATAAATCAATTCAGCCATTAAAATCATCAGAGGCAAGCCGACACCAAGCGTCGCAAAAATAATATGAAAGCCCATGGTTGTCCCGAACAGGCTTCTGGCTAACACTAAATCATCCACGATCATAAACCGCCTTTCTAAATTACCGTTTTATGTAATGTGGTTATATTATTTGCTGAAGCGATTAGATTATTCTTCCGATTCCATATATGTGCAGGGTTTAGAAATCAAGGGATCAGGGCATATATGATTGACAAGCGGTTATTTAAGGTTTAAAATAAAACGTAATTATTGCGATTTGAGAAAGGGAGATCAGCATGAAAAAAGATATTCATCCGGATAACCATCAGGTGATTTTTCAAGATGTGAACAGCGGCTATCGCTTTTTAAGCCATTCTACGAAAAAATCAGAGGAAACGGCAGAGTGGGAAGACGGAAAAACATACCCGCTGATTAAAGTAGAGGTCAGCTCAGATACGCATCCGTTTTATACAGGCCGCCAAAAATTCAACGAAAAAGGCGGGAGAGTCGAACAGTTCAACAAAAAATACAATATGGGGAAATAAGACAAGCCCAATGGGGTTTGTCTTATTTATTGAGCACTTTGTCATCCGTGCGGGGAGTGACGAAATGACCCGTCTTATGTTATATTGTGAATAAAAAAGCAGAAAGGAAACACCAAGATGAGTCTTCTAAACGATATCATGCAATTTAATGAGCAGTTCACTAAAAACAAAGATTATGAAAAATACCAAACATCTAAATTCCCGGATAAAAAGATGGCGATTTTGTCCTGTATGGACACACGTCTTGTGGAATTGCTTCCGCATGCGATGAACATGCGAAACGGCGATGTGAAAATTATTAAAAGTGCCGGCGCGCTTGTCGCCCACCCGTTCGGAAGTATCATGCGCAGCCTTTTAGTGGCCGTATACGAATTAAACGCCGATGAAGTCTGCGTTATCGGCCACCATGATTGCGGCATGAGCAAAATCAACAGCGAGGATATGCTCGATAAAATTATCGACCGCGGTATTCCGAAAGAGCGGATTGACATGCTGAAGCACTCAGGAGTTGATCTTGATCAATGGCTGAAAAGCTTTGATTCAGTAGAAGCGAGTGTTACAGACAGCGTAAACGTCATTAAACACCATCCGCTATTCCCTGACAATGTGCCGGTGCACGGTCTGGTGATTGATCCTGAAACCGGTAAACTTGATCTGGTGATCGACGGCTACCAGCATATGGACTAATGTTTTTCTTTTTTGTCCGGTACGGGATCAACACCGCCCGGATGAAAAGGGTGGCACTTTAAAATCCGCTTCAGTGTCAGCCATCCGCCTTTTAATGCGCCGTGAGTCTTGACGGCTTCGATTCCGTACTGCGAACACGTCGGGTAAAAGCGGCATGACGGCGGCGTCAGCGGAGAGATGAACTTCTGGTATCCGCGGATTAAAGCAATCATTATGGTTTTCATCAAAATACCACCTTTCTGATGCTAGTATAGAAAAAAAATTTCAGATTGAAAAGCTTCCGCCACAATTCTTATCGGAAAACTGTGTTATAATGGATGCATATTCTGAAAAAAAGGGAGTGCCATTATGCCTTCAGTAGAAAGTTTTGAGCTTGACCATAATGCGGTTGTGGCTCCGTATGTAAGACATTGCGGAGTGCATAAAGTCGGAACAGACGGCGTCGTGAATAAGTTTGACATTCGCTTCTGCCAGCCGAACAAACAGGCGATGAAGCCGGATACGATTCATACGCTTGAGCACTTGCTTGCGTTTACGATTCGCACACATTCTGAGAAATACGATCACTTCGACATCATAGATATCTCACCGATGGGCTGCCAGACAGGCTATTATCTAGTTGTCAGCGGCGAGCCGACAGCGGAAGAAATTGTAGACCTGCTTGACGCTACGCTGAAAGAAGCCATCGATATTACGGAGATTCCGGCGGCCAACGAAAAACAGTGCGGCCAGGCGAAACTTCATGATTTAGAAGGCGCGAAACGTCTGATGCGTTTCTGGCTGTCACAAGATAAAGAAGATTTGCTGAAAGTGTTCGGATAAAAAACAGGCCTTTTTGCTGACATGCAAAAAGGCTTTTTTACATATTTCTAAAAAATGTCACACCTTATGTGTAAGCGTTTGCTAGAATAGAAGCAAACATAAAGGAGTGATGGGATGAAACGGGCTGTATTGGCAGGTATGTGCGGTATGGTATTTCTATTATCTTCCTGCGGGGGCAATTCGGACAAAACCTCCGCGGATGAAGAGCCTAAAGCGCTTGAGGTCAAGCTTACAGGACCGGAAACGGCAGCACCGCATGAAAAAGCGGAATACAAGGCGGAGGTTTTTTACGGCGGCAAGCGTGTCACGGATGCGGATGAAGTCATGTTTGAAGTATGGAAAGAAGGAAAAAAAGGCAGCAGCAAAACAAGCAAGGCCAAGGAGGAAAAAGGGGCCTATCACCTGCGGACTGAATTTGATGAAGAGGGTGTGTATACCGTTCAATCCCACGTAACGGCAAAACAGCAGCATAATATGCCGACTGTAAAAGTGCGTGTCGGGGATGCTAAGGCTGCCGATGATTCCTCCGGCCATAAGGAACAGACGCATCATCATTAAGGATTTTTTTTATCCGTCAAGCCTTTTGATGCGTCCTCCGGCGGGTCAATCGTATGTTTTACATTATAAGCTCTTACAGTCGACCAGATGGATAAAAGCAGCACGGCGAGCACGATAAGAAAGCCGAAGCTCAGAAGAAGCAACATGAAATCCCTCCTTTTTAACAAATCATAACATATTTTCCAGTCATAAAATCAAGGGCTAAAAATTTATGTTTTAACACACGATATATAGGGTATATCAATAGTAAACCAAAGGAGGAAGATAGGCATGTCAGAAAAACTATTGGATGCAGTCAATAAGCAAGTTGCAAACTGGACGGTCATGTATGTGAAATTACATAACTATCATTGGTACGTCAAAGGGAAGGACTTTTTCACATTGCATGAAAAGTTCGAGGAGCTGTATAACGAAACGGCTACATATATTGATGATCTGGCAGAACGTCTGCTGGCATTAAACGGCAAGCCGATCGGCACAATGACGGAATCATTGAAGACAGCGTCTGTAAAAGAAGCGGAAGGCAATGAGAGCGCAGAACAAATGGTACAGAACATTTATGATGATTTCACTGTCATTGCGGAAGAGCTGAAAAGCGGCATGGACCTCGCAGATGAGGTCGGAGACGAAACGACCGGTGATATGCTGCTTGCTATTCACCAGAATATCGAAAAACATAACTGGATGCTGAAAGCGTATTTGGGATAATCAACAAGGGAAGACCGGGGCTATAAAGCACTCGGTCTTTTATTTGGCTGCCGAAGAGAGGTGTTGTCCATTTTTCTGAAAAATCCAGTCCGTTCCATTCACTTTTCATAGAATAATGTAAGGCCGTTTCTGTGAAAGGATGTTGGATCAAGTGGGCAAAGACTTTGGCATCTTTTCGTTTTTTGCAGTGATCGTGTCGGCAGCGGGTTTTTTCTTTGGCGGTTTTCAGTATTCGTTTCTGATTTTGCTATCGGTCATGGCGATTGAGTTTATCAGTACAAGCTTAAAAGAATCTCTTTTGCAGCAGCTGAGCGCAAGAAAGCTTTTTGCGCGGCTGGTCAAAAAAATCGTGACCCTGGCATTAGTCTCAGTTTGCCATTTTTTTGACCAGCTGCTTCATACCGAAGGCGCCATCCGTAATTTGGCTATCATGTTTTATATCTTATACGAATCGGTTCAGATTGTGATTACGGCAAGCTCGCTGGGCATACCGGTTCCGCAGGTGCTCGTCGATCTATTGGATACCCTGAAAAATAAATTCAAGCGCAAACCGTAACATTTGCTTCAAAGGAGGCTATACTAGCGGGTATGATGGTTTTCCTCTGAATTTTTGATAAAGGGCTTCCGAACAAACGCAACTGTGGTATGATGTATGGAAGATATGAAGGAACGGATTAGAGGGATAAACATGTACGAGTTTAAAGACTATTATCAGAACACTGTTCAGCTCTCCTTTGAACACCAGCCTTTTTCAGACAGCCCGAAGCACGTATGGGTCATATGCCGATACGGAGATAAGTGGCTTTTGACTGAGCACGAAGACCGGGGGTTTGAATTTCCAGGCGGAAAAGTGGAGCCGATGGAATGTGCGGAGGAAGCGGCCCTACGCGAGGTGAAAGAAGAAACCGGTGCCGCGGTAAGACATCTGAAGTACGTCGGACAGTATAAAGTTCTCGGCAGGGAAAAGGTAATCGTGAAGAATATTTATTTTGCCGATATTGAAAAGCTTGAAAAACAGGCTGACTATTTTGAAACAAAGGGGCCGGTGCTGTTCAGCGAACTGCCGGAGAATCTCCCCCGAAATAAAAAATTCAGTTTCATTATGAAAGATTCGGTGCTTCCGATCAGTCTGAAAAAGCTGAAAGAGGACGGCGTATTTCAATCATAAAAAACGGAGACCCGGCGTTTACGCACGGGTCTTTTTTATATTTTTCCTTTCGTCCATTTTCTTTCTAACAGTTCGACTCCCTGATACATCAATGTCGCAAAAATCGCGATGATCAGAAGGCTTAAGAACACAAGGGTGAAATTGAAGACCTGGAATCCGTAAATGATCATGTAGCCCAGACCTTTTTCGGAAACGAGAAACTCGCCGACGATGACACCGACCCAGGATAAACCGACGTTCACTTTAAGCGCGGAAATAATCGCGGGGGAGCATGCCGGCAGAATGACTTCTTTAAACATGATGCTTCTTTTCGCTCCGAAGGTTTTCATCACCTTAATATAGTTTTCATCCACTTCCTGAAAAGCCGTAAAGACGACGATTGTCGTGATAATGACACTGATGACTGCTCCCATGGCGACAATGCTTGTGAAATTCGGTCCGAGTGCCACGATGAGAATCGGTCCGAGTGCGACCTTAGGCATCGCGTTTAAAATGACGAGGTACGGGTCTAAAACCCGGGCGAGCCTGTTTGACCACCATAACAGAGCGGCGAGGCATGTGCCGAGGAGCGTGCCGAGCAAAAAGCCGAGAACGGTTTCTCCTAAGGTTACGCCGATGTGCGCCGCAAGGGATGCGTCCGCAATCTTTTCAACTAAAAGCCTGCAAACGGCAGAGGGTGAGCTGAAGATTAACGGATCGATCCAGCCTGCCCTGCTCGATATTTCCCAACCGGCAAAAAATACGATGAAAATGGCGGCCTGATACGCACGGATCCGGAGCTTTTCTTTTTGGTGTCTTTTCTTAAACTGCTGATGAAGCTGTTCAATCGAGCCGCTGCTGTTTTTCAAGGGAATTCAGCTCCTTCCATATGGTTTGAAACAGCGGCTGAAAGGCCGGATCCTGACGCGCGTCAAATGGATCTAAAGCCGCGAGCTCCTTAGGCACGGTGAATATTTGGTGGATGGTGCCCGGCTGATTCGAAAATAAATAGATCGTATCGCTCATGGCGATGGCTTCACCGATATCGTGGGTGACGAGCACGGCGGTTTTTTGAAAATCCTTTAATGTTCTGAAGACAAGGTTTTCCAAAGAAAGCTTCGTTTGAAAGTCCAGCGCGGAAAACGGTTCATCAAGGAGCAGCAGTCCCGGGTCTGGCGCAAGAGTTCTGGCAAGTGCCGCCCGCTGCCGCATTCCGCCTGACAGCTCTTTCGGGTATTTCTTTTCAACGCCGATTAATCCGAGCTTAGGCAGAAGGCTGAGAACTTCAGCTCTTTTTTCTTCTGTTAATGTTTTTGAAATGTGTAAACCGAGCAGCACGTTTTCCTCAATTGATTTCCAAGGAAATAAATAATCCTGCTGAAGCATATAGCCGATTTGGTGTTCTTTATGGTTCGGCACGCTCCCTTCAATCAGCACCCTGCCTTGCGCAGGGGTGATAAGACCGGCCAGAATGGACAGGAGTGTTGTTTTTCCGCATCCGCTCGGTCCGAGAAAGGAGATGAAATCCCCTTTTTCAATCTGAAAATGTATATCTTTTACGGCGGTTGTTCTTTCTTTCAGCGAGAAATAAGTATGTGTTACATGATCGACATGTAAAAAAGACATTCATGTTCCTCCTATTGTTCTGAGGTGACTTTTTTGGCGATTTTTGTGTTGACGAGTTTGCTGTACGGAATATGTTTCGGGAGCTCTCCTGCTTCATCCATAATAGATTGAAGCTGTTCCCATTCATCCTTTTGCAGAACTGGGTCTGCAGAGAATGACTTTTGTTTTTTATAGCGCTCTATTGATGTTTCGATAATGGCCGGATCGGTATCGGCAAATTCCTTCTGAATCGTTTTTGCGATGTCTTTGGCCGGTTGGCTTTCCACCCATTGCTGGGCGCGATAGATGGCGCGGGTGAATTTTTCCGCCGTCTTTTCATTGGTTTTCAAATAACTTTCTTTTGCCATAAAGGTTGTGTATGGCACTTGGCCGGAAGCTTCTCCGAAGGATGCGACGATATGGCCGATGCCTTCTTTTTCAAATTGGGATGCCGTCGGTTCAAAAAGCTGCACATAATCACCCGTTCCGGATGCGAATGCGTTGGAAATATTGGCGAAATCAATGTTTTGAACGAGGTTAATGTCTTCTTTCGGCTCTATGTGATTCTTTTTCAGGACGTACTCACCGGCCATTTGGGGCATGCCGCCTTTTCGCTGGCCGAGAAATGTTTTTCCTTTTAAATCGCTCCATTTGAATGATTTCTCATCCTTCCGCGACACGAGAAATGTGCCGTCCGTCTGTGTCAGCTGCGCGAAGTTGATGACCGGATCTTTTGCTCCCTGCGCCTCCACGTAAATGGATGTTTCAGAACCGACCAGCGCGATATCAGACCCGTTTGACAAAAGCGATGTCATCGTTTTGTCTCCGCCCCATGTTGTTTGAAGTGACACTTGGAGCCCTTCTTTTTTAAAGAAACCTTTTGCTTCAGCGACATACATAGGCGTATAGAAGATGGAGTGTGTGACTTCCGCCACCTTTACCTTCGTCAGACTTTCTTCCTGTCTGCAGGCCGGAAGAATGAGCAGGAAAAAGGCGCATATGACAAAAACGCAGCCCGTTTTGAGCCATTTGTTCACGGTGTAACCTCCTTGTTTTAAGCGTTAAAATAACCTTTTCTGCTTTACATATCGTATGATGGGTATAAAAAATGTGTGAGTGCCCATATTCACGTTGGGAAAGAATAAAAAAACTGATGATATAAGGAGGCGCATTGTTTTGCTGGCAGAAAAGAAAAGGTTCCCGTCTCCGAGTCCGCATGTCCGCCTCTTTGAGGTATGCTATGAGTCAGAAGGACTGAAGGTAAAGGGGCTCCTTGCCGAGCCTGCGGAGCCGGGCACATATGACGGTTTTTTATATTTGCGCGGCGGCATAAAAAATGTCGGCATGGTACGCCCCGGAAGAATCGTTCAATTCGCTTCCCAAGGTTTTGTCGTGTTTGCGCCTTATTACAGAGGCAACCAGGGCGGCGAGGGAAATGAAGATTTTGCGGGAGAGGACAGAGAGGACGCGTTTTCCGCTTTTCGCCTGCTTCGGGAGCATCCGAACGTCAGGGAAGGGCGGGTGCATATTTTCGGTTTTTCCCGGGGCGGAATCATGGGGCTTTTGACCGCAATTGAAATGGGGCACCAAGCGGCTTCGCTCGTATCATGGGGCGGTGTGAGCGATATGGTGCTTACTTATGAAGAGCGGAAGGATATGCGGCGGATGATGAAGCGGGTGATCGGAGGCACGCCGAAAAAGGTGCCGGATGAATACAGATGGCGTTCGCCGTTTGAAAAAGCAGACCGCATTCAGGCCCCTGTGCTGCTCATCCATGGAGAGAATGATAAGAATGTTTCGATCGAACACGCCCGGCTGATCGAGGACAAGCTGAAAGAGGCGGGGAAACCGGTGGAAACTTGGTATTACAGCGGTTTTACGCATTATTTTCCGCCGCAGGAAAACAGACGCATTGTCCGGCGGCTGGCAGAATGGATGAAGACGCGGTAAGATGCCGGATTTATGATATGATAATAAAGAATAAGAGAATGAAAGGGGATTTTCATTTTGGGAATGCCTGTTGAATTTAATACCATGATTGTGACAAAAGGCAATGAAAAACGGATAGAGGAAAATATCTTTTTATTGGAGAAAGAGGGCTACCGCGTCTATCCTCTTGATATTCCGATGGACGTGCGCAAAACGAAAACCGGCGAGAAATCCGGCACCGGCGAGGTCCAAAAGCTCGAATGGGCGAACGGCCGGACAAGCATTACATACAGACTCACGTCGCTTCATTCGACAAACTGAAAAAACAAAAGCCGAGGGCATAAACACCCTTGGCTTTTTTGATTACACGAGAGGTCCGCCGGCTTTGGCAATCGAGTCTGCATGGGAAAACTTTTTAAAGTTTTCTTTAAACTCATTGGCTAAAAACAGCGCTTTTTCGTTGTATGCTTGTTTATCGCTCCACGTGTTTTCAGGCTGAAGAACTTCATCCGGCACGCCCGGAACATGAACGGGACTGCGCAGGCCGAAAATGCTGTCTGCCGTCATGTCAGTCTGGTTCAGCCTGCCTTCAATAGCGGCCTTGACCATCGCTCTTGTATACGAAAGTTTCATCCGTTCTCCGACTCCGTACCCTCCGCCGGTCCAGCCTGTGTTGACCAGGAAGACTTGAACGCCGTGTTCGTCGATTTTATGCCCGAGCATTTCGGCATATACATGTGCCGGAAGCGGAAGGAACGGTGAACCGAAACACGTCGAGAAAGTCGTTTGCGGAGATGTCACGCCGCGCTCGGTTCCCGCGAGTTTACTGGTGTACCCGCTTAAGAAATGATACATCGCCTGTTCCTTCGTCAGTTTGCTGATCGGAGGAAGCACGCCGAATGCGTCCGCCGTTAAAAAGACGATCGCCTGCGGATGGCCGGCAATGCTTGGCTGCACGATATTGCCGATCATCTCAATCGGATATGCGGCTCTTGTGTTTTCCGTGTAGAAGGAATTGTCGTAATCCGCTTCACCCGTTTTTTCATCAAGCACGACATTCTCAAGAACAGACCCGAAGCGGATCGCACGAAAAATCTGCGGTTCTTTTTCCTCGCTCAGATTGATACATTTAGCGTAACATCCGCCTTCAATGTTGAAAACGCCGGAATCTGACCAGCCGTGCTCGTCATCGCCGATCAGTTTGCGGTCCGCATCGGCTGAAAGCGTCGTTTTCCCTGTGCCGGAAAGGCCGAAAAACAGGGCGACATCGCCTTTTTCACCGACGTTGGCTGAGCAATGCATCGGCAGTATATCCTGCTGCGGAAGCAGGAAGTTCATAATGGAGAATATTGATTTTTTCATTTCTCCGGCGTATTCGGTGCCGCCGATTAAAATGACGCGCTTTTCGAAAGAGACAATGATAAATGTTTCCGAATGCGTGCCGTCCGTCTCCGGATCTGCTTTAAAATGCGGAGCCGAGAGAATGGTGAAAGGCTGCGCTTGCGGATCTCTTTCATCCGTCTCCGGTCTGATAAACAGCTGGCGCGCGAATAAATTGTGCCACGCAAATTCATTTACGACCGTAATCGGCAGTCTGTATTTTTCATCCGCTCCCGCGAATCCTTCAAAAACAAACAGTTCATCCCGCTGTTTTAAGTAGCTGACGACTTTGGCGTACAGCTTTTCAAACGCCTCTTCAGAAATGGGCTGATTCACCGCGCCCCAATCAATTTGATTTTCTGTGCTTTGTTCACGGACGATAAATTTATCTTTAGGTGACCGGCCTGTATATGCGCCGGTGGTGGCGCGTACGGCGCCCGTTGATGTCAGCGTTCCTTCATTTCGGCTGATCACTTTTTCGGTAAGTTTTGGAGCCGATAAATTATGATGCACATTCGGACTTGCAAGTAATGCTTGAAGATCTGCGGTTAAATCAACTAATTTCATAAAAACCTTCCTTTGCCGGTTTATTTGTATTTCGCTGAATGTGGAATTAGTATAACATATATCTGAAAATAATCTATACTATTTGAGGTTTTTTGTTTGTGTTTTTCCATTGCTTCCCGAAATAAAGGCGCGTAATCGCTTTAATTCATATTGACACTTTCCGCCCTTTTACGATAAGATATTTCATTGAGCGGATACTCTTATCCCGAGCTGGCGGAGGGACAGGCCCGATGAAGCCCAGCAACCGGTTTCTCTGTAAAAAAGCAGGTGAAAACACTGTGGGAAACCAAGGTGCTAACCTGATGCAAGGTTTAATATTTTCCTTGAGCGATAAGAGTGAAAGGCACACAGACCAAACCCTTTCCTCGAGTGGAAAAGGTTTTTTTATTTCATAAAATATGCCAATTAACATTCTCTGATATAGTATGACATTGTATTAAGAGGGAGCGAGTTCCGTATCATATGAGAAGGTCTTGCAAAAGATCTTTTTTCAGGAGGAAAAGTGAATGAGTAAAAACCGTCGACTATTTACATCTGAATCTGTTACTGAGGGTCATCCGGACAAAATCTGTGACCAAATTTCTGACAGTATCTTAGATGAGATTTTAAAAAATGACCCGAACGCGCGCGTGGCCTGCGAAACATCTGTAACGACAGGACTTGTGCTGGTAAGCGGAGAGATTACTACATCAACATACGTTGACATTCCGAAAACAGTCCGTGAAACGATTAAAGAAATCGGCTACACACGCGCCAAATATGGATTTGATGCGGAGACTTGCGCTGTTTTAACATCAATTGATGAACAGTCTGCGGATATCGCAATGGGTGTCGATCAGGCTCTTGAAGCGCGTGAAGGCACAATGAGCGATGCTGAAATCGAAGCAATCGGAGCGGGAGACCAAGGCCTGATGTTCGGTTATGCGTGTAACGAAACGAAAGAGCTTATGCCGCTTCCGATCTCTTTGGCGCATAAATTAGCCCGCCGTTTGAGCGAAGTCCGCAAAGAAGACATTCTTCCGTACCTTCGCCCTGACGGCAAAACGCAAGTTACCGTTGAATATGATGAAAACAACAAGCCGGTCCGCATCGACGCGATCGTCATTTCGACTCAGCACCACCCGGAAATTACGCTTGAGCAGATTCAGCGCAATCTGAAAGAGCATGTCATTAACCCAGTCGTGCCTGAGGAACTGATCGATGAAGAGACAAAATACTTCATCAACCCTACGGGACGTTTCGTAATCGGCGGACCTCAAGGTGATGCGGGTCTGACCGGCCGTAAAATCATCGTTGACACATACGGCGGATATGCACGCCACGGCGGCGGTGCATTCTCCGGTAAGGATGCGACGAAGGTAGACCGTTCTGCGGCATACGCTGCGAGATACGTAGCGAAAAACATCGTGGCAGCAGGTCTTGCTGATTCTTGTGAAGTGCAGCTTGCATACGCAATCGGCGTGGCACAGCCTGTTTCTATTTCCATCAATACATTTGATACAGGAAAAGCTTCTGAAGAAAAACTGATCGAAGTCGTACGGAATAACTTCGACCTGAGACCTGCCGGCATTATTAAAATGCTTGATCTGCGCCGCCCGATCTATAAGCAGACAGCTGCTTACGGCCACTTCGGACGTCATGATGTGGATCTTCCTTGGGAGCGTACTGACAAGGCGGATGCGCTTCGCAAAGAAGCACTAGGAGAATAATTTTATAGCCGCTTACTTAAGCGGCTTTCCCTTTTTGTAGATGCTGCCATGCTTATTTTTTACATAGCGTGAAACCAATGGCGTAACAAAGCGTCTATAAAAAGGGGGTCCAATTAGAAAATTACACTTATGGAGGCTATACTATGTGTGGATTTGTCGGTGTTTTTAATAAGCATCCATTAACTCAAACCGCAGATCAAGAAGAGCTAATCAAACAAATGAACCAAATGATCGTTCACCGCGGTCCTGACAGCGATGGGTATTATCATGACGAGCACGTCGGATTCGGCTTCAGACGGCTCAGTATTATTGACGTAGAAAACGGCGGACAGCCTTTATCATATGAAGACGAAAAATATTGGATCATTTTTAACGGCGAAATCTATAACTACATTGAATTGAGAGAAGAGCTTGAAGCGAAAGGCTACACTTTCAATACAGATTCCGATACCGAAGTGCTCCTTGCGACATACCGTCATTATAAAGAAGAAGCCGCTTCAAAGCTTCGCGGAATGTTTGCGTTTTTAATCTGGAACAAAGCTGACCGCGTCATGTACGGCGCGAGAGACCCGTTCGGCATTAAACCGCTGTATTACACAACCATCGGGGACAAAGTATATTTTGCATCTGAAAGAAAAAGTTTAATGGCCGCTCAAAACGGCATTGATCTTGATACAGCTTCTTTACAGCAATATATGTCTTTCCAATTCGTTCCTGAACCGAGCACGCTTGACGCTGAAGTGAAAAAAGTCGAGCCGGGCAGCCAGTTTACGATCCGTCCGGAAGGCGACATCGCGTTTAAAACATATTTCAAAGCGAACTTTAAGCCTGTTCAGTCTGATGAAGATAAATTGGTGAAAGAAGTCAGAGACGCAATCTTTGACTCTGTCAAAGTTCACATGAGAAGTGACGTGCCTGTCGGTTCGTTTCTATCCGGCGGTATCGACTCTTCTTTTATCGTCTCAGTTGCGAAAGAATTTCACCCGAGCCTTAAAACATTTTCCGTCGGTTTTGAGCAGCAGGGCTTCAGTGAGGTTGACGTAGCGAAGGAAACGGCTGCCGCGCTCGGGATTGAAAACATCAGCAAAGTCATTTCTCCCGAGGAGTATATGAACGAGCTTCCGAAAATCGTCTGGCACTTTGATGACCCGCTTGCAGATCCGGCGGCGATTCCTTTGTACTTTGTCGCGAAAGAAGCGAAAAAACATGTAACGGTCGCGTTATCCGGGGAAGGCGCGGACGAGCTGTTCGGCGGGTACAATATTTACCGCGAACCGCTTTCGCTTAAACCGTTTGAACGCATTCCGTCCGGTCTGAAAAAAATGCTTCTTCATGTGGCGTCCGTCATGCCTGAAGGAATGAGAGGGAAAAGCCTCTTAGTCCGCGGCTGCACACCGCTTGAGGAGCGCTATATCGGTAATGCGAAGATTTTTGAAGAGCCCGTGAAAAAACAGCTGCTCAAACATTACAATCCAGAGCTTTCATACCGTGATGTCACGAAGCCGTACTTTACGGAAAGCCGTTCATACAGCGACATTAATAAAATGCAGTATGTTGACATCCATACGTGGATGCGCGGCGACATCCTGTTAAAGGCTGACAAAATGACGATGGCCAACTCATTGGAACTGCGCGTGCCATTCCTTGATAAAGTCGTGTTTGACGTAGCTTCAAAAATTCCGGATGAATTGAAAACGAAAAACGGCACGACGAAATACCTTCTGCGCAAAGCTGCTGAAGGGGTAGTGCCTGATCATGTGCTTAACCGCAAAAAACTCGGCTTCCCTGTGCCGATCCGCCACTGGCTGAAAAATGAAATGAACGAATGGGTTCGCAACATCATTCGCGAAAGTGAAACAGACGCTTATATTGAAAAGGATTATGTCCTTCAGCTTCTGGAAGATCATTGTGCCGACAGAGCGGACAACAGCCGCAAAATCTGGACCGTGCTGATCTTCATGATCTGGCACAGCATCAATGTCGAAAAAAGACTGGTGCCGGAAGAGCTGAATCATCAGCCGAAAGAAGTCATTTTCGTTTAATCCAAAAGGCTTTCGAGTTATCGAAAGCCTTTTTTCTATTGTTTTTTGTAAACCGTCTATTCCGCTCTGTTTTCGACAAAGTATTACGCAATATTCAGAAAAAGGTTATAATAGGACTAATCGGGTAGATTCCGGAAAGAGTTTTCTGGCTATTTCGTCTCGGTTTGTTGTTTCTTTGTCAAAATCAGGGGGAGGGAGAGTTATGCAAAACAAAGAAAAAACGCTTCACCGCGGCTTGGAAGAGCGGCATATCTCGCTTATGTCGTTGGGCGCCGCGATAGGAGTCGGGCTGTTTCTCGGGTCGGCTTCTGCCATAAAGCTTGCCGGGCCGGGGATTTTAGCCGCTTACGCCTGCAGCGGACTGATTATGTTTTTTATTATGCGGGCATTAGGGGAAATGGCGATTCAAAAGCCTGTAGCCGGCTCATTCAGCCGGTATGCCAGAGATTACCTCGGTCCGCTTGCCGGGTTTTTAACAGGCTGGAATTATTGGTTTTTATGGGTTGTTACCTGCATGGCCGAAATCACCGCGGTCGGCATTTATATGGGCTACTGGTTCCCTGACGTGCCGTCATGGATCTGGGCGCTTTGTGCACTCGTCATTATGACGGCTGTCAACTTTCTGGCGGTCAAAGCGTACGGTGAGCTTGAATTCTGGTTTGCGCTCATTAAAGTCTTGGCGATTCTGTCAATGATCGCGATCGGTCTGGTGATGATCGTATTCGGTCTCGGAAACGGAGGCGTTGCGCTCGGAATCAGCAATTTATGGAGCCACGGCGGCTTTTTCCCGAATGGGATTAAAGGGGTGCTGCTGTCGCTTCAAATGGTCATGTTTGCCTATCTCGGGATTGAGCTGATCGGTGTCACAGCCGGTGAGGTCAAAAATCCTGAAAAATCACTGGCGCGGGCCATAGATACTGTTTTTTGGCGCATTCTCATTTTTTACGTCGGAGCTTTGTTTGTCATTATGTCAATTTATCCGTGGCAGGAAATCGGTTCAGGCGGAAGCCCGTTTGTTTTGACATTTGAAAAAATCGGAATACCTGCTGCAGCCGGAATCATTAATTTTGTCGTATTGACGGCGGCCCTTTCTTCCTGCAACAGCGGGATCTTCAGCACGGGGCGCATGCTGTTCAATCTCGCGGAGCAAAATGAAGCCCCGAAAGCATACGGTACGGTCACAAAAGGCGGTGTGCCGGGAAAAGCGGTATTGGTTTCAGCGGGCGCGTTATGCATCGGCGTTTTGCTGAACTACGTGGTGCCGGCGAAAGTGTTTACGTGGGTGACGAGCATTGCGACGTTCGGGGCGATTTGGACATGGTCGATTATTTTGCTTTCCCAAATGAAATATCGTAAAAGCTTACAGCCGGAACAACGGAAAAAACTGAAATATAAAATGCCTTTATATCCCTTTTCCTCATATATCTCATTGGCATTTCTCGCTTTTGTCGTTGTGCTGATGGCTTTTAATGCAGAGACCCGGGTGGCCGTCATCATCGGGCCTGTCTGGTTCGGCATATTATTAGCCGCCTATTACGGGAAAGGTTTCCATAAAAGAAAAGACATAGGTCTGGAAAACGGACAGACATTCGCCGAAAAAGCGTAAAAAAGAGCCCGGGACATGGGCTCTTTTTTTCATAGGATCGGGCCGGCGGGGGAAGAATAAAACAAATTCCTGAACATTTTGCTTCTGTTTCCTGACAATCGGGAGAATGCAAATGGTTTTTACTTAAATAATATTTTGAAAAATGGTACAGTAGTAAAACAAAGCTGATCTATTTTTATTTCTCTTGCAGTGTTTTATAGTATCGGCCTTTTTCAACATATTCCGTTCTGATTCTTTCCATGTCCCGTATGTCTTCTTCTGTCAGCCGGCGGATAACCTTTGCGGGCCGGCCGAACGCAAGACAGCCGGGAGGAATGGTTTTGCCCGGAGGAACGAGACTTCCGGCGCCGATAAACGCGCCTTCTCCGATTTCCGCCCCGTCAAGAATGACGGAGCCCATACCGATTAAAGCATTCTTTTTGATGATTGCGCTGTGCAGTGTAACCTGATGGCCGATCGTGACGTCATCTTCAATAAGAAGCGGGCGGTTCGGACTTTGATGCAGACAGCTCAAGTCTTGTATGCTGACTCTTTTTCCGATCCTTGTCGGCGCAACATCCCCCCGGATGACGGCTGAGAACCAAATGCTTGATTGTTCTCCGATCACGACGTCGCCCGTAATGACGGCGTTATCCGCAATGAACGCTTCAGGATGTATGTCAGGCGTAAATTGTTTATAAGGGTAGATTATCATGTCTCATCCTTCTTTCTCTAAATTTATGTAAGAGGTGAACTGCATGTGGACTTGGAAAGCAGACAGGCCCGTCGGTACCATTGTCATTATCCACGGGGCAAGCGAATACCACGGACGTTATAAATGGCTCGTTGAAATGTGGAGATCTTCCGGATATAACGTGGTGATGGGCGATTTGCCCGGTCAGGGAACGTCGACCCGCGCCAGAGGGCATATTCGCTCTTTCCAAGAATACATTGATGAAGTAGATATATGGATTGATAAAGCGAGAACGCTTGAAGCGCCCGTTTTCCTTTTGGGCCACAGCATGGGCGGACTGATTGCGATAGAATGGTTTAAGCAGCAGAGAAATCCCCGCATTACGGCACTCATTTTATCATCACCTTGTCTGGGTCTGCAAATAAAAGTCAATAAAGTCCTTGATTTTGCGTCTAAAGGACTGAACGTCCTCGCTCCGTCCCTCAGAGTGGATTCCGGTTTATCACCTGATATGGCAACGAGGAATGCGGATATGATTGAAGCGGATCAAAACGATTCTTTATATGTCACGAAGGTATCCGTAAGATGGTACAGAGAGCTTTTAAAAACCATTGATGCCGCTATGGTGCCGACTGATGCGTTTTTAAAGGTGCCGCTTTTGCTTATGCAGGGCGGTGATGACAAAATCGTCGATAAAATGAAGGTCCGCAAATGGTTTTCCGGTGTGGCTTCCCATAATAAATCGTACCGGGAATGGGAAGGGCTCTATCATGAAATTTTTAATGAACCGGAAAGAGAAACTGTGTTTAAGGCGGCAAAAGCCTTTACAGATCAGTATATTTGAATTCGCTGGGGGTGCATATGTTGACAGTACCGGAACATCCTTTTAACCTTATGGCAAAAGTGTATCGGGAAATTTTTCCGCTCGTTCATCAGGAATTGAACATGTGGCGGGAAAAATCAGATTCCATTAAAAATACCGAACTGCGGCAGCAGGCGGCCGCAAGTATCCGCGATAAGTCGTTTCATTGTGAAGGCGGCGGCATTTTAGCCCTGCTTTCGGGAGAACAGAAACAAAAATGCGTGCAATTTATCATCGCGTATCAGACAATCAGTGATTATCTGGACAATCTGTGCGACCGCAGCACCTCGCTTGATCCCGAGGACTTCCGCATGCTTCATCTCTCCATGCGTGACGCGCTGACGGTCGGTGCCGAGGTGCGGCCGTACTATCAGTACAGAGACGAGCGGGATGACGGCGGTTATCTTCATGAGCTGGTCAGAACATGCCAGCGGGTGCTCGGGTCAATAGAACATTACGGTATCATTAAACCTTATTTGCTTGAGCTGTGTGATTATTATTGCGACCTTCAGGTTCATAAGCATGTCGTTGAGCATGAACGCGTTCCGAGGCTTAAAGCCTGGTTTGAGCAGTACCGGTCACAGCTTCCGGAAATGGAGTGGTTTGAGTTCTCGGCCTGCGCCGGATCGACGTTAGGTATTTTCTGTCTCGTTGCTTACTCATTCCAGCCTGATTTTAACGAACATACCGCTGAGAAAATCCGCAGCAGTTATTTTCCGTACATACAAGGGCTGCATATACTGCTTGATTATTTAATTGACCAGGAAGAGGATCTGCTTGAAGGCGATCTGAATTTCTGTACGTATTATCAGTCTCATGAAGAAATGATGCAGAGACTGCAGCATTTTATTGAAAAAGCGGATGAACATTTGCAAGGCATTCCGCATGAAAATTTTCACCGGCTGATCAACAGAGGGCTGCTCGGCGTCTATTTATCCGATGACAAAGTCGCCGGCCAAAAAGAAATGGGCCGCCTCGCGCGAAAGCTGATCAGGGCTAGCGGAAAAACGTCATTTTTCTTTTATATCAACGGAAGAGCCTACCGCAAATTTCAGAAGATGGCTTGGACGAAAAGTTCGTAATGGGTGAAAGTGCTTACGCTTAATATTTCTGATGAAAAAGAGACATGCGCATTTTACGCTGTCTCTTTTTTTAACGGTTTCTTTTTTGCCGCAAGGTGCATTGCGAATTTGCCGATCAGCCCGATGACAAAAAATGCAGCAAACCACCAGTAATAGGTTTTTGCGAACTCAAATCCTAAATGTCTTGATAAAATGATGACGAACATCACATAGGGAACACTTGAAAATATGATGCGAAGAATATTCAAACTGCCGCTCCTCCCAGATGTTACACTTAAAAGATGAACTTTTTTCCATTACTTCATAGTAATTGATTTTTCAGAAAAAGTAAACACAAAAAGAATCGGCCCGCTTATGACAGGCCGATTCTTTATTTGCCGGCAGATTTCTTTTCAATCGCTATAATAAACGGCGGGTCGTTTCGCTGGTTGAGAAAGCCGTAGCTCAGCACGCGCGCTTTTTCCTGATCAAGATTGCTGCAGTACTCCAGTAATGCACTTTTTTCCGTCTTGCCTTCAGGATGCCCGTGGTACACAACGAGAACGATCATCCCGTTCTCCTTCAGCAGTTCAAGGAGCTGTTCGATCGCGGAAATGGTTGAGTGGCCGTTTGTCGTAATGCTTTTATCGCCGCCGGGCAGATAGCCGAGATTAAACACGGCGCAAGCCACACGACCGTGCGCATCCTCAGGCAGCGATGCCTTTATTTGATCATGGCTCTTATGGTGAAGCGTGACGCGCGGACTGAAGTCGGCACCGAGCCGCTCCTTCGTTTTAGCGAGTGCGTCCGCTTGAATATCAAAGGCATGGACATGTCCTGTCTCACCGACAAGGCCGGCCAGGAAATATGTATCATGTCCGTTGCCCATCGTCGCGTCAACCGTGATATCACCTTCCTGTGCGGCGGACTTCAGCAATTCTTTACTGAAAGGGAGGATGTGCATCAAGGTCATAGGGCGGTCTCCTCCCCGATCTTTCTGAAGAGCTTTCCTTGATAGCTTCCCCGTGTTTCCAGCTCTTTTTGAATGGCGCCCAGTACTTCCCACTTATTGACGCT
Organism: Bacillus sp. JNUCC-22; assembly: GCF_018861275.1. Classification (NCBI taxonomy): domain Bacteria; kingdom Bacillati; phylum Bacillota; class Bacilli; order Caryophanales; family Bacillaceae; genus Bacillus; species Bacillus sp. JNUCC-22. Next base: position 2,882,632 of record NZ_CP076408.1, on the reverse strand, counting down.
CCACATCGGTCCGACCATTAATTCGATCGGCCCGTCTCCCGTAATGCGGTGAACGATCATTTCCGAGGGAATGATTTCGAGCTGATCACATACAAGACTTACATATTCTTCTTGAGAAAGGAACTCCAGCTTTCCTTTTTCATATTGCTTCACCATCGGTGTGCCTTTTAATAAGTGAAGCAGGTGAATTTTAATGCCTTGCACATCCAAATCAGCGACGGCTTTGGCCGTCTCCATCATCATGTCCCTGTTTTCAAGCGGAAGCCCGTTAATGATATGGGAACAAACGCGGATGCCGTGTTTTCTCAGTTTATTGACACCTTCAACATAGCAGTCAAAATCATGGGCGCGGTTGATCAGAAGGGCGGTCCGCTCATGCACGGTCTGCAGCCCGAGTTCAACCCACAAATATGTCCGCTCATTCAGTTCGGCCAAATATTCCACGACATCGTCCGGCAGGCAGTCCGGACGGGTCGCGATCGACATGCCGACAACGCCGTCAAGCTTGAGGACGGATTCAAATTTTTCACGCAGCTCCTCTACCGGGGCATGCGTATTCGTGAACGCTTGGAAATATGCGATATATTTGCCGTCTTTCCACTTTTCGTGCATGCGGTTTTTGATATCGTGAAATTGCGTGAGTAAGTCATCGGCCCGATTGCCGGCAAAATCGCCGGAGCCCGCCGCGCTGCAGAATGTGCAGCCTCCGTGTGCAACCGTGCCGTCCCGATTCGGGCAGTCAAAACCGCCGTCAAGCGCGACTTTAAACACTTTATGCCCGAAATGCTCCCGCAGATGATAATTTAATGTATGGTACCGTTTTTCCGTATTTGAATAAGGAAAAGGGTTATTCTCGTTCAATGTTCAAAAAGCCTCCCTCACATCAGATGCATCCTAAAATTGTAGCATGAATGATGGGGGTTCACAATCTGAAAACAGGATGCGGCTTTCTTTTGTTTATTATGACTGCGGGCAGGATTCTCATTCCTTTAGCTTAAACTCGGAAAATTTGGTTCTCTTTCCTGCAACCTTCGGGTGTTATTATTTTTGGTCCGCTCAAACTAAGTTTGATTTCCCATTCACTGAGGAGGGGTTTCGTTGGCAACAAGACAATCAGTAGATGAACATCTCCAAAGAAGCGAACAGGCGTATGAATTTGCGAATGAGCAATTTATGACCGCTTCGAAACAAGAGCATTATAATGATAATGAGTACAGTGAAGCGCAAATGATGCTTGAAAACGCGGTGAATGAATTAAACAAGCTGTCATTATCTGCGAATGATCAGCAAAGAGAGCAGCTTTATCGAATGAGATTGCAGCTGCAGACCTTGCAAAACAATATGATTTTGCAGCGTAATTTTGATTACTGACCGCGCCGTTTTAAATGGTTCAGCAAACCTGCCGGAATCCCGGCGGGTTTTTTGTATTTCTTTTAAAAAAAGAATTGACAATAGGCCTGAGTGTGTTTATTGTATTATGTGTACTACTTGATGTAATACACATAAAACACTCAAAAAATGAAATCGACATATAAATGTTAAGCATAGGGAAGGGGAACTTTCATGAAAAACAAAAGATCCGTAAAACAAGATGTGCCTCTTATTATCGCCGCCTCGGTTTTGGCCAGCAGTCTGTTTGTCGTTCTTGTCGTCATCGGTTTTCAATGGCAGAACATTTAAAGAAAGAGAGCAGCTCGTAAAAGAAAGAAGGGAAGTAAATGATTCAAATCGATCCGAGAAGCTCAACTCCGATTTATGAGCAGATCATACAGCAACTGAAAGAGCTTTGTTTAAAAGGGATCATGAAGCCGGGGGATAAACTTCCTTCTGTCAGGGAATTGGCAACGATCATTATCGCCAATCCGAACACAGTCAGCAAAGCGTACAAGGAGCTCGAACGCGATGGTGTCATTGAAACGCTGAGGGGAAGAGGAACGTATATATCGGAGAATGCAAAAACGACATTGGTTGAAGGGAAGATGACGATGATAAAAGAGCAATTGAAACAGCTCATCATCGATGCCCATTACGCGGGAGTTGAGCTGGAGAAGCTGCAGGAATGGATAAAGGAAATCAGCGCTGATGTGAAAGGAGGCAAGGATCATGATTGAATTGCGGAATCTCTCAAAAACGATAGACGGTAAAGAAGTGCTCAAGGATATTTCGCTCACCATCGGAAAAGGGGAAATTTTCGGGCTGCTCGGGCGAAATGGATCAGGGAAAACAACACTGCTCCGGCTCATTCAGCAGATTCTGCTGCCGGATCAAGGGACGGTTTTATTTAATCAGGTGGAAATAAAGCGGCATCCGAAAGTAAAACAGAACATCATTTATATGCCTGTTGAAAATCCTTTTTATGACAAGTATACATATAAACAGCTTGTTGCGATTGTAAGCAGAATCTATCCGAATTTTGATGTGACTTACGCCAATGAGCTGATGAACAGGTACGGCATTCCGGAAACGAAGAAATACCGTGAATTATCGACAGGCCTGAAAAAACAGCTAGCGCTCGTCCTTGCCTTTGCTTCACGCCCGGCTCTTATCCTTTTGGATGAACCGACGGACGGAATTGACGCCGTAACGCGTCATGACGTGCTGCAGCTTATGGTGGATGAAGTGGCTGAACGGGAAACGAGTATTCTGATTACTTCACACCGTTTAGAAGATATTGAGCGAATGTGCAACCGGATCGGATTTTTGGAAGGAAATCAGCTGACGAATGTGATGGACTTGGATGATATGAAGGAAGAGTACATGAAAATCCAAATGGCATTTGAAGAGGACGTCGCCTTGAAGATCAGAGAACAAAACATACCGATTCTCGACCATGCCGGTGTGTTTTATACGGTGCTGATTCAAAAGAACGATGAGAAGAAAAAGAACTTTCTGCAAGAGCTGCGGCCGAAAGTATGGAATGAACTTCCTGTGAACTTAGAAGAGGTCTTCATCGCGAAGTTTGGAGGGAACCGGAGATGGTAGACAGGGGATTGCTGTACAGGGAATGGGTGCAGAATCGAACTGTTCTTGTGATGGTCGGCATTTTTTTAGCGGCGGTCAATCCATTTGAAGTGTTAAATACCTATCTGGTTTATCAAGGCTGTCTGGACACCCACGGAGCATATTGTAAGTTTTATGTGAATTCTTTGGATAGCGGAATGCTGAACTTGAACTGGGCGCCCGCTGTCATCTTAGCGGTTTGCTTATTCGGACTGGAACGTACGAAAGGAACGATTGATGCGCTTTTCAGTCTGCCTTATTCCCGCGCTCAGGTGTTTCACACTAAATTTTGGCTCGGGGCGGCGGTCATTACCGGCGCTCAGGTGATCGGCTACGGGCTGGCTGAGCTGCTCATTCTTCTGTTAAAGCCTGAGCGCGTATATTTCTTCCACCATTACAGCGTCGGAGAGATTATTGTGAGTATTTTGGCTTTTGCATTGGTCGCGAGTGCAGGCTGCTTAACGGGCAATACGTTCGCCCAGCTGTTAACGGCGTTTACTGTGTCGATAGCGCCTTACCTGATTATTACGCTGCCGCTGTCCAATGTAGAAGTCATCTTCGGAGTCAGCATGTATGAGCTGATGCCGTCAGTCGAGGCTTATCTCAAAGTAAACAATCTTTTTCAATACTTGATTCCGATCATGTACATAGATACAGATTGGGTATCTGCCAGCAAGTATATATTAATCATCCCGGCAGTGATGAGCATTGTATTTTATGCCATCGGGTACTTTTGCTATGTCAGACAGCCGGCGGAACGGAACGGCCGTTTTTTTCTCTGGAGACAGCTTGACCGGCCCATTCAGATTGTGGTGATTATAATCGCCGTTCTCGGTTTTGGCCTGGCGGGGTACTCGACGGGACAGACGATGACAGGGTATGTGGCCGGGATGCTGGTCGGAGGAGCGATCGGATTTTTGGTCAGTTATTTTGCCATATATAAAAAAACGAAGCATGTGTAAGAGAGGAGGACCGGAATGATACCGCGGGGATTGTTGTACACAGAATGGAAGAAAAATCAGTGGTTGTTTTTATGCAGCGGCATTCTTTTAATGGCGGCAAACCCTTTTTTGGTTTATAACAACTACTCAACATATCAAGAATGTTTGAATAACCCAGCTCTTCAAGATTGTGAATTCGTTGTCAATTATACGAATGGATCGCTTCTTTCCTTCAGCTGGATTGTGAGTGTCATCATTGCCGTCTTCTTATTAGGCTTGGAACGGACAAAGGGAACGATGGATGCCTTGTTAAGCATGCCTTACAGCAGAGGCCAAATCTTTCAGACGAAATTCTGGCTTGGCGCAGCAGTCATTGTTGTTCCCCAGGCGATAGGCTATGGAGCGGCGTCTTTGCTGATATCTTTGCTGAAACCGAGCCATACGTACGATTTTGATCATTTCTCAATCGGAATGATTGTCATCAGTTTTATGGCTTACGCCTTGTTAATGGCATCCGGAGCAATAACGGGATATGTATTCGCCCAGCTGTTAACGGCGTTTACCGTAACGAGTCTGCCTTTTTTACTCATCGGTCTGCCGGCCGCGAATTTAGAGGTCGTTTTCGATTTTAGTGTGGGAGATCAATTTTCTTTTATCAGCAGTTATATCGAATCACGTCTTTTTATATTTGTAACCCCTATTGGATATGTGTTTAACGAATGGATCAGAGAAAGGGATTTGGTTTTAATCATTCCGATGGTGATGAGCCTTGTCTTTTATCTGATCGGTTACGTCAGCTTTCTGAAACATCCGAATGAACGGAACGGCAGATTCTTTCTTTGGAGAAAATTGGACCGGCCGGTGCAAATCTTGGTGATTGCCTTTGCCGTTATGGGTTTCGGCGTTTTCGGATATGGGGTCACAGACACGATGTTCGGCTATTTAGCCGGCATTATCTTCGGCGCGATTATCGGGTTTTTCATCAGTTATTTTACGGTTTACAGGAAGTCAAAGCATATGTAGATCTGTTTGAAAATGAGCAGTTTGGAGGAAGGCAAGGTGCCGATTAGCGGTTTGCTTTATAAAGAATGGAAGCAGCGGCAGACGCTGCTGCTCCTTACAGCGGGGTTCTTAGCTATTTTAGGCCCTTTGGCAATTATAAATGAGTATTTTCACTATAAGGATTGTTTGAGTGCGCTTCATCAATATTCAGGTTCAGTTTGTACGTTCAGCATTGATTACAGCAATCGGAATTTGATTGGGCTTCATTTCATTCCTCCGGTTATGATGGGGCTTTTTCTGATAAGAGGAGGCCGGGCTGAAAGGATGTTTACACTGAGTCTTCCGTATTCAAGAAGCCGGATATTTCATACGAAGTTTTTCTTGGGAGCAGCCGTGTTAGCCGGCTCGCAATTTGTTTCTTACGGAGTATCTGACATATTGTTTCTAGCGCTTAAACCTGACGCTGTCCATCATTTTCAATCATTCAGCGCAGGGATGCTGGTCATCAGCTTGATGATTTATGCATTAGTGACAGCTGCCGGCACGATAACGGGCAATTTAGCGGCGCAGCTGATCACAGCGTTCACGGTTTCCGTCTTTCCGATCGTGGTTATGACGATTTACCTGTTAAACGCTGAGTTCCTTTTTGGCAGGCAGGCTGTGCCGGATATTGATTTCCCTTGGAGCGGATTTCTGATCTATTTCATGCCTGCCGCTTACTTCCATACATCATGGATGTATTACATGAAACACGCATTGTTAATCTCCGCATTAATGGGATTTTGTTTCTATCTATTCGGCTATGTGAATTTCCTGAAAATGCCGAGTGAACGAAGCGGACATTTTATCCTAAGCAAACACATTGAACGCACCATTCAAGTGCTCGTCATGGTGCTCAGTATGCTGGGAAGTGCGGGGGTATGCGGATATGCTTATAACGGTTCGTATACCGGTTACATATTCGGCATGCTTATCGGCGCGGTTATCGGGTTTTTCATCAGTTATTACTTCATCTATAAAAAAACGAAACAGATATAAGGGGGAGTGGTGTACGTGATAGAAGTACAGCATATTGATCATTCATTTAAAATCGGCAGGAAAGGCAGAGAGAGTGAGGTTCCGGTATTGAAGGATGTCTCTTTGACCGTTGAAAAAGGGGAAATTGCCTGTATCGTCGGTCGGAGCGGTTCCGGAAAATCAACGCTTCTGAATTTAATATCCGGATACATAGCGCCGACGAAGGGCCGTATCGTCATTAACGGCACTGATGTGACGGGCTTCAGTGAAAAAGAGTGGGCGCAGTTCCGCCTCGGGCATTTCGGCTTTATTTTTCAAAGTTTTCAGCTCATTCCGAGTCTGACAACCTATGAAAATGTTGAAATGCCGCTTGCCTTAAAAGGCGTCAAACCGTCTGAACGCAAGCAGAAAGTCGCGGACATGCTGAAACGGGTCGGACTTGAGAATCATGCGAATCATTATCCGAATGAGCTGTCAGGCGGCCAGCAGCAGCGTGTCAGTATCGCAAGAGCCCTGATTTTAAATCCGTCAATTATTTTAGCTGATGAGCCGACGGGAAGCCTTGATTCAGAAACGGAACTTGAGGTGCTTGCATTAATTCAGCAGCTGAACCGGGAGCGCGGGATTACATTTGTCATCATTACGCATGACGATGAAGTCGCTTCGATCGCGCATTCAAAATTCCAGCTGCATGACGGTGTATTAAAAGGGGGCGTTACTGTTGAGATTTAAGGATCAGATTCACTTTATCAGAAGAAATATGAAGAAAAACCGGCTGCGTGTTTTCATGACGGTGCTGGCGACGACAATGGCGTGCGCGTTTTTAGTGGTGCTGGCTTCCGTCGGATTCGGCATCCAAAAAACGATTACAGACATTACGATGAGCCAGCAGATTGTTACGGAAATCAATGTGCTCGGCCAAGAGAACGGAAAAGCCGTGAAGAAATCAGACTTGGAAAAGTATAAAAATGTCAAGTCTGTCGTTGAAAGAACACAAGTGTATGAACCGAACAAAGCGTCATTGGGAAACCGAACAAATGAAGATTCAGCCATTGTGCTGACAAACATGAACGATGAAGTCAAAGCCAATATGGAGCTTGATCAGGGAAGAGTCGCCCGTACAGAGAATGAAATCGTGGTCGGCTATGATTTTGCGAAGAACCTATTGACGAAAAAAGAGGCTGACGCTTACGACAAAGAGTTAAATGATCACCAAGGCGACATGTCGGAGGTGAAAAAACCAAAAGGCTATACGAAAGACCTGCTTAATAAAACGATACAGCTGAGCATCTCCAAAACAAACAAAGACGGAGACGTTGAGAAAACGAAAACGTACGACTTTAAAGTAGTCGGAATTACAAAAAAACCGTCCCAAGATTGGATGGAGGATACAAATATTTTTGTGAGTGATCAATTCAAGAAAGACTTCTCAACATTCTTGGATCTGAAGAATGGAAATGCGGAAAAAAGCATCAATGTGTATGCGGACAAATTCGATCATGTCGATCAGCTTACCCATGACCTCACGAATGACGGCTTTTATGTCAGATCTGTCACTACCGAGCTGAAGGGCGTCAACACCTTTTTCCTTGTCTTTAAAATCGGCCTGATCTTTGTCGGCTTTATCGCCGTCGTGATTTCTGCCATCGGTATTTTCAATACGATGACGATGGCGGTGACGGAACGAACGCAGGAAATCGGGATTATGAAAGCAATTGGCGCAAGCCCGTCCATCATCCGCAGAATGTTCCTGATGGAAAGCGCCTATATCGGGATATTAGGTTCTGTCATCGGGATTATCATTTCTTACGGAGTGAGTTTTGCCGTCAATCTGGCTGTGCCGGTTATTTTGAAAGCGGTAGGGGGAAACACCGGAGCCGAAGATCTTCATTATACCTTCTCCTATATCCCGCTCAGCCTCGTTGTGATCGCAGTTGTCATTTGTGCGGGGGTCGCGGTGATTTCCGGTATGAATCCGGCCCGCAAAGCGACAAAAACCAACGTTCTGACTGCATTAAGAAGAGAACTGTAAAGGAAAAAAGCCGGCTGGACATCAGCCGGTTTTTCCTCTATCTATCAGAAAAGGGCGGATACCATGTTTCACATTTTGTTAATAGAAGATGATAACACTTTGTTTCATGAGATGAAAGAGAGATTAACGGGCTGGTCATTTGCGGTGCACGGAATAAAAGATTTCAGCCGGGTCATCCGGGAGTTTACCGAAATCAAGCCTGATTTGGTGATCATTGATGTACAGCTGCCGAAATTTGACGGCTTTCATTGGTGCAGAATGATACGTTCCCAATCAAACGTGCCGATACTCTTTTTGTCCTCGCGCGATCATCCCGCGGATATGGTCATGTCGATGCAGCTCGGGGCAGATGATTTTATTCAGAAGCCTTTTCACTTTGATGTGTTAATCGCGAAAATACAGGCGGTGTTCCGCCGTGTGCATCAATACGGCACAGAACCGGCGCTGATGAAAAGATGGTGCGGGGCGGTCATTGACACAGAAACCAACACGGTCAGCCGTAAAAACGGTTCGGTCGAGCTGACCAAAAACGAAATGCTGATCTTAAAACTGCTGGCTGAGCAGAAAAATAAAATCGTCAGCCGGGAAGAACTCATCAGAAGCCTATGGAATGATGAGCGTTTCGTCAGTGATAATACGCTGACGGTGAATGTCAACCGGCTGCGGAAAAAACTCGATCAATTAGGCATCGGGAAAATGATTGAAACCAAGGTGGGGCAGGGATACATCGCAAAGGAAGAAGACGGTCTTTATGATTAAATCATTTCTGCTCGAAAGAAAGAGCTGGATCGCGATGTTTCTTTTGCAGCAGGCTGTGCTTCTTTTTGCGGCATATATTGATCCGTCTATTCCGTTTTTTTCGGTGCTGTATTTCGTTTACCTGTCTCTTCTTGTGTTTCTTGTATTTCTCTTGTTCCGCTATCGTAAAGAGACCGCCTATTATAAAAGCTTAAGAGAGTGGGACGCCAATTTAGACATGTCTTATCTTAAAGCGCCTGACAGTCCGTTTGAGTCTATCGTTGAAGAAAGCATTGAAGGGCAGACAGAGCAGTTAAGAAAAAGCTCACTTCACCTTCAGGCGGCGTCAGAGCATGAAAAGGACGATCTGATGTCATGGATTCACGAGGTCAAAACACCGCTGACAGCGATGCATCTCATGATCGAGCGCCTTGATGAACAGCCGCTGAAAGCCCCTTTGCTGTATGAATGGCTGCGGATTCACCATCTCCTGGACCAGCAGCTTCATCAGAAACGATTGTCCTTTATTGAAAATGATTTATCATTCCAGCGAATTCAGCTCAGACCGCTCGTTTTCAAAGAAATTAAAAATCTGCAATCATGGTGTATACAAAAAGGGATCGGGTTTGACATTCAGCTTGATTCACCAGACGTTCACAGTGACGGAAAATGGCTTTCCTTCATCATCAGGCAGCTGTTAAGCAATGCCGTCAAATACAGTGAGGCGGATGACATTACCGTAAAAAGCTATGAACAAAACGGCCGGGTGCATGTGGATATCGAAGACCGCGGCATCGGCATCGAGCCCAAAGATCTTCCGCGCATTTTTGAAAAGGGATTTACCTCGACGCGAATGAGGCGTGATCACGCGTCAACGGGGATGGGCCTGTATTTGGCTCGAAAAGCCGCGGCTCCGCTTCTTATCCAGATCAGCGTGCGCTCTGAGCCGGAAAGCGGCACGGTTTTTACCTTGGTGTTTCCGAAACAGAACGATGCCGTCAGCATGTTCAGCGTGTGACAAAAGTGTCACATGCTTTTCTCTTTTGTTCGCTTAATCAAACGAAAAAAACGGCTTCTGTTTTTAAAATAAAGATAACCAATGTAAAAGGAGAATCAGAACGTGATGATTTTAGAAGCAGGCAATATCCAAAAAAGCTACGGAAACAAGCTGAATAAACAAGAGGTGCTGAAAGGAATTGATCTTCAGATTCACAAAGGGGAATTCGTCAGCATTATGGGCCCGTCGGGATCAGGGAAAACGACCCTTTTGAATGTGCTTTCCTCCATTGATAAAGTGAGCGCGGGCACCATTAAACTGAATGAGACGGAGATTACATCCATGAAAGAAAAGCAGCTTGCCGAATTCAGAAAACGGCATCTCGGCTTTATTTTTCAGGATTATAATTTATTGGACACCCTGACCGTGAAAGAAAACATACTCCTGCCGTTATCCATTACGAAAATGTCTAAGAAAGAGGCGGACCTGCGATTTGCCGAGACGGCAGAGGAGCTTGGGATCTATGATTTGCGACATAAGTATCCGAGTGAAATTTCCGGCGGGCAAAAACAGCGGACGTCTGCCGCAAGAGCTGTTATTCACGAGCCGGGCATTATTTTTGCTGATGAGCCGACCGGAGCGCTCGATTCAAAGGCTGCCATGGATTTACTGAATAAACTCAGCCGTCTGAATCAAAAACGCCGCGCCACCATTGTGATGGTGACGCATGATCCGGTTGCCGCCAGCTATTCCGGACGTGTGGTTTTCATTAAAGACGGCCGTGTGTATACACAGCTGAATAAAGGCGGCCAGGACAGACCGGACTTTTTTCAGGATATTATGAAAACGCAAAGTGTATTGGGCGGGGTTCAGGCATGAGTATTCATCATTTGATCTTCCAGAACCTGAAAAAGAATTTGAAAAACTATTACCTTTACGTTTTTGCGCTGGTGTTCAGCGCCGCCCTTTATTTCGCGTTTGTCACGATGCAATACGATCCGGCGCTTGATGAAATGAAAAGCTCCATAAAAGGAGCGGCGGCAATCCGGGCCGCCTCTGTACTGCTTGTGGCGATCGTGTCGGTATTTCTTTTATACGCCAACACCATTTTTATTAAACGGCGCGGCCGGGAAATCGGCTTATTCCGATTAATCGGCATGACGAAAATGCACATTTTCCGCATACTCAGCACAGAAAATTTCATTTTGTATTTCGGATCGATTTGGATCGGTATTTTTGCCGGCTTTTCTCTCTCGAAATTATGTATGATGATGCTGTTTCATACAGTCGGTGTGAAAGCCTCTGTCTCACTGTTTTTTTCAAGCAAGGCGCTCGTTCAGACGTTAATTGTGTTCGGGGCGATTTACGTGCTGATTATGATGATGAATTACTTATTTATTAAACGGCAAAGCATTTTGTCTTTATTTAAAACCGCGTCATCGTCAGAAAGCGGCATAAGACGGCTTTCTTGGGTGCAGATGTCGATCGGCGTTGTCGGTATTGCGGCCATTATCGCCGGCTATGCCGTGTCCGCGGATTTATTCGGAGGCAGTTTTACGAGCATGAATGAACTGTTTTCGGCCATGGTGTTTATTCTCGGCTCGGTCATTATCGGAACCTATCTGTTTTATAAAGGTTCGGTCAGCTTTCTGGCAAATCTCATCCGGAAATCAAAAGGCGGGTATCTGAATGTCAGTGAAGTGCTGTCTTTGTCATCCATCATGTTCCGGATGAAGTCAAACGCCGTCCTGCTGACGATTATTACGACTCTTTCGGCGCTGGCAATCGGTTTGCTGTCTTTAAGCTATATCTCGTACTATTCCGCGGAAAAATCGGCTGAGCAAAATACCGCCGCGGACTTTGCGTTTGATAACCAAAAGGAGACTGACTCATTTACCGCTTTATTGAAGAAAAACGGAATTGAAAACAAAGTGAAAACAATCAAGACCATTCAAGCCGGTGTCAATATGAAGAACATCATAAACGGCGACATGAAAAGCTTTCAACAAGACCCGTCCAGCTTGGCGCTGCCGATTATAAGCGAGAAAGACGCAGAAGGGACGGAGCTTTCTGACGGAGAAGCCGTGTTTACCGGATATAATGATATGATGAAAAGATTTCTCGACCTGAAAACGTCAGGATCCATTGATATAAACGGCAAAACGGATAAAATACCGCTGGCGTATAAGGGCTTGAAGAACGACTTCCTCCTGTCATATACATTTACAAGCGGAGGGCTGCCGACCGTTATCGTCACGCAGCAGGTATTTGACCGGATCGAGAAAGATATCGACCCGTCCATTCAGGGAAAATCAAATCGGTTTTTCGGCATTACACTCAAACGTGAAGAGGACATCCAAAAAGCTGATGGTCTGTTTCAGGCGCAGCACTATTCTGACGGCGCGCTTTCACAATTTGAAACGGCTGACACCCAAAAGAAAAATATGGGGCTGATCATGTTTATTGTCGGCTTTTTGGGGTTAACCTTTCTGATCACCTCAGGCTGTATCCTTTATTTTAAACAAATGGGCGAGTGTGAGGATGAGAAGGCTGATTACACGATATTGCGGAAGCTCGGCTTCACAACGGGGGATCTGCTGAAAGGCATCCGCCGGAAGCAGGCGTATCATTTCGGGATTCCGCTCGTTCTCGGGCTGTTCCACAGCTATTTTGCCGTTCAGTCAGGATGGTTTTTATTCGGAACGGAAGTGTGGACGCCGATGATCATCGTCATGGCGCTGTATACGCTGCTGTACTCCATCTTCGGCATGCTGTCGGTGCTATACTATAAAAAGGTCATTCAATCCGCATTGTAAAACAAGTTGAGGAGCCTCCGCATAAGCGGAGGCTTTTTTTGTATGAATAGAAGAAAGCGATTTTTAAAAGAATAGACATACGTCATTTTCTCGCGCGGGGGAGCCTTATGCAGAAGTATTTTCAATTGAAATCTGAAACAGGAGCCTTTCATCTTTTTTCCAAGGAACACATTTTCACGCTGTTGATCATCGGATTGCTGGGGGCGGGCGTGATCGTATTCCGGAAAAAGCTCAACTACGGCCGGCCGAATCGCGTTTTCCGCTATGTGCTGTTCATTCTCCTTGCCGTGTCGCAGATCAGCTATCATATATGGCTGCTTTGTCATCATGCCTGGTCGCTGAAAACAGCTCTGCCGCTGCAGCTGAGCGACCTTTCCGTCTATTTGGCGATGCTGATGGTCATGACAAAAAGCAAAAAACTGTTCGCCTTCCTCTATTTTGCCGGTTTGGGCAGCGCCGTACAGGCGATGGCAACACCTGATTTAGGGGCGTATTCTTTCCCTCATTTTCGGTACATCGTGTTTTTCGTCTCCCACGGCTGTGTTTTTCTTACCTGCCTATTCATGGCCGCTTCAGAAAGGTACAGGCCGTCCGCGCGCGGACTGTGGGTATCGGTGCTGATCGTAAATCTGTACGGGGCGTGTGTCTTTTTTATTGATCGTGTGCTGAATGCAAATTACCTATATTTAATGAAAAAACCGAAGACCGCTTCGCTTCTGAACGTATTCGGACCTTGGCCGTGGTATCTTCTATCAATGGAAGCGGCGGTGATATTGAGCTTTTTCATTCTGTATATTCCGTTTTGGCTGCTGAGGAAAAGAGCGTGAGGCCGGCCTGTTTTTGCGAATCCAATCATTTGTAATTTTTTCAACATTCCGGCATTATTTTTTTCAGATTCTGATGTTGAAAAAAGACGTCCGCGGCGATAGAATGAATGTGCTATGATAACGTGTTCGATACGGAGCCGCGGCTTGCGGTTTCCGTTTTTTCATGGGGTTTTTTATAGAGAGAGGGGGATCGGTATGCCGCGCGCTTTGAAGATATTAATCATCGGAATGTTTATCAATGTGACGGGCGCATCTTTTTTGTGGCCGCTGAATACGATCTATATTCATAATCATTTAGGGAAATCGCTGACTGTTGCGGGGATTGTTCTGATGCTGAATTCCGGTGCCAGTGTGGCGGGGAATTTATGCGGCGGATTTTTGTTTGATAAAATCGGCGGATTCAAATCCATTATGCTCGGCATTATGATCACATTGGCAAGTCTTCTCGGACTCGTTCTGTTTCATCAATGGCCTGTTTATATTTGGCTGCTCATCATTGTCGGCTTCGGTTCCGGTATCGTGTTTCCGGCCAGTTATGCCATGGCGGGAGCGGTATGGAAAGAAGGCGGGCGGAGAGCTTTTAATGCGATCTATGTAGCTCAGAACGCAGGTGTCGCCGTGGGCTCGGCACTCGGCGGGATGGTTGCGGCGTACTCGTTTACGTACGTGTTTTTAGCCAATGCTTTGCTGTATGTGCTGTTTTTCCTTATCGTATTTTTCGGGTTTCGAAATATCAAAACCGGAAATGCGAGCCAGGTTTCTGTTCTGGACTACGAGCCTGTCAGCAGCAGAACGAAATTTACGGCGCTTCTCATATTGAGCGGCGGGTATGTTCTCGGGTGGATCGCCTATTCGCAGTGGTCCACAACCGTTGCGTCACATACTCAAAGCATCGGTATGCCGCTTTCATTATACAGTGTGCTCTGGACCGTAAACGGAATATTAATTGTCGCCGGACAGCCTCTCATGGGAGCTGTTCTGAAAAAATGGTCCGGTGCGTTAAAAACGCAGATGGTCATCGGCTTTTGTATTTTTATCGTCTCGTTCGGCGTGCTTCTCAGCGCCAAGCAATTTCCGATGTACCTCACCGCAATGGTGATTTTAACCGTCGGAGAAATGCTTGTCTGGCCTGCCGTGCCTACCATTGCCAATCAGCTTGCGCCTAAGGGGAAAGAAGGATTTTACCAAGGATTCGTCAACAGTGCGGCGACGGGCGGCAGAATGATCGGGCCGCTCCTTGGCGGCGTGCTGGTTGATCAGTACGGAATGAGCGTGCTGCTGTTGATCCTGATGGTGCTTCTTGTTGTCAGCATCGCAGCGACGGTGCTGTACGACAAACGCCTGAAAACCGTTAATAAACAAAACGTCCAAGTGCGATGACGACATAAAAAAATCCCGCTGTTTCGGCGGGATTTTTTTGTTTATACGACCGGAAGCACGTTGACGGCGTCCTTAACGTTTAAATATGTCTTTAATGAAGAAAAGCTGGCATCAAGCTGATTCATTCTCATGGCGAGGGTAGGCTTGATACCGGTGATAATCAATTCTGTGCCGATTAATTTAAGCAGGTGGTGCAATTTGAAAATCCGGTCTGCGGTCTGTTCGTTTACCTCGGCCAGACCTGATAAGTCTATAATTAAGTAATCATCTTTAGATGCGGTTAATATGTCTGTCAAAGTTGTCACAATTGAATCAAATCGTTCTTCCGTTAAGTTTCCCACTAACGGCAAAGCGGAGATGCCGTTTCGGATCGGAACAATCGGTGTTGACAGCGTCGTGATTTCTGTGAGGGAATCCTCAAGGAGCTTTTCGTATTCTTTCTGCTCTGTAATGTCTTTTTGAAAACCGACAAAATAGAGCTTGTCTTCAACATAAAGAGGATCAATGTTGAGTTCATTCCAAAACGGGGTGCCGTCTTTTTTGACGTTTTTCAGCCGCACCGTGATCTTTTCTTTCTGGGTTAAGCTCTTTCTGATTTTCGCGACTTGTTGACGGTCGGTTTCTTTGCTTTGCAGAAATCTGCAGTTCTTACCTAATATCTCTTCGGAAGAGTAGCCTGTCATATCCATAAATCCCTGATTTGTATATATGATGGGATTGTCCTCAAGAGAGGGGTCTGTAATCACCACGCCGATGCGTGCGTGATCAAGCGCCTTTTTGATAAGCTCCAGCTGCTCCAGTTTTCCGAATACATTTGAGTCAGCCATGTAAAACCCCCTTTTGGCCGTAAAGCTGCGCGCTTTTTCAGCCGTGTTTCTCCCCTTTTTAAATGAATCTACAGTAACCGTAGCATAACATATGTTCTGATTCAAGCAGCCGAAGTTTGCAATTTGTCATTCGGGCTTGTCCTCATATACACTGAATATATAAAGGGAAGGCACATCATCGCTAAGTAAGTGACTAGGTCATTGTCACTGGGTGAAAAATGAATCTAATGCATCAAGCTTACCGATCATGTGTTCACATATAATGGAAGAAACAAGCTTTTTACTTTCCTGCTCAATCGCCGGTATGTAGATATCGAATATCATCGTATTCGTAAGGGGGCTGGATGGCCTGAAGTCGCTTTACTAAATAAGGGCTTTAGGAAGGTGATGAAGATGCTGCATCAGGTAATAATTGCTTGTGTAATTGGAGGCATCATGGGGGTTCTCGGTCATGTGAAAAAGAGAGGCAGGCTGGAGAAACCCAGAATGACAAAGCGGTTTATCTATCTCGGTTTTTTGGAAGATGGTTTTATCGGAATGGCTGCTTCCATCTTACTTGTCTTATCCGCTGACCCCGATTCAGGAATTCAACTCGTCATCTTATCCATAATCGCAGGCTACGGCGGAGAAGCTGTTCTCAGGAGCTTTGATTTTGTCAGAGAACAAAACAGTGATTCGGCCGAAGCAAAACCACACCAGCAAAAAAATCCTCCATCAAAATAATATCCCCGCTCATGACCCGTTCCGGGTACATTCCCATTGTATACAAACCTGCTTGCACTTATGAACAGAATTCTATAAAATACAGGTAAGATTACGGTAGCGATAAGAACAGTGAAGAGGAGCAGTAAGAAGCAGATTTTGCAATCAGAGAGTTGACGGCCGGTGCAAGTCAATCAAGTCTGTTTCCGAACTCGCCTCAGAGTTGCAGCGGCAAAACCGCTGACGCATAACTGCGTTAAAAGTATCAAGTGAGTGCGGCTTAAAACCGCGCTAACGAGGGTGGTACCGCGGGAAATAAAAATCTCTCGTCCCTTTTTGGGATGAGGGAGTTTTTTTTAGTTTTAGAATAATCTGAATATAATCTTCCTCATCCCGTCAATACTTGGACTACATACGCCGTATTCAATCAGAAGGAGGTTTTTACGTTGAGTTTTCAGCACGAAAAAATAGAAAAGAAATGGCAGAATTACTGGTTGGATCATAAAACGTTCGCCGTCAGTGAAGAGAATGACAAGCCGAAGTTTTACGCGCTTGACATGTTTCCGTATCCTTCAGGAGCCGGCCTTCATGTCGGACATCCGGAAGGCTATACGGCAACCGATATCCTTTCGCGCATGAGACGCATGCAAGGATACAACGTGCTTCATCCGATGGGATGGGACGCATTCGGGCTTCCTGCTGAGCAATACGCGCTTGACACGGGGAATGATCCGGCTGAGTTCACAAAACAAAATATAGATAATTTCCGCCGCCAGATCCAATCACTCGGATTTTCTTACGATTGGGATCGTGAAATCAATACGACTGATCCGGACTATTACAAGTGGACGCAGTGGATCTTCACCAAGCTGTACGAAAAAGGGCTCGCTTACGTAGACGAAGTGCCGGTCAACTGGTGCCCGGCGCTCGGAACGGTGCTTGCGAACGAAGAGGTCATTGACGGCAAAAGCGAGCGGGGCGGCCATCCGGTTGAACGCCGCCCGATGAGACAATGGATGCTGAAAATCACCGCTTATGCGGACAGGCTTCTTGAAGATTTAGAAGAACTTGACTGGCCGGAAAGCATTAAAGACATGCAGCGCAACTGGATCGGACGCTCAGAAGGCGCAAACGTGCATTTCGCGATCGACGGCACTGATGACACGTTTACCGTGTTTACGACAAGACCGGACACGCTGTTCGGCGCGGCTTATGCCGTACTGGCTCCTGAGCATGAGCTTGTGGAGGCCATCACGACGCCTGAACAAAAAGAAGCGGTAGACGCTTATGTTAAAGAAGTTCAGGCGAAAAGTGACCTGGAACGGACGGATCTTGCGAAAACAAAAACGGGCGTCTTCACGGGCGCATATGCCGTAAACCCTGCAAACGGAGAAAAGCTACCGATCTGGATAGCGGATTATGTCCTCGCCTCTTATGGAACGGGCGCTGTAATGGCCGTGCCGGCGCATGACGAACGTGATTTTGAATTCGCCAAAGTGTTCAGCCTGCCTGTCAAAGAAGTCGTAAAAGGCGGAAACACGGAAGAAGAAGCGTACACGGGAGACGGAGAGCATGTCAATTCCGGCTTTCTGAACGGACTGAATAAAGCGGAAGCGATTGAAAAAATGATCGCCTGGCTTGAAGAAACGAAAAACGGTGAGAAAAAAGTGACATACCGTCTGCGTGATTGGCTGTTCAGCCGCCAGCGCTATTGGGGCGAGCCGATTCCGGTTATTCATTGGGAAGACGGCACGTCAACAGCCGTTCCGGCGGAAGAGCTGCCGCTGATTCTGCCGAAAACAGATGAAATCAAACCGAGCGGAACAGGTGAATCACCGCTTGCCAACATTAAAGAGTGGGTGGAAGTCACTGATCCTGAAACGGGCAAAAAAGGCAGAAGAGAAACGAACACGATGCCGCAATGGGCGGGAAGCTGCTGGTATTTCCTCCGCTTTATCGACCCGAAAAATCCGGATCAGCTCGCTTCACCTGAGAAACTGGATAAATGGCTGCCTGTTGATATTTACATCGGAGGAGCGGAGCATGCCGTGCTTCACCTTCTGTACGCGCGTTTCTGGCATAAATTCCTCTACGACATCGGTGTCGTGCCGACGAAAGAACCGTTCCAAAAGCTGTATAACCAAGGAATGATTCTCGGGGAAAATAATGAAAAAATGAGTAAATCCCGCGGAAACGTCGTCAATCCGGATGAAATTGTGGCGTCTCACGGAGCAGATACGCTCCGCCTGTACGAAATGTTTATGGGACCGCTTGATGCATCTATCGCCTGGTCTGAATCAGGTCTTGACGGAGCGCGCCGCTTCCTTGACCGCGTATGGCGTTTGTTTATCGAGGAAAACGGCGAGCTGACGGGCAAAGTGACAGAAGGCGCAGGCGAAACTCTTGAGCGCGTCTATCATGAAACGGTCATGAAAGTGACAGAAAACTTCGAAGCCCTTCGTTTTAACACGGGCATTTCTCAGCTGATGGTCTTCATTAATGAAGCTTACAAAGCGAATGAACTGCCGAAAGACTATATCGAAGGTTTTGTGAAGCTGCTTTCTCCTATTGCGCCGCATTTGGCTGAAGAACTGTGGGAAAAACTCGGCCACGAAGGTTCGATTGCATACGAGGCTTGGCCTGCTTATGACGAATCAAAACTGGTGGATGATGAAGTTGAAATCGTCGTCCAGCTGAACGGAAAAGTAAAAGCGAAATTAATGGTTCCGGCTGATGCTGATAAAGCAGCGTTAGAACAGCTCGCACAAGCTGACGAAAAAGTAAAAGAGCAGCTTGAAGGAAAAACGATCCGAAAAATCATTGCCGTACCGGGCAAGCTTGTCAATATCGTGGCAAACTGACCGGACGAAGCCCCTCTCCTACAGAGAGGGGCTTTTTTATCAGGCCTCTATCATAGAAATTGCACCGCGGGCTTTGGTATACTTAACACCATAAAGATGAATGGGAGTGTCACACATTGAAAATAAATGAAATCAGCACAGCCGCACTGGAAGAAAAATTAAAAACGGGAGAAGAGCTGTATCTGGTTGATGTCAGAGAAGACGAAGAAGTTGCCGAAGGAATGATTCCGCAGGCCGTTCACATCCGCATGGGAGACATCCCTGAGAAGATGGATGCGTTAGACAAGGACAAGGAATATGTATTTATCTGCCGCTCCGGAAAAAGAAGCATGAACGTTTGTATGTATTTACATGAGCAGGGCTTCCGTACGGTTAATGTTGAAGGCGGCATGCTGGAGTGGGAAGGCGAAACAAAGCCGAAGAAATAACGCTTTGAAGTGAAAGAAGAAAAGGGACGTGCGTCTTTTTCTTCTTTTTTTATAAAAAAACGGGAGATGAATCAGGTGAAACCGATGATCCGCGCGATGAAAACAAACGATATCAAACAGGTCCGGCAAGTCGCAGAACGCAGCTGGCATCATACGTATGAAGGGATTATTCCCGGACACATTCAGGATCAGTTTCTCGAATCGGCCTATCAGGATGAGATAATGGAACGCCGGCTCTTGCATTCTCTGTTCTTTGTGGCAGAAGAAGAGGGACGAGTGCTCGGTTTTGCAAATGCCACCCCGGTTCAAAAAGACGGAAATGCGGAGCTGACCGCCATCTATATTGACCCGGATTGCCAGGGAAACGGGATAGGCACGGCACTCCTTAAAGAATGCATCAGGCAGTCCGGCGGGGTAAAAAAGCTTTATGTCCATGCAGAAAAAGAGAACCGCATCGCCTTGTCCTTTTATCAAGCGAAAGGGTTTCAATGGGTATGTGAATTTGAAGAAGATTTTAAAGGACACAATTTACAGACGGTCAAACTGGTGCTGAACATATAAAAGCGTCCGGCCCGCCCAGGACCGGATCGCGAATGATCAGTGATAAGCCGGAAGCCGGTCTTTGTGCGCTTCGAATAAGTCATCACACAAAGATATGATGTCATTCATGGAAAGCTCGGCGCTCGTATGCGGGTCAAGCATGGCCGCCTGATATACAGCTTCCTTTTTTAATGTAACAGCCGCTTCGATGGTTAAAAGCTGTGTGTTAATGTTTGTTCTGTTGAGCGCCGCGAGCTGCTCCGGAAGTTCGCCGGAATAGCACGGCATAATGTGGTTTTTGACGGCTGTGCAAGGCACTTCAACGACCGCTTTCGCCGGCAGATTCGGTATCAGCCCGGTATTCAGCACATTGCCGCCGAATGTGAACGGTTTGCCCGTCTCCATCGCTTCAATAATTCTCGAACCGTATTCTTTTGAGCGTTCGTGCGTCAGGTTTTGGTTGTTGATGATGCCGTCTCTCATCGTTTCCCAGTTTTTGATTTGTTCCGCGCATCTCCTCGGATATTCATCAAGCGGGATTTGGAGTTCATCTATCAGCTCCGGATACCGGCTTTTTATAAAATACGGGTGATATTCGGCATTATGCTCAGATGATTCCGTCACGTAGCAGCCGAATTTATCCATCAGCTCAAACCGCACCATGTCCTTATGTTTCGTCTTTTGTTTTTCGCGTGCCCGTCTCTTAATTTCAGGATATAAATCAATTCCGTCTTTTTTAATCTCCAAAAGCCAAGCCATATGGTTGATGCCGGCAATGCGTTCTTCCGTACCTTCGTGATCCATGCCGAGTGAGTCAAACAGATCTTTGGTACATACCTGGACGCTGTGGCACAGGCCGACCGTTTTGACATTTGTATGTCTGAGCATCGCTCCGGTCAGAGAGGCCATCGGATTTGTATAGTTTAACAGCCACGCATCCGGGCAGACCTCTTCCATGTCTTTTGCGATGTCAAATAAAACGGGGATGGTGCGAAGGGAACGGAAAATGCCGCCTATTCCGACGGTATCGGCAATCGTCTGGCGGAGACCGTACCGCTTCGGGATGTCAAAGTCAATGACCGTCGCGGGTTTATAGCCTCCGACCTGAATGGCGTTTATCACATAGCCGGCGTGTTTCAGCGCCTGTTTTCGGTCATCGTAGGAGATGATGGATATACTCGTATTGTAGCGGTCTCTCATGTTTTCCAGCATGAGCTGGGATTCTTTCAGCCGTACAGCGTCAATATCATAAAGCGCAAATTCAAACCCGTTTAATGCTTCAGTCAGTAAGCAGTCCCCCAGTACATTTTTTGCGAAAATCGTGCTCCCCGCTCCGATAAACGTAATTTTCTTCAACAGAAATTCCTCCCTTTTCTTCTCAGCCTTTGACCGCCCCGGAGGACAGCCCTGAGATAAAATATTTTTGAAGCGCCAAAAACAAAACGACCATCGGCAGCATCGCCATAATTGCGGCTGCGGCGACTAAGTGAAGATTGTTCGCGTTTTCGCCGAAGAATCCCGCCATGGCCACGGTCAATGTCTGCACCTTTTGATCTTGTAAAAAGAAAATCGCAAATTGGTAATCGTTCCAGATAAACACGCAGGAAATAATGCAGACCGTTGCGGTAATCGGTTTCAACAAAGGAAACACGATTGTATAAAAAGTCCTGATCAATCCCGCGCCGTCCATCCTGGCGGCTTCCTCAAGCTCTTTCGGAATGGAAGAGCGGATAAACCCTGAATATAAGAAAACGGTCAGCGGCATATATGCAGCCGTATTTATGAGAATGGCTGCGGCATGCGTATTGATCAGCCCCGCATCAGCGACCATCTTGTATAAAGGAACCATGGAAGTCAAAGGCGGGATGATCATGATTGAAATCAAAAGGCCGAAGACGATTTTGTTCAGCTTTGTATTTCTTCTTGCAAGCGGGTATGCGGCAAGCGAACCCATGAAAATTAATAAAGCGGCGGAAACGGCTGTAATGATGATCGTGTTCAGAAAGGATTGCCCGAGAGAGGCACGTTCCCATGCTTCACGAAAATTCTGAAGTGAAAAGGCGGATGGCAGCGACCATTTTGAACTGTAGTCTCCTTTTGCTTTTAATGACGTGGTCAGCAAAATATAAAAGGGGACAATATGAACGCACGAGATAACGGCTGCCAACAGCGTAAAAATCCGCATTCGGGCTGTTTTCATGACATTTCCGTCTCCTTTCGCTTGAAATACACGAGAGCCGAAAAGCTGATGACAAGAATAATGACGGACATAAACACGCCTTGGGCGGCGGCATATCCCGCATCCTGCCGTTTAAAATATAAATCATACATAAACGTCGACATCGATTGAGAGGAATTGCCCGGCCCGCCTGCGGTCAGCGCGAAAATGACATCAAACAGCTTCAGCCCGCCGATGATATTGATGACCATGTTGATGGTGACAGCCGGCATCAATAAAGGCAGGGTGATGGTGAAAAACGGCTGAAGACCTCCCGCGCCATCCATTTTTGCGGCTTCGTAATAATCTTTCGGAATGCTTTGCAGCCCCGCCAAATATACAATCATCGCAATGCCTGCGTATTGATACGTGTTAATCATGACGATAATCCACGGGTTTGCCGCAGGGCTTGCCAAGGCGTTGACAGGACCGATTCCCAGTGCGGCAAGCACATCATTCAGCGCACCCCCGTCATATGAGAAAATAAAATACCAAATGTATCCCATTATCAGCGGACTGATAATGACGGGCAGGTAGACGATCGTTCTTGTGAGCGCCTTCATTTTTAAGCTCTTATTCAAAAGAAGCGCATATAAAAGTCCGAGCATATTCTGAAAAAAAGTGCTTCCGATGCCGTAAAGCAAAGTGTTTTTCACAACAAGCCACGTGTCCGGATCTGTAAAAAGCCTTTTATATTGAGTGACTCCCACCCATTGATACGTCTGTGAGAAGCCGTTCCAGTTTGTAAATGTGATAAAAGCACCTTTGACAAACGGAAAAATCATGAAAATAAAAACCGTGGCAAGAGCGGGGACGTACATCCACCACAGTGACGCGGATTTTACCGGCTTTTGATGTTGAAATCCTTGGGTTTCTCTTGCAAGATCACTCATTCTTTTTCAACTCCCCGTGAATCAGATTGAAGCCGGAGCCGCTTATATTCCCTGCCGAGTTTCGCTGAAATTTCAGCGGGGGTTAAGATATCGGCCATCAGTTCCTGCCCGGCTGTTCCCATCACATCCCACATTCCGTTCGGCAAATAAAGGCGGTCAAAATAAGGCTGCACCTTAATATGCTGATAGCGCTTATAGTCATTTGCGTAGAAAATGTCCGTTTGCACATTCACTAATCCGGCCGGAAGCGAGGTCGCTTCGGCAATTGATTTTGCATGCTCGGGGCGGGCCATAAATGCGATAAACTGTTTCGCTTCTTCAAGCCGCGGGGAATCCTTGAATGCCGCCAGCGTGTAACGTTCGCCTCCGATCCAAACCGGCGCGTCTTTCTTGTGGACGGCCGGGGTCGGTATGATGCCGACTTTTACCTTCGGATTGATTTGAGCGACGTCTTGGCCGAGGGTGCCGCCCTGCAGCGTAAAGGCGATTTTGTTTTGCGCCATCAGTTCAATGAGCTGGGACCGTTTTGCCGTCACGGCATCTATATTGAGCAGGTTTTCCTTTTGCATCTCTTTCAGTTTGTCAGATAAATAGGTGAAGTGTGTCCAGCGGAAGGTTCCGTTTAACAGCTGTTTTTTGTAACGGTGTGCGGGATCTGTGATGAGAAGCGGTGCGGCGAATTGATCGTAATATTGGGCAAAGGAGCTTTTCTCATAGCCGGCAAACCAGAAGGGGGTGACTGTTCCGCCGCTTTTTTCTTTAATCTGTCTCAATGCCTTCATAAAATCATCCATTGTTTCCGGCGGTTTGATTCCGTATTTTTTCAACAGCGTGCGGTTGTAGGCCAGTCCGTCCTTTGCCTGATTCAGAGGGAAGGCGTATATTCTGCCTTTTGCGTCTTTGAGCATGCTGTTTAAATTCGGATCGAGCCGCTTCGTCCAAGACATGCCGCTGAGGTCGGCGGTATATTCTCCGTAGCGGATTTTGGCCCAGCCGTGTGTGTCGAAAAGATCGGGCATGTCACCGGCTGCCATTCTGACCCTCATCATATTTTCGTAGTCATTGCCTGGGAAATGAACGTTTACTTGAATGTCCGGATGTTCTTTTTGGAATGAATCAGCCAACTTTCTGAATACGGCGCGTTCGCTGTCTGAGGATATGGTGGAATAGACTGTCAATGTTTTCTGCTTTTCTCCGGCGCCGCTCTGTTCTGCCGAGCAGCCGGGAAGGATCATGCAAGTAAAAGAAAGAAACAAAGCCAGTAAGCGTTTCATCTTTTCCTCCTTTAAATATGATATAAACGCTGCGGGACACGTCACCTCCTTTCTTGTGAGCCGCAGCTTTGTCTGACAATCAATGAAGTGGGGAGCGTCACGGCCAGCGGGACGGTTCTGCCGTTTAAACGGTCGAGAAGCAATTTGACACCCGTCCGGCCCATCTCTTCCGTGTATACTTTTACCGTTGATAACGGCGTGCTGGCGTATTCTGCCTCATCAATTCCGTTGAAGCTGACAACCGCCGTATCGCGCGGGACTTGAAGGCCGGCTTCCTGCAAGGCTTTTAAAGCGCCGACAGCCATCGAATCACTTGCGATAAAAAAGGCATCGGGGAGACTTCCGCCTTTGATGGCTTCATTCATCAGCCGGAACCCTTCGTGCATGCTGTATTCGCCGATCAGTACATGCTCCGGCTCGGCGCCGGCCATTTGTAAGAAAGCGGTCAGACGCTTATCCTCAATCGTTTTATTGCTGTTTACACCGTCTATGACGGTATGTTCCCGCTCCCGGCCGCCGATATAACCGAGCCGCTCATAACCGAGCGACAGAAGATGTTCTATCGCCTTTTGCGCTGCGGCATAAAAATCCACGCTGACGGAATCGTAGCGGGCGGGATCGGGAGTGCCGTTAACAAATACCGCGTGCCTGAAAGCGGCGCTGATATTCGTAAGCGCCTCGTCTTGCAGGCTGCCGATGACGATGACACCGTCCAGTTCGTGAAACATATGCTCTTGAAAAGAACCGAGATGGATAGAAGATGTGATAAAAACTTTTTGTCGAAAGCATTCTTCCTCAATGCCTTTTCGGATCGCCGAAAAATAAGGATCCTGCCGTTCTTCTTCCGGTGACAGGCAGCTGACAACGCCGATCAGGGGCGCTGAATCGCTGCGGCTGCGGTTCTTCCGTCTTTTTGCCGACGGCTGATAGCCCAGCTCATCGGCGATCCTCAGAACTTTTTCTCTTGTTTCATCAGTCACAGCCAAAGAGTCATCCTTATTCAAAATTCTCGATACTGTCGCGCTGGATACAGATGCCTGTAAGGCAATATCTTTGAGACGGACCATTTCGCATCTCCTTTTTACTAAATATTTACTAAACAGAAATGACCTGGTTATTGTTAAAATGATATTATCATACGAGAGTAAGCGTTTTCAACAACTATTTTTGGATACTTTTAGTAAAAATCAGTAAAAAAGAAAATCTGTTTTTCTCTATCATATTTCAATTGAACCGGAATAAATTGATAGAGAAAGGAGAGGGTGATGTGCTGAAGATAGCTGTTTTTGATGAGGAGCATGAAAAGGATCTGCAGACTGAAGTCAATACATTTTTAAAGGGGATTTCTGATGAACAGCTCGTTGATATTAAATATACGGTAGCGGCGGCCTGTGATCCTGAAGGTGAGCAGCTTTATTGTTTTTCCGCTCTCATTTTATACCGAAAATAAAGAAGCCCGGACGAAATGCCGGGCTTCGTTGTTCATTATGCTTTTTTGACGCGGGGACTTCTCGGTTTTTGGTATTTCTCCGCTTGTTTGATTCCTTTTCTCTCGCTCGCTAATGACTTGTACAGAGACACGATCATCAGAAGGATCACGACTGAAAACGGAACCGCGGCGAGAATGGCCGTGTTTTGCAGTGCGGCCAGACCGCCGGAATATAATAATACCGCTGCCACGGCGGACTGGATGATGCCCCAGATGATTTTCACCCGGTTTGACGGGTCTAAAGAGCCGTAAGACGTTTGCATTCCAAGCACAAATGTCGCTGAATCCGCTGATGTAATAAAGAATACAGCGATCAGAACAAGCGTTAATACGGATGTCACCATTGTCATCGGATAGTGGCTGAGTGCGCCGAACAGCATCGTATCCGTTGACATTCCCGCGACATTGAATACGCCTTTCTGCTGAAGATCCATCGCGGATACACCGAAGATCGCAAACCATAAGAAAGCCAATATACAAGGTGTCACCAGTACTCCGATTAAAAATTCCCGGATCGTCCGGCCCCTTGATACACGGGCGATAAAAATGCCGACAAACGGCGACCAGGATATCCACCAGGCCCAATAGAAAATGGTCCAGCTGTTAATCCATTCGCGCTTTTGGGGATCATTCGGAGACAAGCGAAAGCTCATCTGCACGATATTTTGTATGTATTGGCCGATAGAATCGGTAAATGAGTTCATAATCAGCACCGTCGGGCCTGCAATGAGCATAAAGATCATTAAAATAGCCGCGAGCGCCATGTTGGTATTGCTTAAGTATTTAATCCCTTTGCCGATTCCGCTCCACGCAGAAATCAAAAATAACACGGTTACGACAGCGATCAGGATCAGCTGAATGGAAAATGTTTTCGGAATGCCGAATAAATAATGCAGACCGCCGTTGATCTGAGTCGCTCCGAGCCCTAAGCTTGTCGCCACACCGACAACGGTCGCAAACACGGCGATACAGTCAATCGCTTTGCCGATCGGCCCGTTTACTTTATCGCCCAAAAGCGGTGTCAGTGTGCTGCTGATCAAACCGGGCGCGTCTTTTCTGAATTGAAAATATGCGATACATAAAGCGACGACCGCATAGATGGCCCAAGCGTGCAGCCCCCAGTGGAAAAATGTGTACCGGAGCGCATCACGAAATGCTTGGGGCGTTTCTGTTTCACCTGAGGGAGAGCTGATGGCGTAATGGCTGATCGGTTCCGCAGCCCCGTAAAATACCAAACCGATTCCCATGCCCGCGCTGAAAAGCATGGCAAACCATGATAATAAGCCGAATTCCGGTTTTTCCCCGGGTTTTCCGAGTTTTATTGTGCCGATCGGACTCACAATGAGAAAGAGACAGAAACCGACAAATATAGAAACGACCAGCAGATAATACCAGCCGAAAGAATCCGTAATAAATTTTTGTGCCGTATCAGTGACTTGCTGCAGGCTGTCAGGAGAAATGGCCCCCCATAAAACCGCAGCGGCTGTGATGACAATCACAATCCAAAAAACACTGGAGATGTTCTTCTTCAAACGTTCTCACCCTCTGACTATTTTTTTCAATACGCCATTTTGTTTTAGTATGGTCGTACGATTGCAGATCAATCCTTTCTTCCTATTCCCTCAATCAGGTGAAACAAAACGCAGAAAACTCTATCATGTTTTTGGTCAATTATCAACGGGGACGCTCAGGTAAGTGCGCTTTAAACCATTTAGAGCGAGCGTGAGAAACGTCCTGCATTCAAACCGGCGAGACGCCCCGTGACAAAGGCTGAAGTGATATTGTAGCCCCCGGTATAGCCGTGAATATCGAGTATTTCTCCGCAAAAATATAAGCCTTCCATTTTTTTTGACGCCATTTGTTTCGGCTCAATCTCTTTTACGGAAACACCTCCGCCTGTGACAAATGCTTTGTCCAAAGAAAGCGTTCCGTCAGCGGCAACCGTAAATTGTTTGCAGTCTTTGACAAAAGCCCTGAATTGATCCTTCGGCAGTTCCGTAAAGCTTGTCTGCGGATCAAGACCGTTCCGTTCCAGAAGAAAAAGCAGGTACCGTTCCTGCATCCACGGCTTCAGCGCGTTTTTGAGCGCTTTTTTCGGTGCGTCTTTCAGTTCCTTGTGCATCTTTTGAAATAACTCTTCCTCGTTGATGCCGGGAAACAGATCGATGCGGAGTTTGACCTCTGGCTGCTTTTTCAGTTCTTTGACGACAAACTGGCTGCAGCGGAGAATGGCGGGGCCTGACAAGCCGAAATGGGTAAACAGCATGTCCATCACGTGTGTGACGATTGGTTTGCCTTTTTTATTCAGGACGCTGACGGCCGCGTTTCTAAGGGACAGCCCCTGAAGTGTTTTTTGTTTAATAAACGGTTCTGACGACGTAACCGGCACTTCCGTCGGAAAGAGTTCGGTCACGGTATGACCGGCCGCTTCCGCCCATGCAT
Source organism: Bacillus sp. JNUCC-22 (assembly GCF_018861275.1). Classification (NCBI taxonomy): domain Bacteria; kingdom Bacillati; phylum Bacillota; class Bacilli; order Caryophanales; family Bacillaceae; genus Bacillus; species Bacillus sp. JNUCC-22. The sequence goes on along the minus strand of NZ_CP076408.1, from coordinate 2,854,208 downwards.
AGCCGTCTCCGGTGCTGCCGGTATGCGGGACTGATTTTCCGCCGACCGCGATAATGACGGCGTCTGCGTTAATGTGTTCGTCATTGTTTGTCGTAATGCCCGCTGTCCTGCCGTTCTCGTACCGCACCTCTTTGATTTTTTCATTTGTGCGGATGGTGACATTCAGTTGTTTTAATCGGTTCAAAAGCGCATCGACAACGCTTTGCGCTTTGTCCGTCACCGGGAACATGCGCCCGTGGTCTTCTTCTTTCAGCTGAATGCCGAGTTTTTCAAAAAAGGCGATGATATCTTCATTATTAAATTCGGAAAACGCGCTGTATAAAAAGCGGCCGTTGCCGGGGATGTGTTTGATGATTTCTTCAACGGGGAGGCGATTGGTCACGTTGCAGCGCCCGCCGCCGGAAATCGCCAGCTTCCGTCCCAGCTTGTTTCCTTTATCGATTAATAATACGTCCGCCCCTTCTTCGCCTGCGGCAATCGCAGCCATTAAACCGGACGGGCCGCCGCCGATCACAATCACGTCATAGTGTTTCATATTTCATCAACAACTTTCTTTTTCACGTATAATAGGCGGAAATGTCCGCTTTCTGCTATTATAGCGAAAGAAAGGGAATCCTTAAACGTATTTTGTTTTTAAAGAGTTTTCCCAAAAAGTTTCCCGCTGTAATTATTACCGTCTAATTGCCCAGTTGTGTTAAAATAGAAAAGTTGAATCTTCGTAGAAAATGGTGATGAGGAAACATGTCAAGCAAATTGTTAAGGGGCACGTTCGTGCTGACGCTCGGCACCTATATATCGCGGATTTTAGGGATGATTTATCTGATCCCGTTCGGAGCGATGGTCGGAGCGACGGGCGGAGCTTTGTTTCAATACGGATATAATCAATATACACTGTTTTTAAACATTGCCACGATGGGATTTCCCGCCGCGGTTTCAAAATTTGTCTCGAAATATAATTCCAAGGGAGACTATGAGACGAGCAGGCGGATGCTGAGAGCGGGAATGTCGGTTATGCTCGTAACCGGGATGATCGCTTTTTCAATTCTTTATATTTCAGCGCCGTTTTTTGCGGAAACATCTCTCGGCGGCACGAGTAACAACGGACTTACGATTGACCACGTCGTTTATGTCATCCGGATGGTCAGTCTGGCACTTTTGGTCGTGCCGATTATGAGTCTTGTGCGCGGTTTTTTCCAAGGTCATCAGATGATGGGGCCGACAGCCGTTTCACAGGTTGTGGAGCAGCTTGCCCGGATCATCTTTTTATTGGGCGCCACGTATTTGATTTTAAGAGTGATTAACGGCGGCCTTGTCATCGCAGTCGGATACGCGACTTTCGCGGCGCTGATCGGATCATTCGGAGGGCTTGTCGTCCTTTATATTTACTGGAATAAGCGGAAGGGCGATCTCCTGGCGATGAAGCCGAATCTCGTCCCGTCTGCGAACTTAAGTTATAAAAAAATGTTCATTGAGCTTTTCAGTTATGCCGCTCCTTACGTATTTGTCGGACTGGCGATTCCTTTGTATTCGTATATCGATACGAATACGTTTAATAAAGCGATGATTGCGGCGGGTCATAAAGATATCAGTCAGGACATGCTAGCGATTGTCACCCTTTATGTGCCGAAGCTTGTGATGATCCCGGTTTCTCTGGCGACCGCTTTCGGTCTGACGCTGATTCCGACGATTACTGAATCGTTTACGAGCAGGAATTATAAGCTTTTGAACCAGCAGATTAACCAGACGATGCAAATCATTCTGTTTTTGGTTATTCCCGCTGTTGTCGGGATGTCCGTGTTATCGGGTCCGGCCTATACGTTCTTCTACGGCTCTGAAAGCCTTCGCCCGGATATCGGACAGGATATATTGTTCTGGTACGCGCCTGTCGCGATTCTGTTTTCTCTGTTTACCGTAAACGCGGCGATCCTGCAAGGGATTAATAAGCAGAAATTTGCTGTCGTGAGCCTTTTCATCGGCGTCATTATAAAAGTGGTGCTGAACGTGCCGCTGATCAAGCTGTTTCAGGGAGACGGGGCCATCTTGGCAACGGCGCTCGGTTATATCGCTTCTCTTCTGTACGGTTTTATTATGATTAAGCGCCATGCGGGCTATTCGTATACGGTACTTATAAAACGGGTTATTTTAATCGCAGTCCTGTCCGTCGTGATGGGAGTCGCGGTCAAGCTGACTCAATGGCTGCTCAGTTTCTTTGTAACATACCAAAGCGGCCAGGTGCATGCGGCGATTGTCGTCTTTGTCTGCGCCGCTGTCGGCGGTGCGGTGTACATGTTTGCCGCGTACCGAATCGGATTTTTACAGAAAATGTTTGGAAACCGTCTGCCCCGCGTTTTGAGGAGAGGCAGGCATTCCGCCCATTAAGAATAATGAATAGTCCGCTTATCGCGGGCTTTTCTTTTTAAAGGAGAGGATCAGGATGAGACTTGATAAGCTGCTTGCCAACAGCGGATTCGGCTCAAGAAAAGATGTGAAAAAAATCGTCAAGGCTGGGGCTGTCATGATTGACGGAGAGCCGGCGAAAGATGTGAAAACCCATGTCGATCCGGAAAAACAGGACATCACGGTATACGGAGAGCCGGCAGACTATCGTGAATTTATTTATGTCATGATGAATAAGCCGCAAGGAGTGCTGTCCGCTACAGAAGACAGCCGCCAGCAAACGGTGGTTGATCTGCTGACGCCTGAAGAACAGCGATTTGAACCGTTTCCGGCGGGACGTCTTGATAAGGATACGGAAGGCTTTTTGCTTCTGACCAATGACGGGCAGCTCGCTCATCGCCTGCTTTCTCCGAAAAAGCATGTGCCCAAAACATATGAGGTCCGGTTAACTTCACCTCTGTCACCGGAAGACATCGTTCATCTGGAAAGAGGCGTCGTCATTGAAGGAGGCTATAAGACGAAGCCGGCAGCCGTTGAAATCATTACAGAAAGCCCGGATGAAACGGTGATTCACTTGACCATTACAGAAGGCAAATATCATCAGGTGAAGCTGATGGCAAAGGCTGTCGGAAATGAAGTGGCTTATTTGAAGCGGCTTTCGATGGGGGCTGTTTCTCTTGACCCGGATCTTAAACCGGGAGAATTCCGCGAGCTGACTGAAGAGGAGCTTGAAACGCTGAGAGGCGCTGAAGTGTAATCGATATCAGAAAAGCCCAAAACAGATTTGTTTTGGGCTTTTTATATAGAGGAACAAAAAACAAGGCAAAGACGCTGCTTTGCCTTGCAGCATGTCAGGCCGAAAAGGGCCTTATGTAATTGTTCGCTTAAGATGTAATTTTCACTTTTTTTCGTGTTGTCTCCCACTTGCCTCGGCTAGGACTATGAACAAGATCATTGTATGCTAACACATTTAAGTCTCGCTGAATGGTTCTAGGTGTAATGCCGAATTCATCAACCAGTTCCTGTGTTGTCACAAGGCCTTTTTCCTGGATGAACATGTAAACTGATTTAATCCGAGTCAGCATACGATTTGTTGAAGGTTTCAAAAAACCACTCCCTATCATAAGATCGGATGGACTTGATATACCACAACTTTCGACTCTAAAACTTCGTACGAATAAGCAACAAAGGATGACATTCTGTTTTTTCTCTTTTAACTGCCTCCATTATACACGATATGGACAACATGAATCTAGGAATAAGCGCAGATAATTTTTTCCAAATGGGTGCCGCCTTGGTGCATTACTATGCCCGGTCCGCTTTTATTATTATGGAAACTGAAACTTTTTTTATACATGTCCGTATGAAAACGGGGGAGTGAGAAGTTTGGGAGAATTATTGAATGCAAACATTGTCTGCGCCGGTTATGCTGACAGGCCGAAGGTGATTTCTGATGTATCTCTGTCAGTCAACGCTGGTGAAATTGCCGGTTTAATCGGAGCGAACGGCGCGGGGAAAAGTACAGTGATAAAGGCGGTTCTCGGGCTGTCCCGGGATATAGAAGGCGGTATTAAGTGGAATGATTCATCTTATGCTTACATACCGGAGCGTCCGAGTTTTTACGATGAACTGACGCTTTGGGAGCACCTCGAGCTGACCGGGTCATTGCGGTGTATAGAAGGGGAAGAATGCCGTGAGCGGGCAGGGCGGCTGCTTGAAGAGTTTTCGCTGACGTCTGTAAAACATGATTTGCCTTCCGGTTTTTCAAAAGGGATGCAGCAAAAATTGATGCTCATACAGGCATTTTTGGCGAAGCCGGATATTTACATCATTGATGAGCCTTTTATCGGACTTGATCCGATCTCAACGAAGCTGTTTACCGACATGCTGATTGCTGAGAAAGAAAGGGGCGCGGGGATTTTGATGTGCACTCATGTTCTGGATACGGCGGAAAAAATCTGCGACCGGTTTTATTTGCTGGATCAGGGCGCTCTGCTTCTTCAAGGCACGTTAGAGGAGCTTCAGGAAAAAACGGGGAGCCGTTCACTGCTGGATTGCTTTTATTCAGCGGTTCGGAGCAGTCAGCGATGACCGGGCGGGCTTTGTTTTTTCAAAGGCTGTTTCATTATTGGCGGTATCAATGGAAGGTGTTTCAGACGGTCATTGATTGGACGGTCGCGCTGTATATCGTTCTTCCCGCTGCCGCATTTGCCGTTTATCAATATGCTGATTGGCTGAACGGCAGGGGGCTTCTTAATGGAGCGGCAGGAGTATTAGGATGGGGCTGGCTGTATGTATTCAGTGCCCTGATGTTGTGCACGGGTTTTATTCATACCTTTTTGCTGGAAGCGGATCACGTATTTTTGGTGCATGCAAAACATCTGATGCAAAAGCTGAAACGGTACGCGCTTTTGTATTCGATGCTCCTTTCCCTTATCAAATGGGGTGCGCTTGCCGTATTGTTATTTCCCTTATGGCGCCAGTACGGTGACTGTACCTTACCGGCATATTCAGGTATGTTTTGCTGTCTGTTCGGCTTCCATACCGCGATATTAGCCGTACATCGGCACAGAAAAAACAGCAGGCGGACATTCGGGAATCAGGCGGCGGGCTGGCTGAAAGTGATGGTTCTGATGGCGGGTGCGTTTTTTATGATCGTCTTTGCCGCCGAATGGTATTGGCTTTGGCCGGCGGGATGTATATTGTTCATCTGTTCCGCCCTTTTGACTTGGAAAGGGACGGAGACATTATCAGCCTTTGAGGAAGAAGTGCTTGAGGAGAACAGGCGCAAGCTTTCTTTCGCGGCCTTTGTTTTGATGCTCAGCCATGATGTGCAGCTCCCGAATGGTAAAAATAAAGGGCGGAGCAAGCCGTTTTTATATCCCGGCTCCAAGCACATCTTTACAAAACGGTCGGCGTATACGGCGTGGAAAGAATTGTTCTTTAAAGTGCTGATCCGAAACGGCGGGTATCTCCGGCAGCTTTACCTTTTAACCGCGGCTTTTACGGCTCTTATTCTCGTTCTTCCGCTCTTAGTGAAGCCGGCAGTCCTCATTTTGTTTGCGATCGTCAGCCGCTATGCCGCGTCACTTTTATTTGACCGGATCACGGATAAACCGGTTTTAAGCGGTATCAAGAGAGACAGTGATGACTATTTCAGGGCGCGAAACAGCGCATTAACCGTCATCCAAGTCATCTGTTCCGCCTGGTGTCTCATTGCCGCGATTCTTTCCGTTCTTTATATGTGAAAATCCCTTTCCGAAAAAGGAAAGGGATTTTTCTTAATGTCCGTTCAAAATAAAAAGCTGAATAAAAAACAGCACGGCGAAGATGATGACTAAAGGATGGATTTCGCGCCATTTTTTCTTAGCTGCTTTAACAAGCGGATATGAAATGAAGCCGAGTGCGATTCCGGTTGAAATACTGGACGTTAAAGGCATCGCCAAAATGACGAGAAAGGCCGGGAACGCTTCATCAAGCTCATTCCAGCGGATATTCGATACCGCACCCATCATCAGGCTGCCGACAATAATCAGAGCCGGTGACGTAATCGCGGACACTTCCGATAAGACGCTGACAAGCGGGCTGAAAAACATGGAAACGGCAAACATAACCGCAATCGTCAGCGCCGTCAGACCCGTTCTTCCGCCGGCCGCCACACCTGCTGAAGATTCAACGAACGCGGTCGTCGGGCTGGTGCCGAAGATGCTTCCCACCGTCGTAGCGGTCGAATCAGCCAAAAGCGCTCTTCTGGCATTCGGCAGCTGATTGTTTTTGATCAGTCCCGCTTGTTCGGCGACACCGATCATGGTGCCGGTCGTGTCAAAAATCGTAACGAGAAGAAAAGAAAACACAACGGCGTACAGACCGTGATGCACGACATCCCCGAGGGCTCCGAACGGATTTGTGATCAAAAGCCCCTCCGGCAGGTGCGGGAAGGACATGAATCCTTTCGCGAAATGAATCTGCCCCGTCAAAAAGGCAATGACGGCGGTCAGCGCCATGCCGATGAACAGAGCCCCGTTAACATTCAGCACCATCAGTACAATACTGATGATAAGCCCGATAAGCGTTAAAATGACGGCGGGCGAATGAAGATCGCCGAGTGCGACCAGATTAGATTTATCAGCCGTGATGATTCCGGATTGGCGTAAGCCGATAAAAGCGATAAATAAGCCGATGCCGGTCGTAATTCCGTATTTTAAATTGTCCGGAATCGCTTCTATAAGTTGTTTTCTTAAAGGCGTTAACGATAAAATAATAAAGATGACTCCCGCGATAAAAACGGCGCTGAAAGCCGTCTGATACGTAATGCCGCTGCCTGTGCCGACAACGTGAAAGGCAAGATACGCGTTTAAGCCCATGCCGGGGGCAATGGCGATCGGAAAATTCGCAGCGAGAGCCATCCATAAAGTTCCGACAATGGAAGCGATAATCGTCGCGGTGAACACCTGGTCAAACGGAATTCCCGCATTGGAAAGGATCACCGGATTGACGACAATGATATACACCATTGTGAAAAAGGTGGTCAATCCCGCGGTAATTTCTCTTTTTATTGTCGTTTGATGCTTGTCGAGATGAAACATAAGTACCTCCAATGACGAACATTTTTTCAAAACATCATCTATATTATTCGTTTTATCGACATTTTGCAAGTCTTTATCAAGAAAGGGGATTTGTGATGAACTGGGAAGTTGAAGTCATCAGAAACAAAGAAGATCTGATCCGTGACACGCAGAAGTTTTTGCAGATCAACAGCGTAATGGACGAATCAACAGCCGGTCCCGGCCGGCCGTTTGGAGAAGGCGTCAATGCCAGCCTGACGTCACTGCTGGAATTCGGTGAAAAAGAAGGCTTCACCGTAAAGAATCTTGATGGCTATGCGGGCCATATTGAATGGGGAACGGGTGACGAAATCGTCGGCGTTTTGTGCCACGTCGATGTCGTTCCGCCCGGAGACGGCTGGACGAGCGATCCGTTTTCAGCCGATATCAGGGACGGCCGGATATATGCCAGAGGCGCCATAGATGATAAAGGACCGACAATGGCGGCGTTTTATGCGCTGAAAATCGTCAAAGACATGCAGCTCCCTTTATCCAAACGCGTGAGAATCATCATCGGAACGGATGAAGAAAGTGATTGGAGATGCGTGGATCACTACTTCAAACACGAAAAAATGCCTGACATCGGCTTTGCTCCTGACGCAGATTTTCCGATCATTAACGCGGAAAAAGGAATTATAGATGCATCACTGCGCATTGTAAAAAGCGCTTCTGACAAAGACGCAAAAAACATGCTTCTGTCATTCCGTTCAGGACTGCGCTTGAACATGGTGCCGGATGCGGCTGAAGCGGTTATTGAAGGGGACGGTCTTGATGCCGTGCACGCATATTTCAGCAAATGGCTTGAGCAGTCAAAAACACAAGGTGAAGCAGTTTCGGAAAATGGAAAACTGACGCTTCGCGTATACGGAAAATCATGCCACGCGATGGAACCGGATAATGGTGTCAATGCCGGCTTAAAGCTTGCTGAATGCCTTAACGGAACGGAGCTGGATGGAGCCGGAAAGCACTTTGTCAAAACCGTCAGTGACTATTTTTTAAATGATACACGAGGTAAAAAGCTGAAAATTGATTGCAGGGATGACATCAGCGGAGAGCTTACATTGAATGTCGGCACCTTTACATACAGAAAGGGTGAGGAAGGAGAACTCGGCATCAACATCCGTTATCCCGTCACTTCAGACAGCAAAGTCATCCGTGATGCTTTTACGTCTGCTGAAGAATTCCGGCTTGAAGAATTTAAAGACAGCAAACCGCACCACGTTTCTGCCGATCATCCGCTCGTAAAGACGCTTCAAAAGGTTTACGAAGGACAGACGGGAAAGAAAGCGGATCTGATTTCAATCGGCGGAGGAACGTATGCGAGATCCCTTTCGGCGGGCGTCGCGTTCGGGCCGCTGTTCCCCGGCCGGCCTGACAGCGCGCATCAAAAGGATGAGTACATCGAAATCGATGACCTTCTCAGGTCAACGGCTTTATATGCCGAAGCTATTTATGAGCTTGCCAAGTGATAATAAAAAGGGACGCCGAAAGCGGCATCCCTTTTTATTATTCAAATGACCATAAATCTGTTGATAAATAACGTTCTCCCGTATCGGCAGTCATACAGATGACGATCTGTTCGGGAGGGAGGCGTTTTGCGGTTTCAATGGCGGCGAAGCAGGCGGCGCCTGAAGACGGGCCGACGAGTATGCCTTCTTCCCGGGCCAGACGGCGTGTTGTCGTATACGCATCTTCATCAGATATTTTCATGATTTCATCGTAAACGTCCTGATTCAGTATGCCGGGAATAAATCCGGGGCTTGTCCCGACAAGCTTATGAGCGCCGGGTTTTCCGCCAGACAGGACGGGAGATCCCGCGGGCTCGGCGACATGAACAATCATATCCGGGAAAAGCTCCCTCAGCGTTTCTCCGGTTCCGGTAATGGTTCCGCCCGTTCCCGCCGTTGCCACAAAAGCACCGAGCGGTCTGTTGAGCTGCTGAACGGCCTGATAGATTTCAATGGCGGTCGTTTTTCGGTGGGCATCTGGATTTGCGCCGTTATCGAATTGCATCGGGATAAAACTTCCCGGAATCTGTTCGGCGAGTTCTTTCGCTTTTTTGATGCTGCCGGGCATTCTTTCCGCCCCCGGTGTTAACACAACCTCCGCGCCGTACGCTTTCAGGAGGTTGATGCGTTCTTTCGTCATCGTGTCAGGCATGACGAGGATTGCCTTGTAGCCGCGCGCCGCCGCGTTCATCGCCAGGCCGATGCCTGTGTTGCCGCTTGTCGGTTCGATGATGACAGAGCCGGGTTTTAAATGCCCGCTGTTTTCCGCTTCAATGATCATATTGTAAGCCGCTCTGTCTTTGACACTGCCGCTCGGGTTAAACGATTCTAATTTTAAATAGACCTGTGCTGCATGTTCTGGCTGAAGGCGATTGAGCTTTACGATCGGTGTGCCGCCGATCAGCTCCGCCGTGCTGTTTACGATTTTCAAGGCCGGTTCATTCCTTTCTGTATAAAACGTTCGGTACATAATATCCTATCATAATGAGCGGACAGGGTTCTCCTCTCCGCTTATCCGTTTTATAATAACACCATAACCAAAGAGGGGGAGATCCTCGTATGAGAGCTTCATTGCCGCATTATTTTATCGGCATTCCGATTCCGGCTGACATTGCTGAACCGATTTGGGAAGCAGCCAAAAAGGAGCCGGCGTTATCATTCAAAAAATGGGTGCACCCGCATGACTATCATATTACACTTATTTTTCTCGGAGCCGCGGATGAAGAACGGCTTGCGACATTATCGCCTCTGCTCGCAGATGCTGCGTCGGCAGCGCAGCCGTTTACCGTACAGTTTCAGCATCTGGATATTTTCGGCGACCGCAGACAGCCGAGAGTGCTTCACCTTGAGCCCGAACGGAATGAACTGCTCTTTGATTTGCGGGAAAAAACAAAACAGGTTGTTTTGAAAGCCGGTTTTCAAGTGGAAAAACGCCCGTATCATCCTCATATGACGATGGCGCGGAAGTGGGCGGGAGACCGGCCGTTTCCTGACGATGTGCCGTTTGAAAGCGGCAGGGTGCAAAGTGCCGTCAGCCGGTTTTCCCTGTTTCAGACCCATCTTGACCGGTCGCCTAAATATGAAGAAATCGCACAGTTTCAATTGACATAAACAAATATTCGGAGTGGAGAAATCACATGGCACAGATCATCAAAATTCACGACTGCATATCCAGATATGAACTTGATCCATATTATTATATGAACCAGTTTATCCGGCTGAAGAAAGAACGCTGGGAGACGCTTCTTGAAGCGTTTGACCGGAAGACGGAAGAACTAGAAACGAAAACGGCTGCCGGCGGGGAAACCGATCAAGCGCCGGCCAGGAAAAAATTTTCCTTAAAAAAGAGAAAAGAAGAAAATACGGCCGATATAAATGAAAAGAGGCACCAATGGTTTGATGAGCCGGAGGGAGAAGAGGCGCTGTTCGGGAATCTTCCGTCTCAAAAGTCTGAGCTCGCGCCTTTTTTCAAAGATCAGCTGTATGACTTTCAATTAAAATGGGCGAGCTCCACGCTTTCTCAAAAGTCTGAGCTTTCGCAGGCGGTTAAAAGGGACGGGATGTTAAAAATGCTGGCTCAAAAGCTGCCCGATTCCTATTTTGTGATGTATCATCCGGTTCTGCAAATTCAGCAGGCGTCCGTCGAACTGAGCATGATCATCATCTCGCCGCTGGAGATTTTCTGCGCTGCTTTTATGGAAGCGGAAGAGGACAGCGTATATATCGGATCAAAACACCGTTTTTGGGAAGAAAGAGGCTCCGGCAGCACGCGCCAAGTATTGAATCCGTCTCTCAGCCTGCACCGGACGGGCTCGGTCGTTTCGCAAATCGTAAAAGAAAAGCAGGCCGACATTCCCGTGCGGAAGCTTTTGCTCAGCAGAACGTCTTATATTGATTATCCGGAGCCGCCGTACGGGCTGGAAATAGCTGATAAACGGACTGCCGCAGAGTGGCTGGAAAAGCAGCAGAAAAATACGGCGCCGATCAAGCACCACCAGCTGAAGGCGGCGAAGGCTCTTTTGTCTTACGGCTTGAGCGATTCAAGCCGGAGACAGGAATGGCTTGATTAAAACGGATGTTTGCCGGCTGTCTCTTCATCTATGAAGCAGGTGAAAACAAACGATGAGTCAATGGTTTTTTATTATTAATCCGGTCTCAGGAGGCGGGCGGGGCCGGCGTGTCTGGAAATCAGTTCAAAAAGAGCTGACCAGGCGCGGGGCCAGCCACCGCTCTTTTTTGACCGGGCATCCCGGACATGCGGAGGTGCTGGCGAGGCAGATTTCAATGATGCAGGATCATAAGCTTAAGCGGCTGTTCGTCATCGGCGGTGACGGGACGATGCATGAAGTCATTAACGGACTGAAAGGAACGGATCAGATTGAGCTGACCTTTGTGCCTGCCGGTTCGTACAATGACTTTTCCAAAGGGCTCGGTATTAAGAAGTCGGCGCTCCTCCAAGAAATCAAAAGTCTGCACCGCCCGCTCACACGGAAATTTTTTGCGGGAAGCATCAACTTTTTTCATGACAAAGCGCAATCACTTTATTTTATTAACCACCTGTCTGTCGGCTTCGATGCCTCAGTTTTGAAGGCAGCCGCGAATTTTCCGTTATCGCGCGTTCTTCGGTTTTTGCGTCTCGGCTTTGTGATTTACCCGCTCGCGCATTTACATACGGCCTCGGGGTTTCAGCCGTTCAGGTTTGTTTGCACGGCAGACGGCCAGAGGCGTGAATTCCGCAATGTCTGGTTTGTCATTGCGGCTAATCACCCTTATTACGGAGGCGGCATGAAAGCGGCGCCTTCAGCAAATCCCCGTCAAAACCATTTTGATATTGTCATCGCAGAAAACCTGTCCTTTTTCTCGCTGTATCGTTTTTTATGGGCGATGAGCTTCGGCCGGCATATCAAAATGGACGGAGTGACGATGATAAAGGGGAAGGAATTCGTTTTTGAAACAGATGGGAAAATTCCGTTTCACGCTGACGGCGAGCTGATCGGAACGACGCCGTTTCGGCTTATGCCGGGCGGTACGCCGTTGAAAATAAAAACATAATAAACAAATGAAACCCGTCAAATGTTTCACGGCAAAGAGCGGTTCGCGGCATAAATCTTCAGAATTCACAGGTGTTCTTGCTAGTTTTGCTTGACGAAGTTTGTGCTGTAGCGCTAAAATTTATAGGACGGCTATTGATTAGCATATGAGACTCTCAATAGCTGTCTTTTTTATTCTCATGAAATTGTTTATGACAGGCCGCTCCGCCAATAGAGAAAGGCTGGAGGCCTATTCTAAAATATTTTAAGAAATGATGGGTTGAACATTGATATGAACTGGTTGGGACAATTACTAGGTAGCGATTGGGAGATCTTCCCCGCCGGAGGAGCTACAGGAGATGCATATTATGCGAAACATAACGGCCAACAGCTTTTTTTAAAACGTAATAGCTCGCCCTTTTTAGCCGTGTTATCCGCCGAAGGCATTGTTCCGAAGCTGGTTTGGACGAAACGGATGGAAAACGGAGACGTCATTACGGCTCAGCATTGGATGGCGGGCAGGGAGCTGAAGGCAAAGGATATGAGCGGACGCCCGGTGGCTGAGCTGCTCCGCAAAATCCACACATCAAAAGCTTTGCTCGACATGCTGAAAAGATTGGGAAAAGAACCGCTTGATCCGGGCGCCCTTTTGTCGCAGCTGAAGCAGGCCGTCTTTGCCGTGCGGCAATTTTCGCCGCTTATTCAGGAAGGCCTTGCTTATTTGGAAGCTCATGTGGATCAGGTGCAATTCGGTGAAAAAGTCGTTTGCCATTGTGATGTGAATCATAATAACTGGCTTCTGTCTGAAGACAACCAGCTGTATTTAATAGATTGGGACGGCGCCATGATAGCCGATCCGGCCATGGATCTCGGCCCTTTATTGTATCATTACGTCGAAGAGCCAGCGTGGGACAGCTGGCTTGGGATGTACGGCATGAAGCTCACGGAAGGGCTTCGGCTGCGGATGGCGTGGTACATGTTATCGGAGACCATCACCTTCATCGCCTGGCACAAATCAAAAGGAAACGACAAAGCGTATCATGATGCCATGGAAGAGCTTCATGCCCTGATGAAGCGGATTGTCAAGTAGTCAGGAGTACGAATCCATCTGCTCCACCCATTGGGACAAATGGTTTTGGTGCTCCTGAATATGCGTGTCGATGGAATCGGCCGTGATGCCGGACTGGCTGTAGCGGTAGACATCCTCGAGCACGTTTTTTATATTTGAATCAAGCCCGGTGTTGGCCATCAGTGATTTGATGACGCGCTCGAGCTGTTCATACTCGGCAACCGTGCCGCAGCAATCCAATTGATGGTCGGCCAATATGTCCTTTAATAACCGGACCTGATGTTCGCTTGTTAAGCCCATGATTCATATACACATCCTTTCTGTGTCATACATTGTGCAAAGCGGTGCGGTTTTATGCATCACATGAGTGTTCCGGACGGGGGAGCCTCTTTTTTTATGCGGCCGGCGCCTTTAAAAGGCGCTTGCGGCTCTTTATGTTTCATGGTATGTTGTTACTCGAAATTATAGATAGAGGTGTCAATCATATGAGAATGCGCCATAAACCTTGGGCGAATGATTTTCTGGCAGAAAACGCTGACATCGCCATCAGTGATCCGGCCCAGTATAAAGGGCGATGGAACACGGTCTTTGGCAATGACAACCCGATCCATATTGAAGTCGGTACGGGAAAAGGGCAGTTCATTTCAGGAATGGCCAAGCAGAATCCGGATATCAACTATATCGGAATTGAGCTGTTTAAAAGCGTCATCGTCACTGCCGTCCAAAAAGTAAAGGACAGCGGGGCTCACAATGTCCGTTTGTTAAATATAGACGCGGAAACACTGAATGACGTATTTGAACGGGGAGAAATCAAGCGCGTATATTTAAACTTTTCTGACCCGTGGCCGAAAAACCGTCACGAAAAGCGCCGTTTAACATTTAAAACGTTCTTGAAAAAATACGAAGAAGTGATGGGCGAAACAGGTGAGATTCATTTTAAAACCGATAACCGCGGTTTATTCGAATACTCTCTGAAAAGCTTTTCCGAATACGGCCTGCTTCTGACGGAAGTCAGCCTTGATCTGCACAACAGCGATCCGAAGGGCAATATTATGACAGAATACGAAGAAAAATTCTCCGCGCTCGGCCAGCCGATTTACCGGGCCGAAGTTGAATGGAGAACAAAAGACAGACTCTGATGCGGGAGTCTGTTTTTTTATGCCGCCATTTGCTACCATTACATCAGGAGGGATCAAGATGGAGACATTGAATATTGGGAATATTTCATTAACATGGCTGGACGGCGGTGTAACGCATATGGACGGAGGAGCGATGTTCGGCGTTGTTCCGAAACCTTTATGGTCGAGAAAATACCCCGTAAATGACAAAAACCAGATTGAATTAAGAACAGACCCGATTCTGATCAGAAAAAACGGCCTGAATATATTGGTTGACGCGGGTATCGGCCGAGGGAAATTCTCAGATAAACAAAAAAGGAATTACGGCGTAACACAGGAATCCAATCTGAAACAATCTCTTCGTGACCTCGGGCTTTCCTGTGAGGACATTCATATCGCCGCGATGACCCATCTTCATTTTGACCATGCATGCGGCCTGACGGAGTACAGCGGAGAGGAGCTTGTCTCTGTTTTCCCGAATGCCCGCATTATCACTTCTGCAACAGAGTGGCGCGAAATGAGAAACCCTAATATCAGATCGAAAAATACATATTGGAGAGAAAATTGGGAGGCGATACAAGATCAGGTTGAAACCTTTGAGAACGAGTATCAGCTGACAGAAGGCATTACGATGCACCACACCGGCGGCCACAGCGACGGCCACAGCGTCATCGTCTTAGAAGACGGTGGGGAGACGGCTGTGCATTTTGCCGACCTGATGCCGACGAATGCGCATAAAAATCCGTTATGGGTGCTGGCCTATGATGATTATCCGATGACCTCTATTCCAGAAAAGCAGAAATGGCAGACGTTCGCGGCAGAAAAAGACGCCTGGCTGATTTTCTATCACGACGCGATTTACAGAGCGGTAAAATGGGGAGAAGACGGCGAAGTGGCTGCATCTGTCAAGCGGGAGAGAAAATAAGCGGATCGATGATTTACCTGTATGAATTTCGGGAATAAAAGCAAACCTAAGACAAATTGCTTTGAAAGGAAGAGACAGGTGAATCAATTTCAAGTGATGAAAGATGGAGAAATCAAAACAACTCTGCGCGGATTAGAAGTGCTTTCTACGCCTTTTTTAAATAAAGGGGTGGCCTTTACACAGGAGGAAAGAAAGGAACTCGGGCTCGAGGGATTTCTGCCGCCGAAAGTATTGACAATCGAAGAGCAGGCGAGGCGTGCCTACGAACAATTCAGTTCGCAGCCTGATGAGCTGAGCAAAAATGTATACTTGACCGCTCTCCATGATCGGAATGAAACGTTATTTTACAGGCTGTTAAATGATCATTTAGGCGAAATGCTGCCGATCGTATATACGCCGACCGTCGGCACCGCGATCCAGCGTTACAGCCACGAGTACAGAAAACCCCGCGGTCTGTATTTGTCAATAGATGACCCTGAAGGAATGCGCGCCGCATTTCAGCAGTTCGGAAAAAATGAAAACATTGACTTAATCGTTGCCACAGATGCGGAGGGTATTCTGGGAATCGGTGACTGGGGCGTCGGCGGCATCGCCATTTCTGTCGGAAAACTCGCGGTGTATACGGCGGCGGCCGGAATTGATCCGTCACGAGTGCTTGCGGTCGTATTAGATGCCGGGACAAATCAAGAAAGCCTCTTAAATGACCCGCTGTATGTCGGAAACCAGCATTCAAGAGTGCGCGGCGAGAAATATGACCGCTTTATTGATGAGTATGTCTCGCTTGCCCGGGAAACATTCCCGAATGCGCTGCTTCATTGGGAGGATTTCGGTACGGCTAACGCCCGCGGCATATTAAAACGGTATAAAGATAAAGTCTGTACGTTTAACGATGACATTCAAGGAACGGGCGCGGTGTCGCTTGCAGCTGTTTTAGCGTGTGCGAAAGCGTCAAAAGTGCCTTTAAAAGAGCATAAAGTCGTCGTCTTCGGCGCGGGAACGGCCGGTATCGGAATTGCTGAGCAGCTGCGCGAAGCTATGGTGCATGACGGATTAAGCGAAGAAGAATCATACAGCCGCTTTTGGTGTATCGACAGAAACGGATTGTTAACGGATGATATGAAGGACCTGCGTGATTTTCAGGTTCCGTACGCCCGCTCTGCTGATGAAGTGAAAGAGTACGGCCGCAGCGGTGAAGGCGGATCAATTGATCTGGCGGAGACGGTGCGTCAGGCCAAGCCGACGATTCTGATCGGCACATCCACCGTATCAGGCGCATTTACGGAAGAAATCGTCAAAGAAATGGCCTCGCATGTCAAACGGCCCGCTATTTTGCCGATGTCAAATCCGACCACATTATCAGAAGCAAAACCTGAAGATTTAATTAAATGGACGGAAGGCCGCGCGCTTGTCACGACGGGAAGTCCATTCCCGCCTGTCGCGTATAACGGCGTTACCTACCATATCGGACAGGCGAACAACGCGCTCGTATTCCCGGGACTCGGACTCGGCACGATTGTGACAAAAGCAAGGCTCATTACGGACAATATGTTCGTTGCCTGCGCGAATGCCATCGCCGGTATGGTGGACGTCGGCAAGCCGGGGGCGCCGATGCTTCCGAAAGTGGAGGATCTCAGGACGGTATCGGCAACTGTGGCGGTAGCTGTAGCGAAAGCTGCGATTCAGGACGGTGTAGCGGAAACGGAACCCGAGGATCTGATCCAAGCGGTGCAGGACGCGATGTGGCACCCTGTATATAAACGAATTCGGCCGATGTAACCGAATAAAGCCCAAAACGCTGATGGTTTTGGGCTTTATTTTTTGCTTGTCCGAATTATGAGGCGACAGAATCAATGACATCGACAATCTGGCCTGTTTTTGCATTGACCATAACTTCATATTGCTCCAGTTCGCCGAATGCCGAACGTGTCACGCCGGTTTTGTATACCTGGATGGTTTCTCCGTTTACCTGGTAGGGCTCAGGCTCTGTGTAAATCCATGATCCGTCTATCGGCCCGCGCTGTTTAAAAGCCGCTTTCACGATACGGAGCGCTTTTTCTGAAGAGATATAAGGTTTCATCGCATACTTTTTCACTGCGATGGCAGCGCATAATCCGACTCCTGCACCTAAGAGAAAATGACGTAATTTCAATATGAAGCACCTCCAATTATGTCGTAGTTTTTATTATACAGAAGATGCCAGACGGTGTTAAGTAAAGCGGCGGTTTTCCAGCCCATTCAATCTGAGCGCTTGGAAAACGGTTGTTTTTCTAATAAAATAAAAGCATTACATAGAAATGAGGGGAAAATATGAATGAGGAAACGAAAACGCTTTTCCGGACGCTGACGCAGCTTCCCGGCGCACCGGGAAATGAACATCAGGTCCGCTCCTTTATGAAACGGGAGCTTGCTAAATATGCGGATGACATCGTGCAGGACAGACTCGGAAGTGTTTTCGGAGTAAGGCGCGGCGCTGAAGATGCGCCGACCGTTATGGTAGCCGGCCATATGGACGAAGTCGGGTTTATGGTAACGCAGATTACGGATAACGGCATGCTGAGATTTCAGACGCTCGGCGGCTGGTGGAGTCAGGTGCTGCTTGCCCAGCGCGTCGAGGTGCAGACGGATAACGGACCGATTATCGGCGTCATCTCAAGCATCCCGCCCCACATTTTAACAGATGCCCAGCGCGCAAAGCCGATGGAGATCAAAAATATGATGATTGATATCGGTGCCGATGACAGAGAGGACGCGGTCAGAATGGGAATCAGACCGGGACAGCAGGTCGTGCCGGTCTGCCCGTTCACCCCGATGGCCAACGAGAAGAAAATATTGTCCAAAGCGTGGGATAACCGCTACGGCTGCGGGTTAAGCATTGAATTATTAAAAGAGCTGCAAGGAAAAGACCTGCCGAACAATCTGTACGCCGGGGCCACCGTTCAGGAGGAAGTCGGCCTGAGAGGGGCGCAGACAGCGGCCAATATGATTCAGCCTGATCTCTTCTTCGCGCTTGATGCCAGCCCGGCAAATGATATGACCGGCGATAAGGAGCTGTTCGGCCGTCTCGGCGAGGGGGTGCTGCTCCGCATTCTCGACAGAACGACAGTCATGCACCGCGGGATGAGAGAGTTCGTCCTTGATATGGCGGAAACGCACAATATCCCTTATCAATATTTCGCTTCAGGCGGGGGAACGGATGCCGGGCGGGTCCACATATCAAACAGCGGGGTTCCGTCTGCCGTCATCGGCATTTGTTCAAGATACATTCATACAAATGCCGCTATCATCCATGTCGATGATTATGCCGCGGCGAAAGAAATGCTCATTAAGCTGGTCATGGCGAGTGACAAACAGACGGTCGAAACGATCAGAGAAAATGTGTAAAAAAATAAGCAGGCCCGCATAAAGGCGGCCTGCTTATTCTGTTTCAAATAAATAAGAGAGTGCTTTCATCGCTTGATTGACGGTTTCGACCGTGATATTGGCTTTTCCGGAAAGCTCTTTCAGCGGATGATGAAGTTCTTTCGGACGGATGAGAATGAGCGGCTTTCCTTTTGCGATGGCATAAGAAGCATCCATCGCGGTATTCCACTGTTTATATTTCTCGCCAAACAGGGCGATCACAAAATCGGCTTTTTCCATCAGCACCTCTGTACGGAAATTGTTGATATCAGAAGCTCTGGCGTCTTTTAAAACAGAATCGGGCTGCACGCCCATAATCTCTTCTCCGATATTGTCTGAGCGTTCATGGTTTTCCATCGGGCCGACAAACGTAATCGGCAGGTCCAGCGCCGTTGCTTTTTGCTTGATCTCGTCCCGCCAATCACTGTGGATTTCACCCGCTAAATACACGACAAACTGCATCTTTTGCCCCTCCTTATGTACATATTCAGATTTTCGTACGGCTACACAAAATGGTAAACGAAACTTGCTTGATAATGCAAATGAAATATGATAATGATATTGCATATAGTTGGTCTTGCTGTAAACAGTCTGGTATGATCCAATTGGACAAACATCAGCATATAAAAAACTCATAATCCAGATGGAGGAATGACAATGAAAAAGATTGAAAGCACGGAAGAATTGCAAAAAGCGGTACAAGACGATTGGGCGGTATTTATGTTTTCAGCGGATTGGTGCCCGGACTGCCGCTTTGTGGAGCCGTTTCTCCCTGAGCTGGAAGCGGACTTTCCTGAATTCACTTATTACTACGTAGACCGCGATCAATTTATTGATACATGCGCGGAATGGGAAATTTACGGCATTCCGAGCTTTGTTGTGTTTAACGGAGGAAAAGAAGTGAACCGCTTCGTCAGCAAAGACCGTAAAACAAAAGAAGAAATTGAGCAATTTTTAACCGATTCCCTTGCTAAAGCATAAAGGAGGCCACGGGCTTTGAAAATGACGTCAAGGAAGCTGGCGGATTTATTAAAACAGCGCCTGCAGCACGAGAACCGATCCTTCTTTTTTGACAGAGAAAAAGACACCCTCCGTGTTGAGGATCAAACGACCAAAAAAGGCATCACATTGGAGCTCCCGCCGATCATTGCGAAGTGGGAGACGAAAAAAGAAGAAGCGATCGACGAAATCGTCTACTATGTGTCAGAAGCAATGGAGGCGATGGAAGGCAGCGGACAGGAGATGTCCGGAAAGGAAGCCGGAATCTATCCGGTCATCCGCTCCACATCATTTCCCGATCAAACGAGCGACGGCATTCCGCTCGTGTATGATGACCATACGGCCGAAACAAGAATCTACTACGCGCTTGACCTCGGTAAGACGTACCGCTTAATTGACAGCCGGATGCTCGAGAAAGAAAACTGGACAAAAGAACGCATCAGGGAGACGGCGTCATTCAATCTCCGCTCTCTTCCTTCGGTCGTGAAACAGGATACGGTTGCGGACAATTATTTTTATTTTTTCAGGGCGAATGACGGCTATGACGCCAGCCGGATTCTCAATGATTCGATTCTTCATGAATACAAGCAGGCCGCTGAAGGCGAATTGGCGATTTCCGTCCCGCACCAGGATGTATTAATACTTGCTGACATTCGAAATGAATCGGGTTATGATATTTTAGGGCAAATGTCCATGAGCTTCTTTGCAAGCGGCACGGTGCCGATTACGGCCCTTTCATTTCTGTATAATGAAGGCAGACTGGAACCTGTGTTTATCATGGCGAAAAGCCGGCCGAAAAAGGATTAGAAAGGATTTTTCTTATGAACGCTTTTTACAATAAAGAAGGTGTGGGAGATACGCTTCTGATCTCTCTTAAAGATGCGGCACGCGAAGAAATCGGCTATGAAAGAGAAGGCGATGTCGTCAGAATCTTTAACAAAGAAACAAAAGAAACGACGGGCTTTAACATTTTTAACGTGTCTTCTTACTTACAGATTGAGGACAACGGCCCCGTCGCTTTGTCTGAGACATTCGTTCAGGATGTGAATGAAATACTGAACAGAAACGGCGTTTCAGAAACGCTGACGGTTGACCTTTCTCCGAAATTTGTTGTCGGTCACGTTGAATCGAAAGAAAAACATCCGAATGCGGATAAACTGAATATCTGCCAAGTGAATGTGGGAGAGGAAACCCTTCAAATCGTTTGCGGCGCGCCGAACGTGGACAAAGGGCAAAAAGTCGTCGTCGCTAAAGTCGGCGCGGTAATGCCGAGCGGACTTGTGATTAAAGACGCTGAATTAAGAGGCGTTCCGTCAAGCGGCATGATCTGCTCCGCGAAAGAACTCGCTTTGCCGGATGCGCCGGCGGAAAAAGGGATTCTTGTTCTTGAAGACAGCCGCGAGGCCGGCGAAGCATTTCAATTCTAACTCCCATAAATAAGCGCACAGAATCGAATGATGTGAGAGAAAGCCGTTAAGCAGGCCTGCTTAACGGCTTTCTTCAGTTGGGAGCTTAATCTTTTCTGAGCCGCCCGGCAATGGTATACTAAATATCGTCCCAGACTACTAAAAAGGGAGTTAGAGAGTGATTAAACATGAGTTGGCTGAATAAATTTTTTGACTTATTTTTAGGTGAAAAAGAAGAAGAGCATGAACGTGAACCGAACACGCATGCCCAAATCCCGAAACAGCAGATACCGGATCAGCCAGAAGGCAAATTCACGCGCATGGAAGATCCTAAAATATATTACGAATATCCGAAAGGGAATTTCCGCTTCCCCGTCGTTCCGGACGGCTATAAGCGAACGGAGCAAAACCAAAGACAGCGGGAAAGGCACGAACGCCGCCAGCCGTCCCGGGATTATGCCGCCGGGAAGGAGCAAACCGAGCGGAAACAGCATACACATAAAGAGCCTGATACGGTGAAAAAGCCCTTTAAACCGTCATCCATTCCTTCACCGGTTTACGGCTTTCAATCTCAGCACAGCATAAAAAAAGCGCCTATATCCGAAAAGGGGCGTGAAGAGAACGTAACACTGCTGTCAGAGGAGCAATTTGTTCCGACAAAAGCCCGTCAGGAAACGGAAAAAGAGCCCGTCTTCACAACATCCGGCATAACAAAACAGACGAATGACCGGCCAGACCCGTTTGTGAAACAAGAAACGGAAGAAATCCAGGCCGTTAAAAAAGAGGAGCTTCACACCGAGGCTGAGAATGCAAAAGAGCAAGTGTTTGCGGCACCAGAACCGCAGCAGGCTGAAGAGCGGGAGCACACGGAAAGCGCGGAGTCTGCCGGCTTTACAGAAGAACAAGAGCAGGAACAAACCCGCCCGCAGCCTATTGAAGAGCCTGAGTATGAAGCATCCCGAACGGCTGAAAACACAGAGGAACAAGCTGCGCCGCAGGAGGAATATCAGGAGCCTGAGCCGGAAAAAGCACCGCCTTTTGAAACCGCAGAAGAACCGGTGTATACATACACAGAACCCGGATACGATGAGGAAGTTCAGCCGCAGTCTGGAGACAAGCCCGAATCAGCTGAAACCGACGCGAAACAGGAAGCAGACTCTCAGCCTGAGTACAATGAAGTCACGCGGCATTCAGACCCCGAGCCTGAACCTGCAAGCATCGAGACGGCCAATGCCCCTTCCCGGCCTGCCGAAGAAAAAACGGAGCATCCCGGACAGCCTCAGACTGTGAGAAAAGCGGAGCGGCCGAAAGAGCGCAATGTTCCGTTTAACGTCATGATGCTTAAAAGCGATAAACACAAGCAGACGAAGACGCCGGAGGGCGGAGCGAGCTATGTCTTTCCGAATTTGTCGCTTCTGGACGTACCGCCGGCGCAAAGACATGACGACCAATCGTGGATTGAAGAACAGCGCGAGCTTTTAAACGTTACACTGAAAAACTTTAATGTGCGCGCCCAAGTCGTTCATGTCACACAAGGCCCGTCCGTCACACGTTTTGAAGTGCATCCTGAGCCCGGAGTGAAAGTGAACAAAATTACAAACTTAGCAGATGATATTAAATTGAGCCTGTCTGCCAAGGATATTCGGATTGAGGCGCCGATCCCCGGTAAAAACACGATCGGCATTGAAGTTCCGAACCGCGTAAGCAAAGTCGTCGATTTAAGGCAGATGATCAGAAGCGCCGCTTTCAGGACGAATCCGTCTCCGCTTACAGCCGCGCTCGGTGTCGATATTTCCGGAAACCCGGTCGTCATTGATTTGAAAAAGATGCCGCACGGGTTGATAGCGGGTGCGACAGGATCGGGAAAAAGCGTCTGCATCAATACCATTTTGGTCAGTCTGCTTTATAAGGCGGATCCGAGTGATGTCAAAATGCTTCTGATTGATCCGAAAATGGTCGAGCTTGCGCCATATAACCAAATTCCGCATTTGGTCAGCCCCGTCATCACGGACGCCAAAGCCGCGACCGCCGCGTTAAAATGGGTTGTGGAAGAGATGGAACGGCGATATGAACTGTTTGCCCATTCGGGTGTGAGAGATATCGGCCGCTTTAATGAATTAACCGCCGATCATAAGACAGGCGAAAAGCTTCCGTACCTCGTAGTGGTCATTGATGAGCTTGCCGATTTAATGATGGTCGCGCCGAACGATGTGGAAGAAAGCATTGCCAGAATCGCGCAGAAAGCGAGAGCCTGCGGCATTCATCTGCTTGTCGCGACACAGCGTCCGTCTGTCGATGTCATTACCGGAATGATCAAGGCAAACATACCGACGAGGATTGCATTCTCCGTCTCAAGCCAGGTAGATTCCAGAACGATCATCGACATGGCGGGAGCGGAAAAGCTGCTCGGAAAAGGCGACATGCTGTACTGGGAAAACGGTACCGGAAAACCGGTGCGCCTGCAAGGCAACTTTGTATCCGACAGAGAAATTGACCGCGTCGTCTCTCATGTCAGAAAGCAGCTGCCGCCTTCTTATTTGTTTGAACAGGAAGAACTGATCAGGCAGGGAACCGCCCTCAAGGAAGAAGACGAACTGTTTCCTGAGGCGTGCCAATTCGTCGTGGAGCAAAACAGCGCCAGCACCTCAAGCCTTCAAAGAAGGTTCAGAATCGGTTATAACCGCGCCGCGAGGCTGATTGACATGATGGAAGCCGAAGGCATGATCTCAGAAGCGAAGGGCAGCAAACCCCGTGAAGTGCTGATTACGGCCGCTGACATTGCTCAAGAATAAGAATATCGTTCATTTTTCTCACAAACATGGTATGATAGTGGATGGACCATCAAAACTGCATCACTGTCACGCGCTGAAATATCATGCGGCAGGTTTAATCAAAAAGAAAGTTACAGATACTGACGATAACGTAAAAATAAATGGAAGCGCCGCTGTGCGGGCTTTTTGCCCGCGGCGGTCGCAAAATGAAATGAGCGTCATATACTGGGGAACAGATAGACGTTTGTTGGAGGTACGATTATGACTGTTTATCATTTTGTTGGAATAAAAGGGACAGGTATGAGCCCGCTTGCTCAAATCCTGCATGATACAGGGTATCAGGTGCAGGGATCGGATATCGAGAAGCAGATTTTCACTCAGGCTGCCCTTGAAAAAAGAAATATCCCGATCTATCCGTTCAGCGCCGATAACATCAAACCCGGCTTAACGGTAATCGCCGGAAACGCATTCCCTGATTCTCATCCGGAAATCGCAAAGGCGCTCGCTGAAGGGATTCCTGTCATCAGATATCATAAATTTTTAGCTGAATATATGAAAAAATACACAAGTGTCGCGGTAACGGGCGCACACGGCAAGACGTCCACAACGGGCCTCTTGGCACACGTGATGCAGCAGGCGAAGCCGACTTCGTTTCTTATCGGGGACGGAACGGGCAGAGGAAATGAAAGCAGCGAATACTTTGTATTTGAAGCCTGCGAGTACCGCCGTCATTTCTTAAGCTATCAGCCTGATTATGCGATTATGACGAATATTGATTTTGACCACCCTGATTATTTCGCCAACATTGACGATGTGTTTGATGCTTTCCAAAACATGGCGCTTCAAGTCAACAAAGGCATCATTGCCTGCGGTGATGACGAGTACCTGCCGAAAATTCACGCCAATGTGCCTGTCGTTTATTACGGCACGGGAGAAGAAAATGATTTTCAAGCGAGAAACATCGTAAAAAATACGGAAGGCACGACATTTGACGTCTTTGTCCGCAATACGTTTTACGATACGTTCTACATCCCGGCATACGGGCATCACAATGTCCTCAATTCCTTAGCGGTTATTGCAATCTGCCACTATGAAGAGATAGACGTGAACATGATTAAGCTCGGGCTTGAATCATTCGGCGGCGTCAAACGCAGATTCAATGAAAAAGTGATCGGCAGCCAGGTATTGATCGACGACTACGCCCACCATCCGACTGAAATCAAAGTCACGATTGAGGCGGCGCGCCAAAAATATCCCGAACGTGAAATTATCGCGGTATTTCAGCCGCATACGTTTACACGGACGCAATCATTCCTTGATGAATTCGCAGAAAGTTTAAGCGCGGCCGATCGCGTGTATCTGTGCGACATTTTCGGCTCTGCCCGCGAGAACGTCGGCAAGCTCACGATCACGGATCTTCAGGAAAAAATCGATAACTCAGAACTCATTGAAGAAAATGACACATCCGTGTTAAAAGCGCATGAAGGCGCAGTGCTGATCTTCATGGGCGCCGGAGACATTCAAAAATATATGAGAGCCTATGAAAACGTCATAGCGTAACGAAAAAGCAGTGGGGCTCTCACTGCTTTTTTGCGCGTGCTGCAAAGGGATTTACCGAGAAACGGAGAAATAGTATACATACAGATCTTTCATATATGTTTATCATTTTAAGAATTGGGTATATACCACTATATCCTGCATTAAGGAGGTATTAGATGATCATCATTCTTTACTTAAGCGTCGCACTCATTGCCGTTGCATTTCTCATCCTCGTCATCTATCTGTCCAAAACATTAAAGTCCGTGCAGATGACTTTAACAAACGTTGCCTCGACTTTAGACGGCCTTGAAGGGCAGATGAAAGGCATTACCGCAGAGACAACCGAGCTGTTACATAAGACAAACCGTCTCGCGGAAGACATTCAGGAAAAATCAGAGAAATTAAATACGGTTGTCCATGCTGTCCAGGAAGTGGGAACTTCCGTCCAGCAGTTTAATACATCCATAAAGCAGGCAGCAGGTTCCGTTACGGCCTCTGTAAGAGAGAATCAGGATAAGATCAGTCAGGTTGTCACCTGGAGCCAGGCCGCTATGGAAATATGGGACAAGTGGAAGCAAAAGAAAAAAACATCGCTTTAATCATAAGAAAAATCCACTAAGGAGGAATCATAATGAGCAAAGATGGAATCAATAGTAAGGATTTTTTAATCGGAACGCTGATCGGGGGAATTATCGGCGCGACAACGGCGTTGTTTCTGGCGCCTAAATCAGGTAAGGAGCTGCGCGACGATCTCGGCAGTCAGGCTTCTGCGTTAAAGGATAAGACGGACAGAATGACGGCCGACGCGAAAGAAAAAGGCTCTCAATATGTCAGCATCGCCAAAGACAAAACATCTAATATCACCCAGCTGGTAGCTGATCAGTCAGGCCAGATTATGAATAAAGTGAAGGATTTAAAAGACCGTTCTAAGAGCACACTAACCGAGAAAGCCGAAGAGACGAGAAGCGAAATGCAGGACACGGCCCAAAGCATCAAGGCCGAAGCGGAAGACGCCGGGGAAAAAGCCGGTCAGGCAAATCGCTGATCTTCAATAAGGAGAGATAACCGACATGACAAAACAGCTGATATCGTCTGAAGAAGAGTTCAAAAATGCCGTTGAGAAAGAAAACAAGCTCGTGTTTTTGAAACACAGCACAACCTGCCCGATCAGCCAAGCCGCGTTTCAGGAGTTTGACGCCTTTGCATCGGCGCATTCGGAAGTGCCTTCTTATTACCTGCAGGTGCAGGACAGCCGGCCGCTTTCAAACTATATCGCCGAGACATACGGCGTGAAACATGAAAGCCCGCAAGTATTCGTCATTGCAAACGGCGAAGTGAAATGGCACGCGTCTCATTCACAAATCACAAAAAACGCAATAGAGCAGCACCTTTCATAATTGCTGGCCGCCGGTTGATACCGGCGGTTTTTTTTTTGAAAAAAACTATTGATCATTTCAGCCGGATCATGTAGGATATCAATATATACCGCTTCAACGCATAAAAGCTTAAAAGCGTTTTGGTGATAAAGCCGAATGTGAAAAAATTTATTATTTCATATTCCTATTTTCGCATAACTGTAGTAAGATGCATGTTAACCATTAAAATAAAACATAGCATAGAAGGGATGAAAAAGATGAGCAACAAGGAATTAGAGAGCCTAAGACAGCAGGCAGACGCACTAAACTTAGAAATCCTTAAATTAATCAATGAACGCGGAGCCGTTGTAAAAGAAATCGGTAAAGCAAAGGAAGCACAGGGTGTCAACCGATTTGACCCTGTCAGAGAGCGTACAATGCTTAACCGCATAATTGAAAGCAATGACGGCCCATTTGAAAACTCAACGATCCAGCATATTTTCAAAGAAATTTTCAAAGCCGGACTTGAACTTCAAGAAGAGGATCACAGCAAAGCGTTGCTCGTCTCCCGGAAGAAAAAAGCAGAAGATACGATCGTTGACATTAAAGGCGAAAAAATCGGTGACGGCGATCAGAGATTCATCGTCGGACCTTGTGCCGTAGAAAGCTATGAGCAGGTTGCCAAAGTAGCGGCCGCAGCGAAAAAACAAGGCATTAAAATCCTGCGCGGGGGCGCGTTTAAACCCCGCACAAGTCCGTATGATTTCCAAGGTCTCGGCGTTGAAGGCCTGCAAATTCTTAAACGCGTCGCTGATGAATATGACCTCGCGGTGATCAGTGAAATCGTAACGCCCGCCCACATTGAGCAAGCGATTGATTACATTGACGTCATTCAGATCGGCGCGCGGAACATGCAAAACTTTGAATTGCTGAAAGCCGCCGGTTCCGTTAAAAAGCCGGTATTGTTAAAACGCGGTCTTGCCGCAACAATTTCAGAGTTCATCAATGCAGCTGAATACATCATGTCACAAGGAAACGACCAAATCATTCTTTGTGAGCGCGGTATCAGAACGTACGAAACGGCAACGAGAAACACACTCGACATTTCTGCCGTGCCGATTTTGAAACAGGAAACTCACTTGCCGGTGTTTGTTGACGTCACACATTCAACAGGCCGCCGCGATCTCCTGCTTCCGACAGCAAAAGCGGCGCTTGCGATCGGCGCTGACGGCGTGATGGCCGAAGTTCACCCTGATCCTTCCGTTGCCCTTTCAGACTCTGCGCAGCAGATGGATATACCTGAATTCGAGAAATGGCTGAACGAATTAAAGCCAATGCTGAAAGTAAAAGCATAATACAACGTCCCGCTCTTTAAAGGCCGCCACGCGCGGCTTTTTTTCGTATCTTCATTTTATTTAATTATAAAATGAAAGTGAACGTTTTCATCACTGGGAAAAACGTGTATAATTTCATGAGAGATATTTAAATTTGATGAATAATGAAAAATAATGTACACTACTGACTTACGCTTACAATCATAAACGACAGAATGCGAAATCGTACGACATTTCTTTACATAAAGTGTTTATGCTATAGATAAGGATAAGTGTATCCAGTAAAAGGAGTGGTTTCAGTGAGCAACATTACGATATACGATGTGGCCAGAGAAGCAAATGTCAGTATGGCGACTGTTTCCCGCGTCGTGAACGGCAACCCGAATGTAAAACCGACGACCAGAAAAAAAGTATTGGAAGCCATTGACCGGCTCGGCTACCGCCCGAACGCGGTGGCAAGAGGGCTTGCAAGCAAAAAAACGACAACGGTCGGCGTCATCATCCCTGATATCTCAAGCATTTTCTACTCTGAACTTGCGCGTGGAATTGAAGATATCGCGACGATGTACAAATATAATATTATTTTAAGCAACTCGGACCAAAATCTTGAGAAAGAACTGCATCTGTTAAATACGATGCTTGGCAAACAAGTGGACGGTATCGTATTTATGGGCGGCAACATTACGGACGAGCATGTCGAAGAATTTAAGCGCTCTCCTGTGCCGATCGTCTTGGCGGCGTCAGTGGAAGAACAGGGCGAGACGCCTTCTGTCGCCATTGATTATGAACAGGCGATTTATGATGCCGTTAAGCTTTTCATTGATAAAGGGCATCGCGATATTGCATTCGTCTCCGGACCGATGCAAGAGCCGATCAACCGTTCGAAAAAACTGCAAGGGTACAAACGGGCGCTTGAAGAAGCGGCGATTCCGTTTAACGAGCAATTCGTAGCGGAAGGCGATTACACCTATGATTCCGGTATGGAGGCGCTTCAAAGCTTGATGGGCCTTGACCGGAAACCGACGGCGATTCTTTCTGCGACGGATGAAATGGCCCTCGGCATTATCCATGCGGCCCAAGATCAAGGTCTTTCGATACCTGATGATCTTGATATTATCGGTTTTGACAATACGAGATTGAGCCTGATGGTCCGCCCTCAGCTTTCAACAGTCGTGCAGCCTACGTACGATATCGGCGCTGTGGCGATGAGACTTTTGACAAAACTGATGAACAAAGAGCCGGTTGAAGAGCATATCGTCGAATTGCCTCACCGCATCGAATTAAGACAATCAACCAAGTCATAAAAAAACGGAAAAGCAAGCTTCACTCTGAGGGGTGGAATCTTGCTTTTTTACTTGAGTAAGGAGAAGATATGAAACGTTTTGATTATCTGACGCCCGTTGGCTTTATGTTAGGCTGTATTATTGTCGCAATCGGTATTCTGTCAGGGACGGGACTGGAGGGAATCAGTTCATTTTTAGATCTGACTTCTTTTTTAATCGTCACAGGCGGCCTTGCTGCGGCGATCTTTATCAGCTTTCCGCCGAGGGATTTAAAGAAAACCCCTTCTGTTCTGAAACAGGTATTCTCCCGTCAGGATGACAATGTGAAAGAGCTTGTCAGAGTATTTGTCAGCCTTTCGGAGCAGGCGCGCAGGCAGGGGCTTCTGTCTCTGGATGACCAGGCGCGTGAGATCAAGGATCCGTTTTTAAAAAAAGGGCTTTTGCTTGCGATTGACGGCTGGGACGAGGAAACGATCCGGCTGGTGATGGATTCTGAAATCGCCGCGATGGAAGAAAGACACAGAAAAGGAAGACGCGTTTTTGAAAAAGCCGGTGATTTCGCACCCGCCTGGGGAATGATCGGGACGCTCGTCGGACTCGTTCTCATGCTCAAAAACTTAAATGACCCGCATACCCTCGGACCGAACATGGCCGTTGCGCTATTGACGACACTGTACGGAGCGCTGCTTGCCAACTTGGTGTTTATCCCAATCGCGGCAAAGCTTGAAGAAAAAACAGAAAGTGAAATTTTCATCAAACAGGTCATGATCGAAGGGGTTGTCGGCATCCAATCGGGCAAAAATCCCCGCAACCTCGAAAGTCAGCTCGTCGTCTTCAGCTCAAGAGAAGACTGGCGTAAAGGACAGCCTGCGAACAAGAAAAAGGGCGCTGTCCATGAAGCTTAGAAAAGAGCGTTTTGAAAGAAAAAAACCGGAACATTCCGGCGGTTCACCGAGATGGATGGTGACGTTCGCTGACTTGATCACGCTCATTCTCGTGTTCTTTATATTGCTTTTTTCGATGTCGCAAATAGACACGGAAAAATTTCAATCTGCCGTTTCATCGATTCATACAAACGGCAGCGGGAGTGAACCGGCGTCATCAGACAAAGCAAACGAAAATAAAGAACAGGATTTGCTGTTACAAAACGTGAAGACATACATAAAAGCGCATCATTTGAGTTCGAAATTGACGGCGAAGCGCGATGAGCGCGGAGTGGTTCTTGTGCTGCAGGAGGCCGTTCTGTTTCAGACAGGAAAAGCGGATGTGCTGAAAAACGCCGAGCCGGTTCTGCATCAGATCGCGGTGCTTTTAAAAACAATTCCGAATGACATACAGGTAGAAGGCCATACGGACAGCCGCCGGATTTCCACCTATCAATTTCCGTCAAATTGGGAGCTGTCGTCTGCAAGAGCAGCGAGTGTGATCCGGTATTTTACCGCGAATGAAGACTTTTCCGCCAAACGGTTTATCTCTGCCGGGTATGCGGATACGAAACCTGTGAAGGACAACAAAAGTCCCGGACATATGAAAGAAAACCGCCGTGTAGAAATTGTGATCAAAAAAACGACCTCCTCATAAGGTCGTTTTTTATTTTGTTTTATACCGCTGCTCAGATCGGATGGCAAAAAGTGCTTTTTCCACGGTTTGGGCATTTTTTTCTGAAATTTCTTCTTTGCGGGGAATCGGAGGATATAGTTGTTCAGGATCACTCCAAAAAGCGGGCAACGTGCAGGGAGAGTGCTTCTGCCATTTATCAATCCATTTCTGCGGTATGCGCTCCCCGGGATCAATCCCTTTCATCTCAAGCCAAATGCGGCTCCATGCTCTCGGGACGACTCTCCAAATATCGTATCCGCCGCCGCCGACCGCGATCCATCTGCCGCTGCAATATTGATGGGCTAATGAATGAGCGAGCCGCGGGATCTCCTGATAAATGGAGATTGTATTGGACAGGTGTGTCAATGGGTCGTAATAATGGGCGTCGGCACCGTTTTGGGTAAGAATCACATCCGGCTTAAAAAAAGCCGCGATTTCTGAGGCGGCCGTATTGTAAGCGTGCAGAAAGGAATCGTCCTCTGTGAAAGCATCCAGCGGAATGTTAAAAGAATAGCCGTAGCCTTGCCCGCTTCCTTTTTCCAGTACCTGTCCCGTCCCGGGAAATAAATAACGCCCGGTCTCGTGAAAAGAAACAGTGCAGACATCAGACCTGTCATAAAACGTAAATTGAACGCCGTCGCCGTGATGGGCGTCTGTATCAATGTATAGCACTTTTGCCCCGTAGTTCTTCTGGATGTATTGGATGGCCACGGCGCTGTCATTATAGATACAAAAGCCTGAGGCCCTGCCGCGGAAGCCGTGGTGAAGGCCGCCTCCTAAATTGCAGGCGTGTCTAGCTTGTCCCGTCATGACATAATCAGCCGCCGTTAAGGTGCCGCCCACCAGAAGTGACGCGGCTTCATGCATGCCGGCAAAAACGGGGGTGTCTTCCGTTCCGAGACCGTAGCTTTCTCCTTCTGCGGCAGGGAGCCGGCCCGCACCCGCTAGTTCCACCGCCTGTATATAATCCTCCGTATGAACGAGAGCCAGCTCTTCTTTAGCGGCCGTGCGCGGTGTGACGATTTCTCCTTCGTCAAACGCATCCGCCGCCTGAAGCAGATCGTATGTTAAAAGCACGCGACGCTGATTGAACGGATGTTCCTGATGAAATTGATACGTCTGATAAGAAGGCGAGTAAACAAAAACGCTGTCTCTCATGGCTGATCCCTCAAATGTTTCGGCCATAAGACATTGTATCCGGCTTCATGAACGGCACGGATAAAAGGGAGCGGATTCATCGTCTTCACCCGGAAGACGAGAATGTTCGACCCGGCGGAATCATGGGGATAGACGAGCACGCTCAGGATTTGCAGCTGAAGATCACGGCACATGCAGCTGAGATCAGCAAGGCTTTTTGTCATATCCGTCACCAGGATTTCCACCTGTGATCCCGGCTGGCCTGCGCCTGTCAGGCTGACGAAAGTCCGGAGCACGTCGGTTTTCGTTAAAATGCCCGTCAGCTTATGGTTTACCGTAATCGGCAGACAGCCGATGCCGTGCTCATAAAAGGAAGCGGATATTTCTTCCACAAAGTCAAGCGGATGAGCGCAGATGACATTCCGCTTCATAATGGTCTCCACTTTGTTTGTCAGAAATGCGCCGCGTTCCTTTTGTTCAAAGCTGCCGGGGCCGGCCTGTTTAATGTCTCTGTCTGTGACAATACCGATGACGTGCAGCTCGTCGTCGATGACAGGGAGATGGCGGATATGATATACCTTCATTTTACGGACGGCTGTTTCAATGGAGTCGTGTTTTGAGACGGTGATGACGTCCCGTTTCATGATTTGTTCTGCAATCATCTTTTTATCCCCTTTGTATGTCAGTCAATACATAAATCGCTGATAAAAACGAAGCCTGTCGAACTGTTCAATTGACTCCTGACTGACGTGCCTGCCGATGCGGGCCATCAGACAATTGGCCGGGTGAGAGCTGATTTCCGGTTCATCCGTTGCGAACCAGACAAGACCCCCGGCATTCATCATCTTTTCCATGATTTTTCTGTATTCCCACACATCTTTTTTCATTCCTTTTAAATCCCAATGCCAGTAATATTCCGTCGTCATGATGATGTACCGTTCCATCTGTTCATCCATCATGCTGACTGTCAGCAACGTTTTTCCGACAGAACAGCCCCTGTAGCCGGGAGCGACCTCGATCGCCCCGAGTTCAAGGAGGTCTTCCATATTTCCGTCAGACCACCGTTCAAGCGGATCAGGATATAAATACGTCACATAGCCGATAATCGTCTGTCCGTCCCTGGCGATAATGATCCGACCTTCAGGAAGCCCGGCGATCTCGATTAACGCTTTGTGCTGTTCATGAGGAAGGCGAAAGGCTGTCAGGCCTTCATGAAACTCATACTGTGCTAGGTCCTCTGGAGGTACGGGCCCTTCTACTAAAAGAGGGCCGACTGCTGTCTGAATTAATGAAGAATGGTACGTTTTATGATGTTTCACTGATTCACCGCCTGTCGGTTCTTAATAAAAACACATCTCTCTTAAGCATAACAAAATATAAAGCGTTTTCAATAGTGTTGTAATTTATATTTTAAAAATTGAGAAAACTGTGAACATCTACTATAATTAGTCTATAGATAAGCAAAGGGGGATGTTGCATGAATTTGAAAGCGTTGCCGGCGGAAAAGGGGAATTATCATCTGCGAAATTATGAGGAAACGTACCGCAGCTTCGATTGGAAAGAGGTCGAAGCGGAGTTTTCCTGGCATCAGACGGGGAAGCTGAATGCGGCGTACGAAGCGATTGACCGTCATGCCGAATCATTTCGAAAAAACAAAGTAGCGCTATATTACAAGGACGCAAACCGGGATGAAAAATACACATTTAAAGAAATGATGGAGGAATCGAACCGGGCGGGAAATGTACTGAGACGGTATGGAAACGTGGAAAAAGGGGACCGCGTTTTTATTTTCATGCCGCGTTCGCCGGAGCTTTACTTTATCATGCTCGGCGCAATTAAAATCGGTGCGATCGCCGGTCCTTTATTTGAAGCATTTATGGAAGGCGCCGTCAAAGACCGCCTCTTGAACAGCCAGGCAAAGGTTGTCGTGACGACACCTGAACTGGCCGAACGGATTCCGGCGGACAGCCTGCCCGACCTCGAGCATATTTTCATTGTCGGCGGCAGCAAAGAAACGGGAGATAAAATCATTCATTATGATAAAGCGGCTGAGGGAGAAAGCACGAGACTTGATATTGAATGGATGGACAGAAGAGACGGCTACCTGCTTCACTACACATCAGGATCTACCGGAACGCCTAAAGGTGTGCTCCACGTTCATGAAGCCATGATTCAGCAATACCAGACCGGCAAGTGGGTGCTTGATCTTAAAGAAGACGATATTTACTGGTGCACTGCGGACCCGGGCTGGGTGACCGGGACGGTGTACGGGATATTTGCGCCGTGGCTGAACGGAGCGGCGAATGTGATCGTCGGCGGCAGATTCAGTCCGGAAAACTGGTACGGCACGATTGAGAAGCTCGGTGTCAGCGTCTGGTACAGCGCTCCGACGGCTTTCAGAATGCTTATGGGCGCCGGAGATGAAATGGCATCCAGATTTGACCTTACTTCACTTCGTCACGTCCTGAGTGTCGGAGAACCTTTGAACCCCGAGGTCATCAAGTGGGGACATAAAGTATTCGGCAAGCGCATCCACGACACGTGGTGGATGACAGAAACGGGCGGACAGCTCATTTGCAATTATCCTTGCATGGAGATCAAGCCGGGTTCAATGGGGAAACCGATTCCGGGAGTGGAAGCGGCGATCGTTGACAATCAGGGAAATGAGCTTCCGCCGTACCGAATGGGAAATCTCGCCATTAAAAAGGGCTGGCCGTCGATGATGGATTCCATTTGGAACAACAAAGAGAAATATGATTCTTATTTCATGCCGGGCGGCTGGTATGTTTCCGGAGATTCTGCTTATATGGATGAAGATGGTTATTTCTGGTTCCAAGGCAGAGTCGATGATGTCATCATGACATCCGGCGAGCGCGTCGGCCCGTTTGAAGTCGAAAGCAAACTTGTTGAACATCCGGCGATTGCCGAAGCCGGCGTCATCGGAAAGCCGGACCCTGTCCGGGGAGAAATTATTAAAGCGTTTATCGCGCTCAGAGAAGGGCATGAGCCATCCGATCAGCTGAAGGAGGACATTCGCCTCTTTGTAAAACAGGGGCTTGCCGCGCATGCCGCACCGCGGGAAATTGAATTCAAAGATAAACTTCCGAAAACACGGAGCGGAAAAATCATGAGACGTGTGCTGAAGGCGTGGGAGCTGAACCTGCCGGCAGGCGACCTGTCCACAATGGAAGATTAAACACGGCGTTGACATCGTATCTTATTTATGTTAAAAATGAGTAAGCTTCATACGAAAAGGTTTTGATTGAGACAAGTAGGGTATCTGATTGTTCAAGAGAGCTGATGGCCGGTGAAAATCAGCACATAAGATATGCCGAATACACTCATGAACTGCTTTTGCGAACAAAGCCATTCCAAGGCTTTCAGTAGTGAAAGAACGGACACGGTCCGTTATCAAAAAGAGTGATAAAAGCTTTTTTATGCTTTTATTAGTAGGGTGGTACCGCGATTATATCGTCCCTTCGTTTAAAACGAAGGGGCGTTTTTTATTTTCATAAACAAAGGAGCAGACAAAATGACTAACTTATTAGAGGATTTATCATTCCGCGGCTTAATCCAGCAAATGACGGATGAAGAAGGACTGAATAAACAGCTGAACGAAGAAAAAATCCGTTTATACTCAGGGTTTGACCCGACGGCTGACAGCCTGCACATCGGACACCTTCTGCCGATATTGACACTGCGCCGTTTCCAGCTTGCAGGCCACCATCCGATTGCGCTTGTAGGCGGCGCGACGGGACTGATCGGCGATCCGAGCGGCAAAAAAGCGGAACGTACGTTAAATACTCAGGATATCGTTGTCGAATGGTCGCAAAAAATTAAAAATCAGCTTTCCCGATTTTTAGATTTCGAGGCCGGAGAAAACCCCGCTGTCATAGCGAACAACTTTGACTGGATCGGAAAGCTGAGCATTATTGAATTTCTTCGTGACGTCGGAAAGAACTTCGGAATTAACTACATGCTTGCGAAAGATACCGTAAGCTCAAGAATTGAAACCGGGATTTCTTACACGGAATTCAGCTACATGATCCTGCAATCCTACGATTTTCTGAATCTGTACAGAGAAAAGAACTGCAAACTCCAAATTGGAGGCAGTGACCAGTGGGGCAACATCACGGCCGGTCTTGAACTGATCAGAAAATCAGAAGAAGAAGGGGCGAAAGCTTTCGGTCTTACCATTCCGCTCGTCACAAAAGCTGACGGCACGAAGTTCGGCAAAACGGAAGGCGGAGCCATTTGGCTTGATAAAGAAAAAACATCGCCGTACGAATTCTACCAGTTCTGGATCAATACAGATGACCGCGACGTCGTCAAATACTTAAAATACTTCACTTTCTTATCAAAAGAGGAAATTGAAGCTTATGCTGAAAAAACGGAGACGGCTCCTGAGAAAAGAGAAGCGCAGAAACGTCTCGCTGAAGAGGTGACTGTTCTTGTACACGGCCGCGAAGCGCTTGAGCAGGCCGTTCATATCTCCCAGGCGCTGTTCAGCGGCAATATTAAAGAGCTTTCCGCTCAAGACGTCAAGGTAGGATTTAAAGATGTACCTTCGTTTGAAAAAGACCGCTCTGAAGAACTGTCTTTAGTAGACGTGCTTGTGGAATCTAAATTGTCGCCTTCAAAACGGCAGGCCCGCGAAGACATTCAAAACGGAGCTGTTTACATTAACGGCGAGCGCCAGACGGACATCGGGCATCTTCTGACTGCGGAAGACCGCATTGAAGATCAATTTACCGTACTGCGCCGCGGAAAGAAAAAATACTTCCTGATCACGTACTGAAAATAAAAAGCAGTCCGGCCGCTCAATGCGGCAGGCTGCTTTTTTATGTTTTGTGAATACTGCACGGGGAAATGAGTACAGTACATAGTATAAGCAAAACAGGGAAGGGGTGCTGCGCCGTGAATTTCATGTTTACCATCGCAAAAGAAAGATTGCAGCGGGATCATTGGGAACAGCAGCAAAGCATAAACGCCGAAGCCAAAGCCGAGGAATCAGAGACGGAAGAAGAAAATCCGACATCATAAAGGGAAAGCCTCCATTCTGCGGAATGGAGGCTTTTGATTGTCACCATATCAGCCTGACGGCGGCCATCAGCAAGACTCCTGTGATGACCGTGATGGATAAGCTTTTTGTCCGCATCGCGCAAAGCAATGTCGGGATAAGAACGATCATTGCTTTCCAATCAAAGGTCAAAGCGCTGTTTGTTTTCACAATCATGCTTTCCGTTACCAGAGCCGTCAAAATGCAAAGCGGAATAAAGGAGAGCCATTTTAAAGCCAATTCAGGCATCTGAATGTTCCGGACAAATATAAACGGAACAATGCGCGGCACAAGTGTAACAATCATGCAGCCGAGTATAATCCAGATCATTTGTGTGCTGATGCTCATTTGTCAGTCACCACCCCGATCGTTGCCACAATCACGGTTGAGGCGATGACCGCGATGTGTGACGGGACGAAATACGATAACAAGACCATGAAAATGATCATATAGAGAATTAAGGAGAGGCTGTGCTTCAGCTTTTCCGAAGCGGACGACTGCAATTGCAGCACAAGCAGCGCCGCAAACATAGCGGGCAAAGCAAAGTCCAGGCCGAGCGCGTAAGGATCAGATATCCATTGTCCGAGAAGCCCGCCCATCACGCAGGAAATAACCCAGCACATGTAAGCGGTTATATTGAGGCCGTTCATCCACTTATCGTATAACCTGCCGTTCTGAGCCGCTTTGTTCACTGCTACGCCGAAAGATTCGTCAGTAAGCAAAGCCCCGAAGCCGATATTTTTCGCCAAAGAGTATTTCGTGAAATACGGCGCGATGGTCAGGCTCAGCAGAAGGTGCCGCAGATTGACGATAAACGTCGTTAAAATAATGGCGGAAATCGGACTCCCGGAAACAAGGAGCGAGCAAATAATAAATTGGGCGGCGCCGGCATAGACACACAAAGATAACAAACAAATTTCAAGAATGCTTAGATGAGAGGCAACGCCAACGATGCCGAAAGCAAAACCGATGCTCATATAGCCCAGCAGCGTAGGCACACAATCCCGCACCCCCTGTAAAAACGTATCGTTCATTTCCCGGGAAACGGCGGTTTTTTGCACTTCTGTGTTAATCATTTTTTATACTCCTTTCATAGAGATTATAATGATAACGACTAATGAAAAAATCAAAGAAAATACGGTTCACATTTATATGAACCGATTTCCGGTGACGACATGAAATAACGAATGGTTTTGTTTCATCAGGCCTTCAACTTTCTCAGCCCCTACTTCTTTCACAAGCTCCGCGAACATCAGATCGTGTCTCATATATTCCATGGCCACGAGAACGAGAGCGGGATCTTCTGATTTAATGGCCCAGGCATTCGTCTGCGGAGAAAAATTGGCGATTAAGACTTCTTTATTATCGCGGGCAGCTATCGTTAATCTTCCGCCCATCCGTTTCTCCGCCACTTCAGGAGACATATTATGATTTGTCGTATTTCCGAGCTTCACTTCCGGAGGGCCGAACACAATCGAAAAGACGGGCAATTGTTCGGCGGCGCGTTTGTTAGCGGCTTCTTGAATAAAGGGAATCTGCTGTTCCCAGACAGACAGCCACAACTCTTCCTCGGCTTTTTCAATCATATCCTTCATCTCATTGATGACATGATCATTTGTGCTGATGCGGCGGATGACATTCATCTCCTGCTCGCTTTCCAGCGCCAATAACTTTTCCTCAAGGTAGCCGAATGAGCTCTCGAAATCGTGCCGGAGCCGGTCGATTAATTCTTTTCCGGCCAGCGGGGCATATGTAACAGGATCAGACGGCACAATATGGACAGCGCCTTTATCAACTAATTTCCCCAATACCTCATAGATCATTGAGCGGGGAACGCCTGACCTTTTGCTGATTTCATATCCGGTAACAGGCGAGTGTTTCAACAAGCCGATATATGCTTTACATTCATATTGAGAAAATCCAAATTTCTGTAATTCTTTCAGAACATCCTCCATAAGCATCCTCCGTAGTGGTTATTCATGAAACTACTATAATGTAAGCGGTTATATCTTGTCAATGGGACTTGAGTGCTGAAAGAAAGGTGCGCCCGTTTTGTCGCTTTCCAACTTAGTTTATGGTGAGTTACATGTATGGCTTTTGTGAAAAACGTTGCCGTAGACCCACACGAATGCTGTTTGATACGATAAATTCAAGAAGTAAAAAAGAGGAGGATCACGGTGGAAAACACCTCTAAAATCGCTTTTTTATCGGTTATAAGCAATTCCCTGGTCGTCATGCTCAAAATAGTGGTGGGGATAATAACCGGATCTGTCGCGATACTTTCTGAAGCCATCCATTCTTTTTTAGATTTGATCGCCGCCTTCATTGCCTTTATCTCCGTCAGGATTTCAAAAAAGCCGGCTGATACAGGGCATCCGTACGGTCATGGAAAAGTCGAGAATCTGTCGGGGACTATCGAGACGATTCTGATTTTTGCGGCAGGGATTTGGATGATATATGAATGCGTTCAAAAACTGGTCAACCCCGCGCCGGTTCATCTGCCTGTATTGGGAATTGTTGTGATGCTTGCGGGGGCTCTCATTAATTTGATCGTTTCGAAGTTCGTAAAAAGAGAAGCCGAAAAGGTTAATTCCGTGGCAATGAAATCAAATGCCCTGCATTTACTGACTGACGTGTACACATCATTAGGCGTAGCGGCAAGCCTTTTGGTCGTTACCTTAACGGAGTGGTACATACTTGATCCCATTATAGGTATGGTGCTGGCGGTGTATATCATATATGAAGCGTTTAAGTTAATGAAAGAAGCATTCCCGCCGCTGATTGATACCCGTTTGTCGGAAGAGGAAGAAAAAACAATTTTAAAGATTATTGAAACATTTCAACAGGAATTTATTGAAATTCACGATTTTCGTACAAGGCGCTCCGGCCCGCAGGAGTATATTGATTTTCACCTGGTCGTAGCCTCTCACGTGACGATTAAAGACGTGCATGACCTGTGTGACCGCATTGAAAGAGATATTACGAATGAATTCAAACAAGCACAGGTAATGATTCACCCCGAGCCGGAGAGCGAGAGGAAGAAATAAATCGATCTTAAGTTTGCTTTTGTTCCCGGCAAAATGTCTGCAAAAGGCCCGTTCCCACGGGTCTTTTTGTTGTATAAATGACTATTTCTCGCTCATATGAGAGATAAGCTTATACACGTGAGGGGTTCATTTCATACGTTATGTTGTAAAGAAAAAGGGAGGTGAACAGAATGAACGCTATTTCTGTTAAAGAAATTGAACATGGAGTTGCCGTTGCGGAAAGAGAAGGTTTAGGGGAGTATTTATACCAAGAACCGGTTTCTAAAAAATGTTCGCGCCGTTCCCGCAGCAGAAAACGGACACACCGTTCTCGCAGCAGAAGACGGACGCATCACCGGACACACCGCTCCCGCAGCAGAAGACGGACGCATCGCCGGACACACCGTCGGACAGATCGCCGGACACACCGTCGGACACATCGCACGAGACGGTCCCATCAAAAACGTACCCGCAAACGCTGTTTTAAATGCTGACAGCAGACTCTATTACAAGTAACGGAGATCTGCTATAATGGCAAGAGAACTGCATAAAAGATCCAGTATCATCATCTGCGGACACTGAACTGACAACATGGCGCTGTTTGTTCGTGTCCGTTTTTTATGTCAACAAAGATGCCGGAGGATAAAAAGGAAGGGATGACGCCGAATGAAGCTGAATGAGGATTTTTATAACTCTGCAGGAAAGACAGTCTCTTTGCCAAACATAAGCAGCAAGCTTTTGCATATCACGGACAGCGGGCATATCAGCGTTGACTTCATCAGCATAAGCAGGCTGCGGAAGGCTTCAAAAATCGCGATCTTAGGTGACAGCGTCGCCCGGGGGCTGCGTGCGGAATACGGCTTTGGTGACATTCTGAAAGACCGGACAAACGCTGAAATAACCAATCTGTCTGTCAGCGGCGTTAATATGAGCAACAACGGAAGCGATAACATTTATCAGCAGGCGCTTAAAACAAAGGGACATGATGTCATCATTGTCCAGGGAACAGATGATGATTGGTGCAACCACATTCCCATCGACACAGATGAAAAGGATATCACCACATTTTACGGAGGCTTCTGCCAAGTGATCCAGCAGCTGCGGAGCGGAAATAAAGGCGCGAGCATCATTGTGGTGACCCCAACGAGACAAGCAAAAATATCAAAAGGAAAAATCGTCCGCCGTGATACTGATAAAAATAAACTGGGCCTGAAGCTGGCTGACTATGTGAAAGCCCAAAAAGAAGCCTGCACACTCCTCTCTGTACCGTATGCCGACCTGTTTGATACAGATCTCATCGACCCGTATAATCCCGCTTTCCGCAGCATGTGCATGTCAGAAGGTCTTCATCCGAACGAGAAAGGGCATCAAATCATATTTCAGGAAATCTGCCGGAATTATTATTACTATTATGGTTAACACAGCGCTAACAGATTATTTTCGGCTTTGCTTTTCTAAAAGCTCAATTATTCTTTGAGATGCGTGTTTTTGCGCTCTCAAAAGCGAGACGATATTACCGGTAAAACCGATTAAAATGAAAAGCAGCAAAATGATCATCCACATAGCGAACCTCCTGTCGGGTTTTAAAACATTCTCTTTTTATTTTACTTATTATGGATGGGCCGGAGAATAGGTCTAAACGAACGGTGTTTCTTTAAGAGTCCGTAAAAAAGCACAGACTGAACGGGTCTGTGCTTTTTTCTCTTATTTCAGCAGGTTCAATGATTCACGATTAAAAGCTTCCAAATCGTCAGGTGTTCTGCTCGTTACGATGTTATGGCTCACGACGACTTCTTCATCTTTATAATGTGCGCCGGCATTGATTAAGTCTTTGCGGATGCTGCGGAATCCCGTGATATCTTTTCCTTTAAGAAGGTCGGTATCAATCAGCAGCTGCGGGCCGTGGCAGATCGCGAAAACGGGTTTCTGATTTTCCACGAATGCTTTAGTGAATTCACCCGGGCGGTCATCTCCGCGCAGAAGATCCGGTGAAAAGCCTCCGGGAATCAATAACGCATCGAATTCCTTGGCGTCTGCGTCTGAGATCGCTTGATCGATCTTTACTTTCTCACCGTGCTTGCCCGTCACTTCTTTCCCTGCTTCCAAATCTATTGTCACCACACTGTGGCCCGCTTCTTTAAATGCTTCCGCCGGGCTTGTATATTCAATATCCTCAAATTGATCTGTCATCAGAACTGCGATTTTTTTGCTCATACATCATGCCTCCTGTGAATTTGTATATGACAAGAATATCAGGCAGATTCCCGCCTCACAACGTATTTGCTTATGAAAAAAGACCCCTCTGAAAAAGAGGAGCCAAAAGGTACGGAGGTCTGCTTAAACTTACGTGTTTAACCTGAGATAAGGCAAGAAATCGAACCAATTACTTTTTGCGTCTTTTTTTCTGCTTTTTACACCCGCATTTCCCCGGATCGCCCGGATCAATGACTTCGTGAATTGTTTCTTCCTTATAAACGTGGCGGGGAACATAACGGATATGCTCTCTGTTAATGTGTTTGATGGGATGGACGTAAACCACTTCTTTGTCAGTATACTTGTCAGTCACAATATACTTAGGGTCACAGTAATACACTTTCGATTTTTTACCCATTCATCTCACCTCCCGTACTTTATTAAATGCTGACAAGGAGGATTTTGCATCGGACAAGTACACCATGGCAAGTCCACAATTTTTCAGCTGCAATTTCGTTTTTCTGATTTTTCCTGAATCCGCCTCAAATTGGAACGGCTAACCCTTTTTGAGCGGGGAAATCTATAAAAAAGAATTCAAAAACGATTCTTTTCTCAGGTCAATCGAGATGCATACATCTTTAGGGGGATTTCAGAATGCTCGATGAAAAAACGATTGAAATCATTAAAAGCACAGTGCCGGTCTTAGAAGAGCATGGTGAAGAAATCACAGGCCGATTTTATGACCTGCTGTTTCAGCATCACCCTGAGCTGCTGAATATCTTTAATCAGACGAATCAAAAGAAAAAAACACAGCGTACGGCCTTGTCGAATGCTGTGATTGCAGCCGCAGCCAATATTGACCGGCTGGAAAACATCGTTCCCGTCGTCAAACAAATCAGCCATAAACACCGGAGTATCGGTGTTAAACCCGAGCATTACCCAATCGTTGGAAAGTACTTGTTAATCGCGATAAAGGATGTGCTAAAAGACGGGGCTGCTCCTGAGGTCATTCAGGCATGGGAAAAAGCATACGGCGTCATTGCAGACGCTTTTATCGGAATTGAGAAGGACATGTATGAACAAGCGGAAACGCAAAAAGGCGGCTGGAAAGACTATAAGGCGTTTAAAATTGATAAAAAGGTAAAAGAAAGCAAGGAGATAACGTCGTTTTATTTAAAACCGGAAGACGGACAAGTTCTCCCCGAGTTCAAAGCGGGACAGTATATCAGTGTAAAAGTATACATTCCGGACACGGGTTATACGCATATCCGCCAGTACAGTTTGTCGGATGTATCCGGTAAGGATTATTACAGGATTTCCGTGAAAAAAGACGGAATTGTTTCTTCATATCTGCATGACCAATTACACGAAAAGGATTCAATTGAGATCAGCGCTCCGGCCGGGGATTTCGTATTAGACCCTGATTCCAAAAAGAATCTGGTTCTCATCAGTGCCGGTGTCGGAATTACCCCGATGATCAGCATGTTAAAGACGGTTGCCAAAACCCAGCCGCAGCGAAACGTTCTCTTTATCCATGCGGCAAGGAGCGGAGAGTATCATGCGTTGCGGCATGAAGCTGAAGAAGCCGCGGAACACTCATCCGTTGACACCCTCTTTATTTACAGCGAGCCGTCCGAACAAGACCGTTCAGAAAACATTCGTTTTCGGGAAGGCCGGATTGACAAACAGCTGTTAGAAGAAGTGATGACAGATAAAGATGCTGATTTTTACCTGTGCGGATCACCGTCATTCATTAAAGAAATGAAAAAGCTGATTTCTGAATTCAATACACCGCCGGAATCCATTCACTATGAATTATTTGAACCGCAGCTGAGTATGGTGTGATTGAAGAAGGAAGGCCGATGATTTTAATGTATGAAGCATCCGGACTGGGTGCTTTTTTTATTCTCTTGCAAGGAAGGGTTGCTGAGGAATCACTCTGTAGAGGAAAACCACTTTTTGTCTCAACTCGCTTAATTATCGAATGAAATAAGTGCCGCATGTTAAAAACACATGGCCCGCGAGTTTATTGCTCACTTATCCTGCTGCTCGGATTTTTGGTGTGTGAGAAAAAAACGGTACGGCTGCATAATCCGGAAGAGACGCTGACCTTTTACTTGTAAAAGAAGTTTAAAGACAGGATGAACGCTTATTTGCTAGTGTACGAGCGGCAAAAGCAAAAAGAGGAATCGGTATTTTAAAATTAAAAATAACAACTGATAGAAATGAAAGTTTCAGGATACAATGGGATTTATATATTCGGGTTTTGTGATAGCAGTATAGGGAGGGGAATAATAGAGTGAGTAACTTTTTTGAGGAATCGGTACAGGGAGGGGTTGTATCTATGCTTACTGATATTAAACAAAAGGTTTGGGGATGCTCTTTTATCTGAGAATCGATTTGAGATGAAGCGGGGATGCCGAGGGGATCAGAGGGCGAACGTCAGGCAGAATTACGCCAAGTGGACCGCCGAGAAAAATGGCTCTGGAAATGTGAATCTAT
Organism: Bacillus sp. JNUCC-22; assembly: GCF_018861275.1. Classification (NCBI taxonomy): domain Bacteria; kingdom Bacillati; phylum Bacillota; class Bacilli; order Caryophanales; family Bacillaceae; genus Bacillus; species Bacillus sp. JNUCC-22. The sequence goes on along the minus strand of NZ_CP076408.1, from coordinate 2,809,455 downwards.
TGTTGATTTTCTTGATTGAGCTAATGAAGAAATAGTTGACGAGAAACACCGGACTGTCTTTGTAGTAGACGGGGTGAAATATCGTGAAATCGCTCTGCATTCTGGCGTTTCCCGCGAAACGGTCAGACGCATCAAAGAGAAGATTTTTTGCCAAATATGTAATTTTTATTGTTGAAACAGATAAAATCAGCAGTGTAGACTGGAAGGCAAAATATTTCTGCGTCCCCATCGATTCAAATAGGGATTACAATAATGTGAAGAGTTATTTATAAACAGAAATTGATAAATAATATAAGATCAGCTGACAAACTTAATGAGGATCAAACTAGTGCTCACTTATTTATAAATTAAACATATTATAATGATATATTAATCATTAAGGGAGATGAGCAGCTGATGGGTTATGATCAGCATAGAAGATGCCCTAAATGTAAACAAAAACTACCGAAACCAAACTGCTGTAACTGCTGTCCCATCTGTTATACAAAAGTTATTGTAGGACAACGAGGATTACGAGGGTTGCGAGGGATTCCAGGGGTTACAGGACCAGCCGGACCAGCCGGACCAGCCGGACCAGCCGGACCAGCCGGAGCGACCGGGGCCACAGGAGCTATCGGTCCAGCCGGAGCCACAGGAGCAACCGGGGTAACTGGAGCGGCGGGAGTCACAGGAGCGACCGGGGTAACTGGAGCGGCGGGAGCCACCGGAGCGACCGGGGTAACTGGAGCGGCGGGAGTCACTGGAGTGACCGGGGCCACAGGAGATATCGGTCCAACCGGACCAGCCGGAGCCACGGGAGCAGCCGGAGCCACGGGAGCGACCGGGGTAACTGGAGCGGCGGGAGCCACAGGAGTGACCGGAGCCACAGGAGATATCGGTCCAACCGGACCAGCCGGAGCCACCGGAGCCACGGGAGCAGCCGGACCAGCCGGAGCCACAGGAGCGACGGGAGTCACTGGAGCGACGGGAGTCACTGGAGCGACCGGGGCCACCGGAGATATCGGTCCAGCCGGAGTCACAGGAGCCACAGGAGCGACCGGGGTAACTGGAGCGGCGGGAGTCACAGGAGTGACCGGAGCCACAGGAGATATCGGTCCAACCGGACCAGCCGGAGCCACCGGAGCCACAGGAGCGACCGGGGTAACTGGAGCGGCGGGAGTCACTGGAGTGACCGGAGCCACAGGAGATATCGGTCCAACCGGAGCGACCGGAGCCACGGGAGCGACCGGGGTAACTGGAGCGGCGGGAGTCACTGGAGTGACCGGAGCCACAGGAGCGACCGGGGTAACTGGAGCGGCGGGAGTCACAGGAGTGACCGGAGCCACAGGAGATATCGGTCCAACCGGACCAGCCGGAGCCACCGGAGCCACGGGAGTCACTGGAGCGACCGGGGCCACCGGAGATATCGGTCCAGCCGGAGTCACAGGAGCCACAGGAGCGACCGGGGTAACTGGAGCGACGGGAGTCACAGGAGTGACCGGAGCCACAGGAGATATCGGTCCAACCGGACCAGCCGGAGCAACCGGAGCGACCGGGGTAACTGGAGCGGCGGGAGTCACAGGAGTGACCGGAGCCACAGGAGATATCGGTCCAACCGGACCAGCCGGAGCAACCGGAGCGACCGGGGTAACTGGAGCGACGGGAGTCACTGGAGTGACCGGAGCCACAGGAGATATCGGACCAGCCGGACCAGCCGGAGCCACTGGAGCGACCGGGGTAACTGGAGCGGCGGGAGTCACAGGAGTGACCGGAGCCACAGGATCTGGGCTATCAGAATATGCTTATGTGTACAATCTAAGTGCAGAAACGGTAGCTATAGAGGCTCCGGTAATTTTTGACTCAACTGGAATCACTACTGCTGGCATTACACATGCCCCTGGAACAGCTCAAATTATAGTAACCACTCCAGGAGATTACGAGGTCACTTTTTCAGTCTCGGGTGTAGAGCCTAACCAATTCACTTTATTTGTAAATGGAGGGCCGGTGACGAACACAGTTTACGGTTCAGGAGCTGGTACTCAACAGAACAATGGTCAGGCCATAATTACTCTAGCAGCAGGTGACATTCTTACTCTTGTAAATCATACTTCTGCAGCAGCAGTTACTCTTCAAACTTTAGCAGGGGGAACGCAAACAAACGTAAACGCTTCTATTGTTCTCAAAAAATTAAATTAGATAAGTGGTTTAAATCTCCATATTAAACAAGAAATGCGAATGACTTAAAAAAGCTTATAGAGCTTAATATACAGCTTTAGAAGGATGAAGAAATTTAAAATATAAGCAAACTCATCTAATTTTTTTATATAAGGTATTATGGTAATAGGTAATAAACAGGCAGGCGCTTTCCCGCAGGGGAGGGTGCTTTAAATTTAAGGACAAAAGCCTCCAACTGTTAAGCGAGTCAACACAGTAGGAGGCTTTTCTCTTATGGGTGGTACAGCAGCAGTATTCTCTTACAAATCAAATATTCCCAGAAAGTTATGGCAGTATTCGTCTCTCGAGTAATGAAAAAAGTTTTATGTTCTCTGTAAACTGCGTCCGGTAAATCTCGGGATAAACGATTGGCGGTTAACGACTGAGTACGGGGGCAGTTTAGAAAGAATATGATTGGAGGGATTACATAAAATAATTAGTCAAGCCTTAGAGGAATTAGGAAAGAATGTGAGGTGTGCGGCTGAAAGGGTGCCAAATCTCAACCCTGTTATTATCCATAAAAAAGACATGGCAGCGCAACTACAGGAATTCAGTTCGGATTTAGGCTTGTCAGCAGATCTCCATCATTGCCTAGATAAAAAGGTAAAGAACTTATTAACGGCGTATATGGCTCACAAACGGCATATGCAATCCATGACTCCTGACGGCATTTAGGGTTAAAACAAAAGCAAAGCGCGAATCTCTACTAAACAGTTACTTTAGGACTTCTCAAAAAGGAACTCCTATTAAAGGGAGCAGGGTTAATTTTCAAATTGTTTAAATAAAAGTAAAAATATAGCATGATAGACCAGAAAACAAATGAAGGAGGATTTGTATGAGGTTGTTAAAAAACTCAATCTGTTTACTTGTCGCAACTCTATTGATTGCTATTGGATTTTCGCCGCAAACGAAAGCAACACAAGAGGACTCGTTTGGATTAGCAAAACCAGTAACCTTTGAAGAAAAAGAAACTTTAACAGTAGATAAGAATGAAGTGGCTAAGAGCAATAATGATGGCCAGGCTTCCATCATTAAGGAGGCACGACAACTTGCCAAACAGGATAGCCACAATGAAATAACCTATAAGAACCCCTTAGCCAAAGAAGAAAACAACATTGTTAATGTGCCAGACGTTGAGAAAAAAGAAGAAAAGCGCACACTAAAGCAGCCAGCTTAGTTACGATGTCCTACACAACAATATATGACCCCAACAAAAAATCCACACAACCACAATTAAAATAGCAAGCATAGTTGGCGAAAAGCCGATAGTTATCGAAGCAAGAAACGATTTATATGAAAGTAACACTTATAGCGGAAAATATGGAAGGGTTTTTCTCCATAACAGAGAATTTTTAGGAAAAGACATTAAAGTAGGTAAATCATATTCAAAGTCGTATTATCCTAAAAAGACAAAGTTGATCCAAAGTGGAATTGGAGTTGATTCGATATTCACCATGTGATTCCGCTAAAGTATGGGGGAAAAAATAACTTTAATAATTTGTATCCTCTCCCTCGTGATATGCACCAAAATCTATTAAATCCTTGGTGGGATAAATATTAATAAGTAAGAGGTGGCTCAATGGCAGTTTTTGTTGAAAAAACGCTCCAAGGTCTAAAAGAATTAATTGATGAAAAAGGCCGCTTGAAAATTTTAGGGAATGAAGGAGCTCTTTTAGAAACAGAATGTACTTTCTTTAAAGGTGCAACAGATCTGGAGATTGAGAGTTTTGAGAAGAAAATAAAAGTCTCACTTCCTGAAGATTATAAAACCTTTTTAAAATTGCATAACGGAGCCAGAATATTTGATTTGTTGATTTACGGTGAGAATGCAGGTGGGGGTTTGCATATTCTTAATTTAGAAGAGATTGAAAAGTATATGCAAAATGGTTTTTTAGAGCCTCAGTTTATTCCCGTCGCACATCTGTTAGACGGATGTTATTTGTTAATTCACAAAACCAAAATGCCACAGATCCAAACTATTTATGGTTCCGCAGATTTATTGAGTATGAACCAATGCAACTTAATTTTGAGATATTTTTAGATAGGTATATTTTGTCTCAAGGATCAAGTTTTTGGGAATGGAATATCTATACTGCTGAGAATTATTATAGAACTCACCAGAGTGATGAGCTTTAATCATTCGTATACGACCGATTTCAGCCCAGCAGGATAAACAGCAGGAACAATAATGCCTTATAAAAGAAGCATTGAATTTTCTGAACATGCTATTTTAGCCGAGGAGAAAATGAGGCACCTGGAGGGATTATAATTGAAAAAAATGATTCTTTGTGCAGCCCTAAGCTTCGTTACGTTAAGTGGTTTAGCTGCAGTTAAGATTAATCAAGAATCATCAGATGTTAAGATAACAGAGCGCCCGGTGGGTACTCTAAAATTAGCAGAGCGGCCAGTAGGTACATAAAAAAAAGCCCCGGACAGGGCTTTTTTAATAAAGAGAGGGAGCATCTGTCCATTATTCTGACAGCCCAAAAGAAAAACCCCGGAAACATTGTCATCACAACATGTCCGGGGTTTAATCCAATGCTCTTTAAAGAGCGTTTTACTTAACGGGAGTAGAACTCAACGATAAGCGCTTCGTTAATTTCCGGAGCAAGCTCAGAGCGCTCTGGAAGACGAGTGAATGTACCTTCAAGCTTTTCAGCGTCGAAAGTAAGGTACTCAGGAACGAAGTTGTTTACTTCTACAGATTCTTTGATGATAGAAAGGTTTCTTGATTTTTCGCGAACACCGATTGTTTGACCAGGTTTTACTTGGTAAGACGGAATGTCAACGCGGCTTCCGTCAACAAGGATGTGACCGTGGTTAACTAATTGGCGAGCTTGACGGCGAGTGCGCGCAAGACCGAGCTTGTACACAACGTTATCAAGACGTGCATCTAAAAGAATCATGAAGTTTTCGCCGTGTTTACCAGTCATTTTTGCAGCTTTGTCAAACAATGTGCGGAATTGACGTTCGTTTACACCGTACATGTGACGAAGTTTTTGCTTTTCTTGCAATTGCAAACCGTATTCTGATAGTTTTTTACGCTGTCCCGGACCGTGGGGACCTGGTGCGTAAGGGCGTTTTTCTAATTCTTTACCTGTACCGCTAAGAGAGATTCCTAAACGGCGAGACAGTTTCCAAGATGGACCTGTATAGCGAGCCATAATGTGACTCCTCCTTTGGTTTTATTTTGTGGAAAATAAAAACCGTCTGTTCGATCCGACCGTGCACATTTTGTTTTCATGTATCCTCGCTCCAGCAGCAGAGAGTTACACGATACACCTTACAGCTAAGGAACAAAATGCAAACACAGAAGCTGAACAAAAAGGCTGCAATATTTCACACAAAGAACATTATATGATTTTTCCCTGCCGCCGTCAACCATTTCTCCATGAAGAGTGCCGGTTTATGATATAATGTACAAAAATGAGTAGTACATGTTTAGGTGATAAAAATGAAAAAACAAACAATTGATGAAGTGACGGCCTTTCATCAGAAAATGCTTTCTTTTTTCTTAACGAAATCTGAATCCGTCTCATTATCCGACTCGCTGTTATGGCTGGCCTCAGCTCTAGAATCCTGCTTTACATCTCTTTCATTGACCCTTTCACCGGCAGAATCAACACGTTTCACCATAAAAACAGAAGATGAACCGCATTATGCTCCGCTGAAAGAGAGTGACGGCCGTTTTATGATCAGGAATCAGACGTCCGGCAGATCCTTTTATCTGTGCTCGGAAGGCGGGCTGCCGATCCCGGAATCATTGCCTGAGATCGTTACTCAGTTCATTAATCAATCTGTGAGACAAAGCGGGCTGTTTGACAAAACGAAGCATCAGCGGAAAATTCACAGAATGACAGAAATGTTCCATTCGCTTTTGGACCAAAATGAGGTTTTGGAAAAACTGCAGGCAAGTTTGAGTACGGCTTTCCGGTCTTTCCGTTTTTCACTGTTTATCACTCAGGATCAGGATACGGACAGACAGCTTCCCGCAAAAGAATTACATATGGACGGAAAAGATGCCGATCCGTCTGCCCAGAAGGTTTATTTATCGGGGAGGCTGCTCAGAAAAGGCAGGTCATCTGCTTATCTGCCGATCAAAGGCCAGCAGGGGACTTACGGGGTTTTGAAGACGGAGGGGCTGCAGGATGCCGTTCTTTCGTGCAGTACTCTCAGTGAAATGCTGCTGCTTGCGGGCGCAGCGGGAAAAGCATTTGAAAATGCGCAGCTCTATGAGCAATCGAAAAAAAGCATTGCGAATCTGGAGCTCATTAATGAAACATCGCGCCAGCTGAATCAGCGCCTCAGACTCACTGATACGATGCGGGAGCTCGCCGCCATTATGACCCAATCGTTTCATGCGGAAGAAGTGGCTTTTTTTCATATTGATCATTTTGAGACGCAAAATCTGCTTCCGGGACATACCGCTTTTTTTAAGACAGAACGTGCGAACCCCTATATCAGCATTGTGAAAGAAAAGCTCTTCGAGGGAGAAAAGGGCGTGTTTATCGGCAGCGGAAAGACTGTATTCGGCGAAAACGGTTTCGGCTCGCTGATGGCGGTGCCGATGATCGAAAATGACACCGTCTTCGGGTTCGCGATTTTATTGAAAAAGGATTTGTATGCTTTTACGTTTGAAATGTATAAGCTTTTTCAAGCGCTCATTCACCATGCGACATTGGCGGTCACGAACTCCATGCTGCGCGACAGGCTTGAGCATCTTGTTCAGACAGACCAGCTGACGAAGCTGTATTCAAGAACCTATTTGGATGAGAAAATTCAATACAGCATGAAAATTCATAAACGGGGTGTATTCATCCTCGTTGATATCGATAATTTCAAAAATATTAATGATACATACGGTCATCAAACGGGAGATTCGATCCTGATTCAGGTGGCCTCCGTTATGAAGAACCATATTCGTGAGCATGATGTCGCTGCGAGGTGGGGGGGCGAGGAGCTGGCTGTCTATCTGCCGAATATCAACGTGTCATCCGGAGAACGCATCGCTAAAAGGCTGGTTCGCGCCATCCGGGAAAACACCGAGCCGCGCGTGACGATTTCCTGCGGCGTTTCCTGCTGGTCAAAGACCGGCCCGATGCCGTTGAAATTGCTCGTTCAGCAAGCGGATGAGGCGCTTTATATCGCCAAACGGAACGGCAAAAACCGGCTGATCATCCATCAAAACAGCACGACGACATAAAAAAGGAGCCGGCCTGCCGGCCGGGCTCCTTTTTTTATCCTAATCGTTTTTCAAGCGTTTCAACAAACTTTGCTAAATAGGTTTCGTCCGTTTCATCAAAACGGTTTTTCACGGGGCTGTCAATGTCCAGCACACCGATCACTTCACCGTTTACGCGGATCGGGAGGACGATTTCCGACTGGGAAGCCGCGTCACAGGCGATATGTCCCGGGAACGCATTCACATCGGCAATCCGCTGCACCGAGCCATTAGAGTAGGCAGTGCCGCATACGCCTCTGCCGAACGGAATGCGCACACAGGCAGGAAGTCCTTGAAACGGTCCGAGTACGAGCTCGCCCTCTTTAGCGAAGTAAAACCCCGCCCAGTTGACTTCATGTAATGAATGGTATAAAAGCGCTGACGCATTCGCGTAATTTGCGATCGCATCCGTTTCATCTTCTGTCATGGCTTCGAGCTGTTTAAGCAGAAGCTGATAACTTTTTTCTTTATCTCCGGATTGTTTTTCGACATGAAACATGGAAAACCCTCACTTTTTCTATAATATCAAACAAAGTTCCGGCCGTTCTGCCGGCATTTGTCGAGAAGTTCTTACAGGAACGGCGCCTTTCTGCTTGAATTGTTACACATAAAGGGGTGAGCCGTATGAAAGTAAGCACCAAAGACAAAATTATTAACGCCGCTGTCCAGCTGTTTAACCAAAAAGGTTATTCCGGCACGTCCGTCCGTGAAATCGCAAAGTCAGCTGATGTAAATGTTGCGCACATCTCCTACTATTTTAAAGGGAAAGGCGGATTAATGGAACATTTAGTTTCCGAGTTTTACGAAGGCTATACTGAAGCGCTGGAAAAAGCCGCCGTCAGTATGAACGGTGAAGACGCGCAGGAACGCATCCTGCGGGTGATTTTCGATATTTTATCCTATCAGCACGATAACCGTCAATTAACGCGGTTTGTATACCGGGAAGTGACGATTGATTCCGTGCTTATCAGGGAAATTATGTCTACTTACTTAATGAAAGAAAAATATATTTTCCAGCTGGTGATTGAAGAAGGGCAGTCACGCCACAGACGGCTGACGCTGCCCGTGCCGCATTTTATTCTGCAATTGAAATCCCTCTTGATGATGCCGTATCTTCAGCCTCAATACATTACGGAGGTGCTCTATATGCAGCCTCATGAACCGTACTTTTATAAAAGGTATTTTGAAGAGGTGAAGATCTGGATCGAAAGCGTGTTCCGACGGCCTGATGCGGCGCTTATGAAGTAATGATGCTTTTGTACGTTTCGTAGGAACTGCCGACATCTTCCGCTTGATGGGCGTCCGACCCGAATATGAGCGGGATTTTTTTTTGCTTCGCCGTCTCAGCCATCCAATCCTCCATGTATACTTCCCCGGCAAATTTCTTTCTGAGCCCGGATGTATTCACATCCAGCTCCATTCCGTGTTCTTTCACGGCGTCAAGACAGCGGGCCGCAAGCTCTCTTATTTGAGGTGACATGCTGTAAGGGAAAAGGCGCGCGAATTTTTTGACGAGCGTGATATGGCCGACCCGTTTTGGCTTAAAGGGGCCGAGCGGTGTTACAATGGAAGAATACACAGTTTCATAGTATTGTTCATATACGGCTTCAATGCTTCCGAATTGTGCGACAAGCTGCTGAAAGGCGTGCTCGTCAAAATCGAGGCATATATAAGACGGACCGGTCTTCAAAAAATGAACGGATAAAATGCCGTCATCCAGTGAGGGGCCGTACGTGTTCAGAAACGCCGCGGTTTCCTCTTCATACCCTGTGATAAAATCGGTTTCAAGTCCAGTCAGAATGCTGATTTGTCCATCGTATTCCTTTTTCAGCTGTGACAGCCGCTCCAAATAAACCTCCATCTGTCTGAGATCCATCGCGCTGTCCTGAAGCGGTACGGGATCTTGAAATGACGGAGGAAGGGGGGCGTGCTCTGTAAATGTGATCGAGTCAAAGCCTCTTTCCAGGGCCTTTTCGACATATTGTTTCAGCGCATCCTTCGAGCCGTGAGGGCAAAAAGGGGTGTGGATATGAGCGTCTCGTTTTTCCATTTGTGTCACTCCATTAAAAAATTGCAGAATCCTGCCGAAATTATGCAAAAAGTTTTTGATTTCTGGTCAAAAAATGTTGGTTACATGGTATCATAATAACAATGAAAACGACAGATTTTCTCAATACATATATTGAAATCTTTCTGAATACATAAAACACCCTGACAGATTAAGAGAACAACAAGGGGGCTCATTATGGAGTTAGTCATCGGATTATTGGTTATACTGCTCGCGCTCTTTGCGGCGGGCTACTTTTTCAGGAAAAAAATTTATACGGAAATTGACCGGCTGGAGTCATGGAAGATTGAAATTTTAAACCGTTCGATAGTGGAAGAAATGTCCAAGATCAAACATCTGAAAATGACCGGAGAGACGGAAGAGTTCTTTGAAAGATGGCGCGAAGAGTGGGATGAAATTGTCACAGCCCATCTGCCGAAAGTAGAAGAGCTCCTTTATGATGCCGAAGAGAACGCCGACAAATACCGGTTTAAAAAAGCGAATCAGGTGCTTGTCCACATCGACGACCTTCTCACTGCAGCCGAATCAAATATAGAAGGCATACTGCGTGAGATCAGCGACCTTGTGACGAGCGAGGAAAAAAGCCGCGGAGAGATTGAACAGGTGCGTGAGCGGTATTCAAAAGCGCGGAAAAACCTTCTGGCGTACAGCCATCTCTACGGAGAGCTTTATAACAGCCTGGAGACGGATCTCGACGAAATCTGGAGCGGCATAAAAGAGTTCGAAGAAGAGACGGAAAGCGGCAATTACATCAAAGCGAGAAAAGTGCTGCTTGAACAGGACCGCAGACTGGATCAGCTTCAGACATACATAGATGACGTTCCGAAACTGCTTGCGGACTGTAAACAGACCGTGCCGAACCAAATTGCCAAGCTGAAAGACGGCTACCGGGAAATGACGGAAAAAGGCTACAAATTGGAGCATATTCAAATCGAAAAAGAGCTGGATACACTCACAAATCAATTGAAACGGGCCGAAAACGCGCTTTTGGAAGAATTGGATGTCGACGAAGCGTCCGCCATTCTTCAGCTGATTGATGAAACCATTCAATCGATGTATGACCAGCTGGAAGGCGAAGTGGAAGCCGGACAGTCCGTATTAAGCAAAATGCCTGAGCTGATCATCGCGTATGAGAAGCTTGAGGAAGAAAAAGACCGCACAAAAACCGAAACGGAGCTCGTCAAGGAAAGCTATCAGCTGACGGCGGGTGAAATCGGCAGACAGCATGCCTTCGAAAAACAGCTGGAAACGATCGGCCGGCTCCTTGAGCAGGCGAGAGAAAAGCTTGATGGTGAGCATGTCGCTTACTCTCTATTGATTGAAGAAGTCGAGGCCATCGAAAAGCAGATGGAAGAGGCTCAGAAAGAACATGCCGAATACCGTGAAAATCTGCAGGCGCTCAGAAAAGAAGAACTGCAGGCGCGGGAAACGCTGATGCATCTTCGGAAAACCATTTCTGACACGGCCCGAATGCTGCAAAAAAGCAACGTGCCGGGAATTCCTGAACAAGTCAAGGACAAGCTCGAAACGGCAAATCATCATATAGAAGAAACCGTCAGCCAATTGGAAGTGCTGCCGCTGAACATGGAGGAAGCCGCCAAACATCTGGCTGAAGCCGAAAAGGCGGTTGAGGAAGTCAGCGAAGAGGCGGAAGATCTTGTGATTCAGGTGAAGCTGATTGAGCGGATCATCCAGTACGGCAACCGCTTCCGAAGCCAGAATCATATTTTATCCGAACAGCTGAAAGAAGCGGAACGGCTGTTTTACGCTTACAGCTATAATGAAGCTTATGAGATGGCGGCAGATGCTGTTGAAAAAGCAGCTCCCGGCGCCGTGAAAAAAATTAAAGCTGATCAATCTGCTTCATAGACGCACAAGCAAAAACTGCACCCTGATGGAAATCAGAGGTGCAGTTTTTTAGTTTCTCACGGAATATAAAAAGCGCCTGCGGCTGATCTACATCAAACCGCAGGCGCTGAATGTTACGATTTTGCTTTATTTAATTCGATGGGCGGGCTGGTAAAAAACGTGATAATGCAGCCGATGATCGCTCCGGCAATGCCCGGAAGCACCCAGCCGATTCCCATGCTGTAAAGCGGAAGATTTGCGTTTAAGAATGAATCTAATGATCCGAGCGGAATGCCTGCTGCCTTCAAACCGTCCAAGATACTGAACAGCCCCGTTCCGATCAGGCAGGCGATATAGACTTCCCGTCTTTCCTTAAAGATTTTATCAATAAAGGAAAGGACGATAATGACAATTGCCAGCGGGTAAATGGCTGATAAAATAGGAACTGAAAATGCAATAATCTCAGCAAGTCCGAAGTTTGAAATCGCCAGACTGAACAGCGTGACAATCGTAACCACCATTTTGTATGATAAAGCGGGAATCAATTTTGAAAAATATTCGCCGCAAGATGTGACAAGCCCGATGCTTGTCGTTAAACACGCAACGGTGATGGCAGAGCCGAGAACGATGTTTCCCAGTGAACCGAACAGGTAATCTGATGAAGCTGATAAAATCTTTGCGCCTTCGCCGATCGGACCTACAGCGTCCGTGCTTGTCGCTCCCAAATAGGCCAAAGATAAATAAATGAATGTCAAACCTGCCGCTGCAATCAGACCCGCTTTAATACAAGCGGCGGCGAGCGCTTTACGCTGGGTGACGCCCCTGCTTTTAACAGCGTTGACGACAACGACGCCGAAGACGATTGAGGCGAGCGCGTCCATTGTTTTATAGCCTTCCAAAAATCCTTTGAACACCGGCGTTCCGGAATATGCCTGATGTACGGCGCCCAGCCCGCCCATCGGAGTGGCAATGGCTTTTACAACGATGATTAAAATAATACCGAATTTAATAGGAGTCAAAATCTTTCCGACTCTGTCCACGATTTTGGAAGGATTAAGAGCTAAATAATACGTAATAGAAAAAAAGATCAACGTGAAAACAAATAAAGATAATCTTTCCGGAATGCCGCTTAAAAACGGAACTGCACCGATTTCATATGAAACGGTTCCGGTTCTCGGAATCGCGAAAAGCGGCCCGATTGATAAATAAAGCACAACGGTGAAAATAGTCCCGAATACCGGATGAGCTTTATCGGCAAGCCCTTTTGCGTCTTTGCCCGTTAATGCGATGGCGATAATACCCAAAAGCGGCAGACCTACGCCGGTCAGTAAGAAACCGCCCATCGCTTTCCAGACATTATGCCCCGCCGCTTGCCCGAGCTCCGGCGGATATATCATATTTCCTGCCCCGAAAAAAAGTGCGAAAAGCATGAAACCGATAATAACGGTATCTTTGACAGGTAGTGAGTGTTTCATAAAAATCCTCCTAAATACTATGTTGAAATATTCCGTCAATTAATTGTCAGATAATATAACAAAACGAACATTACTTATTATATGGCAATGTACAGAGAAGTCAATACTCGATTTATTGCGAATTTATATTTACTTTTGTTATGGTAGCATAAATATCATACGATGTACCGTTTTCATTAAAGGAGTAAAAAAAATGATATATTTAGACAACAGCTCAACGACCGAGCCGTATGAAGAGGTTTTGGAAGTGTATAAACAGACGAGCAGCCGTTATTTCGGCAACCCTTCGTCTCTGCACCAGTTAGGAACTGAGACGGAACAGCTCCTTGAAGCGGCCGCTCAGCAAATAAAAAAAACCTTGCGTTTAAAAAATTATGATATTGTATTTACATCAGGCGCGACTGAAGCGAATAACGCGGCGTTAAAGGGAGCAGCCTGGGCAAACATGAGTAAAGGAAGACATATCATTGCTTCGGCGATTGAGCATCCTTCTGTGACGGAGACGCTTGATCAGCTGACAGAGCTGTTCGGCTTTGAAGTCACATATCTTCCGGCCGATCAAAACGGCTTCGTTTCTTTGAAAGACGTCAAATTGGCTGTCAGGCCGGATACGATAATCGTCAGCGTCATGCATGTCAATAACGAAGTCGGCTCCATTCAGCCTGTAAAGGAAATCGGCGGGTTTTTGAAGCAGCACCGGAATATTCTGTTTCATGTTGATCATGTGCAGGGCATTCATAAAGTTCCTCTGTCTATAGAAGAAGCGGGCATTGACCTTTGCACCGTTTCAGGGCATAAGTTTCACGGCTTAAAAGGGACCGGAGCGCTTATCGTCAAAAAAGGAACGCGGCTCATTCCGCTTATCACGGGCGGCTCGCAGCAAAAAGGCGTCCGCGCCGGAACGGAACACACGGCAGGCGCCGTTTCCCTTGCGAAAGCGATCAATCTTTCCGCGCGTGACATGAACGAGCGGCTTTCTTCCGTGGAGGCTGCCAAGAATGCGCTCATGGAAAGGCTGAGCGGGACGGACGGGGTCGTCATCAACACCCCCGCCGAAAACAGCGCGCCGCATATCATTAATTTTTCCGTTCCGGGCGTGAAGGCGGAAGTGCTGCTGCACATGCTTGAGGAAAAAGGAATATATGTCTCCACAACCGCGGCATGTTCGGCAAGAGAGCACAAACCGAGCCGTGTTCTTCTTCAAATGAATAAAGGCGAACAGATTGCATCAAGCAGCATAAGAGTCAGCCTGAATTTCAGCCATACAGCTGACATCACGGAGCCGTTTATGGCCGCGCTGGCGCCGGCTGTTCAAAAACTAAAAAAAATGATGAGGTAGCATATGAATTACGATCATATTTTAATCCGTTTTGGTGAAATATCCACAAAAGGAAAAAACAGACGCAGTTTTATTGAAAGATTAAAACAGAATATCCGCCTGGTATTAAAGGATTATAAAAAAGTAAAATACTTTTCAAACCGGGACCGGATGTCAATTACACTTAATGGAGAAAACCCGGAGGAAATTTGTTCCTTATTAAAGAATATATTCGGCATTCAAAGCTTTAGTCTCGCAATTAAATGCGAAAGCAAGCTGGAAGACATTAAAAAAACGGCTTTAGCCGCGATAGAAGGCGAATATAAACCGGGGAATACGTTTAAGGTCGAGACCAAACGGGCCTACAAACAGTTTGAATTAGATACGAATGCGATGAACGCTGAAATCGGCGGCCATATTTTGAAAAACACGGATGGATTAACCGTCGATGTGAAACATCCCGATATTCCGCTTCGGATTGAAATCAGGGAGGAAGCGACATTCCTGACCATTCGTAACGAAAAAGGCGCCGGAGGCCTTCCTGTCGGTTCCGCGGGTAAAGCGATGCTGATGCTTTCCGGCGGTTTTGACAGTCCGGTCGCCGGTTTTTACGCGATGAAACGGGGATTATCAGTTGAAGCGGTACATTTCTTCAGTCCGCCGTATACGAGTGAACGGGCAAAGCAGAAAGTCATGGATCTCGCGGGATGCCTTGCGAAGTTCGGCGGCAGTATGACACTTCATATCGTGCCGTTTACAAAGACGCAGGAACTCATCCAAAAACAAATCCCGGAGAACTATACGATGACGGCGACGCGGCGTCTTATGCTGCAAATCGCGGACAGAATCAGAGAAGAACGGAAAGCGCTCGCGATCATTACGGGAGAAAGCCTCGGGCAGGTAGCGAGCCAGACGCTTGAAAGCATGTATGCGATCAATGCGGTGACGGCAACGCCGGTTTTGCGCCCTTTAATCGGAATGGACAAAACAGAAATCATCGAGAAATCAAAAGAAATCGGCACTTATGAAACAAGCATTCAGCCGTTTGAGGACTGCTGCACCATCTTTACGCCGCCAAGTCCGAAGACACGTCCGAAAAAAGAAAAAATCGAGCACTTCGAAAGCTTCGTTGATTTTGAACCGCTGATTGCAGAGGCCGCTGCCGGCATCGAAACCATCACTGTTTACTCGGAGCAGGAAGCTCACGATAAGTTTGCCGGCCTGTTTTAAAACTGTATACAATTACCAAAGTTTTTTTGAATGAAGACATGTGTTTTATCACATTCTATACTCACAAGGAGGTGATACACATGTCACAACAATCAAACAGCGGAAACAGCAACCAGCTTTTAGTGCCAGGCGCTGCTCAAGCTATCGACCAAATGAAGTATGAAATCGCTTCTGAATTCGGTGTAAACCTTGGACCGGAAACAACTTCTCGCGCCAACGGTTCTGTCGGTGGAGAAATCACAAAACGTCTTGTCTCTTTTGCTCAGCAAAGCATGGGCGGAAGCAGCCAGCAGCAGTTTTAATCACAACTTCACATAATGGCTAAGAGAGCGGGGAATTCCCCGCTCTTTTTTCATGGGAATAGATAGAAGGCGGGAAGCAATTTATGCATATTTTTATTGTAATGGCCTATGTTTATGTATAATGGGGAAAGAAAGTGAGGAGTTGTTCGTGTTAAAACGAGAAGATTTAATCGCCCCAAAGAACTATAACCTTGTAAATGAAATCGAAAAGTTCAGCCGTTCCAAAGAGAAGAACGCGCTTATTTGGGAAGATCAAACAGGCGGCAAGAAAGTCTGGACGTATGAAAAATTGATGGAAGAAACGAATAAAATCGGAGCCCGTCTGAAAGGTCTCGGATTTGAAAAAGGCGATAAGCTGATTGTCATGGTTCCGAGAGTGCTTGAAGCGTATGCCGTTTATTTAGCGATCTTAAAAGCGGGGATGGTCGTCATTCCTTGCTCGGAAATGCTGCGCGCCAAAGACCTTGAATACCGGATCAAACACGCCGAAGTGAAAGGCGCTATCGTTTATCCTTCATTTATAAACGCGTTTGACGAGGTGAATACCGAACAGCTGGTGACATTGTCAATCGGTGAAAATGATGCCGGCTGGAAAAACCTCCTAACGATTGAAGCGGATGGAGACAGTTTTCAAACAGCTGATACAACAAGAGAAGACATGGCGTTTTTGTCCTATACTTCAGGCACGACCGGCCAGCCTAAAGGCGTTGTACATACACACGGCTGGGCCTTTGCCCATTTAAAAACATCAGCCGGTGCATGGCTGGATATTTCTGAAGACGATACAGTGTGGGCCACCGCGGCGCCCGGCTGGCAGAAATGGGTGTGGAGCCCGCTGCTCGCAATTCTGGGAAGCGGCGCGACAGGAGTCATTTATCACGGCAGATTCAACGCCAAGACGTATTTAGAGCTGCTGGAGCGCCATCAAGTAAATGTCTTCTGCTGTACCCCGACGGAATACCGCCTGATGGCAAAAGTGGAGGAGTTAGACAAATATGACCTTTCTGGCCTTCACAGCGCAGTTTCTGCGGGTGAGCCATTAAACCGGGAAGTCATTGACGTATTCCGAAAGCATTTCGGCATTAAAGTGAGAGACGGATACGGCCAAACGGAGAGCACCCTGTTAGTCGGCGTCCTGAAGGATATGGATATTAAGCCGGGAAGCATGGGCAAACCGACCCCTGGAAATCAAGTGGAGATTATAAACGATAAAGGCGAAATATGCGAAACTGGCGAAACGGGCGATATCGCCGTGCATTTGAGCACACCGGCCTTATTCAAGGAATATTATAAAGATCCCGAAAGAACGAAAAAGCAGATTCGCGGAGATTACTTTCTTACAGGAGACCGCGCGAAAAAAGATGAGGACGGCTACTTTTGGTTTGAGAGCCGCAATGATGACATCATCGTCAGCTCCGGATATACAATCGGGCCTTTTGAAGTAGAGGACGCGCTCGTGAAGCATCCGGAAGTGAAAGAATGTGCCGTCGTGGCGAGCCCGGATGAAATCAGAGGTTCAATCGTAAAAGCCTATGTCGTTTTACAAGACGATGAAAAGCGCAGTGATGAACTTGTCAAAGAACTGCAAAACCACGTAAAAACGATTACGGCGCCTTACAAATATCCGAGAGAAATTGAGTTTGTCGAAAGCCTGCCGAAAACGGCGTCCGCAAAAATCAGACGTGTGGAGCTGAGACAGCGTGAAGAACGGCTGAAGGCTGATAAAAAAGCATAATACAGGATAAAGGGTGAGCGGGGATGAAAGCGATTTGGCACGGCGGCACCATCTATACAATGCTGGACAAGAATCATGTCACTGAAGCCATTTATACCGAAGAAGGCGTCGTCAGGCAGACGGGCAGCTTCCGGGAGCTCCAAGGAACATACGGTTCGCCTGATACGGAGGAAATCGATTTACATGGGGCTGTCATGTTCCCGGGGTTTACGGACAGTCATATGCATTTAATCGGACACGGGGAAAAACAGCTTCGCCTCGATTTGTCGCAGCTGACGTCAAAAGAAGCGATACTGCGGGCCGCAAAAGAAGCAGAGCGTGAATTGGAAGATGGCGAATGGCTGATCGGCGAAGGCTGGGATGAAAATCTGTTTGAACAGCCGGATTACGTCACCAAGCATGACCTTGACCCGCTCTTTCCCGACCGCCCCGTCCTGCTGAAGCGGGTATGCCGGCACGCCGCGGCGGTTAATTCGGCCGCATTGCGCGCGGCGGGAATTACAAACGAAACACCTGATCCAAACGGCGGGATTATCGTCCGGGACGGCACCGGTCCGACAGGCCTCCTGCTGGATAAAGCCCAAGAGCTTGTGACACAGGCCCTGCCGCCCGTCTCACTTCACTATGTCAAACGCGCGCTTCAAACGGCGATTACGGACTGCTGGTCAAAAGGCCTGACCGGCGGGCATTCAGAAGACCTGGCATACTACGGAGACGCGTCCGTTCCCGTTGCCGCGTACGAGTCATTAACCGGCAGCGGCCTTTATCCTTTTCGCGCCCATCTGCTCGTACATCACGAAGCCGTCGACAGCTGGAGCGCTCTGGATAAATCGACCGGACCTTATCTGGAATACGGAGCGATGAAAATTTTTGCTGACGGCGCGCTCGGAGGCAGAACCGCTCTATTGAAAAAGCCTTATCATGATGATCCGTCAGTTTCCGGCGTTCAGGTGCATGATGACGAAATCCTTGCCGCTCTTGTTTATAAAGCGAGAGAGAAAGGGTTGGAGATCGCCGTGCACGCGATTGGCGACCTTGCATTTGAAAAGGTGCTGGATGTTATCGAAAGATACCCGGCAAAGCCCGGACAGCTAGATAGGCTCATTCATGCGCAAGTATTAGATGACGGATTGATTGAAAGAGCCGCCCGGCTGCCGATCGGACTTGATCTTCAGCCGCATTTTGTGGCCAGTGATTTTCCGTGGGTGATTGACAGGCTCGGAGAAGAGCGGATGAAAACGGCTTTCGCCTGGAAAACACTGCTGTCAAAAGGGCTGCTGTGCGCCGGAGGTTCAGATGCCCCGATTGAGCCGGTCGATCCGCTTCTGGGCATTCAATCGGCTGTGCTCCGTACGAGCAAGCAGCACCCGGAAGGTCCGGCCTATTATGAAAAAGAGTGTCTGACCGTGTACGAAGCCATTCAGCTTTACACGGAGGGAAGCGCGGCCATCATCCGTAAAGAACATAGCCGCGGACGGATCGCCCCCGGCTATGATGCCGACTTTACCGTACTCAGCGGTGATCCGTTCAGGACGGACCCGAAAAAGCTTCATGAATTGGAAGCTGTCAAAACCGTCGTCGGCGGCCGTATCGTATATGAAAAAGAGGACAGGCAGTGATGCCCGTCCTCTTTTTTTATGATAAAAATGATCGTTTTACTTTTTCCCAGAAAGAGTTGTCTTTCAGTTTCACCGTTTTGATTTTTTTATCGGATAGTCTAATCTCAACCTTTTTGACATTCCGCGTGCTGAGCGCTTCATTATCAAGCCCGATAATCGGATGCTCATTGCCGTCTTGCACCACCTGCAGTGTCAGCTTCCGGTCTGAGCTTAAAATAAACGGAGATCCGAGTGTACGGTATGTGTTGTTGTTCAACGACGCCAGTTCGGATACCTGCATGCAGGAAATCAAAGGATCAACAACGGCGCCTGAAACAGATTTATTGTAGGCAGTGCTGCCCGTCGGGGTGGAAATGATCATCCCGTCTCCTCTGAACGTCTCAAAATGAAGATCATCAATTAACACATCCATCACAAACGTTTTAATAATGCTTGAACGGATGGAAACCTCGTTTAAACAGTGAAAATGATTGCTGCCGTCCACCGTTACGTGAATGAGCGGGTATTTTCTGACCTCAAGCTGTTCCGCGGTCATGCTGGCCGCCATTTTTTCAGGTTCATCGCTGTGAAAATCACAGTACAAATGGGCTTTCCCTTTTTTAGCGATGCCGACATACAGGCAGTCATCACGGAATCCGGTTTTTCTGACGGCTTGCAGAAATGAGCCGTCGCTGCCGACGCTGGCGATAATTCCGGCATCCTCCGGTTGAGCCGCAACTGTAAAACCGTGCGATTCAGCAAGCTGCTTCAAAGAGCTGACTTGTTCTTTTGTTTCGTTGTTTTGTTTGTGAAAAAAATAAACATTGCGGCGAAGATCGGTCATATCCCCATTCCCCTTTGCTGTCATATTTACGTTTTTCTCCCAGCAGGTATTGTGTTAAAATACCTGTGGCAATAGTGTAACATGTTTCCTGTTTATCCGTTAAGGGAAAGCGCTTCATGAAAAAAATGAATCTTTTTTTACGGGGGAACGTACGAATATTGACAGAAAAGGAGGAGAACAAATGAATGCAAAAAGATGGATTGCGCTCGTCATCGCGCTCGGCATTTTCGGCGTATCAGTCATTGCAAGTGTGACCGTCGGGGTGCTGAAGAATATCGGGGATACAGGGTCTGACTTTGCATCACTGACAGATGACACAGAGGAAGTGACGCTGGATAAGGGCAGCCCCGGCAGTAAAATCGCCGTGCTTGAAGTGGACGGCACGATTGAGGATAACGGCGGGTCCGCTGGCCTGCTCAGCTCAGGCGGGTATGATCACAGATCATTTTTAAAACAGGTTGAGCGTGCGAAAGAAGACAAAAGCGTCAAAGGAATTGTGCTGAAAATCAATTCCCCCGGCGGAGGCGTGTACGAAAGCGCGGAAATACATAAAAAACTGGAAGAACTAAAGAAAGAAACGAAGAAACCGATTTATGTATCCATGGGCTCCATGGCGGCATCGGGAGGCTACTATATTTCAACGGCCGCCGATAAAATCTATGCTTCACCGGAAACGCTCACGGGTTCACTGGGCGTCATCATGGAAAGCGTCAATTATTCCAAGCTCGCCGATGAACTCGGCATCAAGTTTGAAACCATTAAAAGCGGCGCGCATAAAGACATCATGTCCCCGACCCGCGACATGACGAAGGAAGAAAGAAAGATCATGCAGACAATGGTCAACGATTCTTATGAAGGATTTGTCAATGTCATTTCAAAAGGCCGGCACATGTCAAAAGCGGATGTGAAAAAAATTGCCGACGGCCGTGTTTACGACGGCAGACAAGCGAAAAAAATCGGCCTCGTTGATGAGCTCGGTTTTTACGATGATACGATCAGCGCGATGAAAAAGGACCATAAAAATATGAAAAACGCTTCAGTCATCACATACGAGGAAGGATTCGGATTAGGCTCGCTCTTTTCCATGAGCGCAGCGAAAATGTTTAAAAGCGAAATTGATTTTCTGAATATGAAAGAACTCATTTCGCAATCCGGTTCGCCGCGGATGATGTATCTCTATGCAAAGTAGGGGGGAAGAAAGAATGGACGCGACTTACGAAGGCTTTCACGGCAAAGAAGAGGAAGCCGAACAACAGAGGGCGCCCGAGCAGGCATATGCGGGCTTTTGGATCAGGTTTTGGGCGTTTCTTCTTGATTGGCTGGTGGTCTGGGGACTTAACCATCTCATCGTTTCACCGATTTTCACGCTGATGAAGCTCCCGGCAACAAGCGGAATGTTTACAATCTCAGCTTATTCCGTCACAACCCTGATCGTCTACCTCGCCTATTTTGTGTTCATGACGAAATGGTTTCATCAGACACTCGGCAAGATGGTCTTCGGGTTAAAGGTCACTTCTTTGACGCCCGGAAAGCCGCTGACTTGGAGCACCGTCATTTTCAGAGAAGCGGTGGGGCGTTATATCGATAAAATCTGGATTCTCTATATCGTCATTGCGTTTACGCCCAAAAAGCAGGGCATTCATGATCTGATCGCCGACACAACGGTGATTCACGAAGCGCTGTACCGCAAATAAAAGCAGTAAACCCGGAATAAACGTCCGGGTTTATTTTTTTTGGTTTTGGCGATAATGCTGCTAAGGAAGTGAAGCTTATGGGATATGCCGCAGCAGCTGTTATTCTCATTCTCATTTTAGCCTGGCTGCTCATGAGGATGAAAATCCACCTGACTTTCGAATATCTTCACGATAAAGATAACGACAAACTGACGTTTAAAATCTCGGCCTTATACGGGCTGATCCGTATTAAAAAAACGCTGCCCGTCATTAAAGTAAACAGCGAAGACGCGTCAATTGATGTCAAACAGGACACAAAATCAGAAATGAAAGGTCAGAAAAAAGAGAAGAAAAAAATCACATATGAAGATGTCAAACAGAGCATTCACAGAATAGAAATGATTCTGCACCAAGTCTTTCAGATGCGCCAAATCGTCGCTTCATTTCTTGCGGGAGTCCGTGTTACGAAGTTCGAATGGGTGACGGTTATCGGAATAAAGGACGCCGCCGTTACTGGAATCGCCGCCGGCGGATTGTGGGCCGTAAAGGGAGGACTTACGGCGATGCTGTATGATCATCTGCGTTTCATACATAAACCGGTGTGCGAAGTCATTCCGTCTTTTCAAGTGCCTGCATCCAAGACGCATTTGCAGTGTATATTCTTTTTTCGTTTTGGACATCTTATAGGTGCAGCTTTCAAATTGCTCAAATACGGGCGGAACGGACTTTCTATCATACGAAAGAAACAGCCGGTTCCGGTTGCTTCAAAGAATGATTCATCAGTTTAAGGAGGAGCGCATATGGCAGACCATCCCATTCAAGGTTTAATGAAAACCGCTATGGAAAATTTAAAAGAAATGATTGACGTGAATACAATCATCGGCGATCCTGTTGAAACGCCTGACGGCAGCGTAATCTTAACGGTTTCAAAGGTCGGCTTCGGATTTGCGGCGGGCGGAAGCGAGTTTGGAGGAAAGCCGGCTGAAAAAAGAACCGATGATGATGAAAGAAAAGAGCAGAAGCTCCCGTTCGGCGGCGGAAGCGGCGGCGGAGTATCCATTACGCCGATTGCGTTTCTGATTGTCGGAACAAACGGCGTGCGCATGCTTCATTTAGACGAAAACACCCACCTGATTGATAAACTGTTAGACTCCGCGCCTCAAACGATTGAACGCATCCAGCATATGTTTAAAAAGAATGAAAAAGGCCGGAACCAAAAAAGAACGGATATCGATTTATAACAGAAAAGTTAACTGCCGCCCGCAGTTAGCTTTTTTTACGATGCGGCATAACCTTTGCAGTTTGCATAAAACTCGACTATGATAGAGCTATACATATAAAGGGAGGAATCAGAATGGCTGAAATTACATTTAAAGGCGGAGCCGTGACGCTGATCGGACAAGAAGTGAAACCGGGGGACCAAGCTCCTGACTTCACGGTTCTGACAAACGGATTAGAAGAGAAGACATTAGCAGATATGAAAGGGAAAGTAACGATCATATCCGTTATTCCTTCCATTGACACAGGCGTATGTGACGCGCAGACACGCCGCTTCAACGAAGAAGCCGCAAAACTCGGTGATGTGAACGTTTATACAATCAGCGCCGACCTTCCGTTTGCACAAGCGCGCTGGTGCGGAGCGAACGGAATTGATAAAGTGGAAACATTATCGGATCATAAAGAGATGTCATTTGGTGAAGCATTCGGTGTTCACATCAAAGAACTTCGTCTTTTGGCACGTTCCGTATTTGTCCTTGATCAGGACGGAAAAGTCGTTTACGCGGAATACGTAAGCGAAGCGACAAACCACCCGAATTATGAAAAGCCTATCGAAGCTGCAAAAGCGTTAATCAAGTAAAGAGAGAAAAAGAGCTCCGGGTGCTGCCGCGGAGCTCTTTTCATGGCAAGGAGGAAACAGCATGCAACACGACCATGTCGGTCAGATTTATGAACTTTTAGATGAAGCCGCCCAAGTGATAGCAGAAGGCCTTCAGATTTCTTATATTGAGGGGCTTGCGGAAGCGGGAGAAATGTATTTTCTTGAAAAGGCCGACCAGCTTCCGCTTCAGGAAAAGCAAACCGGCGAGCTTAACAGCCTGCTCGCGAAAGCAGACTTCAGAAAGTGGGAGCATGAATGGATCCGCAAGGCGTTCCAGCTCGCCATTTTAAAAGGGCTGAAAGATAAGTCCCATCCGAACAGACAGATGACGCCTGATACGATCGGCATTTTCATCAGTTACCTCGTGAATAAATTTACGGGCGGCCGAAAAGGCCTGACATTGCTGGACCCCGCCTGCGGCACCGGAAATCTTCTGCTGACCGCGGCAAACCAGCTTTCTGACAAAGCGGCAAAAAGCTTCGGCATTGAAATCGACGATGTCCTTCTGAAGATCGCTTATGCTCAGGCGAATCTGCAGGAAAAAGAAATGGAGCTGTTCTGCCAGGACAGTCTTCAGCCGTTATTTATCGAACCGGCCGATGCGGTCATCTGCGATTTGCCGGTCGGCTACTATCCGAATGACGAAGGCGCTGAAGCGTTTGAGCTGAAAGCGGATGAAGGCCACTCTTTCGCTCACCACTTATTTATTGAGCAGAGCGTCAAACATACAAAACCGGGCGGATACTTATTTTTTATGATTCCGAACCATCTGTTTGACAGCGCGCAAAGCGATAAACTGAAGCGGTTTTTTGCGGAAAAAGTGTATATCAACGCCCTTCTTCAGCTGCCGGCTACTATGTTTAAAGACGAAGCGCAGGCAAAGAGCATTTTAATCTTGCAGAAAAAAGGCGAAGACGCAAAGCCACCGAAACAAGCGCTTTTGGCGAATCTTCCTTCTTTTGCGAACCAGCAGGCGATGCGGGAGATGACGGCAAAATTGGATCAATGGATTCAAAAAGAAAAATAATGGCGAAAAAGCAGTGTGAGATGCAAAATCCCGCGCTGCTTTTGCTTTTTAAAATGAATGGGAATCAGGACGATAACACAAATTAAGGAAAGAAAATAACATTCCGTAAGACCGTGCCGTCCATTTGGCACAAATGAAATTTATCAGAAAATATCGACTTCATATTGTAAGCGGTACCAATGTGGATGTTGACTTGAAATGCTGAGTTGACAATGTTTAAATGGAAAAGTCAGATATTTTTTGGACTGCAGTTATGGTCTGGGAAAAAAGAACGAACAAACGAAGAAGAATTTTGATAGGAGCGTCATTTATGTCTAAAATTATTGCAATTAACGCAGGAAGCTCATCTTTAAAATTTCAGTTATTCGAAATGCCTTCAGAAAAGGTGCTAACAAAAGGTTTAGTAGAACGGATCGGTATCGCCGACAGCGTTTTCACAATCTCTGTTAACGGCGAAAAAAATACAGAAGTGACAGATATTCCGGATCATGCGGTTGCGGTGAAGATGCTGCTTCACAAGCTGACTGAATTCGGTATTATAAAGGATCTAAATGAAATTGACGGAATCGGCCACCGTGTGGTTCACGGCGGAGAAAAATTCAGCGATTCTGTTTTGCTTACGGATGAAACAATCCGTGAGATTGAAGAGATTTCAGAACTAGCGCCGCTTCACAACCCGGCTAACATCGTCGGCATTAAAGCCTTTAAAGAAGTGCTTCCGAATGTGCCTGCGGTTGCAGTGTTTGATACGGCGTTCCACCAAACGATGCCTGAACAATCCTACCTGTACAGCCTACCGTACGAATACTACGAGAAATACGGCATTCGCAAATACGGTTTCCACGGCACATCTCATAAATACGTGACACAGCGCGCAGCTGAGCTTCTCGGCCGCCCGCTTGAAGATTTGCGTCTGATTTCCTGTCACCTCGGTAACGGCGCAAGTATCGCGGCGGTAGAAGGCGGAAAATCCATTGATACGTCAATGGGCTTCACACCGCTTGCGGGTGTCGCGATGGGAACACGTTCAGGAAACATCGACCCTGCATTGATTCCGTACATTATGGAAAAAACGGATCAGACGGCAGATGAAGTATTAAATACGTTAAATAAAAAGAGCGGACTGCTTGGCGTATCCGGTTTCTCCAGCGACCTTCGCGATATCGTAGAAGCTTCAAAAGAAGGAAACGAAAGAGCGGAAACGGCTCTTGAAGTGTTTGCAAGCAGAATCCATAAATACATCGGTTCTTACGCTGCGAGAATGAGCGGCGTTGACGCGATTATTTTCACTGCGGGTATCGGTGAAAACAGCGTTGAAGTCAGAGAACGCGTGCTTCGCGGCTTAGAATTCATGGGTGTATATTGGGATCCTGCGCTGAACAACGTGCGCGGCGAGGAAGCGTTTATCAGCTACCCTCACTCTCCTGTCAAAGTCATGATCATTCCGACTGACGAAGAGGTCATGATCGCACGCGACGTTGTCCGCCTTGCACAGTAATGATCAAAAAAAGCACATCCTTTTAGGGTGTGCTTTTTTATTGAATGCCCCAGAATCAAACGTTACGATATGTTTATTACATAAACGATGAGGTGAAGCAATGAGTGTGCATGAACATAAACAAGAAGCCCCGTCAGCCGTGCGCTGCAAGGTGATTACAGTCAGCGACACGAGAACGAAAGAAACCGACAAGAGTGGGCGCGTCATGATGGACTTCCTCAGGGAAGCGGGATTTGAAACGGTCGCTTATGACATTGTTAAAGATGAAAAAGATGAATTGCAGAAAGCCGTTTTATCCGGCTGTATGGATGAATATACAGATGCGGTGCTGTTAAACGGAGGGACGGGCATTGCCGTAAGGGATGTCACAATTGAAGCGGTCACGCCGCTGTTTTCAAAAGAACTTCCGGGATTCGGCGAGCTGTTCCGCATGCTGAGCTATACGGAGGACATCGGTTCCGCCGCCATTTTGTCCAGAGCGGCAGCGGGTGTGATCCAAAATACCGCAGTCTTCTGCACGCCCGGCTCCTCAGGCGCCGTAAAGCTTGCAATGAGTAAACTGATTATTCCTGAACTGCCTCATGTGCTCCGGGAAATCCGAAAAGATTTATAAATGTATAAAAAGGCTCTGCTCCGCTCAAAAAATTGGGTGGGGTTTTTTTTATAAAAGGCTTGAAAAAACAGAATTTACTTGTTACAGTGTATACATACAAGATGCATTTTTATTAATTAAAACTAATTTTTATACAAAAGGGAGCTTTTAACATGGCAGAACAAAAAAAGGTTGTATTGGCATACTCAGGAGGTCTTGATACTTCTGTAGCGATAAAATGGCTGCAAGAACAGGGATACGATGTTGTTGCCTGCTGCTTAGACGTAGGGGAAGGAAAGGATTTGGCATTCGTTCAGCAAAAAGCGCTGGAAGTAGGCGCCGTAAATTCCTATGTGATTGATGCGAAAGAAGAATTCGCCCGGGAGTACGCGCTCATTTCTATGCAGGCCCATACAATGTATGAAGGCAAGTATCCGCTCGTATCTGCACTATCCCGTCCGTTGATCGCGAAAAAACTCGTTGAAGTCGCGGAAAAGGAAAACGCGGTGGCCGTAGCGCACGGCTGCACGGGAAAAGGCAACGATCAGGTGCGTTTCGAAGTATCCATTAAATCATTAAATCCTGATCTGGAGGTCATTGCTCCGGTCCGTGAGTGGCAATGGTCGCGTGAAGAAGAAATTGAATATGCCGCAAGCCGCGGCATACCGATTCCGATCAATCTTGACAGCCCGTATTCCATCGACCAGAACCTATGGGGACGCGCCAATGAATGCGGTATATTAGAAGACCCGTGGGCGGCGCCGCCTGAAGGGGCATATGACCTGACAGCATCTCTTGAAAACACGCCGGACGTTCCGGAAATCATCGAAATCGCATTTGAAGCCGGTGTTCCGGTTTCAATCGACGGCGTAACCTACCCGCTCGCTGATTTAATTCTCAAGCTGAACGAGACTGCCGGAAAACACGGCATCGGCCGGATTGACCATGTGGAAAACCGCCTGGTCGGCATTAAGTCCCGTGAAGTTTATGAGTGCCCGGGCGCCATGACTTTGATTACGGCTCACAAAGAACTTGAGGATCTGACTTTAGTGAAAGAAGTGGCCCATTTCAAACCGGCAATTGAACAAAAACTGTCTGAAATCATCTATAACGGTTTATGGTTCTCGCCGTTAAAAGACGCGCTGCTTGCATTCTTGAAAGAAACCCAAAAACACGTCACCGGCGTCGTGCGCGTCAAGCTGTTTAAAGGCCATGCCATTGTAGAAGGACGT
Organism: Bacillus sp. JNUCC-22; assembly: GCF_018861275.1. Taxonomy (NCBI): domain Bacteria; kingdom Bacillati; phylum Bacillota; class Bacilli; order Caryophanales; family Bacillaceae; genus Bacillus; species Bacillus sp. JNUCC-22. The sequence goes on along the minus strand of NZ_CP076408.1, from coordinate 2,781,722 downwards.
AAGTCGGAATATTCACTCTACGATGAAAAACTTGCGACATATACAAAAGACGATGCTTTTGACCATCACGCGGCAATCGGTTTCATTGAGCTTTGGGGGCTGCCGACAAAAGTAAACAGCATTGTGAAAAAGAAGGAGCAGATTGAAGCATGAAGAAGCTTTGGGGAGGCCGTTTTCAAAAAACACCGGAAAAGTGGGTCGATGAGTTCGGCGCATCCATCACATTCGACCAAAACTTAGTCAAAGAGGATATTACAGGGTCTCTCGCTCATGCGGCAATGCTGAAAAAATGCGGCATTCTGACGGAAGAAGAAGAAGGCGCCATCCGACAGGGGCTGCAGACCCTCCTGCAAAAAGCAGATGAAGGAACGCTTGAATTCTCTGTTGATTATGAAGATATCCATTTGAATATTGAAAAAATGCTGATCGAAGAAATTGGACCGCTGGGCGGCAAGCTCCATACCGGCAGAAGCCGGAATGACCAGGTGGCGACCGACATGCATTTGTATTTGAAAGATCATGTCTCACATATCATCGTGCTGATTGAACAGTTCCAAAAAGCGCTGATCGAAAAAGCGGAGGCCAATGTCGAGACCATTCTGCCGGGGTACACCCATTTGCAGCGGGCTCAGCCGATTTCTTTCGCCCACCATCTGCTTGCTTATTTTTGGATGCTTGAACGGGATAAAGAGCGTTTTCGCGATGCTATGAAGCGGATTAACATATCGCCGCTCGGATGCGGGGCGCTTGCCGGAACCACGTTTCCGATAGACCGTAACTATTCGGCGGAGCTGCTCGGTTTTGACTCCATTTATGAGAACAGTCTTGACGGAGTCAGTGACAGAGATTTTATTCTCGAGTTTTTAAGCGGCAGCAGCATGCTGATGATGCACCTTTCGCGTTTATCAGAAGAAATCATTCTATGGTGCTCGCAGGAATTCAGGTTCATTGAACTGGATGATACGTATGCGACGGGAAGCAGCATGATGCCGCAGAAGAAAAACCCCGACATGGCGGAGCTGATCCGCGGTAAAACCGGACGCGTATACGGTGATATGATGGGGCTTTTCACGATTATGAAAGGGCTCCCGCTCGCTTACAACAAAGACCTGCAGGAAGATAAAGAAGGCATGTTTGACACGGTGAAAACCGTTGAAGGAAGCCTTCAGATTTTCACGGGCATGATTGAAACGATGAAAGTAAACAAAGACATCATGAAACAAGCGACAAAACAAGATTTTTCAAACGCGACGGAACTTGCCGATTATTTAGCTAAAAAAGGCATGCCGTTCAGAGAAGCGCATGAAGTGGTCGGCAAGCTTGTGTACAGCTGCATTGAAAAAGGAATCTATTTAAGTGATATGGCATTTGAAGAATTCCTTCAAGCCAGCAGTCTCTTTGAAGAAGACATCTATACCGTGCTCGATCCGCATCATGCGGTTGAAAAAAGAATGAGCGCCGGCGGAACGGGTTTTCAGCAGGTAGAACAGGCGCTCGTAAAAGCAAAAGCCTGCGCCGGCATTTAATTTGCTGAAATTTCCTTCATATTTTCCCGTCATATCAGACACCCTACATCTATAAAGATGGGAGGTAGAAGGAATGCGCAAAGAACAAGACCGTTACATCTATGATGAAAAAGAAAGTGAAGAAACGGCCAGGCTCATCTCAGAGGCATACGAAAGCGGTTATGTCGGCATGGAGGAAGCCTCTGCTCCTTCAGAAAATTAAGCTGTCTGTAAAGACGGCTTTTTTTTCGTGCGGACGAAGTGCAAAAAAGTGATATTGCCGTTTGTTTATAGTAAAGTAGAGGGAGAAACGTCTTGATTTTATTGAAGCGGCAACGTTGCCTGGGGAGGGTATTCAATGTGCGACATGCTCTAATCACTGCCGGTACAAAGGGATTGGGCCGAAAAGTGACTGAAATGCTTCTGGAAAAAGGCTTTTCTGTCACAGTGAATTACAGACAAGACGAAGAAGCGGTCGCCTGTCTGAAGGCGGATTATCCCGGGTGCCATGACAGATTGCAATTCGTTAAGGGCGATGTAACCCGGAAAGAAGATCTCATGCGGATCGCCGATGCAGCCCTTCAGCGGTTTGGAAGGATTGACATACTGATTAACAATGCCGGGCCGTACATATTTGAGCGCAAAAAGCTTGCCGATTACTCCGATGACGATTGGTATGACATGCTTGAAGGGAATTTAAGCGCCGTTTTCCATCTGTTTAAAGCGGTTATCCCGGTCATGAGACAGCAGCGGTTCGGCCGGATTATTACATACGGTTTTCAAGGAGCGGACCATGCCCCCGGCTGGCTTCACCGTTCCGCTTTCGGAGCGGCTAAAGTCGGATTGGCTTCGTTAACGAAAACCATTGCGATTGAAGAAGCTGAATCAGGCATTACGGCCAATATGGTCTGCCCGGGTGATATTGTAGGAGATATGAAAGAAGCGTCTATAGAGGAAGCAAGACGGAAAATCGGCAAAGAAAAGACGCCGATCGGCAGGTCCGGAACCGGAGAGGACATTGCGAGAATCATCGCCTTTTTATGTGAAGATGATTCCGATCTTGTAACCGGAACGGTCATTGAAGCAACAGGCGGGCTGAATGTGATTAACAGGCATCAATCCCTGTAAGTTTTTTCGTTTGTCAAAAAGGGAACTTGATAAATATTAATTTTTTATGAGGTGAAAACGATGAAAGTGACTTATCACGGACATTCTGTCATTCAAGTGGAAACGAAAACCCATAACATTATTTTTGATCCGTTTCTGACCGGAAACAGTCTGACAAATTTGAAACCGGAAGAAGTGAAAGCGGATGTCATCCTGCTTACTCACGGACACAATGACCATGTCGGAGATACAGAGCAGATCGCTAAACAAAACGATGCGCTCGTTATTGCGCCGAACGAGCTGGCCGTTTATCTCGGCTTTAAAGGTTTAAAGGTCCACCCGATGCATATCGGAGGGGCGCGCCAATTTGATTTCGGCAAAGTGAAACTGACACAGGCATTCCACGGATCGGCGGTCACTGATGAAGAAAACAAAACCATTACGTACACGGGGATGCCGGCTGGGATTTTATTGACGATTGACGGCAAAACGATTTTCCACGCCGGGGACACGGCGCTGTTCTCTGATATGAAACTGATCGGGGAACTGAATCACATTGACCTGGCGTTTCTGCCGATCGGTGATAACTTCACCATGGGCCCTGAAGATGCGAAACTCGCGGCTGAGTGGCTGAGAGCGAAACAGGTCGTTCCCGTCCATTACAATACATTCCCCGTCATTGAACAGGACCCTGACGCTTTCGCCGAAAGTCTGCCCGGAGGCGTCGGCAAAGTCATGGCGGTCGGCGAGACCATTGAGCTTGCCTGACATATGTGTCAAAGACCTTCTGAATCAAGCATTCAGAAGGTCTTTTTGTGATGCCGCCTTTTTTCGGGCGTCTCATTGCGAATGAATCCCCCGTACCCTTATAATAAAAGCAGAAGACTGTCCTTAGAGGTGAAACGCTTGGCAACAAAGCATGAACAAATCCTATCATACATAGATTCGCTTCCTGTCGGTGAAAAAATTTCGGTCAGAAGAATTGCGAAAGAAATGAAAGTCAGTGAAGGAACGGCTTACAGAGCCATTAAGGAAGCCGAAAACAAAGGATTCGTTTCCACTATTGAACGTGTGGGGACCATCCGGATTGAACAGAAGAAAAAAGAAAATATTGAAAAGCTGACATACGCCGAGGTCGTCAATGTGATAGACGGCCAGGTGCTCGGCGGAAAAGCCGGTCTGCATAAAACGTTGAATAAGTTTGTGATCGGCGCGATGGAGCTTGACGCGATGATGCGTTATACGGCGGCGGGGAACTTGTTAATCGTCGGGAACCGAATCAACGCCCACCGCCAGGCGCTTGAAGCGGGCGCGGCTGTTTTGGTAACGGGAGGGTTTAATACCGACGACAGCATTATCGAGCTGGCCGATATGCTTGAGCTTCCGATTCTCTCCACGAGCTACGATACCTTTACGGTAGCCGCGATGATCAACCGGGCGATCTATGATCAGCTCATAAAAAAAGAGATTGTGCTCGTGGAAGACATTTTGACGCCCGCAGATCGGACAGTGACGCTGTCCCCTAAGGATAAGCTGGAGAAATGGTACGAAAAAAACTATGAAACCGGACACGGCCGCTTCCCGGTGATCGATCAGCAGATGAAAATCCACGGAATCCTCACATCGAAAGATATCGCGGGGCATGACCGGTCAGTTCCGATTGAAAAAGTAATGACCAAAAACCCTGTCACGGTGATCGGGAAAACATCTGTCGCCTCAGCGGCTCAAATGATGGTTTGGGAAGGAATTGAAGTGCTTCCGGTGACAGACGGGCATCACAAACTGATCGGAATGATCAGCCGCCAGGATGTCTTAAAAGCGCTTCAAATGGTTCAAAAGCAGCCTCAGGTCGGGGAAAAGCTGGATGATATTGTTTCAAGGGGATTTAAAGAAGACGAAGATGACAAAACGCCGGCCGTTTATCAATATGAAGTCACGCCGCAAATGACCAATCAGCTCGGCACGATTTCTTACGGGGTGTTTACGACGATTTTAACCCAGGCCGCCAGCCGATTTTTACGTTCCCGCAAACGCGGCGAGCTGGTCATTGAAAGCATTACGATTTTCTTCCTGAAGCCCGTACAGATGGAGTCGGTCATTGAAGTGAAACCGCGCATTTTAGAGGCGGGCCGGAAATTCGGGAAAATGGAAGTGGAAGTGTCAAGCCAGAGCGGCATCGTTTCAAAAGCAATGCTCATGGTGCAGCTGATGGAGAGAAGTTAAGGGACGCACCCGGGTCCCTTGGCATTCATTATGCGTGGTCCCTCTCCGCTTCCTTTGCGTGGATGGGCTCATAATGCTTATAGGCTTTATACCCGGCCCATGTGCTGCCTGCTCCGATTAAAATGAAGACGCCGCCGATGACCAGGGTCAGGACGGAGTGAAACAGAATCATTTGGTTTACTCCGTACAAAAACACCAGCGCGCCTAATGCCATACTTGATTTAGCCGAAAAACATTCTTTTTCCAGCGCCCGTTTCGTCTGGATTCCTTTTACTTTGTAATACACGTAAAAGCAGGCAGAAAGCCCGATGAGAAAAACAAAAACCAGCATAAATGAAATCCTCCATTATATGAGTTTGCAAAACCGTTTATACCGTTGCTGAAAGATTTTCCTTTTCCATGGATAAAGAGTATGATTAAATGAATAAAAACGAAAAGGAGAAAGCGATGAAATCCGAACTGATCAGAACCATATCATTATATGACACCATTATCTTACATAGACATGTGAGGCCTGACCCGGACGCCTACGGTTCACAGTGCGGCCTTACGGAAATCCTGCGGGAAACGTATCCCGAAAAAAATATTTTTGCCGTCGGACAGCCTGAGCCGTCCTTGTCTTTTTTATATTCCCTCGATGAGGTGGATGACGAAACCTATAAAGATGCTCTTGTCATCGTGTGCGACACCGCAAACCAAGGCAGGGTCGACGATCAGCGCTACCATTCCGGCGCAAAGCTCATGAAAATAGACCACCATCCAAATGAAGATCCGTATGGCGATCTGTTATGGGTCGATACGAATGCAAGCTCCGTAAGCGAAATGATCTATGAGCTGTACCTGGAAGGAAAGCAGCACGGCTGGAAACTGAATACGAAAGCAGCTGAGCTGATCTACGCGGGTATCGTCGGTGATACGGGGCGTTTCTTATTCCCGAACACCACAAAAAAGACATTAAAATACGCGGGAGAGCTCATTGAGTTCCCATTTTCATCGTCAGAGCTGTTCAATCAATTGTATGAAACAAAATTAAATGTGGTGAAGCTTAACGGCTTTATTTATCAAAATGTGTCACTGTCTGAAAACGGCGTCGCTTCCGTGTTCATTAAAAAAGACATTTTGGAGACATATGGAACCACCGCTTCTGAAGCGTCGCAGCTTGTCGGAACACTCGGAAATATTTCGGGTATCCGCGCTTGGGTGTTTTTCGTAGAAGAAGACGATCAAATCAGAGTCCGGTTCCGTTCAAAAGGTCCGGTCATCAACGGAATTGCCCGGAAATACAATGGCGGCGGACATCCGCTTGCGGCCGGCGCATCCATCTTCAGCTGGGATGAAACCGATCAGATTCTTGCTGATCTGGAAGAGGTATGTAACGAACACAAGTAGAGGGGAGACCCTCTTTCTTAGTGTTCATCTGTCACGGGGATGAACCAGCAGCCGAAATCAGTCAGGTCTTCGTAGACGCGGAGATTACAGATTTGGAGTTCTTTTTTTATGAGGGAAGCGAGTGTGTCTGTTTCTGCATATGCGGAATAGCCTTGTCTGATTCGGGCTGCGTGATCTTTTGCCAAGCGTCGTTCACTAAAAACCTCCATTTTCCCTTCCTCCCTTCAGAATCATTGAAAATGTCTCATCTACAGTTTATAAAAAAGCGGAGAAAAAAGCGACAGATCTATGGAAAATTTTTAAAAATGACATAATTACGTCGCAAAAGAAATATGAATTTCGACAGACAATCTCGTATAAATCGTCAGTTCCTTTACTTCAGCTTTAAATTCCTTCTCATTTATGGTGTATATTTTGTTTTCGATCGTCCGTTTTAAAAGCTCCTTTGTTTTATACACGCTTTCAATATCTTTTGTGATGACTTCAGAAATATTATCTTTCACTTGTTCCTCAAATTTCATCTTGTCAGGCTGGGCGATTCTGTATTTTTCCCCATTGATCAGCTTCACATCAACACTTTGGATGAGAAGTCTTTGCTTATTATCCTCATTTAATTTATGAAGATCCTTCTGATAGATGGAGATTTGGTTTTTTAAATCCCGCGCGTGCTCACGCTGCTTTTCAATTAACGTCACTTGTTCTTCCTGAAACGTTCCGTATGTAAACAGAAAGAACAGCCAGCTGACGATAGCTCCGCACATCATTCCCGCGAAAAAACGTTGCCATCCCGGTTTTTTATAATACTCGGGAATTCTCATGATGACATATTCTCCTGGGTCAGCCATGAAATGATCAGCCAGCCGGTCTGCGCGCCGCCCATTGCTGAAATAATTAAAAGAAGCTGTTTGAAGATGTCGCGCGTGTTGCCTTCGAACAGCCCCCGCTCGAAACTGTATACCGCGTCAAATGTTCCCCCGATCGCCGCGACAAGTGCCCAGATCTTCAGCCTGTTCGCCAATTTTGTGATCGCCGTCAGCGGAGGCTCGCCTGATAAATAAGCTCCGAGGCCGCCGATCAGCGCGCCGCCGAGCAACACACCGAGGGCGATAAAATAACTGCTGATGAAATTCGCCATAAATCCGGCTTCCTGATCCATATATACACCACCTCACTTTTCTATCATATTGAGCGAAACGGACAAGTATGATGATGAGTCAAAAAAGAACATTTGTTTCTTAAGAAAACCCGTCTTATAATGTAGAAAGGCAAAATGAACGTATGGGAAAGGAGTGGCGGCATTGTCTTTTGTTCACCTGCAAGTACATAGCGGCTACAGTCTGTTAAACAGCGCCGCTTCTGTAAAAGAGCTTGTTACACAAGCGAAGGAACTCGGATATTCATCATTGGCGCTGACGGACGAAAATGTGATGTACGGCGCCATTGAGTTTTATAAAGCATGCAAATCAAACGGAATGAAGCCGATTATCGGTCTGACGGCTTCTATATACACGGACGATACGGAGCTTGAAGCACATCCGCTCATTCTTTTAGCAGAGACAAACACCGGATATCAGAACCTGGTGAAAATCTCAAGTGCGCTGCAATCCATGGCAAAGGGCGGCATGAAGCGAAAATGGATGAAGAGCTATCATGAGGGGCTGATCGCCATTACGCCCGGTGAAAACGGCTACATTGAAAGCCTGCTTCAAGCCGGGAAGTTTGAAGAAGCGGTCCGGGCTGCCGAAGGATTCCGGGAGCTGTTCGGAGACGGCCGTTTTTATTTAGGGTATCAGCCGTTTAAAGGACATGAGACGTTATCAGAAGAGATTCTCCGCCTGTCAGCCGAGACGGAAATCGCTGTCTGCGCTGCGGGGGATGTCCGTTATATCAAGAAAGAAGATCAAGATGCGTACCGCTGTCTGTGCGCTATTAAAGCCGGAGAGAAGTGGGAGGATCAGAGCGGGAATCTGCCGGACTTATACTTGAGGGCGCCTGAAGAAATGGCAGAGCTTTACACGCGGCATCCGGAAGCGATTGAAGCAGCCGCGCGTATCGCCCGGCAATGCCGGGTCGATGTCAGCCTCGGACAGACACAGCTTCCGTCTTTTCCGGCGCCGGACGGCAAATCAGCCGATGACTATTTGGCGGAGATCTGTCATGAGGGGCTGCGCCTCCGTTTCGGCACTCCTGATGAGCGCGCTGTCCGCCGGCTTGAATATGAGCTGGACGTCATCAGGCGCATGAAATTCAGTGATTATTTTCTCATCGTATGGGACTTTATGAAGTACGCGCATGAAAAGGGCATTGTGACAGGTCCGGGAAGAGGGTCCGCGGCAGGCTCGCTTGTCGCTTACTCCCTTTTCATTACCGACGTGGATCCGCTTAAACATTCTCTGCTGTTTGAGAGATTTCTTAATCCCGAGCGGATCAGCATGCCGGATATTGATATCGATTTCCCTGATACGAGAAGGGATGAGGTCATTCAGTATGTACAAAATAAGTACGGGGCCATGCACGTCGCCCAGATTATCACCTTCGGGACATTGGCCGCAAAGGCGGCGTTAAGGGATACCGGGAGAGTGTTCGGAATCAGCCCGAAAGAAGCCGACCAGCTTGCCCGCCTGATTCCGTCAAAACCGGGAATGACGCTTGATGAAGCGAGGCGGCAGTCCGCTCAGCTGAACAGGAGGCTGTCCGAATCCGCCGTTCTTCATAAAGTGTTTCAGATCGCAAGGAAAATTGAAGGTCTTCCGCGGCACACGTCAACACACGCGGCGGGGGTCGTTCTCAGTAAAGAGCCGCTTTCTGAAGTTGTCCCTCTTCAAGAAGGGCATGACGGCGTGTATTTAACGCAGTATGCGATGGATCACTTGGAAGATCTCGGTCTTTTAAAAATGGACTTTTTAGGTTTGCGCAACTTGACGCTTATTGAATCCATTAAAACGATGATTGAAAAAGAGACGAATACGAAAATTGATTTTTCCGAGATTTCTTATCAGGATGAAAAAACGTTCTCGCTATTGTCAAACGGTGATACGACGGGTATTTTCCAGCTGGAATCATCAGGAATGAGAAACGTGCTGAAGCGCCTGAAGCCGTCAAGACTGGAAGACATTGTCGCGGTTAACGCGCTTTACAGGCCGGGACCGATGGAAAATATTCCGTTATTTATCGACCGGAAGCACGGCCGCGCGCGTGTGGAAGTGCCGCACGAGGACGTAAGAAATATTCTCAGTGACACTTACGGCGTCATCGTCTATCAAGAGCAGATAATGATGATCGCCTCGCGCATGGCAGGGTTTTCATTAGGTGAAGCGGATCTGCTCAGACGGGCTGTCAGCAAAAAGCAAAAGGACATTCTGGACAGAGAGCGAAGCCATTTTGTTGAAGGGTGCTTAAAAAAGGAGTATTCTGTAGTCACTGCAAACGAGGTCTACGATCTGATTGTAAAATTCGCTAACTACGGATTCAACAGAAGCCATGCTGTCGCATACAGCATGATCGGCTATCAGCTAGCCTATTTAAAAGCGCATTATCCGTTATATTTTATGTGCGGGCTGTTGACGAGCGTCATCGGCAATGAGGACAAAATATCGCAATATCTGCATGAAGCGAAGGGGAGCGGGATTCAAGTCCTTCCGCCGTCAATAAACAAAAGCGGTTTTCCGTTTGCGCCGGAAAACGGAGCCGTCAGATACAGTTTGCGGGCCGTTAAAAACGTAGGCGTCTCGGCAGTGAAAGATATTTATAAAGCAAGAACACATAAACCGTTCGAGGATCTTTTCGATTTCTGCTTTCGCGTACCCGCAAAAAGCGTGAATCGGAAAACCATCGAAGCCCTTATATTTTCTGGGGCCATGGACGAATTCAATCAAAATCGCGCCGCCTTGCTGGCCTCCGTTGATGTGGCTTTAGAGCACGCTGAACTTTTTCGTGCAGACGATGACCAAATGGGATTGTTTTTGGAAGAATCGTTCTCCATTAAGCCAAAATATGTAGAGGCTGAGGAATTTCCGCTCGTGGACAAGCTTCGGTTCGAAAAAGAAGCTCTCGGTGTTTATTTCTCAAGCCATCCTTTGTCTGCTTTCAGGGATCTCCTGAACAAACGGGGGGCGCAAGCGATCACAGCAGCGCGGCAGATGCCGAAGGGGCAGCTGTCAATCGGCGCTTTGCTCGCGGGCATCAAAACGATTCGGACAAAGACAGGTCAGCATATGGCGTTTCTCACATTAAGCGATGAAACGGGAGAAATGGAAGCCGTCGTGTTTCCTGACCAATATAGAAGGCTGTCTCCGCTGTTAAAGGAAGGCGCGCTTTTATTCGCCGCCGGAAAAATGGAAGAGCGTCAGGAGAAGACACAATTCATCATGTCATCCGCCTCTCTTCTTGAGCAGACGGAGGCAGACAGAGCGCCGTCTGTTTACATCAAAATCGAAGGCAGCCGGCACAATCAGGAGTTTTTGGAAAAGATGAAGCGTATTTTACTGGAGCATAAAGGGGAAACCGGCGTTTATCTTTATTATGAAAAAGACAAGCAGACGATCAGGCTGCCGGATACTTTTCATATTCAGGCGGACCATCAGGCGTTATACCGTTTAAAAGAGCTGCTGGGCCGCGAAAACGTCGTGTTAAAATAGTGGTAACAATAATCGTTTTGTTATACAATTGAAACAATTGTGCTATCTTATTTAAAGATTCTGAAATTTTTCACCTCCAGCGATTGTACCAGTCTATGCGGCAGAATATGTAACAAAGTACTTAAAAGGAGTGTTTAGAATGTCATTAAGAGAAGAAGCGTTACATTTACACAAAGTAAATCAAGGAAAGCTGGAATCAAAAGCAAAGGTAGAAGTCAGAAATGCAGATGACTTAAGCCTTGCCTACTCTCCCGGAGTAGCTGAGCCTTGTAAAGAGATTTATGACGATAAAAACAAAGTATATGATTATACAATGAAGGGGAACATGGTAGCAGTCGTAACAGACGGATCAGCCGTTCTCGGTCTCGGTAATATCGGGCCTGAAGCTTCACTTCCGGTCATGGAAGGGAAAGCGGTGCTGTTCAAAAGTTTCGCGGGCGTGGATGCATTCCCGATCGCGCTTGACACAAACGATGTGGACAAAATCATTGACACTGTAAAGCTGCTTGCACCGACATTCGGCGGTGTCAACCTTGAAGATATTGCGGCGCCGAACTGCTTCATTATCGAAGAGCGCCTGAAAAAAGAAACAAACATCCCGGTTTTCCACGATGATCAGCACGGCACTGCCATCGTAACCGTTGCCGGACTTGTAAACGCGCTGAAATTATCAGGAAAATCCATGTCATCCATTAAAGTTGTGGCAAACGGAGCGGGAGCGGCAGGCATCGCGATCATCAAGCTTCTTTACCATTTCGGCGTACGCAACATCGTAATGTGCGACTCTAAAGGGGCGATTTACGAAGGGCGTCCGGCCGGCATGAACGCAGTGAAAAACGAAGTGGCGAAGTTTACAAACCAAGACCGCAACGACGGTTCGCTTCAGGATGTCATTAAAGATGCAGACGTCTTTATCGGCGTATCAGTCGAAGGCGCGCTGACGAAAGAAATGGTGGAAAGCATGGCGAAAGATCCGATTATCTTCGCAATGGCCAACCCGAATCCGGAAATCATGCCTGAAGACGCGCGCGCAGCCGGCGCAAGCGTAATCGGAACAGGCCGTTCTGATTTCCCGAACCAGGTCAACAATGTTCTGGCATTCCCTGGAATTTTCCGCGGGGCGCTTGACGTTCGCGCGACTCACATCAACGAAGAAATGAAAATTGCTGCGGTTGAAGCGATTGCTTCCCTTGTTTCAGAGGAAGACTTAAGCGCTGATTATGTCATCCCGGCTCCATTTGACAAACGTGTGGCTCCTGCCGTTGCGAAAGCTGTTGCGAAAGCAGCGATGGAAACGGGCGTCGCCAGAATTACGGTCGATCCTGAGGAAGTGGCTGAAAAAACAAGACAGCTCACGGTTATCGGCGAATAATAACACAAAAATGAAATGGCAGCGCGTTGGAAAAAAACAACGCGCTGCTGTTCAATATACGGACTGCTGGCATTTTTTTAAGGGCAGGTCTTAAAAAAATTTCAGCAGAATCCTTATTTCTTTTGAAAACGCTGACAGATAAGGCTGAACAACGCTTTTCACGGTATGAAATCCGTCCGTTTCCGTCTGTTTTGCAGCAAAAAATGTCGAATGGAGGATGACACCGTTTGACAAAAAAAGTACAATAGTTTCGGTAAAGTTATTATTAAGTCTATCTAATCGGAAGACATGCAGTGAAGAGAACCCTTCACAAAAGGGAGGTAATCATTTGTTAAAGGATATATTCACAAAAAAGAAAAAATATGCTTCCGTGCCGTCTGAGCAGGCAAAACATGATGTTCCGGAAGGCATTATGACAAAGTGCTCCAAATGTAAAAAAATCATGCTCACAAAAGAGTTAGATAAAAACCTGCGCGTCTGCATGAACTGCGGGCACCATTTCCCGATGAATGCAAAGCAGCGCATTGAAAGCCTCCTGGATGAAGATTCATTCGAAGAATTCAACCAGGGAATGATATCTGAAAACCCGCTCGGTTTCCCGGAATACTTAGAAAAAATCGAAAAAGACCGTGAGAAAACATCGCTGAATGAAGCGGTGGTTACCGGAAAAGGAACCATCAGCGGATTCCCGGCCGTGATCGCGATCATGGATTCAACATTCCGAATGGGCAGCATGGGTTCGGTTGTCGGCGAAAAAATCACGCTTGCAATTGAAAAAGCAAAAGAGGAAAAAGTCCCGTTTATCATCTTTACCGCTTCCGGCGGCGCACGTATGCAGGAGGGGGTCTTAAGTCTTATGCAAATGGCAAAGACAAGCTCTGCATTAAAACTGTTCAGTGAGGAGCAGGGACTGATTATTTCTGTCATGACCCATCCGACGACAGGCGGCGTATCGGCCAGTTTCGCGTCTCTCGGTGATTATAATTTCGCTGAACCGGGCGCCTTGATCGGATTTGCCGGAAGACGTATTATTGAACAGACGATCGGGGAAAAACTGCCGGAAGATTTCCAGACGGCGGAATTTTTATTAAAGCACGGCCAGCTTGATGCGGTGATTCACCGAAACGACATGAAAGACAAACTCGCATTTCTGCTGGACATGCACCAAACAGGAGGTGAGCATGAGTGGCTGCAAGATTAGAATTTGAAAAACCGGTGATTGAACTGCAGACGAAAATCGCCGAACTGAAAAAATTCACCCAAGATTCGGAGATGGATTTAAGCGCTGAAATCGCAAGGCTTGAAGACCGGCTCAGCAAGCTTCAGGATGAGATTTATAAAAACCTGAAGCCGTGGGACAGAGTGCAGATCGCACGCCTTCCCGACCGGCCGACGACGCTAGATTACATTCAATACCTGTTTACCGACTTTTTTGAGTGCCACGGAGACAGAACATACGGAGATGATGCTGCGATTGTCGGCGGAGTCGCCAAATATCACGGCATGCCGGTCACCGTCATCGGACATCAGCGCGGAAAAGACACGAAAGAAAACCTTGTCCGCAATTTCGGGATGCCTCACCCTGAGGGCTACCGCAAAGCGCTTCGTCTCATGAAGCAGGCGGATAAGTTCAACCGCCCGATTATCTGCTTCATCGACACGAAGGGAGCGTACCCGGGTAAAGCGGCGGAGGAGCGGGGACAAAGTGAAGCCATCGCCAAGAACCTGTTCGAGATGGCCGGCCTGACAGTGCCTGTCGTTTGTATCGTCATCGGGGAAGGCGGCAGCGGAGGCGCGCTTGCGTTAGGTGTGGGCAACCGCATGCTGATGCTTGAGAACTCGACGTATTCCGTTATTTCTCCTGAAGGAGCCGCATCCATTTTGTGGAAAGACTCCAGCCTTGCGAAAAAAGCGGCCGAAACCATGAAGATTACTGCGCCCGATTTATTAGAATTAGGAATTATTGATGATATGATTAAAGAAGTGAAGGGCGGAGCTCACCATGATATTAAGCAGCAGGCGGGCTACATTGACGGTATTCTTAAAGAAACGTTAAAATCTCTTCTTCAATTGAACGCCGAAGAATTGATCTCACAGCGCTATGAAAAATATAAAGCAATCGGGAAAGTTTCGGTTGAGGATCAATATATCGGGGTAAACTGAATAGACGTGAAGCCTATGGCTCACGTTTATTTTTTGTGATTTTTGTGATATTCCTTAAATTTTATTTAAAAACAATTTATTTAATTGTATAATAGGTAAGGTTTCATGGGAGCTCAGGCGTCCCTTTTCATTGTTTTAGGGCAATGATCATGATATGTTTAACATATATATGTTGCTGAGGTGAATAGGAAATGAAGCGTATAGGAGTTTTAACGAGCGGCGGGGATTCCCCGGGTATGAACGCTGCGGTGCGCGCGGTTGTGCGGAAAGCTATCTACCACGACGTCGAAGTGTACGGAATTTATAACGGTTATTCAGGATTAATCAGCGGTAAAATAGAGAAACTGGAGCTTGGTTCGGTCGGTGACATCATCCACCGCGGCGGAACAAAGCTGTACACGGCCAGATGTCCTGAATTCAAAACAGTTGAAGGCCGTGAAAAAGGAATCGAAAATTTAAAGAAACTCGGCATTGAAGGTCTTGTCGTCATCGGCGGAGACGGTTCATACATGGGTGCGAAAAAATTAACGGAACACGGGTTTCCGTGTGTGGGTGTACCGGGTACGATAGATAATGACATCCCGGGAACTGATTTTACGATCGGATTTGATACGGCGTTAAACACCGTAATTGATGCGATTGATAAAATCCGTGACACCGCTACGTCTCATGAGCGTACATACGTTATTGAAGTGATGGGGCGCCATGCGGGCGACATTGCTTTATGGGCAGGTCTTGCAGGCGGAGCGGAATCAATTTTAATTCCTGAAGCGGACTACGATATGCAGGAAATTATCGGCCGTTTGAAGAGAGGGCACGACCGCGGCAAAAAACACAGTATCATCATCGTTGCAGAAGGGGTAGGCAGCGGGGTTGAATTCGGAAAACGCATCGAAGAAGAAACGAACCTTGAAACACGGGTATCCGTTTTAGGGCACATCCAGCGCGGCGGATCTCCAAGCGCTTCTGACCGGGTTCTTGCAAGCCGCCTCGGCGCTTACGCGGTTGAGCTTCTGCTTAAAGGAAAAGGCGGACGCTGCGTAGGTATACAAAACAACAAGCTTGTAGACCATGATATTATAGAAATTTTAGAATCAAAACATACTGTTGAACCAAACATGTATCAGCTTTCAAAAGAACTGTCTATTTAAGGCGGAAGAAGCTGAAGATTTCAGAAGGAAGTGAACGAGTTGAAAAAAACAAAAATCGTTTGTACAATCGGTCCGGCCAGTGAAAGTGTAGAAATGCTGACAAAATTGATGGAAGCGGGTATGAACGTTGCTCGTCTGAATTTTTCACACGGTGATTTCGAAGAGCACGGCGCAAGAATCAAAAACATCAGAGAAGCAAGCAAAAAGCTCGGCAAAAACGTGGGGATTCTCCTCGATACAAAAGGTCCGGAAATCCGCACGCACGATATGGAAAACGGCGCGCTTGAGCTTCAGGCGGGAAATGAAATTATCGTTTCTACGAAACAGGTGCTGGGAACGCTTGAAAAATTCTCAGTTTCTTATGAAGGCCTGGCAGACGACGTGTCAGCAGGGTCTATCATCCTGTTGGATGACGGTTTAATCGGATTGGAAGTGCTAGAATCAAATCCGGAAAAACACGAAATCAAAACAAAAATCTTAAACAGCGGCACGCTGAAAAATAAAAAAGGCGTAAACGTTCCCGGCGTCAGCGTCAACCTTCCGGGAATTACTGAAAAAGACGCCAAAGACATCGTATTCGGTATCGAGCAAGGCGTTGATTTCATCGCTGCGTCATTTGTACGCCGTTCTACGGATGTCCTGGAAATCCGCGAACTGCTTGAAGAGCATAACGCGTCTGACATTCAAATCATTCCTAAGATCGAGAACCAAGAAGGCGTGGACAACTTGGATGCGATCCTGGAAGTATCTGACGGCTTAATGGTAGCGCGCGGAGACCTCGGCGTAGAGATTCCGGCCGAAGAAGTGCCGCTCGTGCAAAAAGAAATGATCAAAAAATGCAACGCGCTAGGCAAACCGGTTATTACTGCGACACAAATGCTTGACAGCATGCAGCGCAACCCTCGTCCGACACGTGCTGAAGCAAGTGACGTTGCCAACGCCATTTTCGACGGCACAGACGCTATCATGCTTTCCGGTGAGACGGCTGCGGGACAATATCCTGTCGAGGCGGTTCAAACAATGTTTAACATCGCCACACGCACGGAAGAATCTCTGAACTACAAAGAAATTCTGTCTAAACGCAGAGATCAGGTCGGCATGACGATTACCGATGCGATCGGCCAATCAGTTGCGCACACGGCGATCAATCTGAGTGCGGCAGCTATCGTTACCCCTACAGAAAGCGGCCATACGGCGCGTATGATCGCGAAATACCGTCCGCAGGCTCCGATTGTAGCGGTTACGGTCAATGAGTCTGTATCACGCAAACTCGGCCTTGTATTCGGTGTATTCCCGGCAAGCGGCCAAAACGCGACTTCAACCGATGAAATGCTTGAAGACGCGGTTCAAAAATCACTTGACAGCGGCATCGTGAAACGCGGTGATCTGATTGTCATTACAGCAGGTTCTGTCGGTGAATCAGGCACGACGAATCTGATGAAAGTCCACACTGTCGGCAGCATTATCGCAAAAGGACAAGGCATCGGACGCAAATCTGCATTCGGGCCGGTCGTTGTTGCAAAAAATGCGAAAGAAGCTGAACAAAAAATGACAGACGGTGCAGTATTGGTTGCTTCAAGCACTGACCGCGACATGATCGCTTCACTTGAAAAAGCATCAGCGCTCATCACTGAAGAAGGCGGTCTGACAAGCCATGCAGCCGTTGTCGGTTTAAGCTTGGGCATTCCGGTTATCGTCGGTCTGGAGAACGCAACTTCAGTTTTAACAGAAGGACAGGTTATCACAGTTGACGCTGCCCGCGGCGCTGTGTATGAAGGCCGCGCAAGCGTTCTTTAAACAGCTTTAAAAAAGAGAGGGGGGTTCTCCCTTCTCTTTTGTCTTTAGGCTGATTTTCCTATTCCCATGCGGGCGGTGACGGGCTTTTAGAAGGGCAGGAGGGCAGAAAAATGAGAGTGTTATTCTTACTGTTTATCGTGTGTCCGGCAATTGAAATCGGCTTGTTTCTGCTGGCGGGAAAATGGCTCGGTATTTTTCCGACCTTCCTTCTCATCATTTTGACAGGCGTGTTAGGCGCCTTGGTGGCAAAAAGACAGGGAACCGATGTGTATCATCGGGTGATGCGCGACCTGCAGTACGGCAAAATGCCGGGGGAAGCGCTTCTTGACGGAATATGCGTCTTTTTCGGAGGCCTGCTTTTGATGCTTCCGGGTTTTCTGTCCGATATTGCAGGGGCCTGTCTTCTGATTCCGTTCACTCGGAACCGCATGAAGCCGCTTTTGTTCAAATGGCTGAGAGGAATGTCAAAAAACAAGCGGATCATTATCAAATAAAAACGGCAGCCTTCTTACAGGGCTGCTGTTTTTATTTGGATTGAACAGTAATATAGGCCCATATTTCTTTTAAAGCGCCCGTTGTGATAAAGGCCTGAATGAAAACGAGCAGCGCGGGCCCCGCAGCCAGTCCTAAAATTCCGAACAGTTTAAAGCCGGCAAACAGGGCGATTAAGGTCGCAAGCGGATCAAGTCCGATTGACTTGCTTAAAATTTTCGGCTCCGTCAGCTGGCGCTGAATGAGAACGACAATATATAAAACACCGAGACCGATCGCTTGAGGAAGCTGACCGGCAATGGCCAAATACATAATCCAGGGAACAAAGACCGACCCGGCGCCGAGATACGGGAGAAGGTCCACCAGGCCGATAAAAAAGGCGATGGTTGCCGCATGCTCAATCCCTAGAAGAAAAAGTCCGATAAAGACAATAATCATCGTGAAAAGTATGAGCACGGCCTGCGCCTTAATGAAACCTGCCATCGCTTTTTTCAGTTCTCCCGATACGGCCTTGGCGTTTGCCGAAACCCGTTCCGGAAGAATGGAATAAAGCAGCGCCTTCAGCTTATGCCAGTCCTTTGTCATAAAAAAAGTCGCCAGCATTGCGAAAATGAAGACGGCAGCTGTATTGGGAAGGAAGGCAATCCATTTCGGCACCAGCTCCAAAAGATGTGAAAGCATCAGCCCCGCATTTTTAGCGGCTGTATCACCGAGGGTCTGAATATGCGTCACGATGGATGCCTGCTGATTGGTTTCCAGTCCGTTAAATAGGACGGTCAGCTCGTGGTACAATGGCTGAATGCGGGAAGTGAACAGCTCTTCACAATACGTCATAAAGGCGCTGATATGGGGAGGGAGCGTTTTGGCCAGATAGGCGGTTCCCGAAATGATTTCCGCAACGAGAAATGTCGCCGCGCCAAGAAGAATAAGCAAAAAGAAGACCAGGACAAAGACAGTATTGACTGACCGGGGCAGCCCCGTCAGTTTGTCCAGCCAGTCAACTACGGGAATGATCGCTGATGACAGAATAAGGGCGATCAGAAACGGATAAGTTAACGGAAATGAGGCGTAACCGGCCGCTAAAGCGCCGCCGGCCGCAGCGAGTACAAACAGCGCGCGGAAAAAAACAGTTGCATAGTGCGGGTTCACATCGATCCTCCTCTCGGTCGGCACGTCCTATTACATTAGTTTATTCGTCAAAAAAAAGGATATGAATACAGATATGATGAAAGAAGGTGCTTTCAGGATGTTTACACAGGCGAATTTATTTTTACTATTATTGCTGGCCATCGCATTGATAGCCAAAAATCAGTCATTGCTTTTTGCCGTCGGCTTTCTCATTGTGATAAAAGCTGTCGGTCTTGATCAGAAACTATTTCCGGTTATTCAGTCAAAAGGCATCAACTGGGGAGTCACCGTCATTACAATCGCCGTTTTAGTGCCGATTGCCACAGGTGATATCGGTTTTAAACAGCTCGGAGAAGCAATGAAATCATATTATGCGTGGATCGCTCTCGGTGCCGGGATCGCGGTTGCCTTAATCGCCAAAAACGGTCTCACCTTATTGGAAAACGACCCTCATATTACAACGGCGCTGGTCATCGGCACGATACTTGCCGTCGCGCTTTTCGGAGGCGTCGCCGTAGGCCCGTTAATCGGCGCCGGAATCGCCTACTTGGCCATGCAAATCGTTAAAATATTCACTTCGTAAAGTAAAAAAGCGGCGTAAAGCTGCTTTTTTTGTGGAGAAAATTAGAGTTTGCACACTTGCGCATTTTGTAGTTCAGACAAATGCCATTTGCATTATTCCGATGAATGAAGTGGCTTACCATGTAACAAAGAACTTCGGGATTGACGGCGCACATGGAGCGAAAACAGCGATTGCAGTAATTCCAATTGATGAATGGATTAAAAGCTGATGGAATTTATGCGCTGATACCAAAGCAAAACTTGAAGTGTTGTCAAAATAAGCGGAGACCCTTTCCTTCAAATTGAAAGTTTGTTAAATTTATAATGAGAATGAAAAAACACAATTCGGTTGGTAGTCCGGATGCATGATTTAAAATGTCAGTAACCTTCCCCTCCTCGGGATGTCCATCATTCTTCAGTAAATTTAGGAGGAGGGAATCGTTATGAAATTAACGGTTTACTACGATGGTCAGTTTTGGGTAGGAGTCATTGAAGTTGTGGATGATGGTAAATTAAGAGCAATTCGTCATTTGTTTGGACAAGAGCCAAAGGATTCAGAAATAATGCATTTTGTTAATAATCAACTTTTACAGACTCTCTCCCACACTGAACAAGAAGGGGTTTGTGTTAAAGCAAAATCTAAGAAATTAAACCCAAAAAGATTGCAACGACAAGCTTCTAAAGAGATGAAAAATATCGGGATATCAACTAAGGCACAAAAAGCGATAAAACAGGAACTTGAAGCAAGAAAAGAAAAGAAAAAACAACTGAATAGAAAACAAAGAGAAAAAATAAAGGAACAAAAATATTTAATCAGAAAACAAAAAGCAAAAGAAAAGCATAGGGGAAAATAGTTGGAGAGCCCGATGAAGCAGCCCTTCGATTGAAAAGTTGAGCGGCATCAGTTTTTTCTTCGGACTGATTTAGAAAAAAGAAGTAGAAATCGAGCCCTTCTCGAGATGAGGAGGGTTTTTCTGCATTTATTTAAATTCACTTACATCAGTAAATGAGTCAGTTTCAATTGATGAACGGCTTGATGATGATATTTACGGCCCGAAAACAGCGCAAATGCAGTCAAACGATTCCAGTCCATGTACGGCGTGAATGCTGACGGCATTCATGGGTCAAAGACAAAGATGAAAATCAGCGTTAAAGAAATAGGAAAAATTAGATAAAGAACGAAAAAAATTTCTAAATATAGTTGGATTGATATATTATTGAACCCTGCATATGTGATAACAATAGCAGCTTTAAATAGGTGTAACAGGAGGTAGATTACTAAAGAATCTAAGGTTAGTATTTGGGTTTTAATATTTGATTAGGGGGAAATAATGCTATCACTTAATAGAGCTTTAAAATTACGTGATTTAGAAGTTTTTCGTGTGCTGAAAGATGGTAACATTTTATCTTACGTAATAATTGAAGATACTCGAAAGCCATTTACAGAAGAAGACAAAAAATTAGAACCATTGTGTTATATGGACGAAGAAGATATTAATGCGATTTTAAACGTTTTTAAGATTTCAATTGTTAATGATGAAAAATTAAATGAAGATAATTCAATTTTTATAAGATCTTACTTTTCTGAATTTGTTAATCATACAAATTTAACGAATTTTATTATTAAAGAATATGTTCAAAAGGGTTTATATGATTATGATGATGAAGATGACATCATTTTTTTTAATAGAATTTTACGTAGTATAGGATCAGATTATGTTATCAAAGAATTTGACGATATAAATTGGATTTATTTATCTCAAGATTGATTTCTTATTTAGATTTTGAAGAAGTACAGAAGATAATTTCTGTACTTCTTTTTAAGGCGAAAAATAGACTTCTAGTTTCTCTTTATAGCATAAATTCACTTGACGAAAATCGTAAGTTTAGCACCCGCAAAAGCAATTTGTTTCTCTGTCTCTGCTTTCGCTATTACGTTCGGTGTAATTGCTTTTGTAGGAAACACGACTCATCTTCATCATAATGCAGCCAAAACTGATAATGAGGTAATACAACTAGCTGCACGACTGCAAACATGACTTAAAAGATGTGGCCTTTTTAGGGCTGCATCTTTTTTTGTCATGTATTTTCGTTTTTTCTCTTTTTAGGCGGGGCTGCGGCTGCTGCATTACAAGCATGGTAACAGGTATGTTACAAGGGTGATATTCGTTTGAAGTCCGCAGAAAAATACAAAAGGATCGTTATATACACAAAAGCGAAATACGAAGTAACAACAAAGATATATATAAGAAAATTTGAGCCAACTAAAACCAAGACATGGATTTCTGAAGCTGATCCGAACATTGATTCAGTCGAGTAAACAAAATAACCCTCTTCTCCGGTAAAGAAGGAGGGGGAATTTGCGGTGAAGTTGTCGCGCCTGTCCTTTTAAAGTCTCCTCCAAAACTCCCCCAATTGAAAACATGAGAATACATGGTTTTACACAGCGCCTGAAAGCAAGCGATTAAATTTATCAACGCAAAACCTTGATATATAGGGCTTTTAAAACATTTTTAGTTAAAAGTCTACAAATTAATCAGATTATTGTTTATAATAAGAATAGGCTTAAACTTAAATAAGCTTATAAGAATTTGTTATGTTCCTCTATAAGCATATCGGTTATGTAACCGCAACCAGTGAAATGTAAGCATTTTCTTGAAGGGGAAAGGGAGTGTTTGCATGACTCATTTTAAGTAAGCCGTATGTTTTATATACTCTTTAAAGGGGAATTTTGATTGAAAAGGAGAGGTTGAATATGACAGCAACACGCGGTCTTGAAGGGGTTGTAGCAACAACATCATCTGTAAGCTCTATTATCGACGATACCCTTACATATGTAGGGTACGATATTGACGACTTGACAGAGAATGCAAGTTTTGAAGAAATCATTTATTTGCTGTGGCATCTGCGCCTGCCGAATAAAACGGAACTTGCTGAACTGAAAAAACAGCTTGCGAAAGAAGCTGCCGTTCCACAAGAAATCATTGAGCACTTCAAATCCTATCCCCTCAATAACGTACATCCAATGGCTGCGCTCCGGACGGCGATTTCATTACTCGGTCTGACTGACAGTGAAGCCGATGTCATGAATCCGGAAGCGAACTACAGAAAAGCCATCCGTCTGCAGGCGAAAGTGCCGGGCATTGTCGCCGCTTTCTCAAGAATCCGCAAAGGACTTGATCCTGTTGAACCGAAGGAAGAGTACGGAATCGCGGAGAACTTCCTTTACACCTTAAACGGTGAAGAGCCTTCTCCGATCGAAGTGGAAGCGTTTAACAAAGCGCTCATTCTTCATGCGGATCATGAGCTGAACGCATCAACATTTACGGCGAGAGTATGTGTCGCCACCTTATCTGATATTTACTCAGGCATCACTGCCGCCATCGGCGCTTTAAAAGGACCGCTTCACGGCGGAGCCAATGAAGCCGTCATGAAAATGCTGACAGAAATCGGCGAAGTGGAAAACGCCGAGCCTTATATCCGCAGCAAAATGGAGAAAAAAGAAAAAGTAATGGGCTTCGGACACCGTGTGTATAAGCATGGAGACCCGCGCGCCAAACACTTAAAAGAAATGAGCAAACGCCTGACGAATCTGACGGGTGAAAGCAAATGGTACGACATGTCAATCCGTGTCGAAGAAATCGTGACGTCGGAGAAAAAACTTCCGCCTAACGTTGATTTCTATTCTGCATCTGTATACCACAGTCTCGGCATTGATCACGATCTGTTCACGCCGATCTTTGCGGTCAGCAGAATGTCAGGATGGATCGCCCATATTCTTGAACAGTACGATAACAACCGCCTCATCCGCCCGCGCGCTGACTACACGGGTCCGGATAAGCAGACTTTTGTTCCGATTGATGAAAGAGCCTGATCAAACGGGAGGCTGGTGATTTTCATGTCGTTAGCCTCTTGTTAATCAAGCCCGGATTGGTTTACAATTTTGATAGAATCTTGAGAAAAGTCATTTTATTTTCTATACAAGAAAAATAAAATGTTTTCTAAATATGAATTACATACTGGGAGGTAATATTGTGTCACAAGGTGAAAAAATTACAGTCTCTAATGGAGTATTAAACGTACCAAATAATCCGATTATCCCGTTTATTGAAGGCGACGGCACAGGCCCTGATATTTGGAACGCCGCTTCTAAAGTATTGGAAGCCGCTGTTGAAAAAGCATATAAAGGCGAGAAAAAAATCACATGGAAAGAAGTTTATGCCGGTGAAAAGGCTTATAATAAAACAGGTGAGTGGCTTCCTGCCGAAACGCTGGAAGACATCAGAGAGTACTTCATCGCCATCAAAGGTCCTCTGACGACACCGGTCGGCGGCGGTATCCGTTCTCTGAACGTGGCGCTGAGACAGGAGCTTGATTTGTTTACGTGCCTGCGCCCTGTCAGATATTTCACGGGAGTGCCTTCCCCGGTCAAACGTCCTGAAGATACGGATATGGTCATTTTCCGCGAGAATACGGAAGATATTTACGCCGGAATTGAGTATGCGAAAGGTTCTGAAGAAGTTGAAAAGCTGATCAGCTTCCTGCAAAATGAAATGGGCGTTAACAAAATCCGTTTCCCTGAAACGTCAGGAATCGGCATCAAACCTGTTTCTGAAGAAGGCACAAGCCGCTTAGTCAGAGCTGCCATTGAGTATGCGATCGAAAACGGCCGTAAGTCTGTCACGCTTGTCCACAAAGGAAACATCATGAAGTTCACTGAAGGGGCATTTAAAAACTGGGGCTACGAGCTTGCCGAAAGAGAATACGGAGATAAAGTATTCACTTGGGCTGAATATGACCGCATTGTCGAAAAAGACGGAAAAGAAGCGGCTGATAAAGCGCAGAGCGAAGCGGAAGCGGCAGGAAAAATCATCGTCAAAGACAGCATCGCTGATATTTTCCTTCAGCAGATCTTAACCCGTCCGAGCGAATTCGACGTCGTGGCGACAATGAACTTAAACGGAGACTATATCTCTGATGCGCTTGCCGCTCAGGTAGGCGGAATCGGAATCGCGCCGGGAGCGAACATCAACTATGAAACAGGGCATGCGATTTTCGAAGCGACTCACGGAACGGCTCCTAAGTATGCCGGCCTTGACAAAGTCAACCCGTCATCCGTCATCCTTTCAGGAGTGCTTCTTCTTGAACACCTGAACTGGAATGAGGCTGCCGACTTGATCATTAAATCTATGGAAAAAACGATTGCTTCAAAAGTAGTAACGTACGATTTTGCTAGATTAATGGACGGTGCAACTGAAGTGAAATGTTCAGAGTTTGGTGAAGAGCTAATCAAAAACATGGACTGAACCTAAAGCAGACTTCTAATGAAGCCAAAAAAGGAGAAGAGAATCATGGGAAAAACACGCAGTAAAGTTTCTGTTATCGGAGCAGGATTTACGGGAGCGACAACAGCCTTTCTTACAGCTCAAAAAGAGCTTGCGGACGTTGTGCTCGTTGATATTCCGCAATTAGAAAACCCGACAAAAGGAAAAGCGCTAGACATGCTCGAAGCAAGTCCGGTCCAAGGATTTGACGCGAAAATCACAGGCACGTCCAACTACGAGGACACAGCCGGTTCTGATATCGTCGTCATCACAGCCGGAATTGCGAGAAAACCGGGCATGAGCCGTGATGATCTCGTATCTACAAACGAAAAAATCATGAGAAGCGTCACACGTGAGATCGTGAAATATTCTCCTGACTGCATTATCGTTGTATTGACAAACCCTGTTGATGCGATGACATATGCGGTGTACAAAGAATCAGGCTTCCCGAAAGAACGCGTCATCGGACAATCCGGAGTGCTTGACACTGCGCGATTCAGAACATTCGTCGCTGAAGAATTAAACCTGTCTGTAAAAGATGTGACCGGTTTTGTTCTTGGCGGACACGGTGACGACATGGTTCCTCTCGTCCGTTATTCCTATGCGGGCGGCATTCCGCTTGAAACGCTTATCCCGAAAGACCGTCTTGATGCGATTGTAGAACGCACAAGAAAAGGCGGCGGGGAAATCGTCAACCTTCTCGGAAACGGAAGCGCCTACTACGCGCCTGCTGCGTCACTGACTGAAATGGTAGAAGCCATTTTGAAAGATCAGCGCCGCGTGCTTCCGACCATCGCTTACTTAGAAGGCGAATACGGTCATGAAGGCATTTACTTAGGCGTACCGACGATTATCGGAGGAAACGGCCTAGAGCAAATCATCGAGCTTGAACTGACAGACTATGAAAAAGCGCAGCTGAGTAAATCAGTTGAATCTGTCAAAAACGTGATGAAAGTATTGTCATAAGAAAAAAGGGAAGGCTTCCGAATCAGAAGCCTTCCTCTTTTTACAATTAATGAAAGCGTTTTCTTTTTCCCTGAGCGATCCTTTCTCTGAAAATGATCAAAAAGGCGAATTGTCTGAACGGGCAGTATTGGATAAAATGAAATCATAAAGTGATATGCAGCACATAAAATAGAGAAAATTGGATGTCGGGGAAAATAGACAGCGGAGGGCGCAGCATGAACAAAAAAATTTTAGTTGTAGATGATGAACAATCTATCGTTACTCTTTTACAGTATAATCTGGAACGGTCCGGCTATGATGTCATTACCGCATCAGACGGTGAAGAGGCTCTGGAGCTGGCAGAGAATGAAAATCCGGATTTAATCGTACTGGATGTCATGCTGCCGAAAGTGGACGGAATCGACGTCTGTAAGCAGCTCAGACAGCAGAAAATGATGGTCCCGATCTTGATGCTGACAGCAAAAGATGAGGAGTTTGATAAAGTGCTGGGACTGGAGCTCGGAGCGGATGATTACATGACAAAGCCGTTCAGTCCGCGGGAAGTCACTGCGCGGGTGAAAGCCATTTTAAGAAGGGCTGACATTTCTTCGCTGTCACAAGGCAGAGAAGAGGAAAAGGACGGGCAGATCCTCATCGGCGAGCTGAAAATTCTTCCGGAGCATTACGAAGCGTACTTCAAGTCAGAACAGCTGGAATTGACGCCTAAAGAATTTGAACTGCTTCTGTATTTGGGAAAACACAAGGGAAGAGTGCTGACGAGAGATCTTCTGCTGAGCGCGGTCTGGAACTATGATTTTGCCGGGGACACCCGGATTGTTGACGTTCATATCAGTCATCTGCGCGACAAAATCGAATCAAATACCAAAAAACCCATCTATATTAAAACAATCAGAGGTTTGGGGTATAAACTGGAGGAGCCAAAAATGAATGAATAAAGTCCGTGTGCGTCTGTTCGCTTTACTCGTTGTATGTATCATATTGGTTTTCAGTGTTCTCGGCCTTTTTTTACAGCAGCTTATTTCTTCATCCGCTGAAGAAAGAACGGCGGATCAGCTGAAAAAGGAATCGGTATACATAGCGGGCCTTCTTGACGCCGGCAGAATCGGCAATAAAAGCAATGAAACGGTAATCCGTGACGCCGGCCGCACCCTCGGTATAAACGTCGCCGTGCTCAACGAGAAGGGTGACGCCGTATACCATTCCGGCAGTCGTGCTGATGATTCAGCCGTAAAGGAGTTCATTTCTCACAATAAAAGTGAGGAAGCCGTACAGTCGAAAAGCAAAGTCATCCGCGGCACTGCCGTAAAAAATGACGCCGGGAAAATTGCGGGGTATGTACTCGTTTCCTCTGAGATCAACGGCGGTTCAAGCGTTACCGGAGAAATGTGGGGCATGCTGGCAGCAAGTCTTTGTACCGCTTTTATCATTATCGTTTTCTTTTATACAAACATGACGTCCCGTTACAAAAAATCAATCGACGCCGCGACAAAGGTGGCGACGGAGCTGTCCAAAGGGAATTACGACGCCCGCTCCTACAGCGGCTACGCAAGGCGGTCGGACCGTCTCGGGCGTGCGATGAACAGCCTGGCGGTCGATTTAATGGAAATGACGAGAACGCAGGATATGCAGCGCGATCGTCTGTTAACCGTTATTGAAAATATCGGATCCGGTTTGATTCTAATAGACGGGAGAGGTTTTATCAATCTCGTGAACCGGTCATACACGAAGCAGTTTCATACAAAGCCTGAACGTCTGCTTCGGCGCCTTTACCATGATGCGTTTGAACATGAGGAGATCATCCGGCTTGTCGAAGACATTTTTATGACGGAGACGAAAAAATGCCAGCTGCTCAGACTTCCCATCAACATTGAGCGGCGCTACTTTGAAGTTGACGGCGTTCCGATCATGGGTCCTGACGATGAATGGAAGGGCATCGTCCTCGTCTTTCACGATATGACGGAAATTAAAAAATTGGAGCAGATGAGAAAGGACTTCGTCGCCAATGTCTCCCATGAACTGAAAACACCGATCACCTCGATTAAAGGATTTACGGAAACACTGTTAGACGGAGCGATGAAAGACGAAAAGGCGCTTTCAGACTTTCTGTCTATCATTCTGAAAGAAAGTGAGCGGCTCCAATCTCTTGTGCAGGATTTATTGGATTTATCCAAGATGGAGCAGCAAAACTTTACGATGCGCGTAGAGTCCTTTGACGCTGCAAAAATTCTGCATGAAATTGAAGCGCTTTTGCGGCATAAGGCCGAGGAAAAAGGCATCAGCTTTCAGCTCGATCTCCCGGAAGAGCCGATTTTTGTGACGGGTGACGCGCACAGGCTGAAGCAGGTATTTTTGAATCTGGCGAACAATGCCCTGACCTACACGCCTGAAAAAGGGACGGTGGGGATTTCGGTACATGTGAAAGAAACCGTTGTCGATATCAAAGTGTCCGATACTGGAATCGGCATTCAGAAGGAAGAGATCCCGCGGATATTTGAGAGATTCTACCGCGTGGATAAAGACAGAAGCCGCAACTCGGGAGGAACCGGGCTCGGCCTCGCCATCGTGAAGCACTTAATAGAAGCCCATGAAGGTAAAATCGAGGTCACAAGCGAACCCGGGCAGGGGACCGTATTTACCGTGACGCTGAAGCGGCAGCCGGAAGCGTGATCAGCTTTACAAAGGATTAACAATTTCTTCATGACCTGTTAAACCTATCTTGTTAGGATATAACAGAACCCCTTCATCCAAGGAGCCAATTTTGACGGCGGGAACGTGTTTTCTTGTTCCCGTCCTTTTTTGCGTTTTCGCAGGGTTCGCTCATTTTCCTTTCAAATTGAACTTTGTTAAAATAAGAGAAGCTGTGAGATTAAAAAATAGAGGAATGACGAGCTTTTGCTCTTAGGAGGATATTGAATGACGGAACGAAAAAAATTAGTGCTTGTCGACGGAAACAGTCTGGCGTACCGGGCGTTTTTTGCATTGCCGCTTTTAAGCAATGAAAAAGGCATTCATACAAATGCCGTATACGGGTTTGCGATGATTTTAATGAAAATGCTGGAAGATGAAAAGCCGACCCACATGCTGGTGGCTTTTGATGCGGGAAAAACCACTTTCCGCCACAGCACGTTTAAAGAATATAAAGGCGGAAGACAAAAAACGCCGCCGGAGCTTTCAGAACAGATGCCGTTCATCCGCGAGCTCCTTGATGCCTACAAAATCAGCCGCTACGAGCTTCCTGAATATGAAGCGGACGATATTATCGGCACGCTTGCCGTATCTGCTGAAAAAGACGGCTTCGAAGTAAAGGTAGTGTCGGGGGACAAGGACTTAACCCAGCTTGCAACCGGGAAAACGACCGTTGCCATTACGAGAAAAGGCATTACCGACGTGGAAGATTACACGCCGGAGCACGTGCAAGAAAAGTACGGTCTGACCCCTTTGCAAATCATTGATATGAAGGGATTAATGGGGGATTCATCCGATAATATACCGGGCGTCCCCGGCGTCGGAGAAAAAACCGCGATTAAGCTCTTAAAGCAGTTCCATTCGGTTGAGAAACTGCTTGATTCCATTGATGAAGTCAGCGGAAAAAAATTAAAAGAAAAGCTTGAAGAATATAAGGAACAAGCCCTGATGAGCAAAGAGCTGGCGACGATTATGACAAATGCGCCGATTGAAGTCAAGCCCGAAGATTTAGATTACAAAGGGTTTGACCGTGAACAAGTTGTTGCCATTTTTAAAGACCTCGGTTTTAATACGCTTCTTGAGCGGCTCGGTGAAGAAAGCGGCGAAACGGCGGAAGAAAATTTTGAAGACATCAATGTCGAAACGGCAGAAGAAATCACCGAAGATATGCTCGTTTCGCCGTCCGCTTTGGTCGTCGAACAAATCGGTGATAACTATCACGAAGAACCGATCCTCGGCTTTTCCATCGTGAATGAAACAGGTCTTTATTATATTCCGAAAGAAATCGCCATTCAGTCTGAAACTTTTAAATCTTGGGCTGAAGATGAATCGATGAAAAAGTGGGTGTTCGACAGCAAACGTTCCGTCGTCGCTTTGCGCTGGCAGGGAATTGAGCTGAAGGGAACGGAATTTGACGCGCTTCTTGCTGCCTACATTATAAACCCGGGCAATTCGTACGACGATGTCGCGAGCGTAGCGAAAGAATACGGGCTGAATATCGTTTCAAAAGATGAAGCGGTATACGGAAAAGGCGCAAAGCGCGCCGTTCCGGCTGAAAAAGAGCTTGCCGATCATCTCGCGCGGAAAGCGTCTGCTGTTAACAGCCTCCGTGACAAACTGCTCGACGCTTTGGAAGAAAATAATCAGCTTGAATTATATGAAGATCTCGAACTCCCGCTTGCGCTTATTCTCGGAGAAATGGAATCAATGGGCGTCAAAGTGGATGTTGAAAGACTGAAGCGAATGGGCGAAGAGCTTAAGGCGAAGCTGAAAGAATATGAAGAAAAAATCCATGACATCGCCGGTGAGCCGTTTAACATCAATTCACCAAAACAGCTCGGCGTCATTCTGTTTGAGAAGCTCGGCCTGCCGCCAGTAAAGAAAACAAAAACAGGCTATTCCACTTCAGCTGATGTGCTTGAGAAGCTCGCAGACAAACATGATATCGTCGCGCACATTCTGCAATACAGACAAATCGGCAAGCTTCAATCGACTTATATAGAAGGGCTGCTGAAGGTCACGCGCAAGGATTCTCATAAGGTGCATACACGATTCAATCAGGCGTTGACTCAAACCGGACGCCTCAGCTCAACGGATCCGAACCTGCAAAATATTCCGATCCGGCTGGAGGAAGGGCGGAAAATCCGTCAGGCTTTCGTACCGTCCGAACCGGACTGGCTTATTTTCGCCGCCGATTATTCACAAATTGAATTAAGGGTGCTTGCGCATATTTCAAAAGATGAAAATCTGATCGAAGCGTTTACGAATGACATGGATATTCACACAAAAACCGCCATGGACGTGTTTCATGTCAGTGAAGATGAAGTGACACAAGCGATGCGCCGCCAGGCAAAGGCCGTCAATTTCGGCATTGTTTACGGCATCAGTGATTACGGGCTGTCACAAAACCTCGGCATCACCCGGAAAGAAGCGGGCGCTTTTATAGACCGCTATTTGGAGAGCTTCCCGGGCGTCAAGGCGTATATGGAAGAGTCGGTGCAGGAAGCGAAGCAAAAAGGATATGTCACGACACTTATGCAGCGCCGCCGCTATATTCCTGAGCTGACCAGCCGCAACTTCAACCTGCGGAGCTTTGCGGAACGGACGGCCATGAATACGCCGATTCAGGGAAGCGCCGCCGATATTATTAAAAAAGCCATGATTGACATGGCAGCTGAGCTGAAAGAAAAAAACCTGAAGGCGCGACTGCTGCTTCAGGTGCACGATGAATTGATTTTTGAAGCGCCTAAGGAAGAAATTGAAATATTAGAGAAGCTGGTTCCTGAAGTGATGGAGCATGCTTTGGCATTAGACGTGCCGCTGAAGGCGGATTATGCTTCAGGGCCGTCTTGGTACGATGCAAAATAAACAGAGAAAAAGGAAGTGATGATTGTGCCGGAATTACCAGAAGTTGAAACGGTCCGGCGCACTCTGACCGGTCTTGTGAAGGGGAAAACGATTGAATCGGCGGATATCAGATGGCCGAATATCATCAAAAAACCCGCCGAGCCGGAGGAATTCGCGCGGCAGATTGCAGGAGAAACGATCCGATCCATCGGAAGAAGGGGAAAGTTTTTGCTTTTCCATCTGGATCATTATGTCATGGTGTCCCACCTGCGGATGGAGGGGAAATACGGTCTTCATCAGGCCGATGAGCCTGACGATAAACATGTGCACGTCGTGTTTCACATGACGGACGGAACACAGCTCCGCTACCGGGATGTCCGGAAATTCGGCACGATGCATTTGTTTGCGCCGGGAGAGGAATTGAATGCATTACCGCTTTCACAGCTCGGGCCCGAACCCGATGATGAAGCATTTACCGCTGCTTATTTAAAAGAGCGGCTTGTAAAAACGAACCGCGCGGTGAAAACAGCCCTGCTCGACCAAAAAGCGGTCGTCGGCCTCGGCAATATTTATGTCGATGAAGCTTTATTCCGGGCGCGTATTCATCCTGAGACAAAAGCGAACAGTCTGTCAGACGGGCAGATAAAAACGCTTCATACAGAAATTAAAGACACCCTTCAGGAAGCGATTGACGCGGGCGGGAGCACCGTCCGGTCTTATATCAATTCTCAAGGGGAGATCGGAATGTTTCAGCTCAAACATTACGTATACGGCAAAAAGGATGAACCGTGCAAAACGTGCGGCACGATGATTTCTAAAATCGTGGTCGGCGGAAGGGGTACGCATTTTTGCGCCCGCTGCCAAAAAAAATCATAAACTGAAGCGGTTCAAGCAGGCGGCAGCAGAATGACTTTTTTCTAACACAGTTGATGACCTTTCTCCATATATATATTGTGATTCACCCAATAGGCATATGTCACAATTGCCGATCAAGAGAAAGGGAGAAACGGATATGGAGATTGTTTCTTTGCTGCTTTTGGCTTTTGCTGTCAGCTTGGACAGTTTTTCAGTCGGGTTTACGTATGGTTTGAGAAAAATGAAAATCCCGTTCAAAGCGATTGCCGTGATCGCTTGCTGTTCAGCCTCTGTGATGTTTATATCCATGCTGATCGGCCATTTTCTGACAAAGATTTTTCCCGTATCCGTCACGGAAAAACTGGGCGGACTGATCTTAATCGGAATCGGGGCATGGGTCATCTGGCAATTTTTCAAACCGGCTAAAGAGCCGGATTACTTATTGCATGAAAAAACGTTACTTAATCTTGAAGTGAAATCGCTCGGCATCGTCATTCATATTTTGAAAAAACCGACCAGCGCCGATATTGATCAATCCGGAACCATTAACGGAGTCGAGGCGCTTCTGCTCGGTATCGCCTTATCCATTGACGCGTTTGGCGCCGGGCTGGGAGCGGCCATTCTCGGCTTTTCTCCGGTTATGATGAGCGTGACTGTCGGGCTGATGAGCTCGCTGTTTGTTTCACTCGGCATAAACTCGGGGCATTTGCTTTCAAGATGGAATTGGATAGATAAAATGACATTTTTGCCGGGAGTCCTGCTGATTATCATCGGGATTTGGAAAATGTAAGAAGGAGTGGGCTTTTTGAGCTTGGTCATCGGTTTAACGGGAGGCATCGCAAGCGGCAAAAGCACGGTAGCGCGTATGCTGATCGACAAAAAAATAACAGTCATTGATGCGGATGTCATCGCAAAACAGGCGGTGGAAAAAGGAATGCCGGCTTACGGACAAATTGTGGAAGCATTCGGAAAAGACATCCTGCTGGAAAACGGCGATATTGACAGAAAAAAACTCGGTTCTATCGTTTTCACTGACGAACAGAAGCGTCTGAAGCTGAATCAGATCGTTCATCCGGCGGTGCGTGCGGAAATGCTGAAACAGCGGGATGAAGCCGTTGCGCGAAAAGAGCAGTTCGTCGTTTTGGATATACCGCTTTTGTATGAAAGCGGGCTTGATTATCTTGTCGGCAAGGTGCTCGTCGTCACCGTACCGGCAGACATTCAGCTTAAACGGCTGATAGAGCGGAATTCCCTTACAGAAGAAGAAGCGATGAGCCGGATAACGTCGCAAATGCCTTTAGCGGATAAAACAAAAAAAGCTGACGCCGTCATTGATAACAGCGGCAGTCTTGAATATACAAAGCATCAGCTTGAGGAAGTATTGAGCGGCTGGGCATAAACAAACACCGTTCGGAAAGCCGAACGGTGTTTTTCTGGTTAAAAATCAAAATTGTCAGGGTCCGGACCGACACGGAGATTTTCGTTCAGATCATCAATCCGCTTCATATCGTCAGCTGACAGTTCGAAATCAAAGACATTTGCGTTTTCTTCAATGCGGTGTTTTTTAGTTGATTTCGGAATGGTGATGACACCGTTCTGCAAATCCCAGCGCAAAATCACTTGAGCGGCTGATTTGCCGTACTTCTCAGCGATTTCCTGTAAGACGGTGTGATCAAGCAGCTGACCTTGCATCAATGGCGACCACGCTTCAAGCTGAATGCCTTGTTCGGCGCAGAAAGCAAGCAGTTCTTTCTGTGTCAGACGAGGATGATACTCCACCTGGTTGATCATCGGCTTGATTTCCGTCTCTTTCATGAGATGTTTCAGATGGTGAATTTGGAAATTGCTGACCCCGATCGCCTTAATGCGTCCATCCCGGTAGAGGGTTTCGAGCGCCCGCCACGCATCGATGTACTTTCCTTCGACAGGCCAATGGATCAAATATAAATCCAAATAATCTAAACCGAGTTTTTCTAAGCTTGTGTCAAACGCTTTTAACGTTTCTTCATATCCTAAATCGGCATTCCATACTTTTGACGTGACAAAAATGTCTTCACGTTTTAATCCCGCTTCCTGCAGCCCTTGGCGGATGCCTTCGCCGACACCTTCTTCATTTCCGTAAATCGCGGCGGTATCAACGCTGCGATAGCCGTGCACCAATGCCGTTTTCACCGCGTTGACGAGTTCCGCGCCTTCCTCTACTTTGAAAACTCCGATGCCGAACCAAGGCATCTCTACTCCGTTATGCAATGTTGCTTTTGCTTGTAAATGTATTGTCATGTATATATTCCTCCTATTAGTTGTCTGTTGAAACAATCAAAATGCGCTGAAGAAAAACTCACCTCCTTTCAAGGGCAGTGCGATCCCGCTTTTCAAGCTTCCTGCTCCATCCGGTTAATACGACCGCGCTGAGCACCATCAGCGCCCCGATCCAAGCGGTATGAATGATTCCGATTGAGTCTGTAATGAGTCCGCCGGCAAACGAGCCGATCGCGATTCCGGCATTGAATGCCGCGATATTTAAGGCTGATGCTGTATCAACGGCGCTTGGCGCAAAACGTTCACTCAGCATCACGACATATACCTGAAGCCCCGGCACATTCATAAACGCCAACAGCCCCATGAAAATAATGGTGATCAGCCCGGCTGTTTTAAACGGCGCGGTAAAAGTCAGAACAAACAGCACAGCAGCCTGGACAATGAACATATAAAACAAGGCTTTCAGCGGATTCCGGTTAGATAAACGGCCGCCAATCATGTTTCCGATGGCAATTGCAATCCCGTATACGAGCAGGATGGCCGCGACGGTTTCTTTCTGAAAACCGGTTACCTCCTGAAGAAGCGGAGATAAATACGTAAACACGACAAACGTTCCGCCGTAGCCTAACGCGGTAATAATAAATAAAAGCAATAACCGGCCGTTTGTGACGAGTTTGACCTGCTCGGAAAATGCGGTTTTCGTCCCTTTGCGCAAATGCGACGGAACGAGAAGCGCGTTTGTGAGGAATGCGATGATTCCTACCGCCACAATGACGGCAAATGCGATTCTCCATCCGAATTGCTGGCCGAGATAGGTGCCGAACGGAACACCGGTCACCGTAGCCACCGTCAGTCCCGTAAACATAATGGAAATCGCGCTTGCTCTTTTATGCTCCGGCACGATATTGGCGGCGATTGTTGCCCCGATTGACATGAAAATGCCGTGGGAAAACGCCGAAATAACCCGTGCCGCCAGTAAGATGCCGATTGAGGAAGCGCTCGCAGCGAGTGTATTTCCGGCGATGAAAATTAACATCACCCAGAGCAGCAGCGTTTTCCGTGACATGCCGGATGTGAGAGATGTTAAAACCGGCGCGCCGAATGTCACGCCCAGAGCATACATGGAAACGGTAAGCCCCGCCGTTGTCACAGGTATATGCAGATCTTGAGATATAAGCGGCAGCAGCCCGACGCTGATAAATTCGGTTGTGCCGATCGCAAAAGCGCTGACGGCTAATGCCAGCAGCGCTGGTAAATAGCTTTGGCGATGTGAAGACATCTGTTTTCCTCCTTGAACGATAATGTATGGTTGAAATGATGCCGGGTAAACGATATAAGTATAAGAGTACATTCCTTTTCAGCCGGCAAATGTCATTATGATCGATAGAAGTGTCATTGAAAAGAACGTACTTTTAAGTGCCATAGGCACTTTTTAGTTCCTATAGATGAGGAGGAATTACCGTTGCTGAAGAAAAAATACAATATATCCGTAGAGGCGGCGCTTGAAGTGATCGGAGGAAAATGGAAGTGTGTGATCCTCTGCCACCTCATGCGCGGGAAAAAACGGACAAGCGAATTGAAGCGGCTTATGCCGGACATCACCCAGAAGATGCTGACACAGCAATTGCGGGAGCTGGAAGCTGATGGCGTCATCAACCGGATCGTATACAATCAGGTGCCGCCGAAAGTGGAATACGAGCTGAGTGAATACGGGCACAGTCTGGAAAGAATTTTAAACGCGCTGTGCGACTGGGGCGCGATGCATATTGCTAAACGGTACGGCGAGGTGTCTTCCGTTTTAGAGGACAGCATTTTAAATGACAAATTCAAAGAACCGGGACAAATATAAGAAAAAAGCAGGCAGCCTGAGACGCTGATCCTGCTTTTTTATGGAAGAAAGATCATTTTATATGCAAAAAAACCGATTGAACAACATATTGATCGGTATAAGGGTGGATTTTTATCAAGTTGTACTGGCGGATTTCTTTTAATGTGTTATACTATATATAAATAAAGGTAAATTAGAGTGGCATATTAAAAAGGGGTGACCTGAGCATGAAGGTAAATGTAGCAATCAACGGGTTTGGAAGAATCGGAAGAATGGTGTTCAGAAAAGCAATGGAAGATGATCAAATTCAAATAACAGCCATTAATGCAAGCTATCCCCCGGAAACGCTTGCTCATTTGATAAAGTATGACACAATTCACGGCAAATACGATCAAGAAGTTGAGACCTCCGACGACAGTCTGATCGTCAACGGAAAACATATTATGCTGTTCAATCGCCGGGACCCGAGAGAGCTTCCGTGGAAAGAATGCGGAATAGACATCGTCGTAGAGGCAACGGGGAAATTTAATTCAAAAGAAAAAGCAATGAGCCATATTGAAGCAGGGGCGAAAAAAGTTATTTTAACGGCTCCGGGCAAAAATGAAGACGTTACCATTGTCATGGGAGTAAATGAAGAGCAGTTCAATCCCGATGAACATGTCATTATTTCAAATGCATCCTGCACGACAAACTGTCTTGCGCCGGTCGTCAAAGTGCTTGATCAGGAATTCGGGATTGAAAGCGGCCTGATGACGACTGTTCACGCTTACACGAATGATCAAAAAAATATCGACAATCCGCATAAAGATCTGCGGAGGGCGAGAGCGTGCGGAGAATCCATCATTCCGACTTCTACAGGCGCCGCCAAAGCGCTGTCGCTCGTGCTGCCTCATTTGAAAGGAAAACTTCACGGTCTTGCTTTGCGTGTTCCCGTTCCGAATGTGTCATTAGTGGACCTTGTCTGCGATCTGAAAACAGATGTGTCGGCCGAGCAAGTAAACGCCGCTTTCCAAAGAGCCGCAAAAACGTCGATGTACGGAATTCTTGATTATTCGGATGAGCCGCTCGTTTCTTCGGATTATAATACGAATTCACACTCTGCGATCATCGACGGACTGACAACGATGGTGATGGAAGACCGAAAAGTAAAGGTGCTCGCCTGGTATGACAATGAATGGGGATATTCCTGCCGGGTCGTTGATCTTATCCGTCACGTCGCCGCGCGAATGAAACACCCGTCAGCTGTGTAGACTAAAGATCATGGACATTTGTTAGAAAAAAACCCTTAACGGCATATTCGCAAAAAACACACCTTGCAAAATAAACTTAAACACAGTATACTATCTTTCGTGAACTTCTTGCTCGTGACTGCTTCGGAATTACTTAAAGGGTTAGGACCTCTCCGGACTAACTTTCCCCCGAGGTAAATGGCCGGGTCAGTTCTCGGAAATTCACTTTTTTAATTCTTGTTAAGGGGGGTCCATGATTATGGAAACAATGGGGCGTCACGTCATCTCCGAGCTGTGGGGATGCGATTTTGATAAGCTCAATGACATGGATTTTATTGAAAAAACGTTTGTAAATGCTGCTTTGAAATCAGGAGCTGAAGTGCGCGAGGTCGCATTTCACAAATTTGCACCGCAAGGCGTAAGCGGAGTCGTTATCATCTCTGAGTCACATTTAACGATTCACAGTTTTCCTGAACACGGATATGCAAGCATTGATGTTTATACTTGTGGAGACCTGGATCCTAATGTGGCTGCGGATTACATTGCGGACGCATTACATGCAGATACAAGAGAAAACATTGAAATACCGAGAGGAATGGGGCCTGTACAGATTAAACAGGCACAAGCGAAAGTACTGTAATTTTCAAAACGCAAACACAAGGGAGCTAAGCTGAAAAAGCCATTACGCGCTTTGAAGCTGATGCTCCTTTTCTAATGTAAAAAAACAGCATTGCTTTTTCTTTAAGCATTTTTTTTGTAAAATAGAAAAGATAAGGCCGGTCTATCGGCTCTCCCAACAAATAGGCTCATCCTAGAAACGTTGGCGGGCATTTACCGGAAGCTTGCGAACCGCATTACAGCAACGAAACAGATGGGAGCTGATCCAATTTGAAATGTCCTTCATGCCAGCACAACGGTTCCCGCGTACTTGATTCACGGCCTGCGGACGAAGGGAAATCAATCCGCAGAAGGCGGGAATGCGAAGCCTGCCATTACCGCTTCACTACATTTGAGAAGTTTGAAGAGATGCCTCTGATCGTCGTGAAAAAAGAAGGCGTCCGGGAAGAATTCAGCCGTGAAAAAATGCTGCGCGGGTTAATTAAAGCTTGTGAAAAAAGGCCCGTTCCTTTAAAAACATTGGAAGACATGTGCTTTGACATTGAAAAAGAGCTGAGAAACCAAGGTGTATCTGAAGTCAAAAGCGAACTTGTCGGAGAAATGGTAATGGACCGTCTGGCGAAAATCGATGAGGTGTCTTATGTCCGTTTTGCCTCCGTCTACCGGCAGTTTAAGGATATAAACGTGTTTATCGATGAATTGAAAGATTTAATAAAGAAAGAACGCTGAGAGAGCTAA
Organism: Bacillus sp. JNUCC-22; assembly: GCF_018861275.1. Lineage (NCBI taxonomy): Bacteria > Bacillati > Bacillota > Bacilli > Caryophanales > Bacillaceae > Bacillus > Bacillus sp. JNUCC-22. The sequence goes on along the minus strand of NZ_CP076408.1, from coordinate 2,742,848 downwards.
GAGATTGTGTCTGGCTCTTTTCTCATGAGCAAAATTGGCATTTGATAGATCGCAGAAACGGTGTAAAATGAGAGTAGAAACATATCGGAAGGTTTGAGAATCATGGCTGACTATTGGAATGACGTATTGCCTGTAGATCCTTATACGGTCAAAAGCCGTTCGCTTCTTCAGGATGTCGACAGACAGGTTTTGACACATCTGTACCAGCCGCTGATCGGTTCTTTTGCATTCTCCCTTTATATGACCTTATGGGGGGAGCTTGAGCAGAACCGCTTGTGGGGAGCGGAATCCACGCACAGGCAGCTGATGGGCATGATGCAGTCAAATTTAAAAAAGATTCATCATGAACAGGGAAAGCTTGAAGGAATCGGGCTGCTGAAAGTGTATATCCGGGAGTCCGAGCAAAAAGAGCGGATGTTTATTTATGAGCTGCTGCCCCCGCTCAGACCGAATGATTTTTTTGAAGACGGCATGCTGAATGTCTTTCTTTATAACAGAGTCGGTAAAACGAAATACCAGCAGCTGAGACAATTTTACACGCACCCTTCCGTCGGCGCGGACGCAAGGGAAATTACCCGTCCGTTTAATCACGCCTTTGCCTCTTTTCAGCCGAGTGAATGGAAAATGACGCCTGATATGGAAGAGGCGATGAAGCTCCCCGAGGACTATGAGACGGCGTCTGTCGGACAAGCGCCTTCCTATACGGTGACGGAGGAAGTATTTGATTTTGAGCTTTTCATGGCGGGACTGTCAGAAACGATGATACCGCGTAAATCAATCACGCAGGACGTGCGGGAGAGCATTAAAAAGCTTTCATATTTATACGGAATAGATCCTATCTCCATGCAGCACGTCGTCATGACCGCAATTAATGAACAGGATACGATAACGGCCGAAGCGCTGAGGAAAGCGGCCAGCGACTGGTACCAAATTGAAAGAAGCGGTAAGCTTCCGGAACTGATTGATAAAACACAGCCTGTCACCTTGAGAGAAAACCGGACGGAAAAGGACGATTCATTGAACGGCGAACTCATCGCACAGCTTGAGACCATATCACCGAGAAAGCTTCTTCAGGACATTGCGGACGGGACCGAGCCGTCAAAAGCCGACTTGCAGATTATCGCCGATATTATGTTCGAACAAAAGCTTGAGCCCGGCGTCACCAATGTGCTGATTTATTATGTCATGCTGAAAACGGATATGAAGCTGTCCAAAAACTATATCCAAAAAATCGCCGCCCACTGGGCCAGAAAGAAAGTCAAAACGGTACGGGAAGCAATGAAACTCGCAATAGAAGAGCACAGGCAATATCTTGATTGGGCGGACGGCAAAACAAACGGCGCGGCGCGCGGTAAAAAAACCGTCCGGGAAGAAAAGCGCCCTGATTGGATGAAAGAAGAAGAAACCGGGAAGAAACAAGAACAGCCGGCTCTTTCCGCGCAGGATCTTGAAGAACAGAAGAAAAAAATGATGGAAGAAATGAAAAAACTGAAAAAATACTCTGCCTATTGAGACAGAGAAGCGGGGTGATATTGAATGGAACCGATCAGCCGATCCTTAGAAGGCGTGACGAAAAGACCTGACTTTCAAAAACGCCTGGAACGAATGCAGCAGCAAGTCATGGCCGACGAAGACGTCCAGGCTTTTTTGAAGGAACAGAAAGATGTAATCAATCAAAGCATGATTGACAGAGGGTTAAATAAACTGTACGAATTCGTTCAGCAAAGCAAACAGTGCGCCTTCTGCTCGAAAGACAGCCGGACGAACAGCCTGCTTGAAGGCTATCATCCGAAGCTTGTGATCAACGGGCGTTCCATCGATATTGAATATTACGAATGTCCGGAAAAGAGAAAGCTCGACCGTCAGAAAAGGCAAAAGTCCCTGATGAAGAGCATGTATATCCAGCAGGATCTTCTCGGCGCGACGTTTCAGCAGATCGACATTACCGATCCGAGCAGAGTCGGCATTTTCCAGCATGTGACGGATTTTCTGAAGAGCTATAATGAAACGGGAAAAGGCAAAGGGCTGTATCTGTACGGAAAATTCGGAATCGGAAAGACATTTATTTTAGCCGCCATTGCTAACGAACTGGCGGAAAAAGAGTATTCATCAATGATCGTATATGTTCCCGAATTTGTCAGAGAGCTGAAAAACTCGCTCCAGGATCAGTCGTTGGAGGCGAAACTGAATATGGTGAAAACGACGCCCGTATTGATGCTTGATGACATCGGAGCGGAGTCAATGACAAGCTGGGTCAGAGATGAGGTCATCGGCACCGTGCTTCAGCACAGAATGAGCCAGCAGCTTCCCACTTTCTTCTCGTCTAATTTCTCACCTGACGAGCTGAAGCATCATTTTACGTATTCACAGCGGGGAGAAAAGGAAGAAGTAAAAGCGGCAAGACTGATGGAGCGGATTTTATATTTGGCTTCGCCCGTCCGTCTTGACGGGGAAAACCGCCGCCGTTCATGATGCCGGCGTCCAATGGGAAGGATTTGAAGGGAATGAGGAATAAGAAGGCTGTCACTTGGGCTGCGGCTGCGGCGGGAGCGGGCCTTTTGCTGTGGGCAAACCGCAAATATCTGAATCTGTCGCCTAAGGAGATCCGGCTGTGGGTATTATCGTTCGGTGTTTTTGCGCCGCTTGTGTTTATCGGAATTTCCATCGTCAGGCCTTTTGTGCTGTTTCCCGTATCAATCGTTTCCGTCGCCGGAGGATTGGCGTTCGGCCCGTTTTTCGGCACCATGTATACGCTGGCGGGCTCAATGGGCGCTGCCGCCGCGTCTTTTTTTGCGGCGGGGCTGTTTGCCTTTAATGAGAAAAGCCGTCATGGAAAAATGGAAGCCATTCAAAAACAGATGAAAACCAATGGCTTCTTTTATATTTTTATCCTGCGTATTCTGCCTGTTAACTTTGATGTGATCAGCTATGCCGCGGGCCTATCGAAAGTCAGGCCGATGACGTATTTTTTGGCGACCGCAGCGGGCATCATTCCGGGGACGATCGTCCTGAATGTGCTCGGCGCGAGCTTTATGTCCGGAAATGTGCTGACCGTACTCGGCGTGATCTGTCTTTACATCGTATTTTTATCGCTTCCCGTTATATTTAAAAAGAAGGTGCGCCATTTGTTCGGCGGTGAAAGCTAACCTTTACGTCTATTTTAAAAACATCCCCCATATACTTGTAACAGATGCCGTAAGGGGGGACAAATATGCTTGAAGTGATCTTTGAAGATGACCACGATACCGCCGCTTTTTTACATCTCATTCAGCAATCGGACGACCGGAGACATTTTATTGTCCGTGAAGGTATAAAAAAAGTCGGAATCGCAAGGTCTGAAACGGCTTTTTGCGTTCAGCGATTTATTGAGCCGATACTTGTCAGGTTTTTTTTGGAATGCAAAGAAGACGAGCACATGCTTTCGCTTATTGAGGATGCATACTGCTTCACCGATCAGGATGAACAGCAGCAAATCCTTCAGCTTGCACACAGCATTATGGAAGGAGAGCTTGATGATCATCCGTTCGAGCCGAAGAAAGAGCCGCGCACACAGTTTATTTCAGATGCGCTCCGGACGATTTCACTTGATGCGGGTGTTTTTTCCGTGCGTTCGTTTCAGACGTTCCGGCTCAGCAGGTATTATGAGCGGCTCAGAGAATACGCGGAGGCTGCGATAGATGAATATCGGATGGAACAGGAATATCAAAACTTTATCCAGTCTCTGAGAGATTATGTGACATCCAATCCGCCGCGGATGAAGAAAGTCCGCATCGTACATGACCGGGCTTTTACGCTGTGGGAGCTGCGCTATTTGTCAGAACGGGAACAGAAAAAATACATAGACAGACGGTTTGTGCGGGAGCACCCGATGTATATAGATTCCCATCTCCTTGCGCCGCTGATCTCCATTGCGCCTGAGACGGTAGAACTGTATACGGACAAACCGGAGCATATGATGTCCAGAACGATTCAAAACGTGTTTCAGGAGAGGGTGCGCCTTTTTCCGCTGGGCGCATTTGCAGCCGAGAAGACGGAAGGATAGCCGCACGGACGGCCTTGTGTAAGCGGCAGGGCTGTCTGTGCGAAATCAGACGGAAAACCGAGTTGCATTTTTCTCACAGACATTTTATAATACATAAAAGATTAATGATTGCTACACGTATTGATAAGGACATGAAGCATTGATACCGGCTTTATAAGAGAGGAGAGCCCAGGCTGAAAGCTTTCCAGCTATGGATCATTGTCTTTACCGCCTTTGAACTTCAGCTGTGAACGCCGGAAGAAGCGCCAGTAATAGCTGACGGGAACTCCCGTTACAGAGTTTAGAGCCGCAGGTGCCGAAACAATCGGCCGCGCGGAAAAAAGGGTGGAACCACGATTCCGTTTATTTAACCTCGTCCCTTTCATAGGGGGCGGGGTTTTTGATTTGCATAAAAAAAGGAGTGACGAAGATGTCAGATATGATCAACATCACATTTCCGGACGGAGCGGTAAAGGAATTTCCGAAAGGAACAACAACAGAAGATATCGCGGCATCCATCAGTCCGGGATTAAAGAAAAAGTCTTTAGCCGGAAAACTGAACGGACAGGAAATTGATTTAAGAACGCCGATTCAAGAGGATGGTGCCGTAGAAATCATTACAGAAGGCACAGAAGAAGGTTTGAACATCATGCGGCACAGCACGGCGCATTTATTGGCCCAGGCGATTAAACGCATTTATAAAGATGTGAAATTCGGTGTCGGTCCCGTCATTGAAAACGGGTTCTATTATGACGTTGAAATGGAGCAGGCGCTGACGCCGGATGACCTTCCGAAGATTGAAAAAGAAATGAAACGAATCGTCGGTGAAAATCTGCCGATTATCCGAAAAGAAGTGAGCCGTGATGAAGCAAAAGCCATGTTTGCGGAAATCGGCGATAATCTGAAGCTTGAACTGCTGGATGCCATCCCAGAAGACGAAACGGTCTCCATTTATGAGCAGGGCGAATTTTTTGACCTGTGCCGCGGCGTGCACGTGCCGTCTACAGGCAAAATTAAAGAATTTAAGCTGCTGAGCCTTGCGGGCGCATACTGGCGCGGCGACAGCAAAAACCAAATGCTTCAGCGCATTTACGGCACGGCCTTCTTTAAAAAGGATGACTTGAAAGAGCATTTGCGGATGCTTGAAGAAGCGAAAGAGCGTGACCACCGAAAACTGGGCAAAGAATTAAAATTGTTCGCCAACTCTCAAAAAGTCGGACAAGGCCTGCCGCTCTGGCTGCCGAAAGGCGCAACCATCCGCCGCGTGATCGAGCGCTACATTGTGGATAAAGAGCTGAGCCTCGGTTATGAGCACGTCTATACGCCTGTTCTCGGAAGCAAAGACCTGTACGAAACATCAGGGCACTGGGATCATTATCAGGATACGATGTTCCCGCCGATGGAAATGGACAATGAAACACTCGTGCTCCGTCCGATGAACTGTCCTCACCATATGATGATTTACAAACAGGACATTCACAGCTACCGCGAGCTTCCGATCCGCATCGCAGAGCTGGGAACGATGCATCGTTATGAAATGTCCGGGGCGCTTTCAGGTCTTCAGCGCGTACGCGGCATGACGTTAAATGACGCGCACATTTTCGTCCGCCCTGACCAGATTAAAGAAGAATTCATCCGCACGGTCCGTTTGATTCAAGACGTATACGAAGACTTCGGCCTGAGTGATTACACATTCCGCCTGTCTTACCGCGATCCTGAAGACACGGAAAAATATTTTGATGATGATGAGATGTGGAACAAAGCGCAATCCATGCTGAAGGCGGCAATGGACGAAATCGGCCATGACTACTATGAAGCGGAAGGCGAAGCGGCGTTTTACGGCCCTAAGCTTGACGTGCAGGTGAAAACGGCGATCGGCAAAGAAGAGACATTGTCAACTGTACAGCTTGACTTCCTTCTTCCGGAACGCTTTGATCTCACTTACGTCGGAGAAGACGGCAAACAGCACCGTCCTGTCGTTATTCACCGCGGCGTCGTGTCAACGATGGAGCGTTTCGTTGCTTTCTTAATCGAAGAGCACAAAGGCGCCCTTCCGACATGGCTTGCGCCGGTGCAATTCCAAGTCATTCCTGTATCACCGTCCGTGCATCTTGATTATGCGAAAAAAGTGCAGGAGCGCCTGCAGCGTGAAGGCCTGCGTGTCGAGCTTGACAGCCGGGATGAGAAAATCGGCTATAAAATCCGTGAAGCGCAAATGCAAAAAATCCCGTACATGCTTGTGGTCGGTGACCAAGAAGCGGAAAACGGCGCGGTAAACGTCCGGAAATACGGCGAGCAGAAATCAGAAACCGTCTCATTGGACGATTTTGTGAAAAAGGCTGTAGCCGAAGCGAAAAAATAACCGGAAATACAAAAAACCCCGTTCATTCAGAATGGGGTTTTTTTGCGTATAAAATTATCTTTCTTTTTGTTTCTCTATAATCGCAAACAGCTCGTGAAGATCGCTGATCACGTAATCAGGCGCAATGTCCGTATCATTTTTCTTTTGCGTCCGGTTTACCCAGACTGTCGTAATGCCTGCCCGTTTCGCTCCCAATATATCAGTATTGAGGTTATCTCCGACCATAATGGCGTCTTCTTTTTTCAGGTTCAGGAGGCCGAGGCAATGTTCGAATATGGAGGCGTCGGGTTTCCCTTTTCCGAAAGCGCCTGAGATGACGATTTCATTAAAATAAGGCGCAAGCTCAGGAACGCCGGCGAGTTTTTCTTTCTGCAGGCTGGGATCGCCGTTTGTCAGAAGAAGCAATTCATAAACACCTTTCAGCTTATCAAGCACCGCAAACGTTTCATCATACACGTACGGACGCTGTCTGCGTTCCGCCGCGAAAAACTCCGCCAAATATTCGCCGTAAGCCGCATCGTCTATACCGACGCTTTTTAAGCCGTTCGTCCAGGCGTTTCGTCTGTATTCCGGCGCAATCCGATTCAGCTGTTTAAATCCTTCGCTGACCGGCTCGGAAAAATTCGCCCACAATCCTTCAAACGGATTAATGCCGATCATGACCGTATAAGGATAGGTTTCGTATGACATATACAATTCCCGTGCCGCTTTCCGAACCGCATCTTCAAATGTATGCGGGTCAAGGCCATATTTTTTTTCCGCTTGTAAACATGTTTCCCTGAATGTTGTTCTGACGCTTTTTTCATCCCATAACAGTGTATCGTCCAAATCAAAAAATACGGCTTTCATGATCTTCTCCTCTTTGTTATATTCTGAAACTCTCTGCCGCAAGGCTCCCGTTTATTCTACAATAGATATATAGACTGTGAAAGATTTGTTTTCAGATGATTTGAAAAAAACAGGCAGGTTTGTGTCAGATTCTGTCTCAGGCTCTAAAACGTGATAAAATAAAATTTGAAAGAACAGGTGAAAAGTATGCTGCATTTGATCATCATGATGCTGGAAAGAGTCGGAATTATCGTCATATTGGGATTTGTTCTGGCTCATACCAGATTGTTCAGACAGGCGCTCCAGCAGCCTGAGAGCTATAAAGGCAAAGCGGTGCTGATTTCAATTTTCTCGCTGTTCAGTATCATCAGCAACTATACGGGAATAGAAATTCAGCGGAATACAATCATGAATAATGACTGGGTGTTTCAAATTAATCCGTCCGGTTCAATTGCCAATACAAGAATTATGGGCGTTGAAATCGGCGGACTCTTAGGCGGCCCGTATGTGGGGATCGGCGTCGGCATACTGGCCGGCCTGCATCGTTTATCACTCGGCGGCGCGACCGCAGTCAGCTGTGCCGTCTCATCCGTTTTAGCGGGCATTTTGTCCGGATGGATCGGACGGTATTTCAGAAAACGCTATGCGATGCCGACACCGCGGGTGGCCGCGCTTGTCGGACTCGGAATGGAATCGCTGCAAATGCTGCTCATCCTCTTGATGGCCAAGCCGTTTTCTGATGCTTGGACGCTTGTGAGCATCATCGGCATCCCGATGATATTGGTAAACGGGTCAGGGACTTTTATTTTTCTTTCGATCATTCAGTCGATTATCCGGAAGGAAGAACGGGCGAGAGCCCTTGAAACCCACAGGGTGCTGATGATTGCCGACCAGACGCTTCCGTTTTTCCGCCAGGGGCTGAATGAAAGCTCATGCAAAAGCGTCGCCGCCATCATTCACAGGCAAACAGGAACGGACGCGGTATCGCTTACGGATAACGAAAAGATTTTGGCGCACGTCGGCGCGGGTGCCGACCATCATATTCCGTCTGAAAGCCTGATCACCGGATTGTCAAAACGCGTCATTAAAACGGGTCATATTATGAAAGCGACATCAAAGGAAGAAATTGAATGCACGCACGATCCCTGTCCGCTTCATGCGGCGATCGTATTGCCGCTGACGTCAAACGGCAAAACGATCGGGACGTTGAAAATGTACTTTAAAAGCCCGTCAGGTTTAAGCCGGGTTGAAGAAGAGCTTGCAGAAGGACTCGCCATGCTGTTTTCCACCCAGCTTGAACTCGGCGAGGCGGAACTGCAGAGCAAATTGCTGAAAGACGCAGAAATAAAGGCGCTTCAGGCACAGGTCAATCCGCATTTTCTGTTTAATGCGATCAATACGATTTCTGCTCTTTGCCGTACGGATGTGGAAAAAACCCGAAAGCTTCTGCTGCAGCTCAGCGTCTATTTCCGTTCCAATCTGCAGGGGGCAAGGCAGCTGCTCATCCCGCTTTCTAAAGAACTGAACCATCTGCAGGCGTATTTATCATTGGAGCAGGCCCGTTTTCCCGGGAAATATAAAATCAGTCTTGAAATCGAACGCGGTTTGGAGGACATCGAAATTCCTCCTTTTGTGCTGCAGATTCTCGTCGAAAATGCGCTCCGCCATGCATTTTCAAGAAAGCAGGACAGCTGTGCCGTCAATGTCAGCGTGGTATCCGCCGGTCAGTCGGTTTTAATGCGGGTTGGAGATAACGGGAGGGGAATTGATCCGGAATTGCTGTCCGTGCTCGGAAACCGTCCGCTCCCGTCTAAAGAAGGGACGGGAACCGCGCTTTACAATTTAAATCAGCGGCTGATCGGGCTGTTCGGTCCCAAAGCAGCCCTGCGATTGGAAAGTGAGGCCGGCAAAGGTACGGACGTATCATTTGAGCTGCCTTTGAAACTGATGACTAAAGGAGAAGAACATGCTGAAGGTGTTAATCGTTGATGATGAAATGCTGGCAAGAGATGAATTAGCTTATTTGCTGAAACGGACGAATGAAGTAAGTGACATAAACGAAGCTGAAAATATTGAATCCGCTTTTGACAGTATGATGGATCAAAAACCGGATCTGCTGTTTTTGGACGTTGATTTGTCAGGAGAAAACGGATTTGACATTGCCAAACGGCTGAAAAACATGAAAAATCCGCCGGCCGTCGTTTTTGCGACGGCGTATGACCAATTTGCTTTAAAAGCCTTTGAAGTCGACGCGCTCGATTATTTAACGAAGCCTTTTGATGAAGAAAGAGTGCGCCAGACGATCAGAAAGTTTAAAAGAGTGAAGCGGGACAGGGCAGGAGCCGTCTCAGAGCAGCCGTCCGCAGCCGGAGCGCATAAACTGGCTGTATCAGCCGGTGAATCTATTGTCATTTTAGATACGAAGGACATTATTTTCGCCGGCATGGAGGACGGACACGTTTCCGTCAAAACGTTTGCCGCGTCTTATTCCGTTCATGAAACTTTGGCGGTCATTGAGAAAAAACTGCCTGATACGGGTTTCTTGAGAGTGCACCGCGCGTTCATCGTGAATACGGAGCATATTACGGAAATTCATCCGTGGTTTAATTCGACGTACAATCTTATCTTAAAAGACGGCTCTAAAATTCCCGTCAGCCGTACATACGCCAAGGACTTAAAAAAGCTGCTTCATATTATATGAGGCGGCTTTTGCATTTCAGCAGCCGTTTTTTGCATTTCAGAATGAATATTCAGCCGTTTGTTATGAAAGCGCTTCAAAAGGCGATTCCTCTTTTATAATGGACCTAACAAAGAGAAAGAGGTGAAGAAAATGAGTGCGAAAAAAGTGTACGGATTTCTGACACAAGCATTTATTTTTGCCGTAATTATGCTCATATCTAATGGGATTGCAGCGATTGTCCCCATTCCTATACCCGCTTCCGTAGTAGGTTTGGTGTTATTATTTGTCCTCTTATGCCTGAAAGTGATTAAGCTTGAACAAGTAGAAACGCTGGGAACATCATTAACGTCACTGATCGGATTTTTATTTGTCCCGTCGGGCATCTCCGTGATGAATTCACTTGGCGTCATGCAGCAGTACGGCGTGCAGATCGCACTCGTCATCTTACTCGCTACCATCATTCTGTTAGGGGCGACGGGCCTTTTTTCTCAGCTGATCTTGTCTGTCAGCCAAAAACGTCAGAAGGCAGCCCCTGAAAAACAAACGGTGCGCCGTTCCAATCATGAAAAAGAACTTGTGCAGCATTAGGAGGGAAATCGGATGAGTCCATATTTCGGTATTGTCGTTTCACTTGCGGCCTTTGGCGTCGGCACGTATTTATTTAAAAAAACGAGAGGCTTGTTCCTCTTCACCCCGCTGTTTGTCGCGATGGTGCTTGGAATCCTTTTTCTGAAGCTCGGCGGTTTTTCATATGAAGATTATAAAAGCGGGGGAGACATTATTAAATTCTTCCTGGAGCCCGCGACGATCGCTTTCGCCATCCCTTTATACAAACAGCGTGACAAACTGAAAAAATACTGGTGGCAGATCATGTCTTCTATCATTGTCGGCTCTATCTGCTCAGTCACGATTGTCTATTTGATCGCAAAAGGCATTCATCTTGACGCGGCCGTTATGAAAAGCATGCTTCCGCAGGCGGCGACAACGGCAATTGCCCTTCCGCTGTCAAAAGGAATCGGCGGCATCACCGACATCACCGCTTTCGCCGTTATTTTCAACGCCGTTATCGTCTATGCTCTGGGCGCTCTATTCTTAAAACTGTTTAAAGTAAAGCACCCGATCTCTAAAGGACTGGCTCTCGGCACATCCGGACACGCACTCGGTGTTGCGGTCGGTATTGAGATGGGAGAAGTAGAAGCGGCAATGGCAAGTATCGCGGTTGTCGTCGTAGGAGTGGTGACGGTGCTGGTCATTCCGGTATTCGTTCAGCTCATCGGAGGATAAACCCGGGTCATAGACCCGGGTTTTTTTATTGTGTTGGCACGTCCGCGTGCGGCAAAGAACGAAATTTCACATTTTTCCTTGCGCTCGCCCCGGCATCGTGTTAAAATGAAAAAGTTGATCCGGAGAAGTCATCCTTGACTAATGATCCGGTATTGTGTAGAATAGTTATTGAATTGAATATAAATCACAAGCAGAGGCACCCGCTTCTCACCTGATTGACACATTCATGTAGTTGGCAGGTTGACCGTACATTTTTATTTATGCAGATGTTCGTAGTGTGGGTGTGTTGTCATGCCCGCACTTTTTGTTTGCCTGCAGAATGCAGTCAACAAGCGTTGTGAATCAATTCGAAGAAACTATGGAGGTGGCTCATTATTAGCAAAGATCAATTGGTTAATGAGGGTATCCGTGCACGTGAAGTTCGTCTGATCGGACAAAATGGCGATCAGCTCGGCATCAAGTCCCGTCAGGAAGCACTTGAAATCGCCGGCCGCGCAAATCTTGACCTTGTGTTAGTTGCAGCAAATGCAAAACCGCCTGTCTGCCGCATCATGGACTACGGTAAGTTCAGATTCGAGCAGCAGAAAAAGGACAAAGAAGCACGCAAAAATCAAAAAATCATTAACTTAAAAGAAGTTAGATTAAGTCCGACGATCGATGAGCATGACTTTAACACGAAATTGCGCAATGCGATTAAATTCCTTGAAAAAGGCGATAAAGTGAAAGCTTCTATCCGCTTTAAAGGGCGCGCAATCACTCATAAAGAAATCGGCCAGCGCGTATTGGACCGTTTCTCTGAAGCATGTGCGGAAGTTGCGACAGTCGAAACAAAACCAAAAATGGACGGCCGCAGCATGTTCTTAATGCTCGCGCCGAAAAACGAAAAGCAATAAGGAGGAAATCCCATGCCAAAAATGAAAACTCACCGCGGATCTGCTAAACGTTTTAAAAAGACAGGTTCTGGGAAGTTAAAACGTTCTCATGCATACACAAGTCACTTATTCGCCAACAAATCCCAAAAGCAAAAGCGTAAGCTTCGCAAGGGTGCTATTGTGAGCGCAGGAGACTTCAAACGCATCAAACAACAGCTTGCCAACATCAAGTAATCGGACAAGGAACAATTAGGAGGGAAATCTAATGCCAAGAGTAAAAGGCGGAACTGTTACACGTAAGCGTCGTAAAAAGGTTCTTAAATTAGCAAAAGGTTATTTCGGTTCAAAACATACATTATACAAAGTAGCAAACCAGCAGGTCATGAAATCAGGAAACTATGCATTCCGTGACCGCCGTCAGAAAAAACGTGATTTCCGTAAGCTTTGGATCACTCGTATCAACGCTGCTGCACGTATGAACGGTCTTTCTTACAGCCGTTTAATGCACGGTCTTAAGCTTTCAGGCATCGAAGTAAACCGCAAAATGCTTGCTGATCTTGCTGTAAACGATCTTACTGCTTTCAATCAGCTTGCTGATGCTGCTAAAGCTCAGTTAGACAAGTAAGTTAAAAAAGCCGCTCTCTTTCCGGGAGCGGTTTTTTTACGTAAAGGGTGACAATCAATGGCTCTCTTCATTTACGCCGTATTGATAAACGGATACGGCTTTTGGATCATGGGCGCTGATAAAAGAAGAGCAAAGGCGCACAGGTGGAGAATATCAGAGAAACGAATATGGCTCACAGCCGCCATGTTCGGCTCACTCGGCGTATGGATCGGCATGCGCACCTTCAGGCATAAGACGAAACACAAATCCTTTTTATACGGGGTGCCGCTGCTTTTTCTCACTGAAGCCGCCCTTGTGCTGATGTATTTGGTGTATAAAGAATAAAAAGCAGGAGAGCTTATCGCTCGCCTGCTTTTTTCGCTTTTTTGATGGGCTGGTCCCAATCAATCTTGCAATTCGGGTACCGCTCCAATACCTTTTTTTCGACTTCTTCAAAATCACCTGCAGAAAAGCGGTTCAGCTTTTCCGGATTTTCGGTCCATACAAATATCGTATGAATAAACAGCGGATGATCTTTGGAAGGGATATGCTTTTCTCCTTCAAAGAGCACTCCTTTATAAGTAAGCTGGAGATTTTTTCGCGTGTTTTTCTGTTCGTCAATAAAATAAAAATTCTCTTTTGATTGCGCCAGTCTGAGCCTTCTTTTCGGGTTTGCGTAGAATTTGACGCCCATGTAAATAAAATAAATAAGAAGTGCAAGCAAGACAATCCTCAATACTGTAATGGCCATATGTGTGAAGGCACCTCCTCACCTTTGTCATGATCTGATGTAATACGAAAAACAAAACAAAAGGTTTCATTTTTTTAAAAGAAATAGATAAAAACATTTACCCGTTTTTCAGGCGAATTAATCGTATGCTTCAGCATTGGTTTTGTATAATAAGAAGGGTAGTGAAAAAAAGGAGGTTTATTGATGACAAAATTAGATGAAACGCTCACCATGCTGAAAGCGTTAACGGATGCAAAAGGGATACCGGGAAATGAGAGAGAAGTAAGACAAGTGATGAAATCATACATAGAACCATTTGCTGATGATGTCACAACAGACCGGCTGGGAAGCTTAATCGCCAAAAAAACCGGCAAAGAAAACGGTCCGAAAATCATGATCTCAGGGCATTTAGACGAAGTCGGTTTTATGGTGACGCAAATCACTGATAAAGGCTTTCTCCGCTTTCAAACCGTCGGCGGCTGGTGGTCTCAGGTCATGCTGGCCCAGCGCGTCACCGTCGTGACAAAAAAAGGGGACATCACGGGGATCATCGGTTCGAAACCGCCTCACATTCTGCCTCCTGACGCCAGAAAAAAAGCCGCCGATATTAAAGAGATGTTCATCGATATCGGGGCGTCCAGCCGTGAAGAAGCAATGGAATGGGGCGTTCTTCCGGGTGACCAGATTGTGCCGTATTTTGAATTTACAGTGATGAACAATGAAAAACATTTATTGGCGAAGGCATGGGACAACCGTATCGGCTGCGCGATTGCCATCGATGTATTAAAAAATCTGAAAAACAGCGATCATCCGAATGAAGTATACGGGGTCGGAACGGTTCAGGAAGAAGTCGGGCTTCGCGGGGCGAAAACAGCGGCACATACGATTCAGCCTGATATCGCGTTCGGTGTGGATGTCGGAATTGCCGGAGATACACCGGGAATTTCTGAAAAAGAGGCACAAAGCAAAATCGGCGAAGGGCCGCAAATTATTCTGTATGACGCGTCAATGGTATCTCACAAAGGGCTGCGCGACCTTGTCGTGAACACGGCGGAAGAAGCGGGAATTCCGTATCAATTCGATTCCATTGCCGGAGGGGGCACGGATTCAGGTTCCATTCATTTAACCGCAAACGGAGTGCCGGCGCTGTCCATTACGATCGCGACGCGCTACATTCACACTCATGCCGCTATTTTGCATCGGGATGATTATGAGAATACGGTAAAATTGATCACAGAAGTGATTAAAAAATTAGACCGGGAAACGGTTGACCGTATTACTTATCAATAAAGATACGGAAGAATCTGCTTTTTTAAGCAGATTCTTTTTTTTGTCTGTACAAATATGAGCCCTACGTCTACAATAAGAGAAGACATAGAAAAATCTGACAACACGTTTTTGAAAGCGCTTTAAAAAAGGGGAGGGTTTACAAATGAAAAACAGATTCAGACGCATGATCCGCTTTTCATGCGCAGCCGTTACAGCCGGTCTGCTGCTGATGTCTTCATCTCCGGCATCTGCCGCGTTTTGGGGGGCATCAAATGAATTGCTTCACGATCCGACAATGGCGAAGGAAGGAAACACGTGGTACGCTTTCGGAACCGGTTTGGAAGGGGAGAGGGGGCTTCGCGTCTTAAAGGCAGGCAGCGGCGGCGTATGGACCGTTCAGAAATCAATCTTTACTTCCCCGCTGTCATGGTGGGGCAATTATGTGCCGAATTACGGGCTGAATCAATGGGCCCCCGATGTTCAATATTTTAACGGAAAGTATTGGCTGTATTATGCCGTTTCTTCATTCGGCAAAAATACCTCCGCGATCGGTCTTGCATCATCTATAAGCCTCAGTTCGGGAAACTGGAAGGACGAAGGGCTCGTCATCCGTTCAACAAGCGCCGATAACTACAATGCAATTGATCCGGAGCTGACAATTGATAAAGACGGAAACCCTTGGCTTGCCTTCGGTTCTTTTTGGAGCGGCATTAAGCTGACAAAGCTTGATAAAAATACAATGAAACCGACGGGATCACTTTATTCCATCGCTGCCAGACCGAATAACGGCGGAGCTTTGGAAGCGCCGGCCATCACCTACCAGAACGGCTACTATTACTTAATGGTGTCGTTTGATAAATGCTGTTCAGGCGTGAATAGTACGTACAAAATCGCTTATGGAAGATCCAAAAGCATCACCGGCCCATATCTCGATAAAAGCGGGAAAAGCATGTCAGAAGGCGGAGGAACGATTCTTGACTCCGGCAATGACCGCTGGAAAGGCCCGGGCGGCCAAGACATTGTGAACGGAAATATTTTAGTGCGTCATGCGTATGATGCCGAAAACAGCGGAATTCCGAAGATGCTCATCAATGATATCGATTGGAGTTCAGGCTGGCCTTCCTATTAATTGATCAGCCGGGCATGTGTGTCCGGCTTTTTTACTTGCAATAAAAGATTGACAGTTTGATTCCTCCTTAACTATAATAAAATTGTTCGTACAAATAAAAGGATGAAAGTTTTTTTATTTATATTCGTACGTATATTTTTAAAAATGCAAGCGCTTTATTTTGATAGGAAGGGGAAATGAATGTGCTTCAGAACAAAGAATATGAATTTTGGTTTGTAACGGGAAGCCAGCACTTATACGGAGAGGAAACGCTGCAGCTTGTCGATAAACACGCAAAGGGAATATGTGACGGCCTCAGCGGGGTGTCATCAAGATACAAGATCAGGCATAAACCGGTTGTCACGTCATCTGAAACGATCAGAGAGGTTTTGCGGGAAGCGCAGTATCAAGAAAACTGTGCCGGGGTCGTGACGTGGATGCATACATTTTCCCCTGCGAAAATGTGGATTGAAGGTCTTTCCGCTTTTCAAAAGCCGATGCTTCATCTGCATACCCAATATCACCGCGACATCCCGTGGGAAACGATTGATATGGACTTTATGAACAGCAACCAATCCGCTCACGGAGACCGGGAATACGGGTATATCCAGTCAAGAATGGGGCAGACGAGAAAAGTCATCGCAGGCTATTGGGATGATGAGGAAGTCAAACATGACATTTCGCAATGGATGAACACTGCTGCTGCCTGGAATGAAAGCAGGAATATTAAAGTAGCCCGGTTTGGCGACAATATGCGGAATGTGGCGGTTACTGACGGAGACAAAGTCGGCGCCCACATTCAATTCGGCTGGCAGGTTGACGGGTACGGAATCGGCGATCTTACCGAGGTGATGAACAACGTCACCGACGCAGAAATTGAGGCGCTTTATGAGGAATACGACAAATTGTATGTCATCAGCGGCGAAACAAAACGGGATGAAGCAAAAGTTGCTTCCATTAAAGAACAGGCGAAAATTGAACTCGGATTAACGGCCTTTCTCGAACGGGGCGGATATACAGCGTTTTCGACCTCCTTTGAAGTTTTGCACGGAATGAAGCAGCTTCCGGGTCTTGCCGTTCAGCGTCTCATGGAGAAAGGTTACGGATTTGCCGGCGAAGGCGATTGGAAAACGGCTGCCCTTGTGCGAATGATGAAAATAATGGCGGACGGAGAACAAACCTCCTTCATGGAAGATTATACGTACCATTTTGAACCGGGGCGTGCGATGATTCTCGGATCACATATGCTTGAAGTATGTCCGACGATCGCCCTTGATCAGCCGAAAATCGAAGTCCATCCTCTCTCAATCGGAGGGAAGGAAGATCCGGCCCGGTTGGTCTTTAACGGAATCGGCGGTTCAGCCATCATCGCCAGCATCATTGATATCGGCGGGCGATTCCGTCTCATTCTGAATGAAGCGGAAGGCAGGGAAATTGATCATGATATGCCGAATCTCCCTGTGGCGCGGGTGCTGTGGAAGCCGGAGCCATCGCTGAAAACAGCTGCAGAAGCATGGATTTTGGCGGGAGGCGCCCACCATACTTGTATGTCCTTCCGGCTTACGGCTGAACAGATGCTTGACTGGGCTGAGATGGCAGGCATTGAAAGCATCTTTATTTCCCGCAATACCGAAATACATGAGCTGAAAAAAGAGCTGAAATGGAATGACGTATTATACCGGCTGGGAGGGAATTGATATGGCGTATACGATTGGTGTTGATTTCGGCACATTGTCCGGCCGGGCGGTGCTTGTCAATGTCCGCACGGGCGAAGAAATCGCGTCTGCGGTAAAAGAATATACTCATGCCGTCATCGACCGCACGCTGCCGAAGACGGGTGAAAAACTCCCTCGGGACTGGGCGCTTCAGCATCCTGCCGATTATATCGAAGTTCTGGAAACGGCGATTCCGAACCTGCTTCAAGAGGCGGGCGCTGATCCAAAAGACGTGATCGGCATAGGAATTGATTTTACCGCCTGCACGATTTTGCCGATAGACGGTGCGGGGCAGCCGCTTTGTATGCTGCCGGAATTTGAACGGGAGCCCCACAGTTATGTGAAGCTTTGGAAGCATCATGCGGCTCAAAAACATGCAGACCGTTTGAACACGATTGCCGAAGACACAAAAGAAACATTCCTTAAAAGATACGGCGGTAAAATTTCTTCTGAATGGATGATCCCGAAAATCATGCAAATCGCGGAAGAAGCGCCGCATATATACAAGGCGGCAGATCGGATTGTGGAAGCGGCAGACTGGATCGTCTATCAATTGTGCGGTTCATTGAAGCGAAGCAACTGCACGGCCGGCTACAAAGCAATCTGGAATGAGGAGACGGGGTATCCGCCGGATCATTTTTTTGAAAAGCTCAACCCGTTAATGAAAACGATTACAAAAGATAAATTAAGCGGCACCATTTATTCAGTCGGGGAAAAGGCAGGAGGTTTGACCGAAAAAATGGCGGAGCTGACCGGGCTTCTGCCGGGGACGGCCGTTGCCGTCGCCAATGTCGACGCCCACGTGTCAGTGCCCGCGGTCGGTATTACAGAGCCGGGGAAAATGCTGATGATTATGGGAACGTCTACCTGCCATGTGCTGCTCGGCGAGGAAGAACATATCGTCCCCGGTATGTGCGGGGTCGTCAATAACGGCATCTTGCCCGGATATGCGGGATATGAAGCGGGACAGTCCTGTGTCGGCGACCACTTTGAATGGTTCGTCAAAACGTGCGTTCCGAGAGACTATGAGAAGGAAGCTGAGGATAAACACATAGACATTCACGAGCTGCTCAGCAAAAAAGCAGCTGAACTTGTTCCGGGGGAAAGCGGCCTTCTCGCGCTTGACTGGTGGAACGGAAACCGGTCAACCTTGGTGGACGCCGATTTGACGGGCATGATGCTCGGCATGACGCTGCACACGAAGCCGGAAGAAATCTACAGGGCATTGATTGAAGCGACGGCGTTCGGAACGAGGATGATTATCGAAACGTTTCGGGAAAACGGCGTTCCGGTCGAGGAGCTTTACGCAGCCGGAGGAATCGCCGAAAAAAATCCGTTTGTCATGCAGATTTATGCAGACGTCACAAATATGGACATTCAATTATCCGGGTCTCCGCAGGCGCCGGCACTGGGCTCCGCGATTTTCGGAGCGCTCGCCGCGGGACGGGAAAACGGGGGATACTCCAATATTGCTGAAGCATGTGCGCATATGGGGAAATTAAAAGACGGCTCTTATGTCCCGGATCGAAAAAGAGCTGAGATTTATGACAGCTTATATGCGGAATATAAAGAGCTCGTTCACTACTTCGGCAAAGAAAACAATGTCATGAAACGCCTGAAAGCCATTAAAAACCGTGATTTTGCGAAAGGGGGAAGCCGCCATGCTTGAAGCGTTAAAAGAAGAAGTGCTCGCTGCCAATCTGAAGCTTGAGGAACATAACCTTGTCACGTTTACATGGGGGAATGTCAGCGGCATTGACAGAGAGAGCGGGAGAATCGTCATTAAACCGAGCGGTGTCGATTACAGTGAGCTGACCGCTGACAAACTGGTCGTCCTGAATGAGGACGGAGACATTCTCGAAGGCTCGCTGAAACCGTCTTCTGACACGCCGACCCATCTTTATCTGTATAAAGCGTTTCCGTCTATCGGCGGAATCGTTCATACGCACTCCCGCTGGGCGACGAGCTGGGCACAGTCCGGAAGAGACATACCCGCTCTCGGAACGACTCACGCGGATTACTTTGAAAGCGCTATACCCTGCACGAGGGAAATGTATGAAGAAGAAATTGTGAAAGATTACGAATATCATACAGGCAAAGTCATAGCCGAAACTTTTCAAAACGAACCGTATGAACAAAACCCGGGTGTCCTCGTCCACAGCCACGGCCCGTTCTGCTGGGGAACGGACGCGCTGAATGCCCTGCATAACGCCGTTGTGCTCGAAACGGTAGCGGAAATGGCCTACCATTCTCTTATGCTGAACAAACAGCTCAGTCCGATCGACAGAGTGCTGCATGATAAGCATTTTTACAGAAAACACGGGGCGAATGCTTATTATGGCCAAACTTGACGCAGCCGGGTTTCTGATTGATTTAGACGGAACCGTATTCAGGGGGCGGGAGCTGATTGACGGCGCAAAAGAAGCCGTTCATACCCTTCAGTCACTGGGCAAAGCCGTTGTCTTTTTAAGCAACCGCGGCAATCTATCAAGAGCAATGTGCCGAAAGAAACTGCTGGGTGCCGGTATCCGCACGGATGAACGGAGCATCGTGCTGTCCTCCAGTGTGACGGCATCATTTTTAAAGAAGCATTATCCTTTGTCAAAGGCGTGGGTGTTAGGAGAAAAAGGGCTGACTGATGAACTCGCTTTAGCGGGTGTCGCCCTGGCGCAAAACCCGCAGGCGGCAGACTGGCTTGTCATCTCCCTGCATGAAACCGTCACCTATGAGGATCTGAATCTCGCTTTTAAGGCGGCTTCCTCCGGCGCGCGCATCATCGCCACGAACCGGGACCGCTCCTTTCCGAATGAAGGCGGCCATGCCATGGATGTCGCGGGAATGATCGGGGCCATTGAAGCATCCGCCGGAGCAAAAACGGAGCTTGTCATCGGCAAACCGTCTTGGCTGATGGCTGAGGCGGCATGTGAAGCGCTCGGACTTCCCTCTGAGGAATGCGCCATTATCGGAGACAGCCTCGAATCAGATATCGCAATGGGCAGCCTGTACGGGATGAAAAGCGTATTGGTTCTGACGGGGTCGGCCAAACTTGGGGAGCCCCGTCTATATGAACCTGACATCGTCCTTGATTCTATTAAAGACCTGACAGAATTAGCGAAGGAGGGAACCCTTTTATGAAACGTTCTCCTGAGGACATTCAATCCGAGTTTGACAAGGAAGGGGCCAGCCGCTCACCGATTCAAATAGAAGATATCGTGATCGGGGCGAATGCAAAAGAAGAGCTTCTCAGATTTCTGCAAAAAAAATGCTGGAATCATCCGGTCATCGTCTGTGACCGGAACACGTACGAGGCGGCGGGGCGTCTGCTTGCGGACGAATTGAGGGCAGGCGGGATCAAAGCGTCAAAAGTCATTATTCCGGAGCATGAAGCCGGGGCCGCCGCGGCTGATGAGAGGACATTGGTCTATACGCTGATCAATCTCGCGGAAGAGACGGATGTCATCATTGCGGCCGGTGCAGGAACGATTCACGACATTACGCGGTTTGCCGCCTGCCAGCGCGGATTGCCGTTTATCTCATTCCCCACCGCTCCGTCAGTCGACGGTTTTACGTCGGCGGGAGCGCCGCTCATATTAAACGGAATCAAAACGACGATTCAAACGAAAGCGCCGATCGCCTTATTTGCGGATACGAATGTATTAAAAGAAGCGCCCCGTTCAATGACAGCCGCGGGCTTCGGAGACATGCTCGGAAAAATAACATCGCTGGCAGATTGGGAGATTTCCCGCAGGCTTGCGGGTGAGCCGTACTCAGAAGCCGGGGCGAAGCTTGTGAAAGACGCGCTTTGGCAGTGCATTGATCACCGCGCTGCCATTGCCATGGGAACGGAGGCCGGCATTCAGATGCTGATGGAAGCGCTGATCGTTTCGGGTCTTGTCATGCTTGCGCTTGACCACTCCCGCCCCGCCTCAGGAGGAGAACATCACATCTCGCATTGGATTGAGATGGAAATGCTGAAGGCAAAACAGCCTCCGATTCTCCATGGTGCGAAGGTCGGCTGTGCGTGCGCGGTGCTGAGTGATATTTACAAAGAACTGGCTTGTCACGAAAAGCTTGCTGAACTGCCGCCGCACTTTCGCGAGGCGATTCAATCTGCATATGAAGGGCTTCCCGACGGCAAGACAATTGCCGGGTGGCTCGCATCTGCGGGAGGTCCCGCCTGTTTCGATGAGATCGGTGTAAAACAGGACCTTGTCAGCGATGCGCTTAAGCATGCGCACACACTGAGAGACCGTTATACCGGTTTAACCATCATAAATGAAAATGCAGCGCTCTTTGCACATCATTTGCATCAATAGCCGCACAGCCTAAAGTGGAAGGGGTAATGACATGAAAAAAACGACCGCTGTATGTTTGGTGCTGATGATGCTCTTCTTGTTTACCGCCGGCTGTTCACAAAAACGGACTGCCGGCCGGCCGGGAGAAACAGAGCTGACGTTTTGGACGTTTAACGGTCTGCACGAACAGTTTTATCAGGAAATGGTCAAAGAATGGAATCAGAAATATCCGGATCGCAAAATCAAGCTGAATACCGTTGTTTATCCTTATGGACAAATGCATGATAATTTATCGGTTTCGCTGATCGCGGGTGAGGGGCTTCCCGATATAGCCGACGTGGAATTAAGCCGGTTCTCGAACTTTCTGAAGGGGAAGGATATCCCGCTTGCCGATCTGACGCCGCTGATTGAACAAGACCGCGATAAGTTTGTGGAAGCGCGTCTGGCCTTATACAGCAAAAACGGAAAATTGTACGGCCTTGATACACATGTGGGGACGACCGTCATGTTTTACAACATGGATATCATGAAAAAAGCGGGCGTTGATCCCGCCTCCATTAAAACATGGGAAGATTACCGGCGGGCAGGGAAAAAAGTGCGTGAAGCCGCTGGGAAACCGATGGGAACGGTTGAAACAAACGACTCCGCCACATTTCTATCCATGATTTCGCAGCAAGGGTCAGGCTACTACAGCAAAAACGGAAAATTGATTCTGAACAGCAAGACGAATACAGACACACTGAATTATGTAAAGGACATGGTAAATGATAAAACCCTTCTGCCGGCTCCCGGCGGCGGCCATCACAGCGAAGAATACTACGGTTTTATGAATCAGGGCGGGGCAGCCTCAGTGCTGATGCCCATTTGGTACATGGGACGGTTTATCGATTATATGCCTGATTTAAAAGGAAAAATGGCGATTTACCCTATGCCGGCCTGGAAAGAAGGCGGTGACAGATCAGCGGGTTTAGGCGGAACAGCCACCGTCGTGCCGAAGCAGGCTGAACATCTGAAGCTCGCGAAAGAATTTCTCGGTTTTGCGAAAGGTTCGAAGGAAGGGAATATAAAGCTTTGGACGGTGCTCGGCTTTGACCCGCTCCGCTGGGACGTGTGGGATTCAAAAGAATTGAAGGAGAAAAACAAGTACACGGATTTCTTCCGGAACGGTACGTCAATTTTTTCCTCGCTCCTTGAAATAAAAGATGAGATCAATCCGATTTATCTGTATGAAGACTTCTCTAAAGCGGCTGATCTCGTTGTCAGACAAGTGCTGTTCGATGCGCTGAAGACGCAGGAAAAAACACCTAAGGAAGCCTTGGACGAGGCGGCAGAGCAATTAGAGAAATAGGAGAAGCCGTCCTATTTAACAGTGAAAGCGGGGGAGCTTTTATGAGACCTGTAAAGACAGAGACAGCGCAAACCGTTTCTGCAGTCCGGAAGAAGCCGCGCCGGCGCAATGTGCTGTATTCAAAAAAAGCGGCGCCTTATCTTTTTACGGCGCCATTTATCATTTCGTTTCTCGTTTTCTTTTTGTATCCGATTATCAGCGTGTTTATCATGAGCTTTCAACGGATACTGCCGGGAGAAATTACATTTGTCGGGTTTTCCAATTATACCGCTCTTCTTAATCCAACCTTTTATACGGCATTATTTAACACATTGGAATATACCTTCTGGACGCTGATCGTGCTGATTCCGGTGCCGCTTCTTTTGGCGGTGATTCTGAATTCGAAGCTCGTCAGGTTCAGAAATGTGTTTAAATCGGCTCTGTTTGTACCGGCTTTAACATCGACGATCGTAGCGGGGATTATTTTCCGTCTGATGTTCGGAGAAATGAATACGTCGCTTGCAAACGAGCTGATGATGAAGCTTGGCGCATCACCCCAAAACTGGCTCAACAACAAAGGTACCGGCATGTTTTTAATGGTGCTGCTTGCGTCATGGAGGTGGATGGGGATTAACATTCTTTACTTTCTGGCGGGATTGCAAAACGTGCCGAAAGAATTGTATGAAGCGGCTGAAATTGACGGGGCGAGCACGTGGAAAAAGTTCCGGCATATTACCCTTCCATTTTTAAAGCCGGTGTCCGTTTATGTGTTAACGATCAGTATTATCGGCGGTTTCAGAATGTTTGAGGAAAGCTATGTGCTTTGGCAGAATAATTCCCCGGGCAATATCGGCCTCACGCTTGTCGGTTATTTATATCAGCAGGGGCTTGCATACAACGAAATGGGGTACGGGGCCGCAATCGGAATTGTCCTTTTGCTTGTCATCTTACTAGTCAGTCTTGTTTCACTGAAACTGTCCGGTTCGTTTAAAGGGGAGGGATAAGCGGTGCGTAACAATCACATGTTTTCCGTGTACAGAGTCGCGTTTACCTTGTTTTTTATCATGCTGAGCCTGTTGTATATCTTTCCGATGATCTGTCTATTGCTCGGTTCTTTAAAGCCGTCATCTGAGCTGATGCGTATCGGGCTGAATCTGCGCCTTGATCCGGATGTGATGAGCCTTGATAACTACACCTATTTGTTCAACGGGGGGAGCATTTATTTCAAATGGTTTTTTAACAGCCTGCTGCTCGGCGTTCTCACCACGGTTCTCACGCTGTTTTTTTCCTCTTTGATCGGCTACGGACTCGGTGTCTACGAATTTAAAGGCAGAAATATTATTTTCGTTCTTGTGCTGATCATTATGATGGTGCCTCTTGAAGTGATGATGCTCCCGTTGTTCAAATTGACGGTGGGTCTTCATTTGATCGATTCTTATACGGGAGTGATTCTGCCGTTTATTGTGTCACCTGTCGCCGTGTTCTTTTTCCGGCAATATGCGCTCGGACTTCCGAAGGATCTGCTTGATTCAGCGAGAATGGACGGCTGCACCGAATTCGGCATTTTTTTCAGAATTATGGCGCCGCTCATGAAACCGGCATTCGGGGCAATGATCATTCTTCAATCTTTAAACAGCTGGAATAACTTTTTATGGCCGCTGATCGTGCTTCGGTCGAAAGAAATGTTTACGCTTCCAATCGGACTTTCAGGGCTGCTGAGTCCGTACGGCAACAACTATGACATGCTGATTTCCGGGTCCGTTTTTGCGATACTGCCGGTGATCATCATATTCTTGTTTTTCCAAAAATACTTCATTTCCGGACTCACAGTAGGCGGAGTGAAGGGATAGAGAGAGGGAGGAAATATAATGAAAAAAGCGGGGATTACAGCAGATAAAGAATATATCATCGGTGAAGTGGACAAACGGATGTACGGATCATTTATAGAACATATGGGCCGGGCGGTGTATGAAGGCATTTATGAGCCCGGACACCCGAAAGCCGACAAGGACGGCTTCAGAACAGACGTGCAGGAGTTAATCAAGGAATTGCAAGTGCCGTTCATCCGCTATCCGGGAGGGAATTTTCTCTCGGGCTACAATTGGGAAGACGGCGTCGGGCCGGTGAAGGACCGCCCGCGGAGGCTAGATTTGGCATGGCAGGCGACAGAAACGAACGAAGTAGGGACGAATGAATTTTTAACGTGGGCGAAAAAAGTGAACGCCGAAGTGAATATGGCGGTCAATCTCGGGACGAGAGGGATCGATGCCGCCCGGAACCTCGTCGAATACTGCAACCATCCTGAAGGGTCATACTGGAGCGACTTACGAAAATCGCACGGATATGAAAAACCTTACGGCATCAAAACATGGTGCTTAGGAAATGAGATGGACGGCCCTTGGCAGATCGGTCATAAAACGGCGCATGAATACGGACGGCTCGCCGCTGAAACGGCAAAGGTGATGAAATGGACGGACCCGACGATCGAATTGGTGGCTTGCGGAAGCTCAAACAGCGGCATGCCGTCCTTCATTGAGTGGGAGGCCGAGGTGCTTGAGCATACGTATGAGCATGTGGATTACATCTCACTGCATACGTATTACGGCAACCATGAAAATGATCTTGAGAACTATTTGGCGAAGTCGATGGATTTAGACCATTTTATTAAATCCGTCACAGCCGTATGTGATTATATGAAAGCGAAAAAACGCAGCAAAAAAACGATTCACCTTTCTTTAGATGAATGGAATGTGTGGTATCACTCAAATGAAGCGGATAAAAAAGTGGAGCCATGGATTACGGCCCGGCCGATTCTCGAAGACATCTACAATTTTGAAGATGCGCTGTTGATCGGTTCACTGCTGATTACGATGCTGCAGCATGCGGACAGACTAAAGATCGCCTGTCTCGCCCAGCTTGTC
This sequence comes from Bacillus sp. JNUCC-22, assembly GCF_018861275.1. NCBI lineage: Bacteria > Bacillati > Bacillota > Bacilli > Caryophanales > Bacillaceae > Bacillus > Bacillus sp. JNUCC-22. The sequence continues at coordinate 2,716,832 of NZ_CP076408.1, read as the reverse complement.
AACGTAATTGCGCCTATTATGACTGAAAAGGGCGGAGAAGCATGGAGACAGCCGATCTTTTACCCTTACATGCACGCCTCTGTCTACGGGAGAGGGACTTCAATGAAGCTGCTGATCACCTCCCCGAAATACGACTCAGCGGATTTTACGGATGTGCCGTATGTTGATGCCGCGGCCGTTTACCATGAAGAGGATGAAGCACTGACCATTTTTGCCGTCAACAAAAGCAAGGAACTGATGGAAACGGAGATCAAACTGAGAGGGTTTGAAGATTACCGCATCATTGAGCATATCGTGCTGGAGCATCAGGATATGAAAGCGACCAATCAAAAAAACAGAAATGAAGTCACGCCTCACTCCAACGGGACGTCTTCCGCAAACGCCGAAGGAATAACGGCTCATTTTAAGCCGCTGTCCTGGAATGTCATCCGTTTATCAGGAAAATAGCGTTCCGAAAAGCCGGGCTGCGCCGCCGGCTTTTTTTTACGCAAAAATCATCTACTGTTATCTGATAATTGTGATAATATTTAGAAAAAGAGAAAAGGGGCTGGGATTAAATGAATGCGATTACAATCGTCATAGCGTCTATATGTATTCTGGCGATCGCCTATCGGCTTTACGGTACCTTTATGATGGTCAAAGTATTAAAAATCAATGATCAGACACCGACTCCGGCCCATGTGCTTGAGGATGGGAAAGATTATGTGCCGACGAATAAGTGGGTGTCATTCGGCCACCACTTCGCGGCAATCGCCGCTGCCGGCCCGCTTGTCGGACCGATTCTGGCAGCTCAGTTCGGCTATCTGCCCGGGCTTTTATGGCTGTTAATCGGGGCGGTGATCGGAGGAGCCGTGCACGATATTGTCGTATTGTTTGCATCAATGCGGAAAAACGGGAAAACGCTTTCTGAAGTCGCCAAAGAAGAGCTTGGCCCGGTGGCGGGCTTTTGCACGGGTCTTTCCATGCTGTTTATCATTACGATCACGATGGCGGGGCTGTCCATGGTTGTGCTGCACGCGCTTGAGAAAAACCCGTGGGGAACGTTTGCGGTGGGGATTACGATTCCGATCGCGATGGGGGTCGGCGTCTACTATAAAAAAACGGGCAATCTCAAACTCGCATCAACTGTCGGGTTTCTTTTGTTAATGGCCGGTGTTGTCATCGGGCCGCGGCTGCAGACAACGGCTCTCGGGGACATGCTGACACTGGATGCGAAAACGCTTGCAGTGGCGCTTCCTGTTTATGCGTTTTTCGCCGCGGCGCTTCCGGTTTGGCTTTTGCTGGCTCCGCGTGACTATTTAAGCAGTTTTATGAAAATCGGGGTTTTTGCCGCTTTGATCGCAGGCGTCTTTTTCGTCAATCCCGCCATTAAATTTCCGGCCGTAACGGAGTTTATTCACGGCGGAGGGCCGGTGATCGCGGGTCCTGTCTGGCCGTTTATTTCAATAACGATTGCCTGCGGCGCCATTTCGGGCTTTCATGCATTTGTCGGTTCCGGCACAACGCCGAAAATGCTGGATAAATGGAGTGATATAAAGCCGGTTGCTTTCGGAGCGATGCTTGTGGAATGTCTCGTCGGAATTATGGCGCTCATTGCAGCTGCCGCTCTTGAGCCCGCCGACTATTTTGCTATTAACAGCACGCCTGAAATATTCCGCACCCTCGGGATGAATGTCGTCCATCTGCCTGAATTGAGTAAAGAAATCGGGCTCAGTCTGGAAGGAAGAACGGGCGGCGCTGTTACGCTTGCCGTCGGAATGACGTATATCTTTACGGAGATTCCGTTTTTCAGTCATTTGGCTTCATACTTTTTTCAATTCGTCATTATGTTTGAAGCGGTGTTTATTTTAACGGCGATTGATGCGGGAACCCGTGTCGCCCGGTACTTGATTCAAGAGTTTTTCGGAGAGGTCTATAAGCCGCTGAAAAAAACAGACTGGCTGCCGGGCTCGATTTTCTCAAGCGCGCTCGCCTGCCTGCTGTGGGGCTATCTTCTGTATTCGGGCGACATCAGCTCCATTTGGGCGCTGTTCGGCGTATCCAATCAGCTTATGGCGTCTGTCGGCTTAATTATCGGTGCGACCGTCGTATTAAAAATAGCCGATAAGCGGCGCTATATGCTGACATGCCTGATTCCTCTCGCTTATTTGTACGTGACCGTCAACTATGCGGGTTATTGGATGGTGCGGTATGTGTATTTGAACCCCGAAGCGGCGGGATACAACGTGCTGAATGGCGTTTTATCCATTATCATGCTCATTCTCGGGCTTGTGATTATCATTGCGGCTGTGAAAAAATGGGCGAATGTATGGCGTGATCCGAGTGCCAGACTGGAAGCTTCAATACCCGGATAAATCCGCGGCCGTCCGAACATTGCAGCATCATAAAAAAGCAGAGAGCCGATCGGTCTCTCTGCTTTCATCTTATGACAAATCCGCCGCTTCCAAAAGGTAATCCGCCAAATGAACCGCGCGGACACGGCCTGTTAATCCTTCGCGTAAAATGCCGAGCTGCATTTGCAGAAGGCATCCGGGATTGGCTGTCACGATGACGGCCGCCTCCGTTTTTCCGGCGGCTTTCATCTTACTGTCTAATATTTTCATAGACATCTCTGACTCTGTTATATTATAAATTCCCGCCGACCCGCAGCAGCTGTCGGCCTTTTCCATTTCTCTGTACTCAGCCCCTTTAATGCTTTTCAAAAGCGTGCGCGGTTCCTCTGACGTATGCATCACATTGCGGAGATGGCAGGAGTCCTGATATGTGACGATATGAGGAGACTGCGCCCGCAGGTTTTTTTGATGGAACTTCAGATCAACCAGTACGGATGAAAAGTCTTTGAGCTTCCGGACGAATTGTTCGGCACGTTCCGCCCATCCAGGTTCATCTTTCAGTAAATGCGGATATTCCTGAAGAAAGGCGCCGCATCCGCCGGCGTTTGTAATGATATAATCAGCGTCAAGCGCCTCAAAAGCCGCGATATTCCGCTTGGCCAGTTCTTTTCCCATCTCTTTTTCTCCGCTGTGCCCGTGAAGCGCGCCGCAGCACGCCTGGCCGTCCGGGACCGCGATTTCACACCCGGCCGCCTGTAAAAGCGCCGTTGTCGCATGATTTGTCGCTAAAAACATCGTATCCATTAAGCAGCCCGAGAAAAAAGCGGCCCGTTTTTGGACGGGACCCGCGGCAGGAAGAAAACGCGGCCTTTCCTTCATGTCTTTCCGTTTCGGGGCGGGCGGGAGCACTTGTTCCATTGTGCGCAGATGTTCAGGCAAAACGCGCAGCATACCGGTTTTTCTGACGGCGGTCTGCAGTCCCGATCTTTGGTATATTCCGAGAAGATTCACGGCTGTCTGCATGCGGTTTTGGTGAGGGAAAAGCCCGGTGAAGGCGGCTTTCCGCAAGAGGCGCACGCCCGGCTTATGTTTTTTATTTTGATGAATGATATCCCTCGCTTCTTCAAGCAGCTGTCCGTAATTGACCCCTGCCGGACAAACGGGCTCGCATGCCCGGCATCCGAGACACAGCGAAAGTGAGCGCTCGACATCTTCATCCGGCTCGATCAGTCCGTCTGTGACGGCTTTCATCAGGGCGATCCGGCCGCGCGGCGAATGGGATTCTTGAAATCCCGATTCGATATAGGTCGGACAGGAAGGAAGGCAGAAGCCGCAGCGCATACAGTTCAGCAATTCACCTTCATCCATGCGGGTTTTGAATTCTGTTTGAATTTGTTGCTGCTCTTTAGCCGTTGTCATTTCATCACCACCACGCGTTTCCTTGATGAATTGGCGAATATTTTTCCCGGATTCAGCAGATTTTGGGGATCAAGCGCTTGTTTGATCGCTTTCATGGCGGTGATGCCTTCTGTTTTCAGTTTCATTTCTAAATACGGCGCTTTTACGATGCCGACCCCGTGTTCACCCGTTATCGTCCCGCCCAGCTCAATCGCTTTTTCAAAAATGGCGGCAAAAGCTTTTTCGACACGTTCCATTTCCTCTGTATTTCGGATATCGGTGGTGCACGTCGGATGGAGGTTGCCGTCTCCGGCATGGCCGAATGTGCAGATGGACAGGCCGTATGTTTCTGCAATCTCGTTAATGGCTTTGACCATGCTGGCAATTTGTGATCTCGGCACGGTCGCATCTTCCAGAATCGTTGTCGGTTTCAGCCGGGCAAGGGCTGATAATGCGGACCGTCTGGCCTCTGTAAGCGCGAATGCCTCTTCCTCGGTTTCAGCCGTTTGGACGGATACGGCGGCTCCGTTTTTACAAATCGCTTCGATTTTTTCCATATCTCGTCTGACCGTGTCGATGTCACCGTCCTGTTCGATCAGCAGCACCGCTTTTGCGTCGGTTGGAAGCCCGATCTTGGCGTAATCTTCAATGACCTGCAGTGTCGGCTGATCCAGAAATTCGAGTGTCGCCGGAATGATTTTTTCAGCGATGATGGCAGAAACCGATTCCGCAGCCGCTTCAATATGTTCATAGAGTGCAAGCAGCGTTTTTTTCGTTTCCGGCTTCGGAACCAGCTTTAAAGTCGCTTCCGTCACAACGCCGAGCGTCCCTTCTGATCCGACGAAAAGCCGGGTCAGATCATAACCGGCGACATCCTTTGTCAGCTTTCCTCCTGTGCGGATGATATCGCCTGAAGCCAAGACGGCTTCAAGGCCGAGGACATAATCCCGGGTGACGCCGTACTTCAAACCGCGCAGCCCGCCGGAATTTTCATTAATATTCCCGCCGATTGTCGATATTTTCATGCTGCTCGGATCAGGCGGATAAAATAAACCTTTTTGTTCAACCGCACGGATCATATCTTGCGTAATCACGCCCGGCTGGACGGTTGCCGTCAAATTTTCTTCATCGATTTCTAGAATGCGGTTCATATGTTTGAATAAAAGCACAAGCCCGCCTTCAGACGGACATGTGCCGCCGCACAAGTTTGTGCCTGAACCCCTCGGCACGATCGGAATGTCATGCCTGCTGCAAATCGTTAATATACGGGACACGTCATTCGCACTGCGGGGGGCGATTACCGCATCCGGCATGGCTTGCAGCTGAGGAGCCGCATCATAAGAATACACAAGACGGCCCGCCGCCGAATCATCATAATTCTCCTTCCCGACCGTCCGGATGAACGCTTCTTTTGCCTCTCGTGAAATCATGTTCTCCCAACCTCCCTGATAAGAAAAGCTTTTTCATTTAATTGTAAAGAAAAACGATTCCGTACACTATGGAGAAACATATGAAAAATGTTGATATGATTACGTGCTTTTTGTATGTTGATCTAAAAAGCGCAGCGCCAAATAAAAAGCCGCTATGTCTTCAGGGCGGTCCAGCTTCATATTTGTCAGTGATTCCAGTTTGGAAAGACGGTAGCGCAATGTGTTGATATGAATATGCATGTCGTCGGCGGTGCGCTTTAACGATAATTGCCGGTCGAAAAAGGCGCGCAGCGTATCCAGAAGTTCTTCCCGGCCGAGTACATGCTCGAGAACCCGCCGTGAAAATTCCGACCTCGTGCGGGGTGTGATATCGGCAAGACACATATCCAGTTTTAAATCTTCTTCAAAGACGGCCTGCTTGTCACCGATTCCGGCTGAAAGTGCTTTATCTGCCTGTTCGTATGATTCCGTGAGGCGCTCTCCCGGAACGATCCGTCCGATGCCGGCGGTGACAGGCAGCCCAAAAACGGCGCCGATCTTTTTAATGAGCTGTGTTTTGGAAGCCGAATTTGCTTCATGATTAATGAGAATTCGTTCATTTCCCCAGCGGACAAACAGGTCTTCAGGGCATTCGTACTGCCAGAGCCGCCCGAGCTCCTCCGCTTTATATTGCTCATAACGGCCTTGAATGAGTATGATCCGGCGGTATGCGTGAAGGTCTGCGCCGATGAGCTTTGCTTTTTCTAAAAAGCCCGGAGACCATTCTTTCAGCTGCAGCCAATCAACCATAAAGGATTCAAGCATTCTCGCTCGCCACTGCGCTTCTTCCATATGGCGCGTTTCTTTAATAAACAGCTCCGTCATTTTTCTGAGCAATTCTCCGAAAGGCAGGATATCGTCAGGGTCTCCTGTCAGGCCGAATACTCCGATCACTTCATGGCCTGAAAAAACGGGGAGGTTCAGTCCTGCTTTTACGCCCTCGAGCCGTTTTTCATCTTCTTTCGTAATGATGACATTCCGTTTTTCGCGCGCGCAGATCAGTGCGCCTTCATGAAACCATCCGGCGCGCGCCTCGTTGGTGCCCGCGATGATCATCCCTTTTGTATCGGCAATAATCACTTCGCGGCTGTACATATGTTTGACTTCGGCAATCAATTTCTTTGCCAGTTCCGGCTGTAACTGCATGGCGATCCCCCTCGCCATTATTATACAAAAAAAACCGGGTGTCCCATCACCCGGTTCATGCTTATTGCGCAGGTTTTAATCCGCCTTCAAGTGTTTTGAGCATTTCATTTTTTTCTGAGTCCGACGCATGCTGCCAAAGAACTTCGAATAAGACGCCGAGGCCCGGAAGCATTTTTTCTTCACCGCTTTGGATGGCGTCAACGATCGTATGCTCCAGCTGATCCTGGTTATTGCCGGTTACATTGGCAATAACGGCGTTGCGTAAATTAAGATCCATTACAACCGCTCCTTTTTCTGAATGTGATACGCATATTCTTACCGCGCACGCGGTTTATTATGTGCTGTTCTTAAGATATAATAACAACATGCATGAAAAAAGGAGAGCACAGACATAAAGTGAAACGAATCGACTCTGCAAAAAACCAAAAAGTGAAGGACTGGAAAAAACTTCACACAAAAAAAGAGAGACTTAAAACGAATACATTTCTGATAGAAGGAGAGCATCTGGCAGAAGAAGCGCTCAAATCAAAGGGAACGGTAAAAGAAATTCTCGTAAACGATGAGAGCGCCATCCCGGCCGATCTGGACATGAGCATTCCGTGCTACGTGCTGAGCGAAGACGCGTTTTCAGCCGTGACGGAAACAGAAACGCCGCAGCGGATCGCCGCGGTCTGCCATATGCCGGATAAGCAGCCTGATCAGCTGAAGCGGCTGCTTCTGATTGATGCCGTGCAGGACCCGGGGAATTTAGGAACAATGATCAGAACGGCAGATGCGGCGGGAATCGACGCCGTTGTCCTTGGTGAGGGAACAGCAGACCCGTACAATGGAAAAACGCTGCGTTCAGCACAAGGTTCTCATTTTCATATTCCCATTTTGAAACGTCCGCTTGATGAGTTTACCGCTGAGCTGAAATCACAAGGCGTCGCGATCTACGGCACGGCGCTTGAAAACGGTGCGGCTTATCAAAGTGTGAAGCCTGAAGAATCGTTCGCGTTAATCGTCGGGAACGAGGGGGCGGGAGTGGACGCCGGCCTTCTGCAAAAAACCGATCTCAACCTGTACGTTCCGCTGTACGGACAGGCGGAATCGCTGAATGTGGCGGTAGCGGCCGCCATCCTCGTTTATCATCTCAGAGGATAGGTTGCGAAAAGCCTTGGATTTCACTATAATAGATAGCAATAATGTAAAAACCGTGACAGAGGACGTCAATTTTTGCACACACTGCCTTCCAGGGAGAAAATGCCGCTGACTGAGAGCATTTTTATCGCAGCACAAAAATTGATTTTCACCTCTCGAGTTGTCACCGGGACCGCGCCAAACGCGCGTAAAGGTGAACCGGAACGATCGTTTCCGTTATGTCAATGAAGCTGTCGGCAGATGAAGTCTGCCTTAAAAAGGGTGGTACCGCGGCCACAACTCGTCCCTTCTCTCAAGGGGCGGGTTTTTTTGTTTTCTGAAAAAGGCATAGAACGGTTTGGTTTACATAAAAGGAGGATGCATGATGGAAGAGAAGCTTAAACAGCTCGAACTGGAAGCTGCAGAAAAAGTAGAAGCGGCGGGTTCATTAAAAGAAGTTAACGACATTCGGGTGCAATATCTCGGAAAAAAAGGGCCGATTACAGAAGTTCTCCGCGGCATGGGCAAACTGTCCGCCGAAGAGCGCCCGAAAATGGGAGCGCTCGCCAATGAAGTGAGAGAGCGCATTGCAGCAGCCATTACGGCGAAAAATGAACAGCTTGAACAAGAAGAGATGAATAAAAAACTCAGCAGCCAGACGATTGACGTCACATTGCCGGGCAGTCAGGTAAACATCGGCGGACGCCATCCGCTGACGGTCGTTATTGAAGAAATTGAAGATTTATTTATCGGCATGGGATATACCGTCGAAGAAGGCCCTGAAGTGGAAACGGATTATTACAACTTTGAGGCGCTGAACCTGCCGAAGGAACATCCGGCCCGTGACATGCAGGACAGCTTTTACATTACAGAAGAAATGCTGATGAGAACGCAGACGTCACCGGTGCAGACGCGCACGATGGAAAAGCATAAAGGAAAAGGCCCCGTCAAAATCATTTGTCCCGGTAAAGTGTATCGCCGCGACAACGATGACGCGACACATTCCCATCAGTTCATGCAGATCGAGGGTCTCGTCGTCGACCGCAAAATCAGCATGAGCGACCTGAAAGGCACGCTTGAATTGGTCGCCAAAAAAATGTTCGGCCAAGATCGTGAAATCAGGCTCCGTCCGAGCTTTTTCCCATTCACAGAGCCTTCTGTCGAGGTGGATGTGACCTGCTTTAAGTGCGGCGGACAAGGCTGCTCCGTCTGCAAAAAAACAGGCTGGATCGAAATTCTCGGCGCCGGCATGGTTCACCCGAACGTGCTGAAGATGGCTGGATTCAATCCTGAGGAATACCAGGGTTTCGCTTTCGGAATGGGTGTTGAACGTATCGCGATGCTGAAGTACGGCATTGAAGATATCCGCCATTTCTATACCAATGATGTCAGATTCATTTCGCAGTTTAAACAGGCGTAAGAGGAGGATACACATGTTTGTTTCTTATAAATGGTTAGAAGATTACGTTGACTTGCAGGGAATCGATCCGGCCGTGCTTGCAGAAAAAATTACGAGAGCCGGTATTGAAGTTGAGGGTATCGAGTATAAAGGGGAGGGCGTAAAAGGCGTTGTCATAGGACACGTGCTTGAGCGCGAACAGCACCCGAATGCCGACAAACTCAACAAATGCCTTGTTGATATCGGTGCGGAGGAACCCGTGCAGATTATCTGCGGCGCCCCGAATGTTGAGAAAGGACAGAAGGTTGCCGTTGCAACGGTCGGAGCCGTGCTTCCCGGCAATTTCAAAATTAAAAAAGCCAAGCTGCGCGGCGAAGCGTCTCACGGCATGATCTGTTCCCTTCAGGAGCTCGGCATTGAAAGCAAGCTCGTGGCGAAAGAATATGCGGAAGGCATTTTCGTTTTTCCGAATGATGCTGAAACGGGAGCTGACGCAATGGTGGCCCTTCAGCTTGATGATGCGATTTTAGAATTGGGTTTAACGCCGAACCGCGCCGACGCGATGAACATGCTAGGCGTGGCTTATGAAGTTGCGGCTATCCTCGGCGCAGAGGTAAAGCTTCCGGAGGCTTCATATGAAAAAGCGGCAGAAAAAGCGGCGGATGCTGTTTCCGTTAAGGTTGAAGATACGCAGGCCAATCCGCATTATGCCGCAAAAATCATTAAAAACGTCAAAATCGGCCCGTCACCGCTATGGATGCAGACGAAGCTGATGAATGCAGGCATCCGCCCGCATAATAACGTCGTGGACATTACAAACTTCGTCCTCCTTGAGTACGGACAGCCGCTTCACGCTTTCGATTACGACCGGTTCGGTTCAAAAGAGGTCGTCGTGAGAAAAGCGGCGGAAAACGAAACCATCGTAACGCTGGATGAACAAGAGCGCAAGCTGTCAAGCAGCCATTTGGTCATTACAAACGGAAAAAAAGCGCAAGCCGTTGCGGGAGTCATGGGCGGAGCTGAGTCTGAAGTCCGTGAAGACACCACTGCGATTTTACTGGAAGCCGCTTATTTCGACGGACAGACCGTCCGCAAAGCGTCGAGAGACCTCGGATTGAGAAGCGAAGCGAGCGCCAGATATGAAAAAGGCATTGATCCGGCCCGCGTTTTGCTGGCGGCTGAACGGGCCTGCAGTCTCATTCAGGCATATGCCGGCGGAGAAGTGCTCTCAGGCACGGTTGAAGAAAACCATTTGAAAATCGAAGCAAACAATATTCACGTGTCTGTTGAAAAAGTGAACGCCGTGCTCGGCATGACAATCGCTAAAGAAGAAATCATCAGCATTTACAAGCGCCTCGGGTTTGCAGTCGGTGAAGCTGAAGACGTTCTCGTCGTAACGGTGCCGTCGCGCCGCGGAGATATTAGAATAGAAGAAGACCTGATTGAAGAAGCGGCGAGATTGTACGGGTATGACAATATTCCGTCCACGCTTCCGGAAACGGCCGGCACGACAGGCGGCTTGACACCGTATCAGGCAAAACGCCGGAAAGTGAGACGTTTTCTTGAAGGAGCGGGTCTTTCACAAGCGACCACTTATTCATTAACGAATGATAAAAAAGCGGCCGCTTTTGCAATCGAAAAATCATTCAACACGATGCTTGCTCTGCCGATGAGCGAAGAAAGAAGCATTCTCAGACACAGCCTCGTGCCGAATCTTCTTGAAGCCGTTTCATACAATCTGGCCAGACAGACTGATTCCGTTGCTTTATATGAAACGGGTTCTGTATTTCTGACGAAAGAAGAAAACACAAAACCGGTTGAAAAAGAACGGGTTGCCGGAGCTGTAACCGGATTGTGGCGCAAAAATTTATGGCAGGGTGAGAAAAAGCCGGTTGATTTCTTCGTCGCCAAAGGAATCGTTGAAGGCCTGCTGCATCAATTGAATGTGTCAGACCGGGTTGAATTTGTCCAGTCAGAACGCAAAAACATGCATCCCGGCCGGACGGCAAACATTCTATTGAACGGTTCGCTTGCCGGATTTATCGGCCAGGTGCATCCGGCAATGGAAAAAGAGCTGGATATCAAAGAAACGTATGTGTTCGAGCTTGATCTGCACGCGCTTCTGACCGAGGAAACAGAACCTGTCGTGTATACGCCGATTCCGAAGTACCCGTCCGTCACGCGCGACATTGCGCTTGTGGCAGATAAAACCGTTACAAGCGGACAGCTTGAAGCCGTGATCAAAGAAGCCGGCGGCGCGCTGCTGAAAGAAGTCACCGTATTTGATGTGTACGAAGGTGAGCATATGGAAGAAGGCAAAAAATCCGTCGCCTTCTCGCTCCAATATGTTAACCCTGAACAAACATTGACAGAAGAAGAAGTGACAAAAGTTCATGAAAACGTGCTGAAAGCGCTGGAAGAAACGTATCAGGCCGTATTAAGAGGATAAAGAAAAAGCTTGCAGATCACTCTGCAAGCTTTTTTATTATGACCGCTTCCGTTCAACAAGGCGTTTCGCTTTTTGCGTATTGGCAAAATGAAGTTTGGTGAACGTTCTGAGCGCACCTTCTCCCTTATTGATGATCAGCTTGGCGGCAGCTTCATCGACGTGGGGCCCCGCGCCTTTCGGAATCGTCATCCCAGCCTCACGGGAAAGCTTATCCATTTCAATTAAGAAAGAATATCGCCCAATGATAGAGGCTGCGGCGACGGAAAGATGTATGCTTTCCGCTTTCGTGCTGAAAAACGTTTTTTCTTTTACGATATCCCGTCCGGAAAGATGCTTAAAATAAATGCCGGGCTCTGCGAATTGGTCAATCAGAATCGCTTCCGGTTTAACGCCGTTCATTTTTCTCAGCAGATTGGAAATCGCCTGATTATGAAGGAGCGCCTTCATTTTTCCTTGGCTCATGCCTTTTTCCTGCATCTGATTGTATTTTTCGTTTTTTAACACAAGCAGGCTGTAAGGAATGGTTTTAATTAACAGTTTGGCAATTTCAATAATCTGCGGATCTTTTAAATCCTTCGAATCCTTCACACCGAGTTCTTTCATTAAAGAAAGCTTTGATTTGTCGGCGTAGGCGCAGGCAACCGTTATCGGCCCGAAGTAATCGCCTGTTCCGACTTCATCAGAGCCGATCACTGACATGGAGGCAATGCCCGCCGGGGGAGCGTAAAGCGGGTCGGCCGCTTTTTTGACGGTTTTCTTTGCTTTCGGCGCCTCAGCCGTTCCCCAGCGGGCCGCTTCTGTGCCGGCGTTTTTTCCTTGAAAGAGAACCTTGCCCGAGCGGTAGGCTGTAATGGTACAGCCCGGAGGCTTGGCCTGGAAGACGGCGCCCTGCGGAACGGCGGGAGTAAGGGAGCCGGCATAGGATTGTTTCATTTGTTCCATAGCGGAAGCGGATACTTTTATAACAGAATGGGACACGATATAATCTCCTTTTTTGGCACTTTTCACTGTATATACCAGTGTATCATAACAGCCCGAGGCTCGTCTTTCCATTCAAACGATAATCGTGGTATGATAGGAACTAGGATTCTCGCGGAATGGAGGAGAAACGTTGTCTGACGGCAAAAAAACCAAAACGACAGTAAACATTTACGGCCAGCACTTCACCATTATCGGGGAAGAAAGCAAAGCGCATATGCGCCATGTGGCCGGAGTGGTTGATGATAAAATGAGAGAAATCAACGAGAAAAATCCATATCTTGATATAAATAAGCTCGCTGTATTGACTGCGGTCAATGTCGTGCATGATTATATGAAACTGCAAGAAAAATATGAAATACTGGAGCGGCAGCTTAAAGAAAAGGAATGAACACCATATGATAGATATCATCATCTTAGTTTTGCTCTTAATGGGCACATTGCTTGGATTAAAAAGAGGATTTATCCTCCAATTTATATATTTAACGAGTTTCATCCTCTCGATTGCGTTTGCGGCGCTTTTTTACAAAAATCTGGCCCCGCATCTGAGCTTTATACCCGCGCCTGATTTTTCCGGCGGGCAGGCGGCTCTGTCTTTTATTAAAGGAAACGTAGAGACGGCTTATTACAACGCGATCGCGTTTGTCATTTTGTTTATCATCGCAAAGATTCTGCTCCGGATTATCGGAGCGGCGCTTAATATCATCGCCGGCATTCCGGTCATTAAACAGATCAACAAACTGCTGGGCGGGGTGCTTGGGTTTCTGGAAGTCTATTTATTTGCGTTTATCCTGTTATACGTTGCATCCGTACTGCCGGTAAGCGCGCTTCAGGATATGCTCGCACAATCGACGCTTGCAAATATCATCACACATCATACGCCGTATCTGTCAGGGCTCCTGCAAGAACTGTGGGCCCAGTACGGGGCATAAAAAACTTCTCTTGACCGGAGAAGTTTTTTTCAAGCTCTGCGTCAGTTGTGCCGGAGGAGAAAAATTTGTATGATGAAAAGCAGGAAACGACTGGGGGTTAACAGTATGCATAAAAAAGATATCATCAGGCTGCTTGAAACGATTGCGGTCTATATGGAACTGAAAGGGGACAACCCGTTTAAAATATCAGCCTTCCGAAAAGCGGCAGCGGCGCTTGAGCAGGATGACCGCAGCCTGTCGGAAATCGACGACATGATGTCTTTATCCGGAATCGGAAAAGGCACCTACGGCGTCATTCGTGAATATATGCAGGAAGGTGTGTCCGGCACGCTTCTCCAATTGCAGAAAGAAGTTCCGGAAGGCTTGGTTCCTCTTTTGAAGCTTCCGGGCCTCGGCGGCAAAAAAATCGCCAAGCTGTATCAGGAACTGGGCGTTCATGACGCGGAATCGCTGAAAGAAGCATGCGAGCAGCAAAAAGTACAGGGGCTCGCCGGTTTCGGCAAAAAAACGGAGGAGAAAATCCTCCAGGCTCTCGGAGAAGCCGGAAAACAGCCGGAACGGTTTCCGATCGGCTATGCGCTCAGCATTGCTTCAGTAATTGAAGAACATTTGGCCCGGCTGACGGATATTCAGAAATATTCCCGGGCCGGCAGTCTCAGAAGAGCGCGGGAAACCGTAAAAGATCTCGATTACATTATCGCTACAGATCATCCGGAGGCTGTCAGAGAACAGCTTCTTTCCCTCCCGAACGTAAAAGACGTGATAGCGAGCGGGGATACAAAAGTATCACTCATCCTGACCTTTGAATATGAGACGAGTGTGGATTTCCGGCTTGTGACAGAGGAACAGTTTGCCACCACACTGCATCATTTTACCGGTTCTAAAGATCACAACATTAAAATGCGCCAGCTGGCGAAAGAGCGCGGTGAACGGATCAGTGAATACGGAGTAGAAACCATAGAAACGGGAGACGTCAAAACATTCCCGAGCGAAGAAGCGTTTTACGCCCACTTCGGTCTGCCGTTTATTCCTCCTGAGCTCAGAGAAAGCGGGCAGGAGGTCGACACGTACCGGGAAGAAACGGATCTTGTGGAGCATAAAGCGATAAAAGGCGATCTCCACATGCACTCAGCCTGGAGTGACGGCGCTTTTTCCATCAGAGAAATGGCAGAAGCGTGTATGGCAAAAGGCTATCAGTACATGGCGATCACCGACCATTCCCAATATTTAAAGGTAGCCAACGGGTTAACGGCCGAACGGCTCAAAAAACAGGCGGAAGAAATTGACGCGTTAAATGCTGAATTTGAAAATTTTCATATTTTTAAAGGCGTAGAAATGGACATTCTCCCCGACGGTTCGCTTGATTATGATGACAGTGTTCTGTCTGAAATGGATCTTGTCATCGCATCTATTCATTCAAGCTTCAGCCAGCCGGAGCATGTCATTATGAAACGGCTTGAACAGGCGCTGACGAATAAGCACGTGGACATTATCGCCCACCCGACGGGACGCCTGATCGGCAGACGGGCCGGCTATGAAGTCGACATCGACATGCTGATTGAACTCGCCGCCAAAACAAATACAGCGCTTGAACTGAATGCAAACCCCGCGCGCCTTGATTTACGGACTGAGCATCTGATCAAAGCAAATGAAAAAGGTGTGACTTTGGTCATTAATACCGATGCCCATAATATCGAGATGCTCGATGATATGAAAACGGGCGTGACCGCTGCGCGCAAAGGGTGGACGGAGACAAAACATGTGTTAAACGCCCGGCCGCTACACGAGGTCAAAGCATTTCTGACGCGCAATGATTAAGTAAGGAGGATCACAAAACCGTGCAGCAAAAAGTGTTATCATCACTTGAATTTCATAAAGTAAAAGAACAGATTACCGCACATGCCGCCTCATCGCTCGGCCGGGAGAAGCTTCTGCAGCTGAAACCTTTGACGGATCTCTCAGACATCCAAAAACAGCTGGATGAAGTCGAAGAAGCATCCGCGGTCATGCGCTTGAGAGGCCATGCTCCGTTCGGCGGCCTGACCGACATAAGATCCGCTTTACGGCGGGCGGAAATCGGCAGTGTGCTGACGCCGGCGGAATTCACCGAATTGTCCGGGCTGCTGTATGCAGTTAAACAAATGAAGCATTTTATCAGCCAAATGACAGAAGACGGCGTCGGCATTCCGCTGATACAGGCCCATGCAGAAGAACTGATTACATTGGGCGATTTGGAAAGGGAGATTAACTCCTGCATTGATGACCATGGTGAAGTGCTTGATCATGCGTCTCCCGCTTTAAGGGGAATCCGCACGCAGCTCAGGACGCTTGAATCAAGAGTCAGAGACCGGCTTGAATCGATGCTGCGTTCATCTTCCGCTTCTAAAATGCTGTCTGACACCATCGTTACGATTCGGAATGACCGCTTTGTCATCCCGGTCAAACAGGAATACAGATCAAGCTACGGCGGAATTGTCCACGATACATCTTCATCCGGTGCGACACTGTTTATTGAACCGCAGGCGATCGTAGATATGAACAACTCGCTTCAGCAGGCGAAAGTAAAAGAAAAACAGGAAATCGAACGGATTCTCCGGATGCTGACGGAGCATACGGCTGAACACACACAAGAAATCGCTCAAGATGTGGAAGTGCTGCAGACACTGGATTTCATTTTCGCCAAAGCGAGATACGCAAAAGCAATGAAGGCGACAAAACCACTCATGAACGGAGACGGTTTTATCCGGCTGAAAAAAGCGCGCCATCCGCTGCTGCCCCAAGATCAAGTCGTGGCCAACGATATTGAACTGGGCGGAGATTACTCAACGATCGTCATCACGGGACCGAATACGGGCGGTAAAACCGTTACGTTAAAAACACTCGGGCTGCTGACGATAATGGCACAGGCAGGATTGCACATACCGGCTGATGAGGGATCGGAAGCAGCAGTATTTGACAATGTGTTTGCCGATATCGGCGATGAACAGTCGATCGAACAAAGTCTGAGTACGTTCTCATCCCACATGGTCAATATCGTCAATATTTTAAAAGACGTGTCTGAAAACAGTCTTGTGCTGTTTGATGAACTCGGTGCCGGAACAGATCCGCAGGAAGGAGCGGCGCTTGCCATGAGCATCCTTGACGAAGTTCACCGGACAAACGCCAGAGTGCTTGCGACAACCCATTATCCGGAACTGAAAGCATACGGATATAACAGACAAGGCGTCATGAATGCCAGCGTTGAATTTGACATTGAAACGCTTTCGCCTACCTATAAGCTTCTGATCGGAGTGCCGGGCCGAAGCAACGCATTTGAAATCTCAAGACGCCTTGGGCTTCCGGAGCATATCATCGGCCAGGCGAAGTCAGAAATGACCGCCGAACATAACGAAGTCGATCTGATGATCGCATCGCTTGAAAAAAGCAAAAAAAGAGCGGATGAAGAGCTTTCTGAAACCGAATCAATCAGAAAAGAAGCAGAAAAACTGCACAAAGAACTTCAGCAGCAAATCATTGAGCTAAACGCCCAAAAAGATAAAATGATGGAAGAAGCCGAGCAGAAAGCTGCGGAAAAACTGGAAGCCGCCGCAAATGAAGCCGAACAGATCATCCGCGAGCTCAGGTCTATCAAGCAAGAACACAGATCCTTTAAGGAACACGAGCTGATTGACGCCAAAAAACGTCTCGGAGACGCGATGCCGGCTTTTGAAAAATCAAAGCAGCCGGAAAGAAAGACAGAGAAAAAACGCGAGCTGAAGCCGGGCGACGAAGTAAAGGTGCTCACATTCGGACAAAAAGGGGCGCTGCTTGAGAAAACCGGCGAGAAAGAATGGAACGTCCAAATCGGCATCCTCAAAATGAAGGTGAAGGAAAAAGATCTGGAGTTTCTCAAATCGGCTCCTGAACCGAAAAAAGAAAAAGCAATCACCGCCGTAAAAGGGAAGGATTATCACGTATCCCTTGAACTTGACCTCAGGGGAGAGCGTTACGAAAACGCCCTCAGCCGCGTCGAAAAATATTTAGATGACGCGGTGCTTGCCGGCTATCCGAGAGTGTCCATCATTCACGGAAAAGGCACGGGCGCCCTCCGAAAAGGGGTGCAGGATCTTCTGAAAAACCACCGCAGCGTGAAAAGCTCGCGGTTCGGGGAAGCGGGAGAAGGAGGATCAGGCGTAACGATTGTCGAACTAAAATAAAAAGGGAGTAAACGTCATGAATGCTTTTTGGGAAAATGAGCTTGTTGAAATCGCGGCTTATTACAGTGTAGCGGTCTTGTGTCTCGTCATTTTTCTGACCGTGTTTGAATTGGTGACATCCTATAAAAACTGGGTGGAAATCCAAAAAGGCAATCTTGCGGTGGCAATGGCGACCGGAGGGAAAATTCTCGGTATCGCAAATGTCTTTCAGCACAGCATCGCCCAGCATAATTCGCTTTTGCAAATGATCGGCTGGGGCGTATACGGATTTATTATGCTTTTAATCAGCTATTTTATCTTTGAATTTCTGACGCCCCGGTTTAAAATTGATAAAGAAATTGAAAAAGATAACAGAGCTGTCGGCTTTATTTCATTTGTCATCTCAGTCGGCCTGTCATTCGTGGTGGCCGCCGGGATTTAAGGGGACGGGGAAAAATGGAGAAGCTTGCGAAAGTGCTGCTGTCGGCAGCGGGAATTTTTCTGTTCATCGGACTTATTTATCTGGTCATGACATCTTAATACTGAAAAAAGGCTGCCGAACTAAAATCGGCGGCCTTTTTTATTGAGAATACCAGTTTATGCAGGCCGTATCAGAGCAAATGACGGCTTCCCAACTCATGGCGCGGATGACAGACGGCATGTCTTGATCTTCCATGAGAAAGAGTGTCGTAAAAGAATCATATATGCTCATAAAAGCGGCGCGCCGTTTTTCGTCGGCAATGATCATGTCAGCCCGCAGCAATCCGCATACATCCGAAGCCGCCGTTTGATTGAGTGAAAATATGCCTTTCTCTTCGACCGGCTCATAATAAGTGCAGCGCTTTATGCCTTTTGAACGGAACACATCCAAAAGTCCCGGTATCAAAAATGGCGAAGTGACATCATCGCTCGGCAAGTACAGATCGGGATGATGAAGCCGATTTAACAGCTCGGCGGATTCAGGATGTGCATATTCATCCCGAAGTGCCATGACAGCGCTCATAAGCGCAAGCGCCGTCTCTTTTTCAGAGCGCAATCCGCAAACGGTCATGACGGATTTCCAGGAAACGGGTCTGCCCATCGCGATGATCTCCTCATCACTCGGATATATATGTTCATAAGGCCGTTTGCGCTTTTGCTCTTCCCACCCATCAGGCATCCGGACAAAGGGATGAAGCAAAAAGGCGGCCGACGTAAACGGCTTCGGCAGCTGGCGCAGGATAGGAACTCCTTCTTCAAAATGCAGCGTTTCCAGCAAGCTCAACACCTCCTGAAACTCGAAATTTCACATGAAACGCTTTCCCATTCCAATCACCCTTCTGCTATAATAATAGCGTATAGGAAAACAGAAGGGAGAGGTATTATGCAGTCTGAAAAGCCATGGCTTTCTCAATATCCCGAAGAGATTCCGCATGAGCTTGAATTTACCGATCAAACCCTGCCATCCAATCTGACAAACTCCGCAGCTCAATTCCCGAACCATACCGCCATTTATTTTCTCGGAAAAAAACTCACATTTCAAGACGTTCTCACAGATTCGTTAAAGCTAGCCGCTTTTTTACGCAAAACAGGCCTGAAAAAAGGTGACAGAGCCGCCATTATGCTGCCCAATTGTCCGCAGTCGGTCATCGCTTTTTACGGCGTATTGTTTGCCGGGGGCATTGTCGTTCAGACCAATCCTCTCTACACGGAACACGAGCTTGAGTATCAGCTGAAAGACAGTGCGCCGCGCGTGATCATCACCCTTGATATGCTGTTTCCGAAGGTGATAAAAATGAAAACGTTATCAATCGTCGAACGCATTATTACAACAAGTATAAAAGACTTTTTGCCGTTTCCGAAAAATATGCTGTATACGCTCACGCAAAAACAACAGGTGCATATTGATTATGACGGCTGCGAACAAATTCACAAATTAGCGGATATTTTAAAAAACGAAAGCGCGGAGGAGGCAGAGCCATTTGATATTGACCCTGCGCATGACATCGCCGTGCTTCAATACACGGGCGGAACAACCGGCTATCCGAAAGGCGTCATGCTCACACACCGGAACATTCAGGCCAATACAGAAATGTGCGCCGCCTGGATGTACAAAATGAAAAAGGGAGCCGAAAAGGTGCTCGGCATCGTGCCTTTTTTTCATGTGTACGGATTGACCGCCGTGCTCAATTTTTCCATTATGCAGGGATGTGAAATGATCCTTCTTCCTAAATTTAATCCTTTGGATACCCTGAAAACAATCGACAGGCTGAAGCCGACGGTTTTTCCCGGGGCACCGACGATTTACATCGGGCTGTTGCATCACCCGGAGCTGAATAAGTATGATTTGTCCTCCATTGAAAGCTGTCCGAGCGGTTCAGCGGCGCTGCCGGTTGAGGTCAAACAGAAATTTGAAAAAGTGACCGGAGGAAAGCTTGTGGAAGGCTACGGATTATCCGAAGCATCACCGGTTACCCATTCAAACTTCATTTGGGGAAAAAATAAACCCGGCAGCATCGGCTGTCCCTGGCCCAATACCGACGCCGGAATCTATTCAGAAGAAAAAGGCGGGCTTGCGGGGCCGTATGAACACGGCGAGCTGATCGTAAAAGGCCCTCAGGTCATGAAAGGATACTGGAATAAGCAGGAGGAGACGGCGCGTGTCATCAGAGACGGCTGGCTGTTTACCGGAGATATGGGATATATGGATGAGGAAGGATTTTTCTACATCGCCGACAGGAAAAAAGACATCATCATTGCCGGCGGATACAACATTTACCCCCGGGAGGTGGAGGAGGCGCTTTATGAGCATGAAGCCGTTCAGGAAATCGTCGTAGCGGGCGTCCCTGATTCCTACAGAGGGGAAACGGTGAAAGCATTTATCGTTTTGAAAAAAGGCGCCGAGGCCGATGCCGATGAGCTTGATGCGTTTGCAAGAGAGCGGCTTGCGCCGTACAAAGTCCCGAAGCTTTACGAATTCAGAAAAGAGCTTCCGAAAACGGCCGTCGGAAAAATATTAAGAAGGCGTTTAGTCGAAGAGGAAGATGCTTCCCGTGAAAACAAGGTGCCTTAAAAGAAAAACTTGACAAAATCCGGATTCCTTTTTATCATGAAGTTATGAATGAATAGTCATTCATTTATCGAAGGAAGGAACGATGACATTGAACCAAAAACGGCCAAAGTATATGCAGATTATTGATGCAGCAGTAGAAGTCATAGCGGAAAACGGCTATCACCAATCACAGGTGTCCAAAATCGCCAAGCAGGCCGGCGTTGCGGACGGCACCATCTATTTATATTTCAAAAACAAAGAGGATATACTCATTTCTCTTTTTAAAGAAAAGATGGGCCAGTTCATTGAACGCATGGAAGAAGAAGTGAAAGAAAAAACGACGGCAAAAGAAAAACTCGCCCTCGTTATTAAGCAGCATTTCACACTGCTCGGCAACGACCGCCACCTCGCGATTGTGACCCAGCTTGAGCTCAGACAGTCAAATATCAAGCTGCGCCTGAAAATCAATGATATTTTAAAAGGTTATTTAAACATGCTGGACACCATTTTGACCGAAGGAATCAAGTCGGGGGAATGGAAAGACAATCTCGACGTCCGCCTCGCCCGGCAGATGATATTCGGGACGATAGATGAAACAGTGACAACATGGGTGATGAACGATCAGAAATATGATCTTCCGGATTTGTCAGACAAGGTATTGGAGCTGTTGGTGTCAGGGATTCATCAAAACTAAAGGGGGTTGACGGATGAACAGCCTTTCGATGGCGGTAGAACAATCTGTTGCGGTGATTACCATTAATCATCAGCCGGCCAACGCGCTGTCCGGTGCGGTTTTAGATGAGTTGTCCGGTCTGTTCGACCGATGTGAAACAGATGACAGCGTCAGAAGCATCATCATTCGCGGTGAGGGGAAATTTTTCTCGGCGGGCGCCGATATAAAGGAATTTACGTCGCTTGAAAATCTTGAGCAATCTTCTGCCATGGCGGATAAAGGCCAGCAGCTGATGGAAAGAATTGAAGGGTTTCCGAAGCCCGTGATCGCAGCGATTCACGGCGCTGCGCTCGGAGGCGGTCTTGAGCTAGCCATGGCCTGCCATATCAGAATCGCTACATTGGATGCAAAGCTAGGCCTGCCCGAGCTGAATCTCGGCATTATTCCGGGCTTTGCCGGGACGCAGCGGCTTCCCCGGTACGTCGGTACGGCGAAAGCGCTTGAAATGATCGGCACTTCAGAACCTGTGACCGGAGAAGAAGCGCTCAGCCTCGGCCTTGTCACGATAGGCGCCGAACATGAGGAAGAGCTGCTGAAAAAGGCGAAAACGCTCGCGGGCAAGTTTGCGGAAAAAAGCCCGCAGTCGATGGCTTATCTGCTTGAGCTCCTTTATTCAAACAAGATCTATTCTTATGACGGCGGCTTAAAGCTTGAAGCAAAGCGCTTTGGGGAAGCATTTGCATCAGATGACGCAAAAGAAGGCATTCAGGCATTTCTCGAAAAAAGAAAGCCTCAATTCGGTGGGCGAAGATAAAGGGGATAAAAATATGAATCTATTTGTACTGATGAAACGGACGTTTGACACAGAAGAGAAAATCGTCATTGAAGCAGGAAAGATTCAGGAGGACGGGGCCGAATTTATCATTAATCCGTATGATGAATACGCCATTGAAGAAGCCATTCAGCTGAAGGAAGAGCACGGCGGAAGCGTTACCGCCGTAACCGTCGGCGGAGAAGATGCGGAGAAAGAACTGAGAACCGCCCTTGCGATGGGCTGTGACCAGGCGGTGTTAATCAATATTGAAGATGATCTGAGCGATCCTGACCAATACTCCATTTCAACTATCTTATATCATTATTTCAAGGACCGGGAATATGATCTGATTCTCGGCGGAAATGTCGCGATTGACGGCGGTTCAGGCCAAGTGGCTCCAAGGCTTGCCGAACTGCTGAACATTCCTTGCGTCACAACGATCACAAAACTGACAATCAGCGGCGATGAAGCTGTGGCAGAGAAAGACAATGAAGGGGATACCGAAATCATTAAAACCTCACTTCCTTTAGTCATCACGGCACAGCAAGGCTTAAACGAGCCGCGCTATCCGTCGCTTCCGGGCATTATGAAGGCGAAGAAAAAACCGCTGGAAGAACTTGAGCTCGATGATCTCGACATTGATGAAGATGATGCCGCACCGAAGCTCAAAACGATCGAACGTTTTCTGCCGCCGCAAAAAGAAGCGGGCAGACTGATCGAAGGAGAAGCCGCTGAGCAGGCGAAAGAGCTTGTGTCACTGCTGAGAAAAGAAGCCAAAGTCGTATAAACCGATATTAAAGAAACTGGGGGATGTCAGAATGGGAAAAAAAGTGATCGTACTCGGAGAAATTCGTGACGGCGCCTTACGGAACGTCACCTTTGAAGCCATAGCAGCAGGCAAAACCATTTCCGGCGGAGGAGATGTCATCGGCGTGCTGATGGGAAAAGGCGCGGCTGATGCAGCACCGGAACTCATTCAGTACGGCGCCGACAAAGTATTTACGGCCGATGCGCCGGGGCTTTCTCAGTATACGGCGGACGGATATGCCGCGGTTCTCGGGGATCTGATCGAAAATGAAAAGCCTGATGCGGTCATTTTCGGCCACACTTCTATGGGAAAAGATTTGTCACCTAAGCTTGCGGCCCGGTTTGAAACGGGGCTGATCTCAGACAGCACGGATGTAAGCGTTACCGGAGACAACATCGTTTTTACAAGACCGATCTATTCCGGCAAAGCCTTTGAACAGGTGATTTCAACCGATCCGTTCATTTTGGCGACAATCCGTCCGAACAACATTCAGGCATTAGAAAAAGACGCGAGCCGCACGGGTGATATTGAAGAGCTTGCGGCGCCTCCGGCAGATTTGCGGACGGTCATTGAAGAAGTAGTCAAAAAAACGGCGGACGGCGTGGATTTATCAGAAGCGAAAATTATCGTAGCAGGCGGCCGCGGTGTAAAAAGCAAAGATGGATTTGAACCGTTAAAAGAACTTGCCGAGGTGCTCGGAGCAGCGGTGGGCGCTTCACGCGGCGCGTGTGACGCGGACTATTGCGATTATTCTCTTCAAATCGGCCAGACGGGAAAAGTCGTCACGCCGGATTTGTATATCGCCTGTGGAATTTCCGGAGCGATTCAGCACTTGGCGGGCATGTCAAACAGTAAGGTCATTGTTGCCATTAACAAAGACCCGGAAGCGGAAATATTCAAAATAGCGGACTACGGAATTGTCGGCGATTTGTTCGAAGTGGTTCCGCTTCTGACCCAGGAATTTAAAAATGCCAATATTCATTCATAATCAAAACCCTCTGGCTTATTTGTCAGAGGGTTTTGATTTGTGTTAATTGGTTCGGACAAATTATAGATTAATAAAACAATAGATTGACATGTACGAACCAATGTAATAAGCTTTTGTAAAGCGCTTACAAACTTATCCATTCAGCATACATCCCAGATACATAGATCGGCTGTAGTGCTTTCATTCTTATTAAGGGAAAGGAATGATCAAGTTTGTCTCACAATACGGCAGTCATTCAAACTGATATCACACGGGGAACCATTAATAAAAACATATACGGACATTTCGCGGAACACCTGGGAAGAGGCATATATGAGGGCATCTGGGTCGGAAAAGATTCCGATATTCCGAATACCGGCGGGGTCAGGACGGATGTCGCCGCCGCCCTCAAACAGCTTCAGATTCCCGTCCTCAGATGGCCGGGCGGCTGTTTTGCAGATGAATACCATTGGGCAAACGGCGTAGGGAAACGCAAAACCATGCTGAATACCCATTGGGGCGGGACGATTGATTCCAATGAATTCGGCACGCACGAGTTTATGATGCTTTGTGAACTGCTCGGCTGCGAACCGTACATCGCCGGAAACGTCGGCAGCGGAACGATTAAAGAAATGGCTGATTGGATTGAATACATGACGTTTGAAGCGGGCACGCCGATGTCCGACTGGAGAAAAGAAAACGGGCGGGAAAAACCGTGGAAGCTGACATATTTCGGAATAGGGAATGAGAACTGGGGCTGCGGCGGAAACATGCATCCTGAGTATTATGCCGACCTTTACAGAAACTTTCAAACCTATGTCCGCAATTACAGCGGTAATGAAATCTATAAAATTGCCGGCGGCGCGAATGTCGACGATTACCGCTGGACTGAAACTTTAATGAAAAAAGCCGCTGATCTCATGGACGGGTTGAGCCTGCATTATTACACAATACCGGGCGACTTCTGGAAGGGGAAAGGATCAGCGACGGAGTTTACGGAAGATGAATGGTTCATCACGATGAAAAAAGCGGCGCATATGGATGAATTGATCACAAGGCACAGCGCCATCATGGATCAGTACGATCCCGAAAAAAGAGTCGGGCTGATCATTGATGAATGGGGCACGTGGCTTGATCCTGAGCCAGGCACGAATCCGGGCTTTCTGTATCAGCAGAATACGATCCGCGACGCCCTTGTGGCCGCGACGCATTTTCACATTTTTCATCAGCATGCAGACCGCGTACAGATGGCCAATATCGCGCAAACCGTCAACGTGCTTCAGGCAATGATCCTGACAGAAGGGAAAGATATGCTGCTGACGCCGACGTATCATGTGTTTGATATGTTTAAGGTGCATCAGGACGCTTCTCTTTTGGCGACAGAAACAAAAGCAGCCAGGTACGAATGGAATGACGGCCGGCTCCCGCAAGTCAGCATTTCAGCGTCCAAACAGCAAAACGGAGACATACATATCAGCCTTTGCAATATCGATCATCTGCACAAAGCTGATGTGAAGATTGAACTGCGGGGCATGAAAAAGACAGGGAAGCCTTCGGGAACGATTCTTCACGCGGAAAAAATGAATGCCCACAATACATTCAGCAGTCCGGAAAACGTCAAACCGAAGCCGTTTTCCGGGTTTGCTCAAAAGGGCGGAAAACTTGAGGCGGAGCTTCCTCCGATGGCGGTTGTACTAATCACGCTGCCTGCGAATCCATCTTAAGTTTTGAACGCCTGCCGCCCGGTTATAATACACTGTATAAATAAGATTATTTCCTGCGGGTTCGGGAGAAAATAATATAAGCATTAAATTAGCATGAACGAATGGGAGATGCTATACTAAAAATCATCATTTGACAATTGGAGGAATAACAAATGGCTATCGTAAAAGCAACTGATCAATCGTTCTCAGCTGAAACAAGTGAAGGTGTCGTATTGGCTGATTTCTGGGCTCCTTGGTGCGGACCTTGTAAAATGATCGCGCCCGTTCTTGAAGAGCTTGATCAAGAAATGGGAGACAAACTGAAAATCGTCAAAATCGACGTGGATGAAAACCAAGAAACTGCCGGTAAATACGGCGTCATGAGCATCCCGACACTTCTCGTGCTAAAAGACGGAGAAGTCGTTGAAACATCTGTCGGTTTCAAACCGAAAGAAGCTCTTGAAGAGCTTGTAAACAAACATCTGTAAGCCGAAAGCTTCCGTTACGGCAGGGCGATTCCTTTAAAAGGGAATCGCCTTTTTTGATCTTCCAAAAGCTGAGAATGGAGAAAAACAAATGTTCGTGATACACTGAATGGACACGAGAAATGAATGTAAGGAAGGGTAACGTATGAATAAACAACTGAAAGAAAAACTGGCCCTCCTTCCCGATCAGCCGGGCTGTTATTTAATGAAAGACCGCCAAAAAACAGTCATCTACGTGGGGAAAGCGAAAGTCTTGAAAAACAGGGTGCGGTCTTATTTCACCGGTTCTCACGACGCAAAAACCCAACGGCTTGTGACGGAGATTGAGGACTTTGAATATATCGTGACTTCCTCCAATCTTGAAGCGCTTATTTTGGAAATGAATCTGATTAAAAAATACGATCCGAAATACAATGTCATGCTGAAAGATGATAAAACCTATCCCTTTATTAAAATCACCCATGAACGCCATCCGCGGCTGATTGTCACCCGGAATGTCAAAAAAGACAAAGGACGCTATTTCGGCCCGTATCCGAATGTGCAGGCGGCGCGGGAAACGAAAAAACTGCTGGACCGCCTTTACCCGCTCAGGAAATGCTCAAAGCTTCCGGACCGCGTCTGTCTCTATTATCATCTCGGACAATGCCTTGCCCCATGTGTAAAGGATATATCTGAGGAGACAAACCGCGAGATTGTTGAAGACATTACCCGTTTTTTAAAGGGAGGGCATAACGAAATCAAAAAAGAGCTCGAAGCGAAAATGGCAGAAGCGGCGGAAAAGCTTGAATTTGAACGGGCTAAAGAATTCCGCGACCAGCTTGCTCACATCGAATCGACGATGGAGAAGCAAAAAATGACCATGAATGACCTTCTGGACCGCGATGTGTTTGCATATGCCTACGATAAAGGCTGGATGTGCGTCCAAGTCTTTTTCATACGCCAAGGAAAACTGATTGAACGCGACGTCAGCATGTTTCCGATGTATCAGGAAGCGGATGAAGAATTTCTGACCTTCATCGGCCAGTTCTACTCTAAAAACAATCACTTTCTGCCTAAGGAAATTCTGGTGCCTGACAGTGTTGACAGGGACATGATCACCGAGCTGTTGGAAACCGCTGTGCATCAGCCGAAAAAAGGCCCGAAAAAAGAGCTGCTTTTGCTTGCGCACAAAAATGCGAAAATCGCTCTGCGGGAAAAATTCTCGTTAATCGAGCGGGATGAGGAACGGTCAATCGGTGCAGCCGAACGGCTCGGCGAAGCGCTGAATATTTATACGCCGCATCGGATTGAAGCGTTTGACAACTCCAATATTCAAGGCACAAACCCCGTATCGGCCATGATTGTCTTTATTGACGGAAAACCGAATAAAAAGGAATACCGCAAATATAAAATTAAAACCGTAACAGGGCCGGATGATTACGGCTCAATGAGGGAAGTCGTCAGAAGAAGGTACACGAGGGTGCTCCGCGAAAATCTTCCGCTGCCGGATTTAATCATCATTGACGGCGGAAAAGGGCAGATTAACGCGGCGCGCGACGTGCTGGAGAATGAGCTCGGCCTTGATGTCCCGGTAGCGGGATTGGCGAAAGATGATAAACACCGAACATCCAACCTTTTGATCGGCGACCCGCTTGAACCGGTGTTTCTGGAGCGGAACAGCCAAGAGTTTTACCTGCTTCAGCGTATTCAGGACGAAGTTCACCGTTTTGCGATCAGCTTTCACAGACAGATCCGGGGAAAAAGCGTCTTTCAATCCGTTCTGGATGATATCCCCGGAATCGGTGAAAAACGCAAAAAAATGCTCTTAAAACATTTCGGATCTGTCAAAAAGATGAAGGAAGCAAGCCTTAACGATATCAAAAAAGCGGGTGTGCCGGCCGCGGCGGCCCAGCTGCTGTTTGAAAAATTAAAAAAATAGTATTGTGCTTTTCTGAAAAATCTGCTAGAATGTGAACTAATTTCATAAGATCGTGTTATATGGTGAAGATAGAGGTGCGAACTTCATTAGTAAGCCTTTGGAGAATGATGGATTCTGCGAAAAAGGCTGAAAGGGGAGCGTCGCCGAAGTGTATCACATCCCATCGGTGTGATTTGCTGGCCTTGCATTAAATAAATGTAAGGCTGTCAAGAATTCATTTTCTTGGAGGGCTATCTCGTTGTTCATAATCAATCGTAATGATATGAAAAAGCAATGAGAGCTATTCCTCTCATTGCTTTTTTTATTGTGGACAAAACGCTCTTTTCTCCTCACCCGCACGAACCAAAATGTAAAGGGTGGTCTAGTATGGGTCTTATCGTACAAAAATTCGGAGGCACTTCCGTCGGCTCTGCCGAAAAAATTCAAAATGCCGCAAATCGCGCCATTGCTGAAAAGCAAAAAGGCCATGACGTCGTAGTCGTCGTTTCGGCAATGGGAAAATCAACCGACGCGCTCGTTAACCTCGCGGCTGAAATCACATCTGAACCAAGCAGACGCGAGATGGATATGCTTTTGTCTACGGGAGAGCAGGTCACGATTTCGCTTTTGGCCATGGCGCTTCAGGAAAAAGGATATGACGCCGTCTCTTATACGGGCTGGCAGGCGGGTGTCCGCACGGAAGCCGTTCACGGCAATGCGAGAATTACGGATATTGATATCACGGCGATTCGTTCGCAGCTTGCAGAAGGCAGGATTACAGTCGTTGCCGGTTTTCAGGGCGTAACGGAAGACGGAGGCATCACGACGCTCGGACGGGGCGGTTCCGATACGACGGCGGTCGCTCTTGCCGCAGCGCTGGAAGCGGATAAATGCGACATTTATACAGATGTTCCGGGCGTATTTACGACAGATCCGCGGTATGTCCGGTCAGCGAGAAAGCTGGCGGGAATTTCTTATGATGAAATGCTGGAGCTTGCAAATCTGGGAGCGGGTGTTCTTCACCCGCGGGCGGTTGAGTTCGCGAAAAACTACCAAGTGCCTTTAGAAGTGCGGTCAAGTACGGAACATGAAGCGGGAACATTAATTGAGGAGGAATCATCAATGGAGCAGAATTTAATCGTCAGAGGAATTGCATTTGAAGACCAGATCACGAGGGTGTCCGTTACGGGCCTGACAAGCGGACTGACTACTCTTTCAACAATCTTCACCGCGCTGGCAAAACGAAACATCAACGTTGACATTATTATTCAGACACAGTCGGACGATGGGGAAGCGGATATTTCTTTCTCAGTGAAAACGGAAGATGCCGCGCAAACGGTCGCCGTGCTTGAAGAATATAAAAACGCGCTTGACTATGAAAAAATTGAAACCGAAAGAAAACTGGCGAAAGTCTCCATTGTCGGGTCGGGCATGGTTTCAAATCCCGGCGTCGCCGCGGACATGTTTGCCGTACTGGCGGAAAAAAATGTACAAGTCAAAATGGTGAGCACATCTGAAATAAAAGTATCAGCGGTTGTCAGCGAAAATGATATGGTGAAAGCGGTCGAAGCGCTTCATGATGCGTTTGAGCTTTCTAAACAGCCGTCTGCCGTATAAACGGGCAGGCAAAAAGGCGGGACTTGGAGTCACCGCCTTTTTTCAATTATACAGGGTCCTTCATATCCCATTTTACGGTCAGGACGACTTTATCCGCTCTCTTTTTTACCTGTTCATAAGATTCTGCAATCTGATCGTTCATCAATTGAATCTGTTCGGCTATAAAACCGGCTTCAAGCTGAAAACAAGGCTCTTTCTGATGTTTGAGCCTGCTGGATACGAGCGGTCCTTCCAGTTCGAATTCCAGTTCTTGTTTTTTTGATCCTGCGTTTGTCAAAGTTCCCCAGCCGGCTTTTTCAAAAAAGGCGGGGATTTCTTCCCACGATTGAAGAGGAAATTTGCGGGCGAGGCGTTTTCCCGCCCAATACATCATGGATGAATGCTCCGGGCCGAGGATATCCGGAAGCACGATTTCCCGGATTAATTCGTAGCCGTATGCGCTGACGTCGAGTTCAGTTAAAGGTTCTAAAGCTGCTTCATAATTATTCTTCATATTATGTATTCCCCTCTCTCCTTCGTTTATTATAGCTTAAACATGGGGGAGGATTACAGGATGATCCTATAAAACACGCGAAAAAATGTGAGAAAGATATCGCAGGAAAATAAAATTTTCCCTCCAGATAATCAATTCCGAAAATTATAATTTATGTACACGTTTTCTTGACGCCCTTTTGAGGGAGGAGTAAAATGAAATTGTCAATAAATTTTAATAAAGTGCTTACAATTGAAACGAAGTGGGGGCAGAGATTTTAGTACATTTCGCACTTAAATCAAACAGGGGGTAAAGTAATGTCTGGGAACAGAGAGTTTTATTTTCGAAGATTGCATTCCTTGCTCGGTGTTATTCCGGTCGGCATCTTTTTGATCCAGCATTTAGTCGTCAACCAATTTGCCGCAAGGGGAGCGGATGCGTTTAATAAGGCGGCCGGCTTTATGGACAGTCTGCCGTTCAGGTATGCGTTAGAAATTTTTATTATTTTCTTACCTTTAATTTATCATGCGGTTTACGGTGTGTACATAGCATTTACTGCGAAAAACAACGCTGGCCACTACAGTTATTTCAGAAACTGGATGTTTGTGCTTCAGCGTGTCACTGGTATTCTCACCCTTATTTTCGTCAGCTGGCATATATGGCAGACGCGGATTGCCGCGCAGATGGGCGCTGAAGTTAACTTCGATATGATGGCGAATATTCTGAGCTCGCCGTTTATGCTCGGTTTTTACATTGTAGGCGTTTTATCGGTCATTTTCCACTTTTCAAACGGCTTATGGTCTTTTGCGGTCACATGGGGGATCACGGTCACGCCGCGTTCTCAAAGAATTTCGACTTACGTGACGCTGATTATATTTTTAGCGCTTTCATACGTAGGTTTAAAAGCGATTTTTGCGTTTGTGTAAGAGAACTAGATTACTAGAGGGAGAGGGGCTATCATGAGTCAATCAAGCATTATCGTAGTCGGCGGGGGTCTTGCCGGCCTCATGGCGACAATTAAAGCAGCGGAATCAGGCACGGCCGTTAAATTGTTTTCCATCGTTCCGGTCAAACGCTCTCACTCGGTCTGCGCGCAGGGCGGGATAAACGGAGCTGTCAACACAAAAGGGGAAGGAGACTCTCCGTTTGAGCATTTTGATGACACGGTATACGGAGGCGACTTTTTGGCAAACCAGCCTCCTGTAAAAGCGATGTGTGAAGCGGCGCCGTCCATTATCCACTTATTGGACCGCATGGGGGTTATGTTTAACAGAACGCCGGAAGGGCTCTTGGACTTCCGCCGTTTCGGGGGTACACAGCATCACAGAACCGCATACGCGGGAGCGACGACGGGTCAGCAGCTTCTTTACGCACTGGACGAGCAGGTGCGCAGATATGAAGTGGCGGGTCTCGTCACAAAATATGAAGGCTGGGAATTCCTCGGCGCCGTTCTTGACGATGAGCGCACGTGCCGCGGTATCGTAGCCCAAAATCTGACCAATATGCAAATCGAGTCATTCCGTTCTGACGCCGTTATTATGGCGACGGGAGGACCCGGAATCGTATTCGGAAAATCAACAAACAGCATGATCAACACGGGATCTGCCGCATCAATCGTTTATCAGCAGGGCGCTTATTATGCAAACGGCGAATTTATCCAAATTCACCCGACAGCAATCCCGGGGGACGATAAACTGCGTCTGATGAGTGAATCGGCGCGCGGCGAGGGCGGAAGAGTCTGGACGTACAAAGACGGAAAACCTTGGTACTTCCTTGAGGAAAAATATCCGGCTTACGGAAACCTCGTGCCGCGGGATATTGCGACACGTGAAATCTTTGACGTGTGCGTGAATCAGAAACTCGGCATCAACGGTGAAAACATGGTGTATCTCGATCTGTCGCACAAAGATCCGAAAGAGCTTGACGTTAAGCTTGGCGGCATTATCGAAATCTATGAAAAATTCATGGGCGATGACCCGCGCAAGCTTCCGATGAAAATTTTCCCTGCCGTTCACTATTCAATGGGCGGACTGTGGGTTGATTATGATCAGATGACAAGCATCCGCGGACTGTTCGCAGCGGGTGAATGTGATTATTCAATGCACGGAGGAAACCGTTTAGGGGCGAACTCTCTGCTTTCCGCCATCTACGGAGGAATGGTGGCCGGACCGAATGCGGTGAAATATGTTTCCGGACTTGAAACATCAGCGGAAGACCTGTCTTCTTCATTATTTGATTCCTATGTGAAAAAAGAAGAAGAAAAATGGGCCGATATTATGAAAATGGACGGCGACGAAAATGCCTACGTGCTTCACCGTGAGCTCGGAGAATGGATGACGGCCAACGTCACGGTGGTCCGCCACAACGACAAGCTTTTGAAAACGGATGACAAAATCCAAGAGCTGATGGAACGCTTTAAGAAAATCAATATCAACGATACGACAAAATGGAGCAACCAAGGGGCGATGTTCACCCGCCAGTTCTCCAATATGCTTCAGCTTGCCAGAGTCATCACGCTCGGCGCATATAACCGAAATGAAAGCCGGGGAGCGCACTATAAACCGGATTTCCCTGAAAGAAATGACGATGAGTGGCTCAAAACGACAATGGCTAAACATGCCGGTCCGTTTGAAGCTCCGGAATTTGAATATCAGGATGTCGATGTATCACTGATTGCGCCCCGTAAACGCGACTACTCGAAGAAGAAGGTGGCGAAATAATCATGAGTGAGAAAAAGATACGGTTTATCATTACACGTCAGGATACGCCCGAAAGCGCGCCATACGATGAAGAATTCGAAATCAATTACCGCCCGAACCTGAACGTGATTTCCGCCCTGATGGAAATCCGCAGAAATCCCGTGAATGCAAAAGGAGAGAAAACTACTCCGGTCGCATGGGACATGAACTGTCTTGAAGAAGTATGCGGCGCCTGCTCCATGGTCATCAACGGGAGACCGCGCCAGTCATGTACGGCGCTGATTGATAAGCTGGAACAGCCGATCCGTCTGAAACCGATGAAAACATTCCCGGTTGTCCGTGACCTTCAGGTTGACCGCAGCAGAATGTTTGATTCACTGAAAAAAGTGAAAGCATGGGTGCCGATTGACGGAACTTACGATTTGGGGCCGGGGCCGAGAATGCCGGAAAAACGCCGCCAGTGGGCATATGAATTGTCTAAATGCATGACATGCGGCGTCTGCCTCGAAGCCTGCCCGAACGTCAACAGCAAGTCGAAATTCATGGGGCCTGCCCCGATGTCGCAAGTTCGTCTGTTTAACGCCCATCCGACGGGCGCGATGAACAAAGCAGAACGTTTAGAAGCGTTAATGACAGACGGCGGCCTCGGAGATTGCGGGAATTCACAAAACTGTGTTCAATCCTGCCCGAAAGGCATTCCGCTTACGACTTCAATCGCCGCTTTGAACAGAGATACCAATTTACAAGCATTCCGCAATTTCTTCGGAAGCGACAGAGTATAAGAAAGAGAAAAAGAGCCTCTTCCGCACGGGAGAGGTTTTTTTATAAGGAGCTGAAGGTGATGAAACAACCGCAATATATTGATGTCCCGTTTGAAGAATGGAGACAGTCGTTTTCTTTCTTTACTGAAGTATCGGTTCGTTTTTCAGAAACGGATATGTTCGGCCATATGAATAATGTAACCCCTTTCATCTATTTTGAAGAAGCGCGGATCGCTTATTTCAAACAGCGAGGCATAACGGCGCAAAACTCGGAAACGATGACGGTCGTCGCAAGCCAGCAGTGCGACTATATGCGTCAGGTGATGCCGTATGAAAATCTGCGGATTTATGTGAAAGCAAGCGCTGCCGGAAATGCGTCCGTCACCCTTCATTACCTTGGAGAAAATGAGTCGGGCCTGCCGTGCTTTACAGGTTCCGTCGTTATGGTTCAAGTGTCGAAGAAAAGCGGCAAAGCGGTCAGCTGGACGGAGCGGGAGAAAGGCATTCTGCTCGCCTGAACGGATAACTATTTCTCTAAGAGACGTCACCTCCGAAGCGCCCTTTACATATGATATCTTGACTATATAAACCCATTCGTTTCAGATTCGCTCTCACCTTAGCAAGGAGGGTTACAATACTTGAAGGAGAAAGATTTTCAATCAAAGCCGCTGCTGACCAAAAGAGAAAGAGAAGTATTCGAATTGCTCGTTCAAGACAAGACAACAAAGGAAATTGCAAGCGAGCTATTTATCAGTGAAAAAACTGTACGGAATCACATTTCAAATGCCATGCAGAAGTTAGGTGTGAAAGGGCGTTCGCAAGCTGTTGTCGAGCTTCTTAGAATGGGTGAGCTAGAGCTCTGATTCTTGCCGGTTTTCCTTCTTTTCGAGAAGGAGCCGGTTATTTGCGTTGGCGCCCGGGCTGATGGGCATGCGGTGAAAATCCCGGTTTTTCCTTTTTCTCCGTCAGTCTTGCATTTTCTTAAAAAAAGAAGGAAAATAGACACGGAGCGCATAGCCCAGAAAGATCCTTGAGTGAGGGATGGACAAATGACATCAAAATCTGTAGAGCATGTTGCGGATATCGAAAAATCACTCCGCCATATCGCTGCGATCATTAAACAAAAAGGAAGAGAAATCCTTAACCAATATGCAATTACACCGCCGCAATTCGTGGGGCTTCAATGGCTTTATGAATTGGGGGATATGACAATAGGCGAATTATCAGGCAAAATGTATTTGGCTTGCAGCACGACGACGGATCTGATAGACCGCATGGAAAAAAATAAGCTTGTCGAGCGGGTGAAAGACCCGGCCGACAGACGGGTCGTCAGAATTCATCTTCTCGCTGAAGGAGAGCGCATTATCCAAGAAGTGATTTTGAAAAGACAGGCTTATTTGCGGGATATGTTTGCGACATTTTCCGAAGAAGAAACAGCCGCTTTCGAAAAATCATTATTGAAACTGCAGCATGAAATGAAAAGAAAATGAGGCGATTTTGTTGGAACAGCCGATAGGAGTCATTGATTCCGGGGTTGGCGGGTTAACCGTTGCTAAGGAAATCATGAGACAGCTACCGAAGGAAAATATCATCTATGTGGGAGATACAAAACGCTGCCCGTACGGCCCGCGTCCTGAAGAAGAAGTTCTTCAATACACGTGGGAAATGACCGATTACCTGCTGGAAAACCACCATATCAAAATGCTCGTAATCGCCTGCAATACGGCCACGGCCATTGCCTTGGAGGATATTCAGCGCAAAACGGATATTCCGGTTGTCGGCGTCATTCAGCCGGGTGCAAGAACGGCGATAAAGGTCACGAAAAACCAGCATATCGGCGTCATCGGCACGGTCAATACCATTAAAAGCAGAGCGTATGAGCAGGCGCTGCTCGGATTAAACGCAGAACTTCAAGTTAAGAACACGGCTTGTCCGCTGCTCGTGCCGTTTGTGGAAAGCGGACGGTTTCTTCAGGAATCAGCGGAGGAAGCGGTTGAAGCATCGCTTGAGCCTTTAAAAGGTACATCAATTGACACCTTGATTTTAGGATGTACGCATTATCCGATTTTAAAAGATCCGATTCAGAACTATATGGGAGAGCATGTGAAAATCATTTCCTCCGGAGACGAGACGGCGAGAGAAGTGAGCACCATCTTGTCTTATAAAGGTTTGTTAAACCAATCGAAACATGCACCGGAGCATCAATTTCTTACAACGGGAGAGCGGAACGGTTTCGCAAAAATTGCCGAAGACTGGTTCGGCCACGAAATCGGCCATGTCGAGTGCATCTCCCTTCAAGAGCCGGTCAGAAAATAAATCAAAAAAACCCGCTGTTTACGGCGGGTTTTTTTGCGCTTCCCGGTCTATTTCCCGGACAGGGCTCGTATACATCATAGTACAAACAGCCTTAGGAGGGAAAAGTATGCTGAAAAAAGGACCTGCAGTCATTGCTGCAACATGTCTTACTTCGGCTTTTGTGTTATCTGGATGCGGTTTGTTTCAATCCGATAAAACAGCCGGGGAAATTGACCCGCCTCAAGACATTTCATATGTAAAGGATGAAGCGGGAATTCAGGCAAAACCAAAGCAGTCAGAGAAAAACGGCACTTCTAAAGCCGACCAGCCGGCCAATACAGTCATGCGAGAGCTGTATCTGATTGATAAAAACGGCTATGTCGCAGCACAGACACTGCCTCTTCCGAACAGTGAGGGAACCGCAAAGCAGGCCCTTGAGTATTTGGTTCAGGGAGGGCCTGTGTCAGAAATCCTGCCGAACGGCTTCAGAGCGGTGCTCCCTGCGGATACGACGGTAAATGTCGATATTAAAAAAGACGGCACTGCCGTCGCTGATTTTTCGAAGGAATTTAAAAACTATAAAAAAGAAGACGAACAAAAAATCCTGCAATCGATTACATGGACGCTTACCCAATTCAGCTCAATAGATAAAGTCAAAATCAGAATCAACGGGCACGAACTGAAAGAAATGCCTGTGGGCGGCACTCCGATTACGGGCGACTTAAGCAGAAAAGACGGGATTAATATTGAAACGGCCGGAGTGAATGATCTGACAGACACCCATCCGCTGACTGTCTATTATCTGGCGGAAACAGAGACAAGCGAATACTACGTGCCTGTCACAAAGCGGATTGACAATTCGGAAACAGATGACATCACCGCTGCCGTTGAACAGCTCGCCGACGGACCGGGCAAAGCAAGCGGGCTTTTGACGGACTTTAATAACGATGTTAAGCTTCTCAGCAAGCCGAAAGTGAAAGACGGCCAGGTTACACTGGACTTTAACAGCTCCATTTACGGAAGCGCCGACGAAAAAACAAAAATGGTATCATCGGGCGTATTGGACAGCATCGTTCTCACGTTAACCGAACAGCCGTCGATTAAAAGTGTTTCTATAAAAGTAAACGGAAAATCAGAACTGGTGAATGAAAAAGGAGAATCCCTTTCAAAACCTGTTTCGAGGCCGTCACAAGTGAATACGGGTAGTTTTTAATTTGCGATTTTTGATATACTAGTAAAAAAGAGGTTAGCGTTCCGGCTGCCTCTTTCTTTATTCACAATCCGGAACAAAAGGTTTATGTACATATAATCGGAGGTAAAATATGAGACACGACGGAAGACAGCACGATGAGCTGCGCCCTATCACATTTGATTTGGATTTTATCACTCACCCGGAAGGCTCTGTTTTAATTACAGCGGGAAATACGAAGGTCATCTGTAATGCATCTGTGGAAGACCGGGTGCCGCCATTTTTACGCGGCGGAGGAAAAGGCTGGATCACAGCGGAATACAGCATGCTTCCCCGCGCGACGAATCAAAGAACGATAAGAGAATCTTCAAAAGGAAAGGTCTCCGGCAGAACGATGGAAATTCAGCGGCTGATCGGGCGCGCGCTCCGGGCCGTCGTTGATTTGGAGAAGCTTGGCGAACGCACGATCTGGATCGACTGTGACGTCATTCAAGCTGACGGCGGAACAAGAACGGCTTCCATTACCGGCGCCTTCTTGGCAATGGCCATTGCGATCGGCAAACTCGTAAAAAGCGGCGTTATCAAAACCTCTCCTGTGACAGATTATCTCGCGGCCATTTCTGTCGGGATGGATAAAGAAGAAGGCCTTCTTTTGGATCT
The DNA here is from genome assembly GCF_018861275.1 of Bacillus sp. JNUCC-22. Taxonomy (NCBI): domain Bacteria; kingdom Bacillati; phylum Bacillota; class Bacilli; order Caryophanales; family Bacillaceae; genus Bacillus; species Bacillus sp. JNUCC-22. Next base: position 2,679,363 of record NZ_CP076408.1, on the reverse strand, counting down.
GAATTATGAAGAGGATTCGGCGGCTGAAGTCGACATGAATATTATCATGACGGGAAGCGGACGTTTTGTAGAGCTTCAAGGGACGGGCGAAGAAGCCACATTCTCCCGTGAAGATTTAAACGGACTGTTAAGTCTTGCCGAAAAAGGAATCCAGACGCTTATTCAAAAGCAAAAAGAAGTGCTGGGAGAAACATTGCCTGAACTGAAATAAGAAAGAGAGGCCTGATCACCGTGAAAGAAGCCATTATTGCGACACACAATCAGGGAAAAGTGAAAGAATTCAAGGAAATACTCGAACCGAAAGGCTACAGCGTCTCTTCTTTGGCGGAAATCGGATTTACGGAAGAAATTGAAGAAACCGGACATACCTTTGAAGAAAACGCCATCTTAAAAGCGGAAGCCGTGGCAAAAGCCGTCAACAAAATGGTCATTGCAGACGACTCCGGTTTATCGGTGGACAACCTTGGAGGCAGACCGGGCGTTTATTCAGCCCGTTATGCCGGAGAAGCAAAAGATGATAAGGCGAATATGGACAAGGTGCTGTCAGAATTAAAAGGCATCGAAAAAGAGCAGCGCACGGCCCGTTTCCGCTGCGCCCTTGCCGTCAGCATGCCGGGGCAGGAAACAAAAACGGTCGAAGGTCATGTTGAAGGGTATATTGCGGAAGGACCCGAAGGAGATAACGGGTTCGGCTATGATCCCATTTTTATTGTGAAAGATAAAGATAAAACCATGGCCCAGCTGACAAGCGCTGAGAAAAACAAAATCAGCCACAGGGCTGAGGCGCTCAAGAAACTGTCAAAGCTGCTTGATTCATAAGGGGGAGCGTATGCAATGAAAGTGCTGATAATAAGTGACAGTCACGGCCTTGAAGACGAGCTGGAGACGATTGCAAAGCGGCACGAAGACGAAGCGGATCTGATGATTCATTGCGGTGATTCAGAGCTTGACGCCGCACATCCGGCGCTTACGCCATATCACACGGTAAAAGGCAATTGCGACTTTGGCGGCGGGTTTCAGGATGAGCTCCTTCTGGACGCCGGTTCAAAGAAAATTCTGGCCGTTCACGGGCATCTTCACGGCATTAAACAGTCACTTTTAACTGTTTTTTACCGGGCGGAAGAGCTTGGGGCGGATATCGTCTGCTTCGGCCATTCACATATTGCCGGGAGTGAAGTGCTTCGGGGCAAGCTTTTGATTAATCCGGGCAGCATCCGTCTTCCGAGAGTCCGCAATGTGAAAAGCTATGCCATTCTTACCCTTACAGAAAGAGAAGGCGCCGTGACATTTTACGACGAAACGGGTCGGGAATTGAAGGACTTGGGGAATACAATCAGTTTTTAACAAGTGATGGGGGAGATTTCATTCTTCCCCATCAAAAGTTTTTAAAAAAATATTGACTTATGATTTGAACCTGTATATAATAAATCTTGTCGCTGATACATAAAGCAAAAGCTGTCCCAGTAGCTCAGCTGGATAGAGCAACGGCCTTCTAAGCCGTCGGTCGGGAGTTCGAATCTCTCCTGGGACGTACAAAAAAGAGCTGGTGACATCAGAGTGAAAACTGATGCCGCTGGCCTTTTTTATCGGATGACTATATTGTCAATTCGCTGATATCATGATAAAATGATCAGCAGATATTTGTTTTTCATGTCCCAGTAGCTCAGCCGGATAGAGCAACGGCCTTCTAAGCCGTCGGTCGGGAGTTCGAATCTCTCCTGGGACGTATAAAAAACCTCAAGCCCTGACAATGGGTTTGAGGTTTTTTTGTATTTTATTTTTTATTTCACGAAACAAAAGTTCCGTATTTGATGAAAATTGTAAAGTAATTTTAATATAAATGAAACTTAATGTAATATTTACCGTAATAAATATATGTATAAAGATACTTAAGGCGTCCTTGAGTGATAAATTATCTAATTTCTATCATACATTTTGTCAATAATCGATAGAAAGGCAGCGGGAGGAATTAGCTTTTGAAGTACGCATTTGCATATAAAAATCACAATATAGAAACGATCTTTTGCGGAAAAGACGAACTGTTTGAGGAACTGAAACAATTTTTAATCACTCAATGCGGTTTAATCATTGTTGAGGTTTCAAGGGCTGATTACTATACGGAGCAGGAAATGAATCAATGGAATGACCGTTATACTCTGTGAATAAGAAAAGAAACCGGCCGTGGGAGGCCGGTTTTTGTATCATCTGAATCCGCTCGGAGCGCTGAAGCCCCCGGCATGGCCGCTGAAACCGCCCCCGAGCGCGCCGGGATGCGCCCCGGCGCCGAGGCTTCCGCCGACGTCACTGAAGGATTGGCCGTAGTACCCGGTTGTATAAGGGTACGGAACGAATTGCTGCCCGGCGAATGACAGCGTGCTTTGCGGGGTCTGCTGTCCGTATCCGGATGACGGGAATCCCTGCTGAAAAGAAGGGCCGCCTTGATATGGTGCTGTATGCATCGGGGCCGGAGGATAGTAAGACTGCGGCGGTAAGACCGGTAAAGGCGGAAATCCAGGAGGCAGGCCCTGCATGCCTGATAACATCTTATTCATGACATCACTCATTTCTTACGAGATAAGAACAGTGTATGCGTATGTCTGTAGAAAGAGCCTGTTCAATCGAACGGAATATCTGACAAGCATGCCGGAAGGACAGAGAAAAATTGTGTAATAAAATGTGACATATTCGTATATGAACGGAAAAATTTCATGTAATCTTGAGAGATTAATAAAAAAATGATAAAAACTTTTAACATTTACAGATCCCTTTGTACCAGTAATGAAAGCGTATACAAAATAGATTGATTAATCTAAATTGTCTAATAATTATAAAAATGCTGTTGACACTGTCTGCAAACGGGCGTAATATGAGTTCAAACAAAAATAAATAAATGATTCACGCTAAAAAGAAAAATCATAAAACACTGAAAAAACAAACAAGTGAAGGTTCTTTTTTAATAAAAGAGCTGCCATAATAAAAAGCGCAGAAGAGGATAAGTAGCTTTGCTGAAGTTTTTCACAGAGAGCCGGTAACGCTGAGAGCCGGTAAAACAAATCAAAGTGAACTCCCCTCAGAGTGCCGGTCTGAAATGTAAAGAGTAGGACTCGGCCGAGTGAACACAATGTTTACTCGTTATCAAAACGGATAATCATTATCCATGAGACGGTCTGCATATGACCGTAAACAAGGGTGGTACCGCGGAAAGCAAAGCCTTTTCGCCCCTTTTGGCTATCGCATGAAATGCTTGGCTGAATGTGGGTGGGAAGGCTTTTTTATTTGCGTCAGCCGGCGCTGCGTTTTATGAATTGGATTTTAGAAGGGAACATTGAAAAGGAGGAACTGAAAATGGGTACAAATGTACAGGCGGATTCTTTGTCTGCCGAATGTACAAAAACAATGAACGGGGCTCTGATGCTGATTGAATCATTAAAGAAAGAAAATGTCGAGATGATCTTCGGCTATCCGGGGGGAGCCGTCCTTCCGATTTACGATAAACTGTATCAATCAGGATTGGTTCACATCCTGCCCCGCCACGAGCAAGGCGCGATTCATGCGGCAGAAGGGTATGCGAGAGTCTCCGGAAAGCCGGGGGTTGTGATTGCTACTTCCGGACCCGGAGCGACAAATTTAGTGACCGGTCTTGCGGATGCGATGATAGATTCATTGCCGCTCGTAGTGTTTACCGGTCAGGTGGCCACTTCGGTCATCGGCAGCGACGCTTTCCAGGAAGCCGACATTTTAGGAATTACGATGCCGATTACGAAACACAGCTACCAAGTCCGCCGTCCGGAAGATCTCCCCCGTGTGATTAAAGAGGCGTTCCATATCGCCACGACGGGAAGACCGGGCCCGGTATTAATTGATATACCGAAGGATGTCGCAGCATTTGAAGGAGAGTTCAGATATGATCACGAGATCAGCCTTCCGGGTTATCAGCCTGTAAAAGAGCCTAACTATCTGCAGATCCGAAAGCTCGTGGAAGCTGTCAGCAGTGCGAAAAAGCCGGTTATTTTAGCCGGAGCGGGTGTTTTGCACGGTAAAGCTTCAGAAGATTTAAAAAATTATGTCGAACAGCAGCAAATTCCGGTAGCGCACACGCTTCTCGGTCTGGGCGGTTTCCCGGCAGACCATCCTCTTTTTCTGGGAATGGCGGGGATGCACGGCACATACACAGCGAATATGGCGCTTTACCACTGTGACTTGTTGATCAGCATCGGAGCGCGGTTCGATGATCGCGTGACCGGAAATCTGAAGCATTTTGCAAAGTCGGCCAAAGTGGCGCATATCGATATTGATCCTGCTGAAATCGGAAAAATTATCGAAACGCAGATTCCGGTGGTCGGCGACAGTAAAATCGTCCTTCAGGAATTATTGAAGCAAAACGGAAAACAGGGACAGACAGAGGAATGGAAACAGCAGCTTTCAGAATGGAAAGAAGAATATCCGCTTTGGTATACAGACAACAGAGAAGAGGGCTTGAAACCCCAAAAGCTGATTGAGTATATTCACCAATTCACAAACGGTGAGGCGATTGTGGCGACGGATGTCGGCCAGCACCAGATGTGGGCGGCTCAGTTTTATCCTTTCCGAAAGGCTGATAAGTGGGTGACCTCGGGGGGACTCGGCACAATGGGCTTCGGCCTTCCGGCGGCTATCGGAGCGCAGCTGGCCGATCGTAACGCCACGGTCGTTGCCATCCTCGGAGACGGCGGTTTTCAGATGACCCTTCAGGAATTAGATGTCATCCGACAGCTGAATCTTCCCGTCAAAGTGGTTATCTTGAACAACGAATGTCTGGGCATGGTCAGACAGTGGCAGGAAATCTTCTATGAAGAGCGCTATTCTGAATCCAAATTCTCGGCGCAGCCTGACTTTGTCAAATTGTCAGAAGCCTACGGCATTAAAGGCGTCCGGATTTCATCGGAGGAAGAGGCGGAAGAAGAGCTTAAAAAGGTGCTTTCATCAAAAGAACCGGCCGTTATTGACGTCCGGGTCGCCAAAAGCGAGAAAGTATTCCCGATGATTGCGCCGGGTAAAGGACTTCATGAAATGGTGGGGGTGAAACCTTGAAACGCATTATCACATTAACGGTGGTCAACCGCTCGGGAGTATTAAACCGGATCACCGGCCTGTTTACAAAAAGACACTATAATATCGAAAGCATCACTGTAGGCCACACGGAAACAAGCGGTGTTTCAAGGATTACATTTGTCGTCCATGTGGAAGGCGAAAATGACGTAGAGCAGCTGACAAAGCAGCTTAACAAACAAATTGACGTCCTGAAAGTGACGGATATTACAAACCAATCGATTGTACAGCGTGAGCTGGCATTAATCAAAGTTGTTTCCGCACCGTCGGCCAGAACGGAAATCAATGGAATCATTGAGCCGTTCAGAGCTTCCGTCGTTGATGTCTCAAGAGACAGCATCGTCGTTCAGGTTACCGGCGAATCTAATAAAATCGAAGCGCTCATAGAGCTGCTCAAACCTTACGGCATTAAAGAAATCGCGAGAACAGGCACAACGGCTTTTGCGAGGGGAACTCAGCAGAAGGCGTCATCCAATAAAACAATTTCAATTGTATAACACAAAAAAGGGAGAGATTAAAATGGTAAAAGTATATTATAACGGTGATATCAAAGAGAACGTATTGGCAGGTAAAAAAGTAGCGATTATCGGTTACGGTTCACAAGGTCACGCACATGCGCTGAACTTAAAAGAAAGCGGAATTGATGTCATTGTCGGCGTCAGACAAGGAAAATCATTTACACAGGCCCAAGAAGACGGTCATCAAGTCTTTTCGGTAAGAGAAGCGGCTGCCCAGGCTGATATCATTATGGTTCTTCTTCCGGATGAACAGCAGCAAAAAGTATATGAAGCTGAAATCAAAGATGAATTGACGGCGGGCAAGTCATTGGTATTCGCACACGGATTTAACGTCCATTTCCATCAGATCGTGCCTCCTGCTGATGTGGATGTATTCCTTGTCGCCCCTAAAGGGCCTGGACACCTTGTCAGAAGAACATATGAACAAGGCGCGGGCGTACCGGCATTGTTTGCCATCTACCAGGATGTATCAGGCGAAGCGAAAGATACGGCTCTTGCTTATGCAAAAGGAATCGGCGGAGCGCGTGCGGGCGTTCTTGAAACAACATTTAAGGAAGAAACGGAAACGGATTTGTTCGGTGAGCAGGCTGTTCTGTGCGGAGGTTTAACGGCGCTTGTCAAAGCGGGTTTTGAAACGCTGACAGAAGCCGGCTACCAGCCTGAACTCGCATACTTCGAGTGTCTGCACGAACTGAAGTTGATCGTAGACTTGATGTATGAAGAAGGATTGGCGGGCATGAGATACTCTATCTCCGATACGGCTCAATGGGGAGATTTTGTCTCAGGGCCGCGCGTAGTCGATGCAAAGGTAAAAGAATCGATGAAACAAGTATTAACAGATATTCAAAACGGTACATTCGCGAAAGAATGGATCGTGGAAAACCAAGTGAACCGTCCTCGCTTCAATGCGATCAATGCAAGTGAAAACGAGCATCAGATTGAAAAGGTCGGCAGACAGCTTCGTGAAATGATGCCGTTTGTCAAACAAGGCAAAAAGAAGGAAGCGGTGGTCTCCGTTGCGCAAAATTAATGTTTTCGACACGACCCTTCGTGACGGTGAACAATCCCCCGGGGTCAACCTCAATTCCCGGGAGAAACTGGCGATAGCCAAGCAGCTTGAAAGACTCGGGGTGGATATTATTGAAGCGGGATTTCCCGCTTCATCCCGAGGTGATTTTTTAGCCGTGCAGGAAATCGCAAGAACGATTAAAAATTGTTCGGTAACAGGGCTTGCCCGATCTGTCAAAGGTGACATCGACGCAGCCTGGGAAGCGCTGAAAGACGGGGCCAGCCCGCGGATTCACATCTTTATCGCCACCTCTGACATTCATCTGAAGCATAAGCTGAAAATGACGCGGGAAGAGGTTAAGGAAAAAGCGGTTGAAATGGTGAAGTATGCAAAAGAACGCTTTCCGATCGTTCAATGGTCAGCAGAAGACGCATGCCGCACCGAACTTCCGTTTCTGGCTGAAATCGTTGAAGAAGTGATTGATGCCGGCGCGAGCGTCATCAACCTGCCGGACACTGTAGGTTACCTGACGCCGGATGAATACGGAAACATCTTTAAATATATGAAGGAACACGTTCCGAATATCAGCCGGGTAAAGCTTTCAGCCCATTGCCACGATGATCTCGGAATGGCGGTTGCCAACTCGCTTTCGGCAATTGAGAACGGCGCTGATCAAATTGAATGCGCCATTAACGGCATAGGGGAAAGAGCCGGGAATGCCGCGCTAGAGGAAATCGCCGTTGCGCTTCATGTCAGAAATGACGCGCATCAAGCCGATTCATCTCTTAATCTTCATGAATTGAAGCGGACGAGTGATCTTGTCAGCAAACTGACGGGCATGGCCGTTCCCCGCAATAAAGCAATCGTCGGAGATAACGCTTTCGCACATGAGTCCGGCATTCACCAAGACGGTTTCCTGAAAGAAAAATCAACATATGAAATCATTTCACCGGAACTTGTCGGCGTGACTGCTGATGCGCTCGTACTCGGAAAGCATTCCGGACGCCATGCGTTCAAAGACCGCCTGAATTCGCTTGGATTCCAGTTTGATAGTGAGGAAATCAATAAATTTTTTACGATGTTTAAAGAACTGACCGAAAAGAAAAAAGAAATCACCGATGATGACTTGATTTCTCTTATTTTAGAAGAAAAAGTGACAGACAAAAAAATCGGCTATGAATTTTTGTCTCTGCAAGTGCATTACGGGACGTCTCAGGTGCCGACTGCAACAGTCTCTTTAAAAAATCAGGAAAACGAACAGCTGATTCAAGAGGCGGCAACGGGGGCGGGCAGCGTAGAAGCCGTTTATAATACGCTCGGGCGCTGCATCGATAAAAATATTGAACTGACAGACTACCGCATCCAATCCAACCGGAAAGGCGAAGACGCGCTGGCTCAAGTTTTTGTCAGAGTGACCGTGAACGGAAAAGAAACATCAGGGCGGGGAATCGCGCAGGATGTTCTGGAAGCTTCTGCTAAAGCTTATCTGAACGCCGTGAACCGGCAGCTGGTGCTGGATAGCAATTTAGACGGATTAAAGAGACAGACTGCGGTCGGCTCGTAATAGAAAGGAGAACGTTTGATTTGAAAAAACGCATTGCTTTGCTGCCCGGTGACGGAATCGGACCGGAAGTGGCGGAATCAGCGGCAGATGTATTGAGAAGCGTTGCCGAACAATTCGGACATGAATTTGAATTTGAAAACGGGCTGATCGGGGGAGCGGCTATTGACGCCCATCAAAACCCCCTTCCTGAGGAGACGGTGGCTCTTTGTGAAAGATCCGGCGCCATCCTGCTCGGGGCAGTCGGCGGGCCGAAATGGGACCAAAATCCTCCGGAGCTCAGACCGGAAAAAGGCCTGCTCGGCATCAGAAAAAAACTCGGCCTGTTTGCCAATCTGCGTCCCGTGACCGTATTTGAAAGCTTGTCTGAGGCGTCTCCGCTGAAAAAAGAGTATATCAGCGGCGTCGACTTTGTAATCGTCAGGGAACTGACGGGCGGCCTCTACTTTGGAGAACCGAGCAGACAGTATGTCAATGAAGCGGGAGAAAAGGAAGCGGTCGATACCCTTTTTTATAAGAAAGAAGAAATCGCACGCGTTGTCAGAGAAGCTTTTAAGATGGCTGCCGGCAGAAAAGGAAAAGTGACGTCCGTTGATAAGGCGAATGTGCTTTCTTCAAGCAGGCTGTGGCGTGAAACAGCGGATGAAATCGCAAAAGAATTTCCTGATGTGACGCTTGAACATATGCTTGTCGATAATGCCGCGATGCAGCTCATCTACGCTCCGAGCCAATTTGACGTCATCGTAACTGAGAATATGTTCGGCGATATTTTAAGCGATGAAGCCTCCATGCTGACAGGCTCGCTCGGCATGCTGCCGTCAGCCAGTTTATCAAGTTCAGGTCTTCACTTGTTTGAACCCGTGCATGGATCTGCGCCTGACATCGCCGGTAAAGGGATGGCCAATCCGTTTGCGGCGATTTTATCAGCGGCGATGCTTTTGAGAACATCTTTCGGGCTTGAAAACGAAGCGCAGGCGGTGGAAAAAGCGGTCGCAAAGGTGCTTGCAGATGGCAGCCGTACACGTGATATCGCCCGGGACGGCCAATATGCCGGAACGCATGACATTACTGAAAAAGTAAAAGCCGCATTAGCCGGCTCGAATACAAAATCTATAGTGTGACGCTTTAAAGAAAGCGGTCTTAGTTCATAGGTAGAGGGAGGAAACAAAGATGATGCCTCGAACAATCATCGAAAAGATTTGGGATCGGCATGTTGTAAAAAGCGGTGAAGGAAAACCCGACCTTCTCTATATTGATCTGCACCTAATTCATGAGGTGACGTCTCCTCAGGCGTTTGAAGGGTTAAGGCAGAAGGGAAGAAAGGTCAGACGGCCGCAGAACACATTCGCGACGATGGACCACAATATTCCGACCGTCAACCGTTTTGACATTAAAGATGAAGTCGCAAAGCGCCAAGTAACCGCGCTTGAACGGAATTGCGAGGAGTTCGGCGTCCGTCTTGCGGATCTACACAGCGCAGACCAGGGAATCGTTCACGTAGTCGGGCCTGAGCTTGGTCTGACACTACCGGGGAAAACGATCGTTTGCGGAGACAGCCATACATCGACTCACGGCGCGTTCGGAGCGCTTGCCTTCGGTATCGGCACAAGTGAGGTGGAACATGTTCTTTCCACTCAGACATTGTGGCAGCAGCGGCCGAAAACGCTTGAAATCCGCGTTGACGGAACGCTCCAAAAAGGAGTGACCGCGAAGGATGTCATCTTGTCGGTCATCGGAAAATACGGGGTGAAATTCGGTACCGGATATGTCATTGAATACACCGGGGAAGTATTCAGAAACATGTCTATGGACGAACGCATGACCGTCTGCAATATGTCAATAGAAGCGGGAGCACGGGCGGGACTGATCGCTCCTGATGACACGACGATTGAATATTGTAAAAACCGTAAATACGCGCCAAAAGGCGAGGAATTTGAAAAAGCCGCCGCAGAATGGAAAGCGTTAAAAACCGATCCGGGCGCCGTATACGATCATTCCATCGTGTTAGACGGCAGCGAGATTTCTCCAATGGTAACATGGGGCGTCAATCCCGGCATGGTTCTTCCGGTCGATGCCCAAATACCGGCGCCGGAAACGATTGATTCTGAAGACGGAAAAAAAGAAGCCATCCGCGCGTACGAATACATGGGAATCTCACCGAATCAAAAAATTGAAGATATTAAAGTCGAGCATGTGTTTATCGGCTCCTGTACAAATTCGCGGATGACCGATCTTCGCCAGGCTGCGGATATGATCAAAGGCCGAAAAGTCGCTGACAGCGTCAGAGCCATTGTGGTGCCGGGTTCTCAAAGCGTGAAACAGCAGGCCGAGGAAGAAGGGCTGCACCGCGTGTTTCTCGAGGCCGGATTTGAATGGAGAGAATCAGGCTGCAGCATGTGCCTCAGTATGAACAATGATGTCGTGCCTGAAGGGGAACGATGCGCTTCCACTTCCAACCGCAACTTCGAAGGCAGACAGGGAAAAGGCGCGAGAACACACCTTGTCAGTCCGGCGATGGCGGCAATGGCAGCCATTCACGGGCATTTCGTCGATGTAAGAAAGTTTTATCAAGAAAAAACAGTTGTGTAAGGAGTGCGCGAAAAGATGGAACCTTTAAAAACGCATACGGGAAAAGCGGCCGTCTTAAACCGGATCAACGTCGATACGGACCAGATTATTCCGAAACAGTTTTTGAAAAGAATTGAAAGAACCGGATACGGCAGATTCGCGTTTTTTGATTGGAGATACCTTGAGAACGGTGAGCCTGATCCTGAATTTGAATTAAACCGCAAAGTCTATGAAGGCGCGTCCATATTAATTGCCGGAGAGAATTTCGGCTGCGGATCATCCCGTGAGCACGCTCCTTGGGCGCTGGATGATTACGGCTTCAAAATCATCATTGCTCCGTCATTTGCCGATATTTTTCATCAAAACTGTTTTAAAAACGGTATGCTTCCCATCCGTATGCCGTATGATCAGTGGAAAAAACTCGCCGGTCAATATGAAAATCAGTCTCTTAACATGACGGTTGATTTGGAAAACCAGCTCATTCACGACAGTGAAGGAAAAGAGATTTCATTTGAAGTCGATCCTCACTGGAAGGAAATGCTGATAAACGGCTATGATGAAATTTCATTAACGCTTCTGCTGGAGGACGACATTCAGCAGTTTGAATCGAAAAGAAGTTCATGGCTTCAAGCCTGAAAAAAGCCGCCCGGCATCTGTCCGGCGGCTTTTTTTACCGTGCGCACCATCCTTTCTTGTGTTTCATGACGCGTGTTGATACACTTGAACAAAATAGCGCCTGAAAGGAAATAAAGTATGACGCATGACAAGAAAAAAGCTGATATCATTCCTTTCCCCCGTCTGAAAGAACGCTTGGTTGATAAAGGGATGGCCGCCATGAAGGACAAACAGTATCAAGAGGCCCTCGAACTGTTTTCAGAGGCGGTAAGCCACGGCGATACCGAGTCCGACGTACATTTAGGCATGGCGATTTGTTTTCTGGAACTCGGGGAATTGGAAGAAGCAAAACAAGTTTGCGAGAAAATGCTGAATGAAGGGTACGGCCATTATTTCACCGTACTGCAGGTGTACATGACCATTTTAATTCAGCTGAAACAATATGAAGAAGTCAAAAGCACAATTGAAGCTGTGCTGGAAGAAAACCAGCTGCCCGCAGAAAGTGCGGAGCAATTCTACCGGCTGCTCGAATTCAGCCGCAAAATGACCGATCCCGACCAGCAGGATGAAGCGTGGGAGGAGGAATACGAGGACATTCTTGATGCGGAAAAAGTGCTGAACAGCCCCGCTGAACAAATGAATCTGATTCATTCTCTCAAAGACCGCAATATTGCAAAATACACGGGTCTCTTAAAAACGATTCTTCAAGATCCGGGCGCTCATCCTCTTATCAAGACGATGATTTTGACGCTGATGGCGGACCATGACTACAGCAAGCCGGTCCATATTACAAAATTCGGCGATTCAATGACCGCGGTTCCGAGTGAAACGGTTCAGCCTGATGCGGCTCCGGTTTTGCATCGCGTTCTCCGGGTGCTTGATGAAACGCTCGGCAATGAAAACCCTACATTATACGCTGCCGTCGAGGAGCTGTGGAGAAGGCATCTGTACGTTCTGCACCCTTTTATGCCGAAGTTTTTGAACGCAGATTTATGGGCGGCGGCGCTTCATAAGGTCGGTTACGAGATGCACGGCATTGACATTGAGCCGGAGGAACTTCACATGATGTACGAGTTTGACAGCCGCGAACTTGAAGAAGCCTGCACGATGATTAAGGATATTGAAGAAATTTCTTATTTGTAAATCACACCATATAGTTGAAAGCGGTAGGCGTTATGTTATAATATAGTGGTTGTATTTATGTATAGCGGTTTAACTGAAATGAGAATTACGGTTGGACAGGCTGCCAGTTCATTACATAATGATTCTGATTCAAAGCGGTTTTTTCTTTGACAAAGCCGCGGATTGCTTTAGAATGGAAGACCGACACAACCTGAATAGATTTTTGGAGGGAAACACATGTCTGTAAAATGGGAAAAACAAGAAGGCAACGAAGGCGTATTAACGGTTGAAGTTGATGCCGATACGTTCAAAACAGCTCTTGATGATGCATTTAAAAAAGTAGTAAAACAGGTTTCTATTCCTGGATTCCGCAAAGGGAAAGTTCCCCGCGCTTTATTCGAACAGCGTTTCGGCGTTGAAGCTCTTTACCAGGATGCTTTAGATATTTTACTTCCTGTAGAATACCCTAAAGCGGTTGAAGAAGCCGGCATTGAGCCTGTAGACCGCCCTGAAATCGATGTTGAAAAAATCGAAAAAGGCGAAAGCTTGATTTTCACTGCAAAAGTGACTGTAAAACCGGAAGTGAAACTTGGCGACTACAAAGGCTTAGGAATCGAAAAAGATGACACTGCCGTTACTGACGAAGATGTACAAAACGAACTTAAAGCTCTTCAAGAGCGTCAGGCTGAGCTTGTCGTGAAAGAAGAAGGCGCTGTTGAAAACGGCGACACAGTCGTTCTTGACTTCGAAGGTTTCGTTGACGGCGAAGCGTTTGAAGGCGGAAAAGCTGAGAACTACTCACTTGAAGTAGGATCAGGTTCATTCATCCCGGGCTTCGAAGAGCAGTTAACAGGCCTTGAAGCAGGCGCTGAAAAGGATGTTGAAGTAACATTCCCTGAAGAGTACCACGCTGAAGAGCTTGCCGGAAAACCAGCTGTTTTCAAAGTGAAAATTCATGAAATCAAAGCGAAAGAGCTTCCTGAGCTTAACGACGAATTCGCAAAAGATATTGACGAAGAAGTTGAAACGCTTGCTGAATTAACTGAGAAAACAAAAAAACGCCTTGAAGAAGCAAAAGAAAACGAAGCTGACGCTAAATTGCGTGAAGAGCTTGTTCTGAAAGCATCTGAAAACGCTGAAGCTGATGTTCCTCAAGCGATGATCGACACTGAGCTTGACCGCATGCTGAAAGAATTCGAACAGCGTCTGCAAATGCAAGGCATGAACCTTGAGCTTTACACTCAATTCTCAGGCCAAGACGAAAACGCGTTAAAAGAGCAAATGAAAGAAGATGCCGCAAAACGCGTAAAATCAAACCTGACTCTTGAAGCGATCGCTCAAGCTGAAAACCTTGAAGTAACGGACGAAGAAGTTGAAGCTGAGCTGACTAAAATGGCTGAAGCTTACAACATGCCGGTTGAAAACATCAAGCAGGCAATCGGTTCAACTGACGCGATGAAAGAAGATTTAAAAGTTCGAAAAGCAATTGATTTTCTTGTAGAAAACCGTTAATATGGTTCATAATAATAGACATAATAAAACAGGGCGCGATTAATTCGTGCCTTGTTTTGTACAATTATGATATAACTCTTTTTCTTGGGGCAAGATAGTCATTGCCGGGCTGTTTTTCGTCATACATATAGAATGTGCAAGTGCGAAACACATTGTTACCGTCTTACTGGAAAGTATGGTAAAATGCAATACATACTCGATCGTAGCAAGAACCGTTTTCTTTTGCCCTTCAGGTAAAAGAAAAAGTGAGACAAGATTAAGGGGTGAAAGAATGTTTAAATTCAACGAGGAAAAAGGACAATTGAAATGCTCGTTCTGCGGAAAAACGCAAGATCAGGTTCGTAAGCTGGTTGCAGGACCGGGTGTATATATATGCGACGAATGTATTGAGCTCTGTACAGAAATCGTAGAGGAAGAGCTTGGTACAGAAGAAGAAGTCGAATTTAAAGACGTTCCGAAGCCGCAGGAAATCCGTGAGATTCTGAATGAATATGTCATCGGACAGGATCAGGCGAAGAAATCACTTGCGGTTGCGGTATACAACCATTACAAACGCATCAACTCCAACAGTAAAGTGGATGATGTCGAGCTTTCTAAAAGTAATATTTCTTTAATCGGACCGACTGGAAGCGGGAAAACACTTCTTGCCCAGACGCTTGCGCGTATTCTGAACGTGCCGTTTGCGATCGCGGACGCTACATCTCTGACTGAAGCCGGATATGTCGGTGAGGACGTAGAAAACATCCTCCTCAAGCTGATTCAGGCAGCAGACTATGATGTGGAAAAAGCAGAAAAAGGCATTATTTATATCGATGAAATCGATAAAGTAGCGCGAAAATCTGAAAACCCGTCCATTACACGCGACGTATCAGGCGAAGGCGTTCAGCAGGCGCTGCTGAAAATTCTTGAAGGAACGGTTGCAAGCGTGCCGCCTCAAGGAGGACGCAAACATCCTCATCAGGAATTCATCCAGATCGATACGACGAACATCCTGTTCATTTGCGGCGGTGCATTTGACGGCATCGAACAAATCATCAAACGCCGTCTCGGACAAAAAGTCATCGGCTTCGGCTCAGATAATAAAGCGGCAGACCTTGAAAAAGAAGAACTGCTTTCTAAAGTTCTTCCGGAAGACTTGCTCCGTTTCGGTCTGATTCCTGAATTCATCGGCCGTCTTCCTGTCATTGCAAGCCTTGAGCAGCTTGACGAAACGGCACTGGTTGAAATTCTGACTAAACCGAAAAACGCACTCGTCAAACAATACAAGAAAATGTTAGAACTTGATGATGTCGAGCTTGAATTTGAAGACGAGGCATTATCTGAAATTGCGAAAAAAGCGATCGAGCGTAAAACAGGCGCACGCGGCCTGCGTTCTATCATTGAAGGCATCATGCTTGACGTCATGTTTGATCTGCCGTCCCGCGATGATATTGAAAAATGTGTCATTACCGGAGCGACAGTCGCAGACGGTGAAGCACCGCGTCTTGTATTAAAAGACGGCACAGTTGTCGGCCAAGATAAAACATCAGCATAACATGACAAAACCTCCTGACCCGAATTGATCAGGAGGTTTTTTTTCTTGTCCTGACCCTTCTGAAAATGTTTATTCCGGGCTTTGCTGGGAGATACTAGCGGACAGAGGAATGAATTGGATACATAAATCGTTTTTTCAGGAGGGACCAGTATGAGTTGGACAGGGATCGCATTATTTGTACAGCTGTTTTTCGGAATAGTCATCGGATTATATTTTTGGAATCTGCTCAAAAACCAGCGTACACAAAAAGTGACGATAGATAAAGAATCAAAAAAAGAAATGGAACAGCTGCGCAAAATGCGCGCCATCAGTTTATCAGAACCTTTATCAGAAAAGGTGCGGCCGAAAAGCTTTCAGGACATTGTCGGCCAGGAAGACGGAATTAAAGCGTTAAAAGCAGCGCTTTGCGGACCGAACCCGCAGCACGTCATTATTTACGGTCCTCCGGGAGTCGGTAAAACGGCTGCGGCGCGGCTGGTATTGGAAGAAGCGAAAAAACATAAACAGTCACCGTTTCAAAAGCAGGCTGTTTTTGTTGAACTTGATGCGACGACCGCGCGGTTTGATGAACGGGGGATTGCCGATCCGCTTATCGGTTCAGTGCATGATCCCATTTATCAGGGAGCGGGTGCGATGGGCCAAGCAGGCATTCCGCAGCCGAAACAGGGGGCTGTGACCCATGCTCACGGCGGGGTATTGTTTATTGATGAAATCGGCGAGCTTCACCCGATTCAGATGAATAAAATGCTGAAGGTGCTTGAAGATCGAAAAGTATTTTTAGACAGTGCGTATTACAGTGAAGAAAATACGCAAATACCGAATCACATTCATGATATTTTTCAAAATGGGCTTCCGGCAGATTTCCGTTTGATCGGAGCGACAACGAGAATGCCGAATGAAATTCCGCCGGCCATCCGTTCGCGCTGTCTTGAAGTATTTTTCCGCGAGCTGGAAAAGGATGAACTTAAAATCGTTGCGAAAAAAGCAGCCGACAAAATTCAGAAAGAGATTTCTGACGAAGCTCTCAGTGTGCTGACCACATATACGAGAAACGGACGTGAAGCCGTCAATATGATCCAGATCGCCGCCGGCATGGCGGTGACTGAGGACAGAAAAGAAATTACGACAGAAGATATAGAATGGGTTGTTCATTCCAGTCAGCTTACACCTAAAAATGAGCAGAAAATCGCCGATGAACCGCAAGTCGGCATCGTGAACGGACTTGCCGTCTACGGGCCGAACAGCGGCGCATTGCTGGAAATCGAAGTGAATGTCACACCTGCGCAGGACAAAGGAAGCCTGAATATCACGGGAATTGCAGAGGAAGAAAGCATCGGCAGCCAATCGAAGTCGATCCGCCGCAAAAGCATGGCGAAGGGATCTGTGGAAAATGTTCTGACGGTTCTGCGCACAATGGGCATCAAACCTTCAGACTATGACATTCACGTGAATTTTCCGGGCGGAGGCCCGATTGACGGACCTTCAGCAGGTATCGCGATGGCCGCGGGGATTTTTTCCGCGATTCACCGCATCCCGATCGACCATACGGTGGCGATGACGGGAGAAATCAGCCTGACGGGGCTTGTCAAACCGATCGGCGGCGTCATTCCGAAAATTAAAGCCGCAAAACAGGCCGGAGCAAAAACGGTCATTATCCCATATGAAAATCAGCAGTCCATTCTGAAACGAATAGACGGAATCACCATTAAAGCGGTAAAAACGTTCCAGGAAGTGCTGGACGTCATATTGGTTGACCCTCCTTCAGAACAAAAACCGTTTGATATCCAAATGAATAAAGAATCCGTATAAACCCCATTTTTATAATGGGGTTTTTTTATGGAGGACATCTTTTCCTTTTTCAGAACAGAAAGAAAGGGTATACTACGAAGAGACTGTTTTATATACAGGGCAGGCGGATAAGCCGATTTTGCCCGATCCCGGAATTGTACAACGATGAAAAAGTTGTATTATAATGGTTCATACTAAAGTCACGGAGGTGTCAGTCACATGGCAGAAGATACAAAACGCAGCATCCCGCTCCTCCCTTTAAGAGGCTTATTGGTATACCCGACAATGGTTTTACATTTAGATGTAGGCCGTGACAAGTCGGTTCAGGCTCTTGAACAGGCAATGATGCATGATCATATGATTTTTTTAGCCACTCAGCAGGATATTTCGATAGACGAACCGGGTGAAGAGGATATTTTCGCCGTCGGCACTTATACAAAAATTAAACAGATGCTGAAGCTGCCCAACGGTACGATCAGAGTGCTTGTAGAAGGAATTCAGCGGGCGCAGATCCTTGAATACACCGAACTCGAAGATTATACTTCGGTCGATATACAGCTGATGCATGAGGATGATTCAAAAGACGTGGAAGACGAAGCGCTTATGCGGACGCTGCTGGACCATTTTGACCAGTACATAAAAATTTCTAAAAAAATCTCCGCAGAAACGTATGCGGCTGTGACTGATATTGAAGAGCCCGGCAGAATGGCGGATATCGTCGCTTCTCATCTCCCGCTGAAATTAAAGGACAAGCAGGACATTTTAGAAACGGCGGATATTAAAGAACGTCTGAATAAGGTCATCCGTTCCATTCATAATGAAAAAGAAGTGCTGGAGATTGAGAAAAAAATCGGTCAGCGCGTCAAACGTTCGATGGAACGCACTCAAAAGGAATACTACTTGCGTGAACAGATGAAAGCCATTCAGAAGGAGCTTGGCGACAAAGAAGGAAAAAACGGCGAAGTTCAGTCGCTCACGGAAAAGATAGAAGAAGCAGGCATGCCTGAGCGTGTCAAAGAAACGGCGCTTAAGGAATTAAGCCGTTACGAAAAAGTGCCGTCAAGCTCAGCGGAAAGCTCTGTTATCCGCAACTATATTGACTGGCTCATCGCCCTTCCGTGGTCGGATGAAACAGAAGATAAACTTGATATTAAAAAAGCCGGGGAAATCTTAGATAAAGAGCACCACGGCTTAGAGAAAGTGAAAGAGCGGATTTTGGAGTATTTGGCCGTGAAACAGCTGACGAAAACGCTGAAAGGGCCGATTCTTTGTCTGGCCGGACCTCCGGGAGTCGGTAAAACATCTCTTGCAAAATCAATCAGTACGAGCATGGGGCGCCGTTTTGTGAGAATTTCACTGGGCGGAGTGCGCGATGAGTCTGAAATCCGCGGGCACCGGCGTACATACGTCGGAGCGATGCCGGGCCGTATTATACAGGGGATGAAAAAAGCCGGTAAACAAAATCCGGTCTTTCTCCTGGATGAGATCGACAAAATGTCGTCTGATTTCAGAGGCGATCCGTCTTCGGCGATGCTTGAGGTGCTGGATCCGGAACAAAACAGCACATTCAGCGACCACTATATTGAAGAGACGTTCGATTTATCGAAAGTGCTGTTTATCGCGACTGCGAATAACCTTGCTTCCATACCGGGACCTCTCAGAGACAGAATGGAGATTATCAGCCTGTCAGGCTATACTGAAAACGAAAAGCTGGAGATCGTGAAGGACCACCTGCTTCCGAAACAAATCAAAGAGCACGGGCTCACAAAGAGCAACCTGCAGATTCGGGACCAGGCGATTACGGACATCATCCGCTACTACACGAGGGAAGCCGGCGTGAGAACGCTTGAACGCCAGATTGCCGCCATTTGCCGAAAGGCTGCAAAAGCCATTGTGTCTGAGGAGAGAAAACGCATTACCGTTACAGAGAAAAATCTGGCCGACTATCTCGGAAAACGGATATTCAGATACGGACAGGCGGAAACCGAAGATCAAATCGGGGTTGTCACGGGGCTTGCGTATACGACGGTCGGCGGAGATACGCTGTCAATCGAAGTGTCATTGTCACCGGGAAAAGGAAAGCTGATTCTGACCGGGAAGCTTGGAGATGTCATGCGGGAATCAGCGCAGGCCGCTTTCAGTTATGTCCGCTCGAAAGCGGAACAGTTCGGAATCGATCCGAAATTCCATGAGAAGTATGACATTCATATCCATGTCCCTGAAGGAGCGGTGCCGAAAGACGGCCCTTCTGCCGGAATTACGATGGCCACAGCGCTCGTTTCAGCATTAACGGACCGTGCGGTAAAACGCGAAGTCGGTATGACGGGAGAAATCACGCTGCGGGGCCGCGTGCTTCCGATCGGCGGACTGAAAGAAAAGGCGCTCGGCGCGCACAGAGCGGGCCTGACCACTATTATTGCGCCTAAAGATAACGAAAAAGATATAGAGGATATTCCAGAAAGCGTCAGAGAAGGACTGAAGTTTATATTCGTTTCTCACCTGGATGACGTTTTGGAACATGCCTTAGTAGGAGAGAAGAAATGAAAGTCACAAAGTCAGAAATCGTGATCAGCGCGGTCAAACCCGAACAGTACCCTGATGGGGGGCTTCCGGAAATCGCGCTGGCGGGAAGATCAAATGTAGGAAAGTCATCTTTTATCAATTCATTAATCAATCGGAAAAACTTGGCCAGAACGTCATCAAAACCGGGGAAAACACAGACCTTAAACTTTTACATCATCAATGATGAATTGCATTTTGTCGACGTTCCCGGGTACGGATTTGCGAAAGTTTCCAAAAGCGAGCGGGAAGCATGGGGGAGAATGATTGAAACCTATATGACGACCCGCGAAGAGCTGAAAGCCTGCGTGCAGATTGTCGACCTCAGGCACGCGCCGTCTGCTGAAGACGTGAACATGTATGAATTCCTGAAGTATTACGGCATTCCCGTCATCGTTATCGCGACAAAAGCGGATAAGATTCCAAAAGGAAAATGGGACAAGCACTTAAAGGTTGTCAAACAGACGCTTGATATGGATCCTGAAGACGAGCTGATTTTATTTTCCTCTGAAACGAAAAAAGGCAAAGATGAAGCATGGGGAGCCATTAAAAAAATGATCAGCCGGTAATGAAAAACCCAAAACGCAGTGCGTTTTGGGTTTTATCGTATAGTTTTGTTCCGCTTGATAAACAATAATAAAAGGCTGATTCCGATGAAAACATACGGCCAGTATGTTTTGAAGTGTTCCGTCGGAATATGGACGGACTCCAGCCACGCCGTAATTTGTTTAAAGAAGTATAAAAAGAGGGAAAAACCAATCATGGCAACCGCTTCGTATACATATTCTTTTCTGGCTGCCGCAAATAAGGAGAATCCGAAGACGAAGAGAATCATTTCAAAATCTCCCGGCCACCATGAGAGCTCAGGTTTGGCGAAAAAGTGTAAACCTATGCCGAAAAGAAGCATGCCGATCAGGACGTGAGGCCCGGCCGCTTCCTTTTTGCCCTGATACAAGAGCGCAGCGCCCAAAAGCATAAGGAGCACCGGCCATTCCCCCTGATTCGCAAACAGGTGAACCTGTCCGCTCTGAAGCCATGCGAATAATGAAGCGGCAAGCAGAAGTCCCGGTAATAAAATTGATGTTTTTTTCATCCTGTCACCTACCCGCAGTAAAGGATTTTTAGTATGATGATTACAGTGGAAACGAGCTTTTTATACTATAGCATAACATTTTTGAAATCTGTTCACATTTTCCCGAAGAAACTATGTTATAATCATTATAAATAATAAATTCTATGTTAGAATGATTATAAATAAATTGCGATGTACGGGGGTGCATGAAAGCGATGCATATTCTTGTTGTGGGAGTAGATTATAAATCCGCCCCTATTGAAATACGCGAAAAAATAAGTTTTCAGCCGGATGAGCTTGCAGAAGCGATGCTCCGTTTAAAAGGAGAAAAAAGTGTTCTTGAAAACATTATCGTGTCAACCTGCAACCGCACCGAAATATATGCGGTGGTCGACCAGCTTCATACCGGCCGTTATTATATAAAGACATTTTTATCCGAATGGTTCTCGCTGCCGAAAGAAGAGCTGTCTCCGTTTCTGAAATTTTATGAGAGCGACGCGGCGATCGAGCATTTATTCCGTGTGGCGTGCGGTTTGGATTCCATGGTCATCGGAGAAACGCAAATACTCGGCCAGGTCCGCTCAAGCTTTAAAACGGCGCAGGCAGAAAAGACGATCGGCACCATTTTCAATGAGCTGTTTAAACAGGCGGTGACCGTCGGCAAACGCACGCATGCTGAAACCGATATCGGCGCCAATGCCGTTTCCGTCAGTTACGCCGCCGTTGAACTCGCGAAAAAAATCTTCGGCTCATTGTCAAATAAGCACATTTTGATTCTCGGTGCGGGAAAAATGGGCGAGCTTGCCGCAGAAAACCTGCACGGTCAGGGCATCGGCAAAGTAACGGTCATCAACAGAACGTTTTTGAAGGCAAAAGCGCTCGCTGACCGTTTCTCCGGAGAAGCGCGCAGCTTAAACCAGCTTGAACATGCACTTGCTGAAGCTGATATTTTAATCAGTTCGACAGGCGCAAGTGATTTCGTCGTGTCTAAAGAAATGATGGAGAGAGCGGGCAGACAGCGGAAAGGCCGCCCGTTATTTATGGTGGATATCGCTGTGCCGAGGGACCTCGATCCGGCGCTGAACGATCTTGAAGGTGTTTTTCTGTACGATATTGATGACCTTGAAGGAATCGTTGAAGCCAACTTACAAGAACGCCGTGAAACCGCTGAAAAAGTCGAGCTGTTTATTGAAGCGGCAATTGTTGAGTTTAAGCAGTGGCTTAATACGCTCGGCGTCGTGCCGGTCATTTCGGCGCTGCGTGAAAAGGCGCTGTCCATCCAGTCCGATACGATGCAGAGCATTGAGCGCAAGCTGCCTCATCTGACGGTAAGAGAGAAAAAACTTCTCAGCAAACATACGAAAAGCATCATTAACCAAATGCTGCGCGACCCGATTCTGAAAGCGAAAGAGCTTGCGGCTGAAGCGGATTCAGATGAAAAGCTGAAGCTGTTTATGCAGATTTTCGATATTGAGGAAGAGGCCGGCCGCCAGCTGGACAAAAGCCTGGATAACCGCCAGACGGTTCATTCGTTTCAAAAGGCAGAAGCAAAAACGGGCTTACGTCCGCTTGTAAGTGAGTGAGGGCTGTATGATTGATACAGCAATGGCAAGACTTAATGAAGCGACAATTGTTATTTATGCAGTAAGCGTCCTTTTTTACTTTATAGATTTTCTTCAACACAACCGGAAGGCTGGGAAAATGGCCTTCTGGTTGCTTTCTATTGTCTGGACTCTGCAAACCGTCTATCTTTCTTATTTCATGTGGCAGACGGGCAGATTTCCGGTCTTGAATATTACGGAGGCCCTTTACTTTTATGCGTGGGTGCTTGTCACGCTCTCACTTGTGGTCACGCAGATTCTGCGCGTTGATTTTATCGTGTTTTTCACGAATGTCATCGGTTTCTCGATGATTGCGATCCATACGTTTTCACCGACGGATCAGCATTCAGCCGCTTTTTCCGGCCAGCTGGTCTCAGAGCTTTTGGTCATTCATATTACAATGGCGATTCTGTCTTACGGCGCTTTTTCCCTTTCTTTTGTCTTTTCGCTTCTTTATCAGTTTCAATATTCTTTATTAAAGAAGAAAAAGTGGGGAAAATGGCTGTTGAGAATTGAAGATTTGTCAAAACTTGATTATATGGCTTACGTTTTAAATGTCATCGGGGTTCCGATGCTGCTGTTGAGCCTGATATTAGGCGTGATCTGGGCGTATGTGTCGCTGGAAACGCTGTACTGGTTTGATTCAAAAGTGCTCGGCTCGTTTATTGTGCTGCTTTTATACAGCTACTATTTATATATCAGATTGATTAAGGAACTGCAGGGAAAAGTGGCGGCGTTATGGAATTCAGCATGTTTTCTCGTGCTGATGATTAATTACTTCCTGCTCGGAAGCCTGTCGCAATTCCATTGGTTCAGTTAACGCACGCGCCCAAACAGATTCGGGAGGAAAGAAAATGAGAACGATTAAGGTAGGTTCCAGACGGAGCAAACTGGCTATGACCCAGACAAAATGGGTGATTAACAAACTGAAGGAATTGAACCCTTCCTATAACTTTGAAATCCGGGAGATTGTCACAAAAGGCGACCGCATCCTTGATGTTACACTGTCAAAAGTGGGCGGCAAAGGTTTGTTTGTCAAAGAGATTGAACAGGCGCTGCTGCATCAGGAGATTGATATGGCGGTTCACAGCATGAAAGACATGCCCGCCGTTTTGCCTGAGGGCCTTGTCATAGGCTGCATACCGAAACGTGAGGACCCGCGTGATGCGCTCATTTCAAAGGGGCATCAAAAGCTGGACGACATAAAAGAAGGGGGCATCATCGGCACCAGCAGTTTAAGAAGAAGCGCCCAGATTCTTGCTGAACGCCCTGACCTTACAATTAAGTGGATCAGAGGCAATATTGATACGAGACTTCAAAAGCTTGAAACGGAAGATTACGATGCTATTATTTTAGCGGCTGCGGGACTTTCGAGAATGGGCTGGAAAGATGATGTCGTATCTGAATTTCTCGAACCGGACCGCTGTCTGCCTGCGGTCGGCCAAGGCGCTCTTGCCATTGAATGCAGAGAGTCGGATGAGGAGCTTTTGAAGCTGTTTGCGCAATTTACCGATGAGTATACGCAGCGCACGGTGGCAGCCGAACGGGCTTTCTTACACGCGATGGAAGGCGGCTGCCAAGTGCCGATAGCCGGGTATGCGTCCGTCAATGACCGGGATGAGGTTGAATTGGTCGGTCTTGTCGCGTCTCCGGACGGAAAGACGATTTATAAAGAAACAGCGGCGGGACATGATCCGGAAGAAATCGGAAAACGCTGTGCGGCGATGATGTCTGAAAAAGGAGCCAAAGCATTAATCGACAGCGTGAAACAGGAGCTCGATCAGGATGGCAAATGACCTTCCTTTACAAGGAAAGACCGTGCTTGTCACCCGGAACAAAAGACAGGCCGCACCGTTCCGAAAAAAAGTGGAGGCGCTCGGCGGAACGGCTGTTTCCGCTTCGCTGATCGCTTTTCAGGAAGCGCTCCCGGATGAATGTGCGGACAGTCTGCGGGAAGACCTTTCTGAGCCGGGATGGCTTGTGTTTACAAGCGTAAACGGTGTCCGGTTCTTTTTTTCCTATCTTGATCGTCACGGTCTTGCGCTTTCGGGACGGAAAAAAATCGCAGCCGTCGGTGAAAAGACTGCGCGCGCCCTGAAAGAGCGGGGAGCCCGGACGGATGCGATGCCTGACGAGTATGTGGCGGAATGTCTGGCTGATACTTTAAAACGGCACGCATCAGCTGCCGAACCCATTTCAGTGATAAAGGGCAATTTATCACGCGATGTCATAAAAGCGGAGCTTGAGCCGCTTGGCTATCAAATAAGGGAATGGGTGTTATACAATACCATTCAGGATGAAAAAGGCATGGACGAGCTGAGACGGGCTGCATCCCGCTCTCATTTTGATTTTATTACGTTTACCAGCTCATCGGCGGTGCATACGTTTATGCACGCGGTCGGAGACGGAGAAAAAGTGTGGGAAAACAGCGGTGCGAGCTATATCAGCATCGGCCCTTTGACAGAGAAAGCGCTCTTGGAATACGGGATCTCATCCCATGTGCCTGACACTTATACGATTGAAGGCATGCTGGACGTCATGTGCAGCATGTCGGGAAAGGATTGATAATGATGAATCAAACATTTAACAGACACCGCCGTTTGCGCGCGAACGCTGCGATGAGAGATTTAGTAAAAGAAACACGTCTTCACCCCTCAGATTTTATTTACCCGTTATTTGTCGTTGAAGGACTCGAAGGAAAAAAAGAAGTTCCTTCCATGCCGGGGGTTTATCATGTATCACTCGATTTGTTAAAGGATGAAATGGCTGAGCTGATATCGCTCGGCATTAAGTCGGTCATCGTTTTCGGCGTGCCGGAAGAAAAAGACGCCTGCGGAACCCAGGCTTTTCACGATCACGGCATTGTGCAGAAAGGGATTGCTGAAATTAAAAAGCATTATCCTGAAATGATCGTAATCGCTGATACGTGTCTCTGTGAATACACGGATCACGGCCATTGCGGCGTCGTGAAAGACGGAGAAATCCTCAATGATGAGTCGCTTGAACTGCTGGCTCAGACAGCCGTCAGCCAGGCCAAAGCCGGCGCTGACATCATCGCTCCTTCAAATATGATGGACGGTTTTGTCACAGTGATCAGGGAAGCGCTCGACAAAGAAGGATTCACGAATATTCCGATCATGTCTTATGCCGTGAAATATTCAAGTGAATTTTACGGTCCGTTCCGCGACGCGGCTGACAGCACGCCGCAGTTCGGAGACCGAAAAACATATCAGATGGATCCGGCCAACCGCTTGGAAGCGCTCCGTGAGGCTGAATCAGACGCGGCAGAAGGCGCTGACTTTTTAATCGTCAAACCGTCTATGTCATACTTAGATATTATGCGTGATGTGAAAAACCGCCATCACCTGCCGCTGGTCGCATATAATGTGAGCGGGGAGTATTCCATGGTGAAAGCGGCAGCCCAAAACGGCTGGATTAAAGAAAAAGAAATGGTGCTGGAAATTTTAACGGGCATGAAACGTGCAGGAGCCGATCTGATTATGACGTATCATGCAAAAGACGCAGCAAAATGGCTTGCTGAGTAACGATTTCATTTGACGGGAGCTGAGGCAGATGAGAAGCTATGAAAAATCAAAAGCCGCTTTTAAAGAAGCGCAGAAACTGATGCCGGGCGGAGTGAACAGCCCGGTGCGCGCGTTTAAATCAGTCGATATGGATCCGATTTTTATGCAGCGCGGAAAAGGATCGAAAATATTTGATATTGACGGCAATGAATATATCGACTACGTCCTGAGCTGGGGGCCGCTCATTTTGGGCCACACGAACGACCGGGTCGTTGAAAGCCTGAAAAAAGTAGCCGAGAACGGGACAAGTTTCGGAGCATCTACTGAAGTGGAAAACGAACTGGCCAAATTGGTCATTGACCGTGTGCCGTCTGTTGAAATCGTGCGGATGGTCAGCTCCGGCACAGAGGCGACAATGAGCGCCCTGCGTCTGGCAAGAGGATATACCGGCCGCAACAAAATTTTGAAATTCGAAGGCTGTTACCACGGCCATGGTGATTCACTGCTGATCAAAGCGGGATCCGGAGTGGCGACACTCGGCCTTCCGGACAGCCCGGGCGTGCCGGAAGGAATAGCAATGAATACGATCACCGTTCCATACAACGATTTGGAAAGCGTTGCACTCGCATTCCGGGAATACGGTGAAGATATTGCCGGGGTCATTGTTGAACCGGTAGCAGGCAATATGGGCGTTGTTCCGCCGCAGGAAGGCTTTTTACAAGGGCTGCGCGACATGACGGAACAGTATGGCGCGCTGCTCATTTTTGATGAGGTCATGACCGGTTTTCGCGTGGATTATAACTGTGCGCAAGGGTATTTCGGCGTGACGCCTGACTTAACGTGTCTCGGCAAAGTCATCGGCGGCGGTCTTCCTGTCGGTGCGTATGGCGGAAAAGCTGATATTATGGAACGAATCGCGCCGAGCGGTCCGATCTACCAGGCGGGAACATTGTCAGGAAATCCGCTTGCCATGACAGCGGGACTTGAGACGTTACAGCAGCTCACACCTGAATCTTACCAAGAATTTGTGAAAAAAGGCGATATGCTTGAAGAAGGCATTTCAAAAGCAGCTGAAGCACATGGCATTCCGCACACGTTTAACCGGGCGGGTTCAATGATCGGCTTCTTTTTCACAAATGAGCCTGTCATTAACTATGAAGCAGCCAAATCTTCTGATTTAAAGCTGTTCGCCAAATATTATAAAGGGATGGCTGATGCAGGCGTATTTCTGCCGCCGTCTCAATTTGAAGGATTGTTTCTCTCCACTGCGCATACAATGGAGGATATTGAAAAAACCATTCAAGCCGCTGAGAAAGTGTTCCAGGCGATCAGCCGCTGATACCGAAAAGCCGATGCAAGCAAGACTTGTATCGGCTTTTTTCAATGCCTCCATTATCATATTTTCCCGGATTGCGGCATACACCTTTAGTGACATCTAATTGTATGGATTAGATGAAAGGAGGATATGAACTTGCCGCATAATCACCGATTGCAATTTTCTGTTGAAGAATCAATCTGTTTCCAAAAAGGACAGGAAGTTTCTGAATTACTTTCGATTTCATTAGACCCTGACATCAGGGTGCAGGAAGTAAATGATTATGTCTCAATTAAAGGATCACTAGAACTTACTGGCGAGTACAACATAGATCACAGCAGTCATTTTGAAGAGCTTAATAGGGAGCTGAGGCATGTAGAGGAAGTGAGGGCGAGGGAGGATGGCACGGCCGAGCTCATTCATTGTTTCCCGGTGGACATTACGATTCCGAAAAATAAAGTGAGCCACCTCAATGATGTTTTCGTATTTATCGATGCCTTTGATTATCAGCTGACGGATTCAAGGATCTTAACCATTCAGGCTGATTTGGCAATTGAAGGGCTGCTTGAGGAATCCGAGCCAAAAGAGCCGGAGATCCCTTTGTACGTGGCGCCTGAATTTGCCAGAGAAGAAATGATCAATCTTGCCGGACATCATTCGGAGGACGAAAACGAACCAGAATTAATGATACGCCATGAGCCTGAAATACCTTTGACTGTATCAGAAGAAGCAGCACAAGAAACCAAGAAGAACGAGGAAGAAATCCCGCCTTTACTCAGGCTGGAGGAAGAAGAGCAGGAAGCAGCCCCGATTTTGAGGGAGCGGGAAGAAGAGCAGGAAACTGCCCCAATTCTGAGGGAACGGGAAGAAGAAGAGCAGGAAACTGCCCCGATTCTGAGAGAGCAGGAAGAAGAAGAGCAGGAAGCAGCCCCGATTCTGAGAGAGCAGGAAGAAGAAGAGCAGGAAGCAGCCCCGATTCTGAGGGAGCACAAAGAAGAAGAGGAAGAAACTGCCCCGATTCTGAGGGAGCAGGAAGAAGAAGAGCAGGAGACTGCCCCGATTATGAGGGAGCGGGAAGAAGAAGAGGAGCAGGGAGCTGCCCCGATTATGAGGGAGCGGGAAGAAGAAGAGGAGCAGGAAGCAGCCCCGATTTTGAGGGAGCGGGAAGAAGAAGAGCAGGAGACCGCCCCGATTCTGAGGGAGCAGGAAAAGGTGCCGAAGCCTGTTTCCTTTACTGAGCCCCCTCCTCCCATTTCCTTCCAACACGAAGAAGAGCCGGAAGAAGCTGAGGAGCCTGCAATCATGTCGGCTGTGAGGAATGAACCTGTATTTGAGGAGGGTTCAGCAGAAGTCCAGGAAGAGCCAAAAGATGATAACGAGCCGGTTTTCCCTGCGTTCACTCTGACTCCGCATGCAGAAAAACCAAAAATTGCGGAACAGCCCTTCCTTCAAAAAGAAGAGCAGCCAGAGGCCGAGCCGCTTCTCCGTCAGAGCGATCATGAGGCGGCAGAAGACGAAGATGAGCCTGCGGTTTTTCAAGAAGAGCAGGCGCCCGTTTATCGCGAGTTCGTTCCGGAACGGCAGGAAGAGGAGTTTTACAGCGCTCCTAAGCTGCTTGAAGAAGAGGCTCAGGATGAAGAAGGGTTTGAAATTGAGGTAAGGAAGATGGCGCCGCCGGAGGAGGAAACCGGGAAGCCTCTCGATTTGTCTTTTCAGTTTTCCAAACTGCCGCCTGAGGAGCCGGCGCAAGCTGAACAGCCTGAGCCGCTTAAGCCTGAAAGAAAGAATGAAGAAGCGGCACCGGGAACCGAGCAGAAGGAAAATGACAACTCTCATTACTTGACAAAATTATTTACAAGGGAAGAAGAAAAGTTTTCAAGAATGAAAATTTGTATCGTACAGCAGCAAGATACTATCGACCGGGTGTGTGAACGATATGACATAACATCCCAGCAGCTCATCAGAACGAATGCTTTATCGTTTGATGACGAGCTTGAAGAAGGTCAGCTTCTGTATATACCTGAATATAATAACAGCCATGCGTAAGCACAAAGAGGCCGTAAAAATGTGGTGAATGGAATGGAAGCAGTCCAATCAGTGCTTCAGGAATACGGGCTGGCGGCTGAGTATATTGAGCCTGTCAGCCCGCATGTTTGGAAGGTCTACTCAAACTACGGCATTTTTGCTTTGAAACAGCTCAAGCCGGCCCGCAGCAGTGAATTTACGGATCTTATGATTGAGATTGAGGAGAAAGGCTACCGATCATTTGTGCCGATCTGCCGCACGTATGCCGGCGATTTTTTTGCCGGAAGACAGACGGAGAATTCTTATTATTTAATGCCTTGGCTTCAGTACGATCAGGAAGAGGAATGGGATCAAAAACATGTTTACCTTTTTAAAGAGGTCGCGAAGCTCCATTCTGCGACTGTGCGGGACATCCAAATCCGGACTGAAGATATCAGCGGCTTTTATGAAGCAACGAAAAGAGATTGGGAAAATGATAAGCTTGTCTATGAACAATTCGCCGACCGGGCGGAAAAAGAGTGGTATCTTTCACCTTTTGAACTGCAGGCTGTTACGTATCTTACAGAAACGGTTTCCGCCGTCAATTTCGCTCTGGAACGTCTGGAAGAGTGGTTTGACGCGGCAAAGGATCATGACAAGACGAGAGCGGTGATCAACCACGGCAGCTTATCGAGCCGCCACTTTCTGTATAATGATGCGGGATCGGGCTTTTTCACGAATTTCGAGAAAGCTGCGCTGGGCCCTCCGCAAAACGACCTGCTCGGCTTTTACTCCAGAATGTTCAGAAGCTATCCGAAAGCATGCCCGGAATGTCTGGACTGGTTTTATACGTATCACAAATCATTCCCGCTCCGTGAAGCGGAAATCAGCCTGTTTCTCAGCTATATGGCTTATCCGTCCGCCATGTACAAAGTGCTGAAACGGTATCAGACCGGCCAAAGGGGCTCTGAAAAAGAAGAGTGCACGCAATTATTAAGAGCGTTTTGGCAGATGAAAAATGTTGAGCCTTTTCTCATGAAGGTTCATCAGATTGAGCGGGAGAAAAAAATAAAAGCGGAAAACGAGTCCTCTTCATAACGGGACTCGTTTTTTTATATCCATTCCAAATGCAGGGCGCACGCTAAAAACAGCAGGATGGCAAGCAGCAGGACATCAAAAGTCGTCGGAAAGAAAATCGTCCTGATCCCCTGAAAGATCGTAATCGGGATAATGACTTGCACGGATACAAGGCGGACCTGTCTGGCCCACTGGGGGAGCGAATAAGAATTGAATTTTTTTCTCACGGGCAATTCCTCCTCACATTCGCCTTTCTATGTATCGTATGTAAGGGAAAGGGCGGGGTGCATGCCCATTTATGTATGACGGCAGCGGTTTTTGGAAAAGATGATTGACGAATCAAAAACACTTTTACTATAATAAAGAACATAATAAATAAGATCATGAGCTGATATAAATACACCTGCTTTGAACGGGAAGAGTACAAGAAAGACGCATGAAGAGAGAGAAGCTACTGTGCTGAAAGGCTTCTTATGCCGTCTCATTGGAAGGTCGCCCGGGAGCATAATTTCTTGAACATACAGTAGAGAAATTCGGGCCGCACCCGTTATCCGTTTAAGTGCATGAACAAATCTGTTCATGAAAAAAGGTGGTACCGCGAAAGAGCTTTTCGTCCTTTATCAGGATGAAGGCTCTTTTTTAGTTGCTCAGCCATTTCTAAACATGCTGGAGGGTTATCATGGATACAAACGAACAAACAATGCCGACAAAATATGATCCGTCTGCGATTGAAAAAGGCCGCTATAATTTTTGGCTGAAAGGAAAATATTTTGAAGCGGGCGGCGATCAAACGAAACAGCCGTATTCTGTCGTTATTCCGCCGCCGAACGTGACGGGCAGGCTGCACCTCGGACATGCGTGGGATACGACGCTGCAAGATATCGTTACGCGTATGAAACGCATGCAGGGCTATGACGTGCTCTGGCTTCCGGGTATGGACCACGCCGGCATCGCCACTCAGGCAAAAGTCGAAGCGAAGCTCCGCGAACAGGGCACAAGCCGTTATGACCTCGGCCGTGAAAAGTTTTTAGAAGAAACGTGGAAGTGGAAGGAAGAGTATGCTGATTTCATCCGCAGCCAATGGGCCAAGATGGGACTCGGACTCGATTATTCGCGCGAACGTTTCACTCTTGATGAAGGGCTGAACAAAGCAGTGCGGGAAGTATTCGTCAAGCTGTACAAAAAAGGCTTGATTTACAGAGGCGAATATATCATCAACTGGGACCCTGCCACAAAAACGGCTTTATCCGATATTGAAGTAATTTACAAAGACGTACAGGGCGCGTTTTATCATTTGCGCTATCCGTTAGCAGACGGTTCAGGCTCAATTGAAATCGCGACCACCCGTCCGGAAACGATGCTTGGCGACACGGCTGTCGCGGTTCATCCTGAAGATGAGCGCTACAAGCACTTAATCGGCAAAACGGTGATTCTGCCGATTACAAACCGCGAAATTCCGATCGTCGGCGATGATTATGTTGATATGGAATTCGGATCAGGCGCCGTTAAAATCACGCCTGCCCATGACCCGAATGATTTTGAACTCGGAAACCGCCACAATTTAGAGCGGATTCTCGTCATGAATGAAGACGGAACAATGAATGAAAAAGCGCTGCAATATAACGGCATGGACCGGTTTGAATGCCGCAAAAAACTCGTCAATGATCTTCAGGAATCCGGTGTTCTCTTTAAAATCGAAGACCATATGCATTCTGTCGGACATAGTGAGAGAAGCGGCGCCGTTGTTGAGCCGTACCTGTCCACACAATGGTTTGTCAAAATGCAGCCGCTGGCCGATGCTGCGGTTGACCTTCAGTCAAAAGAAGAGAAAGTTCACTTCGTTCCTGACCGGTTCGAGAAAACGTACCTGCACTGGATGGAAAATATCCGTGATTGGTGTATTTCCCGTCAGTTGTGGTGGGGCCATCGCATCCCGGCTTGGTATCATAAAGAAACAAAAGAAGTGTACGTCGGCCTTGAGGCGCCTAAGGACAGTGAAAATTGGGAACAGGATTCAGACGTGCTTGATACATGGTTCAGCTCCGCGCTTTGGCCGTTTTCTACAATGGGCTGGCCTGATGAAAACGCTGAAGACTTTAAGCGGTATTACTCAACCGATGTTCTTGTAACGGGATATGACATCATTTTCTTCTGGGTATCCCGGATGATTTTCCAAGGTCTTGAGTTTACCGGCGAGCGTCCGTTCAAAGACGTGCTGATTCACGGCTTAATCCGTGACGAGCAGGGCAGAAAAATGAGTAAATCCCTTGGGAACGGCGTGGACCCGATGGATGTCATCGACAAGTACGGAGCGGATTCCCTGCGCTATTTCCTGGCAACCGGAAGTTCACCGGGACAGGATCTCCGTTTCAGCTATGAAAAAGTGGAATCCACATGGAATTTCGCAAATAAAATTTGGAACGCCTCCCGTTTTGCATTAATGAACATGGACGGCATGACGTATGACGAGCTTGATCTGTCCGGTGAAAAATCAGTTGCTGATAAGTGGATCCTCACAAGACTGAATGAAACGATAGAAGACGTAACCCAGCTTGCGGATCGTTATGAATTCGGCGAAGTCGGACGCCACCTGTACAACTTTATCTGGGACGATGTGTGCGACTGGTATATCGAAATGGCAAAGCTTCCGCTGTACGGGGAAGATGAAGCGGCGAAGAAAACAACCCGTTCTGTTCTGGCATATGTGCTTGACCAGACGATGCGTCTTCTTCACCCGTTTATGCCATTCTTAACGGAAGAAATCTGGCAGCACCTTCCTCATGAAGGCGAGTCAATCACGATCAGCTCTTGGCCGGTTCCGGTGCCGGAACATACGGATAAAGAGGCAGCGGCGGATATGAAACTGCTCGTTGAATTAATCCGTTCTGTCCGCAATATCCGGAGCGAAGTCAACACGCCGATGAGCAAGCAGGTTGAGCTTTACATTAAAACAGCTACCGAAGACATTGCCGGCCGCCTTGAGAAGAACCGTTCTTACGTTGAACGCTTTACGAATCCGAGCACGCTGAAAATCGGGACGGATATCACTGCGGCAGACAAAGCGATGACAGCGGTCGTCACCGGAGCGGAAGTCATTCTGCCGCTTGAAGGGCTGATTAACATTGATGAGGAGATCGCCCGTCTGCAAAAAGAATTCGACAAGCTGACAAAAGAAGTCGAACGCGTTCAGAAAAAACTCGGCAACGAAGGATTCATTAAAAAAGCTCCTGAGCATGTCATTGAAGAAGAACGCGGAAAAGAGAAAGACTACGCGGCAAAACGCGAAGCTGTCCGGCAGCGGATTGCAGAGCTGAAAGGCTGATAAAACAGCGGGGCGGTTTCCTAAGAAACCGCCTTGTTGTATAAAAGAGGGGATTTCATTGTTTAATACGTACAAAGAAGCGATCAGCTGGATTCACGGCAGACTCAAGTTCGGCGTTAAGCCGGGCCTTCTCCGTATGGAAAAGCTGATGGAAAAACTGGAACACCCGGAAAAGAACATTCGCGCCATTCATGTGGCGGGCACAAACGGCAAAGGATCGACCGTCGCTTTTATCCGTTCCGTGCTTCAAGAAGCCGGTTATACGGTCGGCACGTTCACATCGCCTTACATTATTACGTTTAATGAGCGTATCAGCGTCAACGGCACGCCGATTTCTGATGAGGAATGGAGAACGCTCGTTAATGACATAAAACCGATAGTCGATGAGCTTGATAAGACCGATGCCGGAACGGTGACAGAATTTGAAATCATTACAGCGTGTGCATTTTTATATTTTGCGAAGCGGGCTGATATCGATTTTGTCATTTTTGAAGCGGGGCTCGGCGGCACATTTGATTCAACCAATATTGTGAATCCGCTTCTGTCGGTTATCACAAGTATCGGACATGACCATATGGCGATTTTAGGCAATACCATCGAGGAGATCGCCGGGCAGAAAGCCGGTATCATTAAAAATTCCATTCCGGTCATTACGGGCGTCAATCAGCCGGAAGCACTCGGCGTTATTGAAGCGGAAGCCGAAAAAAAGCAGGCTCCGTATCAGTCACTATATAAAACGTGCAGACTGTTTAATGAAGCGGCGCTTCCGTCCGGTGAAAGCTTTTCGCTGGAAACGGAAACGAAATGCTATGAAAACATTCAAACGTCGCTGATCGGCATTCACCAAAGGCAGAATGCGGCATTGGCGATATTGGCCGCTGAATGGATGAATCGTCTGGGAGCCGCAGCCATTTCTGAAGAAGCAATGCGAAACGGCCTGAAAAAAGCATCGTGGCCGGGCCGGTTTGAACGTCTTCAAAGCCGCCCTTTAGTGTTTGCGGACGGCGCACATAACGAAGAAGGCGTTGACACACTGACAGAAACGATCAGGCAGCGCTTTGCCGATAAAAACGTCCATGTCGTATTCAGCGCATTAAAAGACAAACCGTATCAGGAAATGATTAAAAAGCTTGAAAACGAAGCGGACTCTATTCACTTTGTATCATTTGACTTTCCGCGTGCTTCAAGCGCCGAAGCCCTTTATAACGCAAGCAGTCTAGCGGATAAGAGCTTCGATGAGAACCCGGACAGTGTGAAAGAATGGATAGATCAAAAAGACGGGGCGGATGATGTCATCATCATTACCGGTTCCTTATATTTTATTTCAGAAATGAGAAAGCGGCTTATCTGACAGCCCCTCGGATGCCCGGCAGACCCTTTTCAGGTTTTGCCGGGTGTTTTTATGCTGAAAATATATTTTCAGCCATTTCAGTCATGGTGTTTTTCTTTGCTATAATCTGAGCCAGATTGATAGTAAAGGTGTGGTCTGAGTGCTTTTGATTCTGTTTTTTCTCGGTTTGATTTTCGGTTCTTTTTTTTATACAGCAGCGTGCCGTATCCCGCTTCGAATCTCGGTTATTTCGCCGCGTTCAGCCTGTTCGTTTTGCCGCTTGCCGCTCTCCTGGGGGGAGCTTGTGCCCGTCGTTTCCTATATTCTGCAAAGAGGCAGATGCAGAAACTGCCGTGCAAAGCTGTCGGTTATGTATCCGGCGGCGGAATGCTGGACGGCGTGTTTATTCACGGCTGCAGGCATTCATTTCGGTTTCTCAAAAGAACTGTTAGTCGCGCTGTTATTTCTGTCTCTGCTCATGATTGTTACTATGACGGATCTGCAATATATGCTGATTCCTGACAAAGTTCTGCTGTTTTTTCTTCCGCTTTTCATCGCCGGGCGTATGTTTTCTCCGCTGGATTCATGGTATGCAGGGTTTGCCGGAGCCGTTTGCGGATTTTTTCTGCTTGTTTTTATCATGTTTGTCAGTAAAGGAGGCATCGGCGCAGGTGATGTGAAACTGTTTGGGGTGATCGGCCTGACGCTCGGCGTAAAGCTCGTGCTCATTGCATTCTTTCTTTCCGTTATGATCGGAGCCGTATACGGTATGTGCGCCGCAGCCCGGGGCAGGCTTGGTAAAAAGCAGCCATTTCCGTTTGCGCCGGCCATCTCAGCCGGGAGCGCTTTGAGTTATTTATACGGTGAAGAGCTGTTTTCGTTTTACATCAAGCTCGCTTCAGGAGGGGCTTGAAAAATTTGGCGAACGCTTTTTGGACAAGACGACAAAAGTCTTGTTCTTTTTTTTTTCGCCTATGCTAAAGTGTGAACCATGATCAGTTCAAGGTACGGCCAAGACGAATGCAAGGGGGAAGAGACGTTGAAAAAAAGGAAGAGCAAAAAGCACAGCAAAGCAAAAAACAATGCCCTTAAAGTAACCATTAACGGACAAGAAGAAACGATGTATGGACAAGAAGATGTGAAAGAAGGCGGGGAGAAAACCGTCACATTTTCAAATTGGGAGGAAACAAAAAAGGCGGAGCAGGAGACCGCTGCATCCCATGAAGATCCGAAAGAAGAAGATTTCAATTGGGATCATGAGAAGAATTCTGAGGTATTTGAAGATGACCCGAAAGTCGTTCCGCCATACCAGAAGAAAAAAAACGGCCCTCACTTTCCGAAAAAAAAGCAGCCGTCTTCTCCAGTTAAAAAAGCGGTCACGACAATTGCCGTTGCGGCTGTTTTAGGCACCGGGCTCGGCCTTGTCGCCTTAAATATGTCGGGAAGTAAAGAAGCCTCCGCTCCGGCATCAGCTGACAAAGGTTCACAAGGGCAGACGGCGAAAGCGGGAGATGTTTCTAAAGACAAATCTGAAACAGCCGGCACAGGAGATGCGGAATCTTCAGAGGGAAACTATAAAACATATGCGGTGCAGGCCGGAAAATTTTCATCAGAAAAAGGAGCGCAAACGCTTGTTGACCAGCTGACTGAAAAAGGATACTCGGCCGTCTCTCTGGCTAAAGAAGATGGATACACATACGTGATCGCCGGGCTTGCAGCGGAAAAAAGCCTATCACAGCAATTGGGTCAGACACTGATAGACCTTGATTTTGAGGCTTGGGGCGGAAAAGAGCTCAGCTTTGCGGTCGATTCAGGGCTGGAAGACTCTTTTAAACAAGCATCTGAGCTCTCAGCTAAAGCGATTACCGGCAAAGATCTTTCAAAAACGGAAGTGGCTGAAGCGGCAAAAGCGGCAGACGGTGCAGACGCCGCTGACAAAAAGCAGAAAGAGGCCGTGCTTCAAGCGCTGAAAGAACTGGAAACGTCGGGTTCAGAATCCGGCTGGAAAGCCCAAAAAGAGCTTTTAAGTGTTGTAAAATAGTATCTCATTTCCCGTCATCCGGCGGGATTTTTTATTTTGTCATCAAAAAGTTATTTTTCTGAAATTGTGGTTGCCCGTTTGATTTGGTAGGATAGACAAGTATCTTTTTTTCTTAAGCAAACCCTGAAAGGATGACAATCATGACAAAACGCTTAATACTCGCATCACAATCTCCGCGAAGAAAAGAACTCCTTACTCTTCTTCAGATTCCTTACAGCATTATTGCAAGCCGCACAGAAGAAAAATTAAATCGAAACCTTTCGCCGGAAGAAAACGTCCAATGTTTGGCCGAGCAAAAAGCCGGTGCTGTATTGGCCGAAAATCCCGATGCAGTCGTTATCGGGGCTGACACGATGGTGTGCATAGACGGCGAATGCCTCGGCAAACCGCATGACAGAGAAGAAGCGGCACACATGCTGCGGAGGCTTTCCGGCCGAAGCCATCAAGTCATTACGGCGGTCAGCATTCAGACGCATGACCGGAAAGAAACGTTCTGTGACACGACGGAAGTGACGTTTTGGCCGCTCAGTGAAGACGACATACAGCTCTACATTGAAACAAAAGAACCGATGGATAAAGCAGGTGCATACGGCATCCAAGGAAAAGGCGCGCTTTTAGTGAAAAAAATAGACGGTGATTTTTATTCTGTCGTCGGGCTTCCTGTCGCTAAAACAATGAGAGCCTTGAAAGAATTTAATATAAAAGCTTGATGTTCAAACCGGGAAGGGGAACAAGGAGGGGTTGATCATCCGTGATCTGCCGTTAAAATTAAGAGATTTCCCCGAAAAAGAAAAACCGAGAGAGCGGCTTCTGCACTTCGGAGCCGAACATCTCTCTAACAATGAATTGCTCGCCATCCTGCTGCGGACGGGAACGAAACATGAGTCCGTCATGAACCTCGCTCACCGGCTGCTGCGGACGTTTGACGGGCTGCGACTGTTAAAAGGCGCCTCTGCCCAGGAGCTTTCCAGCATTCCGGGAATCGGCACGGTGAAAGCCGTTCAGATTCTTGCCGCAATTGAGCTGGGGAGCCGCATTCATAAGACATCCGCCGGGGAGCATTGCGTCATCCGCTCTCCGGAAGACGGGGCGAAGTATGTGATGGAGGATATGCGCTTTTTATCCCAGGAGCATTTTGTCTGTTTATATTTAAATACCAAAAATCAAGTCATTCATAAACGCACCGTTTTTATCGGAAGTCTGAATTCATCTATTGTCCACCCGCGGGAGGTGTTTAAAGAAGCTTTCAAACGATCCGCCGCGTCCTTCATTTGTGTTCACAATCATCCTTCAGGAGATCCTACACCGAGCAGGGAAGATATAGAGGTAACCAGGCGGCTTTTTGAGTGCGGAAATTTAATCGGCATCGAGCTGCTGGATCATTTGGTCATTGGTGACAAAAAATTTGTGAGTTTAAAGGAAAAAGGATATTTGTAACACTTTTTTTTTCGTTGATTTAAGATATAATAGATTTTATGAGTTTTTCCCTTTAGGGTATTTTTGCTTTAAGAAAGGAAGATACATACATATGTTCGGAATTGGTACAAGAGACCTTGGTATAGATTTGGGAACCGCGAATACGCTTGTGTTTGTTAAAGGAAAAGGAATCGTAGTGAGAGAGCCGTCTGTCGTTGCTCTGCAAACGGATACGAAGTCCATCGTTGCGGTCGGTAACGATGCGAAAAACATGATCGGAAGAACTCCGGGCAACGTGGTCGCGCTCCGTCCGATGAAAGACGGCGTTATCGCTGACTATGAAACAACTGCGACAATGATGAAATACTACATTAATCAGGCTGTGAAAAATAAAGGATTGTTTGCGAGAAAGCCTTACGTTATGGTGTGTGTGCCGTCAGGTATTACGGCCGTTGAAGAACGGGCGGTCATCGACGCGACAAGACAAGCGGGCGCACGTGACGCTTATCCGATTGAAGAACCGTTTGCAGCAGCAATCGGCGCGAATCTTCCGGTATGGGAGCCGACGGGCAGTATGGTCGTTGATATCGGCGGCGGAACAACTGAAGTGGCGATCATTTCTTTAGGCGGCATTGTCACGTCTCAGTCAATCCGTGTAGCCGGTGACGAAATGGACGATTCAATCATCAGCTATATCAGAAAAACATATAATCTGATGATCGGTGACCGTACGGCGGAAGCTATTAAAATGGAGATCGGTTCAGCAGAAACCGGTGAAGAAAATGCGTCAATGGAAATCCGCGGCCGCGATCTTCTGACAGGTCTGCCGAAAACGATCGAAATCACGGGAACGGAAATTGCAAATGCACTGCGTGATACAGTTCTCTCAATCGTTGACGCGGTGAAGAGCACGCTTGAAAAAACACCGCCTGAGCTGGCCGCTGATATTATGGACAGAGGTATTGTATTAACAGGGGGAGGCGCCCTGCTCCGCAATCTCGACAAAGTCATCAGCGACGAAACGAAAATGCCTGTTCTTATCGCTGAAGATCCGCTGGATTGTGTTGCGATCGGCACTGGAAAAGCACTGGAGCACATCCATCTTTTCAAAGGAAAAACAAGATAATCAGGAGTTAAATAGAAGAGGTGTATCACGATGCCGAACAAACGGTTAATGCTATTACTTCTGTGTATTATCATATTGGTGGCTATGATTGGATTCTCGCTGAAGAACGGCCGTAATACCACCTGGCCTGAAAAGCTGATCGGTGATACGACGGGAGTATTTCAAAACATTTTTCACACGCCTGCCGAATATTTTGCAGGGTTCTTCGGGGACATAAAAGACCTGAAAAACACGTACAAGGAAAACGAACGCTTAAGACAAAAGCTGGACGGACAGACACAATATGAAGCGAAGCTCCAAGAACTCAAAGATGAAAACAAGAAGCTGCGTGATGAACTCGGGCATGTCAAATCAATTTCCGACTATGATCCGATTTTAGCGACCGTTATCGCCAGAAACCCTGATCAATGGTACAAGCAGATCATGATCAATAAGGGAACGAAGCAGAAAGTGGCCAAAGACATGGCTGTCACAAACGAAAAGGGTGCGCTGGTCGGGAAGATCAAAAGCAGCGGACTCAACAGTTTCACATCCGCCGTTCAGCTGCTGAGCGATGTTGACCGCAATAACAGAGTGGCCACCAAAATCTCCGGCAAAAAGGGAAGCAAAGGCTACGGTTTAATTGAAGGGTATGATAAAAAGAAACAGACTCTGAAAATGACCATCCTTGAGCCGGATGAAAAACGTGAAGTGAAAAAAGGCGACCTCGTGGAGACATCCGGAACGGGCGGCGTATTTCCTCAAGGGCTGACGGTCGGGGAAGTGACCGATGTAGAATCAGATGCTTACGGCCTGACGAAAATCGCTTACGTGAAACCGGCTGCCGACCTGTACGATCTTGACCATGTCATCGTCGTGAACCGAAGCGTAGCAACAGGGGAGGAAGGATCGTGAAACGTTTCCTTCTCCCTTTGATTATGATTTTGGTCTTTTGTGCGGAAAGCATCTATACGGATCTGGTGCGTTTTCCTTTCGTTTCCGTCGAGCAGCAGGTCGTTCCGCATTTTCTTTTGCTTGCGCTGATTTTTATGTCCGCTTATATCAACCAAAAGCATGCGGTGATCTACGGACTGATTTTCGGATTTCTTTATGACATCAATTATACGGGTGTTTTAGGCGTTTATATGTTTGGTTTTGCCGGTTTATGCTATCTGGCGGCCAAAGCGTTTAAAGTGCTTCAGACAAACGCCCTGATGGTCATTTTGGTCGCGGTGCTGAGCGTATGTGTGCTTGAATTTTACGTCTACGGCATTCAGACGTTAATCCGCAGCGGCACAATGACGTTTAACGATTTTGTCATTCAGAGGTTCTTGCCGACCGCTTTGCTGAATATTGCGGGAGCCGTTATATTAGTCCTGCCCTTCAGGCTGTTTTATATAAGTCTGAAGAAAGAATTAAGAGATGAGTAAAAAGGATTTTATCTTTTTTTGACGAAAAGAGTATGTTGTTGAGGTGAACATTGATGAAGACCAAAAAGCAGCAATATGTAACAATAAAAGGAACAAAAAACGGCTTAACATTGCATCTGGATGATGCGTGTTCTTTTGATGAGCTTCTCGATGGTCTTCAAAACATGCTGTCGATTGAACAATATACTGATGGCAAAGGCCAAAAAATCAGTGTTCATATTAAACTCGGGCATCGGTATCTGTATCAGGAACAGGCAGAGCAGCTGACTGATCTGATCGCGTCAAAGAAAGATTTAGTCGTGCATTCAATTGACAGTGAAGTCATCGCCAAAGAAGAAGCGCAGCGGATGAAAGAGGAGCAGGAAATTGTTTCTGTTTCCAAAATCGTCCGTTCGGGCCAGGTGCTTCACGTGACGGGAGATTTGCTTTTAATCGGAGATGTGAATCCCGGCGGTACGATCAGAGCCGGAGGAAATATATTTGTTCTCGGTTCATTAAAAGGGATTGCCCACGCGGGTTATAACGGAAATAACCGGGCTGTGATCGCCGCATCAGAAATGATGCCGACACAATTGAGGATCAATCACGTGTTAAATCGCTCCCCAGACCACATTCAAAAAGGGAACGACATGGAATGTGCTTATTTAGATACTGACGGAAATATGGTCATTGAACGCCTTCAGCAATTGGCTCATTTAAGACCTGATCTAACAAGGCTTGAGGGAGGAATGTGAAATTGGGTGAGGCTATCGTAATAACTTCGGGAAAAGGCGGAGTAGGTAAAACAACAACATCTGCAAACCTCGGTACCGCCTTAGCCATTTTAGGGAAGCGCGTCTGTTTGGTAGACACAGATATCGGACTGCGCAACCTTGATGTCGTAATGGGTCTTGAAAACAGAATTATTTACGACTTAGTAGATGTAATTGAAGGCAGATGCAAGACGCATCAGGCGCTTGTCAAAGACAAACGTTTTGATGATCTGCTGCATTTAATGCCGGCTGCCCAGACAAGCGACAAGACGGCTGTTGTCCCTGAGCAGATCAAATCGCTTGTGCAGGAGCTTAAGCAGGAATTTGATTATGTCATTATTGATTGTCCGGCCGGAATTGAACAAGGCTATAAAAATGCCGTCTCCGGAGCTGATAAGGCGATTGTTGTGACGACGCCGGAAATATCAGCGGTGCGGGACGCTGACCGCATTATCGGACTTTTGGAGCAGGAAGATATCGAACCGCCGCGCCTTATCGTGAACCGCATCAGAAATCACCTGATGAAAAACGGTGACACGATGGATGTGGATGAAGTTGTTCATCATCTGTCTATTGATCTCCTCGGAATCGTTGCTGACGATGATGAAGTGATCAGGGCTTCAAATATCGGCGAACCGATTGCCATGAATTCCAAAAACCGCGCCAGCATTGCGTACCGCAATATCGCCCGGCGCATTTTAGGAGAATCCGTTCCTTTGCAGGTGCTTGAAGAGCAGCAAAAAGGGATGATGGCGAAAATCAAGTCATTTTTCGGCGTGCGTTCATAATATATACCAGAATACAAAGATCTGATGAAGCCCAGCTTATCAGGTCTTTTTGTTTTTCAAGAGCGCATATTTGCAATGGACAAGACATAGGATGTACAAACCCAACGATTGCAAAGGATGATGGCGATGAGTCACAGAGCTGATGAAATTAGAAAAAGACTGGCTAAAAGAAGAAAACAGCGGCCTGAATCAAAACGGACTTTCGTTCAAAACGCCCAAACGCAGAATTTTCCCGCGTGGCAGACGGTCAAGGAGCAGGAAAAGCACAAGCTTCTTCCGGACTACGAATATCAAACGGAACACCCGCCCGAATTTAACGGACGGCATCCATTGATCAGCGCTCATTCTATTATTTTAAAATGCCTGCTGGCCGCCTGTCTCGTACTGATCTCCGCTATTGCCTATAAAACTGACAAACAGCCGCTGAGTCAGATCAAACCGGTGATCGCACAAACCTTTCAAAAAGAATTTCAGTTTGCTGCCGTAAGCAATTGGTTCGTATCTTCCTTCGGAAACCCGCTCGCTTTTCTTACGCCGGGAACGAAAAAGAAGGACGGTCAGGTGGCGGTCAGTCAGGATATGGCCGTTCCTGCCGCGGGGAAAATCCAGCAGGACTTTCAAAATAACGGAGAAGGCGTCGTCGTCGAAACCGCCAGCGAAGCCATTGACAGCGTAAAAGAAGGCTACATTATGGAAGTGAGCAAAGATAAAAAAACAGGGCTGACGGTGAAGGTGCAGCACGCCGACAATACCAGCAGCATTTA
Organism: Bacillus sp. JNUCC-22; assembly: GCF_018861275.1. Taxonomy (NCBI): domain Bacteria; kingdom Bacillati; phylum Bacillota; class Bacilli; order Caryophanales; family Bacillaceae; genus Bacillus; species Bacillus sp. JNUCC-22. Next base: position 2,635,948 of record NZ_CP076408.1, on the reverse strand, counting down.
CGGCCGGCTAAAAGATGTTAACGTTTCATTGTACGACTTTGTCGATAAAGGGAAAAAGATCGGTTCGATCAAGCTCAACGATAAAAGTAAAGGCCAGTACTATTTCGCGATCCAGGATGGCGATAAATTCATAGATCCGATCCAGGTGATCACATTTGATGAATAAATGGCTCATCCTCCTTTTTAAAATTCATGTCCATCCTTTTCTTTGGATTATCATGGGGCTTGGTCTTATGACGGGGCACATCAAAGCGCTGCTGTGTCTTTTGCTGGTCGTATCCGTTCATGAGCTGGGGCATGCTGCTCTGGCTGTGTTTTTTTCGTGGCGCATTAAACGAATCTTTCTGCTCCCTTTCGGCGGGACGGTTGAGGTGGAGGAACACGGAAACCGGCCGCTTAAAGAGGAATTCGCGGTCATCCTGGCGGGCCCGCTTCAGCATGTGTGGCTTCAGGCGGCAGCCTGGCTCTTTTTCATGTCAGGCTTTGCAAGTGAGCAGACATTTGAGATGTTTACCTTTTATAATCTCTCCATTCTTTTCATCAATCTTTTGCCGATCTGGCCGCTTGACGGCGGAAAGTTCGTGTTTTTATACTTCTCTAAACAAATGGCTTTTCAAAAAGCGCATCTCCTCAGCCTGCAGACATCGGCCGTTTCCGCGCTTTTGCTCTGCTGCTGGATTGTGCTGGCCGTCCCCCTTCAGGTCAGCGCATGGGTGCTGTTCGTCTTTCTCGCCGCTTCTTTATGGGATGAATACCGGAAGCGGCATTATATTCAGCTGAGGTTTCTTTTGGAGAGATACTACGGCAAAAACCGCGATGTCGCCATGCTGCATCCTTTGACGGTCGCGGCCGATGCCAAAGTAAAGCATGTCATGGCCGAATTCAAACGGGGATGCAAGCACCCCATTATCGTTGAAAAAGCCGGCGAAAAGCTCAGCCAGCTCGATGAAAATGAAGTGCTTCATGCGTATTTTGCCGATAAACGGACAGATTCCTCTATGGAAGACCTGCTGCTGCCTTACTAGAAATAGATTGACATATCCTTTTGGTTCTGATATATTTTTTAATGTTATGGATGTAGCACCAATGCTACAACCGCTCGGGACAGGTGATAAGAGCTTTAAAGCCCCCTGTTGCTGGCGAGTCTTAGTCTAATAGGAGGTGCAGAGAATGTACGCAATCATTAAAACAGGCGGAAAACAAATCAAAGTTGAAGAAGGTCAAACTGTTTACATCGAAAAACTTGCTGCTGAAGCAGGTGAAACAGTGACGTTTGAAGACGTATTGTTTGTTGGCGGAGACAGCGTGAAAGTCGGCAACCCAACAGTTGCAGGCGCGACAGTTACAGCTAAAGTTGAAAAACAAGGCCGTGCGAAAAAAATCACTGTTTTCCGTTACAAGCCAAAGAAAAATGTTCATAAAAAACAAGGTCATCGTCAGCCTTATACTAAATTGACAATCGAAAAAATCAACGCGTAAGCATGATTGAGGCAACAATTCGAAGATCCCGGAATGACGGGGGCATTTTGTCCTTTGAAATGACGGGACATGCCGATTTTGCTGAACATGGACGAGATCTCGTATGCGCCGGGGTCACGGCTGTCGTTTTCGGAGCGGTCAATGCGGTTATCGCGCTGGCTCCTCTCGAACCGATTCTTGATATAGGCGAGGACGGGGGTTATTTCTACTTTGAATTCCCTGAAGCCGCTGATCAGGAAGCTTTGCAAAAAGCGCAGCTGCTGATTGAAGGCATGATTGTTTCTCTTGAAACGATCGAGCGGGATTACAGTGAACACTTACGGTTGACTGCAAACCAAATATAGGAGGTGAGTTACATGCTTAGATTAGATCTTCAGTTTTTCGCTTCTAAAAAAGGTGTAGGTTCTACAAAGAACGGACGTGACTCTGAATCTAAACGTTTAGGCGCTAAACGTGCAGACGGTCAATTCGTAACAGGCGGATCTATCCTTTACCGTCAACGCGGAACGAAAATCTACCCAGGTGAAAACGTGGGCCGCGGAGGAGATGACACTCTTTTTGCTAAAATCGACGGAACTGTTAAATTCGAACGTTTCGGCCGTGACCGCAAAAAAGTGAGCGTATATCCTGTAGCTCAATAATGACACAAAAAACTCCGGTCGTTGACTGGAGTTTTTTTTGCAGTAAGCGGAGTAACATCAAGAATGAAAAGCAGAGGATGCGTGAGTGAACCCCGCCTTGAATGAGGACATCAGCTTCCCATACCCACTGGATATGTTCCCCAAGCAGTGATACCAAAAATGTTTCTGCCTGGCATCCGCATTGTATGCGATCCGAAAAAGGAACATGATGAACCAGGAAAAACAAGTGTTTTTTTAACAAAGCCTTCTCTGTTATAATTCATAGTACACACTTATCAAGACTCCTAAAAAGAAATTAAACGATTGGGAGTGCGAAAATGAAGGATGTATCGAAGAAACAAGAAGAACCTGTAAGCGATGCGGCTCTGATCAATGAGCTGATCCAATTAATGGGCCATTTCCGTCATGATTGGATGAATAAGCTGCAGCTGATAAAAGGAAACTTAAGTTTGCAGAAGTATGACAGGGTCGTTGAAATTATTGACGAAATGGTCATAGATGCAAAGCACGAATCAAAGCTCTCAAACCTGAAAACCCCGCACTTGGCGTTTGACTTTCTTACATTTAATTGGAAGTCCCGTTATATGAGACTCGAATACGAAGTGCTCGGAGAAATTAAAGATTTATCGGCATATGATCAAAAGCTGTCGAACCTGATGAGAAAACTGTTTCATCTGTTCGGTCTGGCAGTAAGCAATGAAAGTGAAAATCATCTGACCGTATCGCTGCAGACAGATCACCCTGACAGACAGCTTATTGTATATCTCGATTTTCATGGAACGATTGCAAATGCAGATGTGTTTGATGAATTTCGCAAATCCCGGTATGAGGACTTTGATGTCATGCAATTTGAGCTGACCGGCCATGAATGTGTGGCCGAAATTGGAATGAACTAGCGGTTTTTTACGGTTTAGAACGGAGGATATTATGTTTGTAGATCAGGTGAAAGTATATGTAAAAGGCGGCGACGGCGGTAACGGAATGGTTGCGTTCCGCCGTGAAAAATATGTCCCGAAAGGCGGGCCTGCCGGCGGTGACGGAGGTAATGGAGGCGACGTCGTTTTTGAGGTTGATGAAGGACTGCGCACGCTCATGGACTTCCGGTACCAGCGGCATTTCAAAGCGATACGCGGCGAGCACGGCATGTCTAAAAACCAGCACGGCAGAAATGCGGACGATATGGTTGTTAAAGTTCCGCCCGGCACAGTCGTAACGGATGACGATACAAAACAGGTCATTGCCGATCTGACTGAGCACGGGCAGCGCGCCGTCATCGCAAAAGGCGGACGCGGCGGACGCGGAAATACCCGCTTTGCGACACCGGCCAACCCGGCACCGCAGCTGTCAGAGCACGGAGAGCCCGGAAAAGAGCGCTATATCGTGCTTGAACTGAAAGTGCTTGCAGACGTAGGTCTCGTCGGCTTTCCGAGCGTCGGAAAATCTACGCTTCTGTCTGTCGTTTCATCGGCAAAGCCGAAAATCGCCGATTATCATTTTACAACGCTTGTTCCGAATCTGGGCATGGTGGAAACGGATGACGGAAGAAGCTTCGTCATGGCGGATCTGCCCGGTTTGATTGAAGGAGCGCACGAAGGAGTCGGCTTAGGCCACCAATTTCTCCGCCATATCGAACGGACGCGTGTCATCGTTCACGTCATTGACATGTCAGCGATGGAAGGCCGCGATCCGTATGAGGATTATGTGACCATTAATCAGGAGCTCAGTGAATATAATCTGCGGCTGACGGAGCGTCCGCAAATTATCGTTGCGAATAAAATGGACATGCCCGAAGCGGCTGAAAATCTTAAAGCGTTTAAAGAAAAGCTTCAGGATGATCACCCTGTCTTCCCGATCAGTGCGGTGACGAGAGAAGGGCTCCGCGATCTTCTGTTTGAAGTCGCCAACCAGCTGGAAACAACGCCTGAATTCCCGCTGTATGATGAAGAAGAACTGGCGGAAAACCGCGTAATGTACACGATGGAAGACGAAGAAATTCCATTTAACATTACCCGTGATCCGGACGGCGCGTTTGTGCTTTCAGGTGACAGCCTGGAACGCCTCTTTAAAATGACTGACTTCTCCCGTGACGAATCCGTCAAGCGTTTTGCAAGACAGATGCGCGGTATGGGCGTTGATGAAGCGCTCAGAGAACGCGGTGCTAAAGACGGCGATATCATCCGGCTTCTGGAATTTGAATTTGAATTTATTGATTAAAAAAACGGAGAGCTTGCGTTGCAGGCTCTCTGATGTAAAAGGGAGGGGTGCAGGTGAAAGAAGAGACATTTTATTTAGTGCGTGAAGACGTTCTGCCTGATGCGATGCGGAAAACCCTTGAAGTCAAAAAGCTGCTCGACAGAAAAAAGGCTGAATCGGTTGCAGATGCCGTGCAGAAAGTTGATTTAAGCAGAAGCGCTTTTTACAAATACCGAGATGCGGTTTTCCCTTTTTACACGATGGTTAAAGAACAAATAATCACACTTTTCTTTCATTTGGAGGATCGGTCAGGCGCGTTATCCCAGCTTTTGCAGGCGGTGGCTGACTCAGGAAGCAACGTACTTTCCATTCACCAGACGATTCCGCTTCAGGGCAGGGCGAATGTCACGCTCTCAATCAGTACGTCCGCAATGGAAGAAAACATTCATACGTTAATGAATAAACTGAGAAAATTTGATTTTATAGAAAAAGTTGAGATCTTAGGGTCAGGCGCGTAAGGAGAGAAGAGACATGAAAGTCGGTTATTTAGGGCCAGAAGCCACATTTACACATCTAGCAGTCAGTTCCTGCTTTCAAAACAGCGTGACACAAGCACCTTATCAAACAATACCGGCATGCATGGATGCGGCGGTTGCGGGAGAAGTTGATCTTGCATTTGTTCCTTTGGAAAACGCGCTGGAGGGCTCGGTTAACTTAACGATTGACTATTTGATTCATGAGCAGCCTCTTGCGATCGTGGGGGAAATGACGCTGCCGATTCACCAGCATCTGCTCGTTCACCCTTCAAGAGAAAATGAGTGGAAAAAGCTTGAGAAAATTTATTCTCATTCCCATGCGATTGCGCAATGCCACAAATTTCTTCACCGGCATTTTTCGTCCGTTCCTTATGAGTATGCGAAGTCAACAGGTGCGGCTGCCAAGTATGTCAGTGAGCATTCGGACCTTCCGATCGGCGTGATTGCAAATGAAATGGCCGCCGCTACATACGGATTGAGCATCGTGAAGCGGGATATTCAGGATTATCAGGACAACCACACGAGATTTGTCATTCTTTCGCCTGAAAAAGACGTCTCATTCGAAGTGAATGCGAAACTGTCTTCACGGCCGAAAACGACGATGATGGTAACGCTTCCCCAAGATGACCAATCAGGTGCGCTGCACAGGGTGCTGTCCGCTTTTTCATGGAGAAACCTGAATTTATCAAAGATCGAATCGCGGCCGACAAAAACGGGTCTCGGCAACTATTTCTTTATTATTGATATTGAACAGGCGATGGATCAGGTTCTCATTCCCGGTGCCGTTCAAGAGATGGAAGCCCTCGGCTGCCGGGTCAAGCTTCTGGGAACATATCAATCCTATTCGATATAAAAAAAGCCCTTCAGGGGGCTTTTTTTTAATCTTTTATTAAAATACCCGCGTCGTCCAGCGCTTGGCAGGCTTGGTCAATCCGCTCTTTTGTCGGGGCGCTTAACGTATGGAGGTGCACGCCTCCGGTCAGCTGTGAAAGGTAAGCGGCATTTGTCGAGTTAATGTGATCCATGAATTGTTTGACTTCTTTCCGTGTACTGACTCTTATGGCGGCGGTTAAATCGCCGTATACGGGGTGTTCAATTATGACGTCCTTTATGGTGACGCCTTCATCGACAATAAGTGCAAGCTCTTCTTCCGTCCGCTCCGGGCCGTGCAGACAGGCGACAATCCGTTCGGCATTTTTTTCGCCGCCGGCATTCATGCTGATGTATAAGTAGCCTTGGCTCGTCGCGATAATCGGCTCGTTTTTTGCTTTCAAAAGCGATATGTCCTGCACGATCACCTGTCTTGAGACATTTGCTTTTTTGGCCAATTCGCCTCCTGTTAATGGCGAGCCGGCTTCTTTCAGCCAATGAAGCAGCATGTCGCGTCTTTTCTCCCCAGTAAGCTTCGTTCCTTCTGTCAAATTGCTGATTCTCCTTTCTTTTGCTCCCATAGCGCCGTAAATGTATGTATCAGCATATCGAGCTGTTCACATGTTGTTTCGTTTCCGAATGAGATCCGGAAAAACTGCCGCGCTTCCCGTTCGGTTTTTCTCAGCGCCTTCATAGCTGAAGAAGGGCCGTGGCTGCCGGCGGAACATGCGCTCCCGGTTGAGATGCAAATATCGTTACGATTACATTCTAACATAATATATTGTCCTTCAAAGGAGTGAAAAAAACACCCGACAATGTGGGGCAGGCATTCACCGCCGGTTTCTTCCTCTGAAAATGAAATGGGGAGGCCTTGACGCCGAATTTGGTCATACAAATAATTCCTCAGCCTGTCAGCATGCTCACGGTGTTCCTCCATATGTTTCACTGCATACTCCGCAGCAGCGGTAAAAGCGCCGATGGCCGGCACATTCACCGTACCGGGCCTGAACCCGTTTTCATGCACGGTATGCGGATAAACCGGGTTCCAGCTGACACCGGGCCGAATGTAAACAGCCCCGGTGCCTTTCGGGCCGTATACTTTATGACCGGAGATGGAAAGGGCGTCGATTCCCGCCTGATCCGCATCAATCGGCAGTTTGCCGAAACTTTGAACACAATCGCAATGCAGCAAAATGTTTCTCTGGTGAAGAAAAGCGGCCAGACGATTCACAGGCTGGATGAGGCCGGTTTCTGAATTGGCGTGCTGTATGGAAACGAGCCCCGTGTCAGGACGGACATGAGCCGCCAGTATGTCCTCGGTTATAAGGCCGTTTTCGTCGGGATATATGATGGTGACATCAATTCCACGGTCAGCTAAAAACGCCGCGGCATTATGGATCGAATGGTGTTCCATTGCGGTCGTAATAAAATGTTTTTTGTGATCGGGCAGGCCGTGCAGCAATGATTGGACGGCCAGGATGTTCGCTTCCGTTCCGCCGCTTGTAAAGTAAATGCCGTCTGCCGCTCCGCCGATCAATTTGCCTGCAGAATGTCTGCAATATTCCAGCACGTCCGCCGCTCTTCCTCCGGCGTCATGAAGGCTGCTTGCATTGCCGTATACCTCTGTGCTGAGATGCTGAAAGACTTTCGCGGCTTCTTTGCTTAAAGGCGCTCCCGCCGCGTAATCAAGATAAATCATACAGCCCGTCTCCTATCCGTTTATGTTAAAAAAAGCTTGAGTTTATTTTATCGTTGTGTAAATATAGGTGTCAAGACAGGTGTAAACATAACAGGAGGGTGATGTATGTCTGAAAAAACAATTATCGTCATTGGTTCGGGGACGGCGGCCCTTGCCTGTGCTTCCTCATTTCCTCCGTCATACCAAGTGACCGTCATCACAAAGAGAAACGTAACGAACAGCAATTCGCATTATGCTCAAGGCGGGATTGCTGTTTCATATGCAAAAGATGACTCTATAGAATCCCATGTGAACGATACACTGTATGCGGGATGCGGACACAATGACGTGACAGCCGTGCGGCATTTGCTGAAAAGCGGACAAAGCATGATAAACAGGCTGATAGAAGGCCATTTCCCTTTTGATACGAAGTCGGACGGAACGTTTTGTCTCGGCAGGGAAGGCGCTCATTCCAAAAGGAGAATTCTGCACGCCGGGGGAGATGCGACCGGACGGATGTTGGTTGAGTTTCTGGTTCAGCAGCTGAGGGACGGCATACGGATCATTGAACACGAGACGGTTGTTGATCTGCTGATTGAACACGGACGATGCGCAGGCGTTGCCGCAAAGGATGCTTCAGGCGCTGTTTCTTACAGAAGAGCGGATTGTGTAGTGCTTGCATCAGGCGGCTGCGGCAGTCTGTACCAATATCACACAAATGATTCCGCCATAACGGGAGACGGCATCACTCTTGCCTTCCGCGCGGGAGCTGAGATCACGGATATGGAGTTCACCCAGTTCCACCCGACCCTCCTTGTGAAAAACGAGACTGTGTACGGCCTGATTTCTGAAGCAGTGAGGGGAGAAGGCGGATATTTAGCGGATCGCTTCGGGCGCAGGATCATGGCTGGCAGACACGCGCTTGAAGATTTGGCGCCCCGGGATGTGGTTTCACGGGCGATTTATGAAGAAATGATGAAAGAAAATCCTGTTTTTATAAATTGCAGCCGAATAGCCGATTTTAAGAAACGTTTTCCGACCATAACAGAAATTTGTCAAACAGCCGGTGTTGATCTTGAAAGCGGGATTCCCGTAGCACCCGGAATGCATTTTTTAATGGGCGGAGTAAAAGCCGATACATGGGGGAAAACGTCCGTGCCTGATTTGTACGCCATAGGCGAGACCGCCTGCACTGGATTGCACGGGGCGAACCGCCTTGCGAGCAACTCACTGCTGGAAGCGCTGGCAAGCGGGAAACGATGTGCTGAACATATCACTCAAACACCGTTAAACGGAAGATATAAAAAAACCCCGAAGAAATCTGACGTCATCTTAGAAGTGCCGGACACAACGCTTCATGTGCTCCAAGCCAAAATGACAACCGGAGCGGGCATTGTCAGGGAAAAAGAAAACCTGCAGGCGCTGGCATCCTGGCTTAACAACGTATCTGTGCGTCATATAAATGTGAAGGATATCACAATGGAACAAGCCGAGCTATCCTGCTTATGGAAGACTGCGCAACTTGTTGTGACCTCAGCCCTTATTCGGGAAGAAAGCAGGGGCGCTCATTTTCGCGCTGATTTTCCCGGGACGGAGAAAGAGTGGCACGGAAAACAAATCATTCATTCAACATCTGGAACAGCTATCAGAAAAAACGAAAGGATTGGGGAACTATGGACATTCTGCAGCTAAAACAAATGCTGACTCATTTTTTTCAGGAAGATATCGGAACGGGTGATGCGACGTCACAAGCGATTTTTTCTGATCAGCAATGTAAAGCGCGAATCATCGCAAAAACAGACGGCGTGTTTGCCGGAGAAGCCGTTATCCGTGAAGGATGGAAGCTTTTACACGATGATATCCGCATCCGCTCCCTGAAAAAAGACGGAGAACGGATGAAAAAAGGAGACGTGCTCGCTGAAATAGAAGGCCAGGCGGCGGCTCTTCTTACGGGGGAGCGGGTCATTCTGAATCTCATACAAAGAATGTCAGGCATTGCGACAATGACGGATGAGGCCAAAAGGCGTCTTGATGATCCGTCCATTAAGCTTTGTGATACGAGAAAAACAACACCCGGGCTCAGAATGCTGGAAAAATACGCCGTTCGGGTCGGAGGCGGCTTTAATCATCGCTTCGGCTTATATGACGGCATCATGATAAAAGATAATCATATTGCCGCCTGCGGATCGATAAGGGCGGCAATGGAGCGGGCAAGAAAAACGGCGGGGCAGATGCTTGCGGTGGAAGTCGAAATCGAATCCGAACAGCAGCTGCTCGAGGCAATAGAAGCGGGTGCAGACGTTATTATGTTTGACAACTGTCCGCCTGAGTCCGTCCGGCGTTTTGCAGGTATGACACCGGGCCATATCAAAACGGAAGCATCCGGAGGCATAACGCTCGACACGTTGCCCGCTTATAAAGGAACGGGGGTCCAATATATTTCACTCGGATTTCTGACTCATTCAGTAAAAAGCGCCGACATCAGCATGGATGTTGAGGCTGCGGAACAGGGGGATTTTTAAGATGTCTATTTTTGACGTGCTAACTGCATCAGCCGAAATGATGCCGAGCCATTATAAAGACATGAGCACAGGAGAAATGGAAAAGCGGGTCGCCGCCATTAAACGGGCTTTCGGAAAGCGCCTGTTCATTCCGGGGCATCACTATCAAAAAGACGAAGTAATACAATTCGCCGATACGGCAGGTGACTCTCTGCAGCTTGCTCAAGTGGCAGAAAAAAATAAAGAGGCGGAATATATTGTGTTTTGCGGCGTGCATTTTATGGCGGAAACCGCTGATATGCTGACTGATGATAACCAAACCGTCATTTTGCCCGACATGCGCGCCGGATGCTCGATGGCTGATATGGCAGATATTCAGCAGACGGACAAAGCATGGCAAGAGCTTCAAGAACTGTACGGTAACACCATCATTCCGTTAACATATGTTAACTCGACGGCGGAAATTAAAGCATTCGTCGGACGGCACGGAGGAGCGACCGTCACCTCTTCGAATGCCCGGAGTGTGCTGAAATGGGCTTTTAAACAAAAAGAGAGAATTTTATTTTTGCCGGATCAGCATTTAGGCAGAAATACGGCCTATGACCTTGGCATTCCGCTGACAGAAATGGCTGTATGGGACCCGGTGCAGAACCGATTGCTTACTGACCATCCGGAAAACATTAAGGTTATCCTTTGGAAAGGGCATTGCTCCGTACACGAAAAGTTTACAGAGGAAAATATTTCTCAGCTGCGGCAGCGGGATTCCGGCATCCGCATTATCGTTCATCCGGAATGTTCGCGGGAAGTGGTCTCGCTCAGTGACGACAGCGGGTCTACCAAATACATTATTGATACGATCGAACAGGCTGAACCGGGAAGCAAATGGGCGATCGGCACGGAAATGAATCTTGTTCAGCGCCTCATTCACTCGCATCCGGATAAACAGATTGAATCATTGAATCCCGATATGTGTCCGTGTCTGACTATGAACAGAATCGACCTGCCGCATTTATTGTGGTCGCTTGAGCAGCTTGAAAAAGGCGAGCCGAAGGGTGTCATTAAAGTTCCGGAAGCGGTTCGGACAGAAGCGCTTCGTGCTTTGAACAGAATGCTGAGTCATACGTAATCATAAAAATTTCCCCTCCTTCCCAAATTTTTTATCATCATGCCCAGTCCATCGGCATATAGTGTGAAGAAACGTATTGTAATGACAAATGTACCGTTCACGTTTTGTGCATAGGAGGGGAAAACGTTGAAAATTCATATCGTTCAAAAAGGCGATTCGCTCTGGAAAATAGCTGAAAAATACGGAGTTGATCTTGAAGAGTTAAAAAAACTGAATCATCAGCTTAGCAATCCAGACTTAATTATGCCTGGAATGAAGATAAAGGTGCCTTCAGAAGCCGTTCCGGTCAGAAAAGAACCTAAGGCCGGCTTCGGAACGTCTGCGCATAAGCATGAGCATCCATATGCCAAAGAAAAACCGAAAGCAGTTGTGGACATTGAAGACACCATACCGGAAGAACCAAAGCCGTCAATTCCGTATGTGCCGCCAATCCCTGAAAAGCATGAAAATGTGCTGCCGGAAGCTGATATGAACCAATATTACCCGTCCAATCAGCTGTTTCAGCCGTGGTCGCCTCCTAAGCCGGAGGAACCGGTGACACATTTTGTCGAGCCGAAAGAAAAAGAGCATGACAATAACATTCCACAACAGGAGGAAATGATCAACATGGAAAACGCGAATTACCCGAATATGCCAAAGGCGCCTGAAGCCGGAAAGATGGAAGAAGAAAACGCCGCTTATCATCTGCCGAACATGCCAAACATTCCGAATGTCCCGTATCCGAATATGCCGGCCGTTGAACCGTCTTTTATGCATTACCCGATGCCGTGCATGCCTTGTCCTTGTCCGGTTCCGGTGACACCGATGCTGCCGGGTTCGGGACTATGCCATCCGTGCTTCCCGGTAGGCGGAGGTTTCGGCGGTTTTGGAGGAGGTTTTGGAGGCTTTCCGGTAATGCCGATGCCGTTACCGTACGGATTCCATCATCCGGGATTTGGGCCGCAAGCGGGTTACGGTGAATATGAAAACCAGGCCCATGAAAATGCAGAGCATTATGATGGTTCTGCATCTGGTTTCGGCGGTGCTCCGTACGGTCAAATGCCGTATTACGGCGGATATTCGTCACATTACGCAAACGCGCCTCATCATGATGGAAAATATAAGGATGATGATTGCGGCTGCCATGATTCACATCATCACCACCACCATCACCACGGTTCACATCACCATCACGCAAATATGCCTGTGCAGCCGTATCCGAATATGGGTGCAAACGCCGGATATTTTATGCCTTACGGCGGAGCAAATCCTAGTGCCGCGCCGAATCAGCCGAGTCCAAATCAAGTATTCGGACGGCCGGAGGAAGAAGAAGATTAATGTTTCGGGACGATGTATGTCGTTCCTTTTTTTATGTCCAACTGAGGAATGGACATAACTGACAAGCTTAAACCCGCCGCCCGCCGCACATCCTAAACATGAGCGGAAAACGCTCAAAACAGCGATGAATCCACGGGGGGTTTTTCCATTGGGTAAAAAACTGATGACGATCGCGGGCGTTTTAGCCGTGACGGCAAGCTTAACGGCATGCGGAGCAAATAATGCCATGAATGACGGACGCTACAACCAGTCAACACGTCCGGTCGGATATTATTCGAATGATAATGGTAACGGCAGAGGCCAGTACGGAATGGACCATCAAGGACCCGTTTCTGAAATGATGGAAAACCGAAACGGCCGTCATAATACGACAAACGTGTCCGACCAGTACGCGCCTAATGACGGGGTTCCGTTAACGACGGACGGCACATATAACGGCCGAAATGTCAATACGCCGCCGGCAGCAATGTCTTATAATGGGTATGACAACGCCGAAAACATCAGGTTGGCGGCAAAAGTTGCAAACCGCGTGAAAAAAGTAAACGGCGTACAGGATAGTCAGGTCATCGTGACTGACACGAGAGTCGTCATTGCCGTCAGAACAAATCATCCTTTTACGAAAAATGATGATAAACATGTCAAACATGCGGCCAAAAAATTCGCGGACGGCCGTACAATTCAAGTGTTTACCGACAACGCTACTTTTACAAAGCTGCAAGACATGAACAGAAACAGCCGTTAAACGGGACTGCCGGATGATTTCATCCGGCAGTATTTTTATGGATAAAGCTTCATCATTTCTTTACATATTCTTAAAACGCTCTTTATATTGCGGTGTTAACATAAAAGTAATAAAACGTAACGGAGGGGCCGGGATGAAAAAAACGGAGCATGACAAAAGCCGCGGAGCAAAAACTGTGTATCTGACCGTAAGGGGATACCGGCTCAAACTGACGCCCGGACAAATGAAACTGATTTCAGCCGGACGGGCATAATCATCGCAGCAGCCCTCATTTAGAGAGCTGCTTTTTTTCGGCTGAAACAGACAAATGAAAGAAAACGGTTAAGCACCGGCATCTTTGGTCAAACTAGCATCAAGAGTTTGATTGAATAAAGAGGTGTTATTGGTGAAACGAATTTGCGGTGCTCGTCTATTGTTTATGCTTGTCTTATCGGCTGCAGTCCTGATTTGCGGAGGAAAAGGCGCATACGGGGCGGAGGTTGAGCATTACGGGCCGCTTCGGGTGCACGTCCAGCTGGAAAAGGTCTATCTAGACGGTGATGTCGGCATCGAACATACGGATGAAACCGTTTTGGCGATGGAGGATTTTTGGGCCGCATATGCCGGCTGGACGCTCGTTGAGCAGAAAAAAGGCTTCGTCCTTTTCCGTAAGCATGTTGATGACATTTCTCCGCTCAGTAAGGTTAACGGTTATATCGGCGTCACGGACGGGGGCGTCATCTCCACTTTTCACGGCCGTCCCGGATCGCTGGCCGAGCCGATTCAATCTTTCTTCCAGATTGATATAGAAAGACTGGAAAGCCGATTGCAAAAGCACTTGGAACACGGCATACCGTACAGGACAAAAGCGGAGTTTGAGAGCGTGATCGATCATATTAAGACTTACAGCGGCTGACTATGACGCAAGACATGTGACACATGTCTTTTTTTTCTGAATGGAAGGTGTCAAAGCGAACATACGTTAACTTTTCTATAAGACTTTGGCTGTTTTTGTGTTACAATGATAAGCAGTCAAAGAGGTGAATAGGTGTGATTGAATTCGTGAAGGGGACGATTGATTATGTATCTCCCCAATACATCGTGATTGAAAACGGCGGAATCGGCTATCAGGTCTTCACTCCGAATCCGTTTATTTATAAGGTAAGCAATCAAGAGACCATTTTTACGTATCATCATATAAAAGAAGATGCCTTTTCTTTGTACGGTTTTTCAACCCGGGAAGAAAAAGCGCTTTTCACAAAGCTGCTGAACGTCACCGGCATCGGGCCGAAAGGGGCGCTCGCCATCCTCGGATCCGGTGATCCCGGAGCCGTCATCGAAGCGATCGAACAGGAAGATGAAGCCTTTTTGGTGAAATTTCCGGGTGTGGGCAAAAAAACGGCGCGGCAGATTATTCTTGATTTGAAAGGCAAACTGGCCGACGTCGTGCCTGAAATGATTGACAACCTGTTCAATCATGAAGCGCGCATTGAAAAACAAGAGGCTGAAACGGCGCTTGACGAGGCGCTTGAAGCGCTCCGGGTTCTCGGCTACGCCGAAAAAGAAATTAAAAAAGTGCTTCCTCACTTAAAAGAGGAAACGGCGCTTTCAACAGATCAATATGTGAAAAAAGCATTGCAAAAATTATTAAAGTAAGGTGATGTTCATGGATGAACGGCTCGTTTCAAGTGAAGCAGACAGCCATGAATCAATAATCGAGCAAAGCCTCAGGCCGCAGAATCTCGCCCAGTATATCGGCCAAAAGAAGGTGAAAGAAAATCTGCGCGTGTTTATCGATGCGGCGAAAATGAGGCAGGAAACGCTGGACCACGTTCTTTTATACGGGCCTCCGGGTCTCGGGAAAACAACGCTTGCGTCTATCGTGGCCAATGAGATGGGTGTGGAGATGCGGACGACGTCAGGTCCCGCCATCGAAAGACCGGGGGATTTGGCAGCCATTTTGACGGCGCTCGAACCAGGGGATGTGCTGTTTATAGACGAAATTCACAGGCTGAACCGCTCAATTGAGGAAGTGCTGTACCCGGCGATGGAGGATTTCTGCCTTGATATTGTCATTGGAAAAGGCCCGTCCGCCCGCTCCGTCCGTCTCGACCTTCCCCCTTTTACGCTTGTAGGAGCGACGACAAGGGTCGGATTATTGACCGCACCGCTCAGAGACCGGTTCGGGGTGCTGTCGCGCCTTGAATACTATACGCAGGAAGAGCTGACAGATATCGTGTCAAGAACGGCTGACGTTTTTGAAGTGGATATCGAAAAAGCCCCGGCTCTGGAAATCGCCAGACGGTCAAGGGGAACGCCGCGGGTTGCAAACCGTCTGCTCAGAAGGGTGAGAGATTTTGCCCAGGTGCTCGGCGACAGCCGCATCACGGAAGAAATCGCTCACGACGCGCTCGAACGTCTTCAAGTCGATGCGCTCGGCCTTGACCATATCGACCATAAGCTGCTGATGGGCATGATCGAAAAATTCAGCGGCGGTCCCGTCGGCCTTGATACGATTTCCGCGACAATCGGCGAAGAACCGCATACAATAGAGGATGTGTACGAACCGTATCTGCTGCAGATCGGATTTCTTCAGAGGACGCCGAGGGGACGGGTCGTGACGCCGGCTGTGTATGAACATTTTCGATTGGAGGCGCCCGCCCGTGACTGACTTTCCGAAGGTTCTCATGGTTCTCGGTGCCGTTTTGCTTATTGCCGGCGCAGTCTGGCACTTTGTCGGAAGGCTGCCCGGAGATATTTTCGTTAAGAAGGGAAATGTTACATTTTTCTTCCCCGTTGTCACTTGTATTGTGATCAGTGTGATACTATCCATTCTGCTTAATTTTTTCGGCAGAATGAAATAACAATAGACAGAATTAAGGTGAAATGATGAAAGTCGATTTATTTGATTTTGAACTGCCTGAACGCCTCATTGCCCAAGTGCCGCTTAAAGAGCGTGACGCATCGCGGCTGATGGTGCTCGACAAACAGACGGGCGGGCTGACGGACAGTTCATTTAAAGAGATTGTAAGCTTTTTTAATGAAGGGGATTGCCTCGTCTTGAACAATACCCGTGTGCTGCCTGCAAGATTATTCGGCACAAAAGAAGATACGGGAGCGAAAGTGGAGCTTCTGTTATTAAAACAGGAAGAAAATGATACATGGGAAACGCTCGTAAAGCCGGCGAAACGCGTAAAAAAAGGAACGGTCCTGACATTTGGCGACGGCCGGCTGACAGCGGTCTGCACGGAGGAGCTTGATCACGGAGGCAGAAAAATAGAATTCCGGTATGACGGGATTTTTTACGAAGTGCTTGAATCACTCGGTGAAATGCCGCTGCCTCCTTATATTAAAGAGCAGCTTGATGATAAAGAACGGTATCAGACCGTCTTTTCAAAAGAAATCGGATCTGCCGCAGCTCCGACGGCCGGACTTCATTTTACGGAAGAGATTCTGGACGAGCTGAAGCAAAAAGGTGTGCGGATTGAATTTATCACACTTCATGTGGGACTCGGCACATTCCGCCCGGTCAGTGCGGATGATGTGGAAGAGCATAACATGCACGCGGAATTTTATGAAATGACGGAAGAAACCGCCGCCTCTTTAAACGAGGTCAGAAAGGCGGGAGGGCGCATTGTGTCGGTCGGGACGACATCAACGCGCACCCTGGAAACCATTGCCGGCGAGCATGACGGCGTATTTACAGCTTCAAGCGGCTGGACGTCCATCTTCATTTATCCGGGATATGAATTTAAGGCGATTGACGGCATGATCACCAATTTTCATCTGCCGAAATCTTCCCTTATCATGCTCGTTTCTGCGCTTGCCGGCAGAGAGCATGTTCTTTCCGCCTACCGTCATGCGGTAGAAGAGGAATATCGTTTCTTCAGCTTTGGCGACGCCATGCTGATTATCTAATTTGAATGACAGGAGGCCTCATACAAAGTGGCTGAACAACCGATACGTTATGAATTTATAAAGGAATGCAAACAAACGGGAGCGCGCCTGGGCAGAGTCCATACGCCCCACGGCTCCTTTGAGACGCCTGTATTTATGCCGGTCGGCACGCTTGCTACGGTAAAGACGATGTCTCCGGACGAGCTGAAATCTATGGATGCGGGCATTATTTTAAGCAATACGTACCATTTATGGCTCCGCCCGGGACACGACATTGTAAAAGAAGCGGGCGGGCTTCATAAGTTTATGAACTGGGACCGCGCGATTTTAACGGATTCCGGCGGTTTTCAGGTCTTTTCATTGAGCAAGTTTCGTAATATAGAAGAAGAAGGCGTTCATTTCCGCAATCACTTAAACGGAGACAAGCTGTTTTTATCTCCGGAAAAAGCGATGGAAATTCAAAACGCCCTCGGCTCTGATATCATGATGGCGTTTGATGAGTGTCCGCCGTATCCGGCAGAGTATGATTACATGAAACGCTCTGTGGAACGGACCAGCCGCTGGGCGGAACGCTGCCTGGAGGCGCACGGGCGCTCAGATGAGCAGGGGCTGTTCGGAATCGTACAGGGCGGAGAATACGAAGATCTGCGGACACAAAGTGCAAAAGACTTGGTTTCGCTTGATTTTCCGGGTTATGCCATAGGCGGATTATCTGTCGGCGAGCCGAAGCACGTCATGAACCGAGTGCTTGAGTTTACAACTCCGCTTTTACCGAAGGACAAGCCGAGATATTTAATGGGTGTGGGTTCACCGGATGCCTTAATTGACGGCGCCATCCGCGGCGTGGATATGTTTGACTGCGTACTGCCGACCCGGATTGCCCGAAACGGCACGGTGTTTACGAATGAAGGGCGTCTGAATATGAAAAACGCCAAATATGAGCGTGATTTCCGTCCGATTGATGAAGAGTGCAGCTGCCATACATGCAAAAATTACTCCCGCGCTTACATCAGACATTTGATCCGCTGTAATGAAACGTTTGGAATTCGATTAACAACTTACCATAACCTTCATTTTCTGTTACACTTAATGGAGCAGGTCAGACAAGCCATCCGGGAGGATCGTCTTGGTGATTTCCGAGAAGAGTTCTTTGAGCGTTACGGCTATAATAAGCCAAATGCGAAAAGCTTCTAAATAAAACCATTCTTGAAGGGAGGGAAACAGATGGGTACTTTAGGTACAATCGTTCCTATTATTTTAATGTTTGCAGTGCTTTATTTCCTGCTCATCCGTCCGCAGCAAAAGCAGCAGAAGGCCGTACGCCAGATGCAGGAAGAGCTGAAAAAAGGGGATTCAGTGGTGACAATCGGAGGATTGCACGGCACTGTTGATTCAATTGATGAAAGCAAGGTCGTCATTAAAACAGGTGATAACACCCGTTTAACATTTGACCGCCGCGCAATCAGAGAAGCTTCCGCTGAATAACAGCGAAGCTCATACATACAAAAAAAGAGCGGAGAATCCGCTCTTTTTTTATTACGCTGATCTGCTTCCTTTCAAATTCACTCCGAAAATGCCGCCCAGCATACTGACTCCCAAAAAGCCGAGATGAAACAAAAGCTGACCGGATGTAAACGTTTTTCCGAACCCTAAATATTGAAACAGCAAGATGATTAATGAAAAACAGATGGCGGTTAACGCTCCGATCATCCAGCCTTTTTCCTTCGCTTTGCCGCCCGATATAAAACCTCCTGCAAATAAAGAAAGAAAAGAAAGCGCGGTGATCATCCAGCTGAAAGATGATTCTTCCATTGAGGTAACTGTCAGTAAAAGCGAAATCGCCAAACTCGTAAGAAGCATCACCGCAAAGATAGCCACTAAGCCGTACAAGACGCCTCTTCCCACTTGTTTCGTTTCTTCCATTTTTATCTCCTCTCCGCCCTGCGGCCTGATATATGACAAGCCGGAGCCCGTCTTTTTCTAAATGTATTCTCTGAATGTTCGAATTAGACGTAAATGCATGATGTTCAGCCCGTTTCTTACATAATTCAGAGCCGATGGCAAATGCTATGACCGTTGGAGGTGCGATATGGAAGATATTTTCATTATTACGTTTCGTACGATTGTGCTTTATTTTATCATTCTTGTGATTTTCAGACTGATGGGAAAACGGGAAATCGGAGAACTGAGCATTTTAGACCTTGTCGTCTCCATTATGATTGCCGAGATTGCCGTATTGGCAATTGAAAATGTAAAAGATAAGCTTTTGCATACGATTGTGCCGATTGTCGTTTTAATGATTATTCAAGTAAGCCTTGCTTTTATTTCGCTCAAAAGCCAAAAAATACGGCAGCTGCTTGACGGAAAACCCACCATTATTATAAAACAGGGAAAAATTGATGAACGGGCGATGAGATCGCAGCGCTACAATTTTGACGATCTTCTTATGCAGCTGAGGGAGAATAACATCGATAGAATCTCTGACGTGTCATATGCCATTTTGGAGTCTTCAGGCAAACTGTCGATCGTCAAAAAGAAAAACAATAAGGATAAGCAGATGGAAACATCGCTTATCGTTGACGGGGTCATTCAGAACGAGCATCTGGACAGAATCGGGAAAGATAAACACTGGCTCGAAAAAAATTTAGCAAAAAGAGGATATCGCGATCTTTCGGTTATATCATTCTGCACGTTTACGGACGGCGCTTTTTTTATTGATCTTAAAGATGAAAAAGGGGAGCCATGAATCGGTTTCACCGCGTCACGAACTTGCCGATGACCGGAATCCGGATCAGCTCTTCCCTTTTAATCAGCCTGAATAACAGAAGAAGCGCAATGTACAAAATCGCGGTCATTGCAATCCAGCCTGTGAGATTAACAGCCTCTGACCCTGAAAAATGAACGGCGTGTTTGATGATGCGGCTGACATAGCCGCAAATGAATATGACGGCAAAACAGAGCGCGTATTCTTTTATTTTAATGCTGATCGGAAGCACCTTGCTTACGGTGGCCGCATGCAGCAGGGTGACAAGGACCATCCCCGTTACAATCGCAAGTGCGGCGCCCATGATGCCCAAGGAAGGCCTGGTCGCCAAAACAAAAATTAGACCAGTTTTGACAGCGGCGCCGATAAAACTGTTCATCATGGCGGCCCCGGCTAAATTGAGAGCCTGCAGCACCGCCTGAAGGGGCCCCTGAAAATAGTAAAGCAGAAAAAACGGCGCCATCACTTTAACAAATACCGCCGCATTAGTTGATCCGTACATGACGGACATCAGTTCATCAGCGAAAGAGAATAAAATAACCACCGAAATGCCTCCGCTTAAAAGACACAGCCGCATCGCCTGTTCCAGACGGTATTCGACAACTTGCAGCTTTTTTTGCTCCATTCCTTCACTGATCGCAGGAACAAGCGCCGTT
Source organism: Bacillus sp. JNUCC-22 (assembly GCF_018861275.1). Lineage (NCBI taxonomy): Bacteria > Bacillati > Bacillota > Bacilli > Caryophanales > Bacillaceae > Bacillus > Bacillus sp. JNUCC-22. The sequence goes on along the minus strand of NZ_CP076408.1, from coordinate 2,615,569 downwards.
GACAGAGAATAGGTTATAAAGCTGGGCAGCGTCAAGACCGTCATGGCAAATCCGGTCAGCTCCCCGTACTGGCTGGTGGCGGCAGCGGTGGCCACTCCTGCAATCGCAAGGCTCTGCGCGACGACAATAGGTTCAAAAAACCAAGATAAATTTCCGATGAAGCGGCTTCCGGTTGTCGGGAGCGACACGCTCATCAGCTGGCGGAAGGTTTCTTTTCCATTTGCGATCGACTTGAAAAATTGTTTTCTGATTCTGATTGTTTTATTTGCTTTAAAACAAATGAATAAATAAATAAGAGAGGCAAGCTCCCCGATGACAGACGAAATCATAGCTCCGGCTGCGGCATATTCAATCCCGTACGGCAGAAACACCGTCGTGCAGACCGCGACAAGTGAAATCCGCACGATCTGCTCAAGCACTTGGGAAAACGCCAGCGGGTTCATATTCTGCCTGCCCTGAAAGTAACCGCGCAGCACGCTGGAGATCGCGATAATCGGCACGACGGGCGTAATCGCCAGAAGCGGGTAAACCGTGCGCTGATCCGTCAGCATCGTTTCGGACATAATCGGCGCAAAGCATAAAAACAGCGGCGTGAAGATGAGACTTAATATCCCGGTGACGGTAAGCGACATCACTAAAATGTGTTTCATTTTCTGCCGGTCCCCCCGCGCGCTTGCTTCAGCGACAAGTTTGCTGATGGCAACGGGGAGGCCGAATTGAGTCAAAGTGGTGGCCAAGAAAAATGTCGGGGCAGCCATCATGTATAAACCGACCCCTTCTTCACCGATAAACCGGGCGATAACCACCCGGTTGACAAAGCCGAGCATTCTCGTAACCATCCCGGCTGCGATGAGAATAAGAGTGCCCCTTAAAAAAGTCTGTTTTGCCATTTTATAAACCCCTGCCTTCTCAAACTACCTGGAATCATATACAATAAAGATATGCGCCGATGTCGTCCGAGCATGACAAGTCTTCGAGAAAAATGGAAAAAGGAGCGAGCGCCCAGTGGAGAAACATCCCGCCGAAATGTACAAAGATCATTTGCGGCCTTTCTTGTACAGTAAACTTGAAGAGTTCAAAATCCTCGGATACGATGATGTTGAGCACGAGAGTTTATGGTCATACTTAACACATAAAAAGTGGAAACAGAAAAAGGAACTGCCGCTGTATGAATTGGCCGGCAATATTTTATCAGTTAAAATTGGCGATTTTATGAACTATGCAACCGTCGAAGCTTTTAAGTCGTCTAATTGGCTGGAAAGCGATGAGGGTCAGGAAGCTTTAGATGAACTGCTGAGATAATGATTTGACGGCATAGGTTTAAGGAGGAAATACATAATGAAAAAAGGACGCTTGATTGCGTTTTTCCTGATCGTATTATTAATCGGCACAGGGCTGGGGTATTTTACAAAACCGGCTGCCAATAATATTACGTTAGGATTGGATTTGCGCGGCGGGTTTGAAGTTCTGTACGATGTGCAGCCCGTCAAAAAAGGCGATAAAATCACAAAAGACGTGCTCGTCAGCACGGTGCAGGCGCTGAACCGCCGGGCTAACGTTCTCGGCGTAAGCGAGCCGAACATTCAGATTGAAGGAAATAACCGCATCCGCGTACAGCTGGCGGGCGTCACGAATCAGAACAGGGCGCGCGAAATTCTGTCAACGGAAGCGCAGCTCTCCTTCAGGGATACGAATGATAAAGAGCTTTTAAACGGCTCTGATCTCGTGGAAAACGGCGCGAAGCAAACCTTTGATCCGACGACGAACGAACCGATTGTCAGCGTTAAGCTGAAGGATGCGGATAAGTTCGGAGAAGTGACGAAAAAAGTCAAGAAAATGGCTCCTAATAATCAGCTTGTGATCTGGCTTGATTACCAAAAAGGTGATTCATTTAAAAAAGAAGTCGGCAAAAAACATCCGAAATATGTATCCGCTCCGAATGTGAGCCAGGAATTAAACACGAAGGATGTCACGATTGAAGGTCAATTCACCGTTCAAAAAGCGAAGGACTTGGCCAATATTTTAAACGCGGGCGCGCTGCCTGTGAAGCTGACCGAAAAATACTCTACTTCAGTAGGGGCGCAATTCGGACAGCAGGCTTTGCATGATACGGTAGAGGCCGGCATCATCGGTATTGCAATTGTTTTCTTATTTATGCTGCTTTATTACAGACTGCCTGGACTCATAGCGGTAATTACGCTTTCTGTATACGTGTATATTACGCTTCAAGTGTTTGACTGGATGCAGGCGGTGCTGACGCTTCCGGGTATTGCGGCGCTCATTTTGGGTGTCGGGATGGCGGTTGACGCCAACATCATCACCTATGAACGGATAAAAGAAGAACTGAAACTCGGCAAATCCGTCCGCTCAGCTTTCCGTTCAGGGAACAGACGGTCATTCGCGACGATTTTCGATGCGAACATCACAACGATCATCGCAGCGGTCGTGCTCTTTATTTTCGGGACAAGCTCTGTAAAAGGGTTTGCGACGATGCTGATTCTGTCAATTCTGACAAGCTTTATTACAGCTGTCTTCCTTTCAAGATTCCTGCTCTCCCTTCTCGTGGAAAGCAGATGGCTTGACCGGAAAAAAGGCTGGTTCGGCGTCAAGAAAAAACATATTATGGACATTCAAAAAACGGATGAAAATACTGAACCGCATACGGCATTCCAAAAATGGGATTTCACGAGCAAGCGAAAATATTTCTTTATTTTCTCAAGCGCTGTAACCGTTGCGGGAATTATCATCTTACTGGTCTTTAAGCTCAACCTGGGAATCGATTTTGCAAGCGGTGCGCGGATTGACGTGCAGAGCAATCATGCATTGACGGCGCAGCAGGTTGAAAAAGACTTTGACTCTCTCGGCATGGAACCGGAAAACATCGTGCTTTCTGGTAAAGAGAACCATGTTGCCGCGGCCCGGTTTGTCGGAGAGCCATCTAAAGAAAAAATCGCTGAAATCAAAACGTACTTTAAGGACAAATACGGATCTGAACCGAACGTCAGCACGGTATCGCCGACAGTCGGAAAAGAACTGGCCCGTAATGCCTTATATGCCGTCGCCATTGCATCAATCGGCATTATTATTTACGTGTCAATCCGTTTCGAGTACAGAATGGCTGTCGCCGCGATTGTATCACTGCTGTATGACGCTTTCTTTATCGTCGCGTTTTTCAGCATTACCAGGCTGGAGGTCGATGTCACCTTTATCGCCGCTATTCTCACCATAATCGGTTACTCGATAAATGATACGATCGTTACATTTGACCGGATACGTGAGCAGATGAAAAAACGTAAGCCGAAGTCATTTGCCGATCTGGAACATATCGTGAATCTGAGCTTGCAGCAAACTTTTACACGTTCGATCAATACGGTCTTGACCGTTGTGATTGTTGTCGTCGTGCTGCTCATTTTGGGCTCATCGTCAATTACAAACTTCTCCGTCGCTTTATTGGTCGGTTTATTGACGGGCGTTTATTCCTCTCTTTACATCGCCGCGCAGCTGTGGCTTGTATGGAAAGGCAAAGAATTTAAAGGGAAAAAATCAATCGAAGAGTAAAATGGGAACAGGCTGTCTTGCAGAAGGCAGCCTGTTTTTTCAGGCCGCATTGAACTTAAAACCTGCATTTGCTATAATGACATACGCTTACATAATCAATCATCATTGTAAAAACATGTAGGAGGGTTCTTATGAACGTTCGTGAGTCGGAGCTTCCGGGCATCGGCCAGAAAGTAGAAGTCATTACGAAAAATCACGATAAAATCAGTATTATTCTTCATGATGACGGCAGAAAAGAGCTCTATTACTTCGATGAGAATGATCATGACGAATGCTTGGCATCCGTTGAATTTAACGACGAAGAGGCGAGGCAGATTTCCGCTATTTTAGGCGGGATGACGTATAAGCCGAAAGCGCTGGAATCTGTGGAAGTTGCGCTTGATGACCTCGTCATTGAGTGGTTTAAAGCCGAATCTCATGCACCGGCTGTCAGCCGTACAATCGGAGATTTGGAGATCAAGAAACATTACAACGTCCAGATTATTGCGATCGTAAAGAAAAACCGGCAAAAACAGCTGAGCCCCGGCATTGATACCGTAATTGAAGCAGGGGACACCCTCGTTATATCGGGAGAAAGAAGCGGACTGAAAAAGCTGGTCCGCGAGCAATTAACGGCCCGGATTTCCTGAGACCGGGGTTTACTCCCGGGGAAATGGGGGAAAAGATAAGAATGAACAATTGGGGGCAGACGCATGAATAAACAATGGACTATTATATTCGCTTTACTATTTACTTTGATTGTCGCCATCTTTGCTGTCATTAACGTGCGGGCGGTTGAGGTTGATTATCTGTTCGGAACCGCTGAATGGCCGCTGATTTTAGTCATTTTAGGCTCTGTGTTAATGGGAGCGCTGATCGTGTTTTCGGCCGGTATCTTTCAAGTGATGAAACTGAAGCGCGAAATTAAAATGCTGCGGAAAGAAAACAGATCCGAGGCTGAATTGACGACTGAATCGGACGGCCAAAAAACAGCCGCGCCGCCGGAAGAAATGCTTGAAGAGAAAAAAGGATCAGAATAACATTTGAAACCCCTCAGTCCGCTCTAGTATAATAGGGTGGTTGAGGGGTGAATTTATGTTAGCGTCAAAAATGCGCTGGGAAATCCAGCAGCCGGATCAGGAAAAAGTCAAATCACTCACAGAACAATTGGACATAACACCTCTTGTGGCATCACTGCTTGTAAAAAGAGGTTTTGATACTGCCGAAAGCGCAAGGCTGTTTTTACATACAAAGGATGCAGACTTTTATGACCCGTATGAATTAAAGGGAATGCGGGAAGCAGTTGATCGGATAAAACTGGCGGTTTCTCAAGGGGAACCGATTATGATTTACGGAGATTACGATGCAGACGGCGTTACAAGCACATCGGTGATGCTGACGGCACTCAGACAGCTGTCGGCGGACGTTGACTTTTATATTCCCGACCGTTTCACAGAAGGCTACGGCCCGAATGAACAAGCTTTCCGCTCCATAAAAGAGCGGGGATTTTCGCTGATCATTACAGTGGATACGGGAATCGCCGCCGTCCATGAAGCTGAAGTTGCAAAAGAGCTGGGCTTAGACGTCATTATTACCGACCACCATGAGCCGGGACCCGAGCTTCCTGACGTATTTGCGATCATCCACCCGAAGCAGCCGGGCTGCGGCTATCCGTTTAAAGAATTGGCCGGCGTCGGTGTGGCGTTTAAGCTTGCCCATGCGCTTACGGGTTCTTTGCCGGAAGCTATGCTGGACTTGGCGGCAATCGGTACGGTTGCAGATCTGGTGCCTCTTCATGATGAAAACAGATTAATTGCGTCACTCGGAATCGAAAGGCTTAGGACGACAAATCGGCCGGGCCTCAAAGCCCTGATTAAGCTTTCCGGCGGAGATATCGGACAAGCTGATGAGGAAACGATCGGATTTCAGGTCGCGCCGAGGCTCAATGCCGTCGGAAGAATAGAACAGGCCGATCCCGCCGTCCACCTGCTGATGACCGAAGATCAGTTTGAAGCGGAGGAACTGGCTTCGGATATTGACCGGCTGAATAAAGAGCGGCAGAAAATGGTGAAAACCATGACCGAAGAGGCTGTTGAAATGGTTCAGCAGCAAGGCGGAAACCCGTCTGCCATTGTAGTGGCAAAAGCCGGCTGGAATCCGGGAGTCGTCGGTATTGTCGCATCGAAGCTGGCTGAACGTTTTTACCGGCCCGCTGTTGTGCTTGGGATAGATGAGGAGCAGGGAATCGCTAAAGGGTCGGCGCGAAGCATCAGAGGCTTCAACCTGTTTACGAGCCTTTCACAGTGCAGAGACATTCTTCCTCATTTCGGCGGGCATCCGATGGCGGCAGGAATGACGTTGAAGGCTGAAGATGTGGCGGAATTAAGGGACAGGCTTAATCAAATGGCTGAAGAAACCCTTACGGAAGAGGATTTTATTCCCGTTCAGGAGGTTGATCTTGTCTGCGGCGTTGAAGACATAACCGTTGAAAGCATTACAGAATTAAATATGCTGTCGCCGTTCGGCATGCTTAACCCTAAACCGCATGTGATGGTGAAAAATGCCGTGCTTGATGATGTGCGCCTGATCGGAGCGAATAAAAACCACGTGAAAATGACGGTGAAAAGTGATTCTGCCGTCCTTGACTGCGTCGGCTTTAACAAAGGAGAGCTTGAAGCCGGAGTTGTCCCCGGATCAACGATTTCCATTGTCGGCGAGATGTCCATTAATGAATGGAACAACAGAAAGAAGCCCCAGCTGATGATTAAAGATGTTGCGGTGCCGGAATGGCAGCTTTTTGATATCAGGGGCAAGCGGACGTGGGAAGACACGGTCACCGCGCTGCCGAAGGAAAAACGGGTGCTCATCAGCTTTAACGAAAAAACCGCTCAGAAGCTCCGTGAAAAAGAGCTGTCGGGCGAGCTTGCCGGGATCACTTCGGAATCCGAGGCGGAAGCTCTCCAGCTTGACGGAAAATATGCCGTTTTTCTGGATGTGCCGCCGTCAGCGGATCGCCTGCAGCATTTGCTTGACGGAAAGAAGCCGGAACGGATTTATTTTGTTTTTATCAATCATGAAGAACATTTCCTGTCCTCATTTCCATCGCGGAATGATTTCAAGTGGTTTTACGCATTTCTCTTGAAAAGGGGCGCTTTTGACTTTGGCAAGCATGGTTCAGAGCTTGCGAGACACAGAGGATGGTCAATTGACACAATCAATTTCATGACAAAGGTGTTTTTTGATCTCGGTTTTGTTAAAATAGAAGATGGTGTGCTGTCTGTCGTGAGCGGCGCGAAAAAACGCGACTTGGCAGATTCGCAAACCTATCAGGTAAAACAGCAGCTGATGGAATTAGACCAGAAGCTCAATTATTCCGCAGCCCATGAGCTGAAGGAATGGCTGAATAAGCTGATGAACCAAGGTTCAGAAGCTTATGAAAGTACGAGGAGGACATAGAACAGATGGATCTTAAAAAATATGTAACAATTGTGCCCGATTACCCGAAAGAAGGCGTACAATTTAAAGATATTACGACATTGATGGACAAAGGCGACGTATACCGTTACGCCACTGACCAAATTGTTGAATATGCAAAAGAAAAAGAAATTGATTTAGTTGTCGGGCCTGAAGCGCGCGGCTTTATTATCGGCTGTCCGGTTGCATACGCTCTCGGAGTCGGCTTTGCGCCGGTTCGGAAAGAAGGAAAACTTCCGCGTGAGGTCATTAAAGTCGATTACGGTTTGGAGTACGGAAAAGACGTACTGACAATTCATAAAGATGCGATTCTGCCGGGACAGCGCGTGCTGATTACTGATGACTTGCTTGCAACAGGCGGCACGATCGAAGCAACGATTAAGCTAGTCGAAGAACTGGGCGGCGTTGTAGCCGGTATTGCGTTCTTAATCGAGCTTTCTTACCTTGACGGCAGAGACAAGCTTGACGATTACGATATTTTAACATTAATGAAATATTAACCGCATATGGAAAAAAGCACTCGTGTCAGGGTGCTTTTTTCCTATTATTTCATCATCCTGACAGATTCTTTAGGTGTTTTGAACTTCTGCCCTTTACATCTCTCGTTTTTTTCTTGATAATAAACTAATACAGTTTACATTTAAAAAAGGTGATTCCATGGCGAACGAACAAGTATTGACTGCCGAGCAAGTAATAGATAAAGCGCGCACTTATCTGCCGGAGGAGCAGATTGCGTTTGTTGAGAAAGCTTACCTGTATGCGCAAAACGCGCATCGCGAACAGTACCGCAAATCAGGTGAGCCGTACATCATTCATCCGATTCAGGTGGCGGGGATCCTCGTCGATCTGGAAATGGACCCTTCCACAATTGCGGGCGGATTTCTGCATGATGTGGTAGAGGACACGGATGTCACCCTCGACGACCTGAAGGAAGCATTTTCTGAAGAAGTGGCGATGCTTGTCGACGGCGTGACGAAGCTCGGTAAAATTAAGTATAAATCTCAAGAGGAGCAGCAGGCGGAAAACCATCGAAAAATGTTTGTCGCTATGGCTCAGGATATCAGAGTCATATTGATCAAGCTGGCGGATCGCCTTCACAATATGCGGACGTTAAAGCATCTTCCGCAGGAAAAGCAGCGGAGAATTTCAAATGAGACGCTGGAGATTTTCGCTCCGCTGGCCCATCGGCTCGGGATTTCTAAAATCAAATGGGAGCTGGAAGACACCGCTCTCCGTTATTTGAATCCTCAGCAATATTACAGAATCGTCAATCTCATGAAGAAAAAGCGCGCGGAACGCGAACTTTATGTCGAAGAGGTTGTCAATGAAGTGAAAAAACGCGTCGAAGAAGTGAATATCAAAGCGGACTTTTCAGGACGTCCGAAGCACATCTACAGCATTTACCGCAAGATGGCGCTGCAAAATAAACAGTTCAATGAAATATATGATCTGCTCGCCGTCCGTATTCTTGTCGGAAGCATTAAAGACTGCTACGCCGTACTCGGCATTATTCATACGTGCTGGAAGCCGATGCCTGGCAGATTCAAAGATTATATTGCGATGCCTAAGCCGAATATGTATCAGTCTCTGCATACGACCGTAATCGGGCCTAAAGGCGATCCGCTGGAAGTGCAGATCAGAACGTTTGAGATGCATGAGATCGCTGAATACGGGGTGGCCGCACACTGGGCTTATAAAGAAGGCAAGGCTGCAAACGAAGAAGCGACATTTGAGAAAAAACTGTCCTGGTTCCGTGAAATTCTGGAATTCCAAAACGAGTCTACCGATGCGGAAGAATTTATGGAATCGCTGAAAATCGATCTGTTTTCTGACATGGTATACGTATTTACGCCAAAAGGCGATGTCATTGAACTGCCGTCAGGCTCTGTGCCAATTGATTTTTCCTACAGGATCCACTCAGAGATCGGCAATAAAACAATCGGGGCGAAAGTGAACGGAAAAATGGTGACGCTTGACCATAAGCTCCGGACGGGCGACATCGTCGAGATTCTGACGTCCAAGCATTCTTACGGTCCGAGTCAAGACTGGGTCAAACTGGCGCAGACGTCCCAGGCGAAACACAAAATACGCCAATTCTTTAAGAAACAGCGCCGTGAAGAAAATGTCGAAAAAGGCCGTGAGCTTGTCGAGAAAGAAATTAAAAATCTTGATTTTGAAGTGAAAGATGTTTTAACGCTCGAAAATCTTCAAAAAGTTGCCGACAAGTTCAATTTCTCAAATGAAGAGGATATGTACGCGGCGGTCGGATATAACGGCATTACCGCTCTTCAGGTGGCCAACAGGCTCACCGAAAAAGAACGGAAGCTGCGTGACCAGGAAGAGCAGGAAAAAATCGTTCAGGAAGTCACTTCCGAGCCGAAACATTATCCTCAAGGGAGAAAACGGGAAGCGGGTGTGCGCGTAAAAGGCATTGACAACCTTCTCGTCCGCTTGTCGAAATGCTGCAACCCGGTGCCGGGCGACCATATCGTCGGTTTTATTACAAAAGGGCGCGGTGTATCCGTTCACCGGGATGACTGTCCGAACGTCAAAACGAATGAAGCGCAGGAACGTCTGATTCCCGTTGAATGGGAGCATGAATCACAGGTTCAAAGACGCAAAGAATATAACGTTGAGATTGAGATTTTGGGGTATGACCGTCTCGGGCTTTTAAATGAGGTGCTCCAAGCCGTAAATGAAACGAAAACCAACATCTCCTCTGTCTCCGGCAAATCCGACCGCAATAAAGTCGCTACGATTCATATGGCGATTTTTATTCAAAACATTAACCATCTGCACAAAGTGGTCGAGCGGATTAAGCAGATCAGAGACATCTATTCAGTCCGGCGGGTAATGAACTAAAAGGAGCTTGCTATGAAATTAGTTGTTCAGCGTGTAACAGAAGCGAGTGTGACGGTTGACGGCGCTGTCGCCGGCCGGATCGGACCCGGTATTATGGCGCTTGTCGGCATCACTCATGAAGATACAGAAGAAGATGCCGCTTACTTGGCGGATAAAATCGTGAATCTTCGGATATTTGATGATGAAAGCGGCAAGATGAATTTATCGCTTTTGGATACGGGCGGGGAGATTTTATCCGTTTCCCAGTTTACGCTTTACGGCGAAACAAAGAAAGGGAGACGCCCGAATTTTATGAATGCGGCTAAACCGGATCAGGCTGTGCTCCTTTATGAAAAGTGGAACGAACTCCTTCGGGAAAAAGGAGTCAAAGTGGAAACCGGAATATTCGGAGCCATGATGGATGTTCAGCTGACGAATTCCGGGCCGATTACATTGATTATGGATTCTAAACAATAAAAAAGCTGCCGTTCGGCAGCTTTTTTTTTATGATTGAAAATAATGTTCCAATCCGCTTTCAATTCCGTCTGTCACTTTTTCCTGATAAGAGCCGCTATGTATGATTGTTTCTTCTTGCGGTTGACTGAGATAGCCGAGCTCATACAGCATGGCAGGCCGTTTATTTTCCCTCAGGACGTAATAATCGCCAAACAGAACGCCGCGATCAGGAATAGGGGAACGCTTCACTACTTCAGAATGGACGTCTGAGGCAAGCTGGCGGTCCTTAGACGGACTGTAATAATAAGCCGTGCTTCCCCGCGTTGACGTATCGGCATAGCTGTCATAGTGAATGCTGATAAAGGCATCCGCATTCCGGTAATGAGAGGTTGAAACCCTGGCCTGCAGGCTGATAAATGTATCATCCTGTCTGGTGATATACACGTTTGCACCGGCCGCTCTCAATTTTCCGGCTAACAGCTTAGCTGTTTTAATCGTTACGTTTTTTTCAAACTTTCCGGAGTAGCCGATCGTTCCGCTGTCTTTTCCTCCGTGTCCGGGATCAACGACGATCGTTTTGTTTTTAAGTGAGCCGCTGCCGCCTGACGTGTTGGGAGAAGGTGCTTCGCCTGTTTCCTCACCGCTTTTTGACGTTTGTACGACCCAGTCTGCCACATATGCGGTTTGTCCGTTTTCAAGCCGGACTTCATACCATTTGCCGCTTGAGCCGACAATCGGGTAGGCTGCGCCTTTATCTGCTCTTTTTACGATAGAAGCGGAAGTCGAGGCCGAGCTCCTTAAGTTGGTGCCGCCGTAAACAATATACGCTTTTTTCGAGGAGCCTGAGCCCGCAGAACCGTCTCCCGAGCCGGATGCGCTGCCCGATGAGTCAGAATCCTTTATGATGTAGTGGCTTGCTGCCCAGCCTTTTTGACCGTTTGCTTCAATTTTCAGCCAGCCGTGGTCTTCACTTAAGATGGAAACCTTTGTTCCGCGTGATAATTTAGTCATAATCGCTGAATCATGTGACGCTGCACTTCTGACATTCAATGAAGAAACGCCGACCGTCCCGCTTTTTGACCCGCTTCGGGCCGAAGTTGCTTTCGTATCCGATCCGCCGTTGTCCGCGGTGACGTATTCGGAAGAAACCCACCCGGTTGTGCCTTGATAAGAAATGTTCACCCATCCGCTGTTCTTGTCCAGCACGGATGCATGCGCGCCTTGCGGAAGTTTGCCGATGACTTCATACGATGTCCCCGGGCCTTTTCTGATGCGGAGGTCAGGATCGGTGGAAGTGACCGTTCCGCTTTTTGCGGATGAATGGTCTGCTCCCCCGGCTGTTTTTGATATCAGCCAGGAAACGACCCATCCGGTTTTACCGGGGCTCAGCTGAAGCTGTACCCAGTCTCCCTCTTCTTTAACGATCGGGTATCTTTCCCCTTTTTTTACTTCAGCCTTTATTCCGTAGCTCAGGCCGGGACCGCCTCTGACATTGATCTTGTCTGTCGCGATGACCGCTTCTCCCTCTGCGGCGATTGCGGTGTGAAATGACGGAAGAAGCGCTGTGATGATGACGCCGCATAAAATAAGAGCAAGAGTTCTCTTCTTCATGGCTGTCCTCCTTTCTGAACTAACTAAAATACATTCTTGTATAATATCGTATTTTCCTTGCTGAATGTTAAATAAAAATAAAATGGTTTGTTTATACTAGTCATAAATACAGCGAAAAGGTGTGCAAATCATGAAATATCAACCAAAAATGGGACGCGCGCTGCACGATGCGGAAGGAAATCTGCACTTCAGTGATCAGAGCGATAGAGAAAAGACGGGTTTTCTTGAAGAGACGGCGACGGAGTTCGGTCTCTTATCGAAAGAAGCGGTCGCAAGGAAAAACAGACGGAATAAAACTTGACAGGGGAGTGCAATCCCATTATTATAATAGAAATTGATGTACATAAGTCATGATAACGATTTTGAACCGATAATGGAGAAGAGTAGGTCAGAATGCATGGAAAAGAGAGGAACCGTCCCGGGCTGAAAGCGGATCCGCACTGCATCTTTCTCGAAACAACACTCCGGAGGTTCCCTGCTGAACGCTTTTGCAAGTCATTAGGCAGCGGACGTGAACCTGCGTTAAAGGTCAGAGCGGGGATGCTTCGGCATTCCAACTAGGGTGGCACCACGGGTATAACTCTCGTCCCTACTATACATGTATAGTAGGAGCGGGAGTTTTTTTATTTGAAGAAAGACATTAAGGAGGCCTGTAACATGGCATATCACATTCCAAGAGGCACACAGGACATACTGCCGGGTGAATCAGACAGATGGCAGTTCGTCGAACAAATTATGAGGGAGACGTGCCGCACTTATCAATATAAAGAAATCCGCACGCCGATCTTCGAACATACGGAATTGTTCGCAAGAGGCGTCGGTGAGTCTACAGATATCGTGCAGAAAGAAATGTACACGTTTGAAGACCGTAAAGGGAGAAGCCTGACGCTTCGGCCGGAAGGAACGGCCGCCGCAGTCCGCGCGTTCAATGAAAATAAATTATTTGCGAACCCGGTGCAGCCGACGAAGCTTTATTATGTCGGACCGATGTTCCGTTACGAACGTCCGCAGACGGGGCGTTTCCGCCAATTCTATCAATTCGGAATTGAAGCGATCGGCTCCAAAGATCCGGCCGTGGATGCAGAAGTCATTGCGCTTGCGATGAGTATTTACCGTAAAGCCGGTTTGAAACATGTCAAGCTTGTGCTGAACAGCCTTGGTGACCAGGAGAGCCGCAAATCCTACCGGGAAGCGCTCGTCAAACATTTTGAACCGCGCATCGCAGAGTTTTGCTCAGACTGCCAGTCGCGTCTGCACACAAACCCGCTCAGAATTCTTGACTGCAAGAAAGACAGAGAGCATGAACTGATGAAAACGGCTCCGTCCATTCTTGATTACTTAAATGAAGAATCAGCCGCTTATTTTGAGAAAGTAAAACAATACTTAAACGATCTCGGCATCCCGTTCGAAATAGATCCGAACCTTGTCAGAGGGCTTGATTATTATAACCATACCGCTTTTGAAATTATGAGCAATGCCGAAGGATTCGGAGCGATTACAACCCTTGCCGGCGGGGGCCGCTATGACGGGCTTGTTGAACAGATCGGCGGACCTGAAGCGCCGGGTATCGGATTTGCGATGAGCATCGAACGTCTGCTGGCAGCCATTGACGCTGAGAAAACAGAGCTTCCCGTCAATCAGGGGATTGACTGCTACATCGTGACGCTCGGAGAAAAAGCGAAGGATTATTCCGTTTCCCTCGTGTACAAACTGAGAGAAGCGGGCATCTCAAGTGAAATCGATTATGAAAATAAAAAGATGAAGGGCCAATTTAAAACAGCTGACCGTCTCGGCGCACGTTTTATTGCGATTTTAGGGGAAGATGAGCTTGCCCAAAATAAAATCAATGTAAAAGATGCGGAAACAGGAGAGCAGCGTGAAGTGGTGTTAGACGAGCTGATACAAGTGTTAAAGGCAGATCAAAAGCAGTGAAGGAGAGGAACGCTATGTTTGGAAGAACATATTATTGTGGCGAGATAACTGAAAAAGCGATTGGCGAAACCGTCAAACTGAAAGGGTGGGTGCAGAAGCGGCGCGATCTCGGCGGCTTGATTTTCATTGATTTGCGCGACCGCTCGGGTATTGTGCAAGTCGTGTTCAACCCTGACGTATCGAAGGAAGCCCTTGCCGCAGCGGAAGCAATCAGAAACGAATATGTGCTTGATATCGAAGGCACGGTTTCTGCCCGTGAAGAAGGCACGGTGAATCCCAACCTGAAAACCGGTAAAATTGAAATCAAAGCTGAAGCGGTGACGGTGCTCAGTACGGCGAAAACGCCTCCGTTTCCGATCAGTGACCAGGCGGCTGACGTTTCTGAAGACGTCCGGTTAAAACACCGCTATTTGGATTTGCGCCGCCCGGCGATGTTTCAAACATTGCAAATGCGCCACCAAGTCACAAAATCCATCCGCCATTTCTTGGATGAAAACGGATTTCTTGATATTGAAACACCGATTTTAACAAAAAGCTCTCCCGAAGGCGCCCGTGATTACTTAGTGCCGAGCCGGGTGCATGAAGGAGAATTTTACGCCCTTCCGCAATCGCCGCAGATTTTTAAACAGCTTCTGATGGTGTCGGGCTTTGAACGGTATTATCAAGTGGCCCGCTGCTTCCGCGATGAAGACTTGCGTGCCGACCGCCAGCCGGAATTTACGCAGATTGATATCGAAATGTCCTTTATGAGTCAAGAGGACATCATGGCTCTGGCGGAAGAGATGATGGCGAAAGTCATGCTTGAAACAAAAGGTGTTGAAGTACCGCTGCCGCTTCCGCGAATGACATATGAAGAAGCGATGAACAGCTACGGTTCCGACAAGCCTGACACCCGCTTCGGCATGCTGCTGACGGACGTGTCAGACATAGTGAAAGATACTGAATTTAAGGTGTTCTCATCAGCCGTGGCAAACGGCGGCGTTGTAAAAGCGATCAATGTCAAAGGCGCTGCCGGCGACTATTCCAGAAAAGATATCGATGCGCTCGGCGTTTTTGCCGGAAATTACGGCGCGAAAGGTCTCGCTTGGGTGAAAGTTGAAGCTGACGGCGTAAAAGGCCCGATTGCGAAATTCTTTGATGAAGAGAAGCAGGCAAAACTGGCTGAAGCGCTTGATGCTTCTGAAGGCGATCTGCTCCTGTTCGGCGCTGATAAGTTTGAGGTTGTGGCTCAATCCCTCGGCGCGCTTCGCTTAAAGCTCGGCAAAGAACGCGGCCTGATTGACGAAAGCCTCTTCAACTTCCTGTGGGTTGTGGACTGGCCGTTACTGGAGCATGACGAGGAGGAAGGCCGTTTCTATGCGGCTCACCATCCGTTTACAATGCCTGTCCGTGAAGATCTTGACCTGATTGTAACGGCGCCTGAAGATATGAAAGCGCAGGCTTACGACCTTGTCTTAAACGGCTATGAACTCGGCGGAGGCTCAATCCGTATTTTTGAAAAAGACGTTCAGAAAAAAATGTTCGGGCTTCTCGGCTTTACAAAAGAAGAAGCGGAGGAGGAGTTCGGATACCTTCTTGAAGCCTTTGAATACGGCGCCCCTCCGCACGGCGGAATCGCGCTCGGCTTAGACCGGTTGGTTATGCTTCTTGCAGGCCGCACAAACTTAAGAGATACGATCGCTTTCCCGAAAACGGCAAGCGCAAGCTGCCTTCTTACGGAAGCGCCCGGCGAAGTGAGCGACGCCCAGCTTGAAGAACTTCACCTTTCTGTCAAAAGAAAAGTGAAACAGTAAAGATCAGCAGTTTGTTTCTTGAAAATCAAAATCTGCTGTGATATGATTTTGACAAGTTAAATAAAGTCCTGATGTGTTAGTTGTACACCTAGTTTTGACCGAACATTTTTTTGATTTGGGAGCCCGCATTTTTAAATGGCGTACATGCCTCTTTTCATTCGTTAAGAGGACTTACAAGATTTAAAAAAGGGCACCCACCTGCTGAGAGCGGGTTCAAAACGAAGGAAAGCTGCAACGGCACAATTGGGACTTTATTTTTTGTGCGCTAAAACCAGCGGCTTTTTGACAAGCCGAGTTTATAAAACCAGAATGTGGAGTGAGGTTCTTGTTACATCAGTTTTCCAGAAATGAGCTAGCGATTGGAAAAGAAGGGCTGGACACGTTAAAAAACAGCACGGTGGCCGTTCTCGGCGTCGGCGGAGTCGGTTCATTCGCAGCCGAAGCATTGGCGAGGTCCGGAGTGGGGCGGATCGTGCTTGTCGATAAAGATGATGTTGACATTACAAACGTAAACCGCCAGCTGCATGCGCTCTTGTCGACGGTGGGACAGCCGAAAACAGACTTGATGAAAGCGCGGATCGCGGATATTAATCCGGATTGCGATGTCGTCGCCTTAAAAATGTTTTATACGGAAGAGACGTATGAGCAGTTCTTTGAGCATCCGCTCGATTACGTCATTGACGCGTCGGATACGATTCATTATAAAATTCATCTGATGAAAGAATGTCTGAAACGGAATGTTCCGCTGATTTCAAGCATGGGAGCGGCGAATAAAACAGACCCGACACGCTTTCAGATTGCTGATATTTCAAAAACCCATACCGATCCGATTGCCAAAGTCGTCCGCACAAGGCTTCGCAAAGAGGGCATTAAAAAAGGCGTACAGGTCATTTTTTCTGATGAAAGCCCGATCGTCATCCGTGAAGACGTCAGAAAAGAAGTCGGGAATGATGAAGCGAAAATCCGCAAAGCGCAAATGCCGCCGTCTTCCAACGCCTGGGTTCCGTCAGTGGCCGGTCTGATTATGGGCGGACATGTTGTTATGGAGCTCTTAAAGGACATCGACATTAAACGGGTTAAAGATAAATAAAAAGAAAAACAGCCTTCTTCAGGAAAGGCTGTTTTTTTATTTGAATCCGCCGTTTACACGAAAGATTTTGGCCGGTATCAAAAAAGACAAGAACACATAGGGTGTCCTTGTCCGGTTATTTTTTCTGCTTCATCAGTTTTTCATACACTTGCTTTATGGCGGCTTCAAATTTCCCCGTTTGTTTCGGTTTATAGTATTGCTTGTTTTTTAACGGATCAGGTAAATATTGCTGTTCGACCCATCCGTTCTCGAAATCATGAGGATATTGATATCCGATCCCGCGTCCGAGCTCTTGGGCCCCTTTATAGTGGGCGTCTTTTAAATGTTTCGGCACATCGCCGATTTTACCCGTCCTGATGTCTTTGAGCGCCTCATCAACGGCTGAGATGGCGGAGTTTGATTTTGGCGAGAGGCATAATTCGATTACCGCATTGGCCAGCGGAATTCTCGCTTCCGGAAAGCCGATCCGTTCTGCGGTCTGAATCGCGCTCAGCACCCGGGGGCCTGCCTGCGGGCTTGCGAGGCCGATATCTTCATAGGCGATCACGAGAAGCCTTCTTGATATGCTTTCAAGATCGCCGGCTTCGATCAGACGGGCCAGATAATGAAGGGCGGCGTTTGCGTCCGAGCCTCGGATCGATTTTTGGAAGGCGGATAAGACGTCATAATGCGCATCGCCGTTTTTATCATGAGTATAGCTTTTTTTCTGCAGACATTCTTCCGCTGTTTCCCGTGTAATCCGGACCGTGCCGTCGCTTGATTCCTTTGTGGAGAGCACGGCAAGCTCCAGTGCGTTCAAAGCGGAGCGGACGTCTCCCCCGCACCCTTGTGCGAAATGATCCATCGCGTCGTCGTCCACCGAAACGCTGTAAGAACCGAGTCCCCGGTGTTCATCTGTGAGCGCTCTTTTCAATGCCTGCTTGATCAGATCGGGTGTTAACGGTTCAAGCTCAAATATCTGGGTCCGGCTTCTGATGGCCGGGTTAATGGCATGATAAGGGTTGGCGGTTGTCGCGCCGATTAAAATAATCATGCCGTTTTCTAAATAGGGCAGCAGAAAATCCTGCTTTCCCTTATCAAGCCTGTGCACTTCGTCAAGGATTAAAATGACCTGGCCTGACATTTTCGCTTCCTGTACGACAATCTCCATGTCTTTTTTATTATGAATGACGGCATTCAATTTCCTGAATGCGATGCTTGTCGATCCTGCGATCGCTGTGGCGATGGACGTTTTTCCGATGCCCGGCGGTCCGT
Organism: Bacillus sp. JNUCC-22; assembly: GCF_018861275.1. Taxonomy (NCBI): domain Bacteria; kingdom Bacillati; phylum Bacillota; class Bacilli; order Caryophanales; family Bacillaceae; genus Bacillus; species Bacillus sp. JNUCC-22. The sequence goes on along the minus strand of NZ_CP076408.1, from coordinate 2,597,581 downwards.
ACAGGATCATGGATGATAAGTGCTTTGCACGCACCATTCTGCCGATGATTTTATCTTCTTTGACCAAATGTTCCTGGCCGATAATGTCTTCGATATTGGCAGGCCGCATCCGATACGCCAGTGGTTTCATGTACATCTCTCCTTACATATACAGGGTAACGGAAAACGGACGATTAGAAAAGCGAATTGCGGCGGGCCCCGTGTTTCAATGAAAATTAGGATAAGTTATGTTATAATAACAGTTGGTCTATAAGATACTAAACAGATTATTCATATCCATTTACTTGTATAAATTAACAATTAGAATTGACTGGGGTGTTCATATTGAAAATATCGACAAAGGGAAGATACGGGCTCACCATTATGATTGAATTGGCGAAAAAGCACGGAGACGGTCCGACGTCGCTCAAAAGCATCGCCCAAACAAACAGCCTTTCTGAGCATTACTTGGAACAGCTTGTATCACCGCTCAGAAACGCCGGACTCGTAAAAAGCATCAGAGGCGCTTACGGGGGTTACGTGCTCGGGGGCCAGCCTGAAGAGATAACGGCCGGAGATATTATCAGAGTGCTGGAAGGGCCGATCAGCCCGGTAGAAGTGCTTGAGGATGAAGAGCCTGCCAAGCGGGAGTTATGGATCCGCATCCGCGACGCTGTAAAAGACGTGCTGGACAGCACGACGTTAGAAGACCTTGCGAGCTACACGGACGGCGAGCAGGAAGCTTATATGTTCTATATTTAAACCAGAGGTGTACAGACAATGGAACGGATTTATTTAGATCATGCCGCGACTTCCCCGATGGATGAGCGTGTGCTCGAAGAGATGAAGCCCCATTTCTTCGGCAGTTTCGGCAACCCGTCAAGCATTCATTCATTCGGAAGAGAATCCCGGAAATGGGTCGATGAAGCGAGAGCGGACATCGCGCGCGAAATCAGTGCGAAAGAACAGGAAATTATTTTCACAAGCGGGGGCACGGAGGCTGATAATTTAGCGATTTTCGGAACGGCTGCCGCCCGGAAGAATGAAGGAAAGCATATCATTACGACCGCTGTTGAGCACCATGCTGTGTTGCACGCCTGCGAAAAGCTGGAAGAAGACGGCTTTGAGGTGACATACCTCATCCCCGGCCCTTCAGGACGGATCAGTGCAAATCAGGTGAAAGAAGCGCTCCGTGATGATACAATCCTTGTTACCGTCATGTATGGCAATAACGAAGTCGGTACCATTCAGCCGATTGACGAAATCGGAGAGCTGTTAAGCGGGCATCAGGCCTATTTTCACACAGATGCCGTCCAGGCATTCGGTTATATGCCGATTGACGTGAAAAAAAGCAGAATTGACATGCTGTCTGTTTCCGGTCACAAGCTTAACGGGCCTAAAGGGACAGGCTTTTTATATGTAAATCAAGAGGTGAAGCTGTCACCGATTCTTCTCGGGGGAGAGCAGGAACGAAAGCGCCGCGCGGGGACGGAAAATGTACCGGGCATCGCCGGCTTAAAAGAAGCGGTCGTCCTTTCAAACCGTGAGAGGGAAGAGAAAACAGCGAAGTATAAGGAGTTTAAGAACATTATCATGAGCACGCTGGAAAAATCCGGCGTCACAGCGGAGGTGAACGGAGATGCCGAGAAATGCCTGCCTCATATTTTAAACCTTTACTTTCCCGGTGTGCCGGTGGAAGCGCTGCTGGTCAATCTTGACATGGAAGGCGTTGCCGTCTCCAGCGGATCTGCTTGTACGGCAGGATCCGTTCTTCCGTCCCATGTGCTTACGGCCATGTTCGGAAGTGAGAGCGGCAGGCTGACTTCGTCAATCCGCCTCAGCTTCGGCCTCGGCAATACGGCGGAACAAATCGAAACAGCCGCCGAAAAGCTTGCCGCCGTCGTTAAACGGCTTGCTTAAAACGGCGGACTTACGTTTTTAATGGAGTGAATGCAAATGGAAAAACGGCCGGAGGATACAAGAGTCGTAGTCGGCATGTCCGGCGGCGTGGACTCTTCCGTGGCGGCCCTTCTGCTGAAGGAGCAGGGCTACGATGTAATCGGAATCTTTATGAAAAACTGGGATGATACGGACGAAAACGGTTTTTGCACGGCGACGGAAGATTATGAAGACGTCATCCGGGTCTGCAACCAGATCGGAATTCCGTATTATGCCGTCAATTTTGAGAAGCAATATTGGGAAAAGGTATTTCAATATTTCCTTGATGAATATAAAGCCGGAAGAACCCCCAATCCGGATGTCATGTGCAATAAAGAAATTAAGTTTAAGGCTTTCTTGGATCATGCTCTGTCACTCGGCGCGGATTATCTTGCGACGGGCCATTACGCCCGCGTGGACAGAAGCGCAGGTACAGTGCGCATGCTCCGCGGTCTGGATGAAAACAAGGACCAGACTTATTTTCTGAATCAGCTCAATCAGGAACAGCTCAGCAAAGTCATGTTCCCGATCGGTGATCTGCAAAAAAGCCGCGTGCGGGAAATCGCCAAAGAAGCGGACCTTGCGACAGCTGCGAAAAAAGACAGCACGGGAATCTGCTTTATCGGCGAACGCAACTTCAAAACGTTTCTCAGCCAATATCTCCCCGCTCAGCCGGGCGATATGATGACAATGGACGGAGAAGTAAAAGGGCGTCATGACGGTCTGATGTATTATACAATCGGACAGCGCCACGGTCTTGGAATCGGCGGAAGCGGCGAGCCGTGGTTCGCCGTCGGTAAAGATCTTGAAAAAAACATTCTGTATGTTGATCAAGGATTCCATAATCCGCTTCTGTATTCCGATAAGATCACGGCGACAAATGTCAGCTGGACGCGTCCCGGTCTGATGGACGGCGGCGAAATGACATGCACGGCGAAATTCCGCTACCGTCAGGAAGATCACAAAGTAACGGTGAAAATGACGGGTGATGATGAAGCGGAAGTCATTTTTGACGGGCAGGTACGCGCCGTTACGCCGGGACAAGCCGTCGTTTTTTATGACGGAGAAGAGTGCCTCGGCGGCGGAACGATAGACGACGTTTATAAAGACGGAACAAAACTGTGGTACGTATAACACATGTAAAAAACCTCAACTCGCATGTTGGGGTTTTTTAGCGAAAGGAAGTTAAAAATGGATTATAATAAAATCGGGATTGACGCCATGCAGGAGGGCGATTTTGAAAAAGCGGCAGAGGCTTTTACGAAAGCGATTGAGGAAAACGGGCAAGATCCGGTGCCGTATATCAACTTCGCAAATTTGCTTTCTTCTGTGAACGAACTCGAACGGGCGCTTGCATTCTATAACAGAGCGCTCGAATTGGACAATTCGGCGGCAGCCGCTTATTACGGTGCGGGAAACGTATATGTGATGAAAGAATCGTTTTCCGAAGCGAAGGATATGTTTGAAAAAGCGCTTCGCTCCGGAATGGAAAACGGAGATTTGTTTTATATGCTGGGGACCGTTCTCGTTAAATTAGAGCGGCCGAAGCTTGCGCTGCCGTATTTGCAGCGTGCCGTTGAATTAAACGAAAATGACACGGAAGCACGCTTCCAGTTCGGAATGTGCCTCGCAAATGAAGAAATGCTGGATGAAGCTCTGGCGCAGTTTGAGACGGTGATCGAGCAGGACCCAAGCCACGCGGACGCATTTTATAATGCCGGAGTCGCTTACGCGTACAAAGAAAATCGTGAAAAGGCGCTTGAGATGCTGGAAGGCGCAATCGGCATACAGCCTGATCATATGCTTGCGCTTCATGCGAAACAGCTTATCACCCAGTCATAACAAAAGGAGGGAAGGCTCGTGGATCAGCTGAACATCGAAGAACAGCCGTATGTAAAAGGCGTCATTCATACGGTCATTTATCATAATGACACCAACCTGTATACAGTGCTGAAAGTCAAAGTTGCAGAAACGTCTGAGGCGATCGAAGACAAGGTCGTATCCGTAACGGGCTACTTCCCTCTGCTGCAAGAAGATGAGACCTACACATTTTATGGAAAAACCGCCACGCATCCTAAATTCGGCCTGCAATTTCAGGCTGAACACTTTAAAAAAGAAATTCCGACCACAAAAGAAGGGATCATTCACTACTTATCAAGTGATCTGTTTGAAGGAATCGGAAAAAAAACGGCGGAAGAAATCGTCAAAAAGCTCGGAGACGGCGCGCTCAATAAAATTCTGACGGATGCGTCGGTGCTTTACGATGTGCCGAAAATGTCGAAAAAGAAAGCGGATAAGCTTGCCGGAGAGCTGCAGCGGCATCAGGGGCTTGAGCAGATTATGATCTCTCTGAACCAATACGGTTTCGGGCCCCAGCTATCAATGAAAATATATCAGGCCTACGAAACGGAAACCCTGGAGAAAATTCAGGAAAATCCTTATCAGCTTGTAAAAGACGTTGAAGGCATCGGCTTTGTGAAAGCTGACGAGCTGGGCGGAAAAATGGGTCTGTCAGGAAACCACCCGGAGCGGATCAAAGCGGCAATCTTATATACGATTGAATCGACCTGTCTTTCAGAAGGCCATACGTACATAGAGACAAAGCAGCTGATTATCAATACGCAAACGCTTCTGAATCAGTCAGCTGAAGGCGGCCGCGTCACGGAGATGGATGCGGCTGACGGCATCATCGCCCTCGGGGAGAGTAAGGATATCGTCATTGAAGGAGAGCGCTGCTATTTTCCGTCCTTGTTTTACGCCGAACAAAATGTCGCAAAACGCGTGCTCGACATTGCGGCTCAGACGGAGTATGCCGATCAATTTCCTGAATCGGAATTTCTGCTTGCGCTCGGTGAACTGGAAGAACGGATGAATGTTCAATACGCACCAAGCCAAAAGGATGCCATTCAAAAAGCGCTGTCTTCACCGATGCTTTTACTGACTGGAGGACCTGGGACGGGGAAAACGACCGTTATTAAAGGAATCGTGGAATTATACAGTGAACTGCACGGAGTATCGCTTGACCCCGGTGATTATAAAAAAGACGAGGCGTTCCCGGTGCTGCTTGCCGCGCCGACGGGAAGAGCCGCAAAACGGATGAGCGAATCTACGGGTCTGCCGGCTGTTACGATTCACAGGCTGCTTGGCTGGAATGGCGCTGAAGGCTTTACCTACAATGAAGATCAGCCGATTGAAGGGAAACTGATCATTATAGACGAAGCGAGCATGCTCGATATCTGGCTCGCCAGCCATTTGTTTAAGGCGCTTCCTAAGCACATTCAGCTCATTGTCGTCGGTGATGAAGACCAGCTTCCTTCTGTAGGACCGGGGCAGGTGCTCAGAGACCTTTTGGCTTCTGAGGTGCTGCCGACCGTGCGCCTGACAGATATTTACCGTCAGGCTGAAGGATCATCCATTGTGGAACTTGCGCATGATATGAAAAAAGGACTGCTTCCAAAGGGGCTGACCGCGCCGACAAAGGACCGCTCATTTATCCGCTGCAATTCTTCACAGATTAAAGAAGTCGTGGATCAGGTCGTCTCGAACGCGTTAAAAAAGGGGTATACCTCCAGGGATATTCAAGTGCTTGCCCCGATGTACAGGGGAAAAGCGGGAATTAACGAGCTGAATATGCTTCTTCAAGACATCATGAATCCGCCGAAAGAAAAAAGGCGGGAGCTGAAATTCGGTGATGTCGTCTACAGGACGGGCGATAAAATATTACAGCTTGTCAACCAGCCGGAAAACAATGTGTTTAACGGCGATATCGGCGAAATTGTGTCCATTTTTTATGCCAAAGAAAATACGGAAAAAGAAGACATGGTCGTCGTCTCGTTTGACGGCAACGAAATCACCTTTACGAAAAAGGATTTCAGCCAGTTTACCCACGCTTACTGCTGTTCCATTCATAAGTCGCAGGGAAGCGAATTCCCGATTGTCGTCCTGCCTGTCGTCAAAGGCTACTATCGAATGCTCAGGAGAAATCTGCTTTATACCGCCATAACAAGGGCGAAAAAATTTCTGATTCTTTGCGGAGAAGAAGAAGCGCTTGAATGGGGCGTCAAAAACAATGATGCCACCGTCAGACAGACGTCGCTTAAAAACAGGCTCACAGAGCAGACTGAAGAGATGGATGCAGAACTGGCCGCCCTGCAAAAAGAGCTGCCGTTCAGTGTATATGATGCGAACATCGGAATGGAAGGCATCACGCCGTTTGACTTTATGGAAGAAAAAGCGTAAATAAAACCCGGATCATAAACATGCTCCGGGTTTTCGCCTGTGGAAGTCATTTCAAAGTATGCTGCCCGGCTTCTTGGCAAAACCTATACGTGTTCAACAAAAGGTGGTTGATCACACTTTGAGAACATGCCATGCAGCTGAAGGACGAACAGTATATGACGAAAACACCGGGCGCAGTCTCGGGATGATATCGGATGTATGTTTCTCTCTGGACGGCCGGTTTCTCGGTTTCGTGCTGGAGCAGAAACGCCTGTTTCACAACCGCCATCTTTTTTTAGAGGCAAGTGATATAAAAGAGATGGAACAAGAAGCCGTAGCTGCCGGTCATGCTCATTTGCAGCCTTTGCCGAAGAGCTGTTTCACCTTTGAACAGATTAAAATGCAGCCGGTGAAATCGCCCGATGGTGAAATGTTCGGTTTGCTGGAAGATGTATACTTTTGTTTGGACAAGGGCATAATCGTAGCATATGAACTCTCGGACGGCTTCTTTTCAGATCTGGCTGGCAGACGCCAAGTGCGCCGCGCCGCCGATACGCTTATTGAAGCGGGGAAAGAAGGCATCGTCCTGAACGGATAAGAGGTGTAGTCTGTGCTTGTATGTCCGAACTGCAAAAGTAAAGATATCGGCAAAATCGGCGTAAACCAATACTATTGCTGGGGCTGCTTCATTGAGCTGACGGTGGCCAAAGGCAAAATTGCGACACATCAAGTAGAGGAAGACGGCACATTAAGCAGTCTTGATGATTTGTTTTCTGAAGACGAACGCAGTATCAATTTTTAAAGTTGAAAGGAGATACGCGCGATGGGCAGAACAATGACCTCTCTGTTGGCTTTAGGAGCTGGAGCCGTTATGTATCGTATGGCTTCTCAGTCCGATATGCTGAATAAAAAAGGTATGAAACGGATGAGAAGACGAGTCATGAAAATGTTTTAAGCAGAAAAAAGGATACTTCTTCGGAAGTATCCTTTTTACGTTTGTCTCGCTTCCAGCCGTCTGGCCGCGAGAGACAGGCTGTAATTGACCGCGAAATACATCAGGGCCGCCAGCAGAAAGATCGGGAAAAAATACCCTCCGTCAGCGCTTTGTCCGTTTAAGATCTGCGCGTTATGAATCAGTTCGGGCAGAGCGATGACGACCGCAAGTGACGTATCCTTTAATAAGGAGATAAACTGGCTCACGATCGGAGGAACCATACGCCTGAGCGCCTGCGGCATGACGACGAGAAAAAGAGTCTGCGTGTACGTCAGTCCTGAAGAACGCGCCGCTTCAATCTGTCTTTTGTCAACGGATTGCAAACCGCTTCTGATGATTTCTGACAGCATGGCCGATTCAAAAATCGTCAGCGCCGTGATGGCGGCCGCGGTAATTTCCAGCTTGATCCCGATTTCCGGAAGGGCAAAAAACGTAAAGAAAATGATTAATAACAGCGGCAGGTTGCGGATGGTTTCCACAATGGCCGCTATAATGCCCGAGACGATAGGAATTTTCGCATAGCGCAAAGTGCCGGCGGCAAGCCCGAAAATAAAACTCAGGACAATGGAGATCAGCGCAACATAAAGTGTGACCAAAAAGCCGTCCCATAAAAACAGCAGATGGTCAGGTGTATAGGCGCCGCTAAAATCCATGTTTTTCACTCTCCTTCTCTAATAACTCTTTCCGAGACGTCTTTCCAAATAGTGAACCCCGATGCTGAGCGGGATCGTTACTATCAAATAAAAAAGCGCGACGAAAATATAGACATCAAACACGACAAGAGTGCTTGAGGAAACGAGATCCGCCTGATACATCAAATCGAGTCCCGCCACCACTCCGAGTATTGATGAGTTTTTGACAAGGTTGAGAAATTGGTTTCCGAGCGGGGGAATCACGATCTTTACGGCCTGAGGAAGAATGATATATCTCATCGCCTGACTGTAGGTGAAGCCTGACGATCTGGCCGCTTCCATCTGCCCTTTGGAGACAGTCTGAATTCCGGCTCTGATGGCTTCTGCGATAAAGGCGGACGTGTATATCGTAAGCGCAATCGTTCCCGCCTGAAAGCCGTCCAGTCTCAGCCCGACGTTCGGAAGTCCGAAATAAAAAACGAATGTGATGAGGAGAAGCGGGATGTTCCGGATAAATTCCACATACGCAGTGCCGATCCATTGAAGGGGTTTGAAAGCCGTGATTCTCATGACTGCGATCAGAACGCCCAGCGCAAAGCTGCCTGCCAGCGCGATGAAGCTCGCAAGCAATGTGTGCAGGAAACCGTCCATATACATATCGAAGTTTTCCGTTAAAATTGAAAAGTTCATCTATGTCACTCCTTATAAAACGGGGATGAGCATGCCTGCTCATCCCGCGGTCCTTTCTATTTTGCCGGTTCTTCTTTAATCCATTTTTTATAGATTTTTTCATACCTGCCGTCGGCTTTCATTTTTTTCAAAGAGGCGTTGATTTCCTTGATGAGTCCGGATTGGCCTTTTTTGACGGCGATTCCGTAAGGTTCATCGGTGAAGGTTTCGCCTGTCAGCTGATATTGTTTATTTTCATCTGCCATGCCGTATAAAATCGCATTATCGGTTGTGAGCGCATCTCCCTGTCCCGCTTTAAGCGCAGTGAACGCTTCGGCGTAATTTTCAAATTCCAGCACTGAGGCGTCAGGCGCTTTTTCTCTGATGTTTTGTGAGGAAGTAGAGCCTTTTACCGCCAATACTTTTGAGCCTTTTCCCAGGTCTTCGGTGCTTTTGATGCTGCTTCCTTTTTTGACGAGCAGGGATTGCCCGGCTTCAAAATAAACATCTGAGAAATCAACTTCTTTTTTCCGCTCATCCGTTATCGTCATCGTGGCGGTGATGGCATCGATATCGCCGTTTTGCAGCATCGGAATTCTCGTTTTTGACGTCACTTCTTTAAATTCCGCTTTCTTCTCATCCCCCAGAATATCTTTTGCGAGCTGTTTTGAGATATCAATATCGAAGCCTTCAATATCACCGGAGCTTGGGTTTTTCAGCCCGAATAACCTCGTGTCGGTTTTGACGCCGAAGATGATTTTGTCTCTGTCTTTAATAGAGGCTAACGTGTCTTTTCCCGTTCCTTTTGAATCTCCGGACGTTTCTTTCCCTCCGCAGGCGGCCAGCATAAAGACGGCCAGCAGTGATATCAACCCGAATGACAACCATTTTGTTACACGTGACATAAGCACTCCTCCGTTTCTTTTCAGTGATTTAAAATACGGCTTAAGAATAAACGCGCCCTCTCTTCACGTGGGCTTTCGTAAAATTCAGCCGGTGCAGCTTCTTCTAAGATGGCTCCGCCGTCGATAAACACGATGCGGTCCGCCACTTCTTTTGCGAATCCCATTTCATGTGTGACGACTGCCATGGTCATGCCTTCCTTTGCGAGTGTTTTCATGACATCCAGCACTTCCCCGATCATTTCCGGATCAAGCGCAGATGTGGGTTCATCAAACAGCATAATTTCGGGCTTCATCGCAAGCCCCCTGGCGATGGCGACACGCTGCTGCTGGCCGCCGGAAAGCTGTGAAGGATAAGCGTCCGCTTTTTCCGGTATACCGACTTTTTTCAAATAGTATAAGGCCGTTTCTTTTGCTTCTTCTTTTGATTGCTTAAGTACTTTGATCGGTGCGAGCATGATGTTTTGCAGAACGGTTTTGTGCGGGTACAGATGAAAATGCTGGAACACCATGCCGATATTGCGGCGGACCTTATTTATATCCGTTTTCTTGTCATGGATGGAGACGCCGTTTACCGTTAAGGCGCCTCCATCAACTGTTTCCAGCTGATTAATGCAGCGGAGAAGCGTGCTTTTTCCCGATCCTGAAGGTCCGATGATAACGACGACTTCCCCTTTTTTAATGTGCAGATTAATGTTTTTCAGCACGTGGAAATGTCCGTAGTGCTTATTTACATCCTGAAATGAAATCATGGCCAACCTCCTTAAAAAACATGAGTCATATTGACTGGACAGTTTTAAAACCCCTTAACACATTACGATAGTTATGCAGATTTTTATGAATATTATTTAGATTATTTTGTAATTTCTGATAATTGTTTCCGTCAAGAGGTCTGCGTCATAAGGCGGAGTTTATGAAACGGGAATAATTCCGGCTTTCTGTCAAAAGATAAAGCAAGAGGTGAAACGTCATGCTTCAAAAACCGCTGCAGCTCTTAATGTGGACGGCTGTATGTCTGCTCGTTTTGTTAACAGTGTATGTCTTTTGCATGCTCGATATGTTATGGTCTCCCATTTGGCTTGTTATAAAATCTCTCTTTATTCCTATATTCATCGCAGTATTTATTGCTTATCTTTTACTTCCGATTACTGAATGGCTTCATAAAAAAGGGATGCCTAGAACTTTAAGCCTGCTTCTGATTTATTGCCTGTTTTTCGGCGGAATCGGCTGGGGGGTTTATAAAGGGGTTCCTGTTTTAATTGAACAGCTGCAGGATCTGTCTGAGAGCATTCCCGGTCTTGCCAAAAACTATAACAGCATGCTGAAGCATCTGCATAATCACACGGATCATTGGCCTGACGGCATGCACCATCGAATGGACAAAATGATTCAGCAGACAGAAACGTTTCTTGCCGGCACGATTGAAAGCACGATCAGAAGCATCCGTTTCGTGCTTGATTATATCCTGATCGCGGCGACGATTCCTTTTCTCGTGTTCTATATGGTGAAGGATATAGACGTCATGAAAAAGACGGTCTGGTATTTGACGCCGAAATCCTGGAGAAAAAGGGGGAGTGAATTTCTGCGGGATGTGGACGACTCTCTCGGTGATTACATCCGCGGTCAGCTTCTCGTTTGTTTTTTGCTCGGGTTAATAGCCGGCGTTTCATTTTGGCTGTTCGGGCTTCCTTACCCGCTGATTTTGGGCCTTGCCATCGGGATTACGAATGTCATCCCGTATTTCGGTCCGTTTATCGGCGCTGTACCGGCGCTGCTCCTTGCGCTGGCGATTTCTGCTAAAGCTGTGATCATCGTAATCGTCACGATTTTTATTCTGCAATTTATAGAAGGAAACATTTTGAGCCCGCTTATTGTCGGGCGCAGTCTCAGAATGCACCCCGTCGTGATCATGCTGGCGCTCCTTGCCGGCGGAGAGCTCGCGGGCATTCCCGGCATGATTCTCGCTGTTCCGGCGGCAGCCGTTTTAAAAGTGACGGCCATACACTTTTTGCGGATCAGGACGGAACATTGACATTCGGGTTCTGCTTGTCTATAATTTCGAGTAGAATACATACGAATCTCGAGTGACGGATATGAGTACGCCGAAGCCCTGTTTAAGAGAGAAGCTCCGATACGCTGAAAGGAGCTTCAGCAGAAGATCGGCCGAAGCTAATCCTGAGTGCAGTTAAAGGCTGCCGCAGTCCTGCGTTACGGGATGAAAGGTGACAGGCCTTTTTCGGCCTGTAATCAGGGTGGTACCGCGAGACAGCTCTCGTCCCTGTGTGAACGCATGGTTTGCATAGGGAGAGAGCTTTTTTGCTGTCGCAAAAGAGAATTTCGGGTAGTGATAAGGAGGAATATAGATGAAACACTTAACTTCTGCTGAAGTGCGTCAAATGTTTTTAGATTTCTTTAAAGAAAAAGGCCATGCCGTTGAACCGAGCGCCTCATTGGTTCCGCATGAAGATCCGTCTTTATTATGGATCAACAGCGGCGTTGCGACGCTGAAAAAATACTTTGACGGCCGCGTTGTGCCGGAGAATCCGAGAATTGTAAACGCGCAAAAATCAATCCGTACAAATGATATTGAAAATGTGGGGAAAACGGCGCGCCACCACACGTTCTTTGAGATGCTCGGAAACTTTTCCATCGGTGATTATTTTAAAGAAGAAGCGATCACGTGGGCATGGGAGTTTTTAACGAGCGAAAAATGGATCGGCTTTGATCCGGAGCTGCTGTCTGTAACGGTTCACCCTGAGGATGAAGAAGCTTATACGCTATGGGCGGAAAAAATCGGCGTTCCGGAAGAAAGAATCATCCGTCTGGAAGGGAACTTCTGGGATATCGGCGAAGGCCCGAGCGGACCGAATACGGAAATTTTCTATGACCGCGGCGAGAAATACGGCAATGACCCGTCAGATTCTGAATTGTATCCGGGCGGCGAAAATGATCGTTATCTTGAAGTATGGAACCTGGTATTCTCAGAGTTCAACCACAACCCGGACGGCACGTACACACCGCTTCCGAAGAAAAACATTGATACGGGCATGGGGCTTGAACGGATGGTCTCCGTGATTCAGGATGTCCCGACAAACTTTGACACTGATTTGTTTATGCCGATTATTGAAGCAACAGAGCGCATTTCCGGAGATGTCTACGGAAAGGATGCAGTGAAGGATACGGCCTTTAAAGTGATCGCCGATCATATCAGAACGGTCGCATTTGCGGTAAGCGACGGGGCGCTGCCTTCGAACGAAGGGCGCGGGTATGTACTGAGACGCCTCTTGCGCCGGGCAGTGCGATACGCGAAAACCATCGGTATCAGCCGTCCGTTTATGTACGAACTGGTACCGACTGTTGCAGGAATTATGGACGCTTTCTATCCGGAGGTGAAAGAAAAGCAAGAGTTTATCGCCAAAGTCATCAAAACGGAGGAAGAGCGCTTCTACGAAACATTAAACGAAGGTCTGGCCATTTTATCCGACGTGATAAAGAAAGAGAAGGAAAAAGGCAGCGGCATCATCTCCGGAAAAGACGTATTCAAACTGTACGATACGTACGGATTCCCGGTTGAATTGACGGAGGAATACGCGGAAGATGAGCAAATGACGGTTGACCATAAAGGCTTTGAAGCCGAAATGGAAAAACAGCGTGAACGGGCGAGAAATGCGCGCCAAGATGTAGGAAGCATGCAGGTTCAGGGCGGCGCATTGCGCGACATTACCGCAGAAAGCACATTTGTCGGCTACAGTGCCGTAAAAGCTGAAGCGAAGGTGATCGAGCTTCTTCATGACGGGCAATTAATCAGTGAGGCGCATGAAGGGGATACCGTCCAAATCCTTCTTGACAAAACGCCTTTCTATGCTGAAAGCGGCGGACAGATCGGTGACAGAGGAGTGCTGAGAAGCGAGCAGGCTGTCGTAACCATTAAAGACGTGAAAAAAGCTCCGAACGGTCAGCATGTACACGAAGGCACGGTGGCTAGCGGCACGATTCAAAAAGGCGCAAGCGTGACGGCTGAAGTTGAAGATCAAATGAGAAGCGGCGTGGTGAAAAACCATACGGCTACCCACCTTCTGCACCAGGCGCTGAAAGACGTTCTCGGCACACATGTCAACCAAGCGGGTTCACTCGTTACCGAAAACCGTCTGCGTTTTGACTTCTCTCATTTCGGTCAAGTGACGAAAGAAGAACTTGAACGCATTGAAGGAATCGTCAACGAAAAAATCTGGGAGAGCATTCCGGTAGCGATTGATTTGAAACCGATCAATGAAGCGAAAGAAATGGGCGCGATGGCCCTGTTCGGCGAGAAATACGGCGATATCGTCCGCGTCGTACAAGTCGGAGATTACAGCCTTGAGCTTTGCGGCGGATGCCATGTCACGAATACGGCTGAAATCGGCCTGTTTAAAATCGTATCCGAATCAGGGATCGGCGCAGGGACGCGAAGAATTGAAGCCGTAACAGGAAAAGGCGCTTATCAGGAAATGAACAGCCAGCTCAGCCTTCTGCAGCACGCTGCGGACGAGCTGAAATCAAACGTAAAAGACGTACCGAAGCGAATTCAGTCTCTTCAAGCGGAGCTGAAGGAAGCGCAAAGAGAAAATGAATCATTGCTCAGCAAACTTGGCAATGTGGAAGCCGGAGCCATTCTGTCTAAAGTAAAAGACATCGGCGGCGTAAAAGTGCTGGCTGAAAAAGTAAATGCGAAAGACATGAACCACCTTCGCACTATGGTGGATGATCTGAAAGCGAAGCTCGGTTCTGCGGTCATCATTCTCGGCGCCGTGCAAAACGAGAAAGTCAACCTTTCAGCAGGCGTGACGAAAGACCTGATCGAAAAAGGCCTTCATGCCGGCAAAATGGTCAAACAAGCGGCTGAAGTCTGCGGAGGCGGAGGCGGAGGCCGTCCGGACATGGCGCAGGCCGGCGGAAAGCAGCCTGAAAAATTGGAAGAGGCGCTCGCATCTGCGGAAGATTGGATAAAATCCGTTTTATAATCCTTTCAACTAGTGTAGAATGATGATAAGATGAGGACCTCAGGCTGAACTTTGCCTGCGAATTTGGGAAAGAGGTGCAAAACGGTGAGCTCGTTTGATAAAACGATGAAATTTAATTTCTCCGATGATTCTGCTGAAACAAACGTCGAAGAAGTGCTGAATACGGTATATGATGCGCTTCAGGAAAAGGGGTACAATCCTATCAACCAGATTGTCGGATACTTGCTGTCTGGAGATCCTGCATACATTCCTAGGCATCGCGACGCCCGGAACTTAATTCGCAAACTGGAACGTGACGAATTAATTGAGGAATTGGTAAAATCCTATCTAGAACAGCATAAAGAGGCGTAAATACATTCATGAGAATATTGGGACTTGATCTTGGAACGAAAACACTCGGCGTAGCTTTAAGCGATGAAATGGGCTGGACCGCTCAGGGCATTGAGACGATAAAAATAAACGAGGCTGAAGGAGATTACGGTCTGGACCGTTTATCCGAGCTGATGAAAGACTATAATGTAGAGAAGATCGTGCTCGGTTTTCCGAAAAACATGAACGGGACGATCGGTCCGAGAGGCGAAGCCAGCCAAACATTTGCGAAACTGCTTGAAACAGCGTACAATGTCCCTGTTGTGCTATGGGACGAGCGTCTGACGACGATGGCGGCTGAAAAAATGCTGATCGCGGCTGACGTCAGCAGGCAAAAACGAAAAAAAGTCATTGATAAAATGGCGGCTGTCATGATCCTTCAAGGATATCTGGACAGTTTAAACTAAGAGGTGAAAAGAAATGGAACACGGCGAAAAACACATTACAATTGTCGATGATCAAGGCAACGAACAGCTTTGCGAAGTGCTGTTTACATTTGAAAACGACACATTTAACAAATCTTACGTACTTTATTATCCGATTGATGCTCAAGACGATGATGAAATCGAAATTCACGCTTCAAGTTTCGAACCGAACGAAAACGGTGAAGACGGCGAACTGATGCCGATTGAAACCGATGAAGAGTGGGAAATGATCGAAGAAACGCTGAACACGTTTTTAGCGGAAGAAGACGAAGAATAAAATGAACGGAAAAAGCCGAAGCGCATATGCGCTTCGGCTTTTTTTTGTAATAAATTGCCGAATGCACATGAATCATGTAGTATAAGAGCTGTTGGGAGGAAAATACTTGTATGAATATCAATCAGACTAAAAATTCATTTCCGCGTAAAAACAAAAAAACGACGATAATACTGTCCTCCGTGATCGCTCTGCTTATCATCATTTGCGGTGCTTTTTTCTATGGAAAATCTCTGCTGTCTCCGGTTGACAAAGGCAGCAAAACGGCAGTCAATATTAATATTCCGAGCGGTTCTTCCGTTTCGGCAATCGCTGAAATTCTTGAGGATCAGCATGTCATCAAAAGCAAAAAAGCATTTCAGCTGTATGTGAAGTATAAAGGCGCTTCCGGATTTCAGGCGGGATTTTACCACCTGAATAAAGGAATGGATGCGGATGCGATTATCAAAAAACTGACCGCGGGATCAACGGGATATGCTTTTCAGATCTCCGTTCCTGAAGGAAAACAGCTTACGCAGATTGCGGATGCGATCGCAAAAGAAACATCATATTCAAAAGAAGAGATCATGGCGAAACTGGATGACAAAACATTCATCGGCAAACTGAAGAAACAGTTTCCTGATACGATAACGGACGCACTTTCAAACAAGAAGCTCAAGCATCCGCTCGAAGGCTATCTGTATCCGGCCACATATCCGTTTAATGATCCGGGTGCATCGCTTGACACGATTTTGACGGCAATGGTTCAGGAAACAAACACCCGTATCGAAACGTATAAATCTGAACTGGAAAAAAAGAAACTTTCCGTCCATAACGCGCTGACAATGGCATCGCTAATTGAAGAAGAAGCCACCGCCAAAGCCGACCGTCACAAAATCGCCAGCGTTTTTTACAACAGGCTCGAAGAAAAAATGCCGCTGCAGACTGACCCGACGGTATTATATGCGGCCGGTAAGCATAAAAGCCGGGTCTACTACAAAGACCTGAAAATTGATTCTCCGTTTAATACGTATAAACATAAGGGGCTGCCGCCGGGACCGATTGCAAATGCCGGTGATTCATCATGGGAAGCGGCTCTCCGCCCTGACAAAACGGATTATCTCTATTTCCTTGCAAAATCAAACGGCGAGGTCGTTTTCACCAAAACATTAAAAGACCATAATAAAGCGAAGGAAAAGTATATTTCCAAAAAAGACAGCGAATAAAAGGAGGGCAAAAGCTCTCCTTTTATTCCATTCTGAAAGGTTTTATGATAAAATATATCGGGTTGTTTACTTATGGATAAAGAAGTGTCTTAAGAGAGTGTCCCCGCGGATTCGTCAGGGGCACTCCTTTTTAGAACGGAGGCTGTTTGCCGTGAATGATCGGTATGAACAAATAAACGAGTATATAAACGCGATGCTGAAGCCTCGGCCTGATAAAGTGAAAAAGCTTGAAGCCTATGCAAAAGAGCACCATGTTCCGATTATGGAAGAAGCGGGCATTGAAGTGCTGCTTCAAATGCTGTCGATTCAACAGGCGAAAAACATTTTGGAAATCGGCGCGGCAATCGGATATTCCGCCATACGGATGGCGCTTGAGCTTCCGGATGCGAATATTTACACGATTGAACGGGACGACAAACGCTATGAAGAAGCTGTGAACAATATAAAAGACTTTGAAATGGAAAACCGGATTCACGTAATGCACGGGGATGCGCTGGATCTTTCTGAGTCTGTCCGTGTCACGGCTCCTTATGATGCCATTTTTATCGACGCGGCCAAAGGCCAGTACACGAACTTTTTTGAGCTCTATGAACCGATGCTTGCGCCGGATGGAGTCATTTTTACGGACAATGTTCTGTTTAAAGGGCTGGTGGCACAAAATCACTCGGACATTGAGCCGAAAAGAAGACGGAAGCTTGTTAAAAAAATTGATCAATATAACCAATGGCTGATGGACCGGCCTGACTATCAAACGGTCATACTGCCGGTCGGAGACGGCATCGCCATCAGTAAAAAGAAGAGGTGAAGGATCATGAAAAAACCTGAACTTTTGGTGACTCCGACTTCTGTACAGGATATTCTTCCGCTCATTCAAGCGGGCGCAACGGCCCTGTTGGTCGGAGAACAGAGATACGGCCTGAGACTGGCCGGTGAATTTTCAAGAGAAGATATAAAAGAAGCCGTAAAGACAGCTCATCAGGAAGGCGCGAAAGTGTACGCCGCCGTCAATGCTATTTTTCACAACGAAAAAGTGGACGAGCTGAACGGCTATCTTGCCTTTTTGCAGGAGGCCGGCGTTGATGCGGCTGTTTTCGGTGATCCGGCCGTTTTAATGGCGGCGCGTGAAGCGGCTCCCGAGCTTAAACTGCACTGGAGCACGGAAACAACGGGAACCAACTACTATTCCTGCAATTACTGGGGACGCAAAGGCGCACGGCGGGCAGTGCTGGCTAAGGAATTAAATATGGACAGCATCATTGACATAAAAGAAAACGCCGAAGTGGAAATTGAAATTCAAATCCACGGCATGACGTGCATGTTCCAATCGAAGCGTTCTTTAGTGGGCCATTACTTCGAATACCAAGGTAAAGTCATGGACATCGAACAGAAGAAAAAAGAAGCGGGGATGTTTCTGCATGACAAGGAACGGGGCAATAAATACCCGATTTTTGAAGATGAAAACGGCACGCACATCATGAGCCCGAACGATGTGTGCATGATTGATGAATTAGAGGACCTGATGGACGCCGGCATCGATTCTTTCAAAATCGACGGAGTTTTGAAGTCTCCTGAATACTTAACTGAAGTGACCCGCATGTACAGAGAAGCAATCGATTTGTGCTTCGAAAGCCGAGAGACATACGAAGAGAAAAAAGAGAGCTGGATAGAGCGGATTGAAAGCATTCAGCCTGTGAACAGAAGCATCGACACAGGATTCTTCTTTAAAGAAACGGTCTATTAAAAAGGAGGGTGCAACGGATGACAGCCGTAAATCAAACCATTTCCAAAGTCGTAAACGGAAAACGCGTCATTACGAAAAAACCTGAACTCCTTGCTCCGGCAGGAAACCTTGAAAAATTAAAAATTGCCGTTCATTACGGAGCGGACGCGGTTTTTATCGGAGGACAGGAATACGGACTCCGCTCAAATGCGGATAACTTCTCAATAGAAGAAATTGCAGAGGGCGTAGAATTTGCCAAAAAATACGGGGCAAAAATATATGTGACAACAAACATTTTCGCCCATAATGAAAATATGGACGGTCTGGAAGAATACTTAAAAGCGTTGGGAGAGGCAAAAGTTGCCGGAATTATCGTCGCTGATCCGCTGATTATTGAAACATGCCGGAGAGTGGCCCCGGACGTAGAAATTCACCTCAGCACACAGCAGTCCCTTTCCAACTGGAAAGCGGTGCAGTTCTGGAAAGAAGAAGGGCTTGACCGCGTGGTGCTTGCCCGTGAAACGAGCGGACTGGAAATTAAAGAAATGAAGGAAAAAGTGGATATTGAAATTGAAACCTTTATCCACGGCGCCATGTGTATTGCTTATTCAGGCCGATGCGTGCTGAGCAATCACATGACAGCCCGGGATTCCAACCGCGGCGGCTGCTGTCAGTCCTGCCGCTGGGATTATGACCTGTATCAGACAGACGGTGCAAACGCGGTCGCGCTCTATGGCGAAGAAGACGCTCCGTTTGCGATGAGCCCGAAAGATTTAAAATTGATTGAATCCATTCCGCAAATGATCGAGATGGGCATCGACAGCCTGAAAATTGAAGGCCGGATGAAATCAATTCATTACGTTGCGACGGTTGTCAGCGTGTATCGCAAAGTCATCGACGCATACTGCGCTGATCCTGAAAACTTTGTCATTCAAAAAGAATGGCTGGATGAGCTGGACAAATGTGCAAACCGGGATACCGCGCCTGCTTTCTTTGAAGGCACGCCCGGGTATGAAGAGCAGATGTTCGGTGAACACGGAAAGAAAACAACATTTGATTTTGCCGGTCTCGTGCTCGCGTATAACGAGGACACTCAAATGGTGACGCTCCAGCAGCGCAATTTCTTTAAACAAGGTGACGAAGTGGAATTTTTCGGTCCTGAAATCGACAATTTCACATTCACAATCGGCACTATTTGGGACGAAGACGGAAACGAGCTTGATGCTGCCCGCCATCCCCTGCAAATCGTTACATTTAAAGTAGACAAAAAGATTTATCCGAGCAACATGATGAGAAAGGGGAAGTAATCACCAATGGGTAAGAGTCCTGTAGTTATAGGCATCGCAGGAGGTTCCGGATCAGGAAAAACAAGCGTCACCCGTTCCATCTATGAACAGTTTAAAGGACACTCGATTTTAATGATCCAGCAAGACCTTTATTATAAAGACCAAAGCCATCTTCCGTTTGAAGAAAGGCTGAACACAAACTATGATCACCCGCTCGCATTTGATAATGACTATTTAATCGAGCATATTCAAGAGCTTTTGAATTACCGGCCGATAGAAAAGCCGATTTATGATTATAAACTGCATACGCGTTCTGAGGAAACCATTCCGGTTGAGCCGAAGGATGTCATTATTCTGGAAGGCATTCTCGTTCTCGAAGATAAAAGACTTCGCGACCTCATGGATATGAAACTTTATGTCGACACGGACGCGGATCTCCGTATCATCAGACGGATTATGAGAGATATTAACGAAAGAGGCCGTTCAATCGATTCTGTCATTGAGCAGTATGTGTCCGTCGTCAGACCGATGCACAATCAGTTTGTTGAACCGACGAAACGCTACGCGGACATCATTATTCCGGAAGGCGGACAAAACCACGTCGCGATTGATCTGATGGTCACGAAGATTCAAACGATCCTTGAACAAAATGCAATTTTGTAATACCATAGCATAGACATAAATAACTCAGACCATATTATGTATAGGCTGGAAGGGAATGAGACAGTTCCCTTCTTTCCCTGTTTATAAACCGAAACATTTGCAGAAAACACACATTCAGTTTAAGATAAACAGTACCTATATGGGAGAGAAGAACGAGGACTGCCCTGTGTTCTCATTCTTGATTTTTTCGTTTATGCTCTCATACATAATCACACGTTATTGTTGAGGGACAACCACCAAGGAGTGAAGGAACATGGCACAAGAAAAAGTTTTTCCGATGACTCACGAAGGAAAACAAAAACTAGAACAAGAATTAGAGCAATTGAAAACGGTTAAACGTAAAGAAGTAGTAGAACGCATTAAAATCGCAAGAAGCTTCGGAGATCTGTCAGAGAACTCTGAGTATGATTCTGCAAAAGAAGAACAGGCATTTGTGGAAGGGCGCATCACGACGCTTGAAAACATGATCCGCAATGCGAAAATCATCGAGGACGACGGCGGTTCAAATGTAGTCGGTTTGGGAAAAACCGTATCATTCATCGAATTGCCGGACGGTGAAGAAGAATCTTACACGATTGTCGGAAGCGCTGAAGCTGATCCGTTTGAAGGGAAAATTTCAAACGACTCGCCAATCGCCAAAAGCCTGCTCGGCAGAAAAGTGGACGAAGAAGTGACAGTTCAGACGCCGGGCGGAGAAATGCTCGTGAAAATTGTGAAAATTTCATAAGATCCGTTTAACAATGAAACACCTCGTCCAAAATGTGGATGAGGTGTTTTTTTATGATCGTATCAAAAAGGCTGAAAGCGGCCGTGATTTGTTTTCTGCTCGTGTTTTTCTTTCTGCTTGCGAGGCTGGCTGAAATTCAGCTATTTTTTACAGAATCTTTTTCAAAATCCAATATTAATCTGATTCAGGAAAGCGTCAAGCAGCGGACGGAAGAAGTCCTTATTTCAGACGGACGCGGCTCTTTTCTTGATCGGAACGGCAAAGAACTGACCGGAAAAAAGCAGCCTGCCGTCATACTGTTTCCCTTTCTCGTGACGCAGGATTGGCCGGTTGACCGGGTATCAGACATTCTCGGAATGAAACAGGGGGAGCTCAGGCAGCTGCTCACGGAAGCGAAAAAACCGGTGGTCCTGAACAGCAGAAAAATAAAACATTTGACGAAACAATCCGTGTCAAATATCAATTCTTTGAAATATCCCGGCATTTACGGCGTATATATGAAAGACAGCAAAGAAACAAACATAGCCGCTCATCTGTTGGGCGCGACAAACCAGGACCCTGAGCTTTTGAAAAAGAAATACCCCGGCAGGAAGGAACTGCCGATCACGGCAAAGATCGGGACAAGCGGGATGGAGCGGACGTTTGATGAGTTTTTACTGGCGGATCAGGACACAAAACTTTTGTATCATGTCGACGGAAGGGGAAACCCTTTATTCGGAATGGACGTCAAGTATACGGCTGAAGCAAACGCGTTTTATCCGCTGCAAGTCAAAACCTCCATCGACCGCAATATTCAAAAAGCAATGGAAGATGTATTGAAAGACCGCGGGTTAAAAAAGGGGGGAGCCGTCCTTTTAGACATTGAAAAAAGCAGTGTGCTCGGAATGGTATCAAAGCCTGACGCCGACATGTCAAAGCAGCAGACACTGCAAAATTACATGCTGACGCCGATTTATCCGGGATCAGTATTTAAAACGGTGATCGCCGCAGCCGCAATAGAACAAAACGAAGTGAAGCCGGGCACATTCTTTAACTGCAATCTCAACCTGTACGGAGAGCCGGGGGATGACAAAGGCACGCTCAGTTTTGGAGAAAGCTTTGCTCAAAGCTGCAATTATACGTTTACAAGTCTTGCGGAAAAATTGATCAAAAAAGATGATTCCGTTATTGAAAACATGGCGGAAAAACTCGGTCTCACACAGCGGGCGGGCTGGGAAGGCAAGCTGTACCGGGAAGACGGATTCAGGCAGCTGTATAATGAAAAAAGCGGGGTCATTTGGGGAGATGACAAAGACAAAACCGTAAAAAAAGCCGTCGCACAGACGGCGATCGGGCAAAAAAACGTGAAAGTCACGCCTCTTGAAGTCGCCAATATGATGGCGGCGATCGCGCGCGGCGGTGAAAAAAAACAAGTCAAAATCGCGGACAAAATTGAATACAAAAACAAAACGACGATGGCGTCATTCAAAGATCAGCCGTTAAAAGGGGAAAACATCGACAAATATACGGCGCAGCAGCTTCAAAAAATTCTCAGAGAAGTCGTCACCTCACCGAAAGGAACCGGCCGAAGGTTTCAGGACCTGCCGTATGAGATAGCAGGCAAATCGGGAACGGCCCAGACGGGAATGTTCACAAAAGAAAAACAGACGCTTTACCACAAATGGTTTGCGGGATACTTTCCCGCGGACAAGCCGAAATACGCTCTCGTGGTGCTGCACATGGACACGCCGGGGGATAAGGCTCTGACAAATACAGTGTTTTATGATATTGTTAAAAAGGTACATGAAAATGAAATAAATCAGACATAGAACAACCGCTCAGCCCATGTTAAAATATATGCTGAGCAAGAGGGATAAAGGAGTGCAGAATGATTGAGCAATAAACAATCTCGTTTTGAAAACCGTGATAAGCGCAGAAAAGCAAATATGGTGCTTAACATTTTAATTGCTATCGTATCTATTCTTATTGTCGTCGTTGCCGTCAGCCTCTTCATCAACAGTCCGTCGAGCGACGTGAGCGAAAAAGCGGACACGAGCCAGAAGCAGGAAACACCTGCATCAGGCAAGACGAAGCAGACATCGGATGAAGACATAAAAGACAGCAAAAAAGATACGGCATCAGACGATGACAAAAAAGATAAACAAGATAAGGACACATCTGATTCATCTTCAGACTCTGACAGCAAAAAAGACGATGATTCATCGAAAAGTGATGACAGCAGCAAAAAAGACTCTGATTCAAGCGATCCTTTTAAAGGCGCAAAAATAACAGAGGGCGGTTCATCAAGCGATGTCGAGAAAACAATTGTTAACCCAAAATGGAAAGCGGTCGGCACAAAGCAGACGGGAGAACATGCGGCGACGTATGACTCAAGCTCTGAAGACTGGGCCGAAATGCTTGACGCCATCTCTTACGCAACCGGCGTGTCAAAAGACCATATGACAGTGCTGTGGCTCGGAAACAATGGAAGTCCGCAAGATGCGAAGGGTAAAGTTTTAGACAAAACGAACGGCAAAAAGTATCAGGTCACCATCACTTGGAAAGACAAAAAAGGCTGGAAGCCGACAAAAGTAGAAACCTTAAAATAACCGCAAAAAAGCAGCTGATTATTCAGCTGCTTTTTTCTGTCATACGTCAGCTGAAAAATGCACCGACGCGCTGTAAAGGATTCTGCCGTCAACGGCCGTCACCTGATGGGATACGGAACGGACGCGAAGCATAATCGCCTGGTTGTTTTCAATCTGAACGTTTATTTTCTTTTCAAGCTCCTGCAAAGATGTCGCTTCGAAAAATTCTACTTTATCTTTGATTAAATCCAATTGAAAATTCATCAGTACAGATCCTCCTGATTTTTCTTCTGAGTCAATGAAAGTATAAGCCTTTCTGCCGTAATTGCGCAATAATCCCAAAGTATTTTAGTACCCTTCCATTCTTTTTTGTGATAGGATAGGAACTGTTCCACGATTAATCCATACTATACTCATAGGAATTATAAAATATGGAGAGTGAAAAATATGGGCCGTGAATTTATTCCTTTATTTGAAGATTGGGCTGCGACTTATGACGCCACAGTGCACGGGGCTGACAAACAATATGCTGCTGTTTTTAAAGGATATGACAATATTCTTGACAGCATTGTCGCACTTTCAGGTTCAAACGTTTTAGAGTTCGGACCGGGAACGGGGAATTTAACGGCGAAATTAGCCGCCGCGCACAAAAAGGTGTTTGGTGTAGAACCGTCTCCGTCAATGAGAAAACTGGCGGCTGACAAGCTTTCTGACAAAGCCGTGTTCAGTGACGGAGATTTTCTGGAGTTTCCCGCTCCGCCTTTTCAAATAGATACCATCGTCAGCTCGTACGCCTTTCATCATTTAACCGATGAAGAAAAGCGAACGGCTGTAAAGCAGTATGGCGCAATCCTTCAGAAGCATGATAAAATAGTGTTTGCCGATACTGTCTTTAAAGATCATGAAGCTTATAATGAAGCCATTCAAAAAGCAAGCCGAAAGGGCTATCATCAATTAGCGGACGATTTAAAGACGGAACATTATCCGACACTCGCGACAATGAAAAACATCTTTTCAGAAGAGGGATTTGCCGCGCGGTTTACGCAGCAAAATGACTTTGTCTGGATAATGGAGGCGATTAAACGGTAAATCGAAGGGATTGTGTATAAATGAAACTGGCAGTCATCGGAGCAATGGAAGAGGAAGTTACGATTTTAAGAAGCAAACTGAAAGACGCAAAACAAGAGATGATCGCTCACTGTGAGTTTACAACTGGCAGCTATGAAGGCGTCGAAGTCATCTTGCTGAAATCAGGTATCGGGAAAGTCAACGCGGCGATCAGCACGACGCTTCTGCTTGACCGTTTCAAACCTGATTATGTGATTAACACAGGCTCAGCGGGCGGTTTTCATCATACATTGAATGTAGGCGACGTCGTCATCTCAACAGATGTCCGCCATCATGACGTGGATGTGACGGCGTTTGACTATGAATACGGACAGGTGCCGGGTCTTCCGGCAGCATACAAAGCTGATGAAAAGCTGATCAGTATTACTGAGGAAGCGGTTTCTGAACTGAACGGCATTCAAGTCGCCAAAGGCACAATCGCAACGGGAGATTCTTTTATGAATGATCCGAAGCGGGTTGAAGACGTACGCGCCAAATTTGCGGATTTGTACGCGGTTGAGATGGAAGCTGCGGCTGTCGCACAGGTGTGCCACCAGTTCAAAACGCCTTTTGTTGTCATCAGAGCTTTATCTGATATTGCCGGAAAAGAATCTGACGTTTCATTTGATAAATTTTTAGAACAGGCTGCCGTTCATTCAACTGAGCTTGTCCTGAATGTCATCAAACGAATTCACTAAGCGGGGGATTCTCGTTCTCCTCCGCTTTTCCAGGAGGAGGACATATATTGAACGTGATAACAGATATTACAGAACTAATCGGAAATACACCGCTGCTCCGTCTCAAGCATTTTGATATACCGGAGGGAACAGCGGTTTATGCTAAGCTTGAGATGATGAATCCGGGCGGAAGCATTAAAGACAGGCTGGGCGGGATGCTCATTGAAGATGCGCTTCGCACGGGAAAGGTGAAACCGGGCGGCGTTATCATTGAGGCGACTGCCGGAAACACCGGGATCGGACTCGCTCTGTGCGCCAGAAAGCATCAGCTTCGCGCCATTTTTTGCGTCCCGGAGCATTTCAGCAGAGAAAAGCAGCAAATTATGAAAGCTCTCGGAGCGGACATCGTGCATACGCCGAGAGAAGAAGGCATGCAGGGAGCCATCCGAAAAGCGCTTGAACTGGAGAGAGAGATTAATAATTCTTATGCCGTTCTGCAATTTAAAAACCGAGTAAATCCATTGACTTACTACAAAACGATCGGACCTGAAATATGGAACGCGCTCGGCGGGGATATCCACGCTTTTGTCGCAGGAGCGGGTTCCGGCGGCACCTTTGCCGGTACGGCAGCTTATTTAAAGGAGAAAAATCCTGCCGTCAAAACGGTGATCGTTGAACCGGAAGGCTCGATCCTGAACGGAGGAGAGCCGCATGCCCATAAAACGGAAGGCATCGGCATGGAGTTTATCCCGGATTATATGGACGAGAACCATTTTGACGCCATTTACACGGTGGAAGACGATACGGCGTTTTCGCTTGTCAGAGAAGCGGCTGAGAAAGAAGGCCTCTTAATCGGAAGCTCTTCAGGGGCGGCTCTTTATGCAGCGCTTGAAGAAGCGAAAAAAGCGCCCGCCGGATCAAATATCGTCACTATTTTCCCTGACGGCAGCGATCGATATATAAGCAAAAACATTTTTCAAGGAGGCCAGTAAGATGAAGAAAAAAACGCTGATGGTGCACGGAGGAATTACGGGAGATGAAAAAACAGGAGCGGTTTCCGTACCGATTTATCAAGTAAGCACGTACCAACAGCCGAAAGCGGGCGAGCACACGGGTTATGAATATTCAAGAACGGCCAATCCGACGCGGACGGCGCTTGAAAGCTTAATTGCGGAGCTTGAAGGCGGCGCGGCAGGATATGCGTTCGGCTCAGGCATGGCTGCGATTACTGCCGTCATGATGCTGTTTGACAGCGGCGATCATGTTATTATGACGGATGATGTATACGGCGGCACTTACCGGGTGATGACAGGCGTGCTGAACCGCTTCGGCATTGAAGCGGACTTTGTCGATACGAGCAGTGAAGAAAAAGTCAAAAAGGCCATTCGCCCGAATACGAAAGCCATTTATATCGAAACACCGACAAACCCGCTATTGAAAGTGACTGACCTCAAACTGATGTCTGACATCGCAAAAGAAGCGGGCGTATTGCTTATCGTCGATAATACGTTTTACACGCCGTATTTCCAGCAGCCGCTCAGCTTCGGCGCTGACATCGTGCTGCACAGCGCGACAAAATATCTCGGCGGCCACAGCGATGTCGTCGGCGGCTTAGTCGTCACGGCTGATAAAGAACTGGGCGAAAAGCTTCATTATGTGCAAAACTCAACAGGCGGCGTTTTAGGACCGCAGGATTCATGGCTTTTGATGAGAGGCATTAAAACACTGGGACTCAGAATGGATGCCATCAATCACAGCGCCGGAAAAATCGCCGGGCTGCTTGAAGCGCATGATGCCGTTCAGACGCTTTACTATCCGGGATCAGCGAAACATCCGGGCCATGAGCTGACAAAAGCGCAAAGCTCCGGTTTCGGCGGAATGATTTCCTTTGATGTCGGCAGCAGCGAACGCGTCGACGCGTTTTTAGAAAAATTGAACCTGTTTACGATCGCGGAAAGTTTAGGAGCGGTTGAAAGCTTAATCTCCGTGCCGTCCAGAATGACGCACGCTTCGATCCCGCGCGACCGCCGGCTTGCGCTTGGCATTACCGACGGGCTCGTGCGGATCTCAGTCGGTATTGAGGATACTGAGGATTTAACGGCGGATGTGAAACAGGCGCTTGATTCACTTTTATAAAGAATGGATAGATTTACATTCTCTGTCGGCTGTCAGCTTGTATTATAATGTTGGTAGACTATAAAACTGGCAGGTGACCTTATATGGAGAAGAAAAGACTGAAATCATTAATAGAAGATTTTAAGCATTACGCATTTATTCTGCTTGCAGTCAGCACCTTCATTTATATCGGCGCGGTTCTTCCCGGACAAGGGCTGACTGCGGGCCAGAAAATGCTGATGTTTGTAACGGATTGTGTATTTTTAGCGGGCGCTTATTTCTGCGTTGACCGTTCACTTATTTATAAAAAGAGGCTGGAAGAGGCCGAAGAATAAAAAAAAGCCATTGTCTTTTGACAATGGCTTTTTCGTTTCTTATTCAGACGGGGTTTCGCGTAATTCTTTTCCCATTCCTTTTAAAAACTGCAGCCCGAAGCCGAGCGCGCGGTTAATATCAGGATCACCGAGGGCTTTCATCAGTTCAAACATACTGACTTTCCTGTCCTCTTTTAAAAATCTTTGCGCCTGATCCGTCCCGGCCATGGCGCTTTCTAAAAGTCTGCCCATAAATTCGGGATCAGCTTTTGACAGCGCGCCTCCCGCGGCCATCATCGTATTCAGGAGATTGGTGACAGGTTCCCGGGAAATCTGTCCGAGTGCGATTTTGGCAATCTCCTCTTTTGCCTGGAGCATATAGCCGGCGGCATCAAAAATGCCCAAGCTATTCAGCTCTGCCATGATGGACATCGTTTTCGCGACGGCTTCTTCATTTTCTGCGAGAAGCGTCTTCAGCTCTTCCAGTTTTTCAGCTTTCAGCTGTTCCTCTGTTTTCGTTTCTTTTTGAATTTCAGTAATTGGGCTTGCCATAATGTTTCCTCCTTTCCTTAATCAGTTAAGTGCACATAGCCCGGACGGTTCCATTTTCGCTGAGCTTCCACACCGTTTTGCGGATGACGTTTTTTGTTCCGCGGATTCGTTTTCGGAAGCGGCGGAGTATCACAGGAACCAAGCACTTCCATGCGGACTTTTGTCTGCTTATAGGCAGGTGTATGTGTCCGTGAATCATACGCAGGCCCGGTCAGGAAATTAATCGCAGAATCTTTATCTGTAGAGTTCATCGGCAGATAAAGCTCATTTGCGCGGACGCGGTCTGTCACAAGCGCGTTCAATTTAACCGCCCCAAAAGGAGAGACGAGCCGGATCATTGTCCCATCGCAAATTCCGCGTTCAGCCGCGAGCTCCGGCGATACTTCAACAAATACATCCGGAACTTTAGACTGAATGCCTTTTGACTTGTTTGTCATGTTTCCTTCGTGGAAATGTTCAAGCATCCGTCCGTTGTTAATATGCAGGTCATATTCTTCAGGGAATACAGCAGGCTCCACCCAATCGCTCAGCGCAAAACGGGCTTTTTTGTCCGGGAAGTTAAAGCCGTCTTCATAAAGAAGCGGAGTGCTTTCTCCCGTAAAGCTTCCCCATAGGAAGCTGTTCCAGCCGCTAAGAACGTCGTAGCTTGCTTTTCCGAACAGCGGAGAAAGGCTCGCCATTTCTGAGAAAATGTCGCTAGGATGCGTGTAATTCCAATCAGCGCCTAAACGATTGGCGACTTCCTGAATAATCCACCAGTCGGGTTTTGCATCGCCGAGTGTCGGAAGCGCCTGATACAATCTTTGCACACGCCGCTCTGTGTTTGTAAATGTTCCGTCTTTTTCAAGAGATGGAACCGCAGGCAGGATGACATCCGCGTATTGCGCCGTTCTTGAAAGGAAAATATCCTGCACAACAAAGAAATCTAGGCTGGATAAAATATCATGAACATGGTTGGCGTTTGAATCAACGAGCGCCATATCTTCACCGACGAGATACATGGCTTTCATGTTTCCTTCTTCAATCGCATGGAGCATTTCGATATTATCAAGACCCGGCTTGCCGTCAATTTCAACACCGTAAGCTTTTTCGAATTTAGCGCGTGCCGCATCATCGGTAATATGCTGATACCCCGGAAGCCAGCCTGGAAGAGTTCCCATATCGCAAGCGCCTTGAACGTTGTTATGTCCCCGCAGCGGATAGGCTCCGGCGCCCGGACGGCGGTAGTTTCCTGTGGCAAGCAGCAGGTTGGAAATCGCCGCTGATGTATCAGAGCCGCCTGTATTTTGAGTAACGCCCATGCCCCAAAGAACACAAGTACCGTCTGCATCACGAATCATTTCGGCAATGCGGATGATCGTATCCTGAGAAAGTCCGGTGATGCGCTCCGCATATTCCAATGTGTATTTTTCCAGCGTTTCTTTATAATCATCAAAGTAGTTGACATTTTCATCAATAAACGCTTGATCGTGCCAGCCTTGGTCAATCATATATTTCGTTACTGCCATGAGCCAGACCTGGTCAGTTCCTTGTTTCGGGCTGATAAAGAGGTCGGACCGTTCAGCCATTTCATTTCTGCGCAGATCGGCAACAATCAGTTTTTGGCCGTGCAGCTTATGGGCGCGTTTCACGCGTGTGGCCAGAACCGGATGTCCTTCCGCCGGATTGGCGCCGACGATGAGCACGAGGCCCGCTTTTGCGATATCTTTAATTGTGCCGGCGTCTCCGCCCATACCGACGGTGCGGAATAAGCCGTCCGTTGCCGGTGACTGGCAGTAGCGTGAGCAGTTATCCACGTTGTTGGTTTCAAATACTTGGCGTGCCAATTTTTGGATGACATAGTTGTCTTCATTCGTAATTTTAGAAGAAGAAATAAAACCGACAGAACCATTTCCGTGTTCGGCCTTGATCGAACCGAGTCTTGAAGCGACAAGATCAAGAGCTTCTTCCCATGACGATTCAACAAATGCGCCGTTTTTCCGGATAAGCGGTTTTGTAATCCGTTCTTCCGAATTCACGAAGTCCCAGCCGAATTTCCCTTTCACACATGTGGAAATCGCGTTAACCGGAGCATCGGAAACAGGCTGAATTTTAAGGATGTCACGTCCTTTTGTCCATACTTCAAAAGAGCATCCGACGCCGCAGAACGTGCAGACTGTTTTTGTTTTTTTCGTCCGTTTATCGCGCATAGCCGCTTCCACTTCAGACACGGCGAAGATGCTTGTATAGTCGGGTTCAACATTTTTCACTAAATCAATCATCGGTTCCATGACATCTTCTTTTATTCCTGTCATAAATCCGGCTTGGCCGATCATTGATTTTTCCATCAGTGCGTTACAAGGACAGACAGTGACACACTGGCCGCAGCTGACGCAGGAAGATTCATTAATGGCGACGCCTTCATCCCAAATGACCCGCGGGCGGTCGCGCTCCCAATCAATTGAAAGGGTCTCATTCACCTGAAGGTTTTGACACACTTCCACACATTGGCCGCAGGCGATGCATTGGTTCGGATCATAGCGGTAAAACGGGTGAGACATATCAACCGCGCACTTTGAATCATCTTTCGGCGTATACGGATATTTCTGATGCTCAATCCCCATCATTTCCGCTGTATTATGGAGTGTGCAATTGCCGTTGTTGTTATCGCATACCGTACAGTAAAGCAGGTGATTCTCGAGCAGGCGGTCCATGGCCTCTGTCTGAGCCTCTTTTACCCTTCCCGACGTAAGCGAGATGGACATCCCGTTTTCTGCAGCCGTGGAACAAGAGCGCTGCAATTTCCCGTTTACTTCAACAATACAGGTGTCACATGTTTGAATCGGATCCACTTCCGGTACATGGCAAATTTGCGGAATCTCAATTCCGTTTTGGTTTAAAATATCTAAAATCTTAGACCCCTCTGGTGCTTCATACTCCGTGCCGTCAATTTTGACACGGATAGACTGAACGTCTGTCACTTCCAATTCCCCTCCATCTTTTAAACTCGAAAAAAGCCATGCACATAGATACCGGCCTCCTGTCCGGAGAACGGTATAAATACGCATGGCGGAATAGTTCACTAGCAAGTCTTACTAACAGACCAATCCTATTTGTATAAAACGATAGACTCATAACACGTTTCCTATTACAAATCCATCTTCACTGCTTTTATTATAAGGTGATATTTATTATAATACAATACGAAAGGAAAACTTTAACCAAGTGAAATGTCACAAAGGGGAACCGGGAATGTCTTTCATAGGCTAAAATCGGAGGGGACAATATGTCTAAAAAAATTCATGAATTTAACGATATTATCCGGAAATTGCGCAAAGAATTATTTGGAAAGGGGCCTGAACGAATTCACACCGTTTTTGTGGATAACATGGCGGTATCTACACTTTACGGCAATCTAAGCGCAAGTGAGCAGTTTATCGCACGCACGCCTGAAGGAAGAGAAATGGTTCATGCGGCGCGAACCAGCTTAATTCAGGAGCTGTATTCAAAACAAACGCCTGACGGAATGGAAGAGCTCATCGGAGCAAAGCTTGTGCATCTGTTTTCAGATATTAAAATAGAGGAAAATATTGCTGTATCGGTGTTTGTCTTTGACCGCTCAATTGAAGAGCATAAAGAAGAAATCAAAAGCTGACAATATTCAATTGACACGAAATTGTCACATTTGATATGATATGAACTGCCAGCAGTGGCCTAAGGACGATTTTTTATGGAATGTGTGCATGATCTGTACATATTCTATACCGCATATTTTCATTCTGCTTGATATTGTTGTATGGGTATGCATACAAGTTAGGCAGCATTCAAACCCCGTTTTTTCAGACGGGTTAGTTGAATGCTGCCTTTTTTGTTAGGCGTCTTTGGAAACTGCGGGCTGAAATGATAAATGGAGGGGTTATTATGGCTTTTCGTAAACCGGACGAAATAGCGGAGCTTGCGGTCGAATCAGGGGTAAAAAAGGTGCATTCACCGCTTTCAGCACTGATTGTATTAGGATTTTTGGGAGGAGCGTTTATCGCACTCGGTTATTTGCTTGATATCCGTGTCATCGGCGACCTTCCGAAAGAATGGGGAAGCCTGTCGAGTTTAATCGGGGCGTCCGTGTTTCCCATCGGATTGGTGCTCGTCGTTCTTGCCGGCGCGGAGCTGATTACGGGAAATATGATGTCGGTATCCATGGCGCTGTTTTCCAGAAGAATATCCGCCGGTGCATTGGTGAAAAATTGGGTGATCGTGACGTTGATGAATCTTGTCGGCGCACTGTTTGTCGCTTACTTTTTCGGACATGTTGTCGGATTAACCGAAACAGGACCTTACTTGGAAAAAACAATTGCGGTCGCACAAGGCAAATTGGATATGCCGTTTGGAAAAGTCATTGTTTCGGCGATCGGCTGTAACTGGCTTGTCTGTTTGGCCGTCTGGCTTTCTTTCGGCGCAGAAGACGGAGCCGGAAAAATCGCGGGTATATGGTTTCCGATTATGGCGTTTGTCGCAATTGGTTTTCAGCACGTTGTAGCCAATATGTTTATCATCCCGGCTGCGATATTTGCAGGCTCTTTTTCGTGGGGTGATCTGATTGGCAATCTCATTCCGGCCTTTATCGGGAATGTCATCGGCGGGGCAGTGTTTGTCGGTCTTATTTATTTTATTGCATATTCAAAAAAAGATCAGAAAAAGCAAGGGATGAAAAGAGTTTCCTGAGGTAAGAAAGATGCCGGAAAACACGGACAATTGAAGCGGAATGCCAGCACATTTTCCGTCCAAATCTTGAAAAAAATGTTTACAAAATGGAAGCTGATGGATATACTTACAAAGTAAGAAAAAAGCAAAGGGAGGTTGAATCACATGACGACGTTAAACGGCAATCAAAATCTACAATTGAACCGATTCAGCCTGTGGAAGAGTTCGTGTCCTTCCTTAACCTCTGCCCGTCAAGCACGTTAATTTCGGAGTATCAGGACATTCGCAGCTCCCCGCAGGGAAAGAAGCACCGTCTTCTTTTGTCTGCGGATTTAGTCTGCCCGCAGCGCATATGAACTTTGCTGCGGGTTATTTTCGCTTGTGCGGATATTGAAAGGGGGTGAGCGATAATGACCATTAATCTTTTCTTTTTAACACTGACCATTTCAAAGCGTTTTAAAAGTGCGGAAGAGTATGAACGAGAACAGCAGGTCGAAGAGTTTTATAATGAAGCGAAAGAACGCCAGCTGAAACACTTTTATATGAACTAACGGACACGAAGGGCCAAAACGGAGGAGAAGGAGGAGATCATCATGTTCAGAATTGAACTGCTGAATCATTACACAATGGAGAAGGACCAGGTTTAGCGAGGATGTTGCTGTCACGTCGCAGACGGCCTGCATACCATGGTAAAGAAAGAAAAATTGGTAAGCGGGTGATAGCATGCAAGGCGGTCAGAACAGAATTCCATCCATCGGGCACGGGTATGCGTCAATGCCCCATTCATTTAAACACGGCTACGGCAACCCGTATCGCCGGCAGAGAATGGCGGCGCTTTCCCGGCAGACAAGATATATAGCACCGTATTATTGGTACTAGAGCAGGCGGAAAACCTACGTTTTCCGTCTTTTTTTTATGAAAACAAATATAAATTTCAAATAAATCGAAACGTTCATGAAGAGAAGTGCGTCTAGTTAGTACCTCATACTAATACGAGGTAATATTATTTCTGAATAATAAATCACAGGAATGGAAAAGCGGGTGTTATACAATGTTGCAACATACATCTTCAGCATTAAAACGAATGCGCGCGAAATACTTTGCTGCATCAGAACCGGCGGAGTCAGTCATTCAGCAAATTTTGATGGACATACAGGAATACGACCGCATTTTGGAAATCGGGACCGGAAACGGCTCAATGTTTAAACAAATCATCGGACAGCTTGAAAAGGGCAGTCTTAAAAGCATAGAAACATCGAAACGTAAAATACGGAAAACACAGCGCGCAAACCGTTCGGTTATAAAAGCCGGGCTCGGAAACATTCAGCAGGGGAGGCCGGAAAGCATACCGTTCCGCGACCGCAGTTTTCATAAAGTCTTCTCATTACATACTGCTGAAACAGTCAGCGATTACCGGACAGCATGTAAAGAAGTGTACCGCGTTCTTCAAATTGACGGGTGTTTCTATATGGTTTTGAAACCTTCGCGGATGAGTGAAAAGGATGTGATTGAGGTGCTCTATGATCAGCATTTCAGAGACATTTCAGTTGTCAGCAGAGATTCATTCCATTTTATTACTGCCATTAAATAGAATATTTCTTGGGAAATAAAAAGAGCTGCTTAAGTCACTGCAGCTCTTTTTGTGAAATTGGGCATATTTCCTTATTTTTGGTTATTTCACATATATTTTATATTAAAAAAAGTTTTTTTCTTATACAATAGTAATCAGATGACCGTACATTTTAAATATTTTGAACAAACGGAATGAATATTCATTCCGCATTTAGAAAGGGGGATGAAATGACAGCTTCAAACAAGGTTGAACTCATTATGAAAGCGTCGCTTACTTTGTTTACAGATAGAGGATTTGACGCCACGACGATTCCGATGATTGCCGCTCAGGCCGATGTTGGAACCGGCACAATTTACCGTTACTTTGACAGTAAAGAGACACTTGTGAACGTACTGTATCAGGAAAGTGCGCAGCGTTTTATGAAAAAAGTCAAAACGGACTTTCAGGGGATATCTGTAAGAGAAGGGTTTCATCACCTGTTTTATTGTCTGATTGATTTTACGAAGGAAAGTGAGTATGCATTGTTTTTTCTTGAAACGAATAAGGACGCCTACTTTCTGAATGAAACGAGCCGTAAGCTTCTTGATGAAATAACACAGATGCTTGACGTCTTTTTTCAGCGCGGCAAGTCTGAAGGTGTGCTCCGCAATCTGCCGTCCAATGTGCTGATGGCGCTGCTGCTCGGGGCATATCTCAAACTCTATCAGCTTATCCGGACGGGAAGCGTCGAAATAACAAAACCGTTTTTGAAAGAATTGGAACAATGTTCTTGGGATGCCATCAGAACTCATTAATTATTCGCCGAAGGAAGGAAGATCGATATGAAACAGCTAAGCGCTATACCGCAGCCGAAAACATACGGGCCTCTGAAAAATCTCCCTCACTTGGAAAAAGAAAAACTGTCACAATCGCTATGGAAAATTGCCGAAGAATACGGCCCGATCTTTCGTTTTGAATTTCCGAGCTCTGTCGGGGTCTTCGTCTCAGGCCGCGAGCTCGCGGCAGAAGTCTGTGATGAAAAGCGATTTGACAAAAATCTCAGCAAAGCTTTGCTGAAGGTCCGTGAGTTTGGCGGTGACGGACTATTTACGAGCTGGACTCACGAAAAGAATTGGCAGAAAGCGCATCGGATTTTATTGCCGAGCTTCAGCCAGAAGGCGATGAAAGGCTATCATTCAATGATGCTGGATATTGCCATGCAGCTCGTGCAGAAGTGGAGCAGATTAAATCCGAATGAAGAAATTGACGTTGCCGAAGATATGACGCGCCTGACGCTGGATACAATCGGCCTGTGCGGATTTCATTACCGCTTTAACAGCTTTTACCGCGACACACAGCATCCTTTTATCACAAGTATGCTTCGTGCGCTGCAGGAGGCAATGCGCCAATCACAAAGACACAGCCTGCAGGACAAGCTGATGATCAAAACGAGACATCAGTTCCAGCAGGATATTGAAGAGATGAATTCGCTTGTAGACCGGATCATCGCTGAGCGGAGGGAAAATCCGGATGAGAATCTGTCTGACCTTTTAGCATTGATGCTTGAAGCGAAAGACCCTGTAACAGGGGAAAGGCTGGATGATGAAAATATCCGTTATCAAATCATTACCTTTTTGATCGCTGGGCATGAAACCACTAGCGGGCTGCTTTCTTTTGCGATATACTGCCTGCTGAAAAATAAAGATAAATTGAAAAAAGCCGTTCAGGAAGCCGAGCGGGTGCTGACGGGAGAGACCCCTGAATATAAGCAGATTCAGCAGCTGACATATATCCGCATGGTGTTAAATGAGACTTTGCGGCTGTATCCGACTGCCCCGGCATTTTCTCTGTACGCGAAGGAAGATACGGTTCTCGGCGGGAAATATCCGATTGCGAAGGGACAGCCGGTGACGATTCTGACTCCTCAGCTGCACCGGGATAAAAGCGCGTGGGGAGAAGATGCCGAGTTATTCCGTCCGGAAAGGTTCAGTGATCCCGCGGCAATTCCGGCTGATGCGTATAAGCCGTTCGGAAACGGACAGCGCGCATGCATCGGGATG
The DNA here is from genome assembly GCF_018861275.1 of Bacillus sp. JNUCC-22. NCBI lineage: Bacteria > Bacillati > Bacillota > Bacilli > Caryophanales > Bacillaceae > Bacillus > Bacillus sp. JNUCC-22. Next base: position 2,560,956 of record NZ_CP076408.1, on the reverse strand, counting down.
CAGTTTGCCCTGCAGGAAGCGACAATGGTGCTCGGCCTTGTCCTGAAACATTTTGAACTGATTGATCATACTGATTATGAGCTTACGATTAAAGAAGCTCTAACCATTAAGCCCGGTGATTTTAAAATCCGTGTGAAAAACAAGGACGTGTCCAATCATCAGCCCGTACAAAACCATAAAGCTGAAGGAAGCGGTCACAAAGAAGAAACGAAAGAAATCCCGTCCCACGGAACGCCGCTTCTCATTCTTTACGGATCAAATTTAGGAACTGCGGAAGGAATCGCGGAAGAGCTGGCTGATATCGGAAGAAGCAAAGGATTTTCAACTGAAACCGGCCCGCTCGATGATTATGCCGGGAAACTGCCTGTAAAAGGCGCGGTCGTTATTGTTACGGCTTCTTATAACGGGGCGCCGCCTGATAATGCGGCGGGTTTTGTGAAATGGATGGAAACCCTTGAAGATCAGGAATTAAAGGGTGTTTCTTACGCCGTCTTCGGCTGCGGAGACCGCAACTGGGCCGCCACTTACCAGAGGATCCCCCGCCTGATAGACAAAGTGCTTGAAGAAAAAGGGGCAAAACGGCTGACCTCTATCGGGGAGGGCGACAATGCCGATGATTTTGAGTACAGTCAGGAAGCCTGGGAAGACTCATTCTGGAAGGACATCATGAAGGCTTTTCATATAGAGGCCGCTCCAAAACAGACAAACAAATCACAGTTATCAATCGAATACGTAAGTGAAGCAGCCGAGACGCCGATTGCCAAAACGTACAAAGCATTTGAGGCGGAGGTCATCACGAACAAAGAGCTTCATACCGAAAGCAGCAAGCGCTCAGTCCGGCATATTGAGCTGCGTCTCCCCGAAACAGAAACGTATCAGGAAGGAGATCATCTCGGGGTGCTTCCGCAAAACAGCGGGGAACTGATCAGCCGTGTCATTCGCCGATTCGGTCTTGATCCGAACCAGCACTTTAAGATCAAGGGCCGGCAGCTGCCTCATCTGCCGATGGACCGGCCGGTTAATGCGCCGGAGCTTTTGGCGTCCTATGTAGAGCTGCAGGAGCCGGCAACGAGAGCCCAGCTTCGCGAACTTGCTGCACATACCGTGTGCCCGCCGCACCAAAAAGAATTGGAGCATCTTTATTCTGATGATACGGCATATAAAGAAAACGTGCTGAAAAAACGAATGACCATGCTGGACCTGCTGGAAGATTATCCTGCATGTGAACTGCCGTTTGAGCGCTTTTTAGAACTTCTGCCGTCCTTAAAGGCGCGCTATTATTCAATCTCAAGCTCACCGAAGGCAACCAGCGGGGAGCTCAGTATCACGGTCGGCGTTGTGACGGCTCCGGCATGGAGCGGCCGTGGGGAATACCGGGGCGTGGCTTCGAACTATTTAGCCGGATTACAAAAAGGCGATTCTGCCGTCTGTTTCATCCGCTCGCCGCAGTCGGGTTTCGCATTGCCTGAAAATCCGAAAACGCCTCTCATTATGGTCGGAGCAGGCACAGGAATTGCGCCGTTCAGGGGATTTATCCAGGCGCGGGCTGCCGAAAAAATGTCCGGTAACAGCCTGGGTGAAGCTCATTTATACTTCGGCTGCCGGCATCCTGAAGAAGACGATCTGTACAAAGATGAATTCGACCATGCGGAGAAAAACGGCCTTGTCACCGTGCATCGGGCGTATTCCAGGTTAGATCAGGACTGTAAAGTATATGTACAGGATGTTCTGCTTCGCGAGGCTGCACAAATTATTGCCCTTCTTGACCAAGGCGGCCATCTCTATATATGCGGTGACGGAAGCAAAATGGCTCCGGCTGTCGAAAATGTACTGCTTCAGGCGTATGAAAAGGTGCATAACACCGATTCAAAAGTTTCCTTGGAGTGGCTTGAACAGCTGCAGGCGGAAGGAAGATATGCGAAAGATGTTTGGGCAGGTATGTAACAGAAGAGTGAGACAACTGAAGAATGTTTTTTAATTGAAGAAAGCCGGCACGATATTTGAAATCTACTGAATCAAAAGGAATAGTTATAGGGAGTATCGTGCCGGCCTTATCTTTAGTATCGGACAAAAGGCACAAATCTTTAATGTTTTTATTGATTTACATGCAGGCGGCTATGTCCCTTTTTTCTGAATTCCGCCAGAAATAAAACCGGATAAGACAGCAATAGCAAAACCGAAATAAATGAAATGATACCGATCCAATGAAAATGCGTCCAAAAGAAACCGCCGCAAGACCCGGCCACGCTTGAACCGATATAGTATGCAAGCAGATATAATGAAGAGGCTTGCGCACGATGATCACCGGCTGCGCGGCCGACCCAGGCGCTTGCGATCGAATGCGCGCCGAAAAAGCCGAAGGTAAAGACGGCAATCCCCGCGATTTTGAGCGCAAGCTGGGGCAAAAGTGTCACCGCTGCGCCGGCAAGCATAACAAAAATCGCAATCTTAATCATTTTCGCGCTTCCGAAAAGATCTGCTTTTTTCCCCATATAGACAGAGCTGAACGTCCCCGCGAGATAGACAATAAAAATAAAACCGATCACAGTCTGCGACAAATGATAAGGAGCCGCCATTAAATGAAAGCCGATATAATTATATAATGTCACAAAACTCCCCATTAATATAAATCCCAGAGATATTAACAAAAGCAGCCGTTTGCGGTGCAGGACCGCTCCGTATTCCTTACATGCCGCTTTTACGCCCGCATGCCGCTCAGACGAATGGCGCGGAGCCGGAAGAAAACGCCAAAACAAATAGCTTAATACAATAGAAAGAATGCCGATGATGGCAAGCGCGGGCCGCCAGCCGAATACATCGGTCAGAAGCCCCGTTAACAGCCTGCCGCTCATTCCCCCGATGCTTGTGCCGCTGATATACAGGCCCATCATTTTCCCGAGGCCCTGCGGATCAAACTCCTCGCCTACATATGTCATAGCGACAGCCGGAACGCCTGCCAGGAAAATACCGAGCAGACCCCTCATCACCAAAAGCGCCGGAAAAGCCGGACTGAACGCTGTTAATAAACCTAAAACAGAAGTAGCTGTTAACGAAAGCACCATTAATTTTTTTCTGCCGAATCTGTCAGACAACGAAGCGGCGGCCAATAATGAAAATGCCAAAACGGCTGTTGAAATGGATAAAGTTAAGCTGGCAGCCGCAGCGGAAATATGAAACTCTTCCGAAAACAAAGGCATAAGCGGCTGTGTCGTGTAAAGCGTGGCGAATGTCACAAAGCCGCTGATAAACAGAGCCAAGCTGGCCTTTCTGTAAGCCTTTGTATGAGGCTGAATAAACGTCATGAATGTCCCTCTTTTCTCACTGTTGGTTATATATGTATCGTACGCTTTTCATTTCAATGTGTCTAATTTATAATAGCTATAGAATTAATGCGTGTAGGTTATGAGAAAGGGGAGAAGGAGAAAATGGAGCTTCATCAAATTGACAACTTCATTGCGGCGGCAGCTCATCAGCATTTCACAAATGCGGCAAAAGAAAGAATGATTTCTCAGCCGGCATTAAGCCGATCGATTATCAGGCTTGAAGAAGAATTAGGCGCGCCGTTATTTTACAGAGAGACAAAAGCCGTCCGGCTGACAAGGCACGGAGAGCAGTTCTTAATAAAAGCAAAACAAGCGAGAAGAGCTTTAAATGAAGGCGTTGAACAAGTGAAAAAGAACATGAGCCTGGAGCACGGCGAAATATCTGTATCATTTCTTCATACGCTCGGGCTGCGCTTAATGCCTCAGCTGATTGCCGAATTTAAAAAGCTATACCCAAACGTGACCTTCCGGCTTTATCAAGGCGCAAATGAAACGCTTCGCAAAATGGTGGAAACGGGAGATGCGGATATCTGTCTCAGCTCCCCGCCGCTTCCCAGCGAGCTTTTACAATGGACAGTGCTGGAGAAAGAGCCTCTTTATGCGGTGCTTCCTGAGAACCACCCGCTTGCAGGAAATAAAAGCATTCAAATGAAAGAGATGCAGGACGAGGATTTTGTGGGTTTTAAACCGGGATACGGGCTGAGGTATATGTTTGATCTGATGTGCCGGGATTTGAATATACACCCGCATCTCGCATTTGAAGGAGAGGAAGTGTCAACCATATTAGGGCTGACCGCCGCGGGTCTGGGGGCTGCAGTGCTGCCGAAAACCGCGGAGCATTCATACTTTCCGGTCGTTTTTCTTCCGGTTGCAGATTACCAATGCGAACGCACCATAGCGTTAGCCCAGCTGAAAAACCATGCTCTCTCTCCCGCTGCTGAGCGTTTTAAACAGTTTGCACTTGAGTATTACAAAGCACGCAACTGAGCGGTCATTTTATTAAAATCAAAGTTGAAAATAAAGCAGAAAGAAATACAGAAAACGGAGGAAAACCATGGCGAAAAAAACAGTGAAAACAAATGCTGTCCGTATCATTGAGCAGCAAAACATTCCCTATGAGCTATTAGGTTACAAAACAGAAGGGGGACAGCCCGCAGACGGTCTTTCCGTTTCACAAAAAATCGGATACGCTGCCGAATATGTTTATAAAACCTTAGTGGCATCTGCAGGAACTGATCATTATTACGTCTTTGTCGTTCCCGTTGCAAAAGAACTGAATCTGAAAAAGGCTGCGAAGGCGGCAGGTGAGAAGAAAATAGAAATGATTGCCATGAAGGACCTTTTGGGAGTGACCGGCTATATACGCGGCGGCTGCTCTCCGATCGGAATGAAAAAAAGGTTTCCGACTTTTATTGATAGATCCGCTGAAACACTGGAGTTTATGATTGTCAGTGCGGGGAAAATCGGAATGCAGCTGAAAGCAGCGCCTCGAGATTTAGCCAAAGCAAGCGGGGCGGTATTTACAGACATTGTATAAATGTCCGGTGAATCTAATGGAATACACGTTTCAAGGGAGAATGATAATGAAAAAAAGATATGAAAACTTGAATGGCGTGAAGAATGAACATGGATTCAGGGACATGTGGAAATGGATGAAAGAACGAAGAGAAAAAAGTAAAGACTTAAGCGAGAATATTCCGAAAGCGGTCACAAGGGATGTCCGTGATGTTGCCGTCAATCGGACGGAAACCGCCATAACATGGATCGGCCATTCTTCATTTCTGATCCAAATACAGGGGCTTAACATAATGACCGACCCTGTATGGGCGCGGAGGATGGGTTTTCAAAAACGGCTGACAGAGCCGGGATATGAATTGAGCGAACTGCCTGACATTGATGCCGTGCTCATCTCACATGGGCATTATGACCATCTTGATTTTCCGAGTATAAAAAAACTGAGAGGAAACCCGGATTTTTACGTGCCTGCGGGATTGAAAAAGCTGTTCATCAAAAAAGGCCGCAAAAAGGTTCATGAAATGAATTGGTGGGATCGTTTTGAGATGCGGGGGGTGAACATATCATTTGTTCCGGCCCAGCACTGGACACGGAGAACGCTTTGGGATACCGATACCTCTCATTGGGGAGGCTGGGTCATAGAAAGCAAAAACGGCGAGTCCATCTATTTTGCAGGAGATACAGGCTATTTTGAAGGCTTTAAAGAAATCGGAGAGAGGTTTCGTATTAAGGCGGCTCTGATGCCGATCGGAGCATACGAACCCGAATGGTTTATGAAAGTGTCACATATCAATCCGGAAGACGCCGTGAAAGCGTTTTTGGAGCTGAAGGCTGACAGCTTCATTCCCATGCATTACGGGGCATTCCGGCTTGCTGATGATACAGGCCCGGAAGCATTAAGCAGACTGCACGGCGAGTGGGATCGGCTTGCATTACCTCCTGAAAACCTGAAAGCATTAGCGCTTGGCGAAACATTTTGGCTGTAACAGCAGGTTTTCGCTGCCGACACCAATCGTTTAAAAACGGTTGGTGTTTTGACGTCAATCAAAGGTGAATTGTCTCTGTATAAAACATGATTTTTCCGGAACCTGCGGTAAAAAACAAAACTTTTTACTCTTTTGTTTCACTATACAATGAAAACGGTTTCGTATGCGCAGTATATTTAACCTATCACAATTGCTCCAGCAGAAACGGACAGGAAGGATAGAAAAACAGATGAAATACATGAATTCAAGGCAGAAAAAGATTTTGTATCTGTTGTTATCTGAACCTGATGACTACTTAGTTGTGCAAGATTTCGCAGACAGGGTCCGCTGTTCTGAAAAAACGATCAGGAATGATTTGAAAACGATTGAAGATTTCCTGAATGAACATGCTCAAGCTCAGCTGATCCGCAAACCGGGATTAGGCGTCTATTTACATATATCTGAACAGGAAAGGTCACGGTTAAGCCGGCACATTTATAATGAGCACTTTACATGCAGGCACAAGACCGATGAAGAAAGAATACTTCACATCGCTTATGATTTATTAATGAATTCAAAGCCCGTTTCCGCAAAAGAAATTGCCGCACAGCATTTTGTAAACAGAGCTTCGATTAAAAAGGATGTAAGTGCGGTTGAAGAGTGGCTGAAGCGATTTGATCTCATACTGGTTTCTAAACAGCGGCTCGGCTTAAAGATTGAAGGGGACGAAAAAAACAAAAGAAAAGCATTGGCGCGAATTTCAGATTTGATTGATAATGCGGAATTTACAAGCCAATTTATAAAAAGTAAGTTTTTAAGTTATGAAGCGGACTTTGTGAGAAAAGAAATCAAGTTATTACAAAAAAACCATTCTATCTATTTTACGGATGAAACATTTGAAAGTTTGCTGCTGCATACATTGCTGACTATCCGCCGTATCAAAATGAAACAGCCGGTCGCCATTTCTGCAAGACAGCTGGACGCGGTAAAAAAGAAGAAAGAATATGAATGGACACTGGCTTGTTTAAAACGGCTTGAGCCGGTATTTGCCATCCGGTTTCCTGAGGAAGAAGCCGTCTATTTAACTTTACATATAATAGGCGGGAAAGTCCGCTATCCATCGCAGCAAGAAAAGAAGCTTGATCTTGAAGATTCTGAGCTTTCCAAAGTCGTCAGGCATTTGATCAATCGTGTTTCAGAACTGAAAATGCTGGATTTTCATAAAGACCAGGAACTGATCAACGGATTGAACATTCATCTCGATCCGGTGTTGAAGCGGCTGAGCTATGATCTCTCTGTTTCAAACCCCATGCTTCACGACATCAAAAAAATGTACCCTTATTTGTTTCATCTTATCATTGACGTTTTAGAAGACATCAATCAAACATTTGATCTTTATATTCCTGAAGAAGAGGCGGCATATTTGACGCTGCATTTTCAGGCAGCGATCGAACGGCTGCGCCGAAGCAGTCATAACCCTAAAAGGACGATCATCGTCTGCCATATGGGCATTGGCATGTCGCAATTGCTGCGGACTAAAATTGAACGCAAATTTCATCACATTACGGTAAAAGACTGTATCGCAAAAGCGGAGCTGACAGAGTATATCAAAAAGCATAAAGATATAGATTTCGTCATTTCTACGATAGGGCTTGGAAATGTAACGATCCCTCATATTGTCGTATCACCGCTTTTGGAGTCTGCTGATGAAAAGAAGCTCAGCGCATTTATGCAACAGCTTGATACATCACATCGCCGGGAGCAAAAAACGTTTAAAATGCTGAACGATACGACTCCGTTTCTCGTTTTTTTACAGCAAGAGACAGAGCACCGTTATCAGGTCATTGAAAAGCTGGCGCAGGCTTTGTATGAAAAAGGCTATGTAGAAAAAGAGTATGGCATTCATGCAATAATGAGAGAAAAAATGTCGGCGACAAATATCGGGGCGGGTATTGCTATCCCTCACGCGAACTCTAAATATATCAAACAATCAGCCATTGCAATCGCCACCTTAAAAGAGCCGATTGAGTGGGGGACGGAAAAGGTGTCGCTCGTTTTTATGCTTGCCGTCAAACACGAAGATCAAAACAAGGTAAAGCAATTATTCAGTGAGTTTTCCTATCTTAGCGAGCAGCCGGCATTTATTCAAAAACTGACGGAAGAAAAAAATGTGATGACGTTTTTATCGTATTTAAACTATTAAAAGCAGGGAATGGCTCCCTGCTTTTTTTCTGTTTATAGGGAAAAATGCCGTTATTTCCGGAACTTATGGTAAAAAAACGCGCTTATCACAGGCTGATTTCAGTATAAAGTTGAGACAAGATCTTGAAATTCAGACTGCAAAGGAGGATTTATATGAAACTGTTAGCGATTACTTCATGTCCGAACGGCATTGCCCATACGTATATGGCTGCTGAAAATTTACAAAAAGCAGCCGGCAGATTAGGCGTTGAGATCAAAGTGGAAACCCAGGGCGGAATCGGGGTGGAAAATAGGCTGACCGAAGAGGAAATCCGGGAAGCAGACGCAATCATTATCGCGGCGGACCGTTCGGTGAACAAAGACCGATTCGCGGGAAAAAAGCTGTTGGCCGTCGGGGTTCAGGAAGGCATCCGCAAACCGGAAGAATTAATTCAAAAAGCGCTTAGCGGTGAAGTGCCGGTCTATCAATCTGCTTCAAAAGCTGAATCCGCAAGTCAGCAGGGCAAAAAACAAAACCCGATTTACCGTCATTTAATGAACGGCGTTTCTTTTATGGTTCCTTTCATTGTCGTCGGCGGATTATTGATAGCGGTTGCATTGACGCTTGGAGGAGAAAAAACACCAAAGGGCTTAGTCATTCCGGACGAGTCTTTTTGGAAAACGATTGAACAGATCGGCAGTGCTTCTTTTTCATTCATGATCCCGATTTTAGCCGGGTACATCGCGTTCAGTATCGCTGATAAGCCGGGTCTTGTCCCCGGAATGATCGGCGGATATATTGCGGCATCCGGCAGCTTTTACGACAGTGCAAGCGGCGCAGGATTCCTCGGAGGAATCATTGCGGGATTTTTGGCGGGATATGCGGCGCTTGGAATCAAAAAATGTAAAGTTCCTAAAGCAATACAGCCGATTATGCCGATCATTATTATTCCGGTGTTTGCCTCACTGATCGTCGGTTTGGCGTTTGTATTTCTGATCGGCGCCCCCGTCGCTCATATTTTCGCATCATTAACAGTTTGGCTTGCGGGAATGAAAGGTTCGAGCTCAATTCTTCTGGCATTGATTTTAGGAGCGATGATCTCCTTTGATATGGGAGGACCCGTAAACAAGGTGGCCTTTCTTTTCGGATCGGCAATGATCGGAGAAGGAAATTATGAAATTATGGGCCCGATTGCCGTTTCCATTTGTATACCGCCGATAGGGCTTGGGATTGCAACGTTTTTAGGTAAAAGAAAATTCGCCGCCGCAGAAAGAGAAATGGGAAAAGCATCATTTACGATGGGCCTTTTCGGTATCACGGAAGGGGCCATTCCATTTGCGGCCCAAGACCCCCTTCGTGTGATCCCGAGTATTATGGCGGGTTCTATGACCGGCTCGGTGATAGCGATGGTCGGCCATGTGGGGGACAGAGTGGCACACGGCGGCCCCATCGTTGCTGTACTTGGAGCAGTAGATCATGTACTGATGTTTTTTATCGCTGTAACAGCAGGCTCTCTTGTCACCGCTCTGTTGGTTAATGTACTGAAGAAAGATATGGCGAAATCCCCCGCGCCCGGCGAGGTGCTGCAGTCTGCCGCACCAAATGAAGCTGCAGCGGCAAAAGAAACAAAGGAACCATCTCAGGCTGACAGCCGAAAAGCCGGGATGACCGAAATCAAAAAACTGACTGACATTATCAGTACGGACTTGATTGAACCGCATTTATCCGGCGAAACGAGGGATGACATTGTCGACGAAATGATCGAGAAAATGTCCCGTAAAGGTATGCTGCTGTCTGACAGCGGATTTAAGCAGGCCATTTTGAGCCGGGAACAGCAGGGAACCACGGCGATAGGTATGAATATCGCCATTCCGCACGGAAAGTCTGAAGCCGTCAAAACGCCGGGTGTCGCATTCGGAATAAGACGCTCGGGTGTTGACTGGAACAGCCTTGATGGTTCTGATGCAAAACTGATTTTTATGATTGCCGTACCGAAGGAAAGCGGCGGAAATCAGCATCTGAAAATATTGCAGATGTTATCCCGAAAACTGATGGATGACAGCTATCGGGAAAGGCTGCTCTCCGTTCAGACAAAAGAAGAGGCGTATGAGCTTCTGGAAGAAATCGAATAAAGCGGGGGATGATCATGTCTACTGAACCGATATTTTTCAATCCGGTTTTCAAAGAAAGAATTTGGGGAGGCGCCGCCCTGCGTGATTTTCACTATAATATTCCGTCCGAGCGGACAGGGGAGTGCTGGGCCTTCGCCGCTCATCAAAATGGACAGAGCACAGTTCGAAACGGCATGTATAAAGGATGTACGCTCGGTGAATTGTGGGAGCATCACAGAGATTTATTCGGAAACCTTGAAGGAGACCGTTTTCCTCTTCTTACAAAAATTTTGGACGCGGACCAAGACCTGTCCGTTCAGGTGCATCCGAATGATGACTTTGCCAAAATGCATGAAAACGGGGAACTTGGAAAAACCGAATGCTGGTATATCATTGATTGTGCAAAAGATGCGGAGATCATTTTCGGCCACAACGCAACAACAAAAGAAGAACTGATATCCATGATTGAGCGCGGAGAATGGGGCGGGCTCCTGAACAGAGTTAAGGTAAAGCCGGGAGATTTCTTCTTTGTCCCAAGCGGCACCGTTCACGCGATTGGAAAGGGCACACTTATTTTAGAGACGCAGCAAAATTCAGATACGACTTACAGATTGTATGATTACGGAAGAAAAGATGCGGACGGCAGGCTGCGCGAGCTCCATTTGGAAAAAAGTATAGAAGTGATAGACGTTCCATCTGTCCGTGAACGGCCGACCGTTCAATATAAACAAACAGATGATCTGCTGGCAGCTGTTTTAATAGAATGTCCTTATTTTTCAGTCGAAAAGTGGGTTGTAAAAGGTGAAGCAAATCTATTCCAGCATCATCCCTTCCTTCTTGTCAGCGTGATCGAAGGAGACGGAATAATGAGTGCAGGCGGACATGAATATCCCTTTAGAAAAGGAGATCATATTCTCCTGCCTTCCGGTTTGGGAGAATATAAACTGGCAGGCCATGCAAATTGTATTGTGTCTCATCTGTGATCCTCAAAACCCTTCTCTAGCATCAGAGAAGGGTTTTTTATTATTTTTACAAAAAGGACGGAATTTCCAGTGTATCAGTGTTTTCGTTCCTGAATTTATTCTCTCAATTTGTATATCTCCCGAGCCATTGATTCAAGTATGTACATAGCGGGGATTTGGGTGGTGACATTCGCATTTTCAACCCATTCTTCCGTCACGTAATATGAAATATTCACATCGGACATTTTGGCAATGGTTGAATGTTTATGATTTGTAATACTGATGACCTGGCTGCCTTCTTGTTTCAGCTGATTCAGATGAGTCACCGTAGAATCTCCTTCACCTGAAACCGATAATGCGATTGTTATGCTGTTATGGCGGAAATGGGAATGGGCCGGAAAGTAAGGATCTTTAATATACATTGAAAGTTTCCCTAAGCACGAAAAATATCTGGCTCCGTATTCGGCGAGAATTCCTGAACTTCCCACTCCGATAAAAATAACGCTTTCTGCATCGGCCGCAAGGGCTGCTGCTTCCTTCAGCTTTTCTTCCATCCCTCCGCTTACTGTTCTTTCAAAAAACTCGGCAACGGAATGATGGGGACTCTTTAAAATCGTTTTTTTATTTGCCTCCGTATACATTTTCAGCTTCACCTTAAACTCCGAAAACCCTTCACAGTTTATTTTTTTGCAGAAACGTAAAATAGAAGCCGTAGATACATGGGTTTCATTTGCCAATTCACGGATTCGCATATAGACGACTTTCTCGCTGTTTTGGGAGATGTAGTTGTATAAAGAAGTTTCAAGCTCGTTAAATGAAGCAATCATTTCGTGTGTGAACATGCAGGGGGATTCTCCTTTTTATGAGAATGGTGAATGTACATCTAATCGTAACATATCATTTTTAAAAGAAACATAGTGTTATATTTATGTGACAAATCACTTTTTGTGTCATTCAAAACAAGACGTCAGCCAATGATTTACGGCGCAAAACAACTGCGGATATAATTCGTTCATACGCTTTATGCATGATCTCTTCAAGGGTCTCTGACAAAAGCGGCCGAAAAAAGGAGGACAATATGAGTATCAAACTGATAGCGGTTGATATGGACGGAACGTTTTTGAATGATGAAATGGCATATAATAAAGAGCGTTTTATGAATCAGTATCGTGAATTAAAATCGCGGGGGATTAAATTTGCCGTAGCAAGCGGAAACCAATATGCGCAGCTTACATCCTTCTTTCCGGAAATCAAAAGTGAAATCGCTTTCGTTGCTGAGAATGGCGCTTTCGTCGTGAATGCCGGAGAAGAATTATTCGCGGGTAGCATGTCTGAAAACACTATAAAAGCAGTGATCCTTGCTTTAGAGCAGTATGAGGTGAAAAACGTCATTGTCTGCGGAAAAAAAAGCGCGTATATTCATGAAAAGGCCGGTGAAGATGAATATCTGCATGCCAGTAAGTATTATTATGTGTTAAAAAGGGTGCCGCATTTTGAAAACATCGATGATGACATTTTAAAATTTTCCATCAGCTTTCCCGCCGAACATTGTTCCGCACTTCTGAGCCATTTGAAAAACGCCATCGGGTCTTTCGTCACGCCTGTATCAAGCGGGCACGGTGACATAGATCTGATCATACCGGGGCTTCATAAAGCAAGCGGGATTAAGCTTCTCCAGAAACAATGGGGGATGGGTGATGAAGAGTGTGCGGCCTTCGGAGACAGCGGCAATGATCTGGAGATGGTGTCCGCCGTGAAATACGGGGTCGCCATGGATAATGCGCAGGAAAGCATTAAACAGGCTGCCGCGCATATCACGCAATCAAACAATGAAGAAGGGGTCTTAAATGCGATTGATTCCATCCTCAAATGTGAAAAACCCTTTGTCTGAAAAAGACGTTTTAACTGCGGAGGTGCTGAACGATGATTAAATTAGTGATTACGGATTTAGACGGTACATTTTTAAATAATCAAGGCGATTTTGACAGAACGTTATTTGAAAAGACAAAACGAGTAATGGAGGAACAGCATGTCGCTTTCGCCATCTGCACCGGGAAACAGTGTGAAAGGGTGGAAGCCTTATTCGGAGAAGACGCGAAAGATTTTTGGATTTTAGGAGACAGTGCCGCACGTATGAAAAAGAGCGGCAAGTTCGTATATGAATCTTTGATCAGCAATAAAGCCGGACTGTCAATTATAGGCGCTTTAGAAAAAATCAGCTGCGGGCACACCATTATCGCATGCACAAAAAAAGGCGCGATCGTAAAAGAAAATCTGTCTGAAAGTGAAATGAAATATGTAAATGCCTCTTATGCACATGTAACGAAAATAACTGATTTTACTGAGATAAAAGACGATTTTATCAAGATTACGGTTCATGACCCCGACGCCAACTGTCCGGAAACGAGAGAAAAGCTGCATGAATTTTTTCACCAATTATATATCGTAGCATCAGAGGATACCTGGATGGACATATCAAATATCGGAATACATAAAGGATCAACAGTACAAGAACTGCAGCGATTATTAGGGGTTTCGGCTGATGAAACAATGGCGTTCGGAGACGGCCGCAATGACAAAGAATTGATGGAAGCGGCATCCTACAGCTTTGCGGTTAAGAATGCCATTGACGAAATAAAAGATGCGGCGCACTTTGTCATCAAATCAAATGAGGAAAGCAGCGTCATGCACACGATTATGAGAATATTAGCGCTGCAAAAACAATGATGGGCTAAAATCAATGCGGCATGACTTACTAGGGATAGAAAAAGCGGGCTATCCTCAGACTTTAATTCACTCCTGATTTTCCTAAAGTATGTTAAAAATGAATAAATATCTATATTTGACTCGATGGTATTGGTATAATATGTATAAAATGAATGAAGCGGTGTAATATCAAGATGAAAAAAATCACTTCATATCAGACAAAAAGTAGGAACTGCCTCGTTTTGAAATTGGGAGGTGTTTGTATTAGCCCGCTGTTGAGCCCCGCGTATATCATTCTTATTTTTCTTCCGGCAGCTTCTTTTCTGTTAGGGATTTTAGGATATTTCATTTTCAAAAAAGTATGGATGATGGTTGCTATTGTATTCATTTTGTCCTTGATATTTATGTTTATTGTAATAGGTGCCGAGCCGACATTTTTCATTTGGTGGCTATGATGACGGGGAGCTGTTTTGTCTCCGGTTCAATCACTAAGACGATATGGACTTTTGCAAAGAGAAAATATTAGACAGAAGAATCCTGTTTGAACAGCTATCCTTTTTTTGTCGATTGAAGAAAAAGAAGTATAGAGGTATCCGTTATGTTCTTATATTTTGTCTGTTGTTGTCAGTTCGGGCTTTCTGTTAAAAATGTCTGTCTATCGTTTTGTTCTTTTTTAACTAAACGGAGCACTATAATTGAACTGCAGATACATAGAAAAACAAAAAAGGATAAGGAGGATTTTTATGTTTCAAACTTTAGACCATTTTTTGAAATCTTGGGAATTCGAAGCCGATGCGACACAAAAACTGCTGAATCATCTGACTGATGAATCACTTAAACAAGAAATCACTTCAGAACATTGGACTTTAGGCCGTATTGCTTGGCATACTGTCGCTGCCATTCACATCATTACCTCAAACACAGATTTAACGTTTCACGCTCCGGCCGAAGATTATCCTGTTCCTGCATCGGCGCGGTTTATTGCTGAGAGTTATCATCAAGCCAGTAATGCATTTGTACAGGCGTTAAAAACGCAATGGACTGACGATACACTTCAAGAATGTGTCAACTTTATTGGTCAGCAATTGCCAAATGGTTCACTTTTGATGTTTTTAATTCAACATCAAAACCATCATCGAGGACAAATGACTGTCCTTATGAGACAAGCAGGTTTACCTGTTCCGGGTATTTACGGTCCGGCAAAAGAGGAATGGATTAAATTCGGTTTGGAAGCTCCGAAATAGGATATTGTTGTAAGGGCTCGAATGAATAGATGATACCAATCGATGTTGGTATCTTTTTTGTTTTAGTCTTAGAGTGATTAAACCGGTATCCATGACATGCAGACGAATCAACAGTTCAATAGATGTAAATTAAGGTCAATAAATGCAGAAAGGTGATTATGATGATAACTAAAATGACGCGATTCAATATGAAAGACTTCAATAAACCAAACGAACCTTTCGTAGTTTCAGGGAGAATCATCCCTTCATTTGAGGACAATGTTTGGACATATACAGAGGAGAAATTTGCTGAGCCTTATGTCAAAAAATATGACGATGAAGACATTGATGTCAGTTATATTGAAGAAGAGGATAAAGTTGTCTTTTTTTATTACGCAGAGAACGACTGTGTCGGCCGGAGTAAGCTTCGTTCTAATTGGAATGGATACGCACTGATTGAAGACATTGCCGTTGCAAAAGATTATAGAAAAAATGGTGTCGGGACGGCTTTATTGCATAAAGTGATTGAGTGGGCAAAGGAGAATCATTTATGCGGTCTTATGCTTGAAACACAAGATATTAATGTTTCAGCTTGTCATTTTTATGCCAAAAATAACTTTGTCATAGGAGCGGTCGATACAATGCTTTATTCCAATTTTTCAACAGCAAATGAAATTGCGGTTTTTTGGTACTGTAAATTTTAAATATAACAGTATTTGATGTTTCGTCATTTGCGGGTGTGTGTCGCAAAGCATTCAAAACATCGGCTTGAGGATTTATAATAAGGTATATCAATCAATGCAGGGGGAGTTATGTATGAAGTGCAAAAAAATGAACAGGGTCCAATTAAAAGAGGGAAGCGTATCAATGGCCCTATAAACTGCGTCTGCCCTCATTAATGGAGGGAAATTTGTGAATACGCCTTATTCACAGTCAGCTTTACGGCACAACCAAGTGTTCATTTGGCTTTGTGTTCTGTCATTTTTCAGCGCATTAAATGAAATGGTTTTGAACGTATCATTACCTGATATCGCCAACGATTTTCATAAACTGCCAGCGAGTGCAAACTGGGTGAACACGGCCTTTATGTTAACCTTTTCCATCGGAACTGCTCTGTATGGAAAGTTATCAGATCAGCTGGGGATCAAAAAGCTGCTCCTATTTGGAATTATGGTAAATGGCTTCGGGTCGATCATTGGATTTGTCGGACACTCTGTCTTTCCTGTACTCATTCTGGCCCGATTTATTCAAGGGGCTGGTGCAGCCGCATTCCCGGCTCTTGTGATGGTTGCAGTAGTACGCTATATTCCGAAAGAAAACAGGGGTAAAGCATTTGGTCTGATCGGGTCGCTGGTGGCAATGGGGGAAGGTGCCGGACCAGCTATTGGCGGAATGATCGCTCATTATATTCACTGGTCATATTTGCTGCTTATTCCGACAGCAACAGTTATCACCGTTCCATTCCTGATGAAACTGCTGGAAAAGGAAGAAAGAATCAGCGGGCGCTTTGATATGGCGGGGATTATATTAATGTCTGCAGGCATCGTATTTTTTCTGCTGTTTACAACGTCATATAGAATGTCTTTTCTGATCATCAGTATTCTAGCTTTCCTGATATTTGTGAAACATATTAGGAAAACTCAAGATCCCTTTGTTGACCCTGCACTGGGGAAAAATGTCTTGTTTATGATGGGCGCCCTTTGCGGAGGCCTGATATTCGGCACTGCAGCAGGATTTGTGTCTATGGTTCCTTATATGATGAAAGATGTTCACCATTTAAGTACTGCGGCAATTGGAAGCGGGATTATGTTTCCCGGGACGATGAGCGTCATCATCTTCGGTTACATTGGAGGATGGCTTGTTGATCGGAAAGGTTCTTTATATGTGCTGACCATTGGGATTGTATTGATGTCTTCCAGCTTTTTAATCGCTGCCTTTTTCATAGATGCGGCACCTTGGCTCATGACCGTTATCATCGTTTTTGTTTTTGGGGGGCTCTCCTTCACAAAAACGGTTATATCTACAATTGTGTCTGGCAGTTTGAAACAAAAGGAAGCCGGCGCCGGAATGAGTCTGCTTAATTTTACGAGCTTTTTATCAGAGGGAACAGGCATTGCAATTGCAGGCGGTTTATTATCGATCCGCTTGCTGGATCAAAGGCTGCTGCCTGTTAATGCTGATCATTCCGCTTATTTGTACAGTAATATGCTCATTCTTTTTGCAGGAATCATCGTTATGAGCTGGCTGGTAAACATGAATGTCTATAAACGTTCGCAAAGAAATGACTAAAAAGGGAAAAGGATCAAACTTGATAAAAGTTTTGATCCTTTTTTTGAGGAGCTTCCTTATTCCGAAACCTTTTTTCGATCAACGAAAGGGGAGTTAAAGTGAATTACATTTATAAGAAAAAGGAAAAGAAAAATGGAAATTGTATCATTTCAATCAGAGATAAATGGGAGAATGCACTTATTGAGTTTGAACAAAAAAATAATCAAATTGAGATCATGATCAATTATCGTAACGAGAAAACAACCAAGTTTTCACTGCCAATCGGGACTTTTGAGAAAGTGTTTGAGGATATTAAAATAGGCCGGAGAGAAAGTTAATCATTCTGTTTGAAAATGACCATGAAGTTCGTAAGCAGTATGGTTTTAACACGCATCTGGATTCCCCTGGCAAAGTAAAGGTTTTTGGGGATTTATGTTAAAATAATAGTAAGAACTTTGTGCAGCGGACAGGGAGTTTCGTTGCTTTATAAGGAGGGGGAACGATGAAAAATAATATTCACATACTGGGAGCCTCCGGAGTCGGAACTTCAACATTGGGTGTTGCATTATCAAAGCATTTGCCTCATACGCATCTTGATACTGATGATTACTATTGGACAGATAAATTCACTAAAAAAAGAGAAATTCCTGAAAGAAGAAAGTTGCTTGAAAAAGACTTGACAATAAATGAGAAATGGATTCTTTCTGGCGCAGTGTGCGGCTGGGGCGATGATTTAAAAAGTTATTTTGACCTTGTCATCTTCTTATGGATTCCGCAGGATATACGGCTCGAGAGATTAAGGCATAGGGAATTTCAGCGTTATGGAAACGAAGTGTTAGCCGGCGGCAGTAAATATGAACAATCAAAAACATTTTTAGAGTGGGCTTCTTTATATGATCATGCCGGAATGGAAGTTAGAAGCAAAGCTTTACACGAACATTGGATGGCAGATTTATCTTGTCCATTGTTAAAAATTGAAGGAGATTACTCAGTCAATGAAAGAGTTGATCGTGTCTTGGATTATCTGAATTCAAACTAACGGATGGAGATAACTGCAAAATCCAAAAGTCAAAGACGGTTCCGGCCATTTTAACGGAGCTGTTTTTTTATACCGCTTTCAGTTTCTCTGTTGTGAAGTGATTTATTTTCGGCAGTATCCCACAATAGAGAAGTGATTTGTTCTTCGTGAGGAAGTTTTTGGTTAAGTTGCAAGAAACGGAACTCCAATGAATAGATACACCCTGAAACCTGTCCAGCCAGCGTTTAAGCTGGTTACCATTGAGTGAAAAGCAATTGCCGCCGGCAAAGACAATACCTGGAATGAAAAGTATTGCAGGGAAAGCTAATTTGGTCATTTACCGTGAAAATACGGAAGGCTTTTACGCTGGCCGAAATATGTATGGCAGGTAACCCCGGAAGTGGCTGTATTGACTGGAGTTTTCACTAAAAAGGCGATTATACGTATTGCGCATGCAGCCTTTCAAAGTGCGATGGAACGCCGTAAGAAGGTTACATGGCTCGGGACTCTTTTTGAATACGTGCCGAGAAGTGGCGGAACAATACCCTGAAGTGGATGATTATCATATCGATGCAATGACGGTACATTTAGTTCGTCGGCAGCTTGGGGCTTGCACTGTCAATTAATACAAATGGGAAAGCAGGCAATGGCCCAGGCTGCTCAAGGTTCGGCACCTGACATTGCAGGGAAAATATTGCGAATCCTATCGGTATTATACTTTCAACTGCTATGTTGTTTGAATGGCTCAGTACACAGTATCGTGATAAAAAGCTGAAAGAAGCAGCGGAATTAATAGAAAACTCACTTCGGGAAACCGTGAAGGCAGGAATCAAAATGGGAGATCTTAGCGGTCAATCATCAACGTCCGACTTTGCAGAAGCAATTGCAGAAAGGATCGGACGTTAAGGCGGAAAATAAGAGGTGAGAAGCAGATCATCAAAACGCAATAGGACACCTCAATTTAGATTTTCAGTAAGAACGGCTCTGCTCATTAAAAAACTCAATTCGTAGATTAATGGCATCAATAATGCTGCAGATCGGGTTAGTAACTTAAAGAGGAAGGGATGAGACCCCTTCCTTAACACCTTCAATTCCTCTAATTTCATTGTAAGATATATTACTTTTTTGAAATGGGTATCCAAATTTCACTTTTAAAAGATGGCGATGTTACATCTTTATGCTCATTCCACAGGATTTCTGGGCCTTCAATTTGTTCATAATGTGACGATGGAAACCATTCAGAATAAATCCGCCCCCATACTTCCTGCAGTGCATCCGGAAATGATCCGGCTGCTTCGAATACAGCCCACGTTGAGGCAGGGACTTCAAGCTGTGATAGGTGATTTGGGCAATGTTTCGTTGTGGCTGCGCCAATATAGTGATCAAGCTCACCGTTTTCCTCTGTCCGGCCTTCAGAAAAGTTCGTGGATGCACTGATGAGTCCTACAGGCGCTACATTAGAAAGCTCTTTTAGTTGTTTGATTGCTGTTTCATCTAAACTTTCCCACATCGATGCAATGTCAGGATTCACGCCTTTGAATAAAATAGGGACTCTTTTTTTAATGCCGACGATGCGAAATGCCTTTTTTTCTTCAATGCGATAGTTCATTTCATTTCCTCCTTTGATTGATAACTGGAAGGTCATTCGCGGATAAGCTTTAAGTGAATGGCCATTATGTTTAGCTGCTGATGGGCTTATGCCATGCAGATTTTGAAATGCTCGTGCAAAAGAATCTGGTGAGTGATAACCGTATTTTATTGCAAGATCAATCACCTTTACGCTGCTGTCTTTAAGTTCAAAAGCTGCAAGAGTAAGACGTCGTCGACGAATATATTCCGATAATGAAATACCTGTAAGGAAGGAAAACATCCTTTTAAAATGATATTCAGAGCAGAAAGCAAGCCTTGCTGCTTCTTTGAAATCAATATCGTTCGTGAGGTTTTCTTCAATATACGTTAATGCGCTGTTCATCCTTTTAAGCGAATCCATTTATTTGACCTCCTTTAACAAAAGAATAACAGGAGCGAAATGTATCTGCCCGACATTTCGTGCACAGTTTTGCAGGATAACTTATATGTAATAAATTAAGTGATTCACCTGTATTTGTACAGATAAAGAAAACACCTAATAACTGCTTGGGTTTCATAAGATGAAAGAAAGTTATCATTGTTTTATATTGAATAGAAAAAGCCGGGATGTCAGATCCGGCTTTTCGCTCATTTCCCCTTCGACTTTTTCCGCTTCTCTTTCTCCGCCCGGTAAAACTCATGGAACATTTTCATCAATGCGCGTTTTTCAATCCGCGACACATAACTCCTTGAAATGCCGAGCTTATCGAGATGGTATTTATAGACTGAAAGAGCAACTTAAAACTTTATTAAAATAAGAGAAGACCCTCTATAGGGGCCTTAACACTAATAAATTTGACATTTTTTATTTGCGTGCCCATTCATTCCACAAAGGTTCTAAGCTGTTTTTTAGGTCTATGAATATCCATGGGTAGAGGGAGAAAAAAATAAGAATAATAACAAAAATATAAGAAGAAAGTTCATTAAACAACACTTTTCTTCTGGTGAAAGACTTGTGTTTATAAATTGGTAATGCATTCTTGCCTGTTGTATAGAATACAAAAAGAGTAAGAATCAGCATCCCTACGCTTCTAAAAATGAAAAAATAAAAAGTAGTAGTATTCCATATACTGAATGTGTATTTAAATAAGTCTATAAGCCAAATTTTAAAGGAGGTGCCTCCTTCAAAATTTACTTTTATATGATTAGCAACTATTTGTAATTCCTGTGGTACTGAAAAAAACAGCAGACTTAGAAGAATGCCACATAAAATTATTTGCTGGATAAAATTGATGAAGAATTTACTTTTGTCATATAAGTTTGATGTAAGCTTTATGGCAATTGAAAAACGAATACACTTAATAAACCGGATTATAAAGACAGCCAACAGAATTGCAACAAACCAATAATAGTAACTAGTATAAAATGCACCAAAGATAATGATAGCTATATAAAAAAGAACAATCATAAAATAGTTATCTGAGCCGGGCTCCCTTTTTGCATTGGTGACTTTATCTATTTGATTTTGACTAGGCATGAAAATGTTTATTATATTGATTTTCTTTTTTCCAATATGCACAGAGTTGTTATTGCCTCGTTGAATTATTTTAGTAGGAGTTTCTTTGGTAGCGGCAAACCCTATAATTATTGTTATGATGGTTAACAATGATGCAATAATACTTAGACCGGTATTTGTAAGATCAATCAATAGTTAAACTCCTTCTGTTCTAAAAATGAATTATTAAACATTAATCAATATTCCTCTGCTATTTTTAGAACCTTGAATGCCAAGGACACTCAGAGTTATGTTCGAAAATTTCAGAACTATAGTCAAAAAACTTAATGTTGTTCTTCAAGCTTGTCCATTAAGTCTGTAAATGAATCACAAACATAGCTAATGGAACTTCCCTTATCTTCATTAGCGATCTCATGATCCCAAAAAACAATTACGGGTTCTTGAGAAGACAATCTATAATCAAAACAAAAGAGGTTTCCCCCTGCATCTGTAGCAAAAGGTATGATCTTATCAACTAACCGATCTTTAACATTATCAAGTGTACTAAGGAGATCAATTGGTCGAGTTGGATCTCCTATACTCAGTAAATTGTTTATTGATTCTCGAGAATTTTGGAATGAAACAACCTTTTTATCTATAGGAGAGCATCCATTATGGTCTTTAATGAACTCTCTGTAATCTGTCGGGAACTTGATTTTTAATTTTTCTTCTACCTCTTCGATCTGACTGTTTGTCGCCTCTTTAAAAGTGCTTCGTTTTCTCCATTTAATACTTTGCATTGATTAACCTCCTATTTCTCATCTTTTCCCCAAATTTTATATCCGCCAGTGTGACCAGTTTTAGCATGAATGACTCGATCTACTAGCTCCATTTTTCCAGGAGTTTGATGGTGGTGCCATGTGTATTTCTCTGGTGTTATTCCATCTTGAAGATCAAGTAAATCATCTTCGTTCAAATCAAGCTTCTTAATCAATGATGGATCTTCTTCAGTCTGCTTATATAATTGTTTATTTAATTTATCAAAATGCTGGTCTCTACTTTTTTTAAAGTCGGCTTTATCAAGTGTGAGTGTATGTTTTGATTCGAATATTGGAAATCCGTCTTTATCATAGGGAACTTTTGTTACTGGATGGACATCATTTTTCAAATGACCCATTCTTAAGTTAATGGTCGTTGTTTTGCCCGCACTGTTTTCGTACGTGTATGGTGCAGCTTTAACAAATTGATCATGTTTGGATTGTATTGCTTTTTTTAATATAGACGTATTCTTTACATTATGCGTATTCTCAATATCTTGTGCTATACCTACAAGTGCTAGATCATCTTTATTTCTAGATAAAGAATTTATGTAGTTTTTCCCTACGGTAATCCCTTTGTTTACATGTCTAGTAGCTGCTTTTTCTCCAGCTCCAATCACTTTATCTACTTTGGCAGCACCGGCTTTACCAAGTTTGCTTGTTACTTTCACAGCAGAGCCAACGCCCTTTAGTCCAACAAGGCTCCCGACCACATAGGTAATATAATGAGATCGTGAGTATGCATCTCCGTTAACCATTTTATCATTCCATGAATCCGCTATGTTTGTCCATATGATTTTTGCATAGGAAGGTGTCTTCAATACAGCTGAAATTGTTTTGGCTAATTTTTGTTCTTCGGAGAGCTGGGAAAACTCCCAAGTCCCGACAGCTAAATCTTTAACGCCAGTCACAGTATCCTTAGCGACATCGTAGAGACCGACTCCAACTCCTTTCAGGACTTCCCATGTGGTTTCACCAACTTCTTCGAGCTGTTGTGCTTGTTCAAGCTGAATCACATATTGCTGCTGGGAAGGTTCAAGGTTTTCATAGCCGATCTTCTTCGCAATTTCCAAATATTCATCCGGATCGGTCACACCGTCAGCGAGCTTTTTCTTCAGATCCTTGATTTCCCGCTCTTTCGCTTCTTCCTTTTTAATCGTCAAATAAGCATCCGAATGTCTTGCGATATCGCCTTTTTTCTTATGGATGTCGCTTTCACGGTACGCTTTGGCGTTGTAGTGAAGCGGCGTGGCGCTTTTTCCTTTGCCTGTGGCGTTTTGGAGCTGCTGAAAGTCGGCTTGGATGAACTGTTCGTTTGCTTCGGTTTCTGCGTATTCTTTCGTTAGATCGTGATCAAGCTTGCCGAGTTTATGTATGGTATCGTTCCTTTTTTTATCTGCTGACTTAAGCTTTTGATCGACATCTTCTATAGAGAAAACATCAAGATGAATGATATCGCTGATTTCATCAAGGATACCTTTCATTTCATTGCGCTGCTCCTGCATGATAGCTGTTGATTTATTCTTCGCATGAATCAACTCATGTTCTAAAAATGACTCTTCCACAAACGAAGCGGCCAATCCGGCATCAGCTACTTTTCCTGAAATACTGTTAAGAAACGCAATCTTCATATCGATCAAATCAAGCCAGCTGTCAGTAACACTTGCATGGTCTTGAAAGAATGCTTTGATGTTATCAGCACCTTTACCTGAAAACTCACTGTCATCTAAGTCAGCCATTCCCTGAAAAGCTTTTCTGAGGTTGATAAATTGTTCTCTAATCTGATCATATTCTTTTGCTCGCTTTTCCGCTGCTGAGATTAACGAGGATGCTTCAAATACTTTCATATCTGTCTCCTTCCCACTTAATCTTATCTAAATTTTACCACATTATATTACATGTAAGAAGCTTCTTCCTTTTGTTAAAGATACTTTCTTAGGAGATTTGAACTTTAACAAAATCTTAAAATAGGATTAATTCAGTTGATGAAAAATTGAAGAAATGGTTATTAGGCATTGGTGCATTATCTCTAAGCTTTTCTTTGGCTGCATGTGGGTCTGATTCTGCTTCTACAGATAAAACAGATTCAGATAAAGCTAAAACAACAGGGCAAGCAGCAGTTTAGCGGAAGAAGGAGAAAGTTGACTTACTTGAATACTAAATAGGTGTAAAAAGTGGTTATTCATACGGATTGAAAAAGAAGAACGCGCAGCAGATTCACTTGCTCTTGTTGGGGGCAAGTGTTGACAACCCTATTACTGTTTAATTAAAGAAGGAGTATAAAACCTGTATCAATGATGTTACGAGATATCTGCGACACAGGTTTTATATGTAGGTAACTCATCTTCTTATATATGTAACATTGCATTTTTTATTATGCAATAGTTCACTCTATTTCTGCTTTCAATTTTTCGAACCACTCTAAATTAACCAAGTGATGTGAACGGGAATTTTCATTCATGCGGCGAAAGTAATTGATTGTGCCGGGAATTTCTTGAGTGATGGACAGGTATTCATCAAGGAGCTCGATTCGAGTTTTAGTCTGATCGATTTGTGATTGGATCAGATTCACTAATTTATTTTTGTCGAATTCATCGGCAAAGAGTAACGCCCCATAAAATCGCAGGTTCACATATTCCGATTTGGTGCCGTATTTGATCATTAATTTTTCGAATTCTGCCCTTCCCGATTCTGTGACGTTAAAGTTACGGATTTCACGCCCGCTGGTTGAGGGTTTCTGCTGGATCTGTTCAATCAAACACTTTTCTTCAAGTTGCTGCAGATTGTAATAAAATGAACCTTTCGTGAAGTTAACGATGTACTTGTAATGACGTTTTTCCATTAAGGCCAGAAGTTCATAGCCGTGAGCTCCGGGGTTTTGGATGAGCAAGCCAAGGATAAGTAAGGGAATCATGGTTTCATCACCTTCGCCATCCGCGCCTCAAATTCCGCGTGCGTGATTTCACCCGAAGCCAAATCCATACTATGAAGGTAAATCTGTTCTGTTTTAGAATAGTCACCATTCACTTTCAGTGATTGCTCCTCTCCCGAAATGGGTTTCAGGATATGGTGCTTTTTCGAAAAAGCCTCGAAATAGCGGTAACCGAATTTGCGTTGTGAAGCTGCGTCTAAATGAATGCCATCAGGATTCGCAGTCAAACCTGCCGCAGTAACAAAATAACAATTCTGTTGTTCATTAGCAAAACGCAGCAATTGTTCATTAACCTGTCGAAATTCAGTCGCGTGCTGTCCAAAACCAGTCTTCCCAAGAAAGTCACCAAGCCCTCCAATAATCAACGGTACCTCATCTAATTCCAACTCGTTTCTTAGCGTCTCGATGATAAGAGTTAATTTCTCGTAATAAGTTTCATGCAGCGAACGATAACTGTCACTTTCACCTTGATGCCAAAGGATTCCGCAAATTTGACTGGATCGGAGGGCGAAGCGGGCTTCGGACAAAGCATGCTGAAAAAGGATGCCTTCCGGATGCCAGTCATTCAATGAACTGCCACCTTCCGCACAAGGGATCAAGCCAATTTCTTCATCGGGATGAGCTTTCGACCATGCATCTGCAAAAGATGCCGCCAGGCCAACGCCGGAAACCGGACGATCGTAATTAATCGGCTCTGTCATCATCTGCCATTGTCCATTGCGCAGCATTTTAATTTTTTCATTATAGATAGGGTCTACTTCATTCAAAAATCCACGGCCCGCCATATTCGACTGCCCCAACATTAAAAAAGACTTTATCATCTAATTTTTCACTTCTTTACATCAATATTTTAGTCTAATTAGACTATAGTCAATTCAGCTTGTCTTGTAAAGTTTCAACTAGGTTTTATTTTTTTATTAGTATGTATGAAAAACAAACTAACATTGAACATTTGGTGGATGTATTTGAGAATTAGCAAGTTCTTTTGCTTTAGGTCTTGATAAACAATGAAAAAACAACAAAAACCCTGTCATGTAAGAGTTCCTATGAGGTTCAAAATCATTTTTCATAGGAAATACATTCAATGATGGGGGTGTAGCCCAAATGAAACGGATTGTTAAAAAAAGAGGGCTATGTTGAAGGGGTTAAATATCAATGAAAAATTATTAAAAAGGTTAACGATTGTACCAATTTTATTCATTTGTTATGTTTTATTTTTAAATCCTGAAGTTATACTTGAAGAGCAATGTCCTAAAATGCAGAAAAAGCCGGGATGTCAGATCCGGCTTTTCGCTCACTTTCCCTTCTTCTTCCGCTTCTCCTTCTCCGCTCGATAAAACTCATGGAACATCTTCATCAATGCGCGTTTTTCAATCCGCGACACATAACTTCTTGAAATGCCGAGCTCCTTTGCGATCTCGCGCTGCGTTTTTTCTTTTTTTAAATCAAGCCCGAAGCGGCCGACGATGACTTCTTTTTCGCGGTCGTCTAAAATATCGATATATTTTTTGACCTTTTCAAGTTCCATGTTGAGCTGAATGGTGTCGATCACATCTTCGCTTTCCGACTTGAGGACATCGATCAGGCTTATTTCATTCCCTTCTTTATCCTGGCCGATCGGATCATGAAGGGAGACGTCTTTTTTCGTTTTTTTCAATGCGCGCAGATGCATTAAAATCTCATTTTCAATACATCGTGCAGCATATGTGGCAAGCTTCGTTCCTTTTCCGGCTGAGTAGCTTTCAATTCCTTTAATCAGCCCGATTGTACCGATGGAGATCAGATCTTCCGCGTCCTCTCCCGTGTTTTCGAATTTTTTCACAATATGGGCGACTAAACGGAGATTATGTTCGATCAGCATGTTGCGGGCGTGTTCATCTCCTTCAGCCATAAGGTCTAAGTATTTTTTCTCCTCATTATTTGAGAGCGGTTGTGGAAAGGCATTATTTTTCACGTATGATACTAAGAACACAAGTTCTTTCACAATAAACCCGAGCGCTGCAAAAACACCTGTCACCGTCCTCACCTCCACAAAGTTATGTAGGCAATCGCCTATATGTAACTGTATGTGGAGGTAGGGCTGTTTGTGTCTGTACAGGGAAATTAATCAAAATCGGGTTTTATTTCTTACAGCCTCTTGATTTTTGATGATTGAGCCTGTATATTTTTTAAAAAAGTAAGGGTGAAAACAATATAACCGAAAAGCGCTGAAGAGACGAGTAGACAGATATCATTCATGACAGAGAGCTCCGGGAGCTGTGAAGGAGTATGAATGGATGTGTTGAAACAAACCTCTTAGCTTCGCATCGGAATCATGCAACCCGACGATGATGCGGCGGATACTCCTGTTACCGAGTAAGCTTTGTACCCGGCAAGGCCGGCACCAAACCGAATTGAGGTGGCATAGCGGGCTGTTTCCCGTCCTCAAGACTTTATTGTCTTGAGGGCGTTTTTTATTTCTAAGGGAGGGATAAGATGAAAAACCTGAAGTCTTGGCGGTACCCGTTGCTTCTGTTAACCGGAATCGGGATAGCAAATATTGGTGAATGGATCTATTTTTTGTCTCTTAATCTTATTGTCTTAAAAGAAACGGGGTCTGCTTTTGCGGTTTCCATCCTTTATTTAATCAGGCCTGCGGCTGTTTTGATGACAAATGGCTGGGCGGGCAGCATCATCGACCGGTGTAACAAACGGAATATGATGATGTCGCTTGATTTCACCCGGGCTGCATTCATTGCCGTTCTGCCGCTGATGGTTACTGCACGGTCTTTATTTTCCGTTTATTGTATCGTGTTTTTGATTCATATGGCCAATGCGATGTTTCGTCCGTGTTCCATGGCGTATGTGACGATGCTTATCCCGGCTGAAAGGAGAAAACGATTCAATTCACTAAGGGCTTTGTCGGAATCAGGGGCTTTTCTCCTCGGGCCGGCTGCGGCCGGACTGCTTTTTATCGCCGGCACGCCGATTTTTGCGATTTGGGTGAATGCGGCGGCTTTAGTGCTGTCCGGTTTCATCACGATGATGCTGCCGAACCTTGAAAATGAGCCTCACGTACATTCTCCCAGACAGAAGCTTTCTTTGGCAGTGTGCAAAGAAGATTGGAAGCTCGTCTATCGCTTCAGCCGAACGGCGCGAAACGTCATGATCATTTATTTTTTATTCAGTCTGGTCATGACCGTTATGCCATCCGCGCTTGATTCGCTTGAAGCCGCTTTTGCAAAAGAGGTTCTTCAGCTGACTGATGCCGATTACGGTTTTCTCGTCAGTATCTCAGGGGCAGGCATTATTGCGGGGGCGCTTGTCAATGTGTTCTTTAATAAAAAAATGCCGGCTTCTTTATTGATGGGAATGGGCTCTTTATTCACAGCGGCCGGATATATGATTTATGCGTTTTCTGACGTTTTTTGGACGGCTGCTTTCGGATTTTTCCTTCTCGCTTTTTTTCTGGCGTTTGCCAATACAGGCTTTCTGACGTTTTATCAAAAGAATGTTCCGGTGGACATCATGGGGAGAGTGGGGAGCTTTTATTCATTAGTCGAAGCCGTCTTCATTATAGTAGTAACGGCGGTTTTCGGAGCGGCTTCTGTCAGTTCTTCCGTCCGCGGCATTGTCATCGCAGGCGCTGCTGTTATGCTGGCGTTGGCAGCCGTTTTATGCTCGTTCTTATTTGCGTCCGCAAAAAGGAGGACTCCTGATGTATTTCAAGCGGATCAATTTAAACAAACATAAAGAGACGGTCGTTTCGTTTCGTGAGGATTCGTTTTTCGTCAGCTTTGGCACGGCGGATCATTTTAATAGGGATGAATATCTCAGATGGCTGTCATCCCAAATCAAATGCTTTCCCGACGGTTTTATGCTGCTTTTTCATAACGGACAGCCGATCGGACAGCTAGAAGCTTCCATCAAATTTTACCGCAGCCAAAAAATCGGTTATGTGCACCTTTACTATATGACTGAGAAGCAGAGGGGAAGGGGGTGCGGAACGAAACCGCATCAATACGTGAGTCAGTTTTTCAGAGCGGCTCTGTCATTTTACAGAAAGAAAAACATGGAAGTGATCGGTTCAGAATGTAACGGAAAAGTTCTCAGAATGAGAGGAGCCGTACCGCCGGAATAGTGGCGGTACGCGCTTCATTTTTTCGTTGTTTTTAAAAGGCCGGGAAACTTCTTATAAATGACCGCCATTAAGACGAGCATATACATTCCATAAATCCCGAAAGACAGCAGTTTGTTGCTTGTAAATGAAGCGCCTGCGACGGTCACGATCACAATGTTCGGAATTTTGCCGAGCACCGACGCAGAAAAAAAGATCGGCCATCGGATATTACTCAGCCCGCAGACGGTATTCATGGCAAGCGACGGTATAATCGGAATCAGCCGCCCGAAAAGCACCGCCGTAAACGCGTGCTGATGAAATGAATCTTCATATTGGGCCGCTGCCGGGTAAGCCAGCAGCTTTTTTCTGGCCCAGTCTCTGAATCCGTACCGAACGAGAAAAAACAATGCCATTGTTCCGAGCATCGCGCCTGACAATGTAATCCACACCCCGTTTACAATCCCGAAAACCGCTCCGTTTAAGGCCGCGATAATGGCGAATGGAACAATCGGAAAAAATACGTCAGCTGCGACCAGAAGGATACTCATAAGCACGGCGTACATGCCGCCCGCGCGAATCATGCTGAGCCAGACGTCTTTTTGCAAAAAGCCGATCATCACGACAGCAATGATGACGGCAAGACTGAATCCCTTTTTTATCATCTGCACGTTCACCTCTTTTCAATTAGTATACAGCACAAATCTATCTCCTTCTATTAAAATAAGCTGTCCGATAAGCGTATTTGATTTATCAGCATTTGCCGTTTGATGAGAAACGGCTGCACCCGGATTTGGACAAAAACAAGCGGGAAGCGGGTGATGTGCATCATTTGATGCAGAGAATGATTTTTTATAAAAGGGGACACGTTAACAGTAGTGTTTACTGGAGGTGTAAACGTTGAGATGCTTTCATCTGATCATCATGATATGCGTCCTCACGAGTCTCACTGCCGTGTCCGCCGATGCGAAATCTTTAAAAAGAAGTGACATGGAGAAGACGGGAAACGTGTACTGGGATATAAGGTCTGAAAAAAAGAAACTATCTTTAACCTTCGATGACGGCCCCCATCCTGTCTATACGGAGGCTGTGTTAGACGTGCTGAAACAGCACAATGTTAAAGCAACCTTTTTTTGTGTCGGGAGCCGTATAGACAAATACCCCATAACGGCAAAACGCATCGTTGAAGAAGGGCATGAAATCGGCAACCATACGATGAACCATGTTTATTTTCACCGACTGAAACGCAAAGACATTTTACAAGAGCTTCACAGCTCAGCGCATCATATCACATCGCTGCAGCCGGAAGGGGACAAGTTATTCCGCCCGCCGGGAGGGTCGCTGAATCATACGGCTTTCAAAAGCATCTTAAAAGAGGGCTATCATATCATCATGTGGTCATGGAACCAAGATCCGAGGGACTGGAAAAGGCCCGGGAAAGGAAAAATCGTCAGGCACGTTGTTTCACATGCCAGAGATGGAGATATCGTTCTTCTGCATGACGGCGGAGGAAACCGGCGCCAGACGGTTGAGGCTTTGAAAGAAATCATTCCAAAGCTGAAAAAGCAGGGCTACACGTTTGTTAAGGTTTCGGATTTGATCGGACAGGATTCCGGTCCTTTTCATATCCAGTAAAGAGAGCGCCGCGTTGAAAGCCGCCAAAGAGATGTGTACCATAGGAGGTAAGGTTTGGGAGGAGAGAAAATGAAGTTTGCTGTTCTTTTTATTACGATAATCTGTCTGTTATCAGGATGCGCCGCGGGCAAAGAAAAAAGTGTTGTCGCGTTCGGCGACAGCAATACGCGCGGTTCCAACTGGGATTATCGTGATTATCCGAAGGCGCAGCAGTGGGTAAACATATTAAAGACAGCGGAACGCGGCCGTCTTACGGTTATAAATGCGGGAATAGGCGGCCAGACGACTGAGGATGCGCGCCTGCGCTTTCAAAGCGACGTGCTGGACCGTAAGCCCCAATATTTATTTATCATGTTCGGAACAAATGATGCGGGCATTTTGACGGGCGATCAGCCGCGGGTATCAAAGAAACGGTTTAAAGAAAACCTGACTTATTTCATAAACGAAAGCAGAAATCACGGCATAAAGCCGATTTTAATGACGTGCATCCCGGTTATAGAAGGAAACGGAACGCATCATCTCTATTACTATTCGAGATATAAAGCCTCAGCCTTTAAAGAAAAAGGCGGCGCGAGAAAATGGCATAATTCCTATAACGGCGTTACGAGGCAGGTTGCAGCTGAGTTGAAAGTGCCGCTGGTGGATAACTGGAAACACTTTATACGCGCGGACGGCGGCAAAGATACAGACCGGGCGCTGATCCAATCCGGACTGATAGATCCCTCCGGAAATCATATGACGCCAAAAGGCGCCAGAATCTTAATTGAAGGCATAAAAAATGGGCGGGTTTTGGAACGCTGACGCCGTCAGCTGCCTAAACCGTTTTGCTTCTGCTTCATAGGCTGTAGAAAAACATCTTTTTGGAGGCGATTGCTATGAACCGCGGTTTCCCTCCGCAATATCCTGTATGCCCGCCTCCTCGGGTGAATGCGGGGTACTGGTACGCATTTTTTGTTGTGCTGCTCGTCGTCATTCTCGTCCTGGGCGGTCTGTATTGGTTCAATATATAGCAGCTGTCCTCTTAAACACCTCTATTTTAGGGGTGTTTTTTGTTGAAAGTGGTAGTAATGCGCATAACCGAAGTGATATAATATCAGTCATCTGAGTAAAAAAAGGAAATTCGCCCGGGAACTTTTTTCTGTTTAAGAAGAAACGGAAATAATGTGTCCGAGCGATCTTCTTTTGATTTCGTTTTCAATTAACTCGATAAATTCACGGCTCAAATTCATTTCATTGGCTTTGAAATAAGATTCTATTAGTAATTCATCAGAAAGCTTTCTCATGCCGGGGACCCAATTAATGGGAGTGGCACCTCCTTACAATTGTAATCAATCATCAGACGCAAGCATATGATGGAAGGTTGCGTTTCAATCATGGTGAGGTTATCTTTAATCTACCATGAAATACAAATAAGAACAATCGTTCTGTTATCCACACTCGTAAGTGGATAACCTGTTAGTATCTTGTTTATAATCTGGATAAATCCGGATGTAATAAGAGTGGATAATGTGTGTAATTTTATCCACAACTGGTGAAGAAACCCAATTTTTGTCGAAATTTTTTTACTGAGTCCGACTTTGTTTTTAAATCTGACAGGTTTCGACATATAGATGGTAGAAAGAAAAGGAAGGGTGCGGGTTTTGTTAAAAAAGTTTTTTTTACCTGACGAATTTGTGAAAAATATATTTCATATCACACCGGAAAAGCTCAAAGAACGCAATGTGAAAGGGATTATTACAGACCTTGACAACACGCTTGTGGAGTGGGACAGACCGAGTGCGACACCTCGATTAATCGAGTGGTTTGAAGAAATGAAGGAGCACGGCATTAAAGTCACGATCGTCTCCAATAATAATGAACGAAGAGTGAAATTATTCTCGGAGCCGCTTGGCATACCGTTTATTTATAAGGCAAGAAAACCGATGGGACGCGCCTTTAAAAGAGCCGTCAGCAGCATGGATCTGAAAAAAGAAGACTGTGTGGTCATCGGCGATCAGCTGCTTACTGATGTTCTCGGCGGAAACAGAAACGGGTATCATACGATCCTCGTCGTGCCTGTCGCTTCCTCTGACGGAGTCATGACGCGCTTTAACCGCCGGATTGAACGGAGAATATTGAGTTCTTTGAAACGTAAAGGCCATATTCAGTGGGAGGATTAGAAATGGAAAAGGTTGTTTGCATCGGCTGCGGAGTAACGATCCAGACCGAGGATAAACAAGGTCTCGGATACGCGCCAAAGGCATCGCTCACGAAAGAGAATGTCATCTGCCAGCGCTGCTTCAGACTGAAAAATTACAATGAAATTCAAGATGTTTCATTAACGGATGATGACTTTTTAAATATCTTGCACACAATCGGCGATACTGACTCTCTTATTGTCAAAGTCGTTGATATTTTTGATTTTAACGGAAGCTGGATAAACGGGCTGAACCGCTTTGTCGGCGGTAATCCGATCATTCTTGTCGGTAATAAGGCCGATATCCTGCCGAAATCCGTAAAACGGGAACGGCTCGTTCAATGGATGAAACGCGAAGCGAAAGAATACGGCTTAAAACCCCTTGATGTCTTTTTAATCAGCGCTTCCCGCGGACAAGGGATGAAGGAAGTCATTGACGCCATTGAACATTACCGCGAAGGGCGCGATGTGTATGTGGTGGGCTGTACCAATGTCGGCAAATCCACATTTATCAACCGGATTATTAAAGAGGTCTCAGGGGAAGAGAATATTATTACCACCTCTCAATTTCCGGGCACGACGCTTGACGCGATTGAAATCCCGCTCGATGACGGATCTGCGCTTTATGATACGCCGGGAATCATTAACCATCACCAGATGGCGCATTACGTGGACAAGCGTGACTTAAAGGTGCTGACACCGAAAAAAGAACTGAAGCCGCGCACTTTTCAGCTGAATGAAAAACAAACGCTTTATTTCGGCGGGCTTGCCCGGTTTGACTATGTATCAGGCGATAAAACGGCGTTTGTCTGCTATATGCCGAATGAATTGATGATTCACAGAACAAAGCTTGAAAATGCTGATGCCTTATACGAAAAGCATGCGGGAGAACTGCTTACCCCGCCCGGAAAAGATCATTTGGATGAATTTCCGGAGCTTACGCCCCACACGTTTACGATTAAAGAAGGAAAGACGGATATCGTTTTTTCCGGTCTCGGCTGGGTCACGGTGCAGCAAGAAGATAAAAAAATAACGGCATACGCTCCGAAAGGCGTACACGTATTTGTCCGCCGTTCATTAATATAGAGAGAAGGGGAGAGGGAGCATGAAACAATTGTACGGAGTAATCGGAAATCCGATCGGGCATTCAATGTCACCCGATATTCATAACGCGGCTTTGCAAGATAAGAACATCAACGGGCAGTATTTTGCGTTTCAGGTGGAACCTCATCATCTCAAGGACGCCGTTAACGGAATCAAGGCGCTTGGCATCTGCGGAGTGAACGTCACAGTCCCGCATAAAGTCGCGATCATGGAGCATCTGGATGAAATACATGAAAGCGCGAAAGTACTTGGGGCCGTAAATACCGTCAAAAGAGAGGGAGACAGGCTCATCGGGTATAATACTGACGGAGATGGGTTTTATAAATCCTTAGTCAAAGTATTGGACAAACCGATATCAGAGCTCTCTATCCTCATGATTGGGGCGGGAGGAGCGGCAAGAGCGATTTTTACGACGATCGTCCGCGGAGAGCCGAAACAATTTGACGTTTGCAACCGCACGCCGGAAAAAGCGGAAAGCCTGATTGCGGCTGCTCCCTCTTTTCAGCAGAAACGCGCCCTTACTTTAAAAGAAGCTGAAAATCAGCTTGAACAATATGACGTCATTATTCATACAACATCTGTCGGCATGTATCCGAAAACGGATGCCGTGCCGCTCTCATTGGAACGGGCCAAAACGGGCGCCATCGTTTGTGATATCGTATACAATCCGATTCAAACGGCGTTCTTAAAAGAAGCTGAAAAAAGAGGTTTAACAACCCTTGACGGTGTCGGCATGTTTGTGGAACAGGCTGCACTGTCTTTCAAGCTGTGGACGGGACAAGAGCCTGACAGCGGCTTAATGAGAGCAATTGTTGAAGGAAAACTAGGAGGAACACAATGTTAACAGGAAAACAAAAACGGTTTTTGCGTTCAAAAGCGCATCACTTAACGCCTATTTTTCAAGTGGGAAAAGGCGGAGTCAACGAAAACATGGTGAAACAGATTGCTGAGGCTTTAGAAGCAAGAGAGCTGATTAAAGTCAGCGTGCTTCAAAACTGCGAAGACGATAAAAATGATGTCGCAGAAGCCCTTGTGAAAGGCAGCCGCTCACAATTGGTGCAGACGATCGGAAATACGATCGTACTGTATAAGGAATCAAAGGAAAATAAACAAATCGAGCTTCCGTAAGGTGGTTGACATGAAGAAAATCGGAATATTCGGGGGCACATTTGACCCTCCGCACAACGGACATCTTCTGATGGCTAATGAAGTCCTTCATCAGGCGGAGCTCGATGAGATTTGGTTTATGCCCAATAAAATCCCTCCGCATAAGCAGAATGAAGACTTTACAGACAGCCGGCACCGGGTGGAGATGCTGAAGCTTGCCATCAGCTCTAATTCCGGCTTTAAGCTTGAGCTTGCGGAAATGGACCGGAAAGGCCCTTCTTATACCTATGATACCGTCCGTTTACTGAAGGAGCGGCACCCGAACGACAAGCTTTTCTTTATTATCGGGGCGGATATGATTGAATATCTGCCGAAATGGTACAAACTGGACAAACTGCTCACGCTCATTCAATTTATCGGAGTGCGGCGCCCGGGGTATCATATTGAGACCCCGTACCCGCTGCTTTTTGCCGACGTTCCGGAATTTGACGTTTCGTCAACGATGCTGAGAGAACGTCTCAAAGCAAAAAAGCCGACGCAATACTTAATGCCGGATAAAGTGAGGCAGTATATAGAGGAGAATGATTTATATGAATCGTGAGGAAGCACTTGCCTGCGTCAAAGAGCAGCTGACCGAGCATCGCTACATCCACACAATCGGCGTGACAGATACGGCGGTTATTCTCGCAGGCCGGTTCGGAGCAGACCCGAAAAAAGCGGAAATGGCGGCTATTTTTCATGATTATGCGAAATTCCGGCCGAAAGAAGAAATGAAGCAGATCATCGTGCGGGAAAAAATGCCGGCTGAGCTCTTGGATTACAATGCCGAGCTGTGGCATGCCCCTGTGGGAGCGTATTTGGCTGAGAAAGAAGCGGGGATCACTGATCCTGAGATCTTGGATGCAATCCGCTATCACACGTCAGGGCGTCCCGGAATGACCCTTTTAGACAAAGTCATTTACGTTGCGGATTACATTGAACCCGGACGCCATTTCCCCGGAGTGGAAGAGGTGCGCCGTCTGGCGGAAACGGATCTGAACGAAGCGCTCATACAAGCGATGAAAAATACAATGATATTTCTGATGAAAAAAAACCAGCCGGTCTTTCCGGAGACGTTTGCAACCTATAACTGGCTGGTGTCTCAAAATTGACAGGAGGAATATGGAAATGAATCAAGCTTCCGTATTAAAAATCGCGGCAAAAGCATGCGACGATAAACGAGCAGAAGATATTTTAGCGCTGGACATGGAAGGAATCTCACTTATAGCGGATTACTTTTTAATCTGCCACGGGAATTCTGATAAGCAGGTTCAGGCAATTGCGCGTGAAATTAAAGATCAGGCAGAAGAAAACGGCATTGATGTCAAAAAGATGGAAGGGTTTGATGAGGCCCGCTGGATTTTAGTTGATCTCGGCGACGTCATTGTCCACGTTTTCCATAAAGATGAAAGAAGCTACTACAATCTTGAAAAGCTATGGGGCGACGCGCCGCTCGCAGAGCTTGAACTCGGCTTGAACTCATGATTTACCAAGGCTTCGCCGGCGTATATGACGAGTTAATGTCACATGCGCCGTATGATGAATGGGCGGGCTGGATCGAAGCGTCTCTTCCGGAAAAGGGAAGGGTGCTTGATCTTGCCTGCGGAACCGGAGAAATATCCATCAGGCTTGCTGAAAAAGGCTGCGAAGTCACGGGGATTGATTTGAGTGAAGATATGCTGAGCTGTGCCCAGCAGAAAAAAACGGGAAAGCCGATTCTTTTTCTCCAACAGGATATGAGAGAGCTTTCCGGTTTTGAAGAACAGTTTGATGCCGTTGTCATCTGCTGTGATTCCCTAAATTACTTAAAAACGAAAAGTGATGTCTTAAGCACCTTCAAAAGTGTTTTTCAAGTTTTGAAGGAGGGCGGCCTGCTTCTGTTTGACGTCCATTCTCCATTTAAAATGACGGAGCTTTTTCCGGACAGCACCCATGCGGATCAGGATGAGCAGATCAGCTATATCTGGCAAAGCTTTGCCGGCGATGAAGAGCTTTCTGTCATCCATGATATGTCCTTTTTCGTATGGAACGGACAATCTTATGACCGTTATGACGAGACGCATGAGCAAAAAACATTTTACATTGAAGAATATGAACAAATGCTTGCAGAGACCGGATTTGAACTGAAGAAGGTGACGGCTGATTTTACAGACCGGCCTCCTTCAACAGAGTCTGAACGTCTTTTCTTTACGGCAGGCAAACCAAAAACCATCGTTTAAACGGAACGATGGTTTTTAAAATGCATTTTTTGCGATTGGCGCGATAAAGCACTTTATGGCATACTCAGTTACACGTGAAATTGCTTCTTCACTAACGATATATCTTCATCGTATTTGTCATGTGTACGCTGAAAGACACGGTTGAACATATCCTGAACACCGCTTTCGAGAGCCTTCAGTCCTTCCCCGGTGACGCCGCCTTTTACGCATACTTTTTCCTGCAAGGCGGGAAGCGTGTAATGCCCTGTTTCCAGAAGCTTTCCGAGACCGACAAGCATCTCCGTCGACATAATCACGGCTTCTTCTTTGGTGATGTCCGTTTCTTCCACTGCCGCGTCAATAAAGCGCTGAACGAGATAACTCATAAAAGCGGGCCCGCAGCTGACAATGTCTGACGCCGCTCTTGTAATGCCGCTGCTGATTTCCACAGGTTTTGAAATATGAGTGAACAGCGTTTGAATATCCGCTTTTGCAGACTCGCTGCAGCTTTTGCCGAACGTAACAAGCGAGACGCCGGCCAAGGCGCGGTTCGTAATGCTCGGAATGACGCGGGCCGTCTGACACGGAACCGTATGTTCAATCTGATCCGTCTGAACGGGGCTGGTAATGGAGATTAAAATGTGATCTTTCCGTAAATGCGGTGTGAGTTTTTTCAGCAAAGGATATATATCCAGCGGTTTTACACAAATGAATATTATTTCATTATCCTGTACGAGCTTTTCCTGATCCTCGGTGACATGGATGCCGCTGAAACGTTCTTCTAGTTTTAATGCTTTTTCGATTGTTCTGTTTGTGATGGTGATATGTGAGGGATCGGCAGCGTTTGATTCGATAAACGATTCAATCAGGATCGTTCCCATGTTTCCGGTGCCGATAAAGCCTATTTTCAATGAATTCCCCTCCTTTTTCCCTTAATCCTCTAAACCTTATGCGGGGAGGCAATGCAATATGACGAAAGCGATGATGACGGAGCGGCTGCGGCGGAACCTGAAAATTCTGGGCGCTTGTCTTGCGGCAGGGGCGGTTTTTATCTGTATTTGGCTGTTTCGTTCTGACAAGGAAGAGCCGGTCAAACAGCAGTCCGTGCTCGGCCAAACAGCCTCAGCATCCGTCGCGGACAAAAAAGACACCGCAGCCGACAAGATTATGATTGATGTGAAAGGCGCGGTCCGAAATCCCGGCGTGTATGAAATGAAAGCGGGAGACAGGGTGACGCAAGCCATTGAAAAAGCCGGCGGCCTGAAGAAAAAGGCGGATGAATTGAATGTTAATTTAGCAGAGCAGCTGCAGGACGGGACGATTGTTTATATTCCGAGTGAAGGCGAAGAGGAGAATCGCCCGAAAACAGCAGCGGGTGAAAAGGAGAATGCAGCTGTTAATATCAATACGGCATCTCTGGACGAACTTCAGGCGATTTCCGGGGTGGGGCAGAAAAAAGCGGAAGCGATTATCGCATACCGAGAAGAAAACGGACGGTTTCAGACTGCTGAAGATTTGATGAATGTATCAGGCTTTGGAGAGAAGTCATTTGAGCGGATAAAAACTTCCATTACGGTAAAGTGAATTGACGGTTTTGCTTAAATCTATGTAAACTTAGAAAAGCAACAAGATTTTTTGGAGGGAACACTTGTGGAACGAATCTCATGGAATCAATATTTTATGGCGCAAAGCCATTTGCTGGCGCTGAGAAGCACATGTCCGAGACTGTCAGTCGGGGCAACCGTAGTCAGAGACAAGCGGATGATTGCCGGCGGATACAACGGCTCAATTGCCGGCGGCGTCCATTGCGCTGATGAAGGATGCCTTTTAATAGATAATCATTGCCAGAGGACCATACATGCAGAGATGAATGCGATTCTGCAATGTTCTAAGTTCGGTGTTCCGACGGAGGGCGCCGAAATTTATGTGACGCATTATCCTTGTATTCAATGCTGCAAATCAATTATCCAGGCAGGCATCAAAACGGTTTATTATGCGGAAGATTACAAAACACAGCCTTATGCAAAAGAGCTGTTCAGCCAAGCCGGAGTCAAGGTGGAGCAGGTCGAACTTGATGAAATGATCATCGATCTGAAAAACCGCGAAAAATTGTCTTTTGTAGCAGGTCTGATTCAGCAATTATCTGATGCGGGGGTTAAGGCAGATGAACTGAAAAAAATTCATGAACAGGCCAATGAGCTGTTTACCAGTTACGTATAAATGAAATATAAATACCTTCTTCTGCCTCTGGCGGCGGTTTCTGCAACTGCGGGAATTGCCGCCGCTCATGTCTTCTGGGTTCTGCTCCTTTTTCTTCTGTATCTTCTCTTTATTATTGTAAAAACAAAGCACCATGCTCCGGTTATCGTCTGCCTCGTTTCTTTTTGTCTTTATTTCTTTCTTTATACGGTTTGTGACGCTGCGAATGTAACGCGCTATCAGACCGGCAGTTATACTGAACAGGCCGTCATCACTAACATTCCGAAGGTTGACGGAGCGAA
This sequence comes from Bacillus sp. JNUCC-22, assembly GCF_018861275.1. Taxonomy (NCBI): domain Bacteria; kingdom Bacillati; phylum Bacillota; class Bacilli; order Caryophanales; family Bacillaceae; genus Bacillus; species Bacillus sp. JNUCC-22. Next base: position 2,521,013 of record NZ_CP076408.1, on the reverse strand, counting down.
AATGTCAGCCGTTATCCGTACACATGACAAGGAAAAATGGGCGGCTTCGTACAAAATCCGGTCTCTTGAGGAAAAGAGACTCATTGAACAGCTTGAACCGGGGATGCGCTGCACGTTTACAGGTTCTCTGGAGCAGCCTGCACATGCGACGGTTCCCGGAGGTTTTGATTATAAGGAATATCTTTACTCTCAGCAGATTCACTGGTTATTTTCCGTGACTTCCATTCAGCAGTGTGAAAAATCCAAACAGCCGCTGTTTAAACTGCTGAACATCAGAAAAAATTTGATTTCGATCATTCGGAATCACGTGCCTGAATCTTCCGCCGGAATTGTTGAAGCGCTGACCTTAGGTGAAAGATTTTCTATAGAGGACGATATACTGAGTGTATATCAAAATTTGGGAGTCGTTCATTTAATGGCGATTTCCGGAATGCATGTCGGTCTTATTACGGCGGGATTATTTTATGCTCTGATCAGAATCGGGCTGACAAGAGAAAAAACGGGAATTTTGCTGCTGCTGTTTTTGCCGGTGTATACGCTGCTGAGCGGTGCCGCCCCATCTGTATTGCGCGCATCCCTCATGCTGGGATTTTATATCGCCGGAACTCTTGTTAAACGCGGCATTCATTCCTCTGCTGCATTGTCCCTGTCTTATCTGCTGCTCCTGCTGTTTAATCCTTACTTCCTTTGGCAGGCGGGCTTCCAGCTTTCCTTTGCGGTAAGCGCCTCTTTAATTCTGTCATCCTCCATTTTAAAGAAAGCAGGGAAAAGCAGACTTGCCGGGCTTGCGATGGCATCATTCATTGCAGAGCTCAGCTCACTTCCGTTTCTTCTCTATCATTTTCAGCAGATTTCACTTGTCAGTTTTCCGATGAATATGGTGATGGTGCCATTTTATACGTTATTTGTCATTCCGGTTTCTGTCATCGGTTTCCTTCTTCTTTTACTTTCAAGGCAGGTGGGAGAATGTTTGTTTGATATGTTTGACCTTGTGATGAAGCCTGTGCATGATTTCATTACATATGCGGCATCCGTTGATTTATTTACTATGATTGTGTCAAAGCTTGACTTTCTTTCCCTTCTGCTGCTTGCGGTTTCCGTTTTTACGCTTTTTGCGGCTTTGGAAAAGGGAGGTTTTTTAAAACTCAGGAAATCGGCTCTTTTTTTCTGCGCGGTTTTGGCTTATTTAATATGCCGTCCGTATTTCAGTCCATGGGGAGAAGCGGATATGCTTGATATCGGGCAGGGAGACTCACTGTTTATAAGCGCGCCGCACCGCAAAGGGACCGTAATGGTTGATACAGGGGGAGTGATTGCTTATCCCGGAGAATCATGGAAAGAAAAACGCCACCCGTATTCTATCGGCGAGAAGGTTTTGATTCCGTTTTTAAACGGAAAAGGGGTGAAAAAGCTGGATGCGCTGATTTTAACCCATGCGGATCAAGATCACATCGGGGAAGCCGGAGTGTTAATCAAAAATCATAGAGTCAAACGGTTAATTGTCCCCGTAGGATTCGTAAAAGAACCGAAGGATCAGAACATATTAAATATGGCGAAAGAAAACAACATTCCCGTTGCCGAAGCAAAGCGGGGCGACACCATTACAACCGGTGATCTTCAGTTTCAGGTGCTGTCTCCGGAGTCGTCTGACGGAAGGAGTAAAAATGATTCGTCACTGGTGCTTTGGACGGTTTTTGGCGGAGTGAGCTGGCTTTTGACGGGAGATTTAGAATCGGACGGCGAAACAGAAGTGCTGAAAACGTATCCGAATCTGAAGGCTGATATATTGAAGGCGGGTCATCACGGCAGCAAAAGCTCTACGAGTGAAGCCTTTTTGAAACAGCTTCAGCCGGAAGCAGCGCTGATTTCAGCAGGAAAAGAGAATCGATACCATCATCCGCATGAAGAAGTGCTGGATCGTTTGAAGGCGTACTCTGTAAATGTGCTTCGCACCGATATCAGCGGAACGATTCAATACAGATTTAAAAAAGGCGCCGGAACGTTTTCCGTCTTCCCTCCATATGATATAGAAGAAACCAGGGCGCAAGAAGTAAAAAAGACTGCCGATTGACAGCAGCCCGGAATGCGGCTAAGAGCCGATAAGATGGATGGCTGTTGCCATCACGAACAAAAAGGCGAAAAATCCGAAGGACACGACAAAACCGACAGCTGAGTCAACAGCATCATTTCGTTTGCTTTGAACGTTTTTTTCAAAATCATTCAATTTCATCCCTCCTGACTTCCCTAAGTATACTGGAATTGTTTTGAAAAATCTAGAAGTGATGGTAACGTTTTCTGTTCTTGTGATTATCGCCTTTTTACAAGCAGACCCGGGAGCTTGTGAATCAGGCGTTTATTATAAATGAGGAAGCTGTCCTTAAAGCTTCCTCTTTACTATTTGCCGAACTCAATTTAGGATAGAAGGGGATCAAGAAAGAGAGGAAGTCATACGATCATGGTATTTGATGTTTGGAAAGCCCTGAAAAAAGGGGATGTCCGCTCCGTTTATTGCTTATACGGAAAAGAAACGTATCTGCTCCAAGAAACTGTCAGCCGGATCAGACAAGCTGTCGTTGATGAGGAGACAAAGGATTTTAACCTGTCTGTTTTTGATCTTGAAGAGGATCCGCTTGACCAGGCCGTAACCGATGCGGAAACGTTTCCGTTTATGGGAGAGAAGCGGCTGGTCATCGTAAAAAATCCGTCTTTTTTAACAGGGGAAAAAAAGAAAGAAAAAATAGAGCATAATACAGCCGCTCTGGAGACTTATCTGAAGGAGCCTGCGCCTTATACGGTCTTTGTGATTGTGGCTCCGTATGAGAAGCTGGACGAACGGAAAAAGCTGACGAAAGCGCTGAAGCAAAAAGCCCTTATGATTGAAGCTAAGGAGCTGAATGCAAAGGAGACGACTGATTTTACGATTAATCTGGCGAAATCCGAAAATAAAACGATGGATACAGAAGCTGCCGAGCATTTGGTTCTGCTTGCAAACGGCCATCTGTCTTCCATATATCAGGAAATACAAAAACTCTCCGCCTACACCGGTGACAGACATGAGATCACACTTGAAGATGTCCGGGAGCTCGTCGCAAGAAGTTTGGAGCAGAATATTTTTGAGCTGATCAACAAAATCGTGAACCGAAAACGGACGGAAAGTCTTCAAATATTTTATGATCTTTTAAAACAAAACGAAGAACCGATCAAAATTATGGCGCTGATCGCCAACCAATTCCGTCTGATTATGCAGACGAAGTATTTTGCGGGACAAGGATACGGCCAAAAGCAAATCGCTTCCAACTTAAAGGTGCACCCCTTCCGGGTAAAGTTGGCGATGGATCAGGCGAGGCTTTTTTCAGAAGAAGAGCTGCGGCGTATTATAGAAAGACTCGCAGTGATGGACTATGAAATGAAAACGGGGAAAAAGGACAAGCAGCTCTTGCTGGAGCTCTTTCTCCTTGAGCTTCTCCGCACTGAATGAAAAAAACGATCCCCGTTAAAGGGATCGTTTTTGTATTATGCAGAAAGTCCGTTCACTTGTTTCGCAAGTCTAGATTTGTATCGAGCTGCGGCATTTTTGTGTACAAGACCTGTTTTCACTGCTTTATCAATGCGTTTCGCTGCTTCAGAAAGAGCAGTTTTCGCTTTATCCGCTTCGTTGTTAGCAACAGAAGCTTCAACTTGTTTGATTGCAGTACGCATAGCAGATTTGATTGTCGCGTTATGAGCGCGGCGTTCGTTGTTTGTTTTTGTACGTTTAATCGCTGATTTAATGTTTGGCATGTGTTTCACCTCCTAAGATACAACCTGTAGCACAGTGTCTTAAGGTTAAATCTTCTTCACAATAGAACAAATTGTATTCTATCAAACAGAACTTTAGATTGCAATATAAATGTAAAGTATTTTTCGTTGATGGGTAAATTCGCATGATTCGTTTTGTAAATGGCCACACTATGTACCACGATGATTGAAGGAGGTCTTCCCTGTGAAAAACAACGAACTGGATGTCAATCAATTTCTGATACGGACGGATTTAGCGGTAGAAACGAAACAGGCGGTAAAAGACGGACAAGCCGGTCAGAAAAAAGAAATAAACGGGTTTATTGAAAAAGAACGCGACAAGGGCGGCATTAAAGTCAGAACCGTCGATATTACCAAAGAAGGCGCCGAGCTATCGGGGAAAAAGCAGGGACGCTATGTCACGATCGAGGCTCAAGGGGTTCGGGAACACGACTCTGACATGCAGGAAAAAGTAACGGAAGTGTTTGCCGAGGAATTTTCCGCCTATCTGTCGGCATTAAAGATTCCAAAGGATGCAAGCTGTTTGATCGTGGGTCTCGGCAACTGGAATGTGACGCCGGATGCGCTCGGCCCTCTCGTGACCGAAAACCTTCTTGTGACAAGGCATCTGTTCAGGCTTCAGCCGGAAAACGTGCAGGAAGGGTACAGGCCGGTCAGCGCGCTTGCTCCCGGTGTGATGGGATTAACGGGAATTGAAACGAGCGATATTATTCAAGGTGTGATCAAAGAATCAAAGCCGGATTTTGTGATCGCGGTAGACGCTCTTGCGGCCAGAGCCGTTGAAAGGGTGAACACGACCATCCAATTTTCTGATACGGGCATTCACCCGGGATCAGGCGTCGGCAATAAGAGAAAAGAATTAAGCAAGGAAACGCTCGGCATTCCCGTCATCGCAATCGGGGTACCGACTGTCGTTGATGCGGTTACGATCGCAAGCGATACGGTGGATTATATATTAAAACATTTCGGAAGAGAGATGAAAGATGACAGCCCGTCAAGATCTCTGGTGCCCGCCGGAATGAACTTCGGCAAAAAGAAGGTGCTGACAGACGAAGACCTTCCGGGAGAAAAAGAACGCCAATCCTTTCTCGGTATTGTCGGCACGCTGGACGAAAACGAAAAACGCCAGCTGATTCACGAAGTGCTTTCTCCGCTCGGCCATAATCTGATGGTCACGCCGAAGGAGATTGACACCTTTATTGATGATATGGCGAACGTACTTGCAAACGGGTTAAACACCGCCCTTCATGAAAAAGTGTCACAAGATAACAAAGGTTCTTATAATCATTAAAATGAGTTCTACCTCCTCTAGCTTGTTCATAGAGTAATTACTAGACAAGCGCTGGAGGGATTCAAATCATGAGAAAAAAACGCAGAAACCGTCAAATTGTCGTTGCAGTAAACGGTGGAAATGCGCTCAAGGGCATGTTTTTGTTTATGACAAGCCTTATCGTTATTTTCGTATTATCGGGTGTGCTCACATCGCTTCGCCCTGAACTGAGGCTTTCTTCGGATTCTCTTCACGGGATTGCCGGAGAACTTCCGGGTGACGCGTTTGCACACCTCCTCGGCATGGAAAATCATTATTTCGCCTCAGAGCTTCCTGAAAAAGACTCTTTTCAGCTGTCCCGGCTTTCCTTAAAACTGGCGACAAGCATTAATATGGAAGACCCGCGGAGTTTCTTGGGACGTGAGCTGCCGGGATTTGCCCAATACGATACGGAGATCCTTCTGGCGGGGCAGGGGACGGATTATACGAATATGCCGGCTGAATCTCCGCCGCCGTCAAAGGTGATGGAAAAAGAAAAAGAAGTGAACCTGGCAGAAATCGAAAACAAAACGAAAAAAGAAGAAACGGCGCCGCCGAAACATTCAACAGGCAGCAAAAAAGTCGTTTTTATTTACCACACTCATAATACTGAATCCTATCTTCCTCTGTTAAAGGGGGAAACAAATCCGGATAACGCCCGCCATTCGAAGGCCAATGTCACACTTGTCGGAGATATGTTCGGAAAAGCGCTTGAAGCGCAAGGTGTAGGAGCGACCGTAGATAAAACCGACATTCAGGCCCGTCTGAACAAAGACGGTTTAAATTATGCGCGAAGCTACGACGAATCAAGGCCGGTCGTAAAAAGCGCGCTCGCCAAAAATAAAAACCTGCAATATACCATAGACATTCACCGGGATTCCCGCCGCAAGAAAAATACGACAGCCGACATCAAAGGAAAAAGCTATGCCAGAGTCGCCATCGTCGTCGGCAAAAAAAGCGCTAATTTTGAAGAAAACTATAAACTCGCAAGTGAACTTCATAAGCTCATGGAGAAAAAATACCCCGGCTTAAGCGTCGGTGTTTTATCAAAAGGCTCTCCGGGAGATAATGGAGTATACAACCAGGATTTAAACGACCGGTCGCTTCTGCTGGAATTCGGGGGCGTGGATAACAATCTTGAAGAACTGAGGCGTGCATCAGATGCCGTGGCCGATGTGTTCAGCGAACTGTACTGGGATGCAGAAAAGGTCAGCTCGCAATCAGGAGAGAAGAAAAAACAATAGAAATCAGGTGATTCGAATGATCCGTTTTACCGGCAAATGCCTGCTGATCGCCATTGTCATGTTTTTCGGCGTTTTGTTCGGCATGCAGCAGGCAAACAGCGGAATGCTTGATATGAAAGGATACAAAGATCCCTCCTTAAAAGGAGCATTCACGCTCGGCGGCGGAGAAGGACAGGAAAAAGAAGCTTCCATTTTGGGGCAAACCGTTACGGCGAAAGATCTGGAAGAAAAACAAAAACAGCTGGAACAGGCGGAAACCTTCAACCTGTTTTCAAAAGCCGGAGAAACCCTTTCAAATACCGTGACGGACTCGGCGCAGGCGATGTATGAGTGGGTTTCGAAACTGAACCGTTAGCATTGATGAAGAGAAAAGCGGATGATTCCTTAAAGGAAGCTTTTCTCTTTCTTGTTTTAATTGAATGTTTACAATCCTATTGATATAATCTAAGCTAGTGTATTTTGCGTTTAATAGTAGGAGTGATAGATTGTGACAGATAAAGAAAAGCGTTTAGAGAGGCAGTCAAGAATCCGGAATTTCTCCATCATCGCCCACATAGACCACGGCAAATCGACCTTGGCGGATCGGATTTTAGAAAAAACATCGGCGATCACCCAGCGGGAAATGAAAGAACAATTGCTTGATTCAATGGACCTTGAACGCGAACGGGGAATTACCATCAAATTAAATTCCGTTCAGCTGAAATACAAAGCTAAAGACGGAGAAGAATATATATTTCATCTCATCGACACGCCCGGACACGTCGACTTTACATATGAAGTTTCGCGAAGCCTGGCTGCCTGTGAAGGCGCGATTCTCGTTGTTGATGCGGCTCAGGGAATAGAAGCGCAGACATTGGCGAACGTCTACCTGGCGCTTGATAATGATCTAGAGATTCTTCCTGTCATTAATAAAATCGATCTCCCGAGCGCAGAGCCAGAACGTGTGCGTCAAGAGGTTGAGGACGTTATCGGCCTTGACGCTTCAGACGCCGTCCTCGCTTCAGCGAAAGCGGGCATCGGCATCGAAGACATTTTAGAACAGATCGTAGAAAAAGTGCCGGCTCCCGCGGGAGATCCGGAAGCTCCGCTGAAAGCGCTCATCTTTGACTCGCTTTATGACGCGTACCGCGGAGTCGTCGCGTATATCAGAGTCGTAGAAGGAACGGTCAAACCGGGCCAGAAAATTAAAATGATGGCAACCGGAAAAGAGTTTGAAGTCATCGAAGTCGGCGTCTTCACGCCGAAAGCGCAGCCGGCTGATGAATTGACAGTCGGTGACGTAGGCTATTTGACAGCCGCAATCAAAAACGTCGGCGACACCCGTGTCGGTGATACGATCACAAGCGCGGTTAAGCCTGCGGCAGAAGCGCTTCCGGGCTACCGCAAACTCAATCCGATGGTATACTGCGGACTTTATCCGATTGACACAGCCAAATATAATGATTTGCGCGAGGCTCTGGAAAAACTTGAATTGAACGATTCATCTCTTCAATACGAGGCGGAGACGTCACAAGCCCTCGGCTTCGGTTTCCGTTGCGGATTTTTAGGTATGCTTCACATGGAAATCATTCAGGAGCGGATTGAGCGTGAGTTTAAAATCGACCTGATCACAACGGCACCGAGTGTTATCTATGATGTGTATATGACAGACGGCGAAAAGGTTGTTGTCGACAACCCGTCCAACATGCCTGATCCACAAAAGATCGAAAGAATCGAGGAGCCGTATGTAAAAGCGACAATGATGGTGCCGAACGATTATGTCGGTGCGGTGATGGAGCTTTGCCAAGGAAAACGCGGCAATTTTATCGACATGCAATATTTAGACGCAAATCGTGTCAGCATTGTCTATGACATGCCATTAGCGGAAATCGTCTATGAGTTTTTTGATCAGCTGAAATCAAGCACAAAAGGCTACGCGTCCTTTGATTACGAACTGATCGGCTACAAACCGTCTAAACTTGTCAAGATGGACATTATGCTGAACGGAGAAAAAATCGACGCCCTTTCATTTATCGTGCATCGCGATTACGCGTACGAACGCGGAAAAGTAATTGTGGAAAAACTGAAAGAGCTTATTCCGCGCCAGCACTTTGAAGTACCGATTCAAGCGGCGATCGGACAGAAAATCGTGGCCCGCTCAACCATTAAGGCCATGCGGAAAAACGTCCTTGCAAAATGTTACGGAGGAGACATCTCGCGGAAACGGAAGCTTCTTGAAAAACAAAAAGAAGGAAAACGCCGGATGAAGCAGGTCGGCTCAGTAGAAGTGCCGCAGGAAGCGTTTATGGCCGTTCTTAAAATGGATGACAGCCCGAAAAAATAACGGAAGCCGCCGCAGTCCCGCGCTGCGGCTTCTTTCTGTAAAGAAGAAGGTGTTTCAAAATGAAATCAGCTTATATTCATATTCCGTTTTGTGAGCATATCTGCCACTATTGCGATTTCAATAAATATTTTATTCAGAGCCAGCCTGTCGATGAGTACTTAAACTCACTCGAAAAGGAAATGATAAATACAATAGAACGGACGGGACGCCCTGATCTCCGCACGATTTTTATCGGGGGAGGCACGCCGACATCGCTCTCACCCGTCCAGCTGGAAAAATTGATGGATTCCATTCACCGCGTGCTGAAGCCTTCTGACGGACTCATAGAATTTGCCGCGGAAGCGAATCCGGATGATTTGTCTCCGGAAAAATTAAAAATCCTGAAAAATGCCGGTGTCAACCGGCTGAGCTTCGGTGTTCAAACCTTTGAAGATGAGCTTTTACAAAAAATCGGAAGAGTGCATAAACAAAAGGACGTATTCACTTCCTTTGAACGTGCGAGGGCTCTCGGCTTCGACAACATCAGTCTCGATTTAATGTTCGGCCTGCCGGGTCAGACGCTGGCCGATCTTGACAATTCCGTCAAAACGGCTTTGTCTCTTGATGCGGAGCACTATTCCGTTTACTCGCTGATCGTAGAGCCGAAAACGGTGTTTTATAATTTAATGCAAAAAGGCCGCCTGCATCTCCCCGCGCAAGAACAAGAGGCCGAGATGTATGAAACAGTCATGAGGCAGATGAGTGAAGCGGGCATCCGTCAATACGAGATCAGTAACTTTGCAAAGCCCGGATACGAGTCGCAGCATAATCTGACGTATTGGAGCAATGAAGAGTATTTCGGTTTTGGCGCAGGCGCTCACGGATATATCAGCGGCACGCGCACCGTCAACGCCGGGCCTGTGAAACATTACATGCAGCTCATCGAAGAAAAGGGGCTGCCTTACCGTGACACGCACGAGGTGACACGTGAGGAGCAGATTGAAGAAGAAATGTTCCTCGGTCTCAGAAAAATGTCCGGCGTACAAAAGCAAGCTTTTCTCGATAAATTCGGACGCTCGGTCGACGAACTGTTTCCCGATGTTCTCAAAGATTTAACCGAAAAAGGCCTGATCTGTGACACGGAAGAATCGGTTGCATTAACGCATGAGGGCAAATTATTAGGAAATGAGGTTTTTGGCGCTTTTTTGGGTGAGTTATAATTGACATTTTTCTTTTGGTTTGTTACTTTTGATATAGAATTAGCACTCGCTGACCTTGAGTGCTAACAGGGGTGATGATGATGTTAACAAATCGTCAGCTGTTGATCCTGCAAGTGATTATTAATGATTTTATACAATCAGCGCAGCCTGTAGGATCAAGAACTCTTTCAAAAAAAGACGAGATTACATTCAGCTCTGCAACGATCAGAAACGAGATGGCTGACTTGGAGGAATTGGGCTTTATTGAAAAAACCCATTCATCCTCAGGACGGATTCCGTCGGAAAAAGGGTACAGGTATTATGTCGATCATTTGCTGTCACCCGTCAAGCTGACAAAAACCGATCTGGATTTAATTCACTCGATATTTAAAGAAAAAATCTTCGAGCTGGAAAAAACAGTCCAAAAATCAGCGCAAATCCTGTCCGACCTGACAAACTACACATCGATTGTCCTCGGGCCGACGCTGAGCGAGAACTATCTTAAACAGATTCAAATCGTTCCGATCCAGCCGGATAAGGCGGTCGCCATCCTCGTCACGAACACGGGGCATGTCGAAAACCGCACCATCAATTTCCCGGCTAAAGTGGATTTGGCCGATATTGAAAAACTGGTCAATATACTAAACGATCGATTGGCGGGCGTGCCGATGGACGAACTGAATGAGCGCATTTTCAAAGAGGTTGTCACATATTTAAGGCAGCATATCGCCAACTATGACAGCATACTTGAATCGCTCCGCTCCACATTCCATCCGGCGGCCCACGTTGAGAAATTGTTTTTCGGCGGAAAGATCAACATGCTGAATCAGCCGGAGTTCCATGATATTGAAAGGGTCCGCTCGCTCTTATCTTTAATTGAAAAAGAGCAGGATGTTCTGAAGCTGTTTCAGTCATCAAAAGCCGGGATTTCAATCAAAATCGGGAAAGAAAATGACTACGAAGAAATGGAAAACTGCAGTTTAATCACGGCCACCTATACAGTTGATACGAAACAGATCGGATCAATCGCCATTATCGGGCCGACGCGCATGAATTATTCAAGAGTCGTCAGCCTGCTGCAGCACGTGACTTCGGACTTGTCAAAAGCATTCACAAGTTTGTATGATGAATAAGGGAATTTTGGCAATCATTTTCAGTCATCTTTTTACAGCATTTGAGGGAGGTGAACACAATGTCAGAAGAAAAACAAACCGCAGAACAGGTTGAAGAAGCAGAACAAGAAGAAGTGACAGAACAGGCAGAACAAGCCGCTTCACAAGAGCAGCATGAAGAAACGGCAGGTCAGGAAGAAGCCCTTCAGCACCAAATTGATGAATTGCAGGGTTTGCTTGATGAAAAAGAAAACAAGCTTTTGCGTGTTCAAGCAGACTTTGAAAACTATAAACGACGCAGCCGCCTTGAAATGGAAGCTGCTCAGAAATACCGTTCTCAAAACGTCGTAACGGAAATCCTTCCGGCGCTCGACAACTTTGAACGGGCGCTACAGGTAGAAGCTGAAAGCGAGCAGACAAAAAGCTTGCTGCAAGGTATGGAAATGGTCCGCCGCCAGCTGATGGACGCACTTGAAAAAGAAGGCGTTGAAGCCATCGAAGCTGTCGGTCAGGAATTTGATCCGAACCTTCACCAAGCCGTCATGCAGGTGGAAGATGAAAACTTCGGCAGCAATATCGTTATCGAAGAACTGCAAAAAGGCTACAAACTGAAGGATCGCGTCATTCGTCCTTCAATGGTAAAAGTGAATCAATAACTACATAGCAGGAGGTAATTCAAAGTGAGTAAAGTAATCGGAATTGACTTGGGTACGACAAACTCATGTGTGGCAGTGCTTGAAGGCGGAGAGCCTACAGTTATCGCCAACGCTGAAGGAAACCGTACGACTCCGTCAGTCGTTGCATTTAAAAACGGCGAGCGCCAAGTAGGGGAAGTGGCAAAACGCCAATCCATCACAAACCCTAACACAATCATGTCTGTCAAACGCCATATGGGTACTGACTATAAAGTGGAAATCGAAGGAAAAGACTACACGCCTCAAGAAGTGTCAGCTATTATCCTTCAGCATCTGAAAGCATATGCTGAAAGCTACCTCGGCGAAACAGTTTCAAAAGCCGTTATCACGGTACCTGCATACTTCAACGATGCAGAGCGCCAAGCGACAAAAGATGCTGGTAAAATCGCCGGTCTTGAAGTAGAGCGTATTATCAACGAGCCGACTGCAGCAGCGCTTGCATACGGACTTGATAAAACGGACGAAGACCAAACAATTCTTGTTTACGACCTTGGCGGCGGTACGTTTGACGTATCTGTTCTTGAACTTGGCGACGGCGTGTTTGAAGTCCGTTCAACTGCCGGTGACAACCGTCTTGGCGGAGACGACTTTGACCAAGTCATCATCGATCATCTCGTAGCAGAATTCAAAAAAGAAAACGGCATTGATCTTTCAAAAGACAAAATGGCGCTTCAGCGTTTGAAAGATGCGGCTGAGAAAGCGAAAAAAGATCTTTCCGGCGTTTCATCCACACAAATTTCTTTACCATTTATCACAGCGGGAGAAGCAGGTCCTCTTCACCTTGAGCTGACACTGACCCGCGCTAAATTCGAAGAGCTTTCCGCTCACCTTGTTGAGCGCACAATGGCTCCTGTCCGTCAGGCTCTTCAAGATGCGGATCTTTCTGCGAGCGAAATCGACAAAGTTATCCTTGTCGGCGGATCAACACGTATTCCAGCCGTACAGGAAGCAATCAAAAAAGAAACGGGTAAAGAAGCGCATAAAGGCGTAAACCCTGATGAAGTTGTAGCGCTGGGTGCAGCGATTCAAGGCGGCGTCATCACGGGAGACGTAAAAGACGTTGTTCTTCTTGACGTTACACCGCTTTCTCTCGGTATTGAAACAATGGGCGGCGTGTTCACGAAACTGATCGATCGCAACACGACAATTCCGACGAGCAAGTCTCAAGTATTCTCAACTGCAGCTGACAATCAAACGGCTGTTGACATTCACGTGCTTCAAGGTGAGCGCCCGATGTCTGCCGACAACAAAACGCTCGGCCGCTTCCAGCTTACTGATATCCCGCCTGCACCGCGCGGCGTACCGCAAATCGAAGTTTCTTTCGATATTGACAAAAACGGTATCGTAAACGTAAGAGCGAAAGACTTAGGCACAGGAAAAGAACAAAACATTACAATCAAATCTTCTTCAGGTCTTTCTGATGATGAGATCGAACGCATGGTAAAAGAAGCGGAAGAAAACGCTGACGCTGATGCGAAGAGAAAAGAAGAAATCGAAGTCCGCAACGAAGCTGACCAGCTTGTGTTCCAAACGGAAAAAACATTAAAAGATCTGGAAGGCAAAGTGGACGAAGAGCAAGTGAAAAAAGCAAACGACGCGAAAGACGCGCTGAAAGCCGCTATCGAGAAAAACGAAATTGAAGACATCAAAGCGAAAAAAGATGAGCTTCAAACAATCGTTCAAGAGCTTTCTATGAAGCTTTACGAAGAAGCGGCGAAAGCGCAGCAGGCTGAAGGCGGGGCAAACGCTGAAGGCAAAAAAGCGGACGACAACGTTGTCGATGCGGAATACGAAGAAGTAAAAGACGACGAAACGAAAAAATAAGTTCTTTCCCGCACAGACTATAGGCGGAAGAACACACAGCATATTCTGATTCAACAGACAGAAAGTCAAAGTCAGGCATCTCTTGGCTTTGACTTTTTTTCTTGCCCGGGATAAAAGGAATTGAAAAAACATAATTCAAAATGATACAATCTAATTTATGTGAGAAATTCGGGAGAGTGAAGCGAGATGAGTAAGCGTGATTACTATGAAGTGCTTGGGGTAAGTAAGAGCGCTTCAAAGGATGAAATCAAAAAAGCCTATCGGAAGCTTTCAAAAAAATATCATCCTGATATCAATAAAGAATCCGGAGCAGATGAAAAATTCAAAGAGGTAAAAGAAGCGTACGAAGCGCTCTCAGACGACCAAAAACGCGCTCAATATGACCAATTCGGCCATACAGACCCTAACCAGGGATTCGGCGGCGGTTTCGGAGGCGGCGGAGACTTCGGCGGCTTCGGTTTCGATGACATCTTCTCAAGCATCTTCGGAGGCGGCACGAGACGCCGTGACCCGAATGCGCCGCGGCAAGGCGCGGATCTGCAGTATACAATGACCCTGTCATTTGAAGACGCGGCTTTCGGGAAAGAAACGATCATTGAAATTCCGCGCGAAGAGAATTGCGAAACATGTAAAGGGTCTGGCGCGAAGCCGGGAACAAAGCCGGATACGTGCTCGCACTGCGGAGGTTCAGGCCAGCTGAACGTCGAACAGAACACGCCGTTTGGCAAAGTGGTTAACCGCAGAGTCTGCCACCACTGTGAAGGAACAGGAAAAATCATCAAAAACAAGTGTTCTGACTGCGGCGGCACGGGCAAAGTGAAAAAACGGAAAAAAATCAATGTCACGATTCCTGCCGGTGTGGATGACGGACAGCAGCTGCGCGTTCCGGGCCAAGGTGAACCGGGCGTAAACGGAGGGCCGGCGGGAGATCTGTTTGTCGTATTCCATGTGCGCGCCCACGAGTTCTTTGAGCGCGACGGAGACGATATTTATTGCGAAATGCCGTTAACGTTTGCCCAAGCGGCACTCGGAGACGAAGTGGAAGTGCCGACGCTTCACGGAAAAGTGAAATTGAAAATACCTGCCGGCACACAAACAGGCACGAAATTCAGATTAAGAGGCAAAGGCGTTCAGAACGTCCGGGGCTACGGACAAGGCGACCAGCACATTGTCGTCCGCGTCGTCACACCGACGAATCTGACAGACAAACAAAAAGACATCATCCGCGAGTTCGCTGAAGTCAGCGGAAATCTGCCGGATGAACAAGAAATGAGTTTCTTTGACAAAGTAAAACGCGCATTTAAAGGCGAGTAATGATTGGATAGGAGTTGGTAGTTTTGAAATGGTCCGAAATCAGCATTCACACAACACATGAAGCGGTCGAACCCATCTCAAATATTTTGCATGAAGCTGGTGCGAGCGGGGTTGTCATCGAAGATCCGCTTGATTTAATGAAAGAGCGTGAGAATGTTTACGGGGAAATCTACCAGCTCGACCCCAATGATTACCCCGATGAGGGTGTCATTGTCAAAGCGTATCTGCCGATCAACAGTTTCCTCGGCGAAACGGTGGACGGCATAAAAGAGACGATTAATAATCTGCTTTTGTACGACATTGATTTGGGCAGAAACACAATCACCATTTCTGAAGTTAATGAAGAAGAATGGGCGACAGCTTGGAAAAAGTATTATCATCCTGTGAAAATTTCTGAAAAGTTCACGATTGTTCCCACTTGGGAAACGTACACACCTGTTCATACAGATGAACTGATTATCGAAATGGATCCGGGTATGGCATTCGGTACGGGAACGCATCCGACAACGGTTCTGTGCATTCAGGCGCTTGAGCGTATCGTTCAAAAAGGCGACCGTATAATTGATGTCGGCACCGGTTCAGGAATTTTAAGCATCGCGGCCGCCATGCTTGAGGCCGAATCGGTTCATGCGTATGACCTTGATCCGGTCGCTGTTGAAAGCGCGCGTCTGAATGTGAAATTGAACAAAGTGAGTGATACGGCCGAAGTGAAGCAGAACAATTTGTTAGACGGCATCACGGGCGAACATGATGTCATTGTCGCAAATATTTTGGCGGAAGTGATTCTCCGCTTTACATCACAGGCGTACGACCTGCTCAAAGACGGAGGCCATTTTATTACTTCAGGCATTATCGGCCAGAAAAAACAGGAAGTAAAAGAAGCGTTGGAAAAAGCCGGCTTTACCATCATAGAAATTCTGTCTATGGAAGATTGGGTCAGCATCATCGCGAAAAAATAACAGTTAGTAGGTGTCACAGCGTATGCAACGATATTTTATCGAGCTCACGAAGCAGGAGATGGACGAAACTCCTGATTTTCAAATCACGGGGGAAGACGTCCACCATATAGCGAACGTCATGAGAATGAGTGCGGGAGACCGGATTATCTGCTGTTCGAAAGACGGCCATGAAGCGTTATGCCTGCTTAAAGAGGTTTCTAAAGATCATATATCATGCAGCATTGCTGAGTGGACGG
This sequence comes from Bacillus sp. JNUCC-22, assembly GCF_018861275.1. Taxonomy (NCBI): domain Bacteria; kingdom Bacillati; phylum Bacillota; class Bacilli; order Caryophanales; family Bacillaceae; genus Bacillus; species Bacillus sp. JNUCC-22. The sequence goes on along the minus strand of NZ_CP076408.1, from coordinate 2,505,021 downwards.
GTGAAAACCGTGAACTGCCTTTGAAGATCAGGATCGCCAGCGGCCTCCCGAAAGGTGATAAGCTTGAATGGATTATCCAAAAAGGGACCGAGCTGGGGGCAAGTATGTTCATCCCTTTTCAAGGCGCCAGATCCGTCGTTAAGCTAGACGACAAAAAGGCAAAGAAAAAGCGGGAGAGATGGGCGAAAATCGCGAAGGAAGCGGCGGAGCAATCGTACCGCAATGAAATTCCCGAAGTGAAAACCGTTCATACGTTCCGGCAGCTGCTTGAAATGGCGGAGAATGTCGATAAATGTGTCGTTGCATACGAGGAGTCATCAAAGCAGGGAGAAACGGGCGCTTTCGCTGCGGAGCTCAAAAGCCTTCCGCAAGGTTCGTCTCTTTTAATCGTATTCGGCCCTGAAGGCGGTCTAACTGAGTCTGAAGTTCATCAGCTTTCAGAAAAAGGCGCCGTCTTATGCGGCCTCGGACCGAGAATTTTACGGACTGAAACTGCGCCTCTTTACGCGTTAAGCGCAGTTTCCTATCATACAGAGTTATTAAGAGGTGATCAGTAATGGCAACTGTTGCTTTTCATACCCTTGGCTGCAAGGTCAACCATTATGAAACAGAAGCAATCTGGCAGCTGTTTAAAGATGCGGGTTATGAACGAAAAGAATTCGAACAGACAGCAGATGTATATGTCATTAATACATGTACGGTAACAAACACGGGAGATAAAAAAAGCCGTCAAGTCATCAGACGGGCGATCCGCCAAAATCCTGACGGCGTCATCTGCGTAACAGGGTGCTATGCGCAAACCTCTCCGGCGGAAATTATGGCCATCCCGGGTGTTGACATCGTCGTCGGCACGCAGGATCGTGAAAAAATGCTCGGTTACATTGAGCAGTACAGGGAAGAGCGCCAGCCGATCAACGGCGTCGGCAATATTATGAAAGCACGCGTGTTTGAAGAGCTGGATGTTCCCGCTTTTACTGACCGCACAAGAGCGTCGTTAAAAATCCAAGAGGGCTGCAACAACTTCTGTACGTTCTGCATTATCCCTTGGGCGCGCGGCCTGCTTCGTTCCCGCGATCCGGAAGAAGTCATTAAACAGGCGCAGCAGCTGGTGGATGCCGGCTATAAAGAAATCGTCCTGACGGGGATTCATACGGGCGGCTACGGCGAAGATATGAAAGATTATAATTTCGCCAAGCTTCTCCGCGAGCTTGATACACGTGTAGAAGGACTGAAGCGGATCAGAATTTCATCTATTGAAGCAAGCCAAATCACTGATGAAGTGATTGAAGTGCTGGATGCGTCTGATAAAATCGTCCGTCACCTTCATATCCCGATTCAGTCAGGATCAAACACCGTTCTGAAACGGATGAGACGCAAATATACGATGGAATTTTTCGCGGACCGTTTAAATAAGCTGAAAGAAGCGCTGCCGGGTCTTGCCGTCACATCTGATGTCATCGTCGGTTTCCCGGGAGAAACGGAAGAAGAATTTATGGAAACATACCGGTTCATTAAAGAACATAAGTTTTCAGAGCTTCACGTATTCCCTTACAGCAAACGCACCGGAACACCTGCGGCCAGAATGGAAGACCAGGTTGACGAGAACGTGAAAAACGAACGGGTGCATAAGCTGATCGCGCTGTCTGACCAGCTTGCAAAAGAATACGCCTCCGATTATGAAGGAGAGGTTCTGGAAATCATTCCGGAAGAGGCGTTTAAAGAGTCTGATGAGGAGGGCATGTTCGTCGGCTATACGGACAATTACATGAAAGTCGTCTTCAAAGGCACGGAGGATGTAATCGGCAAACTTGTCAAAGTCAAAATTCAAAAAGCGGGCTATCCGTATAATGAAGGGCAATTCGTCCGCGTCGTTGAGGATGAAATGACCCGGAACATGCGCATGTCTTCATAACAGATAAAAAAACCGGTGCCTTCCTGCATCGGTTTTTTTACGGTTTCGGAGGAATCAGCCTGTCAATCAGCCGGTAAAACAAATGTGTGAACGGCAGAAACAATAAGGCGGTGACTATGTTAAATAACAGGCTGAAATGCGCAATCATCTGCGCGGGATCATCAGACAGGCGCTCCGTAAAACCTGCTGATGCGGACAGGAAGGGAAATACGAGCAGCACGCCGAGAATATTAAACACAACGTGAGCACCGGCGGTCTGTCTGGCGGCATAACCGCCTGAAACAGCAGCCATGACGGCCGTGACGCATGTCCCGATATTAGATCCCAGAACGACGCTGACCGCTTGTTCAATGCCGATCACCCCTTCGTTCATAAAACTCATCAAAATGCCGATGCAGACGGAGCTTGAATGAATGATTGCCGTCAATATCATACCGATAAAAAGAGCGGACCAGCTCGAATCATTCACATGTCGCAAAACCTCCGCCCCCGCCTTCATTTCTGTCAGCGGAACGGCGAGCCGGCTGAAGCATGTGATGCAAAAAAAGATGATGCCGAGACCGAGAAAGCTTATGCCGATCTGCCTGAACGGATATTTACGGAGGAGGATAAACACAAGGCCTCCGATAAAAAGCACCCAAATGAGCACATCCATCTTTATGGCTAAAAACTCCGTCGTAAACGTGGAGCCGACATTCGTGCCGAGAATCATCGGAATGGTCCGTTTAAAAGATAAAGCGCCTGCGCTGACAAAGCCGATGACAATGACCATGAAGGCTGAGCTGCTCTGAAGAAAACCAGTGAATACGATGCTTATGAGAAAAGCTTTCAAAGGGTGGTCGGTAAATAAGAGCAGGCTCTTCTCAATTTTTGAATACGTTAATGCGATCAGCCCCTGCCTGAGCAGGCTCATTCCGAGTAAAAAAATCAGGATAAGTGCGGTAAAGAGAATCAGTATCATCAAATGAAACACCCCTTTCCATCATTATATAGACAAGCAGCCTTATTCATGACGGAAAAGTGAGCTCGCTTAGTTGACCTGACTGATGGCTTATATTATAATGTCAAAGTACATGTTTATATATGTATCTTTTTAAAGGTAGTCGATTGGTGTATTCGGAGGGAGGGAAAGAGAATGTCAAAAACGGTCGTTAGAAAAAACGAATCGCTTGAAGATGCTCTTCGTCGCTTCAAACGCAGTGTATCAAAGACAGGTACTTTGCAAGAAGCAAGAAAGCGCGAATTTTATGAAAAACCTAGCGTAAAGCGCAAGAAAAAGTCAGAAGCTGCTAGAAAACGCAAATTCTAAAAGAGGGTGGATTTATGAGTCTTCTTGAGCGACTTAACCAAGATATGAAGCTGTATATGAAAAGCCGTGAGAAAGACAAACTGACTGTCGTTCGAATGGTGAAAGCTTCACTTCAAAACGAAGCAATTAAGCTTAAGAAAGACAGTTTGACCGAGGATGAGGAACTTACTGTCCTATCTCGTGAACTTAAGCAACGTAAAGACTCCCTCCATGAATTTTCAAACGCTAATCGTTTAGATTTAGTAGATAAAGTTCAAAAAGAGCTGGACATTTTAGAAGTTTATTTACCGAAGCAGCTCTCTGAAGAAGAGCTGCAGACAATCGTAAATGAAACCATCGCTGAAGTCGGTGCGAGCTCCAAAGCGGACATGGGCAAAGTGATGAGTGCTATTATGCCTAAAGTAAAAGGTAAAGCTGACGGCAGTGTAATTAACAGACTTGTCAGCAGTCAATTATCTTAATTGACAAGAAAAAAGACATCTTTCCTTGAGAGATGTCTTTTTTTATACATAAAAAAATGAAACTAAAGTACATTTGTTACGTATATAAAGAAGAACGAAACGGGAAGGAGGGTATATTTGCCTTGTTCCGAAAAAAAACCGGAATTGCTGTTGCTCTATTGGGCTTATTTGTATTATCTTTATTAGGGGTTCAATTGAACGCGAAAGCTGATCACCCATCGGTTTATGTCATCCCGGTTGAGAAAAATGTCGAACAGGGGCTCGCCTCGTTTTTATCGCGTTCTTTCAAAGAAGCGAAGGAGTCCGGCGCGTCACACATTATTCTTGACATCAATACACCGGGAGGCGCCGTTCAATCAGCCTTGGATATTGCGGATATCATCGGCCGCGCGGATGTGCCTGTTACCGCTTACGTTAATAAACGGGCGCTTTCTGCCGGAGCGTATATAGCGCTTCAGGCAGATGAAATCTATATGGCGCCGGGCGGAAAAATGGGTGCCGCAGCCATCATCGACGGAAAGGGAAACGCGGCAGACAAAAAGGCCCAATCACTGTGGCATGCAGAAATGGAGGACGCAGCGGTTAAAAACAACCGAAATCCGAAATACGCCCTGGCCATGGCAGATCCCGCCATTAATGCAAAGGAAGCGGGCGCCCCAAAGGGAAAACTGCTGACACTGACAGCTGAAAAAGCCAAGGAAGTCGGATATTCGGAGGGCACGGTTTCAGACCTTGATGCTTTATATACAAAGCTCGGTTTTGACAAAGCGGATGTTCACCATGCAAAAGAAGGTTTCGTCGGCAAACTGGGCAGATGGCTGACAAATCCGTTTGTTGTCCCCGTCTTATTAACGCTTGCTTTGCTTGGTTTGACCATTGAATTGTTCTCGCCGGGCCTCGGGATACCGGGTGCCGTCGGACTGACGGCCATGCTGCTGTTTTTCACCGGGCATATCGCTGCCGGATTCGCCGGCTATGACAGCGTATTCTTATTTTGCGCGGGCTTGGTTTTTATCCTTTTAGAGATATTTCTGCCCGGAGGCATAATCGGTCTTATCGGTATTGCAGGCGTCATCGCGAGCCTCTTTCTCGCTGCGGGCAGCTTTACCGTCATGGCGGTTTCTCTCTTGATCGCCATTGCTGTGTCTATTACAGCCTTTATCATATTAACAAGGGTGTTGGGGAAACGAATGAAATTCTTTAAAAAATTAATATTAACTGATTCAACAAGCACGGAGAGCGGTTATGTTTCAAATCAGAACCGGACGGAGCTGTTGGGAAAAGTCGGCGTTACCGCTACAGCCCTCAGACCGTCAGGCACCGTCATTATTGATGATGAACGTCTGGATGTCGTCTCGGAAGGGTCATTCACTGAAAAAGACAGACAGGTGAAAGTAGTGAAAGCGGAAGGCTCACGCATTGTCGTGAGAGAAATATAGATGATAACCTTGAGGAGGAATTAGATGGAACTGTCAAGTTTGGCGATTTTAGCATTAGTTGCTGCTGCCATTATTGTGTTAGCCATATTCTTCACCTTTGTACCGGTGATGCTATGGATTTCGGCGCTTGCGGCAGGAGTCAGAATCAGCATTTTCACTTTGGTCGGGATGAGGCTGCGGCGCGTCATACCAAGCCGCGTTGTCAATCCGTTAATTAAAGCGCACAAAGCCGGCCTATCCGCAACAACAAATCAGCTCGAAAGCCATTATCTGGCCGGAGGTAATGTCGACAGGGTGGTCAATGCCCTGATTGCGGCACAGCGCGCCAATATTGAGCTGTCATTTGAACGCTGCGCAGCCATTGACCTGGCCGGGCGTGACGTATTGGAAGCCGTACAGATGAGCGTTAATCCGAAGGTCATTGAAACACCGTTTATCGCGGGTGTCGCCATGGACGGAATTGAAGTAAAAGCAAAAGCCAGAATCACGGTTAGAGCCAATATTGAGCGCCTTGTCGGAGGAGCGGGAGAAGAGACGGTTGTCGCCCGTGTCGGAGAAGGGATTGTCTCGACAATCGGTTCTTCACACAATCATAAAAAAGTGCTTGAAAACCCTGATATGATTTCGCAGACCGTACTTGGCAAAGGGCTGGATTCAGGCACCGCATTTGAAATTCTTTCGATTGACATCGCCGACGTGGATATCGGCAAAAACATCGGAGCGATTCTTCAGACGGATCAGGCAGAAGCAGACAAAAACATTGCGCAGGCCAAAGCCGAAGAGCGCCGCGCCATGGCGGTCGCCCAAGAGCAGGAAATGCGCGCTCGCGTAGAAGAAATGCGTGCAAAAGTCGTGGAAGCAGAAGCCGAAGTGCCGCTTGCGATGGCAGAAGCGTTGCGTGAAGGAAACATCGGCGTCATGGACTATATGAACATAAAAAATATCGACGCGGATACGGACATGAGGGATTCTATCGGCAAGCTGACGAATGACCAGCAAGATGAAGACCAACAATAACCTCTCTATTAAGGAGGGAGCCGCTATATGCACGAGATTCTGACAAATCCGCTCGTCATTGCCGCCGTCATCGGCATTATAACGGCAATATTCGGCAAGAAAAACAAAGATGAAAAACGTCCGCCGGGTACACGTCCCGGAAATCAAGCAAAAAAGCAGGATCAAAAACAGCCGCAGAAAGAGCATAAGCCGGAAGCGGAAGAATTGCCTGCCGTTTCAGAAGAGAACCCTTTTGAGCAAAAAAGAAGGGAAGCTGAAAAGCGCCTAGCGGAGACGGAGCAGATGTTTAACGGGCTCGAACATAAGCTGACATCCGCACGCGCACGAAACGCGTCTCTGAAGAAATCAGCCCTCAAAATAAATAAAGAAACTGCGGTCCAAGGCATTATATTCAGTGAGGTTTTGGGTCCGCCCCGTGCAAAAAAACCGCACCGGACCATGCGGAACATCGGTAAAAAATAAAGTGTTAGAACCCCTTTTCAAATCATACATATGAGATGAAAGGGGGTTCTTTTTTTATGGGGCAAAGAAAGAATCGTGTAAAGGCATGGCTGACAAGAGCATTGGAAATTCCCCCGGACGTTATGATGGATCTGCCTCGTATTACGATGGTCGGCAGACTTCATATCTACATAGAGAATCACAGAGGCCTCCTGCTGTTCAGTGAAGAAGAAGTCAGGCTGATGCTCAAGCAGGGGCAGTGTATCATATCAGGAAAAAACTTGGTCATTAAGGCAATCCTTCCTGAGGAAATCCTTTTGGAAGGCACGATAGATCACGTACGATATGTCGATTCATAAAGCCGGGGGGAAATAATGTGAAAAACAAATGGCTGTCATTTTTTTCGGGTAAAGTCCAAATGGAAGTCAAAGGAAAAGGGATTGAACGGCTGCTGAATGAATGCACGAGAAACGGAATCGCCATCTTTGCGGTGAAAAAAAAGCAAGACTGTGTTCTGCTGATGATTCAGCTTCAAGATGTACATGCTTTCAGAAGAGTCATCAGAAAACATGAATGCAAAGCAAGCTTTACAAAAAGAAAGGGTCTTCCCTTTCTGCTTCTCAAATCAAAATTAAATCTGGGCTTCACTGCGGGATTTGTGATATTTTTTGTTATATTGTTTCTTTTGTCCAACATGATTTGGGAAATTGATATTAAAGGGGCCAAGCCAGAAACCGAGCATCAGATGGTAAAGCACCTTGAAGAAATCGGTGTGAAAAAAGGCCGTTTGCAATTTTTAATGATGACGCCGGAAAAAATTCAAAAATCATTAACAAACGGCATCGATAATATTACGTGGGTCGGTGTGGAATTGAACGGGACAGCCCTTCATATGAAAGTGGTCGAAAAGAACGAACCGACAAAAGAAAAGTACGTAAGCCCCCGCCATATCGTTGCCAAAAAGAAGGCGGTCATCAAAAGGATGTTCGTGCAAAAGGGGCAGCCGATGGCTTTTGTGAACGATCATGTTGACAAAGGACAGCTCCTCGTCTCAGGACTGATCGGAAATGAAGACCGGAAAGTCGCCTCAAAAGCGGAAATTTACGGAGAAACATGGTACAAGTCAGAAGTAACCGTGCCCCTTGAAACATCATTTACGCTATATACGGGTAAAGTAAGGACGAAGCACAAGCTGTCTTTCGGATCATGGGGCGTGCCTTTTTGGGGCTTCGGGTTTAATGAGGAGCCGCTGAAACATCCGAAAACAGAGGAAGAAAAGCATCCGTTTCAATTTCTGGGGATGAAGCTTCCGGTTTCTTACGTTTCAGAACAGACAAGAGAAAGTGAAACATCCGTGCGGACTTATACGAAAGGCGAAGCGGTTCAGGCCGGTATCAAAATGGGAAGACAAGATGTAGAAAAGCGATTAAACGGCAGCGGAGAGGTGGAAAGTGAAAAAGTTTTGCACCAATCCGTTGAGAATGGTAAAGTAAAGTTGATTATTCTCTACCAAGTTATAGAAGATATCGTTCAAACCACACCTATTGTTCAGGGAGACTAAAGAATGGCAGAACATTTACTTGCGATTAATCACAAACTGAAAAGCCCGGACGAAGCACTTTCTTTGTTCGGCAGCCAAGATGCTTTTTTACATTTAATGGAGAAGGATCTGGGCATTAGCCTCATCACACGCGGTGAAACCATTTACGTTTCCGGGAATGATGAAACATTTGAGATCGCTGACAGATTATTGGGCTCGCTCCTTACTTTAATTCGCAAGGGGATCGAGATTTCGGAACGTGATGTGCTGTATGCCGTGAAAATGGCAAAAAAAGATGAACTGGACTATTTTGAAAGCATGTATGAAGAGGAAATAACGAAAACGGCAAAAGGCAAACCGATCCGTGTCAAAACCATCGGCCAAAGAGAATATGTGGCGGCGATGAAGAAAAACGACATGGTGTTCGGCATCGGGCCGGCGGGAACCGGCAAAACTTATTTGGCGGTCGTAAAAGCGGTGCATGCTTTAAAAAACGGCCACATTAAAAAAATCATTTTAACAAGACCCGCTGTGGAAGCCGGCGAGAGCCTCGGTTTTCTGCCCGGAGATTTAAAGGAAAAAGTAGATCCTTATCTGCGCCCGCTGTATGATGCGCTCCATGATGTGCTCGGAAGCGACCATACGGAGCGTCTTATGGAAAGAGGGGTTATCGAAATCGCCCCGCTTGCCTATATGAGAGGGCGGACGCTTGACGACGCGTATGTGATTCTTGATGAAGCCCAGAATACCACTCCCGCTCAAATGAAAATGTTTTTGACGAGATTGGGTTTTGGCTCTAAAATGATCATTACGGGCGACGTAAGCCAAATTGACCTGCCGAAAGGCGTCACATCGGGACTTGCAGTAGCGAAGGACATGCTGAAGGACGTAAACGGCATCTCCGTGATTGAACTTGACCAGACAGATGTGGTCAGGCATCCGCTTGTTGCAAAAATTATTGAAGCTTATGATAAGCAAAAGTAATGCAAAAATGACCCGATCTCCCGTTATCGGGTCATTTTTATATGATGTGTTCCTGATGTTTCAGGGAGGAGGTTCTTGTTTTGAAAAAGAAGGGAAAGGGCAAAAGCGCCCGGGAACGGTTCCGCAGTTTCAGACATGCCCGCTCAGCCCATGTGCTGCTGTACCTGCTGCTTTCAGCGATCATGTTTGGTTTGCTCTTTATTCATGTAAAACCTGAATCACTTAATTTGGATTTGTTTGCAGTCAGTGATAAAACGATTTACGCGCCCGCCACAGTGGAAGATCAGCAGGCGACGGAATCGAAAAAACAGGCAGCCGAAGATGCGGTGGAAGATCAATACACTCTGAAAAAAGGCTATACCGACAATCGGCTTGACCTGATCACTTCCATTTTTGACAGCATCGGCGAAGTGAAAAAAGATGCGGAAAAAGACAAAAAGTCACCTTCGGAAAAATCACTGGTAAAATCGGTGAAAAACAAGCTGACACAGGATGTCAATGAATCCGTCTCGGAAGATGCCATTAAATCGCTTCTCCATGCAAACAATGAAGATTTCTCATTTGTGAGGGATTCCGTCATTACCGCGGTGAATACGGTGATGAGCAGTGAAATTCCTTCTGAAAAGCTTGCTGAAGCGAAGGATAAGGTCGCAAAAGAGCTGAAAAGTGCTTCTGTGCCGTCAAAATATTTAGCGGCTGCGACTGAAATCGGAAAATACGCGGTCATCCCGAATTACGTTTTTGATCCGAAAGCGACCGATGAAAAACGCCAGGAAGCGTCAGACAGCGTCCAGCCGGTACAGATCAAACAGGGACAGGTTCTCGTGGAAGAGAATGATCTGATTGACCGGGAAGTATACAGGAAGCTTGAACTGACGGGTCTTTTGAATAATTCCAACCTGTTAAAACCGATCAGCGGTCTGCTTCTGATGATCGGCCTGTTTATTGCCACGCTTGTCTACTATTTTGAGAAACAGCAGCAGGAGCTTAAGCTGAAAAATAAATCTCTTTTGCTGTTTTCTATCATTACAACGCTTATTCTCGTCATTATGGAAGTCGTCAGTCTCTTTCAGAAGATTGAATACACCAATATCGGCTATCTTGTGCCGATCGCCGCCGGCGCGATTTTAATCAGGCTGCTGCTCAATGAAAGGCTCGCCATTTTAGGAAGCATCATTCTGGCGATCTGCGGCAGTATGATGTTTAATCAGGGTGTGACGGGAACATTTAATTACGTCATCGGCATTTACTATTTAATCAGCAGCATTTCAGGCATTCTGTTTTTGGGAAAACATAATGCGAGGTCAAAAATATTGCAGACGGGACTGTTCGTCTCATTTATTAATATGATTATCGTGCTGTCGCTTTTATTAATACAAAATACGGCGCTGTCACCGGTTGAAATCGGAACGCTTATGCTGATGGGGGTCGTCTCGGGACTTGCTTCATCCGTTTTGATTATCGGTCTGATGCCGTTTTTTGAGACGGGATTCGGCATTCTTTCAACAATGAGGCTGATTGAACTGTCTAATCCGAATCATCCCCTGCTTCGAAAGATTTTAACGGAAACACCCGGTACATATCATCACAGCGTCATGGTGGCAAATCTGTCGGAAGCGGCTTGTGAAGCCGTAGGGGCAAACGGTCTTTTAGCACGGGTCGGAGCGTATTATCACGATCTCGGCAAAACGAAACGTCCGCAATATTTTATTGAAAATCAGATGAATATGGATAATCCGCATGACAAGCTGTCTCCTCAGCTCAGTAAAAATATCATTATCGCACATACGACAGACGGTGCGAATATGCTCAGAAGCTACAAGTTTCCGAAAGAGCTTGTGGATATCGCGGAGCAGCATCACGGAACGTCCCTTTTAAAATTCTTTTATTATAAAGCGAAAGAAAAGGGCGACCAGATTACAGAGAAAGAGTTCCGCTACCCGGGGCCGAAGCCGCAATCGAAAGAAGCGGCTATTATCTCAGTGGCCGACAGCGTTGAAGCCGCCGTCCGTTCCATGCATAATCCCAATCCCGAGCGGATCGAAAAACTGGTGCGGGGAATTATATCCGATAAGCTTCAGGACGGACAATTCTCAGAATGTGATCTCACGTTCCGAGAACTGGATACGATCGCAAAAACACTATGTGCGACTTTAAAAGGAATTTTCCACTCCCGGATTGAATATCCGGAGGCTACGAAGAAGGTGAAATAAATGGGTTTACTCATAGATATTGTTGATGAAACGAACAGCGTCTCAGCTGATGCGCTCCAAGAAGTGGAGAAGCTGCTCCAATTCGCGGCGGAAAAAGAAGGCGTTCAGGACCAGGCTGAAGTATCGGTCACGATTGTGACAAATGAGGAAATCAGAGAAATCAACAGAGACTACCGGGGAAAAGACACTCCGACTGACGTCATTTCGTTTGCGCTTGAAGAAGAAGGCGAAGACGAGGTTGAAATCGTAGGCGCCGACATGCCGCCTGTTTTAGGAGATATTATCATCAGCGCAGACAGAACGAAAGAGCAGGCGGAAGAGTACGGCCATTCGTTTATGAGAGAGCTCGGTTTTCTGGCCGTGCACGGCTTTTTGCATTTGCTTGGCTATGATCACATGACAAAAGAAGAAGAGGAAGAAATGTTTTCAAAGCAAAAGGATTTGCTGGATGAGTATGGACTCACGAGATCATAAAAACGAGTGGAGCAGGTTCCTGAAGAGCTTTGTCCATGCATGGAGGGGAATCTGGAAAACGGCGCGGTCAGAGCGGAATTTTCAATTTCATATTACCGCGGCCTGCGCCGTTATCGTTTGCGGTTTTCTCACCGGGCTGAGCACAGCCGAATGGGCCGTTGTTTTGATGCTGATCGGAGGAATGCTTGCTTTGGAGCTTTTAAATACGGCGATAGAGCATGTTGTGGATTTAGTTACCGATCAGTATCACCCGCTCGCAAAAGCGGCAAAGGACGCGGCCGCCGGAGCCGTTTGCGTCTTTGCCGTGATATCGTGTATCATTGGTTTACTCATCTTCTTGCCGAAGATATGTTAGCAGAAGATTCTTACAATTATTTTACATTGCCAAAAATGGGCGTGAAAAACCAATCATAATTATGTAAAATAAAAGTGACAGCGGTATCATACAGGATAAAGGTAAGAGAGGAATTAAGTACACATGAACAGACAAGAATTGATTGCAGAAGCATTAAAAGCGCGGGACACAGCGTATGTGCCGTATTCAAATTTCAGAGTGGGAGCCGCTCTTCTTACCAAAGACGGAAAAGTGTACAGAGGCTGCAACATCGAAAATGCGGCATACAGCATGTGCAACTGTGCTGAACGCACGGCGATATTCAAAGCTGTTTCCGAGGGGGATACGGAATTTGCGATGCTCGCCGTGGCTGCGGATACTCCGGGACCGGTTTCGCCGTGCGGAGCCTGCAGACAAGTAATTTCCGAGCTGTGCTCAAAGGATATGCTTGTTATTCTGACCAACTTACAAGGACAAATAAAAGAAATGACTGCGGAAGAATTATTGCCGGGCGCATTTTCATCGGAGGATTTACATGACGAACGAAAGCTTTAAATCAGGATTTGTATCTATCATCGGAAGGCCGAATGTAGGAAAGTCTACCTTTTTAAACAGGGTCATCGGTCAAAAGATCGCCATCATGAGCGACAAACCCCAGACGACAAGAAATAAAGTCCAAGGGGTGCTGACAACCGGCACGTCGCAGACCATTTTTATTGATACACCGGGCATTCACAAACCAAAGCACAAGCTTGGCGACTTTATGATGAAAGTGGCGCAGAATACGCTGAAAGAAGTTGACTTGGTGTTATTTATGATTAACGCCGAAGAAGGGTACGGAAAAGGCGACGAGTTTATCATTGAAAAGCTCGGACAGACGTCTACACCGGTCTTTCTGATCGTAAACAAAATTGATAAGATCCACCCTGACCAGCTGCTTCTTTTAATTGATGAGTACCGTACGCGCTATCCGTTTAAAGAAATCGTGCCGATCTCAGCTTTGGAAGGGAACAACGTCGAAACCCTTCTCGCGCAGATTGAAGCGTATTTACCGGAAGGGCCTCAGTTCTATCCGAGCGATCAGGTGACTGACCACCCCGAGCGGTTCATTATTTCTGAACTGATCAGAGAAAAAGTGCTCCATCTGACAAGGGAAGAAGTGCCGCACAGCATCGCTGTCGCCATCGAGTCCATTAAAGGGCAGGAAAACGGCTCCGTCCATGTCGCCGCCACCATTGTGGTCGAGCGGGATTCTCAAAAAGGCATCGTCATCGGTAAAAAAGGAGCGCTTCTGAAAGAAGTCGGCAAAAGAGCGCGGGCTGATATTGAAGCTCTTTTGGGCTCACGCGTTTACCTGGAATTATGGGTGAAGGTGCAGAAGGACTGGCGGAATAAAATGTCTCAGCTGCGTGATTTCGGCTTCAAAGAGGATGAATATTAATTCATCTAAGGCGCATGCCTGAGGTGTGAGATTACCTCACAGAAGCAGGGATTCGTTAGCAAAATTTGTTTAACATGAAAAGGAGGACATCAGGTCAAGATAAGGGTAAGAATTTGGATTTGCAAGCTAGTTTAATGATGAAAGGTGGGTTTTTTGTGTTGAATTTTACCTGGAACGTATTTTCTCAAACAGGAAGTGTTGATACGTACCTTCTTTTTAAAGAACTGGAAAAAGAGAACCTGGAAAGACCCGAAGAACCGGAAGATGAGCTAGCCCGAATTGATTTTCCAATTTTGTAAACCTCTTGGCCCCTCCCATTGTTGGAAGGTGCGGAAATGCTGACTAAATGTGAAGGAATCGTGCTCCGTACGAATGACTACGGGGAGACGAATAAAATCGTGACATTGCTGACGAGGGAACACGGCAAAATCGGCGTCATGGCAAGGGGCGCCAGGAAGTCAGCCAGCCGGCTGTCAGCAGTCAGCCAGCCGTTTTTGTACGGGTCATTTTTAATGCAAAGAACATCCGGACTCGGCACGCTCCAGCAGGGTGAAATGATTCTCAGCATGAGAACGATCAGAGAAGATTTATTTTTGACGGCGTATGCCGCTTTTATCGCTGAACTCACTGACAAAGGAACGGAAGAGAAGAAACCGAACCCCTATTTATTCGAATTGATTCTCGAATCCTTTAAGAGGCTGAATGACGGGACTGACCCGGACGTGATCACCTTCATCGTGCAGATGAAAATGCTCGGCGTCATGGGGCTGTATCCGGAGCTGAATCATTGTGTCCACTGCAAAAGCGGGGAAGGAACGTTTCATTTTTCGATAAGAGATAACGGGTTTATCTGCCACCGCTGCTTTGAAAAGGATCCGTACAGAGTTCCGATGTCGCCGCAAACGGCAAGGCTGCTAAGGCTTTTTTATTACTTTGATATCGGAAGGCTCGGCAGCGTCTCGTTAAAACAGGAAACCAAAAACGAAATTAAACGGGTCATTGATCTGTATTACGAGGAATATTCAGGACTTTATTTAAAGTCAAAACGGTTTTTAGATCAGATGGAAAGCATGAAGAACCTTTTGGATGAAAACAAAAGTTGACATTCTGCCCATCTTTTTATATGATCATTTATTATAAAATATGTTGCAGTGACAGAAAGAAGTACTTGCGTCCAACTCATACAAGCGACCTTAGGGCAGTGTAAGCTAAGGATGAGCGCGCAACGAAAGGCATTCTCGAGCAACCCTTTAAAAAGAGGCTGAGTGATTCACATCCTCAGCAACTAGGGTGGAACCGCGGGAGAACTCTCGTCCCTATGTTTGCGGCCGGCAAGCATAGAGACGGGAGTTTTTTGGTTGCCGCCGCACTTGTAAAAGAATGGAGAAAGTGGAGGTGCTTGAAATGAACATTCAAGATATGATTTTAACCTTGCAGAAGCACTGGTCGAATGAAGGCTGTGTGCTCATGCAGTCGTATGATGTGGAGAAAGGCGCAGGCACAATGAGCCCGTATACATTTTTACGAAGCATCGGGCCGGAACCGTGGAGAGTGGCTTACGTTGAGCCGTCCAGACGGCCTGCGGACGGACGGTACGGTGAAAACCCGAACAGGCTCTATCAGCATCATCAATTCCAAGTCATTATCAAGCCGTCGCCTGATAACATTCAAGAGCTTTACCTTGATTCATTGCGTGCGCTCGGCATTGACCCGCTTGAACATGATATCCGTTTCGTAGAAGACAACTGGGAAAACCCGTCTTTAGGCTGTGCAGGTCTCGGCTGGGAAGTATGGCTTGACGGGATGGAAATTACTCAGTTTACATACTTCCAGCAGGTGGGCGGAATTGAATGTAAACCGGTATCCGTTGAGATCACGTATGGTATTGAACGTCTCGCGTCATATATTCAGGATAAAGAAAACGTCTTTGATCTTGAATGGACGTCAGGATTTACTGTGAAAGATTTATTTATGATGGCTGAATATGAGCATTCCGTTTATACTTTTGAAACATCTGACGTGGATATGCTTTTCCATTTGTTCAGCACCTATGAAAAAGAAGCGATCAGACAAATGGATAACGGGCTCGTGCATCCGGCCTATGATTATGTGCTGAAATGCTCTCACACATTTAATCTGCTCGATGCAAAAGGCGCGATCTCGGTGACGGAGCGGACGGGTTATATCGGCCGTGTCCGCAACTTAGCGAGAAAAGTGGCAAAAACGTATTATGAAGAACGGGAAAAATTAGGGTTCCCAATGCTTAAAGAGGAGGGCTCTTCCCATGAGTAAACAAGACTTGCTTTTAGAGATCGGACTCGAGGAAATGCCGGCGCGGTTTTTACATGACAGCATGGTGCAGCTCGGTGAAAAGCTGACCGACTGGCTGGCTGAAAAAAATATCGCCCATGGCGAAGTGAAACTTTTTAATACGCCGAGACGTCTGGCAGTATATATAAAAGACGTAGCAGAAAAACAGGCTGATATTCAGGAAGAAGCAAAAGGCCCTGCGAAAAAAATCGCTCTGGATGCTGACGGAAACTGGACAAAAGCCGCTATCGGATTTTCAAAAGGCCAAGGCGCCGGAGTGGATGATCTGTATATAAAAGATGTAAACGGCACGGAATATGTCTTCGTTCAAAAATTCCAGGCGGGACAAGAGACGAAGACACTTTTACCGCAGCTGGAAAATTTGATTGCCGGAATGCATTTTCCGAAAAACATGCGCTGGGGCACGCAGGATCTGCGCTATATCCGTCCGATCAAATGGATTATCGCTCTCTTTGGGAAAGACGTCATTCCGTTTGAAATCACAAATGTCGAGACGGGCCGGAACACGCAGGGACACCGCTTTCTCGGCCAAGAAGTATCTGTTGATGCACCGTCATCATACGAAAAGCTGCTGAAAGAACAAAGCGTCATTGCTGACCCGAAAGAACGCAAACAAATGATCCAAAGCCAGCTGGACGCGCTTGCGGCCGAGAAGAAATGGAACATTCCGATCGATGAGGACCTGCTGAACGAAGTCAACCATCTGGTGGAATACCCGACGGCGCTTTACGGATCTTTTGAATCCGAGTTTCTTTCTATCCCTGAAGAAGTACTTGTAACAACAATGAAAGAGCATCAGCGCTACTTCCCGGTAAAAGATGAAAACGGGAATCTGCTGCCTCATTTTATTACGGTAAGAAACGGGAACAGCCATGCAATTGAAAATGTTGCCCGCGGAAACGAGAAAGTGCTGAGAGCAAGGCTTTCAGATGCTGCGTTCTTCTACAAAGAAGACCAAAAGCTGAACATTGATGAAAACGTGAAGAAACTGGAAAATATCGTTTTCCATGAAGAGCTCGGCTCCCTTGGAGATAAAGTAAGAAGAGCGGCCGCCATTGCGGGCAAACTTGCCGTCCGCCTGAAAGCGGATGAACAGACGCAAAACCTTGTGAAGCGCGCCGCAGAGATTTCTAAATTTGACCTGGTTACACATATGATCTATGAGTTCCCTGAGCTTCAGGGTGTAATGGGAGAAAAATATGCGCGCATGCTCGGTGAAGATGATGCCGTCGCTGCCGCTGTCAATGAGCACTATATGCCGAGAGCGGCCGGGGGAGAAGTGCCTTCAACCTTTACCGGCGCGGTCGTGGCGTTAGCTGATAAACTGGACACGATTGCTTCCTTCTTCAGCATTGACGTAATTCCGACAGGTTCTCAGGATCCGTACGGATTGCGCCGTCAGGCAAGCGGCATCGTTTCCATTCTGATCGACCGCAATTGGGGCATTTCGTTTAAAGAGCTGCTGTCATTGACAGAAACGGAAAAAGAAAATGAGCTCCTCGATTTCTTTACACAGCGTCTGAAATACGTCTTAAACGCTGAAGACATCCGTCATGACGTTATTGAAGCCGTTCTGGACAGCACAGAGCTTGAGCCGTATGCAGCCGTTCATAAGGCAAGAGTGCTTGAGAAGCACCTCGGCACACCCGGCTTTAAAGAAACGGCTGAATCACTCGGCCGGGTCATCTCCATCAGCAAAAAAGGCGAGAGCCGCGATGTCAAGCCGGATCTGTTTGAAAATGAACAGGAGAAAAAGCTGTATGACGCTTATCAAAAAACAAAAGACAGTGTCGCGGAAAGCTTTGCCTCCAAAAACTATGAACAGGCGCTTGCCGTGCTCAGCGGATTAAAGGAGCCGATCGAAGACTACTTTAATCACACGATGGTAAATGCGGACGATGAAACATTAAAAACCAACCGTTTAGCGCAAATGACCGCTCTTGCAGATGTGATCAAGTCTTTTGCTAATATGAATCATCTTATTGTAAAATAAAGAAAAAGACGGTTGCTGTGTGATCGGCAATCGTCTTTTCCCCTTTTACATAAACATCACAGAATGAAAACATAGATAAAGAAACCCTTCCATAAAGGTGGTGAGTACGATCGAATTAAATAAACGGCAAGAACAAATTTTACAGATTGTAAAGGAAAACGGCCCGATTACCGGAGAGCATATCGCAGAACAGCTCAATTTAACGAGGGCCACGCTGCGGCCGGACTTGGCCATACTCACCATGTCAGGCTTCTTAGAGGCCCGTCCGCGGGTCGGTTATTTTTATACGGGGAAAACGGGAAATCAGCTGCTTGCGGATAAATTGAAAAAGCTGCAAGTGAAAGATTTTCAATCGATCCCTGTTGTCATCAATGAGAATGTCTCGGTATACGATGCCATCTGCACCATGTTTTTAGAAGATGTCGGCACGTTATTTGTCGTAGATCGTGATGCTGTCTTAGTCGGTGTGCTGTCACGCAAAGATTTGCTGCGGGCGAGCATCGGCCAGCAGGAACTTGCCTCAATACCGGTTCATATTATCATGACAAGAATGCCGAATATCGCCGTCTGCCGGCGTGACGATTATGTGATGGACATCGCCAAGTATTTAATTGAAAAACAGATCGATGCCCTGCCCGTTATTAAAGATACGGATAAAGGCTTTGAGGTCATCGGCCGGTTTACCAAAACGAATATGACTAAGATACTTGTCAGTTTATCAGAAAATGAAATCATATAAGCTTGAAAACTAACGGGGGGATAACATGGACAATCGCATCATTTATGTAGTATCAGACTCAGTCGGAGAAACCGCCGAACTCGTTGTAAAAGCCTCGCTCAGCCAGTTTAACGGCTCAGCCGATGATACGCATATCAGAAGAATACCTTATGTGGAAGATATCGGCACCATTAATGAAGTCGTGTCTCTCGCCAAAGCGGACGGCGGCATTATTTGTTTTACGCTCGTTGTTCCTGAAATGCGCAAATACCTGGTTGAACAAGCGGAAAAAGCGAATGTGCTGTATTACGATATTATCGGTCCGCTCATCGATAAAATGGAATCGGCTTACGGTCTGACCGCTAAATATGAACCGGGCCGCGTCCGCCAGCTTGATGAAGATTATTTCAAAAAGGTCGAGGCGATCGAGTTTGCCGTCAAATATGACGATGGCAGAGATCCAAGAGGCATTTTAAAAGCCGATATCATCCTGCTCGGAGTATCCAGAACGTCTAAAACCCCATTATCACAATATCTTGCCCATAAGCGTCTGAAAGTGGCCAATGTGCCGATCGTTCCTGAGGTCGATCCGCCGGAAGAACTGTTCAGCGTTGATCCGAAAAAATGCATCGGCTTAAAAATCAGCCCTGATAAACTGAACCATATACGAAAAGAACGGTTAAAATCTCTCGGCTTAAATGACAAAGCCATTTACGCCAATATCAACAGAATTAAAGAAGAGCTGGAGTATTTTGAGAAAATCGTGGACCGGATCGGCTGCCAAGTCGTTGACGTTTCGAATAAAGCGGTCGAGGAAACAGCGAACATCATTCATCATCTCAAAACAAAGGGCCGATAACTCAGGACGCTTTATCCTGGGTTTTTGGGTATGCAAATAGGGAATAAACAAAAAGGATGGCATCTTCGCGAAGTTTGTATTATAATAAAAAATTGTGATAAAATGTTTATTTTTAGGTTTAAGCTTCGTGTGATACGAATAAACTATTATGGGTAAGATGTCAAGAATAACTCCCGGAAATTTTTCGACAAAGCTCAAAATAGATCCGCAGTCATGGAGCATATGCGATTTCGCTTGTTTTTATGCAGGAGATTGATGGAGGGATGGAGAATTAGTCTTCTAAATGAAAAAGAAAAGACGATTTTTGTCGATGCAGACGCATGCCCCGTAAAAGAGGAAATAATGCTCATTGCATCGCAATACAGCGTTCGGGTTATTTTCGTCGCATCATTTGAACACTACCAGCTTTCCAGAAGCAAAGACGAGAACTGGGTATACGTTGATCCTCATAAAGAAGCGGCAGACTTATATATCGCAAACCATGTGAGATCGGGAGACGTCGTAGTCACGCAGGATATCGGTTTAGCCTCTCTTTTGCTGAACAGAAATATTGCCGTCTTATCGGAAAGGGGCCGTTCTTATACTGAAGACACGATTGACTTCGCTCTGATGAGCCGTCATATGTCAGGCAAAATGAGAAGAAGCGGCATTCATTCCAAAGGACCTAAAAAATTAAATAAAGAAGATCGGAATCGATTTGTTACCCTGCTTAAAAAAATCCTGTCGAATGATGAAGGGATTTCAAATCAAAACATCGAATAATGTACGACGGAGTGTTATAAGATGGGAAACCGCATACCAGATGAAGTAGTTAATCAGGTGCAGCAGTCAGCAGACATTGTTGAAGTCATAGGTGATTATGTCCAATTGAAAAAGCAAGGCCGCAACTACTTTGGGCTCTGTCCGTTTCACGGGGAAAACACGCCCTCGTTTTCCGTCTCCAGCGATAAGCAGATCTTTCATTGCTTCGGATGCGGTGCGGGCGGGAACGTTTTCTCTTTCTTACGGCAGATGGAAGGTTATTCATTTACGGAAGCTGTTTCTCACCTTGCGGATAAATATCAGATTGATTTCCCTGATGATATAACGATTCACTCTGCATCCAGGCCGGAATCTTCCGGAGAGCAGAAGATGGCGGAAGCCCACGAGCTTCTGAAGAAATTTTACCATCATTTGCTAATAAATACAAAGGAAGGCCAGGAAGCGTTAGATTACCTTTTATCAAGGGGTTTTACGAAAGAGCTCATAGATGAGTTTGAAATCGGCTACGCGCTGGATTCCTGGGATTTCATGACGAAATTCTTGAAAAAGCGCGGTTTTGAGGAAGAACTGATGGAAAAAGCGGGTCTGCTGATCAGAAGGGAAGACGGCAGCGGGTATTTTGACCGTTTCAGAAACAGAATTATGTTTCCCATTCATGATCACCACGGAGCCGTGGCGGCTTTTTCAGGAAGGGCGCTCGGAAGCCAGCAGCCGAAATATATGAACAGCCCGGAAACGCCGCTGTTTCATAAATCTAAGCTTCTGTATAACTTTCATAAAGCGCGCCTGCCGATCAGAAAAGAGGAGAGAGCCGTTCTGTTTGAAGGCTTCGCTGACGTCATATCCGCCGTCAGCTCAGGCGTAAAAGAAAGTATCGCCACAATGGGGACGTCGCTCACCGAAGAGCATGTGAAAATCCTCAGAAGAAATGTTCAGGAGGTCATTCTCTGCTACGATTCGGATAAAGCCGGGTACGAAGCTACGCTTAAAGCGGCCGGCCTGCTTCAGAAAGCCGATTGTAAGGTAAGAGTAAGCATGCTGCCTGACGGGCTTGATCCTGATGATTATATCAGAACCCGGGGCGGAGAAAAATTCCGGACCGATATCATTGATGCAAGCGTTACGGTCATGGCTTTTAAAATGCAATATTTCCGCAAAGGGAAAAACTTATCTGACGAAGGAGACCGGCTCGCTTACATGAAAGAAGTGCTGAAAGAAATCAGCGCTCTTTCCGGGTCGCTTGAGCAGGAAATGTATGTGAAGCAGCTCGCCTCAGAATTTTCTCTTTCGGTAGAATCTTTGACTGAACAGCTTTCCATCTACGCCAGACAAAACGCCCCCGGCGACAAAAACGCCGAACCGCAGACAAGACGGGCCCGGGTGACGACAAAAGCGAAACGGCGCCGTCTCCGTCCCGCCTATGAGAACGCGGAAAGACTTCTGCTCGCTCATATGCTGAGAGACCGAAACGTCATAAAGAAAGTGATTGAGCGTGTCGGCTTTGAATTTAACATTGACGGACATCGTGCGCTGGCAGCATACCTGTACGCTGTTTATGAAGAGGGCGCTGACATGACGCCGCAGCATCTTATGGCGAGAATGCAGGATGAGGAAATCAGCCAGCTGCTTTCAGATATAGGGATGCTCCAAGTAAACGAGGAGCTCTCAGAGGCCGAGTTATCCGATTACGTAAAAAAAGTGTTGGATCACCGAAAATGGTCAATGATAAAGGAAAAAGAAGCAGAAAGAGCGGATGCGGAGAGGCAGAAAGACTTCGTGAAAGCTGCGTCTCTGGCTCAAGAAATTGTTGCATTGAACCGATCATTAAAGTAACACCAAAAAGAGGCTTGCGTTCTGATTGGCAATGATTCCTTGCGGAGGAGCAAATAGATCGCTTAACCTCATCATGAATTGTCATTTATTATCCGCAGCCCTGCATGCTGAAAAAGAGAGAAGGCTTCCGGGTCGGATAAGAAACATACCGCTTTTAGAATTCGTTGCAAGCTTTGGAAGGAGGGATCCATAATGGCTGATAAACAAACCCACGAAACAGAAACAGAACTTACATTAGACCAGGTAAAAGAGCAGCTTACTGAAACTGGAAAAAAACGTGGCGTTTTAACATATGAAGAAATTGCTGAACGCATGTCCAGCTTTGAAATTGAATCAGACCAAATGGATGAGTATTATGAATTTTTAGGAGAACAAGGTGTTGAATTAATTAGTGAAAATGAAGAAACGGAAGATCCTAATATTCAACAGCTTGCCAAAGCCGAAGAAGAATTTGACCTTAATGACCTCAGCGTACCGCCTGGCGTAAAGATCAATGATCCAGTCCGCATGTACCTTAAGGAAATCGGACGGGTAAATCTTCTTTCTGCTAAAGAAGAAATCACCTACGCTCAAAAAATTGAAGAGGGTGACGAGGAATCTAAACGCAGACTGGCTGAAGCAAACCTTCGTTTAGTTGTCAGCATTGCTAAACGGTATGTCGGCCGCGGCATGCTTTTCTTAGACTTGATCCAAGAAGGAAACATGGGTCTCATGAAAGCCGTCGAGAAGTTTGACTACCGTAAAGGATATAAATTCAGTACGTATGCGACTTGGTGGATCAGACAGGCGATTACACGCGCCATCGCTGACCAGGCGAGAACAATCCGTATCCCGGTTCACATGGTGGAAACCATCAACAAATTAATCCGTGTGCAGCGTCAGCTTCTTCAGGATCTTGGCAGAGAGCCGACACCGGAAGAAATTGCTGAAGACATGGATCTTACGCCTGAAAAAGTCCGTGAAATATTAAAAATCGCTCAAGAGCCTGTTTCTTTAGAAACGCCGATCGGTGAAGAAGACGACTCACATCTCGGTGACTTCATCGAAGACCAGGAAGCGACTTCTCCGTCGGATCATGCGGCATATGAGCTTTTAAAAGAACAGCTGGAAGATGTGCTGGATACGTTGACAGATCGTGAAGAAAACGTGCTGCGTCTCCGTTTCGGTCTGGATGACGGACGCACAAGAACTTTGGAAGAAGTAGGCAAAGTGTTTGGAGTAACGAGAGAGCGTATTCGCCAAATTGAAGCAAAAGCGCTTCGCAAATTGAGACATCCGAGCAGAAGCAAACGTCTGAAGGATTTTCTCGAATAGAATGGAACGGGTCTTTTTGATCCGTTCTTTTTTATGTATAAGATATATGGATAATATACCTTTATTTTACTGGATAAGCATATGTTTTGCAAATGAGTTTGGAAAAAATGCGGCATGTCTGAAAGGGGGAAAATGAGATAAGTTTATTTATATTCTTTATTGTAAGCGTATACAATTCATTATACAATAGAATAAAGATAATTTTGTGATAAACAAAACAGTTATTTTTGCTTTTTGTATAAATTGTGAAATCAATGAAATTGCTGAGTAAGACCATTTACTTTTTGTAAAAATAAGTTAGAATTAGAAGTGTTTACATAGGGGGAGAATGAAAAAGGGGGATGGAGATATGAAGTGGAATCCGCTGATTCCTTTTTTGCTCATTGCAGTGCTGGGAATAGGGCTGACTTTCTTTTTAGCTGTAAAAGGCAATGGAGATGCGCATCAGATCGCAAGCGGCGGTGAAAGCAAAAATGCCGAGAAGGAAACTGCAAACGCTTCACCTGAAGAGATTTATAAAGCGAACTGCATCACCTGTCACGGGGAAAACTATGAAGGTGTGTCAGGGCCGAACTTAAAAGGCGTCGGCAAAAGAAAAGATGTCGCTGAGATTAAAACAAAAATTGAAAAAGGCGGCAACGGGATGCCCGCGGGCCTTGTGCCGGCCGAAAAGCTGGATGACATGGCAAAATGGGTTTCTGACATTAAATAAAGCTTTACCGGTCCCTATATAAAAGACATATGAAAAACTCTATCCGCCGCTTGGATTCCGGGCGGTTTTTTTATATGATAGTAAAGGAAAAAGAACCTGAGAAAAGTTGTGATATTGTGAATGAAATGAAGTTATCTAAAAGATTGCAGTCTGTGGCGGAATATATCCCTCCGGGTGCCCTGGTTGCTGATATCGGGTCGGACCACGCGTATCTTCCTTGCTATGCCGTTTTGAATCATTTGGCAAGCCGGGCAATCGCCGGTGAAATTACAGACGGACCGTTTCTATCCGCCAAACAGCAGGTGGAAAAACTGGACTTAAGCACTCTTATCTCCGTAAGGAAAGGTGACGGGCTGAGCGTCCTTGAAAAAGGAGAAGCCGGCGCCATTACAATCGCTGGCATGGGCGGAGCGCTGATCGCTCATATTTTGGAGTCCGGAAAAACGAAATTGACGGGGCGTGAACGGCTGATTCTGCAGCCGAATATTCATGCCGTTCATATAAGAGAGTGGCTGTATCAGGAAGGCTATGAACTGATTGATGAAGTGATTCTCGAAGAAGACGGAAAGTGTTATGAAATCCTCGTTGCGGAAACTGGCGACCGTGATGCGCCGTATCGGGACGTGCCGATGGCTGCCGGAATGCTTGCGGGTCCGTTTTTATTAAAAGAGAGGAATGAAGTGTTTCTTCGGAAATGGAGCCAGGAACTTAAGCATACTGAACAAATTTATGAACAGATCAGCCGCAGCGCAAAGCATGAAAGTCATGAAAAATTAGCTGAATTGAAAGAGCGGATTTCTCTGCTGAAGGAGGTAATCGGACATGCCTAAACATGTAAACGGACAGGAAATCATCCAGCTGTTTGAACAATTTTCACCGAAGGCTTTTGCGGTGGAAGGAGATAAAATCGGCCTGCAGATCGGTACATTGAATAAGCCGGTGAAAAATGTCATGGTGACACTGGATGTTCTGGAACAAACGGTAGATGAAGCCATTGAGAAAAAAGTTGACTTAATTATCGCCCACCATCCGCCGATTTTTCGGCCGCTTAAACAGATCACCACTGATCAGCCTGGCGGAAGACTGATTGAGAAATGTATAAAGCATGATATTGCCGTATATGCGGCTCATACGAATCTTGATGTGGCGGACGGCGGTGTGAATGATCTGCTTGCCGAAGCTCTCGGCCTGACAGACACAGAAGTGCTTGTCCCGACATATTCGGACCCGATGAAAAAGCTTGCCGTCTATGTTCCGAAAGACTATGAAGAAGCTGTAAGAACCGCACTTGGCAACGCCGGAGCGGGACATATCGGCAATTACAGCCATTGCGCGTTCTCCTCTGAGGGAATCGGCAGCTTTAAACCGCTGGACGGGGCAGAACCGTTTATCGGACAGACGGGAGAACTGGAGCTCGTCCATGAAGTGAGACTTGAGACCGTTTTTCCGGCAAGTATGGAGAAAACCGTCGTAAAAGCGCTGAAAAAAAGCCATCCGTATGAAGAGGTGGCATATGATATTTATCCAGTGGAGCAGTCTCCGCTTGAAAAAGGGCTCGGCCGCATCGGAAAACTTCAGCAAGACATGACGCTTGAAGAGTTTGCGCTGTTTGTGAAAGAAAAGTTTGACGTTAACGGAGTCCGGATGGTCGGAGAGCGAAACAGCAAGGTGAAAAAAGTCGCGGTTCTTGGCGGTGACGGAAATAAATATATTTATCAGGCAAAGCGGAAGGGTGCAGATGTTTACGTGACGGGCGATCTTTATTTCCATGTAGCGCATGATGCGATGATGATGGGATTAAACGTCGTGGACCCGGGGCATTATGCTGAAAAGATCATGAGAAAAGGCACGGCTGAGAAGCTTACGGCAATGGCCGGGGAGAAAAACTATGATGTGCGCATTTTCGCTTCCGAAACAGATACAAACCCATTTACTTTCTTATAAAAAAACTGAGGCCCCGGGCCTCAGTTTTTTATTTTTACTTTCGGAAGGATTTTTTTAAGCGGCACACTGTGTTCAAGCTGCCATGTCGATTCATCGTTGTGGTCAAACTGCTCTAAAAAGCGGATGACTTCCTTTGTAATCGGTGTCGGTGTTGATGCGCCTGCGGTAACGGCGACGGTATTGACGTCTTTCAGCCATTCGAGCTTCAGTTCACTGATGTCTCCGATTCGGTAGGCTTTTGTTCCGGCGATTTCTTCTGACACTTGCGCCAGTCTGTTGGAGTTATTGCTTTTCGGATCACCGACAACAATGGTTAAGTCCGCTTTTTTTGCCTGCTCTGATACAGCTTCTTGACGAACCTGTGTGGCCAGGCAGATTTCCTGATGGTATTCCACGTACGGGTACTTTTCTTTGACTGATTCCATAATATCGTGGACGTCCCACTGGGACATTGTCGTTTGGTTTGTAACGATTAATTTCTCAGCCTGAATATCGAGATTTCTCACGTCTTCCTCTGTTTCAACGAGATGAACGATTTCAGGAGCGACGCCGACGGCTCCTTCAGGCTCGGGGTGGCCTTTTTTACCGATGTATATGACGTGATAACCTTCAGCTTTTACTTTTCGGATTAAGTCATGTGTTTTCGTGACGTCCGGGCATGTGGCGTCAATCGTAACAAGCCCTTTTTCCTCAGCGGCTTTTCTTACTTCCGGAGATACCCCGTGAGCCGTGAAAATAACGGTTCCTTTTTCCACCTGCTTTAAAATCTCCAGACGGTTTGTGCCGTCAAGCGTGTAAATGCCGTCTTCCTCAAACGCATCTGTGACATGCTTATTATGAACAATCATTCCGAGTATATATATAGGTCTTGGCAGTGTTTTATCGAGTGACGCGTTTTTGGCTATGACCATGGCATCAACAACGCCGTAACAGTAGCCGCGCGGCGATATTTTGATAACGTCCAATGTAGATGTCCTCCTATCAAAAGTGAGTGTAGAGGCAATATAAAAAGCCGTAGTTAAACGGCTCAAATCTTGCATTCTTCTGATCTCATTATAGCTAATCTTTCGTGAGATATCAAAGAATGTTAAATATATAATTTCGGCTTTGATCTGCCCGATGTTCTTTTTGGACGCGGCTGTTCCGCTGAGTCTGCCTGTGCGGCGTCTTTTTCTTTTGAAGCGGATGCTTTTTCAGACGTCTTCTTTGATGTTTTGGATGAGGCGTCTGATTTGTTTTCATCTTCTGTTTCATCTGTTTTTTCAGCTTCATCCTTTTTGTCCTGTTCGTCTGTTTCTTTCGTCTCGTCAGATTCATTCTCGTCATCACTGCTGCTTAATTGGCTGTAAAGCTTCATCATGGCGGGCAGACTCCGTACTAAAGGACCGTACTGCTGGATCATCGGCGTAACCTGCTGCGCCACGCCGAGCACCTTCTGAACGTTGCCGAGCATGCTCGACAGGGATGCCGGACTTGCCAGGTTCTGTATTCCCTGCAGTCCTGCACCTGCTCCTCCGCTGGCCGCCGCCGGTGCCGACGCGGCAGCGCTTCCTCCTCCTGAACCGGGTAAAAAACGGGAAAGCATACCTTTTAAGCCCCCTCCGCCGCCCGTGCCTGCGTTTCTCAGGCCCGCTCCGGCAATCTGCTGCTGAGGGAAAAGCTGCCGTCCCTGCTGCATCAGCTGCCGTCCCGGCAATGACGGTCTTCCTCCCATCATCATACGCGGATTCATAAACGGCCGGCCCTGCTGCGCCATATTTCTCATCGGCTGCTGTGGAAACATACTTGTACCTCCTTTCTGTCTCTCTGCTATTACAATATGCATCGGAGGGGGCATTTGCTTTTCTGTCTCGAAAACAGGATTCCCCCAAGACATGGTGTTTTTAAGTAAAATCGGTTATAATGTGATGATGGACACAGAATGTGCCGCTTTAAGGAGCTGGGAAAAATGAAAGAAACTAAATTTGATGGATACAACTTAAAACCGTTTATTATAGATGCAGTTCACCGCCTTGGTTTTTATGAACCGACAGATATTCAAAAGCGTCTGATACCTGCTGTACTGAAAAACGAAAGCGTGATCGGGCAGTCCCAGACGGGGACGGGGAAAACCCACGCCTATTTATTGCCAATTTTGAATCGGATTGATCCGGGTTCTGATACGGTACAGGCTGTTATTACGGCGCCGACGAGAGAGCTTGCCAATCAGATTCATCAGGAAGCGCTCAAAATCACACAGGGTGCGGAAGATGAGCCGATCCGGACAAAATGCTTCATCGGCGGGACGGACAAGCAAAAATCAATTGATAAGCTGAAAACACAGCCTCATCTCGTCGTCGGAACGCCGGGCCGGATCGCGGATCTGATTAAGGCGCAGGCATTGAACGTCTATAAAGCGCAGTCTCTCGTCATTGACGAAGCTGATCTGATGCTTGACATGGGCTTTTTAGAAGACGTTGATTACATCGGATCCCGTATGCCGGAAGAACTTCAGATGCTTGTGTTCTCAGCTACGATTCCGGAAAAGCTGAAGCCGTTTTTGAAAAAGTATATGGAAAATCCGAAGTACGCGCATGTTGAGCCGAAAAGAATCACAGCCGAAAAGATTGAACATGTTTTGGTTCCTTCTAAACAGCGTGATAAAGACAAACTGCTTTTTGATATGATGTCTCATCTGAACCCTTATCTGGGCATTGTGTTTGCAAATACGAAAAACACGGCTGACCATATTGCGAAATACCTGACTGAAAAGGGCATGAGGATTGGTCTTCTGCACGGGGGATTAACGCCGCGTGAGCGTAAGAAGGTAATGAAGCAGATTAATGATCTGGAATTCACTTATGTCATTGCGACAGACCTTGCGGCAAGAGGAATTGACATTAAAGGCGTAAGCCACGTCATCAACTATGAGCTTCCGGACGATCTGGATTTTTATGTTCACCGCGTCGGGAGAACCGCACGCGCGGGTTCATCAGGCCAAGCACTGACCATTTATGAGCTTTCTGACGAAGATGCGCTCGTAAGACTCGAAAAGATGGGTATTGTGTTTGACTATGCGGAGCTTGTAAACGGCGAATGGAAGAAAGGCGATGACCGCCACCGCCGCAAAAAACGCAAAAAATCGGAGAATGAGGCTGACCAAATGGCGAAGCGCCTCGTGAAAAAACCGAAAAAAGTGAAGCCGGGCTATAAAAAGAAAATGAGCTACGAAATGGAAAAGATAAAAAGAAAGCAGAGAAGAAACAAATCTAACAAAGGAAAGTAGGGGAATCGGGTTGCTGAAAATAGGTTCACACGTCTCAATGAGCGGAAAACATATGCTCCTTGCCGCAAGCAAGGAAGCTGTTTCGTACGGGGCGAACACATTTATGATCTATACGGGCGCTCCCCAAAACACGCGCCGCAAAAAAATTGAGGACTTGAATATTGAAGCGGGCCGCGCCCATATGAAGGAAAACGGCATCGATGAGATTGTCGTGCATGCGCCGTACATCATTAACATTGGAAATACGACAAATCCGGCAACATTTGAGCTGGGCGTTGATTTTCTGCGTTCTGAAATTGAAAGAACGGCAGCGATCGGCGCGAGACAGATCGTGCTTCATCCAGGGGCGCATGTCGGAGCCGGGGCTGAGACAGGCATCAAAAAAATCATTGAAGGTTTAAACGAAGTGATTGTTCCCGGGCAAAACGTGCAGATTGCGCTGGAGACAATGGCGGGCAAAGGATCAGAATGCGGGAGAAGCTTTGAAGAGCTGGCCGAGATCATTGCGGGAGTCACGCATAATGAACATCTATCCGTCTGCTTTGACACTTGCCACACCCATGACGCCGGGTATGATGTCGCTAATGATTTTGACGGTGTTCTTAACGAGTTTGATAAAATCGTCGGCATCGATCGGATAAAAGTCCTTCATGTTAACGACAGTAAAAATATCAAAGGCGCCCGGAAAGACCGCCATGAAAATATCGGGTTCGGAGAGATCGGTTTTGACGCTCTGCAGTACATCGTTCATCACGAGCAGCTTGCCGATATTCCGAAAATCCTCGAAACACCGTATGTAGGTGAAGACAAGAAAAATAAGAAGCCGCCGTACCGTTTTGAAATCGAAATGCTGAAAGAAAAGCAGTTTGATAAGGAGCTTCTTGAAAAAATATCAGCTCAATAAGAAAGAAAGGAGGGGCGGGTGTCCCTCCTTTTTTACCCTGAGAATTGATTGAAAAGTTCGTCAACTTTCCGCGCCGTTTCTTTTGAAGTTATCGTTTCCACTTTTTTCAGCAGGCGCAGCCGCTCCTGTTCATCAAAAATATTGATGTTTTTTCCGTGCATCAGAGCCGCTACCTCAGCCGCTTGACTTCTTGTAATGCTGATCCCGTATTGCTTGGAATATTTCAGCAGATCGTCCGCAGTGACTTGATTGAGCCGCTGCAAAATAATTCTTTGTATTAAAATCATCGATACTTTCACCTCTTTAGACATAATGTATTGAGCAGATCATTAAACTGTTACAGCTTTTAATGGTAAAATAAAGTTGCTTACTGTTTAAAATAGTTATTATAGGAAAGGAGATTTTATGACCCCAAATAAACAGCATAAAAGAGAATCATTTTTACACTTTATCTTCAGGGTCATTATGATTCTGATCGGGGCGGGTTCAGCCGCCGTAAGTATTGAATTGTTTCTGGTCCCTAATAATTTTATCGACGGAGGCATTATCGGTGTTTCATTAATTTTAGACCACCTCTTTATGTCCAATCCCCTCCTCAATTTTGCCTTATTCGTTGTGTTACTCAACATTCCATTTATGATTTTCGGATATAAATATATCGGAAAAACATTTCTCATCTCTACTGTTATCGGAATCGTCGGTTTAGCGCTGATTGAATCCTCATTGCACCATGTGGAGGCCATTACGACCCAGCCTATTTTGGCGACGGTATTCGGGGGGCTTTTGCTCGGTTTCGGGGTAGGCCTTGTCATCCGAAACGGAGGCTCGATGGACGGTACTGAAATCCTCGGTATCCTTCTCACGAAAAAGCTGCCCTTTTCAGTCGGGGAATTCGTTATGCTCATCAATGTGTTTATTTTCATTTGGGCCGGTTTTGTGTTCGGTCCGGAGCAGGCAATGTATTCTTTCATGACTTATTATATTGCCATGAAAACGATTGACGCGGTCATCCAGGGGCTTGATGAAACAAAAGCGGTCATTATTGTTGCAGAGCAATATGCTGAGATCTCAGATGCAATATTGCACCGGCTTGGACGGGGAACCACTAAGCTTCAGGGAAAAGGCGGATATACGGATGAAACCAAAGAAGTCATTTACGCGGTCGTGACAAGGCTTGAAGTGACTAAATTGAAATCCATTGTGTTTGAAATTGATAAAAACGCCTTTATTACAATCATGAATACCCATGAAACGAGGGGCGGTAAGTTCAAAACCGCGATTCACTAGGCTTTCATTTACTTTTCATCATTTTATAGGTATAATTTGATACATCATAAGAAAATGGCCTGCTGTTCAGACAGCTGCCATTTTCTTTTTGGAGCGATACCGTGTTGTAAAGGGGAGGTCCTCATGAACGTACAAGAAGCGTTGAACCTGCTGAAAGAAAAAGGGTATAAATATACGAGTAAGCGAGAAGACATGCTGCAGCTTTTTGCTGATTCTGATAAATATCTGACCGCCAAAAACGTGCTTGCCGCATTAAATGACGACTATCCGGGTCTGAGCTTTGATACCATATACAGAAATCTTTCGTTATATGAAGAACTCGGCATTTTGGAAACGACGGAGCTTTCCGGAGAAAAACTGTTCCGTTTTACATGCTCTTATACCCATCATCATCACCATTTTATCTGTTTAACCTGCGGGAAAACGAAGGAAATTGAGTCCTGTCCGATGGATAAGCTGCACGATGATTTGGAAGGGTATGAAATCAGCGGCCATAAGTTTGAAATTTACGGCACCTGTCCGGCGTGCCGATAAAAAACCTCCTGCTTATACAGGAGGTTTTTTTCAGCTTTTAACATGCTGAAAGCTGTGTTTGTTTTTATTAATCCAGGCGACGGCTTCAAGCCAATTCTGCACCCTGATAATATTGGAATCGATGGGGAGCTGATTATATGGGGAGTTAAAAAGGATAACCGGAATGCCTGCTTCTTTTGCGATCATTGTCGCATTGCCGTGGTGATCTTCGAAAAATAAATCAATGCCGTGTTTTTTGACGGCTTCCACTTTGTGATGGCCTCCGACAAGCTCAATGTGATCGTAATGAATGTCCCGGTTTGCAAACCAGTCCAGTGTAACATCTTCTAAGTGGCCGCGTCTTGCCGTAATGTAGATCAGACGGTGCTCTTCTTTCAGTCCGTCCAGTGCCTGCTTGGCAAATTCCGCGAGCTTCGCTTCTTTATATATGGCTGCTTCATGAACGTTCATCCATTCCCAAAATTCCTCGTCTGTAATGTTCAAAAGCTTCGTCAGATCATAATCAGTCATATCATCCAAGGTAATGGAAAGATGAAATGAGCGGTTTAAATAAGGGACAAATGTATCCTGTGCCGTAACTGTGCCGTCAATATCTATACCTAACCGTAACATGTCCACACTCCTATAAATTCATCCCTTCAAGTGTAACATAAACAATTAACAATACCAGAAAAGTTTAGCAAACATGAATCCGTAAAAAACGCGGAAACTAAAAAAGCTCCTTTCATAAAAGAAAAAGGGGGAATTGAAGGTGGCATACGATTACGAAAATCGAAAAGGCAACGACTACTACGTGGATCATGGATCGGAAGGAACCGATATCACGCGTGATGTTTATTCAGAAGAAACAGCGGCCGAAATCTCAGAGCCATATCGTGCTTCTGACCGGGCAGCAGACCGTGATGATAATCGGGACGGAGTAAGTGAAGGCCGGGGGATAGGGTATGCAGCATTGGCTATTTCTATCATTTCCCTGTTTGTGCTCCCTGTTTTATTAGGGGCATGCGGCATTATCGTCGGCTATATCGCCAGAAGAAGAGGAGCAGGCGCTTTAGGCGGATGGGCGATGGGAATCGGTATTGTTTCCCTTGTGCTCGGCATCTTCATTACACCGTTTTTTTAACACAACGCAAAAAAAGCTTGGCGGAATATCCGTCAAGCTTTTTGTGTTTCTTGTTCTGCTTTTGCTTTTTCCGCTTCAAGCTTTGCGTAGTGTTCTTCTGCCAGCTTGTCGATTTCTTTTTTCAGCTCTTCGACCATGGTTTCTTCAGGGACTTTGCGGACGATTTGGCCTTTGCGGAAAAGAAGTCCTTCGCCGCGCGCGCCGGCAATCCCGATATCAGCTTCTCTTGCTTCGCCCGGTCCGTTAACGGCACATCCGAGAACGGCTACTTTAATCGGCGCTTTGACTTTAGAAATGTATTCTTCCACTTCATTTGCGATGCTGATGAGATCAATTTCGATCCGTCCGCATGTCGGGCATGAAATAAGCGTAGCCGCGTTTGAAGCAAGACCGAATGATTTCAGCAGTTCTCTGGCTACTTTTACTTCTTCAACCGGGTCGGCGCTCAGAGAGATCCGGAGCGTGTTTCCGATTCCTTTGCTTAAAATCGCTCCGAGTCCGGCCGCGCTTTTTACCGTTCCGGCAAACAGCGTGCCCGATTCTGTAATTCCGAGGTGGAGCGGATAATCAAATGCTTTTGAAGCTTTTTCGTATGCTTCTATGGCTAGATTGACGTCAGACGCTTTCATGCTGACGATGATGTCGTGAAAGTCAAGGTCTTCCAGGATTTTGATATGATGAAGCGCACTCTCAACCATTCCGTCAGCAGTCGGATAGCCGTATTTTTCTAAAATGCGTTTTTCCAAAGAACCCGCGTTTACGCCGATCCGGATTGGAATTCCTTTTTCTTTCGCTGCTTTTACGACGGCTTCCACTTTTTCGCGGCGGCCGATGTTTCCCGGGTTGATTCTGATTTTGTCGGCCCCGCCCTCAATTGCTTTTAATGCAAGCTTGTAGTCAAAATGAATATCGACAACGAGAGGGATGGAAATTTGTTTTTTGATGTCGGCAATCGCGTTAGCGGCGCGTTCGTCCGGACATGCCACCCGGACAATTTGGCAGCCGGCTTCGGCTAAACGGTTGATTTCCGCAACTGTTGCTTCTACGTCGTGTGTTTTGGTCGTCGTCATACTCTGAATGACGACTTCGTTATTTCCGCCTATTGTTAAAGGTCCCACTTTGACGGGACGCGTTTTTGTACGATGTGTGATTTCACTCACTTGTCAATCGCTCCTTAATTGTAGTTACCGCTTTTGCAGGCTGAGCCTTTTACATGTCAGGCAACTTCTATTTACATGTTATATTGTAACAGTGTATTTGCCGAACTGACAAGAAATTAACGTTTAATTGCGGTAGACGGGGAATTTATAAGCGGTGCCTGCCTGAATGGCGTTTGCTTTTACATTCGGATTCAGCGCTTCAAAATCTTGCGCAATATCATCTGGCGCTTTATGTGCGCCGACTATCGACATCACCGTATCGCCTTTTTTGACCGTAACCGTTCTGTATGAAGATTCCTGTCGGGCTGGCTGTGCCGCCGCTGCGTATGCTGGAAGGTCTTGAGAAGGGATCGTGCCGATTTTAAGATCGTAAAAGATAATGAATATCACAAATAAACTGCCGAATACAAAAGTAAGCCGCTTCATTCCAACCGCCTCCCGCATACATTTTTACTTCATTGTATGCTTGTCCCATTTTGTTCATGACAAAAAAGAAGACCGCCGGGGGCAGTCTTTGTTACACAGCTGTTTTTCTTGGCGGTATCTCTTTTAAGACGAGGAAAAGGATGATAAAGTTTACAAACCAATTCACTAAAAATTCACTCGGCACCGTAATAACAAGCGCGCGCATGATTGTAAAGAATATGGTCGAAAGTGTAATGGAATAAGCCGAAAGCTTCCAGAGCTGCTGGTAATTCAATGTCTTTCTTTGCGCATTTTTCAATATCAGTCCGATGACGGCGAGAAATGATACTTCAATGAATTTTCCGGCCGCTGTCATGATGAACAGCAGAACGGACAGGACGGTGACGATCATTGTTTTATTTTGGTTTAATGCTGATATGATTTCTTTTTTTGTGATATCAGCAGGCATCAGCGAATAATTCATTTCTGTCGCCTGTCCGTCTACAGCAAGCACCATTTTATTTTTCAAAATGCCGATCGCGTTTTGTTTCGCCGCTATTTGTTTCGCGCCGTAAGCATCTGTCGGATCAAACACGATGACGAACCCGTTCGCTTCCGTTTCCTTAGAGGCGGACGCTTTCGTCTGCAATTCTCCGTTTGAAATGCTGAAATCAGGGAAATCTTTCTTTAACACGGTTTTGAAACCGTTCATTGAGTTTACGGTGCCGGAGCAAAGGTAATAAGCGCTTGGCAGCGTAAAAAGGACAGACAGCAAAAATACATAAAGGATCGCTTTTCCTATCCCCTGAAACCGTGTTTTTGCAATATCCGCCGGAGAGTATGTACTTTTCAATAAAGCCGTAAATATGTTCAACATCTTCACTTCCTAGCCTAAACTGGTATATGTTGCTTATTGTATCGTTCACAGGGGATGAACACAAGTGAGAGTATTTAAAGCGGTGATAAGGAATCATACATAATAAGACAAAGCGGGAAGCTGTGATCGCCCGCAAAACAAAGGAGGGTGTTTTTGTCATGAGTGTTTTGTATTGGCTGATGATCATTGCGGTCTTCGTCATTGCTTTTATCGGACTTGTATATCCGGTGATTCCAAGCGTTATTTTTATTGTGGCCGGTTTTCTTCTCTACGGATTTTTGTTTTCCTTCAGCCCTTATTCTTACCTGTTTTGGCTCATTGAGGCGGTATTTGCGGCCGTTTTATTCGCAGCTGACTATGTGTCAAATTTACTTGGCGTTAAAAGGTACGGAGGAAGCAGGGCGGCAATCTGGGGAAGCACGATCGGATTATTGATCGGGCCCTTCGTTATTCCCGTGGCAGGCATTATATTAGGCCCGTTTATCGGTGCTCTCTGCGCTGAGGTGTTTGTTCATCAAAAGGATATCAAGTCCGCGGCAAAAGTGGGGCTCGGCTCGTTAATCGGCTTTTTAACAAGCGTGGCGGCAAAAGGCGTCATTCAGCTCTTTATGATCGGATATTTCTTATGGACGGTGCTTTAGAAAGGTTTAATTTCGGCCGTGAACGGATAAAGTGTAATATGTCTGCTGGAATCGCCGGATTGTGAGCTTTTTCATTGATTACCACGCTTTCTTTTGTTACATTGAGATTAGAAAAGTTCGCGTTAAGCGGCATTTCAGTACATATATTTAAAGGAGGAAAAAATTATGGCTTACAAACTTCCAGAATTGCCTTACGCTTATGATGCTTTAGAACCTCATATCGATAAGGAAACGATGACGATTCACCATACGAAGCACCATAACACATACGTGACAAACCTCAACAAAGCGATCGAAGGATCAGCGCTTGCAGAGAAATCTGTAGATGAGCTTGTTGCTGATTTGAATGCAGTGCCGGAGGACATCCGCACGGCAGTCCGCAACAATGGCGGCGGACATGCAAACCACTCTTTATTCTGGACTCTTTTATCTCCGAACGGCGGAGGCGAACCGACTGGTGAGCTTGCTGAAGAGATCAAAAGCACGTTCGGAAGCTTCGATCAATTTAAAGAAAAATTCGCGGCAGCAGCTGCAGGCCGTTTCGGTTCAGGCTGGGCTTGGCTCGTTGTAAACAACGGCAAACTTGAAATTACAAGCACGCCAAACCAAGATTCACCGCTTTCAGAAGGTAAAACACCTGTTCTCGGCCTTGATGTTTGGGAGCACGCGTACTACCTGAACTACCAAAACCGCCGTCCTGATTACATTTCAGCTTTCTGGAATGTTGTGAACTGGGATGAAGTTGCCCGTCTTTACAGCGAAGCAAAATAATTGAGTTGAATGATCACAAGGTCTCCCGCGGGAGGCCTTGTTTTTTTATTGACTTTGATTCCTTTTACATATCTCAGTTTGAGTGAGACAAACTAATGTGTAGTAAAGGGGAGTCAATGATGAGCAAAATAAAAAAAATTATCGGCGACATCGAAATAAATAAAGGGCTGCTGCTGTTATTGACGATTGGCGGCCTTTACTCATTGGGCATCGCGCTGTCAAATACATTTGTCAACGTGTATTTGTGGAAGCAGTCGGGAAAATTTATTGATTTGGCCATATACAATTTGTCGGTCGTGACGATGCAGCCGGTTACCTTTCTGCTGGCTGGCCGGCTGGCTAAAAAAATTGACAGGGTGTTTATTCTCAGGTTCGGCGTTATCTTTTTGGCCGCTTTTTATTTAAGTGTGCTGCTTGCCGGAGAAACTGCGGCTTCCCGTCTCGTTTTGATAGGGGCCGTGCTTGGAGTTGGATACGGCTTTTACTGGCTGGCTTTTAATGTGCTGACTTTCGAAATCACGGAACCGGAAACGAGAGATTTTTTTAACGGGTTTTTAGGCATTTTGTCATCATCGGCGGGCATGATCGGTCCGATTGTGGCCGGATATGTCATTTCAAGACTTGAAAACAATACGGGTTATACAATCATTTTCAGCCTGTCGCTCGGCTTATTTGCCCTTGCCGTGGTCATGAGCTTTTTCCTGAAGCGGAGGGAGTCGAAAGGCCGGTTTATGCTGAAAAAAGTTTTTGATGAGCGCCACACGAATCTGAATTGGCGCCGGATTACCAACGCGCACTTTTTTCAAGGCTTGAGAGAAGGGATTTTTGTTTTTTTAATCAGCGTATTTGTATTCATTGCGACAAACAGTGAGCTGGCGCTCGGAACATTCGGTCTCGTCAATTCCGCGGTTTCTTTTTTTGCCTATTATTTTGCATCAAGGCTCATCAAAAAAAGAGCGCGGAAAAAGGCGATTCTTATCGGCGGATTGATCTTGTACGGCGCCCTGTTTCTCATAATTTTTAAAATGAGCTTCACGACGCTCCTTTTGTACGGAGTGTTTATTGCGATCGGCTATCCAGTTCTGCTCGTGCCGTATGTCTCGCTTACATATGATGTGATAGGCCGGGCGCGGCTTGCCAGAAAAGCCAGAATTGAATACATTGTGCTCAGGGAGTTATTTTTAAATGCGGG
Source organism: Bacillus sp. JNUCC-22 (assembly GCF_018861275.1). Lineage (NCBI taxonomy): Bacteria > Bacillati > Bacillota > Bacilli > Caryophanales > Bacillaceae > Bacillus > Bacillus sp. JNUCC-22. The sequence continues at coordinate 2,466,831 of NZ_CP076408.1, read as the reverse complement.
CCGGATCGTTTCCATCCTTTGTTTCCTTGTAATCGTTACATTGTTCAAGGAAAAAGTGGGAATACCGGCGGCGCTCGTGCTGCTCGGAGCCGGGCATCCGCTGATTTATTACTATATAAAAGACATCAAACTGGATACGGAAACTTCTGATGAAACAGTAGAAGAAGACCGACAAAAACAGGCGGCGGAACCGAATTTTATAAAAGGAGAAAGATAAAAGGGTTATCTGTAGAAAAATATCGAAAAAACCTTTAGAATGAAAAATGGCACCTGAACAGAAGGTGTCATTTCTTTCTGTAAATAAGAAAAGGTGATGTCATGAGGAGAAATAAAAAGAAAATAGCTGTAAACAAAGAAAAGAAAAAATCACTGCCGATCCGGCTTAATTTTTTGTTTTTGGCCGCGTTTCTTATTTTCACTTGGATTATCGTCGAGCTTGGCATCAAGCAGATCGTTCAGGGTGATGATTATAAAAACGCCGCTAATAAGCAAGAGGAGTCTGATGTCAGCACGGCGGTTCCGAGAGGGAAAATATACGACCGGAACCTAAATCCCATCGTAACGAATAAAGCATTAAATGCGATTACATATACACGTTCAGCCTCAACCACCCAGGCGCAGCGTTTGAAAATCGCAAAAAAACTGTCGGGTATGATTAAGGTAAGCACCAAAAAGGTGACTGAGCGGGATAAAAAAGACTATTGGATGTTAACGAGGCCTGATGAAGCGAAAAAACTGATTACGGCCGAAGAAAAGCAAAAAGCTGAAGACAAAAAACTGTCTGACGATGATTTATATCAGCTTCAGCTGAAACGCATCACAGACAAACAACTGAATGAGCTCACTTCTAAAGACATGCAGATCCTTGCGATCAAAAGGCAGATGGATTCAGGCTACTCCCTGACGCCTCAATACATCAAAAATGAAGGCGTGTCGGCAAAAGAAATGGCCGTCGTCAGCGAACATTTAGATGAACTGCCGGGAGTTGACGTGACGTCTGACTGGGAACGGTCTTATCCTTATAAAAGCCTGATCCGGACATTGCTCGGCAGTGTATCCAGTTCGAACGAAGGTCTTCCGTCCAACCTGCTGGATCACTATCTGTCACTCGGCTACAGCCGGAATGACAGAGTCGGAAAAAGCTATTTAGAATATCAATATGAAAGCCTGCTGCAGGGTCAAAAAGAGAAAGTGCAGAACTTAACCGACTCATCCGGAAATGTCACGGGCAGCAAAGTGATTTCAAAAGGACAGGCCGGCAAAGACCTTGTTTTATCCATTGATATGGACCTGCAGAAATCCGTTGAAAAAATCATTGAGAAAAATTTAAGATCGGCAAAAGCGAGACCGAGCACGAAGCTTCTTGATCGGGCCTTCGTCGTCATGATGAACCCGAAAAACGGAGAAGTGCTGACGATGGCCGGCAAACAGATTACGAATGACCATGGAAAGTACAAAATTAATGATTATGCCCTCGGCGCAATGACTTCCTCCTACGCAATGGGATCGGCGGTCAAAGGAGCGACGGTGTTGACCGGACTGCAGACGGGCGCGATTAATTTGAACACCGTTTTCCAGGATGAACCTATGTATTTCAAGGGAAGCAAAAACCCGAAAAAATCATGGACGAATTTAGGTCCCGTAGATATCCAAAAAGCGCTTCAGGAATCGTCAAACGTGTTCATGTTCAAAACGGCGATTGCCGTCGGTAAAGGGGAATACAAAAAAGGCCAGTCCCTGCCGCTTGATATGAAGGCATTCGATACTTTCAGATATTACTTCAATCAGTTCGGACTCGGAGTTAAGACGGGAATTGATCTCCCGAATGAAGCGACCGGGTACCAAGGGTCACAGCGAATTTCCGGTCTTCTGTTAGACTTTGCCATCGGACAGTATGATACGTTTACACCGCTGCAAATGGCGCAGTATGTATCTACAATCGCCAATGGAGGCTATCGTTTGAAGCCTCAGCTTGTAAAAGAGGTCAGGCAGCCTGATTCGAAAAAAGGAATCGGAGCCGTTGTAGAGTCTGTTCAGCCTCAAGTACTGAACAAGATTGATATGAATAATGCAGACATTAAAGAAGTGCAGGCAGGTTTCAGACGCGTCATGACGAAAGGGACAGCCGCAACTGATTTTGCGACGGCGACATACAGTCCTGCCGGTAAAACGGGTACGGCGCAATCTTTCTATGACGGTCCTGACAAATCAGAGACGGGTGAAGCAACATATAACACGACTCTTGTCGCATATGCACCTGCTGATAATCCGGAAGTGGCTATTTCTGTAGTCGTTCCTTGGGCCTATATTAATTACAGCGATCGATATTCGATTACGGATGATATAGGAAGAGCAGCTCTGGACAAATACTTTGAGCTGAAAAAGAAACAAGAAGATAATAATACGAAGCAGAAAAACGAAGATAAAATTCAGGAAGACGCTGAAAACGGCAATACAAATCACTAACAGAAAAACGCTCACAACTTGTGAGCGTTTTTTTTATACAAAAAAACATCCGGATTTACAAAACCTTAACACTTGATTTATACGCATTTTACAAGAACCCTTTAGTCTAGACCTGTAGGACAAATTACACATTAAATGCAGGGGGAATTCAGGAAATGAAAAAAAACAAATGGATGCTTATGCTTCTGATGGCTGCTGTTATGATTGTTGTTGCAGCATGCGGAAATGCAAAGGAAAGCGGCAAGACAGACAGTCAATCTGCAAGTGAGGATAAAAAAGCATCAGGTTCTTTAACCATTTCTGGTTCATCAGCCATGCAGCCGTTAGTACTGGCAGCGGCGGAAAAGTTTATGGAAAAACATCCGGATGCTGATGTGCAGGTGCAAGCGGGAGGTTCAGGAACAGGTCTTTCGCAAGTGTCTGAAGGGGCAGTGCAAATCGGCAACTCAGATGTCTTTGCTGAAGAAAAAGAAGGCATTGATGCAAAAGCCCTAAAAGACCACCGAGTAGCGGTAGTGGCGATGGCGGCTGCGGTCAACCCCGGTGCGGGCGTAAAGGATATAACCAAAAAACAGCTGACAGACGTCTTTACAGGAAAAATTAAAAACTGGAAAGAGCTTGGCGGTAAAGATCAAAAAATTACACTCGTGAACCGTCCTGATTCATCAGGAACACGCGCTACGTTCGTCAAATACGCGCTTGACGGAGCAGATCCTGCTGAGGGCATTACAGAGGATTCCTCCAATACAGTCAAAAAAATCATTGCGGAAACGCCGGGAGCTATCGGTTATCTGGCATTCTCTTATATAAACGATGACAAAGTAACGCCTTTATCGATCGGAGGCATCAAACCGGAAGAGAAAAACGTCGTCACAGGCGAGTATCCGATTTGGGCTTACGAGCACTCTTATACGAAAGGTGAAGCGTCAGGCCTTACAAAAACGTTTCTTGACTATATGAACAGCGATGAAGTACAGAAAAGTATCGTAAAAGATCAAGGCTACATTCCGATCTCTGAAATGAAAGTCACACGTGACGCAAACGGCAAGCAAAGCTGAGGGGAGGGCGGGCTCCCCGCCTCTTCTTCTTTATAGGAGTGTAAACAAATGATAAATCACAGAGAAAAAGAGTCTGTAAGCGAACGCTTAATAAGCTCAAAACAAAACAGGCAAATGGATGAAGTCCGCGGAAGGGTGATTGTGTCTGTGTGTGCCGCGATTATCATTGCGGCATCAGCGGCGATCACAATTTTTCTCGGCATAAAGGGGCTGCAATCTTTTTTTGTAAATGGTGTAAGCCCGATTGAGTTCTTAACAAGTCTGAATTGGAATCCAACCCAGGCAAAACCTGAGTTCGGCGCGCTGCCTTTTATTTTCGGATCATTTGCGGTCACGGTTCTGTCCGCTCTGATCGCAGCGCCCCTCGGTATTGCGGGTGCCGTGTTTATGACGGAAATTGCGCCGACTTGGGGAAAAAAGGTGCTGCAGCCGGTAATTGAGCTACTTGTCGGCATTCCGTCCGTCGTTTATGGATTCATAGGTCTTACAGTATTGGTTCCGTTTATCGGCTCTTTTAAATCAAGCGGAACGGGTCACAGCCTTCTGGCGGGGACGATCGTACTCTCGGTAATGATTCTGCCGACTGTGACATCGATTTCCGCTGATGCGCTTGCGTCACTTCCGAAACATCTTCGCGACGGTTCATATGCGCTTGGTGCGACGAGGTGGCAGACAATCAGAAAGGTGCTTATCCCGGCGGCGTTTCCGACATTGCTGACCGCTGTCGTACTCGGGATGGCAAGAGCGTTCGGAGAAGCACTCGCCGTACAGATGGTTATCGGAAATACAAAGCTTCTGCCGGAAAGCCTGCTTGATACGGCGGGAACATTAACGACGATTATTACGTTAAACATGGGCCATACCACATACGGCAGTATTGAAAATAATACGTTATGGTCTATGGGGCTCGTTCTTCTCATCATGTCGTTTCTGTTTATATTGCTCATACGCTACTTGTCGTCTAGGAGGAAAGTGTAATGAACCGGAAAATAACGGATAAATTGGCCACCGGTGTATTCGGGTTATGCGCCGCTGTAATCGCGGCGATTTTGGCAGGATTGTTTTTGTACATTCTTATTCACGGCGTCTCTGAAATCTCCTTGCATTTTCTTACGTCAAAATCGAGCGCCATTGCGTCAGGCGGCGGAATACGGGATCAGCTTTTTAATTCCTTTTACATTCTGTTTATCACCATGCTGATCACGATACCGCTTGGTGTGGGGGGCGGCGTCTTTATGGCTGAATATGCGCCCCAAAATAAAATCACTGATTTTATCAGAACGTGTATTGAGGTTCTGTCTTCGCTTCCGTCCATTGTCATCGGGATGTTCGGCATGCTGATGTTTGTAAACCTGACCGGATGGGGCTACACGATTATCGGGGGCGCGCTCGCATTAACGGTCTTTAACCTTCCCGTTATGGTCCGGGTGACGGAAGGCGCGCTCACTGCAGTTCCTAAGGAGCTGAAAGAAGCTTCTCTCGCTTTAGGCGTATCGAGATGGCATACCGTCAAAACGGTGCTGGTTCCGAGTGCGATTCCTTCGATTTTAACCGGAGCCATTCTCGCATCCGGAAGAGTATTCGGAGAAGCGGCCGCATTGTTATTTACAGCGGGACTGACAACGCCGCGGCTGAATTTTGCGGATTTGAACCCGTTTTCTGAATCATCGCCTTTCAACATTTTCAGGCCGGCTGAGACGCTGGCGGTTCATATATGGAGTGTCAATACGCAGGGAATCATCCCTGACGCCGAAGCGATTGCAAACGGCGGCTCCGCGGTGCTGGTGATTTCGGTGCTCTTGTTTAACCTTTGTGCAAGATGGCTCGGATCTGTCATTTATAAAAAGCTTACGGCAAATTAATCGGAAAGAGGCGAAAACATGATTGATCACATCATCAGGGAACAAGCGGAACAGACAAAGCGTTCGCCGGAGTCTTCAATTTTGGAAGTGAAGCATTTATCAATTTATTACGGTGACAAACAAGCGGTTAAAGATGTAAACATGGATATTGAAAAACATGCGGTGACGGCTCTGATCGGTCCGTCCGGCTGCGGGAAATCAACATTTTTGAGACAGATTAACAGAATGAACGATGCCATCCCTTTTGCAAGAAGCGAGGGAGAGATCCTTTATGAGGGGCTGAATATTTTGGGGGAAGCGATTAATGTCGTGTCTCTCAGACGGGAGATCGGTATGGTGTTTCAAAAACCGAATCCGTTCCCGAAATCCATTTACAATAACATCACACATGCGCTGAAGTATGCGGGGGAACGCAGGAAAGCCGTTTTGGATGATGCGGTCGAGGAAAGCTTAACGAAGGCGGCGCTTTGGGATGAAGTTAAAGACCGGCTTCATTCATCGGCTCTTTCGTTATCAGGCGGCCAGCAGCAGCGTCTTTGTATCGCCCGTACGCTTGCGATGAAACCTGCCGTACTTCTTTTAGATGAACCGGCCTCAGCTCTGGACCCTATTTCAAACGCCAGAATCGAGTCGCTTTTGACAAAACTGAAAAAAGATTATTCGATTATTATCGTTACGCATAACATGCAGCAGGCGCTGAGGGTGTCTGACCGAACGGCTTTCTTTTTAAACGGGGAAGTGGTGGAATACGGGCAGACAGAACAAATTTTCACGAGTCCTAAAGCGCAAAAGACAGATGACTACATTAACGGAAAGTTCGGATAGGGGGAAGGACTGTGAGTCTTGTGAAGGAAGCGGTGCACACACAGAATTTATTTGATATTTACGGCATGAACGTATGGTACGGAACCCATCAGGCTTTAAAAGACATTACGATCGGTTTTGAGGAGCGGAAGGTAACTGCGATCATCGGTCCGTCCGGCTGCGGGAAATCCACTTTTATTAAAACATTAAACTTAATGCTGCAAATGGCCCCGAATGTCAAAGTGACAGGCGACATGATCTATAACGGGCGCAATCTGCTGAAAGAAAAGACGGATGCGGCAGAATTAAGAAAACAGATCGGTATGGTGTTTCAAAAAGGCAATCCGTTTCCCCAGTCAATATTTGAGAATGTCGTGTACGGTCCGAGAATTCACGGCGAAAAAAATAAAAAGAAACTGCTTGAAATCGCCGAGGAATCTTTAAAGGCAGCTGCGCTCTGGGATGAAGTGAAAGATCGCCTTCACCAGCAGGCGCTTTCACTGTCAGGCGGTCAGCAGCAGCGGCTGTGCATCGCAAGGGCGCTCGCCACAAAACCGGACGTCCTTCTGATGGATGAACCGACGTCCGCTCTTGATCCGGTGTCCACGCGGAAAATAGAAGAGCTGATTTTGACATTGAAAGAAAAGTATACAATCGTCATTGTGACGCACAACATGCAGCAGGCTGCGAGGGTCTCTGATCAAACCGCGTTTTTCTATATGGGCGAACTGGTAGAGTGGGGCGATACGGGCAAAATATTTTCTCAGCCTGATCATCAAAAAACACATGATTATATCACCGGAAAATTCGGATGAAAAAAACGGACCCGGCCATTGACCGGGTCCGTTTTATACTGCCTATTAAAAAAGCCTGCCGGCCGTATCCATCTGAATGGACGATGCCTGCAAGCTTTTTTAGCGGGTTAATGTTTTGACGATTTTTTTAAAGCTCATATCTGAGTCGACTTTGAAATGGCCGGCGCGGATTTCTTTATGGTAGCCTGCGTCAATGACGTAATCATTAAAGTCCTTCGCTGAAGGAATAATCCCTTCTTTTTCAAGAATGGATGACACATCAGCAGTGCTCATTCCGTCTTTAATCGTCAGTTTGTATGTTACTTTTTTCTTTTTGGCGTCTGTGTTTTGGTCGTTGTTTAACGATTTTTCTTTAGAATCAAGCAGTTTTTGATAGTCATCTCGGTTGACGGAGACTTTTTGCTGATCGTCGAGGTAGCTGTTTACTTCTTTTTCTGTCAATGCTGTTTTTTCGGTTTTAACGGCGGCTGCCTGGTCATGGTCAGTCAAATAGAAGACAGCGGCGAGAACGGCCGTCGCTAAAATCATGCCTGCTGCAAAAGCCTGAATGCCCCGTTTTGTCATACGAGCACCTTCTCATTATCTTTAATAATGGTATTGACGTCCTCGACAGACACGTGCTCCGCTTTTGCGATGGCTTCCGCAGACATTCCGTTGTTATATTTTGAAATGATTTGTTTGGCGATTTTTTGGTTAATGCCGCTGCTTTTGGCTTTGCGGATCACGAGGTTGGTTTCCAGCAATTCTTCTTCAAGCACCGTCATTTTCTTTTTCAACTTGTAAATTTCCTGCATGGCGGAAAGCTGAAGCGTTTCAAGCTCCTGTTCCACGTCTTTCATCGGATCTCTTTGAGAATATGAGAATGCAATAAGCGCTATACTGACGATAAACAACGCAATAATAGCAATTTCCACGTTTCATCACCTTCTATTATTAATTTGCCCTTCTTTTTTATACCATAAAACGCCGCCATTCTAAAGGAAATAGAGAAAAAAACGGAATTTTGTCGGGAAATCTTTTTTATTCGGGGAGCAAACGGTTATTTCTCTATAGATTTCGTATCAGAAAGTCCTTTTTTGTCCTGTTTCGTCATATTTTCCCTTCATCTGACGCAAGCTCATTCAGAGGATCAGAAGCATAAACTGATGTTTTCTGCACTTAAACAACATTTCATGTAAATCACTCTAGCATTCCGTCCATTATAGTGGTATTATATATAAGTCTGAATAAGTAAATGATATTTAGTTTGGAGGGAAAATAATGCGCGTTAATATTACTTTGGCTTGCACTGAATGTGGTGAGCGTAACTATATTTCTAAAAAGAACAAACGCAACAATCCGGACCGCGTTGAATTTAAAAAATATTGCCCACGTGATAAAAAATCTACGTTACACCGTGAAACAAAATAAGCTGTTTAAAACAGCGGAAAAAGCTGGAGCTTTCAATAAAGTTCTGGCTTTTTTGTCTTTCAGGGAGGTTTGAGAAACGTGAAAGCACAAATCAGAACCGCTATCAAAGCAAAGCTTTCTGACATGACAGAAAGTGAATGGGAGAAAAAATGCCGCAGCATGCGTGAAACGCTGTTTTCTTTAAAAGAATGGAAACAGGCCCGCGTGATCGCCGTTACCATCTCGACACGTCTGGAAATTCCGACACAGCCGATTATTGTACAGGCCTGGAAAGAGAAAAAACAAGTCTGTATCCCAAAATGCTTTCCGCAGACGGGAGCGATGGAGTTCCGTACATTTTCTGCGTATGATCAGCTGGAAACCGTATATGCGGGCCTCAGTGAACCGATCGAGAGCCAGACGGAAAAAGCCGCCCAAACAGACATTGACCTTGTGATTGTGCCCGGCGTGGCTTTTGACCGGGAAGGCTTCAGAATCGGATACGGCGGAGGATATTATGATCGGTACCTCTCCGGTTATAAAGGCCGTACCGTGTCGCTTCTCTTTGACTGCCAGCTGACAGACCGCATTCCCCGCATGCCCCACGATATTCCGGTCGATATGATCGTGACTGAATCTGAAACCATCGCTTAATCGCATAAAAAACTTCTTGCACCGGAATAATTCTCGCTGTTTGACAAACGATAGGGGCAGGAGGGATAAGATGAAAAAATTGTTGATCTACTCATTATGCGCCGTATCTGTTTTAGCCGTTTACCAAAACCGCTACCGTCTGATGAACAGCGTGCTCAGCCAGCCGGGGATCAGACGGTCATTCATTCATTTCTTTTTAAAAATACCGTTTATCAGAAACAAATTCATTCAGCAGGCATTTTAAACAAATCCCGTTTTTCAGCGGGATTTTTTGCATAAGAAAACCTGCCGGTAAAAAACGGCAGGTTTTCTCGTATTGTCAGCTTTTTTTCAGGAAACCGAGCAGAATTGAGATCATAGGAGAAATGTACAGGAAAAAGGTAAACGGCAGGTAGTCGATGACAGAAACCCCTAATGCGCTTGCCATAAAAGCGCCGCTTACTCCCCAGGGAATCAGCGGGTTGATCAATGTTCCGCCGTCCTCAAGCGACCGCGCAAGGTGAATCCGCTTAATGCTGAGTTTGTCATATAATGGTTTATAAGATTGACCCGGAATTAAGATCGACAAATACTGCTCACCTGTCGCAAGGTTTACGCCTATACTTGAGAAGACGGTCGCCATGATAAGACGTCCTTTCGTATGCACGCCTTTTATCAATCCTTGAAGCAGCGCCGCGATCAGGCCCGTTTTTTCCATCAGGCCGCCGAGCGCAAAGGCGATCATGATCAGAGAGACTGATCCCATCATCGATTGGAGCCCGCCTCTGTTGATAATGCTGGCCACAGCCTGGTCGCCGGTTTTAAACGCCGTCCCGCTTTGCAGGGCGGATATAAATCCTTGAATGCTGCTGTCAGGAATAAAAACAGCAGTCAGAAGCCCTGCGGAAATAATACCGGCGGTAAGCACCGGAATCACGGAAACCCGTCTCACAGCTAAAATGATCACCAACAGAGGTGAAAGAAGCGACCAAGGCGTAACGTGCACGGCCTCTTTTATTCCGGAAATGACCGCATCAATATTTTGCGTTGAAGCGGCATTTATTGAAACCGATGAACCGAGAATATAAAAAAGAACAATCGTGATCAGCAGTGCCGGAACGGTAGTGCCCATCATATGGCGAATATGCTTAAAAATCGGAATTTCGCCGATTCCGGCGGCAAAATTCGTCGTGTCGGACATCGGTGACATTTTATCACCGAAACAAGCCCCGCAAATGACTGCTCCCGCCGTCCATTCGAGCGGAACTCCCGCCGCGCTTGCTACCCCTAACAGCGCGACGCCGATTGTACTGACAGTTGTCAGACTTGAGCCGACAAGCGTGCTGATAATCATGCAGGAAAATAATGCGGTCAAAAGCAGCTGACTCGGCTGTATAATTGACAAAGCGTAAACGGTGACGGTGGGAATGGCGCCGCTGTACATCCAGGCGCCGATCAGCACACCGATCAAAGCCAGCACGATAATCGGCTGCACACCGTTTTTCAATCCGCTGACAATTCCTTTTTCAAGACTGTCCCACGAGAAACCGAGCCACAAACCTGCCAGAGACAGAATAATGACGCAAAAGAACAGCGGCATATGCGGCTCTGTATGAAAGAAAAACAGGCAGGAAATAATGACTGCTAACATCAAGACAAATAAACTGATGGCTGAGATGAACGTCAGCCTTTTTTCTTGTTTCAAAACAACACCCCATCAAACTTTAATCCTTTTGTGCTTTTGGGCACGAAAGTATTGTAACAGAAAAACGCATAAATGAGTGTTTTTTTACAATTATGAATATACAATTTATGAAAATAATACAAGGATATTTTCTCCAATCGTTTTTTGCTTGACGCCCGGATCAGTGATGAAATACGCTTATACTAAGAAGAATAGAAATGGTGAAGAAGATGAATTCATTTTATGACGTGCAGCAGCTGTTTAAGTCATTCGGACATATCGTTTATTTCGGTGACAGACAAGCCGAAATTGACTTTATGAAAGATGAATTAAAGGAAATGTACTTGTCAAACGTGATTGAAAGAGAATTATGGCAAAAAGCCGCCGGAGTTCTTCAGAGAGAATCGGAGCGGATCAAAGGCAGATAACACAGCAGGATTTTAATAAGAAAAGGAGATTATTATGGAAGATACATGGTTTGCGGGGATTGATCTTGGCGGAACAACCATCAAGCTGGCCTTTATCAACATGTACGGTGAAATTCAGCATAAATGGGAAGTTCCGACCGATAAATCAGGAAACACAATTACGGTCACGATCGCCAAAGCGCTTGACCAGAAGCTGGAAGAACTGAACAAGCCGAAACGGATCGTAAAATGGATCGGAATGGGAGCGCCCGGACCCGTGGAAATGACGACGGGGATGGTCTATGAGACGACAAATATGGGGTGGAAAAACTATCCGCTGAAAGACCATCTCGAGGCGGAAACGGGTATTCCGGCCGTCATTGAAAACGATGCCAATATCGCAGCGCTCGGAGAAATGTGGAAGGGTGCAGGTGACGGGGCTAAAGATGTCATTTTAGTGACGCTCGGAACCGGAGTCGGCGGAGGCATCATCGTCAACGGAGAAATCGTCCACGGTAAAAACGGGGCCGGCGGAGAAATCGGTCATATTTGCAGTATTCCGGAAGGAGGAGCTCCGTGCAACTGCGGAAAATCCGGCTGCATCGAAACGATTGCGTCTGCAACAGGCATCGTCCGCATCGCGAAAGAAAAGCTTGCGGCGGTTTCCGACTCTTCGCTCTTACAAGTGCGCGATCTGACGGCACGTGACGTGTTCGAAGCGGCTAAACAGCAGGATAAGACAGCGCTTGAAGTCGTCGATTATGTCGCAAAACATTTAGGCCTCGTGCTCGGAAATCTGGCAAGCGCCATGAACCCGACGAAAATCGTGCTCGGCGGAGGCGTATCTAAAGCGGGCGAAATCCTGCGGTCAAAAGTGGAAGAGACTTTCAAAATCACCGCGTTCCCGCGTTCTGCGGAAGCGGCCGATATTTCGATTGCGGCACTTGGAAATGACGCCGGAGTCATCGGCGGTGCGTGGATTGCCAAAAATGAATGGCTCAAACATCAAAACTGCTGAAGAAAGTCTGCCTGCCCATATCGCGGGCGGCTTTCTTTTTTTATCTCCCCTGTCATATAGTTTTTAAAAAAGGGGGATGAACATGGCGGGAATTCGTGTCAAACCTGAATTGAAGCAGCATATGACAGATATTGCAAAGGTGCTTTCAATTGATGAAAAACTGTTGAAAGCCGCTGATAAAACGGCGGAAAACGATGAATTATTTTGTCCCGGCTTTGCCGTGAGCGGGCAGTCAGAGGGTCCGCCGCTTGAGACGCTGAGCGGGCTTTCGCGATACATCCGGAACTGTGAAAGGATTCTTTCCGCTGATCAATGGGTGAAGGAAGAAAAGGTGTACGGCTCCCAATCGGTTTATGAAGAAATTGAGAAAATAACGGATGTCTTTCCGTTTGTCACGTGCCGTAAAATCGGCAGTTCGGTATTGGGAAAGCCGCTATATGAGCTGAAAATAGGTGCGGATACGGCCGAAAGAAAAGTCCATGTAAACGCCTCATTTCATGCCAATGAATGGATCACCACCTCGGTCGCGCTTAAATGGTGTAAAGAATATTGCGCGGCATTATGCGAAAATAAAACCGTTTTCGGGCACTCTGCGCTTGATATATTCAGCCTGACATCATTGTCATTCGTTCCGCTCGTTAATCCCGACGGTGTTGATCTCGTACTTTACGGATGTGAAGATTTATCAGAAAAAAATGAATTTCTTAATCAATTAAATGAGCACCGCCCGGATTTCCGCGAATGGAAGGCGAATATAAACGGTGTGGATTTAAATAAACATTTCCCATCCAATTGGGATATTGAACAGAGGCGCAAACCGAAGGCCCCTTCATACCGTGATTTTCCGGGGACGGCGCCGCTCACTGAACCGGAGGCGCAGGCGATGCACCGGCTGATAACGGAGCAGCCGCCTGACCGGCTGATCGCTCTTCATACGCAGGGAGAAGAGATTTATTGGGGATACGAAGAATGTGAACCGGAGCAATCATCCCGGATGATTCGGGAGTTTGAAGCGATAAGCGGAAACCGCTATCAAGGCGTTAAAACCATTGACAGCCATGCGGGTTTTAGGGATTGGTTTATACAGGAGTATGGAAAAGAGGGCTATACCATTGAGCTCGGGAAGGGAAAAAACCCTTTGCCTTTTCATCAGTTTGCTGATATTTATCAAGCGACGGAAGGTATTTTGTGGAGGTCGCTTGTTTTTTGAGACATCTGTGAAATTTCTCATTTGTTTACATAAACAAATATGGGACAATAGAAAAGAATGGAGGGAAGGCTGGTGAGATACTTGGTTTGTGTTCTGCTGTCCGCATTCGTTCTGTGTTTAGCGGCCTGTGAACCATCTCATCAGCAGCAAGACACAGGCGTTTCGGCAAAATCGGCAGAACAGAAAATCGTTCCGCTCAGTAAAAAGGAAGCGGAGAAAACGGAAGGATGGCTGGATAACAGAACGATCCTGTATACAGCACATCATCAGCTGATGAAATATGATCTTTTCAGCGGAAAATCCGAACGGCTCTATGAAACAAAGGGCAATATTGTCAATGTAAAGATCAGCCGGAAAAAACAGCTGATTCTCGTACAGGTGACAAGCAGCGGTCAGACTGAGCTTGTGCTTATGAACAAGCAGGGGAAAAGACTTTATCACAAAGCCTTTAACTCTTATGAACTGGAGACGGCTTGGAATCCGTATGACCCGTATCAAATGATGATTACCGTTTTTACTGAAACATGGGATTTCACTGCCTATACGGCCGATATGAACAACGGCATTTTAAAAAAGAGTCCCGTTCAGGCTCCTTTTGTCCATTGGACCTCCACTGATGAATTCCAATATATCAAGCAAGGAAAAACGGAGGAAGAGGGTCCTTTATATTCTTATGACTTGCAGACAAAAAAAGAAAAAAGAGTGCTTCATCACGTCATCTGGGCCGATTCCCGCCCGGGCATGACGATTGCCGTCAGACAAACGGATCAATCGGACGGAGACGGCGAGTTCCTTTTCCAAAAGCCGGCATCCGTGACGCACCGCTTTCCTCTCCAAAAAAAGTATCAGAGCTTTGCGCCGATGGAATATGATTACGATCAGACACACAAGCGGTTTTACATATTCAAGCCTGAAGGCCGCTCTTACAATCTGATCAGCTTTGACTTAGGAGATGAACGGGAGCGGACGGTGCTCAAAAACACGGAAATGGAGCCGATTCAGATCTCTCCGAACGGGGAATACGCTTTATACGGCTTTACGTATGACCGTCTGATTTCACTGAAAACAGGCATGACAGAACCAATCATAACAAATGAAAAAGGAGTTTGAACCAAATGGCAATTGCAGATGTGACAATCATTCCGATCGGAACAAAAACACCGAGCGTCAGTGAGTATGTAGCGGATGTGCAAAACATTTTGGAGGGTTACAAAGCTACCGGCAAGATCAAATTTCAGCTCACGCCGATGAACACTTTGATTGAAGGTGAGCTGAGCGACTTATTCGCAGTCATTCAGGACATTCACGAAGCCCCGTTCCAAAAAGGGCTGCACAGAGTGGCGACAAATATCCGCATTGATGACAGACGTGATAAAGAAACGACACTGGAGAGCAAAATCAAAAGTGTCAGCAAACATTTGCAGCAATAAAAAATAAGCCTGTATCCATTGGATACAGGCTTTTAATGTGCAGTCGGATAGCCGCTGGTTACAACGGTCATTACGGTAAACCAGCCAAACACGCCCAACGTGGCGGCGGCTAACAAAAATCCCAAGATATTTCTCTGTCTGACAGCCCGCAGGACTCCTAATACAGCTAATAATGCGACAAGGCCGAAGATTACAACAAGTAACATCATGCTCCTCCTTTGTCATTGGAACCTGAAAATCTTTCCATTTCATTTTAACCGTTTTCATTTTGTTTGTCGATAGCGTTTTCCCGGCCGCATTCATTGAATCTTCCGCAGAAAACCTTCATAATAAGGGCATATACATAAAGAGGTGATGAAAGTGAAATGGAGACGAATGCCGGCCGGTCCGATTCAGGCAAACGCGTATTTTCTTGTCAGTGAGGATCAGTCCTGTCTTATTTTTGATCCGGGCGGAGAAGCGGACAAAATCAACAATTACATAAAAGAAAACAATCTGAAGCCGCTGGCCATCTTACTGACGCACGCCCATTTTGACCATATCGGCGCGCTTGACGAAGTAAGAGACAGATGGGATGTTCCCGTATATCTTCACAAAAATGAAGAAAAGTGGCTGGAGGACTCTTCCTTAAACGGATCAGGCATATTGCGGGGCATCGCCGTAACGGCACGGCCCGCCGAACGGCTGATTGAAGGCGACGGCATATTGGACATCGGGCCTTTCCATTTGGAGACATTGTTTACGCCGGGACATTCACCGGGAAGCGTTTCTTATTATGTGAAGGACGCGGATCTGGTGATTTCAGGTGATGTGCTCTTTCAGGGAGGCATCGGCCGAACTGATTTACACGGCGGAAGTCAGGACGTATTGCTTGATTCCATTCATCAAAAACTGCTCACGCTTCCCGGACATACACTTGTGTTAAGCGGGCACGGGCCGGAAACGGATATTCAGACAGAGCAGGAGCGAAACCCGTTTATCAATGGTTTTTCACTGTAAATGAAAAAAGACAGACCATAATCGGTCTGTCTTTTTCTGTCAGTGGGTTCCGCCGCCCGGTGTCATAATAAAAATAGAGTAATATGTAAATCCGGCGAAAAATACGGTTAAGTAAGCTCCGAAAATATAAATATACATCCGCTCAGTCAGATTCAAATAAGAAAGAAATACGAAAAAGATCGTCTGTCCAAAAAACAAAAGAGAAGCGTCTTTCATGCCCCCTAAAAAAAACATGACTGCAAATATCCCCGTCCAAAATCCTAACACCCGGAACATGCGATTCATTCCTTATCCCCTCCCGAGAGTCTATCTGAAGTTTATTATAATAGATCGGCACTCAAAATGTAAACATTTTCATGATTATATTTATTGTGGAATTTATGTCTTTCCCTGTGTTTTATATCTTATGCCGCCCTCTGAAAAAGATCCGAAAAATCTTTTTGAAATATGTTTAATGAAAAAAAGTTCAGGGTACTTATGTTAACAAAGAGACGGATTATCCGAGGGAGGAATTTTTAAAAATGAAAGAACTTATTTTTTATTCATACCCGAGCTGCACATCATGCCGAAAAACGAAACATTGGTTAAAAGCCCACAATGTTGACTTTCAAGAGCGCCATCTATTCAGGGAGACACCGACAATTGATGAATTGAAGCAGATCCTATCATTAACGACCGAAGGAATTGATGAAATATTGGCGACGAGAAGCCAAACATTTAAAAACCTCAACCTGAACATTGAAGAAATGACTGTAAATGAAGTGCTGAAGCTTTTGACTGAGAAGCCGAAACTGCTGCGGCGTCCGATTCTGATCGATCGCAATAAGCTCGTTATCGGATACAATCCAGGAGAACTGATGAAGCTGACGAAGAAAAAAACGGTACATCAATCTGTATCATAAGAGAAAAACGAAGATCCGCTGATCAAATTTATCAGCTAATCTTCGTTTTTTGCGGTTGCGGGACTGGGCTAGCTGGATTCGAACCAACGATCACGGAGTCAAAGTCCATTGCCTTACCGCTTGGCTATAGCCCATCGGATGTAATTACAGTATGTGCGTCAGGCGCCGATTTATACATACAAAGGAATTTGAATGGAGGAGACCTGTGAAACATTTGAATGAAACATTATCTCGAACCTTAATTGAAGAATCAGGTGAAATCACACGCCAGTGGCTGCTCATACCAAAATCGGGGCGGCCTTCAGATGATCAGAAAGCGGAAATGCAGCACCGTCTGTTAATTGAAATCGTTGCCGGCATTCTATCGGAAAAAGACGGCGGGGAAGAGGAGCTGACAAAATGGGCGCTTCAGTTCGCAAGGGACCGGGCCGTCCATGAAGTACCGGTCTATGAAAGCGTCACGAGCTTTAAAGAATTCCGGAGATTGGTCTGGAACCGCATACAGACATGCTGTGAAACGATGTCTGAGAAGCCTGGGGCGAATGCGGTATTCCATTGGGGGGAGAAGCTGAACAAAGCAATTGACCATATGATTGAAGTGTTTACAGAGGAATATTATAAAGTGACGGTTACACAATTAAACGCCCAAAAAGAAATGATTAACGAACTAAGCGCGCCGATTATGCCGATTGCCGACGGTATTGGAATTTTGCCGCTCGTCGGTGAAATTGACACCTACCGGGCAAAAATGATTTTGGAATCGGTGCTTGATCAATGTTCTTCACTCCGTCTTTCTTATTTATTTTTAGATATATCAGGTGTGCCGATTGTGGATACGATGGTCGCTTATCAGATTTTTAAAGTGATTGACAGCACAAAACTTATTGGCATAGAAACGACAATCTCAGGCATCAGGCCGGAAATCGCGCAGACCGTCGTGAAGCTCGGCATCGATTTTTCTCAGGTGAAAACGGAGCAGAGTCTGGCGAAAGCACTGGCAAAAAACGGATTTATCGTAAAAGAATCATTAAGATGATAAAAAGCTGAATGGCCGGGAGGGATTTCTCCCTCAGCTATTCAGCTTTGTCAGCTTCAATCGTAATGATATGATGGCTGTCGATTTCTTTTACCGTAAACGTGTAGCCTTCAAAATCAATGGTGCTCCCGGGCTTCGCGTCAATATGCTGAGTAAGAAACCAGCCCCCGAGTGTATCGACTTGATCAGCCGTAATCTCTGTTCCGAGTACATCATTGGCGTCACTGATCAGCAATTTGGCGTTCAGGAGATAGCGGTTCTCCCCAAGCTTTTGAACGGAAGGTGTTTCGTCCGTATCAAATTCGTCGCGGATTTCGCCGACGATCTCTTCAATGATATCTTCCGCCGTTACTAATCCCGCGGTTCCGCCGTACTCATCAATGAGAATGGCCATATGGGCGTGTTCCCGCTGCATTTTAACGAATAATTGATAAATCGGAATCGTCTCTATCACATGGATTGCCGGCTGGATGTAAGGGCTGAGTTCGTGTTTTGTAAACGCCGCTCCTTCTGACAGGAATCTGAATAAAACTTCTTTTATATTGATGATGCCGACTACATGATCTTTATCTCCTTTTACTACGGGATACCGGGTATATTTATTTGTTTTAATAATGTCCCGGAGCATATGTCCCGATCCGCTGTCTAACGGCAGGCTCACCATTTCATTCCGGGGCACCATAATTTCTTTGGCAGTGCGCTTATCAAATGTAAAAATGTTATTTACGTAATGGAGCTCGCTTTTTTTGATCATGCCGCTTCGATAGCTTTCGGCAAGGAGCACCCGCAATTCCTCTTCCGTATAAGCCATTTCATGTTCGGAGGCAGGCTTCAAGCCGAACATGGCTGTAATCAGGCGGGCGGAATGATTGAGCAGCCAGATGAACGGAAACATTAACTTATAAAACAAAATCATCGGTCTGGCAGACAAAAGTGTAATCCGCTCGGCTTTTTGGATAGCAAAACTTTTCGGGGCGAGTTCGCCGATAACGACATTCACATATGTAACCAGCAGAAAGGCGATGATCAATGACAGTACTTGGGCAACCGCTTCGTGAACTCCGGTCTTTAAAAATAACGGCTGAAGCATTGCTTTGACTGTCGGTTCACCCAGCCAGCCGATTCCCAAAGCGGTGACGGTGATGCCCAATTGGCACGCCGATAAATATTCATCGAGGTGTGTAATGACATGCTTGGCTGCTTTTGCTCCCTTTACATCTTCCTCAATGAGCTGATTAATGCGGGAGCGCCTTGCTTTAACGATTGAAAACTCTATGGCGACAAAACACGCCGTTAATAAAATAAATAGTACGATGGCAGATAGTTTGATGATATACAATGTAACGCCTTCCGCGAAGGAAGGCTTGCACCTCCCTTTTTTCGGAATAATACCACTGTAGAAAGCTGCTCAAACATCGAACCTGGTTTAGCCTGCTTCATTTACGGTAATAAAACAAGAAAGCGATACTGGAGGATGACAAGAGATGAAGGTACATTCGGGAGCGGACTGGCTGTGGTACCAGCTCGGTCCGCATGAAAAAACGGAAGCGAAAAAAATGATCCATCACAATCACTGGCCGCAATGCGAAAAGTGGTTTGAACATGAAAATCATATAAACTTTCTGCGCTCAGATACAAATGATCAGAATAATGAAGCGGTTTTCGGTTCTTTAATCTATCATCAAGGATTAGATGATGAAAAAAACCATACCGTATTTCACTTTTATATTACGAGAGAATTCTTTTTTACAATTAATTTTGATTTTTCGCTGCTGCGCGGTGTAAAAGAAAAGCATGCCACACAACAGATTCAAACCTGTGAAAATCCGATTGAAGGCTTTTTTGTTCTGCTGGGAGAGCTGATGAATTCCTATCTGATCGGACTGGATGAATTTGAAGTCAAGCAGCGGACGCTGAAATGGCAGATTCATGATGACAACAGCAAAGGAATCTTGGAAAATGTGCATAAACTGCGACATGAGCTATTCATTTGGAAAGGCCTTACACTGGGGGCTAAAAAAGTAGAAATGGCTTTAAAAGAAGCTTTTCTCCCGAAAAATGACAGGCAGAAAGATTACCTCAGAGCTCATCAAAAGATGGAAAGAGGAATTACATATATCAATGAGTTTGATCAGGAATTGAGCAATCTGCTGCACGCCGAGGAAGTCATTACCTCCCAAAGAGGAAATGAAATTGTGAAAGCCTTGACGATCTTTACAACTCTCTTTACACCGATGACGGCGCTTGGAGCTCTCTGGGGGATGAACTTTGATAACATGCCGGAGCTTCATTGGAAATATGCGTATATTTGTTCCATCGTGCTCATTATTGTATCAACCCTGCTGATTTATATTTATCTGCGGCAGAAAGGCTGGACTGGGGACATTTTGAGGGAGCATCAAAAAAAATATTTGCGGAAAGAAAAGAAACGCTAAGAAGAGCAGGCAAACGCCTGCTTTTTTTGATGGCTGGATGAAAATGGCCGAATGGTTCCCGATTTCATTCGGTAAATCAAAGTCAGGGGGCTTATTTTTTATTTTTTTGCGTTTTACACACTGTAAAACGCATAATCTCTCCTTTGCCGGCTTTTGTGTATCTGATTTACAATACGTGCGGAAGGAGGGAAGTCTTGTGAAAAATATTGAAACATGCAGCAGGAACATCATAAACGAGGCCTATACGGCAAGGGCTTCAGATATACACATTGTGCCGAGAGAAAAGGATGCTTTCATTCATTTTCGCATCGGCCATGCTCTTGTGAAAAAAAGAGTCTTAAAAAAAGAGGAATGCGTAAGGCTTATTTCTCATTTTAAGTTTTTATCGGCCATGGATATAGGAGAAAGACGTAAGCCGCAAAACGGGTCATTGTCTCTGCCGCTTCCGACGGAAACCGTTCATTTGAGAATGTCAACCTTGCCGACAATGAATGATGAAAGTCTTGTCATCAGGCTTTTGCCTAAGCGGCAGATTCCCCCTCTGGATAAATTGTCCTTATTTCGGGGGGCGGGCGCCGCATTATTGTCCTTTCTGAAGCATTCGCACGGCCTGCTTCTGTTTACCGGTCCCACCGGATCTGGAAAAACGACCACTCTTTACTCTCTTGTCAACTATGCAAAAAGGCATTTCAACCGGCGTATTGTCACGCTTGAAGACCCCGTAGAAACAAGAGATGAGGATGTGTTGCAAGTTCAGGTGAATGAAAAAGCCGGAGTCACATATTCCGCCGGTTTAAAAGCGATTTTAAGACATGATCCCGATATGATCATCTTAGGGGAAATCAGGGATGCCGAGACGGCTGAAATCGCAGTCCGCGCGGCCATGACGGGACACCTCGTTCTTTCAAGCCTGCATACAAGAGATGCTAAGGGCGCCATATACAGGCTGCTGGAGTTCGGCGTGAATATGACAGAAATTGAACAAACCGTCATTGCTATTGCCGCTCAGCGTCTGGTTGATTTAACATGTCCGTTCTGCAAAGAGGAAAACTGTTCCGTGTACTGCCGGATGTACAGGGAGACACGCCGTGCGGGCATTTATGAACTGCTCTACGGGAAAAACCTCACCCAATGCTTTCAGGAAGCAAAGGGAGAGCACGCCAATTTTCAATATCAGACGCTCCGCAGGCTGATCAGAAAAGGAATCGCGCTCGGCTATGTCACGACCGACAATTACGATCGGTGGGTGTATCATGAAGCAGATTAAACGAACCTGGCCGTTGAAGGATCAAGCAGCTTTTTTGAAAAGGCTCGGTGAAATGACGGAAAAAGGATACAGTCTTATTGAAGGGCTCAGACTGCTGAAACTCCAGCTGCATAAACGTCAGCTTGCAGAGCTGACGGACGGAATCCGCCGGCTGAGGGAAGGTGATGCGTTTTACCAAGTGCTTGAGGCACTGTCTTTTCATAAAGAAGCCGTCTCTATCTGCTATTTCGCAGAGAAACACGGAGAATTGCCGGGGGCGATGAAACAAAGCGGCGACTTGTTACAGAGAAAGCTCATACAGACGAATCAAATCAAAAAAATGCTCCGGTATCCGATGTTTTTAATATCTTCCGTCTGTGTCATGTTTTATATCCTGCAAAGTTTAATTATTCCGCAGTTTTCTGGGATTTATCAATCAATGAATATGAATACATCCGGTGCGACTGCTTTCATCTTTGCGTTTTTTCGGCATTTTCATGAAGCCTGCGCACTGGCGCTGTCCGCCGCTTTCTGCTTGTTTTTGTACGTTTGGTTCTTATGTAAGAAAAAATCCCCGCAAGATAAAATGCTCATTGTTGTAAAAATACCCCTCTTAGGAAAAGCGGCCGTTCTTTTTAACAGCTACTTTTTCTCTTTACAGCTCAGCAGTCTTCTGAAATCCGGCCTTTCTATCTATGACAGCTTAACAGCTTTTAAAGAACAATCTTTTCTGCCTTTTTATCGTGAAGAAGCAGAGATGCTCATTACACGTCTGAAAGCCGGAGAAACCATAGAATCCGCTCTTTCCGGGCATCCGTGTTATGAAAAAGACCTTGCGGCTGCAGTCAGCCACGGACAGGCAAACGGCCGGCTTCACCGCGAACTTTATACGTACAGCCAGTTTATGATGGAGCGTCTTGAACAAAACGCGGCGAAGTATACCGGCATTCTCCAGCCTGTCATTTACGGTGTTGTAGCCGGTATGATTTTAATTGTCTACATGTCAATGCTGATGCCGATGTACCAGATGATGAACCAAATGTAAGGGAGTGCTTCGTCTGAAAAATCAAGATGGATTTACTTTAATTGAAATGCTGATCGTTTTATTTATCGTTTCCATTCTGCTTTTAATTACCATTCCTAACGTTACAAAACATAATCAAAGCATTCAGCGTAAAGGCTGTGAAGGACTGCAGAATATGGTGAAAGCCCAAGTGACGGCTTACGAAATCGATCATGAAGGTAAAATGCCGGATATGAACGATTTACAATCAGAGGGGTATATCAAAAAGAATACAGCCTGCCCGAATGGTAAACAGATCTTAATTAGTGGCGGAGAAGTTACAGTTGAACAATAACAGACGGACAGAAAATGGGTTTACCCTTCTTGAAAGCCTGATTGTGTTAAGCCTGGCGTCCGTCCTGCTGACGGTTTTGTTCACGACGGTTCCGCCGGTCTGCACCCACCTTGCCGTGCGGCAAAAAACAGAACAGCTCCAAAAAGATATTCAGCTTGCTCAGGAAACGGCTATCGCAGAACATAAAAGAACAAAAATCACTTTTCTTCCAAAAGAGCATAAATACAAACTGCAGTCAGGCGGAAGGATTGTCGAGCGTTCTTTTGATTCGCTTCATATTACACTTGTGACTTTACCGGAGAGCCTTGAATTTAACGAAAAAGGCCATCCGAATTCGGGAGGAAAGATTCAATTGAAGAGCGCCGGGTTCACCTATGAGATAACAGTTTACTTAGGGAGCGGAAATGTCCATGCTAAACGGAAATAAGGGGTTCTCTACTATTGAAACACTATCAGCAATGGCCATTTGGCTGTTCCTTATGACGTCTATCATTCCGGTCTGGACGGACATGCTGACAGATGGTCTGAAAATAGAAGATCGCCAGGAAGCGTACCAGCTTCTTCAGAAACATATCAGCACTTATATGATGACCGGAAAAAAGCCGCCGTCTCCCGATGTGAAGTGGAAGGAGGATGGTGAGTATTACAAAGTGTGTGCGGCTGACCGCGGTGAAAAAGAAATGTGCCTCAGTATTCTCAAAACAGACTGGCTTTACGCTTCTTAATGTTTTGTTCTCCTTAGGAGTCTGTCTTTTCCTATCAGGAACCCTGGGCCCGATTTTACATCTGTTTTTATCAAACCGTGCCGATAACGGCGGATTAGACAGCCGGGAGCATCAAATTGCCGTTCAGCAGATCATGAACGAATGTAAACAGGCTGAGACTGTGAAGCCGGCGGACGGCGGACGGGCGTTAGCATGCCGGAAAACAGGAGGCGAAGAAGTGCGTTTTGAAATTTATCATAAGATGATAAGGAAAAGAGTAAACGGAAAAGGCCACGTGCCGATCCTGCAAAACGCGGCATCATTAACGGCTGATGTGAAAAACGGCCTGATCTTATTAGAGATCTCAAGCGTTGCAGGTAAAAAGAAGCAGGCGGTCATTCCGGTTTATAGCTCTTTTAAAGGTGATTAAATGTACAAATCTGACGGTTTTATATATCCCGCGGTTCTGTTTGTTTCTGCCGCAGTTTTACTTGTCATCAGCTATACTTCATCTGATTTCATCACCCGAAAAACATTTGCAAAAGAGGCAGGGGAGTACTGGATCGGAGAGAACCTGCTCCAAAACGGCGCGCTGCTGTCAAGCCGCCATATGGCACAGGGAAAAAAGGCCCGAACTGGTACACAGCGTTTTCCGTATGGCACCGTTTCTTTTCACATCACGGGGAGTGATCGCCGGGAAACGGTTCAGGTTACAATTCTGGCGGAAACCAGGACAGGCACGAGACGGGAGGCTCACCTTTTGTTCGATCAGAAGAAGAAACAGCTGATTCAATGGACGGAAGTATAAAAAAGAGGCGGCGGGACAACACTTCATAGTAAAGACAGCACTATGAGGTGAGAGCCGTGAAAACTAATGATTATGTAAAATATATGACTGAGCAATTCGTTAAATATTTCGATACGCCGAAACAGGAACGGAGAGAGCGAAAAGAAGTGCGGAAAGAAAAGAAAGTGCCGGCTTCTCAGCACTGGTTCGGAATATTGCCGTACAGTTTTAAGCTGTGGATGCAGCGGAAAAAATAAAGTTGAATCACACGAAAGGTCCTCCTGATACAGGAGGGCCTTATTGGTATTCCTCAATGACGGCAATTTTATTTACCTTTTGGCTGTAGGGATTAAAAGAAATCGTAACAAACACGCCAAATTCTTTTGCGCCATCCCGCAATGTCAAGTGGTATTGCTTGACTGCTTCGTCCGTTCTTTTCCGATCCCACACCTTTTGAATAAATAACGTTTGGGCGAGCGGATATCTTTTTTTAGCTTCTTTTTCTGCTAACTTTTCCCATTTTGATTGATGGTGAACAGCATAATAAGGCACCGTTTCCGCCTGAGCTGTTCCTGAAACCCCGAAAACAAGAAGAGAAAGGCAAATCAGACTTTGTTTGATCATCATTCTTCGTCCTTTCGCTGTATATACTTTCCATTTTGTTCTAAGCACCTCGTTATTTTCTCACGTTTTATTAGAAAAAATTCCAAAAAGGTGTGTAATTTGAAGTAAAACGATGTTTTTGAAAGATACCATTCTTAAAAACGAACAATTTGACCGATTTTGACATTTTTCAAGACGATAATCCTTGATTATACTTTGTTCATACAGTTCTTTAAAGAGAACGGTTGTCATATTTATTAACAGTTTTACAGGGGGTAAGGCATGTTCCGATTGTTGCGAATGGAAAAAAAGGGCAAGGTGAGATGGCGGATGATGCTATTGTTACGGCTTTCGTTCATTTTTTGCCTGTCCGTGACGATATGTGCTCAGTTCACAGGTGATACAAGTTCCTCCTTCAATGATGTGAAAAGCTTCAGTCTCCCGGTTCAAACATGCGGAGATTTTCAATATACGGATGACGATTGCCGTTATGACGAACGCTGGGATCAAAGTGATTTACATATAACAAATCAAACTGATACGTCAGGCACCGTGTGTGCGCCGCTTCAGCTCTATGCCGAGCTGGAGAATAAGGGAAAAGAGCGGACTGTTTCTGACTGGAAATGGGAGCTCCATAAAATCGCTTCTCAGCAGCAGCCTTTACGAAACGGCAATGTTGTGGATAAAGGGCTTATTACTGATAAAAAAAGCAAAACGATTTATAAAATTGAGTCAAAGCGGTCTTTGAAGCCGGGCATATACGCATTCAAGGTTTACAAGCCTGAAGGGTATCCGGCGGACGAAGAAAAATTTGAGTGGTCAAAACCAATGAAACTCGTCAAATGCCGGGAACAGGCGACCGTTTCCGACCTAAAGAAAACGGAGAAAGAGCCGGCAGAGCCGGTAAAAGAAAGCGGGGAAGAACATGAAAAAAACGCTGAAACTGATCAGTAATATTTTGTATGCCGTCATCTTCAGTTTGATTATTGTGCTGACGTTAACGGTGATTTCGACCCGGGCTTCCGGGGGTGAGCCGGCCATCTTCGGCTATACGCTGAAATCCGTGCTGTCGGGTTCAATGGACCCGGAATTTAAGACGGGTTCGCTCATAGCGGTAAAGAAAATTTCTGACGTGAATGACTTAGAAAAAGGGGATGTGATCACCTTTACGCAAGATGACGGAACAGCCGTCACACACAGAATAATCGGGATCACAAAAAAGGACGGGAACCTGCTGTTTGAGACAAAAGGGGATCATAATGCCGCCCCGGATGCCGCACCCGTTCAAGCTGAAAAAGTGGCGGCCCAGTATACGGGATATCAGCTTCCGTATGCCGGATATGTCATCCATTTGGCCAGCCAGCCGATCGGAACGGCGATTCTGTTAATCGTTCCCGGCGTCATGCTTTTGATTTACTCCATAACAGTCATTGTCAGCGCCCTCCGCGATATTGAGCGGAAAACGAAAGCGCTGGAAGAACATGCGAAAAAGGGAACCATCTCCACATGAATACGGTTGCAACCTGGCGACAGGATTTGATAACAAAACTAAAAAGTAAGGGGAGAGTACAAACATGGGTATGAAAAAGAAATTAAGCTTGGGCGTTGCCTCAGCCGCACTCGGTTTAGCATTAGTAGGAGGAGGCACATGGGCCGCATTTAATGATGTGAAGTCGACAGACGCTACATTTGCGTCAGGAACACTTGATTTATCGGCTAAAGAACAATCAGCCAATGTCAATTTGTCAAACTTAAAACCAGGCGATAAATTGACGAAAGATTTCGAATTCAGAAACAACGGTTCACTTGCCATTAAAGAAGTGCTGATGGCTTTGAATTTTACTGACTTTAAAGGAGCAAAGAAAGGAAATGAATCTGCGGAGGATTTCCTCAGCCAGTTTGAAATTACGGTTCTGACAGTCGGCAAAGAAGGGGGCAACGGCTATCCTAAAAATATCATTTTGAAGGCGGCCAGCCTGAAAGACTTATACTTAATGTCAACAAAACAGGATAAAGCAGCTGCCGAAGCGATCAGCAAGCACATTGATCCGAAATTCCTGAGTGAGAGCGGAAAAGTCAATGTAGCAACCATTAACGGCAAAACAGCTCCTGAGTACGACGGAGTTCCGAAAACGCCTGCTGATTATGATCAGGTGAGAATGGAAATCAAATTTAAAAATGACACCGCAAAAACTGCGGACGGATTAAGTGTGCAAAACAAGTTCCAAGGCAATGCGATTTCTCTTCAATTCTCTTTTGAAGCAACGCAATGGAACGGCTTGACCATTACGAAAGATCATACGGATAAAGACGGTTACGTCAAGGAAAATGAAAAGGCTCACAGTGAGGATAAAAACTAATCCGAAAGTCGGACAGTTAAAAGAGGAGTTGTGCACATATGGCGGCACTACTCCTCTTTTTGCGCTTTTCTCCATTTTTGATAATCTAAAAATTCACGAAATTGTTTTTTTGATACCCCGGATGTCATTGCATCGCGAACTAATTTCTCCCATTCACTATCTAATTGACCATCGTATTCGGTTTCATGTTTTTCATCAAGTAAAGTATGAACCGAGACGTCCAGAACAGCGGAGACTTTTTCGAGAAATTGAATGGAGGGGTTCGTCTGTAAATTTCGTTCTATTGAGCTTAAATAAGACTTCGCTACCCCAGCTTTTTCAGCTAGTTCTGATAGTGAGTAGCCTTTTTCTTTTCGGTATTGTTTAATACGCTGGCCAATCAATGTCATCACCTTCCTTGTGATATTATAGCACATTCAGAAAGGATTTACGGTATGACTTCTGGCTGCCTGGATATGTTGAGAAGACTTTTTATGCGAAAGCAGGTATTTGCGTATTTCTTCTAGGCTGATATTTGCTTTTTGGGCTTCTAATATCAGCTCAACCCATTCCTTATCTAATTGCGAAAATTCCATTTTTGCATTTTTCATGCATTTTCTCCTCCTAAAATACTTGTTTATGTATTTCAGCCAATCCGCCCATGACCTTATCTTTACATGTCTGGAAGTGATTCATCGCATGCGAAACGCCAGAAATTTTTTCTATATACTTTTATTATAATATAGAATTTCCAGAAAAAACGGGAAAGGTGTCGAATGGATAACGCTTATCCAGAAAAATTACTTTGCAGGAAAAATAAACCGCCGTTTTCAATCTGAATGTGAATTTTCGGCTGATATAAGGCTTTCAGCGCTTGTTTTTCCAAATGGTATTCCTCAGGTTTTTCCTCTGTCTGCTCATAAAACTGATCGAGCAGCCCGAGGTCCTTTTTCCATCTGGCGATCGCGCTGTCTGCCCAGGCTGACGGCTCTTTGGCGGCAGCGTCTTTTAAGTAATGCTCCATTCTTTTAATTCCGCTTTCCGGCTTAATCATCGGCGATATGGTAAAGCAATAGTCTGATATTTGCGAGGTCAGCGGAAGCGGTGCAAGCTTCTGCTGAAACCCTTCTATAATTGTTCCAGAAACAAGATGCAGGCCTAAAGACAAAAGTCTGTCTTTTTTCATGTCGGATTGGTATGAAATCACTACATTTAATCCAAGCCAGGGCTGAAGCGGCACTCTGGCTCCGGCTGATACAATTTTCTCATATATTCTTGTAAATCTCCCATTTTGTTTAACTGCTTGAAAGATTTGAAAGAGGCGCGGGGCTCCAAAGTAAATAAATTCGCCGTCCATATCCTCCGGAGCCGTTTCTTTATCAGTGATGAACGTAATCTTCATCGGGTTCGGTTCGCCGCCCGTTTTTTCACGCCAATGCCAATAAAACGGGCGGTTCATAATTTGTTTGTCCATCTCGACCGTCAACTGAACCGTCATAAAACCCGGCCCGTGTTCTGTAATCGGACAGTGGTTCGCTTCAAAAAAGCGCAGTAAAAATTCGTGAACCTCCTGCTGTCTCATGTCGCGATTCCTCCTTTTAGATTAAGATCCTTTTTTTCTGGCGGGATTTTCCGTACCGTACGACAGAAAAGAGGTGAGATTGTCCATTTTGATTCTCATTTCTTCCTCTGTCAGCGAATGGCATAAAATATCATTCAAATGGTCTTCAAAATTGCTCACTTTGATTTTTGTTAAAATGTCATCTAATTCTCCGACGACATTTTCAAATAAATGAATTTTGTCATACAGAAGTTTTAAGATATGCTCTTCCACCGTATGTTTTGTCGCCATATTGTAGATATGGACATCTCTTTCCTGACCGAGTCTGTGAATCCTTCCGATTCTTTGTTCAAGCCGCATCGGGTTCCAGGGGAGGTCATAATTGATAATATGGTTGCAGAATTGCAGGTTGATCCCTTCACCTCCGGCTTCTGTAGCGATCAGCACCTGCACTTTGCCGCGGAAGAGGTCCTTCATCCAGTCTTTTTTTCCGCGTTTAAATCCGCCTCTGAACGGAACGGAGCTTATGCCGTTCTGCTGAAGGAACCATTGCAGGTAAATCTGTGTCGCCCTGTATTCAGTAAAAATAATGACTTTATCATTAATCTTTTGGATCAAGTCAACAACTTGAATCGCTTTTGAGTTTTGCGTGACTTGATTGATGCGGTCCATTAAATTAGCGATCGTCTGATCATCGAATGCGGGCGCTTGTTTGTCTTTTTGGTCAAGCATTTTTTTGAGCGTCATATACACGGCTTCCCTGCTTGAACAGCACTCTCTTTGCAGCGTCATAATGGAAAATGCGCTTGCGGGCTTTTCCGTGCCGTTTTTCAGTGCGGCGATGTCATCGTAAAGCGCCTGTTCCGTCGGTGAAAAGGTGATCGGCACTGTTTCCACATGGCGCTTCGTCCATGTAAGGCCGGTGTCGCTCCGCGTGTTGCGGATCATCACCTTATTGACGAGTTCTTTCAAATGCTCATGAGCGTCAATCCCGTCCTTCTGATTGAAGGTTTCTTGAAATCCGCTTTCGTTTCCTAAATGGCCGGGCTTTAACAGTGACACTAAATTGAAGATTTCTTCGATCCGGTTTTGAATCGGCGTCGCCGTCAGAAGCAGGCAGTATTTCTTCACAAGACTTCTCGCAAATTCATAATTTTTCGTTTTGCTGTTTTTGAGCTTGTGCGCCTCGTCAATAATGACGAGATCATACGGAATAGAAAGCACAATGTCTTTGTGAGGCGAGCGTTTGGCCGTATCAATAGAAGAAACGACGATATCGCACTGTTCCCACACATAGCTTTTCTTCTGTTCAACAGCGGGTATTAAAAACTTCTCCTGAAGCTCTTTCACCCACTGGGAAACGAGTGATGCCGGCACAAGAATCAGGATTTTTTTGGCCAGCCCGCGAATCATATATTCTTTTAAAATCAGGCCCGCTTCCACCGTTTTTCCGAGCCCCACTTCATCAGCCAAAATCGCCTTGCCGTTCATTTTTTCAACGACTTTCTGCGCGACCTCAAGCTGATGGGGAAGCGGAGTGAAATCGGGCAGGTATAAAGGAGCCCTCAACCCTTCAAATTCAGGAATGGCAAGGGTCTGCTGGACTTCAGCCGACAGTTTGTACATCTCCCAATTTGACCAGGGACCGTCCGTTTTCAGCCGCTCAGAAAACTCTCCCGGCCAGTTTGCATCAAATATGATCTCTGCTGTCATATGTAACAAAACCGCCTTTCTTTTAAAAAACTGATTTATCATAATTTTTGTTGCCGGACGTAAATGAGGGTGGTAGGATATAAGTAATGATTTCACTAAAAGATATTGCTTTAGTATGTCCATAAAATTGGTAAATATGAGCGAATGACAGCAAGGGGAGAGACTCGGACGAAAGATGGGCGTCCGGGCGCCGAAGGAGCAAACTGCGGAGTGAATCTCTCAGGCAAAAGAACTCTTGCTCGACGCAACTCTGGAGAGTGTCTGCACTTAGAAGAAGCAGGCCACCAAAGGGGACGTCTTTATGATATGTTCATAAAGTAAACTTTCAGGTGCCGGGACAGAGAAACCTTCATTTTCATGAGGTGTTTCTCTGTCCTTTTTTATATGTTTTTACAATGCGCCAATGACTGAAGGGGGAAGATGATGCTGAAACGAACACCGCTTTATGACGTGTATAAAAAATACGGCGGAAAAACGATTGATTTTGGAGGATGGGAGCTGCCGGTTCAATTTTCTTCTATTAAAGAGGAGCATGAAGCCGTCCGCACAAAAGCGGGCCTGTTTGATGTGTCCCATATGGGAGAAGTTGAAGTATCCGGTAAAGACGCCCTGTCTTTTCTGCAAAAAATGATGACAAATGACGTTGCCGATTTAAAGCCGGGAAACGCGCTTTATACCGCCATGTGTTATCCTGACGGCGGTACGGTCGATGACTTGCTGATCTATCAGAAAAGCGAGAGCTGCTATCTGCTCGTGATTAACGCGTCTAATATTGAAAAAGACATCGCCTGGCTGACGGAACATGCGGAAGGCGATGTCACGCTGACGAATCAGTCTGACGGGATTTCACTGCTTGCTGTTCAGGGGCCGAATGCTCAGTCGGTTCTTACGAAGCTGACTGAATGTGATTTGTCCTCCTTAAAGCCGTTTACGTTTATTGATGGGGCGGACGTTGCCGGACGACAAGTCCTGCTTTCAAGAACAGGCTATACCGGTGAAGACGGGTTTGAGTTATATTGCCGTAATGAAGATGCAGTTCATCTATTTAAGGAGATACTTGCAGCGGGAGAGCATGAAGGCCTCGTTCCGTGCGGCCTCGGCGCCCGTGATACGCTGAGATTTGAAGCGAAGCTTGCTTTATACGGTCAGGAATTGACGAAAGATATTACACCGATTGAAGCCGGAATCGGATTTGCCGTGAAACACAAGAAAGATTCCGATTTTTTCGGGAAGTCTGTATTGCGCGAACAGAAAGAAAAAGGAGCCCCGCGAAAGCTGGTCGGACTTGAGATGATTGAAAAAGGGATTCCGAGACACGGATACGCCGTGAAAAAAGACGGTGTTCCGATCGGTGAAGTCACGACAGGCACGCAATCTCCGACTTTAAAGAAAAATATCGGCCTTGCCTTAATCAAAACGGAATTCAGTGAAGTCGGAACGGAAGTAGAAGTGGAAATCCGTAAAAAAACGGTAAAAGCGAAGATTGTCCGCACACCGTTTTATAAACGTCCAAAACAGAGCTGAAAAAGGAGAGTCATATGAAGCATCGATATTTGCCCGCGACAGAACAGGATAAAAAAGAAATGCTGAAAGCCATCGGCGCAGAAACAATTGATGAACTGTTTGCCGATATTCCGGAAAATGTACGGTTTCAAAAAGACTACCAAATTAAAAAAGCAAAATCAGAAACAGAGCTGACGAGAGAGCTGACGAAGCTTGCGGCGAAAAATAAAGACGCTGTTACATATGCATCTTTTCTGGGCGCAGGAGTGTACGATCACTACCAGCCGGTTATCGTCGATCATGTGATATCCCGATCAGAGTTTTACACGGCATATACGCCTTACCAGCCTGAAATCTCACAAGGAGAGCTGCAGGCGATTTTTGAATTTCAAACGATGATCTGTGAATTAACGGGAATGGATATCGCAAACTCCTCTATGTACGACGGGGGAACGGCGCTGGCGGAAGCGGCGATGCTTGCGTCAGGCCATACGAAAAAGAAAAAAATCGTCATTTCCGCAGCCGTTCATCCGGAATCGCGGGATGTTTTGAAAACATACGCAAAGGGCCAATATATTGAGGTTGTAGAGGTGCCTGCGAAAAACGGCGTCACAGATCTTGAAGCATTGGAACATGCCGTTTGTGATGAAACGGCCGCCGTGATCGTCCAATATCCGAACTTCTTCGGACAAATCGAGCCGTTAAAGGACATTGAGCCGCTCGCACATAAAGGAAACAGCCAGCTGATTGTTTCTTCAAACCCGCTCGCGCTCAGTATTTTGAGACCGCCCGGGGCATACGGAGCTGATATCGTCGTCGGGGACGCGCAGCCTTTCGGCATACCTGCGGCGTTCGGCGGCCCGCACTGCGGCTATTTTGCAGTAACGAAAAAACTGATGAGAAAGGTGCCGGGCCGGCTTGTCGGCCAAACGGAGGATGAAAACGGGCGAAGAGGTTTTGTTCTCACTCTTCAGGCGCGCGAGCAGCATATCAGAAGAGACAAAGCCACGTCTAACATTTGTTCAAATCAGGCGCTGAATGCTTTAGCGGCTTCAGTCGCGATGACGGCGCTCGGAAAAAACGGCGTCAAAGACATGGCCCGCCAAAATATATTGAAAGCTGATTACGCGAGACGCCAAGCGGAAAAAGCCGGCTTACACGTAGCATTTGATGGCCCGATATTTAATGAATTTGCCGTCAGGCTGAATCTTCCCGTCAAGGAAGCAAACCGGCGGCTCCTGCAAGACGGCATCATCGGCGGATATGACTTAGGCCTTGCGTATCCGGAACTGAATCAGCATATGCTCATTGCCGTCACAGAGCTGAGAACAAAAGAAGAGATCGATTCGCTTATTGCGGGATTGGGGGATCAACATGAATAATCAAGATCAGGCGCTTATTTTTGAAATGTCCCGCGAAGGGCGTATCGGTTACAGCCTTCCGGAGCTTGATGTGCCGGAAACAGAGCTTGAAAGCCTTCTTCCCGGTGACTATATCCGCGATGAAGACGCAAAGCTGCCGGAAGTATCAGAGCTCGATATTATGCGGCATTATACCGCTCTTTCTAAGAGGAACCACGGAGTTGATTCAGGCTTTTATCCGCTCGGCTCCTGTACGATGAAATACAATCCGAAATTAAATGAAAAAATTGCCCGGATCGCAGGTTTTTCCGCCATTCATCCGCTTCAGGACGAGGACACGGTTCAGGGGGCGCTTGAGCTTTTATACGATTTAAGCGGACACTTGGAGGAGATTACGGGCATGGACGAGGTGACGCTGCAGCCTGCGGCGGGCGCTCACGGCGAATGGACCGGCCTGATGATGATCCGCGCCTATCACGAAGCGCGGGGAGACTTCGGACGGACGAAGGTGATTGTCCCTGATTCAGCCCACGGTACGAATCCGGCATCAGCCACGGTCGCCGGTTTTGAAACGATTACCGTCAAGTCAAATGAGCACGGGCTGGTTGACATTGAAGATTTGAAAAGAGCGGTAAACGAAGAAACAGCGGCGCTGATGCTGACGAATCCGAACACCCTCGGGTTATTTGAGGAAAACATTACGGAAATGGCTGAAATCGTCCATCAGGCCGGCGGAAAGCTTTATTATGACGGAGCGAATTTAAATGCCGTGTTAAGTAAAGCAAGACCGGGAGATATGGGATTTGACGTCGTTCACCTTAATCTGCATAAAACATTTACCGGGCCGCACGGCGGGGGAGGACCGGGCTCAGGTCCGGTCGGAGTGAAAAAAGAATTCATTCCGTATCTGCCGAAACCCGTTCTCACGAAAAAAGAGGGGCGTTTGACTTTTGACTATGACCGGCCGCAGTCGATCGGGCGTGTAAAACCTTATTACGGCAACTTCGGCATTAATGTCAGAGCCTACACGTATATCCGGTCCATGGGGCCTGACGGCTTAAAAGCTGTGACCGAAAACGCGGTTTTAAATGCAAATTATATGATGAGAAGACTCGCGCCTTATTATGATCTCCCGTATGACCGTCATTGCAAGCATGAATTTGTGTTATCGGGAAGAAGGCAGAAAAAGCTCGGCGTACGAACGCTTGATATTGCCAAACGGCTTTTGGATTTCGGCTATCATCCGCCGACTGTGTATTTTCCTCTCAATGTTGAAGAAAGCATCATGATCGAACCGACGGAAACGGAATCAAAGGAAACGCTAGATGCGTTTATAGATGCCATGATTCAAATTGCGCGGGAAGCGGAGGAATCGCCTGAAATCGTTCAGGAAGCGCCGCATACAACAGTTGTCAAAAGAATGGATGAAACCAAGGCGGCAAGAAAGCCCGTTTTAAAATACGAACGTACACTTGACGGCATCCGCTGACACGGTGTAAAAAAAAGAGCTGTCCGTTTTATACGGAAGCTCTTTTTTATGATTAGTTTTTTGCTTTAATTTTTCCGCCCCATTTTTTAAATCCGCCTTTCAGGTTGTAAATATCTTTACAGCCGTGTTTGCGGAGCGTCTGTGCCGCGCGTCCGCTGCGGACATTGTTTTGGCAGTACAGATAAACGGGTTTATCAGGACGGATTTCACTTTTGCGCTGTTTCAGCTGTGACAGCGGAATGTTGCGCGCGCCGAGAATATGGCCGCCTTCAAATTCATTCGGTTCACGGACGTCAATCAGCTGCGCTTTTCTGTAGCCCGCGCGGAATTCCTCTTCCGTAAGTGTTTTCATTAAACGCTGCTGGTAAAAATACGACACGATCATATAAACGATAAACGCCGCAACAATAATTAAAGCAATCATATTAGACAATGCGATTCTACTCCTTTAGCTTATAAAATCAAAGCCCTGCTTCCTGAAAACAAGGCTTACCGGACGTTTTGGGACAAATACTATTATAGTAAAGCATGAAGCGATTGTCATCCTTAATGAAACGAAATATTTTTCATTTTCAAGGCAGTTTGTTAAACTGATTTTATTAAAACGATAAAGAAGGGTTCAGTGTATGGAAAAAGAAACATGGCGGTTTATTGACTCAGGGAATGAAAGCCCGGCATTTAACATGGCGCTGGATGAAGCGCTTTTATATTGGCACAGCCAAAAAAAAATTCCACCGGTGATCCGTTTTTACGGCTGGAATCCGGCAACTTTGTCTGTCGGGTATTTTCAAAATATTAAGAAGGAAATTAACTTTGATGCAGTACATAAACACGGCCTCGGGTTTGTCAGAAGACCGACAGGCGGACGGGGTGTTCTGCATGATAAAGAATTGACATACAGCGTAATCGTTTCAGAGGATCACCCGGAAATGCCGGCCACGGTGACAGAGGCGTACCGGGTGATTTCAGAAGGTATTCTGCAGGGATTCAGAAACCTTGGACTTGATGCCTGCTTTGCGATTCCGCGAACGGAGAAAGAAAAAGAAAGCTTGAAAAATCCGCGCTCGTCCGTCTGCTTTGATGCGCCTTCGTGGTATGAACTGGTCGTCGAAGGACGGAAAGTTGCCGGAAGCGCACAGACACGCCAAAAAGGCGTCATTCTTCAGCACGGTTCCATCCTGCTTGACATTGATGAGGATAAGCTGTTTGATCTGTTTTTATATCCGAGCGACAGAGTCCGTGAACGCATGCAGCGGAATTTCAAAAACAAAGCGGTAGCCATCAACGCCTTAGCGCCGAAACGGGTAACGATGGATGAGGCCAGAATCGCTTTTAAAGCCGGTTTTGAGGAAGGGCTGAACATACATCTTGAGCCCTACACACTCACGTCTGAAGAGCTTGCATTTGTCAATGAGCTGGCTGAGACGAAATACGCGTCCGATGAATGGAATTATAAGCGCTAATAAGGCTTGACAGACCGGAAGCATCCTTGTTTTTTCATGACCGTTAGTGTAAACTTGTAATGGTTTATAAAGTTAAGGTGCTTTTTGGGAGGGTTACTTATGACAACACCAAGTATGGAAGATTATATTGAACAGATTTATATGCTGATAGAAGAAAAAGGATATGCACGGGTTTCTGATATCGCGGAAGCTTTGGCAGTCCACCCCTCCTCTGTAACGAAAATGGTTCAAAAACTAGATAAAGACGAGTATTTGATTTATGAAAAATATCGCGGGCTCGTATTGACGTCAAAAGGCAAAAAAATCGGCAAACGGCTCGTATACAGACACGAATTGCTTGAGCAGTTTTTAAGAATCATTGGTGTTGATGAAGAGAAGATTTACAATGATGTTGAAGGAATCGAACATCATCTGAGCTGGAACAGCATTGACCGCATCGGCGACCTCGTTCAGTATTTTGAAGATGACGAAAGCCGGAAAAAAGAATTGAAATCCGTACAGAAAAAAACCGAAAATCCCGGTGAATAAAGGGCAGCCCGAAATGGGGCGCCCTTTTTTTAATGTCTTCATTCTTTGGTCTATTTCGCCCAGCCGTTTCTTAAAATAATAATACACCTTGAGATGGAAGGGAGAGGGCGCGCTATGCAGATTGACGGCGTATTTTCGGGCGGGGGGATAAAAGGGGTGGCGCTTGCCGGCGCTTATGAAGCGCTGGAAGAAAAGGGCTTTCGCTTTGAAAGGCTCGCCGGAACAAGCGCCGGCGCAATTATTGCCGCATTTATCGCTGCGGGCTATACGAGCAGAGAGGTTCATTCCATCATAGATGAGGTGGACGGAAGGCAATTGCTTGATCAGAGATACTCATTCCTCCCGCTGAAAATCCTGCGGTGGGTGTCGATATATTGGCGCCTCGGACTATACAGAGGCGATATGCTGGAAAAATGGATTGCGGATAAATTAAAAGCGAAGGGCATCATCGCGTTCGGCGATTTGAAAAAAGGCTCGCTCCGTCTCATCGCTTCAGATCTGACGAACGGAAAGATGATCGTGCTTCCTGACGATCTTCCCCGCTACGGATTAAATCCGGAGATGTTCCCGGTTGCCAGAGCCGTCAGAATGAGCTGCAGCATTCCCTATTTTTTTGAACCGATAAAACTGAAGACCGAAAAAGGCACCTCGACGGTCGTTGACGGCGGCGTGTTAAGCAATTTCCCGATTTGGCTGTATTCAAAAGAACGCAAACGGCCGGTCATCGGAATTTCGCTTTCGCCCAACGAAAAAGAGCGCCCGAAAAAATCAATCCGCAACGCTTTTGAGCTGTTCGGGGCTTTGTTTGAAACGATGAAAGACGCTCATGATGCCAGGCATATCGCGACAAAGTACGAACAGAATATTATTTTTATTCCGGTGGAACATGTGATGGCGACGGAGTTTCATCTCACACCGCAAAAAAAACTAGCTCTCATTGAGCTAGGAAAAAGCAGAACAGAGCAATTTTTGAAGCAATGGAGCTATTAAAAAAGCGCTCTGTTTTTCTTTTTATTCTTTTTGCCTTCTATGACGGTAAGCTGGGTCTGGCTTTTTTTCTTAAGAATCATCGGCTTCGGTCTGCTGCTGCTCGGCACGCTCCGCAAATGGCTGACCCGGCCTCTGTGTCCGGCGCGGTGCTTCGCTTTTTGCTCCTTCATTCGGAGCCGCGATTGTCTGGCCGCTTTTCTGAAAGCGGTTCCGTCACGGCCGGTGCGGCGGTTCAGGACCGTCCTCACGATAAAATAAATAATGATGCCTGCGATAATAACGGTGATCGCTCTTGAAATCATCTGCCCGGGGTTGGTTACCGCCGCATAAATGAAACCGAATGCGCCAAGCGCTATTAATACAGCAAAAAAAGGTTGTACACGATGATTCATAACTGCCCACCTCCAAAATAATAACGGTAACGGTTCAGATTACGTTGTGAGACGGTTTTTCGCTCTGTTCTGAAATGTCTTCCAGTCTGAGAAGCTCGTTAAAGCTTTCTATGGCAACCTCGACCTGGTCATCCGCCGGTTCCTTTGTCGTTAAAAGCTGCAGCCACAGGCCGGGATAACCGAGCACTTTCAAAACGGGGATATTCCGCACTCTGTTCGTCAGCTGGAGCACTTCAAAGGAGATGCCGAGAACGACCGGTATAAGCGCAATCCTGTCTAAAATCCGCACCCAAAGCGGATCTGTCGGAACGAGTAAATAGACGAACATGCCGACAATGATCGTAAATAAAATAAAGCTTGAACCGCAACGGTAATGAAGCCGTGACTGTTTCTGAACATTTTCTATTGTAATTGGCAAATTCTGTTCATAACAGTTTATGACCTTATGTTCGGCTCCATGATATTGAAACACTCTTTTAATTAACGGCGTCATTGATAAAAAATAAATGTAGCCGAGAAGCAGAATAAGCTTAAACAGACTTTCGATTCCGATCTGTGCGGCGTCTGAGGAAAATACGGGCCTTACAAGCTCCGCTAAGAAGACCGGGACGAGCGTAAAAACGAATTTGCTGAACAAAAACGACAGAACGCCGATCACCGCCAAGCTGAAAAACATCGATAAGCCAGAACCCTTCTTATCTTCCTGCTCCAGCTTGGCGTCATCCTGAGGATCAAGCCCGTATCGTTCGCTGGAAAAGTTTAAATGCTTTGTGCCGTTGGCGCTCGCCTCAATGATGGCGACGATTCCCCGCAAAAAAGGAATCTTTTTTAAAGCCGAAAGCTTGGCGTTCGGCACTCTCGGAAGCTTGAAAAAATCAATGCTTCCGTCATTCCTGCGGATGGCGGTAACATAATTTTTTCTGCCGCCGAACATGACTCCTTCAACGACAGCCTGCCCGCCGTATGCAGGGGGCGTTTTTTGTTTGGACATTGTTTATCAACCTGCCTGTTTTCTTAGGATTTACTAACCATTTCCTTTCACTCTATTGTACAGGAAACCTCGGTAAACCTCTAGTTAGACAGCCGGAAAATCAATGCTTTTTCTACAGGCAGTATACCCCGTTTCTTTAGATTTTACTCATTGAATGAAAATATGGCGCAGCTTTTTATGACTTTTCAATTTTGGGGCAGTCTATGACTGGAGGTGCCATGATGACAAGCGAAAAACATTCAGAACAGGAAGAAAAAAAGAAGCAGGATGATGATCAGCAGCCTGTTTCATTTACCGGCAGAATTTGCGGTATCGGATTTGCCGGCGGTGTATTTTGGAGTTTGATCGGCTATCTCGGGTATGTCTTTCATTTTTCAGAGATCAGCCCCAACATGATTCTTCAGCCGTTTATGATCGGAGAATGGAAAAAACAATGGCTCGGCACGATGGTCAGCATCGTTGTCATCGGATTCATTTCAATTGCCGGGGCGTTCATTTATTTCGTCTGCCTGAAACGTTTTAAAACCATGTGGCCGGGGATGGTGTACGGCATCATTTTATGGTGTGCGGTTTTTTTCTTATTCAATCCGATTTTCGAAGATGTGAAATCCGTCACTGAATTGAAATCAGATACAATCGTGACGACGCTTTGCCTTTACATTCTGTACGGTTTGTTTGTCGGCTACTCAATTTCCTTCAACTACAATGAACTTACGTCAGACAAGCTTGCAAGGGCGCTCGGCAACA
This sequence comes from Bacillus sp. JNUCC-22, assembly GCF_018861275.1. NCBI lineage: Bacteria > Bacillati > Bacillota > Bacilli > Caryophanales > Bacillaceae > Bacillus > Bacillus sp. JNUCC-22. Next base: position 2,426,908 of record NZ_CP076408.1, on the reverse strand, counting down.
AGTGAATAAGTGTATAATCCCTGTCCGGTATGGTAAAATGTTCACGAGAAGTGAACATTTTTTATGCTGAAAACCGGGCGGGGATGCTCCCGCGTTGTCAGGCGGCAGTCAAGAATCGGCGAGGAGGAGAAAGGGAATGAAACTTGAGAAATTGCGAAATCTTTTCGGTCAGCTGGATATAGACGGAATGTTGGTGACAAGCTCCGCCAATCTGCAGTATATGACGGGATTTACGGGTTCGTCAGGCCTTGCGGTCATATCGAGAGAACGTGCGGCATTTATCACGGATTTCCGTTACACCGAGCAGGCGAAGACGCAAGTGAAGGGTTTTGACATTATCGAGCACGGCGGAAGCTTAATCCAAACGGCTGCGGATACGATTCTTGAGTACGGCATTAAAAAACTCGGCTTCGAGCAAAACAGCATGACGTACGGAACATATGCATCCTACCAAGCTGTGCTGCAGGAAGCGGAGATGGTTCCCGTCGCGGATTCCGTTGAAAAGTTGCGCTTGATTAAGTCAAGTGAAGAGATTAAGATATTAGAGGAAGCTGCGAAGATTGCGGATGATGCGTTTGAACATATTCTGACGTTTATCAAACCAGGCATCTCAGAGATTTCAGTTGCAAACGAGCTTGAATTTTATATGAGACGTCAAGGAGCAGACGGCTCTTCCTTTGATATGATCGTCGCCTCGGGAGTCAGATCCAGCCTTCCCCACGGAGTGGCAAGCGGCAAATTGATTGAAAAGGGAGACTTGGTCACGCTCGATTTCGGCGCTTATTATAAAGGCTATTGTTCTGATATCACACGCACCGTCGCGGTCGGAGAGCCAAGTGATAAACTGAAAGAGATTTATCAGGTCGTATACGATGCCCAAGCGCTTGGTGTCCTGCATATTAAACCCGGCATGACGGGAAAAGAAGCGGACGCCCTGACGAGGGATCACATCACCGCAAAAGGCTACGGACAGTATTTCGGCCATTCGACAGGACACGGGTTTGGAATGGAAGTCCATGAATCACCGGGGCTGTCTCTCAGGTCATCGGCCGTTCTTGAGCCGGGCATGGCGGTAACGGTTGAGCCGGGCATATACATACCGGAAGTTGGGGGCGCAAGAATCGAAGATGATATCATCATCACTGACGACGGCAACCGGACAATTACGCATTCCCCTAAAGAATTAATTATTTTGTGATCGGAATATAGGAGGACATCAAACATGATTTCAGTTAACGATTTTCGTACAGGACTAACGATTGAAGTAGACGGCGGCATTTGGCGCGTCGTTGACTTCCAGCACGTAAAGCCGGGAAAAGGAGCGGCATTTGTCCGTTCTAAATTGCGTAACCTCCGCACGGGCGCTATTCAGGAGAAAACATTCCGTGCAGGTGAAAAAGTCGCGAAAGCTCAAATCGAAACAAAAACGATGCAGTATCTTTATGCCAACGGCGATCAGCACGTGTTCATGGATACAAGCTCATATGAACAGCTTGAATTGAACGAAAACCAAATCGAAGAAGAATTGAAATATCTTCTGGAAAATATGTCTGTGCACATCATGATGTATCAGTCTGAAACGCTCGGTATTGAACTGCCGAACACAGTTGAACTGAAAGTTGTTGAAACAGAGCCGGGAATTAAAGGCGACACGGCGTCAGGCGGCACAAAACCTGCCAAAACGGAAACAGGTCTTGTCGTAAACGTACCGTTTTTCGTGAACGAAGGCGATACGCTGGTTGTAAATACATCAGACGGCTCTTACGTGTCAAGAGCGTAGTCAAAGAAATTCGGAGTCTGCTCCTTTTACGGGGCAGGCTTTTTTTGCGTTCTGCCTGAATCTTTCTTCTATATGAAAATAGTGAGACTACTTCCGTCAGCTAGAGCATATAGTGTAACAAAATGCTTGAAGTTGGGGGATTGCAATGAAATTTTTGTTTGGTTCAATCAATTCTACTGTTTTAACGATGGCCGGTTTACGAGTTTTGTCCTCGCTCATTGAATTATCGGCCGCTATTATCATGCTTTTGACAAACGACATCAGAAAGGCGGTTGTGGTGAATAGTATTTTGGCAATCGTCGGCCCGCTGATCTTTATCATCACAATGACGATCGGCATTTATCAGATTGCCGGACAGCTCTCATATGCAAAATTAATATTGATTTTTGCGGGAGTGGTGCTGATTTTGGCCGGTGTGCATAAATAGAGGGCCGGGGTGTCATAAAGTCTGTCCCGGATCATACATTTTAAAGAAGCCAATCGGTAAAAAAGGAGGAGACTCTATTGAATGAGATTACAGAGGTTCTCCCTGAATTATTGAGAGATGCCATCTCCGCCGTGCCCGAAGAAGCGAGGCGGGATACAGAAGAAATCAGAATCCGCGTCGACAGGCCGGTTGAACTGATCCAAAAAGGACAACCTTTGTATTTGTCATATGTCTGTACGGCCGGCGACGCACAGCTGATCCTCAGCCGGCTCAGCAATTACAGTATGTACACGCTGGAAGAAGAGCTGAAAAAAGGATATATCACAATCAGAGGAGGCCACCGTGTGGGGCTGGCCGGAAGAGTCATCGTCGAAAACGGAGCCGTCAAAGGACTCCGGGATATTACTTCTTTTAATATCCGAATCGCCCGGGAGAAGCTGGGAATCGCAGAACCGCTCATTCCTTTCTTATGGAAAGAAAACTGGCTGAATACGCTGATCATCGGTCCTCCGCAAACGGGGAAAACGACTTTGCTTCGTGATTTGGCCCGGCTTTCCAGCACCGGATCAAAACGCATTCCCGCAAAAAAGACAGGTATCGTAGATGAACGTTCGGAAATTGCCGGCTGCCTGCGGGGCATTCCCCAGCACAGTTTCGGCCGCAGAATCGATGTCCTTGATGCCTGTCCGAAGGCGGAAGGGCTGATGATGATGATTCGCTCTATGAGTCCTGATGTCATAATTGTGGATGAAATCGGGAGAATGGAAGACTCACAAGCGCTGCTGGAGGCGCTCCATGCGGGCGTATCCGTCATCGTATCTGCGCACGGGTGGAATATGAAAGACTTGGTCAAGAGGCCGTCGCTGAAAATGCTTTGGGAGGAAAACGTGTTTGACCGGTATGTTGAACTGTCAAGGCGCCGCGGTCCGGGAACGATCAGCAGGATGTACGGAAAGGATGGGGAACCTGTTCCACATGCTGAAAGCGTGATGACATGCTGAAGCTTTTGGGTGCCGTGTTTATTCTGACAGCGACGACTTGGACCGGATTTGAGATCGCCAAAATGTATATAGAAAGGCCGAGGCAGATCCGTCAGCTGCGCGCGGCGCTCCAATCGCTTGAAGCGGAAATCATGTTCGGGCATACACCGCTGCATACCGCCTCGGGACAAATTGCTGCACAGCTTTCCAAACCTGTATCGTTATTGTTTCAAGCTTTCAGCAGAAGGCTTGAGCAGGGATGCGATTCCGCCAAAACGGCTTGGGAACAGAGCTTGAAACATAATTGGTCGTCCATGGCGATGAAAAAAAGCGAATATGATGTGCTGAAGCAATTCGGAGAGACGCTCGGGCTCCATGACCGTGTTTCTCAGCAGAAACATATCAAGCTTGCGCTTACACATTTGGAAGCGGCGGAAGCGGATGCCGGACGGGCGCAGGCGAAAAATGAAAAAATGGTGAAAAGCTTAGGATTTTTAGCCGGACTGTTACTCATTCTTCTATTGATGTAAACATGAGGGGAGCAAACATAAAATGGGAGTCGACGTAAATGTCATTTTTCAAATCGCCGGAGTCGGTATCGTGGTTGCGTTTCTGCACACCATACTTGACCAAATGGGAAAAAAAGAATACGCCCAATGGGTGACGCTGCTTGGCTTTATCTATATTTTATTTATGGTGGCGACGATTGTCGATGACCTGTTCAAAAAGATCAAAGCTGTGTTTCTATTCCAAGGATAGGGGGGCTTACAGATTGAGATTGTTCAAATTGTAGGTTTAGGCCTGATCGCCACATTTCTCTCCCTGATCGTAAAAGAACAGAAACCGACTTTCGCGTTTATGATTGTCGTCTTCAGCGGCTGCGTGATCTTTCTTTATCTCATCGACCAGATTTACGACATTATCAGAATGATAGAAAAAATAGCCGTCAATGCAAATGTCAATATGGTCTATGTGGAAACCATTTTAAAAATTATCGGCATCGCCTACATCGCTGAATTCGGAGCGCAGCTTACAAAGGATGCGGGCCAGGGAGCGATCGCTTCGAAAATAGAGCTGGCCGGAAAAATTTTGATACTGGTAATGGCCGTGCCGATACTCACCGTCATTATTGAAACGATTCTCGGACTTATTCCTTCTTGATCAAAAATAAAATGGAAAGGGGGGCACAAAAAATGAAGCGCTTTCGGTGGGCGGGAGCTTTTTTGTTCATCCTCTTATTTTTTCAGACTGAATGTGTACAAGCTGCCGGAACAGACGGTGCGTCGCAGGAAACCGCAGTTCACCAAGAATCTGCTGATGAAGTGGCGAAAAAGCAGGCCGAAGCGCTGAAAACAGAAGGCATCGGAAAGTTTTGGGACGACATCATGACAGAATACGGCGGTCTTCTGCCTGAAAGCCAAAAGGGAAGCATCATCGACTTTATTAACGGAGAAAAAACGTTCTCGCCGGAGGCATGGCTAAAGGCTTTATTTTCATACTTGTTTCATGAAGTGCTCGCAAACGGAAAGCTTCTGGGAACTTTGATTCTTCTCACCATTTTTTGTGTCATTCTGCAGCTCCTGCAAAATGCGTTCCAGCAGAGCACCGTCAGCAAAGTGGCTTATGCAATCGTCTACATGGTGCTGATTATTCTCGCTTTAAACAGCTTTCATGTTGCCGTCAATTATGCCAGTGAAGCGATCCAGACGATGACAAGCTTCATTCTCGCGCTCATCCCGCTTTTACTCGCGCTTTTGGCGTCTTCCGGGGGAGCCGTCTCCGCAGCTTTTTTTCACCCCGTTATTTTATTTCTGATGAATACGAGCGGCCTTCTCATTCAAAACATCGTCATGCCGCTTATCTTCCTGTCAGCGATTTTAAGCATCGTCAGCACGATGACGGATCAATATAAAGTCACGCAGCTTGCCAATCTGCTCAGAAATATCGCGATCGGCGCGCTTGCCGTATTTCTCACCGTGTTTCTCGGCGTCATCTCCGTACAGGGGGCTTCGGCTGCCGTGACGGACGGGATTACGCTCAGGACTGCAAAATTTATAACAGGCAATTTTATTCCCGTACTCGGCCGGATGTTTACGGATGCGACGGATACGGTCATCAGCGCCTCGCTCCTATTAAAAAACACCGTGGGAATCCTCGGAGTCGGAATTTTGATCTGCATCTCCGCGTTTCCGGCGATCAAAGTGCTCTCGCTCGCTTTTATTTATAAGCTCGCGGCCGCTATTCTGCAGCCGCTCGGAGGCGGGCCCGTCATTACGTGCCTCGGCGTCATCAGCAGAAGCGTACTGTATATTTTCGCGGCGCTCGCCATCGTCTCTCTCATGTTTTTCCTCAGCATCACAGTCATTATTACAGCAGGCAACCTCACTATGATGATGAAATAAAGGAGGCCCATTGGATATGAGCTTTTTAACAGAATGGCTGACAAGCATTATTTTATTTATCTTATTCGCCATCGTCATCGACATGCTGCTGCCCAGCTCCAGTATGCAAAAATACGCAAAGATGGTTGTCAGCCTGCTGTTAATCATTGTCATGCTCAACCCGATATTCAAACTTTTCAAAACAGACCCGGAAATCATCTTCGATTATTTGACAAAACAAGAGCAATCTCAATCCGCTGATATAAAAAATCAAATTAAATCAGAAAAAAAAGAAATACAAGCATCAAACCGCGCATATGTTTTAGAAGAAATGGCTGTCCAACTAAAAAAGAAAGCGGAGGAGATGTTCAGTCATGACGAATACAAAATAGACGACATCCGCCTTACAGCGGAAGAACAGGTTCGTTCAGAAGAAGATGTAAAAACGATCAGCGTGTATATGGCCCCATCTTCTGAAAAAACCGTGCAAACCGTCGCACCGATCGACATCCGCACAGACCGCAAATACGAACCGGAAGGCGCAGCCGACAAAAAAGAGGCCGCAGACATCAAAGAAAAACTTGCGGATATATGGGAAATCGGCAGTGAGAAAATTACGGTTTATATGGAAGGCGGGGAGAAAAACGGCCATGAATAAAAACGGACTATGGACCATACTCAAAAAACAGCTGATGATCGGACAGGCGAAAGACGGAGAAAAACCAAAACTGACAAAATATCATTACTTTCTGTTCGTGTTTGTGCTCGGGGTATCTTTTATGCTGGTGAGCCAGCTGTTCTCTTCACCGGAGAATACCGGGAAGGACCAAGCGGTGCAGACCGTCATGTCCGGCCGAACGGAAGACAAAAGCGGGCAAAAAAGCGCACCCGTTTTTAAGGCATCGAAAGACGGCAGCGCAAAAACCACGATCGATGATTACGAAAGAGACTATGAAAACCAGCTGAAAGAAATCCTTGAAACGATTATCGGCGTGGAGGATGTCTCAATTGTCGTAAACGTAGACGCAACATCTTTGAAAGTGTTTGAGAAAAATAAAACGAAAAAAGACACCACCACTGAAGAAACCGATAAAGAAGGCGGCAAAAGAAGCGTAACCGATCAAACCTCTGAAGAACAAATTGTCATGATTCGAAACGGGGATCAGGAAACCCCGGTCGTCGTCCAGACGAAAAAGCCCGATATCCGCGGTGTACTCGTTGTCGCTCAGGGAGTGGACAACGTTCAAATAAAAAAAACCATCATTGATGCCGTCACAAGGGTGCTTGATGTTCCGAGCTACCGTGTAGCGGTTGCCCCTAAAAAAATCAAGGAGGATTCATAAATCATGCTGAAAAAACAAACGGTTTGGCTTTTAACAATGCTCAGTCTCGTCGTGGTATTAAGTGTTTATTATATTATGTCGCCGGAAAGCAAAAATGCCGTGCAGATGAAAAGCGAAAAAAGCAGCGGAGAAGTCGCCACTGAAAAAACGCCGGCTCCTGAAACGAAAGATAAGAGCGGAAGCGGCACGGAAAAAGAAGACGGTACAAAAGGAACGAAAGATTCTAAAGGCACAAAAGAGGATAAAGAAACATCAGCCGAAGCTTCGGACAAAGACGGATCGGTCGCCACAGAAACAGCTGATGAAAACTTATTTACCGCATACCGCATGGAGCTTGAAGACGCGAGAAGCAAAGAAAGGGAACAGTTAAACAGCATTGTTTCAAGCGATGATGCGACCGCAAAGGAAAAAAGCGAAGCCTACGATAAAATGACGGCGCTGAGCAATGCTGAAGGGACGGAAAAACAGCTGGAAACGCTGATTAAAACACAAGGCTACAAAGATGCGCTCGTGGATGCTGAAGGAGACAAAATCAACATTACCGTCATGTCTGACAAACATTCAAACGCAAAAGCTTCCGCTATCATTGACCTGGTGGAAAAAGAAATCAAGACGATGAAAGACGTCGCCGTCACGTTTGAACCGACAAAATAAGAGACCTGAACCGCCCGCACCCGCTGCGGGCTTTTCTGATGTCATTTTAGATCAGTGTTGAATTTACACAAGCGCTCCTGTAAGATAAACATAGTATGTACTTTTAGTAGCAACCCATAAATTTCTATTTTTTATACATAGGAGTGGAAACTGATGTTAAAAATCAACGAAATTCATGAACTGATAAAAAGAATCGATGAATCTTCCATCGACGAATTTGTTTACGAAATTGAAGGCGTAAGCCTCAAACTGAAAAAAAATGAAGCGCCGGCAGTGAATGTAACGGGACAAGCCCAAGCCGTTCCCGCCGCTTACGCACCTGCTCCGCAGGCTGCAAAACCGGAAGCGAGTGAAGCCGCTCCTGCTCAGGAAGCGCCGAAACAAGACGAAAACCTGCACAAAATTACGTCTCCGATGGTCGGAACGTTTTATGCTTCTTCATCGCCGGAAGCCGGCCCTTACGTAAACCAAGGTTCAAAAGTGAGCGAAAATACAGTTGTTTGTATCGTAGAAGCAATGAAACTCTTTAACGAGATTGAAGCCGAAGTAAAAGGAGAAATCGTTGAAGTGTTAGTTGAAAACGGCCAGCTGGTCGAATACGGACAACCTCTATTTCTTGTAAAAGCTGAGTAAGGAGACCTGCTATTATGATTAAAAAGCTATTGATCGCCAACCGAGGAGAAATCGCCGTCAGAATCATCCGGGCCTGCAAAGAGCTGGGCATTGAAACTGTAGCCGTTTATTCTGAGGCAGATAAAGACGCCCTGCATGTCCAAATGGCCGATGAGGCTTTTTGTATCGGGCCGAAAACATCAAAAGAAAGCTATTTAAATGTAACGAACATCGTCAGCGTCGCAAAGCTGACCGGCACGGATGCGATTCATCCGGGATACGGGTTTTTAGCTGAAAACGCCGACTTTGCCGAGCTGTGCGAAGAATTAAACGTAACGTTTGTCGGCCCTACGGCTGACGCCATTTCAAAAATGGGAACAAAAGATATCGCCCGCGACACGATGCAGCTGGCGGGCGTGCCGATTGTGCCCGGTTCAAAAGGAATCATAAAAAATACGGAAGAAGCGGTTTCGCTTGCAGGTGAAATTGGGTATCCTGTCATTATAAAAGCCACTGCGGGCGGAGGCGGAAAAGGCATCCGGGTCGCACGCACAGAAGAAGAATTGATCAAAGGCATTGAGATTACCCAGCAGGAAGCCGCTACGGCATTCGGAAATCCGGGTGTGTACATCGAGAAGTACATAGAAGATTTCCGCCATGTTGAAATTCAGGTGCTTGCGGATAATTACGGAAACACGATCCATCTCGGAGAGCGTGACTGTTCTATCCAAAGACGTCTGCAAAAACTTCTTGAAGAGTCACCGTCACCTGCGCTTGATTCTGAAATCAGGGAGCAGATGGGTGAAGCAGCGGTAAAAGCAGCGAAGGCCGTCGGTTACACGGGAGCCGGCACAGTAGAATTCATCTATGACTACAGAGAACAGCGCTACTACTTCATGGAGATGAACACGCGTATTCAAGTAGAGCACCCTGTCACAGAAATGGTGACGGGAACGGATCTGATCAAAGAACAGATCAAAGTGGCATCCGGACAGGAGCTTTCGCTCAGACAGGAAGATGTTGAATTTAACGGCTGGGCGATTGAATGCCGCATCAACGCTGAAAACCCTGCGAAAAACTTCATGCCTTCACCCGGTAAAATTAACATGTACCTGCCGCCGGGCGGACTCGGTGTACGCGTGGATTCAGCCGCATATCCCGGCTACTCGATCCCGCCGTACTATGACAGTATGATTGCTAAAGTCATCACATACGGAACAACGCGTGATGAGGCAGTCGCACGGATGAAACGCGCGCTGAGCGAATTCGTGATTGAAGGTATTGAAACGACGATTCCGTTCCATTTGAAACTGCTTGAACACGAAACATTTGTCAGCGGAGAGTTTAATACAAAGTTTTTAGAAACATATGATGTAATGGGCTCATAATTTTTGCGGGAGGTGAATTGAATGGAAGACAACAGTGTGCTTAAAATGGATCATGATGAGGCTCATTTAGGCAAGGTTGAAATTGCTCCTGAGGTCATTGAAGTCATTGCCGGCATCGCCGCTTCCGAAGTTGAAGGAGTTGCTGAAATGCGCGGCAATTTCGCCACGGGCGTCGTAGAACGCTTCGGCAAAATCAATCACGGCAAAGGCGTAAAGGTCGATTTAGCCGATGACGGGATTACCATCGACGTCTATTGCGTCGTTCAATTCGGGATCTCGATCCCGAAAGTGGCGGCAAGCGTTCAGGAGAATATCCGCCAAACCTTATTAAACATGACGTCTCTGACCATTAATGAAATCAATATTCATATCGTCGGCATTCAATTTGACACGAAAGCCCAAGAAGTCGAAATCGACGAAGAAATGTAATGAGCGTATAAAAACCAAGGGGATGGGCAGCCCTTTGGTTTTTTATACGTTTCCCGTCATTTCAGGCATGAAGAAAGCCGGCTTACAAACGGCAGCCGAGTTTCTTCATGCTGTGAAATCCGAATGAAATTAATACGGTTTGTGAAAATATTCGGCATTAGGGTGAAAAAACCTAAATTTCGACATGCGATTGAGAAAAAAATATGTTATGATCTCTTTAAGCTTAACGACAAGCGGATAAAGCGGATCTGAAGGAGAAAGAAAATGAAAAGAAGAACAGCTAGAGAAAAAGCTTTGCAGGCACTTTTTCAGATTGATGTCAGCGATATTGCACCGAACGATGCCATTGAGCACGCGCTTGATGGTGAAAAAACAGATGCCTTCTTTGAACAGCTGGTGTACGGAGTGATCGAACATCAGGTTCAGCTTGATGAAATGATTTCCGGCCATCTCGTCAATTGGAAGCTTGACCGGATTGCAAACGTAGACCGCGCGATCCTGCGTCTGGCGGTGTATGAAATGGTTTATTCTGACGACATTCCTGCTAACGTGTCATTAAACGAAGCAATCGAGCTGGCAAAACGGTTCGGCGACGATAAAGCTGCAAAATTCGTAAACGGGGTTCTTTCTAACATTAAAACTGATATCGAATCATAGGAGGAAAGAAAATGACTGCAACAATCATCGACGGAAAAGAAACGGCTAAAGAAAAACGCGAACAATTGGCAAAAGAAGTAGAAGAGCTGAAAGCACAAGGCGTAGTGCCTGGATTGGCGGTCATTTTAATCGGAGACGATCCCGCTTCTGTTTCATATGTGACAGGCAAGAAAAAAGCCGCTGAAACAATGGGAATGAAATTTAAGCTTGACCGCTTTGACTCAAGCTTAACCGAGGCGGAGCTTTTAACAGTGATTGATCAGTATAATCAAAATCCGGAATTCCACGGCATTCTCGTCCAGCTGCCGCTCCCGGATCATATTTCTGAAAAAGCCGTAATCGAGCGGATCTCCCCTGATAAGGATGTTGACGGTTTCCACCCTCTCAACGTCGGGAAAATGCTGCTTGGCGAAGATACATTTCTTCCATGCACGCCGCACGGAATTGTCGAGTTATTGAAAAAGACGAACGTAGATCTTTCCGGCAAAGAAGTTGTTGTAGTCGGACGAAGCAATATTGTCGGTAAACCGGTCGGCCAGCTGCTGCTGAACGAAAACGCGACCGTCACATATTGCCATTCCCGCACGAAAAATATGTCTGAGCATACGAAAAAAGCAGATATTCTTGTGGTAGCGGTCGGTAAAGCGAACTTCATCAAAGCCGATCAAATCAAAGAGGGCGCCATTGTCATTGATGTCGGCGTCAACCGTCTCGAAAGCGGAAAACTCTGCGGAGACGTTCAGTTTGATGAAGCGAAAGAAAAAGCATCTTTCATTACGCCGGTGCCGGGCGGAGTAGGTCCGATGACCATCACAATGCTTGCGCATAATACTGTTAAATCTGCCAGACGTACGTTATCATAGATAACCGGAGACAGTCACAAAAATTGTGACAATGAGCACGATACCCGCTTCTTAAGGCTCCTTTCAGCCAGAGCGGGTTTTCTTAGTTTAGGGCAAAAAGCCTTTATGAAAGGAGTGCAGGATGTGAGTGAAGCGGCATATGTCACGGTTTCCGCGCTGACCAAATACATTAAACGAAAATTCGATGTGGACCCTCATCTTGAAGACATTTGGATTAAGGGTGAGCTCTCCAATGTTAAAATTCATACGAGAGGCCACATCTATTTTACATTAAAAGATGAGCATGCCCGCATGCAGGCCGTCATGTTTCAGAGGCAAAGTTCGAGGCTTGCGTTTAAGCCAGAAGACGGAATGAAGGTCATCGTAAGAGGCGGCATCTCCGTCTATGAACCGAGCGGAAGCTATCAGCTGTACGCGAAAGAAATGCAGCCGGACGGTGTGGGGGCGCTCTACTTAGCATATGAAGAATTAAAGAAAAAACTTGCCGGCGAAGGGTTGTTTGATGACCGGCATAAGCAGGCCATCCCCGCTTTTCCGGCCACGATCGGGGTCGTCACGTCACCGACGGGAGCAGCCGTCAGAGACGTCATTACCACACTCAAAAGAAGATACCCCCTTGTGAAAGTCATTGTGCTTCCCGCGCTCGTTCAAGGTGAAAATGCCAGCAGATCGATTGTGAAGCGCATTGAAGAAGCCAATGCACAAAAAATGTGTGACGTCCTGATCGTCGGAAGGGGAGGGGGCTCGATCGAAGAATTGTGGGCATTTAACGAAGAAATCGTGGCCCGGGCGATTTTTGCTTCCGCCATTCCGATTATATCAGCCGTCGGACATGAAACAGATTTTACAATCAGTGATTTCGTCGCGGATATCCGGGCGGCAACGCCGACAGGAGCGGCAGAAATCGCCGTCCCCCACACGACGGACTTAATGGAACGGACAAAAACGGCGGAAGTCCGCCTGACAAGAGCGATGCAGCAGCATATCAGCAAGAAAAAAGAACGGGTTCAATCGCTCCAGTCATCCTACGCGTTCCGTTTTCCGAAACGATTGTATACCCAAAAAGAACAGCAGTTTGACCTTTTGTATCAGCAGTTCCAATCACAGCTCACAGGGCTTACGGACAGGAAACAAAGGCAGCTGGAGCGGAATACGTACAGATTAACGGCGCTTCACCCTGAAACCCAGCTGAAACAGGCGAAAAAACGGTACGAGGAGCGCTCAAATCAGCTCGCCCGAAGCATGAATGTCCAGTTGAAGCAGCTTCATTCGCAGTTTCAGACGGTTCTTGGTAAACTGAATGCATTAAGTCCCCTTCAGGTGATGGAGAGAGGATACAGCCTGGCCTATAAAGACAAAGAGCTGATCAAAAGCGTTGATCAAGTGGAACAAAATGATACGCTTGAAGTAAAGATGACAGACGGCGTTCTGACGTGTGAAGTATTGCAAAAGAGAGGCGAACGATAATGACAGAAACCAAAAAAAGTGAAGAGCTGACATTTGAAGAGGCGATGAAAGGCCTTGAAGGCATTGTGGCAAAGCTTGAAGAAGGAGACGTGCCGCTGGAGCAGGCGATTAATTATTTTCAGGAAGGGATGGCCCTTTCAAAAATGTGCCATGAAAAGCTTCAGCATGTCGAAAAGCAAATGGACTTTATTTTAAAAGATAACGGCGAACTTGCACCTTTCAGCGTTCAGGAGGAAGACGAAGGTGACAAATAAACTGGACGCATTTTTAGCATCGCGCAAACAACTGATTGAACAGCAGCTTTCTTTGTATACAGAACGGCTTGCGATGCCGGAAACCCTCAAAAAATCTATGCTGTATTCTTTGGAAGCGGGCGGAAAGAGGCTGCGCCCCCTCGTCGTCTTAGCCGTTCTGAATGCTTACGGAAAAGATGAAAAAGACGGGATTCCGGTCGGATGCGCTGTCGAAATGATTCATACGTATTCTTTAATCCATGATGATCTGCCTTGCATGGACGATGATGATCTGCGCCGGGGAAAGCCCACAAACCATAAAGTCTTCGGAGAAGCGGCAGCCGTATTGGCCGGAGACGGGCTTCTGACAGAAAGCTTTAAACTGATCACATCTCATGTGTCTGAGGCGGTTTCAGCAGAAAAACGACTCCGTCTCGTCGATGAGCTGATCAGCGCGGCGGGAACGGAAGGAATGGTCGGCGGACAGGCTGCCGACATGGAAGCGGAACAAAAGCGGATAACGCTTGAGGAGCTGGAATCCATCCACGAGCGGAAAACGGCCAAGCTCCTCGGTTTTTCCGTGACGGCGGGCGCCATTTTGGCAGATGCGCCGGAGGATGAAGTCGAAAAGCTGCGTCTGTTCAGCAGCCATATCGGCATCGGATTTCAAATCAGAGACGACATCCTTGATATTGAAGGGCATGAGGAGAGGATCGGCAAACCGGTCGGCTCAGATACGTCGAACGAAAAATCAACGTATCCGTCGCTTTTAACGCTTGAAGGCGCGAAAGAAAAGCTTGCGTATCATATCAGCGAGGCGAAACAGATCATCAGCGGCCTTTCTCTTCAGAAAGAACTGCTGCATGACCTCTGTGATTTAATCGCGGCGAGAGATCATTAAAAACGGTCCTGATTTGAAGGGGCTGCCGCTCCTATGGTAAAATGTAAGCAGTTTCGATGAAAATACAAAGGGAGTCTTTTTCTTTTTTCAAAAAGACACTGTTTAATTTGCAGAAATTCATGCTGAAAGTGAGTTGATCCGCTTTGGATCTTTTATCAATACAGGACCCGTCATTTCTTAAAAAGATGTCAATTGAACAGCTGGAAGAGCTGAGTGAGGAGATCCGCAATTTCCTCATCACATCGCTGTCTGCCTCTGGCGGCCATATCGGGCCGAACCTCGGGGTTGTCGAGCTGACAATTGCGCTTCACAAAGAATTTGACAGTCCGAAAGATAAATTTTTATGGGATGTCGGACATCAGTCCTATGTTCATAAACTGTTAACCGGACGCGGCAAGGAGTTTGAAACCTTGCGCCAATATAAAGGGCTTTGCGGTTTCCCGAAACGCAGCGAAAGCGAACATGACGTATGGGAAACAGGCCACAGCTCAACCTCGCTCTCAGGCGCGATGGGAATGGCTGCCGCCCGTGATATTAAAGGATCGAAAGAATATATCATCCCGATTATCGGAGACGGCGCTTTAACCGGAGGAATGGCGCTTGAAGCGCTGAACCATATCGGTGATGAGAAAAAAGACATGATCGTCATCCTGAATGATAATGAGATGAGCATTGCGCCGAATGTCGGGGCGATTCATTCTATGCTGGGACGGCTTCGCACGGCCGGCAAATATCAATGGGTAAAAGACGAGCTTGAATATTTATTTAAGCGCATCCCGGCCGTCGGCGGAAAATTGGCCGCCACAGCTGAACGGATAAAAGACAGTTTGAAATATATGCTTGTGTCAGGCATGTTTTTTGAAGAGCTGGGCTTTACGTATTTAGGCCCGGTTGATGGTCATTCCTACCACGAACTGTTTGAAAACCTGCAATACGCCAAAAAAACGAAAGGCCCTGTCCTGTTACATGTCATCACGAAAAAGGGCAAAGGCTATAAACCGGCTGAGACCGACACAATCGGCACATGGCACGGAACGGGTCCTTATAAAATCAATACGGGTGATTTCGTCAAGCCGAAAGCCGCGGCGCCTTCATGGAGCGGACTTGTCAGCGGCACCGTGCAGGAGCTGGCACGTGAGGATGACAGAATTGTCGCCATTACACCGGCCATGCCGGTCGGCTCCAAACTGGAAGGGTTTGCGAAAGAATTCCCTGAACGCATGTTTGATGTCGGAATCGCAGAACAGCATGCGGCGACGATGGCGGCTGGAATGGCGCTCCAAGGCATGAAGCCGTTTCTTGCGATTTATTCGACCTTTTTGCAGCGGGCGTACGATCAGGTCGTCCATGACATCTGCCGTCAAAACGCGAATGTATTTATCGGCATTGACCGCGCCGGTTTGGTCGGCGCTGACGGGGAGACGCATCAAGGCGTCTTTGACATCGCCTTTTTGCGGCATATACCAAACCTCGTTTTAATGATGCCGAAGGATGAAAATGAAGGCCGCCATATGGTCAATACAGCCCTTAATTATGAGGAGGGTCCGATCGCGATGCGCTTCCCGCGCGGAAACGGGCTCGGCGTAAAGATGGATAAAGAGCTGAAAACCATTCCGATCGGAACATGGGAAGTGCTCCGTCCCGGAAAAGACGCGGTCATTTTAACATTCGGTACGACCATTGAAATGGCGCTGGAAGCGGCTGAAGAACTGCAAAAAGAAGGCCTGTCCGTGCGTGTCGTGAATGCGCGGTTCATAAAACCGATTGATAAACAAATGATGAAGGCCATTCTTAATGAAGGTCTGCCGATTTTAACGATAGAAGAAGCCGTGCTTGAAGGCGGATTCGGCAGCACGATTCTTGAATACGCTCATGACCTCGGCATGTATCATACACCGATTGACAGAATGGGCATCCCAGACCGGTTTATTGAACACGGCAGCGTAACCGCCCTGCTTGAAGAAATCGGTCTCACTAAGGCTGAGGTTATGAACCGGATCAAACTGCTGATGCCGCCGAAGACACATAAAGGAATTGGATCATGACAGCAAAAAAAGAACGATTAGATGTACTTCTTGTAGAAAAAGGCCTTGCGGAAACGCGGGAAAAAGCGAAACGCGCCATTATGGCGGGCATCGTATACTCAAATGAAAACCGATTGGACAAACCGGGTGAAAAAATCGCCCGGGATCTTCCGTTAACGGTAAAAGGAAACCCTCTTAAATACGTCAGCAGAGGCGGATTAAAGCTTGAAAAAGCCCTGGAAGTGTTTCCCGTCTCGGTAAAAGGCAAAACGATGATTGACATCGGCTCGTCTACGGGGGGATTCACGGATTGCGCCCTCCAAAACGGAGCCGAGCGGTCCTACGCAGTGGATGTCGGCTATAATCAGCTTGCTTGGAAGCTCAGACAGGACGAGAGGGTCGTCGTCATGGAACGAACGAATTTCCGCTATTCCGAGCCTTCCGATTTCACAGAGGGTTTGCCGGAATTTGCGACAATCGATGTTTCTTTCATCTCACTCCGCCTCATTCTGCCGGTTTTAAAAACGCTGCTTGTACCGGGGAGCGATTGTATCGCACTGGTGAAGCCGCAATTTGAAGCCGGGCGGGAATCCGTCGGAAAAAAAGGCATTGTCAGAGATCCCGGCGTTCATACTGACGTTCTCCGCCGCATGAATCAATTTGCCGCTTCTGAAGGATATACAGTGAAAGGACTGTCCTTCTCACCGATTACAGGGGGAGACGGCAATATTGAGTTTCTGCTTCATTTGGAATGGGGCGGAGAAGACGGAAACGGCGCTGAACTGCCGGAAGAAGACATTCTCCGTACCGTCCGCGAAGCACATGAGACATTAAAAGCCAAAAAGACAGATGTACCGGAATAATAGGGGGCTATTATTCCTTTTTTCTGCCATCATGTACTTTTTATCAAGAAGCGGTTAACATAATGACAAGAACAGCTTGAAAACAGAGGTGCTTACATGACAAAAGGCCAAAGGCATATAAAAATCAGAGAGCTTATTACAAGCCATGAGATTGAAACGCAGGATGACTTAGTTGACATGCTGAGAGAAGAAGGATATAAGGTAACTCAGGCGACTGTCTCCAGAGACATTAAAGAGCTGCATCTCGTTAAGGTGCCGACAAACAACGGCTCCTACAAATACAGCCTGCCGGCGGATCAGCGGTTCAATCCGCTGTCAAAACTGAAGCGTTCATTAATGGATGCGTTCGTAAAAATTGACTCAGCAAGCCATATGATCGTATTAAAAACGATGCCGGGGAATGCTCAGGCAATCGGCGCTCTGATGGATAATCTCGAATGGGAAGAAATCATGGGCACGATTTGCGGAGATGACACGATCTTAATCATCTGCAGGACGCCTGAAGATACGGAGGGCGTTCAAAGCCGTCTTTTGGAGCTGCTGTAGCGTAATTATCAGATAAAAGGTGGAATGCTGTTTGTTAGCTGAACTATCAATAAAAAACTTTGCCATTATAGAGGAACTGACGATTTCGTTTGAACGGGGGCTCACCGTCCTGACGGGAGAAACAGGGGCCGGCAAGTCAATTATTATAGACGCCGTTTCCCTATTAGTCGGCGGCCGCGGCTCGTCTGAATTTGTCCGTTACGGTGAAACAAAGGCCGAGCTTGAAGGACTGTTTCTTTTGGACAGCGGTCATCCCGTTTTTGAAGTATGCCGTGAGCAGGGAATAGACGCATCTGACGACATGATTGTCATGAGAAGGGACATTAATGCCGGAGGAAAAAGCGTCTGCCGTGTCAACGGAAAATTAGTGACGATTGCGGCTTTGAGGGAAATCGGCAGACTTTTATTAGATATTCACGGACAGCATGATAACCAGCTGTTAATGGAGGACGATAAACACTTAGAGCTGTTGGACAGGTTTGCGGGCGCTGAGGCCGAATCCGCGCTTCAGGCTTACCATGAAGGCTATGAGCGTTATATGAAGCTGCTCAAAAAAGTGAAGAAGCTGTCAGAAAGCGAGCAGGAAATGGCGCATCGGTTAGACCTGATTCAATTTCAGCTTGAAGAAATCGAGTCGGCGAAGCTTGAATTGAATGAAGACGAGCTTCTTCAGGAAGAACGGAAGCAGATATCCAATTTTGAAAAAATTTATGAATCATTGCAAAACGCCTATAATGCGCTCCGCAGCGAGCAGGGGGGGCTTGACTGGGTCGGAATGGCCTCTGCCCAGCTTGAAGATATTTCGGATATCAATGAACCGCTGCAAAAGCTGTCAGAAAGCGTGTCAAGTTCCTATTACCTGCTGGAGGATGCCACCTTTCAGATGCGCAATCTGTTAGATGATCTGGAATATGACCCGGAACGGCTGAATTTTATTGAAACCCGTTTAAATGAGATCAAACAGCTGAAGCGCAAATACGGAGCGACGGTAGAAGACATTTTGGAATACGGCTCCAAAATAGAAGAGGAAATCGATCAAATCGAGAACCGCGACAGCCATCTTGAAGCGCTGAAGAAGGAATTGGAGTCTGTCGGCAAAGATGTGGCCGTAGAAGCCGCCAATTTATCAAAAATCAGAAAAGCTTGGGCTAAGAAACTGGCGGAAGCGATTCATCAGGAATTAAAAAGTCTGTATATGGGCAAATCAACGTTTGATACGGAATTTCTCGTGAAAACCGATCCGTCAGCCAGTGAAGCACCGGTTGTTAACGGGCAGCCCGTGCAGCTTACCCAAAAGGGGATTGACCTTGTGAAGTTTTTAATTTCAACAAACACCGGTGAACCTTTAAAACCGCTGTCAAAGGTCGCTTCCGGAGGCGAGCTTTCAAGGGTGATGCTGGCGATGAAGAGTATTTTTTCTTCCCAGCAGGATGTCACCTCCATCATCTTTGACGAAGTGGACACCGGTGTAAGCGGGCGGGTTGCCCAAGCCATCGCGGAAAAAATCCATAAAGTATCGACCGGTTCACAGGTGCTCTGCATTACACACCTGCCGCAGGTTGCTGCCATGGCGGATACGCACCTTCTGATCGCAAAAGAATTCAAAGACGGCCGGACGACAACGCATGTCACGCCGCTTTCCAAACAGGACAAGGTAGCGGAAATCGGCCGCATGATTGCGGGCGTTGAAGTGACCGATCTGACAAAACGGCATGCACAAGAGCTTCTAAAACAGGCCGGACAGGTAAAAACGACAGGATAAGCTGCTGATACATGCAGCTTATTTTTTTGTTCCATTTCTCTAACAGTGTATCCAATGTTTTTCTTCGTATGCCGGTTATAAATCAAGCGCAGGAAGGCAAAAGTATAGATGTAGCAGAAAAAGAAAGTGGTGTGGGATAGGAGCGAGGAGAGTGAAGGAATGAATGCACGATAACATGAGGAAAGCAATAGGTGTAATTCTCCTTGTTTCTTTACTAAGTGTAGGCTTTTTTAAGCCATTTAAAGAATATTTACTGATACCGTCAGAAATGAGCGTCTTTGAAAACCAGACACAGGCCGTTCCGGTCAATGCATCAATAAGCGCTGAAAAGGGCGAATTATCAGAAGCCTTTACGCTGAAAGAAGAGCACGGCCATGCAAACATAACAGGGCAAACACAAGGCCGGTCAGAAGTAGTATATGATCTTGCTGGGTTTCCCATTAAAAAAACGAAAGTGCGTGTCCTTCCAGAATTGAAGGTCATTCCGGGCGGACAGTCCATCGGTGTAAAACTGCATTCAGTCGGTGTTTTGGTCGTCGGCTTTCACCAGGTGATGACAAAGGATGGGAAAAAGTCTCCGGGAGAACAAGCGGGAATTGAATCTGGCGACATCATTATTAAAATGAACGGACATAAAATTGAAAAAATGAGCGACATCGCTCCGTTTATTCAAAAAGCGGGCAAAACCGGTGAATCTTTGGACTTATTGGTGAAACGCGATAAGCAAAAAATCAAAACAAAGCTGATTCCGACAAAGGACGAAGCCGAGGGGAAATATCGAATCGGCCTTTATATCCGCGATTCGGCAGCCGGCATCGGCACCATGACATTTTTTGAACCGAAAACAAAAAAATACGGCGCATTGGGCCACGTCATCTCTGATATGGATACAAAAAAACCGATTGTTGTCGAAGACGGAGAAATCGTCCGTTCAACTGTAACATCGATTGAAAAAGGAAAAGGCGGCAATCCCGGCGAAAAACTGGCAAGGTTTTCGTCAGAACGGAAAACGATCGGCGATATTAACCGTAACAGCCCGTTCGGCATTTTCGGGACACTGCATCAGCCGATTAAAAACAACATTTCCGACAAAGCGCTTCCGATTGCTTTGTCAAATGAAGTAAAAAAAGGACCGGCGCAAATGCTGACGGTTATTGAAAACGATAAAGTAGAGAAATTTGATATTGAAATCGTCAGCACCACGCCGCAAAAATTCCCGGCGACAAAGGGAATGGTGTTGAAAGTGACAGATCCAAAACTGTTGAAAAGAACCGGCGGAATCGTTCAGGGGATGAGCGGAAGCCCGATCATCCAGAACGGAAAGGTCGTCGGAGCCGTAACCCACGTATTTGTCAATGATCCGACAAGCGGCTACGGCGTTCATATCGAATGGATGCTGTCTGAAGCGGGTGTTGATGTTTACGGGAAAGACAAAGCAAGCTGACTGCCGGATGATCCGGCAGTTTTTTTATGTGATGCGTTCTTCACTTCTTTCCTGGATTCATGTAAAATAAGACATGAAGATTTTTCGACAAATTCACGTTTCCTGATTTGTCAAACTTAATTTTTAGTCGAAAAACCTAGAAAATGCTAGAAAAACAAAGATATACCACTATTATTGGTAAATATGGATTTTTTAAAAGGGGAAGTAGTGGTTTTGTCGAATGTAACATGTAGCAGTCAAATGGGTTGCGTCCTGTTAATACATTGGGGGAGGAAGAAACGTGGAGAAAATTAAAGTTTGTGTTGCTGATGATAATCGAGAGCTTGTAAGCCTGTTGAGTGAATATATAGAGGGACAGGATGATATGGAAGTGATCGGCGTTGCTTATAACGGACAGGAATGTCTTTCGTTGTTTAAAGATAAGAATCCCGATGTGCTCGTTTTAGACATTATCATGCCGCATCTGGACGGACTTGCGGTTTTGGAGCGTCTGCGGGAATCAGAGCTCGAGAAGCAGCCGAACGTCATCATGCTGACGGCATTCGGTCAGGAAGACGTTACGAAAAAAGCCGTCGATTTAGGCGCGTCCTATTTCATCCTGAAGCCGTTTGATATGGAAAACCTTGTCGGCCATATCCGCCAGGTAAGCGGAAATGTCAGCAGTGTCACACACCGTGCGCCGTCCGCGCAAAGCAGCATTATCCGCAGCCAGCCGGAGCCGAAGCGGAAAAATCTCGATGCCAGCATTACAAGCATTATCCATGAGATCGGTGTGCCTGCCCATATCAAAGGCTATCTTTATTTGCGTGAAGCCATTTCCATGGTGTATAACGATATTGAACTCCTCGGCAGCATCACAAAAGTCCTTTATCCCGACATCGCCAAAAAATTCAACACGACCGCAAGCCGTGTAGAACGGGCCATCCGCCACGCCATTGAAGTCGCATGGAGCAGGGGAAATATTGATTCCATTTCTTCACTGTTCGGATATACGGTAAGCATGACAAAAGCAAAACCAACCAATTCAGAATTCATCGCGATGGTTGCTGACAAGCTGAGATTGGAGCATAAAGCTTCGTAACAAAGCTTTTGGCTAAATGTCTTTTTCGCGCCTTCTATTCCGTGCATGAACGCGGAAGAGAAGGCGTTTTGAAATTTTGCTGACGAAAACAATGGGAATCACTCACGCCGGTACTTGTTCTATACATAAATGCGGGGTTTATGCCGTCTACACGTATAATACCGGGGCTGATATTTTAATGATTTTGCCGTCTCTGAAATAAAAGCGGGGGACGCGGCGGCTTAACACAGATAGGACTTCGTAGCTGATCGTACCGAGCATTTCGGCAATTTCATCAACGGAAATCTCGGCTCCTTGTTGTTTACCGTAGATGACGACTTCTTCTCCTTGTTTGCCCTCATTCTCACCTAAACTGACCATGATCATATCCATTGTCACTCTCCCCGCCACCGGCACCCGTCTGCCGCGGTGAAGAATAAACCCGCGGTTGGACAGGGCGCGGGAGTAACCGTCAGCATAGCCGATCGGAATCGTCGCGATGATTTCACCCGGTTCGGCGATATATGTGGCGCCATAACTGACGGTCCGGGGATCTGTCACCATAGCTTTCACATAAGCGATACGCGCCTTTAAACTTAGTGCGGGTGTGAGATCCACGAGGTTCAGTTCCTTTATCGAGGCGGACGGATATAAACCATATAACCCAATGCCTAAACGGATCATGTCGGCGCTGAATTCCGGGAAGGCGATAGCGGCGGCTGTATTGCACATATGCACGGTAGGCAGCGTAATGTCCTGATTTTTTAAAAAGCGGAGAAAGCTGATAAACTTTTCATGCTGCAGCATCGTCAGCTCAGTGTCCGGTTCATCCGCTGTTGAAAAATGTGTAAAGATGCCATCCCATGATAGGTATGTACTCGACTTGAGCGCTTTCACCACTGCTAAAAGTTCTTCTTCCGTACGCACACCCAGCCTGCCCATTCCGGTATCCACATTGATATGAATGGACAGCCGTTTCGAATCTGCTTCTTTTTCCAATATCCGATTCGCTTTTTTGATCCAGCTGACCTGAAACGCTGATAATGTTATGTTCCAAACGGCAGATTTTTTCACACAGCTGAGAGCTGTGAAGCCGAGCACAAGAATAGGTGCCGTAATTCCCGCTCTCCGTAACACAATTCCCTCTTCGACGCTTGCGACAGCGAGCTCGCTCGCCCCGCTTTCCAGTGCCTGCCGCGCTACTTCCACAGAGCCGTGGCCATAAGCGTTCGCTTTTACGACGGCCATAATTTTAGACGTATTCGGAATATGGCGGCGGATCGCCCGTACGTTCTTTTTTATCGCATCAAGGTCAACTTCAATCCAAACTTCCCGGCAAAGTTTTTTCATCACGATTCCTTCTTTCCTTAATGAGTTTCAGTACTCATGCTTTCAATCTGCATTCTATTCACCTTGAACTGAAATCATTCAAAACAAGGGAAGGTGATCGCTGATGTTTAAAGATCAAGGTTTCAGGAAATCAGTGCGCCTGCTTTATTTATGCTGAAAGGGCTGCATGGCAGCCCTTAAATTGACTTTACAATATTCTGATCTGAAAATTGATGTTCAAACATTTTGGCGTGGCTCACAGCATTGTTTTGAATGACAATGCCGATATTTCCCCCTCCGGCACCGAAAACGGTTTTTGATGCAGTCAGCGGACTGATGGATATGGCGCCGCCAACATTGACAACTCCGTTTCCTGATACGTTGTTTATCGTAATCGGGCAACCGCTCATTCTATTTTTTCTCCTTTCTCTCACAGTCTACTAACTATATGTACGCTGTAATATGGAATAAGATTAAACAAAACGGCAAAAAGAATCCGGCTGCTGCCAGCCGGAAAGGGAGGGAAATACGGATGTCATAATGTTTTCGTTACATTTTGATCAGAGTATTGAGAGCTTGAAGATTGAGATGTACTGGATTGATTCATTTGCAGGACCATCCCTGTATTTCCCCCACCTGAGCCGTAGACGGTTTTTGATACGGTTAAAGGACTTATCGAAAACGCACCGCCGACATTGACAACCCCGTTTCCGGAAAGACTGTTAATCGTAATAGGAAAACCAGCCATCATATACGGTCTCCTTTCTATTAATCTATTTACTATATGTACGCTGTGTGTTAGAAATAGGAGTAAACAAAGCGGTAAAAACTTGTGAATCAAAAAAACTGCCGGACATCCGGCAGTTTTTTTAGTCTACTTTTCAAACGGCACCCAGCCGCCTGTATTCTGAATCATTTCCCATAACGGTTCAGGAAGTCGGTATTTCTCAATTTCAGATGCTTGAATGGCTTTTTCGATTTCCTGTTCGCGGCCTTCTTTGACCAGCACCGCCCATTCGGGGTTAATCAAAATGACACGTCCCAGAGCCACCAGCGGAATTCCGCTTTCTAATACAGCAAGCGCTTCGTCCGCGGTATAGATGGAACCGACGGCCATCAGCGGCACTTTATGGCCGACGCGTTCGTTTAATAAATCCATCCGCGTCCGTGAAGTATCCGCTCCGCGGCGGGCTTTGGAATTGACATCCATCAGTGAAATATGCAGATAATCCAAGTTCTCTTCCGCAAGCGCGTCAGCGAGCATGAATGTTTCTTTCATTGTAAGCCCCGGTGTTTCCGGCTCTTCCGGTGACAGGCGGTAGCCGAGAACGAATGGATTTTCAGCGTGTGTATCAATTGCCTGTTTGACAGCGTCAACGACTGCAAGCGGGAACGCAAGGCGCTTTTCATCGCTTCCGCCCCAGCGGTCTGTGCGCCGGTTTGTTTTCGGTGAATAAAATTGGTGAATCAGGTACCCGTTTGCCCCGTGAATTTCAACACCGTCAAAGCCGGCTTCAATCGCTCTGCGTGTCGCTTCGCCGAATGCTTTCACGATGTGCTCAATTTCTTGTTCGGTGAGAGCCCGGGACGTTTGTCTCCCGTCTTCTTCTGAGCCGCTCGGGCTGACGACGTCGTTGTTTGGCACGAGTTCAGGAGGGCATTCCAATCCTCCGTGGTGAATCTGCACAACGGCTTTCGCTCCTTGAGACTGGATCGCCTGAGCGAGTTTTTTCAAGCCGGGAATGTGAGAATCATCATAGATGCCGGGCTGGCCTGGAAACGCTTTGCCGTCCGGCGTTACGTTTGCACATGCCGTAATGACCATGCCCATTTCTTTTGAACGGGGAGTAATGTAGCTTAATTCACGATCGGAAATCGTTCCGTCATCATTTGATGAATAGTGTGTCATCGGTGCGACTGAAATACGGTTTGGTATGGTGACGCCGCTTTCGAACGTAAAAGGTTCAAACAGCGGTTTATAAGTTTGCTTCATCATTTCGCCTTCTTCCTTAGGAGTTTAACTCGTCCGTATTCTAGCTTATGTTTTAATTGTGTGCAATTATTTTGCTTGTTCTTCTTCCTGAGGTTATGACCGGCTGAACCATTTAAACGAATGAAACGGTTTTCTCCGTTCCTTTTCAGGATCTTTATATCCTCCTGAAATTTGATGGCCGATCGAGCTGAATATGACAGCGGCGGCGAAGAGGAGAATGATTTTTTTCATATGCATATCTTCTTTCTTATCTTTTACAAGGTTATTTATAAGCATACGCTTGTGCGAAAAAACCGTCAATTTGTTTATTCTTTTTTCCACTTTCCTGCGGCGAATATCGTTCCGATCTGAATCACAACACTTAACAGAGCGCACACTGCCACAACTGTGTTGCTGTCCATAGAAGACACCCTCCTTTTTGTTAGGTTGATGTATCATATGACAGCTGTCTCTGTTTTGACAAAACCGTAATGCGGTGTTTCATATTTTTCAACACAAAAAGGGCGCTTTTTTAAGCGCCTTTACTTTTTTTTCAGCCGGTTCAAAGCGATTTGAACGGCGATGGCGTCATCCAGGTAGCCGATCGGAAACATGTAATCCGGAATGACGTCGGTCGCTAAAATATAATACAGCAGCGCGCTCCCGAGAATCGCGCGGTCTTCAGCCGGTGTTGATTCATCCATATACTGATGATGCATGTTTTTCAAATGATCAATAAAAGGGCCGACGCTTTCTTCATTGTCCATTTTCTTTTGAAACTCATCGCAAATCAGACGATGGCCCTGCTGGGTTTTGGCATATTGTTCATATCTGGTCAGTTCGCGCTCAATTTGCTCCCGGGAAAAAGGCTGATCAAACATCTCGGCCATATTCAGCATATCCTGAATCGCGTGCATCGGGTCTTGCGGCGCAGCTTCTTTTTCATGGCCGATGTCTATGCCTGACGCCTCAAGCAATTCCTCCAGCGGGGTGCGGAGATGTTTTGAAAATTCCTGAAGATGCTTTAAATTGGCCTTCTGCTTGCCGTTTATAATCCGGGAGATGGTGGCCGTATCAATGTTTGTTAAGGCGCCGAGTTTTCTCATGGAGAGCGAGTGCTTATCAAGCAGTGATTTTAAAAGGGGCCCCAGTGTCGTATTTTTATTTTCTGTCAAGGGTGTCACCTCGTTTCCGCCGGAATGATGATCATTAATCAATAATTTTTGCAGAAAAGGTACCTTTTCTGTGCTGCTGAATAGGATAGTGTAGATTCAACGGCACAACATGTTGAAAAGACATCAAAGAATGGAGAGAAACGAACATGGCTTGGTTATTGATTTTAGGTTTGGCAGTGTCCTCGAGCATTGATAATTTAGGAGTGGGGATGTCATACGGCATCAGAAAAATCAAAATATCGCATGCGTCAAATATGATGATCGCTTTTATCTGTTTTGTATTCAGTTATATCGGAATTTATTTCGGCAAATGGATTTCAGCCGTTTTACCGGGCTTTCTTCCTGTATTGCTGGCGGCGTTTATTTTATCTGTCATCGGTATCCGCATCATTCTGCTGGCTGTGCCGAGAAAAACAGCGCGTGTTGGCGCGTCAGGAAAAAAAGGCCGTTTTGCCGGTCTGCTGCAAAATCCGGAGGCAGCGGATGCCGACGGTTCGGGAGAAATCGGTATATTGGAATCCATGGTTCTCGGGGTGGCCGTATCCGCAAATGCGCTGACCAACGGATTAAGCGCGGGGTTGATCGGGCTTTCTCCCGCTGCCATTTCCATCACTGCGGCGGTCGGAAGCTTTTTGACCATATGGATCGGCTGCTCGCTTGGAAAAAAAGCCGCGTCATTGCGCATCGGTTCTTTTCACGTCGGACAGTTCAGCACGGTGCTGAGCGGAGTGATTATTCTCATCATTGCCGCCAATACGCTGCTCTTTTAAGTTGTCCCGTTCATTTTATGAAAAGCTCAAAATAAATATGAATGTTTCTATTCGGGAGAGCGCATGACGCGGCTCTCTTTTTTTGCCGATCTGATATTTTTTCAAAATGAACAGAAAGTCGTCCGTTTCCGTTAAATTCTGCATATTCGGCCTTCAGACAGAACTTTTTTCATAGACTGATCAGCTTGTTTTCTTTCTAAGTTCAGGTAAACAGCAGGTCAGATAGCCTTCATTCCAAATATGGAAAAGCGCTGGAGGAATGGAGGCTCCCTTTACAAATCGGTCATTCTGTTCAAAGATAAAGCCGAATGAGAAAACGTGAGGTGATCTGTGTGAAGTCTGTCATACTTCTGATCTTCACCGCATGGCTGTTATCAGGCTGCGAGTATACCGCGGAGGCTGATGCGGCGCCGTCATTTACACAGGAAGGAACATTTATAAAAGCGGCCGGAAACGATACGATCGCGGTCGAAATTGACGGAGAAAGGCAAGAGGTGAAGGTGCCTTTCGCTAAGCGGTTTGAATGTCAGTCTCTGCCTGAACATACGGCGGTGCAAATCACCTATAAAAAAGAGAGCAACGGACAATTACGGCTTGAGGAACTGAAAAAAGAAACAGATATGTGAAAACGGGGAGGAAAAAACGTGGGTTTACTGACAAAAAGCGCTGCTGCCTTCGGTGCCGCTCTTCTTCTGCTTGCGCCGTCTGCTTATGCAGCTGAACCTTTGCAAGGGAAAACCATTTATATCGATGCCGGACATGGCGGAGAAGACAGCGGGGCCGGCGGAAATGGACTGCTTGAGAAAAACATCAATTTAGCGGTGTCAAACAAGGTGATCGCCAAATTGGAGACAGAAGGCGCAAAACCTGTTGCTTCAAGGACTGACGATACTTTTTTACGTTTGGACGAGCGGGTGGCGAAAGCAAGCGCCAGCCAATCCGATTTATTCGTCAGCCTCCATACGAATTCAGCCGTCTCAACGGCATCGGGCACGGAAACGTATTTTAATTCGACATATGAAGGAGCAGACAGCGAAAGGCTTGCTTCCGACATCCAGCAGCAGCTTGTCACGTCTTTAGGGATGAAGGACAGAGGCGTAAAAGAAGCTCCTTTTTATGTTATTACATATTCAAAGATGCCGAGTGTGCTGGCTGAATTAGGTTTTATCACAAATCCTCAAGATGCGGACAAGCTGAAAAGCGATAACGGACAAGAGCACGCCGCGGACGCCGTTGTAAAGGGAATCGAAACCTATTACAGCGGACGGTAATTATAAAATATGTGTAAATAGCGCCCTCCTTATGTGCATAACGATTATAATAGAGAAAACCGATGACAAACACCTGAGGTGACACATATGACGAATATTTTTGCCCACCGGGGGGCGTCGGGCGACTGCCCTGAAAATACGATGCCCGCATTCAAAAAAGCGATTGAGGACGGGGCTGACGGAATTGAACTTGATGTACAGATGACAAAAGACGGCCGGATCGTGGTCATTCACGATGAAACCCTCGACCGCACGACGTCTTTGAAAGGATTTGTGAAAGATACGGCGTATGACAAAATCAGAACCGCCGATGCCGCCGGAAAATGGAAAGATGCTTTTAAAGGTGTCAGAATTCCGCTTTTGTCAGATGTGCTGCGTTTTGCGGAACGTGCTGATTTTCTGATAAACATTGAGCTGAAAAACAGTGTGTTCCGTTACGAAGGAATGGAAGAAGAAGTGATTAAAAAAGTCAGATATTACGGACTGGAAAAGCGCGTTATTTTTTCTTCATTTAATCATGAGAGTCTTGCGGTTTGCCACGCCTTGGCGCCTGAAATTGAACGGGCGGTGCTGACAATGGATGTGCTGTACCGGCCTGAACGGTATCTTGCCGCCATTCCCGCTTCGGGTTATCATCCGAAGCTCGGTACGCCGGCGGTGAGCGCTGAAGTGATCAAACATCTTGCAAAACACCAAGCGGCGCTCCGTCCGTTCACCGTCAATCGTCCTGAGGATATGAAGCAGCTGATGAAAGCGGGAGCAGACGCAATTTTTACCGATTATCCAAAGCTGGCTGTTTCTATAAAAGAAGAATGCCGCAGCTGAGAAGACTGTTCAGACAGTCTTCTTTTTTTATGGGCGGGAAAAAGGCGGTGCACTCATAACTCGGTCAGCCGGTTCATATATTGTAACAGGGCGTTTTGTGTAAGCGTTATCTTTTATCTTATTGAAAGTGAGGCAAAATTGTGGGAAAAACGGTTATCGTCAGTGCGGCAAGAACGCCGTTCGGAAAATTTGGCGGCGCATTAAAAGAGGTAAAGGCAGCCGAGCTTGGCGGCATTGCCATAAAAGAAGCAATCAAGCGCGCCGCTATCAGTGAAAGCGAAGCGGAAGGAGCGGTGATGGGAATGGTCGTCCAGGCGGGTGCCGGGCAGATTCCGGCACGGCAGGCTGCAAGATATGCCGGGCTTCCGTGGTCCGTTCCGGCTGAAACCATTAATAAGGTCTGTGCATCAGGGCTCAGGGCCGTTACCATCTGTGATCAAATGATCCGGGCGAAAGATGCGGACGTGCTGATTGCAGGCGGAATGGAAAGCATGAGCAACATTCCGTACGCCATTCCGGCCGGCCGCTGGGGTGTGAGGATGGGGGACGGGGTGTTTCAGGATTTAATGGTTCATGACGGGCTGACCTGTGCGTTCGACCAGGTGCATATGGCTGTCCACGGAAGCACTGCGGCCAAAAAGTACGGCATTTCCCGGGATGAACAGGATCATTACGCTCTTTTGAGCCAGAAACGCGCGGCTGAGGCGGCCGAGGCGGGCAAATTGCGTGAAGAAATTGTCCCCGTCACCTGGACCGGCAAAAAGGGCAAACAGCATACCGTTGAAGCGGATGAGGGGCTGCGCCCTGATACGAGCCTTGAGCAGCTTGCAGCGCTCAAGCCAATTTTTACAGCCGACGGAACGGTTACAGCCGGAAACGCTCCCGGTGTAAATGACGGGGCCGGAGCATTTGTGCTGATGTCAGAGGAAAAAGCCGCGAAGCAGCATGTCAGGCCGCTCGCAGCGATACTTGGCTTTGCGTCAGTCGGACTGGAAGCGTGCGAGCTGGCAAGCGCGCCGGGAGAGGCCATCAGCCGGCTCTTGACAAAAACCGGACTGTCCGTTGACGATATTGATTTGTTTGAAGTAAATGAAGCATTTGCGTCCGTCGTGCTCGTGAGTGAAAAAATAGCCGGGTTCAGCCGGGAAAAAGTGAATGTAAACGGAGGGGCAATCGCGTTCGGCCACCCGATCGGCGCAAGCGGAGCGAGAATCATCATGAGTTTAATATACGAATTAAAGCGTCGCGGAGGAGGTTTAGGCATAGCGGCTATATGCAGCGGAGCGGCTCAAGGAGATGCCGTCCTGCTTGAGGTGTACTGATCAAAGGAGGGAGCGCCGGATGAAAATGAAAACAATCATGGTCGCAGGTGCCGGTCAGATGGGAGCAGGCATCGCGCAGACGGCTGCAGAAGCCGGGTTTGCCGTCATGTTATACGATTGGGAGCCGGAAACGGTAACAAAAGGTCTTCACCGCATAAAGACAAACCTGGAGAAAGAGCAGGCAAAAGGACGGAAGTCACGGCAGGAGACAGATGCCGTTTTCAGCCGTATTTCCCCGGCAGAACTCACAGAAGCGGGAGATGCTGATTTTGTAATTGAAGCCATTGCAGAAAACAAAAAAGCAAAAGCGGAATTGTTTGACACACTAGATAAAATCTGTCCCCCTCATGCCGTATTGGCAAGCAATACGTCTTCTCTTCCCATTACGGAGCTTGCCGCGGCCACAAAAAGGCCTGAAAAAGTAATCGGCATGCATTTTATGAATCCGGTTCCTGTCATGGAGCTTGTCGAAGTCATCAGAGGACTCGCCACATCGGAAGAAACGGCGGAAACAGTAAAGAAGCTTGCCGTCCGGATGAATAAAACCCCTGTCGAAGTCAATGACTTCCCGGGCTTTATATCTAATCGCATATTAATGCCGATGATTAACGAAGCCGTTTATTGCCTTTACGAAGGAGCAGCTTCAAAGGAAGCGATTGATGAGGTGATGAAGCTCGGCATGCGGCATCCGATGGGTCCTTTAACATTAGCTGACTTCATCGGGCTGGATACGTGCCTTTCCATTATGGAGGTTCTCTATGCGGGGCTCGGAGATTCGAAATACCGCCCATGCCCTCTGCTCAGAAAATATGTCAGCGCCGGCTGGCTTGGCAAAAAAAGCGGGCGCGGTTTTTATGAGTACGGCAGATGACGTAAAGATCATGAGGGGAGACGGCAGCCATGCATTTTACAGAAGAGCACATCATGATGAGAAAAATGGTGCGTGATTTTGCCCGCAAGGAAATCGCGCCGATGGTTGAGTTCATGGAATCAACAGATGAATTTCCGGAGCGGCTGATTAAAAAAATGGGCGAAGCGGGATTGATGGGCATTCCCGTCCCGGAAGCTTACGGCGGGGCGGGTGCTGATACAACATCTTACATTTTAGCGATTCATGAAATATCAAAAGTCAGCGCGGCCGTCGGCGTCATTTTATCCGTCCACACATCGGTAGGGACAATCCCGATTTTGCATTTCGGGACAGAAGCCCAAAAACAAACGTATATTCCGAAGCTGGCAGCGGGCGAATATATTGGGGCATTTGCGCTTACTGAGCCTCAATCCGGATCTGATGCGGGCAGCCTGAAAACAACGGCCGTGCGAAAAGGCGGTTCATATATTCTGAACGGTTCAAAAATCTTTATTACTAACGGCGGAGCGGCAGATCTGTATCTGACATTCGCCATAACCGATCCAGGTAAGGGGAGAAAGGGAATTTCCGCGTTTATCATTGAGAAAAACACACCCGGTTTTTCTGTCGGAAAAAAAGAAAAAAAGCTCGGACTGTTAGGTTCCAATACTGTCGAATTGCAGTTTGACCAAGCGGAAATTCCGATTGAAAACCGGCTCGGCGAAGAGGGCGAGGGCTTTTCAATCGCCATGAAAAACCTTGACGTCGGACGGATCGGCATAGCGGCTCAGGCGCTCGGGATTATCGAAGCGGCGCTCGGCTGCTCGGTGGAGTACGCCAAAACCCGCAGCCAGTTCGGCAGACCCATCGCTTCGAATCAGGCCGTTTCATTTAAATTATCTGACATGGCGACGAATGCGGAAGCTGCCAAATTATTGGTCTATCATGCCGCTGATCTGTATCAGCGAGGGCTTCCGTGCGGAAAAGAAGCATCTATGGCGAAGCAATTCGCGTCCGATGCGGCGATGAAAGCGGCGGTGGAGGCTGTGCAGATTCACGGCGGCTACGGCTATATGAAAGAGTATCCCGCGGAGCGTTTATTTCGGGATGCGAAAGTCACGCAAATCTATGAAGGAACCAATGAGATTCAAAGGCTGATTATTTCTAAGTATCTTCTTCAATAAAAAGTGCGCAAAGGAGCGAAACCATGGAATCTTATTCTCCCGGTTTAGATGGCGTCATTGCGGTGGAAACGGGGATTTCTTTCCTGGATACACAGCAGGGCAGTATTTTAATCAAAGGCCACGATCTGATTGAGCTTTCTAAAACGGCCGGCTATATGGACATTGTTCATCTCTTATTGGAAGACAGACTTCCTGATGCGAAAGAGAAGGCGGCGCTTGAAGAAGACGTTCGGCGCGGCGGACACCTTCCCGAGGAAATCTTGCACATATGCCGTCTGCTGCCTGAACATACTCACCCGATGGACGGACTGAGGACGGGTTTGTCCGCGCTTGGAGGCTTTGACAAGGACATCGATGACCGTTCATCTTCCGTAAATCAGCACCGCGTACGCGGACTGATAGGCAAAATGCCGAATCTGACGGTCAACAGCTATCGAGTCATCAACGGGCTGGAGCCTTTGGCGCCGGTCGGAACCTTATCATACAGCGCAAACTTTTTATATATGATTACCGGAAAAACACCGTCATCTTTGGAAGAAGAAATCTTCGACCGGTCGCTTCTTTTATACAGTGAGCATGAATTGCCGAACTCAACGTTTACGGCCCGTGTCATCGCTTCGACGCAATCGGATATTTACGGCGCGCTGACCGGAGCCGTCGCCTCGCTTAAGGGAAATCTTCACGGCGGAGCGAACGAAGCGGTTATGTACATGCTTGAGGAAGCGAAGGATACAGACGGGTTTATACAATTATTAACTCAAAAACTCGCAAACAAAGAAAAAATCATGGGCTTCGGCCACCGTGTCTACATGAAAAAAATGGACCCGAGGGCGCTCATGATGAAAGAAGCGTTAAAAAATCTGTCTGATCTTTCAGGTGATTTCCGTCTTTATCATATGTGTGAAGCCGGCGAAACCGTTATGAGGGAGAAAAAAGGCCTTTATCCGAACTTAGATTACTACGCAGCGCCGGTCTATTACATGCTCGGCATCCCGATACCGCTGTATACGCCTATATTCTTCAGCGCACGGACGGTCGGATTGTGCGCCCACGTCATTGAACAGCACAGCCGAAACCGGCTTTTCCGCCCGCGTGTCCGTTATACCGGAGCGCGCCTGTAAACAGATGAGAAAGGAAGATGAAAACATGACAGAACCCCGCCGAATGGACGCTGTAATCGAAGAGATTTCTGATTACGTGCTCCATCAGGAGATTGACAGTTCAGAAGCTTTTACTACGGCAGGACATGTGCTTCTTGATACGATAGGCTGCGGAATTTTGGCGCTCAGCTATCCCGAATGTACAAAGTTGCTCGGCCCGATTGTCCCGGGAACCTCCGTGCCCAACGGCAGCAGAGTCCCGGGCACGCCTTTTGTTTTAGACCCGGTCACGGCTGCTTTTAATATCGGCTGTATCAACAGGTGGCTCGATTATAATGATACGTGGCTTGCGGCGGAATGGGGTCATCCGTCTGACAATCTCGGAGGCATATTGGCTTGTGCGGATTATATATCCAGAGTGCGGATTTCAGAAGGGAAAGAACCGCTTACCGTGCGCGATGTGCTTTGCGCAATGATCAAAGCGCACGAAATTCAAGGAATTCTCGCTTTGGAAAACAGCTTAAACAGAGTGGGGCTTGACCATGTGCTGTTTGTGAAAGTGGCGACTGCGGCTGTTTGCGCGCAAATGCTGGGCGGCTCAAAAGAGGAAATCAATAACGCCGTATCTCACGCTTGGATTGATAATTCAAGCCTCAGAACGTATCGGCATGCGCCGAACACCGGATCACGCAAATCATGGGCGGCCGGCGACGCGACGAGCAGAGGCGTATATTTGGCCCTTATGGCGCAAAAAGGTGAAATGGGGTACCCGACGGCTCTGACCGCATCTGGGTGGGGATTTCAAGACGTATTGTTTAACCGGCAGGAAATGAAGCTTGCCCGCCCGCTTGGGTCCTATGTGATGGAGAATGTTTTGTTTAAAGTATCCTACCCGGCTGAATTCCACGCCCAGACAGCGGCGGAATGCGCGGTCCGGCTTCATCCTGAGGTGAAAGACCGCATCGAAGACATTGACAGGATCACGATTATGACCCATGAGTCGGCTATCCGGATTATCGATAAAAAAGGGCCGCTTCACAATCCGGCTGACCGGGATCACTGCCTCCAGTATATTACGGCAATCGGGCTGCTTTTCGGAGATATCACGGCGGATCATTATGAAGAGGAAACGGCGTCTGACCCGCGAATTGATACATTGCGGAGCAAAATGGAGGTGACGGAACACAAAGCGTACTCAAAAGATTACTTAGACCCGAATAAGCGATCCATATCAAATGCCGTACAGGTGCATTTTACAGACGGCACGGCTACGGGACGGATTGAATGTGAATACCCGCTCGGGCACCGGTTCCGCAGAAAAGAAGCCGTTCCGAAGATTCTTGCCAAGTTTTCAGCAAACATCAGCACTCATTTTTCATTGAAGCAGCAGCGTAAAATCAAAGAGGCCTGCGAACATAGCGGCCGAATGCAGAAGCTCAGCGTTAGTGAATTTATGGACTTATTTCTCGTATAAAATAGGAGGGTGACAAACATGACGTGGATCGTCAGCAAGCAGTCGTCTCAAGAGGAGCTTGCAGAGCGGTTCCGTACGCTGATGGCAGCGCCGGATCTATTGCAGATCCCCGGCGCTCACGATGCGATGGCCGCTCTTATCGCCAAGAAAACGGGGTTTTCGGCTCTTTATTTATCAGGCGCGGCTTACACGGCGAGCAGAGGGCTTCCCGATTTAGGGATCATCACGTCGGCGGAAATGGCTGAACGGGTTAAAGATCTGGTCCGCTCGTCTGATCTGCCCGTCCTTGTCGATATTGACACGGGTTTCGGAGGAGTGCTGAATGCCGCCCGGACGGCGAAAGAAATGTATGAAGCGCGCGCGGCCGCCGTCCAGATGGAGGATCAGCGCCTGCCGAAAAAATGCGGACATCTGAATGGGAAGCAGCTCGTGCCGATTGAAGAAATGGCGCAAAAAATCCAAGCGGTCAAGCGGGCCGCGCCGACTCTTCTTGTTGTTGCGAGAACAGACGCCAGACAGCAGGAAGGATTGGAGGGGGCATTAAAAAGGGCGTCCGCTTATATAAAAGCGGGTGCTGACGCTGTTTTTCCGGAAGCGCTCCAATCCGAAAGTGAATTCAGAGCGTTTTCCAAACAAATCAGTGTGCCGATTCTCGCAAACATGACTGAATTCGGAAAAACGCCGTATTACAGTGCTGATGAATTTTCCGATATGGGCTGTCAGATGGTCATTTACCCGGTCACGTCACTCAGAACGGCGGCCAAGGCTTTTGAGCGCATTTTCCGCCTTCTGAAAGAAGAAGGCTCGCAAAAAGAGGGGCTTTCGGATATGCAGACGAGAAAAGAATTATATGAAACGATCGCTTACGATGACTATGAAGAACTGGATCAATCCATTGCCAAAACGATACTGCCGGACGACTGAAAAAGCCCTTTTTTTGCAAGGGCTTTTTTTACAGCTTTTTTTTCCTGAACCGCGGGCTGACTTGATTGCGTTTCCGATCTCTGTACAGAATAAACCCGGCCAGAACATAAAGGCCGAACAAAAAAAACGCCAATCCGGCCGCCCCCTGAAGAAAAAGGGACGGAAACGGGGAAAACGCATGCCCGAATAATGCATCTCTCATCAGCTTAATGCCGAGCGCCGCGACAGCGCCGGGGAGGACCAGAATCAAAAGCGCAACAAGCCGGCTCATATTCAGAAAACCCCTTTACGATATGTTTTCCTTTATTGTCCAATCGAAAAAATATTTTGTCAAGAGATCAAAACGTGGTAACATAGGGGTTGTGCAAATTATTGCAACGGGAAATACAGGTGTGCAAATTTTTTCATATAAAGGGGTATCGGGATGCAGAAGGTGCTGATTATAGGTGCTGGTAAAGGAGGCACGGCGCTCCTACAGATTTTGATGAAAACAAAGCTGATCCGGATTATTGCGGTGGTTGACCAAGATCCGGAGGCGCAAGGGCTGCAAGAAGCCCGGAGATATGGAATTGCAACCTCATCAGATTGGAAACCCTACATAACTGAAGATATAGATATTATCATCCATACAACAGGCGATAAAGCTGTCATGGATGAGCTGCTCCATGAGAAAAAAGAACAAACCATCGTCATGCCGGGAAAATTGGCGTACATGGTGTTTCAGCTGATGGAGGAAAAACAGCAGCTTATCCAAATGCTGAAGTCGCAGACGTATAAGCATGACCGGATTTTTAATTCAACGCACGACGGCATGATTTTTATAGACGTCAACGAAACGATCATTTTATTTAATCAGATGGCAGAAAAAATGGTCGGCCAAAAACGGGAGGATGTCATCGGCCGCCAAATTAAAGATGTAGTGCCGAACACAAAGCTGCCGCGGATTCTGGAAACGAGAGAGCCGGAATATAACCAGAAGCAGCTTCTCGGAAAGCACCTGCAGATTGTCACGACAAGACTGCCGATCATTGATGAAGGCGGAAAACTTCTCGGCGCGTTATGCGTGTTTAAAGACATCACCGACGCAGTTGAACTGGCGGAAGAGGTCACGAACTTAAAACAAATCCGCACCATGCTTGAAGCGATTATACAATCGTCAGACGAGGCCATTTCCGTCGTTGATGAAAACGGCATCGGAATGTTAATCAACAAAGCGTATACAAAAATGACCGGGCTGTCAGAAAGCGAAGTCATCGGAAAACCCGCTTCCACCGATATCTCAGAAGGGGAGAGCATGCACCTGAAAGTATTGGGGACAAGGCGGCCCGTGCGGGGTGTGAGAATGAAGGTCGGCCCCAATAAAAAGGATGTTATCGTAAATGTTGCCCCCGTTATTGTGGACGGTATTTTAAAAGGCAGCGTCGGCGTCATCCACGACGTGTCAGAAATTAAAACGCTGACTGCTGAGCTGAATCGGGCGCGCCAGATCATCCGCACGCTTGAAGCGAAATACACGTTTGACGACATTATCGGCACGAGTGAACAAATGCTGGTCGCCCTTGAACAGGCGAAGCTCGGGGCGAAAACGCCGGCGACGATTCTGCTGCGGGGAGAATCCGGCACAGGAAAAGAACTTTTCGCCCACGCCATCCATAATGAAAGCGACCGAAAATACAATAAGTTCATTCGGGTCAATTGTGCGGCCTTGTCTGAATCACTGCTAGAATCCGAGCTTTTCGGCTATGAGGAAGGCGCGTTTACGGGCGCGAGGCGCGGGGGCAAAAAAGGACTATTTGAGGAAGCGAATAACGGCAGCATTTTCTTAGATGAAATCGGAGAGCTGACCCAAAGCACCCAGGCAAAGCTGCTCAGAGTTCTGCAGGAAAAAGAAATTATCAGAGTCGGCGGCGCTAAAGCGATTTCTGTCAATGTCAGAATTATCGCAGCGACAAACGTCAATATCGAAAAGGCCATGGCGGAAGGCGCGTTCCGTGAAGACCTGTATTACCGGATTAACCGCTATCCGATCTCAATCCCGCCGCTTCGGCAGCGCAAAGAAGATATTGAAGCGCTGAGCATTCGGCTCATTGAAAAAATCAATCAGGATTACGGCCGCAATGTAAAGGGGCTCACGCCGAACGCGCTGCGAGCTTTATCAGCCTACAGCTGGCCGGGAAACGTCCGGGAGCTTGAAAATGTTCTCGGACGGGCAATGATATTTTTAGAGCCGCACATGGAACGGATCGAACAGCAGCATCTGCCTGTTTTTGAATCAGAGCTGAATGAAAAAAACGGCACCCAAAGCGATTTTCCGGATGTGGAAGGGGAAAAGCTGTCTCAGGCTGTTGAAAAATTTGAAGCGCACGTCATTCAAAAAACGCTTGAAAAGCATAAATTCAACCGAACCAAAACGGCAAAAGCGCTTGGCGTCAGCATTCGGAACCTGTACTACAAAATGGACAAGTACGGCCTTGCAAATGACGGCATGCAATAAATTGCAGAGAAAGCGCAAACAGCTGCATGTTTTCTTGAAAAAAGCCGGAATAAACCCTCCCGCATATTTGGCACGGAACTTGCATTGTTAAAAGCGGATTCGCACAAGGAAGGTGGTACAAAATGAAGCTGAGAGACCTGGTTGAAAAAGCCGCGGCAAAAAACGCAAAAACCATTGCAGTGGCCCACGCAGCAGATAAAGAAGTGATCCAGGCCGTCAAAATGGCGGCAGAACACTTGTCGGCACGATTTTTACTGACGGGTGACAGCGGAAAGCTGAAAGAGCTTCTGGCAAATGAGCCGAAGTTCAATGTTGAAATCATCCACGCCGATTCACCCGAAGAATCTGCGGCAAAAGCAGTGCGCGCAGTGCGTGAACAAGAGGCGGACGTTTTGATGAAAGGGAATCTCCCGAGCTCAACTCTTCTGAAATCGGTTTTAAACCGCCATGAAGGGCTTCGTTCAAAAAGGGTGTTGTCACATGTAGCCGTTTTTGAGGTGCCGGACTATGACCGGCTGATGTATGTGACTGATTCAGCGCTGAACATTGCCCCGTCTCTTGAAGAGCTTGGGCATATTCTGCAAAATGCGGTTCATGTCGCACATTCAGTAGGAAACCCTATGCCGAAAGCCGCAGTCCTTGCCGCTATTGAAACGGTTAATCCGAAAATGGAGGCGACGCTGAACGCGGCTGCGATCGTCCAGATGTGCAACAGAGGACAGATTACCGGCTGCATTGCGGACGGACCGCTTGCTTTGGATAATGCCGTATCCCAAGCGGCTGCGCTGCAAAAAGGGATTTCCGGAAGCGTAGCGGGCCAGGCGGATATTCTCTTGGTTCCTTCAATTGAGGCCGGAAATATGCTTTATAAGTCAATGATTTATTTTGCGAAAGCAAATGTTGCTGCCGTCATCGCCGGTGCAAAAGCGCCGATCGCACTAACGAGCAGAGCGGATACCGCAGAAAATAAACTGTATTCAATTGCGCTTGCGATTTGCGCATCACAAGAACAGTAGGAGGAACGAACCTATGGAAATTTTTAAATATATGGAGACTTATGATTACGAACAATTGGTATTCTGCCAAGATGAACAATCCGGATTAAAAGCGATCATCGCGATTCATGATACGACGCTCGGCCCCGCACTCGGCGGAACAAGAATGTGGACATATGACAGTGAAGAAGCGGCGATTGAAGATGCACTAAGACTCGCAAAAGGCATGACTTATAAAAATGCGGCTGCCGGTTTAAACTTAGGCGGCGGGAAAACCGTTATTATCGGAGACCCGCGCAAAGATAAAAATGAAGAAATGTTCCGCGCGTTCGGGC
The DNA here is from genome assembly GCF_018861275.1 of Bacillus sp. JNUCC-22. Lineage (NCBI taxonomy): Bacteria > Bacillati > Bacillota > Bacilli > Caryophanales > Bacillaceae > Bacillus > Bacillus sp. JNUCC-22. The sequence goes on along the minus strand of NZ_CP076408.1, from coordinate 2,387,074 downwards.
GCTACATCCAAGGCTTAAACGGAAGGTATATTACGGCGGAAGACGTCGGCACCACCGTTGAAGATATGGACATCATTCATGATGAAACAGACTATGTAACCGGAATTTCTCCGGCATTCGGTTCATCAGGAAATCCGTCCCCGGTTACGGCGTACGGCGTCTACAAAGGGATGAAAGCTGCAGCGAAAGCGGCGTTTGGCACTGATTCACTGGAAGGTAAAACAATTGCCGTGCAAGGCGTGGGAAATGTGGCTTACAATCTATGCCGCCACCTTCACGAAGAAGGCGCTTCTTTAATCGTAACGGATATCAATAAAGAATCTGTTAAACGTGCCGTTGAGGATTTCGGCGCCCGCGCAGTTGATCCCGGCGACATTTACTCACAGGCGTGCGATATTTATGCCCCATGTGCTCTCGGCGCCGTCATTAACGATGACACGATTAAACAGCTGAAGGCGAAAGTCATTGCGGGAGCGGCCAATAACCAGCTGAAAGAAACACGTCACGGCGATACCATTCATGAAATGGGAATCGTGTACGCTCCGGATTATGTCATCAATGCAGGCGGCGTCATCAATGTGGCCGATGAGCTTTACGGCTACAATGCTGAGCGGGCTTTGAAAAAGGTTGAAGGCATCTATGCAAACATTGAGCGGGTGCTCGATATTTCCGCGCGTGACGGCATTCCGACATACTTAGCGGCTGACCGTCTGGCTGAGGAACGAATTGAGCGCATGCGCCGTTCAAGAAGCCAGTTTCTGCAAAACGGCCAAAGTATATTAAGCAGACGATAGGAATTTGATCTGGAGGTATGAAAATGTTCGAAAAGGAAAAACGCATTCTCATTCTGAATCCAGGCTCAACATCAACGAAAATCGGTGTCTTTCACAATGAACGCTGTATCTTTGAAAAGACGCTGCGGCATCCCGAAGAAGAGCTGAAAACATTTAACACCATCATCGACCAATACGAATTTCGAAAAATAAGCATTCTTGAGTCTTTGCACGAACAGGGCATCAACATTTCAAAGTTCGATGCCGTTTGTGCCAGAGGCGGCCTGCTCAGACCGATTGAGGGCGGCACATATGAAGTGAATGACGCCATGATCACTGATTTGAAAAACGGCTACAACGGCCAGCATGCTTCTAATTTGGGCGGAATTATTGCCAGGGAAATAGCTGACGGATTAAATATCCCCGCGTATATCGTCGATCCGGTCGTGGTGGATGAGATGACTCCGCTCGCCAAAGTATCAGGAATGCCTGAAATCAAGCGGAAAAGCATTTTCCATGCTTTGAACCAAAAAGCTGTTGCCCGTCAGGCGGCGGCGTCCCTCGGCAAACGGTATGAACAGATGAAGATGATCGTCACTCATATGGGCGGCGGCACCACAGTCGGTGTCCATGATTGCGGACGGGTGACGGATGTCAACAACGGGCTTCACGGAGAAGGACCCTTCAGCCCGGAGCGCGCGGGAACCGTTCCGGCGGGTGATTTGGTAGAAATGTGTTTTTCCGGCAAGTATTCAAAAGCCGATATGATGAAAAAACTTGTCGGCACGGGCGGACTCTCCGGCTACCTGGGGACAACGGACGCGGTGAAGGTGGAAAAACGCATTCAGGCCGGAGATGAAAACGCGCGTCTCATTTATGACGCAATGGCTTATCAAGTAGCAAAAGAAATCGGGGCGGCAAGCGCCGTTTTAAAAGGAAAAGTAGACATTATCGTCCTGACGGGCGGATTGGCGTACGGGAAAAATTTCGTATCCGCCATCAGATCGTACATAGATTGGATTTCGGATGTACTGGTGTACCCGGGAGAAAATGAACTGCAATCTCTCGCGCAAGGCGCGCTTCGGGTTTTAGCCGGTGAGGAGCAGTCAAAGCAATATCAGATCGGCGAAGGAGTGAAAACAAATGGCGACTGAGTATGATGTGGTCATTCTGGGCGGCGGCACGGGCGGTTATGTAGCCGCCATCAGAGCGGCCCAGCTCGGCTTAAAAACGGCCGTTGTAGAAAAAGAAAAGCTCGGCGGAACATGCCTGCATAAAGGATGTATCCCGAGTAAAGCGCTGTTAAGAAGCGCGGAAGTGTACCGAACCGCAAAGGAAGCGGGAGCATTCGGCATTGAAACGGAAGGTGTCTCCCTCCGCTTTGACAGCGTGCAAAAACGAAAGCAGGGAATCGTTGACCGGCTGGCCGGCGGTGTCGCCCACTTGATGAAAAAGGGGAAGATTGATGTATTCAACGGGTACGGACGTATGCTCGGCCCTTCCATCTTCTCACCTCTTCCCGGTACGGTTTCCGTTGAATACGCAAATGGTGAAGAAAACGACATGCTGATACCGAAACAATTGATTATCGCAACCGGTTCAAGGCCGAAAATGCTGCCGGGTTTAGAAGCAGACGGTACATATATTCTGACATCAGATGAAGCGTTAGAGCTAGAACGTCTGCCCCAATCCATGATGATCGTCGGCGGCGGTGTCATCGGAATTGAATGGGCATCCATGCTGAACGATTTCGGCGTCAATATCACTGTGATTGAATATGCGGATCGCATTTTGCCGACGGAAGACCGTGATATTTCAAGCGAGATGGAAAAACTGTTAACGAAAAAAGGAATTAAGATCGTGACGGGTGCGAAAGTGCTTCCGGATACATTGGAAAAAGCGGACGGCGTTTCAATTGCCGCTGAAAAGAATGGAAAAAAAGAAACGTATCACGCGGAACAAATGCTTGTTTCCATCGGCCGCCAGCCGAACATTGAAGGGATCGGACTTGAAAACACGGATATTGAAGCGGAAAACGGTTCTATCATCGTGAACGAAGCCGGGCAGACGAAGGAATCGCACATTTATGCGATCGGTGATGTTGTCGGCGGGCTGCAGCTTGCGCATGTGGCCTCACGTGAGGGCATCATTGCCGTTGAGCATATGGCGGGCCTTAATCCGGCTCCGCTTGATGCCGCTCTTGTGCCGAAATGTATTTATTCAAATCCGGAAGCGGCGAGCGTCGGTCTGACAGAAGAGGAAGCTCTTCGAAAAGGGCATGAACTGAAGATCGGGAAGTTTCCGTTCATGGCGATCGGAAAGGCTCTTGTATACGGAGAAAGCGACGGCTTTGTCAAAATCGTCGCTGATCGGAATACAGATGATATTCTCGGTGTTCATATGATCGGTCCGCACGTCACCGATATGATCTCTGAAGCGGGGCTTGCCAAGGTGCTCGACGCGACGCCTTGGGAAATCGGCCAGTCCATACATCCGCATCCGTCGCTGTCAGAAGCGATTGGAGAAGCTGCGTTAGCCGCAGACGGAAACGCGATTCATTTTTAAAAGGAAAGAAGGAGGGGTTTGAATGACTACAAACCGCCATCAAGCATTAGGGCTCTCTGACGAAGAAGCCGTTGAAATGTATAGAACCATGCTGTTAGCCAGAAAAATCGACGAAAGAATGTGGCTCTTAAACCGCTCGGGCAAAATTCCGTTCGTTGTTTCATGTCAAGGACAGGAAGCGGCGCAAGTAGGCGCGGCCTATGCCTTAAACCGTGATACCGACTATGTGCTTCCGTACTACAGAGATATAGGGGTTGTGCTTGCATTCGGTATGACTGCAAAGGATTTGATGATGTCGGGTTTTGCGAAAGCAGCTGACCCGAACTCAGGCGGAAGGCAGATGCCGGGCCACTTCGGGCAAAAGGAAAACAGAATCGTAACGGGCTCATCCCCTGTTACGACGCAGGTTCCTCACGCAGTCGGAATCGCGCTTGCGGGACGCATGGATAAAAAGGATATCGTCTCTTTCGTTACCTTTGGAGAAGGATCTTCCAACCAGGGGGATTTTCACGAAGGGGCAAACTTTGCCGCCGTGTATAAACTGCCGGTCATTTTCATGTGTGAAAACAATAAGTATGCCATTTCTGTCCCGTATGACAGACAGGTGGCGTGCGAGAAAATATCCGACCGGGCGGCAGGCTACGGCATGCCGGGAGTCACTGTTGACGGAAACGACCTGCTGGAAGTTTACCGGGCTGTAAAAGAAGCGCGCGAACGGGCGTCTAAAGGCGAAGGCCCTACATTAATAGAAACGGTTTCCTACCGTTTGACGCCGCATTCCAGTGATGACGACGACAGCAGCTACAGAGAACGCGAAGAAGTAGAAGAAGCGAAGAAACAAGATCCGCTTCTTTTATACAAAGCATACTTGCAAGAAGCCGGGCTTCTAGGTGAAGAAGAAGAAAAGACCATGCTGGATGACATCATGGCTATCGTAAACGAAGCGACAGACGAAGCGGAGAAAGCGCCATACGCATCTCCTGAATCAACGCTTGATCACGTTTATGCGAAGTAGGGAGGAATACTTATGTCTGTAATGTCTTATATTGACAGTATTAATGCAGCAATGAAAGAAGAAATGGAAAGAGATCCGCGCGTGTTTGTTCTCGGGGAAGACGTCGGGAGAAAAGGCGGCGTGTTTAAAGCCACGGCGGGTCTCTATGAACAGTTCGGAGAAGAGCGGGTGATGGATACGCCGCTTGCTGAATCAGCGATTGCCGGTGTCGGCATCGGCGCCGCGATGTACGGCATGCGCCCGATTGCCGAGATGCAGTTTGCCGATTTCATTCTGCCTGCGGTCAACCAAATCATTTCAGAAGCGGCAAAAATACGCTACCGTTCAAACAATGATTGGAGCTGTCCGATGGTCATCAGAGCGCCTTACGGCGGCGGTGTGCACGGCGCGTTGTATCATTCCCAATCTGTGGAGGCCATTTTTGCCAACCAGCCGGGCCTTAAAATTGTCATGCCTTCAACTCCTTATGACGCAAAAGGGCTGTTGAAAGCTGCAGTCCGTGACGAAGATCCGGTGCTGTTTTTCGAACATAAGAGGGCGTACCGTCTGATTAAAGGCGAAGTCCCTGCGGATGATTACGTCCTTCCGATCGGAAAGGCGGATGTAAAACGCGAAGGCAGCGACATTACTGTTATTACGTACGGATTATGCGTCCATTTTGCTCTGCAGGCTGCCGAGCGCCTTGAAAAAGATGGAATTTCTGCACACGTATTAGATTTGCGTACGGTTTATCCGTTAGATAAAGAAGCCATCATTGAAGCAGCGTCTAAAACGGGAAAAGTATTGCTGATCACAGAAGATACGAAAGAAGGCGGTATTATGAGCGAGGTCGCCGCCATTATTTCTGAAAACTGCTTATTTGATTTAGACGCGCCGATCAAGCGGCTTGCAGGTCCTGACGTTCCGGCAATGCCTTATGCGCCGACAATGGAAAAATACTTCATGATGAATCCTGACAAAGCAGAAGCCGCGATGAGAGAATTAGCGGAGTTTTAAAGACGTAAGGAGGTTTTTGACATGGCGATTGAACAAATGGCTATGCCTCAGCTCGGAGAGAGCGTGACGGAAGGGACGATCAGCAAGTGGCTGGTATCCCCCGGTGATCAAGTGAATAAATATGACCCCATCGCGGAGGTCATGACGGATAAAGTGAATGCGGAGGTGCCGTCTTCTTTTACCGGTACGATTACAGAACTTGTAGGAGAAGAAGGCCAGACTCTTGCAGTCGGCGAGATCATCTGCAAAATTGAAACAGAAGAAACGGAAACCGAAGTGGCGCCGAAGCGGGAAGAAGAGCAGAATACCCCTTCAGACACCGGTGCAAACCGTCAAGGTAAAGATCAGTCAAATAAAGCGCGTTATTCGCCGGCCGTGCTCAGATTAGCGGGAGAACACGGCATTCAGCTTGAAGAAGTTGAAGGAACGGGTGCAGGCGGAAGAATTACGCGAAAAGATATTCAAAAGATCATTGATTCGGGAATGAAGCAGAAGTCGGAAGCACCGGCGCCGGCTGCCGTTCAAACAACGCAACAAGCGCCGAAACAACAGCAAAAACAAGCGCCGCAACCCGCTCTGTCAGCCGGTGATATTGAAATTCCGGTTACAGGCGTCAGAAAAGCCATCGCCGCCAATATGCATAAAAGCAAAACAGAAATTCCGCATGCCTGGACGATGATGGAAGTCGACGTCACGAACATGACGGCGTACAGAAACAGCATTAAAGACTCATTTAAACAGAAAGAAGGCTTCAATTTAACGTTTTTCGCTTTCTTTGTAAAAGCGGCGGCGCAGGCTCTCAAAGAGTTCCCGCAGATGAACAGCATGTGGGCGGGGGACAAAATCGTCCAAAAGAAAGACATCAACATCTCCATTGCCGTTGCCACGGAAGATTCGCTGTTTGTTCCGGTTATTAAGCATGCTGATGAAAAAACGATTAAAGGCATAGCCAGAGAAATAACGGATCTTGCGAAAAAAGTGAGAAACGGAAAACTTACCGCGGAAGATATGCAGGGCGGCACATTTACCGTCAATAACACGGGATCTTTCGGCTCAGTTCAATCTATGGGCATTATCAACCATCCGCAGGCGGCGATTCTTCAGGTAGAATCTATCGTCAAACGTCCGGTTGTCATGAATAATGGGATGATCGCCGTTCGTGATATGGTTAATCTTTGCCTGTCTTTAGATCACAGAGTGCTCGACGGGCTCGTGTGCGGCCGATTCCTCGGACGCGTCAAAGAGATCTTAGAAAACATTGATGAACATACTTCCGTCTATTAAAAAAACTCCTTTTGCCCGGGCGGCAAAAGGAGCTTTTTTATTTTCATTGTGAATCCTCGGGAACAAGCATAGTGAGATGATGTTTTTTCACTTCGATCGTACAAGGTGTTGTTCCGTATACCTCGCCATCTGTATCCGCGTCCATCTCACGTGCGGTTTCGATTTCAATCCTGGAGGCCTGAATATAGGACAGCTCCCCTTTGAAATCATCAAACGAACCCTGCTCCATCGTCATCAGCTCCCGCAGCGCGGCAAGGCTTGTGTTGCGGCAGATTAACACATCGGCTAAGCCGTCCTGGAGGCTGGCATCAGGCAGGGGAACTCTGTTTGTCCCGATATAATGCCCGTTCATGACAAGCACCATTACGGCTTCGTCTTCTTTCACCTCGCCGTCAATCGTCAATTTGACAGGAAACGGGTTCGCGCTTGTCATCGTCCGCAAGGCGCTCGTGAAGTAGCTGATTTTACCAAGCCATGCTTTTTCAGTTTCATTAATATGGCTTGATGCTTCGGTGATCAGTCCGATGCCCCAGAAGTTCAGAAAATAGCCGTCATCCGTTTTACAGACGTCAATCATCCGTTTATGTCCGGCCGCGAGCGCTTCAGCGGCCTTTTGAAGGTTTTGCGGGATGCCGAGCGCCCGTGAGAAATCGTTGCACGTTCCTCCCGGCAAAATGCCGACAGCGGGTCTGTGATCAAGCTTGCTGATGCTGTTGATGCATTGATGCACAGTGCCGTCTCCGCCTAAAATATATAAATGGTCAACTGAACTGTCGAGATTTTCACAATACTGACGGGCATCATCCTGATGTTTGGTCGGTTTAATCAAAAGTTCATCAGCTGATTGGGCCAAAATGGGGACGACCGTGCCGAGCGTTTTATCAATCTGTTTTTGACCGGCGTTTCCGTTATAAATTAAAACTGCTTTCCGTTGGCTCATATGACTGCTCCTTTATTTCAGACAATCTCCTTATCAAGTTTCCCGTTTTTAAAGGGTCATAAACTTACATCGGGAACATAAAAGGGACAAAAAACAATTGGATATGAGCGGTGTCATTTGCCGATAGGGACGTTCCTTGCTATCATAAGAAGAGATGATCAAAAAGGAGAGGTCCCAGTTGAATATGGATTTTAATTTATTTATGAATGATGTCGTGCGTCAAGCCCGCCAGGAAATCACGGCCGCCGGGTATACAGAGCTGAAAACCGCTGAGGAAGTGGACGATGTGCTTTCGAAAAAAGGAACCACACTCGTCATGGTCAACTCTGTGTGCGGATGCGCCGGCGGTATTGCACGGCCTGCCGCGTACCATTCCGTACATTACGATAAACGCCCGGATCAGCTTGTGACGGTATTTGCCGGACAGGATAAAGAAGCGACAGCCAAAGCGAGAGAATACTTTGAAGGCTATCCGCCGTCCTCTCCGTCATTTGCCATTTTAAAAGACGGGAAAATCATGAAAATGGTGGAACGCCATGAAATTGAAGGCCATGAGCCGATGGCCGTCGTCACAAAACTGCAGGAAGCATTTGAAGAATATTGTGAAGAAGTATAAGTGAAAGAAAAACCCCGGAGCAAAGCGCTTGCGGGGTTTTTTTATATGGAATCTGTATAAATATAAATATTTATACATCGGCGTTCAGCTGTCACTAATCTGAAAAACAATGACTATAATAAACACAGAAAGGAAAGTATATTTTTCAAAAATAGTATTGCATCACAATTAAAAAGTGTTTAAAATACAAGTTAACGAATAAATATTCAAATTTAAGAGATCAGTAGATATGGGGGAAATGAATCATGAAGAAATGGCTGTTGGTATTAGCTGCCGCATGTATCACCTTTGCGCTGTCCGCCTGCGGATCAGGCAATTCAGGCTCAGAGGGCGGAAAGAACAAGCTGATTATGGGTACATCGGCTGACTATAAACCATTTGAATATAAAGACGGCGATCAGATCACCGGGTTTGACGTTGATCTGGCAAAAGCTCTGGGCAAAAAGACCGGCTATGACGTTGAGGTGCAGGACATGGATTTTAACAGCCTGATTACATCCTTGAAGTCCAAGCAGGTAGATATGATTTTATCTGGAATGACACCTACGCCGGAACGGAAAAAGCAAGTTGATTTTTCTGATATTTATTATACTGCTAACAATATGATCGTTACGAAAAAGGGAAGCAGCATTAAATCCCTGAATGATCTGAAAGGCAAAACTGTCGGTGTTCAGCTCGGCTCCATTCAAGAAGAAAAAGGCAAGAAGCTCGCTTCGAAATACGGTTTTCAGCTCGAAGACCGCAACCGGATCTCAGACTTAACCGAAGAGATCAAATCCGGGCGTTTTGATGCCGCGATTATCGAAGACATTGTAGCACAAGGCTATTTCAGTTCAAATCATGATCTGCAGGGCTTTGCGTCAGCAGATGCGAAATCAGACGAATCGGGCTCCGCGATTGCGTTCCGCAAAGACAGCGATCTGACAGCGAAGTTCAACAAAGCGCTGAAAGAAATGGAGAAAAACGGAGAAATCGAAAAACTGAAGAAAAAATGGTTCACCAACGAGAAATAAAAGAAAGCTCAACTTTTCGTTGAGCTTTTTATCTTGAATAAAGACAAAGGAGATCACACGTATGAATTTGGATTTCTCAGCGACAATCCCCCAAATTCCTTTTATATTGGAAGGCCTTGCGGTCACATTGAAAATTGTGCTCGTTTCGGCGGTCATCGGTCTTGTATTAGGCATCGTGCTCAGCTTATTTAAAATCAGCACGATCAGTCCGCTGAAATGGATTGCAGATTTTTATACTTCGATATTCCGCGGCACGCCGCTCGTGCTGCAGCTGATGATCATTTATTTCGGTATGCCGCAGCTCCTCGGCTTTCAGATCGATCAATTTTGGGCGGCGGTCACCGCATTATCGCTCAATTCAGCCGCTTACGTCTCTGAAATTATCAGAGCGGGAATCAACGCAATTGACAAAGGACAAAAAGAAGCTGCCGTCGCTCTCGGCGTGCCATACGGAAAAATGATGAAAGATCTGCTGCTGCCGCAGGCGTTTAAAAACATTTCTCCGGCTATTATTAACGAATTAATCACCTTAACGAAAGAATCGGCGATCGTCACAGTTATCGGTCTTGGCGACATTATGAGACGGGCCTACCAGTCCGGCGCCGCAACATACAACTATTTAGAACCTCTTATTGTGGCGGGCTTAATCTATTACGTGCTCGTTTTGATCTTAGCATTCATCGGAAAAGGCGTAGAAAGGAAGCTGAAAGCCAATGATTAAGGTTGACAACCTGTCAAAATCATTCGGGAAACACGAAGTACTGAAAAACATTTCAACACAGATCGAAGAAGGGGAAGTCGTTGCTGTCATCGGCCCTTCCGGTTCCGGCAAATCAACGTTTCTGCGCTGCTTAAATCTGCTGGAAACCCCGAGCGGCGGAACGATTGCCATTAAAGAAAACGAAATTACCGCAGCTAAAACGAATAAACTGAAAGTGCGGGAAAATATCGGCATGGTATTTCAGCATTTTCATTTGTTTCCTCATAAAACGGTGCTTGAAAATATCACATACGCGCCGGTCAGCGTGAAGAAAGAGTCTAAAAAGGAGGCGGAGGAAAAGGCGTGCGCTCTCCTTGAAAAAGTCGGACTGCTTGACAAACGGAACGACTATCCAAACCGTTTGTCAGGCGGACAGAAGCAGCGGGTCGCCATCGCGCGGGCGCTTGCCATGAATCCTGACATCATGCTGTTTGATGAACCGACCTCGGCTCTTGACCCGGAAATGGTCAAAGAAGTTCTTGAGGTGATGAAAGAGCTCGCGCAGACGGGCATGACGATGGTGATCGTAACGCACGAAATGGGATTTGCCAAAGAAGTGGCAGACCGCGTATTATTCATGGATGAAGGGACGATCGTGGAAGACGGGCAGCCGGAAGAATTTTTTCTTTCTCCGAAGTCAAAAAGAGCACAGGACTTTTTAGAAAAAATATTATAAAATATAACTGGAAGAAAAGAAGAAGAATGCTCTTCTTCTTTTTTTTGAGAAAGAAACAAACAGAATGGAGCAAGCAATGTTTAAAATCGGTTACCGCACACTAAAGACCGCACTTGGAACGGCGCTGGCCATTTATTTAGCCCAGCTGTTGCATCTGCAAAACTTCGCATCCGCAGGAATCATCACCATATTGTGCATCCAGATTACGCAAAAGCGGTCGCTTCAGGCTTCGTGGGCCCGATTTGCCGCCTGTTTATTGGCGATCGTCTTCTCATATGTCTTTTTCGGGCTGATCGGCTATTATCCGTTTGCGATCGGAATATTGCTGGTGCTGTTCATTCCGACTACAGTCGTTTTAAAAATAAACGAAGGGATCGTCACCAGCTCAGTAATCATTCTTCATTTATATATGTCCGGCGGCATTACGATGGCGTTTATCTGGAATGAGTTCCAGCTGATCACCGTAGGTATCGGCGTCGCGCTGTTAATGAATCTGTATATGCCGAGCCTCGACAGAAAACTCGCGGCGTACCGGAAAAAAATCGAGGACAACTTTTCCGTCATCTTCGCCGAAATCGAACGGTATTTGTTAACTGGTGAGCAAGATTGGTCGGGGAAGGAAATACCGGAGACGCATCAGATAATTCAAGAGGCGAAAAACCTCGCCTATCGGGACGTGCAGAATCATATTTTGCGCCATGAAAATCTTTACTATCATTATTTTAAGATGAGACAGAAACAATTTGAAATCATTGAACGGCTGCTGCCGAAGATTACCTCTATTTCAATAACGGTGGAGCAGGGCAAAATAATCGCCCATTTCATCCATGAATTAAGGGAAGCCATTCATCCCGGCAATACCGCTCATAAATTTTTAAAAAGACTTGCAGAAATGAGAACGGAATTTGAAGAAATGCCGCTCCCGGCAACGCGCGAGGAGTTTGAAGCGCGGGCGGCTTTGTTCCACCTCCTCGGTGAGATGGAACAATACCTCGTGATTAAAAGTTATTTCAAAGGCATCAAGCTGTAAAAAACATATGGATCAATCGCATGAGTCCTCCTTTCATTGGTCATTCTAATGAAAAAAGGAGGGGAGCCCATGCGATTTTTTTTATTGTCAGCCGCCCTGCTGCTGTCTCCGCTTTGGCCGCTTGGCGCGAACCCTTTGCCGGGTGACCCTTATATTATCGTCAATAAAGCCACAAATGCGCTTGCTGTTGTGAAGGATAACCGAATACAAGGCATTTATCAGGTGGCGACGGGAAAAACGGATGATTTGACGCCTGAAGGAGAATTTACGGTAACGGTCAAAGCCGTCAATCCGTATTACCGGAAGAAAAATGTGAAGGGAGGCGCGCCGGAAAACCCGCTCGGCGTCCGCTGGATCGGTTTTGACGCGAAAGGAACCGACGGCAGGATATACGGCATTCACGGAACAAACAGAGAAGAGCTGATCGGGGGGTTTGTATCAAACGGCTGCATCCGTATGAAAAACCGGGATGTCATCCGTATTTTCCGGATTATCCCTCCCGGAACGAAAGTATTGATTACAAAAGAAAACCGCTCATTCGAGGAAATTGCAATAGAGCGGAAAGCCCTCATAAAAAAGCAGGAAACCCCCTTGCAATGAGGCGCCTGCTTTTTTACCGCAAATACATCATAATGCCTGAGAGGAGGGTTGAAAGTATAAATACGCCCAAAATGACGATGACGGCGCTTTTCATAAATTTTTGAGACATTGTTTCACTCCTTAAGATTACTGTCTATCATTTTAACGTGTTTTGCTTGTATGAACAAGCCATATCCTATGGCGGAAAGCAGGTGGCCGCGCTATGAAAAAACTTGATCATGTCGGCATTGCCGTCAGCTCTATTGAAGCTGCGAGAGGATTTTACGAACGGATGCTCGGGCTTACGTATATGGGAGACGAGCTGGTAAGCGGCCAAAATGTGAGAGTTGCTTTTTTAGAAGCGGGAGGCACAAAGCTTGAGCTGATTGAGCCGCTTTCGGACGCGTCTCCCGTCAGCTCTTTTTTACAGAAAAGAGGCGAAGGGCTGCATCATTTAGCATTCCGCTGCGCCGATATGAAGGAAACGATCAAGGAGCTTGAAGCATGCCGCATGACTTTGATCCATCATGAACCGCAAAACGGAGCGGGCGGGAAGAAGATCGCATTTCTCTCTCCAAAAGAGGCGAACGGGGTCCTGATTGAGCTTTGTGAAACAATTGAAAAAGGAGAAACTCAAGATGAGCATGAGTGATCATATCAGACACTTAAATGAAAGACGTTCCTTTTTAACAAACGGCGGCGGAGCGGAAAAAAATGAAAAACAGCACAAAAAAGGCAAGCTGACGGCAAGAGAAAGAATTGACTATTTATTGGACGAAGACAGTTTTTCAGAGCTGCAGCCGTTTGCCAAAAGCCGCATGCCCGGATGCCAGAATGCTCCGGGAGACGGCGTTGTTACCGGATACGGCACAATTGACGGACGGCCCGTGTATTTGTTTGCCCATGACTTTACCGTACTCGGCGGGACGCTCGGCGAGACACATGCGGAAAAAATCGCGGCGGTAATGGATCTGGCGGCGAAAAATAAAACCCCGATCATCGGGCTGAACGACTCAGGTGGTGCGAGAATTCAAGAGGGTGTGGTATCATTAAATGGATACGGTCATATCTTTAGGCGCAACGTCCTTTACTCGGGAGTGATTCCGCAAATTTCTGTCATCCTTGGGCCGTGTGCCGGCGGTGCTGTTTATTCACCCGCATTGACGGATTTTGTGATTATGGCGGAACATACGTCGCACATGTTTATTACAGGCCCGAAAGTCATTGAACAGGTGACGGGTGAACAGATTGACGCGGAAAGTTTAGGCGGTGCGGGAATACATAATGTGATAAGCGGAAATGCCCACTATTCCGCACGAACGGAAAAAGAGGCTCTTTCCGCTGTGAAAACCCTGCTTTCTTATCTCCCGCACGGCGGACAGACGGCATTGCCCGTTAAAAAGGAAGACGCCAGACCGTTATTAAACACCCTCGTTCCCGCGGACAGTTCGAAACCTTACGATGTGTTACAGGTAATAAAAGAGCTGGCGGATGACGGAACGTTTTTTGACATTCAGCCGTATTTTGCCAAAAACATTGCTGTCGGTTTTCTGAAACTCGGACGGCGTACAGTCGGTGTTGTCGCAAACCAGCCGAAACACTTGGCGGGGAGCCTCACGATTGATGCCGCTGACAAAGCGTCGAGATTCATCCGTTTTTGCGACGCGTTTCATATTCCGTTATTGACGATCGCTGATGTTCCTGGATTTCTTCCGGGCCTTCAGCAGGAACATGCGGGAATCATCCGTCACGGAGCAAAATTGCTGTATGCTTTTGCCGAAGCGACGGTGCCGAAAGTGACGCTCATCATCAGAAAAGCTTACGGAGGCGCCTATGTCGCCATGAATTCGAAAGGGCTCGGGGCAGATCTTGTATTCGCCTGGCCCAATGCGGAAATCGCCGTGATGGGAGCGGAAGGCGCGGCGTCGATTTTATACAGCAGAGACATACAGGCTTCTGACGACCCGGAGAAAACGAAGCGCGAAAAAAAAGCCTTATACGAAAAGGAAAACGCCGGTCCGTATAAAGCGGCGGCCTGCGGAATGGTGGATGATATCATCCGGCCGGAAGACTCGAGGAAAAAATTGATTCAGGCATTTGACATGCTTGCGCATAAGGAAGAGGAAAGACCGAAAAAAAAGCACGGTAATATACCGCTTTAAACGGAGGGAACTGAAAATGGTAAACGAAAAACGTCTGCTTGAAGAATTTCTTGAACTCGTTCAAATTGATTCAGAGACAAAACATGAAGCGGAAATCAGCAAGGTGCTCAAACAAAAATTCACTGATTTAGGATTGAGCGTAAAAGAAGATGATACAAAAGAAGTGACGGGGCATGGAGCCGGCAACTTAATCTGTACGTTAAAGGGCACAAAAGATGCGGATACGATTTATTTCACATCGCACATGGACACGGTTGTCCCGGGCAAAGGCGTTAAGCCGATTGTGGAAGACGGCTATGTAAAATCCGACGGCACGACGATTCTCGGCGCTGATGATAAGACGGGACTTGCCGCAATGTTTGAAGCCATTAAAGTGCTGAAAGAACAAAACATCGAGCACGGCACCATTGAATTCATTATCACGGCCGGAGAAGAATCGGGATTAGTCGGGGCAAAAGCAATGGATCGTTCAGACATTACCGCGAAATACGGTTTTGCGCTTGATTCAGACGGAAAAGTCGGTAACATTATTGTAGCCGCGCCGACACAAGCGAAAGTGAGAGCAACCATTTTCGGGAAAACGGCTCATGCGGGGGTAGAACCGGAAAAAGGCATCTCCGCGATTACCATCGCATCAAAAGCAATCTCAAAAATGCCGCTCGGCCGCATTGATAAAGAAACAACGGCTAATATCGGACGTTTCGAAGGCGGCACGCAAACCAATATCGTCTGCGACCAGGTTGATATTCTGGCTGAAGCGCGTTCATTAGTGCCTGAAAAAATGGAAGCGCAAGTGCAGAAAATGAAAGAAGCTTTCGAATCTGCTGCAGCTGAGATGGGAGGCCGCGCGGAAGTGGACATCGCGGTTATGTATCCGGGTTTCAAATATCAGGACGGCGATCAGGTTGTGGAAGTCGCGAAAAAAGCGGCGGCAAAAATCGGCCGGCCGAGCGAACTTCAGACAAGCGGCGGCGGAAGTGACGCAAACGTCATTGCCGGCCACGGCATTCCGACAGTCAACCTGTCAGTAGGCTATGAACAAATCCATACGAAAAATGAAAAAATGCCGATTGAAGAGCTCGTCAAAACGGCGGAAATGGTCGTTGCCATTATCGAAACAGCGGCCAACTAAAAACGAAGCACCCAGTTGATTGGGTGCTTTTTTCATTCTTCATGATAATTGGTTTAAAGCCTTGCAGATACAAGAAAAACTCGCCGGATAGGTTCCGGCAGGGTTTCAGTATTATGATTTGGCGGGCTCCGCCTGAGCCGCAGCCTGTTTCTTTTTATGATGCGTCTGCTGTAAAAGTACATTCTGCACTGTCAAAAACAGTCCGCTTGTAAACCAGTAAAGCGGCAGCGCAGCCGGTACGTTAAGTGAAAAAACGGTCATCATGACAGGGAAAATAAAGACCATGATTTTTGCTGACTGCATCGCGGCCGGGTTTTGAGCAGCCGGTGAATATTTCTCGTTTAATTTTTGGGAAATATAAGCCTGTAAGAAATACATGGCCCCCGCGCACAGTGATACAAGAATATCAGAATGCCCTAAGCTGAACCACAGAAATGAGTGTGAAGCGATTTCCGGCGTTGAGCGGATGGCGTAATAAAAACCGATCAAAATCGGGAATTGCACCAGCATCGGAAGACATCCCATTGCCATCGGATTCAGATTGTGCTCACGGTAAAGCTTCATCATTTCCATTTGCAGTTCTTTTTGTTTCTCCGCATCTTTCGTTTGTTTCATTTTAGCCTGAATGCTGTCGACCTGCGGTTTGATCACAGCCATTTTTTCCTGGAACACCCGCTGTTTCTTAAATTGGTTCACAAACAAAGGCAATACAACGATCCGGACGATAATCGTCACCAGAATAATCGACAATCCGTACTCACCGTGGAACAGGCCCGCCACGCCTTTTAAAAGTGCCGAAAACGGCTCGATCAGGTAATCGTGAAAAAACCCGATATTCCCGAGGCCTCCCGTCTGAGTCTGAGATGTCGCTGCAAAAGCCGAGCGGCCTGTGCACAGTACGATAAAAAACAATCCGAATGCGATCCATTTTTGATATGTTTTAGACAATTATGTCTCCTCCTTTTTATCTTCACTTGCCGTTATAAAAGGAGGAAGCTGACATCTTCATCATCATTCGCCGGTGAATTCATGCGGATGACTTTACGTATCCAAGTTGTAATGCGATGATATATAATAATAAGAAAGTCTGTTCGGTTCAGCTGAACGACTGCTTGATGTTCATCTATTCGTTTCGTTCTCCAATGCTCGCCTGCGCGGCGCTCACGCAAAAGAAAAGCGATGCCGATCGCGGTCAGAGCGGGAAGAATAATTGTGAAAAAATCGACTAAAAATAAAAAGTCATTCATTGACTCAAGAATCATTTTATCACATCCATTCAGCTCTTATTTTACTACATATATATAAGGTTGTCTATGAAAGGAAAGGAGGCGCCGGGAGTGGCCGGAAAAGGGAGAATTATATTTCATATCGATATGAACAGTTTTTATGCCTCCGTAGAAATGGCGTATGATCCGTCTTTAAGAGGAAAACCTATCGCCGTTGCCGGAAACGTGAAGGAACGGAAAGGAATCATCGTCACCTGCAGCTATGAAGCGAGAGCGCGGGGCGTAAAGACCACCATGCCGGTGTGGCGGGCAAAACGCCTCTGTCCGGAACTCATCGTCGTGCCTCCGAATTTTGACCGCTACCGGAGTTCGTCAAAAGAAATGTTCAGCATTCTGAGGGAGTATACGGATTTAGTCGAGCCTGTTTCTATTGATGAAGGATACATGGATATTACGGACACACCGCACAGCCACAGGGCGTATGAGACAGCCGAAGACATTCAGGCGAGACTGCAAAAAGAGCTTCTGCTTCCGTCAAGCATCGGCATCGCCCCGAATAAATTTCTCGCTAAAATGGCTTCTGACATGAAAAAACCGCTCGGCATCACCATTTTAAGAAAAAGAGAGCTGCCGGACGTCTTATGGCCTCTTCCGATTGAAGAGATGCACGGTATAGGAACGAAAACTGCGGAAAAAATAAAAACGCTCGGCATCAAAACGATCGGTGATTTGGCAAAAGGAGATGAACATGCGCTGAAAACGCTTCTCGGCATAAACGGCCCGAGGCTGAAGGATAAAGCGAACGGCATCCATCCTGCAGAAGTCAATCCCGAGCGGATTTATGAATTTAAAAGCGTCGGCAACTCATCCACCCTGTCGCATGATTCGGCTGACTGGGATGAATTAATGGGCGTGTTTGACCGGCTCGCGCTGTCTGTGAGCGAACGGCTCCAGCGTAAGGAGGTCATGGCCTGCCGGCTGTTCATCATGATTCGGTATGCGGATTGGAAAACAGTCACAAGAAGCATGACCCTCAGCAATCCGGCTGATCAGAAAAAAGACATCATGAAAGCGGCGATGGAACTGTTTGACAAGCACTGGAACCAAAACCCGGTAAGGCTTCTCGGCATCACCGGAACGGAACTGGTTGAAAAACAGCAGGCGTATAAACAGCTTGATCTGTTTTCATTCAAGGAGGACGCAAAGGATGAGCCGATTTTTCAGATGATGAACGAGCTGAATGAAAAGTACGGCCAAAACCTGATCAGAAAAGGCGCCGTTATAAAAAAAGAAGAAAGCAAAACAAGGGGAACGAGCTTTAACAGAGACTTTTTTCAGGATGAAAAGAAAAGGTGAATAACTTGAAAAAAGGGGTTATGTATGATAATTTCTTTAGTATAAATATCATTTTATTTTAATTTAAATTTTAAAATGGTTAAACGTTTGAAGAAGGGACGTTAGAATATGTCAAAACAACAAATCGGAGTTATCGGTCTTGCGGTAATGGGTAAAAATCTGGCTCTTAACATCGAAAGCCGGGGATTTTCTGTGTCTGTATACAACAGATCAAGCAGCAAAACGGAAGAGTTTTTAGAAGAGGCAAAAGGCAAAAATGTTGTCGGTACATACAGCATTGAGGAGTTTGTCCAGTCTCTTGAAACACCCCGTAAAATTTTATTAATGGTTAAAGCGGGAACTGCAACGGATGCGACGATTCAATCTCTTCTTCCTCATCTGGAAAAAGACGATATTTTGATTGACGGCGGAAATACATACTATAAAGATACACAGCGCCGGAACAAAGAGCTTGCCGAAAGCGGCATTCACTTTATCGGAACGGGTGTATCAGGCGGTGAAGAGGGAGCGCTGAAAGGGCCTTCTATTATGCCGGGCGGCCAAAAGGAAGCGCACGAACTCGTGAAACCGATTCTAGAAGCCATTTCTGCTAAAGTGGACGGAGAAGCTTGTACGACATACATCGGCCCGGACGGAGCGGGGCACTATGTGAAAATGGTGCACAACGGTATCGAATACGGTGACATGCAGCTGATCTCTGAGTCATATTTCATTTTGAAACAGGTGCTCGGATTGTCTGCCGAAGAGCTTCACGAAGTATTCGCTGAGTGGAACAAAGGAGAGCTTGACAGCTATCTGATCGAAATCACGGCTGACATTTTCACTAAAAAAGATGAAGAAACGGGCAAACCGCTTGTTGACGTCATCCTTGATAAAGCAGGCCAAAAAGGAACGGGTAAATGGACAAGCCAAAGTGCTCTTGACTTAGGCGTGCCGCTTCCGATTATCACTGAATCTGTTTTTGCGCGTTTCATTTCCGCAATGAAAGAAGAGCGTGTGAAAGCAAGCAGCCTTCTGTCCGGGCCAGACGTTAAGCCGGTCACTGAAAATAAAGAAGAGCTGATTGAAGCGGTCAGAAAAGCGCTCTTCATGAGTAAAATCTGTTCTTACGCACAAGGCTTCGCCCAAATGAAAGCCGCGTCTGAAGAATATAACTGGGATCTGAAATACGGTGAAATCGCGATGATCTTCCGCGGCGGCTGTATCATCCGCGCGGCGTTCCTGCAAAAGATCAAAGACGCATATGACCGTGAACCGGAGCTTGACAACCTGCTGTTAGACAGCTACTTCAAAAACATTGCAGAAAGCTACCAAGGCGCCCTTCGCCAAGTGATTTCACTTGCCGTAGCCCAAGGCGTGCCGGTACCTTCGTTCTCAAGCGCACTTGCGTATTACGACAGCTACCGTACGGCAGTGCTTCCTGCAAACTTGATTCAAGCGCAGCGTGATTACTTCGGCGCGCATACGTATGAACGCACAGATAAAGAAGGCATTTTCCATACTGAATGGATGAAGTAATGAAGAAGCCCCCGCAGTTATTGCGGGGGCTTTTCTGATATTAAAAACCGCGGGCCGTCCATGAACGGCGCCGCGGTTTTTTGATGTTTTCTTATATATTCCACCAGTGGAGACCGTCTTTTTCAAGAAGATCGTCCGAAGCTTTCGGTCCCATTGACCCGGCTTCATAATTCGGAGAAAGGGTTTTGTCGGCTGCCCACGTTTCGGAAATCGCATCGACGAAATTCCAGGAAAGCGCCACTTCGTCCCAATGGGCAAAGTTTGTCGCATCACCGAGCAGACAGTCATGGATTAATTTTTCATAGGCTTCCGGTGTGTTCATTTCATCACTGCAGTTGCTGCAGTAATCCAGCTTAATCGGCTGAGCATGAGCGGCTCCGCCTAATTTTTTAGCGTTCAGATATAAAGTGATGCCTTCATCCGGCTGAATATGGATGACAAGCAGGTTCGGATTTACATTCGTTTCATTGCCGTAATAAAGGTTCATCGGAATGTCTTTAAATTGAACGACGATTTTCGTTGATTTTTCTTTCATCCGTTTCCCTGTGCGGATATAAAACGGAACGCCGGCCCAGCGGAAGTTATCGATTAACAGCTTTCCGGACACGAATGTTTCCGTATTGGAATCCGGTGCTACATTTTGCTCATCTGTATAGCTCGGTACAGCGTTTCCGTCAATCGTTCCCGCTTGGTATTGTCCGCGGACGAAGTAGTCGCTCACTTCGTTTGGAGCGACAGGGCGGAGAGCCCTCAGCACCTTCACTTTTTCGCTGCGGATTTCTTCCGTGTTCAGTTTAATCGGCGGTTCCATCGCCAAGAGAGCGACCATTTGTAAAATATGATTTTGAACCATATCACGGAGTGCGCCTGATTTCTCGTAATATCTCGCACGATCCTCAACGCCGAGATCCTCACTTGACGTAATCTGGATGTTTGAGATGTAGCGGTTATTCCACAGCGGCTCAAACAGCGCATTCGCAAACCGGATGACTTCGATATTTTGAACCATTTGTTTGCCTAAGTAATGGTCGATCCGGTAAATTTGATCTTCCGTGAAAGCTTCGCGTATTTCTTTGTTAAGCTCTTTCGCACTCGGCAGGTCATGGCCGAACGGTTTTTCAATGACGAGACGGGACCAGCCATTTGTCGATGTGACACCTTCGTTTTTAAGTGATTTTGCGATAGTGCCGAAAAACTCAGGAGCCATCGCCAAGTAAAACATTCTGTTGTTCGGGATTTCATATGTATGTTCAAGCTGATCAAGCAGGACATTCAGCTCCTGATAGGAACCCGGATTCGTTACATCAAACGGATGGTAATAAAAATGAGATGTGAAATCGTCTATGTCTTTTTGCCCGGCAGAAGAAACAGACGTTTTAACGGTTTCCCGGAGGTCCTCGTTTGACCAAGGTCTTCTTCCAACACCTACAACTGCAAACTCTTCACCAATTTGACCATTTTTATATAAACGGTGAATGGATGGGTAAAGTTTTCGTTTTGCCAAATCCCCTGTGGCACCAAATATTACAATTACTGCTTTTGGTTTGTCGTTTGTTTTCACTTAGAGTACCTCACTTTATCTGAAGCATGGTTTAAAACCCCGCATATTTCCTTCATTTTAAATCTAAAATTCGTTGAAAGCAAACATTTCAGCCTGTTTTTTGCGGTTTGCGGAAAAAAATTAATCAGGTCGGAGAAGGCCCGGGTGAATTCACATTTTCAGCCTGATCCTGTATCCTTAGTAGTACAAAGATCTAGGAGGAAGCATTGTGGAATTATTATTTTTAGGGACGGGGGCCGGCATGCCGGCAAAGACGAGAAACGTAACGTCCGTCGCGCTGAAGCTTCTTGAAGAAAGGCGTTCCGTATGGCTGTTTGATTGCGGAGAAGCCACTCAGCATCAGATATTACATACAACAATCAAACCGAGGAAAATTGAGAAGATTTTCATCACCCACCTTCACGGCGACCATGTTTACGGTCTTCCGGGTCTGTTGGGGAGCCGTTCATTTCAGGGCGGTGAAGAAGAGCTGACGATTTACGGGCCAAAAGGCATTAAAGCCTTTATCGAAACAAGCCTGAACGTGACGGCGACTCATCTGACGTATCCTCTTACCGTACATGAAATCGAAGAGGGGACGGTTTTTGAAGATGAGCAATTCATTGTTACCGCAGCATCCGTCATTCACGGCGTGGAAGCGTTCGGCTACCGGGTTCAGGAAAAGGATATTCCCGGCGCATTGCAGGCCGGCAGATTAAAAGAAATGAATATCCCGCCCGGACCCGTCTATCAGAAAATCAAAAAAGGCGAAACGGTCACACTTGATGATGGCAGAATCATTAACGGTCGGGATTTTTTGGAACCCCCGAAAAAAGGGAGAATCGTCGCTTTTTCCGGGGATACGAGGGCATCAGAGCGGGTAACGGAGCTGGCGCGCAATGCGGATGTGCTTGTTCATGAAGCGACGTTTGCCAAGGAAGATGCAAAGCTCGCACATAATTATTATCACGCGACGACAGAACAGGCTGCGCAAACGGCAAAAAAAGCAGGCGCCAAACAGCTGATCTTAACTCATATCAGCGCAAGGTATCAGGGGGAATCACCGATAGAGCGTCTCGAACATGAGGCGAAAGCGGTATTTGAAAACAGTAAGATCGCATTTGACTTCATGGAGGTCACTGTGGAGCGGTCTTAAAAAATGGACGCTTGACATTTTTTTCTGTTGAGATATAATAAAACGTAATAATTACGATTTATATAAGGGGTGAAAATGATGCGTGTAAATGTTACATTGGCCTGTACAGAGACAGGGGACAGAAATTATATTACGACGAAGAACAAACGGACGAATCCGGACCGGTTAGAAATGAAAAAGTATTCCCCCCGGTTGAAAAAGTATACGTTGCATCGTGAGACAAAATAGATCACGATAACAAAAGCCATTGTGCCGTTGCACAATGGCTTTTGTTTTATCAGTTTACCGCCTGATAGGCAGGAGCATTCATTTGCTGGCGCACCGCGCACCAAACATCATAAATGGCAAGGTGGACGATATGCGGTTCATCGTGGTGAATGGCATGAGAACTGTTTTTGGCCTGAATCCATCCGCTTTGATAAGAGACATCAAGCATGCTTCTGTGCAATTTCACCCATTGTTCATGAGCGTGCTTTAAGCGCTCATCCCGCTCTCCCGATGATAAAATCAACAGCGGCATATCGCCGAAATGAATCTGCTGATGCTTGATCTGACGAAGGCTCGTCAAAAATTCCGCGTGTGATCCTTCCAATATGAACTGTTTCAAATAGGCGGCTTTCATTTCTTCGGGAAGAAGCGGAAGCACTTTCGTCTCCTGATCCTCAGAAACCGGATCAAGCATCACCATCCCGAGAATATCCCGGCGGTTCCGGCTCGCCCAAAGTCTGCTGATAATCGCGCCGTATGAATGCGAGACGACAAGATAAGGAGGCTTGACGCCGGCCTTCAGAAGAAGAGTGTTTAATTCCTGTACCATGTGGTCCGCCGTTCTCTTGTTTCGGCTTTGTCCGCTTTTGCCGATTCCGGCTCTGTCATATGTGAAAACCCCAAATTCTTCATCTATGTCAGCGAGTAATGATGTCCATGTTTCAGAAGAAGTGCCGTAGCCGGCTTCAAAGACGATCGTCACTTCGCCGGCGCCTTTACGGTGTTTCGTATAAAACGGACACCCGTCAATCAGATATGTCCTTTCCATCCATGCTGCTTTCATTGGAGTCATCCCCTCTAATTGGTTCTATAGTGAAGACGGAGAAGCTTCGGCAATCGTTTCTCAAAAAATAAAAAAAGAGACAGCCGGATCGAAAAACTCCGGCTGTCATTTCATCACCAAGCTCTGTCGTATTGAACCGGTGACGGTATTTCAGTATTCAGCTGCTTCGCTGCACTCCTTGCAAAGTGCGGATCGCGCAGAAGTTCTCTCGCGACAAAAATAAGGTCAGCGCGGTTGTTTTGCAGAATTTCTTCCGCCATTGTTCCCGTCGTTATCAAACCGACGGCGCCTGTTGCGATTTCGGCCTGTTCACGGATTTTCTCCGCGAAGCTCACTTGGTAGCCTGGGAAGACGTTAATATCAGCTTGAACGAGTGCGCCTGAGCTGCAATCAATGAGGTCGACTCCCTGTTCTTTCATCCACTTCGCAAAACCGATATGATCCGCAATGTCCAGCCCTTTGTCTGTATAATCCGATGCAGAAATACGGACAAATAACGGGCCGTCCCAGACTTCCTTGACGGCTTCAATGGTCTCGCCTAAGAAGCGGTAGCGATTTTCATGTGAGCCTCCGTATTCGTCTGTACGGTGATTGGACAGAGGGGACAAAAATTCGTGCATTAAGTAGCCGTGTGCCGCATGAAGTTCAATAATGTCAAAGCCGGCTTCTTTCGCGCGCGCCGCTGCCTGTTTGAATTCCTGAATGGTTTCTTTAATTTGTTCTGTCGTCATTTCAGCCGGTGTTTTGGACTGCTCATCGAACGGAATGGCTGACGGAGCGTAAATGTCTCCCTCAAGCTCAGCTTTACGTCCGGCGTGCGCAAGCTGAATGCCGATTTTAGATCCTTGCGCTTTCACTTGTTCCGTCAGTTTGGCAAAACCTTCGATATGATCATCGCTCCAAATGCCTAAATCCTGATCGGAAATGCGCCCCTGCGGATTAACGGCTGTCGCTTCAACGATAATCAGGCCGACCTGGCCGATTGCACGCGATATATAGTGCGCCATATGAAAAGGCTGCAGTTTTCCGTCCTTCTCATGTGAGGAATACATGCACATCGGTGCCATAACAATACGGTTTTTGATCGTTACATCTTTAACGGTCCATGGTGTGAATAATTTTCTGGCCATTTATTTCGCCTCCCGGAATGTTTTAGACATTGATTATAACAATTCATGATCATTCAGTCATATAAACTGCTCACGACTGAGCGCATTGTTATTATTGTTCTGGAAGGGCATTTTTTTATACACATCGGTGCCGTATCTTCATAACAGGCATTTACAGCCGATCATATAGCAAATATAGATGAGAAACGCACCGATGACTGCGTGGCCTCCTTTGAACCAGTTTGTCAGGATGAAAATACTGCTGATGAAGATCACTGCGCCGAAGGCACCGAATATTCCGTTTTTTTGAGCGGCTCTGAAATCGTCGGGGCTCATATTTTTCAGCTGCAAGTGAATATTCAGTAGCGTCATGATCGGCAGCAATGTGATAACGCCTGATAAAAATAAGTATTTCGACTTGCTTAAATACGCGGCGGCCATCATAACGGTGCCGCCGATAAAAAACTGAATAAGAAAACTCATGCTGAAACGCTCACCTTCTGTTTGTTATCAAGTATAATGATGGAGACATTGCCATTTTATTTTTGATTGATGTATAAGTAAACTAAATATAACTAATGCATTGGATAATAAAGAATGATATCTGGGAGATGAAGCCGGTTGGATTTAAAGAAGCATTTAGCCTTTATTAAAACGGTTGAAAGCGGCAGTCTGACCCAAGCCGCTGCCATATTGAATTACACACAGCCGAACATCAGCCAAATGATCAGTAAATTAGAGGAAGAGTACGGTTTTCCGCTTTTGATCAGACAGCGGCATGGAGTGAGGCCCACCGCAAATGGCTTGAAAGTGTTACATATTATGAAGGAAATTCAAAAAAACTATGAAAAACTGTCTGAAACCGTTGATAATATTAATGGGTTAGAAAGAGGGGAAGTCCGGCTCGGCACTGTTACGAGCGTGGCCGTAAAATGGCTGCCGAAAATTTTGAGGGAATTTAATGAGCTGTATCCTTCCATTAAGGTGCATTTGTTTGAAGGAAATTCTACTGAACTGGAAGAATGGCTGAAAGATGACCGAATTGATGCGGCGATCGGGACATCCCACAGCGAGAAGTGGCATTTTTACCCGTTGGCCGAGGATCCGATTGTAGCTGTGATGAGCCCGCAGCATGAATTGGCGCAATGTGAAACGGTTCCGTTACATGTCATGGAGTCCGTCAAATGTATCGTGCCTTATCCGGAGACACATTTTGATGTGCTGAAAGTGCTGAAGGAAGAAAAGATTACGCCGCGGGTCGCTTATCAAATCAGAGGGGATGAAGCGATTATTGCAATGGTGCGGAACAATCTGGGGATCAGCATCTTGCCGCAGCTTTTGGTGAATGATTGTGATGTGCTCATCAAACGGTTCGACCGGTATGTCTCCAGGCAGCTCGGCATTTTGACAGCTCATGCAAAGGAGACGCAGACACCTTCTGTCCAGAAACTGATTCAATGCATACAAGAATGGGTTGCGGTCCGTCAGGCTTCTGTCTGAAGAAGCCTGATGTGCGTTTAAGCCGGTTCAGGATAATAGACCAGCATAAAATATGTCACCGATTCATCCGAGGAATTAAAATAACTGTGCGGCATCGCCCGAATTCAGCACATGCTTTTCGTCATGAAGCTCAACCGTCAATTCACCGCTCTTGATTAAAATGTATCTTCCCCTAAATGTGATTTTTGCCTCATGGGCGCAGCACGGCTTCAGTTCAACTATGCCTTGAAAACAAAAATTTGACCGTGACGGTGGTGAGCGGGGTTATTTTGGTGTCGGGCTTTCGTCTGTTTATATAAAAAGGGCATCAACGGCACATGCTGTTGATGCTTTTTTTGAAATGCTAGGGTTTGGAGAGCACTTCAATTCCGACGTTGACCATTTTGTCCAGTCCCATAAAAGACAGGCAGATTTTGGCGCGTCTTTTTCTTTTATCGATCTTTTTAATAATGCCTTCCATTCCTTTAAGAGGCCCTGAGGCAACGGTTACTTTTGAATTTTCAATATAGACTTTTGAATAATCTACAATGTCTCCTTCTCCGATCAGCCTGATAATAGGGAGGATTTCTTCATCCTTAATTGTCGTGAAATAGGTTTTACGCTCTTTGGAATAATATGCGCCGTTATTCACGATTCTGCATGAAATGGGGAGTTCTTTGATTTTATGAAATGTCCGCTCTGTCATCTTCGTTTTAAACAGAACATATCCCGGAAACATCTTTTTGAGTGCCTCGTATTTGATTCCGGCTTTTCGTTCTGTGACTTTTTTCTTGGGTATGATTGAGTAGAGAGCCTGCTCATCAAACTGCAGACGCAGAAATTTTTGCACTGCTTCTTCTTTTCCCGACTCTACAAAAAGTGCGTACCATTTCATGACTGGATCCTCCTTAGAATAATAAGAAATTATTATACAAAGAAAGTATTTAATGGATAGTATTTAAAGTGATTAAAAATTTTTCTAATTCGTCTTTTTTTTACATAATATATGAAAATGAAAAATAAGTATAGACCCAATTGACAGAGAAGCGATGAAATTTTCTTTGACATGAAAAGGGTTCAGGGAATTATCTGACATTTATCCCGAAACAATTATGCCGACTGTCCACCGAATATAAAACTGTGGAATAAATGTCAGAAAATAACGAAATAAAGCCTTGACATTATTATCTATAAATTGATATTATTCTCTTTAAATAGCAACTATTTGTTAAATTTATTAAATTGATGTAAAGCACCTATTAAATTTCAATCGCTGTTTCGGCACGTTGAAGAGGAAATAGGGATTATAAAAATGATTGTAGTGTATATATCTACATATACATGATAAGGGAGAAGTGTGCCGTCATGGCTGTTTTCGGGCATATTGGCACTGCAGCTTGTCATGCGAAACATTCAGTAAACAAGCAAGATGTCTTGATATAAATTATGTTAGAAAAGGAAAACACAATGCGTTTGCGATTTTTAAACCTGTGCTGAATCGCAAACGCGTTTGTGTTTTTATTTTTATGCCGGTGTTTACACCAGTCAATATATGAAATAAGAGACGTTTTTGTATGGAGATCCACATGTGATGTACAAAATTGGCGATGCGGAAAGGATGAGGATAAGATGCTTACGTTTGTGTTCCCGGGGCAGGGTTCTCAATTTAAAGGAATGGGAGCCGGACTGTTTGATGAATTTCAAGATCTGACACGTCAGGCTGATGACATATTAGGCTACTCTATAGAAGAATTGTGTCTGGAGGATCCGAATCACCAGCTGGGGAAAACGCAATTTACCCAGCCGGCGTTATATACGGTGAGTGCACTCAGTTATTTAAAGAAAATGAAAGAGTGCGGCAGAGAGCCTGATTACGCCGCAGGGCACAGTTTAGGAGAATATAATGCGTTATTTGCGGCCGGCTGCTTTGATTTTGAGACCGGTTTGCAGCTTGTAAAAAAAAGAGGGGAGCTCATGAGCAAGGCAGCTCCCGGAGGCATGGCGGCGGTTTTGGGGTTTACCGCTGAACAAGTAAAAGAGGTTCTATCCGATTATCATCTGACCGGCATTGATATCGCTAACCACAATTCACCTTCGCAAATTGTGATCGCCGGAACGAAACAAGACATTGAAAAAGCGGGCCCCGTCTTTGAAAAAGCCGGCGTGAGAATGTACCTTCCTTTAAATGTGAGCGGCGCCTTCCATTCCCGCTATATGAAAGATGCTGAAAAAGAGTTCGCGGATTATTTAGAAGAAACGGCGTTTTTGCCTCTTCGTTTTCCGGTGATCTCAAATCTTCATGCCGCACCTTATAAGAATGATGAAATCAAAACAAATCTGACTTTGCAAATGACCAATCAGGTAAAGTGGACGGACACGATACGCCGTCTGATGGGACTTGGAAATAATGAAATTGCAGAAGTCGGGCCCGGGGAAGTGCTGACAAAACTGACGCGTCAGATTAAAAAAGATGCCGTCCCATTACCTATGCCGAAAGAAGAGTCTGATACTGCTGATGTTAAAGCATCGGCAGCTGATCCGCAAAAAACGGCGGGAATGAGATTAGGGAACGAAGATTTTAAAAAAGATTATAACATCCAATATGCTTACATGACGGGCTCCATGTACAGGGGAATTGCTTCGGAACAGATGGTCATTAAAGCGGCAAAAGCGGGAATGCTGGGCTTTTTCGGAACGGGCGGATTGAGTATCGAACGGATCGGACAGGCCATCGGAACCATCCGGTCTGCACTGCGGCAAGGGGAAACATTCGGAATGAATCTTCTTCATCATATGATGTCACCTGACAAGGAAGTCAGAATGATAGATTTATATTTGAAAAACGGCATTCATCTTATTGAAGCATCGGCATTTATGGGCATAACCCCCGCTCTTGTTATATACAGGGCAAGGGGACTAAGCAGGAATCATGACGGGTCGGTGTCAGTTCAAAACAGAATCATCGCGAAAGTATCCCGGCCTGAAGTCGCTGAGGCCTTTCTGAATCCGGCTCCGGCTCATGTGCTGGAAAGACTTGTGTCTGACAATCGGCTGACAGCCGGGGAAGCGGCGCTTGCAAAAGAAATTCCGATGGCTGATGACATTTGCGTTGAAGCGGATTCAGGAGGGCATACCGACCAAGGGATTCCGTATACATTAATGCCTGCCATGATCAGACTCAGAGACCGCATGATGGAGAAGCACGGTTATGCGAAAAAAGTAAGAATCGGCGCAGCGGGCGGCATCGGCACTCCGGAAGCGGCTGCTGCCGCGTTTCTGCTCGGCGCCGAATTTATCGGAACCGGTTCTATTAATCAATGCACGGTCGAAGCCGGGACAAGTGATTCAGTGAAAGATCTGCTTCAGGAAGCGAACGTGCAGGATACGTCATACGCTCCCGCGGGAGATATGTTTGAAGCGGGAGCAAGGGTGCAGGTGCTGAAAAAAGGACTGTTTTTCCCGGCAAGAGCCAATAAACTCTTTGACTTGTACAGACAATACAATTCTTTAGATGAAATAGATGAAAAAACGAAAACATTAATTGAAGAAAAGTATTTCCAGCGCGGTTTTGAAGAAGTGTATGAGCAGTTGAAACGTGACAAATCTCCTGAACAGATCGCCAAAGCCGAACAGAATCCGAAACACAAAATGGCGATGGTATTTAAATGGTATTTTTCTCATACGACAAGGCTCGCTCTGGAAGGGAAAAGCGAAAGTAAAATAGATTACCAAATTCATTGCGGCCCTGCGCTCGGCGCATTTAATCAATGGGTGAAAGGAACCCCGCTTGAAAATTGGAGAAACAGGCATGTCGATCTGATCGGCAAACAGCTCATGGAAGAAACAGCCGGCCTTCTTGCGCAAAGGCTGGTATCGATTACAGGCTGAGTATGACCAGCCATTACATTTTTTCTGCGGAGGACAGACCATGCTGATTGAAAATCATGAATTAACGATGAGCCATGTCGGGTTAGGGAATTTGAATGAGTACGCGCTGCTGCTGTTATTCGGCAACGCACACAGTCACCATTTAACGGACGGAACGGGATTCCGGCCTGATCAGATGGCCGATCACCAAGGGCTGATTTTGTATCCGGCTTATTTTATGACACATCTTAAAGTTCCTTCAGATCAGCCTCTTGATCAGTATCGATTATGGGACGAGGTTTCCGTCGGAGTCGATATCTCCCGGTTTGGAGAAACCATATTAGAATCTGATTATTTGTTCGGGCCGAAAGGAGCGATCAGCTCTGATAAAGGCGAGTGGGACCTGGGACGTTTTCCTTCTATGAAAGCCAATAGTTTAATTGTCGTCGACGTCACACAAACAGAAGGTTCGACCCGCAAAGTCTCAGCGCCTAAGGCTGAATGCATTGCGGAACTTTCTAAGCTAGCCAAGCCGCCTTACGCGCTGATGCGGTCAAAGAAAATCAGAACGGACGCCTTCGGTATGAAGCCGGGCAATCTCAAAACAGCAGACCCCGTTTTATATCGGGTTCCTGTTGATCAGGATGCTGCGCCCGGGCATGCCATGGTGTTTGCGAAATTCAGCAAGATAATGGATGCGGCGGAATTTGAATGGATGACGCGCCGGTCGAAGCCGGGTTTTCCGGTTTCAATCGCGCGGCATTTATTTTTGCTCGAAAGAGAGACGTATTATTACGGAAATTGTTTTGCAGATGAAGAGCTTGATATTTATATGACGGGACACATTGAAGAATGCGATCCCGACTTTCACGGTGAATCCCTTGGTATGATCTCAGTGGCGAAAATCAGCTATCAGATTGAAGTCTATATGAAAAGAAATCATACATTGCTGGCCATTTCCAAGGTGGATAAGCTGCTGGCGGTGCCGACCTCTTCACAAGATCATATTCCGGATTATAAACGGGTCATCAGAAGTTTATAAAATGAAGAATGGAGCTGAAAGCAAATGGAACAAACCAAGGAAATGAAGCAGATCATCGCTCAAATCATTCAGGACATTCAAGAACAGCAGTCATATCGGGCCGTCGAAGCGGGAGATGATGTGAGAGTCATAGAGGATCTGGGCTTCTCATCACTGGATATCGCTCAATTAGTCGCACAGATGGAGATGGAAACCGGAGTAGATCCTTTTTCCCAAGGAGAAACGATTTCCAGCATTACAACCGTCGGCAGCATTTGTGATATTTATCAAAAATATATGGACAGTGCACAATCATGAAAACAGAAAGCAGGGGAGATATCAGCTGGGTGACTGATAAGCTTAGGGAAACGCAAGACAGTGAGTTTCTCATTTTTAAAGGGCAGACTTTTACGTATGATGATTTGCTGGCACGAATCAGCTTTTTTCAGAAAGAACTTAAACAAAACGGAATACGTGAAGGAGAATGTGTGGCGCTTATCGGGGATTATTCCCCGAACGCCATTTTTTTGCTGATGGCGCTTTTGTTAAACCGAAATATCGTTGTCCCTCTCAGCAATGAATCAAGGGAAAAGCATCTCGATATGTTTGAAGACGCGAAAGTGAATCAAATCATTGAAATAAATGAAAATGACAGCTGGACGCTTCGTGAAGGTTCTGAAAGCGACTCTCACCCTCTGCTTGATGACCTGCGCGAGAGAGGGGAATCAGGCATTATTATTTTCACATCGGGAACCTCCGGCAAAAGCAAAGCATCCGTGTTAAGCGCCGGCCGGCTGCTTGAAAAATATAAAACGGCGAAGAGAAAACCGCTGCGTACGCTCATTTTTCTGAAATTAGATCATATCGGCGGCATTAATACGCTGTTTGCGATTCTGTTTAACGGGGGAACGATCGTCACATCAGACAGCAGAACGCCGGAGTCCGTTTATCAGGCGGTCGACAAACATGCTGTCCAAGTGCTCCCCGCCACCCCGACCTTTTTAAACATGCTGCTGATGTCCAAGGCGGATGCCGGCTATAACCTCTCTTCACTCCGGCTGATCACTTACGGCACAGAGCCGATGCCGCAATCAACGCTGCGCGGCATCCACCGGATGTTTCCGGATGTACGGCTGAAACAAACATACGGATTAACTGAACTGGGTATATTCTCAACGAAATCAAAAGACAGCCAATCCACTTGGATGAAAGTAGGCGGCGCCGGAACAGAGATCAAAATTACCGGAGGCACGCTTTGGGTCCGTTCTGAGTCGGCGATGCTCGGCTATTTAAACGCACCGTCACCTTTCGATGAAGACGGCTGGTACGACACCGGTGACCAGGTGGAAACAGACGGCGAATATATAAGAATTCTCGGAAGAAAGAGTGAAATCATTAATGTGGGCGGAGAGAAAGTTTTTCCGGCAGAGGTGGAAAGCGTCTTTCTGGAGATACCGAATGTCCGGGATGTTCTCATAACAGGCAGAAAAAATCCGATTACAGGCGAGATTGTTGCGGCAGTGGCCGTGCTTGAAAAAGAGGAAGATATCAAATCTTTCAGAAAGCGGGCCGTAGCTCATTGCAAACAGAAGCTGCAGCCATATCAGATACCGCAGATCATCTCTGTTACAGATCGGAAACTGTCTAATGATCGATTTAAAAAAATAAGAAACGTGTAAAACAGGAGGCAAATATGAATAACGGAAAAGTAGCGGTCGTCAGCGGAGGAAGCCGGGGGCTGGGAAAAGCGATTGTACAGACGCTTTTGGATGAGGATTACAAAGTAGCCGCTTTCAGCCGCAGTGAATCTGATTTTATTAACACATTGAGAGAGAGTGAAAAGTACCGCGGCCGCTTTTATTGGGAAGCGGCGGATGCGGCGGATGATGCCGCCATGAAACAGTTTGTTCTTCAAGTATACCGCAAGTTTTCCAGAATAGACGGCTTGGTCAATAACGCCGGTTTGAACCTTGATCAGCTGCTGCCCCTGACCAATGATGAAGACATTGACCGCATACTCAATCTGAATATCGGTTCAGTCATCAAGCTGACCCGAAACGTTTCCCGTGTCATGCTGAAACAAAATTCCGGATCAATCGTTAACATAAGCTCCATTATCGGCTCAAGAGGATTTAAAGGCACTTCAGTCTACAGCGCATCCAAAGCGGCTCTTGACGGCTTGACGCGAAGCCTGGCCAGGGAGCTCGGGTCTAAAGGAATCCGTGTCAATTCACTTGCGCCCGGTTTTGTGGACACCGATATGACGAAAAATATGCCGGAAAAACAAAAATCGCAGATTATCAGAAGGACGCCGATGGGGCGTTTAGGCGAAACAGACGATATGACCGGACTCGTTCGTTTCCTGCTTTCTCCTGAATCGTCCTTTATGACCGGACAGACAATGGCCATAGACGGCGGATTAACTTGTTAAAGCACAGAAAAATTCTTTTGTACAAGGGATGGTATCCTCATGAAATGTATTAACGAATTTTTAAGAACGGTAATAGCGCAAAAGCTGGGTGCCGAGATGACCGAAGCGGAAGATAAAACCGCTTTTTTTACTCTTGGCGTGACGTCTCTCATCAGTGAAGAAATCATGACCATATTGCATAAAGAATTTACCGGCCTTTCTGAAACGCTGCTGTTTGAATATCCGAACATTGAGAAATTGAGTGAGTTTTTAAGTGCGCAGAAACGAAATCCCGAAAGCGTTCTTGAATTCAAAGAAACGGAGCCTGATACGGGAAGCCGGCAGGAAGAAGAATTGCTTCCTGTACAGGCGGCTGAAAAGGTGCCTGAACCGGCAACGGACGGGAGCTCTGATATTGCGGTTATCGGAATGAGCGGGATGTTTCCGAAAGCGGAAAACCAGCATGATTTTTGGGACAATTTAATGGAAAATAAAGATTGTGTCTCCGAAATCCCAGAGGACAGATGGGACAGCTCTTATTACTCGGAAGAGAAAACGGCAGAATACGCGTCATACAGTAAATGGGGAGGTTTTATTGATCATCCGGATCAATTTGACCCGCTGTTTTTTTCTGTTTCCCCGTGGGAAGCTGATTTAATGGACCCTCAGCAAAAATTGTATGTCACGTGCTGCTGGGAAGCGATGGAGGATGCCGGTTACGGGAACCCGGCGGCGAGGCCGACGGATCAAATTGGTGTATTCGCCGGAGTGACCTGGAATGAATATTCATTAATTGCACACGAAGAAGGTTTCCTCAAAGATCAGTACAAAGGCCCCGGCTCCTTATATTGGGGCATTCCGAACCGGGTTTCTTATTTCCTTGATCTCCATGGCCCGAGCATTGCTGTTGATACGGCGTGTTCTTCATCGCTTGTCGCCGTCCATCAGGCTTGTCAGGCCATTATGTCGGGCGACTGTGAAATGGCGCTTGCCGGAGGCGTCAACCTCAGCTTACATCCGCAAAAATACATGTTTTTAAGCCAATCGCATTTTCTGTCTTCTGAAGGAAAATGCCGCAGTTTCGGTGAAGGCGGAGACGGTTACGTGCCCGGCGAAGGCGCGGGAGCCGTTTTGTTAAAACCATTGAAAAAAGCGATTGCGGACAAAGACCACATCTACGGTGTCATTAAGGGGTCCGCCACTAATCACGGCGGCAAAACGGCCGGGTATACGGTGCCGAATCCGGAAGCGCACCGGGACCTGATTTTATCCGCTCTAAACAGAGCCGCGGTAAGTCCGGCGGATATCAGCTACATTGAAGCTCACGGAACCGGCACGGCGCTCGGCGATCCGATTGAGATACGCGGCCTTTCTATGGCATTTGATAAACAGACCGATGAGAAAAATGACTGCGGAATCGGCTCGGTGAAATCCAATATCGGACATTTGGAAGCGGCTGCAGGGATCGCCGGTTTAATCAAGGTGCTTTTAAGCATGAAACATGAAACGCTTCCCGCCAGTCTGCACTCCGAGGAACTGAACCGCAAGATTTCTTTTTCTGATTCGCCATTTTATGTCGTCCGAAACAACCGGCCGTGGCCGGCTGAAGGAGATAAACCGAGAATCGCCGCAATCAGTTCATTCGGCGCAGGAGGCTCTAATGCCCATCTGATCGTAGGTGCTTATCAGCCAAAACGGCAAGCGGACGGGAATACTGAGCAAAAACCTCATGCCGTCGTATTAAGCGCACATTCCGAACAGCAGCTGAAAGAATATGCCGGGAAATTGAGCTTCTTTCTTGCCCGATTGGAAAACTCGCCTTCTGCCGGCGGATACAGTCTGGAAAATATCGCTGCCACCTTATTGTCAGGCAGAGAGCCTTTCTCCTTCCGGCTTGCTGTCATTGCATCATCCCTTTCTGAGCTGAAACAGCGATTGGACGGATTTGTAAGCGGTCACAGCGATGACAGGCATATTTACTTCGGAAAAGCCTCACCCGGGCGGCCGGACGTTTCAGGCCAGTCTGTTTCAGATCCTGAGAAATTTGCCGCGCTATGGGTGAAAGGCCTTCAAGGTTGCAAAAAGCCGGAAACGCCGTATCAGAAAGTTCCGCTTCCTACGTATCCGTTTTTAAAGGAAACGTCCTGGCTGACCGATCAAAAAAAGCGGTATACAAAAAAGCCCCAAAATATCAAAAGGCGTGAAGCGCTGCATCCTCTGCTTGATGAGAATGTTTCATCCGCCCGGAAAGGGACGTTTCAAAAGATATTTTCCAAGGATGAATATTTCTTTAAAGATCATTTAGTGAACGAAAAATATGTGCTTCCCGGAGTCTGTCATCTGGAAATGGCGGCATACGGCGCGGCATTGTGGGGAGAACGCCCGGCCGTCTCTCTTCAAAGTGTGTGGTACATGGAGCCGATTGTGACAGGGACAGACCCAAGATCCGTCATGATAGAGTTTGAAGCAGAAAAAGAGCGTATAAGCTATGTCATTAAAGAAAAAGGAGCGGACGGCACCCTCTTTTCGCAAGGAGAAGTGATTTGTAAAGAAAAAGGAGCGTCTTTTGAGGCCCCGGCCTTTCAGCTCCCGGCGCCATTTGCGCACAGAACGGAGCCGAAAGACATCTATCACTCGTTCTCTGAGGCGGGAATCGTGCAAAAGGACAGTTTTCAGGTCATCCGCGAATTCTCTTATACAGAAAGGAAAGCACTGGCCAAATTAACGCTCCCGTCACACTTGGAAGCCGATTTTAAACAGTACATCCTACATCCGTCCTTAATGGATGGCGCTGTTCAAACCGCAATGGCGCATGTGCTGCAATTTCAAAAAGAGCCTGCGCTTATCGTACCGTTTTCCTTCGGAGAAATACAGCTGCTTGAACCGTTAGCGAAAACCGTATTTGTGCATGCGGAGGTAAAAGCGGCCTCCGTTCACCAATTTGATCTGCATATTTGTGATGAGCGCGGGGTGCTGTTGGCGGCAGTGAAAGATTTTATCATAAAAGAGGTGCAGGAAAGCGCCGGGTTTAACCAAAAAGCCGGCGTCACGCCGAAGAAAAGCCGTGAAACGGAATTGCTTATGACACCGGTTTGGAACACCGTCACCATTCCGGAAACCGGCATGCCTTTCATGCGTGAAGAAAAAATAATCGTCATCGGGGCCGGGCCGGATTTTCAGCAGGCTTTGAAAGAGATGTATTCCGATGTCCGTTTTCCGGACATCACTTCTTTGGACAGCGCGGAACAAATGGCTGAAACAGTGAAAGCGCAAGGTTCTTTTCAACACATGATATGGGCGGCGCCGGATCATCCCGTTCCATCCGTTTATGATGCGGATACGGCCGACGGACAGGAGCACGGGGTCATGCAGCTTTTCCGGCTGATAAAAGCGCTTCTGCTTCTGAATTTTGACACGGAACAACTATTATTGACAATCTGCACGTTTCAAGCACAGCCGATTCATGAACATGATGAGGTCAATCCGAGTCATGCAAGCATACACGGATTAGCGGGGTCGCTCGCAAAAGAATACAGCAATTGGAGCATCCGGCTTCTTGATTTGGAATCTCAAAGGGGAGACCGGCATCTTCCTGATGTCTTCTCTTTACCGGCGGACCCCGAGGGAAATCCGTGGGTCTTTCGTGCAGGTCAGTGGCACCGCCAGCAATTGGCCGTCTGCCGGCCTCATACAGATGAGCCTTCATTATACCGGCACGGCGGGGTTTATGTGATTATCGGCGGAGCAGGCGGAATAGGAGAAGTATGGACTGAATATATGATTCAGACCTATCAGGCGAAAATTGTCTGGATCGGGAGAAGGAAAAAAGATACACAGATTGAAAGAAAACTGAAAAGACTCGCAGCTTTAGGTCCCGCACCGCAATATTTCAGCGCGGATGCTGCGGATTATGACTCTCTCAAACGGGCGTTTGACACCATTGTGAAGGAAAATGGAAAGGTCCGCGGAATTATTCATTCCGCCATCGTGTTATCAGACCGAAGTTTTGCCAATATGGAAGAGGATCAATTCCGCGCTTCACTTTCTGCAAAAACTGATGTCAGCTTGCAGATTGCCCGGGTAGCTGAAGGGGAACCACTGGATTTCTTGCTGTTTTTCTCTTCGATGATGTCGTTTCAAAAAGCGCCGGGACAGAGCAATTATGCCGCCGGATGCACGTTTAAAGACGCTTTTGCTAAGCGGATCTCACAGAAAGCGCCGTATGCTGTAAAAGTTGTCAATTGGGGCTTTTGGGGAAGTGTCGGCGTCGTGGCCTCAGAACAATACCGGAAACGGATGGAGCGGGACGGAATCGCTTCTATTGAGGCGCCCGAAGCGATGAAAACGCTGGAAACCCTGCTTTCCGGACCTCATGACCAGCTGGCGCTGATCAAAACGACAGATCCGGTTTTTATGAAAGACGATCTGAAAGAACAAGTAACGGTTTATCCGGAAAAGATTCCTTCCGCACTCGGACAATTAGCGGTTAACATCACGCACAATGACGAAGCTGAGCGGTTAAAAGCATCAAGTGTCATGAGCTGCATGAGAGAGTTGGAATCCCTTATTGAAAAAATGCTAGTATCAACCCTTTATGAGATGGGAGCCGGTCTTGATCAGGCTTTGCCGTTATTTCAATCGGCTGCCGGCATAACGGAACAATACAGCAGATGGCTGAAAGAGAGCTTTGTCCTCCTGACTGAATTAGCGCTTGCTCCGGAAAAAACGGATCTAGGGCAGGTGTGGGAGGAATGGGAGCGGAAAAAAGAGACTTGGCTGCGCCAGAAAGACATGAGGGCGCATGTCAAATTGGCAGAAGAGACATTGCGTGTGCTTCCAGACATTTTAACCGGTAAGCTTCCGGCAACGGAAGTGATGTTCCCTGACTCCTCCTTCCGTCTTGTGGAAGGCATTTACCGCAATAATATCATTTCTGATTTTTTCAATGACAAGCTTGCTGACACATTGATTGAAGTTTTGAAGGAACGTCTGGAAAAAGACCCGCAGGTGAAAATCCGCATTTTAGAAATCGGAGCCGGAACGGGCGGGACGAGCGCCGCGGTCATGAGAAAATTGAAACCGTATGAAGCGCATATTGCCGAATATTGTTTCACGGATATTTCTAAAGCATTTCTTTTACATGCAGAAGACATATTCGGTCCGGAATATCCTTATGTCACTTATAAAATATTCAACGCTGAGCAGCCGGTATCAACAGAAGCGCCGGACATCGGCACGTATGACGCAGTGATTGCGACCAATGTGCTTCATGCGACAAAAAATATCCGCTCTGCGCTGCGCCATGCGAAAGCAATGCTGCAAAAAAACGGCCAGCTGTTTATAAATGAGATCAACAGCCGTACCATATTCAACCATGTGACATTCGGCCTTCTTGAAGGCTGGTGGCTGTATGAGGATCATGATTTACGGATTCCGGGCTGTCCGGGGGTTGAGCCGGCCGGCTGGGCGGAAGCGCTTTCGCTTGAAGGGTTCGTCCATCCTCTGTTTCCGGCTGAAGCCGCACACGACTTAGGCCAGCAGATTATAGCGGCTGAAAGTGACGGAACGGTCAGGCTTGCCCTCCCGCAGGCGTCAGAAGAGAAGCCGGAGCGCCGTCCGTATGACGCAGATGGTCTTTCGGATGATACTTTGCATTTCAGCCTGAGAGAAAAAAGCGTTGAACTGATGAAGAAGGTAATCGGTGAAGCGCTTAAAGTGCCGGCGCATCGTCTTTTATCCCATGAACCTTTAACCGCATACGGATTGGATTCCATACTGGTCGTCAGACTGACCAACGCGTTAAAAGACGTCTTCGGTTCTGTCAGCAGCACTTTGTTTTTTGAATATCAAACCATTGATGAGCTTGCTGATTACTTTCTGTCTTCCCGTAAAGAAGCGCTCGAGCGGCAATTCGGGAATGGACGGGCTCATCCCGAAAACGCCGGATGGGTGCAGGCTCCCGCAGAAAGCGCCGCGCCGATTCCAAACGTAAGAGAACGGGGCATCGCATATCTGACGGAGTTAATAGGAAAAACGCTGAAGATTCCGAGCGGGAGAATGGATCCGTCGGTTTCCTTAACCGCATACGGTTTGGATTCTATTCTGGTCGTCAGGCTCACGAATGCTTTTCGTAACGTGTTTGACCAAATGACCAGCACCCTCTTTTTTGAATATCAGACGATAGAAGAAATCGCGGATTACCTGCTTCTTTCTCAGCGGGGAGCATTTATGAAAGCGATGGGTGTGCGTGAGGAACAGCTGTCTGATCACACAGATAACCCGAATGTAAAACAAAACAAGATTCCTCAAAACGAGGAAGGCGAAAGGACGAACGGAGATCCCTATATCCAGAATATCGCTGTCATCGGTCTGTCAGGCCGGTATCCGGGCGCCGATCACGTTGATGAGCTGTGGGAAAATGTAAAAGCCGGCAGGCATTCTATTACTGAAGTGCCGAAAGATCGCTGGGACTGGAAAACGTTTTATAACGAGGAACGCGGAAAATGGGGGTCCATTTATTCAAAATGGGGCGGTTTTCTCGATGACATTGATACATTTGATCCGCTGTTTTTCCGTATATCTCCCGCGGAAGCTGAAAGGATGGATCCGCAGGAAAGGTTGTTTCTGCAGACTGCTTATTCAAGCATTGAAGATGCGGGGTACACCCCGGCCACGCTTTGTGACAGCCGGAAAATCGGAGTCTTTGTCGGTGTGATGAACAGCAATTACCCGACAGTTCCCAGCGACTGGTCTATCGCAAACAGAGTATCGTTTTTGTTCAATTTCCAAGGGCCGAGTATGGCTGTGGATACAGCCTGCTCTTCTTCTTTAACAGCTGTCCATCTCGCCGCAGAAAGCCTGCGGAGCGGAATGAGTGAAACAGCGATTGCCGGCGGAGTCAATCTTATCGTTGATCCGGCCCACTATGAGCGGCTGTCCGCTTTTTCAATGCTGTCTCCCGGTGATAAATGCAAATCTTTCGGAGACAGTGCGGACGGTTTTGTTGACGGTGAAGGAGTAGGGGCGATTGTGTTAAAGCCGCTTGCTCAAGCGGAGAAAGACGGCGATCATATTTACGGTGTTATCAAAGGAAGCATGCTGAACGCAGCAGGCAGGACAAACGCTTATATGGTGCCGAATCCGAAAGCGCAGTTTGATCTGATCGCAGAGACGTTGAAACGAACAGACATTCACCCGAGAACGGTCAGTTACTTGGAAGCCCACGGAACGGGCACTGCGCTCGGTGATCCGATTGAAATCGACGGGTTAACGAAAGCTTTTCGCCTGACAACAGAAGATCGGCAGTTTTGTTCCATCGGTTCCATTAAATCAAATATCGGACATTTAGAAAGCGCTGCCGGGATTGCGGGGATCACCAAACTGCTTCTGCAATTGAAACATAAGAGGATTGCCCCTTCATTGCATGCGGCGGAATTGAATCCGAATATTGAGTTTGAGCACACTCCGTTTTTCGTACAGCAAAAAGAAACGGAATGGAAGCGACCTGTCTTGAATATCACGGGTGAAATGAAGGAATATCCGAGAATTGCCGGCATTTCCTCGTTTGGAGCAGGAGGTTCAAACGCGCATGTCATCATTCAGGAATATGTGCCGTCTGACAGCCTGAAACCAATGGAAAACGCGTCTGTTTCTCCGCAAAAACCGGCTGTTATTATTTTATCAGCGCGAAATGAGCAGCAATTGACAGAGCGCGCCCGCCAGCTTCTGGATGATGTCATAAGAAAAAAACGTTCTGACGGGGATTTAGCCAAGATCGCTTACACGCTTCAGGCGGGAAGAGAACCGATGGCTGAGCGGCTTGCATTTACGGCCGAGTCGATAGAAGAACTGAAAATGAAGCTTATGAGTTTCTCAAACGATCATAATATCGAACATGCTCATATCTGGCGGGGCAGGACAGCCAAACATCATTCATTGGCGGCTTCACTCACTTCTGATGAAGATATGGCGCTTACCATAAATGCCTGGCTGAGAAAAGGGAAATACGGAAAGCTGCTTGACCTTTGGGTTAAAGGACTTGACGTCGATTGGTCAGCTCTTTATCAGCGCAACCCGGGCCGCATCAGTCTCCCGGCCTACCCTTTTGCCAAAGACCGCTATTGGGTCACAAAAGCTGATGTGTCACTTGACAAAACAGGCTCAGCGAAAAGTGAGAAAGCAGCCAGACTTCACCCGCTGCTCCATACGAATACATCGACCTTTACCGCCCAGCGCTTTACTTCTGTTTTTTCTGGACATGAACCGTTTTTTGCCGATCATATCGTCAATGAAAAACGGGTGCTTCCGGGCGCGGCTGCTTTAGAAATGGCCCGGGCCGCCGTTACGCTTGCCGCTGAAGACCTGCCGGGCGGGAAAACGGGTGTCCGGCTCAAACAGATCGTTTGGCTCCGGCCGGTGACGGCGCTTTCTGAAGGAGTGACGCTTCATGTGAAGCTTCAGCCGGAAGAAAACGGAGACATCGCTTTTGAAGCGTATGCCGAAGGAGAAGAGCCGCTTGTCTTTTTCCAGGGAAAGGCCGTGCTCGAAGAGACGGAGCGTGCTCCTGTTCTCAATGTGGAAGCGGTTCAGGCGCGCTGCGGCGGCCGTCACTTGTCAAAGGCTGAGTGCTATGAAGCATTCGACAGCCTCGGCATCACCTACGGACCGTCGCATCAGGCGCTTGACGCCGTCTATGCCGGAAGCGGAGAAGTGCTCGCGAAGCTCATTCTTCCGCCGTCCGCCCGCGAGGAAAAGGAGCCGTTCATTCTGCATCCAAGCATGCTGGACGCCGCCCTTCAGGCTTCTATCGGTC
Source organism: Bacillus sp. JNUCC-22 (assembly GCF_018861275.1). NCBI lineage: Bacteria > Bacillati > Bacillota > Bacilli > Caryophanales > Bacillaceae > Bacillus > Bacillus sp. JNUCC-22. The sequence goes on along the minus strand of NZ_CP076408.1, from coordinate 2,344,988 downwards.
TCGTGCTCTCAGACGGTTCCGCGTCCGGACGGCCGTTTCTGCCGTTTGCCCTCCAGGATATGCAGGTGTTTTCTGCGTGCCGTGAGACGATGTGGGCGGTGCTTTCCTCAGCGGAAGGCGCCTATCATATTGAGCTGTGTGATGAAAACGGCGAGGTATGTGTCCGATTGACGGGGCTCACCGCCCGTTTTCTGGAAGAGGAAACGGAGGAAAAACCGCTCTTGCTTCAGCCAAAGTGGCAGGAATCACCGCCGGGTGAAGGCGGCGGACAAGAAGAGTCTTTCAGATACGTGACGCTGTATGGCGGAATGAACGCTGAGGACATAAGCGGCGCCGTATGTGCGGCTGACAGCGAAGGTCCGATTGAAGACCGTTATGACGCCTGCGCGGCGGAGCTGTCAGCGATCGTCACGCGTCTTATCAAAGAAAAACAGAAGAAAAAAACGCTGATCCAGCTTCTTGTCCCCGACAGGGGGGAAGACAATGTATTGGCGGGGCTGGCCGCTTTCCTGAAAACGGCTCACCTTGAACATCCGAAGCTGTACGGCCAAGTCATCCAAGCTGATCCGGACGAGTCAGCATCAGCGCTTCTTGCCAAGCTGAAAGAAAACCGGGCGCATCCTGAACAAGCGGAAATCCGTTATGAAGACGGCAAACGTCTCGTCAGAAACTGGCGTCATCTGCCGGCCTCTCAAAGCGGCGCCGTTCCGTGGAAAGACGAAGGGGTCTACCTCCTCACCGGGGGAGCGGGCGGCATCGGCCTGATTTTCGCTGAAGAAATAGCCTCCCGCGTCAAAAACGCCGTCCTTGTATTAACGGGAAGGGCGGAAGCGCTTGATAAAGACCGCTCCGCCCGCTTACGGCGCTTGGCAGCGACGGGCGCCCGCGTATTGTATCAACCGGTAGACGTGACAGACAGGGCGGCGGTCATCGCCCTCGTCCGCGGCATACAGGAGGAGCACGGAACACTCGACGGGATCATTCACGGCGCCGGCGTGATCGCTGACAATTACATTCTGAACCAGACAGAAAACGAACGGAAGACCGTCATGGCGCCGAAGGTGAAAGGGCTTATCAATCTTGATGAAGCAGCGAAAGATGTGCGGCTGGACTTTTTCATTCTGTTTTCTTCCTTGGCGGGAGGCATGGGAAATCCGGGGCAGGCCGGTTATGCGGCAGCCAACGCATTTATGGACGTATATGCAGCCCGCCGGAACCGTCTCGTGCGGGACAACGAGCGGAGCGGGAAGACCCTGTCCGTCAACTGGCCGCTTTGGGAAGAGGGCGGTATGCGTGTGGACAAAGAGACCGAACGGCTGATGTACGAACAGACCGGAATGAAAGCCATGCGATCAGCCTCAGGCATCCAAGCGCTGTACGCCGCTTTTGCCTCCGGAGAACACCAGGTCATGGTGGCAGAGGGCGACGAAAAACGGATTCGAAAAAACCTGATGCCTGAAACGCCGGAACCGCCGGAACCGTCCCGTAGCATTCATGTGTCAAGGAAGACGCCCGTCCATATGCCGAATAAAGTACAAGCGGAACTCAAACATATGATATCAGGCATTCTGAAGGTGAAAGAAGACGAGATAGATGCTGAATCAGAGATGAGAGATTATGGCTTTGATTCGGTTTCATTCACGCAGTTTGCAAATGAACTAAATAAAATGTATGGGCTTGAACTGACACCGGCTGTGTTTTTTGAATACCCGACAGTCTTTCGTTTTGCCCAATACTTGCTGACGGAACATCCGGATACATTCGGCTCACAGGCAGAAACAGAAACGGAGAAACCGGTTGTGCGTAAAAAAATGAAGACGGAGCCATTCTCGATTCCGTCCCGTCTTCCTAAAACAAAAACCGCAGCTGCACCTGAGCCCGTGGCGATAATCGGAATCAGCTGTGCATTTCCAATGGCTGAAAATCCGGAAATGTTTTGGGAGAATTTAGCCGGAGAAAAGGACTGCATTTCTGAAATACCGCCGGAGCGCTGGGACTGGAGACAGTATTACGGAGAACCGCAGAAAGATAAAAATGCGAGCAATGTAAAGTGGGGCGGCTTCATTGATGAAACCGCTCAATTTGATCCTTTATTTTTCGGTATTTCTCCGCATGAAGCCGAAATGATGGATCCTCAGCAAAGACTTTTAATGATGCATGTATGGAAAGCGATTGAAGATGCCGGCTGCTCTGCCAAAAGCCTGTCAGGAACAAATACAGGCATTTTTGCAGGCACGACAAACAGCGGTTACGCTCAGGAAGCTTCAAAGTTCCATATAGAGATTGAGGGTTCTTCCGCCGCCGGTACGGTTCCGTCAATCGGTCCGAACCGCATGAGCTATTTTCTGAATATACATGGGCCGAGCGAACCGATTGAAACCGCCTGTTCAAGCTCATTGGTCGCTGTTCACCGTGCGGTCAGGGCAATTCAGGCCGGAGACTGCGGCATCGCAATTGCAGGAGGCGTCAATGCTATTGTGTCGCCGGATATGCATATCAGCTTTAATAAAGCGGGAATGCTCAGTGAAGACGGGCGATGCAAAACATTTTCCGATCAAGCGGACGGGTATGTCAGAGCTGAAGGTGCGGGCATGATTGTTTTGAAAACATTATCCGCTGCGGAACGTGACGGCGACCGTATTTATGCCGTTATTCGCGGAACGGCGGAAAATCATGGCGGACGGGCGGCTTCCCTTACATCGCCGAATCCGAAAGCACAGACAGAAGTCATGATAAAAGCTTATCAGCAAGCGAACATCGACCCCCGTACAGTGAGTTATATTGAAGCCCACGGCACGGGAACGGCGCTCGGAGATCCGATAGAAATCAACGGACTCAAAGCGGCTTTTGCAGCGCTTTATCAGAAAGCCGGAGTAACGGCACCCGATCAGCCTCATTGCGGCCTCGGTTCCGTCAAAACGAATATCGGCCACACAGAGCTTGCCGCCGGCATGGCCGGGCTTTTAAAAATTATTTTGCAGATGCAGCACAAAACGCTTGTGAAAAGTCTGCATTGTGAAACCGTTAATCCGTATATCAGCCTCGATGGCAGCCCGTTTTATTTCGTCCGCGACACTCAGCCGTGGAAAGCGGCGACTGATGATAGCGGAAATGAACTGCCGCGGAGAGCGGGTGTCAGCTCGTTCGGATTTGGCGGTGTCAACGCTCATGTCGTGCTCGAAGAATATGTTTCTCCTGTTGAAGAGAAACAATGGACGGCCGGTGAACTTCAGCCGTCCTTATTCATTCTCTCGGCAAAGACGGCGGAACAGCTGAAGGAACGTGCGGAACAGCTGCGCAGATATTTGGAAAAGACACATTCAGCTGACGGAGCTCTTGCGGGTATCGCTTATACGCTTCAGCTTGGCCGGGATGAAATGGAAGAGCGCCTAGCCGTCATTGCTGAAACAAAAGAAGAGCTTACGAACGCGCTGAATGATTTCCTCAGCGGCAAGGAGACGGGGCAGAATTTCTTTACAGGCCGGAACAAAGCGATGAAACAGCTGTTTACAGAGATGACGGACAACGCAGAAATGAGCGGGACCGTAGATCAATGGATGGAAGCAGGAAAGTATACAATGCTTGCAAAATTATGGGTGCAAGGTTTACATGTCGACTGGAATAAATTATATCCGGACGAAAGGCCAAAAAAAGTCAGCCTGCCCGTCTATCCTTTTGCGAAAACACATTGCTGGATACCGCACAGTGCGCAGCATATAAGGCACCGGGAGACTTATGAGATTGATACGTCCCCGCTTGAGACTTATGAGCGCCTGCTTGATGAATTGGAGAAAAACGAAATAAGCATAGAAGCCGCTGTAAAAAGAACGATCGGTTTTTACAGAGATTAGCGTAATGGAGGAAACCATATGAAAGAGTTTCTGCACCGGGTTTTTTCTGACGTCAAAAATAAAAAAATGACAAAACAGGATGCGATCGGCATTTTGCGCGATTATGATATGCGGATGGGACTTCGCCAAGCGGATTCCCTTCATCCGCTTGCTCAGCAGCATATTTCCGATGAAACGGGACAGGGATTCTCGGCAGCTTTCAGCGGCCGGGAATTTTTTCTCGCTGATGTTTCTTTACAGCGTAAAAAGCTTATGCCCGGAGAACTTCTTTTGGAAATGGCGAGAGCTGCGGCTGTTTTGACAGTAAAGGAGACTGAGGCTGTCCGGCTGACACATATCGTGTGGTCAAAGCCCATTCTGACTGAGGCTGAACCGTTCCATATCGAAATCAGGCTGATACCCGCAGAGGGTGAAGCCAAAAGGTTTGAGATTTATAATCCATTTTCTGCCGATTTCAGTCATCATGATGTGTACAGCCAAGGGACGATTCAGCTAGTTGATGCTGCGCCTGGCATGCTGGATATCAGCCGCTTGAAGGAAAACAGCGGTTCCCTGATGGATCAGCAGCAAATTGAAGCCATCACTCAGAACGATACCGTTCAATACAGTGAGCACATGAAAGGAATTGAGCGTATTTACGCCTCAGCAGGACGGATGCTGGCAGACATATCAATTCCATTGACAAACCAAAAAGAATCCGCCCGATTCGGCCTCCCTCCCTGTGTGATGCAAAGTGTGACAGAGGCATGCGCGCTGCTTGGCGGCAAAGAATATAAAACGCTCGCCCCGGTTTCATTGGACGAGCTTTTGTTTTATGAACCTTGTCCTGACAAGGTATGGGCCGAGATACAAGAGAAGGCGGGGAGCTTTTATATTGATTTATGTGACGAAGAGGGGAAAATATGGGCTTCCCTATCAGGGTTGAAGCTGCAGCCTGTCATCAAGACGGGCGCTCCCGGAAAAACCAATGCCGAACACCGCAGTGAACGTTTGTATGAACAAACGCTTCTTCAGCTCAAAACGCTGTTTGCCCTGACTACAAAAATTGCTGTTTCCAACATAGATACTGAAGAGCCGCTGGAAACCTACGGAATCGACTCAGTCACTGTGACGAAATTGAACCGCGAATTGTCTCTGCTTTTCGGTGACCTTTCCAAAACGGTTTTTTACGAATATAAGACACTGGGATCTCTGGCAGCTCACTTTGTCACGGATTATCCAAAAGAATGCCGAAAATGGACAAATGATGATGACCACCGTTCAGGCATATCAGAACAGGTTTTGGCAAATGAAGATTTTCCGGTGCTTCCGTCGTTTATCAAGCGAAAGAAACGGCCTTCTTTATCCAATGAGAACCAGACAAAAGAAGGGATTGCGATTATCGGAGTCAGTGGACGTTATCCGCAAGCTGAAACACTTGAAGAGTACTGGGATAACTTAGCGGCCGGAAAAGACTGTGTGACGGAAATTCCCGAAGAGCGCTGGGAAAAGGACAAGTACTACAACCCTGATCCTGAAGCGGCCGTGAAAGAAGGGAAAAGTTACAGTAAGCGGGGCGGGTTTCTGAAAGAAGCCGCTTTCTTTGATCCGCTGTTTTTTCAAATTTCACCCCGTGATGCTTTGAATATGGACCCGCAGGAGCGTCTCTTTATTGAAATGTGCTGGCAGGTGCTGGAGGATGCCGGTTATACGAAGGAACAGCTTGAGAATTTGTATAACGGCCAGGTCGGCGTTTTTGCGGGCATTACGAAAAACGGGTACGGAATGTACTGGAAAAACGGCGGCACCCTGCAGCCGAAAACGTCGTTCAGTTCAGCGGCCAACAGAGTTTCCTATTTTCTTAATCTGAAAGGGCCGAGCATGCCGGTCGACACGATGTGCTCATCTTCGCTGACTGCAATTCACGAAGCGTGTGAAAACATCCTTCGCGGCGAATGCGACATGGCGATTGCCGGCGGTGTGAATGTGTATACGCATCCTTCGGCTTATGCGGAGCTCAGCGCCTATCGAATGCTTTCAAAAGACGGAACGTGCAAAAGTTTCGGTGAAAGCGGGGACGGATTTGTTCCCGGGGAAGGCGTCGGGGCCGTGCTGTTAAAGCCGCTGTCAAAAGCGATGGCTGATAAGGACCATATTTACGGGGTGATTCGCGGCACTCATATCAATCACGGCGGCAGAACAAACGGGTATACAGTGCCGAGTCCGAGCGCCCAGGCTGACGTGATTTCCGGCGCGCTTAAAAAATCAGGAATACATCCGCGGATGATCAGCTGTATCGAAGCACACGGCACGGGTACTGAACTCGGAGATCCGATCGAGATTGACGGTTTGACCCGCGCATTTCAAACGAAAACGTCTGATAAAGGTTTTTGCGCCATCAGCTCAGTTAAATCCAATATCGGGCATTTGGAAGCCGCGGCAGGCATTGCCGGTGTAACGAAACTGCTGCTTCAGTTTCAAAAACGACAGCTGGCTCCCTCTTTACATTGCAGAAAATTGAATCCGAATATTGCATTCGACCGGACGCCGTTTGTGGTGCAGCGTGAATTGGCAGACTGGAAACGGCCGGTCATTGAGGAAAACGGAGCGCAAAAAGAGATTCCGAGAATCTCGGGAATCTCTTCTTTTGGCGCGGGCGGGGCAAATGCCCACATATTGATAGAAGAATATATTGAACCTGATAGGGAGATTTATGAGCCATTCACAGATGAAGATCCCGCAGTCATTTTATTATCCGCCAAACTGGAGGCCAGCCTGAAGCAGCGGGCGCAGCAGCTTCTTCAAGCGATCAGAAAAAATGACGTCACAGACCGCAGCCTCCGGGATGCGGCTTACACCCTTCAAACCGGAAGAGAAGCGATGGAAGAACGTGCGGCGTTTATCGTGACGTCGACAGAGCAGTTAGCGGAAAAACTGCAGCGTTTTATTGACGGCGGGACAGACGGCTGCTTCAGGGGAAAAAGCAAACAGTATAAAGACATTCTAGCCGTTTTTAAGGATGAAGATATGCAGGAAGCCGTCCGTAAATGGATGAAAAGAAAAAAATTCGCGAAGCTTCTGGAACTTTGGGTGAAAGGGCTGAAGATTGATTGGTCAGAGCTTTATAACGGCAGCCTGCCGCACCGCATCAGCCTTCCCGGTTATCCATTTATAAAGGATCGGTATTGGCCGGACGATGCAGCGCCGGACAATGTTCGTGATGCTGAAACACATTCTGAAACATTTCGTGAAATCCGCTTTTTACAGAAAAGCTGGGCAGAAAGCAGCAGTGTTCCGGCTAAGGAAATGCGGGGCGTCATCGGAATAGCTGCTGATCACCAGACAGGAAATTTAGCCGTTGAGCTGTCCCGTTATTTCCCCGAGTCTGAAATCATTGACGCTGCATCACCGGAAATATCCGGGGACGCGGCCCGATTCGGCGGTCTGATTGATGTGACCGGATGCGGGACGGAAATCAATCATGATGACGGCTGGATTCATCGTCTGCAGTCTCTCATTGACAACAGAAACCGCGGCCGAAAGCTTCAGCTGCTTTGTGTGACAAAGGGGCTTGAACCCTTTGCAAATGAAACGATAAATCTCTCAGGTGCAAAAAAGGCCGGATTGTACCGGATGCTCCAAAGTGAGTATAAGGATATCCGCTCGCGGCATATGGATGCAGAACGGACTGCCGAAGATCCTGAGCTGGCAAACCAGATCGCAGATGAGTTTTTTCGCGATTCTGAAGACATCGAAGTGTGTTACCGAAACGGTGTGCGCTATCACGCGCGGTTAAAGGAAACAAACAGCTTAGCTGAAAAAGAATTTTCATTTCCGAAAGACCATGTGCTCTGGATCACCGGAGGGACCCGGGGACTCGGATATTTATTTGCCCGGCATTTTGCCGAACGTTACGGAGTCACGAAACTCGTGCTTACCGGAAAAGAAACAATGCCGCCGAAAGCGGAATGGGATGATCATATCAAACGGAATTCCCCGTTTTCCGATAAGGTGAGAAGAATTAGAGAGCTCGAACAAAAAGGTATCCGAACGGAAGTGCTGTCTGTATCTTCCGGCCCTGAATATGAGCAGGCCGTCAGCCGTGTGAAAGATCAAATGGGGCCGATAGGAGGCGTGTTACACGCAGCGGGAGCCGTAGATCTCGATCATCCGGCCTTTATCCGCAAAACAAGCGAACAGATGATGCCCGTGCTTGAGCCTAAAACAGACGGACTGGACCTTTTGTATCAAGCGCTGCACAAGGAGCCTCTCCGGTTTTTTGCGCTGTTTTCTTCAGTGTCCGGCGTGATGCCGGAATTAGGAGCGGGACAAAGCGATTATGCCATGGCTAACGCCTATATGGATTATTTTGCGGCCGCAAAAGGTTTTCCGGTGCTGAGCATCCAGTGGCCGAGCTGGAAAGAAACGGGTATGGGCGAATCAAAAAGCCGGGCCTATCAGAAAAGCGGTTTAAAGAGCATCACTGACAGAGAAGGGCTGAGCCTGTTTGATGCCATCATGGCAGGCGATTGCGGATCTGTTATTATGCCGGCCGTCATTCACCCGGAAAAATGGGAGCCTGACCGTCTGCTGCTTTCATCCGGCCTTACTGAAACAAAGCAGCAGGAACAGGCCGATACAGAAAGCGTTGAGGAGTGGCTGACGGGCATTTGCTGCCGGGAATTAAGACTGGAGCCGTCAAGATTTGAATCTGATACACCGTTTCAAGATTACGGAGCCGATTCCATCATGCTTGCCCAAGTGTCCAGAGCGATCGGAAAGAGGATCAAAGCTGACCTTGACCCGGCGGTGCTGTATGAATATCCTACGGTTGCTGCGCTGGCGGGATGGCTTGAAACAGCATATCCGGAAATCAAAGCTGCCGTTTCAAAACCGGTTCAGCCTGTAATCCCGGACGCTCCCAAACAAACAGCAGCCGCTGTTATTCAGCCTTCTCGTGCTAGAGCGGCGCAAGACATCGCTGTTGTCGGAATGTCCTGCCGTTTTCCGGGAGCTGAATCAATTGAAGCTTATTGGAAGCTGCTGTCTGAAGGAACGTCAGCCATTCAAAGGGTTCCGAAAGAGCGCTGGAAAACGGAGAAGGCGGATTATGCGGGCCTTTTACAAAATGTAACGCATTTTGACCCGGAGTTTTTCCTTATTCCCGAAGAAGACATTAAGGCGATGGATATCCAGTCCTTTCTTATATTAGAAGAGGCGCTTCATCTGTTCAGAGACAGCGGTTACTCTTTACAAGAAATGAAAGGCAGGTCAGCCGGTGTCTATTTAGGAGGACGCGGCGGCAGTATGCCTGATGAAAACCGTCTGAAGCATGCAAAAAATCCGATAGTCGCAGCCGGTCCGAATTACTTAGCGGCCAATCTTTCTCAGTTCTTTGATTTGAAGGGGCCGAGTCTTGTTTTGGATACGGCCTGTTCTTCAGCGCTTGTCGGTATGAATATGGCGATACAGGCGCTTTCTTGCGGTGAAATCGACTCAGCGGTGGTCGGGGGAGTCAGTCTGCTGGAATCCGGTCAAACCCACCGGATGTTCGAACTTCGCAATCTGTTAAGCGAAGAGCCTGCGTTTCATATTTTTGACCGCCGCACCGGCGGCATCGTATTGGGAGAAGGCGTCGGAATGGTGTATTTAAAAACAGCGGCCCAGGCTGTAAAAGACGGGGACCGGATTCATGCGGTCATTAAAGGCATTTCCGTAAACAATGACGGCAGAACCGCGGGGCCTGCCACACCGAATATACAGGCGCAGAAAGAAGTGATGGCCAAGGCGCTTGCCAAAAGCGGCAGAAAAGCGGAGGATATCAGCTACATTGAAGCAAACGGTTCAGGCTCTGAAGTAACAGACCTTTTGGAACTGAGGGCGATTGAAGCGGTGTACCGTATGCAAAACAGCGCGCCTTGCGAATTGGGGTCGATGAAGCCGAATATCGGACACCCGTTATGCGCTGAAGGGATTGCCGGATTCATTAAAACAGTGCTTATGCTCTCGCGCCGAATGCGTGTGCCTTTCCTTTCGGGCAAAGAGCCGATGACACATTACGATCTGTCCGCCTCGCCGTTTTATTTTTCGCAAGCTCTGCGTGAATGGACGGATTCACCGCGGATTGCCGCTGTCAGCAGCTTCGCTGACGGAGGGACGAATGCCCATGTCATAGTGGAAGCCTGGGAGCAAGAGGCGTATACCCCGGTCAGAAAGCCTTTGCCGAGACAGGAATTAAAACGCCGGCCCATTCGTCCGGACAAAGCCGAAAGCCTGCATGGAAACGCACATAAGTCCCGTCCGAATACGTTTTGGAAACAAATGAAGACTTACGATTGCGCTGAAAATTGAACGTCGATATGGAGGAAGTTCATATGCAAGAGCAGCTTCTTATTAACAATCAGCATCCCGTTCTGAAACATCATAAAGCCTATGGAAAGGAACTGCTGCCGGGTCTGGCTTATATTGACCTGATCTATCAGACTTTCAGAGAAAACAGTTTTTTTCATGCCGGCCTTGAACTCAGGCACTTATCGATTTTTCACCCTTTAGCTCCTGAACAGGGAGAAACAATCCTGCTTTCCGTTAATTGTACAGAGAACGGCGAAGGGCAGTGGAAGGTAGAGGTGAAAGGGCAAAAACAAGGTGACGAAGCAGCAGAGACAAAGGTATATGCCGCGGCGAAAATGCATTCCGTCAAGCCCGCCGGCTTCCAAGAAAGCGTCCGGAGGGATGCCGTAAAACAAACGGCGGCAGAAATACCGCTTGAGGACATTTACGCGGAATGCAGGGATCAAGAACTGGTTCATTCAGGAATGATGAAAGGCTGCGGAAGCGTCTACCAAACTGAAAAAGAGATTTATATTGATCTGTCGGTGCAAAAGGATCAGCTGGAACATGCAGAAGAGACGATGTTTCATCCCGCATTGATAGATGCGAGCAGCATCGGCTCCAATGTATATCTCGCTCCTTTGACGAGGAAGGAGGGGCAATTATTTCTGCCGCTGTTTTATGAATCGTTTTATTGCGCCGAATTGCTGCAGACGACATGTATCACCAAGATAAAAAAAGAATCCGTCACCCGTAAGAAAGATCTCGTTTACGTGACAATGGAGTTTTTCAATGAGGAAGGCAGAAAAGTCGGCGAACTGAAAAACTTCGCCAATAAACTGGTGAGGGACCCGGAACAGATCAATCAGAAACGGCAAAAGAAAGAACCTGACGGGCGGAATGCCGTCCCGGCTCCGCAAGCGGAACCGGCGCCTTCTGAGCCCCGCCGTGCGGAGGCTTCCGCCGGCCTTACTGAACAGTGCATCCTTTATTTAAAAGAATTGCTTGCCGCCCGATTGAACAAACCTGTGAAAGAGATTGACCCGGATATCGGCTATTATGAAATGGGGCTGGATTCTCCGGGGCTGTTGGACATGGTAAAGGAAATTGAACAAAAAATCGGAACGCAGTTACTGCCGACACTGTTATTTGAATACACGACAATCGCGGAATTAGCGGGATATTTGTGCGAACATTACGGAGCCGGTTTTGGCCATGCTCAAAGCGGGCATTCAAGTGCTGAGCCTTTGCCCCGGGAAAAAAAGAGGACAACCCAAATCCGCGTGAAAAAATCGGCGTCAGCCGGAACGCAGAATGGAGATATTGCGATCGTCGGGATGGCGGGACGGTACCCCGGCGCCAAAAATCTTCGTGAATTTTGGACAAATTTAAAAAATGGAGAAAACAGCGTAACGGAAGTGCCTCGTTCCCGCTGGGATACGAGGACATATGAGCATTTGCGATCGCCGTCCGGCAAGCCGATTTCCAAATGGGGCGGTTTTATAGACGATCCAGATTGTTTTGACGCGAAATTTTTTCGGATTTCTCCGCGGGAGGCAGAAGCTAAAGATCCGCAAGAACGATTGTTTTTAGAAACATGCTGGGAAACGATTGAGGATGCGGGCTACACCCCGGAAACAATTGTTCAGCCGAAAGGGCCGAATAAGAGAATGAACGTCGGTGTGTTTGCCGGGGTGATGCATATGGATTATTCTCTCGCCGGCGCTGAAGCTGCGGCCAAAGGGCTGGTCTTTCCTTATCCCTTGAACTATGCGCCGATCGCAAACCGGGTTTCATATTTTTGCAATTTTCACGGGCCGAGCATGGCGGTTGACACGGTGTGTTCGTCATCTTTGACGGCCGTTCATATGGCGGCGGAAAGTCTGAGACGCGGTGAATGTGAAGCAGCTCTTGCCGGAGGCGTCAATTTATCATTGCACCCGACAAAATATATCACATACGGCTTGATGGATATGCATTCGAGTGACGGGCTGTGCCGCACGTTCGGCGAAGGAGGCACAGGCTATGTCTCAGCTGACGGCATCGGGGCCGTGCTGCTGAAGCCGCTTCACAAAGCCGAAGAAGATAAGGATCATATTTATGCGGTGATAAAAGGCAGCGCCGTCAATCACGTGGGGACCGTCAGCGGGATTACCGTGCCGAGCCCCGTGGCGCAGGGGGATATGATAGCTGAATGTCTTGAAAAGACGGGGATCGATCCCCGGACGATTTCTTATGTGGAAGCGCACGGAACCGGAACTTCTTTAGGAGATCCGATTGAAATACAAGGTCTTGTTAAAGCTTACCGCACGTTTACGGAGGATCGGCAATTTTGTGCGATCGGTTCCGTTAAATCGAATATCGGACATGCGGAATCAGCTGCCGGGATCAGCGGGCTTCATAAAACGGTTTTGCAGCTGTTTCACAAAACGCTTGTCCCTTCTTTGCACTCAGAGACGATTAATCCGTATCTCCGTTTAGAGGACTCGCCATTTTACGTGCAGCAAAAAACCGAGTCATGGAAAAGGCCGGCGTATACAGAGAACGGCCGTGAACATGCCTGCCCGAGACGCGCAGGCATCAGTTCATTCGGGGCGACGGGTTCAAACGTTCATCTCATTTTAGAAGAGTACAGGCCTAAAAACCCCGGTATTACGGAGGATCAAGAGAGACCGTATATCGTGCCTCTGTCAGCGAAAAATCCGGAGCGGCTGAAGGAATACGCTGCCCGCCTGCTGATGTTTCTCAAAGATAAAGCGCTTGAAGGAAGCGGTCCGCTTCATGACAAAATAGATACAATGCAAAATCAGCTGGAAAATGCGTTGCGAGGTGTTCTGGCCGAAGTTCTGCATGTAGAGGCCGGCTCGGTAGATGATGAACAGGATTGGAAGGAATTCGGCTTGGATGTCATGCAGCTGACACAGTTTTCTGAGCTGATGACGGATCAATACGGGCTGGCAATAGACATGACTGATCTCATACAGCATACTTCCGTCCGGACTTTAGCAGAATGTCTTACAAACGATGAGAAACATAAGAATATTCTTTCCGGTCTTTTCGGCCAGTCCGGCTTAGATAAGCAGCCTGATGAATCTTTTTCCTTGCGGTCACTGGCGTATACGCTGCAAACGGGACGGCTGGCAATGGAAGAGCGGCTTGTTTTTTTAGTGAACGATCAAGCAGACCTGATCAGGAAATTAACTGAATTTACAGAACGAAAACGGCAGATTGACGGCTGCTTTCAAGGGCGGTCTGATAGCGGAACGGAAATCAGGGGTTTCCTGAATGATGATCAGGATACGGAGGAGCTGATCCGAAAATGGATGGACAGCGGCACTTACAAAAAACTTGCGGAGCTGTGGTCAAAAGGATTTGAGATAGACTGGACGCGGCTGTATCGGGAGGAGAAACCGCGCAGGATGAGTCTGCCGACGTACCCTTTTGCAAAGGAACGATATTGGATACCGGAGCCCGATCATCCCGTCACTTCCGCAAATACAGAAAGCAGGCTTCACCCGCTGCTTCACCGCAATACATCAGATTTGTTAGAACAAAAATTCAGTACGATACTGAACGGAGATGAATTCTTCTTAGCCGATCATATCGTCCGAAACAAGCGTGTTCTCCCCGGGGCGGCTTATCTTGAAATGGCGAGAGCCGCGGCTGAACTGGCTGCCGCGCCGTTAGCCGCTGGATACACGGCTAAAACCGGCATTTCGCTGCGGTATATCAGCTGGATACGCCAGGCCGTTCATAAAAAAGAGCCTCTGCGTATGACGACAGGGCTTTCTTTGGAGGACAACGGCAATGTTTCATTTCAAGTGTACAGCAATGAAAATGATTCAGACATTTATTGTGAAGGCAGCGCTGTGATTGAGCCGCTGTCTGAGGCGCCGGTTTTGCATATTGAACAGCTGAAAGCGCGATGCCGCAAAAAAGTGCTGTCAAAAGAAGACTGCTATGCGGCGTTTGCAAAGGCGGAAATTGTATACGGACCTTCACATCAAGGAATTGATTACATTTATTGCGGGGAAAAAGAAGCTTTGGCTAAATTGGTGCTCCCCGCTTCCGTTTCTGATGAAGCCGAACAGTTTGTGCTCCATCCGAGTCTGATAGATTCCGCTTTTCAGGCGGCCATCGGCGTTATGAATGAAGATCAAGCGGGTTATCCGGAGCAGCCGTTAATGCCTTTTGAATTGCATGAACTGACCGTTTTTCATCCGTGCAGTCCAAACATGTGGGCGGCCGTATTTGTGACGCATGAAACACCGGCCGTGCGAAGAATGGACATTGATATATGTGATGAACGCGGCAATGTGTGTGTAAGGATAAAAGGATTTTCTGCCCGGATGGCCGAAAGTGCGCCGGCCGTAACCGATAATAAGCAATACGATCTCCCGGGTAACCTTACCGGAGCCGTCAAACTGATGCAGGTATGGGACGCGGAACCGATAGACAACCAAACCGGCTTCCCCATTTCTGAAGCAAAAGCTGTCATCATAGGCGGTACAGACGGGCAGGCGGACGCGGTTTTACGATTGTTTCCTAAAGCTGTGCGATTTGATATCGGCCAAAGTGCTTCCGTTGAAGTGATATCTGATCGGCTCCGCCGTCTCGGTGAGATTCAGCATATGATCTGGTTTGCCCCTCAGCCGGCTGATTCTGACAGCCATGATCAAAAAAGCGGGGTGCTGCAGATTTTCAGAGCGGCCAAAGCTCTTATCGGTCTCGGGTATGGAAAGGAGCAGCTCGGGATGACGGTGATTACGCACCAAGCACAGCCTATCACCCAATATGATGAGGTGCGTCCCGCTCATTCCAGTGTGCACGGTTTCGTCGGGTCTCTCGCTAAAGAACATCCGAGCTGGCACATCCGTCTCGCCGATCTTGAAGACGGGGGGGATTTCCCCGCAGAAGACATATTCAGCCTGTCCCGCGACCGTACGGGTAAAGCATGGGTGCGCAGACATCAGGAATGGTACCGGCCTCAATTGCTTCCGGTCCAAAGCGAGCCATCTGAAAGTGTTCCTTACCGCTATGGAGGCGTATATGTCATCATCGGCGGTGCGGGAGGCATCGGCGAGGTTTGGACAGATTATATAGTGACGACGTATAAAGCCCGAGTCGTCTGGATCGGGAGGCGGCCGCTGGACAGCCGGATACGCCAAAAAATAGACCGGTACCGGCCATCAGGCCCGGCTCCCGAATATATAGCCGCAGATGCTTCTGATCTTCCATCGCTTCAGCGCGCCTATGAACAGATTAAAAACACATACGGCACCATCAGCGGCGTCGTTCATTCAGCGATGGTATTTGCGAATGAAAGCGTAAAAGATATGGAAGAATCACAGTTTCACGCCGGTCTTGCGGCGAAAGTGGATATTTCCGTCAACATTGCCGAAGTATTTGCGAAAGAGTCTTTGGACTTTATTCTCTTTTTCTCTTCGGTTATTTCATATATTAAGAATCCGAATCAAAGTCATTATGCGGCGGGGTGCGCATTTAAAGACGCATTTGCCCATGAGCTTTCCGGACGGCTGTCATGCCGGGTCAAAGTGATGAACTGGGGTTATTGGGAGCGGGCTGACAATCACATTTCTGAAGAGTTTGACAGACTGAGTGCAATCGGTCTCGGGCTGATCAGCCGGGCGGAAGGGATGCAGGCGCTGGAAACTCTGCTGACGCAGCCGATCTCCCGCATGGGGCTGATGAAGCTGACCAAGCCGATTCCGATCGAGGGAATGAACCCTTATGAATTTGTGACTATCTGATTGCCTGTCAAAATGACGGAGCAAATTTAATTTTCTTAGGAGGATAAGGTTTTGGGTAAGGGAGACAAACAAAAAGACCGTACACAGTTATCCTTAAGAACAGAAATAAGCAATCAAATGAAAGAATTGAATCGGCTTTTGCTGCAAGTGCTGCGGGTGACGCTGCGTTCAATGGGTCTGACCGGCGAAGCGCCGGCGGCTTCCTGTCTGCCTTTATATGAACGCTGGCTGGAAGAAAGCATCCGTCTTTTAGACAGAGATTTTAAAAGCGGTGAAACGGCCGCGATTTGGGAAGAGTGGCATAAGAAGAAAAACGAATGGCTGAAAGATCCGGATATGAAAGCGCAGGTTCTGCTGGCGGATACCGTCATTCAAGCTTTGCCTGACATTTTAACAGGCAAAATAAAAGCCACTGACGTGATGTTTCCCGATTCTTCAATGGAGCTTGTTGAAGGAATCTATAAGCATAATATTCTCGCTGATTATTACAACGATGTGCTGGCAAATGAAGCGTGTATTTATGTGGAAAATGTAATGAAAAACAATCCTGATGCAAACATCCGTCTGCTGGAGATCGGAGCGGGCACCGGCGGAACGAGCAGCACACTGTTTAAAAAGCTCCGCCCCTATCAAAACCATATTCAGGAATACTGTTATACCGACTTGTCAAAAGCTTTTTTAATGCATGCCGAAAAGGAATACGGCGCGGACAATCCGTATTTGACGTATCAGCTGTTTAATGTGGAGCAGCCTGCGGCGGGCCAGGGATTACATCTGCGAACCTACGATATCGCTATCGCTGCAAACGTGCTGCATGCCACCAAAAATATCCGGAAAACCTTACGGACGGCAAAAGCCGTATTGAAAAAGGAGGGTTTGCTGCTCGTTAATGAACTGGGCGGGCATACGCCGTTTACACATGTTACATTCGGCTTATTAGAGGGCTGGTGGCTGTACGAAGACGAGGCGTTGCGGATTCCGGGGTGTCCCGGTCTTTATCCGGAAACATGGAAATCCGTTTTAATGGCTGAAGGTTTTCATTCCATTCAATTTCCGGCTGAAAACGAACGTCTGCACACCCAGCAGATTATCACGGCGAAAAGCAACGGAGTCATCAGGCAGAGCAGGGAAGCTTACACCGCGCAAAAGCGCCAATCAAACGTACCGCAAACATCCTCTGATCGTCAGCTCCCCATCAAACAAGCGGGAGAGGGGCTTTCGGAAAAGACAGCGGCTTTTCTGATAAGGGCTGCGGCAAAAGTATTAAAAATGCCGGCAGAAGAGATAAATCCGCTGGCTCCTCTGGATGAATACGGCATTGACTCTATTCTGATCGTTCAGCTGACGAATGAGCTGCGGGATCTCGTCCCTGATATCAGCAGCACGCTGTTTTTTGAATACCGGACGATAGGAGAGCTTGCCGCATACTTGGCTGAAACGAAGGAGCCCGAACTGCATGCGCAACTTTCTGAAGAAGTCCCTCATACTGAAGCGGCATCATCCGGCTCTTTGCTTGAAAAAAGCACAGAGTATCTGAAACAGATCGTCAGCGCCATCTTAAAGATGCCGATTGAGGACGTTCAAGCCCATACGCCCCTGGAAGAATATGGAATCGATTCCATCTTAATCGTACAGCTGACCAACCGCGTGCGGGAAGACATACCTGATATCAGCAGCACATTGTTCTTCGAGTATCCGACAATCGGCGGATTAGCGGACTATCTCGTCAGCTCAAGACAGGAAGATATGGCTGGGATTTTCAAGACAAATAAAGAAGCCGAAAAGGCGCCGCACATATTACAGAGAAAGCAAAGCCGCAAAAAAAGCGCCGGATTGACGAAGCGCCAAGCGGCATCTTTTTCTGAAAAAGCGCCGCCCGCTTCCGAACCGCCGTCAAAACACCTTGAAGTGGCAATTGTCGGTCTTGCCGGGAGGTATCCCGGAGCTGAAAATGTTAATGAGTTCTGGGAACGGTTAAAGACCGGTGAACACGGAATCACCGAAATTCCGAAAGACCGCTGGGATTGGCGGGACTACTATGATGAGACAAAAGGTAAGGAAGGCCGGATGTATACGAAGTGGGGCGGATTTTTAACAGATATTGATAAATTTGATCCGCTGTTTTTTAAAATCTC
The DNA here is from genome assembly GCF_018861275.1 of Bacillus sp. JNUCC-22. Lineage (NCBI taxonomy): Bacteria > Bacillati > Bacillota > Bacilli > Caryophanales > Bacillaceae > Bacillus > Bacillus sp. JNUCC-22. Next base: position 2,326,922 of record NZ_CP076408.1, on the reverse strand, counting down.
CCCGAAAGAAGCGGAGCGCATGGACCCGCAGGAGAGACTGTTTCTGGAAACCGCTTATGCGGCCCTGGAGGATGCCGGATATACCCCTGATTCACTATGCGCCGGTAAAAAGGTTGGTGTCTTTGCGGGTGTCATGAACGGCAACTATCCGACAGGGGCCCACTATCACTTTATCCCGAACCGCGTATCCTATGTGTTTGATTTTCACGGTCCGAGCATCGCGGTCGATACCGCATGCTCCTCATCCTTAACCGCCATTCATCTCGCCGCAGAAAGCATCAGAACAGGTGCATCTGAATGCGCGATTGCCGGCGGCGTAAACCTGATTACAGATCCGGTTCATTATATCGGACTTTCTTCTATGAGAATGCTGTCACCGTCAAACGCGTGCAAAGCGTTCGGTGATAAGGCTGACGGGTTTGTTGACGGAGAGGGCGTCGGCTGTATCGTGTTAAAGCCGTTGAAGAAGGCTGTTGAAGATCATGATCATATATACGGTGTCATTAAAGGAAGCGCTCTGAACGCCGGCGGCAAAACGAACGGGTTCACCGTTCCGAATCCGAATGCACAAGGAGAAGTGATCACAGATGCGATGGAGCGGGCAGGGATTGACCCGAGAGCAATCAGCTATCTGGAAGCCCACGGCACCGGCACTTCCTTGGGAGATCCGATTGAAATCGCAGGGTTAACCAAGGCTTTCCGCCGCTATACGGATGCAAACCAATTTTGTTCCATCGGTTCTGTTAAATCCAATATCGGACACCTGGAAAGTGCGGCGGGCATTGCTGCGGTCACCAAAATTCTTCTTCAGATGAAACACGGATATCTGGTGCCGTCGCTGCATTCAAAGCAGCTGAACCCGGAAATTGATTTTGAAACTTCTCCTTTTATCGTGCAGCAGGAAACAGCGGAATGGAGACGGCCGGTCATAGAATCTGAAGGAGTAACACGGGAATATCCGAGAATCGCGGGTACATCTTCTTTCGGAGCGGGCGGTGCAAATGCCCACCTGCTGATAGAAGAGTATGAACCGGCTGAAATGACTTCGGCAGACACCGGCCGTCCGGCGCTTTTTGTTTTATCGGCAAAAGATAAAGACCGCTTGCGCGAGCGGGCTCTGTTGCTGTCGGATGCCGCCGGAAACGGAACAATTACAGATGCGAACCTGCTTGACGCGGCATTTACCCTTCAAGTCGGCAGGGTCCCGATGGAAGAACGGCTGGCGATGACAGCGGACTCTGTTTCTGAATTGGAACAGAAGCTGACTGCTTTTCTGAAAAATGCTGGTTCTGTAAGCGGGGTGTTTACGGGCCGGAGTGATAGTGCTGGCACAGAGACGGAAGGCACAGTCAGTGATTGGATGGAAAAACGTCAATTTGACAGTCTTTTGAATGCCTGGGTTCACGGGACGCCCGTCGATTGGGCATCTTTATATAAAGGCGCGCTGCCGCATCGTATCAGTCTGCCGTCTTATCCATTTGCAAAAGAAAGCTACTGGATGAAGCGGGAAGAACCAAAAACAGGAACAACTGAATATGTGCATCCTTTCCTGCATGAAAATACGTCAACCTTGGCGGAGCAAAGCTATCATACATCTTTTACAGGCCGGGAACACGTTTTTCAGGATGTGAGAGGGGAGCGGGTTCTGTCGGCAGCCGTTTATTTAGAAATGGCGCTTGCGGCTTTTCATCATGCGGCAGACAGCTCTGAAGAAAAAGAGATATGGATCCGAACAGCGGCATGGACTGACCCGATTACCGGCGGACTTCACGGTGCGGGCGTCAATCTCTCCCTTCTGTCTGAAGACGAGGAAGGCATCCATTATGAAATATACAGTGACGAAGAGAAGCTGCATCATTATGGAATCATCGGACAAGGGAACATACAGCCATCCCGCGTGCTTGATATTGCCTCCTTACAAAAAGACTGCCGCCCGCTTTCATTCGATTATGAAACACCAGGCACATCAGGTGTAACGATCAGTAAGGAGTTCCGCACCGTTGAAAAGCTTTATGCGGGAGAAAGTGCGGTTTGGGCGAAGCTTGCTCTCACAGATGAAAGCGGCCGTAATCCGGGATATCATATACCGCCGGAATTTCTGGACGCAGCTTTTCATGTCCTGGCAAAAACGGAGCCGTCAGTCCATATCGTGCCTGAAGCGGTTGAAGAACTGCGCGTCATGCGTCCGTGCTCATCCGGCATGTGGATGTATATTAATAAAAAGAATCAAACCGGCTGTGACATTCAATTTTGTGACGAAACCGGCATTGTCTGCGCAGAAATCAAAGGGGTGAGAATGAGACAGCCGTCTCAGCAGGATCACGGGCAAAAGGAACAATCCGAGATGATGATATTTGAAGAAATGTGGACTCAGCAGCCTCTGAAGAAATCCATTCATGAAGAGCTGAAAACGGTCATCTGTTTTCTTACGGGAGAAGCTGCCAGAAAGCATGCTTATCAGTCTTTACAATCCCTTTATCCGGAATCCGGCGTGTTTTTTATTTCACAGGGTGAGGAAACTCAAAAGCTTTCAAACACGCATTATCAAATTAAAATCACTGACGGACAAGCATATCAAGAAACGTTTCGGCATATTGAAACGGCTGCAGGCAAAGCGGATGCCGTTTTATATGGATGGCCGCTTGAAGATGAAAAGGCCGTGAAAGACTATTCCATTCTGTATCATGTGATCCGCGCAGCTGCTTCTTTGCGTTCTAAACCGAGGCGAATTCTTCTTTCCGCTCAGTGCGGGACCGATACCGATATCAGTTACGCTGAGTCATGGATCGGGCTGGAACGGTCGCTGAAACTGATCTTGCCGGAGACGGATACGGCCGCGGTTTATTTTGAACAAAAAGGACCGTTAGAAAAACTGATCCATAACGTATGTGAAGAACTTCACAGCGAGTCGTTCCGCAGTGTCATGTACAGTGAGGAAATCCGCCACGTCATGGAAATGAAGCAGACGGACATCGCCCCTGTTGAGAAGCGTGTGATAAAGAGCGGAAAAACGTACTTGATTACCGGCGGATGCGGGGGATTAGGCTTGTTATTTGCCGGATATTTTGCTGGAAAAGGACCGGTTACGCTCATTTTGACGGGGAGATCAGCGGCAGACGGCCCGGTGCTGAACAAGATAAAGAGATTGGAAAAATCAGGCGCCAAGGTGTTTTACGTGCAGGCGGATGCCGCTGATCAGGCTCAGATGGAGAAAGGTTTGCAAGAAGCGAAAGAGAAAGGATGCGGGCCGATTCAAGGTGTCATTCACGCTGCAGGTCTTCAAGGCACTGAAAGCATTCTGGAGAAAGATCTGCAAACCTTTCAGCAAGTCTTATCGCCAAAAGCGGACGGCACCGCGGTGTTAGATCAGGTTCTGTCACGGGAGCCGCTTGACTTCTTCTGTTGTTTCTCTTCTTCTTCAGCGATTTTAGGAGACTTCGGTTCTTGTGACTACGCGATGGGGAACCGCTTCCAAATGGCTTTTGTTCGTCACCGGGATAAACTTGTGAGCCTCGGACTCAGAAGCGGCAAGTCACTTGCAATCAATTGGCCGCTTTGGAAAGAAGGGGGGATGCATGTCGGCACGGCGGAAAGCACCGATATGTATTTAAAATCAAGCGGACAGCGTTATTTATACACTGAGGAAGGACTCGAAGCTTTTGAAACATTGTTAGTCCAGCCGTCCAGCCAGTATCTCGTCCTGGCCGGTTTTCCGTCGAGGGCCAAACGCTTCCTGCAGATAGATCAAGGCGAACGGCCGATTTCGGGTTCTGTAAACAGGAACGTCCCGTTTTCAGGAAGGCGGAGTGAAATGAAAGGCTTTACACTGGAAGAATGCGTAAGCTGGGATGTGAAAGAACTGGCGGCGGGGCTTTTGAAAATAGACAAGAACAGACTGACGGACGCAGACAATCTGGCTGATTTCGGCTTTGATTCTATCATTTTGGCGGAATTCGCCTCTTCTTTGTCCGCTCATTACGGGATTGAAGTGACACCGGCCCTGTTTTTCGGACATTCTACACTGGAGAAGGTCGTCCGCTATTTTCTGACGGAACACCAGTCCGTCATGGAGCATGTCTATGAAGAAAAGAAACCTGAATCCGCAGATCAATCTGTCTTTGAAAAGGCAGGAACGGAAAAGCGAAAGAAGCAGAGGGGAAGAAATAAGCTGAACGCCGGAACCGAGGGCAGTCAGGCAGCTGATTCCATTGCCATTATCGGCATGAGCGGCCGATTTCCTCAGGCGCGCACGGCGGACGAGCTGTGGGACATTCTGTTTCAGGAAAAGGATGTTGTCGCACCGGTCGCAAAAAAAGGCTTCATAAGTTCAAAATGGAAACTCGGCGCTGTACCGGGGGCGGACGAGTTCGACCCTTTATTTTTTGAAATATCGCCGAGGGAAGCTGAAACGATGGATCCGAAACAGCGGCTGCTTCTTCAGGAAGCGTGGAGGGCCCTTGAGGACGCCGGCTACGGCGCCAGTCACATCAAGCAGCAGACGATCGGTATGTTTGTGGGGGCGGAAGAAGGAGATTATCACCTTTTAACACGGGACAAAGGCAATGTCACGTCTCATCATAACGGTATTTTGGCGGCGCGGCTGGCTTATCACTTGAATTTATCAGGTCCTGTGATGGCGATAAATACAGCATGTTCTTCGGGGCTCGTGTCTGTCCATCAGGCGGTATTAAGCCTGCAGAATAAAGAGTGTACAACAGCTGTTGCGGCCGGGGTGAATATCATGAATACCCCGGACTTTTTTGAAACGATAGATAAAGCCGGAATGCTGTCGGAAAACGGGAAATGCTTCGCGTTTGATAAAAGGGCTGACGGCATGGTTCCGGGGGAAGCGGCCGCGGCGGTTATTCTGAAGCCGCTGAGAGAGGCGGAAAAAGATGGTGATCCGATTTACGGGGTGATTCGGGCGAGCGGCATCAATTATGATGGGAAAACAAACGGAATTACCGCTCCGAGCGGCGTCGCGCAGACCCGGCTGCTTACTTCCGTTTATGACCGGGGCCGTATCAACCCTGAAGATATCGAATATATCGTCACACACGGCACAGGTACAAAACTCGGTGATCCGGTGGAAATTAACGCGCTTTATGACGCATTTTCTGCCTATACAAACGAAGAAGCTTTTTGCGCGCTCACATCAATTAAAACCAATATCGGCCACACGTTTGCCACGTCAGGCATTGTCAGTTTGATCAGTCTTTTACAGGCGTTCTCCCGTGAAATGATTCCCGCCAGTCTGCATTGCAGCGGGGAAAACCGCTATATCAACTGGGAGAAGAGTCCTTTTTATGTGAATAAAACGGGTAAACCGTGGCCTTCTCTGCCGGGTAAAAACCGAATGGGGGCAGTCAGCGCATTCGGGATGAGCGGAACAAATGCCCATATCGTTATGGAAAGCTATAAGCGCAGCGCTTCACCTCATCCGGATGCCCCTGCATATTTACTGACTTTGTCTGCAAAAACAAAGGAGGCCCTTCAGGAAAAAATCGAAGATATGATCACTTGGGCGGAAAATGGCGGACTGAAAGAAAATGATCTAGCCCAGCTCAGCTATACGTTGTTAAAAGGACGGCATCACTTTAACCATCGCGCCGCCATCGTAGTGCAAGATGCTGATGACGCAGTGTATGTATGGAAGCAGGCAAAGCTTAATGAACATCATCCTTATGTGTTTTCGGGAAAAGTACCGCAGCACTTTGCAGGGCGTCAGCATATTCAGGAGCACATAATAGAAGTGCTCGGCAAGTGCAGCGCCTCATATTCTGACCATAGAAAATATCAGGAGCTGTTATGCGTGCTGGCAGATTTTTATTGTCAAGGTTATGAAATCGAAGGGGACTTGCTTTATGGCGGACCTTTGCCGCGAATCGGCAATCTGCCGGGCTACCCGTTTGCCAGGCAGACGTATTGGGCGTCCGATCGTCTTCAGAGAGAACTTGAAAGCCGGAATTCAGCTGAACGTGAAAAGCTTCACCCGCTGCTCCATGCGAATACATCGACCTTTACCGCCCAGCGCTTTACTTCTGTTTTTTCAGGATATGAACCGTTTTTTGCCGATCATATCGTCAATGAAAAACCGGTGCTTCCGGGCGCGGCTGCTTTAGAAATGGCCCGGGCCGCCGTTACATTTGCCGCTGAAGACTTGCCCGGCGGGAAAACGGGTGTCAGGCTCAAACAGATCGTTTGGCTCCGTCCGGTGACGGCGCTTTCTGAAGGAGTGACGCTTCATGTAAAGCTTCAGCCGGAAGAAAACGGAGACATCGCTTTTGAAGCGTATGCCGAAGGAGAAGAGCAGCTTGTCTTTTTCCAGGGAAAAGCCGTGCTCGAAGAGACGGAGCGTGCTCCTGTACTCGATGTGGAAGCGGTTCAGGCGCGCTGCGGCGGCCGGCGTATGTCAAAGGCTGAGTGCTATGAAGCGTTCGACAGCCTCGGCATCACCTACGGACCGTCGCATCAGGCGCTTGACTCCGTCTATGCCGGAAGCGGAGAAGTGCTCGCAAAGCTCACTCTTCCGCCGTCCGCCCGCGCAGAAAAGGAGCCGTTCATCCTGCATCCGAGCATGCTGGACGCCGCCCTTCAGGCTTCTATCGGTCTCGTGCTCTCAGACGGTTCCGCGTCCGGACGGCCGTTTCTGCCGTTTGCCCTCCAGGATATGCAGGTGTTTTCTGCGTGCCGGGAGACGATGTGGGCGGTGCTTTCCTCAGCGGACGGCGCCTATCATATTGAGCTGTGTGATGAAAACGGCGCGGTATGTGTCCGATTGACGGGGCTCACCGCCCGTTTTCTGGAAGAGGAAACGGAGGAAAAACCGCTCTTGCTTCAGCCAAAGTGGCGGGAATCACCGCCGGCTGAAGGCGGCGGACAAGAAGCGTCTTTCAGATACGTGACGCTGTATGGCGGAATGAATGCTGAGGACATAAGCGGCGCCGTATGTGCGGCTGACGGCGAAGGTCCGATTGAAGACCGTTATGACGCCTGCGCGGCGGAGCTGTCAGCGATTGTCACGCGTCTTATCAAAGAAAAACAGAAGAAAAAAACGCTGATCCAGCTTCTTGTCCCCGACAGGGGGGAAGACAATGTATTGGCGGGGCTGGCCGCTTTTCTGAAAACGGCTCACCTTGAACATCCGAAGCTGTACGGCCAAGTCATCCAAGCCGATCCGGACGAGTCAGCCTCGGCGCTTCTTGCCAAGCTGAAAGAAAACCGGGCGCATCCTGAACAAGCGGAAATCCGTTATGAAGACGGCAAACGTCTCGTCAGAAACTGGCGTCATCTGCCGGCGCCTCAAAGCGGCGCCGTTCCGTGGAAAGACGAAGGGGTCTACCTCCTCACCGGGGGAGCGGGCGGCATCGGCCTGATTTTCGCTGAAGAAATAGCCTCCCGCGTCAAAAACGCTGTCCTCGTATTAACGGGAAGGGCGGAAGCGCTTGATGAAGACCGCTCCGCCCGCTTACGGCGCTTGGAAGCGTCGGGTGCCCGCGTATTGTATCAACCGGTAGACGTGACAGACAGGGCGGCGGTCATCGCCCTCGTCCGCGGCATACAGGAGGAGCACGGAACACTCGACGGGATCATTCACGGCGCAGGCGTGATCGCTGACAATTACATTCTGAACCAGACAGAAAACGAACGGAAGACCGTCATGGCGCCGAAGGTGAAAGGGCTTATCAATCTTGATGAAGCAGCGAAAGATGTGCGGCTGGATTTTTTCATTCTGTTTTCTTCCTTGGCTGGAGGTATGGGAAATCCGGGGCAGGCCGGTTATGCGGCAGCCAACGCATTTATGGATGTTTATGCAGCCCGCCGGAACCGTCTCGTGCGGGACAACGAGCGGAGCGGGAAGACCCTCTCCGTCAACTGGCCGCTTTGGGAAGAAGGCGGTATGCGCGTGGACAAAGAGACCGAACGGCTGATGTACGAACAGACCGGAATGAAAGCCATGCGATCAGCCTCAGGCATCCAAGCACTGTACGCCGCTTTTGCCTCCGGAGAACATCAGGTCATGGTGGCAGAAGGCGACGAAAAACGGATCCGCAGCCATATTTTCGATCTGGGCGAAGAACAAAGCGCCGCCGGACAAGCTCCGGCAGTGGCAGATGCAAGAGATCTGAAAGATCAGGTTCAAGAGAAACTAAAGCGGCATGTATCAGATCTTTTAAAGGTAAGCATGAAAGATATTGAGGCTGACAGCGAACTGACGGAATACGGATTTGATTCGATCATCTTCACTGAATTTACCAATCTATTAAATCGGTCTTATCAGCTTGAGCTCAGCCCGACTATCTTCTTTGAATTTCCGACATTGCGCAAACTGAGCGGCCATTTGATATCTGAATGGAAAGAAGCATTCAGCGGCTTAGAAGGAGAGCGTTTAAAAACCGCTCCAAAAGCCGGAATAAGAAAAGCTGAAGCTCCGGCGGCCGTTCATGTCAAGCGGGAAACGCCCGTATCCGTAAAAGGAAGATCAGAAGAAAAAACCGAACCGATAGCCATTATCGGAATCAGCGGTATTTTTCCGCAAGCGAAAGACATAGATGAATTCTGGACACGTTTATCAAAAGGGGAGCATTGCATTACAGAAATTCCCCGAGATCGCTGGGATTGGCGCGAATATTACGGCGATCCGGCAGCGGATGCAAATAAAACGTCAATTAAATGGGGCGGTTTCATAGATGGAATCGCCGGGTTTGACCCGCTGTTTTTCGGGATATCTCCGAAAGAAGCTGAAATGATGGATCCTCAGCAGCGTCTATTAATGATGTATGTGTGGAAAGCCATTGAAGACGCGGGGTACTCAGCAAAACGGATTGCCGGAACAAAAACCGGCATTTTCACCGGCACACTGGGAAGCGGATATCAAACTTTAATCAATAAGGCGGGTCTTCCTGTCGAGGGGTATACGATGACCGGAATCGTGCCGTCCGTCGGGCCGAACCGGATGAGTTATTTTCTTGATATCCACGGGCCGAGCGAGCCGGTAGAAACCGCTTGTTCAAGCTCTTTAGTCGCCATTCACCGCGCGGTAAAAGCCATTGAAACGGGAGATTGTGATATGGCGGTCGCAGGGGGCGTCAATACGATCGTCACGCCTGAAGGGCATATCGGTTTTCAAAAAGCAGGCATGCTCAGTGAAGACGGGCGCTGCAAAACATTTTCCGATCAGGCTGACGGTTATGTCAGAGGAGAAGGTGCCGGCATGATTGTCTTGAAAAAGCTTTCAGAGGCTGAGCGTGACAGGGATCACATCTACGGCCTCATCCGCGGTACAGCGGAAAATCACGGCGGACGCTCAGCGTCACTTACTGCGCCGAATCCGCAGGCTCAGACGGATGTGCTGAAAAGCGCTTATCAAAAAGCCGGTATTCACCCGTCAACCATCACTTATATAGAAGCGCACGGAACAGGGACGGCACTCGGCGATCCGATTGAGATCAATGCATTGAAAAAAGCTTTCCAAACAGACGGGGCTCCGGGCGGATATTGCGGGATAGGCTCAGTGAAGACAAATATCGGACATTTGGAGCTCGCAGCAGGTATTGCGGGCGTTATCAAAGTATTGATGCAGCTGAAACATCGGACGCTCGCCAAAAGTCTGCATTGCGAGAACATCAATCCCCATATCAAATTGAAGGACAGCCCGTTTTACATTGTGACAGAAACAAAGGAGTGGGAAGCGCTGCGTGATGAAAACGGCCGGGTCCTGCCCCGCCGGGCGGGTGTAAGCTCATTCGGTTTCGGAGGTGTCAATGCGCATATCGTTATTGAAGAATACATGGGCAAAAGTGAGACGGAACAGCAGGAAACCCCTGAGAAAGCGTCATCTCTTTTTGTTTTGTCGGCTAAAAATGAAGAGCGGCTGAAAGAAAGAGCGCGTCTCCTTCGCGATTTTATCCAAAACGGATCATCCCGCCATATCGATCTTGCAGATGCCGCATACACACTGCAGACCGGACGGGATGCGATGGAAGCGAGGCTGGGAATCATCGCAGGCTCCGCAGAGGAACTGACTGAAAAACTGAACGCGTTTCTGTTGGGAAAAAACAGCGAAGATATCATCAGCGGCCGTAAAAAACGCGAGAATAACACGATTTCCATGTTCTCAGACGATAAAGACGCTGCTGACCTCGTCAGCGCCTGGCTTGAGAAAAAGAAATACAGGAAAGTGCTGCGGCTCTGGGCAAACGGATTTGACACGGATTGGGAGCAGCTGTATACGGACAGTAAGCCGCGCCGCATCAGCCTGCCCTCCTATCCGTTCAGAGCAGACCGCTATTGGGTGCCGAAACGGGAGCAGCTGCCGCTTTCGAATCAAAAAACAGTATTATTGCAAAAAACATGGAAACCGTGCGAGGCAGTGTCTTCATCCGAGCCGTTCAACAGCAAAATAGCGCTCATCGTCTCCGAGGATACAAAAGACCTTGCCGCCGAGGTGAAAAAACAGCTGAATGATGCTGACATTGTGCAGGAAAATCAGCTCATCTCTTTCTTACAGGATCCGAATGCGGCCATCTATTCGGGGTTTATTGACTTCACCGGCTGCGGCTCCCGACAAAAGCGGCAGGACATCAGCTGGGTGGCATCGCTGCAGCAGCTGATTGAATACGGCCGCGGACAAGAAAACATGAAAATGCTTTATCTTACAAAAGGGCTTGAATCCTTCAAAAATAAGGCGGCCGCTATGCATGGTATTGAAAAAGCGGGGCTTTATCGCATGCTGCGGCATGAATACAGCCATATTCTCACCTGTCACGCCGATATTGATCCTGAAGAGCCGCTGGAGCAGACAGCCGCTTTTATTAAACAAGAAATTGAATCAGACTTAACGGAATCTGCTGTTTGCTGCAGGGACGGCATGCGCTTCAGCTATGTTCTTCGGCAGACTGATCAGATTGAACCAGAAGCCGTGCAAACAGACCGGACTGCGTTACCAAAAGACGCCGTCCTGATGATAACCGGAGGAACGCGCGGACTCGGCGCTTTATGCGCCAAGCATTTCGTTTCCGCATACGGTGTGAAGAAACTGCTTCTGACAGGCAGAAAGGAGCTGCCGCCGAAAACCGAGTGGGATCTTGAGCAAACAGACCCTGTCGTTTCGGAAAAAATACAGCTTATCCGGCAGCTGGAATCACAAGGTGTAAAAGTGTGCGTCTCAGCAGTTGATCTGACGGATAAGCAGGCCGTCGGACGGCTTATAAAAGAGGTAACCACAACGCTCGGACCTGTCGGAGGCATTCTGCATTGCGCGGGAATTGCGGACCGTGAAAACCCTGCTTTTCTCCGCAAATCCAAAGACAGTATCGCGCGGGTGCTCGCGCCGAAAGCAGACGGCCTTCACAGTCTGTATGAGAGTGTAAAGGATGATGCGCCGGCATTTTTCGTCCTGTTTTCATCTGTCTCAGCAGCCGTCCCGATTCTTGCGGCGGGACAGAGCGATTATGCGATGGCTAATTCTTACATGGACTATTTTGCAGAAAACAATGAGAGCGGCATCATTAGCATACAATGGCCGGCATGGGATGAGACGGGCATGAGCAGGGATATAAAAAGCGGGATTTATGAGCAAACGGGATTGCTGCGGCACTCTGACGCTGAAGGTCTCAAGATGCTTGATTACATTTTAAGAGAAAGACCCGGAGCTGTCGTGCTGCCGGCACAAGTGAAACATGATTGGGACGCCAAAGCGCTGGAAAATGCCAAGCCAGCCGCCCATAAAGGAATGAAAGCAGCTTCCAAACCTCCTGAAACAAAAAAACGGGACCATAACCGGACTGATATTCAATCTTGGCTAAGGTCGCTTTTGGCAAAAGAGCTGAGTATCGATGAAACGCATATGGATATCGATGTGCCTTTTCAGGAATACGGAATGGATTCTATCTTTCTGGCGCAAGTGCTGACAAAGATCGATCAAAAACTGCCGTCCGTTTCAATTGATCCGACTGTCCTTCTGGAACACCCTACCATAGAACAGCTCGCGGATTATTTAGCCGTACATTGTCCGGAAGCTTTTTCGGCAGATGCAGCAGTTCCCGCGGAGAAGGTCCCTTTGCAGAAGACGCCGAAACGGAGCAAAAAAAAGGCAGATAAGCCCGGGAAACGGGGAAAGGTTGCGATCATCGGCATGGCCTGCCATTTTCCGAAAGCGGGGGATATAAAAGAATTTTGGAAGAATCTCCGCAGCGGAACGGATGCCGTCACTGAAGTTCCGCCGGACAGATGGAACGCCGGGGAACACTATCAGCCGGGTGAATATCAAGAAGGAAAAAGCATCAGTAAATGGGGCGGTTTTATTCACGATATTGATCAATTTGACCCGGAGTATTTCAATATTTCAGAAACGCTGGCACCGATGATAGACCCGCTGCAAAGGCAGTGGCTCGAAGTGAGCGCGGAAGCTTTGGCCGATGCCGGTTATCAAAAAGAGGATCTCTGGGGCCGCCGTATCGGCGTTTTTGCCGGTGCAAGGGCAGGTGCGTTTCATCAGAAATTCCAATATTTGCAAAAAGATGCGATTATTGGCGCGGGGCAAAATTTTATTACCGCACACATGGCGCACATTTATAACTTTACAGGGCCCAACCTGGTCGTAGATACGGCCTGTTCCAGTTCGCTAACGGCAATTCATTTGGCCGTACAGGCCATTCAAAATGGAGAAGCGGAAGCGGCCTTTGCGGGCGGGGTTGACATTTTGCTTGATGAAAAACCTTTTCTCACAATGAGCGCGGCGAGAATCTTATCGCCAAATGGCCGTTCAAAATCTTTCGATGCCGATGCGGACGGAACAGGAATCGGAGAGGGCTGCGGAGTGCTGATGCTGAAGCCGCTTGAAAAAGCGATAGAAGACGAAGATAAAATATACGGCGTTATTGACGGCTCTGCGATTAATAATGACGGCAGCACAATGGGCGTGACGACGCCGAATCCCCGGGCGCAGCAGGACTTGATTGAGCAGGCGGTTCAATCAGCGGAAATCGAGCCGGACACCATGACATACGTAGAGACGCACGGAACCGGTACATTGATCGGCGACCCGATTGAACTAAAAGGATTAACCAATGTCTTGTCTGCTTATTCCGATGAAAAACAATTTTGCGGTGTAGGAAGCGTCAAAAGCAATATCGGCCACTTGCTGAGTGCGGCGGGCGCGGCGGGAATCATCAAAGTTTTGCTGGCGATTGCCAATGAAGAACTGCCGCCGACTTTGCATTGCCATAAACCGAATCCCCGCTTTCAATTTAATGATTCGCCGCTTTATCCTGTGCTTGAGCTGAAGCGGTGGGACGGAAAAAAAGAGATACTCAGGGCCGGGGTCAGCGCGTTCGGTTTGGGCGGGAATAATGCCCATATCATTGTCAGCAACGAAGGAATACCGAAAGAGCGAAAAGCGACCATGGAACCGAAAGGCGGCCAGACAGTATACCGAAAACAGCGGTATTGGCCTGAAAAAGCACAGTTGCCTGAAGCGGAAGAAAATGAGGCGGGCACAGAAGCAATGTTTGAAATAAGCGAGGTGTGATAGATTGGCAGTTGCCACCGATCAAGTCAAAACGTTCCTGCAGAAAATCAGCCATACGAATTATATCGTCCGGGATCATCGCGTTCATCAAATCCGCGTTCTCCCGGGCGTGACTTTAATAGATATGCTGTATCGGCTCGCCGCCGGTTACCTCGGTGAACGGCCTATAGAATTAAGACAGATTATTTTTAAGCAGCCTGTTGTAACATCTGAAGAGTTTGATAAACACCTGTATGTGACCTTTACGCCGGCGCGTGACAGCTGGAAAGTTGAGATCACGAGCGAAAAAGCAAAAAACGGCACACCGCTTGGCGGAAACCGGGATGAGAATATGGAATGCCAGCTTTATTTGCAAGAAGACACGCCCCGGGCAAAAGAACTGAATATTGAAGCGTTCATGAAAAACGCAAGCCGAAAATGGGACATGCATGACATTTACGGAATTGCAAGAAGAAGCCATATTGAGCATGGCGAGTTTATGAAAAATGAAGGGGCCGTTTATCAGCTTCAGGATAAAGAAGAATTAATGGAGCTCACTCTGAGTGATTTGGCTGAAGGATTCCGGGAGAAATTTAAGGCGCATCCGGCTTTTTTAGATGCGTCCACCCTTGCCGGCTCTTCCTTTGCATTGTCGGCCCAAAAGCAGAATGACACACCTTATATTCCTTTTATGATCAATCGTTTTTGCATACATCAGCCGTTTCCGAAAACGATTTACACTTATTCTGCGAAAAACAGCCGCACTGAAAGCGGCGCATCAGACAGCGAACCTGATGTTTATTCGGCCGACTTCACGATTTACGACAGGGCAGGGAACGTATTGGCCGAATGTGAGAAACTGACAGTGAAAAGGGTCAGACAAGCGAATATGATTACCCATCTGATAGACAAAGAGAAGCCGCCTCAGCAGAACAGAAGCGGCCGTGGAGAGCCCGAAAGTCCTGTGGCCGCAGAAGACGTGCCTGAACAGCAAACGCCGGACCAAAACATGGTGACTTACATAAAGTCGGAAATCGCCAGGCTGATCAATCGTCCGGCACAGGATATTGATGTGCGGAAAGGCTTTTATGATATGGGGCTTGACTCGGCGCATTTGCTGAAGCTTGTAAAGATATTAGAGCAGACTTTTCAGCAGCAGTTTTATCCGACACTGCTTTTTGAATATTCATCTGTCCGCCGCCTTGCGGATTACCTTATCAATGAAGCGGGCTGTGTGCTGAAAGATTCGGCCGAAGAACGGCATACATCAGACGCTGACATTGCTGATGAGGTTCTGTTTTTTGAACCCGCCTGGAAAGATCAGCCGCTGGAAACGGCGGTGCAGAACGGGCAAAAACACACCCGTCATCTCATTATCGCTGCCGATGCAGGACCCCGTCTCACCGGTGAACTCGGCACATATTGCCCGGAAGCGGAAGTGATAGAACTGAAAAGGGAGCATGAGGCTGCAGATGAGCAGTTTGGAACAGATGCTGAGCGCATATTTCGTATGCTTAAACGGGAACTGACAGACCATCCGAAAGAACATACATTGATTCAGCTTGTATGCGCCGTTGAGAATGGAGCGGCATTGTCTTCCGCTCTCGGGGCTATGCTGAAAACGGCACATCTGGAAAATCCGGCTCTTTGCACTCAGGTGATCACCTTCTGTGACAAGAATGAGAGATTGCCAAGTGAGACGGCCGCAATCATTAGAACAGAAGCAGACTGCTCTTATGCAGGCTGCACAGACATTCGGTATAAAGACAATATGCGGCAGATCAGATTGTTCGAACGTATTGAGAAACTGGACGGGCAGACACAGTCTCCTTGGAAACAAAACGGCGTATATGTCATTACAGGAGGCCTCGGCGGTCTTGGATTTCTGCTTGCCCGTCACCTTGCAGAAAAAGAAAAGGTGAAGCTCGCACTCATCGGCCGTTCGCCGGAACAATCTGAGAAGATCAGCAGACTGAAAGCATTGGGCGCAGAAGTTCTTTACGTTCAAGCGGACATCGGCAATAAAGCCGAAACAGAGCGGGCATTTGCTCAGATTAGAGAAACTTTCGGCCGGCTGACGGGCATTTTTCATTGCGCCGGTGTTTTAAAAGATCAATTTATCATCCAAAAAGACAGTTCTGACTTGAAGCAGGTGTTCCTGCCGAAAATCAGCGGCCTGATTCATGCGGACGAAGCTTCACGGCATGAACCGCTTGAATTTTTCGCCGTTTTTTCCTCATTCTCGGCGTTGGCCGGAAATGCGGGCCAGACAGATTATGCCGCGGCGAACGCTTTTATGGATGAATATATGAAATATCGCGATTGCAAAGCGGAAAAAGGCGAACGGAACGGGGCTTCTATGACGATCAACTGGCCGCTTTGGGAAGATGGCGGCATGCAGGTTGACAGCTTGATGAAAGAGATCATGAATGATGCAACCGGCACCAGCCCGCTTCCGGCCGGGGAAGGGATGGCTTCACTTGAATATATGCTGCGTCTCGGCAAGCTGCAATCCGTTATTTTATACGGGAATGAGCCGGCTGTAACTGAAAGCATGGGCCGATTGGGTCCGGTGGCAGACAAGAACCGCTCTTCATTATCCCATGCAGCTGTCAAGAGAAGAAGCCGAAAACAAGAGAGACACACAGAAGAGCAAGATATTGCGGTAATCGGATTGGCGGGAAGATATCCGCAGGCGGGAAGCATTGATGAATTTTATCAAAATCTGCGCTCAGGTAAAGACTGCATCACAACAATGCCGAAGGACAGATGGAAAGGTTATCCTTTCTCATATGAAGCAGATCAGTTCTACCGTTACGGAGGATTTTTAGATCGCATAGACAGCTTTGATCCGCTGTTTTTCAATCTGACTCCGCGCCAGGCTGAAATGATGGACCCGCAGGCGCGGCTGTTTTTAGAGACGGCTTGGGAAGCTTGTGAAGATGCCGGTTTTTATCAGGACAGAACGGCGCGCGGGCCATCTTTCCAAAAGAGAAAACGCGTCGGGGTATTCGCAGGTGTGTTTTGGAGCCATTATGAGCTGTTCGGGGCTGAAATTACACAGCGGGGCACACCGCTGTCTATGGGCGTGACGCCTGCCTCTGTTCCGAATATTGTGTCTCACTGCCTGAACTTTACAGGACCGTCAATGGCTGTTGATACGATGTGCTCTTCTTCGCTCACATCCATACATTTGGCATGTGAAAGCATTAAAAGGGGGGAGTGCGAATTTGCCATTGCCGGGGGGGTGAATGCGGTCACACACCCGCATAAATATGCGTTTTTGGCGAATGCCGGATTTCTGTCTTCAGAAGGCGTCTGCAAAAGCTTCGCCGACGGCGGTGACGGCTATGTACCGGGAGAAGGCGTCGGCGCGGTGTTACTGACAACCGTTCAAGAAGCAGAAAGAATGGGCTGTCCGATATATGGCGTCATAAAAGGCTCCGCTTTAAACCATGTCGGAAAAACATCCGGTTTGACAGTGCCTGATCCGGCATCACAGGCGGAAGTCATTACAGATTCCTTTCAGAGTGCCGGCATTGATCCGGAGACACTGAGCTATATTGAAGCCCACGGAACAGGCACGTCTCTGGGTGATCCGATTGAAATTGAAGGGCTGAGCCGCGCATTCCGCAAATGGACAAACAAGAAGCGGTTTTGCGCCATTGGCTCTGCTAAATCAAATATCGGCCATTTAGAAGGAGCCGCCGGAATCGCCGGATTAACAAAGGTGCTTTTGCAGCTGAAGCATGGAGAAATCTTTCCGTCATTGCACACGGACACGCTGAATCCCCATATTCCGTTTCCGGACACGCCGTTTTATGTGGCGGACCGGCTGGAAGAATGGGAACGGCCGTCACATTCTGACCAGCCGAGAAGAGCGGGTTTAAGTTCTTTTGGCGCCAGCGGGAGCAATGCCCATTTTGTCATAGAAGAATATCTGCCGCCGCAGGCTGAAAAGAAATCGGTAAATATACGGGAAGACGAGCCGGTTCTGTTTCTGCTTTCGGCAAAAAATGAAGAACGCCTATTAGAATATGTCAAACGGTATGACCGCTTTTTACGGGAAAAAGAAGTCAACCTTAAAGACCTGGCCTACACGCTTCAAGCTGGCAGAGAAGCGATGCCTGAACGGCTGGCATTGATCGTTACATCCGTTTGCGGCCTGCAAGCGAAACTGAAGGATGTGCTTGAACGGAAAACAGAAATTGAAGGATGTTTCCGCGGACGTGCTCAAGATGATATTTCATCAAGTGGAATGGCCGAGCTGCTGAAAAACAAGCAATATTCCAGATTGCTCACTGAGTGGGCAAAAGGAGCCGCCGTTGACTGGAGCCTGTTATACGAAGGAGAGAAGCCGAAACGGGTCAGCCTTCCTGTATATCCGTTCGCGAAGGAGCGGTATTGGGTGCCTGTGCCCGCGGATATCCGGAAACAGACAGACGAACCGGCGGAAAACCAAAAGATCATTCTTCAAAAAGACTGGAAGCAGCAAGATCCGGCGGAATCTGAAGCATTATCAGGAACAGTAATGATACTTGCAACTGATAAGACGCGTCGATTGGCCGATGCTCTTTTTAAAGGAAACAGCCATATTGAAACGATCTGCTTCATCCATCAGGCAAAAGACGGCGCCGATTATTACGCCGCCGCATCGGGGCGAAACCTTTACGGCAGAGTGCGGGAGTCTCTTCAAAACAAACAGATACTCGGGGTCGTCGACATAACCGCATATGACGCGGAATATGAACGGCAGGAAGAGATAGAACACGGAAAGCTTGCCTTTTTACAGCAGGCTCTTGAATCATTCCGTCATAGCGGCGCTGTGTTCAGCCAAGTGACACACCGCCTCCAGCCTTTCAAGGAAAGTAAATCTCTGATGCAAGGGGCGAAAACGGCGGGGCTGTACCGGATGCTGGGCGCTGAGTATGCCAACATTCATTCTTTTACGATAGATAGCGATTGTGAGATTGAGCATACAGAAGAATTAAGCAGACAGATTGAGACTGAATTTTTACAGCCGCGGGCCAAAAGCGTCAGTGAATGCTGCTACAGGCTGAATCGTCGTTATGTGCCGTTTCTGAAGCAGGGTATGAATGTTTCGGCGGCGCCTGAGCTTTCCTATTCGTCTGATGATGTGCTGTTAATAACGGGCGGATCGCGCGGGATCGGCGCAATTGCGGCGGAGCATGCCGTTTCACGCGGATGCAGGAAACTGGTCATCATGGGGCGGGAGCCGCTTCCCGATTCCTCAAAGTGGGCAGACATGAAAAAGGATGGCATTCTCCCGGAAAAAGCCGAGCGGATGCAGAGGTTAGCCGAGCAGGGCGCGGAGATCCGCTATTACAGCGTTTCTCTTACGGATCAAAAGGGGCTCCGGAAAATGACGGACGGCATCCGCGGCACGATGGGACCGATTACCGGCATTTTTCATTGCGCGGGTGCAATGGGAGAACACCCCGCTTTTTATAACAAAACCGAAACTGAAATCGAAAGCGTTTGCAAGCCGAAAGTAACAGGGCTTCGCGGTCTCTATGAAGCTGTTCAGAATGAGCCGCTGTCGTTTTTTATTTTGTTCTCATCCGTTTCGGGCCTGATCCCTTCGCTTGCTGCGGGGCAAAGTGACTACGCGATGGCTAATTCATTTATGGACTCTTTTGCAAATCATCAAGCAGGTAAAGGAAACGTGTTTGTTAAAGCCGTTCAATGGCCCGTCTGGAAAGAAACCGGCATGGCTGAAGGCCTGCCGGAAACACCTGCTTATCAAAAATCAGGACTTTCCAGGCTGTCTGCCGAAGACGGACTGAAGTTTTTAGATTACATCATCTTAAACGGACAAAGCTGCGGAATTCCTTGTGTTCCCGAAGACAGTGAGCCTGATTTTGGTGATCTTCTGAAGGTGAAGAAATCTGAAGCTCCCGTGAAAAAAAGCACTGCCGGTGACCAAAAGGTGAAGGACATGATTCGTCAATGGGTGCGCACCGTTTTCAGCGAAGAACTGAAAATGACGGATGAGCAGATAAAAGATGATATGCCGTTTGATGAATACGGGATTGACTCAATACTCTTTGCGGAATTGGTTCAATCATTGCAAAAACGGATCAGCATTAAGTTAACACCGTCCTTAATGCTTCAATATCAAACGATTACAGAAATGGTTGACTATTTCGCAGCGCATCATGAAGCCGATTTTGTGACAAAAGAAAATGGTTTCGTTCAAGACAGGGACGTAGAGCCTGATTTAACCGCCGCTGCTGAAGAGGGAACATCCACGAAGCCGAAAGCGGATACCGAAGACGATATTGCCGTCGTCGGCATGTCCTGCAGTTTTCCGGGGGCGGGCGGAACGGATGCTTTTTGGGAGCTGCTGATGAAAGGAAACACCGCCATCCGGCCTGTCCCCGCATCGCGCTGGCATGCAACAGCAAATGCAAAGGATTATGCGGGGTGGATTGATGATATCGACATGTTTGATGCGGGCTTTTTCGGCATCTCTGAAAAAGACGCGGCAATTATGGACCCGCAGGCGCGGATCATATTAGAAGAAGCGGTTCATTCCGTTTATGATGCCGGGTACGGCCAAAAGGATTTATCGGGCCGGAAAGTCGGCGTGTACATCGGCGGCAGGGCGCAGCCTTCAGCCGGTATGGAACATATCCTGCAGGCGCCTAACCCGATTTTGGGGGCGGGGCAAAACTATTTGGCGGCCAACATTTCACGATTTTTGAATGTCACAGGGCCGAGCCTTGTCGTGGATACAGCATGTTCCTCAGGGCTGATCGGGCTGTCCTTTGCAAAAGACGCCCTTTTGGCCGGAAGGATTGACGCGGCCTTAGTCGGTTCGGTGAGTCTGCTCTTATCTCCGTCCGCGCACCGGTTATTCGGAGCGCGCCATATTTTAAATGAGAACGGCGTGTTTCATATATTCGACCGTGAATCAGCGGGAGAAGTGCTCGGAGAAGGAGCGGGGGCGGTTTTTATCAAACGATTGAGCGATGCGGTGCGGGACGGAGACCGTATTTACGGCGTCATAAAAGCCGTCTCGGTAAACAATGACGGCCGGACGCTCGGTCCCGGTTCACCGAATATAAGAGCGCAGAGAGACGCCATTCAAACTGCGCTTGACATGGCGGAAAAGTCGCCCGAAGACATTGGATATATAGAAGTGAACGGAGGCGGTTCCCCAATCGTTGATTCGGTGGAAATCAAGGCACTCTCAGATGTCTATCAGCTGAACCGGAAAACGCTTCTGCCCTGCCGGATCGGATCGGTGAAACCGAATGTAGGGCATTTGCTTCTGTCTTCAGGTCTTGCGGGCTTCATCCGTTGTGTGCTGAGCGTCTATCACAAGCGGATTCCGCCTTTCTTATCAGCGCGTGAGCCATTTGAACATTATGACTTTGAAGCGTCGCGTATTCATTTTAATCGTGAACCCGTTGATTGGCATTCAGAGAAGAAACCCCGCGTCGCAGCTCAGAGTTCATTTCCTGACGGCGGGACAAATGCTCATATCCTCGTTGAAGAATACAGAGGTGAAAGGCAGCGGGAACATCACCTGGCGCCTCAGCCGCCGGAATTCAGAAAAAAACACTACCCGCTTTTGGGCGGCTGGAACAGCACGGAGAATGAAGCGGAAAAAACAAGTAATGAAAAAACAGACATTGCGGATCTTTTAAAGAAATATGAGAAAAAAGCAGAGACAAGCACTGCACCTGCAGACTCGTTTTGGCAGGTGACAACGTGACGTTTTTAAAAGGGGACTAACCATGAAAAAAACAGTGAATCTGCGCCTGACGGCAGAACATCCCATTATGAAACACCATCTTGTTCACGGAGAATCTGTCATGCCCGGTCTGGCCTATATTGATATGCTGTATCAGCTGGCAAAGCAAAGCCTTGATCTTTCATTCCGTTCCATCTGTCTGAAACGGGTGACCATTTATCATCCTTTATCAGTGAAACGGTCAGAGCGGCTTGATGTGAGTGTCATATTCAGTAAAGAAAAGGAGTTCTGGACTGCCTCGATTTGCGGGGCGGGTTCCGGGACGGTTTTCTTATCAGCGGAGGTGCATGAAGGGGTTTTCTCATCAGATAAGCGCCTTGACGCGGAAGAGAAAAAACAAGTTGCGCTTCCATCAGTCTCCTTGCATACGGTTTACGAAGACGCGAGAAGCCGCGGACTGTCGCATGACGGGCTGATGAAGCCGGAGGGAGAGATCTATGCAAATGAAGAGGATTGTTTCCTTGATATTCGGCAGTCTGATTCATGCCAGGAAAATCTCCCCGGCGCTCTCTTTCATCCCGCGCTGATGGACGGTGCCGCCATGGCCTCCGGCGTATTGCAGACAGCTGCAGGCGCCGGTTTGTTTTTACCGATTTATTATGATTCGTTTATTGCCGCTGAAACCGTTACGGAGCGCTGTTACGCGGTGATTTCGAAAAAATCCGGCACGCCTTCTGAAATGGTGAAAATGGATATTGACTTTTACAACCTCAGCGGTGCGCATATTGCTTCACTGCTCGGCCTGACAGCCAAAAAGGTGCGGACAGACCGGCAGCTGATACCAGGCGTTCAGCAGATGGAGGAAACCTTATACCGCATTTTCTCAACATACGTAGGCCGTCCTGTCACAAGAAATGATGCGCACACCGTATTTTTTGAATTAGGCCTTGAATCGTCACAGCTTCTGGCCATTATTAAAGACATCGAAGGGGCGTTTGATCTGCGGCTGAATCCGACTCTTTTATTTGAGTGCAGCAGCATATCCGAACTGCTTGAAGACATAAAAACAAAAGGAACAGAAGAATCTTCCGGTCTTGTCGCGGATGCAGCACCGGTCTCTGAAACGCAATCAGTCAGTCAGACATTTACTTTCTATGAACATGAAGCATTCCTTCAGGATCATCTGGTTTTCGGCAAACCGGCACTGATGGGTGTAGTGTATCCGTGTCTGGTGCTTGAAGCGTCCGGAGCGTCTCATTCCGGCACGTATCCCGCCGAGCTGAAAGATATCCGCTTTACGGGCGGGCCCGTCACGCTGGAGCCGGGAGAGGCCGCACAGATTGACATTTCATTTGCGGCAGAAAAGAGTGCCGAACGCTTTACCGCAAGCTGCACTGTCTCCGGTAAAGAAAGCCGGAAGACGTGTGCCGAAGGAGAAATAAGCAGATATACAGAGGCACCCGTAAAAAAATCGTATGACGTTGAACAAATGAAGGCGCATGCACAAAAGGTGGCGCCGGATGTTATTTCCCGTCTGTACGATTCGGTTGCCGGCTTCACGATAGGCCCGATGCTGAAAATGGTAACGGCGGGATACAAAATGAGTGAGAGCTCCTTTTTATTGCAGCTGGACTTATCAGGAAAAAAAGAAAAAGGCGATCTGCGTCACTTTGCATTTGACCCGCTTATATTGAATTCTTGTTATATGTCGCTCGGTGAAGAAGAGTTGCAGCTGAAAAAGCGGATTCACGTCCCGCTCATGATTGAGAGGCTGACGCTTTACGGACCTGTCATGTCTGATACCGCCTATGTGGTGAATACAATCAAACATAAAAAAGACGGGTTTCTCTCATTTGATGCCGCAGTCCTCAGTCATACCGGGGAACAGCTGGCGGAATTGAAAAACGCGTCTGTGAAAGAAGTGCTTCAGCCAAATCGGCTTGAAAATGCGTCTTTTGCCCCGTCCGGGAATCAAAGCCGTCAGAAAACGAAAGGAAACCCGCTGGATATTGCCATTGTCGGAATTTCCGGCAAGTATCCGCAGGCCGATGATATCAATGCGTTTTGGGAAAATCTCAAACAAGGAAAGGATTGTATTACCGAAATTCCGAAAGACCGCTGGAAATGGGAACATTACTTTTCCGAGGACCGTACGGCGCCGGGAGCGATCTACAGCAAATGGGGCGGATTCATTGACGGGATCGCAGATTTTGATCCTGAGTTCTTTAAGATTTCCCCCCGTGAAGCGGAACACCTTGATCCTCAGGAACGGCTGTTTTTAATGCATGCGTGGATGGCGATGGAGGATGCGGGATATACGAGGACATCACCTGAACTGGGCCGTCAGGTAGGTGTGTATGCCGGTGTCATGTATCAGGAATACCCGCTATTCGCGGCTGAAGCGGGAGTGAAAGGACGGCATATCGGGCTCCCCGGCGGGATTTCATCCATTGCTAACCGTGTCTCCTATTTTTGTGATTTTCAAGGGCCGAGCATTTCGGTCGATACGATGTGTTCGGGTTCTCTGACTTCATTGTACATGGCGTGCCGGGATCTGCGGGATCATCGAATTCGCGCGGCGCTTGCCGGCGGAGTGAATCTCACCGTTCATCCTAACAAGTACTTCATGCTGAGCCAGGGGCAGTTCATCTCATCTAAAGGACACTGCGGGAGTTTCGGCGCCGGGGGTGACGGCTATATTCCGGCAGAAGGAGTCGGGGTGCTGCTTCTTAAACGTTTAGAAGACGCCGTACAAGACGGAGATCGGATTTACGGCGTCATTAAGGGAGCTGCCATTAATCACGGCGGAAGAGCGAGCGGTTACACCGTACCGAACCCCAAGGCGCAAAGCGAAGTCATTTCTCAAGCTTTACAGGAAGCGGGGGTATCTCCGGGCCAGATCAGCTATGTGGAAGCGCACGGGACAGGGACAAAATTAGGCGATCCGATTGAAATCCGGGCTTTAACCGATGCATTCGGTGATGTTCCTGAAACATGTCTCATCGGGTCTGTCAAATCAAATATCGGACATGGGGAATCGGCAGCAGGCATCGCCGCTGTCACAAAAGTGCTGCTGCAGATGAAGCACAAACAAATCGCCCCATCTTTGCATGCGGATGTTTTAAATCCGAATATCCAATTTGACGAAGGGCCGTTTTCCGTCTGCCGGGAATTAACAGATTGGAAACGGATTGCCGCAGACGGAGAAGAACAGCCGCTCAGGGCGGGGATCAGCAGCTTTGGTGCGGGCGGTTCTAACGCGCATATCATTATTGAAGAATATGAGGCTCCGGTAAAACAAGCAATCAGCAGCCAAGAGCCGGCTGTCATTCTGCTGTCTGCGAAAAATGGGGAGCGTCTGACAGAATATGCGGAGCGCCTTCTTGCTTTTCTTCAAAAGAAGCATACGGATAAGCCGGACTTATTTGATGTCGCATATACTTTACAGGCGGGGCGGGAAGCGATGGATGAGCGGCTGGCTCTCATTGCGGACTCCCTTAAGGAGCTGGAGGACAAGCTCAGATCGTACTTGGAAAATGAAAACGCACCGCATCTTTACAGGGGGCGGGCGAAGCGAAATCATGAGACAGTGGCTGTGTTTGAATCTGATGAAGATTTGCAGGAAGCCATGGTCAAATGGCTGAAAAAGAGAAAGTACGGTCATTTGCTGAACATGTGGGTGCAGGGAGTCGATGTGGACTGGAACTTGTTATATTCGGGACAAAAACCCCGGAGAATCAGCCTTCCCGCCTATCCGTTTGCAAAGGTCAGATGCTGGATTCAAGATGAAGCCGAGGCGGTTTCAAAAAGGGATGACGGCAAAACGGTGATCCATCCGCTGCTTCATGAAAACACATCCGATCTGTGGGAGCTGAAATTCACCTCTGTTTTTACAGGACGGGAATTCTTTTTCACTGACCACACAGTTAATGGGGAGAAGGTGCTCCCGGGAGCCGCCGTGATCGAAATGGCCAGGGCGGCCGTTGAGCGTGCCGCATACGATGTGCCGGACGGACGTAAAGGAATGTATTTGAAAGATCTCATATGGATGAGGCCTGTCGTTCATAAGGGGACGGATGTAGAAGTCCATATCAGCCTTATCCTTAAGGAAAATGAAGACATTGAATTTACGATTTACAGCCTATCGGAAGAACCCGGGGGAGAACGGATTTTATACAGTAAAGGCACCGCGGTATCAGGAGAGATAGCAGCGGTTCCGTCAGTTCACTTAGAGGGCTGGCTGTCCGGCTGCAGCCAATCGGTTATGACGTCTGATGAGGTTTATCAGGCTTTCCGGCATGCGGGTATGATATACGGGCCGAGCCATCAAGGAATTGATCAGCTGATGATCGGAGAGAGGGGCGCTGCAGCCCGGCTGTCGCTGCCGGAATCGGCAGACAGTACCGCCGATCAGTTTGTCATCCACCCGAGTCTTTTAGATGCCGCGTTTCAGGCGTCATTGGGTGCCGGTTCAGATACTGCCGGAGATACTCCGATGCTGCCGTTTTCCCTGAGGCAGGCAGAAATATTTCAGCCGACTCAGAAAACGATGTGGGCGCTTGTCCGCAAACAGAGCGATCGGTCAGATAACGGAGCGCTGACGCTGGATATTGATTTATGTGATGAAAACGGCGCTGTTTGTATGAGATTAACAGGATTTTCCTGCCGGGCGGTCCGGCAGACAAACCAAACCGAAAGCAAACGGCAGGAAGTACAGACGGCGATGCTTGCCCCTGTTTGGGACAAAACTTTCTTTTCCCTGGAAGAAAATCGAGCGGTTGATCAGGAACAATTGCTGATCATCGGAAAGCCGGGAAATACCATAAAGGCCGTGGCAAAAATGTGGCCCCGCGCCCATCTGGCGGAGACGCCGGATCATTCAAGCGAGCAAACATTACGTGAATTGACAGCCGGGTATCAAGATATCCGCCATTTCTTATGGATTGCGCCGGATCGTTTCGCACCCGCATCCGCCAGTCAGGAAATGCTTGATGAGCAGGAGAATGGGGTGATTCAATGTTTCCGTTTCATCAAAGCGCTGCTGTCACTCGGATATGGAAACCGAAACATCAGCTTTACGGCGGTCACCCGGCAGACACAGTGCGTGTATCCGGGGGATCTGCCGCAGCCTGAGCATGCAGGCGTACACGGTTTGATCGGTTCATTGGCAAAAGAATATCCGAACTGGGACATCAGGCTGATTGATGCAGAAGAAGACAGTGATTCGTCTGAAATGAAAGACATCTGGCGCCTCCCTCCAGATCCGGACGGAAATGCTGCCGCGTACCGTAACGGAGCTTGGCACAAGCAAAAAACAGTCCGGGTGCTGACAAGTTCTGCTCCGCGTATGTCGTACAGAGAAGGCGGCGTTTATGCTGTCATCGGCGGAGCGGGCGGCATCGGAGAAGCATGGAGCAAATACATGATCACCCGTTACAAGGCACGGATGATATGGATCGGCAGGCGGCCGAAGGATCAGGAGATTCAGAGCAAAATAGACAGGCTGGCGCTATCAGGCCCCGCGCCGCATTATATACAGGCTGATGCTCAAGATGCCGCAGCGCTTAAGGCTGCCGTCCGTTCCGTAAGAGAGCAATACGGCAATATAACGGGAGTCATCCATTCCGCGATAACGCTTGCCGACAAAAGTATGGCGAATATGGATGAAGCTTCTTTCAGAAACGCTTTTTCAGCTAAGGTGAATACGAGCGTCCGAATGATCGAGGCGTTTAAGGGAGAACCGCTTGATTTTGTGCTGTTTTTCTCATCCGTTAATTCTTTCACAAAAAATGCCGGGCAAAGCAACTATGCGGCAGGGTGTACATTTCAAGACGCCTTTGCCCGCCATATCGCTTCCTTGCTTGATTGTGAAGTGAAAGTCATGAATTGGGGATATTGGGGCAGTCTGGGCGTTGTATCAGACCCGTCTTACAGAAAACGGATGGAGGCGTCAGGGATCGGTTCTATTGAACCCGATGAAGCAATGGAGGCGCTGGAAGTCTTACTATCAGAACCGTTCAGCCAAGCGGCATTCATTAAAGCTGCTCCGCACGGCTTAGCCGCGCTGACGGATCAAGATGCAATATCGGTTGTATCCGGACCGAAGCCTTCATTTATGGAAAGCGTCAAGCGGCAAAATCCGGATCGGAATGAACGGCTTGAGACTTTAAAACGAGAAATGGAGTTGCGCATATGAACAGCCTTCTTTGCAAACTGCTCTTTTACCAATTACAGTCAATCGGCTTTTTCAGCGAGCCTGTCACTACACCTGCAGCATCCATGCGGAGCGCCGGCGTGATCGGCACATACGGCAGATGGCTGGAAGAAAGCCTGAATCTATTAAAAGAAAACGGATATATCGCGTATGACGGATACACGGTCACTCTTCTCACGGATCAGCGCCCGGACGGCCGCACAGTCTGGAATGAGTGGAATGCCCATAAACGCCTGCTTCCCAATGGGGAGCTTGCGCAAGCTGAATTGGCCGAGGCGACGATAAAAGCGATGCCTTCCATTTTAAAAGGGGAACGTCCGGCTACGGATATCGTATTTCCCGATTCATCAATGCGGCTCGTTGAAGGTGTTTATAAGCATAATCCTGTCGCGGATTATTTTAATGAAGTGTTAGCAGATTCCGCGGCCGCTTACCTGAAAGCCTATCTTACAGAACACCCCGATGCCCGCATCAGGCTGATAGAAGTAGGGGCCGGGACGGGCGGAACGAGCGCCATGCTGTTTACAAAACTGAAACCATTCGCAAAACAGATTGCGGAATATTGTTATACGGACGTTTCTAAAGCTTTTTTAATGCATGCCGAACAGGAATACGGACCTGATGTGCCGTATTTGACAACAACCTTGTTTAATGCGGAGGAGCCTTGCGAATCACAAAATATCAAAACGGGTGTTTACGATATTGTCATCGCCGCCAATGTGCTTCACGCCACTAAAAATATCGGTTTGACACTGCGCCGGCTGAAAGCGCTCCTGAAATACAACGGGATGATTCTGATAAACGAAATCAGCGATCGTTCTGTTTTTACCCATTTAACCTTCGGGCTGCTTGACGGCTGGTGGTCCTATGAGGATGCTGAGCTTCGGATTCCGGGAAGTCCCGGCTTATATCCAAAATCGTGGGAGCGTGTGCTGCATTCGGAAGGATACAGAGCAGTTTGTTTCCCTGCTGAAACGGCTCATGATTTAGGTCAGCAGATTATCGCAGCTGAAAGTGACGGACTCGTCCGGATGCAAGGGATCAGAGACGGCAGAAAGCCATACGCCGCCCCGGCCGAAGTTTTCCGAAAGCCCGCACAGCCTGTTTCCCGCAGCCGCGCGCCAGAGGAGCATCAAGCTGTTAAGGCTGATGGGGAATCGGTCGTTTCCCATGTCCGCTCAGTCATCAAAACAAGTATTGCCGATGTATTAAAAATGAAAGAAGAGGATATTCAGGAAGAACTGAATTTCTCTGAATACGGCATTGATTCCATTTTGGCCGTCAATGTGATTAACGAGATTAATAAGCGTTTGAATCTTACACTGCAGACAACGATTTTATTTGATTACTATCATGTGAAACTGCTGACCGGTTATATCTCGGAAGAATACGAAACCATCATAGCCTCATCTCTGGAGACCGAAAGAGCGAAAATCCGCCCGGCGCTTCAGGAAGAACGGCCTGCTGAAAAACCTCTGCAGACGGAAAGAAAGGAAAACGGTTATCAGAAACCGAAACAAGAACGTATGCCGCCTTCTTTCACAAAGTCCGATGACTCGGGAATGTTCCGGGTTGTGATTGACCGTCCGGGCGGCATTGAAGATCTGATGATTGCCCGCAGTGAAGTGCCCGAGCCAAAAGATGACGAGGTTCAAATAGCCGTCCGCGCCTTTTCTTTAAACTTCGGAGACTTGCTTTGTGTCAGAGGGCTGTACCCGACGATGCCGCCTTATCCGTTCACTCCGGGATTTGAAGCAAGCGGCGTCGTGATCAAGACAGGGAGGCATGTAACATCCGTCATTCCAGGTGATGAAGTGATTGTCGGTATGGGAGAGGAATTTGGATCTCAGGCGAATCTCATCACATGTAAAGAACATCAAGTCTATCATAAACCGGCCCGGCTGACCTTTGAAGAAGCATGCGCTCTTCCCACCGTGGCGGTGACAATGATAGACGCCTTCCGGAAAGCCGGACTTAAAAAAGGCGAAAAAATATTAATTCAGACCGCGACGGGAGGAACGGGGCTGATCGCAGTGCAAATGGCCCGGCATATCGGCGCGGAAATATATGCAACGGCCGGATCACAGAAAAAAATTGAGTATTTGCATTCGCTCGGGGTCCGCAATACCATTTGCTATTTAGAAGAAGATTTTGAAACGGAAATCATGCGAATGACCGGCGGCCGTGGGGTGGATGTTGTCATTAATACCCTGGCCGGTGATGCCATGCAAAAAGGAATGAATTGCCTGGCGCCGGGCGGAAGATATATCGAAATTGCAATGACTGCGCTGAAATCCGCTAAATCAGTCGACTTGTCCGTCCTTCATAACAATCAATCGTTTCACAGCGTGGATTTACGGAAGCTGTCCCTTCAAAATCCGGATCAGGTCAAGGATTATCAATTGGAACTTCAGCGGCTGGCGGAAGAGGGAGTCATTCAGCCTGTCATCTCAAAAATCTTTTCCTTTGAAGACATAAAAGAAGCGTATCACTGTCTGGATGACCGCGGAAATATCGGGAAAATCGTCATCAGCGTTTCTGAGCCGTATCAAATGACGTACCGCCCCGAACAAAAGGATCCGGCCAATACAGTAAAATCAGCAGCTGTGTTACTTGAAAAAGAACCGATCGCGATTATCGGGATGAGCGGGCGGTTTGCTGAATCGGAGAATGTCCATGAGTTTTGGGAACACTTAGCCGCCGGACGGGATCTGATTAAAAAAGCAGACAGATGGGATGTCTCTGACAGCCAATGCCAGTATGGCAGTTTTATAGAGGACATTGAATGTTTTGACCCCGTTTTCTTTCATATATCGGGACGTGAAGCGACCTATATGGACCCGCAGCAGCGGCTGTTTTTGGAAGAATCATGGAAAGCGCTTGAAGATGCGGGATATGCGGGAGACTCGGTAAGAGGCCGGGAATGCGGCGTGTATGCCGGCTCCTGCGGCGGAGATTACCAGGCCATTTTTAAACAGCAGGGGCCCGCGCAGGCTTTTTGGGGCAATCACAATTCCGTCACTCCGGCAAGGATCGCCTATCACCTTAATTTACAAGGCCCGGCGATCACTGTTGATACAGCATGTTCCAGTTCGCTGACAGCCATTCATTTGGCATGTCAGGGGCTCTGGACGAAAGAAACGGAAATGGCGGTCGCGGGCGGGGTTTTCATTCAATCCACTCCCGCTTTTTATCAGTCGTCAAATAAGGCGAATATGCTGTCACCGACCGGACGCTGCCATACGTTTGATCAAAGCGCGGACGGGTTCGTGCCGGGGGAAGGCGTGGGAGCGGTGGTGCTGAAACGTCTTAGCGACGCCGTTAGTGACGGAGATCATGTGTACGGCGTCATAAAAGGCTCTGCAATGAATCAGGACGGCGCTACAAACGGAATCACCGCTCCAAGCGCGCTATCTCAAGAACGATTGGAACGGCATGTCTATGATACTTTTCACATTGATCCGGAAACCATTCAAATGGTGGAAGCTCACGGAACGGGCACTGCACTGGGCGACCCGATCGAATTTGGCGCCTTAACGCGCGCTTTCCGCCGCTATACGGATAAAAAAGGATATTGCGCCATCGGCTCTGTAAAAACCAATCTCGGACATGCCGCTGCGGCCGCGGGGATGGCCGGACTGTTTAAAATCCTGCTGTCGCTGAAGCATCAGCAGATTCCGGCTTCCCTCCATTTTCACCAAGCCAATCAGCATATTCAATTTGCGGACAGCCCGTTTTTTGTGAATGAAAAGCTGATACCGTGGGAACGGAATCCGAATGCACCGCGCAGAGCCGCCATCAGTTCATTCGGATTCAGCGGAACAAATGCCCATCTTGTGATTGAAGAGGCGCCGCAAACTGTGCGCCGGTCACCGGCAAAACCGGCCTGCCTCATTCCTTTATCTGCGCGGACGGAGCGTCAGCTGGAAATTCAGGCAGAACGCCTGCTGGATTCACTCAGCAAGAACAAAGACAGCGATCTGGGAAATATAAGTTATACGCTCCTGCTCGGCAGAAAGCATCTACATCACCGGTTTGCCTGTATCGTAAGCAGTGCGGACGAACTGAAGCGGGTATTATCGGAGTGGCTTGTAAAAAGAGAGCTTCCGGGTGTGTTTGTGTCCAATTTGAAGGATCAGAAGCCGGCAGAAGAAGCCGGAATGAAAACATTCGGAATGGAATGCATTGAACAGTGCCGCTCGGCGGCTTCGCCCGCACAGTACAGAGAAAGCCTGGCACATATCGCTGACCTTTTTTGCAGAGGGTATGATCTTCCTTTTACACGGCTTTTTGACGGAGGGCAATATTATAAAACGCCGCTTCCTGCCTACCCGTTTTTAAAAGAAAGGTATTGGGCGGCTGATGTAAACAGTTCTTTACCAGGTCAAGCCATGAAAAAGTCTGAAACGCAAACCGTTCTCCCGTCTTCGCCGCAGCCTGAACATGAAGGGCTGCTTTCTCTGACTCCTTTAACTGAGATCGAAATGAGAGCGTTTGAACCGGAGACATTGCAAAAACCGATCGTGTTACAGCCTTTGGATGGTACTGTTTCTGTCCAGCAGCCAGAAAAAGCCGTTTTCGAAGACAATAGAACATTGCTTGAAGAATTGAGGATAAGCCTGGCAGATATTTTATTTTTGTCACCGGAAGATATTGACGCTGATGAGCCTTTCATCGACATGGGGCTTGACTCCATTATCGGGGTTGAATGGATACAAACAGTAAATAAAACGCACCACACTGAGATTACTGCCAATAAGGTGTATGAACACCCGACGCTTAAGGAGCTTGCGGAATATATAGCGGGGCAAATAAAGAAACCCGAGTATGCTGAAGCGGAGGAAACAGCGGTACGTCCGCAAATCCCGGAAGCAGAAACTCCCCTTGCCGGCATCTCTGACGGCACTTTGCGCAAAGAGCTTAAAGAAAGCCTTGCGGACATCCTGTTTCTGAAGCCGGAAGATATTGATGAGCATGAGGCATTCATTGAGATGGGGCTGGATTCTATTATAGGTGTGGAATGGGTTCAGTCCATTAATAAAGCCTATCAAGCGTCTATTACGGCAAATCTGGTCTATGAATATCCGACAATCGCAACATTAGCCGGGTATCTGACCGGTTCTGTCCAAAAAGACACTGAGGAAGTACATGGGGAACATACGAAACAAAACGATATATCAGAAGAGGCAGATGATCAAGAACCGCCCGAGCTGATCTGTCTTAACCCGGGTGGAAAGGGAAGACCGATTTTCTGGTTTCATTCCGCGCTGGGAGCAGTGGAGCTGTACCAGCCTGTTGCCGAACGGACCGGGCGTCCTTTTTACGGAATTCAGGCAAGAGGATGGATGACAGACCGGGAACCGATCCGCGGCATTAAAAACATGGCCGAATATTACGTTAAGCTCATACGTACCGTGCAGCCCCGGGGTCCTTACGATGTAGGCGGCTATTCATTAGGGGGCATGCTCGCTTATGAAGTCACACGGCAATTGCAGCTGGCTGGAGAAACCGTTGAGTCAATCGTCATGCTCGACTCCTTTGACTCAGCGGGTGCGAGGGAAATAAACATTCCTGATGAATTATTTGATAAAAATATGATGCTGCAGACGGTGAACATGGCTTTATTTGCACCGATCTATCAACATCCGGAACGCATATCTGAAACCTTGATTCATCGTGATGAACTGAATGCCGATCTTCATGAAGACATATTTTTAGAGCAATTAATAGCAAAAGCCAAACAGCGGGGGTTAACGAAGACGGACGCGTTGGTGAAAAATCTGATCAGGCAGAATATAAATGTTCAGGACGCTTACGAAATCACTGATTACGAACTCCTGCCGCTTCCGGATCCGAACGGGGTGACATGCTATTATTTCCGAAATAAAAACGGTATTTTCTTGGGTGAGCTTGATCCGTATTTTACAATCAGGTCTGATATTTTATCCGCTGATTTTGTCAACTATTGGAGCCAGTGGGAAGAGCATATGACAAACATCGCCATCATGGATGTGGCGGTATCCAACCATATGACGTTATTGGCTGAAGACAGCGCAGCCGAAACGATTTCTGAATTTTGCGGCGTTTTATATTCGGCAGACGGAATGACAGAACACAGCTTCCTGCAGCTGCAGGAAAAGATACTGAACGTGCATGGTGAGATGCTGAAGCAGCCCGCCAAAACAAGACCGTAAATTCACATATCCGCCCGCCGGGTTTACTCGTAAGCTTTGGCGGGTCATTTCAAATCTTGATCACATCTTGGAGGAATGAAAATGACCAGTTTAACAAAAATCAGACAGCAGCAGCCGTACAAGTGGTACCAAACGATGAGAGAAACCTCTCCCGTTCATTACAATGAAAAGGAAGATTGCTGGGAAATCTTCACCTATGATGAAGTGAAACGGGTGATTTCTGACTACAGTCATTTTTCTTCCGATCATAAATACTTAAGTGCGGACAAACAGGAAAAAATGATTCGGCATATTAACAAAGACAGCCTTTTGAAAATGGACCCGCCTGAACACACCGTCTTCAGAAAATTGGTCAATCAGCCGTTCATGCCGAAATCGGTTGAGTCTCTTGCACCGCGTATAGCCGCTATCGCTGATGACCTGCTTCAGGCCGTCCGTTCAAAAGGCAGGATGGACATTATTGAAGATTACGCATTTCCGCTTCCGATTATCGTGATCGCAGAGCTTCTAGGATTTCCTCCGAAAGACAGAGATATCTTTAAAAGCTGGGTCGACCAAAGCCAGAATGTAAAAGATGAAAAGAAAATGAATGAAGTACAAAAGCAGATGATCGGATACTTCATGCAGTTTATTTTACAGCGGAGAAAACAGCCGCAAAATGATTTAATCAGCCATTTAATTTCAGCTGATTTAGACGGAGAGCCGCTGTCAGACAAGCAATTAATCGGTTTTTGCGGCTTGTTGATTGTCGCGGGGCACGTAACGACAGAAAATGTGATCGGAAATTCATTTCTCAGTCTCAAGGAGTTCCCGCACATTCTGCCCCGGCTGCTTGAAAACAAGGCGCTCCTTCCTGACTTTATTGAGGAAGTCATCCGCCTCAGATCTTCCATTCAGCGGGTAACCCGCTACACCGCGGTTGAGAGCGAGATTGGCGGAAAAACGATTCCGGCCGGAGAAAAAGTGTATGCGTGGATTGGATCGGCGAACAGAGATGAAAAGAAGTTTGAAAATGCCGATCAAATTGACTTGGGACGAAAGCCGAATCAGCATCTGTCATTCGGTCAGGGCAGCCATTATTGTTTAGGAGCGCCGCTGGCCCGGCTTGAAGCGAAAATCGCGCTTTCCCACTTTTTTGAACAGGTGCCCGCATGGCGTTTTACTGAGGATCAAGAGCCGAATCTGGTTCCGAGCCCTGTATTTCACGGCGTTGACAGGCTGCTTGTTGAGTTTTGAACGGAAAAATAAAAGAGGCTTCCACAGGAAGCCTCTTTACTCTGGGGGCTTGGAGAAATGAATGTAGGAATCGAAGCGATGAACGTGTTTGGCGGAACCGCGTATGTAGACGTCATGGAGCTTGCGGAACATCGGAACTTGGATAAAAAAAGGTTTGAGAACCTGCTGATGAAAGAAAAAGTGGTGGCGCTTCCGTTTGAAGATCCGATTACGTTCGCCGTAAATGCCGCAAAACCGATTATCGACTCTCTGTCAGAAGAGGAACGGAATCAGATTGAAATGGTCATCACCTGTACGGAATCCGGGATTGATTTTGGCAAATCCATCAGTACATACGTCCATGATTATTTGCAGCTGAAGCGGAATTGCCGGTTATTTGAGGTGAAACAGGCTTGCTATTCTTTAACGGCCGGGTTTCAAATGGGCGTGAATTTCATCTTATCGCAAACATCGCCGGGAGCGAAAGCGCTCATCATCGGAACGGATATTTCCCGCTTTTTAGTGGCTGAAGGCGGTGACGCGTTGACGGAGGAATGGTCCTATGCCGAACCGAGTGCGGGGGCGGGAGCTGTGGCGCTTTTAGTCAGCAGCACCCCTCATGTCTTTTTGCTTGATCAAGGCGCAAGCGGGTATTACGGGTATGAAGTCATGGATACCTGCCGCCCGATTCCGGATAGTGAAGCGGGGGATGCTGATCTGTCGCTCATGTCTTATTTGGACTGCTGTGAAAAATCATTTCAGGAATACCGAAAGCGTGTGAGCGGGGCGGATTATAAGAATACATTTCAATACCTTTCTTTTCATACTCCGTTTGGCGGAATGGTAAAAGGAGCGCATCGGACGATGATGAGAAAATTGGCAAAGGCTAAGCCGCAAGACATTGAAGCGGATTTTCAGCAACGCGTGCTGCCTGGGATTCAATACTGTCAGCGCGTCGGCAACATTATGGGGGCCACCGTATTTTTATCTCTTGCCAGCACGATTGATAACGGCTCTTTTGAAACGCCGAAACGAGTCGGCTGTTTTTCATACGGTTCGGGCTGCTGCTCTGAATTTTACAGCGGTGTCGTTATGCCGCAAAGCCGTACGCGGCAGAATCAATTTCAGATCAGCCGGCATTTGGATGAACGCGTCCGTTTATCGATGGCTGATTATGACCGGCTGCTCCAAGACAGCGGCATCGTAAAATTCGGCACAAGAAATGCCGCGCCCGCAGCAGACATCCCGAATGCGCATCAAGGAAAAACGCGATTGGTGCTGACTGAAATAAAAGAGTTTCACAGAAAGTATGAATGGACGACTTAATATCAGAAACACTCAGAGCCGGAAAGGCTTGAGTATTTTTAAAGAAACGGAGAATAAACATGAATCCGATGATTGATGTACAGGAAACAGAACCGGGCATTGTGCAGGTCACAATGCAGGATACGGCAGGGAAAAACGGGCTGTCAGAAGAGTTTGTCAGAGAGCTGCACCGGGTATTCCAAGACATCAATGCCCATCCGTCCTATAAAACCGTCCTTCTGACGGGTTACGGAAATTATTTCTGCACGGGAGGAACGCAGGAGGGGCTTTTGACCATTCAGAGCGGAAAGCTCCAATTTACAGATTTAAAGCTTCACAGTCTTTTATTGGATTGCAGGATTCCCGTGATTTCTGCCATGCAGGGGCATGCGATCGGAGCCGGCTTTACGATCGGTCTGAGCTCGGATTTCGTGATTTTAAGCAGAGAGAGTTTTTATTCTTGTAATTATATGAAGTACGGATTTACACCGGGAATGGGCGCGACGTATATTGTGCCTGAAAAACTGGGAATTGTCCTCGGGGAAGAAATGCTGTTTACGGCCGCGAATTTCAGCGGCGCCGCTCTGGAAAAACGGGGAGTTCCGTTTGAAGTGCTGCCGAAAAAAGACGTCCTTCAAAGAGGCCGCGAATTAGCCCGGCTGCTGGCGGATAAACCGAGAGCCTCACTGGTTGCGCTGAAAACCAATGTGACGGCACGGATCAAAAGAGAGCTGACAAAAGCGGTTGAGGAAGAGGTGAACATGCACGAAGCCACATTCCATCTTCCTGAAGTAAAAGAGAGAATCAGCCGCTTATACGGCAGTTAAACAGAATGAAAAAAGCATGGGAAGCCCCATGCTTTATCACTGGTCCGTCTTTTGCAGAACGGAGCCTGCGAATTGTTCTTTAATTTCGGCGCTCCGGGCTGCGGTTTCTGCGATGCAGTGCATGATGGCTTCTTCAAAGCGGCGCTCTTCTAATGCGCGAAGGCCTGCTTCAGTCGTGCCGCCCGGGCTTGTGATTTCCTTGCGCAGGCGTTCAGGCCGTTTGCTGCTTGTTCTGAGCATTTCCGTCGCCCCGGCCATGGTTTGTAAAATCAGCTCTTTTGCCGTTTCTTCCGGCAGGCCGGCTTGAAGGGCGGCCTTTTGCATTGCTTCGACATACCGGTACACATAGGCGGGACCGCTTCCGGCAATGGCTGTGACGGCGTCAAGGTGTTTTTCTTCAAAGCGCGTCGCTTCTCCGATTGTTTCCAGAAGCTCTTTTGCCGTCCGGATTTCAGCTTCACTCGCCTCTGAGCTTGCGGAAAAACCAGTCGCCGATTGCTGAATGGCCGCAGATGTATTCGGCATCGCCCGGATGATGGTGAGCTTTCTGCCGAAATATTGCTGAATCGTGTGAATCGTCAGCCCTGCGATGACAGAAATCACAAGCTGATCTTTCACGTATTCGCGAATGTTCTCAATGCTTTCTGCCGCATCTTTCGGTTTAAAGGCGAGAACGAGAATGTCGGTATTGCTGAAAAACTCTTCTTTATCCCGGCACGGTTTTACTCCGTACGTTTTTTGGAGCTCTTCAAGCCGGCTGTCATTTGACCGGTTTGTCATATATATATGTCCGGGGGCTGTCATTCCGCTTTGCAGCAGTCCGTTCACCATTGCTTCCGCCATTGATCCGGCCCCGATAAAACCGATTTTCTTCATATAAATCCTCCTTCTTCTCAAAACACAAAAAAACCTTCCCGTCAAAAAGGACGAAAAGGTTTCGCGGTACCACCTTACATTAGCACGAATCAGCCGTGCTCAGCTCAAATCCCGTAACGAGGGGATACGTTTAGGTTTTCCTAACCGCTCTGAGGGCAGGTTCTGTAAACAAGAGGGCCGCAATGTCTTTCAGCCGGGGACATTGCTCTCTGCTGCCGTTGTTTATATACTAGTTCCTCGTCATCGCGTTCCGTGTTTTCTAGTTTGTTGTTCATTATGCTATGCGCAAGAGCGGGATGTCAATCTTTTTTTCCGATATGCGGCAATAATGACACAGTGAAAAGAAAACGCTAAAATATGATTATTCAGGAATGAAAAGAACGAAGGAGCGTAAACATGGCAGCGAGAAAGATCATTCCGATACGTGTGCCGACTCCGTTTGCAGTCGGCGACGTTATCGTTTATTTAGTAAAAGATGAAGCCTTAACCCTTATTGATTGCGGCCCGAATACAAAGGAAGCGGCTGAATCGCTCTCATTGCAGCTTAAGGAACACGGGGTTTCTGCGGCGGATATAGAACAGGTGGTGCTCACTCATCATCACGCAGATCATTCAGGTCTGCTGCACCTTTTTCCTGAGGATACGGAAGTGATCGGGCATCCGCTGAATGACAGGTACATTACTCAGGATCAGTCGTATATCGCCCGGCAGGAGGACTTTTTTCTGTCGCTTATGACGGAAATGGACGTTCCCCTGACGCCTGAAGACATACATAAAACAGTTCAGCTGTCATACTTATTTTCTGCAAACCGTCCGTTAACGAAAACAGTGGGAGAAGGCGGAAAAATCGACGGGCTTAACGGCTGGACGGTGCTCGAAATCCCGGG
Source organism: Bacillus sp. JNUCC-22 (assembly GCF_018861275.1). NCBI lineage: Bacteria > Bacillati > Bacillota > Bacilli > Caryophanales > Bacillaceae > Bacillus > Bacillus sp. JNUCC-22. The sequence continues at coordinate 2,288,171 of NZ_CP076408.1, read as the reverse complement.
TCATGCCGCTTCTCACATTGCGCTCTACCATGAAAGAAGCGGTGAAATGTTCAGCGGCGATCTGCTTTTGTCCAACAGCTCCACCAATCCGATTCTGGAAGCTCCGGAAAAGGGGGGCGTGCGCGCGGCCCCGATGCTCGACTACTTGAACTCAATGAAGCGGCTGTATGACGTAAACCCGTCCTTTTTATATCCGGGACACGGCGATCTGCTGACAGACGTAAAGCCTGCTTTTGACAGGCGGCTTGAAAAACAGAGAAGTCGGTCGGAATATGTGCTGCGCCTGTTGTCAGAGGAAACGCTGACGGCTTTCCAGGTATGCCGGCGGCTGTTTCCGGCTGTGTATGAAAATGAATTGTTTTTAACGATGTCAGAAACGATCGGCCATCTTGACGTGCTGGCCGCCGAAGGGAAGGCTGTATCCTTTCAGTCGGGGAACACTCTGAAGTTTAAAGCTGTGAAGGGGTGAAGGAAATGGGCAGATTAACGGATAAGCGGATTTGGATCACCGGAGCATCCGGCGGACTCGGAGAACGGCTTGCATATTCCTGCGCGGCAGAAGGGGCTCATGTTTTTTTATCCGCCAGGCGGGAGGACCGCTTGCAGGAAGTGAAAAAGACGATTACCGCGCGCGGCGGACAGTGTGATGTCGTTCCGTTTGACGTCCGGCATGCAGAAGAGGCTGAAAACGTAAGGCGTTTGATCGGTCATGTTGACGTATTAATCAACAACGCCGGCTTCGGCATTTTTGAAACGGCCGCTGATTCATCTTTGGATGATATGAAGGCAATGTTTGAAGTCAACGTCTTCGGATTAATCGCCTGTACGAAGGCCTGTCTTCCTGTGATGCTTCATGCGAAAAGCGGCCATATTATCAATATCGCCTCACAGGCCGGCAAATTGGCGACGCCGAAATCAAGCCTTTATTCCGCAACGAAGCACGCCGTGTTAGGGTATTCCAATGCGCTGCGGCTTGAGCTGGCCGGTACGGGTGTAGCCGTGACAACGGTTAATCCCGGTCCGATCAAAACAGACTTCTTTACAATTGCAGATAAAGAGGGCGGTTATGTGAAAAGCGTCGGCAGATGGATGCTTGATGCCGACCATGTGGCAGAGCGCATTACATCCGTGATTCTGACGGATAAACGGGAAATGAATCTTCCGCGATGGATGAGCCTCGGGACGAAGCTGTATCAGCTTTTCCCATCGTTTACAGAAAAACTGGCCGGCCGCGCATTAAAGAAAAAGTAACAAGGGGGAAAAAGGAATGTCCGACCGGGATATACACAAGGCATTGATGGCAGAGCCTTTAGTCAGGCAAATGGCGGAGGCGCGTGAAGTATTTTGGATCAATCCGCATAAAACCGATGATCCAGTAAAGCATGGCGCTGAATGGAAAAAGGAGATTGCCGAAGCGGAAGAAAGGCTGCGCCGGTTTGCGCCTTATATCGCGTCGGCTTTTCCGGAGACGGAAGCGGAGGGAGGCCTCATTGAATCTCCGCTTGTCTTGATTAATGAAATGAAGAAGCATCTGGAACACAGCGCCGCTCAGGCTTTCCCCGGGCGTCTGCTTTTGAAATGCGACGACGAACTTCCGATTTCCGGTTCCATTAAAGCGCGCGGCGGGATTTACGAAGTGCTGAAGCATGCCGAAGATCTCGCGGTAAAAGCGGGAATGCTCTCAGCAGACGACGATTACAGCATATTGACTGAAGAACGGTTTACCGCTTTTTTCTCAAAATACTCTATAGCCGTCGGCTCTACGGGCAATTTAGGTCTGAGTATCGGCATAATCGGCGCGAAGCTCGGCTTTTGTGTGACCGTTCATATGTCCAGTGACGCAAAGCAGTGGAAAAAGGAGCTGCTCCGGGAAAAGGGGGTTCGCGTCATCGAATATGAAGCAGACTACAGTCTGGCTGTCAAAGAGGGGCGCATGCAGGCGAAGCAGGACCCTTATTGTTATTTTATTGATGATGAGCATTCCCGGGATCTGTTTTTGGGGTATGCCGTTGCGGGAAGCCGTGTGAAAAAGCAGCTCGACCAAATGAACATAAAGCCTGATGCAGATGAACCGCTTTTCGTTTATTTGCCGTGCGGGGTCGGAGGAGGCCCGGGCGGCGTCGCGCTTGCGCTAAAGCTGATCTATGGCGAGCATGTCCATATTTTTTTCGGTGAGCCGACGCATTCACCGTGTATGCTGTTAGGACTGTTTTCCGGCTTGCATGACGGAATCAGCGTGCAGGATATCGGTCTTGATAATCAAACGGCCGCCGACGGACTCGCGGTGGGAAGGCCGTCCGGACTGGCCGGCCCTCTGATGGAGCCTATAATCAGCGGCTGTTATACCGCCGATGACGGCACGCTTTTTTCGCTGCTTTATCAATTAAGGGCGGCCGAGAATAAGAGCCTTGAACCCTCTGCACTCGCCGGACTGGCCGGGGCCGTCAAGGTCGTTCAGACCGAAGCCGGAAACCGTTATATAAAAGAGCGGGGGCTTGAGATGGAAAATGCCGTGCACCTTGTGTGGAGCACCGGCGGAAGCATGGTTCCGGAGGAGGAAATGGAAGAGTACAGCCGGATCGGTTCCTCATTTTTGAAAAAAATGGGCAGACAGTGAAGCGGTTTTCCGTTACAATCTTTGTAAGCGTTTGTTTTTTTATCGGAAAGCCATACAGAGAGATTGGTGTGAATTGTGAAAAGTAAAGAATTGAACTTACATACATTGTATACGCAGCACAGCCGCGAGTCGTGGGCCGGATTCGGCGGCCATCTTTCCATTGCCGTTTCAGAGGAAGAAGCCAAGGCGGTAGAGGGGCTGAATGACTACCTGTCGGTGGAAGAAGTAGAAACGATCTACATTCCGCTTGTGCGCCTTCTCCATCTTCATGTCACGTCTGCCGCAAGACGGAATCAGCATGTCAATGTGTTTCTTAAGCATCCGCATTCAGCGAAAATCCCGTTTATCATCGGAATCGCGGGCAGCGTCGCCGTCGGCAAAAGCACGACGGCGAGAATTTTGCAAAAGCTTCTTTCCCGTCTGCCGGACAGGCCGAAGGTGAGCCTGGTGACAACCGACGGTTTCTTGTATCCGACGGCGGAATTAAAAAGGAAAAACCTTCTGTCCAGAAAGGGATTCCCGGAAAGCTACGACGTGAAAGCGCTGCTTGAGTTTCTGAACGATATAAAGTCGGGGAAAGAGAGAGTGGAGGCGCCCGTATATTCCCATCTTACGTATGACAGGGAAGAGGGCGCCGTCGAGGTTGTCGAAGGTGCGGATATCGTTATTATCGAAGGAATCAATGTCCTGCAGTCGCCGACCTTAGAGGACGACAGGGAAGATCCACGGATTTTTGTATCGGATTTCTTTGATTTTTCGATCTATGTGGATGCCGAAGAAAGCCGGATTTTCACGTGGTATTTGGAGCGTTTCCGCCTCTTAAGAGAAACCGCTTTTCAGGATCCGGCTTCTTATTTTCATAAATTTAAGGATTTGTCTGATGCAGAAGCGGATACTATGGCCGCCTCCATTTGGGAGAGCGTCAACCGTCCGAATCTGTATGAAAATATCCTGCCGACAAAATTCAGATCCGATTTGATTTTGAGAAAAGGTGACGGCCATAAAGTTGAAGAGGTGCTGGTAAGGCGGGTGTGATGTGAGGAGGAAGCGAATATTATGATGCATCATATTGAATTGTATGTATCTGACTTGAAAGCCTCCGCCCGGTTTTGGGGATGGTTTTTAGGTGAGCTCGGTTATAGGGAATTTCAAAATTGGGACTCCGGCATCAGCTGGAAAAACGCAGGATTTTATGTTGTGCTTGTACAGACAGAGGAGCGTTTTTTAACACCGGAGTACCACAGATGCCGGGTCGGGCTGAACCATCTGGCTTTTCATGCTGCATCAAGAGAGCAGGTTGACGAGATGACAGAAAAGCTGCTTGCCAGAGGATGCCCCGTGCTTTACAGGGACCGCCATCCATATGCAGGCGGAAGCACGCATTACGCCGTATACACGGAGGACCCGGATCGGATAAAAGTGGAGCTCGTTGCTTCTGCTTCTGAATGAACTATAACTTTTCGTTTTTTTCTTCGCGCAGCGCGTCGAGTTTCTTTTCGATTCTGTCCAATTGTATGCGGCGCTGCTTCAAGCTTCTGAATACGTATATCACGGCAAACAGGAAAACCGCGGCTGCAATAAATGAAATCAATTGAAAAATGACATCACCGATGTTCATCTTTTTTACCTCCGTGTGCGGCGGGCTTCTTCAGCCCGCCGTTTTTTCATTTTGACCGATGTGAAGACATGGGGGATGAATCATTTCTCATTTCTCTCTTAGCTTTGTTTTTTTCTGAGAATGAATAGTTTCTGCATGTGGCTTATGACCACTTTTGCGGCCGCATATCCCGGAATGGCCAGCAGCATCCCGGCAATTCCTGAGAATTTACCGGCGGCAAGCAGAAGAAAAATAATGGTCAGCGGGTGAATGTCCAGCTTCCGTCCCATAATTTGCGGGGAAATCAGCTGGCTTTCAAGCTGCTGGACAATGACGACGACCGTAATCACCAGCACCGCCTCGGTCGGTGAATCGAACAATTCGACAATGACTCCGGGAAATGTGCCGATCCAAGGCCCGATAAACGGAATCAGGTTTGTCACCATGGCGAACGCGCCCAGAACGAGCGGATAATCGAGCCCGATTATAAAATAGCCGATTGTGACGAGTACGCCGACACAAAAACTGACGAGCAGCTGTCCTTGTATGTATGAACTGAGAGCTTCATCCATGTCCTGAAGGATTTGTTTTCCTTCTTTTTGATGTTTTTCCGGAAGAAGCCGCAGCAGTCGCCGGGGGGCTTTGTTTCCTTCTTTTAACATGTAATACAGCGCAAACGGAATAATGGCGGCGGTGATGGCGGCATTGGCAGCCGTACCGGCCAGGCTGCTGAGAGAATCAGCGATTGAACCGGAATAATTTGCGGCTTTGTCCGCTAATTTTTTAAAGGAATCCCCATGCTGAAGCCGGGAAAACCATTTGCTGTCCTGAAGATGCCCGATCCAATTTTTTTCAGCTTTTGCGGAAAGCTCCGGAATATGATCTGTGAAGGCTGTAAACTGTTTTTGAACGGCAGGGCCCGCCGTATAAAGGAAGAGGACAAAAAGGCCGGCTGTTCCCGCATAAATCGTTAAAATCGCGATTCCTTCGGGCAGCTTTAATTTCGCATGCAGCAGTCTGACGAGCGGGCGGCACAAATAGTAAAGGACGCCCGATAATACAATAGGCGGAAACAAGGTTTTAACCGTAATCACAACAGGCTGGAACAAAAAGTCTATTAATGTTCCGAGATAAATGATGAGAAATAACAGAAGAACGGCATAGCCGATCCTGAAATAAGGCCCGATAGGCATATCCTGCACCACGCAATCTTTAAGGGTTTACTCTCGGACGTTTCCCTTATCGCCCGGTGCATAAACGTCCGTGTCAGGAAAACTGCCCCTGATTGGTGACGTAATCGTAGATAATATCTTCTACATGGGCATGGAGATCCTCATCGGGTTCTTCATTCCTTCTTTCTTCTAAAGCTTTTTTTAAACTCTGTTTTTCATAGGGGCTCAGCGGATCTGTCGACACATTCCGTCCATACTGGCGGAGGGCTTGTCCCAGCATTTTTTCTATAAATTGATCCATCGTATATTCTCCTATTCTTGTCATTCATCTTTATTCTACTAAATATCATGTGATCCTCCCACTCTTCTATCATATTTTCTGTCAGGCCGGGGTAGGATTTTTATTCCAATTCAGCTGAGAGAATACGATGAAACGGCAGCGTTAACGCATCTTCATCGTTTATGATTTTTAAACGTTTTTCGTCATGCCTCACTTGTTTTACCCATCCCCAAAAGCGGCGGGGGCCGTGTGCTGAAGCGTAGGTGACCGAGATGGCCCTGTCTTCTTCAATCGACGCCGCAATGATGCGGTTCATGTCGTTCAGTTGCTCTTCGCTCAGTTCCGGAGGCCGGAATTCCCGTTCTTTTCGTTTTTTTGCAAGCAGCTGCTCCCGATGTTCGGGCAGCATCATCCGGCTTGATTCCCACATGACATTATACCCGGGTGTTAATTTGTTCGGATTCATGTATATCACCTCAAATTATTTGTAGTGCCCGCCGATTTTTTCAGCCCGGTAAAAGGCTTGGCCTGCCTCTGTCAGTGAAGCGGCATGGAGGAGCGACGCAGGGCCGTACCGCTCATGAATATCATCCAATACTTTGCCGAGACTGATCTTTTTTTCCTGGGCATCGAACAGGCTCAGCTGAACATAATCACAAGGCTCCAGCTGGGAAAGGGAGACGCCGGCGCTGCGGACGGGCTCACCGTTCCAATGCTCTTTGAAGAGCTTGACCGCTGCTTTAAAAATATCCATTCCGAAATTAGTCGGAGACACCAGCTTTCTCTGTCTGTGAAAACCTGAAGGGAATTCAAAATCAGCGCCTCTGATGCTGACCGAAACCGTATGGCCGATGTATTGTTTGAAACGGGCGCGGCGGGCCACTTCTTCGCTTAACTCCAGCAGCACGACTTTGATATCCTCAAAGCGGCTGTAGTCTCTCGGGAGGGTCATGTTATGGCCGATCGCTTTTTGCCGGCTGTGCGTGTTGACGGTGACCGGAGAGGGATCGATGCCGCGGGCTGTCCGCTGAAGCAATTCGCCGTTAATGCCCCAGCGTTTTTTCAGCAATTCGGCGGGGTGCCCGGCAAGCCCGCCGATTGTGCTGATGCCCATCCGTCTTAAATGATGCTCCATCCGTTTTCCGATGCCGAATAATTTTCCGACCGGCAGCGGCCACAGATCCTGCCTGATATTTGACATATCCAATCTGTGGATGCCGGATGCGTTTTTTTTGGCAAAATGGTCGCAAGCCATTTTCGCGAGCGCCTTATTCGGCCCGATGCCGACACGGGCATAAATTCCGAATTCACGCATAATCGCTTGCTGAATGCTTTCGGCAATTGTAAAAGGATCACCGAACAGCCGCCTGCTTCCGGTCACGTCGAGAAACTGCTCATCGATGGAGTAGGGTTCTACAAGATCGGTATACCGTTCAAACAGTTCGGTAATCATGACGGATACATCAATATACCGCTGCATCCTCGGACGGACAATAACGGCGTCGGGACATTTGGCCTGCGCTTCCCACAGCCGTTCGGCATTTTTTACGCCGTATCGTTTGGCGAGCGGACAAGCCGCAAGCACGACGCCGCTACGTCTTTCGGGATCTCCCGAGACAATCACGGGCCGGCTTTTGAGATGAGGCGCTTCCGCTTTTTCCACAGACGCATAAAACGATTGCATATCAACAAGAAGAATATCAGCCATAAAAAAACCTCCGGGAACGTTTGTTCTGTTTTTCATTGTACCCGAACAATGATTACGTTTATACTGGTAAATCATTCCCCGGCTGGAAGACGTGCTGATTCGTTTGCTTGAAAAGAAATCATTTACAATTGCAAACAACCCACATATAATTTTTTATATTCCAATGAGAAGAGCTGACATTCATTTTGCCGGACGAAAAGGAGAGTCAATCGATAATGGATATTCGAACAATTACCTCTGAAGACTATGAAATGGTTACGTCTGTTTTGAATGAATGGTGGGGCGGCAGGCAGATGAAAGACAAACTGCCGCGCTTGTTTTTTGAACATTTTCAGGACACAAGCTTTATCACGTACGGGCCGGAGGGAATGACCGGTTTTTTAATCGGTTTTCAGTCACAATCAGACCCTGAGACAGCCTACATTCATTTTTCGGGTGTGCATCCGGATTTCAGAAAAATGCAAATTGGAAAACAGCTCTACGACCGATTTATGGAGACGGTGAAGAAAAGGGGCTGCACAAAAGTCAATTGCGTGACGGCACCTGTCAATAAAGTATCAATCGCTTATCATACAAAATTAGGCTTTGAAGTTGAAAAAGGAACCAAAACCGTAAACGGAATCCCTGTTTTTGCGAATTATGACGGTCCGGGAGAAGACCGGATTCTGTTTGTGAAATACATATGAGGGGGATGAATATGGGTTTTTTAGCTGACACGCCCAAACCGCCCTATTATGCGGTCATTTTTTCATCAATAAAGGGAAAATATGATGAGGAATATGAACATACGGCAGAGCGCATGATGAATTTGGCAGGCGGACAGCCGGGCTTTTTAGGCGCGGAAAGCGTTCGGGAGGAAAACGGCTGCGGCATCACGGTTTCCTACTGGGACAGCCTGGAGGCGATTAAAAGGTGGAAAGATCATACTGACCACCAGGCGGCAAAACAAAAAGGAAAAAGCGCCTGGTATGAAGCGTACGCGGTCCGCATTACGAAGACGGAGTCACAGCGGATGTTTGCGTCAAAAGGGGCGGAAGATTGATTATATTTTTACAGCATACACAAGAACAGACCGCGCGGGAAATTGCGGCGGTTCAGCGCTGCTCTTATCAAAAAGAAGCAGAGCTGATCGGCTTTTTCGGCATTCCCGCCCTGCATGAAACACCTGATGATATACAGCGGTCACGGGAGACGTTTGCCGGTTTCAAGGAAAAAGATCAGCTTGCAGGCGTCATTTCGTATGAAAAAAAGGGATATGACCTTGTCATATGCAGGCTGACGGTGCATCCTTCAGGCTTTCGGAAAGGAATCGGACGGGCGCTTCTTCAATTTGTGATAGACGAGAACCGGGACGCCCAAAAAATAGAGGCGGCTACCGCCAGCCAAAACGTTCCGGCAGTCTCTCTCTATTTAAAAACCGGGTTCACGGAAGCCGGACAGATAGAGACGCCGGAAGGGCTGACCCTCTCGTTTTTTCATCTTTATCCGAAGAGGAAAGCGGAAGTTGTTCCGTACAAGCCGGAATGGAAAGAAATGTTTGAAAGAGAGAAGACAGACTTGATCCGAATCTTCGGCCCAGCACTTCATTCTGTCAGCCACATCGGCAGCACCTCCATCCCGCAGATGGCCGCCAAACCCGTCATCGATATACTGGCGGAGGTCAAAGATATTTCGGATGCCGACCGATTCAGTCCGCAGCTGGAAGCACTCGGCTATGAGGCGAAAGGGGAAAACGGGATAGAGGGCCGGCGTTTCTTTCAAAAAGGCGGCAGCAAGCGCACACACCACGTCCACATATACGAAACAGGCCATCCGGACGTGAAGCGTCATCTGCTGTTCCGGGATTACCTCACCGCAAAGCCTGAAAAAGCGGCTCAATACATGGAACTGAAACGGCACCTCGCTAAGACATACCCATACGATATGGCAAAGTATAGTGAAGGGAAAAATGACTGGATCAAGGCGGCTGAACAAGAGGCAAAGGACTGGGAGAGCGGGCTGCTGTAAAGAAAGCAGAAACAATGCATACAGCGGCTCGGTATGCTACAATGGCGAAAATGAAAAACGGAGGATCATCTATGCAAATACATGTGACGGATGCGGCGAAACACACACTTCAGCAGGCGATGGACGCCAACCCGGGGAAAAAAGCGCAGCTCCGCTATGACGCAGAAGGCTGCGGGTGCGCGGTGAGCGGTGTGCCGACCATCTGGCTGGCGGGCGAATTAACGGGACAATGCGAAGCCATTGAAACCAACGGACTTCCGCTTTACATCCAGACCTCACAAAAAGTGTTTTTTGACGAGGAAATGACAATCGATTACAATGAAAAGGCAAAAACGCTCGTCTTAAAAAGCCCGGCAGAGATGCTGAGCCCGAGAATGAGCATATTAGTAAAGCAGGGAGAAACGGAAAGTGAATCAAAAGCTGAAAGCCATTAAACAGACGGCACAGCATAAAACGTGGGTATCCTTTCTGAACAACAACCACCCGTACAGTCTGCTGCACTGGTCCATCGGAGGCGCTGAATCCGTTCAGAAGGATGTCTGGCTGCTTCAGGATGAGATGACCTTCAAAGCGCAGGAGTTTACGACAATCGACCTCGCCATTGACTGGATCGGAGAAAATATGGACGGGATTACCGACGTTTTATGACGGGAAAGCGAAAGAACCAGCATACGTTCTTTCGCTTTTTTACGTTTGCGTCATGGTATCTAAAAAGGTTTGAACGGCTTTACGGTAGCTCTCCGGATTTTTGGTGTACGACATGGCATGCCCGCCCGATTCGGCCAGATAGAGCATCTTAGGGCCGCGTTTTCTGCGGTGCAGCAATTCGGAAGAAGCGGAAGGTATATAATCATCTTCCTTACTGTGAATAAACAGCACGGGCTGCCGGATTCGGCTGATAACCGATAGAGGCGATACATCACGGATACGGTATCCTTCTCTCATCCGCAAAAAGAAATCAGCCAAAGGCAGAAGCGGCCACGGAGGCAGCCGGAACTCCCGCTTCAGTCTGTAGGCGAGCTGATCGCGAAAGCTTGCGAACGGACAGTCCGCAATATAAAAATCAGCGCCGTTTTCATCCTGATGCCCGCCCGCGTATAATAAGGCCGTCACCGCTCCCATCGATTCGCCGTGTATGCCGATTTGACCGACGTCTCCGGTTTTGTGTCTCACCCAATTCACGGCTTCTTCCAAATCATCTTTTTCAAAATAGCCGTAGCTCGTCGTTCTGCCGCCGCTTTTTCCGTGCCCGCGGTGGTCATATACGAGCACATTCCAGCCTAAATCTAAAAATAAATCCATGTATTTCAATGAATTGAACGAATTTACGGTAACGCCGTGACAAATAATCATGGTGTTTGCCGTATGATGCGGGGCGACGTAAAAGCCTTTGATCTCATACCCGTGGCGTGACAGGATGACGGCCTCTTCTTTTTCCACGGCCTGAAAGGAATCAAATCTATCATGCCCGTCCGCCGTTTCTTTTTTCATGATATCTTCATCCGTCTTTTTCTTCATAAACATAATCAGATTCGTAAAAGCGAATCCGGCAGCCAAAAAGACTGCGCAAGCCGAACCGAACACCGCCAGCCATTTTTTCACACAGGCACCCTCCTTTAATATGAAAAATCCTTCCTCCGGCTTTTCAGGACCGTGAACGTTGCCGGCCTCCAGCGCTCCGTGGTACACTTGCTTCACCATATTCAGATACGGGGGGCGTAATGATGAAAAAGCAGCTGCCTAAAGAAAAACACAGCTTAAAAGACGATCTGGAGGAAGATCTGAAGGCCAGGCTTTTGCAAATGAAAAGTGAGCTGAAGGAAGAAGACGAGAAAAAACAGGCGCAGCAAAAGGCGGAACAAATCAGAAAACGAAAAGAAAAAGAAAAACATAAAAGCTTTGAAGAGCTGCTGAATGAAAGCAGTCTCGATTGGCACAAATATAAATAAACCGGCATCTGAAAAGGTGCCGGTTTTATTGTTTAAGAACGATGGGCTTCGTATACGTCCCGTTTTGTATGGTATTGCAGAGCTTTGATTTCCCGGCTGCTTAAACGACGGGCCTCTGCAGCCGAACAGTTTTCTCTCAGCTGCTCAAGTGAGCTGGCTCCGGTGATGACAGAAGCGACGGCCGGCTGTGACAGTAAGTATTGAAGAGAAAGCTCCGTCATGCTCAAGTCAGGTGCGGCAGCGCTGATCGCTTTTTTGGTTTCTGCCAGTTCTGCAAAAGAATATGTTAAATAGCCGTTCTCTTTTACGCTTGCGGCCGCTTGATCAAGCGGTTTTTCCGTAAGAAGCCCTTTAGCGACAGGCCCTCTTGCGACTACGCTGATTCCGTTCTCCTCTAAAAGGGGGAGCCACTCCTCGGGACGCCGGTCCAGCAGGCTGTATTGCATCATAACGCTGGTGATATTTGATTTTTTCACATATTCTTTAATAACATTCGGACGAATCGAGGAAATGCCGTAATACCGGATGACACCTTCCTGTTTTAAGTCCTCAAAAGCTTCGATCGTTTCGTCAATATGATCTTCCATCGTGCCGCCATGCAGCTGATAAAGGTCGATATAGTCCGTTTTCAGCCGGCGCAGGCTGTTTTTGACCGCTTCTTTTATGTATCCTTTGGAAGCGTCCCAATGCCAGCCGTCTTTATCATCATTCCAGCGGTTTCCGGCTTTCGTGGCTAAAATGATGTCGTGCCTGCGGTTTTTGACGGCCTCCCCGACAATTTCCTCATTTCTGCCGAAATCATAAAGATCAGCGGTATCTAAATAATTGATTCCAAGCTCGATCGCTTCATCCAAAATAGACAGCGCTTTAGCTTTATCCGTGCCCAGCGACATACAGCCGAGCCCGATTTCGCTTATTTCTAAATCAGAATGTCCCAGTGTGCGTTTTCTCATCGTTTCGCTCCTTTTTATAGTCTTTTATTGACCGTAATATAAAGGCGCGAAGTTTTCAACTGTTAAGGCCCGGTGATCCAATCTCCGACATAGCGGAATGTCCGTCCGTATTCTTTCAGTTTAGCCCGCACTTCCCACGCCTTTCCGACCAATACGATACTCTTATCCTTCCGGTACACCTTCAATCGAAAAGCACCTCCCTCTCATGCATGTATGATAAAATATATGAGGCATAATAGAGAGACAGAACGGGAGATGACATGATGAAACATTTAGAAGAAAAAACACTTGCGAAAAAAAAGCTGTATGACGGGAAAGTCATAGATCTTTACTTAGAGGACGTAGAGCTCCCGAACGGAAAAACAAGCAAGCGGGAAATCGTCAAACATCCGGGAGCGGTGGCCGTACTTGCGGTAACCGAAGAAGGAAAAATCATTTTGGTGAACCAGTTCAGAAAGCCGCTGGAACGGACAATCGTTGAAATTCCGGCCGGGAAGCTTGAAAAGGGGGAAGAGCCGGAACATACGGCGTTAAGAGAGCTCGAGGAAGAAACGGGATATACGGCGGAAACCTTGACGAAAATCACCGCTTTTTATACATCACCCGGGTTTGCTGATGAAATCGTGCATCTCTTTCTTGCGGAAGGGCTTTCGCCGCTGGAAGAAAAACGAGAGCTGGATGAGGATGAATTTGTCGAAGTCATGCAGGTCACGCTTGAAGAGGCCGTGAAGCTGATTGAATCCCGCAGGGTGTATGACGCAAAAACGGCGTACGCGATTCAGTATCTCCAGCTGAAAGAAGCGCTGAAGGAAAAATGATGAAAACCATCTATGCGGATCTGCATATTCATGTCGGCCGCACCTATACGGGAAAACCGGTCAAAATCACCGGGGCCAAAACGTTGACGCTGCACCGGATTTTAGAAGAAGCCAGTGAGGGGAAGGGAATTGAACTATTGGGCATCATCGACTGCCATTCCCCGGAAGTCATAGAAGAAATCGAGCGCGGAATTGATGAAGGCAGATACCGTGAGCTGAAAGAAGGCGGCATCCGGTATCGGAATACGACGCTTCTGTTGGGCAGTGAGCTTGAAATCTATGATCACACATGCCGCGGGCCGATTCACGTTCTCGTCTTTATGCCGTCTCTTGCCGAAATGAAGATGTTTTCTGAGTGGCTTGCAAAAAGGCTTAAAAATATCCATCTCAGTTCCCAGCGCATTTATGAAACCGGTTTGAATCTTCAAAGGAAAACAAAGGAATTGGGCGGGCTGTTTATTCCCGCCCATATGTTCACCCCGCATAAAAGCCTGTACGGAAAAGGGGTCAGATCTTCTTTGACAGAGGTTTTCGACCCGTCGCTCATTGACGCGGCGGAACTCGGGTTAAGCTGTGACACCGACATGGCTTCGCGGGTAGCAGAACTTGATCCGTATACATTTTTAACAAATTCTGATGCGCATTCCTTAGGAAAAATCGGCAGAGAATATAATGAAATGCTTCTTAAAGAAGCGAATTTCACGGAATTTTCGCTGGCTTTAAAAGGGAAGGACGGAAGAAAAATCACGGCGAATTACGGGCTGAACCCGAAGCTCGGGAAGTATTACCGGACGGCTTGCGACCGCTGCGGCAGCCCGGTTGAAAAAGGAGCTACCGTATGTCCGGAGTGCGGGGGGAAAACAAAGACAAAAGGGGTCAGTGAACGGCTGGAGGAACTGAGCGGCCCGAAAAAAAGCCGCGTGCCGCGGCCGCCGTATATTCATCAAATCCCGCTGCAGTTCATTCCCGGGGTCGGGCCGAAAACGTTAGAAAAACTGAAGCGGGCTTTCGGGACGGAGATGGCGATTCTTCATCAGGCGCAAGAAGAGGAATTGGCGCGTGTCGTCCAGCCTAAAATAGCGGCTGTCATTCATAAAGCGCGCACCGGGCAGCTTGTCCTTGAGGCCGGGGGCGGAGGGACGTACGGCAGAATCAAGCCGTAAAAGCCGGTTTTTAGCGGAGCTCCTCCTGCACCTTCTTTTTCGTGCGGACAAACGCAATCAATTCGATGATTTCATCCTGGTTAAGCGGCTGTCCGTCAACGGTCAGTATGCCGCGGCCTTGTGCGGCGTTTGTTAATTCGATGGTCTGGGCAAACGGCTCCGCCTTTTTTTCAGTGCGCCCCAGTAAATCGTCGCACGTCGTGTCAAACAGATCGGCAAGCGTGCCCAGCGCCTCGAATGACGGACGCCGGTATCCTGATTCATACCCGGCGTACGTGCTTTTGGCGATGCCGAGACGGTCAGCCGTATATTGAAGAGACCAATTTTTCTTTTTTCTCAGTTCAGTTAAACGATCTAAATTCATATTCAAAACCGCTCCTTTTCACTTGAGCAAATTATATCATATCGATATGCAAAAGTGTACGCGAATTGAATAATAATCACTTGATTAATTTCATTCGTCTGTCTATAATTTGATTAAAAGTATGCGAAAAGCGAATGCTTAACACATCTTGAGAAATGGATGAAGAGGTGCAGGGTATGAAAAAATTATTGCTGTTAACAACCGGAGGAACAATCGCCTCAGTCGAAGGAGAAAACGGGCTTGCACCCGGGGTGAAAGCAGACGAATTGTTAACCTACGTATCAAAACTTGATAACGATTACACGATGGAAACCCATTCGTTAATGAACATCGACAGCACAAATATGCAGCCTGAATACTGGGCCGAAATCGCAAATGCTGTCAAAGAAAAATATGACGCATATGACGGGTTCGTCATTACGCACGGAACAGACACAATGGCCTATACATCAGCGGCACTGTCTTATATGCTTCAGCATGCTGATAAACCGATCGTCATTACGGGTTCGCAAATCCCGATTACATTTCAAAAAACCGATGCCAAAAAAAATATCACGGACGCGATCCGCTTCGCATGTGAAGGAGTGGGCGGCGTATACGTCGTATTTGACGGCAGAGTCATTCAAGGCACACGCGCCATTAAATTAAGAACGAAAAGCTATGATGCATTTGAGAGCATTAACTATCCGTATATCGCGTTTATTACCGAAAACGGAATTGAATACAACAAACAAGTGCACATGCCAAAAGACGATGCTTTTACGGTCAATACTTCACTTTGCACGGACGTGTGCCTGCTCAAGCTACACCCGGGGCTGAAACCGGAAATGTTTGACGCATTAAAGGGCATGTACAAAGGAATCGTCATTGAAAGCTACGGCAGCGGCGGCGTGCCGTTTGAAGGAAGAGACATTCTCGCCAAAGTCAATGAAATGATTGAAAGCGGCATTGTCGTCGTCATTACGACACAATGTCTTGAAGAAGGAGAGGACATGAGCGTCTATGAAGTCGGCCGAAGAGTTAATCAAGATCTCATTATCCGCTCCAGAAATATGAACACGGAAGCCATCGTGCCGAAATTAATGTGGGCGCTCGGCCAGTCTCACAACTTGGCTGAAGTCAAAAACATTATGGAGACACCGATCGCAGACGACGTTGTACTGTAAAAACATGACTACCACAAAGAGAAAGTAGGGTTTTAGCATGACAAACGCGCAAAAAGAATATCGTCAGGAAAAAGATTTCCTCGGAGAAAAACAAATTGAAGCTGATGTGTATTACGGAATACAAACGCTGCGCGCGAAAGAAAACTTTCCGATTACCGGCTACCGCATCCACGAAGAAATGATTAATGCGCTCGCCATCGTCAAAAAAGCGGCGGCGCTTGCCAACATGGATGTAAAACGGCTGTATGAAGGAATCGGAAATGCGATTGTACAGGCCGCAGATGAAATTCTTGAGGGAAAATGGCATGACCAATTTATCGTCGATCCGATCCAAGGGGGAGCCGGAACGTCCATGAACATGAATGCCAACGAAGTAATCGGCAACAGGGCTCTTGAAATCATGGGGCATAAAAAAGGTGAATACATTCACCTCAGCCCGAACACACACGTCAACATGTCACAATCGACGAACGACGTGTTTCCGACGGCAATCCATATTTCAACCTTGAAACTTTTGGATAAGCTCCTTGATACGATGGCGCATATGCTCAGTGTCTTTAAAGATAAAGCGAAACAATTTGATTCTGTCATTAAAATGGGGCGCACACACCTTCAGGACGCTGTGCCGATCCGTCTCGGACAGGAATTTGAAGCATACAGCCGCGTGCTTGAGCGTGACATAAAGCGAATTAAACAATCCCGCCAGCATCTGTATGAAGTAAACATGGGGGCAACGGCCGTAGGTACGGGACTTAACGCCGATCCGCGCTACATAGAACAGGTTGTGAAGCACCTGGCTGACATCAGCGGACTGCCGCTTGTCGGCGCCGGCCATTTGGTTGACGCCACACAAAACACTGATGCGTATACGGAAGTTTCAGCCGCGTTGAAAGTATGCATGATGAACATGTCTAAAATCGCCAACGATCTGCGCTTAATGGCTTCGGGTCCGCGCGCGGGACTTGCGGAAATTTCACTGCCCGCCCGTCAGCCGGGATCATCCATTATGCCTGGGAAAGTCAACCCTGTAATGGCAGAGCTGATCAACCAAATCGCCTTCCAGGTCATCGGGAATGACAATACGATCTGCCTCGCTTCAGAAGCGGGCCAGCTGGAACTTAACGTAATGGAGCCGGTACTCGTATTTAACCTGCTTCAATCCATCAGCATCATGAATAACGGGTTCCGTTCATTTACCGATCATTGTCTGGCGGGAATTGAAGCCAACGAAAAACGCCTGAAGCAATACGTGGAAAAAAGCGTCGGCGTCATTACAGCGGTCAATCCGCACCTCGGGTATGAAGCGGCTGCGCGAATTGCCCGTGAAGCAATCATGACGGGGCAATCTGTAAGAGATCTTTGCCTTCAAAATGATGTACTGACAGAAGAAGAATTGGATATCATTTTGAATCCGTATGAAATGACAAAACCGGGGATTGCCGGAAAAGATCTATTAGAAAAATAAATTTTAAAGCAATAACAGCCGCCTTTTCACGTTTTTTAGTGAATAGGCGGTTGCCATACAAAGGGATGAGGCAGTATAGTATAATTTGTTATATCATTTGATGAAAGCGTTTTAGCTTTTTTCTTCTAGGGGGATTTTCTTATGAAAGAGGTCAGATTGCCGAATTTATTGGAAATTATTATCTTATTATTCGGGTTTTTAGCACTTGTCTTATCGTTCACAGTGTTTTTAGACTTGCCGATCCAGCTAGCTCTATTAATATCCTGGTTTTTCGCTATTATTCTCGGAGTCAGGCTGGGATATTCATATAAAGACTTGCAGGCTTCGATTGTCACCGGGATATCAAACGGTCTTGAAGCGGTGTTGATTCTTGTTTCGGTCGGTGCGCTCATCGGGACATGGATTGCCGGCGGCGTTGTGCCGACGTTAATTTATTATGGTTTAGAGTTTATTAATCCTCATGTTTTCCTGCTTGCTACACTGGTTATTTGTTCCGTTATGTCCGTTGCGACCGGAACGTCGTGGGGAACCGTGGGAACCGCGGGAATCGCCATGATTGCCATCGGAGAGGGAATGGGTATACCGCTTCCGATCGTAGCGGGAGCCGTTTTGTCCGGCGCTTACTTCGGAGACAAGCTTTCACCGCTGTCTGACAGTACGGTGCTTGCCTCCACGCTTTCTAAGGTGGATGTGCTGTCACACGTCAGAGCGATGATGTATCTGTCAATTCCGTCCTATATTATTACGGCCATTCTATTTACCGTAACGGGATTTATATACGGCGGAAAAAATATTGATCTCGACAAAGTGGAATTTTTAAAATCTTCATTGCAGAAAACGTTTGACATTCATATATGGATGCTCATTCCGGCTGTTGTCGTCGTTGTCCTTCTGATTTTGAAAAAGCCGTCTATGCCCGTTATTATCATCGGTGCTTTGCTTGGCGCAATCTGGGCTTCCGTCTTTCAGGGAATGAATTTTGCCAGTGCCATCGCGACTGCTTATAATGGTTTTTCTATTAAAACGGACGTCGAATTTTTAAACGGCCTGTTAAACCGCGGAGGCATTACCGGTATGCTGGATACGTTAGTCGTTATCCTGTTCGGTCTTGGTTTTGGAGGAATTCTTGAGAAGCTCGGCGTATTAAAAGTGATTGTCTCAACTTTTGAGAAAAAGCTGACCACACCGGGAAATGTAACGCTTTCGACATTGATCGTCGCCCTTTTAGGAAACATTTTCGGCTGTGCGATGTACGTGTCATTGATTCTGACGCCGAAAATCATGGAGAACAGTTATGATAAACTGAAACTTGACAGAAGAGTTTTATCCCGGAACGCAGAGGTGGGCGGCACGCTTACTTCAGGGATGGTGCCGTGGTCTGATAACGGTATCTATATGGCCGGCATTCTCGGCGTATCCACATTTTCTTATCTGCCGTTCATGTGGCTCAGTTTTGTATCTATCGGACTGGCAATATTGTACGGATACACGGGGAAATTCATTTGGTACACGAAAGAAAAATCCTTGCAATCTCAAAAATTGGGTTAGGAGGTTCATTTCATGATTACAAAGCATATGATTCGGACGTTAATGATTGAAACGCCGACTGTTCCCGGAAATCTCGGAAAAGTGGCAACCGCCATCGGAGTGATGGGCGGAGATATCGGGGAAGTTGAAACCGTTAAAGTCGGCCCGAACTACACAATGCGCAACATTACGGTGCAGGCTGAAAACGAAGAGCAGCTGCAGGAAATCATTCAAGCCATTGAAGCTCTCGGTGAAGGCATCCGTCTTCATACAGTCTCAGATGAAGTGCTCTCTGCTCATGAAGGCGGCAAAATTCAGATGAAAAGCAAAATGCCGATCCGGACATTGGCTGAGCTTGGCCGTGTTTATACGCCGGGTGTCGCCGATGTGTGCAGACTGATTGAAAACGAGCCAGAAAAAGCGTCCATCTATACGACAATCAGCAATTCTGTCGCCATTGTCACCGACGGCACGGCGATTCTCGGCCTCGGCAATATCGGCTCTGTCGCCGGAATGCCCGTAATGGAAGGGAAAGCCGCGCTTTTTGACCAGCTGGCGGGTATCAGCGGAATTCCGATTTTGCTCGATACCTCTGATCCGGAAGAAATCATTCGCACGGTAAAACATATTTCTCCGGGGTTCAGCGGAATTCTGCTTGAAGATATCGGTTCGCCTCACTGCTTTGACATTGAAGACCGCCTTAAAGAAGAACTGGACATTCCGGTTATGCACGATGACCAGCACGGCACGGCGGTCGTCACGCTCGCCGCCGCCATTTCCGCTTGTAAAAGCGCCGGTCTTGATTTAAAAGAAGCGAAGGTCGGTCAGATCGGTCTCGGCGCGGCAGGCGTCGCCATCTGCCGCATGTTTATGGCATACGGAGTCAAAGCGGTCTGCGGAACGGACAAATCAGAAGACGCAATGAACCGCCTCGCTCAGTACGGAGGTCAGCCGCTTGGAAGCATCAAAGAATTAATGGACACGTGTGACATTGTGATCAGCACCACAGGAGTTCCGGGTCTCATTAAAAAAGAGGATGTCAGAAAAGGACATGTCATTTTGGCCTTATCTAATCCGAAGCCGGAGATTGAACCGGAAGAGGCATTACAAGCCGGAGCCGCTTATGCAGCTGACGGCCGTTCAGTCAATAATGTTCTCGGCTTCCCGGGGATTTTCCGCGGCGCGCTGAACGCCAAAAGCAAGAAAATCGACCATGAAATGCTTGTGGCGGCCGCAGAAGCCATCGCCTCTTGCACGAAACACGGCGATCTCGTGCCTCAGCCTTTGGATGCGGACGTGCATCAAGCCGTATCAGCAGCCGTAGAACGGGCCGCGGCAGGAAAATAAACAACTCTTACAGTACCGGACATGTGCCGGTGCTGTTTTTTTATCATGAATAGGAAGCGGAATTCTTAGGCAGGCTAACAGATAGCAAAAGACGGAATAAAGAGGTGTCGATGTGGATTATTTTCCGCTGATCCATACAAATATTTGGGATGCTGTGATCGGCGTGCCGGTCGTCTTATGCGTCACACAGCTGATCAAAGTGTTCTGCCGGGTTCCAGGCATATTCGTTCCCACGATTGCCCTTGCTGCCGGAAATGTTGTGTCTATCGTTTTCGGTCATCATGAACACGTGTATGCGGGGATTTTTATGGGTTTTTTTTACGGATACGCCGCAATGGGGAGCTATTCATCTGCGAAAACGTCTCTGCGCGCTTACCGGTCGAAACATGAGCCGTATTCATGAACACATCTGGATTTTTTTGTTATGATAAAGAAAAGGGAAAAAGGAGCGATTGGCACATGGCGAAGAGCAAAACGAAAAAAATGCGGGAGCATCTCAAAAGAAACGGGATGCGTGACGCAGTCTTGTCAAGGGGGACGTCGCCGTCTTTCAGCACCCATGAAAGAGTGACGAAAACCAAAAAAGACAGGCTTGAAAGAATAAAGCATAAAAAAAGGGACCCCTATGATCACCGGAGTGATGACGGGGGTTCTTTTTTTATGCCCGAATCTCGCGCCTTTCTATGATTTCTCTGTCATGTTTTCTCTTTTCTTTCATACAATCTACTAAATCAAGTCAATAGATTAGCGGGAGGAAAGCGGTATGAGAAAACAATCGTACAAAGAACTGTTTTTTCGCCATGTAAAGGATCATCTGTCACTTTATATATTTGTGTTCGTCTTGTTTTTGATGGGGGTCATTTTCGGGGCGATCATCGTCAACAGCATGACCATCACGCAGAAAGAAGATCTGTATTACTATTTAAGCAAGTTTTTCGGACAGCTGTCTGACGGAAAACATGCCGGCGCTTCAGAAATGTTTTGGCAGGCCGTCTTTCATGATGTGAAATATTTGGGGCTGATGTGGATCCTCGGTATTTCCGTGATCGGTCTTCCGGTTATTTTCATTATGGTGTTTTTAAAAGGAATCGTCGTCGGCTTCACGGTCGGTTTTTTAGTGAATCAGATGGGGATGAACGGGTTTTTCCTGTCATTTATTTCGGTTCTGCCGCAAAACATCGTTCTCATTCCGGCATATCTTGTCATGGGGACATGCTCCATCGCTTTTTCACTGAAACTGATCCGGCAGCTGTTTGTCAAACGCAGCCTTCATGACGCGCCGATCCAATGGTTCGGACGCTATGCCTTCGTGCTGATTCTCATCGTTTTCTTCTCGGTTATCGCTTCGCTGCTCGAAGCATACGTGTCTCCGCTGTTTATGGAAAAGCTGTCATCACGCATATTTTAGAATGATTATCACAAGATAATACTTTTATTTATCAGTTTATAATAATTATAGTTGGAACTCTGCGCGTATTTTGTTATAATGAGTCATGGAATGCGGCGTAGGAGGGAAAGACATGGAAAACCGTATTGATCGAATTAAAAAGCAGCTGCACTCGTCAAGCTACAAGCTTACGCCACAGCGGGAAGCAACGGTAAGAGTGCTGCTTGAAAACGAAGAAGACCATTTAAGCGCAGAAGATGTATACCTCCTCGTAAAAGAGAAATCTCCTGAAATTGGTCTCGCTACAGTATACCGTACATTAGAATTATTAACAGAGCTAAAAGTCGTTGATAAAATTAACTTCGGGGACGGCGTATCCCGCTACGACCTTCGCAAAGAAGGCGCGGCTCACTTTCATCACCATTTGGTGTGCATGGAGTGCGGAGCCGTCGATGAAATTGAAGAAGATCTGCTTGAAGACGTTGAAGAAGTGATTGAACGTGATTGGAAATTTAAAATTAAAGATCATAGATTGACTTTTCACGGAATCTGCCACCGCTGCCGCGGGGATGAAACAGAGTAAAAGCCTACGAACCTTTTCTGCCAGGAAAGGGTTTTTTGCTGTTTTTATGTATAAAAGCCTTTGAAATTGGCATAAGGTGTACTAACAGCCGCCAACAGAAAGGGTCGATCGAAAGATGGGCAGATTCCTAAAAACAGCCGCGGATACGATCAAAGTGTTTATTCTGTTCACAGGTTTTACCGCGCTGTTCTATTATGCTATGATATGGGTGAATTCAGAGTATGAAAACTATCATCGGTACGATAAACCGGAAGGCTCCGCCGTCAAAGTGGCCAAAACGGAACATGAGGAGAAAGACGGCTGGTTCGGCCGATTGATCTTTTTTTACCAAAACGGGGAGTAGATCAAGAGTGAAGGATCAAATTAAGGATTTCATCCATTATGTGAGGGTTGAAAGAGGGCTGTCCCAAAATACGATGATGTCCTATGAGCGTGATCTGAAAAGTTATTCTCTCTTCTTAACTGAAAGCCTTCAGATCACTTCATGGAATGATGTGACCCGTCTTCATATTATTCAATATTTAAAGCATATAAAGGACTCCGGGAAATCCGGCAAGACGTCTGCGAGGCATTTGGCGTCAATCCGGTCTTTTCATCAATTTCTGTTAAGGGAAAAAGCCGCGGATAAAGATCCTTCGGTACATATTGAAACACAAAAAACAGAGCGGACGCTTCCGAAAGTATTGGCGCTTCACGAAGTTGAGCGGTTATTGGACACGCCTAAGCTTGACAGCCCGTTCGGTCTCAGGGATAAAGCCATGCTTGAACTGCTGTACGCAACCGGCATCAGGGTCAGCGAGATGATCGAGCTGAAATTATCCGACGTCCATTTGACGATGGGATTTGTCCGCTGCTTCGGAAAAGGGCGGAAAGAGCGGATTGTGCCGATTGGTGAAGCCGCTTCTCATGCGATAGAAGCATACATTGAAAAAGCCAGAGGGAAATTATTAAAGAAAAACGTAACCGAAGCGCTTTTTCTGAATCATCACGGCAGGCAGATCAGCCGTCAGGGATTCTGGAAAAACCTGAAAAAAATCGCACTTGAAGCGGGGATTAAAAAAGAGCTGACACCGCACACGCTCCGGCACTCTTTTGCAACGCACCTGCTCGAAAACGGCGCGGATCTGCGCGCCGTGCAGGAGATGCTCGGACATGCCGATATTTCCACCACGCAAATTTATACGCATGTGACGAAAACAAGGCTGAAGGACGTGTACAAACAGTATCATCCGCGCGCTTAGGAGCCGCTGCCAGAGGGGCCGCGGCTTTTTTGCCGGATTGGCGGAATACAGAGAAGGTTCTAATTATTTGAATCGGCATTGTCAGCAAGAATGTAAACGGTTTATACTTGAGTTGTCTGACCTCTGTAAGCTACAATGGACAGATGGAAGAAAAGGAGGCTTTTATGATGTCTGAATACAAATATAACCGGGTATTTTTGATCGTAATGGATTCTGTCGGAATCGGTGAAGCGCCGGACGCCGCCGATTTTAATGATATAGGCGCAAATACGCTCGGACACATCGCAGAGCACATGAACGGCTTACATATGCCCCATATGGCGCAGCTCGGTCTCGGACTGATCGGAGACATTAAGGGCGTGGAAAAAACGGAGCACCCTCTTGCGTACTACGGAAAAATGCAGGAGGCGTCAAACGGGAAAGATACGATGACGGGGCACTGGGAGATTATGGGCCTCTACATTGAAAAACCGTTTAAAGTGTTCCCGGAAGGATTTCCGGATGAACTTCTTCAGGAACTTGAGCGGCGTTCAGGACGGAAAATCATCGGAAATAAGCCGGCTTCAGGCACGGCGATTCTGGATGAGCTCGGAAAAGAACATATGGAAACGGGTGCGCTGATCGTTTATACATCAGCAGATTCCGTGCTGCAGATTGCGGCTCACGAAGATGTCGTTCCGCTTGACGAACTGTACAGCATCTGTGAAACGGCCAGAGAACTGACGCTTGATCCGAAATACATGGTCGGCCGGATTATCGCAAGACCGTTCGTCGGAGAACCGGGCAGCTTCAAACGCACGCCGAACCGTCATGATTATGCGCTCAAACCGTTCGGCCGCACGGTAATGAACGGAATGAAAGACAGCGGATTAGACGTCATTTCCATCGGCAAAATTTCTGATATTTATGACGGAGAAGGCATTACATCTTCCCGCCGCACGGTATCTAATATGGACGGCATGGACAAAGTGATTGAAACGCTCGGTGAAGAGTTTACGGGTCTGAGCTTTGCCAACCTCGTTGATTTTGACGCGCTGTACGGACACCGCCGCGATCCGGAAGGGTACGGTAAAGCGCTCGAGGAATTCGACGCGAGGCTTCCGGAAGTGTTTGAGAAAATGAAAGAAGACGATCTGCTTATCATCACTGCGGATCACGGCAATGATCCTGTCCATCACGGCACGGATCACACGCGGGAGTATGTGCCGCTTCTTGTGTACAGCAAAAAGCACAAACACACTGAACAGCTGCCGCTTGCGGATACATTTGCCGATATCGGCGCAACCATTGCGGATAATTTCAAAACGGAAAAGCCGAAATACGGAAAAAGCTTTTTATCAAGATTACAGTAGGGGGACTTTTTTTGAAACAAAAGATCGAACGTGCTGCTGCATTTATTAAAGAACACGTGAAAGAAACACCAAAGATCGGTCTGATTTTAGGGTCAGGGCTCGGCGTATTGGCCGATGAAATTGAAGGAGCTGTCAAGCTTACATATGAAACGATCCCTGATTTTCCGGTCTCAACGGTAGAAGGCCATGCCGGCCAGCTTGTGATGGGAACGCTTGAAGGCGTGCAGGTCATCGCGATGCAGGGCCGCTTTCATTACTATGAAGGCTACTCAATGGATCAGGTCACATTTCCCGTCCGCGTGATGAAGGCGCTCGGCGTTGAATCTCTCGTCGTGACGAACGCAGCCGGCGGTATCAACACTGAATTCCGCGCCGGCGATCTGATGATCATTACAGACCACATCAACTTTACGGGCACCAACCCGTTAATCGGGCCGAACGAAGCTGAATTCGGAGCGAGATTCCCGGACATGTCAGAAGCCTATGACAAAGAGCTGTCAAGCTTGGCTGAAAAAACGGCCGATGAGCTGGGCATTCCTGTTCAAAAAGGGGTGTATACAGCTGTTACGGGGCCGTCTTACGAAACGCCTGCTGAAGTTCGGTTTTTAAGAACGATGGGTTCTGACGCTGTCGGCATGTCGACAGTGCCGGAAGTCATCGTCGCCAACCACGCGGGGATGCGCGTGCTCGGCATCTCATGCATTTCCAACGCGGCGGCAGGTATTCTTGACCAGCCGTTATCCCATGAAGAAGTAATGGAAATGACGGAAAAAGTAAAAGGCGGCTTTTTGAAGCTTGTAAAAGCCGTAGTCGCACGTTCTCAAAAATAAGTCAGCATCAGTCAGCTGTTTCTTCGGAAGCAGCTGTTTTTTTTGTGCCCTCAACACGGAATATTTTCCAGATAAGGCGTATAAAACCACCGGATTTGGAAAAAATAAAAAGGATTATGAAATGGAGGGCTTTGGAGATGAAACGTCTTATATCCACTTTGTTGATTGGCATTTTATTAACGGCATCAGCACCGTCCGCTTTTGCAAAGCCGGACGGAAAACATACATCGGAGCTCGCTCATGAAGCCAAAAGCGCCGTGCTGATTGAACGCGATACGGGAAGCATTCTTTATAACAAGAACAGCCGGGAGCGTCTGGCGCCGGCAAGCATGACAAAAATCATGACCATGCTTTTAATCATGGAAGCGCTTGACAAAGGGAAAATAAAGATGAACGATAAAGTCAGGACGAGTGAACATGCCGCGTCCATGGGCGGATCACAGATTTTCCTTGAACCCGGAGAAGAAATGACGGTAAAAGAAATGCTCAAAGGAATTGCGATAGCTTCCGGAAATGACGCATCTGTCGCAATGGCGGAGTATATCGCCGGTTCAGAAGAGGATTTCGTCAGCCGGATGAACAAAAAAGCAAAAGAATTGGGATTGAAAGATACCTCCTTCAAAAACCCGACGGGACTGCCCGAAAAAGACCATTACAGCTCTGCTTATGACATGGCGAAAATGGCGAAGGAATTATTAAAGTATGATAAAATCACTCAATTTACAGGAACGTATGAGGATTATTTAAGAGAAAATACAGACAAAAAGTTCTGGCTCGTCAATACAAACCGGCTGATCAAATTTTATCCGGGTGTAGACGGCGTGAAGACGGGCTTTACAGGCGAAGCAAAGTATTGTTTAACCGCCACCGCTAAAAAAGGAAATATGAGGGTCATTGCTGTCGTTTTCGGAGCCAGCACTCCGAAAGAAAGAAATGCCCAAGTGACCAAAATGCTTGATTACGCCTTCAGCCAGTTCAAAACACACCCGCTGTACAAACGGGATCAAATCGTCGGAACGGTAAAAGTGAAAAAAGGAAAACAGAAACTGATCAAGCTGACCACATCTGAGCCGATTTCTCTTCTGGCCAAAAAGGGAGAGAACATGGACAAAGTAAAAAAAGAAGTGAAAATCAACGGCAATGTAACGGCTCCGGTTAAAAAAGGAGAGGTGCTCGGCAGCCTCGTTCTGAAAAAAGACGGAAAGGTGCTCGTTGAAAGCCCGGTCACGGCAAAAGACGACATGGAAAAAGCGGGTTTTCTCACTTTTCTGAAGCGGACGATGGGAGATTGGACTAAATTTAAATAATCGTGGCGAACGGGCACTAGTTTTGTCATAGTGAAGGAATTGCTTTCCCGAAAATCGAAACACTCATTATCCGATCATATCAAGGAGGAATGAGCATGAGCCTTGGAATTGACTTTCATGTCAAAGAATCCGTGCTTTGTATTCGATTAACAGGTGAACTCGATCATCATACGGCAGAATCATTAAAACAAAAGGTTACTGAATCGCTGGAGGCTGACGGCATCCGTCACATCGTGCTGAACCTTGAAGATCTTACCTTCATGGACAGCTCCGGCCTCGGCGTGATTTTAGGGCGTTATAAACAAATTAAACAGCTCGGCGGAGAAATGGTCGTGTGTGCGATTTCGCCCGCGGTGAGACGTCTGTTTGACATGTCCGGCCTGTTTAAAATCATCAGGTTCGAACAATCAGAACAAAAAGCGCTTTTAACGTTGGGGGTGGCATCATGAAAAACGAGATGCATCTTGAATTTTCAGCCCTCAGTCAGAACGAATCGTTTGCGCGCGTAACAGTTGCTTCTTTTATCGCACAGCTCGACCCGACGATGGATGAGCTGACGGAAATCAAGACCGTCGTATCAGAAGCGGTAACAAACGCGATCATCCACGGCTATGAAGAAAACTGCGACGGAAAGGTGTACATCTCCGTTACGCTGGAGGATCATGTCGTCTATCTGACCATACGTGACGAAGGCCTCGGGATCACGGATCTTGAGGAAGCGCGCCAGCCGCTCTTTACGACAAAACCCGAGCTTGAGCGCTCCGGAATGGGCTTTACCATTATGGAAAACTTCATGGATGATGTCACGATTGATTCCTCGCCGGAGATGGGAACGACGATACGCTTAACAAAACACCTATCAAAAAGCAAAGCGCTTTGTAATTAAGGAGATTTGTTATGGATGTGGAGGTTAAGAAAAACAGCAAAAACGCACAGCTCAAGGACCATGAAGTCAAAGAATTAATCAAAAAGAGCCAAGAGGGCGACCAGCAGGCAAGAGACCTCCTCATAGAAAAAAACATGCGTCTTGTGTGGTCCGTCGTTCAAAGGTTCTTAAACAGAGGCTATGAGCCGGATGATCTGTTTCAGATCGGCTGTATCGGATTGTTAAAATCCGTTGATAAATTCGATTTGTCCTATGATGTCCGTTTTTCAACTTATGCCGTGCCGATGATTATCGGAGAAATCCAGCGCTTCATCCGCGATGACGGAACCGTCAAAGTTTCAAGATCTTTAAAAGAGCTCGGCAATAAAATACGCCGGGCGAAAGATGAACTGTCAAAAACATACGGAAGAGTGCCGACCGTCCAGGAAATCGCGGACCATTTAGAAATTGATGCGGAGGATGTGGTGCTTGCGCAGGAAGCGGTGCGGGCGCCTTCATCCATTCATGAGACCGTGTATGAAAATGACGGAGACCCGATCACCCTGCTTGATCAGATCGCCGATCATTCAGAAGAGAAGTGGTTTGACAAAATCGCCCTCAAGGAAGCGATCAGTGATTTGGAAGAACGGGAAAAACTCATTGTCTATCTGAGATATTATAAAGATCAGACACAGTCGGAAGTAGCCGAACGGCTCGGGATTTCCCAAGTCCAGGTATCGAGGCTGGAGAAAAAAATATTAAAGCAGATTAAAGTGCAGATGGATCATACGGAAAGCTGACCTTTTACGGGCCGGCTTTTTTTATTTGTGCATAGGTGGTAATTTATGGTCTTTTGCCGCTGATGAATGAGAACAAAAGTGAACCGCATACTACATATATAACCACCCGAAAGATGGTGATGCAAGATGGAAAGACGAATATTTCTCAGACTTCGCCACCGCGTGAAGGCTCATACCGGAGATATCATCACAATCGGCGACGCCGCGCAGATCGCGGGACAGCAAAAGCTGAAAAAAAAACTGTCGGCACTGCCGCTGTATAAGGTCACGAAAAAAGACAAAAATATCGTCGTGCTGGACATCATAAAAGTGCTGAAAACCATTCATACCGCTTTTCCCGCGCTTGATGTCCAGACCGTCGGCGGCGCTGAAACGATAGTGGAAATCCATTACCAGAAAAAGCAGCTGTCAGCCGTTTTGTTCGTCGGTGTCTGGCTCCTGCTTTTTATCGGTTCATGTCTTGCCATTATGAATTTTCATGAAGATGTCAGTATGAGAGAAGTTCATATCGCCTTATATGAAATCATAACGGGCGAACGGAATGAATACCCGTATCTGCTTCAGATTCCGTACAGCATCGGCCTCGGTCTCGGTATGATCGTCTTTTTTAATCACATCTTCAAAAAACGCCTGAATGAAGAGCCAAGCCCGCTGGAAGTCGAGATGTTTAATTATCAGCTTGATCTCGATCATTATGTCGCAATGCACGAAAATGAAGAGACGATGAAAGATCTGCATGATCGTTAGCATTCTTTTCGTTATGTTTGTCGGGCTTGGCGGAGGGCTGACCGTGGGAGCGGGCTTTGTGGCTTTTTTAACCGTTATGGGAATCGTCCCCCGCCTTATGCAGCTGACAAAAACAATGCGCTTTGTACAGGCCTACGAAGGAGCTGTTATTTCAGGAGCTGTGTTCGGCGGCTGGGAAACCTTAAATATGAATCATTTTTTTTTATCTGAATGGCTGGCCGTTCCGGTCGGGCTTTTGGCCGGCATGTTTGTCGGCATGCTGGCCGCCGCGCTTACAGAAGTGCTGAATGTGCTTCCCATTCTTGCCAAACGGATCGGCTTCGGCAGCAAAATCATCATATTGCTGATGGCCATTGTGTTCGGCAAAATAGCCGGCTCTTTATTTCATTGGCTGTATTTTATCCATCATTCATAAGGAGGAACCGATGTGACAAACTTAAAAGAAAATTACAAAACAAAAGTGAAAGACTATCAGCCGAAACCGCCATATGTTTGGAATTGCGTCAAAGCCTTTCTGATCGGCGGTTTGATCTGTCTGATCGGGCAGGCTCTTCAAGACTTTTACATCCACTTTTTTAATTTTAATGAAAAAACAGCGGGCAACCCGACGTCCGCCACTCTTATTTTAATTTCCGCCCTTTTGACCGGATTCGGTATTTATGACAGACTCGGGCAGTTTGCCGGAGCGGGTTCAGCCGTGCCGGTGACGGGTTTTGCAAACAGTATGACAAGCGCCGCTCTGGAACACAGAAGTGAAGGACTCGTGCTCGGGGTAGCGACAAACATGTTTAAATTGGCGGGAAACGTCATTGTATTCGGCGTCGTGGCAGCCTATATCGTAGGTCTGATACGGTTTGCTTGTGAAAAACTGTTTTCGTAGGAGGAGAAAAAATGAAATTGACCGGAAAGCAAACCTGGGTATTTGAAAACCCGTTATTTGTAAATTCGGCGGGGACGGCCGCCGGACCGAAAGAAAAAGACGGCCCGCTCGGTTCGCTGTTTGATAAGACATACGATGAAATGCACTGCAATCAGAAAAACTGGGAAATGGCGGAACGTCAGTTAATGGAAGATGCCATCAACTCCGCTTTGCAAAAACAGAATTTGAAAAAGAGCGATATTGATTTGTTACTCGCGGGGGATCTTTTAAATCAAAATGTGACCGCCAACTACGTCGCCAGACATCTGAAAATTCCGTTCCTCTGTCTGTTCGGCGCCTGTTCGACATCAATGGAAACGATTGCCGTCGCATCCGCGCTCATTGACGGCGGTTTTGCGAACCGGGCGATCGCAGCCACGAGCAGCCATAACGCGACGGCAGAACGGCAATTCCGCAATCCGACGGAGTATGGCGGGCAAAAACCGGATACCGCCACTTCAACGGTCACGGGGGGCGGGGCGGTCATCATCAGCCAAAACCCTTCTGATATCAAGATTACAAGCGCAACAGTGGGAAAAGTAAGCGACCTCGGAATAACAGATCCGTTCGATATGGGATCCGCCATGGCGCCCGCTGCCGCCGACACAATCAAACAGCACCTGCAGGACTTAAACCGCACGGCGGATGATTATGATCTGATTTTAACGGGTGACCTTTCAGGCGTCGGCTCGCCGATCGTGAAAGATTTGCTCAAAGAAGAAGGCTATCCCGTGGTAACGAAACACGATGACTGCGGTCTTCTCATCTATACGCCGGATCAGCAGGTGTTTGCGGGCGGAAGCGGCTGCGCCTGCTCTGCGCTTGTTACGTACACACATATTTTTAATCAATTAAAAGCAGGGACTCTAAACAGGGTACTCGTTGTCGCGACAGGAGCGCTTTTAAGTCCGACAATGATCCAGCAGAAGGAAACCATTCCGACCATCGCGCACGGTGTGGTATTTGAGCGGGCGGGAGGTGCATCATAAATGGAATATCTGTTGGCTTTTGTTTGCGGGGGAATCATATGCATTATCGGTCAGCTGCTGCTTGACATTTTTAAACTGACACCCGCCCATGTGATGACAACTTTTGTCGTCATCGGCGCCTTGTTAGATGGGTTCGGAATATATGACAAATTTATCGAATTCGCGGGTGCGGGCGCGACGGTTCCCATCGTCAGCTTCGGTCACAGCTTATTGCACGGCGCCATGCATCAAGCTCACGAGCATGGATTTATCGGGATCGCCATGGGGATTTTTGAACTTACTTCCGCCGGTATATCTTCAGCGATTTTATTCGCATTTCTTGTAGCCGTTATTTTTAAACCGAAAGGATAATGCCTGATGACGAAACGGAAGGTCATTCTTGTGACAGACGGGGACGTATACGCCGCCAAAACAATTGAATATGCCGCGGAAAAAGTAGGCGGTCGGTGTATTTCCCAATCAAAGGGCAATCCGTCAACGAGAAGCGGGCCCGAACTTGTTCAGCTGATTAAAGCCGCGCCGAATGACCCGGTGTTTGTCATGTTTGACGATTCAGGCCTGCAAGGGGAAGGTCCGGGCGAAACGGCACTGAAATATGTCGCCTCACATCAGGACGTTGAAGTGCTGGGGGTGATTGCGGTCGCTTCTAAGACCCATCAGGCTGAATGGACGAAAGTCGATGTCTCCATTGACCGTGATGGAGAAGTGACGGAGTTTGGCGTCGATAAAACCGGAATGAGAGAAATGGACGAGCACAGAATGAACGGAGATACGGTGTATTGTCTGGATAAATTGGACGTTCCCCTCATTGTGGGCATCGGCGACATAGGAAAGATGGGGAGAAAAGATGACATATCCAAAGGCTCGCCGATCACGATGAAGGCGGTCGAATTCATTTTAGAAAGGAGCGAAAGCCATGCCGGAAAAACCGGAAAACATGATCAAGGTGTACCGGGATCCTAGAAAAAATGAACAATTTTTTAAAGACCGCGTCGGTATGGGAACGAGCTATGATGTCGGCGTCCGCAAAGTTCGAGTATTAGACCGGGAAGTTCAGATTTACTTTGTCAACGGATTAACCGATACTTTGTTTATCGTTCATTTAATGGAACAGCTCGTCGACATCAATAATTATGACGAGAATGCGGATGAAGCGATTGACGTTGTTGAAAACAGGCTTGTCAATCAGCAGGTCCAAAAAGTCAAAACGCTCGACGAAGTAACGGATCAGGTGCTTTCCGGACTTGTCGCCGTTATCGTTGAAGACGCGGGCTTCGCCTTTATCGTTGACGTCAGAAGTTACCCCGGACGCACACCTGAAGAACCGGATACGGAAAAGGTCGTCCGCGGAGCAAGAGACGGTTTTATCGAAAATATCGTCATTAATACAGCATTGATCAGAAGACGAATCAGGGACGAAAGGCTCCGCGTCAAAATTACGAAAGTCGGCGAGCGCTCTAAGACCGATCTTGCCATTGTGTATATAGAGGACATCGCGGATCCGGATCTTGTCAGCATCGTCGAAAACGAAGTGAATGCGATTGACATTGACGGATTGACGATGGCTGATAAAACGGTGGAAGAATTCATCGTCAAACAAGGCTACAATCCGTTTCCGATGGTCAGATACACGGAGCGGCCGGATGTGGCCGCCAATCACATTTTGGAAGGGCACGTCATCATCGTCGTTGATACGTCACCGAGCGTGATCATAACGCCGACAACGATTTTTCACCATGTTCAGCATGCGGAAGAATACAGGCAGGCGCCTTCAGTGGGAACATTTTTAAGATGGATCAGGTTCTTCGGTATTATCGCTTCAACGGTCCTGCTTCCGATCTGGTTCCTCTTTGTTCTTGAACCGTCTCTTCTGCCTGAAAGATTGGATTTTATCGGTTTAAATAAAAATACGCATATCCCGATCATTCTGCAAATCTTTTTGGCTGATTTGGGGATTGAGTTTCTCAGGATGGCCGCGATCCATACGCCGACCGCTTTATCCACCGCCATGGGTCTGATTGCGGCGGTGCTGATCGGTCAAATCGCCATAGCGGTGGGGCTGTTTTCAGCAGAAGTGATTCTGTACGTATCGATCGCCGCCATCGGATCATTTACCACGCCGAGCTATGAGCTCAGCCTCGCCAATAAAATGATACGCCTCATCTTAATGGTGCTCGTGGCCATTTTCCAAGTGAAAGGCTTTGTGATAGGTTTTACATTGCTGCTGATCATAATGGCGAATATCCGCTCGTTTCACACGCCGTATTTATGGCCGTTTTTACCGTTTAACGGCAAGGCGCTGTGGCAGGTGCTCGTCCGGACGACAGTGCCGGGAGCCAAAGTCAGGCCGAGCATTGTTCACCCGAAAGACCGTCAAAGACAGCCAAGCGGTTCATAATCGCATTGAAACCGACAGAAGATTATGATATTGTATGTCTTAACTTATACGGGACTTGTATAAGGACAGCTCAAAAGAAGCTGTCCTTTTCACCCATATGCGGATCAGAAAGAGGGAATGAGCATTGTTCTTACATGGCACAAGCAGACAAAACAAACTAGGTCATTTGGAAATCGGGGGTGTGGACGCGCTGTATTTAGCGGAGCATTACGGCACGCCTCTTTATGTTTACGATGTGGCTTTAATACGTGAGCGCGCTAAAAGCTTTAAACAGGCATTCATTGACGCGGATTTAAAGGCGCAGGTCGCGTACGCGAGCAAGGCGTTTTCTTCTGTTGCGATGATACAGCTCGCTGAGCAGGAGGGGCTCTCATTGGACGTTGTATCCGGCGGAGAGCTGTTTACGGCGGTTGCGGCTGGTTTTCCGGCTGACAGGATTCATTTTCACGGCAATAACAAAAGCGAAGAAGAGTTGAAAATGGCGCTCGATCATCAAATCGGCTGCATCGTCGTTGATAATTTTTATGAAATATCCTTACTCGCGGAACTGTGCCGCAAATCAGGGCGCACAATGGATGTGCTTCTGCGAATCACTCCGGGGGTAGAGGCGCATACGCATGATTATATTACGACGGGACAGGAAGATTCCAAATTCGGTTTTGATCTGCATAACGGGCAAATAGAAAAGGCGATTGAACAAGTATTACAGTCAGACCATATCCGCCTTCTCGGCGTTCACTGCCACATCGGATCGCAAATTTTTGATACGGCGGGCTTTGTGCTGGCCGCAGAAAAAATCTTCGCAAAACTGAATGAATGGAGAGAATCATTCGGCTTTGTCTCTGAAGTGCTGAATTTAGGGGGCGGCTTTGGCATCCGCTACACGGAGGAGGATGAACCCCTTCATCCCGCCGTTTATGTGGAAAAAATTATCGAAGCGGTAAAAGAAAACGCAGCGCTGCACGCTTTTGACATTCCGGAGATCTGGATTGAACCGGGACGCTCGCTCGTCGGAGACGCCGGAACGACGCTTTATACCATTGGTTCGCAAAAAGAAGTGCCCGGCACCCGTAAATATGCAGCGGTTGACGGGGGCATGAGCGATAATATCCGTCCTGCGCTGTATCAGGCGAAATATGAAGCCGTATCGGCAAACAGAATCGGAGAACACCACGATAAAACGGTATCCATTGCGGGTAAGTGCTGTGAAAGCGGTGATATGCTCATTTGGGATATAGATCTTCCGGAAGTGAAAGAAGGCGATCTTCTCGCCGTTTTCTGCACGGGAGCATACGGATACAGCATGGCTAACAACTACAACCGCATTCCGCGTCCCGCCGTCGTTTTTGTGGAAGACGGCGAAGCGCATCTTGTCATTAGAAGGGAAACTTATGAAGACATTGTAAAACTGGATCTGCCGTTTAAGACGGGGGTCAAACAATAAATAAAAAAGAGACCGGAACAATGGCGTCCGGTCTCTTTTTGCATTCAGCTGTTAGAACTTGATCCGCTGTCTCCTGTAAATACAGACACGATCGCATTCCAAATCGAAGCGAAGAAATCAATGACTTTTTGAACAAAGCTTTTGCCTTCATCGGATTGAATGAACTTCGTGATTTTGTCTTTTGCCTTGTCAAGCTGGCTGCCGACTTGGCCCCAATCAATCTTGGCATTTTTCATTTTATTAAACAATGAAACGAGCTGGTCTTTTTGAGCGTCAGTCAGTGTAATGTTAAGGTTTGAAGCCGCATCATCGACCTTTTTCTCGATTCCTTCTTTTGTATCGGGCACACCGTTTTTCGCGAAATCATCTTTAATGTTTGCGATGAGCGCGGAGGCGTTTTTATCCCCGATTTTATCCCCGAGATTTGAAGTGGTGACAAGCTCTTGGTTGGCGACCTGTTTTACATCTTCTGAAATCGCTTTGTCTGATGAGACTTCATATGCCTTGATGATTCCCGTTAATGCTGCGGTGCCTGATACCTCAAACGGCGCCGTCACGTATACTTTCGCATCTTTCACTCCTGCTGTCATCAGGGCGTTTAAGTACATTTCATCCGTGATGGAATCGATATTATGGGTCTTAACGTCAAGCCCGGACCCTTTCTTTGCCACCGTGATGGATGATGAAGAGATGGCTCTTGTGCCGATTTGGGCATTCGATATATATTTTCCCAGATACTCATGTTCTTCTTTATTCGTGACCGTCACTTTTGTCGCGTTATCAGGGACATTTAATTCGTCAAGCACTTTCTGACGGTTTTCGTTTGACAGATCCGCCCCCAGTGTGACGATGACATCTCCGACTGCGGCATCGGCCAGGCTGATTTTCGGTATTGTGCACAATACAACGGCCGCCGCCAGCAATCCAATCCACATTTTTTTCAAAGCGGTTAACCTCCTTCTTTTCACAAATGCCGTTTTGAAGCGGTTTGTGAGGGCCTGCGTGAAGCAGTTCCGATACATAGACGGCTGTGAAGCTGTTCTGGTTTCATTTTCTTTCTGCGGAAGCGGGGAGATTCGTTTTCCGGCTGAAGGTATGGTATAATAGCCGCGAAAAGAAGAGCAGAGGCCTCTTCCTTCAAAAGAATATCAAAAAGAAAGCCGGCTTACAATTGAAATTCATATTGAAGAAGGCTTTGACAAAAAACAATACGGAAGTAGGAATGAGAATGAAAACTGGTTACATCGAAATGGAAAACGGCAGCAGAATTGAATTTGAACTTTATCCGAATGAAGCGCCTAATACAGTCGCTAACTTTGAAAACCTGGCGAATACGGGCTTTTATGACGGCGTTATTTTCCACCGCGTGATTCCGGGCTTTGTCAGCCAAGGCGGAGATCCGACTGGGACAGGCATGGGCGGAAGCGGAAAAACGATCAAATGTGAAACAGAAGGCAATCCGCATAAGCACGAAGCCGGTTCTTTATCAATGGCGCATGCCGGTAAAGACACGGGTTCAAGCCAATTCTTCATCGTACATGAGCCGCAGCCGCATTTAAACGGCGTTCATACTGTATTCGGAAAAGTGACAAGCGGTTTAGAGCATGCGAAAAACATGTCTAACGGAGACAAAATGAAAGAAATCCGTGTAGAAGGATAATGACGGAAAACCCGCCTTTTTCAGGCGGGTTTTTTTATGTATATGAAAATTCTCATGTGTAAATCATGAAAAAATACATATATGAACATCAGTGATCATTCTGGTATAGTGAAAAAGACCGATTACAACAATGAAAAGAGGTAGAAACGTTGGTTCAATTGGCAACCGTTTTATTTGTCATTATCATTCTCGCACTTATGATTTGGTTCAGGGTGAAAAAGGGAAACAGGCCGATTAAAGGCGGCGGCTTCGGCATCATTCTCCCGCTTTTGATTATCGCCGTCATTTTTACATTCAGCATCAGCCAGCTCATGAATATCCCGGGAAAGCCGTTTCATTTTCCCGCTCTTTGGGAGCTCGCCATCGCCGGACTGTTAGGCGCGGTATTCGGCGTCATTATGCTGTCGCAAACCGCCTATGAAATTCGGGAAGACGGCTTTGTCTACTCCAAGCGGAATAAAAACTTTAAATATGTCATTATCGCGATTATTGCGATCCGTATCGTGCTCAGCCAATATTTCAAAAACATTGACGCGGCGGAATTCGCCGTTTTAACGATGGAACTTGCTTTTGTGTATTTGTGCATTTGGCGGATCGGAAGCTTCGTGAAATACCGTAAAATCAGCAGATCCGGCTTATAAAATGAAAAAAATGGATGAGGTGCGGGGCTTATTTGCCCTCTGTGCAGGGATTCATGGTAAAATAAAAACGACCATGGCTAATGGGAGGAAATCACTTGAAATCAGAAAAAGAAAAAACTTCTAAAAAAAGCGCCGTACTTGATTGGGCGAAAGCCATTATCATCGCTGTCGTTCTGGCACTGCTCATCCGAAACTTTTTATTTGCCCCTTATCTCGTTGACGGCGAATCAATGGATCCGACGCTGCATGACCGCGAGAGAATCTTTGTCAATATGACGGTCAAATACATAAGCGACTTCAAACGCGGCCAGATCGTCGTTCTGAACGGAGAAAACGAGCACTATGTCAAACGGATTATCGGACTCCCCGGCGACACGGTGCAAATGAAAAACGATCAGCTGTACATCAACGGCAAAAAAGTGTCCGAACCGTATTTAGCGGCAAACAAGCACAAGGCGAAGCAAGGCGGCTTTGACCGGCTGACAGAAGACTTTGGCCCGGTGAAGGTGCCGGACGACAAATATTTCGTCATGGGTGATAACCGCAGAGAATCTATGGACAGCCGCAACGGCCTCGGTCTTTTTACGAAAAAACAAATAGCGGGTACATCAAAATTCGTCTTCTTCCCGTTTAACGAAATTCGCAAGACGAAATAAACCGTACAGGCAGTTTTCTTCATGAGGAAAACTGCTTTTTTATATAAATTTATCTTTCCACCCTCAAAAACAGAACATAAATTCGTATATCTATTTAATAGATAGAAAGTTTTACAGATACATGAAACATCTTCCCTTTATGAAACGTTATATGAATAACTCACGCAGGGAAGAACGGTTTTCTATTCATGAAAAAAAGGAATATGACATAGTAATGAATAGATTGATACGGGCTGGAGGTAGAAAAATGGGAAGAATTAAAACAAAAGCAGCCATTTTACTTGTACTGCTGCTGTTATTAGCGGGCGGTTATATGGTCATAAACGATATTGAACTGAAAGACGTGCCGACTGCAATCGGACAAACCCTGTCCCAGGAAAAAGAAGAATATACAGTCAAAACATATAAAATTACGAAAATCGAAGGAACTGAGTACCACGGTACGGCAGAAAACGGCACAAAAATCATTTTTAACGGCGACAAGCTGAAGCAGGATCTCTCCGATGTGAAAAAGGGAGATAAGATTAAAGCGTATTTCAGCAAATCAAACCGGATTGACGGCTTATTGAAGGTCGTCAAAGTGAACGAATAAATAAAGGCGCCTTTTATGGGAAAAGGGCGCTTTTTATTTTTCTGAATAATTAGGTGCAAATTCATTGCGCCTGCCGCAAAGGATGTTATAATAGCGGATAAGGACAAAAAAATATTGATTGTATCCTTCGGGGCTGGGTGAAAATCCCGACCGGCGGTAATAAGGCGTTTTGCGCTTTACAGCCCGTGACCCGTATGCATCTGTATACGGTGGATTCAGTGAAAAGCTGAAGCCGACAGTGAAAGTCTGGATGGGAGAAGGATGAGAGAAGCTATGCAAAAAATAAACTTACTGTATAGTCTTATTTCCTATGGATTAAAACTGGCAAAGCCCCGAACTGTGTAAACATTCGGGGCTTTTTTGACGCCAAATTGCGTGGAAGAAGGGAGGGATAACGATGGAAGAATATTATATGAATACGGCAATAGAACTTGCCAGACGCGGTGAAGGACAGACACAGTCCAACCCTCTTGTCGGCGCTGTCGTCGTCAAAAACGGACAGATCGTCGGAATGGGCGCCCATTTGCAATACGGAGAAGCGCATGCCGAGGTTCACGCGATTCATATGGCCGGCAGACACGCAAAAGGCGCCGATTTGTATGTGACGCTGGAGCCTTGCAGCCATTACGGAAAAACACCGCCATGCGCCGAACTGATAATAGAGTCGGGGATAAAAAGGGTGTTTATCGCTGTGAAAGATCCGAATCCGCTTGTAGCCGGAAAAGGCATCGGAATGCTGGAAGCAGCGGGCATCGAAGTGAAAACCGGACTTCTCAGGCAGCAGGCAGAAGAGCTGAATAAAATGTTTCTTCACTTCATGCGGACCGGACTTCCGTATGTCACCTTGAAAGCGGCCGCGAGCCTTGACGGGAAAACAGCGACTGAAACCGGTGACAGCAAATGGATTACATCAGAGGCGGCAAGGCTTGATGCCCAGCAATACAGGAAATCGCATCAAAGCATTCTTGTCGGAGCAGGCACAGTCAAAGCCGATAATCCGAGCCTGACCTGCAGGCTTCCTGATGCGGTGAAGCAGCCGGTCAGAGTGATTCTCGATACAAAGCTGACCATTCCTGAAACGGCAAATGTGCTCACTGACGGTGCTGCGCCGACATGGATATTTACGGCCAAAGGTGCAGACGTGCAAAAGAAAGACCGGCTGACCGCACTCGGAATAAAAGTTATTCCGCTGGAAACAGACCGCATTCACGTCCCTGAGGTGCTCAGTATTCTCGCTGAAAACGGCATAATGTCCGTTTATGTGGAAGGCGGAGCATCCGTACACGGAAGTTTTGTCAAGGAAGGCTGTTTCCAAGAGCTTCATTTCTATTTCGCCCCTAAATTAATCGGAGGAACGCTTGCTCCCAGCTTGATCTCCGGTGAAGGTTTTCAATCAATGAAAGATGTCCCCCATTTACAATTCACACAAATCACCCAAATCGGGCCGGATATAAAACTGACGGCCATACCTAAAGATGGAAAGGATGGTGACGATGTTTACAGGAATCGTTGAAGAAACAGGCACGATCCAAGCAATCAAAAAGACAGGCCTTTCCATGGCATTAACCATCGCCGCTTCAAAAGTGACAAGTGATGTGAAACTTGGCGACAGCATTGCGGTAAACGGCATCTGCCTGACCGTAACCGGATTTTCTGACAATCAATTTACGGTTGATGTCATGCCGGAAACAGTGAAAGCCACTTCGCTGAACGGCTTGTCAAAAGGCAGTAAAGTAAACTTGGAAAGAGCGATGTCCGCCAACGGACGGTTCGGCGGCCACTTTGTATCAGGGCACGTGGACGGAACGGCGGAAATTACGCGGATCGAGAAAAAAAGCAACGCGGTCTATTACGATTTAAAACTTTCGCCGGAATTGACAAAAACGCTCGTATTGAAAGGTTCAATTACGGTAGACGGCGTGAGCCTGACGATTTTCGGTTTATCAGACGAAAGCGTGACGGTATCCATCATTCCGCATACCATCTCAGAAACGATTTTTCAGACGAAAACAGTCGGATCGACCGTAAATATTGAGTGTGACATGATCGGCAAATACTTATACCGCTTTTTGCACAAAACAGAACAAATGAAAAGCAATCAAACTATCACGGAAGCCTTTTTAAGCGAGAACGGCTTTTAGAAAGGAAGATCGATATGTTTCATCCGATAGAAGAGGCGTTAGAGGCGCTGAAAAAAGGTGAAGTCATCATTGTTGTCGATGATGAAGACAGAGAAAACGAAGGAGATTTCGTAGCGCTGGCTGAGCATGCCACGCCGGAAGTGGTTAATTTTATGGCGACCCATGGGAGAGGCCTGATCTGCACGCCGCTGTCTGAAGACATCGCCGGCCGGCTGGATCTTCACCCGATGGTCGATCATAATACGGACTCACATGAGACCGCGTTTACGGTCAGTATTGACCACAGGCTGACAAAAACGGGCATCAGCGCGCAGGAACGATCCTTTACCATTCAGGCGCTGTTGAACGAAGAATCTGTGTCTGACGATTTTCAGCGTCCGGGCCACATTTTCCCCTTAATCGCAAAAAAAGGAGGCGTCCTGAAGCGGGCCGGCCATACGGAAGCAGCCGTTGACCTTGCAAAAGCCTGCGGATCTCAGGGAGCGGGCGTCATTTGTGAAATTATGAATGAAGACGGCACTATGGCCAGAGTGCCGGAGTTAGCCGAAATCGCCGAACGCCACCAGCTGAAAATGATTACGATAAAAGACTTAATAGAGTACCGTTACAACATTACGACCCTTGTGAACAGAGAAGTTGATATTACGCTGCCGACTGACTTCGGCACGTTTAGAGTTTACGGATATACAAACGAGGTTGACGGAAAAGAACATCTCGCCTTTGTCATGGGGGATGTCCCGTTTAACAGCGAACCCGTTCTTGTCAGAGTGCACTCAGAATGCCTGACGGGCGATGTGTTTGCATCCCATCGCTGTGATTGCGGACCTCAGCTTCATGCCGCGCTTGCGCAAATTGCTGAAGAAGGCCGCGGCGTTCTATTGTATTTGCGCCAGGAAGGCAGAGGGATCGG
This sequence comes from Bacillus sp. JNUCC-22, assembly GCF_018861275.1. Classification (NCBI taxonomy): domain Bacteria; kingdom Bacillati; phylum Bacillota; class Bacilli; order Caryophanales; family Bacillaceae; genus Bacillus; species Bacillus sp. JNUCC-22. The sequence goes on along the minus strand of NZ_CP076408.1, from coordinate 2,246,576 downwards.
TTTAATCAATAAGCTGAAGGCGTACCGATTGCAGGAACAAGGGTACGACACGGTTGAAGCGAACGAAGCGCTCGGCTTTCTGCCTGATCTGCGCAACTACGGCATCGGCGCCCAGATTCTCCGCGACTTAGGGGTTCAGCATATGAAACTTTTAACCAATAACCCCCGGAAAATCGCCGGCCTCGAAGGATACGGTCTCAGCATTTCAGAACGGGTGCCGCTTCAAATGGAAGCGAGTGAGCATAACAAGCAATATTTACAGACCAAAATGAAAAAACTTGGACATCTGCTTCATTTCTAAAAACAAATCTCACAAAAAAGGATGGATAACATATGAATATCATACAAGGAAACCTAGTAGGAACAGGACTTAAAATCGGAATCGTCGTCGGCAGATTTAATGAATTTATTACGAGCAAGCTGTTAAGCGGAGCGGAAGACACGTTGCTTCGCCACGGTGTAGAATCAAACGACATTGACGTCGCTTGGGTGCCGGGAGCGTTTGAAATCCCGTTTGCGGCAAAGAAAATGGCGGAAACGAAAAAATACGATGCCGTCATTACGCTCGGCACGGTTATCAGAGGAGCGACAACGCATTATGACTATGTCTGCAATGAAGCGGCAAAAGGCATTGCCCAGGCGGGAACGGCGACGGGCGTCCCGGTTATCTTCGGCATCGTGACGACTGAAACCATTGAGCAGGCCATCGAACGAGCCGGAACAAAAGCCGGAAATAAGGGAGCGGATTGCGCAGTATCTGCCATTGAAATGGCAAATTTAAACCGTTCATTTGAATAATTTGTTGAAAAGCGTTTAAAACAGCGGCGAAAATGATATAATGTGAGGAAACGGATCGCCTTTATGTATCCGTTTGATAGGACATGAATGGACATTTTGGATATAGAGGGGTTTTTATGTTAATTCGTTATAAAAAATCGTTTGAAAAGATTGCGATGGGTCTTCTGTCATTTATGCCGAATGAAAAAGATCTCAAGCAGCTTCAGCAGACAATAAAGGACTATGAAACGGATACTGGCCGCCAGCTCTTTCTTTGGAAAGAGGATGAAGATATCGTCGGAGCGATCGGAGTCGAAAAAAAGGACTCAGAAGTTGAAATCCGGCATATCAGCGTGAATCCTTCTCACCGCCATCAAGGAATCGGAAAGCAAATGATGGACGCCTTAAAACGTCTGTTCAAAACGGAGGCACTCGTTCCGAATGAATTAACGCAAAGCTTTTTTGAACGCTGTCAACATCAAAAAGATCAGGATATCTCATATAATAACTGACAAATGCTCCCGGAATCTTCACGGTTTCGGGAGCTGTTTTGATATAGAAAAAGCAGGGCTGACCGTCAGCCTCTGCTTTTTTTTCTTCTCTCAATTTCCCGTTCGCGTTCCTTAATGACATCCGTCCTGTCCCGCAGGCGGTGTTTATGAATAAGAAAGGTATCTGATACGCCGTCTTGCCCCCATGTATAGCCCTTTCGGCGGCATTCGGCAAGACATGCTTCTTTCAGGGCTTCATCTGTAATCGGCAGCATAACACTTCTGTAAGGCAGGCCCGCTTCTATATCGTCTGACAGCGTTTCTATCAGCTCAATCAGCTTCGGGTGGCTGAGACCGAGAGAACAGACCGCCTGCTTTTCAGACCGGAGAATACGTAAGCTGTTGGCAATCAGCCGTTTCGCCCCGGCTTCATTTCCCCTGCGCTGGTGATACAGAGCGACGGCAAGCTGAATCAGGCCGACCCAATGAATGCTCCGCTTTTCAGCCGGGCTTTCTTTCCAATATTCCTCTAACAGTTCATGACACTCAAAATAATCTCTTGATGCGTGAAATTCGGCCAAAAAGCCGATATAAGCTTTAGGATACAAGCCGATTCCTCCTTTTATGCTAAAACCAGTGTACCACAGCGCTATGAAAAGGAAAAAAAGAGCGGCTTGGTGTCTGAAGCCTGAGGAACTAGCAGATGTAAGATGCTCCTACGACAACGAGCAAAATAAACAGAACGACAATTAATGCAAAACCTCCGCCGAAACAAGCTCCGCTCATGTGAAATCAGCCTCCCTTTGTTTCAAGTTTACACGGCTATCATATGTGCATCCGCCTTTAAAGGTATAGGCGTATATCTTCTTTTTCAGTATTTTCTAAATAACGGAGGACGTGTATAAAAGTATTGGACGAGAGCATTTCGGTGGATTATACTAAAGGGTAGCCAGTTTTTCCGGCAATGAGAGTGATATTGAAAATGGTGAGATAATGGTAGAATATCAAGTGAAAATTGATACGTTTGAAGGCCCATTGGACCTGCTGCTTCATCTGATTAACCGTCTTGAAATCGACATATACGACATACCCGTGGCAACCATTACTGAACAATATTTATTATATGTACATACAATGCAAGAGCTTGAACTTGATGTCGCCAGTGAATATCTGGTCATGGCGGCGACGCTTCTCAGCATTAAAAGCAGAATGCTGCTTCCGAAACAAGAGGAAGAGCTGTTTGAAGACGAAATGCTTGAAGAAGAAGACCCTCGGGACGAGCTGATTGAAAAGCTGATTGAGTATAGAAAGTATAAAACCGCTGCGAAGGATTTAAAAGAGCGGGAAGAAGAAAGACAAAAGTCATTTACAAAGCCGCCGAGTGATTTAAGTGAGTATGCAAAAGAAATCAAACAGACCGAGCAGAAACTGTCGGTGACCGTTTATGACATGATCGGCGCGTTTCAAAAGGTGCTTCAGCGTAAAAAAATCACGCGGCCGAAAGAAACGACCATTACAAGACAGGAAATACCGATTGAAGACAGAATGAACGAAATCGTAAAAAGCTTAAAAACGGCGGGGAGAAGAATAAACTTCACGGAGCTTTTTCCCTCTCGGCAAAAGGACCATCTCGTCGTGACGTTTTTAGCAGTCCTGGAACTGATGAAAAATCAGCAGATTATCATTGAACAGGAAGAAAACTTTTCAGATATATACATTACGGGGAGTGAATCCATTCATGGCGCTTGATATCGTGAATTGGAAAGCGATTGTGGAAGCCTTGCTGTATGCGGCGGGTGATGAAGGGCTGACCAAAAAGCAATTGGTGACGGTGCTTGAAATAGAAGAAGCGGAACTGGCCGGAATCATGGAAGAAGTGGCCGCTCAGTACAAGGAAGACGACAGAGGCATCGAGCTTACCGAATATGCGGATACGTATATGCTTGGAACGAAAAAAGAATTCGTGCCTTATTTGAAAAAACTAATCGAAGTGCCGTCAAAAGGGCTGTCACAGGCTTCTTTGGAAGTGCTGGCGATCGTTTCGTACAAGCAGCCGATCACACGGGCGGAAATTGAAGATATCCGGGGCGTGAAGTCTGAGCGGATTCTGCACAGCCTCGTGTCAAAAGCGCTGCTGTGTGAGGTGGGCCGCGCCGACGGTCCCGGCCGGGCGATTTTATACGGCACGACACCGGTATTTCTTGAACAATTCGGCTTAAAAACATTGGAGGAGCTCCCGCCGCTTCCTGAAAATGCGGAGGAAGACGTTCTCCAGGAGGAAGCCGATTTATTCTTTGAAAACTTCAACCAAACTTTTGAGGATATTAAATAATAATCGTTTTTCATCATACGATAGTAGGGAAAGGCCATTGATGAATGACGCAAATGACGACGTACAAGAGAGGAAGGAAACGGACGGAAATGGGAAATTCGATTGTGAGGGCTCATACTGAAGAAACTGGTGAATTTTTAGCCGAGGTTGTCACGATGGTCAGCAGCTATTTAAATCATACAACTTTGCCGGAGATGCGGGCTCAAGGAGAGGCGGATGAGGCATACTGCCGCGACGTGCTCAGTGTGCTGAGGAGGATGACCGTCTTTTGCGAAGGCGCCCAGGAAGCCTGCAGGCGGCTTTTAATGCAGGAGACGTTTCATGAGGCGAGAGCGGAAAAAACGCTGTATAAAGTATATCATCAGTGCGTGGAAGAGTTTTTCATGCCGAAAAAGGATACATGGTACGAAAACAGCCGCGCCGCTTATACAGGCCAAAGCGCGATTGAATTCTACCAGCAAGTGCCGGACTCGCTGCGGAGCCTTCTGCTTTCGCTCAGCAGTGAATTTCTGCGCATGCGGGAAGAATTGGCGCAATATGAAGCATCAGGCTCAAATATGGCATCAGTCAGATAAAAACTCTTCCTTTTGGGAGAGTTTTTTTATGTGAAAGTGATGCAATTGGTATTCATAAGTCATGGACATGCGCATAAACTTGTACAAACCCACAACAAGGACGTGAGCATTCATGCGCTTTCTCAAAAAAGCTGCCGTATTTCTTTTGACTTTTGTTATTCTTTTTTCCATTACAGACGGCAATACGGCACATGCCCAAATACATGTCAGCGCAAAAAGCGCGATTATAATCGACGGAGCATCTGGCAGGGTGTTATTCGCCAAGGATGAACATCATAAGCGGCGGATTGCAAGCATTACGAAAATCATGACGGCGGTGCTGGCGATTGAATCAGGGAAGATGGAAGAGACCGTGACGGTTTCCCCGAATGCCGTAAAAACGGAAGGCTCAGCCATTTATCTTCAGCCGGGACAAAAAGTAAAGCTGAAAGATCTCGTATACGGGCTTATGTTAAGGTCAGGAAATGACGCCGCTGCGGCAATAGCGGAATATGTCGGCGGAAGCCTTGACGGTTTTGTATTTATGATGAACAAAAAAGCCGAGCAAATCGGGATGGAAAATACAAAATTTCAAAATCCGCACGGGCTGGACGACCATGAAAATTTATATTCAACGGCGTATGACATGGCGCTTTTGACTAAATACGCGATGAAAATCAAGGAATACCGGACCGTTTCAGGCACAAAAGTGTATAAGGCGGAAACGATGGACCGGGTATGGAAAAATAAAAACAAGCTTCTCACAGGGCTCTACCGTTACAGCACAGGCGGAAAAACAGGTTACACAAAAATCGCGAAACGGACGCTCGTCTCGACGGCCTCAAAAGACGGTACGGATCTCATCGCGGTCACCATAAATGATCCGGATGATTGGGATGATCATATGAATATGTTTAATTATGTCTTTGATCACTATAAAACCTATGTCGTCGCCAAAAAAGGCGGCATTCCGAAGCTGAAAAAGACGTTTTACGGAAAGCGCGCTTTTATTGCCCGGGATGTAAAATATTTGTTAAAAGAGGATGAAATCGACGATGTAAAAATCCGCACAACCTTAATAAAACCGAAAAAAGCCTGGAAAAAGGACGCCGCTCTCATTCCTGATGTCGTCGGCCGAATGACTGTTATGCATGATGGGAAAGTGATCGCCAGGATCCCCGTCTATTATGAAAACGAGCGCCATAAAAAACCGAAAAAGCATTTCATTGAGACGTTTACGAGCCTGTTTATGAGCGCGGCGGGCGGTTCGTCATGGTCAATTTAATCTGGGTATGTCTGACGGTAATCGGACTTGTCTTTGCGATGTTTAACGGTACCTTGCAGGATGTGAATGAAGCCGTTTTTAAAGGAGCGAAAGAAGCGGTTACGATCTCGTTCGGATTAATGAGCGTTCTCGTGTTCTGGCTCGGCCTGATGAAAATAGCCGAGCAGTCCGGCCTTTTGGATATATTCAGCAGAATGTGCCGCCCGTTTATTTCTAAGCTGTTTCCCGATATTCCCCCTGATCATCCGGCGATGGGATACATCTTATCAAATCTCATGGCAAACTTTTTCGGACTGGGAAATGCGGCGACACCGCTCGGCATTAAAGCCATGGAGCAGATGAAAAAGCTGAATGGAGGTAAGTCTGAGGCCAGCCGTTCCATGATTACCTTTTTGGCGGTAAATACTTCGAGTATTACATTGATACCGACAACCGTCATTGCCGTGCGCATGGCTTACTCGGCGAAATCACCGACCGATATCGTCGGGCCGACCATCTTAGCGACTTTAATTTCGGGAATCGGCGCGATTTTCATTGACCGCTACTTCTGGTACCGCCGTAAAAGAAAAGGGAGGTAAGCGAATGGAAATGGTGAATTGGCTGTCTTTAGCCATGATTCCGATTATTATCGCCGGTATATTGATATACGGCACGATCAAAAAAGTGCCGACGTATGAATCATTCGTTGAAGGCGGAAAAGAAGGAATTGAGATTGCGTTTTCCATCATTCCGTATTTGGTCGGGATGCTGGTGGCGATTACCGTATTCCGGGCCTCGGGCGCGCTGGATTTTGTCATGGGGCTGTGCAAGCCTCTCTTTACAGAAATCGGCATTCCCGCAGAAGTCGTGCCGCTTGCTCTGATCCGCCCGATTTCGGGGACGGCGGCGCTCGGCATGACGACAGATCTGATCGCCGTGTACGGGCCTGATTCATTTATCGGCAGGCTGGCTTCGGTCATGCAGGGATCGACTGACACGACGCTGTATGTCCTGACGGTGTATTTCGGGGCGGTCGGCATCAAAAAAATGGGGGATGCTTTAAAGGTTGGTCTTCTTGCTGATTTGATCGGGGTGGTTGCATCAATCATCATAGTTACGTTATTATTTGGAAGCGCCTGAAATCAGGCGCTTTTTATATATCAAAATAACTCTCCTTGAAAAAGCTTGTTTGTTCAAGGGGAAAAAAGTAAGATTATACTTGAGGTGAACGACATGGAAAGACTGCAAAAAGTTATTGCTCATGCCGGCGTGGCATCACGCAGAAAGGCGGAAGAGCTGATAAAAGAAGGAAAAGTAAAGGTGAATGGAAAAGTAATAACAGAGCTCGGCGTAAAAGTGACCGGTTCTGATCAGATTGAAGTAAACGGATTAAAGGTGGAGCGGGAAGAACCCGTGTACTTTCTGCTTTATAAACCGAGAGGAGTGATCTCAGCAGCTGATGACGACAAAGGGCGGAAAGTGGTGACCGACTTTTTCAAAGAAGTGCCGCAGCGCATTTATCCGATCGGCAGGCTTGATTATGATACGAGCGGACTTTTATTGCTGACAAATGACGGCGAGTTTGCCAACAAACTCATGCATCCGAAATACGAAATTGATAAGACGTACGTCGCCAAAGTGAAGGGGATTCCTTCCAAGGAACTTCTGAGAAAGCTTGAGCGCGGCATTCAGCTTGAGGAAGGCAAGACGGCGCCGGCCAGAGCGAAAATGCTTTCCCTGGACAAAAGAAAGCAGACGAGCATCATTCAGCTGACGATTCATGAAGGCCGAAACAGACAGGTCCGCCGCATGTTCGAGGCGATCGGTCATGACGTGCTGAAACTAAAACGTGAAGAATACGCATTTTTAGATTTAAGAGGCCTGCGCACAGGAGACGCAAGAGAATTGTCGCCGCATGAGGTGAAAAGGCTGCGGGCTTTAGCTGAACACGGTAAAAACGCTTTCTAATTTTCACATAACCTTCAAAAATTACAAAACGTGTTGATGATATAATTGAATGGATTTGCAGGCAGGGGAGGGGAGCAGTGTACAATGAACAAAAAACGGCGGCGTTTATTCATTCGGACCGGCATCCTTCTCATCTTACTCTGCGCGCTCGGATATACCATCTATAATGCCGTATACACAAACGGTGAGCGTATATCTGAGGGGTCCAAAGCCCCGAATTTCGCGCTGAAAGATACAGAGGGCAGACTCATAGAACTGAGTCAGTTAAAAGGAAAAGGTGTTTTTCTGAATTTCTGGGGAACGTGGTGCGAGCCGTGCAAGCAGGAATTTCCCTACATGGAGAATCAATACAAGCATTTTAAAGACCTCGGTGTCGAGGTGGTTGCGGTAAATGTCGGCGAATCAAAAATTGCAGTACATAATTTTATGAAAACATACGGCGTCAATTTCCCGGTTGCGCTCGATACTGACCGGCAAGTGCTGGACGCGTACGGCGTATCACCTATTCCGACGACATTTTTGATCAATCCCGACGGAAAAGTCGTGAAAGTGGTGACCGGCACGATGACAGAACGCATGGTTCATGACTATATGAATTTAATTAAGCCGGAGGCGTCTTCATGAAAAAGGTCAAATGTGAATGCAGGCACGTGAATCCAGCCGGGACGGTTTTATGCGAGTCGTGCGGGAAGCCGCTTGATGATCAAAAATCGCTGCTTGCGGATATGCGGTACGACGGCAGCGCAAGGCGTTCGCAAACATATAACAAAACAATCGTAGATAAGGTATGGAACTTCTTTTCTTCCGTAAAAGTCGGAATATGGCTGATCGTCATTACTCTGGCGGCGTCTGCTTTCGGCACGGTTTTTCCGCAGGAAGCTTATCTGCCGCCGGGCGCCCAGCCGGATACATATTATGAACAGCAGTATGGCATAATCGGTCAACTGTACTATCTGCTGGGATTTCATCACCTGTACGGCTCATGGTGGTATATGCTCCTGATCGCATCCATTGGTATATCACTGGTCATCTGCAGCTTGGATCGGGTGATTCCTTTGTACAGGGCGCTGAAAAATCAAGGAGTTCGGCGGAATCCGATCTTTTTGAAGAGGCAGCGTCTATACAGCCGGACAGAAACCGAGCTGAGCGGGGATGCGGCTGATAGCCTCAGAACACGATTGAAAAAAAAGCATTATAGAGTGCGAGAACAAGAGGGAAGCATTCTGGCGGAAAAAGGCCGTTTTTCAAGGTGGGGGCCCTACGTCAATCATATCGGTCTGATCATTTTTCTGATCGGAGCCATGCTGAGATTTGTACCCGGTATGTATGTCGATGAAACGCTCTGGGTCCGTGAAGGCGAAACCGCTCAGATCCCCGGCACTGATGGCAAGTATTACTTAAAAAACAACCGGTTCACGATGCAGACATATAACAAAGACACTGAGAAAAAAGTATTCGCCGACGCCATTGACAGAGCCGGAAACGGCAAAGTCGCCAAATCCTTCACAACGGACGCGGTTTTGTACAAGAGGGAAGGCGACATTGTATTCGGCGAAAAGCCGAAGCTTAAAAGAGTCAAAGAAAACAATATCCGCGTCAATGAACCGCTGCGTTTTGACTCCTATTCTGTGTATCAGGTGGACTATAAAGAAAACCAGCTCGATCAGATGGTATTTCAGCTGATCGACCAAAAAACAAAACAGTCATTCGGCAAACTGAAGATCAATCTTCTTGATCCCGACACGGACTATGATCTTGGTAACGGTTACAAAGTGCAGATCGCCAGTTATCTTCCTGATTTTTATTTTAACAAGGACGGAGAACCGAGCACGAAAACGAAGGTTCCTAACAATCCGGCTTTTGTCTTTAAAATCACGGCTCCTGACAAGCCAAAAGGGGAGAAAAGTTTTGTTGCGATTCAGCAGACTGTTGAAGGTTCCGAAAGTAACAAGTACAAATTAAAATTCGACCATGTGGAAACGAAAAACATTACAGGACTCACCGTCAGAAAAGACTTAACCTTATGGGTGCTTGCCGTCGGCGGCGCGATCTTTATGATCGGCGTCATTCAAGGAATGTACTGGCAGCACAGAAGGATCTGGATCAAAACAGGTGATCATGAAGTGCTTGTGGCGGGACATACGAACAAAAACTGGTTCGGTCTGAAAAAAGATATCGAATTTGTTCTTAGCGGGACCGGGATTCAAGAGCCGGCCGATCAAAAAGAATTGGCCAAAAATCAGGCCTAGTGAAAAAGGAGTGGTGTCATGGCGGAGCTGAGCGCAAATTTTCTTTATGCTGCCTTTTTGATTTATTTAATTGCCGTCCCGGTTTTCGGCGGCGCCATCCGGGGAACAAAAGGTGCTAAGGACGGTAAGGGCCGCTGGTCGGCTATCGGAATCACGTTAACCATTTTCGGATTTCTTTGTCATCTCGGCTACTTCATTGCGAGATGGTCGGCAAGCGGACATGCGCCTGTCAGCAATATGTTTGAATTTACGACGTCATTCGGCATGATGCTTGTTCTCGCTTTTATTATTATTTACTTTATTTACAGACTGCCTTCATTAGGCATGTTCACATTGTCTATCGCGCTTTTGCTTATCGCATATGCAAGCATGTTTCCGACAGACATCACGCCGCTTATTCCGTCACTGCAGAGCAATTGGCTGTACATTCACGTCACGACGGCGGCGCTCGGGCAGGCGATTCTTGCGATCAGTTTTGTAGCCGGCGTCATTTTCCTGTTAAAGCATGTCGACCAATCCAGACCGGGCAAAAAAACGTTCTGGCTTGAAGTCATCATGTTTATACTCGTGACGACCGTGGCATTTATCGCCGTCACGTCGGCATTCCGGCTGGCGGACTACAAAGCTGAATTTAATTGGGTGGATAAAAAAGAAGCCAAAAGCGTCATGATATATGATATGCCTGCGCTTGTCGGCCCGCATGAGGGAGAACTGCTTACGGAAGGCGCAATGAAGCCGCTTATTGAGCTTCCGGCCATTTTTTCAGGCAGAAAGGTCAATACGGTGATCTGGTCGTTTGGCGCAGGTCTCGTTTTATACGGTGCGCTCAGGCTGATATTCAGAAAGAGAATCAGCGCTCTTATCAGCCCGCTCGTCAAAAATGTGAATCTGGACTTGGTCGATGAAGTCGGCTACCGCGCTGTTTCCATCGGTTTTCCGGTATTCACACTCGGCGCGCTTGTGTTTGCGATGATTTGGGCGCAGCTTGCATGGACGCGTTTTTGGGGCTGGGACCCGAAGGAAGTATGGGCGCTGATCACCTTTTTATTTTACGCAGCGTATTTGCACTTGCGGCTGTCAAGAGGCTGGCATGGCGAAAAGTCCGCGTGGCTTGCCGTCATCGGCTTCGCCATTATTATGTTTAACTTAATTTTTGTGAATCTCGTGCTTGCCGGACTTCATTCGTACGCATAGATGCAAAAAGCCGATACAGTTCTCAAGCTGCCGCACAGTTTGTTAAAATGAAAGTAACAGAAGGAAAGCAGGGGGAAAACGATGGATCAAACAAATGAAACTAAAATATTAGTAGTAGATGATGAAGCCAGAATTCGACGCCTTTTAAGAATGTACCTTGAACGGGAAAACTATGTGATTGAAGAAGCGGAAAACGGCGACGAGGCCATTAAAATGGGGCTGGCATCAGATTATGATCTGGTGCTCTTGGATTTAATGATGCCGGGAACGGACGGAATCGAAGTATGCCGGCAGCTCAGAGAAAAAAAAGCGACGCCGATTATCATGCTGACGGCAAAAGGGGAAGAAGCCAACCGCGTCCAGGGGTTTGAAGCGGGTACGGACGATTATATCGTCAAGCCTTTCAGCCCGAGGGAAGTGGTGCTTCGGGTAAAGGCGCTTTTAAGAAGGGCTTCCCAAACATCTTATCTCACAGCCAATACCCCGACAAAAAATGTGCTCGTCTTTTCGCATCTATCCATTGATCACGATGCTCACAGGGTGACTGCGGACGGCACGGAGGTGAGCCTGACGCCGAAGGAATATGAACTGCTGTACTTCCTCGCGAAAACACCGGACAAAGTGTACGACAGGGAAAAGCTTTTAAAAGAAGTGTGGCAGTATGAATTTTTCGGAGACCTCAGAACGGTGGACACCCATGTCAAACGGCTCCGTGAAAAATTAAATAAAGTGTCCCCGGGAGCGGCGAAAAAAATCGTCACCGTATGGGGAGTCGGATACAAATTTGAGGTAGGCGCTGAATGAAGTTTTGGAAAAGCGTAGTAGGAAAGCTTTGGTTTACCATTCTTTCACTCGTGTTAATTGTTTTATTTATTTTAACGGTGCTGCTTCTGGAATTTATAGAAAATTACCACGTTGAAGAAGCGGAAAAAGATTTAACGCAGCTTGCCGATAAAATTGCGGTCATAATAGAAAATCATGAAGACCAGCCGCTTGCCAGATCCATCACGTGGGAACTGGCGGACAATTTAACGAGCATCGCGATCATTCAGGATGATAAGCATGTCTGGTATTCGCCCAATGACGATAATCATTTATCCTCTATTACATTAGAGCAGATCAAACATGACCGGGATCTGCACAAGGCGCTGACAGACCGCAAAAAAGTAAGCAAACGCGCGGTGCCCAACAATGCCGGTTCGGATAACGAACGGCTGATCGTCGGAGTGCCGTATGAAAAGGACGGCAAAAAAGGCATGGTCTTTTTATCCCAATCGCTGCTTGCCGTCAAAGATACGACGAAACATACAACACGCTATATTTTTCTTGCGGCGGGCATTGCCATCGTCCTGACAACGTTTTTCGCGTTCTTTTTATCCAGCAGGGTGACATATCCCCTTCGGAAAATGCGGGAAGGCGCCCAAGACTTGGCGAAAGGAAAGTTTGATACAAAAATTCCGATTCTGACCCAAGATGAAATCGGGGAACTGGCCATTGCCTTTAATCAGATGGGACGGCAGCTCAATTTCCATATTAACGCGCTGAATCAGGAAAAAGAACAGCTGTCCAATATTTTAAGCAGTATGGCAGACGGGGTCATCACCATTAATATCGACGGCACCATTTTGGTGACCAACCCGCCGGCCGAACGTTTTCTGCAGGCATGGTATTATGAGCAGAACATGAACATTAAAGAAGGAGACAACCTTCCCCCTGAAGCAAAAGAGCTATTTCAAAATGCAGTGAACACGGAAAAAGAGCAAATGATTGAAATGACGCTTCAAGGAAGGTCATGGGTTTTATTGATGTCGCCTCTTTATGCGGAATCACACGTCCGCGGCGCCGTGGCCGTGCTCCGTGATATGACCGAAGAGCGCAGGCTGGATAAATTGCGTGAAGACTTCATTGCCAATGTCAGTCATGAGCTCAGAACCCCGATTTCTATGCTGCAGGGATACAGCGAAGCAATAGTGGACGACATTGCAAGCACAGAAGAGGAGAAAAAAGAAATTGCGCAGATCATTTATGATGAATCTCTTCGCATGGGCCGGCTCGTCAATGACTTGCTGGATTTGGCCAGAATGGAATCCGGACATACGGGCCTGCACTATGAAACGGTAAACCTGCATGAATTTCTGGAGAAGATCTCCCGCAAATTTTCCGGGGTAGCGAAGGAAAAAGGCGTTTCGCTCACAGAGGACATCTCGGTGTCTCAGCCGGAGTGTGTCTTTGATGAAGACAAAATGGAACAAGTGTTTACCAACCTTATAGATAATGCGCTGCGCCATACGGAGTCAGGCGGAAGCGTTCATATCGCGGCTCAGACCGTAAAAGACGGACTGAAGATCGATATCAAAGATTCCGGCTCGGGAATACCGGAAGAGGACCTGCCTTTTATTTTTGAACGTTTTTATAAAGCGGACAAAGCAAGAACAAGAGGCAGGGCGGGAACCGGACTCGGACTCGCCATCGTAAAAAATATCGTGGAAGCCCACGGCGGCTCAATTGCGGTTCACAGCAGCATCGACAAAGGGACGACGTTTACATTTTATATTCCGACAAAAGTGCAGGATGACGTCTGAAATTGACGAACAATCTTGTTCCATACGAAACACCCGCATGTTCTGCGGGTGTTTTTTATTTGTTTCTCCTTTAAAAATTTAAGAATATGTTAATATAAATTCCCTTCCAAATTCCAGTTTCTCGTAATATAGTTGTAATGTAACTTTTCAACGCATTTTTACGACAAAAAAGTGAACGGAGGGGTTTCCCATGGAAGAAACCTTTCAGATATTATATGATGCATACCATCAAGATTTATATCAATTTTTATTTTATATGGTAAAAGATAAGTCGCAGGCTGAAGATTTGACGCAGGAAGTGTATATCCGCGTCTTGAATTCCTATCATACATTTGAAGGAAGAAGCAGTGAAAAAACATGGCTGTTGTCCATCGCACGCCATGTGGCGATTGACTGGTTCCGCAAGCAGCAGACGATCAGACAGCGTATTATGGGTACGTTTGATTGGGATACACAAGATGTCAGAGATCAGCATTTGCTTCCGGACGAACTCGCCGTACAGCATGAAAACGTCCGGGAAATTTATACCGCGCTTGATCATTGCACCATTGATCAAAGAGCTGTTATTATCTTGAGATTTATTCAGGGATATTCCATTCAGGAAACAGCCGCCGCTCTCCGCTTCTCGGAAAGCAAAGTCAAAACGACCCAACACAGAGGGCTCAAAATACTTCGGAAACAGATGGAGCTTTTGAGGGAGGAGCTAATGGATGATGAAGTCATATTGGAACGAAGAAAGAGTAGAGGAGTTGTTAAGACAACTTCCGGCGGTTAGAGATCATCGTTCACCCGAGGCCATTTACCGGAATATTGAAACGGGTAAACCGTACAGGAAAAAACCGGCCCGAAGCTGGATCGGCCCCGCCGCAGCCGGCGTCTGCGCATTGTGCATCGCTCTGATTATATCTCCTCACCTGATGACAAACAAATCTGCCGGTGATCTTACAGCTGACAGCGGTCAAGCTGAAAAAGCCAGTCAGTCAGCTGCTGTCAAGCCGGATCAGAAGACGTTTGTCGTTTCTAACGAAAACAAAAACAATTACATTACTTTGGCGTTTGCCGATTCAGATACATCCGCCGTCATACCGGTCAGTTTTGAAAAAAAGAAGCCGGATGAATCGGTATCAGAGGCTTTATCCGAAGCGGAAAACCTAGAAGTGCCCGAATCCTTCCTGTCTGTGCCGAACCTTTTGGACGGTGTGCAGGTAACGGCGGATAAGAAGGATTTGCTTGTGCAGGTAAACGGACGGCTCTCTATCGAATCAGCTGCCGAAGCTGACTTATTGAAAAAGATGCTGAAAGAGACTTTGACATGGAGTCCTTACGAGCGGATTAAATTGAAAAAGGTTCAAAACGGAGCCGGACAGGATTTTTATAAATCTTACGGCATTTCCGCTGAGATGTCCGTACATAAACAGACAAACCGGGCGTATTTTTCTTACAGCGACAGTCTGGGACAAGAGTATCTCGTCCCGTCTGAACAAACCTATTATTCAGTATATCAGGCTATTGACGGGATGAAGACAACAGACGGAGGCTCACAGACCGCGAGCATTATAGAAGCAGATGCGATTGCATCGGTATCGGAAAGGGAAGACGGCGAGCAGCTGCGGATTCAATTGTCCGAAAAGCATACGGTTGAAGATTCGCTGGAAGGGATTTTAATGATCGAAGGGCTTCTGTTAACTGCGAAGGAATTCGGTTATTCTGAGGTGCTGTTCACACATGCGCATACAAAGAAAATCGGTAATTATGATGTGACAAAACCTATCGCTGTGCCTGCCGCGCCTAATCCGCTTCCAAGCCATTAAACCTAATAAAACCCAAAACATATGAATGTTTTGGGTTTTTTGTTGGTTACGGAAGGTCAATCAGTTTAACGGAAACAATATCCTGAATTGAAGTCAGCTCATTGACGACTTTATCATCTAAATGTTTATCAAAAGAAAGCATCATAATGGCTTCTCCGCCTTTTTCTTTACGGCCTACCTGCATGGTAGCGATATTGATATCGTTATCGCCGAGGATGCGTCCGACGCGTCCGATTACACCAGTCGTATCCTGGTGCTGGATATAAACGAGGTGGCCGGCAGGATTTAAGTCAATATTAAAGCCGTTCAGCTCAACGATTCGTTCACCGAAGTGAGGGATATACGTAGCCGTTAACGTAAATGTGCTCCGGTCTCCGGTTACTTTTACGCTGATGCAGTTATCATATCCTGATTCATTGGAGGAAATCTTCTCGCTGAAGCTGATTCCGCGTTCTTTTGCTACACCGCCGGCGTTCACTTCATTGACCGTTGAGTCTACACGCGGTTTTAAGAAACCGGACAGCAGGCTTTTTGTAATAAATGATGTTTCAAGTTTGGCGATGGTGCCTTCATATTGAATCGCAACATCTTTGACGGGTTCCTTCATACATTGTGACACGAGACTTCCGATTTTATCGGCAATTTGGTGATAAGGCTGGATTTTTTTGAATTCATCTTTCGTCATCGCAGGCAGGTTGATCGCTGACATGACAGGCAGACCTTTTGCAAACTGCAGCACTTCTTCAGAAACCTGTGCAGCGACATTCAGCTGTGCTTCTTTCGTTGAAGCGCCTAAGTGAGGTGTGGCGATCACCAGCGGATGGTCGGGAAGCTTTGATTCAACTGGCGGTTCCACTTCAAACACGTCAAGGGCAGCGCCTGCGACATGGCCGCTTTCCAGCGCTTCCAAAAGCGCCGCTTCATCAATAATGCCGCCTCTTGCGCAGTTGATAAGACGGACGCCTTTTTTCGTTTTGGCAATGGTTTCTCTGTTAAGCAGTCCTTTTGTTTCCTTTGTTAAAGGCGTGTGGACGGTAATGATATCCGCGCTTTCAAGCACTTCTTCGAATGTCCGGCTGTTTACGCCGATTTTACCGGCTCTCTCTTCGGTTAAGAAAGGATCGAATACATGAACCGTCATACCGAACGCTCTGGCGCGCTGGGCAATCTCGCTTCCGATCCGGCCCAGACCGACAATGCCTAAAGTCTTTCCGTAGAGCTCCGCCCCGACAAAAGCCGTCCGGTTCCATTCTCTTGATTTTACTGAGATATTGGCTTGCGGAATGTGTCTCATTAATGAAGAAATCATCGCGAATGTATGCTCTGCCGTTGAAATGGTGTTTCCATTCGGCGCGTTTATCACGATAACCCCATGTTTTGTGGCCTCATCAATGTCGATGTTGTCTACGCCGACACCGGCTCTGCCGACGATTTTTAAAGAGGTCATTTTTTTAAACAATTCTTCGGTTACTTTCGTGGCACTGCGGACTAACAGGGCATCAAAGGTATGTAATTCATCTTCTGCATCCGCGACGTTTTTTTGAACAATTTCTATAAAGTCTGATTCCATCAGCGGCTTTAAGCCGTCATTGCTCATCTTATCTGAGACCAAAACTCGAAACATTGTTAGATTTCCTCCTAGTTTAGCTGACTAAATATCTGATAATTTATCATATTCTCAATAGAGTGTCAATGTGTATTGACGCAGTAAAGGAGAAAAGGAAACCGCTGAATCAGCTTAAATTGGGCTTCCCCAATATTTTATTTAAATTTGAGCAGTTCTCTATACAATTGCAATTTGATCATATATAATGTGAATAAATTCATAAGATCAATCTTCGGGGCAGGGTGAAATTCCCTACCGGCGGTGATGAGCATCATGCTCTAAGCCCGCGAGCTGCTTCGGCGGCAGGATCCGGTGAGATTCCGGAGCCGACAGTATAGTCTGGATGGGAGAAGATGGAGGTTCAGCAGACGTTTTGATGCTTATATCAAACGTTTCTTTGCCAAGCCTTAGTAAGCTCCCGCTTTTTAACAAAAGCGGTTTTTTTATTGGGGCGCAAAAGAACCTTTCCTCTTTTCGAGAGATTTGATCGAAAAGGAGAGAGCATTGTGAAAGTAAAAAAATTAGTTGTCATCAGTATGCTTAGCAGTATTGCTTTTGTGCTTATGCTGTTAAATTTCCCGTTTCCGGGGCTGCCGGATTACTTGAAAATTGATTTCAGTGACGTTCCTGCAATTATCGCCATTTTGGTTTACGGGCCTGCGGCGGGGATTGCGGTTGAAGCGATTAAAAATATTCTGCAGTATATCATTCAAGGAAGCATGGCCGGCGTGCCTGTCGGGCAGGCAGCCAATTTTATCGCAGGAACGCTGTTTATTCTGCCGACGGCGTTTATGTTTAAAAAGCTCAATTCGGCAAAAGGGCTTGCAGTGAGCCTGCTGGCCGGAACCGCGGCGATGACCGTGCTGATGAGTATTTTGAACTATATTCTTATCCTGCCCGCGTATACTTGGTTTTTACATTCACCGGCACTGTCAAACAGCCAGTTAAAAACGGCGGTTGTGGCAGGAATTCTGCCGTTTAACATTGTAAAAGGCGTTATCATCACCATTGTCTTTACGTTCATCTTTACGAAGCTGAAACCTTGGATTGAACAAAAACGCAGCATCCAGACACAATAACCACTCCAAAGCGCCCGCTCTGTAAAACACAGACCGGGCGCTTTTTTGATTGTTTGATCACGCAAAAAAAATAAGACTCCGGCCGATAACAGCCGGAGTCTTATTCAGGACGAAAAAGCTCCTCTCACGGGGAGGGCTTTTTTATTCGTATTTCAGCGGGTCGCCTTCGAACGGTTCATCCGCAACTTTGATTGAATCAGTAGGGCATCCTTCAAATGCGTCAATCATATCTTCTTCCAGAACTTCCGGAACTTCGACGACGCCTTTATTTTCGTCAAGCGTAACGAACGCAATGCCTTCATCATCATAATCATAAATGTCTGGTGCCGCAGCTCCGCAGGCGCCGCATGCAATACACGTATCTTTATCTACAATTGTGTACTTTGCCATGAATAAAACCTCCCAGATTGTTCGTGTTGGAACAAATGGTTTACCTTATATATTTTTAAATATAACACCTATTCCTCTTACTTATTGTAATGATGTTAGTGTCAAATTTCAACAGAAAAATGATTGAGAATGCTTATCACATAAGGGATTCTCTTTAGCACTTCCCCCTAAAAGATGACTTTAAACGTCAAATTTATATGAAAATCTGTTAAAATAAAAAGAACCAAAAAACGAAACTTGTCACAGAAGAAATGTAGGTGTGTTTAGATTGGCGATAAACTACTTTGATACCGTGGTTCTCGACTGTCTGGACAAAATAGACGGCGAACGGACTCCGAGTGCTGTGTTTCATTTATTAAAAGGAAAAAAGTCGTCTCAAACCATTCAGGATGCCGGCTTATTTCAGATCGCTCAATATTTCGGCATGGCTTCACATTGTGAACGCGGCGATATTGCGGCTTCTTTGCATAAACTCACCGAGAACTCATACATTACAGCCGGAAAAGAAGAGGGAACGTGGAAAGTGACTGCGCGCGGCGTTCAAAAGCTTGAACGGGCGTTTGCCGAGCGGCCTTGGCCGAAGCACTGCCACGGCGCGAATTATCAAACGCCTGCTGTTACCCTGTGGAGGCGGCTTTCCCTGCTCATTCAAGTCCTGTCAAACAAAGAGCATCAATGCAGTCAATATATCCCGGTTACAAACGATGTGCAGACGCTGAGATGGGTCAAACGGTTCATGCGGAAAAACATAGACGCTAAAGAGCTCTCCGTCCAAATGCATGAGACGCTGTTTCACCTTCTGCAAGGCGTAAGTGAACGGCAGGCGCTTATTTTTGTCTATTCTTTAACTTCATTCAACAGAATCGGCAAAACGAATAAGCAGCTTGCTCTCCAGCTGAACGAAGATGAATGGTATGTGTCCGTCCAGTTTTGGGGAGCGGTACATTATGTTATTCAATCGCTTCCGCAATGTGCATATCCCGCTCTGCGCGAGCTGTTGTCCGATCTGCAGGCGGAAAGCGCGCTGACACAGTCTGCCAGAAAAACCTTTGAGCTGTTGGAAAAAGGGTTTCCGATTGAACGGATCGCCGCGGTCAGAAATTTAAAAACCGCCACAATCGAAGATCATATCGTAGAAATATCATTGCATCAGCCTGCATTTTTTACAGAACAGTATCTTTCTGAAGAGGAACAGCGTATGATAACGGCATTTGCAAAACAGCATCAAACGAATAAAATTAAACGGATTCGCGAAGGAATGCAGATGCGCTTCAGCTATTTTCAGATCAGGCTGGCGCTGGCAAAGACGGTGAATCAGCATGACTGAGCTGCATAAAGCTTTATCCAGGTATTTTGGTTTGCATTCCTTTAAAAAAGGGCAGGAAGAGATTATGACTAGCGTGCTCCAAAAAAAAGATACGATCGCCATGCTTCCGACCGGCGGGGGAAAATCATTATGCTATCAGCTCCCGGGTTACATGATGGACGGGCTGGTGCTGATTATTTCACCGCTTCTATCATTAATGGAAGATCAGGTGCAGCAGCTGAAAGCGAAAGGAGAAAAGCGGGTTGCTGCATTAAACAGCATGCTGAATTCCGCAGAGCGGCATTTTATCCTCAGCAACATCAGCCGGTATAAATTTCTCTATATGTCTCCTGAAGCCCTTTCTTCACCTTATGTGCTGAACCGTTTGAAAAATGTCCCGGTCAGTTTATTTGTTATTGATGAGGCTCATTGCATATCAGAATGGGGACATGATTTCAGGCCTGATTACTCGAAGCTCGGGCCTTTCAGGCAGGCACTCGGAAAGCCGCCTGTATTGGCGCTGACCGCAACAGCGACAAAAGAAACGCTCAGAGACGTGACGGATGTGCTCGGACTTGAGCATGCGGTGCGTCATCTTTATTCAGTCAACCGGCCGAACATTCTCCTGGCGGCAGAACATTTGGCTGATAATACCGAAAAAATAAGCAGGCTCACGGAGCTTGCCGAAAAGCTTGAAGGCCCGGGTATCATATATTGTCCGACCAGAAAATGGGCGGAAGAGCTTGCGGCTGAGCTGAACGAAAAAACGGGAAAGCGGACGGATTATTATCACGGCGGAATGGATACAGGCGACAGGATTTTAATCCAGCAGCAATTTATCCATAACCAGCTTGATTGCATTTGCTGCACCAATGCGTTCGGCATGGGTGTGGATAAGTCAGATATCCGCTTTGTCATTCACTTTTATCCTCCCCAAACGGCCGAGGCCTTTATGCAGGAAATCGGCAGAGCGGGACGCGACGGCAGCCCGAGTGTCAGTATTTTGCTGAGGGCGCCCGGCGATACCGAGCTTCAGCAGCAGATTATTCAGACAGAAAGCCTGTCTGATTATGACCTGGAAGGCATTCTGGCCGTCATACGGGATGCCGGTACGGGTGATGAACGAAAGCTTCGGGACGTTCTGATCAATAAGGGCGTCCAGGAAACACAGGCGCGAACGGCCGTCCATCTGTTTCTGCAAGGAAAAACCACAAAAGACCAGCTGCGGGAAGAACTGACATACCGTGTGGAAAAGAAGCTGCGTAAAATGAATCGTTTTTCGGCGTTATTAGAGCGGAAAGAATGTATAAGAGAAGCGCTGCTGTCTTATTTTGATGAACCGTATGAGCCTGATGGTCAAACCGGACAATGCTGCAGCAGCTGCGGACTTGATCTGGCTCCGTACGAGCAAAAAGGAGAACGTAAAAATATGGAACGGTTAGAAGATTGGAAGCTGGAATTAGGCCGGATTTTCGGATCAGAGTCTGCGGGTGAGTTCAGCTGAGACGGCAAAGCGAATTGATCCGGCAGCTCTCAGACCGGGAGATTGTGATGCAGCTGTACGCCACCCAATTGCTCATATTGGCGGTTTCAGCTGTTATCGGCTTTTTCTTTTTTACCGACATTCACGATTTTTTAAAGCTGTGGCATATACGTGACGATAATATCATATGGTACGGTGTAACTCTTGCCGTCCTTGTCATTTTTGCCGATCTGGCGGTGATGAAATGGTGTCCTTCGCATTTATATGATGACGGCGGCATTAATGTATTGCTTTTTAAGAACAGGCCGGTTCTGCACATTTTGTTTTTGACGCTTCTCATTTCGTTCAGCGAAGAGATTTTGTTCAGAGGCGTTCTGCAGACACATATCGGCTTATGGGCCGCCAGCTTCATTTTTACCGTGCTTCATTTCAGATACTTGGCGAAGTGGCTTCTGTTTATGATGGTTGCGGGCATCAGTCTTTTGCTGGGGCTTATCTATGAATGGACCGGCAATTTATTCGTTCCGGTTACAGCGCATTTTATTATTGATGCGGTATTTGCCTGTCAGATCCGTTTTCAATATGTTAGGAGGGGTTTGCATGACGGAAATGTCAAGAGTTGAAAGAAGAAAAGCTCAGCTGCGTGCCGAGCAGCAGGTTGCCGCGGCCGCGGATGAACAAATTGAATATCTTGAAGACAGCCTCCCGACAAGACAATCTGTAAAAGAGGAGCGTAAAAAAAAGGAAGAGCAGGTGAAGGAAAAAACCAAAACAAAAACGCCGCTGTTCACTTTTCTGACCGTCCTGTTCATTATCGTAACAATCGGTGTCTTTTTCGGTCTTCTTTATATGACGAACAGCAGCAGATTTGACCCGAAGGACTATGAAGATGTCTTCATAGACCACAGTGAAAGCGCGCCTGCCGTTATTCCCAAAGGCGCTCAGAAAGAAACGTCAGAAACCGCTCTTTTAGAACAACCGAAAAAAAAGTCTGACGACAAAGATAAGAAAGAAGCGGCTGCACCTGAAAAAACGAAAGAAAAACCAAGTGAAAAAACACCTAAAAAAACGGAAACGCCCTCAGAAAAACAAGTAAAGCCGACAGACACCGAATACGCGGAGACAAAACAGCAGTCTCCGCCGGCTGTCCGTGAAAAAGCGGCTCCGGCTGAGGCGAGTGATCAAGCCGGGACTGTCCCAAAAAAAGTGCGGACCGTACAGCATACTGTACAGCCGAAAGAAACGCTTTACCGCATTTCAATGAAATACTATAAAAGCCGGGCGGGCGAAGAAAAAATCCGCAGCTACAACGGATTAAACGGAAACGACGTGTACACCGGCCAGGTTCTGAACATTCCGCTGTCTGATTAAAATAAATGCATGTTTTCACCGTGTTTTTCATATAGTGTACCAATGAAAACGGACAAGGTGTGAAGCGCATGGATTCTTTATGGAAGCAATTAGACCGATTTGCTGACGGACCGACGAAACAAATGCTTCAGGCGCTGGTGAAACGGAAATTAAAATACGAAAATTATGCCGCACAATGCCGAAGATGGCAGTGGGCGTCCCTCGTTTGTTTTTCCCTGATGTGCATACTGCTGATGTTTAAAAGCTTTAATGCCCCCCAAGCCTCTCCGCAGCTGATTCTGCAGGAAATATTAGGCCATACGGTTTACTTGTGCTGGATTATGGCTTCCGCTTTTGCGTATTGCACTTCTTATTATTTCAAAAAAAAGGAAGAAAAAGCTGAGGGTGAATTTCATAAACTGAGATGTGAAATTATCCAAAAAAGCACGGATTTATGGCCCCAGCCTGAAAAATGGAGGGCGAGAGAATCTGTTTTTCACTTGATGAAACATCAATATGATATCAATCTTTATTTTGAAAGCAAATAAAATGAGACGTTTTCCGGAAAGGATAGAAACGTCTTTTTTTGTTTGTCCGTCTAATATAAGACAATGACAGAATGGAGAGTGCGTTTATGAAGCTTACAGCGGGAATTCTCGGCTCATTGGCGGGAGCGGCTGCGGTTATGGCGGCCGTTATGTACAAAACGGCAAACGGCAGCCATCTGAAAACACATACATTTACGCTTGATAAAATGAAGGGGATGAAGCCGCTCACCATCTTTTTTATATCTGACGTGCACCGCCGTTTAATTGATGAAAAGCTTCTCCGCGAAGCGGCAGGTTATAAGCCGGATGCCGTTTTGCTCGGCGGTGATTTGGCGGAGGGCGGAGTTCCTTACGCCAGAATTGAAGAAAACATCAAACGTCTGACGGCTCTTGCGCCTGTCATGTATGTGTGGGGAAATAATGATTACGAGGTCAGCCAGCAAAAACTGCTCTCTCTTTTACGGGCATATAAAGTGATCCCGCTGAGAAATGAATCGGTTCAGTTTGCTTATAAAGGGGAAACCGTTACGATCTGCGGCGTGGATGATATCAGGATGATGATGGATGATTACGATGCTGCAATCAGATATACGGATGCTGACAAAGTAAACCTCCTGCTTTGCCATAACCCCGACATCCATGAGCAGATGAGGGAGTCAGACGGGATTGACGCTGTGTTCAGCGGCCATACGCATGGCGGCCAAATCCGTTTCGGACGGTTCGGGCCGTACGAATTGGGCAGGACGGGAACGGTAAAAAAAGCGCATTACCTGATCAGCAACGGCTACGGGACGACAAAAGTTCCGCTGAGGCTCGGGGCGAAACCGGAGACGCATATGATTACGCTGTGCGGACCGGATGAGCCGTCTTCCTGAAACAAACCCGGCCGTGGTGATAAAAAACGGCATTCTGCTTGTCTTCCCGCTGTACACGGTGTAAACTGATAACAAATTAAGAACCTATGACTCATTTATTCATATACTGTGTTATATGATTTGTGTGCAAGAAGAGGCAGGAGGGAACATTATGCGGCTTGAGCGTCTGAACTATAATAAGATTAAAATCTTTTTAACCCTCGACGATCTGACTGATCGGGGACTGACAAAAGAAGACCTCTGGAAGGACTCGTTTAAAGTCCACCAGTTATTTAAAGATATGATGAATGAAGCAAATACAGAGCTCGGCTTTGAAGCGAATGGTCCGATCGCGGTGGAAGTATATTCTCTTCAGGCACAAGGCATGGTTGTGATTGTAACGAAAAATCATGACACGGACGCAGAAGATGACGAATATGACGATGATTATATCGAGATGCAGGTCAAACTTGACGAAAGCCCGGATATTATTTATCAGTTCCATTCGTTTGAAGATATCATTCAGCTTGCCGGAAGCCTTCACCGAATCGGGATTACCGGCGGCACCGTCTACCACTATGAGAACCAATACTATGTAAGCCTTGAAGACCTCGGCTCCCGTTCCGCCGAAGGCGTCATCGCGGTGCTGGCTGAATACGGACACCCGGCGACGATTACGATTTACAGGCTCCATGAGTACGGAAAACTCATCATGGACGGCAATGCTGTGGAGACCATCCAGAAACATTTTTCATAAAAAAGATTTGAAACGGCAGCTGTTTTCAGCGGCCGTCTTTTTTTAAGCGAAATAATGGAAAAATCATTGTCTTTCTTCTATGCACGGAGATATTGAAGGTGTATACTAGTCACTGAAAGGGAGCATGAGAGAAACAGAAGATTTTAGGAGGTTAACTCAAATGGCAGCCGATCGATTCACCGGTCATAATGAAGAAGACAAACATGATGTATTAAAATCAACCCAAACCGTAATACATAAAGCTCTGGAAAAATTGGGGTATCCAGAAGAAGTGTATGAACTGCTGAAAGAGCCGCTCAGATTATTAACGGTTAAAATTCCTGTTCGGATGGATGACGGGTCTGTGAAAATATTTACAGGCTATCGTGCGCAGCACAATGATTCCGTAGGTCCGACAAAAGGCGGCATTCGTTTTCACCCGAATGTAACTGAAAAAGAGGTGAAAGCACTTTCCATCTGGATGAGTTTAAAATGCGGAATTATTGATCTTCCTTATGGCGGTGGTAAAGGCGGAATTGTTTGTGATCCGAGAAATATGTCATTCAGAGAGCTTGAAAGGCTGAGCAGGGGATATGTCAGAGCAATCAGTCAGATTGTCGGACCGACTAAAGACGTCCCGGCACCTGACGTATTTACAAACTCACAGATTATGGCTTGGATGATGGATGAATATTCAAGAATTGATGAATTTAACTCACCCGGCTTTATTACGGGAAAACCGCTTGTACTCGGCGGATCCCACGGCAGGGAATCAGCGACGGCAAAAGGCGTCACCATCTGCATAAAAGAAGCGGCAAAGAAAAAAGGTCTCGATATTCAGAACGCGCGCGTCGTCGTACAAGGTTTCGGAAATGCGGGCAGCTATCTGGCCAAGTTTATGCATGACGCCGGCGCGAAAGTTGTCGGAATTTCTGACGCGTACGGAGGCCTTTACGATCCGGACGGTCTTGATATTGATTATCTGCTTGACCGCAGAGACAGCTTCGGAACGGTGACGAAGCTTTTTAATGACACCATTACGAATCAGGAGCTGCTTGAGCTGGACTGTGATATACTTGTCCCGGCGGCGATCGAAAACCAAATTACAGAAGAAAACGCTGACCGCATCAAAGCGAAAATCGTTGTAGAAGCGGCAAACGGACCGACGACACTGGAAGGAACGAAAATCCTGACAGACAAAGGAACGCTGCTGGTTCCCGATGTTCTGGCGAGCGCCGGCGGTGTAACGGTTTCTTATTTCGAATGGGTTCAAAACAACCAAGGCTTCTACTGGAGTGAAGAAGAAGTCGAGGAAAAACTGGAAAATATGATGATAAAATCGTTTAATAATATTTATGAAATGTCCCAAAACCGCCGGATTGACATGAGGCTTGCGGCTTACATGGTCGGCGTGCGGAAAATGGCGGAGGCTTCGCGTTTCAGAGGCTGGATATAAACCAATCGTTTGCATAAACAAAAAAAATCTCCTATGATAATATAGGAGATTTTTTATATGAGTGGAAACTTATGATCGAAATGCCAATCGCAGGAGTTGAAGGACATGACAGAAGAAAAAGCAATTATAATAGGCGGAGGTCCTTGCGGATTATCGGCGGCTATACATCTGAAGCAAATTGGCGTGAACGCGCTTGTGATCGAAAAAGGGAATGTCGTAAACAGCATTTATAACTATCCGACCCACCAAACTTTTTTCAGTTCAAGTGAAAAATTGGAGATCGGCGATGTCGCCTTTATTACGGAAAACAGAAAACCGGTCCGCATACAGGCTCTCTCTTACTACAGAGAGGTTGTCAGAAGAAAAGAGCTGCGCGTAAACGCCTTTGAAACGGTGGAGCGCGTAACGAAACAGGAAGACGGCTGTTTTCTTGTAGAAACATCAAAAGACCGCTACCTCACTCCGTTTTGTATCATTGCGACAGGATATTATGATCATCCGAATTATATGAACATACCGGGTGAAGGGCTTCCTAAGGTATTTCATTACTTTAAAGAAGGCCATCCTTATTTTGATAAAGATGTTGCTGTGATCGGCGGGAAAAACTCAAGTGTGGACGCGGCTTTGGAACTGGTGAAGTCCGGTGCGCGCGTCACGGTGCTCTACAGAGGACATGAGTACTCCCCGAGCATCAAGCCGTGGATTCTGCCTGAGTTTGAGGCCCTCGTCAGAAACGGCACAATCCGGATGGAATTCGGCGCTTGTCTTGAAGAAGTGACGGAAGATGAAATCATTTTCCGCTCCGGCCGAAATGAGACGGTCCGGCTGAAAAACGATTTCGTATTTGCCATGACGGGATACCATCCCGATCACGGTTTCCTCGAAAAAATCGGTGTGCGGATTGATGCGGAATCAGGCCGGCCGTTTTTCCGGGAAGAAACGATGGAAACAAATGTTGACGGTGTTTTTATCGCCGGAGTCATTGCGGCTGGAAATAACGCCAACGAAATTTTTATCGAGAACGGCCGTTTTCACGGCGGTTTGATCGCAAATGAAATATCAAAACGGCTGGGTGCAGAGAGCATATGATCATTCATATGCTCTTTTTTAAAAAAATTGAAAGATGTAAAAATGTGAACAACATGGTACGATAGATATAGGAATATAAAGGAAAGAGGTTGCCTGATGTTTGCAATCATCTCTGCAGGAATTGCTCCCGGCATTGCGCTGTTAAGCTATTTTTATTTAAAAGATCAGTATGACAATGAACCCGTACATATGGTGCTGAGGTCTTTTTTTCTCGGGGTTGTCCTTGTGTTTCCGACCATGTTTATCCAATATGTTCTTGAAAAAGAGCATGTGGGGGGAGGAAGCTTTTTCGTTTCGTTTTTGTCTTCGGGATTTCTGGAAGAATCGGTGAAATGGTTCGTTCTGATGATCAGTGTGTATCCGCATGCTCATTTTGATGAGCATTATGACGGAATCGTTTACGGGGCCAGTGTGTCTTTAGGATTTGCCACGCTTGAAAATATTCTGTATTTATTCGGCCACGGCGTTGAACATGCTTTCATCAGGGCGCTTCTGCCGGTCTCCTGCCATGCGCTGATCGGAGTGATTATGGGATTTTATCTCGGAAAAGCCCGCTTTTCGCAGAAAAAAGCCCGTGTCAAATGGCTTGTGATTTCGCTGGCCGTGCCTTCATGTCTGCACGGTTCTTACGATTTTATTCTTACCGCCCTCAATCATTGGGTATATTATATGCTGCCGTTTATGCTGTTTTTATGGTGGTTCGGGCTGCGAAAGGCAAAAAAAGCACGCTCCGTCAATATGATCCAAGTGTGAAGAAACCGCGCGTCGCGTGCGGTTTCTTTTTTATGCCTTGACAGGGGATAAGAAGGAAACGTGCATAAAAATAACCTCGTGACAGACAATACGGGTACACTTTAAATTTTGCAGTAGGAGGCTTGAAGAGATGAAGTGCAAAGGAGCCTTTATGGCATGTCTCATTCTATTTTCTTTCGCCGCCGCTTTCTTCGATCATCATGAAACGGTTCATGCGTTTTCAAATCAAGTGATTCAAAGAGGCGCGACGGGTGATGATGTTATAGAATTGCAGGCCCGTCTTCAATATAACGGATTTTATAACGGGAAAATCGATGGTGTTTACGGCTGGACCACATACTGGGCCGTGAGAAATTTTCAGGAGAAATTCGGCATGAAACCGGTTGACGGCCTCGTCGGCGCGAAAACCAAACAGGTGCTGATTTCAAAATCAAAATATTACCGTGAATATGTAATGGAGCAGATCCAAAAAGGGAATACGTTCACTCATTATGGCAACGTCCCATTGGAAAACCAAACAAAACCGAGAGCCGGAACGCAGAAGCCGGCGGGAACGAATAAGCCTGCTCAAAAGCCGCAAAACAATACAGGCAGTCAGTCAAATCAAAAGCAAAATACGACAGCGGCCAATATGCCTGGCGGTTTCTCAAACAACGACATCAATCTTCTGGCACAGGCTGTGTACGGGGAAGCACGCGGTGAGCCGTTTGAAGGGCAGGTTGCCATCGCCGCGGTTATTTTAAACCGTATTAAAAGCCCGTTATTTCCGAATACGGTGGCCGGCGTCATTTTCGAACCGCTCGCGTTTACCGCCGTTGCCGACGGCCAAATATATATGCAGCCGAATGAAAGAGCAAAAGAAGCGGTTCTTGATGCGATCAACGGCTGGGATCCTTCTGAAAACGCGATTTATTATTTCAATCCTGATACGGCGACAAGCAAATGGATTTGGGGACGTCCGCAGATTAAAAGAATCGGAAAGCACATTTTCTGTGAGTAAAAGTACGCAAAATGAGGTGTTAACATGATTAGAGGAATCATTATCGCTGTTCTCGGTGTCGCGATCGCCGCAACCGGATACTGGGGATATAAAGAGCATCAGGAAAAAGATGCGGTCCTTCTGCATGCGGAAAATAATTATCAGAGGGCTTTTCATGAATTGACGTACCATGTAGATCAGCTTCACGACAAAATCGGGACGACGCTTGCGATGAACAGTAAAAAATCTCTGTCTCCGGCGCTCATTGATGTATGGAGAATTACATCTGAAGCACATAACAATGTGAGCCAGCTGCCGCTGACTCTCATGCCTTTTAATAAGACGGAGGAGTTTTTATCCAACATAGGAGATTTCAGCTATAAAACATCTGTCCGGGATTTAGACCAAAAACCGCTTGATAAGAAAGAATATACAACACTGAACAGCCTGTACAAACAGGCGGAGAACATTCAAAACCAGCTCCGCAGCGTTCAGCATCTCGTCATGAGCAAAAATTTACGGTGGATGGATGTTGAGATGGCGCTCGCCTCTGACAAAAAACAAAGCGATAATACGATCGTCGACAGCTTTAAAACAGTCGAAAAAAATGTAGGCGCTTTTTCTGAAGACAGCATCAGCCCCACGTTTACAAGCGCAAATACAGAACGAAAAGGTTTTACGCATCTGAAAGGAAAACAAATTACGGAGAAAGAAGCGGTCAAAATCGCGCAACGGTTTGCGCCTGATCATAATTATTCAATTAAAGTGGTCAAAAGCGGCAGGAAGACGAATCGGGACGTATACAGCATCCGCATGAAAGACGCCGACAACAAGTCTTTTATCTATATGGATATTACCCAAAAAGGCGGACATCCGGTCTATTTGATTCAAAAACGGGCCGTGAAGAAACAAAAGATCAGCCTCAATGAAGCATCTAACCGGGCCGTCGCGTTTTTAAAGAAAAATGGATATGAAACAAAAGGCCTCGAAATTGATGAAAGCGCGCAATATAATAACATCGGCGTCTTTTCTTTTATCCCCGTGGAGAAAAACGTCCGCATTTATCCGGAAGCCATCCGAATGAAAGTGGCGCTGGATGATGGTGAAGTCGTCGGTTTTTCCGCGCGTGATTACCTGGCGGCGCACCGCACGAGAACGATTCCGGCTCCCGCTTTGTCAGCTGATGAAGCGAAAGCGAAGCTGAATAAAAATGTTGAAGTGCGGGAGACCCGGCAGGCGCTGATCACGAATGAGCTCGGTCAGGAAGTGCTTTGCTACGAAATGCTCGGGACGATCGGGAAAGACACATATCAAATGTTCATTAATGCGGACGACGGAAAAGAGGAAAAAATAGAAAAGTTAAAAAGTGCAGAACCTATATATAAAGACCTATAAAAATAAAGGAGGAAAGGACTAAAAGTCTTTTCCTTTTTTTCGTTACATGCTTTAATAAAAGCATAAATAATGAAAGAGTGAAGGCCCATGATAGCTGTCGGAGATTATATTTGGATTGAATACATAGAGAACAATGAGCCCAAAAAAGCGAGGAGCAAAGCAGTAAGCGTTGAAAACGGCGAACTGCACATCTCATATCCCGTCGATCTGGATTCGGGACGGACGGTCTTTTTGCATAAAGGATTGGAAATAACAGCGGAATTTATGGGGAATGGCCACGTGCCGTATCAATTTAAAAGCATAATCAAAGGAAAGAAAAAAGACCCCATCCCGATGATCGGATTGGACATCCCCCCTCAGGAGGAAATGAAGCGGATTCAAAGACGCCGATACGTCCGTGCAGACGCAGTATTGGATGTATCCGTCAAAATGGAAGCGAAAAAAACCGCTTTCCAAACGGTTTCCTCTAATATCAGCGCCGGCGGAATCGCTGTTGTGATGCCTGAGCATATTTCCGCGGAACCAGGTGAAAAGCTGTATGTCTCATTTTCTCTTCCCGGCAAGGAAAATACAGCCGATATTACGGCCGAGGCTGTTACCCAGCGGATTTTTTATGATGAAAAGGCGGATAAACAAAAAATGACGCTTGAATTTGCAGAAATCGATCCCGCATCGCAGCAGCTTTTACTCCAATATTGTATGCGCGCGCAGCTGCAGCAGAGAAGAAACAGTCTGTCGGAATAAACAGCAGCGCACTTTTCCATACTAATCCTAATGGAGGTGCGCGTGTATGAAAACGTTTGAACGTCTGCTGGTCAAATTGGTCTGCATTCAGCTTATAATTTTGGGCGCGGTGCAATTTTTGCTTCATTATCAGCCTATTGAACCTTATATTTCGAAAGCTGTGAAATATGAGGGAGTTGATAAAATGGAGAAAAAAGAATGGATTGAAACGGTAAAGCGGTAAATCAGCTCAATTTTTTCGCCCCTTTTCCGGCAGTTCATGATACAATCCATAGAGGAGTAAAGAGCAAGGAGAGAGATTATGGACAAGAAATTATCAATTGCGATCGACGGGCCGGCCGCTGCCGGAAAAAGCACCGTTGCTAAAATAGTGGCTGAGAAAAAATCATATGTGTACATTGATACAGGAGCGATGTATCGTGCCATTACATATACGGCGCTCAAGCAGAATGCCGATTTAACTGATGAAGCGGCGCTTACAGAGCTGCTGAAGCGTACGGAAATTGAGCTTGTATCCGTTCCGGAAGGACAAATCGTTCTGGTAAACGGAGAAGATGTGACAGAAGAAATCCGTAAAGACGAAGTCAGCAACCAAGTATCAATCGCCGCCAAGCATAAAGGCGTCAGAGAAGAAATGGTCAAAAGACAGCAGCAGCTCGGACAAAAAGGCGGTGTCGTCATGGACGGCCGTGATATCGGTACTCATGTGCTGCCTGATGCCGAAGTGAAAATTTTTCTGCTCGCGTCCGTAGAGGAAAGAGCGAAGCGCCGATATGAAGAGAATAAGAAAAAAGGCTATGACGTGAATTACGAGACGCTCATTGAAGAAATTGCCAGACGCGACAAACTCGATTCAGAGAGGGAAGTTTCCCCGCTGCGCAAAGCGGAAGACGCGATTGAAATCGATACGACGTCACTCAGCATTGCCGAAGTCGCAGGAAAAATTCTGGAGATCGTCGAACAGAAATCACGTTAACTTCGGGCGGAGCGCTTTATAATTTTTTTCAAAAGACAAGATGTTATTGCTTGACAAACCAGTCCATTTATTAGAAGTTAATACTAATAAAACTTTTTATTGATCATTCAAAATCTTTTTTGGATGATTCTTTAATACATATTCGGCTGAAAAGCGGACATTCACATGTTCAGCTTTCAAACCGTATTAATTAAGCTGTGTAGGTTTGGACCAAGGAGGTTATTCAAATGACAGAGGAAATGAATCAAATTGATGTTCAAGTGCCAGAGGTTGGAGATGTAGTAAAAGGGATTGTGACAAAGGTAGAGGACAAGCATGTAGATGTCGAAATTGTCAATGTCAAACAGTCCGGAATCATTCCAATCAGTGAATTATCAAGTCTTCATGTAGAGAAAGCATCGGATGTCGTAAAAGTTGACGACGAGCTTGACCTGAAAGTAACAAAAGTGGAAGACGATGCTTTGATTTTATCTAAACGTGCCGTTGATGCTGACCGCGCTTGGGAAGACCTTGAAAAAAAATTCGACACAAAAGAAGTGTTTGAAGCTGAAGTGAAAGATGTGGTGAAAGGCGGTCTCGTCGTTGATATCGGCGTTCGCGGCTTCATTCCCGCATCACTTGTCGAAGCTCATTTCGTCGAGGATTTCACTGACTATAAAGGGAAAACCCTCTCTCTTATCGTCGTTGAACTCGACCGTGATAAAAACCGGGTGATTCTGTCACACCGGGCTGTAGTGGAAAAAGAACAGACAGCCAAAAAGCATGATTTTCTCCAAACGCTTGAGGTTGGAAGCGTGCTTGAAGGAAAAGTGCAGCGTCTGACTGATTTCGGCGCATTTGTCGACATCGGCGGAATTGACGGGCTTGTTCATATTTCGCAGCTGTCTCATTCACACGTCGAAAAACCGTCTGACGTGGTGGAAGAAGGTCAGGACGTAAAAGTGAAAGTACTGTCCGTAGACCGCGATAACGAACGTATTTCTTTATCTATTAAAGAAACGCTGCCGGGACCTTGGAGCCAGATCGGCGAAAAGGTAAAACAGGGAGATGTGCTTGAAGGAAAAGTGCAGCGCCTTGTAAGCTTCGGCGCCTTCGTTGAAATTCTTCCGGGCGTGGAAGGACTTGTGCACATTTCGCAAATTTCCAATAAACATATCGGAACGCCGCATGAAGTGCTTGAAGAAGGACAGACTGTTAAAGTGAAAGTGCTTGACGTGAACGAAAGCGAAGAGCGCATTTCCTTAAGCATGCGTGAGCTTGAAGAAGCGCCGAAAGCCGATCAGGAGGACTTCCGCCAATACCAGGCGAAAGAAGAGCCAAGCACCGGCTTCCAGCTTGGCGATTTAATCGGAGACAAGCTTAATAAATTAAAATAAATTGGTGATAAAACGTGACACGAGCAGAACGAAAAAGAGAACATATAAATCATGCGCTGTCTACCGGCCAAAACCGGGAAACGGGGCTTGATGATATTACGTTTGTTCATGTCAGCCTACCGAACCTAGCATTGGAAAAAGTGGATATATCAACGAAAATCGGCGGACTCACAAGCAGTTCGCCGATTTTTATCAATGCGATGACAGGCGGCGGCGGACAACTTACATACGAAATTAACAGATCGCTGGCAAGAGCCGCGCGCAAAGCCGGCATGCCGCTGGCTGTCGGTTCGCAAATGTCAGCTTTAAAAGATCCCTCCGAACGGTGTTCTTACGAGATCGTCAGAAAAGAGAATCCGGATGGGCTGGTATTTGCCAATTTAGGCAGCGAGGCGGATGCCGAGCAGGCGAAAAGGGCAGTTGATATGATTCAAGCAGATGCCCTCCAGATTCATTTAAATGTGATTCAGGAGATCGTCATGCCAGAGGGTGACAGAAGCTTTACTGGCGCTCTCGGCCGTATTGAGCGGATTGCGGCGGAAGCGGGAGTTCCCGTTTTTGTCAAAGAAGTCGGCTTCGGAATGAGCAGGGAATCGGCACGGCAGTTATTTGATGCTGGCGCAGCAGCAGTTGATGCCGGCGGATACGGAGGTACGAATTTCTCTAAGATTGAAAATATGCGCAGAGAGAAGGCGCTTCATTTTTTTAATACGTGGGGAATTTCCACTGCCGCAAGCTTAGCGGAAATCCACTCGCTCTCCGCTGATCAATCAATTATCGCATCCGGCGGGCTGCAAAGCGCCCTGGATGTCGCCAAATCGATTGCCCTCGGCGCTTCCGGCGCGGGAATGGCGGGCACTTTCCTGAAAGCTCTCACCTCTAAAGGAGAAGAGGGCCTGTTTGACGAGATGACGGCGCTTTTACAAGAGCTGAAAATGATTATGACCGCCCTCGGATGCCAATCGGTTTCCCAATTGCAAAAGGCGCCTTTGGTCATAAAAGGTGAGACACATCACTGGCTTTCTGAACGGGGGATTGACACGTCCCGTTTCAGCAGACGTTAAAAGGCATGCGAACCCGCATGCCTTTTTCTGTTTTTTACGATTTTCTTTTTCGGAATTCCCCGTTTTGCTCAAGGCTTGTCGCTCCTTTATGGTGAATCGAATCATCGCGATCAGATTCCACCCGTCGGGAGGCTTTCAGTTTTTTCTCCTGTCTGTCTTTTCCCATCCTTATCCGCTCCTTTCAGTCATAATTGGTTTAAAAAATGCGTTCCCGCTCCATACTGGTCAGAGGAGGAGCGATTATGGAACCGTTTTATTATTACTGGTCAATGTGGTTTTTATGGATACTTGCGACTTTTATTTTTGCCAAAACAAAAAGCCGTTTTTACGTATCAGTCTTTATTTTGACTAATATGATGGCAAGCATACATCAGATTACGGCTTATTTTACGCTGAATGCGGCATATGTCATGTTTTTTGCTGCGGCATTTGTTTATGCGGGAAGCCTCGGCATGCATAAACGGCTCCGTAATATTGTGATTCATCTGACGGCGGCTGCGGCGTACGGCTTTATTTTTCTTTTTGCATTATATGATCCTGTTTGGTTTATCATAAAACCTGAATGGGCGGCGGTTATACTGCTTACCGTTATTACGCTTTCCGTTGAGGGGCGGTTCCCTGAGAGGCTTTGTCTTTTTGTTCTCGGCATGTGCCAGGGGGAGCTATTGTATGCTGCGGTCATCCGCAATATTGCGGGTGCTGCAGCCGTCGGGGATTATAAATGGCTTTCAGGCTGTTCGGCGGGAGTGATTCTTCTCGTCGGGCTGACTACATATGAACAGCTTGCGGCGCGCATCAGCCAAAAAAGCAAAAAGCAGGGCAAAGGAGCGACAAAAATGTCTTGAAAACAGACGGAGACTGTTACATGAATGCGAAACATTTTGAAGAATACATTGTGATCTCAGTGAAAACTGATATAATAAATGAGTTAAGCCCTTCTGTTTGAAGGGTTCTTTTCATAGCGAAGATGATTTTTAATAACCGGTTGAACAATTTTTTGTGAAAATGTAAGCGGCTGGATTGAAAGGAAGGGTACTATGGGTAAACCTGTCGTAGCCATTGTCGGAAGACCGAATGTGGGAAAATCCACAATCTTTAACCGGATTGCGGGTGAAAGAATTTCAATAGTAGAAGATACCCCCGGAGTGACGCGGGACCGGATATACAGTTCGGCGGAATGGCTGAATTATGATTTTAACCTGATTGATACGGGCGGAATTGATATCGGAGACGAACCGTTTCTGACACAGATCCGCCAGCAGGCTGAAATCGCCATGGACGAGGCTGATGTGATCATCTTTATGGTGAACGGCCGCGAAGGTGTGACGTCTGCGGATGAAGAAGTGGCGAAAATACTGTACCGGACGAAAAAACCGGTCGTATTAGCCGTAAATAAATTAGATAATACCGAAATGAGAGCGAACATCTATGACTTTTATGCGCTCGGCTTTGGAGAACCGTATCCGATTTCGGGCACACACGGTTTAGGATTGGGAGATTTGCTCGATGCTTGTGCCGAGCATTTTAAAAACATTCCGGAGACGAAGTACAGTGATGATGTCGTTCAATTCTGCCTGATCGGCCGCCCGAATGTCGGAAAATCATCCCTTGTCAATGCGATGCTCGGCGAAGAGCGGGTTATCGTGAGCAACGTAGCCGGAACGACTAGAGACGCTGTGGATACGGCGTTCACCTACAATCAGCAGGAATTTGTAATCGTTGACACGGCGGGAATGAGAAAAAAGGGTAAAGTATATGAAACAACAGAAAAATACAGTGTGCTTCGGGCGTTAAAAGCCATTGACCGCTCAGACGTCGTCGGCGTTGTGCTGAATGCAGAAGAAGGCATCCTTGAGCAGGACAAGCGGATCGCCGGATACGCCCATGAAGCCGGGAAAGCCGTCGTCATTATCGTAAACAAATGGGATGCCGTTGATAAAGACGAGCGCACGATGAAAGAATTTGAACAGAATATTCGGGAACATTTCCAATTTCTCGATTACGCGCCGGTGCTGTTTATGTCGGCACTGACGACAAAGCGGATTCATACACTCATGCCTGCGATTATTAAAGCGAGTGAAAACCACTCTCTCCGCGTGCAGACAAATATCTTAAATGATGTCATTATGGATGCGGTCGCCATGAATCCGACTCCGACGCACAACGGCTCCCGTCTGAAAATTTACTATGCGACTCAAGTCGCTGTTAAGCCGCCGAGCTTCGTTGTTTTTGTCAACGATCCGGAACTGATGCATTTTTCTTATGAACGCTTTTTAGAAAACCGAATCCGGGACGCTTTCGGATTTGAAGGTACGCCAATTAAAATATTTGCAAGAGCAAGAAAATAAAAAGGTGTGATACAGAGATGAAAAAAGTGGCAATGCTTGGAGCGGGAAGCTGGGGCACTGCACTTTCTTTAGTGCTGGCTGATAACGGACATCAAGTCATGATGTGGGGACACCGTGCCGAATTGATCGATCAAATCAACGAACTGCATGAAAACAAAGATTACCTGCCGGGGGTGGAGCTATCAAGTTCTATCATCGGTACAGCTGATTTAAGCGAGGCTTTAAAAGGAGCTGACTTCATCATTGTGGCAGTTCCGACAAAAGCCATTCGGGAAGTGCTGAAAAAGGCTCTGCCGTACATCCCGAAACAATCGATTTTTGTTCATGTCAGCAAGGGAATTGAGCCGGATTCGCTTCTCCGCATTTCAGAATTAATGGAAGAGGAGCTGCCTGAGGAGTACAGAAAAGACATCGTCGTGCTTTCAGGGCCGAGCCACGCTGAGGAAGTCGGATTAAGACACCCGACGACTGTTACATCATCTTCAAAAAATATCAAGGCTGCAGAAGCGGTTCAGGATTTATTCATGAACCAGCATTTCCGCGTCTATACCAATCCGGATATGATCGGTGTTGAAATAGGGGGAGCGTTAAAGAATATCATCGCTCTTGCAGCGGGGATTACAGACGGATTGGGATACGGAGATAATGCAAAAGCGGCCTTAATCACCCGAGGTCTTGCTGAAATCGCCAGACTCGGCACAAAGATGGGCGGAAATCCGCTCACCTTTTCCGGCCTGACCGGCGTAGGCGATTTAATCGTGACGTGTACAAGCGTTCATTCCCGAAACTGGCGCGCCGGCAACCTGCTCGGCAAAGGATATAAGCTGGAAGCTGTCCTGGATAAGATGGGGATGGTTGTTGAAGGCGTGCGGACGACGAAAGCTGCGTATCAGCTGTCTCAAAAATACCAAGTGAAAATGCCGATCACAGAGGCGCTTCATCAAGTATTATTTAACGGGCAGAAGGTAGAAACGGCCGTAGAATCCTTAATGGCCAGAGTGAAAACCCATGAGATGGAAGACTTGGTCAACACATTCGAAAACCGGGTGAAGTGACAATACCATGCCGTCAGCATATTCTGAAGTGACGAAAGTCCAAAACGCAGAACTCTCCGGCTGAAATCGCTTAAAACATTTGCTGATTTAGGCAGAAGAGGATGCAGACGTATGCATCTGCGCATACTATAGCATCGAAGTCCAAGAGAGTGTATCTCAGACGTACAGGTGAATATAGTCAACTTGACTGAAGCAAAGTCCCCCTCTTTGCTTCAGTTTTTTTGTTTTTCAATAGATGGAAAACCTGTTGATCTTTTCAACATTTGTATATTAAAATGAAATATAACGCTTACAATGATGGGACGGGGGGCACGAACGTGAGTGTGGCATTGATGAAAATGTGGTTTGCGCTTGGTGCGATGGGATTAATGTTTGTTGCAGTGGCCTCTATTTATGTCAGCAGGTACAAAGTGAAAAACAAACTGATAAAAGCAGCGGTTTCTTCACTCGCTTATGCCTGCATGATCATCTCGGGATTGATCGTGTTAATGGTCGTTTTCAGCGGGCCTGTCAATGAATAAAGCAAAAAGGGGGCGCGGAATGCATAAGTTAAAAATGGCCGTCATAACGGCAATGGCGGTGCTCCTCCTGTCCGGCTGTCTGTACCCTGAAGCGGAAAAAACTGAAAATAAAGTATCTTACAAACATCAGCTTCAGCAGGTGCAAGCGGCAGTGGATGAATTTAAAAAGGCGAACGGCGGACTTCTGCCGATTCAGACAAAAGATATGAAAACACCGCTCTATCAAAAATATCCGATAGATTTTAAGCGGCTCGCGCCCAGATACATAGAGGAGCCGCCGGCCTCAGCTTATGAAAGCGGTGGAATGTACCAATACGTGCTTGTCGATGTGGAAAATAAGCCGACCGTCAAGCTGGTCGATCTCCAAATGGCGGAAGCAATCCGCGACATGAAGCTGCGTGTCAAAATGTATCAGGAAAAGCATACATATCCTCCCTATGAGGACGCCGTTTCAAAAGGGCTGTTCACTTTAAATAAAAAAAAGCTCGGCATGAAAGACTCTCCTTCAGTCAAAAGTCCGGTTTCAGGCACGTCTCTGCCGCTTTTAATCGGCGCTGACGGAGAAATCTATGCCGACTATCGCGTCGATCTCGCCCGCTGCCTGAAGGAAAACAAAAAGAAAATCAAACCGGGCGCGGAAATTCAAGATATTTTATGGAAAGAGACTCCTTTCGTCCCGGCCTTTTCAGTCACATACACCGTAAATGAAAAACAGGAACCCGTTTTTTTAGAAAGTCAAACGAAACAGGAATGAACCTTTTTCCCGCGCATACAAATAGGGAGAAAGGTTTTTTTGATTTTGATAGAACAGACTGCCTGAAAATTTTCTAAAGATGTCATATTGAAATAGGACAACGTCATACACATATAGTGTCCTGTATTTGATTGGAGAATGGTGAATGAAAAATGATAAGGATAGGAAGTCCGGGAGGGGATCACTTGGAAAAGGTCGATATTTTCAAGGATATCGCTGAACGAACAGGGGGCGATATATACTTAGGAGTCGTTGGCGCTGTCCGTACAGGGAAATCTACATTCATTAAAAAATTTATGGAGCTCGTGGTGCTCCCGAATATCAGCAATGAGGCCGATCGAGCGCGGGCGCAGGATGAGCTTCCGCAAAGCGCAGCAGGAAAAACGATAATGACCACAGAACCAAAATTTGTCCCGAATCAAGCCATGTCCGTTCATGTCGCGGAAGGACTTGATGTCAACATCCGTCTTGTGGATTGTGTGGGATATACGGTTCCCGGGGCGAAGGGATATGAGGATGAAAACGGCCCGAGAATGATCAATACACCTTGGTACGAAGAACCGATTCCCTTTCATGAGGCAGCGGAAATCGGTACGAGAAAAGTCATCCAGGAACACTCCACAATCGGGGTCGTCATTACGACAGACGGCTCAATCGGCGATATTGCGCGGGGCGATTACGTGGAAGCGGAAGAAAGAGTCATCGACGAGCTGAAGGAAGTCGGCAAACCGTTTATTATG
Source organism: Bacillus sp. JNUCC-22 (assembly GCF_018861275.1). Lineage (NCBI taxonomy): Bacteria > Bacillati > Bacillota > Bacilli > Caryophanales > Bacillaceae > Bacillus > Bacillus sp. JNUCC-22. The sequence continues at coordinate 2,206,752 of NZ_CP076408.1, read as the reverse complement.
GTCATCAACTCGGTAAAACCGTACCACCCGGAAACAGAAGCGCTCAGAGCTGAATTAAGCGCGAAATATGATATTCCCGTCCTCGCCATGAGTGTTGAAAGCATGCGGGAAACAGATGTGTTAAGCGTCCTCAGAGAAGCGCTTTACGAGTTCCCTGTGCTGGAAGTCAATGTCAACCTTCCGAGCTGGGTCATGGTGCTGAAAGAAAATCACTGGCTCAGAGAGAGCTACCAGGAATCAGTGAAAGAAACCGTAAAAGATATTAAACGCCTGCGTGATGTCGACCGGGTTGTCGGCCACTTCAGTGAATTTGAGTTTATTGAAAGCGCCGGTCTGGCCGGAATCGAACTTGGCCAGGGTGTCGCAGAAATTGATTTGTATGCGCCGGATCATTTATATGACCAGATTTTAAAAGAAGTTGTCGGTGTTGAAATCCGCGGGAAAGACCACCTGCTTGAATTAATGCAGGACTTCGCCCACGCGAAAAAAGAATATGATCAGGTATCAGATGCGCTGAAAATGGTGAAACAGACCGGCTACGGCATTGCCGCCCCGGCCTTAGCCGATATGAGCCTTGATGAACCGGAAATCATCAGACAGGGATCAAGGTTCGGAGTAAGGCTCAAAGCGGTCGCTCCGTCCATTCATATGATCAAAGTGGATGTGGAAAGTGAATTCGCGCCGATCATCGGGACGGAAAAACAAAGTGAAGAACTTGTCCGTTACTTAATGCAGGACTTTGAAGATGATCCGCTTTCTATCTGGAACTCCGATATTTTCGGCAGATCATTGAGCTCTATCGTAAGAGAAGGAATCTCCGCAAAACTGTCACTCATGCCGGAAAATGCGAGATATAAACTGAAAGAAACGCTGGAGAGAATTATTAACGAAGGCTCAGGCGGCCTGATCGCCATTATTTTGTAAGCTGAAGGACCTCTTCCTGAAACGGGGGGTCTTTTTTTATTCTTTTTAGATACTGGAAATCAATCAAGGATTAGGAGGAAAAAAGCAAAAAAAGGAATATTTGTTCGGTAAAACACGTGAAAACCTTGACGAGCAAGGGATTGAGGCTTTAAAATGCTTGATATGGCTTTTTATATGTGTTACTCTACATACAGAAAATCTTCACTTTGTTGGACAAACATTCCTCAAAGTGTCTGTTTTCTTTTGAAAAGCCGTTTACTTGTCTGTTCTTCCCTGCTTTGATTTTTTATCAGACAGGTTTAGAATCAGGCTGAACTGTGAAGAAATGATAATAAACTGCTGATTTGATACCCTTTTGGGAGGAGGTGAAAGGCATGAACAAGACAGAACTAATCAATGCGGTTGCTGAAGCAAGCGAATTGTCTAAAAAAGACGCTACAAAAGCAGTTGATTCTGTTTTTGATACGATTTTAGATGCACTTAAAAACGGTGATAAAATCCAACTGATCGGTTTCGGTAACTTTGAGGTGCGCGAGCGCTCTGCACGTAAAGGACGTAACCCGCAAACAGGTGAAGAAATCGAAATCCCTGCAAGCAAGGTACCTGCTTTCAAACCAGGTAAAGCTCTTAAAGACGCTGTTGCAGGAAAATAATTGTGAATATAGATCGTGTATGCATCTGATACATACACTTTGTTTCTTCACAGAAAAGCCCCTTGATAAAGGGGCTTTTCATATTTAAGCAGCCTCGGTCACCGGGCAGGACTTTCGTTTTGCTTTTGGCGCGGCAAATGTGCTAGAATCGAAATTAAATGTATTCAATGGTGGAGGACACAGACAATGAAAGAAGTTAATAAAGAACAGATTGAACAGGCGGTTCGCCAGATTTTAGAGGCGATTGGAGAAGACCCGGACCGGGAAGGGCTTTTAGATACGCCGAAACGCGTGGCAAAAATGTACGCGGAAGTATTCTCGGGATTAAATGAAGACCCGAAAGAACACTTTAAAACCGTTTTCGGAGAAGACCATGAGGAGCTTGTTCTTGTAAAAGATATCGCGTTTCATTCCATGTGTGAACATCACCTTGTTCCTTTTTACGGAAAAGCGCATATTGCCTACATTCCGCGCGGCGGCAAAGTGACGGGCCTGAGTAAATTGGCGCGGGCGGTGGAAGCCGTCTCAAAACGCCCGCAGCTGCAGGAGCGCATCACTTCAACGATTGCAGAAAGCATCGTAGAGACCTTAGATCCCCACGGCGTCATGGTTGTCGTCGAAGCTGAGCATATGTGCATGACGATGAGGGGCGTAAGAAAGCCGGGTGCAAAAACAGTGACTTCCGCTGTAAGAGGTATTTTTAAAGATGACGCAGCGGCGCGTTCCGAAGTGTTAGAACATATTAAACGTGCGGATTAATAATGATAGAGGGTGCAGATATGAATTCAAAGCATTCAAGTGATTTTGTCGTCATTAAAGCGGTCGAGGACGGCGTGAACGTTATCGGTTTAACGAGAGGAACGGATACGAAATTTCACCATTCCGAAAAACTGGACAAAGGCGAAGTGATTATCGCTCAGTTTACTGAGCATACCTCTGCCATCAAAGTGAGAGGCAACGCCCTCATCCAGACCGCTTACGGAGAAATAAACAGCGAAAAAAAATAAGCCGGCTGTTTCCCGCTTTTGCCAAATGCCCGCAAACGGCGGGAGAATACAGCCAATTTCTTTTTTTTATGCTATAATGATACCTGCGTATAATAATGGCGAGTAAATCTCATACATATTAGAATAAATGTGAATTTGGGGACAAGGGTGATATTTTTGCAAGACATCTACGGAACTTTAGCGAATCTAAATACGAAATTAAAACAAAAGCTGTCTCATCCTTATTTAGCGAAACATATTTCTGCGCCTAAAATCGATGAGGATAAGCTTCTTCTTTTTCACGCTTTGTTTGAAGAGGCGGACATTAAGAACAACGACAGAGAAAATTACATAGTAACTGCGATGCTTGTCCAAAGCGCCCTTGATACCCACGATGAAGTGACAACAGCCAGAGCGTTAAAGCGAGACGAAAATAAAAACCGGCAGCTCACCGTGCTTGCCGGCGACTATTTCAGCGGACTGTATTATTCGCTTTTATCTGAAATGAAGGATATCTATATGATTCGGACGCTCGCTACGGCAATTAAAGAAATCAATGAGCATAAAATCCGTCTGTACGATCGGTCTGTCAATGACTTGAATCAATTGATCGAAAGCATGGCGATTGTGGAAGCGGCCCTGTTTCACAGAGTGTCAGACCACTTTAATCTTCCGCGCTGGAAAGAGCTGGCGAGTGATTTTTTTGTATATAAGCGGCTGATGAACGGCAATGCTATATTTCTCGATGTCATCGGCAATATTGTAAAGTCAGGGAAATCAAAGGCTGACATAATGGAAGATAGCTTCCGAAAGGCAAAGCAAAGCATTGAAACGCTGCTGCCGCTCAATTCACCAATCCAAAACCTAATGCTGAACCGGCTTAAAGCGATCAGCCAGGACAAAACATATCATCAGAAAGTGGAAGAAGGGTAATCAACATGCAGGAGTCAAAAGAACAGCGCGTACACGGCGTGTTTGAAAAAATCTATAAAAATTATGACCAAATGAACTCTGTTATCAGTTTTCAGCAGCATAAAAAATGGCGCGATAAAACGATGCAGATCATGAATGTAAAAGAAGGCGCAAAAGCGCTGGATGTCTGCTGCGGAACTGCTGACTGGACGATTGCCCTCGCAGAAGCGGCCGGAAAAAGCGGCGAAATCAAAGGACTGGATTTCAGCAAAAATATGCTGAGCATCGGTGAGAAAAAAGTGAAAGAGGGCGGTTACAGCCAAATTGAGCTTTTGCACGGAAATGCGATGGAGCTTCCTTTCGCTGATGATTCTTTTGATTTTGTCACCATCGGCTTCGGGCTGCGGAACGTTCCCGACTATCTGACCGTGCTGAAAGAAATGCGGCGGGTCGTCAAACCGGGCGGACAGGTCGTATGTCTGGAAACATCCCAGCCGGAAATGTTCGGATTCAGACAGGCATATTTTCTTTATTTTAAATACATCATGCCTTTCTTCGGAAAAATGTTTGCGAAGAGCTATAAAGAATATTCTTGGCTTCAAGAATCGGCAAGAGAATTTCCCGGTATGAAAGAACTTGCCCGTCTGTTTGAAGAAGCGGGCCTGACGAATGTCAAATACCATTCGTTTACCGGCGGAGTGGCTGCTACGCATATCGGTTGGAAATAATGAATATACAGATGTTTGGGTGAATGATATGAAATTTAAAATGGCCTATTCTTTTTTAAATGACGATATTGATGTGATCGAAAGGGAGCTTGAGCAAACGGTGCGGTCAGACTATCCCTTGCTGAGTGAAGCCGGGCTCCACCTGCTCCAGGCGGGCGGCAAGCGGATCCGCCCTGTTTTCGTATTGCTTTCCGGCATGTTCGGCGACTATGACATTAATAAAATAAAATATGTTGCGGTGACGCTGGAAATGATTCATATGGCGTCCCTCGTGCATGACGACGTCATTGATGACGCCGAGCTGCGGAGGGGAAAACCGACCATCAAAGCCAAGTGGGACAACCGCATCGCCATGTATACCGGTGATTATATGCTTGCGGGCTCACTTGAGATGATGACGAGATTGGATGAGCCGAAAGCCCACCGGATCCTGTCCAAAACCATCGTAGAAGTATGCCTCGGAGAAATTGAACAGATCAGAGATAAATACAATATGGAACAAAACCTCAGAACCTATTTGCGCCGCATCAAACGGAAAACGGCTCTTCTCATTGCCGTCAGCTGCCAGCTCGGCGCCATCGCTTCGGGAGCTGATGAGAAGATTCACAAAGCATTATATTGGTTCGGTTATTACGTGGGCATGTCCTATCAGATTATTGACGACATTCTTGATTTCACTTCAACGGAAGAGGAACTGGGAAAACCGGTCGGAGGGGATCTGCTGCAAGGAAATGTCACTCTGCCCGTTTTGTACGCGCTCCGTCAGCCTGAATTGAAAAATCAGCTGAAATTAATTAACAGTGAAACAACACAGGAGCAGCTCGCCCCCATTATTGAAAATATTAAACGCACAGACGCGATTGAAAAATCAATGGCCGTCAGTGACAGGTACTTAAAAAAAGCGTTTGAAAAACTGAATACACTGCCGAGAGGACGTGCGCGCTCATCATTGGCCGCCATCGCCAAATATATCGGCAAACGGAAATTTTAAATTCCTTTTACGAACAAGATGTGAACATTCTCCGCCCTGGATTGATTAATTGTCAGAAAGATGTTACGATTTCGGTGTGCAACTTGAAAGCCTATACATAATGATGGGGTGGAGAATCTTATGGAAAAAACTTTTATCATGGTAAAACCGGACGGCGTACAGCGCCAGCTGATCGGAGAGATTTTATCCAGATTTGAGCGTAAGGGCTTACAATTGGCAGGAGCCAAGCTAATGCAAGTTTCAGAACAGATGGCTGAAACCCATTATGCTGAACATAAAGGGAAGCCGTTTTTCGGCGAGCTTGTGGAATTCATTACATCAGGACCCGTATTTGCAATGGTATGGGAAGGGGAAAATGTAGTAGAGATCACAAGACAGCTGATCGGAAAAACGAACCCGAAAGATGCACTGCCGGGCACAATCCGCGGTGACTATGGCATGTTTGTCGGCAAAAATATCATTCACGGTTCAGACTCCTTAGAAAGCGCTGAGCGGGAAATTCACATTTTCTTTAAACAGGAAGAGCTTGTACCGTATCAAAAATTAATGGCCGACTGGGTGTACTAAGCCGTCAGCCTTTCTTTTTCTCGTATTATGAAAAGGTTTACATCATTTATGAAAGACAGAGGCTGCGCTGCCCTGTCTTTTCGTTTCTTACAAATCAGCCCGCGGGCTGATTTTTTTATTGAAATCGTACAATTTCGACAGAAAACAGGCTATACTAGGACAAAAGACAGCGAGATTGGGAGAGAAGCAATGGAGCCTTACGACATTTTTATCACCAAGTGGAAACAAATAACCGGCGTTGATTTATCTTTATACAAAGAAGCACAGATGAAAAGGCGGCTGACGTCCCTTTATGAAAAGAAGGGGTTCAGAGATTTTCAGGAATTTGCCGCCGCTTTGGAAAAGGACAAGCTTTTATTAAACGAAACATTGGACAGAATGACGATCAATGTTTCTGAATTTTACCGAAATTATAAACGGTGGGAAGTTCTTGAAACCTCAATTCTCCCATTAATAAAGCATAACAAACCGTTAAAAATATGGAGTGCGGCCTGTTCAACGGGAGAGGAGCCCTATACTTTGGCGATGATTCTCAATCAGCAGACGGGACTGGCCGGATTTGATATATTGGCGACAGATATTGATGAAAAGGCGCTAAGCAAAGCCAAGCGGGGCATCTATCAGGAACGCTCGCTGCAAGAGGTGCCGGCTTCCGTGAAAAGCCGTTATTTCACTAAGCAGGCTGACAACAGTTATCAAGTAAAACAAGAGATTCAGAACAACATCCGGTTTAAGCGGCACAACCTGCTTGCCGACAGCTATGAACAGGATTTTGATCTGATCGTCTGCCGCAACGTCTTTATTTATTTTACTGAAAAAGCAAAAGAAGAGCTGTATGTGAAAATGGCGGGCAGTCTGAAAAAGAACGGAATTCTGTTTGTCGGCAGTACAGAACAAATTTTCAGCCCGGAAAAATTCGGCCTTGAGAGCACTGATACATTTTTTTATCAAAAAAGATAGAAGACATTTAATGAAAACTTGTGGTATAGTTTTACTTAAAAGCGTTAATGCGATGAAGGGAGAAGAAAGAAATGAGATACTTAACAGCCGGAGAATCACACGGTCCGCAGCTGACGACAATTATAGAAGGTGTGCCTGCGGGGCTTTATATAACTGAAGAAGACATTAATTTTGAGCTTGCCAGACGTCAAAAAGGGCACGGCCGCGGACGCCGCATGCAGATTGAAACGGACAGAGCGAAGATCACAAGCGGCGTGCGGCATGCCCGGACACTCGGTTCACCGATCGCGCTCGTTGTAGAAAATAAAGACTGGACCCACTGGACAAAAATTATGGGCGCCGCACCGATTACAGAAGAAGAAGAAAGTGAAATGAAACGCCAGATTTCAAGACCGAGACCGGGACACGCAGATTTGAACGGTGCTATTAAGTATAATCACCGTGATATGAGAAATGTGTTAGAACGATCTTCCGCGCGTGAGACAACGGTTCGCGTGGCTGCCGGAGCCGTCGCTAAAAAGATTTTAGCTGAGCTTGGCATTAAAGTCGCCGGACATGTCCTGCAAATCGGCAGCGTAAAAGCAGAGAAAACCGATTACACATCCATTGAGGATCTCAAACGGGTAACGGAAGAATCACCGGTCAGATGCTACGATGAAGAAGCAGGCCGTCAAATGATGGCAGCCATTGATGAAGCGAAGGCAAACGGCGACTCGATCGGCGGAATCGTTGAAGTGATCGTCGAAGGCATGCCGGTCGGTGTCGGAAGCTATGTCCACTATGACCGTAAGCTGGACAGCAAGCTCGCTGCTGCCGTTCTGTCGATTAACGCGTTTAAAGGCGTAGAGTTCGGCATCGGTTTTGAAGCGGCCGGCAAAAACGGCAGTGAAGTTCATGATGAAATCGTATGGGATGAAGAGAAAGGCTATACACGCGCCACAAACAGGCTCGGAGGATTAGAAGGCGGTATGACGACGGGAATGCCGATTGTCGTCCGCGGCGTTATGAAACCGATCCCTACTTTGTACAAGCCGCTGAAAAGCGTCGACATTGAAACGAAAGAACCGTTTACAGCGAGCATTGAACGTTCAGACAGCTGCGCGGTTCCGGCAGCAAGTGTAGTGGCTGAAGCAGCAGTGGCCTGGGAAATCGCAAATGCCGTCGTAGAACAATTCGGGCTTGACCAGATCGACCGAATTAAAGAAAATGTTGAAAACATGAAAAAATTATCGAGGGAATTCTGATGAAAGAGCTTGAGGTTCGGACAGCTTCCTCCGCATATCCCGTGTATATCGGTGAAGGTATAAGGAAACAGGCCGCTGCCCTTTTGTCTTCACTGAACAGGCCGCTGACAAAGATCCTTCTCATCATTGATGCTGAAGTTGACCGGCTTTACGGTGATGAGATATTCCGGCTTTTAAACGAAACATGGCCCGTGAAAAAAGTGATCGTTCCAAGCGGAGAAGAAGCGAAATCTCTAAAAGAGTATGAACGGATTCAAACGGAAGCGATCGCTTTCCATATGGACCGCTCCTCATGTATGATTGCCTTCGGAGGCGGCGTGACGGGTGATTTGGCCGGCTTTTGCGCAGCAACTTTTATGCGCGGAATTGATTTCATTCAAATGCCGACAACACTGCTTGCCCATGACAGCGCGGTCGGCGGCAAGGTGGCCGTCAATCATAAACTCGGAAAGAACTTAATCGGCGCGTTTTATCAGCCGAAAGCGGTGATTTACGATACGGAGCTACTGAAAACCCTGCCGGAACAAGAGCTGAGATCGGGCATGGCTGAAGTGATCAAACACGCGTTTATCGCCGATCATGCTTTTTTAGAAAAACTTCTCACGTTTGACACGTTGCAAGGACTGACAAGCGCTGAGCTGAATGAAATGATTTATAAAGGAATTTCAATCAAATCGGCCGTCGTGCGTGAGGACGAAAAGGAAGAGGGGATAAGAGCTTTTCTGAATTTCGGCCATACGCTCGGCCATGCCGTTGAGGCGGAATACGGCTACGGACGGATTACACATGGAGATGCGGTCGCCCTCGGCATGCAGTTTGCCCTTTACGTGAGTGAACAGGTTGCGGGTTGCAAGATGAACAGGAAAGAACTTACACAATGGCTGATTGGGCTCGGCTACCCGGGAAGCATCAGACAAGATATTGAAACGCCGGTTCTCTCCGCCCGGATGATGAATGATAAAAAAACGCGCGGAGGCATGACACAGTTTATCGTGTTAAAGGAATTAGGCGAAGCGCGGGACTGCATGCTTTCAAAAGATGAGCTCGAAAATTTGCTGAACAAATGGCGAATGGAGGAAACAGCATGATGATACGCGGCATTCGCGGAGCAACAACGGTGGAACAAGACACCGAACAAGAAATTTTAGAAAAAACACAGCAGCTGCTTGAAAAAATCATTGAACAAAATGGATGCAAGCCGGAAGACGTTGTACAGATCCTGTTATCCGCCACGCCTGATATCCATTCCGTATTTCCGGCAAAAGCGGTCCGCCGCCTTTCCGGGTGGCAGTACGTCCCGGTGACGTGCATGCAGGAAATGGATGTTACCGGCGCTCTGCAAAAGTGTATCCGTGTCCTGATGACGGTTCAGACGGATACGCCTCAGGATGAAATCAAGCATGTCTATTTAGAAAAAGCCGTTGTGTTAAGGCCGGATTTATCATTGACAAAAAATACTGACATGTAATACGATAAACAAAGCTTAGAAATACACAAGAGTGTGTATAGAGCTGGTAAGTAAGATATTGAACAGTTGAGTTTAGAATAGGGTAGCAGAGAATGAGTTTAGCTGAGCTGAGATAAACACGTTTTTATTCTGCCCAAAAGAAGCCTTTCTTTTGGGTTTATTTCTTATACGCAAGACTCCTCTCACTCTTCATCTCATTCTCCTTACCGTAAGGAGGAGAATCATGAATTTACAATCGGATGTTTCTTTATTTTTAAAGGACAGTCTGACACACCGCACCATTCCAATCGCAGAGACTTTTACGGTCGACACGATCACACCCATTCAGATGGTTGAAAAACTGGACAGAAACATTACGTATCTTTTAGAAAGCAAGGATGAGTCGTCAAGCTGGTCGAGATACTCTTTTATCGGCCTCGATCCTTTTATCACCATTAAAGAGAGTCATAACACATTCACTGCCGCTGATCCAAACGGGCATACGCTGTTTAAAGCCGGAGAATTAAAAGCCGTGCTTGACTGGATGAATGAGAGCTTCCGCATTAAAACACCCGAGCTTGATATCCCATTTTCGGGAGGGGCGGTCGGTTATCTGAGCTATGACATGATTCCTTTGATTGAGCCTTCCGTGCCAAGCCACGCGAAAGTAACAGATTTCGAAAAATGTATGCTGTTTGTCTGTCGGAAAATCATCGCGTACGACCACGAAATGAAACAAGTGCATTTCATTCAATATGCGGCGCTTAACGGCCGGGAGACGGAGGAAGAAAAGCGGGCCGTTTTTAAAGAAAATTGCGCGGAGCTTCGTAAGCTTATCGGTATTTTGACAGAATCGAAAGATATGAAAGAGCCGTTTTTTTCTAAAGAAACGTTTGACACGCCAAGTTTTGCCGCTGTGACATCCAATTATACGAAAGAAGAGTTTATGGCCGGCGTCAATAAACTGAAAGAATATATAAAAGCGGGAGACATTTTTCAAGGGGTGCTTTCGCAAAAGTTTGACATTCCGGTATCCAGACATTCATTTGAACTGTACAGGGTGCTCCGCATCGTCAATCCTTCACCTTATATGTACTATATCAAACTGCCTGACAGAGACATTGTCGGGAGTTCGCCTGAACGTCTGATCCGCGTGCATGACAGGCACCTGGAAATTCATCCGATTGCCGGAACGAGAAGAAGGGGCGCCGGAAAAGAAGAGGATGAACGCCTGAAAAAAGAGCTGATGAATGACGAAAAAGAAAAAGCTGAACATTACATGCTCGTCGATCTTGCGCGCAATGACATCGGCAGAGTTGCGGAGTACGGTTCCGTAGCCGTTCCGGAATTCACAAAGGTCGTTTCTTTTTCACATGTGATGCACATCATCTCTGTTGTAACCGGCCGTTTAAAACAGGGCGTCCATCCCGTTGACGCGCTGATGTCAGCATTCCCGGCAGGAACACTCACGGGCGCTCCGAAAATCCGCGCGATGCAGCTTTTAAATGAATTAGAACCGACTTCCAGAGAAACCTACGGCGGATGTATCGCTTATATCGGATTTGACGGGTCGATTGATTCGTGTATTACCATCCGCACCATGAGTGTCAAAAACGGTACGGCGTCGGTGCAGGCGGGCGCGGGAATAGTCGCCGATTCCGTCCCGGAAGCCGAATATGAAGAAAGCTGTAACAAAGCGGGGGCGCTTTTAAAAACGATTCAAATCGCAGAAGACATCTTTTCTGGCGGGGAGGAGAAGACGGATGAACAAATTTCTGCAATCGTGCGTTAATGGCCGTACGCTGAAAACCGGAGAAGCCGAAAAGCTGATGGAGATGATGATGAACGGGGACATGTCGCAGTCTGAGATCGGCGGGATTTTATCGGTGTTAGCCCACCGAGGTGAAACGGCGGAGGAGCTTGCCGGATTTGTAAAAGTGATGCGGGCGCGGGCACAGACATCAGGTGGCTTGGCGGATGTCGTTGATACGTGCGGAACAGGCGGAGACGGGATTTCTACGTTTAACATATCCACGGCAGCGGCAATTACAGCTTCTGCCGCCGGAGCTAAAGTTGCCAAGCACGGAAATCGCTCCGTTTCGTCTAAAAGCGGCAGCGCGGATGTGCTGGAAAAGCTGGGGGTTTCCATTCAAGCCACTCCAGAAAGCGTTAAACGCAGCATTGAAATGAAACAAATGGGGTTTTTGTTTGCGCCGCTGTTTCATTCGTCAATGAAGCACGTCGCCGCCGCAAGAAAAGAGCTTGGCTTCCGAACCGTATTTAATCTGCTGGGCCCGCTCAGCAACCCGCTGCAGGTGAAGCGGCAGGTGATCGGCGTCTATTCATTAGATAAAGCGCGCCTGATGGCAAGCGCGTTGGAACAATTTGATGTCAGACACGTCATGCTTGTGTCGGCCCGTGACGGATTAGATGAACTGTCCATCTCAGCACCGACCGATATCATTGAACTGAAAAACGGTGAACGTCTGGAATATTCCGTTTCACCTGAACAATTCGGTTTTACAGAAGGTTCACTAAAGGATATTCAAGTGAGTTCATCGGAAGAAAGCGCGCTCCTCATTCAGAATATTTTTGCAAATAAAGCTCCGTCATCCGCTCTGCATATTACCGCCTTAAATGCGGGCGCGGCCATTTATACGGCAGGTCTTGCAAACGATCTGAAAGAAGGAACGAAAACCGCCTTAGAAGCGATTCAAAACGGAGATGCCAAAAGGCAGCTCGAACGTCTGAAACAGAAAGAGGAAGAAATGTATGCTTGATCAAATCATTCAGCAGAAAAAAGAAGAAATCAAATCCATCGTGCTGCCGGAAACCTGTCAAATTGAACGGAGATCCTTTAAAAAAGCGCTCCAGAACCCGAACCGTTTTATCGGGCTGATTGCCGAAGTGAAAAAAGCTTCGCCGTCTAAAGGATTGATTAAAGAGCATTTTGTTCCGGAAACGATTGCGGCGGATTATGAAGCGGCTAAAGCCGACGCCCTTTCAGTTCTCACGGATACCCGTTTTTTTCAGGGGAGAAATCAATTTCTGACAGATGTTAAACAAACCGTGTCTCTTCCCGTGCTGAGAAAAGATTTTATTATTGATTCCCTTCAGGTGGAGGAATCGTTCAGGATCGGCGCCGATGCCATTTTGCTGATCGGGGAAGCGCTGGAACCTTCAGAGCTTCATGAGCTTTATCTGGAAGCCCGCGAGAAGGGCATGGACGTTCTCGTTGAAGTCCATGATGAAACTGTGCTTGAACGGATTTTACAAGTGTTTCAGCCGGACATTCTCGGCATAAACAACCGGGACTTAAAAACGTTCCGTACTTCTGTTTCGCAAACGGAAAAAATAGCGCAGCTTGTACCGGACGGCTGTCTGCTGGTCAGCGAAAGCGGCATCGGTTCTTTGGCTGACCTGCAATTCGTCAACAAGCACGGGGCGCAGGCTGTATTGGTCGGAGAATCCTTAATGAGAGAGGATTCGCAGCAAAAGGCGATCCGCGGACTGTTCGGGGAGTGACGATATGAAAAAGCCTGAGGTAAAGTACTGCGGAATACGATCGAAGCGTGATTACGAACTTGCGGCAGCTTCAGGAGCGGATTATCTGGGATTTATTTTTGCCGCAAGCAAACGGAGAGTAACGCCGGGTGAGGTCAGGAAATGGAAAGAGAAGGTCCTGACAGACAAGAAACATGTCGGTGTATTTGTAAATGAAACGATAGAAAACATCGCGCAAATCGCCTCTGATCTGGCACTTGACGTCATCCAGCTTCACGGTGATGAATCGCCTGAGGATGCCCGCCGCCTCCGTCCGCTTGTGCGCTCGGAAATATGGAAAGCGCTCCATCACGGGGAAGGGACGCTTCGTCAGATGGCTCAATTTGCACCTGCTGTCGACGGCTATGTCATTGATTCTTCAGTAAAAGGAATGAGAGGCGGCACGGGAATCGCGTTTTCATGGGCTCGTGTCCCCTTGTACCGAAAGCAGGCTCAAAATGCAAACAAGCGCTGTTTTATCGCGGGCGGCGTTAATCCTGAAACGATTACCGGCTTACTGAGATCGCGTCCGTGCGGTATAGATCTTGCCAGCGGAATTGAAAAAAACGGACAAAAGGATCAAACACTGATCCGGCTTTTAGAAGAAAGGATGAACCACTATGTATCCATATCCAAATGAAATCGGAAGATACGGCGAATTCGGCGGCAAATTTGTCCCTGAAACATTGATGCGGCCCCTTGAGGAAATCGAAACGGCTTTCAAAGAATTAAAGAATGATCCCGTTTTTCATGCCGAATATAAAAAGCTATTGTTTGATTACTCCGGAAGACCGACCGCATTAACGTTCGCAGACAGGGTGTCAGAGTATTTGGGAGGGGCGAAAATCTATCTGAAAAGAGAAGATTTAAACCATACCGGCTCTCATAAAATTAACAACGCGTTAGGCCAGATTCTGCTTGCCAAAAAGATGGGCAAAACGAAAATCATCGCCGAAACCGGTGCGGGACAGCACGGTGTGGCTGCCGCAACAGCCGCTGCAAAATTCGGTTTTAAGTGTACGGTTTTTATGGGTGAAGAAGACGTTGCGCGCCAGTCGCTGAACGTATTCCGGATGAAACTGCTCGGCGCGGAAGTGGTGCCGGTCACAAGCGGCAACGGCACGCTGAAAGATGCGACGAATGAGGCGATCAGGTATTGGGTCCAGCATTGTGAAGATCATTTCTACCTTATCGGTTCTGTAGTGGGGCCGCATCCGTATCCGTATATCGTTCGCGAATTTCAGAAAATCATCGGCGAGGAAGCGAAAGAACAGCTCCGCCGGGTTGAAGGAACACTCCCGGACAAGGTTGTTGCATGTGTCGGCGGCGGAAGCAATGCGATGGGCATATTTCAGGCCTTTTTAGACGAAGATATTGAGCTGATCGGCGCCGAGGCGGCGGGAAAAGGAATTGATACGCCGCTGCATGCGGCAACGATCGCAAAAGGGACGCTCGGGGTGATTCACGGTTCAATGACCTATTTAATACAAGATGAATACGGGCAGATTATCGAACCGTATTCCATTTCAGCCGGCCTTGATTACCCGGGGATCGGCCCTGAGCACGCCTATCTGCATAAAAGCGGCCGTGTAACGTACGAAAGCGTGACAGACGATGAAGCGATTGCCGCGTTACGTCTGCTTTCTGAAACAGAAGGTATTCTTCCGGCTATTGAATCTGCCCACGCCCTGGCAAAAGCGTTTAAAATGGCAAAAGACATGGATAAAGACAAAATCATTCTCGTCAGTTTATCAGGAAGAGGAGATAAAGATGTTCATACGCTGATGAATGTTTTGGAAAACGGGGTGGAGACACATGTTTAATCTGCGAGATTCTGAAAAATTATTTATCCCTTTTATTACGGCTGGCGATCCGCTTCCTGACATTTCTGTTGAGCTGGCAATATCATTGCAGAATGCAGGCGCTTCTGCCCTTGAAATCGGCGTTCCTTACACAGATCCGCTTGCGGACGGACCCGTCATACAACGGGCTTCAAAACGGGCTCTGGAAAACGGAATGAATATCGTAAAAGCAATTGAACTTGGCGGCAAAATGAAAAAAAACGGCGTTCATATTCCAATTATCCTCTTTACGTATTATAATCCTGTGTTACAATTAGAAAAAGAATACTTTTTCGCTTTACTGCGGGAAAACGACATAGACGGTCTGCTTGTACCCGACCTTCCATTAGAGGAAAGCGCCCTTTTGCAAATGACATGCAAAAAGGAGAACATCGCTTATATCTCACTGGTTGCGCCGACAAGTGAAGACCGTTTGAAAATAATTACTGAACAGGCCTGCGGCTTTGTGTATTGTGTATCCTCTTTAGGAGTGACGGGCGTACGCAGCGAATTCGATCCGTCTGTATACTCTTTCATACGTAAGGTGAAAGAATTCAGCCCCGTTCCGGTGGCGGTCGGTTTTGGCATTTCAAACCGCAAACAGGTTGACGGGATGAATGAAATATCTGACGGTGTTGTTGTCGGCAGCGCGCTTGTCAAAAAAGTTGAAGAGCTTAAAACAAAGCTTGTGAATCCCGGAACAAGAGCTGATGCGCTTCTTGAATTTGAAGAATACGCAAAGACGTTCGGACGACTGTACAGTGTAAAATGAGGTGACTGGATTTGCAGATTAAAGAACAGCTGCGGCAGCTGAAACCGTATCAGCCGGGCAAACCAATAGAAGAAGTGAAAATGGAATACGGGCTTGAGAAAGTAGTAAAACTCGCTTCTAACGAAAATCCGTTCGGCTGTTCACAGGCCGCTAAAGATGCGCTGCATCAGGAGATTGAGCAGCTTGCGCTGTATCCCGACGGTTACAGTGCCGCTTTGAGAACACGGCTCAGTGAGCATCTGCAGGTCAGTGAATCTTCGATCATTTTCGGCAACGGCTCTGATGAGCTTGTGCAGATTATCTGCCGTTCTTTATTAAATGATCAGGCAAACACGATTACCGCCGCCCCGACTTTCCCGCAATACAGACACAATGCGGTGATTGAAGGCGCTGAGGTGCGCGAGGTTCCGCTCCGCAGTGACGGCGCTCATGATTTGGACCGGATGCTGGAAGCAATTGACGGCGAGACGAAAGTCATATGGGTATGCAACCCCAATAATCCGACGGGGACATATACTTCTGAGCAAGAGCTAATTGCCTTTTTAAACAGAGTTCCCGAGCATATACTCGTTGTACTTGATGAAGCTTACTACGAGTATGTTACGGCGGAAGATTACCCAGAAAGCATTCCGCTTTTAAAGCAATATCCGAATGTTATGATCCTCCGCACCTTCTCTAAAGCGTACGGACTTGCCGCGCTGCGCGTCGGATACGGCATTGCGGACGAAGCACTGATCCGCCAGATTGAACCGGCGAGAGAGCCGTTCAATACGAGCAGAATCGGTCAGGCTTCGGCACTGGCAGCGCTTGATGACCAGACATTTATTCAGGAATGCGTCGAGAAAAATAAAGCAGGCCTTAAGCAGTATTATGATTTTGCAGAAACTCACGGATTAACTTGTTATCCTTCACAAACCAACTTTGTGCTCATTGATTTTAACCGCCCGGCGGATGAACTGTTCCAAGCCCTGTTGGAAAAAGGATATATCGTCCGCTCAGGACAGGCGCTCGGATTTCCGACAGCGTTAAGGATTACGGTCGGTACGAAAGAGCAGAATGAGGAAATTCTCACAATTTTAGCTGAAATATTATAAGAGGTGATCAGGCATCACCTCTTTGCTCTATTAAAATAGTTGAAAAAGGAAATGAGTGAAATGAAGGATACTATATTGCTTGCGGGGATCGGGCTGATTGGCGGATCGATCGCATTGGCCATCAAAAAGGAGCATCCGCATAAACGGATTATCGGTGTGGATATTTCGGAAGAACAGCTCACTGCCGCGCTGAAGCTCGGAATTATTGACGAGCGGGCCGGCTCATTTACGGAAGGGGCGCAGCAAGCGTCTGTTGTCATTATCGCCACGCCTGTCGCCCAAACGCTGAAAATGCTCGATGTGCTGGCCGCATCAGACATCACCCATGAACTCCTGATTACGGATGTGGGCAGCACGAAACAGAAAGTCGTCAGCTACGCCGACAAAGTGCTTCCGGCTCACTATCAATTTGTCGGCGGCCATCCGATGGCGGGATCTCATAAATCCGGGGCCGCTGCCGCGAAAGAATTTTTATTCGAAAATGCGTTTTATATTTTAACACCCGGAAAATCAACTTCTAAAGAGTCAGTAACGCATCTGAAGGAACTTTTGAAAGCGGCAAACGCCCACTTTGTGGAGATGACCCCCGAGGAGCATGACGGCGTAACGAGCGTCATCAGCCATTTCCCTCATATCGTTGCTGCAAGCCTCGTACATCAGGCTCATCATGCTGAAGAAGATTATCCGTTTTTGACACGTTTCGCAGCCGGCGGTTTTCGGGACATCACCAGGATCGCCTCAAGCAGTCCGGCGATGTGGAGGGACATACTTCTTCATAACAAAGATAAACTGCTTGACCGCTTCAAAGAATGGAAACGGGAGATTGACACGATCGAGTCTTATGTAGAAAATGAAGATGCGGACAGCCTGTTCGGATATTTTAAAAAAGCGAAAGATTATCGCGACGGTCTGCCGCTCCGTCAAAAAGGAGCGATCCCGTCCTTTTATGACCTTTATGTCGATGTTCCCGATCATCCGGGGGTCATTTCGGAAATTACGGCGATATTGGCAGAAGAAAAAATCAGTATCACCAACATCCGCATTATCGAAACAAGAGAAGATATTAACGGAATTCTCAGAATCAGTTTCCAGACTGATGATGACCGGAAGCGTGCGGAAACCTGCATTCAATCCCGCGCCAAATATGACACATTTTACGCTGACTGAGGTGGAAAACATTGAAAAGAGAAAAAGTGACGTCTTTAAACGGTGAAATTCATATTCCGGGGGATAAATCCATCTCCCACCGTTCTGTTATGTTCGGAGCGCTTGCGGAAGGAACCACAACGGTAAAAAACTTTTTGCCCGGAGCCGATTGTCTGAGCACCATTGCCTGCTTCAGAAAAATGGGTGTCTCCATTGAACAAAACGGAAGTGATGTAACGATATACGGGAAGGGCATTGACGCACTTTGTGAGCCTGACAGCCTTCTTGATGTCGGAAATTCCGGCACGACCATCCGCCTGATGCTCGGCATTTTAGCCGGACGCCCATTTCACAGTACGGTAGCGGGCGACGAAAGTATTGCAAAGCGCCCGATGAAGAGGGTGACGGAGCCTTTAAAACAGATGGGAGCCGCGATTGACGGAAGAGCGGACGGAGGATTTACGCCTTTATCCGTAAGAGGCGGACAATTGAAAGGCATTGATTACGTCTCCCCTGTTGCAAGCGCGCAGATCAAATCCGCCGTGCTGCTTGCCGGATTGCAGGCTGAAGGAACGACGACCGTCACTGAGCCTCATAAATCAAGAGACCATACGGAACGGATGCTGAACGCTTTTGGCGCCGAGCTTGCGGAAACGGAGACGAGCGCCTCCGTAACGGGCGGTCAGAAGCTTCGGGGGGCTGATATTTTCGTGCCCGGCGATATTTCTTCAGCAGCCTTTTTCCTCGCGGCAGGCGCTGTCGTTCCCGGAAGCCGGATTGTGCTGAAAAACGTCGGCCTGAACCCGACACGCACGGGAATGATTGATGTCTTAAAGCAAATGGGGGCTTCACTTGAAGTGATTCCTTCAGAAGCGGACAGCGCAGAGCCTTACGGAGACCTGGTTATTGAAACTTCAGATCTGAAAGCGGCAGAAATCGGCGGAGAAATCATTCCCCGTTTAATTGACGAGATCCCGATTATCGCCCTTTTGGCAACGCAGGCTGAAGGCACAACTGTCATTAAAGACGCTGCGGAGCTGAAGGTGAAGGAAACGAACCGGATCGACACCGTCGTATCAGAGCTCCGGAAAATCGGCGCAGACATTGAACCGACTGAAGACGGCATGAAAATACACGGCAAAAAAACGCTTGCGGGCGGAGCCGATGTGTCAAGCCACGGTGACCACCGCATCGGCATGATGCTCGGTGTCGCTTCATGCCTGACAGAAGAGCCGATTGACATCCGTGATACTGAGGCAATCCATGTCTCATATCCGACATTTTTTGAGCATTTAGATCAATTAGCCAAAAAAGCCTGAAGAGATTCTTCGGGCTTTTTTCTTCATGTGTCATAAAACTTTGGGCTTTGACATAGCTTGTCTTAAACAGAAAATAACAGAAAGGGGGAATGCGTTTTCGTTACAGAAACAGCCGGAACAAATTGCGCTGTTTGCGTATAAAGATGCCGTCCCCTTTTTTGCCGTTTTCCTCTTAAGCATTTTCTGATAAACTATAATGCCGGGTGAAGCATCTTATTTGCGGGCAGGCCCTGTCTGAATTATGATAAGAATAACCCGAATAAAAACCCTTTTCATTGGTTGATGAGGTATAGGAAAAGAAAGGACCGGTCTGATTTGAATACATTGATCCAAGAAGCCATAAAATTAGTTGAAGCAGGTGAAACCGAAAAGGGACTCAAAGCGCTTTCAAAAGCTGAAACGCAGCTTCATGACGAAGACAAAGCCATTGCAGCCCAGCTCTACTATGAATGGGGAAACGCCGAAAAAGCGTTAGCGCTGATCAGTGATCTGCATGACCTTTATCCGGATGAGTCTGAGCTGACGAATTTTTACGCCGAATTGTTAATAGATATTGATGAAGAAGAAAAAGCTCTAGAGGTGCTGGAGACGATTTCTCCGGAAGACCCGTCTTACGCGGAAAGCCTTCTTTTAATGGCTGATCTGTATCAGATGCAGGGCTTATTTGAAGTAAGTGAGCAAAAGCTGTTACAGGCGAAAGCGATGTTACAAGATGAACCTGTTATTGATTTCGCTCTGGGGGAATTATACTTCACTCAGGGATCATACGCAAAAGCCGTTCCTTACTATGAAGAGACGGCAAAAGAACGGCACGAAATCGGCGGCGTAAATGTTCATCAGAGGCTGGCTGAGTCATTGAGCGCGGCGGGTGAATTTGAGGAAGCGATTTCATGGTATGAAAAAGCGGCGGCAGAACATACAGAACCGAATACGATTTTCGGGTACGGGTTCACAGCCTATCAGGCGGGAATGGTCAAAACAGCCATCAAGCAGCTGTCTGATTTAAAAGGGCTTGATCCTTCCTATTCATCGCTTTATATGCCGCTTGCAAAAAGCTACGAGGCAGAAGGCATGTATGAAGATGCATTAAAAACCGCTAAAGAAGGTATTACTTACGATGAATACAATAAAGAGCTTTTTCTCTATGCGGCGAAAATGGCGTTAAAGCTCGGCAGCGAAGAGGAAGGCAAAAAGCTTCTTCAGGAAGCGCTGGCGCTCGATCCGGGTTACGTGGAAGCGCTCCATACGCTTTTAGCCGTCTATCATAAAGAAGAAAGCTTTGAAGAGATTATTGATCTGATTCAGGAAGTCCGCGGCTACGGAGAAGAAGATCCGAAATACAATTGGTATTTGGCGGGTGCTTATACAGGCCTTGAGCAATACGCTGAAGCGAAAAAAAGCTTCGAAGCTGCGTATCTCCATTATCAGGATGATCGGGATTTCTTATATGAATACGCTCACTTCTTATTGGAAGAGGGTCTCCAGAAAGAAGCGCTGCCGCTTTTAAAACAAGTGCTTTCAATGGATGGAACAAACGAAGAGCTTGAAGAAACAATCTTACGGATAGAGGATGAATTTTTAAGATAAGCAGGATTTTGGACCATGCTTGCTGAATGTATAAGTGATGTCAGATTATACGATCGATAGAGGAGGGAATTACATGCAGACCCCTGTTTCTGTCAATGAAAAAAAGGATTTTATCCGTTGGTTTTTAAATCATTATCAGCTTAAACGCCGGGAGTGCGTCTGGATTTTAAATTATTTAATGAGTCATGATTCATTAATGGAAAAAGTCCATTTTGTAGAACAAGCCGAATTTTGCCCGAGAGGCATTATCATGTCTACTCATTGCGTTGATGAGGTGCCGTTTAGGTTTTACAAAGAAAATGTCATGACTACGGACGCTGAAAAATCTTTTCACGACATCCGGTTAAATAAACAGCAGGATTTATTTATCCAGCTGAATTTCCGTTCGGCCTACAGCTCACCGGAATATGCCGCTGTTCTTGAATCAAATCCGCATCTGCCGAAAGACCTGTTTGAAAATAAACAGGATCAGGGGATGGCCGAAAAAATATTAGAACATGCCATTTCCACTTTCCAGCGGGAAAAGCTGCTTAAAGATATCGACGAGGCGCTGGACCGCCACGACAAAGAAACATTTGAAAAGCTTTCCCGCCAATTGAATCAGCTCACATAAATGACAGCCTTGCAGAATATGCAAGGCTTGTTGCGTAAAGAGGAGGAACGAGACATGAGATGGAGGGCCGCTGATGCCGATGCCTATTTACAATCTGCGGATTACATTGATACCGCTGTCATTCCGTTAATTTCCATAAAATCTTCAGGAGGCTTAAAAGAGGCCGTTGAACAGGGGGAAAGCACCCAATTGCTTTCTGAAGAGCTTGAGCGCCAATTGAAGGGACGGGTATATTTATTCCCCTCTTATACATATGTTGATATAGACCAATCACAAATCGCCCTGCTTCAAAAACTCAAAGACGAAGTGATGACCAACTTTCGGCACGTCTTGTTCCTGACGGCAGACGAAAAATGGAAGGATTCTGAAATAGGGTCTGATGTCATATACATACCTGCCGTTCCGTTTGAACATATGAAAGACTCTTTAAAGAGAAAAATAGCGGATGACAAGTGCGGAGAAATTTTGAACGTTTTGTTACAGAAGTGGAACAATTCTTAAAAACACCAGGCATCCCGCAAAACACCCGTTTTGCCTCTGTTGACCTTGCTGAAAGATTCATATATTATGAGGGTGTCAAATCTCAGAATTATTTTCTATTTTAGTTAATTTTTGGTCAATCTTTAGGGGGGGAAGAGATGGGCGGAAAACAAGATATATCAAGAAGACAATTTTTAAACTATGCGCTCACCGGCGTGGGGGGATTTATGGCCGCCAGTGCGCTTATGCCCATGGTCCGTTTTGCGCTGGACCCGGTATTAAAACCGACGGGAGATCAAAAAATGGTGCAGGTTGTCAGTGTGGATGAGCTGACGAAGGAGCCGAAGCGGTTTGACTTTAAAATTCATCAAGTCGACGCCTGGTACGAATCGGAAGAATCCAGGTCAGCCTGGGTTTACAAGCATGGGGATGAAATTATAGCGCTTTCTCCGATCTGTAAGCATTTGGGCTGCACCGTAAACTGGAACAATGATCCTAAAAATCCGAACAAGTTCTTTTGTCCCTGCCATTACGGGCTGTATGAAAAAGACGGCACGAACGTTCCGGGCACGCCGCCGCTCGCGCCTCTTGACCGTTATGAGCAAAAAGTAAAGGACGGCTTTTTGTATCTTGGAAAAGCAAAGCCTAGGGGGGAAGGGTGACATGCTGAACAAAATTTATGACTGGGTGGATGAACGTCTCGATATTACGCCGATGTGGCGGGATATCGCCGACCATGAAGTGCCGGAA
The DNA here is from genome assembly GCF_018861275.1 of Bacillus sp. JNUCC-22. Classification (NCBI taxonomy): domain Bacteria; kingdom Bacillati; phylum Bacillota; class Bacilli; order Caryophanales; family Bacillaceae; genus Bacillus; species Bacillus sp. JNUCC-22. The sequence continues at coordinate 2,184,195 of NZ_CP076408.1, read as the reverse complement.
CATGTAAATCCCGCTCACCATTTCTCGGCTTTTGTCTATTGTTTCGGCGGTTTGACGTTTTTTGTAACCGTTATCCAAGTGTTGTCCGGGATGTTTTTAACGATGTATTATGTGCCGGATATAAAAAACGCGTGGGAATCTGTGTATTATTTGCAGAATGAAGTCGCTTTCGGGCAGATTGTAAGGGGTATGCACCATTGGGGTGCAAGTTTAGTCATTGTGATGATGTTTTTACATACGCTGCGGGTTTTCTTTCAGGGAGCTTATAAAAAGCCTCGGGAATTGAACTGGATCGTCGGTGTTCTGATCTTTTTTGTGATGCTCGGTCTCGGTTTTACAGGGTATCTGCTTCCATGGGATATGAAGGCGCTGTTTGCGACAAAGGTAGGTCTTCAGATTGCGGAGGCGACGCCATTGATCGGAGCGCAGGTGAAAACTCTTCTTGCCGGCCACCACGATATTGTCGGCGCCCAAACGCTGACGAGATTTTTTGCGATTCACGTATTTTTTCTCCCTGCCGCTTTGTTTGCGCTCATGGGCGCCCACTTTGTCATGATCCGCAAGCAGGGAATTTCAGGACCGCTTTAATACAAATCTGATATAAAAGGGAGGGGATGACATGCACCGGGGGAAAGGAATGAAGTTTGTAGGAGATTCAAGGATACCGGCTGAAAAAAAACCGAATATACCGAAAGACTATTCAGAGTATCCTGGAAAGACAGAGGCGTTTTGGCCGAACTTCCTGCTGAAAGAATGGATGGTCGGGGCCGTTTTCCTCGTCGGATTTCTCGTTTTAACGATTGTGCACGAGCCGCCTTTGGAACGGGTGGCGGACCCGACGGATACAGGGTATATTCCGCTGCCGGATTGGTATTTTCTATTTTTATACCAGCTATTAAAATATGAATATGCCGCAGGGAGCTACACCGTTATCGGCGCGATGATTATACCGGGTCTTGCCTTCGGGTCGCTGCTTTTGGCTCCGTTTCTCGACAGGGGGTCTGAAAGAAGGCCGTGGAAGCGTCCGGTTGCGGTCGGCATGATGCTTTTGGCGCTTTGCGCTACGGTCTTTTTAACGTGGCAGTCAGTCGCGACGCATGACTGGGCGAAGGCGGAGGAGCAAGGGAAAATCAAAAAAGAAGCCGCCATTGATACTGAATCAGACGGTTATAAGGTATTTAAAGAACAAGGCTGTATTTCCTGTCACGGGGATAATCTTCAAGGCGGAAGCGCCGGTCCGTCCCTGGTCGATAACGGGCTGAGCCCGGAAGAAATTAAAAAAATCGCCGTCAAAGGGAAAGGGCAGATGCCAGCCGGTATTTTTAAAGGGAATGACAAACAGCTTGATCAGCTGGCGAAGTTCATTTCTGAAACGACAGCGAAATAACGTATTGTGAAGTAGACAATAGCAGGATATACTTTTATGAAAAGAGCTGACCGGATGTCAGCTTTTTTTGCATGATACATACTTTTTACGGACTGAGAGTTGATGGTATGAGGTGGATTTCTTATCTTTTAGGGTTGCGCGGCATGCTTCTGCTTGTTCTTGCCGTTAATTTTATCGGTACGGTGTACGGCTATTATTGGTATGTGCCTCAGCTTGCGGACACGCCGTTCCGATTTCTGATATTTGTGCCTGACAGCCCGACGGCGACGTTTTTCTTCCTGTTCGTGCTTCTGGCATTTCTCATGGGAAGAAACGCGCCGCTGTTTGAAGCGCTGGCTCTTGTAACCCTTGTAAAATACGGGCTGTGGGCGGTCGGAATGAATGTCTTTGTGCTGGTCAAAATGGGGCAGATGCCTTTGGAAGGGTACATGCTGATTGCTTCACATTTTGCCATGGCCGTTCAAGGCGTTTTATACAGCCCGTATTTTCGGTTCCGGTTATGGCATCTTGCCGTTGCCGCTGTTTGGACGCTTCATAATGATGTCATTGATTATCTTTTCGGCATGATGCCCCGCTACTCAATGCTCAATGACTATATGCAAGAGATCGGCTATGCTACATTCTGGCTGAGCATATTTTCACTCGGCCTTGCATACTATTTGGTGATTTCTAAAAGACGGATAAAGCTTGACTTACACTGATAGAATCTTGGTCTAACCTTGTCCCGCTCCTCATATTCTGTAAAGAGAAGGAGTGGGAGGGACCTCTATGAAACGAAAGCTGACGATCTGTCTTTTACTTGCTCTTATGTGTTTCATCACAACTGCCAAAGCTGAAGATGAGGGCGGTCTCAAGGAACTGAACGACCTTTCGGATACCGTTTTCCAAATGACGCGGCATTCGCAGTATGATGAGGCTCTGCAAGTGCTTGGCTACTTTAAGAAAAAAATGACACACGTAAACTCACTGAGCGGCGCCGAAGTCAGGCAGGTGACTCTGGGTTTCAATGATTTAGTGCGCGTTCTGAAACAGGCAGACGCCTCAGATACCGAAAAAATCCGGGCAGCCGCCCAGTTCAGGTTGGTAATGGATGCGATGGAAGACCACTCCGATCCGCTGTGGGGTTCGCTTGAAAGACCGATTATGGCGACATTCAGCGCCTTAAAAGAAGATGTCAGCGGAAACGGAAGTGAAAATTTCAATGAAAAGTGGAATGAATTTATATCATTATATGATTTAATTTATCCCAGCCTGACAATGGATGTGTCGGCCGGCCAGCTTGATACGGTGGCGAAACATATCGAGGTGATTGAGCAGGACGGGTTTCAGCAGATGACAAAAGGAACAAAGCTTGAGCGTCTGACGCTCCTGCAGCAGGATTTAAAGCGGGTTTTTGACAAGGTGGAGCGGGATGACGCTGACCCTTCGCTGCTCTGGGTCATTCTGACGACAGGCGGTATCATTATTACTGCGCTGACATATGTCGGCTACCGAAAATACAGAGCGGAAAAAAAGAAAGAGAAAAAGCGTGAGTATCCTAAGTCTAAATAAACACAAATTGCTGTAAAGGAGCTAAGCCAGTGAAAAAACTCATCCAGCAATTGGCTTCAAAACACCTCCCGCAGCCGATCAGAGGCAGAAAAGGGGCGACTGACGAAGGACCGCGAAACCTCGCGCGTGACTTCCAGAATCCTGACATGCTCGTTCCGCCTTCAACGGATGCAGGAACGGTTCAAAACTTGAAATTCTCATTTTCTGATACGCATATGAGGCTTGAAGACGGCGGATGGTCCAGAGAGGTGACGGTCAGGGAACTGCCGGTATCCAAAAACATCGCGGCGGTGAACATGAGACTGAAGCCGGGAGCTGTGCGGGAGCTTCATTGGCATAAAGAAGCCGAATGGGGATATGTGATTAACGGAGGAGTCCGTTTAACTGCGGTCGATCAAAATGGAAGGAATTTTATTGACAACGTAAGTGAAGGGGATCTGTGGTATTTTCCTTCCGGCATTCCTCATTCCATTCAAGGATTAGAGCAGGGCAGTGAGTTTTTGCTCGTCTTTGATGACGGCTCTTTTTCAGAAAACAGCACCTTTTCAGTAACGGACTGGTTTGCCCATACCCCGCGCAGCGTGCTGGAGGCGAACTTCGGTGTTCCCGGATATGATTTGGCTTACATCCATAAAAAAGAGCGTTACATGTTCCAGCTGGAACCGCCTCCCCCGATTGAAAAGGCAGCAGTTTCTTCCCCGGAAGGCACCGTTTTGGAGCCGTTCAGCTACAAGCTTTCCCGGCAGGAGCCTCTTGTTACCAGCGGGGGAAGAGTAAAGATTGTCGATTCAAAAACGTTTAAGGTGTCAAAAACGATTGCCGCAGCTCTCGTGGAAGTCGAACCCGGAGGCATGAGAGAATTGCATTGGCATCCGAATACGGACGAGTGGCAGTACTATCTTTCAGGAGAAGCGAAAATGACGGTGTTTGCGGCGGAGGGAAGAGCGCGGACATTTAACTATCAAGCAGGTGACGTAGGATATGTTCCTTTTGCAATGGGACATTATGTTCAGAATACCGGTGACACCGTGCTTCGCTTTCTGGAAATTTTCAAAAGCAACCGTTTTGAAGATGTCTCTTTAAACCAATGGCTGGCACTGACGCCGCAGCGCTTCGTCGAACAGACGCTCAATGTCAGTCCGGCATTCGCCCGCCGATTGAAAAAGAAAAAATCACCGGTTGTCAAATGGAAACACAAACAGTAAAGGCGGCAAAAGCCGCCTTTTTATTATCGTCTGATCGGATTTTTATTTTCATCAAGCGTAAATCCTTCGCCGAGCACATCATGAACGTCGCTTACTGCAACAAAGGCGTGCGGGTCAACGGAAGTGATGACGCTTTTCAAAAGCACAATTTCGTTTTTCGGAACGACGCAGTAAAGAACGTCCCTGTCTTCTTTTGTATAGGATCCCTGTCCTTTTAAAACGGTGACGCCGCGCTCCATCTCTTCAATGATTTTTTGCTGGATCAAATCGTTTTTCGAAGAAATAATCGTTGCCCCTTTTGCGGCATAGCCGCCTTCCTGGATAAAATCAATCAATCTCGCAGCGACAAAAACGGCTACAAGCGTGTACATCGCTTCCTTGTAAGAAAGATACGTAAACAAAGAAAGCAGAATGACACAGGCGTCAAAGGCAAACATCGTCCGGCCCATCGGGATTCCGAAAAACTTGTTGATCAGCCTGGCGATGATATCGACCCCGCCCGTCGTGCCGCCGTATTTAAAAATAATGCCGAGACCCGCGCCGATAAAAACACCGGCGAACAAGGCGGCCAGCGCTAAATCATGCGACAGCGGCATATGAATTTCGTAGCGCTGAAAAACACTCAGAAAAACGGAAAGAGAGACGGTGCCGATCAGGGTATAGACAAACATCGTCCGGCCGAGCATACGCCAGCCGATGAAAAAGATAGGAATGTTTAATACCAGGTTGGAAATAGAAGGGCTGATGTGGAATAACGCATATAAAAGCAGCGTAATGCCGGTAAATCCGCCTTCCGCCAAATTGTTCTGCATATTAAAGTGAACCAGTCCGAATGAAAAAACAGCGGCGCCGATTAAAATAAAGCAAATGTTTTTGATTCTGATTTCTCCAAGCATTGCATCAAACCCCTTTTCCTTCCATAAGATTGCGTAAATATTATAGTGGATACAAAAGAAAACAGCAAACTGCCGTTTTTAACATTTGTCAAATGTACTTGAATTAGCTAACATGGAAGAGATGACAGGAGGTATTCGCACAGTGAGTGACAAAACGATGAAAGACTTACAAGCTGAGGTCGATGAATATATCGGCCAATTCAAAGAAGGCTATTTCAGCCCGCTTGCCATGATGGCCCGTCTCACGGAAGAACTGGGCGAACTTGCAAGAGAAGTCAACCATTATTATGGGGAAAAGCCGAAGAAAACGACGGAAAATGAGAAAAGCATGGAAGAGGAAATGGGCGATGTGCTGTTCGTTCTGATCTGCCTCGCCAACTCCCTTGATATTTCATTGGAGGAAGCTCATAACCGCGTCATGCATAAATTTAATACACGTGATAAAGACCGCTGGACTAGAAAAGAAGAAGGAAAGTAGGAGAAACCATGTCAAATGAAACCATTAAAGTCGTCATTGCCGGACCGAGAGGCAGAATGGGCCAGGAGGCCGTAAAACTTGCCGTCCGCACGCCTCATTTTGAGCTTGTCGGCGCCATTGACCATACATACGATCAGCAAACATTGCGGGAAGTGATGTCAGCTGATTCAGACGCTCTTATTTATACGGATATCCGCGCATGTTTCCAAGAAACAAAACCGGATGTGCTGATCGATTTGACAACGCCTGAAATCGGCAAAAAACATACGAAAGCCGCTCTTGAACACGGCGTCCGCCCCGTTGTGGGAACGACCGGATTTTCTGAAGCGGATTTAGAGGAGCTTCAAGCCTTGACTGAAGAAAAAGGAATCGGCGCCATCATCGCTCCGAACTTTGCATTGGGCGCGGTGCTGATGATGAAGTTCTCACAAATGGCCGCCAACTATTTTGAAGATGTAGAAATCATTGAGCTTCATCATGATCAAAAGCTGGATGCCCCGAGCGGAACGGCGCTGAAAACAGCGGAAATGATCTCAAGCGTCCGTACAGAAAAGCAGCAGGGCCATCCTGATGAAAAAGAAATTCTGCCGGGCGCCCGCGGTGCTGAATTAAACGGCATCCGCCTTCACAGCGTGCGTCTGCCGGGCCTTATCGCCCACCAGGAAGTCATGTTCGGCATGGACGGCCAGACGCTGAAACTGCGCCATGACTCCTATAACCGGGCTTCCTTTATGTCAGGAGTGAAGCTGTCAGTGGAGCAAGTGATGAAAATCGACCAGCTTGTATACGGACTCGAAAATATTATCGACTGAATCGGCAAGGGGGAGAACATCAAATGAAAATCGCTTTGATTGCTCACGATAAGAAAAAGCAGGATATGGTTCAGTTTACGACCGCATATAAAGATATACTGAGCCATCATGAGTTATACGCGACAGGTACGACAGGCCTGAAAATCCAGGAAGCGACCGGATTGTCCGTTGAACGTTTTCAATCCGGCCCGCTCGGCGGAGATCAGCAAATCGGCGCATTGATTGCGGCAAATGCCCTGGATCTCGTCATTTTTCTGCGCGATCCGTTAACTGCGCAGCCTCACGAACCAGATGTCTCGGCGCTGATCCGGCTGTGTGACGTATACGCGATCCCGCTCGCCACAAATATGGGAACAGCGGAAATCCTCGTCCGGACGCTGGACGGCGGGGCATTTGATTTCCGCAATCTTGTGCGCGGAGGAGAGCCGAATGTCTGAACACGTTGATATTCTGGCGTTCGGCGCCCATAGTGATGATGTCGAGATCGGTATGGGCGGCACGATCGCAAAATTTACGGCTCAAGGAAAAACCGCGGTGATATGCGATTTGACCGAGGCCGAACTATCATCCAACGGAACGGTAGGGATAAGAAAAGAAGAAGCGGCAGAGGCGGCACGAATTCTCGGCGTAAAAGAGAGAATCCAGCTTACGTTTCCCGACCGCGGGCTTTTGAAAAGTGAGGACGGCATCCGCCGGATTGTCAGTGTCATCAGAGCCTGCCGGCCGAAAACCGTTTTCATGCCTTATCCGAAAGACCGCCATCCTGACCACGGCAATGCGGCGGCTTTGGTCGAAGAAGCGGTGTTCTCGGCGGGAATTCATAAATACAGAGATCACCAGGAACTGCCGGCTCATAAGGCTCAGCGCGTATACTATTATATGATCAACGGGTTTCACCGTCCGGACTTTGTAATCGACATAACGGAAACCATCGATCTGAAAAAAGAAAGCCTGCACGCCTATCAAAGCCAGTTTATTCCTACGGCGCAGTCAGTGAACACACCGCTGACCAACGGTTATATCGAAATGGTGGAAGCGCGGGAAAGACTGTATGGCAAAGAAGCCGGGACGGGGTATGCCGAAGGCTTCTTTTCAAAACAGCTTCCCGTTTTGAATGATGATGTTTTTGGGGGCGGACAATGAGACCATTAAAAATAGGGATTACATGCTACCCGAGTGTCGGAGGCTCGGGTATTATTGCGACGGAACTCGGCAAGCTGCTTGCAGAAAAAGGGCACCAGGTTCATTTCATCACATCAAGCATCCCGTTCAGATTAAATACATATCATCCGAATATTCATTTTCATGAGGTGGAAGTCAACCAATACGCGGTATTTAAATATCCGCCTTATGACCTTACGCTGGCGAGCAAAATCGCCGAGGTTGCCGCAAGGGAAAATCTTGATATCATCCACGCGCATTATGCGCTGCCGCATGCGGTATGCGCTTATCTTGCCAAGCAGATGCTCAAGCGCGACATCGGCATCGTGACGACGCTTCACGGTACGGACATCACCGTTTTAGGATATGATCCGTCATTAAAAGATTTAATCCGTTTTGCCATCGAAGCGTCCGACAGAGTGACGGCGGTATCAACCGCGCTTGCCGGAGAAACATATGACTTAATCAAGCCGGATAAAAAAATTGAGACCATCTACAACTTTATTGATGAACGTGTTTATCTTAAGAAAAATACAGAAAGTATAAAAGAGAAACATGGCATTTTGCCGGATGAAAAAGTCGTCATCCATGTCTCGAACTTCAGAAAAGTAAAACGTGTTAAAGATGTCATCCGCGTTTTCCGTAATATCGCAGCCAAAACAAAGGCGAAGCTCTTGCTTGTCGGCGACGGACCGGAAAAGTGCGTCGCTTGGCAGCTTGTCGAAAAATACGGACTGCAGGATCAAGTGCTGCTCCTCGGAAATCAGGACAGGGTGGAAGAGCTGTATTCCATTAGCGATCTTAAGCTTCTTCTGTCTGAAAAAGAAAGTTTCGGACTCGTCCTCCTTGAGGCGATGGCCTGCGGCGTGCCGTGCATCGGAACAAATATCGGCGGAATCCCGGAAGTGATTAAAGATCAAGTAAGCGGTTTTCTGGTGGAAGTCGGCGATATTCAGGCGGCATCTGAAAAAGCGCTTGCCGTTTTAGAAGATAAACAGCTCAGCAAACGATTGACTGATCATGCGCTGAAAATGGTGGAGACCGCCTTTTCTTCGCAAAGAATCGTCAGTCAGTATGAACGGATTTATGACGAATTGGCAGGACCGGAGTGATCTTATGGAACAAGAATTTGTCAAAGCCCTCCCCATCCTTCGTCATCTGATGAAGGCGGGCCATCAGGCGTACTTTGTCGGGGGAGCCGTCAGAGACAGCTATATGGGACGGAAAATAGGTGATGTGGACATCGCAACCAGCGCTTCGCCGAATGAGGTGGAGCGTCTCTTTAAGCGGACTGTCGATGTAGGAAAAGAGCACGGCACCGTCATCGTCCTGTGGGAAGATGAAACCTATGAAGTCACCACTTTTCGTGCCGAATCAGAATATAAGGATTACCGGCGCCCTGAAGCTGTGCGGTTCATCACTTCTTTATCAGAAGACTTAAAGCGGAGAGACTTAACGATTAATGCGATGGCGATGTCTGCCGAAGGAGAGCTGCTTGATTATTTCGGAGGCGCACATGATATCGGACAAAAGCTGATCCGAACGGTAGGTAACCCTGCAGACCGTTTTCGGGAAGACGCTCTGCGGATGATGAGAGCCGTCCGCTTTATGAGTCAGCTCGGCTTTCTGTTAGAAAAAGAAACAAGAGAGGCCATCATAAAAGACAGGGAGCTTTTGGCACATGTATCAGTAGAACGAAAGACCGTCGAGTTTGAAAAGCTGCTGCAGGGCGCTTCCTCACAAGAAGCGATTCAAACGATGGTGCATACAGGTTTGATACAAGAGCTGCCCGGCCTTTCCGGTTATGAGCAGCAAATGCTTGAAGCGAGCGGATTTCCGTTTTCTTCTTTAGATGCACGCGAAGAACGCTGGGCAGCGCTGTTATTGTTTCTCGGTCTTTGTCCGAAAAGCGCCGAGGCGTTTTTAAAACAATGGAAACTGCCGGGAAAAGTCATAAAAAAAGCGGTGCAGATCATAAGCGTTTATCCGGTGCAGCTGGAAGCAGAAGCGATGTACCGGGCGGGAGAGGCGCTGTTATCAGCCGTTAAAATCGGGATGCTGAAAAAGCATAAGACGATTGATGAACAAAAGCTGAAAGAGGTTCAGAGCCTGTATGAGAAGCTGCCGATCAAAAGCCTTCGAGACCTCGACATTTCAGGCGCTGATCTGATGGAGCTCAGAAACCGCCGCGCGGGTAAATGGGTGGCCGAAGAACTTCGCCGGATTGAAGAAGCGGTATTGGCAGGGAAGCTCCCTAACCGAAAACATGACATAAAGGAGTGGCTCGCATCATGGGATCAACATTAAGAACCCGATTAATTGATTTATTTTCTGAGGCGGGTGACGGCTTTATCTCCGGGCAGAAAATAAGTGACGCGCTCGGCTGCTCGAGAACCGCCGTTTGGAAACATATAGAGGAGCTCCGCAAAGAGGGCTATGAGGTTGAGGCGGTCAGACGAAAAGGGTACAGGCTCATTAAAAAACCGGGGAAACTCAGTGAATCCGAAATCCGTTTCGGGCTGAAAACAGAGGTTTTGGGCAAACAGCTTCATTACCGGGACGTCCTGCCGTCCACCCAAAAAACCGCTCATGAACTTGCCAATGACGGCGCGCCGGAAGGAACGCTCGTAGTCGCCGATAAACAAACGGCAGGCAGAGGAAGAATGGCCAGAGTATGGCATTCACAGGAGGGAAACGGGATTTGGATGAGCCTCATTCTGAGACCCGACGTTCCTTTGCAAAAAACGCCGCAGCTCACCCTGTTATCTGCCGTTGCGGTCGTACAGGCCATCGAGGCTTTTACAGGTGTACAGCCCGCCATTAAATGGCCGAATGATTTAATGATTCACGGCAAAAAAGCCGTCGGGATTTTAACTGAGCTGCAGGCAGAAGAAGACCGTGTCCGTTCGGTTATTCTCGGGATCGGGATCAACGTGAACCAGCAGGAAACCGATTTTCCCGGCGAGCTTCAGGACATTGCGACGAGCCTGAGCATGGAAGCCGGCGAGAAAATTGACAGAGCGGGTCTGATACAAGAGATTCTGCTGACTTTTGAAAAACGCTATCAGGATTACTTGAACCACGGCTTTACACCGATCAAGCTGCTATGGGAAAGCTATGCGGTCGGACTGGGGAACGAGCTCAGAGCGAGAACGCTGCAAGGGACGTTTTACGGGAAATCGCTCGGCATTGATGATGAGGGAGTTCTTCTCTTGGAAACGAGAGACGGTATAAAGAAGATCTATTCTGCCGATATTGAGCTCAATTAATCTTAGTTGGTACAAGCCTCGTGAATTTGGTATACTTCCTATGGGCAGTATCATAATGAACTGCACCTGATCAGCAGAACAGAGATTACGAAAAGTCTGCCTTGATCCAAAAAAGGACTGGGACAGAGGGATGACATTCGCCGAACGTTAAACAAGTGGGGGTCCTTCTTATTTTACAGAAGGCTTTTTTGCTTGCGAAGAATTGGCGGCTCATCTCCTCACCGTTTAGAGGAGGAGAAACAGAATGAAAACAAAACTGGATTTCATGAAAATGAAGGAAAACGGAGAGCCGATCGTGATGCTGACCGCTTACGATTATCCGCAGGCAAAGCTTGCGGAACAGGCGGGAGTCGACATGATTTTAGTCGGGGATTCGCTCGGAATGGTCGTGCTCGGACTCGATTCAACAGTCGGCGTAACGGTCAGTGACATGATTCACCATACAAAAGCGGTAAAACGCGGTGCGAAAAATACGTTTATCGTAACTGACATGCCGTTTATGTCTTACCATCTTTCAAAAGAGGATACATTGAAAAACGCCGCGGCCATTATTCAGGAAAGCGGCGCGGACGCGTTAAAGCTGGAAGGCGGAGACGGCGTTTTCGAATCCATCCGCGCGCTGACTCTCGGCGGAATTCCCGTCGTCAGCCATTTAGGCCTCACACCGCAGTCTGTCGGCGTATTAGGCGGATATAAAGTGCAGGGGAGAGATGAGCAAAGCGCGAAAAAGCTCATTGAAGACAGCATCAAATGCGAGCAGGCGGGAGCGATGATGCTCGTGCTTGAATGTGTGCCTGCTGAACTGACTGCTAAAATAATAGAAGAAGTATCCATTCCCGTCATCGGAATCGGAGCCGGTTCAAAAGCGGACGGCCAAGTCCTTGTCTATCATGACGTCGTCGGCCACGGCGTGGACAGAACACCGAAGTTCGTGAAGCAATACGCCAAAATCGACGGCACGATTGAGTCGGCCCTCAGCGATTATGTCCGTGATGTGAAAGAACGGGTTTTCCCGGAAGAAAAGCATTCCTTTCAGATAAACCAAACTGTGCTGCAAGGCTTGTACGGAGGAAAGTAAGCGATGAAACAACTGACAGAAACTCAACAGCTGAAAGAATTGATTGCACAATACCGCTCAGAAGGCCGGACGATCGGATTCGTCCCGACAATGGGTTTTCTTCATGAAGGACATCTGACGCTGGTTGAAAAAGCTAGCAAAGAAAACGATATTGTCGTGATGAGCATCTTTGTCAATCCGACTCAATTCGGACCGGGCGAGGATTACGAGGCATATCCGCGAGATTTAAAGCGCGATGCCCGGCTTGCAGAACAGGCGGGGGCAGATGTTTTGTTTATGCCGTCTCCAAGTGATATGTATAAAGGTGAGCAAAATGTTGCCGTGCAAGTGAAAAGGAGAACTGACGTGTTGTGCGGCGCCTCCCGCGTCGGCCATTTTGACGGAGTGGCCACTGTGCTGACGAAGTTTTTCAATCTCGTTAAACCGACCCGCGCCTACTTCGGCCTGAAAGATGCCCAGCAGGCAGCGGTTGTGGACGGATTGATTGAGGATTTCTTTATGGATATCGAATTGGTTGCAGTGGACACGGTCAGAGAAGAAGACGGACTTGCCAAAAGCTCTCGCAACGTCTATCTGACTGAGCAGGAACGCAAAGAAGCGCCGATGATCTATAAAGCATTGCAGCAAGGTGCCGAACTGATCAGAGACGGTGAAAGAAATCCGGAAACCGTTATAAAAACCGTCACCGATATCATCGAAAACACAAGCGGTGTCATTGATTATGCCGAACTGTACGCTTATCCGGAGCTGACTCCGCTTAAAACATTAAACGGCAAGGTCATTCTGGCCTGCGCCGTCCAATTTTCTAAAGCCAGACTGATTGATAATATCATTATTGATATTGATGAATGGGAGAGATCATAATATGTACCGCACTATGATGGCCGGAAAACTGCACCGCGCTACCGTGACGGAAGCCAATTTAAACTATGTCGGCAGCATTACGATTGATGAAGATCTTTTAGATGCCGTCGGAATGCTCGCTAATGAAAAAGTTCAGATTGTGAATAATAACAACGGAGCGAGACTTGAAACGTATATTATTCCCGGTAAGCGGGGGAGCGGCGTCATCTGTTTAAACGGAGCAGCCGCCCGTCTCGTCCAAGAAGGAGATAAAGTCATTATTATTTCTTATCAAGTGATGTCTGATCAGGAAGCAAAAAGCCATCAGCCGAAGGTGGCTGTTCTGGATGATCAGAATAAAATCGAGCAGATGCTGGGCCAGGAGCCGGCACACACGATTTTGTAAAAGAGCCCCCTTCATGGGGGTTTTCTTTTAAGATTTAGGGGCAAAAGCTGTTTTTCCGCTCCATTTCTCAACAAAACGTGTTACACTTTTCTCGTATGCAGGAATTGAGGTGTCCATTTTAATGAACAAACAACGGTTCGTTGTCATAGATGTCGAAACAACAGGAAATTCGCCGAAAAAGGGCGATAAAATCATTCAAATCGCAGCGGTTGTCATTGAAAATGGACAAATAACTGAGCGGTTTTCAAAATATATCAATCCGAATCAGGTCATTCCGCCGTTTATTGAACAGCTGACCGGAATTTCGTCCGGAATGGTTGAAAATGAACTGCCGTTTGAAGCGGTCGCAGAGGAGATTTTTCATCTGCTTGACGGCGCGTATTTTGTTGCCCACAATATTCATTTCGACCTCGGATTTGTCCGGCATGAACTGAGCGAAGCGGGCTATGAGCTGCCGGATTGTGAAGTGCTTGATACGGTTGAGCTTTCGCGTATTGTTTTCCCGGGGTTTGAAGGATATAAGCTCGGTGAGTTGTGCGCGGAGCTGAATATTGTTCATGACCGCCCTCACCGCGCAGACAGCGATGCGGAGGTTACGGGACTGGTCTTTTTAGACATTTTACATAAACTGAAACATTTGCCTTTACCGACATTAAAGCAGCTTAGAAGGCTTTCACAGCATTTTATCAGCGATTTGACGCTGCTTTTGGATTCTTTTATACATGAAAGCAGGCCGGCGGAAGAAAAGAGCTGCATTCCATACGCCTCTTTTTCAATTAAAGAGCCCGATCACATTCCGGTTTCCCGTCCGGTGAATGCGGCCATTGACCTTGAAAAGTGGAACGAAGAAAAAGAACAGATCTTATCCGATATCATCCCCCGCTATGAAAAGCGGAAAGGGCAGCTTTCGATGATGGATGAAGTGCTAGGCGCCTTCCGCAATCGGGAGCATGCGCTGATTGAAGCGGCACCCGGCATCGGAAAAACGATCGGTTATCTCGTTCCGGCTGTTTTATTTGCCAAAGCGGAGCAAACTCCCGTGATTATCAGCACGTACTCTACTCTTTTGCAGCAGCAGATCATGTCTAAAGATCTTCCGCTTTTGGAGCGTATATTTCCTTGGCCGGTCAAAGCCGCTATTTTAAAAGGGAAATCACATTATCTGTGCCTGCCTAAGTTTGAACATATTCTGCATGAGGAAGATGACAACTATGATGCGGTTTTGACGAAAGCGCAGCTTCTCGTCTGGCTGACGGAGACTGAAACGGGCGACGCCGCTGAGCTGAATCTTCCATCAGGCGGCAGATTGCTGTGGGAGCGCATGGCTTACGATGAGAATTCTTTTTTTAAAAAAGGGAAGGACTCGGCTGCCGGGTTTTATGAACGGGCTAAAGAAAAGGCGCAGGCCGCAGATCTGATTATCACAAACCATGCTTTGCTGTTTTCAGATCAAAGCAGTGAAACGAAAAAACTGCCTGCAAGCGGAACGGTCATCATTGATGAAGCGCATCATTTCGAACGCGCTGCCAGCGAGCACCTGGGGAAGAGAGCTTCATACATCGGACTGCACACAAAGCTCAGCCGAATCGGAACCTTAAAGGAACACGGACTGTTAAAGCGGATGAGAAAACTGTTTTATACGTATGAACTGCCGGCGGAAAGTTTTTTTGACGCCGATGAGTGGATGAAGCATATTCAATCGGAAAGCGACGCATTTTTCAGTTCGGTGCATTCTTTTGTCAAACGAAGAAAACCTAAAGACGATCTGAACCGTCTCGTTTATAGTCTCAATCATAAAAGCCAGGATAAAGGGTTTCACATGATAACGGACGGAGCGGAGCGGCTTTGTGCGATGCTGGATCAGCTGCTTGACATGTTTTCAGTACAGGAGAAACTGTTACATCAAAAGCTTGATCAGATGAAAAGCGGAGCGGCTTTTTTAGCGGCCGAATATGTAAAGTGTATCAGGGGGCTGAAAGAATATCGCGATACGTTCAGCAGGCTGCTGTTTGAAAATGATGAGAAAGAAGCCGTTTGGGTTGAAATTGACGCGAAGGGCGCAAAAAATGCCGTCAGCATCTATGCGCAGCCTTTGGAGC
Source organism: Bacillus sp. JNUCC-22 (assembly GCF_018861275.1). Lineage (NCBI taxonomy): Bacteria > Bacillati > Bacillota > Bacilli > Caryophanales > Bacillaceae > Bacillus > Bacillus sp. JNUCC-22. The sequence continues at coordinate 2,169,010 of NZ_CP076408.1, read as the reverse complement.
CCGGTGAAATGCTGGCAGACCAGTTTTTCGCCCGCAAAAAAAGCGTTGTGCTCACATCAGCGACCTTAATGGTGGAGCATTCTTTTCAATTTATGATTGAAAGGCTCGGACTTGCGGATTTTTATCCGCGCACCAAAAGCATCCCGTCTCCTTTTTCTTACGATGATCAGATGAACGTCATCATTCCGAAAGAGATGAAATCCGTTAAATATGACGGAGAGCGGGAAGTCATTGAGCATATTGCCAAGTATGCAGAAATCATGTCAAAGGGAAAACAGCCGAAGATCCTTGTCCTGTTTACGTCTCATGATATGCTGAAAAAAGTGTATCAGGAACTGAAACTCAGTATGGAGATATCAGGCATTCAGCTTCTCGCCCAAGGTATTTCGGGCGGGAGTCCCGGTAAATTAATGAAAACCTTTAAAACGGCAAGCCGGGCGATTTTACTCGGGACAAATCATTTCTGGGAAGGCGTTGATTTTCCGGGGGATGAATTGTCAACCGTCATGATCGCAAGACTTCCTTTCAGGGCGCCTGACAATCCGCTTCATGCCGCAAAATGCGAATTTGCCAAGAAGCAGGGGAAAAATCCGTTTCAGACGATTTCCCTGCCTGAGGCCGTGTTAACGTTCAGACAGGGGATCGGGCGCCTGCTCCGTACGGCGGGAGACAAAGGAACAATCGTTCTTTTAGATCAGCGTGTAAAGACGGCGGGATACGGACGGCTGTTTCTTGAAGCGCTCCCGACTTCATCCCTTTTGGAGCTGACGGATGCCGAACTCGGGGCTTATGTCAGCCAAACGGAATAAAAGCCGCATAATCGCGGCTTTCGTGGTGTGGGATGAGGAATTGTTTTTATAGTAAAAGCGGGTTCATGTCGCCTTGTGATTTTATTATGCCGCGGGCGCATCCCGTTATGACTAACAAAATTTGTTCGACCGATGGAGGGTATAAAAATGGAAAGCAAAATTGAAATTCTGTCAACGATTAATGTGGAGCATTCAGATGATTTATATAAAATCGTCGATACATTAAACCGGACTTTGAAACGGGACAATCTGATGTTCGGCCTTGCGCTCGACGAAGAAAATCAAAATGAAGCGGTCTTCACCATTTATCGCACATAGGTGAAAAAGATGAGAAAAAAAGCATTAATATTTACAGCCGTATTTGGTATTATTTTTTTAGCAGTTCTTTTATTTTCGGCCAGCATTTTTAAATCTGCAATGGCCCAAAAAGAAGAAGGCCACGAAACAGCTGCCGCAGCCGCTAAAGAAAAAACGGATCTGACAGATGCTGAGAAAGTGGAGACCTTTGTCGGCAAACAGAAATATTATGTTGTTACCGGAACGGATAAACATGGAAAAGATATGTATGTATGGGTTCCGGCCGACAAAAAAGCAAAAATTCTCTCAAAAAAAGCCAGTGACGGCATTTCAAGCGGCAAGGCTGCCAAGATCGTTCGGGACGAAGGGCTTGTTTCCAAGCTGAATGGTGTTCACCCGGCGAGAGAAAACAATGTTCCGTTATGGGAAGTGACCTATATCAACAAAAGCGGGCAGTATAGCTTTAGCTATGTGGACTTTACAAGCGGCAAGATTCTCAAAAACATCACACCGTGAGACGTATTAGGGGGAGTTCAAGTTGAAATTGGCAAAAAGAGTATCCGCATTAACACCGTCTGCAACACTTGCAATTACTGCAAAAGCGAAAGAGCTGAAAGCAGAAGGCCATGATGTCATCGGCCTCGGAGCAGGAGAACCGGATTTTAATACGCCTCAGCACATTATAGATGCCGCGGTGCGTTCCATGAATGAAGGCCATACGAAATATACGCCATCAGGCGGTCTGCCGGCGCTGAAAGACAGTATCGCAAAAAAATTCAAAAACGACCAGGGGATTGAATATAAGCCGTCAGAAATCATTGTCTGCACCGGAGCGAAACACGCTCTGTATACATTATTTCAGGTTATTCTCGATGAAGGGGACGAAGTGATTATACCGACTCCTTACTGGGTCAGCTACCCTGAGCAGGTGAAACTGGCAGGGGGGCGTCCCGTCTATGCAGAAGGGCTGGAATCCAATCAGTTTAAAATTTCACCGGAGCAGCTGAAGCAGGCTATCACTGAGAAAACAAAAGCGCTCATTATCAATTCACCGAGCAACCCGACAGGTGTTATGTATACGAAAGAAGAGCTTGCGGAACTCGGAAAAGTGTGTCTGGAGCATGGCATTCTGATCGTTTCCGACGAGATTTATGAGAAGCTTACATACGGAGGAAAAAAACACGTCTCAATCGCACAGCTTTCAGATGAATTGAAAGAGCAGACGATCATCATTAACGGCGTGTCGAAATCTCACAGCATGACGGGCTGGAGGATCGGCTATGCGGCGGGTTCGGAGACGATTATTAAAGCGATGACGAGCCTTGCGAGCCACAGCACATCAAATCCGACGTCTATCGCTCAATACGGCGCTATTGCGGCCTATAACGGTCCGGCTGAGCCGCTGGAAGAGATGAGACAGGCATTTGAGCACAGACTGAACACCATTTACGCTCAGCTCAGTGAGATTCCCGGATTCACCTGTGTCAAACCTGAAGGGGCGTTTTACTTGTTCCCTAACGCCAAAGCGGCCGCAGAAAACTGTGGATTCAAAGATGTCGATGAATACGTCAAGGCGCTTCTGGAAGAAGAAAAAGTCGCCATCGTGCCGGGCTCGGGTTTCGGTTCACCGGACAACGTCCGCTTATCTTACGCAACGTCACTCGATCTTTTAGAAGAAGCGGTCGAAAGAATCCGCCGCTTCACGGAAAAACACAGCTGATTCTGAAAAAGCGGCTTTTAAAGCCGCTTTTCACTTGCATTGACCCCGTTAGAGTAGAACGGGTATAATAAAGTGATGAAAAAAGAGATTCAGGCAGATTCCTGAATGTCTTTCTTGTTCTGGAGGGAAAGAGTTTGAAAACAACAATCAACCAAGTGTATAAACACACAGGCGAGGAAGTAATGATTGGAGCTTGGGTCGCTAATAAACGCTCAAGCGGTAAAATCGCATTTTTACAGCTGAGAGACGGTACCGGCTTCATTCAGGGAGTTGTCGTCAAAGCTGAAGTAGAAGAAGACATCTTCCAAATCGCGAAATCAGTGACGCAGGAAACGTCACTTTATGTAAAAGGAATTGTGAAAGAGGACGAGCGTTCACCGCTTGGCTATGAGCTTGCTGTTACATCCATTGAAGTCATTCACGAAGCGACTGATTATCCGATTACGCCTAAAGAGCACGGTACGGAATTCTTAATGGATCACAGACATTTATGGCTCCGTTCGAAACGCCAGCACGCAATTATGAAAATCCGCAACGAAATCATCCGTGCGACTTATGAATTTTTCAACAAAGAAGGCTTCGTGAAAGTTGATCCGCCGATTTTGACGGGAAGCGCTCCGGAAGGCACGACTGAGCTGTTCGCGACGAAATATTTTGATGAAGACGCCTTCTTGTCTCAAAGCGGCCAGCTGTATATGGAAGCAGCTGCAATGGCGCTCGGAAAAGTATTCTCTTTCGGACCGACGTTCAGAGCGGAAAAATCGAAAACGAAACGCCATCTCATCGAATTCTGGATGATTGAGCCTGAAATGGCATTTGTTGAATTTGAAGAAAACCTTGAAGTTCAGGAGAATTATGTTGCATACATCGTACAAAGTGTGCTGGAACATTGTAAGATCGAGCTGAACACATTAGGTAGAGACACATCCAAGCTTGAACAAATCAAAGCGCCATTCCCGCGCATTACGTACGATAAAGCGATCGAATTCCTGAAAGAAAAAGGCTTTGACGATATTGAGTGGGGAGATGACTTCGGTGCGCCGCATGAAACAGCGATCGCAGAAAGCTATGACAAACCGGTGTTTATCACTCATTACCCGACGTCATTAAAACCGTTTTATATGCAGCCTGCCAAAGATCGTGACGATGTCGTGTTATGTGCCGACTTAATCGCTCCGGAAGGCTACGGGGAAATCATCGGCGGTTCAGAACGCGTTCATGATATGGATTTATTGGAAGAAAGATTAAAAGAACACGGTCTGGATTCAGATGCTTACAAATGGTATGCTGAACTCAGACAATACGGTTCTGTTCCGCACTCCGGCTTCGGCCTCGGACTTGAGCGGACAGTGGCTTGGATCAGCGGAGCGCCTCACGTGCGTGAAACGATTCCGTTCCCGAGACTTCTGAACCGTCTGTATCCGTAATAGTTATGAAAAACGAAGTCTCCTGCAAGGGAGACTTTTTCTAAGTAAAGGGGAAAGCTCCCGGAGATAACCTTTTTACAGTAAGAGGTGTAAGGATGAAAAAACAGCAATTTATAGATATGCAGGAACTCGGCATTTCAAGCATTCCCAACCTGCTGCTGACACATTACCGGCAGCTCGGGCTGAATGAAACCGAATTGATCCTGCTTTTGAAGATTAAAATGCATTTGGAAAAGGGCTCTTATTTTCCGACGCCGTTTGAACTTCAGTCAGGCATGTCCATCTCTGCTGAAGAATGTACAAGCTGCCTGAGAATGTTTATTCAAAAAGGTTTTCTGTTTATTGAAGAATGTGAAGACCATAACGGCATAAAGTTTGAAAAATATTCTCTGCAGCCGCTATGGGCGAAGCTGTATGATTACATGCAGCATTCTCAAAATGAAACGCAGGAAAGAACGTCAGAAAGAGAACAAAAAAGCCTGTATACCATCTTTGAAGAAGAGTTCGGAAGACCGCTGTCGCCCCTTGAATGCGAGACGCTGGCCATATGGCAGGATCAGGATCAGCATGATGCGATTCTGATTAAACACGCCTTAAAAGAAGCCGTTTTATCGGGAAAACTCAGTTTTCGCTATATTGACCGGATTTTATTTGAATGGAAAAAGAACGGCTTCAAAACGGTTGAGCAGGCGAAGGCGCACAGCCAAAAATTCCGTCGTGTTCAAACGAAACAAAATGATCCGCAAAAAGAGTATACGAGGCAGGTGCCTTTTTACAATTGGCTGGAACAATAACATGAGAAGGGGAGAAACGTGTTAAATTTAAAGCAGATTGAATATTGTCTTGAAAAAATCGGCGATATGTTTCCGCACGCAGAATGTGAACTTGTCCATTCAAATCCTTTCGAATTGGTTGTGGCAGTCGCATTATCCGCGCAATGTACGGACGCTCTCGTCAACAGAGTGACAAAAACGCTATTTCAAAAATATAAACGGCCCGAAGATTATCTTGCCGTATCGCTGGAAGAACTCCAGCAGGATATTAAATCAATCGGCCTGTACCGTAATAAAGCCAAAAATATTCAAAAGCTGAGCAAAATGATCATCGAAGAGTACGGCGGAGAAGTGCCGAAAGACCGGGATGAGCTTGTGAATCTGCCGGGTGTCGGACGGAAAACGGCAAATGTAGTCGTGTCTGTTGCTTTCGGCGTACCTGCGATTGCAGTAGACACTCATGTGGAGCGGGTCTCTAAACGGCTCGGTATCTGCCGCTGGAAGGACTCTGTTTTGGAGGTAGAGAAAACATTAATGAAAAAAGTGCCGAAAGAGGATTGGTCTGTTACGCATCACAGATTAATATTTTTCGGCAGGTATCATTGTAAAGCGCAATCTCCCCGCTGTGCGGAATGTCCTTTGCTTCCGCTATGCAGAGAAGGGCAGAAGCGTGACAAAAAAGGGCTGGTGAAACGGTGACGGCGATTGACATTCTGGCAGGCTATGAAACATACCTGCGCAGCCTTACGGATTTGGAAAGCCTTGAGATCAAAACGGCGCTGCGCCGCCATCCGCTGTATATGGATTTCAGCGGTCAGCCAACCGTGCAGCCATGGAGGGAAAGGGGCGAATATGTCCCGTTTCTATTTCAGATTTGGAACGAAACGAAAGAAACGCTGCTTCCCGTTTTTCAAACAAGAAAATCGAGATGTGATCAAAATGACATGCTGAAGGGAATTGCCTGTCTGATTGCCGCTTTTCACTGGACGGCAGGGGAGCGGGTCACATCACTCGATTGGTCTGTGCTTGAAACAAAGCATTTTCCCGCCGAACCGATCAATTGGGCGGAGCGAATGGCGTTTATTTTAACAAAACCGACTCAATATCACTCGTTTATTCAGCTTGATGAATTGATGACGGAGATGAAGAAACAATATCATAAATATGAAGCCATGAACAAATGTTAAAAACCTCCTTTTCTCATAAGGAGGTTTTTTGTATAAAAAAATCCTTCACCTGTTTGAGGTGAAGGATTTCGTCCGCTAATGAGCGGAATTTGACTGGATGGTTGACGAATTGGACTGCCCGTTGATATTTGAAGATGAGTCTTTGTTTTTGTCCGTTTGACCGCTGTCAGGTTTATTTGAGCCGTCTGAACCGGAATCAGAATCATTATCAGAGCCGTTATCTTGCTGTCCGTTGTTATCCGTCCCGTTACCGGGCTGATTCTGATTGTTGTTATCTGTTTGATCCTTATCGGATTGGTCCTGATTTTTATCCGGGTCATCAGTTGGTGTTTGATCCGATCCGTCAGACGTATCTGTTTGATTGTCATCTGTGTTTGAATCATCGGTTTGCGTCTTGTCCTTATCTTTATCTTCATCAGACTTCTGTTCATCGTCAGTCGCTTTATCTTTATCTGCATCGTCTTCTTCATCTTTCGGGACTTTGAAAGATGCTGATGCCGTATCGCTTTTTCCGTCATCGTTTTCCGCTGTCACCTGGAAGCTGTATGTGGAGCCTGGTGTGACATCTGAGACGACGGCTTCTTTTGCCGAACTGTTTTGAATGTCACTGTAGCTTCCGCCATCAACGGATTGTTTGACATTGAATGTTGCATCACCGTCATAATTCCAGCTTAAGGTTAATGATTTTTTATCTTTGTCGTATTTCACTTGCAATCCTGTCGGTTTATCGGCTTTTTCTTTCGTGTACGTTTTAGAAACGGCAGTTGGTTGCGTTCCTTTCACAAAGTACTCCGTCACTTTTTTATCATCCGGTGTATTCGGTCCGGCTAAAGCGGCAGGATTCGAGCCTTTCTCAACTGTTTCTTTGACGACGCTGTCAGGCTGCTTGAAGCTTCCTTTACCGTCATCAACGTATGAGATCAGCTTTTGGAAAATCCGTTTTGCGACTTGCTGGTCTGCATAAGATAATGATTTTTTACCTGCTTTGTTGCCAGATTCTACACCAGTCCAAACCGCCGCAGTATATTGAGGGGTGTATCCGACAAACCATGAGTCTGGGACTCCGCCTTGTGCGATATTATATTTTTGAATATCACCTTTAGTAAAGTTGGTCGTACCCGTTTTACCGGCCACTTCCACGTTCGGTACTTGGGCCAGTTTACCTGTTCCTGATTCGACAGCTGATTTGAGCATATCTGTAACCATGAACGCCGTGTAGTCGCTCATAGCACTTTTCGGCTTTGGTGTTAAATCAAGCTTAGTGCCGTCATTAAATTCAATCGATGTGACCGCGTGCGGTTCATTGTACGTACCGTTATTTCCGAAAGCACTGTAGGCGCCCGCCATTGTCATTGGAGAAACCCCCGGATTATCAGCTCCAAAACCGCCGATCGAATAAGATTCCGTTACACTATCTTTGTTTAATCCCAATCCTAAGTCATTTGCGAAGTCGACGGCATTATCTTTCCCTGCTGCTTGGTATGCTTTTAAAGCAGGAATATTACGTGAGTCCGCGAGGGCCTCTCGCATTGATATCATATTTCTGTATTTATTGTCCCAATCATGTATCGGAGTGCCATCAGAGTACGTGTAAGCCGAATCGTCAATCTGCTCATACGTCGACCATTTTTTGTTTTCAATGACAGGCCCGTAATCAAGAATCGGTTTAATCGTCGAACCTGGCTGGCGTTGAGTATCTGTCGCGTAGTTAAACCCGCCTGCAGTTCTATTCCTTCCCGGTCCGATGGCGCGGATTTCTCCGTTTGTCGTATCAAGGAGCGTGACGCCTCCCTGCATGCCTTCCGAAAAGCCAACCGTGTCTCCGTTCATCAATTGATCAAGATAATCTTGTGCCTTTGTATCAAGAGTCGTGTAAATTTTCAGTCCGTCAGTTGAAATATTGACGTCTTTCTTTTCTTTTGTCTCGATTTCTTTCATAACTTCTTCGACAAAAGCGCTGTATTTATTTGTGTCCTTTTTATCGTATTCCTTTTGGCTGACGACGCCTTCATCTTTCATGGACACTTTCTTTGCTTTTTGGTATTCAGAATTTGAAATAAATCCTTGTTTTTCCATTAAGCTGAGAACAATGTTTCGGCGTTTCTCGGAAGCCTTCGGGTTTTTAACCGGGTTATATCCGGTCGGGCTTTGCGGCATTCCGGCAAGCGTTGCCGCCTGTTCAACCGTAAGCTTACTCAAATCTTTTACGCCGAAGAATTCTTCAGCCGCTTTACCGACGCCGTAGGCGCGCGGTGAGAAATAGATTCTGTTTAAATACATTTCTAAGATTTCATCTTTAGAATAATGGCGCTCCAGCTGCAGTGAAAGCCACACTTCCTGTGCTTTCCGTTTAATCGTTTTCTGATGGGTCAAAAGCGAGTTTTTCACAACCTGCTGGGTGATTGTGCTTCCTCCCTCTGAACCGAACCCATCCGTAAAGTTGGCGACCAAGGCGCCTCCGATCCGGATCGGGTCTATACCGTGGTGCTTATAAAAACGGGCGTCTTCAGTTGCGATAAATGCTTCTTTCACAACATCGGGTATATCCTTAATCGGGACGTAGGTTCGTTTTTCACCGCCCACTTCCGCGATTTCTTTTCCGTTTTTATCGTAAATCGTTGAAGAGTAAGGCGTTTTCAGCTTGGCTTCGTCCAAAGACGGCGCGCCGGAAACCAAAACGGCAAATGCCGCCGCTCCGCCGACTATGCCAAGGACAAACAGAATAACCAAGGACAGCACAATTTTTTTGAATAAACCGCCTTTACGCTGTTTCTTGCCTTTTTTCGGTGAAGAGGGCTTAGTGCTTTTCGTCTGCCTTGCCTTACGGCGTTCTTCACGACTCGTAAATTGATCTGACATAACATCTCAACCTTTCGTTTATCAACCTTTCGCTCAGTCTACTGTTCCTGCGAAAAATAAAGCTGTTCAATAATACTAATATAATCAATTCTCGGTGAGTATCCAAGGGAAATCGGAAAGGAAGCATCTTCTAATTCGTCTTTGCGAATTGATTTTCTGCCATTGTTCTCCTTTCTCTCCCAAAAGACAAACAGCTTGTCGGCTTCGAGGAAATAAACCTTTCCGAAAGCGGATATAATAACAAAACAAATGCCGTCTTGCCTGACCACCTGCTTCATATGCTCAATCTGATGAGCATGAAAATTCTGCAGGGGAAATGCCGTTTTGTTTTTTGTTTCTTTTGCCTCGAAATCAATGTAGCGTCCTTTATAAATGCCGTTGTAGTCAGTTGTTGAAGACTGTTTAAAATAAGCTTCCTTAATGACTGCGGCGCTTCTTTTCGGATAGTGGACGTTTACAATCTGGACGGGTGTCGGCTTTTTGTGAATGACAGCAATTTGGTTAGCCAGATAATACTTATTCGTTTCATTCAGGTCGTCTTCGAGGGTCATGCCGCGATTACTGTATGAATGAGACCGTTTCTGGCTGTTTTGGGATGAAACCGTTTTGTTCGGCTGAAAAGTTTTTCCATTCGGGTACCGAATCACTTTTTCCATCCTCCTTATCAAACTAATAGTGACGGAAGTGAATGAACGTGCATAAACGACAGACCGTAACCGCCATTCTTCGCCTGATCGAAAAAGAGACGAAAATAAAAAATGCCGATAATATTTCCCGGACGAATGCCTATAAAGCATATTATGACCGCCATCCTGAGATCAAGTGGCCGCTTTTGGCATCGTTTGTGTCCCGCAATGCGGGCTGGTCGATGACTGATTTAAGAGGCGTCCTTTATCAGGAGGGCCTTGACAGCAGTCAGAAAAACTGGTTTTTCCTTTCGTATGAAAGGGCGAATTGGCTGATTTTTTCTGATGCCTATCCTCAGCTTCTGGTCTACCAGTGGTCAAAACAAATCGGCGAACCTCTTTTCCGTCATCTTCCTCATTTCCGCGTCTCGGCTTTTATGCAGGAAGAATGGTTCCGCTTTTGGCGTGACGGAGATACGGAACGGCTCATGTATGCTCTTATTATAAATGAACAAAACACTATCCAAGCACCTATTATACAAAATCCTTCGTTTAAAAAGAATGTTTTTGGCACGATTCCTTTTTATTTAAGTGATTGGTTTCACTTTAATACGGTGATATTCCCTTCATTTGACGGACATTTATACGGAATCTCCGTCAAACGGTTTTCGAAAACCGAAGAAAGAATTACGCTCGGAAAACAGCTGGCCCGTCTTCTGTTCAGCCCTGATCTGCACGCTTCTTTTTACCGTTTTCTTGATACCGTTCCTCATACCGGTTCACGCTTTGATATGGAGAAAATGATCGGCATCAAAAAAAGAACATCACCGATGCTGAGGACAACCTATCCCATTGTTGCCCACCCATTAGACGGCGAAAGGGCGGATTGGTTTCAAAAAAGGTTAAGAAAAGGGGCTTTCTTACAGGAGAAAATGCCGAAACAGCTTGAACTGACGGACTGGTACTTCCAGAAAAGACGGGAGCTCCATGCGCTCTTCGCGGTTAAAGAGTGGCTGAAGAAATGAAAAAGCCCGAAACCGTTCGCTGGGGTTTCGGGCTGCTGATGTGTTACGTGGAAGGGCGGTTTGGGCCGCCTAATTTTTTATCAAGCGTATCAGTCGTTTTTGCTTCGGTTTTTTGCTGTTTACCTGCATTTTTCGGTCTCGTTTTCATACGGCACCTCCTCAACTGTATCGTTTGCATTAACGTGCCGGTTCATACAAAGTTTGCGGCACTTTTTTGTCGAAAGGCACGCCTTTTAGGATAATCTCTGTTTGTTTGCCGAACTGCTTCTAGTTTTGTCATGTGCAGAGGAGAGCGGTATGAAAACGAGAATTATATTCTAAAGAGACGCAAGTGATAAAAGGGAGGAACATGAATGTCTGTTTACACGAGCAAGGCTGATATTCTCCGTCTGCTTTCTGATATCGAATTCCGGATTTCTGCTGCTGAAAAGACGCTTACCCAAGCAGTCAGATCCTGTCAGGCGGAAGCTGAAGAAATCAGACAGGAGAAACTTTCCCGCCTTGAGGAAGAGGCGCGGGAGCTTCATGTTTGTATTGATGACCTGTTTTTGACTGACCGGCGTAAAAAGGATTTGCCGAGAGCCTGCCGGATCAGCTGATTTTATGCAAAAACTTTGGTACCATATGTACTGAGGTGAGTCCGTTTGCAGACACAGTCGTTATTGGAGCTGACAGAACAAATGATAGAGGCGGTTCTGGAAGCCGAAAAAAGGTATCAGGATGGAAAAGAGTCAGGCCGTTCATATGATTTTTTTGAGATTATTAAACCCGATGTTGAAAAAAGAGACCGGCTTTGCGCGCTTTGGACAGAAGCAGCGCTTGCGTTTATTCAGGAAAACCGTCCGAAATACGTTCATCACGCACAAATTCAGGCCGTTACAGAAAATTTCGGAGAGCTGATGCTCCAATCATATGTTCATCATATTCATAAAAAAAGATACAGGGATTTAACTGAATCTGTTTTATATACGCTTCGTATATTAAGGGATGAAATTGAAAAAGAAGGCAGCTGAAAACGGCTGCCTTCTTTTATATAAAGGGGTCGGGTATGTTATTCATACGCCGGGTTTTCTGCTCCACTTGCTTCGAGAACCTTCATACTGTTTCGAAATTCGGTTGCGGTGAGATGGCCTTGAATATAGAGGAATTTTGCAAAGTCCATCAGTTTATCTGCACAATCTGTTTCATATTTTTTTACTTCAGCAAAACGCTTTCTTAAGTATGATACGTTCATAATGGTGCATCCCCTCTCATGTATGTTGAGATTATGGTAACATAACGATTCGACTTTTTTCTGTTTTTAAAAAATTAAGACTTTCGACAGCATTTGACAAAGATCAGAATCTCCGAAAGCACATAACCAAGGCGGAATTCATACATATATAGCAGAAACTTAGTGAGAGACAAGGGGGAATGTCATATGCAATGGAGAGCGCAGCCATATCAAAATATGTACCAGCAGCCGGCGGGATATTTCTACCCGCAGCAGATACAGCCGCTGCAGCAGCCGAGTCCGCAGCAGATACAGCCGCTGCAGCAGCCGAGTCCGCAGCAGATACAGCCATTACAGCCGCCGTATCCGCAGCAGATACAGCCATTACAGCCGCCGTATCCGCAGCAGATACAGCCATTGCAGCCGCCGCCATATCATCAGCAAGGGCAGTACCCGCAGCAATTTTATCTGAATCAGGAATACGGTCATGTGCAGCAGCCGTTTGCTCCCCCTCCTCCTCAGGCAGGCATGCCCGGGGGCCAGCCGGGGTTTGTGAATCCTTACCCCGTTCCCAGACCGAATCAGCAGCAGTCTTCCCAATTCTCAGGCATACTCTCCCAGTTTAAAAAAACGAACGGACAATTTGACTTTAATAAAATGATGGATACAACGGGGCAGATGGTAAGCGCCGTAAATCAGGTCGGATCGCTGGTGAAAGGCCTCACCAGTATCTTCAAATAAAAAGCATGAATGATATCCATCATTCATGCTTATTTTTTAGGGAAAAAGAGGGTAAGCGTCTGTTCATTCCAGGATGTTTCCATATCTTCTTCACTCACCTTATACGGGAGGACAACGGTTCTTGTCATGCTTGAAGACACATGGGATGAATGAGCCTGTTTATGATCGTAGCGGATTGTAACGTGAAGGTAGCACCCTTTCGTTTCCACCAGCATATCCCCGTCACGGAACGTCTCGGGAACGCTGATATCAACCGCGAGGCCCGTCGGCTCTTCTCTGACGTCAATCGTCACTTGCGCTTCAGTAAAAGCCGAATTGACAAGGTGCTGAAAACCCTGCATCAATTCTGCAAAGGGACCTGAGTGAAAAAATTGGTCCATCGCATGGCTGATGATGTCCTCATTTCTTTGCGGATCAAGTTTATCGTTTTGTGATTGATCCATATGACCACCGCCTTTTTACAAACAGACTATGCGATGTTAAGCCGTATGGTTAAGAATTGAAGGAAAAAAGAAAGTATGGTTAAATAGTGGAGAATAAACTGGTAACGGATTCACATTTAGGAAGGGGAGCACAACACATTGCTGAAAAAATTATTCGGATTGGGAGACAGCCGGAAAAAGCCGGCCGAGGAAGTGATTTTTTCTCCGGCTGACGGAATGGTGATGGATTTGGCTTCAGTGCCGGATCCCGTATTTTCACAAAAAATGATGGGGGACGGGATCGCCGTCGAGCCTGCAAACGGAGACATTGTTTCACCGGTTGAGGGAGAAGTGATTCAGCTGTTCCATACAAAACATGCTGTCGGCATCCGCACCCTTTCCGGAGCGGAACTTTTGATACATGTCGGTTTGGATACCGTCAATATGAACGGTGAAGGCTTTGAAGCGCATGTAAAAGAAGGAGACAAAGTGAAAACAGGCGATCTGCTTTTAACGTGCCGGCTGGATTTAATAAAAGAAAAAGCAAGCAGCACCGTCATCCCTATGGTGATTATGAATGGCGATGCCGCAGAACCTTTGCAATTTGCAGGCGCAATTGAAGCGAAAAAAGGACAAACAGAGCTTTTTACGATAAAAATGAAGTAGGCAGGGGCTGATTCCCTGCTTTTTTTCTTGTGCAGGATTTTCATCTAGCCAGGCAAACAAATATTCGGTAAACTGTACCTCATAAAGAGGTGTGAACGATGAAGAAAAAATCACTGAGCGAACTGATTCAGGAATTAAAAAATCATGAAAATATTGTGCATTGGCATGAAGAGGAACCGCGGGAGGCGAAAACCATGCCGATGCCGGAGCAAGTAGATCCGAACATTCGGGCGGCTCTCGAAAAGAGGGGGATCGAGCGGCTCTTTACACATCAATACTCCGCTTTTCAGACGGTTCAAAACGGAGAAAGCATTGTGGCTGTCACACCGACGGCCTCCGGAAAAACACTGTGCTATAATCTTCCGGTTCTTCAGTCTATCGCGGAAGATGCCTCAAGCCGCGCGCTTTATTTATTTCCGACAAAGGCGCTCGCGCAGGATCAAAAAAGCGAGCTGAATGAAATCATAGACGAGACGGGCATGGAAATTAAAAGCTTCACCTATGACGGAGATACGTCTCCGGCCATCAGGCAGAAAGTCAGAAAGGCCGGGCATATTGTGATTACAAACCCTGATATGCTTCATTCAGCCATTCTTCCCCACCATACAAAATGGGTGAGTCTGTTTGAAAACCTGAAATATATCGTCATTGATGAATTACATACGTACCGGGGCGTATTCGGCAGCCATGTGGCGAATGTCATCCGCCGTTTAATGAGAATCTGCGCTTTTTACGGAAGCACGCCGTCATTTATCTGCACATCCGCCACAATCGCCAATCCGAGGGAATTGGCGGAGCAGCTGACGGGAAAATCAGTGCGCCTGATTGACGACAACGGCGCCCCGGCCGGAAGAAAGCACTTTGCTTTTTACAATCCTCCGATTGTAAATAAACCGCTGCATATTCGAAAAAGCGCCACCGTGGAAGTGAACGAGCTTGCCAAAACTTTTTTAAAAAATAAGATCCAGACGATTGTTTTTGCCAGAAGCCGTGTCCGGGTTGAAATTATTTTAAGCCACATTCAGGAGATCGTAAAAAAAGAAATCGGCGCGAAGTCTGTCAGAGGCTATCGCGGCGGATATCTTCCGAAAGAAAGAAGAGAAATAGAGCGGGGGTTAAGAGACGGCAGCATTCTCGGGGTTGTCAGCACAAACGCGCTGGAGCTCGGCGTTGATATCGGCCAGCTTCAGGTCTGCGTGATGACGGGGTACCCGGGCAGTGTCGCGAGCGCATGGCAGCAGGCGGGCCGGGCCGGACGGCGGCAGGGAGAGGCGCTTATCGTGATGGTGGCGAACTCTGATCCGATTGACCAATATATTGTGCGCCATCCTGATTATTTCTTTAAACGCTCGCCTGAATCTGCAAGGATTAATCCCGATAATCTCATTATACTGGTCGATCACCTGAAATGCGCCGCGTATGAGCTGCCTTTCAGAGCCGATGAAACATTCGGAGAAAATGATGCAAGAGACATTCTTGAGTATTTAGAGGAAGAAGGGGTGCTTCACGAAAACCGCGAACGCTATCACTGGGCGAGCGAATCTTTTCCCGCCTCCAACATCAGTCTCCGTTCGGCGTCACAGGAAAACGTGGTCATCGTTGACCGGTCAGAGACGGCTGATGTAAAAATCATCGGAGAAATGGACCGTTTCAGCGCGATGACACTTCTTCATGATGAAGCGATTTATCTTCATGAAGGGGTGCAGTACCAGGTTGAAAAGCTTGATTGGGACCATAAAAAAGCATACGTGCGAAAGGTCGATGTCGAATATTATACAGATGCCAATTTAGCGGTGCAGCTGAAAGTGCTGGACATTGACAGAACGGACAGCAGAAAGAAAACGGCTTTACATTTCGGCGATGTAACCGTGAACGCACTTCCGACAATATTTAAAAAAATTAAAATGACGACATTTGAAAATATAGGATCAGGGCCGATTCATCTTCCAGAAGAAGAACTGCATACCAGTGCTGCCTGGCTTGAATTGAAAGAGCCGGATTCGGAGATCGGCGAAAAAACGCTTGAACAGCTGCTTTTAGGCATTGCCCACGTCCTGCAGCATATCGTGCCTGTATACGTCATGTGCGACCGAAATGACGTGCATGTCGTGCCGCAAATCAAAGCTGCACATACCGGACTTCCGACAATCTTTCTGTATGATCATTATCCGGGCGGAATCGGACTTGCTGATGAAGTATATAAGCGATTTGATGAAATCACTGAAGGGGCTGAGCGCCTGATCAGACAATGTCCATGTCAAGACGGGTGTCCTTCCTGCATCGGTTCCGAAATAGAAGGAATAGATGCAAAGAAAGCGATACTCCGGCTCTTGAATTACGTGTAAAAGAAAAGGGGGACGAAAGATGTCCTTGAAAAATAAATTAAAGCGGATGAAAAACCACCTGAATGTGCCGGAAGCTGAAAAAAAGCCGGCAGCTTCACAACTTTCGGTCCCGGATATTCAAGTCCCATTTAGAGAAGAATGGGAGGCATTCGGAGTGAAGCCTTTCTTTTTTGAGGATGAATACTGTCTTATCCGCGAAACCGTCTATCCGCTTTCGCACCGCCACGGACGGTACAGCTTCAGTGAACTTGATGACGTCATGGCATTATGGAATAAAGGCGGTTTGACACATACTTTATCAGCAGAAGGATACGAAAAAAGCCAGCTGTTCTTCTTTGATACTGAAACGACCGGCCTCGGCGGCGGGGCCGGCAATATGATCTTTTTGCTCGGCCATGCAAGAGTGTATGAAGACCGTGTCGCGGTTAAACAGCATCTGCTTCCTAAACCGGGAAACGAGACGGCTCTTTACAAAAGCTTTTTAAGTGAGGTTGACATTACGTCGCTTGTTACGTATAACGGAAAAGCCTTTGACTGGCCGCAGGTAAAAACTAGGCATACATTGCTGCGGGACAGGCTTCCGAAACTTCCTGACTTCGGTCACTTTGATCTTCTGCATGGGGCGAGACGGCTTTGGAAACATAAATTAGAGCGTGTATCGCTTTCGGCGGTTGAAAATGAAGAGCTTGCTTTTAAAAGGGACGAAGACACACCTGGTTATTTGGCGCCGATGCTGTATTTTCAATTTTTAAAGGCAGAGGACCCGGCTCTTTTAAAGGGAGTGCTCTCGCATAATGAACAAGATGTGCTTTCCCTCATCGCTCTTTACATCCATATGTCAAAAAAGATTTTTGCATCTTCTGATCAGACGTCAGAACATCAGGAAGCATACGCCATGGCGAAATGGTTTATCGCTCATAAAGAAACCGATCGGGCTGTTTCACAGCTGGAAGCGCTGCAAGGCAAAGCCTTTGAAGATTCGGATCGGGCCCTTTTTGACTTAGCAATGCTTTATAAAAAACAAAACCGCAGGCAAGACGCCATGCCCCTTTGGGAGAAACTGACGGGCTCTGCTCTTCACATATGCAGACACCAATCAGCGGTAGAGCTGGCGATCTATTTTGAGCATCACGCAAAAGATTACAAAAAAGCGCTGCAGGCCGCGCAGCAGGCGGCAGAAGACGGGGAAATATCGAAAAAAGAAGCCGAGAAGCTCCATGTGAGAATTGCCCGGCTCAAGAGGAAATATTCCTCTTGAAATATTGCCCGGGAAAGCGCAAAAGCCGAGTTGTTTCGCCAAAAATATTTTTTTCTGAATCCGCATCGATTTTGTTGTAGAATGGTGCCGCATCTTGTAAAATAGCGTTAGTTATTTATAGGGGAGAGTTGGTATGTATAAAGGTGTTTTTTACTTGTTCTTTGTCGTGGTTTTTTTGATTGCGTTTGTATTTTCGAATTTTAAAGACAGTTTGCTGACGCACTTTTAAATTGGGTGATTGAATTAGAACATGTACCCTCTTTTCTTCATAACCTAACAGTGTAATAAAAGTTAATGGAGAGGGGATTTAGCATGTTTCATCATCATTGTTGCAGACCAAACGTGATGCCGCCGATTGTCCATCCGACTCATTGCTGTGAACACCATTGCTTTTCTAACACGGTTGTGCCGCATATTCATCCGCAACATACAACTAACGTAAATCACCACAACTTTGAGCACGTTCATTACTATCCGCACACTTTTTCAAATGTTGACCCGACAACTCACCAGCATTTTCAGTGCGGAAGCCCTTGCTGCGATCATTAGTATTGAACGCTTAAGCAAGATCGGTTAGGATATCAGCAAATCAAAATGGGGCCCGATGGGGAGCCCCATTTTTTAAGCAGGTGATCAATTGAAAGTATTAGCCGTAACAGGATACAAGCCGTTTGAACTCGGGATTTTTAAACAGGATGACCGGGCGCTTGTTTATATAAAAAAGGCGATAGAAACGAGACTCAGAAGCTTTATTGACGAAGGCTTGGAATGGATTCTCATATCCGGACAGCTGGGGACTGAGCTTTGGGCGGCAGAAACGGCGTACGATCTCAGAGAAGAGTATCCGGAATTAAAGGTTGCCGTTATCACGCCTTTCTACGGCCAGGAGGAAAAGTGGAAGGATCCGAATAAAGAAATGTATGAAGCGGTGCTTGCTCAGGCAGATTATGAGGAGAGCCTGACGCATCGGCCGTACGAAAGTCCGCTCCAATTCCGGCAGAAAAACGCGTTCTTTATTGAAAAGTCAGATGCGCTTTTGCTTTTATATGACCCTGAAATGGAAGGATCGCCGAAATATATGCTGCAGCAGGCAGAAAAACGCCGTGAAACAGACGGATATCCGATTTATTCAATTACGATGGATGATCTCCGTGCTGCCGTTGAAGAAGAAGATTTCTTTACATAACACGTCAGAGAATATTTGACAACGGGACGTGTTTCTGAATAAAATATAACATGATGATTCACGATATGAGGTGAAAAAGATGCTTGCTGATAAAGTAAAGCTTTCTGCGAAAGACATTTTGGAAAAAGAATTTAAAACAGGCGTTAGAGGTTACAGACAAGAAGACGTTGACAAATTTTTAGATATGATTATTAAGGATTATGAAACCTTTCATCAAGAAATTGAAGAACTGCAGCAAGAAAATCTGCAGCTGAAAAAACAGCTTGAAGAAGCAAGCAAAAAACAGCCGGTGCAGTCCAATACAACCAACTTTGACATTCTGAAAAGGCTGTCCAACCTTGAGAAACATGTATTCGGCAGCAAACTTTATGACGAATAAGGCAGAAGCACTTGTCAAATGAGACAAGTTGCTTTATAATGAACAAGTGTTCTTAACGTTCGGGTAATCGCTGCAGATCTTTGAATCTGTAGAGGAAAGTCCATGCTCGCACGGTGCTGAGATGCCCGTAGTGTTCGTGCCTAGCGAAGAAATAAGCTAGGGCAGCCTTGATAGGCTGACGGCAGGAAAAAAGCCTACGTCTCCGGATATGGCTGAGTATCCTTGAAAGTGCCACAGTGACGAAGTCTCATCAGAAATGGTGAGAGTGGAACGCGGTAAACCCCTCGAGCGAGAAACCCAAATTTTGGTAGGGGAACCTTCTTGAAGGAACTGAACAGATAGAAGGACAGAATGCTTTCTGTAGATAGATGATTGCCGCCTGAGTACGAGGTGATGAGCCGATTGCAGTACGACGGAACAAAACATGGCTTACAGAACGTTAAACATTATTGATATGACAAATTAGAGCTCTCCTTTAAAGGGGAGCTTTTATCTTGGATGAAACGAAAGCTTAAAAAGAGACAGGGTGATACGATGAAGAAGTACACACTAATAGCGACGGCGCCGATGGGAATCGAAGCGATCGTCGCCAAAGAAGTGCGTGATTTAGGTTATGAATGCAAAGTAGACAACGGAAAAGTCATTTTTGAAGGAGATGCGCTTGCGATCTGCCGGGCTAACTTATGGCTGCGGACGGCTGACCGCATTAAAGTACAGGTCGCCGAGTTTCAGGCGAAAACGTTTGATGAGCTGTTTGAAAAAACAAAAGCGATTGACTGGCGCGCGTACATTCCGGAAAACGCTAAGTTCCCCGTTATCGGAAAGTCCGTGAAATCAGTGCTTGCCAGTGTGCCTGACTGCCAGCGGATCGTCAAAAAGGCGATAGCGGAAAAGCTGAAACTTCAATCAGGAAAACAAAATGAATGGATTGAAGAAACGGGACCCGAGTACAAGGTGGAGATTTCCCTTTTAAAAGATAAAGCCGTACTTACACTGGATTCATCAGGAACAGGCCTTCACAAAAGAGGATACAGGGTTGATCAGGGAGGAGCTCCGATTAAAGAGACGCTCGCTGCCGCGTTAATTCAGTTAACCAACTGGACGCCTGACCGTCCGTTCGTCGATCCGTTCTGCGGTTCCGGCACGATCGCCATTGAAGCCGCTTTAATCGGACAAAACATTGCTCCCGGTTTTAACCGTGATTTTGTTTCAGAAGACTGGGAATGGATCGGAAAAGAACTGTGGGACAAGGCGCGTCTTGAAGTGGAAGAAAAGGCGAACTATGATCAGCCGCTGCAGATCTTTGCCAGTGACGTGGATCACCGGATGGTAAACATCGCCAAAGAAAACGCAGAAGAAGCAGGACTTGGTGACCTGATCGAATGCAAACAAATGCGGGTGCAGGATTTTACGACGAAACTCGAATACGGCGTAATCGTCGGAAACCCTCCGTACGGCGAACGGCTCGGCGAAAAAAGGGAAGTCGAGCAGATGTATAAAGAAATGGGCCGGGCATTTGAATCTCTTGATACATGGTCTGTCTACATGTTAACGTCAAATGAACAATTTGAAGAGGTCTACGGAAGAAAAGCAACCAAAAAACGGAAGCTCTTTAACGGTTTTATCAAAACGGATTATTATCAGTACTGGGCTAAAAAGAAAAAAACAATTTCAAAAATATAGTACCTTTTATAGTGGATTTTTGTGGTAATATTGATTTTGAAAATAGGCTATGAATAGATTTTCAAGTTGGAGCCGAAAAACAGGGACTTAAGTTCCTGTTTTTCGGCTATTTAGTATAAATATCTTTGGAGTATATTGGGGAATAAAGTTTTTATGAACGATTTATTATACATACGTAAAATAACTTATAAAATTTCTCTTAATAAATGCAAATTCTTAACGAATTCGCCTTTTATATTAAGTAGCCATAGTTTAATAATTTTATAAAATTTACCTACTAGTCTTGATATATATATTATATCGATTTATAATATTTTATGTAAAAATATGAAGGAGTTGGAATTAATGAAGAAAACTTCGAAAATCTTGATGGGTGCTTCTGCATTACTGATAGCAGGCTCTACATTTATTTGCAGTCCTAAAGCAGAAGCAGCAATGAGTTCATGGCAAACAGTTCAAGGAATTAAAGGTTGTGAAGCTAGGGTTTGGACTGATGCAACAACATATACAAGAAAAGCTACTTCTATTGATGTATATGCTCAAACAAACGGAAAATGTGGGACATTGAACTATCGAATGGGTGTTACCACCTTAGATGGGGAATACAACATCGGAAATTTTTCCCATAAGGGTTCATTCTCGAATAAAACACCTGTTAAAAAGTTTTATTTCAGTAAACTACTAAAACCTACATTTAAAGAGAGATGGCAGGTTAATGTTGAGTTATACAAAGGCGGGAAAATGAAAGACGCAGTTCAATCCAAAACTATTTATGTAGAGAAAAGAAAATAGTCAGAAAAATTTTTCTGTAGATATAATTTTAACAGGCTGTCGATATTCGACAGCCTGTAAGCATCTTTACGTTTTATTCTGCCATTACCAGCGGTGCGCTTTTGCGTTGCTCCGTAAAATAATGTTGGTCTGGGACATTTCGGTGTGGCCGTTCACTTGCGATTTAGAGCGTTTCGGCCGTGTCCAATTGTGATGAAACAATTCAGAATGCTGATCTAATCGATCTTTATAACTCATGTAACCATCACTCCCGGATAGAATAATTTTGTGAAGATGGATATTCAATCGAATATCTGTTGTAGTTTGTGCAGGTCAGGTGCGGATCATTCAGAATGGCATGTATAGAAAGTGAAGCATCGGCATAGAATGATGATTATTTCTATTTGAGAGGTGATCTATTTTATGCTGAACAGCGAGCACTTCACTAAAATACAAAAGGCGTTAGACGCAACTGCTTTCCGGTTGGAGGAAGCCGGAGCGGAGTTCGGTCCTTCCGCCATGACACACGCACAGGAAGAACTTGAAAATGCGGTAAAACATACACATTCAACAGACCATCCGTTCCTATGTACACATATCATTAACCGGAAATGATAATGACAAAAACTTGGCGAGGCCAAGTTTTTTTGTTGTATTGAAAAGGGTTAAATGATATTATAGATGGTCTGAATGCCGAATAGTTAGGGGTTGGAGTTGGGTGACAACATCACGTTTGCCTTTTGCTTTAACAAAAGAAAAGAATTTTTACGAAGAATTGAACAATTGGATTGGTGACGTGTTTTACGATATCCTTCCCGAGAAAGGCTTTGACCTTCGGGATGAGCAGGTATTTATGGCGTTTCAGCTTGAACGGGCATTTAAAGAGAAAAAGGTCATGTTCGCTGAGGCAGGAGTCGGTACGGGGAAAACGCTGGTGTATCTGCTGTTTGCCATCAGCTATGCCAGATATACGGGTAAACCGGCCATTATCGCATGCGCCGATGAAACGTTAATTGAACAGCTTGTCAAAAAAGAAGGCGACATTTCCAAGCTGACAGAACATTTGGATCTGCAGATTGATACACGGCTGTCCAAATCCCATGAGCAGTATTTGTGTCTGAAAAAGCTTGAGAAAACGATGCAGCGTTCTGATGATGAGAAGTGGCTGGATCTTTATGAGTCGCTGCCTTCATTCGTACACGAATCACAAGCGATGCAGCGCTTTTATCCGTACGGCGACCGCAAACAGTACGCTGATTTGACGAATGAAGAGTGGGCAGGCGTCAGCTATGATTCCTTCCAAGATTGTTTAACATGTGATATGAGACATAGATGCGGTTTAACACTTTCAAGAGATCATTACAGAAAATCAACGGATCTGATTGTTTGCTCTCATGATTTCTACATGGAACATGTATGGACGGAAGAATCACGCAAAAGGGAAGGACAGCTGCCGCTTTTGCCGGATCACAGCGCCGTCGTGTTTGATGAAGGACATCTGCTGGAATTCGCCGCGCAAAAAGCGTTAACCTATCGCGTGAAGCAGTCGACGCTTGAGCTGTTTTTAGAGCGTCTGCTTCAAAATGACATCAGAGAGGAATTCGCCGAACTGATTGAAGATGCCCTTGCCGCAAACGATGAGTTTTTCTATGTGCTGTCAGAGGAATCGAAGGAAATCGCCGGCTCTCACCGATTGGACATCCAAAACGACCAGCGCGTTAAGCGTGCGGCTGACGAGCTGTGCCGTCTGCTCGATAAAATCGGCGAGGCGCTCGTATTTGAATCGGAAATGTATACGATCGATAAGTACGAGCTGTCAGTTGTAGAAGAATACGTCGAACAAATGGCATATTCGCTGTCGCTGTATCAAAAGGATGCCATCAGCTGGCTTGAAACGCGGGATACAGACTCAACGTTTGTCGTTATGCCGAGAACAGTAGCCGAAGTTTTGGGAGAAAAGGTCTTTTCTAAAAAGATCCCTTATATTTTCTCATCGGCCACTCTTTCTGAGGGCGGTTCATTTGATTATATCGCTGACAGCCTCGGAATCCGTGATCCTTTATCATTCACCGTTGAATCTCCGTACGATTACGAGGAGCAAATGTCTGTTGCGCTTCACGGTGATATGACGTCTGAGCAGAAAACAGCCGTAACGATTGAAACCATTAAGAAGAATAAAGGACGCACCCTCGTTCTTTTCCCTTCCTTTGAAGACATGAAGGAATTTAAAGAACAGGCTGCCGCGTGGGAGCTGCCGTATCCGATATACTACGAAGGTGACGAAGAGATCAGCAGTCTGGTCGAAAAATTCCAGCGGGATGAAGAATCCGTGCTTTGTTCCGTCCACTTATGGGAAGGTCTTGACATTCCCGGTGACTCGCTCCGGAATGTGACCATTTGGGCATTGCCGTATCCGCCTCATGATCCCGTGTTTACCGCAAAGCGGAACGGAGCGAAAAAAGATCCGTTTGAGGAAGTTGATCTGCCGTACATGCTCTTGAGAGTCCGGCAGGGAATCGGCCGCCTCATCCGTTCTAATCAGGACAGCGGAACCATATCCATTTATGCGGGCGGAGAAAGTGAACGGGTCCTGGCCGAAGTCAAAAAGGTTTTGCCTGTTACACCGAAAATCGTATAAAAACAAAAGCTGCAGGATTCTTATCCTGCGGCTTTTTTAAATCCGGGAAGTTGACTTTGTCACGGCGTTCCATTAGCCTGTAATTGATAGTGAAAAGGGAGGGGAATGGATATGGATTTACATACATATGAAAAAGAGTTTTTTGATCTGTTAAAAAGAGTGTCCCACTATGAAGAAGCCATTGCGCTTATGCACTGGGACTTAAGAACGGGAGCCCCGAAAAAAGGCTCTGATGACCGGGCGGAAAGCATCGGACAGCTGTCGGCTGACGTTTTTCAAATCCAGACATCCGACCGGATGAAAGAGCTGATCGACATCCTTCTCGCGCATGCAGAAGAGCTGCCTGAAGATACAGTGAAAGCGGCGGAACTTGCGAAAAAAGATTATGATCATAATAAAAAAATTCCTGAAGATGAGTATAAAGAATATGTCATTTTAACATCGAAAGCTGAAACGGCTTGGGAGGATGCAAAGGCTGACTCTGATTTTTCTATGTTTGCTCCGTACCTTGAGAAGCTGATTGATTTTAATAAGCGGTTTATTTCGTATTGGGGCTATGAAGATCATCCATACAATGCATTGCTCGATATTTTTGAACCGGGTGTTACGGTAAAGGTGTTGGATCAGCTGTTTTCTGAATTGAAGGAATCGATCATTCCGCTTATCAAAAAAGTGACGGAATCCGGCAATAAACCGGACACTTCCTTTATAACGAAAACGTTTCCGAAAGAACAGCAAAGAGACCTCTCCTTGTATTTCTTAAAAGAGTTCGGGTATGATTTTGACGGCGGCCGCCTGGACGAGACGGTGCATCCGTTTGCGACGACAATCAACCGGGGCGATGTACGGGTGACGACCAGATATGACGAAAACGATTTCCGCACGGCGATTTTCGGAACGATTCATGAATGCGGGCATGCGATCTACGAGCAGAATATTGACGAAGCGCTGAGCGGAACGAACTTATCTGACGGTGCATCCATGGGAATTCATGAATCCCAATCGTTATTTTATGAAAACTTTATCGCCAGAAATCAACATTTCTGGACCGCCTATTATGAAAAAATGGTTGAGGCTTCACCTGATCAATTTCAAGATGTGAAAAGAGAGGACTTTGTACGCGCTGTCAACGAGGCGAAACCGACCTTTATCCGAATTGAAGCCGATGAGCTAACGTATCCGCTTCACATTATTATCCGTTATGAAATTGAAAAAGCGATTTTCAGCAATGAAGTGACAGTGGAAGAACTGCCTGCATTGTGGAATCAAAAATATCATGATTATTTAGGCATTACGCCGCCATCTGACGCAAAAGGCATTTTGCAGGACGTACATTGGGCGGGCGGCGATTTCGGCTATTTCCCTTCCTATGCGCTCGGATATATGTATGCGGCACAGCTGAAGCATACCATGCTTGACGATCTGCCTGAATTTGACCAATTAATAGAACGGGGCGATTTTGAGCCGATTAAACAATGGCTGACGGAAAAGGTTCATCAGCACGGAAGACGCAAAATGCCGCTTGACATCATAAAAGATGCAACGGGAGAAGAGCTGAACGTTCAATATCTCATTGAGTATCTCGTCGGCAAATATTCAAATTTATATTTATAAACGAAACGCCCGGCATACACCGGGCGTTTTTCTAAAAATTCTAAAAACACGAATAATCGAAAGCTAATTCTTTGTAAAAGTTCGGAAATATTCAAATTTCACTATGCAAAAGAAGTGTATCTTGTTATAATTTGATTAATATCATACGAACACTCATATAATCGCGTGGATATGGCACGCAAGTTTCTACCGGTCACCGTAAATGTCCGACTATGAGTGAGCAATGGGACGGCTTTATTCGGCCGTTGCGTGTAGATCATTCGGCATTGCTTGCTCTTTTTTTGGAGAGCGGGCAATGCTTTTTTTATTTTTTATAAGCGGGGGTAATCATTGTGGAAGCATTAAAACGAAAAATAGCAGAAGACGGAATTGTTCTTTCTGATCAAGTGCTGAAAGTGGATTCTTTTTTAAACCATCAAATTGATCCGGTTCTCATGCAGCAGATCGGCCGGGAATTTGCGCGCCGTTTTGAAAAAGACGAGATAACCAAAATCGTTACAATTGAATCTTCGGGTATCGCCCCTGCGGTGATGGCTGGCCTTGAACTCGGCGTTCCCGTCATCTTTGCGAGAAAAAGGAAGTCTCTCACATTAACGGATGATCTGCTGACGGCATCCGTCTATTCTTTCACGAAAAAAACAGAAAGTCAGATTGCAATCTCCGGAAATCATCTGTCGAAAGATGACCGCGTGTTAATCATTGACGACTTTTTAGCGAACGGACAGGCGGCAGAAGGACTTTTATCCATCGTAAAACAAGCAGGCGCAGCGGTTTGCGGGATCGGAATCGTCATTGAAAAGTCATTTCAGCCGGGAAGAGATGAGCTGGTGAAAAAAGGATGCCGGGTCGAATCACTGGCGAGAATTCAATCGCTTGAAGATGGAAAAGTGACATTTGTACAGGAGGTCCGTTCATGAAAAACGGCTATGCCAAAACACTTTCCCTCGGTATCCAGCACGTGCTTGCCATGTATGCCGGTGCCGTCGTCGTTCCTTTAATTGTAGGAGCGGCATTGGGACTGAACGCAGAACAGCTGACATATCTCGTATCAATTGATATTTTTATGTGCGGGGCGGCTACGCTGCTTCAAGTATGGAGGAATAAATTTTTCGGCATCGGCTTGCCCGTTGTGCTCGGCTGTACGTTCACCGCGGTAGCCCCGATTATTTCGATCGGTAAGGAGTATGGGATTTCAGCCATTTACGGAAGCATTTTGGCATCGGGTCTGCTTGTCATTCTGCTGTCGTTTTTCTTTGGTAAGCTCGTATCCTTTTTTCCGCCTGTCGTAACCGGATCTGTCGTGACGATTATCGGGATGACCTTAATGCCGGTCGCGATGAATCATATTGCCGGCGGGGAAGGCAGCAAGGATTTCGGTGATCCGGCTAACCTTGCCCTCGGATTTACGGTGCTCGTCATCATCGTGCTGCTTTATCGGTTTACAAAAGGATTTTTGAAATCCATTTCGATTTTAATCGGCATTGTCATCGGGACGGCCATCGCATATTTTATGGGAAAAGTGCAATTTGACAATGTGGCGAATGCTGATGCAATTCAAATGATTAAACCGTTTTACTTCGGGACGCCGACATTTCATGCGGCACCGATTATTACGATGTCCATCGTTGCCATTGTCAGCCTTGTTGAGTCAACCGGCGTCTATTTCGCTCTCGGTGACCTGACAAACCGGCGCCTGTCTGAACGTGATTTAGCAAAAGGCTACCGTGCGGAGGGCCTGGCGGTATTCATCAGCGGCATTTTTAATGCTTTTCCGTACACGGCTTATTCCCAAAACGTTGGCCTCGTGCAGCTGACGGGAATTAAGAAAAACGCGGTCATCGGTGTCACGGGCGCACTTTTAATGCTCTTCGGCCTTTTTCCGAAAATCGCAGCCTTCACGACCATCATCCCGTCTTCGGTACTGGGAGGCGCGATGGTGGCCATGTTCGGCATGGTCATTTCCTACGGCATTAAAATGCTCAGTCAAATTGACTTTAAAAAGCAGGAAAACCTTCTGATCGTCGCGTGTTCGGTCGGATTGGGACTCGGTGTAACCGTCGTTCCCGATATGTTTAAGCACCTGCCGTCTTACTTAAATCTGCTGACCACAAACGGAATCGTCGCCGGAAGCTTTACCGCCGTCCTTTTGAATATTATTTATAATATGATTCCTAAAACGAAAAAAACCCTTGATGTGACAAGGGTTCAAGAGGGTTAGTTATCCGTTTTCTTTAAAATAACATCTTATTTTATCCAGATCGAGGATGCTTCCGATTGTGAGGCATTCTCTTTTTTTATTAGTTTCATTGTTTGAAAAGAAATAAATTGAGTGATGAGGCATCCGCCTTTTTTGCCGAAAAACCGTCCCGAACTATATGTACGTGAACGAGTATCTTGTGCACGGATCCTTACAAATGAGAGTGAAAAGAAGGGAAAGCCCCTTCTTTTAATTAATCCATCCTTCAAAAGTTGCGCGATAGAACCCTTCGATTATCTCTACTTTCTTAAGGTAATATGTAACACCATTCTTAACAGTTGTATTTGGGATATCCCATCTATGAAGGTAATCCATTGTAAAAGAATCTTTGGTCGCTTGTGTCGATATTTTTGTTTGAGTTGAGTCGCTATTTGTATTGCCAGGGCTAGATGCAAAAGCAGGGGCAGCGGAAACGAGTAAAGCGAGAGACAAGGCAGAACCAGTTAAAACTTTTTTTAATTTCATTTTGAACACTCCT
This sequence comes from Bacillus sp. JNUCC-22, assembly GCF_018861275.1. Taxonomy (NCBI): domain Bacteria; kingdom Bacillati; phylum Bacillota; class Bacilli; order Caryophanales; family Bacillaceae; genus Bacillus; species Bacillus sp. JNUCC-22. The sequence continues at coordinate 2,140,636 of NZ_CP076408.1, read as the reverse complement.
TTGTTTTTTAATACACTTGTATTATTACATACAATACAAAAATAACCAAGGGTTTTTTTGTTAATATTTTGCGAGCGTGAATTTAGTTAGGGGCAATCTTTTCATTCACTGTTGCGGCTTATTTCAGGATATTGATAAGTATATAGAGAAAAAGAGTTGAATATTGCTGGCCTCTGGTGAACTTTAGATATTTCAATGCTTTTCCAACGGGGAAGATGTGATAGTAACTTAATCAATTGTACAAAAGTAAAATCTTTATTTAAAATGTTATAAATACGAATTTTCAATATAGGAGGTTATCTGATGGCAGAAAAGAAAAAAGCTTTAATCATTGTGGATGTACAAAAAGCCTTTGATGATAAAAAGTGGGGAGAACGAAATAACGTAAAGGCGGAAGAAAATATCAGCAAAATACTGAAATTATGGAGAGAAAAAGGATGGACAGTCATATACATACAACATATTTCTGATAAACCTGGTTCTTTATTTTATCCAAAAAATGAGGGGGTTGCTATAAAGGAAATCGTTAAACCTATGGATAAAGAAGTCATATTAACCAAGAAAGTAAACAGCAGCTTTATTGGGACTAATCTAGAAGAGCTTTTAAAAGCAAATGATATAACAACTGTCGTAATCACTGGCTTGACTACGCCGCACTGTGTTTCAACAACCACAAGGATGAGCGGTAATTTAGGATTTGATACATACCTGATTTCAGATGCAACAGCAGCCTTCGGAATGAGAGATCAAAATGATACATATTATGATGCAGAGACTATTCACAATATATCTCTGGCAACATTGCATGATGAATTTGCCACAATATTAACGACTGATCAATTAATCAATGATTTTATAAAAACAAACTGATTAACATTATGGCTAAGGCCGGCGGTAGGGACAGGCGGCTGAAAAGCATATTCAGGCGCATACAAGGACCTCGTCGGAAAATACGGGGGTTGCCGACTCTTTTCATCGTCGCAATATCGATTGAAAAAGGCATCTGCTTCAGATGCTTTTTTTGTTTCTTGTAAACCGGTTTCGGTAAAAAATGATCGGCGGTTAACGGTCTGATTCGGCGAATAACAAAAGGCTTTACTAATCAGCGAATTATTCAAGATTTTTTGGCTTGTGCTGGGTCTGGTGACTTTTGATTTCCTCGAATATATTGGCTTGATCATCTTTTTGAGGCTGAGGCTCTTTGTTAAGACATTTTGGATCGATCACATTTTTAAGATCTTTGATGGTTAAAGGCTTACAGTCATCTTTTAATTCGTAGCCTAATTGTCCATTAGCTTCTAAAGTGGCATATTTAATTGTATTTATATTTGAAATGCCAAGAAGCCTTAAACGCATTTCGAGTTGATCTGCTGTCAGTCTCAGCTTCTTTAAGTTTTCTATATTGAGTTGGCCGTCTTCTATAACGAATTTAGATTTTCCGGTTAAAAAAGATTCAATCCAGTTTACTTTTACTTGAAACCACTCCATTAAAATCAAAGCGCTAAAAAGGATAGACGCAGCGATTAATGTTTTCAATAAACTGGTTTCTAAAATGGGGTGAACGATAATCGTACCGATTGAAATCATCACCATTGTCTGTGCAATGGTCATTTGTGCAATGGATTTTCTCCCTGAAATTCTCAGTAAAATCATTCCGAATGCAATTATAATTAATTCTTCCCAAGCAAATCTCATGTTATCACCCTGGATTGTGTTTTATCAAAAATAAAAGAGCAAGTAAGAGGTTTTATGGGGTACTTGCTCACGAAGAATTATTGCCCTTACATTTAATTTTATTCATTTTAGGTGTTTTCCTAACTGGAGAAACTATTCTGCGAGGGTGAATTCATTTCGGAATCTCCAATACAAGAGGCGGCGGTGAATATTGGTGGCTGAAAAGCACACCAAGGAGTATAAGGAGTGCGTAAGGCATGAAATAGAAGAACCTTGCCAAGAAATACGAGTTGTCAATTAACACAATTAAGTCATAGGAAAAGCGGCATGGTTGGGAACAAAAAAGGATGCATACTGAGACACCCTGCTAAAATGCATTGAGGAACAACGGTCTGCTGCTGAGACAGAGCTTGAAATACGGTTGCTTGGGATCGCCGCACAACGCTCTTCGTTGATCATGGTTTTTAGGAGGTTAGTAGGGAAAACAACTATGAAAAAAGGGATGAGAGAAAAATCTCTTATCCCTTAGATAATCTTAAAACCAACCTTGGTATTCACCAGTCCATGTACCATCACTGTTCTGCTTTGCATCTTTTAAATAGTATTTAACTCCAGCAAATACTGTTACATTAAGAAGTTCTCCACGTGTATTAGCATTGATGTATATAGTTTTTAACACTGCCTGAGGAGCTGCAGTTTTATGACTCCCGCCATCTGCAGTCGGGCTTGCTGCAAAAGCAGGAGCAGCAGAAACAAGTAAAGCAAGTGATAGAGCTGAACCGGTTAAAACTTTTTTAAATTTCATTTAAAACACTCCCTTTTTTTATTTGATACAACTGTATTATATAACTGTATGTAAAATTTGTCCATATAAACTTATGTTAACTTTTTGTGAATATAAGAAAGTATTTTCCCCCATGAGTTTTATTAACTCGTACCATCTTATTTTAAGCCTCCAGAGTAAGGCATCATCATATGGCCTCAAAACTGTTGTATGATACTAGGGAAATCATTTTTAGTCGAAATGAGGAGTTGCATGACATTTACGGAACGGGCGGTAGCCATTATCAAACAGATTCCTGAAGGAAAAGTGATGACGTATGGTCAAATTGCCGATCTTGCGGGAAGTCCGCGGGGAGCGAGGCAGGTTGTGAGGATTCTTCACTCCATGAGTAAAAAGCATCGTCTTCCTTGGCACAGGGTCATCAATGCAAAGGGCGAAATCGGATTGAGAGACGAAGAGATGTTTTCTGTACAGAAGCTGTCTCTTGAAGCTGAGGGGGTAGCGGTCACGTCAGACGGACGTATCGATCTCAATTTATACGTCCATGATCCGAATATGTGAAAAAACCTGCCGATACACGGCAGGTTTTTCAGTTATATGCTGCGAGCCGGCCAGAAAGGTTTTGCCGGATATAAGGCCATTCCTCCCGAAGGATGGAGTAGTAGGCGGTATCTCTGAGGCCGACGTCGACAGCCGGAATGTGTGCGCGGCGGATCCCTTCAAATTGGGCTCCGATCCGCAAAATCGCAGTCCGTGAGCGCTGATTGCGAACATCGGTTTTCAGTGTCACCCTGACAGCTTGCCACACGTCAAACGCATGAGTCAGCATCAGAAGTTTACACTCCGTATTGACACCGGTCCGCTGCACGGCAGAGGCATACCATGTGCTGCCGATCTCACACACTTCCGGAGCTGCATCCGTCGGCCGCGTAAGCACTTCCGCATCCATAAACCTCGTGCTTCCGACGATTCGGTCTGTTTCAAGACTCCGTACTGCAAAAGGCAATGCAAGTCTTTTTTCATAATCGGAAAGCGCGCGCTCGATATAACGCTTTGTTTCTTCGATTCCGTCAGGAACATGGGTGTAAGCGTAAGTCGTCCTATTTTCTGAAGCAGCGTCACAGAGTGCCTGAGTGTGATCAATCGCCAGCGGCTCTAACTGAACGAGTGACCCTTTAAGAATGACAGGCTTCAGCATTCTTATCACAACCTTTTTTTATGAATGGATCAAGTATAGTCGAACGGTTTCTTATTCAAAAGGGCCAATTTCCTATTAAAATGGCAGGTCAGTGAAATCCTCGATTCACACTTATGCATACATTCAGGAAAAAAGCGGAAACCTTTATGTGAAGAGGTGATGGGCATGGCATATGTGTTATCTGTCGGAACGAGCATTCCGAAGTATCATGTCTCGCAAGAAACGGCGGCGGATTTTGCGAGAGGGATGTTTGCCGATTCATTTAAGGATATTGACCGGCTGTTAAAAGCCTTTCAAAACGGCGAAATTGAATCAAGGCAGTTTGTCCGGCCGATTGAATGGTATAAAACGGCACGGGGTTTTTCAGAAAAAAACCGGCTGTATACGGAAGAAACCGTCAAGCATAGTGCGGATGCGGCACTTGATTGTTTAACAAACCCGGATTGTTTAACAAATCCCTTTCCATATGAAAAAGTGGATGCGATCTTTTTTATTTCCAGCACCGGGCTTTCGACACCCAGCATTGAAGCGAAAGTGATGAATCAGCTTCCGTTTTCTGCGAAAACAAAACGGATACCGATCTGGGGTTTAGGATGCGCGGGCGGAGCGGCCGGCCTGTCCAGGGCGTACGAATACTGCCGCGCGTATCCTGAAGCATACGTGCTTGTCATCGCGGCTGAACTCTGCAGCTTAACGTTTCAGCCGAACGACAAGTCAAAAAGCAACTTAATCGGAACTTCCCTGTTTGCGGACGGAATTGCCGCAGTACTAATCGGAGGAGAAAAGGCGAACCGAAACGACGTCAAACAGCCGCTTCTTCCGCGGATATTCGCCACTCAATCGGTGATGATGCCGGATGCGGAAGATGTGATGGGCTGGGAATTCACCGACAGCGGTTTTCAAGTCATTTTTTCAAGAGATATTCCCACCCTGGTTTCACAGTGGCTGAAGGACAATGTTAATGAATTTTTATTTGAATATGGCGTCAGTCCTCACGACATTAAAACCTTTCTTGCCCATCCAGGCGGGAAAAAGGTCATCGACGCCTATTTAACGAGTCTTTCAATGGGCACCGGTCAGCTTGCGGCATCTCGGAAGGTGCTGCAAAAACACGGGAACATGTCTTCCGCAACTATTTTTCATGTGATAAAAGAACAGTTGCTCCACGGGCGGCAGAAAGAAAACGAAAAAGGGCTGATCGGCGCTCTCGGGCCGGGATTTTCGTCTGAGCTTTTGCTGTTCAGCTGGGAAAAGGGGGCTTCTTAATGTTTTGGCTGTTTATCATGCTGCTTGCGGCCCAGCGGATTGCGGAGATGATCGTGGCCCGGCGCAATGAGCAAAAGGTGAAAAAGCTAGGCGCAGTCGAATACGGAGAAGGGCATTATCCCTTTCTCGTCCTGATGCACGTGCTCTTTTTTGTCTCTCTTACAGCTGAGGTGGCGGCGTTTCAAAAAACGCTTTCTCCAAGGTGGGCCGCCATTATATGTATCATTTTATTTGTACAGGGGATCAGGTATTGGGCGCTATTATCATTAGGGCGGTATTGGAATACGAAAATCCTTGTCGTGCCGGATGCGGAGCTTGTCAGAAAGGGGCCGTACAGGTGGATGAAGCACCCGAACTACGCGGTCGTCATCTTAGAATTTATTTTTCTGCCGCTGTTATACGGAGCGTATTGGACACTGTTTCTCTTTTCGATTCTCAATGCCTGCATGCTCACTGTGAGGATTCGCGCCGAAGAGAAAGCGCTAGAAGAAAACACCGCAAAATAGAGATTGAAAATCATTCTCACTCATGATAAGATATAAATATGAAAATGATTCTCATTCAAGGTGGTGCCGAAAATGACAATGTTATTTTTATTTGCAGCCGTTTGTACATACAGTGTTTTAATTGGTTTCGTATTGAAAAAAGTTTCGAATAAATCGATGTCTTCTTAAACATCTGCGGTTTTTCCTGCCGCGGGTGTTTTTTCTTTATCAGCTGCCGATATCGGCTGCTTTTTTGCGTTTCCTGAAGAAAAGTGAGCCATTCTTGTGTAAAATGGGGGAGAGGTTTTTTTCAGAGCTTTCTAAAAATGAAAAACGTCATTTGATGCGACAGACACAAAGGGGTAAAGACACATGACAGAAGAAGAACGCCATAACAGGGAGATTTTCAGCAGAACGGGTGCCTTATACGCACAATTTTTGGATCATCAGGATGAAAAACGGGCCGATCAGCTCGCGGCCATTATGAAAAAAGCGGCTGATGAAGAGGTTTATATCGCGTTTACCGGGCATTATTCGGCCGGAAAGTCCTCTTTATTAAACACATTGCTCGGTGAAGACATACTGCCGACAAGCCCGATTCCCACAAGCGCCAACCTCGTTGTCATCCGGCACGGTGAAGATAAAGTCGTGCTTCATACGACGGACGGGGCTTATGCAGAGATCAAAGGAAGTTACGATAAAGAACAAGTGCAGCAATTCTGTAAAGACGGTGAGCAAATTGAGACGGTGGAAGTCTATGCCGGCTTTAAGGAGTCAGAGCCTTATGCGGCCTACATTGACACACCGGGAATTGATTCGACGGACGAAGCGCATTTTTTATCTGCCGCTTCGGTTCTCCATCAGGCTGACGCTTTATTTTACGTCGTTCATTATAATCACGTCCATTCAGAAGAAAATATGCTGTTTCTCAGCTCCATCAAAGACCGTATTCCGAATTTGTTTCTGATCGTCAACCAAATTGATAGACATGATGAAACTGAAACGAAGTTTGAAGAGTACCGCAGGCAGGTGGAAGATATGCTTGAAGGCGCGGGAATACCGAAAGAATCGCTTTTCTTTACGTCTGTCACTGAGCCTGACCATCCTTTAAACGGCATGGAACAGCTGAAAAAACATCTGCAGAAGCTGAAACAGCAGGCAAAAACAAATTTATGGTCCTTAACGGAGAGAAAAGTTGCACACTTAGTCAAAGAGCATACAGAGATGCTCGTAAAAGATGATAAAAACGGCAGCGGAGAGCAGTTTGACAAACAAGAAGCACTTGTCCGTTCTGTTGAAAATGAGCTTAAAAAAGCCGTTCAACAGGCTGATACAGCAGAGAAAGACATCAGAAAAGACGTGCAGAACATATTGCAAAACGCTAATCTGACACCCTTTGAGATGAGGGAGCTTGCATCTGCTTATATTGAATCACAGCAGCCCTCATTTAAAACCGGATTATTCTTTTCAAAAGCGAAAACAGCATCGGAAAAAGAAAGAAGGCATGCTGAATTTTTTGCCGATATTAAAAAAAGAACGGAAGGGGAAGCGGATTGGCATATTATCGACACATTTACGAAAGCGGCCAAGCGGTATGAAGCGGATTCGGACGAACTGATCAAGAAAATCCAGGCGTACCGCACACCGCTTTCTGATGATATCACCGCTCAGGCCCTTAAGCAGGGAGCGGCCTTTTCATCTGAATACGTATTAACTTATACGAAAGACCTCGCTGAGATGATCAGAAGGGAAGCCAAAAGACAGACAGCGGAACTCATTGAGGAGCTGACCGCTTATGTTCAGACAAAAAACGGACCGCTCATTGAGAACTTGAAAAACCGGCTCGAAAAAGAAAAGAAAATAAGGGATGAGCTCGCGCAATCGGCAAAAGAAAAACGCAATGCCTTGGAAAAAGCAGCCCGAGTCCGCGCTTTGTGGGAAGAAGAATTGACCTGTGATACGGGAAGCGGCGACTGGTATACGCGAAAAAAACGCCTTGCAAAAGCGCCCGTCCAAAAGAAACCAAAAGAGGCTGTACAGCATGAAGTAAGCAAGTCCGAAAAAAATGCGATGAAGGAACTTCCTATAAAAGAGCAGACTGATCGGTTCTATGAGCTTGCCGGGATTCTTGAATCCTCGAGCATATTAGGAAAACAGGCAGAAGCCTTTCGAAGCAGGATTGAGCGGCTTGAAAACCGCCAGTTTACCTTGGCGTTATTCGGCGGATTCAGTTCCGGTAAATCATCATTTGCAAATGCGCTTGTCGGTGAATACGTGCTTCCGTCATCACCGACGCCCACAACGGCTACGATCAACAAAATAACGAAACCGCAAGATGGCAAACCGCATAAATCTGCGGAGATCGTTTTTAAAACGGAGGAGGAGCTGGACGCTGAAATGCTTCAGCTGACTGAGCTGAAAGATGCTGATTTAAAAGGGCGTTCACTGAAAGAGAGATGGAATTATGCCATTAAAAAGGGAAAAGTTCCGGATGAACTTATCCCGGTGATTCAGACGATGCTGCAGGCGTTTGATACGTACGAAGAACAGATCCGTCAAAGGCTGACACTGACGGTGCCGGTTGAAGATTTAAAACCGTATGCAGCCGAAGAAAAAACGGCCTGCTGCGTAAAAGAAGTCACCGTGTATTATGATTCGCCTCTCACGCAAAAAGGCATCACCATTGTTGATACGCCGGGAGCAAGCAGTATAAACAAGCGCCATACGGAACTTGCCTTTCAATATATAAAAGATGCTGACGCGTTCTTTTATATGACGTACTATCAGCATTCTTTTTCAAAAGGAGACAGGTCTTTTCTGAAGAAACTCGGCCTAGTCAAAGAATCATTCGGCATGGATAAAATGTTTTTTGTCATTAACGCCGCCGATCTGGTCAAAACCGAAAGCGAGCTGGAAACCGTCAAAGACTATGTCCGCTCAGAACTCTCAAAAGAGGGAATTAACCGGCCGAAATTATATCATGTCTCAAGTAAAGAAGAGCTTGCGGGTAAAAAAGCAGCTTTTTATAACAGGTTCTCTGATGTAAGAACCGGACTTGAGCACTTTATTGAGGAAGATGTAATGAGGGCCAGCTGCGCCCAGTTGAAAACAGAGGCGGACAAATTGTGCGATATGGTGGAACAGCTTCACGAATCTCTTCACCAGTCGGCAGAAGAAAAAGAGAAAAAGAAACAGCGTCTGGAGTCTTCCTATGAAAAAGCTCTCGCTGACATTTCAAAGCGCCGTACGTCTGAGGTCATCATTCGAAAAGTGATGAAAGATACGGAAGAACAGCTCTATCACATTAAACATCGCCTGACGTTTTATGCGAATGATATGCTGAAAACCGCCTTCCATCCGGGCCTTCAAAACGGCGATTGGAAACAAAATATAGCAGCGGCGCTGAATGAGGCGCTCAAGGAATTCCGTTTTGAATATATTCAAGAGCTGAAAACGCTCGATATCCGGATGACCGGTTTTATTGAGCGCCATATGACTGAGGAATGGATGGAAAACTGTCAGAAGAAGCTTATGGAAGACGGAGATTTCTCCATTTATGTGAGCGCCGAAAACGAATTTGCCGTTCAGCTGAAAGAGGTCGCTCCGGTCATTGACGTCTCAGCTTTCACAAATCACATAAAAGAAGTTAAATCGCCGAAACAATTTTTTGAACAGAACGGAAAAGCAGCGTTTGTGGAAGGGCTCAGGCTCAGCCTGCAAAAAGTGACAGAAAAGTGGCTTGAGCAGGAGAAAGAAAGCCTTTCAGAGCGATATACTGAGCAGGTGCGCCGTCTGCAAGAAGACATGGCGGATAAAAGCCTGTCCCAGATCCGCGAGCAGCGGGACACTTATTTACAAGGCCTTGCGGAAAATACGAGTGCAAGGGAAATTGAACACCTTTACGAAGCCGAAAAAGCATGGAAAAAGAAAGATGAAATGCTGAAAATTTAAAAATCCGGTTGGCGGGCAGATAACAGTCGTGGTAGACTAAAATGAAAAAAGCGAGATGAAACCTTTTATGTCAGAAGTCCATAAAGCAATTTCAGCACATTCCGCAAAACAGCATCAGCACGTCAAAACATTTGTACAGCTTGATTATGAGCGTGAACAGGCCATTGAAGAAGCCATTGTAAAATGCAGACAGAATAAACCGTTCACGACAGATGCCATCAATGGCATCACCGCAAAAATGAACCAGCTGGCGAAAAAGGGCATCGTGCCGCAAAGACGATTCGTAAGTGAAGAGATGGTGAAAGAATTCGTCAGCAGACAGTAATGGATGAACCTGCCGCGTGTGTCATCAGCGCTTGCTGTACATACTATCCGTATCTTCTCTAAAGGGGGATATGACCATGGGCAGAACAAAACTGGGAAACAGAAATGCTCAGCAGAATAACAATGCCAAAAAGAAAAACGGCTTCGGACAGAAATTTGATTCTTATGCCGGCCGTGAAGCTGAAAAGCTGATGGCAAGCAATAAAAGACACGGTGAATAACGTGACGGCAGCATCTTCCAAATGGGGGGATGCTGTTTTTTTACCGCCTTCTTTGGTAAAATAGGAACATTGAATAAAAAGGAGTTTCGATATATGAATAATAAATTACTGCTCGTTGACGGCATGGCGCTTTTGTTCCGCTCGTTTTTCGCGACGGCCGTTCATCGCAATTTTATGATAAATGAAAACGGAATTCCCACAAACGGAGTCAACGGTTTTTTAAAGCATCTTATTACGGCGGTTGATACGTTTCAGCCCACACATGTTGTCTGCTGCTGGGATATGGGAAGCAAAACGTACCGTAATGATTTGTTTCAAGATTATAAAGCCAACAGAAGCGAACCGCCGCTAGAGCTGATTCCGCAATTTGATCTAGCGAAAGAAGCAGCGCGAGAGCTCGGTTTTTTAAACATCGGCATAAAAGGCTATGAGGCGGATGACTGTATCGGTACGCTTTCTGCTCTATTTTCCGGGGAAGCGGAAATTACGATTGTAACGGGTGATAAAGATCTGCTTCAATTGCTGAATCATCAAGTTCAAGTAGCACTGCTGCAAAAGGGTATCGGCAATTATAAGGTATATACAGATGAGATATTCAGAGAAGAAACGGGAGTTCCGCCAAAAGCGCTGATTGACATTAAGGCGCTGATGGGAGACACGAGCGATAACTATCCCGGCGTTAAAGGGATCGGGGAAAAAACGGCGTACAAGCTGATCCGTGAATATCAAAACATAGACCGCTTATTAGAAAGCCTCGCTCTCTTGCCGAAGGGCCAGCAAACGAAAATTCAGCAAAGCTTGAAAGAATTGGAGCTGTCAAGGCAGCTTGCTGAAATACATTGCGAGGTGCCGTTAGTCTGTACGCTTGAAGAAGCGCTTTTCTCATTGAAGATGGAAGAGGCGGCATTAATGCTCAGACGTCATCAGATAAAAGGAATTGAAAGGATGCTCGAAAAGCTGAACGCCAGAGAGATCAGCTGATCCCTCTAGCGTTTTGTATTGCTTTTTTTTGCGTTGTTTTCAAGGGCTGATTTCGGGTCTTTGTGCGCATTTCCTTCCATATTTCCCTGAGGATTCACGCCCCCGGTCAGCCGGCCTTTATTTTCTTTTCTCATAGCTGTTCACCTCATTTGTAGGATGAACAGTGAGACGCAATTTCATTCCGGTTATTTATTCAGCCGAATCGCTTTTTTTGCGAGCTGATCGGCTGTTTGGTTTTGTCTGCCGGGAATCCACTTAATGAAAAACAATGGAAATCCGGCCTTTAAGCGGATGATTTCGTCCACAAACGGCTGGAAAGCCTTGTTTTTAACCGCTTCAAGATCTGCGGCCCGCTCCACGATATCCGAATCCGTCCGGAATGACACGGACTCAAATCCGCGGGCGGCACACAGCTTCATTCCTTCAATTAAAGCGAGAAATTCAGCTTCCTGATTTGAATGGTCGCCGATCGGAATTGAGAAAGATTCTGTTTTCCCGTCATGTTTAATAAAAATACCGATACCGGACGGGCCCGGGTTTCCGGCGCTTGCACCGTCCACATAAATTTCAGCGGGCATCATCCGTCACTCTCCATTCGGTGTCATTCGTTTTGCCGCATACGCATAAGGGACAGAAATGAGTGATACCGCAAATTTAATCAGGTAAGTTGAAATGAAGATGCTGAACCATACTCCCGCGGAATAAACGCCGATAAAGGCCACGGCAGTGAAGATAAATGTATCCAGCAGCTGGCTGAGCGCCGTGCTTCCGCTGTTTCTGAGCCAGAGAAGCCTATCTGAAGGAAAGATTCTCCGAATGGCTGAATATACATAAACATCTATCGTTTGGCTGAAAATAAAAGCCAAGAGGCTTCCGAGCGCAACACGCGGCAGAAAACCGAAAATCGTCTCAAGGGCAGGCTGTGCGATATCTGACGCAGCCGGTTTATATAAAAGAGCCCCCTGCATGGCGCATGTCAAAGCGAGCAGAGTGGAAAACCCGAGCCACACGGCTTTGCGAGCTTCCCTGGGACCGTATTTTTCATTCAGCACATCCGTTGCGAAGAAAACGGTGCCGTACATGATATTTCCCAGTGTTGCCGTAAGCCCGAACAGCTCGACTGTTTTGACAACCTGCAAGTTGGCGCACACCGTGGCGAAACCGATCCATACGAATAGGCCCGTTTTGCCAAATCCTTTATAAAACAGAAGAACAATGATAAAATGAATGACCGCAAATAAGATCCATAACACATCGTTAAACAAAACCTGCTGACTTCCTTTCAATTTGAGAATGGTTTGATTATAGCACACGCCCGTCAACTAATGAATGGTAAGGTGATTTCAATGAATCTTAAGCCGTATATCGAAATAGAAGCAAAAGGAACAGGCCCTGTCGCGTTTTTTTCCGAAGATTGGCTGACCGTTCCGAAAGCGCGTATGCTTGCAAGAGAAGTCAGCCGCTTTCCTTATATAAAAGACATTTATTTCGAGGATGAAAAAGGCGCGAGCTGGACGCTTAAAGAATTAGAAAAGCTTACTGAAGAGCTTGCGCACGAGCCTGACGACATTACAGTGTATTTCGACGGCGGCTTTGACAAAACAAGCGGACGCGCCGGACTCGGAATTGTCGTGTATTATTCTCTCGGCGGCAAGCGGCACCGCATACGGAAAAACAAAAGCTTAACGCTTCAGACAAACAATGAGGCGGAATATGCCGCTTTGTACGAAGCCCTTAAGGAAGTGCAGGAACTTGGTGCAAGCAGAAATTCAATCACGATAAGAGGGGATTCCCTCGTCGTTTTGCATCAGCTTGACGGCAGCTGGCCGTGTTATGATGAAACGCAAAACGAATGGCTGGATAAAATTGAAGCGCTGCTCGAATCCTTAAAGCTGACACCGACATATGAAGCCGTAAACCGAAAGGAAAATCAAGAAGCGGATGACCTTGCCAGAAAAATTCTCTCGGACCGGCAGATTGAAAGCCGCATAACATTAGAAGGTAACGGAGATGACTGATATTGGATAAAAAAAGCATTTATAAAGAATTGACTGAGCTTCAGGATGAATATTGCAAAGACTGTTTTGTAAAAAAGCATTTTCGCAAAGAGTTTGGAAAAACGCACGCTCATTCTTTCTGCATCAACCAATGCACGGTGGGGGAGAAGCTGAAAGCCTACGGCAAGGTGCTGACAAATCAATAAAAAATAAAACCGCAGTTTCTGCGGTTTTATTTTTCGAATTCATCGAGCTGATGCTGGCAATCGTCGAGAAGCATTCGCTGCTTTTGCAGAAAATCCTGGTCGAGAGCTTGCAGTTCACTGGATTGTGACATCGTTCTGGCATCCTGAATCGCCTGGTAAGCAGATTCCACCAAAGTTGAATTTTGGCCCCGGGTAGCCGCTCCCGTTGTTTTCTGGGCCGTTTCTACCGCTAATTCAAGCTGGCGTTTATCCGTCAGTCCGTTTGGAAAAAATTCAGAGTCCATTAAAAAACACCTCCGCAAATAGTTTGGAGATTTTTTTTAGAAATATGTACGGAAAATAGAAAAAATATATAAAATGAGCCGATATAACTATTGAACCTGATTAATTAGGGCTTAATTACTATTATTCAGGGTATCTTGGGAGAGAAGGGAAAAACCAGCCGTGAATGATAATGATTTAAAAACAATCCTTCAGCAGACATTTAAAGAAATATACGGTGATTTGGGAAGTTTAGCGGAAATGGCAAAAAAAGGAATGCCGTCAATGGAGAAACAAATTGAAGAAATCGAGCAGCGCTGCAAGCAGAATCTTGTCGCAATTGAGATTCAGACGGCAATCAAATAGGAGAGGCATACGCCTCTCCTCTATTTGTGTCATCTGATCAACATGTATTGAGTTTAGAGTTTTACAACATTAGAAGCTTGAGGTCCACGATTACCTTCGACAATTTCAAAAGAAACTTCTTGTCCTTCTTCTAATGATTTGTATCCGTCTCCTTCGATAGCAGTGAAGTGAACAAATACGTCGTCTCCGCCTTCAACTTCGATGAAGCCGAATCCTTTTTCGTTATTGAACCATTTTACTTTACCGTTTTGCATATTGCTTAATTCCTCCTAGTACTGTAGCACCTTCGTGCTAAAAAAAATTTTGTCATCATTCAACCGTACGTATGTTTACGTTGTTAAATGATGGTTCAACTATACACCATATGGGAGCGGGCGTCAAGCGGCCGCTCTCTATTTTTTATCTTTATTTTTCCAGTGACAAAGCTTATCCGGAAAAAAACAAAAAGCACACGAATCGTCCGTGTGCTTTTCTCTTACGATAATGCCATATCCGCCTTTTCGGCCATTAGTTCAGATTCTTTTATAATGTCCTGCAAAATGACTTCAGAGGAGTTAGGGAGGTGAAGGCTTTTAATATTGTCCTTCATCCGGTTCAGCTTCTCCTCATCCGCAAGAAGGGAGGTGACAGACTCTAAAATTTCTTCGTGGCGGTTGACCACGACAGCCGCACCGCGATCTTCAAAGAAAATGGCGTTTTCCTTTTCCTGTCCGGGAACCGGTTTGTACAAAATAACGGGTACTCCGATCGCCGTCGCTTCCGTCAGTGTGATGCCGCCCGGTTTCGTGATCATGCAGTCCGTAATACGGAACAGCTCGTCAATTCTTTCTACATAGCCCAGCACTTTCAGCCGGTCGGTATTGTCACCTTCCAAGCTGCTGAGGGATTCTTTCAGCGAGCTGTTTTTGCCGCATACCACCACAACCTGCACCTGATCGTCATGAACGAGATTTTCGCACAGTTCTTTTACGTTTTTCAGCACACCATGCGCTCCCGCCATAATAAGAAGAACTTTTTTGTCGGGAGAGAGATTGTATTTTTTATAAATCGGCTCTTTCGGCATCGATTCCTCGAATTGAGGCCTGATGGGAATGCCCGTGATCTTTACGTTGTTCGGGTGAGTGCCGATTTCAATCAGTTTTTCCTTCACGTAATCTGTGGCGACATAATATTTATCAACATTTTCATGAACCCAGATTTTGTGAAGGCAGAAATCGGTCATAACGTTGAACGTCGGGATCACTTTTCCGGTTCTCCGTCTGTATTCCGGTACGACAATCATCGGAAATGTATTGATAATAATGTCCGGCTTATGCTCTTCGACGAGCTGGCCTAAACGTTTATTTCCCATTTTAAAATAAATATTGAATTTGCGTTTATTATAGATTTTGTCAACTCCGTAATAAAACAAACGATAAAACTGTTTCCCGATTGAGAAGCTTTTTAAATAAAGGTATTGAGTAACCTCTGAAACAATCGGATTTGACTCTTGATACAAATTGGAAACCGTCACATCTAAGCCGAGACGCAGACACTGTTCGTAGAGCGTTTTGGCCACTTGAACATGCCCGTTTCCGTAATTTGCAGTCAAAATTAATACTTTTTTATTGGTATTCAAGTAAATTCACCTCAATGTAATCAACAACAAGCAAGCTTCATGCATCGTAAGGAGTTATTGTCTATAGATAAACATAACACAAGTGCATCATTTTATAATAAGCGCGGCAACATATTTAAACTAAATTTAATTGATATGTTCCATTATTTTAAAGTTTTGTTATACGCATACTGAATCAAGAGTATTTTATCATATTTTTGTCACCGTATCACTCAAAACAAAAATTAATCCCATTCATACGGGGTTTCCTGATATACGTAATAATTCAGCCAATTCATAAACAATAACGTTGCATGAGCTTTCCAGCGGTTAACAGGTTCTTTCCCGCCGGGCGCAAAATAGTGCTTAGGAGCTTCTACGTTTGAAAGATTTCTCTCTATGTCTCTCTCATACTCCTGAAGTAGCGTATCGGTATCATATTCCGGATGACCCGTTAAGAAAATCTGTTTTTCGTCTTTTGAAACGATTAAACAGACCCCCGCTTCCTCTGAAACGCTGAGCACATCCAGATCCGAAGCCGATTGCAGCTGCTCCGTATTAATATCTGTATGCCGTGAGTGGGGCACATAGTATAGCTCGTCAAACCCTCTTACCAATCTCTCATGTTTTTTAAGAACGGTATGCTCAAACACACCGAAGATTTTTTTCGGCAGCTCCACTTTCTCAATGCCGTAATGATAGTATAAACCGGCTTGAGCGCCCCAGCAGATATGGAGTGTTGAAGTGACGTTCGTTTTGCTCCATTCCATGATTTCCTTCAATTCTTCCCAGTAAGAAACATCTTCAAACGGCAGGTGCTCAATCGGAGCTCCGGTAATAATCATTCCGTCAAACCGTTTGTGGCGGATGCTGGAAAAATCCGTATAAAATTCATCCAGATGCTGCCTTGCCGTATTTTTTGGAGTATGTGTGCTCGGAATTAAGAACGTAAAGTGAACTTGTAAAGGTGAATTCCCAAGCATCCTGAGGAGCTGGGTTTCCGTTTGGATTTTTTTCGGCATCAGATTTAAAATCACGATCTTCTGCGGCCGGATATCCTGATGAAAAGCCCGGCTTTCATCCATTACAAAGATGTGTTCACTTTCAAGCACCTGCTTAGCGGGCAGGTGATTTGGTATATTAATAGGCAACATGCCACCTCCGTTATTCCCCGTTAATTTTCTTCATTATAGAAATTTTTAAGCCATTTTTCAATCCATCCCGGCGTAATAAACCGCATTTAACGCATAATGACAAGGGTAAAAGCGGCAAATGGGCATAAATTCGGAGCGACTCTTTATTATGACGGGTAAAGAGCCTTTTGGTTCCTCGAAAAAAACGTTTTCCGTTAAGTGGAAGGAAAAAGCGGTTTCCGTTTGTTTTGCAGTGTAAAACAGGTAAAATAAATGAAGAATGTAAATAGGAGGGCCGCAGATGACAATTTACGATATAAACGTACGGACCATAACAGGCGAAGACATGATGCTATCGGCTTACAGAGGCAAGGTGATGATCATTGTGAATACAGCAAGCAAATGCGGGTTCACATCCCAGCTCAAGCAGCTTCAGGAGCTCTATGATACATATCGGGAGGAAGGTCTTGAAATATTGGGATTTCCCTGCAACCAATTCATGAACCAAGAACCTGGAAACGAAGCGGAAATTAAAGAGTTCTGTGTGAAAAACTACGGAGTCATATTCCCGATGTTTGCAAAAGTCGATGTCAATGGAGCAGACGCTCATCCTCTCTTCACATATCTGACGGAACAGGCGAAGGGGATGCTCGGCACAAAAGCGGTCAAATGGAATTTCACTAAGTTTATCGTGGACCGAAACGGTGAAGTCACCGGGCGTTTTTCACCGAACGTCAACCCAAAAGAGCTTGAAGATACGGTGCAGAGGCTTTTGGCCCGATAAGAGGTGATACGGTGAACGAAAAAGAGCAGCTGGAAAGCGTCAGGAATTGGGTCAGAGAAAAGCTTATCAATGAACGGACGGGCCATGACTGGCTTCATATTTCCCGGGTCGCAACACTTTCTGTTTATATGGCAAAAGAAGAAGGCGCCGACTTATTTATCACTGAGACGGCCGCGCTGGTTCATGATCTGATTGACGCTAAGCTCGAAAAAAGCGAAAGGCTGACGGCAGGCGAAGTGACAGAACGGCTGGCTGCTTTCAACATCGCGGATGGCTCCATTCAGGAGATCACGGATATTATCACGAGAATGTCATTCAGACACAGGGAACTGCTGAAAAAGCGGCCGCTTTCATTGGAGGGGAAAGTTGTTCAGGATGCAGACATGCTTGATGCGATCGGCGCAGCGGGCATCGGCAGGGCTTTTATGTTTGCCGGCGCGAAAGGTCATCCGATGTACGGAACTCAAACAAGTGTGCTGGCCCATATAGAGGATAAATTAATCAAGCTTAAAGGCTTAATGAATACAAAAGCGGGGGCCGGTTTAGCAGAGGAGCGGCATCAATTTCTTTTGCAGTTCGCCGCCCGTATCCAAAAAGAGGCCGGCATTTGCAAAAGCTAAGCGGCGCAATAGAACGCTTGTGCCGACTATGTTAGAATAAGTGTCAGATTGCGCATAGGAGGACCAATATGAAGATTAAATCAATAGAACCGACGCCGAGTCCGAACACGATGAAAGTGATTTTGACTGAAGAGCTTCCGGCAGGGAAAAGCAACAATTACAAGCCCGATCAGGCAGATGATGCTCCGGCCGTCGTACGTGATATTTTAAACATTGAAGGAGTAAAGGGCGTTTATCACGTTGCCGATTTCCTGGCTGTGGAGAGAAACGCACGTTTTGACTGGAAGGAAATTCTGCCTCAGGTCCGTTCCGCTTTCGGAATGGAACATACGGAGCAGTCTGAGAGCCGTTCTGAACAGGAATCGTTCGGTGAAGTGAAGGTTTTCGTACAAATGTTCAGCGGAATCCCGATGCAGGTCAAATTGACGGACGGCGAACGTGAAGAACGCTTCGGCCTTCCGGAACGTTTCCAAGAAGCCATTTTAAAGCTGCGTTCCGAAGCTTCAAATGTTGTATTTGAGCGGACTTGGAAAGAACAAGGCGTGCGCTTCGGAGATTTTACCGAAATCGGACACGATGTCACAGAAGAGCTTCAGGCCGCCTACAGTGATGAGCGGCTCAAACGCCTGACAGAAGCAGCCGCACAGCAAAAGGGTGAGGCCAAACCGGCAGTGCAGCGGAAAGCTTATAAAGTGACATTGGAGATGCTTGATGATGAAGACTGGAAACAGCGCTATGCCCATCTTGAGCAAATGGATCCGGATGAAGACGATTTACCAGTATTGGAAAAGGCGCTGCATGATCCGAAGACTTCGATCAGAAGACAAGCCGTCGTTTATTTGGGAATGATCGAAAAACCGTCTGTGCTTCCGCTGTTATACAAAGCGCTTGAAGACAAAACGGTGACGGTCAGAAGGACGGCGGGTGACTGTCTGTCGGATCTCGGCGATGCGAGCGCCATCCCGGCCATGATGAAATCGCTCAGTGACTCAAGTAAGCTTGTGCGCTGGCGCGCGGCCATGTTTTTATATGAAGTCGGCGATGAAAGCGCGCTGGAAGCATTAAAAGCGGCGGAAGACGATCCGGAATTCGAAGTCAGCCTGCAAGTCAAAATGGCGATTGAACGGATTGAGCACGGAGAAGAGGCGAAAGGTTCAGTCTGGAAACAGATGACTGAAAGCAGAAAAAAAGAACAGTTATAACAAAAAGGTGCGCCCATGCACCTTTTTTATTTGAATTCACTTTTTATAAAAATTATTTAGAATATTGTTGAAAAATGATTCAAAACTCTATATAGTAAGTACAATATTAATTGTTGGAGGGTTTTTATCGAAATACAGAAAGAATAGAAAAGCGAGACAGGGCAAAGACACTGTAAAATTTGCAGAACGCGCCCTAGAATAAACTGAAAATTTTAAAAATAGTGCACAGTCTAAAAACAGTAGGGGGATCACCATGGCAGAATTACGCAGCAACATGATCACACAGGGAATTGACAGAGCGCCGCACCGCAGCCTTCTTCGCGCTGCCGGCGTAAAAGAAGAGGACTTCGGCAAGCCGTTTATCGCGGTCTGTAATTCATACATCGATATCGTTCCCGGGCATGTTCACCTGCAGGAATTTGGAAAAATCGTAAAAGAAGCAATCAGGGAAGCGGGCGGTGTGCCTTTTGAATTTAACACGATCGGAGTAGATGACGGAATCGCAATGGGGCATATCGGCATGAGATATTCGCTGCCGAGCCGCGAAATCATTGCCGATTCAGTTGAAACGGTCGTCTCGGCGCACTGGTTTGACGGAATGGTCTGCATTCCGAACTGCGACAAAATTACGCCGGGAATGCTGATGGCGGCTATGCGGATTAATATTCCGACCATTTTTGTCAGCGGGGGGCCGATGGCAGCCGGCCGCACAAGCGACGGCCGCAAAATTTCGCTTTCTTCAGTATTTGAAGGCGTCGGCGCATATCAAGCCGGGAAAATCGGTGAAAGCGACCTGCAGGAGCTGGAACAGTTCGGCTGCCCGACGTGCGGATCTTGTTCGGGCATGTTTACGGCAAACTCCATGAACTGTCTGTCTGAAGCGCTCGGTCTGGCGCTTCCGGGCAACGGAACAATTCTTGCAACTTCACCGGAAAGAAGAGAGTTTGTGAGAAAATCAGCGGCCCAATTGATGGAGACCATCAAAAAAGACATTAAGCCGCGCGATATCGTCACCGAAAAAGCGATTGACAACGCATTTGCGTTAGACATGGCTCTCGGCGGCTCAACCAACACAGTGCTACATACGCTTGCGCTTGCCAATGAAGCTGGGGTTGAGTACTCTTTAGAACGCATTAACGAAGTGGCTGAACGAGTGCCTCACTTATCGAAATTGGCGCCGGCCTCGGACGTCTTCATTGAAGATCTGCACGAAGCGGGCGGAGTCTCGGCGGCCCTTAATGAATTAGCGAAAAAAGAAGGGGCGCTTCATCTTGACGCGCTGACTGTAACAGGCCGCACACTCGGAGAAACAATTGCGGGTCATGAAGTAAAGGATTATGACGTGATTCATCCGCTTGACAATCCGTTTACCGAAAAAGGCGGTTTGGCCGTCTTGTTTGGGAATCTGGCTCCGGACGGCGCCATTATCAAAACAGGCGGCGTACAGGACGGGATTACAAGACATGAAGGTCCCGCTGTCGTCTTTGATTCCCAGGATGCCGCGCTTGAAGGCATTATAAACCGCAAAGTAAAAGAAGGAGATGTTGTCATTATCCGTTATGAAGGGCCAAAGGGCGGCCCGGGCATGCCGGAGATGCTCGCTCCGACGTCTCAGATTGTCGGAATGGGGCTTGGCCCGAAAGTGGCGCTTATTACAGACGGCCGTTTTTCAGGAGCGTCCCGGGGCCTTTCAATCGGGCACGTATCGCCTGAAGCGGCTGAAGGCGGCCCGCTCGCATTCGTAGAAAACGGTGACCATGTCATCGTTGACATAGAAAAACGGATTTTGGACGTACAAGTGCCTGAAGAAGAATGGGAAAAACGCAAGGCCGAATGGAAAGGCTTCGAGCCGAAAGTAAAAACAGGATATCTAGCCCGGTATTCCAAACTCGTAACAAGCGCCAATACAGGCGGAATCATGAAAATATAAAACAGAGGCCTGAACAATTGAATTCCGGCCCCCTCTATAGTATCCTTGACTTCATATAAGGATTTTAGAGGGGGCTTTTTTATGTCAATGGCTTATGAAGAATATATGCGCCAGCTGGTCGTGCCGATGCGCCGTGAGCTGACGGGTGCGGGTTTTCAGGAATTAACGACTGCTGAAGAAGTAGAAAGCTTTATGGAACAGGCAGAGGGCACGACATTGGTCGTTGTCAACTCCGTGTGCGGCTGTGCAGCCGGTCTTGCCCGGCCGGCTGCGACTCAGGCTGTTTTACAGCATGAAAAAGCGCCTGATCATACGGTTACCGTATTTGCCGGTCAAGATAAAGGCGCAACTGCAAAAATGCGTGAATATTTTACGGGGCAGGAACCTTCCTCGCCCTCAATGGCGCTGTTAAAAGGGAAAGAGGTCGTTCATTTTATTCCCCGCCACGAAATCGAAGGGCATGACATGGAGGAAATTATGAAAAATCTGACGGATGCCTTCGATGCGCACTGCTGAAATGCCCGAATTCCGGGCATTTTCTTTTTGGAGAAAAAAATGATCACAACGAGTTACAGACCAAGCGAATATACGATACACACAGCGCAGTCACTCAGTGTCAAGCTGGGTGACACTTACTGCAGCCGCAATAAACAGCCCATTGAAAAAATGCTGGAACGAGCGGCTGGCGATCTTTTAGTCATCGGAAAGGAACGGTTCGAACTTTACACGAAGCAAGGGGAGAAGTTCTTTTTTCACCCGAATACAGCGATGTTCCGCGCAAAGCGGTTTTTGAGAGGGGAAGCCGAGCCGTTGTTAAAAGCAGCCGGATTACGCGAAGGGGATTCCTTTTTAGATTGTACGCTCGGCCTGGCATCCGATGCGATTTTGGCAAGCCTGGCAGTCGGAAAAAGCGGACAAGTCATCGGCCTGGAGAAAAACAAGCTTGTCTCATTGCTTGTAGAAACAGGACTTCAAACGTGGGAAACCGGAATGGAGCAGCTCCAAACCGCCATGAAACGCATTCAGGTCAAACATGCCGACTGCGCCGATTATTTGCGGGAGCTTCCTGATTCATCGGTAGATGTCATTTATTTTGACCCGATGTTTCACGAACCTGTTGAAACGTCAGACGGCATTGCACCGCTCCGCGCGCTGGCAGAAGAGGGTTTTAACGAAGAGTGCATCACGCAAGCCGTCCGGGCGGCGAAAAAATGCGTAGTGCTTAAAGACCATTGGAAAAGCCCGCGGTTTGAACGATACGGCTTCAAGGTGCTGAAAAGAAAGACGGCGCTTTTCCACTTTGGTGTCATCCATGTGAGCTCATGATAACATGGGCTTCTTTTTCGTTAATCAGTGATTTCCATAACGACAAAATAAAGCAGCGTGAGAAGTGATACAGTCGCAAATAAAGCGTTAATCATCTCATCCCCTCCTTTTTCTCCTTCTTATTGTAAGCGGTTTATCCGCTCGGTCACAGTTACCAATTTCCCATATTGCATGATAATACGCTGCCGGACATGACGCCGCGCTTTCATCTATGCTAAAATAAAGGAAAAGAGGACAATAAAACAGAGGGGAACAATCTGTCATGAAATTGTGGATGAAAAAGACCCTTGTGGTTCTGTTTACCATTGTAACGTTCGGACTCGTGTCTCCTCCGGCTGCTTTGATGACAGACAAGCCTTCAGGACAGTCGAGCAGTCTTGAGCAGAATGATTACACCGCTTTTTATGATGAACACGCCCTGCCGGGAGAAGAGAAGGCAGGGCGGGAGCCTGAATTACAGTTTCAATCGTATCAGCAGCAGCTTCTCGGTGATGCTGAAAATCAATCATTTTTAAAATTCGGCAGCAAAATCTCTCCGGTCATTGAAGATGATTACAGAAGTGAAATTCTGCCGAAAATCGAAGGTGTGATCACAGGACATTTAGCCAAGTTTCAAGATGATGAAGCGTATCAGGATGTGGTTATTTCCAGCAAACCGTCGGCCGGAAAAACTGAAAAAATTTTTCATGTGTATAACAGGCTGACGGGTGAAGATCTTTTAAGGTTCCACGTCCGCCGGGATCATCCTCCGCAAGACGGCTACTGGTTTAATTTTCATTACCATACCGCTGAAGACGGATTTCAATCACATCATGAGCTCGGCAGCATTTACTGGGACCGCAATACGCCGCCTGACTGGATGAGCGTGTAATAGCGAGAAGAAATAAAAAAATCATTTCTGAGAAATTTTGCAGAAATGATTTTTTATTGTGTTACACTACTAAAAGACTACTTTAAAAGGATGAAAAAAATGAAACAATATAAAGATTTGTGCCGTCATGTGTTAGAAAACGGAGAAAAAAAAGGAGACCGTACGGGAACGGGTACGATCAGCACGTTCGGCTACCAAATGCGGTTTAACCTTCAGGAAGGTTTCCCGATGCTTACGACGAAAAAGCTCCATTTTAAGTCCATCGCGCATGAGCTGCTTTGGTTTTTAAAAGGAGATACGAATGTCCGCTACCTTCAGGAAAACGGAGTCCGCATCTGGAACGAATGGGCGGATGAAAACGGAGAACTCGGACCGGTTTACGGTTCTCAATGGCGTTCATGGCGCGGAGCGGACGGCGAGACCATTGATCAAATCTCCCGGCTGATTCACGACATCAAGACAAACCCGAATTCCAGACGTTTAATCGTCAGCGCCTGGAATGTCGGCGAAATTGATCATATGGCGCTTCCGCCTTGCCACTGCCTGTTTCAGTTTTATGTTGCGGACGGAAAACTGTCGTGCCAGCTTTATCAGCGCTCAGCGGATGTCTTTCTCGGCGTGCCGTTTAATATTGCGTCTTATGCGCTTTTAACAATGATGATCGCGCATGTGACGGGGCTTGAACCGGGTGAGTTTGTTCATACATTCGGAGACGTCCACATTTACCAAAACCATGTGGAGCAGGTGAATTTGCAGCTGACAAGGGATGTCCGTCCGCTGCCGAAACTGCGGTTTGCGCGAAATGTTGATTCTATTTTTGATTTTACGTTTGAAGACTTTATCATTGAGGATTATGATCCGCATCCGCACATAAAAGGAGCTGTCAGCGTATGATTTCGTTTATTTTTGCGATGGATGAAAACCGGCTGATCGGAAAAGATAACGATCTGCCTTGGCACCTTCCCGATGATCTCGCATATTTCAAAAAAGTGACGACGGGTCACACCATTGTAATGGGGCGGAAAACGTTTGAATCAATCGGACGCCCGCTTCCGAACCGGCGTAACATCGTTGTAACCTCACGGGACGAATCTTTATTCCCGGGCTGTATTACTGCCGACTCGGCTGAGGAAGTGCTCAAGCTGATCCCGGCAGATGAAGAATGCTTTGTGATCGGCGGCGCCCAGCTGTACAGTGCGCTCTTTCCTTATGCGGACAGACTCTACATGACAAAAATTCACCATGTCTTTGAAGGAGACCGTTTTTTTCCGGAATTTAATGAAGCTGAATGGGAATTGACATCCCGCAAACAGGGAGTAAAAGATGAAAAAAACCCTTACGATTATGAGTACCTTGTATACGAGAAAAAGAATTGATTTAAGCAGGGGGACAAGAATTGATTCGTTACGGCTGCCTTGTGATGTACGTTGTATTTATGTTCATGAAAAATATTCAGGAATATATCAATCAAAAAGAGCTTGACCCGCGGCTTTCTTTTCAAAAACAGATGAGGCTGGTGTATGAGAGGCCGAAAGCCTTTATGAGAGGCTGCATTGACGTGTCGGGATCGGCAATCGGCATTCATCATGATCAGCCGATACCGGACGGCCCCGTATTGTATGTGCATCCCAGATTGCGCCCGGCTGATCTTCTGCTGCTTGCGGGACATCTTGAAGAGCCGGCTGGTTTTATCGCTGGCGAGAAAGCTTTCCGGATGCCGTTTCTCGGGAAATGGCTGCGGCTGATGGGTATCATTTGTGACGGAGACAGCCGGGACGCCGTGTTTCAGGAGGCGGAAGTCCGTCTGCAAAAAGGACAAAGTCTGATTCTGTCTGAAGACGGCAAAATCAATCCGGAGGAACTGGCTCTTCGTTTCGATCTCCCGATTGTGCCCGTCAGCACTTCGGGAACAGACCGGCTGCTGCGGGGCAGATTACTGAAACGGCTGAAGCCGGCTGACATTGAATTACATATAAAGCCCGCTTATTATCCGGCCGGTCAGAAACGGCTCCGTGCATAAAAAAAGCACAGTCTCTATAGAGAGGCTGTGCTTTTTTATTTCAGATAAAGGGAACTTTGACGCAATAAAACAAAATACAGAAAAACATCGAGGCGCTGCCGCCTAAAACAAAACTGTGCCAAATGGCGTGATGATACGGAACCTTTCTCCAAATATAAAATATTGTGCCGGCGGAATACAATAAGCCGCCGAAAAGAAGAAGGCCGAAACCGGGGCCTGACAGCGAAGCGTACAGCGGTTTAATGGCGACGATGATCAGCCAGCCCATCAATAAATAGACAAGCGTTGAAAAAATGATAAACCGCTTCACGAAAAAGATTTTAAACACGATGCCTCCGATGGCAAGCGACCAAACAATAATTAAAAGGGTCAGACCGAGTGCCCCTTTAAGGGGTCCTAATAAAAATGGCGTATATGTTCCGGCTATTAATACGTATATCGCGGAATGATCCACAATTTCAAGAATGTCTTTTGTTTTTTTATGCTGAATGCTGTGCAAAAGAGTCGAGCTGAGATACAGCAGCAGCATTGAAGCGCCAAAGATTGAAAAGCTGACGATGTCTGTCGGCGAGCCGTATTTCACCGCGAAGATAATGAGAAAAATAAGCGCCGGAATCGACAGCAATACACCGATTCCGTGTGTGACGGCATTTGCGATTTCTTCTTTTATTGTGAACAATCAAATGTCCTCCTTTTTAAAGGATTTGTTTTTGCAGTGACTGCAAAAAGCTTAACCCTTCTAATGTAATTTTTGTTCCTGCGCGTCCTCGGCCTTTTGTCACATAGTTCATCTTTTCTAAGTAATCAAGCCTGTTTCTGACCTGCTGGGGCGATAATGTCATTGTGCTGTTTTCGCTTAATTCGGATATGCTCCGTCTGCTGGCGGGTTCGCCTTTTGTATTTAAGTCTTTAATTGATTCCAAAATAAACAAAAACTCTTCTTTCTCCATCAATGTCAGCCGTTTTTCTTTTTTCTTAGTTGTTTTCGCTTTCTGGCTGTTTTTGATATACAGCGGGACATCATCGGGATAAATCGTGTTGCCGGATGCTGCCGCGGCCATATAGTGCGCCGCATTTTGAAGTTCTCTGATGTTGCCGTTAAAGGTGTGCCGCTCAAACAGCGGATAAACGGACGGATCGATATGAACATGCTGCTCCGAGGCTGTCAGCATATGCTGCAGAAGAAGCGGTATATCGCTTTTTCGTTCAGATAAAGCAGGGAGCGGAAGGCATAACACGTGAAGCCTGTAAAATAAATCTTGGCTGAACGTATTTTCTGCGCCGGTATCGCCAAGATCCGCCGTGCTGCTTGCAATGATGCGGGCGGAAAGCCCGGCATCCAGCTCGGAAAGAAGGCGGGCCTGTACCGAGAGCGGCATGTCTCCGATTTCATATAAGAATAATGTTCCGCGGCGGGCCCTGTTTAATGCGCCTTCAGCGCCGAACAGTTCATATTCGAGCCGCTCTTCGCTTTGGCTGCAGTGAACGGTAATAAATAGTTCGCTGTTTCTGCGGGATTTATGATGGATCGCTCTGGCCATTTGTTTTTTTCCGGTTCCGACTTCACCTGTTATGAAGACCGGCAAATCAGATAAGGCAAATTGCGAGGCCAATCGTTTCGCTTCTGAAAAGGTGTGATGTTCGCCGGCCAGCTGATAAAAAGGATCAGTTTGTTCAATTACACTCATGAATTGGCTCCTTTTGGTTCTAATTGGTTTAAGTATAACACGTTTGTGCGATCAAAAATATCTTTTTCTCTTGTATCGGTTCATTTAATTTTATTTACAAAATTAAAATAATTGTCTTATTATTTGAATATTCATGTTATAATGGCATATTAAATAGGGATTTAAATAAGAAAGGACTCTGTAAATGAAACCGTTGCTTAAAGAAGACTCTCTCATCCAGGTAAAAGACATTTTAAAAGCGCACCAAAATGTAAAGGACGTTGTGATACATACGCCTTTGCAGAGGAATGACAGACTTTCTGAGAGGTATGGCTGCAACATCTATTTGAAAAGGGAAGACCTGCAGGTGGTCAGATCATTTAAGCTCAGAGGGGCTTATAATAAAATGAGGCAGCTCTCAAAAGAGCAGACTGAAAACGGAATTGTATGCGCAAGTGCGGGAAACCATGCGCAGGGGGTTGCGTTTTCATGCAAACACCTCGGCATTCACGGCAAGATTTTTATGCCGTCAACCACACCGAGACAGAAAGTATCCCAAGTGGAACTGTTCGGAAAAGAATTTGTAGAAATCATATTGACGGGTGACACTTTCGATGATGCGTATAAGAGTTCTGCGGAATGCTGTGAAAAAGAAAACCGCACGTTTATTCATCCGTTTGACGATCCCGATGTCATGGCCGGACAGGGAACGGCTGCCATCGAAATTTTAAATGACATTGACGTTGAACCGCATTTTCTTTTTGCAAGCGTAGGGGGAGGAGGACTCCTGTCCGGGCTCGGCACGTACATGAAAAACATCTCGCCGGATACAAAAATCATAGCGGTAGAGCCGAAGGGCGCAGCCTCCTATTTTGAATCGAAAAAAGCCGGACAAGTGGTTGAACTTGAGAAAATTGATAAATTTGTCGATGGGGCGGCCGTAAAAAAAATCGGCGCCGAAACCTTTCAAACGCTCGAAACCGTTGTCGATGACGTTGTGCTTGTCCCGGAAGGAAAAGTGTGCAGCACGATTCTCGAATTATATAATCAATGCGCCATCGTAGCGGAGCCGGCGGGGGCATTGTCCGTGTCAGCACTTGATCTGTACAAGGAAGAGATTAAAGGGAAAAACGTCATCTGCATGGTCAGCGGAGGGAATAACGACATCGGCAGAATGCAGGAGATGAAGGAGCGCTCCATGATTTATGAGGGGCTGCAGCATTATTTTATCGTTAATTTCCCGCAAAGGGCGGGAGCGCTTCGCGAATACCTAGATGAAGTGCTTGGGCCTGATGATGACATCACCCGGTTTGAATACACGAAAAAAAATAACAAAAGCAGCGGCCCCGCATTGGTCGGCATTGAGCTCAAGCATCGGGAAGATTACGGCGCGCTCATTGCCCGGATGAATCAAAAAGGATTTCATTACGTAGAGGTGAATAAAGATCAGGATCTGTTCCACCTGTTAATCTGACTTTTTTTAGAACGGCCGCGCAAAATGACAGACACGCTTTCTCAGATTGTATATAATAAAAAGAAAACAATCGAAAAAGAAGGATTGATATCTTGTTACTCAAAAGCCTAGAGTTCAAACGACAGGACGGGATTCAGGTAAAAGTGACAGAAATACCGGTTGTCACGGAAGGTGAACATTATTTTTTTCAAATTCATCAGCACCTTGAGCTTTATTTGAGAGAGGTTTTTGCTTCACAAAGTGTGAGAACAGTGTATTCATTCCGACAATATGTCAAGCGCCGTATGAAGTGGAAAGATTACGAGGCCGTTTTCAACCAAGAGATTTTAAAACATAACGCCTAACGGTGCATATTCCTTAGCGCCTTCCTTTTGATAAGGGAGGGTGCGGGAATTTTTTTATGATGAATGCTGTAAGCGTTTTATCCATGGGGGGAATGGAAATGAAAAAAATGAAAATCTTCGCTGCCGTCTTTTGTTTGCTGCTCTTGTGCGCCTGCGGGGGGAAAACGATAAAAGACCCGCTGAACTATCAGATTGAACCGTTTTCATACCAGAACCAAGACGGGAAAACAGTGTCACTGAAAAGCTTGAAGGGGCATGTCTGGATTGCCGACTTTATGTTTACAAATTGTAATACGGTCTGTCCGCCGATGACGGCCCACATGACCGAACTGCAAAAAAAACTGAAGGCTGAGAATCTGGACGTGCGGATTGTGTCGTTCAGTGTAGATCCTGAAAAGGATACGCCGAAACAGCTGAAAGCCTTTGCTTCCAAATATCCGCTTTCGCTTCGCAACTGGGATTTTCTGACCGGTTACAGCCAAAAGGACATTGAAGATTTTTCCCTGAACAGCTTTAAAGCAATCGTCAAAAAGCCGGAGGGAGAGGACCAGGTCATACATCAAACCTCTTTTTATTTAGTCGGACCTGATGGCAAGGTGCTTAAAGATTATGACGGCGTGCAGAAGGTTCCGTATGATGACATCCTCTCAGATGTCAGAGCGGCTGAGGAGCTCAAGTAAACTGGCAGATTAGACATTTTCAAATCTGAAAAAACATGTTACACTTTCCACTAGTAGACGGGGAAGGAGCAACCAGATTGAAGCTGCGAATGTTCTCATTGATCGCCGGACTGGCTTTGCTTTTATCAGCTTGTTCTGTCCAGCGCACCGGTTCTGACACTGAAGAACCGAAAACGAAAGATCATATTGTCATAGCTGCGGTCGGTGATTCATTGACTGAAGGAGTAGGAGATCCTGACGGTTCAGGATACGTCGGCAGGGCAGCGGAGTCTCTTAAGAAAAAGGGACATGTGAAAACGGTTGATATTAAAAATTATGCGGTGCAGGGTGACAAAACGTCTGACCTGCTGGAAAAGCTTGATAATAAAAAAGTGCAGAAATCATTAAAGAGCGCCGACTATATCTTTTTTACCATCGGCGGTAATGACTTAATGAAGGTGCTCCGCCAGAATATGATGCAGCTGACGGTTCAGCCGTTCCAAAAGGAAGAGAAACCTTTTGAAAAACGATTCAAGGCGATCGTTTCAAAAATCCGCAAATATAATGAAAACGCAGAGCTGGTGTATGTCAGCATGTATAATCCATTCACGTTTACGCTGCCTGAATTAAAAGAAATTAATGGGGTTGTAACGGATTGGAACAAGATCGCCGCAAAAGAGCTGGAAAAAGATCCTCACGCCGCCGCGGTGAATGTTGAAGACTTGTTCAGTCAAAAAAGCGGCAGCAGACGGATTTCAAAGGATGATGATTTTCATCCGAACGCAAAAGGGTATGCACTCATCGCCGATCGATTGTACGGCATCATTGAAAAACAAGGGTTACCAGCAGAATAGGGTGAAATGATGAAAAAGTGGAAATCGCTGTTTTTTGTTCTTCTCGCACTCAATGTGATTGCCGCCGCGGTAATTGTGACATTATTGGTTATGCCGGGAGAGCAGGCGAAAATACAAGATCAGACAAAAAGTGAGTACGGCTTTCATATCACAAGCTCCAAAGAATCTCTTGCCAGGTTTGTGAATGCGTACTTAAATGAGAAGGCATCGAATCAGCTTGACTACAAAGTGGACATCAATAACGATGTGCACGTGGCAGGTAAAATCAAAGCATTCTCAACCTCCATTAATGCGGTCGTCACATTTGAACCGTCCGTACAGGAGAACGGAGATGTGATTTTGAAAGTGACGAAGTTTTCATTAGGCGAATTAAGCCTGCCGATCAGCTTTGTGCTGAATTATATGGACAGCTTTTATGAACTCCCGTCATTTGTGCACGTTCATTCCGGGGATAAAAGCATCGAGATCCGTCTGTCAGAAATGCCTTTAGACAACGGCATGTATGTAAAAGCGGATAAAATCAATCTCGACACGGATGAAATTGAATTTTCCTATTATCATCCGAAACAATAAGTTTTCATAAAAAAAACACAGATCCTTTCAGGGATTTGTGTTTTTTCGTGTCAGCGTTTTTTGTCTAGCTTGCTGAACAGTTTGATTAACGTTGCAAGCTCTTCATCAGAGTAGCAGTCAAACCGTTTAAAAAAGTATTCTGTTTTTTTCTGGTTGAAATGATCGACAATTTTCTCCCCGGCTTCCGTAATATGGATTCTGATAATTCGCCTGTCCTCTTTAGAACGGATGCGGGTGATCCATTCCTTTTCTACTAAAGCGTCGGTCACTGCGGTAATGTGGCTTGCGGAGACCTCAAGAATAGGGGCGAATTCCGTTACTTTTTTAGGCCCTTGTTCACTGAGAATCCGCAAAATGGTGAATTCGTTCCTGGACAGCTCTTTATCTAGAATTTCATTAACTTCATTTCTGATTTGTTTAAACACTTTTCGAAGCAAAGCTTCCATATCATACATCATTTGTGTCCTTACTTTCAAATCATGAACCTCCAATATGTAGTCAGCGTGGCATTCGTTTAGCTTCCCCTGAAAGCAGAATTATTTTTATTCTGTTTATACATGCTATAATATAATAATACCACGTATGAACAAAGGAGGGCACCCGTATGTCAGAAAAAAAAGAAATCGCCACATTTGCAGGCGGCTGTTTTTGGTGCATGGTGAAGCCGTTTGACGAACAGCCCGGAATTGAAAAGGTGGTGTCCGGCTATACAGGAGGCCATACTGAGAATCCGACTTACGAAGAAGTGTGCAGTGAAACGACCGGACACAGAGAAGCCGTTCAAATCACATTTCAACCTGACATTTATCCGTATGAAAAGCTTGTCGAGCTGTTTTGGCAGCAGATCGACCCGACTGATGCAGGCGGCCAGTTTGCAGACCGCGGAAGTTCATATCGGGCGGCGATATATTACCATAATGATGAACAAAAACAAATCGCTGAAGCCTCAAAAAAACAGCTTGAAGAAAGCGGCATATTTAAAAAGCCGATCGTGACAGACATTTTAAAGGCTGAGCCTTTTTATGAAGCGGAAGGCTATCATCAGCACTTTTATAAGAAAAATCCTGATCACTACGGGCGCTACCGTGTAGGTTCCGGACGTCAAGGCTTTCTGGATGAGCATTGGAGGGACAGATAAGATGGCTTTTAATAAAGAAGAAAAAATCAAATCATTAAACCGCATGCAATATGAAGTCACACAAAATAACGGAACGGAGCCGCCGTTTCAAAATGAATTCTGGGATCACAAAGAAGAGGGGCTGTATGTTGATATCGTATCGGGAAAGCCCTTGTTTACTTCTCTGGATAAATTCGATTCTCATTGCGGCTGGCCCAGTTTTACAAAACCGATTGAGGAAGAAGAGGTTGACGAAAAACTGGACACAAGCCACGGGATGATCCGGACGGAAGTGAGAAGCAAAACAGCGGATTCCCACTTAGGCCACGTATTTAATGACGGCCCGGGGCCAAGCGGT
This sequence comes from Bacillus sp. JNUCC-22, assembly GCF_018861275.1. Lineage (NCBI taxonomy): Bacteria > Bacillati > Bacillota > Bacilli > Caryophanales > Bacillaceae > Bacillus > Bacillus sp. JNUCC-22. The sequence continues at coordinate 2,108,393 of NZ_CP076408.1, read as the reverse complement.
CTCCGTTATTGCATTAACTCTGCGGCACTCCGGTTTATTCCGAAAGACAAGCTGAAGGAAGAGGGCTATGAAGCCTGCCTGCATTTATTTGAAAAATAGAGCTCAGCAATGAGGCCTGCCTATCAGACAGGCCTTTTTTCTATGTTTTTTTTTCTTCATGTAATCGTTCAATAATCTTTACGATTGTGTCTTTTGTGATGAGCGGCGCCTGATCGGATTGATATCTGGGGAGATTGACCTTCCGAAATTCCGGATGTTTGGCGGGGTCGGGCAATATCGCGTAAAGATTGCCCCATTCATATAAAGATTCCGTCTCATGAGGAGAGGTCAGTTCTTCATGAAGCTTCTCACCGGGACGTTTTCCCACTTCAACAGCGGCGGGGCGCGGCAGCCCGTGCCGGGACGCATATTCCTCAAACCCGTGAAGCAGTTCTTCGAGCCTCAGGGACTCCATTTTAAAAATAAACGTTTCTCCGCCCTTTGTAATCGCCGCAGATTGCAGGGTGAGCGATGCGGCATCATCAATCGACATAAAAAACCTCGTCATGTTTTTATCCGTAATGGTGAGCGGACCGCCTGCCATCAACTGCTCAAATAAAATAGGAATAACGGAACCGCGTGAACCTAGCACATTGCCGAAGCGGACCGAACAAAATACCGTACCGCGGTTTTGAACATGATGATTCGCCTGATGAAACAGCTTCTCGGACAACAGCTTCGTAGCTCCCATTGTGTTTACCGGGGAAACGGCTTTATCGGTTTTTTAAGGTATTTACTGTATTGTGAGGGACTATCAGTGACGGTGAGATCGAAAGCGAAAAATTAAACCTCAGGATAGGGGTGATTTCAAACTGAGCCGGAATTGGCCCTTTTCTTTTTTGTGTCATCGTAACGATAACTTCTTTGAAGACTATTCTTAATAGCGCGTTCTTTTTCTCTGTGCTTGTTTCAATGTGATATTGATCAATTATCTTATTTATGTTGTTTCTGACTGTATTACTGTCTATTTCTGATTTCGCTTCTTGGGTTCCATTGAGCTCATGCTTAGCAATCTGGAGTTCTTTAAATTCTTCATCTAAAACAGCTTTTCTCTTCAAAAAAAGTTCATCAGTGTAAATGCCGCTCTCATATTTCTCAAAGATAAAATTCTCTTTGTTTTTTAACTCTTGTTCTTTTTGTGAAAGATGTTCAGACATTTGCTTTTTTGCTTTCACATTACTATTTACGTCTTCGTATTTAGAAATCATTGAAGTGATATGTTTTGTTAAAGTCTTATTATCTAAGTTGCTTAAAGAAGAGAGGTAATCCAGAATGGCATTTTCAACATCGTTATATCTCACATAAGTGCATTTATTCTTTTTGCAAGTGAGTGATTTAACGTGATATACACTTTCCGTGCCGTTTTTGTTTTCTCGCGTTCGCCTAGTTTCGTATTTAGATAATGGTTCACCGCACTTAGAACAAGTGCATACGCCTGCCAATTCACTTAATTCCAATGCGTTTTTATTAGGCAGCAGGGGAACTTTGTTTGCAATTTTCTCTTGTGATTGTTGAAATTGTTCTTGATCTATTATAGGGGCATGTGCATCCGATACTACAATTTGTTCCTTTTCAGGTCTAATTGTTCGTTTACCGTCTTTTGTTTTTTCTCTAACCTTATATTTAACAGTTCCGATATACGCTTCGTTTTGCAGAATTGCTTTAATTGTGTATTGATTCCAGCGCTTTTTTCCTGATGGAGTCGGTATTTGTAATTTTGTTAAGTGAGAAGCAATCGCTGTATAACTATAATCTTTTCCATTCAACCCATTTAAAAAGAGGTTAAAGATGAATTGAACGACTTTTGCTTTTTCTTCGACTGGGACTAGTTTGGATGTTTTTTTGTTTAACCGGTATCCATAAGGCGCTAGTCCGGAAATCCATTTCCCTTGTGCCGCATATGTGTATTTAGCGCCTGTCATACGCTCTCTGGTCATTTCAAATTCTTCTCTGGCCATAAACAATTCAAAACGAATCTGACGCATGTCTGCAGGATTTCGAGGGTCATAAACTTTATATGGTGTAATGATAATCAATCGCTTGCTTTGAAGAAGGTTAACAATTTGTCCCGCATCACTGTAGCTCCCGCGGCTGAGTCTTGTTATTTCTTTAACAGCAATTGCCTGGTACTTGCCTTCCTCGAGGTCTTTAAGACATTCTTTAAAAACAGGGCGACCCTCAATGCTTTCTCCTGACCCGATTTCCATTTTTAATTCATAGGGGATTTCAATCGACTTCAGTATTTTATTCATGAGTTCATTTTGTTCTGTTAGCGTATCTTCGCCTGTTCTTTTTTCTCGCTCCATATCCTGACGAGAGCGTCTAAGATAACCCAAAATATTTGTAATGTTGTAAGAATGAACGATGTTTTTTAACTCCAAAAAATCAGCACCTCCTCTTTATTGTATTTACTGTAAAAACAGAAGTATTCGTACAATATTCTGTCTGACATTGAATACGAAAATAACGTAATATATTGTAAGGATTGTATTGTTTGAATATCTATTCTAATCGTGTTCATTTTTTAATTAAACGCCGCTGTAATTAACAGGGTTTTTATTTTGTTCATTTCTTGAAATGTCAACGCAATTCATTAGTGGCAGATAAGAATTTGCAACAATTTTTCAAATCAGTTTCATCTGAATGTCCTGATATTAAACAGTGAAACGGGGGCCGCAGAGCTCCCTCACATGCTAAGAAAATACCCAAATAAAAAAGAAGCCTCAGAGGACTTCAAAATAATTAATTCTTCTCACATGCAAAGTTGTCATTATCCCGATCCATTTTAGATGTATAAGCAGGGTGAGTGCTTGGTACACCATGCGGATATTTCTTTCTCAGCTCTGTGCAGTTTGCAAAGTGTTCTGTTCCTCCAGCAGAAGGGGAGGCTTGTGCAGAGTTAGAAGAGCTGCTTGATGCTGAACTGCTTGAGTTCGATTTATGTGTCTCGGATTGGTGTGTTGTAACTGACTTTTGAGCCGGCTTAGATACACTTACTGATTTCTTCGGTTTCGTTGCGCAGCCATTAAATCCTTTATCAGTCGCATATCCATTCTTACTCCAAATCTTCAAGTCTTTATCTTTCGCAGCTTGCTCATCGCTCTTATACGTGTCTAAATACTTCGTGTTTGGCTCATATACATAAGCTACTCGTGCTAATCCTTCTTTAAGCAGTGTTTCTTGTACTGATTTGCCATCTGCATAAACGTAAGCCAGCATTCTCCCATACTTGTCTGTACGATCTCCTTTATCAAACTCCAGTTGAAGTTTTCCCTTGTTAACCAGCTGTTTGTTTCTTGCTGAAGCATCCTCACCATATGGTTGTACGCAAGAGTTTGGGTTCTTAGTTTTAGGCGTGTCAACAAGTAAATAACGAACAGTTTTGACTCCGCCTTTATAGTTAACTTTAATCGTATTCCCATCAACTGTTCTGTTAAATGTTACATCGACCAGCTTTTTCTTTTTGTCAGACGCCTTTTTATCCGACGAATCCTTCTTTGAAGCATTTTCGGCTTTTTCATTTTTGTCATTTGATTGAGTGTCTGCCTTTGTCTCTTTTGCATCCTTTTCTTCTTGCTGCGTTGTTTTAGCTTTATCTGAATCTGTTTTATCTGTAGAAGCAGAATCAGATCCACACGCAGCCAAAGAAAAGCTTAGAGATAATGCGCCAATACCTAACAGCCATTTCTTCAATGTAATTCCCCCAAATTTGTTTGTTCTGTCTCTATATCGGACAAACCTTCCTTATTATAAATATAAAACCAAAGATTGTAAATTACGTTTGGCATTTTAGGACACTCAAATGCAGTTGCGTGGTAAAATTTAGTGACCTAAACACCATAAAGGAGGGAAATTTAAATGGAAGAAGGAAAGTTAATTCGCATGACTCTTGATGGGATAAAGGAAGCTGTTTCTAAATACGGAACTTTTCCTATGCTCCAACATGGAGGGCATGTCATGGAAGATGCTGCTTTTCGATTCAGAGACCCAGCCAGTCCTCAAGAAATTAATAGTTTAGAAAAGATGTTAGGGGTAACTTTGCCTGATGATTATAAAGAGTTCCTATTCAATCACAATGGAATGGAAATGTTTAATGGTATTGAGCTTCTAAGCACAGAAGGGATAATTGGATTTAATGAAGTTCAAGACTTCCCTAAGGGATATGTCCTAATTGGGTATCATTATGATGGCAGGTATGTTATTGATGTAAACACAAATCAAATAAGGGATTAGGATATATGTTGTATCTGGATTCAATTGATAATATTGAAGATACGGTATATTTAGACTCTAACTTTGAGATATGGTTTGACATGTTGGTGTCATCAAACGGAACTAAATACTGGGAAGTAAAGCCGAAAATTAAAGAATATTATAAATATGTTTCAGAATAGAGAGTTTAGATAAGATCAAGTGGAAAGGAGACGTAAATGAAAGTATTTGAAGCAGCCTCGTTCATTTCAGCCGCAGAAAAGCGGGCGAAACAATACGATCAGATTAGAGAACAATTTATCAATCTCAGAAAAGCGTTTCAGGGAATGGCTGACTTAGACGACAGTGAGTTTTCAGGCAAAGGCGCAGACAACATTAAAGCATTCTTTCAAGATCACGCTGGTGTCACAGACAGTTGGCTTGATCTGATGGATATGAAGATTGCGTTTCTTAACAGTATTTCAGGAAAAGTAGCTGATGCCGGATTGGCCGATTCGTTTGTGGAAGAGTCCTTTTTAGAACACGAGCTTATCCATGCGAAGAATAAATCAAAAGCCATCATGCAGGAGCAGCGCAATGAAATGAAAGGTATCCTTGATGAAATCAGTGATATCGTTCATCTAGAAGTTTTCTCGACAGAAGATGTCGATCAAAAGCTGGATTCAGCAGATGAAAAACGGGATGAGACCATACATAAGCTCGGAAAGCTTGATCACGATCTAACGAAAGAATACGCAGAAACCGAGGCAAATGAACATTTCATTCAGGCAGATTTTCAACAGCTCCTAAACGCTACGGGAAAAGGGAAAAACGCTACTCCGCTTCACTATAACGCCAAGGCATACAGAGAAAGTGACATACATAAGAAAAAAGGCGAGATTGCAAGACACTCAGACACATATTTAACGTTTAAGAAGGAAGAAGCAAAAGAGCGGGAAATCAAGGATCTGAAAAAAAAGCTCGCTGATGGAGTAACTGATCCTGATGAATACTTGGAGATTGCCAAGAAGATCGGTTACGAGAATCTTGAACCTTCCCAGCAGCAATATGTGATTCAGCTTGAACAAGCAAAACAGATGGAAGAAGCCGGAGAAGTGACTTGGGATATTTTAAAAGGAGCCGGCGTCGGTCTATATGATGTCGGGAAAGACACGGTAACCGGTTTATGGGACTTCATAACCGATCCAGGAGAAACCCTGTTAGCGCTGGGGAATGCAGTACTTCATCCAGTTAAAACATATGATGCTGTTTCAGCAGCAATCGAGGAATCGTATCAAAACGATATGGTGAACGGAGATGCTTACTCCAGATCAAGGTGGGTGACATATGCAATTGGTTCAGCAGCTGTGGCTGTCGTCGGAACGAAAGGCGCGGGAGCCGTTAACAAAGCTGATGCGGCGGGGAAGGTCATAAGCAAGGCAGGACAGGCAGGGAAGAAAATTAAAGATGTTAAACTTCCAGAACTGCTTCCTTATAACTCTAAATATGATCTTGCTCTGGCGGGTGACGTACCATACAATGTGGTTGACAGCCAAAACCTTAAAAATGAACTATTAACTAATGCGAAGAAATTAGATGAGCGCAGAAAGCCATTTACAGGTAAGGAATTAACTCTCCCTTGGCTAAATAAAGAGAAGTATGGCGCCTTTGAAGTTAAAGGGAAGGTAAAAGCTTCGGGTAAAACTAAAGATGTAAGTCGAAGAGTATACACATTGAAAGATATTGATATAAACAAAGTTGATGCTGAAAGCGGAAAAACAAATTTACAACTTATGAAAAAAGGTGACGCTCCTTTTGCTAATGATGGCACAAAAATCAACTTACATCATTTAATTCAAGAAGAGCCAGGAACGATGGTGGAAATTCCAGCTTCTGTTCATCAAAATAATAAAAAAGTTCTCCATGGATTGAAAAAAGGTGGGGAAAGTTTTAGAAATGACAGGGAGTTGCGGAATCAGTATAAAAGCTTCCAACGAAGATATTGGAAATGGAGAGCGAGCCAATTTGAGAAAGGAGAAATGTAACGATGACTTATCATGAAATTGAAGAATTTATTAAAGAAAACGCTGAAGATGATGATTTTACAGGCGGAATAAGTGAAGAAAAAATCATAGAGATACAAAATCGTTTAAATGTAAAACTTCCCGAGAGTTATAAGTGGTTTTTAAATAAATATGGCTCCGGTGGAATTTACGGGGTAAATATACTTGGCCATGGGAAAGTTTCTGCAAGGGTTGTTACAGTTACTGAGGAATATAGAACTCATTATAATTTAAGTGACGGTATTATCGTTATAGAAGATGTAGATGAATTCTCTTATTGCCTCGATACAAACAATATGGAAAACGACGAATGTCCAGTAATAGTTTGGGCAAATGAAGCCGGTTATGGTGACAAGGTTGCAGATAACTTTCTGCAATTTTTCTTGGAAGAGCTTGAAGAAGCAAAAGAAAATTGGGAAGAGGACGAAGATTGGGACGATTAAGTAGAAGTATTGCAAAGTTAAGCTCTCTTTTTGAGAGCTTTTTTTGTATGAAATAATGAAATAAGGTGCTGTTGGTTGAAAAGAAACTGTTTTTTCATCTTATATTTGGTGGAATTTAAGTTGAATACCTCGCTGGAATTACCGATAAATAACATGCGAAATAATACCAAACGGAAGAAATTTGTTATACAAAGGTGAAGCAAACATATACAAATATGATGCTATACTTGGGCAAAACAGGATAGTGATAGGATGGGACAAATATATTGAAATTCCAATGAACGAACTTCCTTCAAATGAGATTCAAGTTGAAGGATTTGGAAAAAACATGAAAATCATTTACAGCAACGTTGTAAAATTTGAGAGAGGGTGAATGTTATGGAAGGCCTTAATAACTCTTACAACATTACGAAAGACCCTAAGTTTTTAGCATTTTGCAGTTTAGCGACAGAAGGCGCAGGAAGTAATTCGAATCAGCAATGTTCAATTAATTTTGATGAATTTAAAGATGCGCTCGAGAACGGAAAAGTGGTTGATAATCAAAACCTTAAAAGCACTTCAGAATTAAATCACCAGTTCGATTACTGGAAATCTAGAATAACGGGTGGACGAGCTGTAACTGAAACAGATAATCAAGTGCTGGATATCATCAAACAAGCATACAATCTTGGAATGGTGACGAAAGATAATATGCTTTTGAGAAATCAAGCCATTAACGCGTATAAAACATCTATTTAATTTAAAATTAAAGCCCCTTATTCAGGAAGGGGCTTTTGCTTTGCAACTTATTCTTTATGTTTAATCTAAAACCATAAAGTCCTGCACTTTTGTTTCTTCTTCAGGCAAATCAAATTCATTAAGTTTCTTTTTAGTACGGATATCAAAAATCCCCATATAGCCACCAATGCCTTTTTTGTTTTCCTCTTGTGAAATCACATAAAGTTTTTGATCTTTAAACTTTGCATTCATATACGGAAATTTTAAATCGAATTTTTCAAAAGAAAAATCTTTCTCGTACTCAAGTAAGCAGGCGTATCCGGATTTGTTAATATATGTAACGTAAAATTTACCGCTTTTTTTGTCGTAATACACAGCGTCCGCTTGTTCGAGATCATCAGGATATTTTATGAATTTTGATTTCCAGGATCCTTTTTCGATTACAGTTAGTTCATGTTCTGAGCTAGCTACAACATATTTTTCAGAGTGATCAAATACATCTCCATAGGAAGCTAATCCAATCGTTTTAATAATCTCTTCTGTTTTTCTATCAATGACGTACAAAGACATTCCTTGAATGGCGTAAATATACTTATCATCGCTTTCTCCCATGGTTACTAGGGAGGGCAAAGTCAGGCTATATTTTTTATTGAACTTTTTATCATTTACTTTCAGTTCATTTCCATTGGTGTCGACATTATAGGCTTTTACGTTCCTCTCCTAGATACCAAAAAGCAAATGGATTTGACAATTGATGATCCTTAATGGTTTTGTTATTTAATGTGTAATAATATGGTTCATGTTCAGCTAACAAGACGATATCGTCTGAAGAAGGGTTTTTTTCTGGATATATGGTATATCCGGTACTTTAAAGTATCGTTTATTGAATTTTTCTCCTTGGGATGTGGATATGAGTACGCTTTTCTTGATGAGTGGATTTGAATAGATAAAAAAGATTTTATCTTCGGCTGGATTAATTTTAGAAGTACGTACAGAGTGTTCACTTTTATTTATAAAGATTGCATAGATCAACAATATAACTATTGCACCAATTAGAACTCCTGAAATCCCATATAAAACATAAGACTTTTTCATATAACGCTCCTTATCTTTTATATAAAATAAAAAGACACTTGCAGAATAAATCTGCAAAGCAAATGATTAGGAGCAGACAGTTTTTAATGAGCGGTCAATATCTGCAGGTGTGACAAGTGCGCCTCCATTACTGTCTAGGTCGGTTCCTTTTGTATTTTTGTATGATTGCCACACAAGTTTAGAGCAATACTATTTATTTGTGCTTTTTTTGGTTGCGGCCACTGAATAAGGCTTACCTGTTTTACTACTAGCATATCTCTGGGCCTTTACCTTATCATAGATATCTGCGCCCTTAACATACTGTTTCTTTTTGCTTTTGAATCGCTTACCCCAGTTGTTCTGATAATTCCTTACCCCTTTCATGCGTCCATAATTTTGTTATGGATGATAAGAAATAAATACGGATTAAAAGCGATCTTACGAGTTGTTTCTTATACACCTGGAGGCACAGCTTTGCATAGAGCAGGTTTGACAGGTGGCCACAAATTATAAAATAAAAAGCCCACTCATATGAGTAGGGCTAAATTAATTTTTAACCTCCGACTGGCCTTTCAGCTACCTGGATGTTAGATGGTGAATCTGTACTCAATTGCGTTAAAGCTACCCCACTTAAAATTACAGTTAAAATAGATACGCAAAGCACAATTTTTTTCATAAGATTCCCTCCACCTGATTCATTTTCTGTTCAGCCCAAATTTTTTCATTGAAAAAGCTTGTTGCTTCTTCAAAAGCACCTATTGATTCAAACCTTTTTGCAGCTATGTAGGACAATTCATCTACACTTTCAAGGTCATTTTGTTGTTTTAAAAACTCAATGTAACGGATGCAATTATTGAAGTTGTTTTTTAATTCACCACAATATAGGTTGTATAGGGTGCTAATTTTGGCTTCGTATACCTTATTCTCCATTAATATGAGTCTTTCCTGTGCTTTATTGTAAAAATTAATGGCTTTCATTTTTTCGTCAATTTTAAATAGCTCCTTAATCATCATGAATAAAGAATTTATATAATAATTTGAATTCATCCAAGATTCATTTCCAATAGCTTTTTCGAGAGATTTAATGCACTTATCAGGTTTGTCCCAATCAGAATACACGATACTAAGGTTGTGATATAACTGAGCTTCCAAATATTCATCCTTTGTTTCTTGTGCAATGTCTATTGCTTCTAAATAATATGTTTCTGACTCCTCAAACCGTTTCATATCGGAATAGTTTGCAGCCGCAATCATTGTTGAAGTTGCCAGTTTACATTTATAGTCAGGGTGTCGCTTATATATTGCAATTGCATTCTTGATATAGTGTTGTGCCACAATGCTTTGTTTAACAAGAGTGTATAAGTAGGAGACCTTGGAGTAGAATTCAGCTGCTTCAATTTCATCCGGAATTTCTGCAAGCTTTTTCTCAGCTAATCCATATAAGTTAATTGCTCGATCATAATTTTTGTTGTATGCCTCGTACATTGCTTCGAATAAATAAAAGTTATATTCCAATTTATCGTTCGTTCTTTTTATGAAATTTTCATTCTCTTCAGTGAAATAAGTGTGCTTTTGTAAAGGCTCTCCGCGTGAAGAGTGCAGCAACATTTTGTGTCTTTCTTCTAATAAACTGTAATATGCAAGAACTTCTTGATCCTCTTCCATATCATCGAACAGGCTTTTAATCTCTGAGTAATATTTTATTGACTCATGTACCTTTTGTTTCTTTATAGCAATGTACCAATCATTCAGTGTAGTAGCAACAACTTCTGAAGCGATCTTGCTCATCCAAACCCCTCTTTCTGAAAATTTCAAAAATCCTTTGGGAATAATCATAACATAGTCATTGAAAAAATTGTAAAAGGATGTAGAGTTTTTGGGGTTTTCTAATTTGAAAAACGAAAAAAATACCCTCCTCGTTAGAGAAGGGATGTGATCAATTTCCTGTTGCTTTCAGTGAGGCAAGCCACTCATCTAATGTTCCTGAGAAACCTTGTTGAACGGCTAATTCATATGCTGATTTTCGCATCTTTACCGGCAGCACCAGTAGCTCCTTTAGCTCCAGTACTGCCTTTTTCACCTTTTAATGAAGCTAACCATTCGAAAGTGATGAATATTCAAGGCGGGAGTAAGGGAAATTAACAAAAAAAGGTGAGGGAATGTAGATGAAACGATTTATCTTGGTTATACCTTTATTGGCTGCTGTTATTGCCTCTCCAACTCAAATGAAAGCAAGTCCAATGCCTTGTAGTGCAGTACTCAAACCGGTAAATCAAAAACTGAAAAATGCGAAGGGTGCGGCACTAATCTATAAAGTGCAGTTATACCCGCCAAGTGCTGCAAGAACGAATATGAGTATTCTTGCTGTCCACCTTCCTCAACCATCTTCTTATGGAAGCTACGACAGTTATGAAGGATTTGCCGCCAAAACAGGGGAAATCAGTTGGCGATTTAAACTATATCCGACTCCCGAGGGAGAGAGTCCTAATTGGGCTGGAAGGATTGATTCTATATCAGCTGAAATGACAAATGTTAAAGTGCAAGTACGCCTTTCAAATTCTAAGACACAAAAGTTGGGGCCGAGTGTATTAACAAACAATATTCAATCTTGCTATTAGAAATGTAGAGTTCTTATCAAAGAGAGCAATGCGACTGGATCTTTTGTAAATTGTCAAAAAGGTAATTGATCGAGAAATTCTGGTGAAAAATGAAGAAGAGTCCATTAAGATGGAATGTCTGGAGTCAATTCATCATTTGACAGAAGAGAGCCGGCAAAAGTCGATATTGCGTTTGATTTTGTACATAGAAAGACGGCATAAAAAGAAATGGTTAGCTAAAAAAAGGCAAAGAGTCAACGCTCTTTACCATCAGGTGTTTTCCTTAAGCGGTCTGCAATATGCTTAATTAAATTCAGCGCAGCAGTCACTAATCCAATAACTAAAACAATTTCAAGTAAGAGGATAAATCCAAAATTTAAACCGCGACTTTCAAAGTAATCATCGGTAAAAAAGAGAAATTGATAAATTCCAAGCATTAGCACAATAAAGGAAGCGCCTATAATCGCCAGAGACTTTTTAGAGAACTCCTTAGTATGGTTAAAATTATAAACCAATAAGAACAAGAATAGACAAGCCATGGCGATCTTATGAGTCAATGAATCACTTGCTGAGAACCCTTGCACAAGTAAGGAGATAATTAATCCGGTCATTCCGATTATTTTATTCAATATATCACCTGCTTTGTATAAGTATGACCTTAGATGTCAGCTTACCAATTAAAGGTGATATTCTCAACATAATGCAGTTTAAACTTAACTTAAAATCGTAATTTTAAGAACAAATTTAGAGTGGATCATGACATGCTGTTTATTATGCTGTAAACAAACGCAACAATAAATAATGGATAAGAGATAACAGCAATTAGTTTTGAAGATTTGCTCTTTTTTTCAAATGTGTATATTAGTGCAAATCCTAAAAGAAATATTGTGACAAACCAAGAAGAATAGGATGGATACAATGCAATAAGTAAGACAATAAGAGTGGATAACGCAAAAGAAGAGTCAAGTGTTATTTTCTGATCGTTTTTCAAATAAACCGCCTCCTTACACATATTCCCCCATATAAAAACACTTAAACATTATATTAAGTCAGCATGATTAAATGATAAACATTTTAAATAAAGAACAAGATAAAGCAATCCGGCATTTCAAGGACAAGCTGAACATGTCTGAAAAACTGTACATACCCTTAGTTAATGTAAACTGCTTATAGATAAGCAAAATGATTAAGCGGAAAGGTGTATAGACTTATAGGACCTTATAATATAAACATTAGATCGCTTAAAGAAGGTGATGTGGTTGATCAGTCAATTGAATATTTCATGATGCAATTTGTGCGGTTCTATAATGGTGAAGACCTCACCGTGTTCCATTTGTCTAGGAGGAATTTGTTTAAATTCATAAACATGAGGCGTTTTAGTCTGTCATTTCCTAAAACGGTGTTTTATTCTTGTTACAAATATGCAAGAAGGGCGGTTTTAACTTGTATAGAGTGTTTATAATGCTATTAATTTTGTTATGTATAACATTAGGGTGTCAAAACCAACATAACAAACATTTTATGGAGGCTGAGCAAACTATGGTCGGCTATGTCATTTTAAAAAGAGAGAATCAAGCAATTCTCATACCTAATGAAAAAGCTGATGTTAAAGACTATGAAAATCTTAGTGAAAAAGAGATTATTGAAAAGTATAGATCGGATATAGTTTTACTGGGGCTTAGTCAACTTAACAATAAAGATGACTTGAGCAAAGGACAAAAAATTCGTATTTGGTATAAAAAATTAAATGAATCTTCACCTCCAAAAACAAATATATCAAAATTTAAAATTATTCAGTAAGTGGTATTGTTTCCTAGAAAAACCGCTGCAAAACTAGGGAATGTCATATTGAACAGCAATAATGTCTTCAAACCTCACCTCATCCGCTGATCTTTTCTGTTGACGATGTGTTAAAGCTGATGAGCGCTCAATTGGATACTTAGTGAAGAAGTAACGTTCATTGACGGAGGCTCTATATATGAAGCATTCCTGCTCCAAGGTTTATTTGACGATTCAGATGATGAAAAAGACACATTTATATTTTCAAAGGCTGAATGATAATTAGAGAGTAATTGAAAAAGACCACAGGAGGCGGATACCAAGAACATATTTTTGAATTACTGAGTACCGTTAAAATGGTGATGGATGAACTCAACAAAGTCAAATATAAGATTAGCAAATAAGCATCTTGAGTATTATTCAGTTTAAGCACAAGTCTGCATTATTATTTTAAACAAATATTTTAAAAATAAAAAAGAGAGGGAAACCCTCTCAATGCATTAATAATTGTAGTCCCAGTAAACATCGACATTAACTGTTACTTGGGCTGAAGTGTCATTATTATGAGCTCGGATATACAATTGTTTTCCTGTGATGCTTGATGTGTTGACGCTAAATACTTTGTAAAATTGTTCTCTTGAATAATTTCCTCCACTCGGTCTAACAGTAGAAACTACAGTTCCATCTGACTTTACTAATTCATACGTCACATCCGCAGAGGCACTGCCCGTTGCGCCTGATTCTTGGAATCCCATCAGAGAGATCTTGGTTACATTGTTTGGTGTGAAGCTGCTGACTACAGTCTTCCATGAGTCTGGCCCTGTTCTAGCTAGATTGACTTTGCCTACACCGTTTTTGCGATCTGTGCCAGTTTTTAAAACATGGAAGCTATCAGTATTTGTTAAGGCTTCAAGATTACTGTGAGGCAGGGAAGCTGGCTCACTTTTAGCAGCAGCGTTCGCTGAAGCAGCTGCACCAGTAAGACCGATAGTTGAAACTAATAAAGCAATTGCTGTTTTTTTCATTAAAAGCATCTCCCTTGGTTTAGGTATGTAATACAACTATAGTATAACAATTAATTTTGAAATAAATGGATAATGTTGTGAATATATGGTGAATTTTCTGAATGGAGTGTAAATTTCTTCGGTGAGAATTTTAAGGAGGCGGTTAGTTGGAAACAAAAGATACAAGAATGATGGTTAAAGAAGGAGATAAAGATTTCGGAATTGCGGAATATTTGTGTTGACGAGGCTGCTGCTGCATTAAAGAAGTACGGGTAAATGAACTGATAATATGGAAGGAATGAACACTTGATGAACCGAAAATATCGAAGGCAGGTCTGAGGAAATTCGCAAAAGGGTGGATATAGCTGCGGATTTTGAATGGTTTAGAGAGCCAGAGAATAAAGTTTATGTCGTACATATAAATGATTTCCTTATGTATAAGAACATAGCTGAAAATCAATTAACACATACCTATATAAAAAGTAAAACAAGTACAAAACACCGATTTCATCTCTGATGAAATCGGTACTGAACGCTGGATAAAGAAAAAAGTTAACCATACATTTGAACAAGCTTGCGAGGCTTTGATAAAGAAAGAACAGTCAAGAGACGAACCATTACATACATATAATACTCCTGTGAAAGCGGGGGTGTAGTTTTGGAACCTTACCAACGTTATGAGGAATTAAAGAAGAAAACAATAAAGGTTGTCCATAAAGATAATTACAGTATCCGTTATATAGATCAGGATGAAGCGAGTAATGACTTAGATGAATTTTATAAACAATTTGCTCAGCATTTATTGGAGGCTGCTTTGGAAAGGAGTGCAGAGTAAGCTTCTTTTTTTGATTTGTTTGTGGTAAGTATCTTAATAAACGGCTTTATCGGTACTGATATTAATCACATGCGTCACTTCTTGCAGCAAAGCGGCTTCTGCGACATTTTGTCCGCCGATAAGGTTGGTTTGAATGGCTTCAAAGGGATTATCCTCACATGTCGGAACCTGCTTCAGCGCAGCTGTGTGAAAGACAATATCAACACCTTTCATCACTTGGTTGACTCTTCTGTAGTCACGAACATCGCCGAGCACAAACGACAGTCTTTGTTCATCCGCGTATTTTTGTTTCATCACATATTGTTTGCTGTCATCTTTGCTGAACACAATGATTTCTTTAGGGGTTAAGAGCAAAAGGCGTTTTACAATTTGGCTTCCGATTGATCCTGTCCCGCCTGTGACGAGAACAGTTTTATCGTGAAAAAACGGTTGTAGCTCTACTGCTTGCTGTTTAGGCATGGCTTATCCTCCAACTCTCGTTTCTCTACCATGCATCATATGTTGAACAATTTCAGCGAGTTAATGAAAGAAACCAATAAATCAAAAATTAGAGAAAAACATTAATCTGATGCGCTTTCATATCGCTTTACCCGGTTAATAGAATAGAACTTACAAATAAAACAATGTACTAAATATTCATCGAGAATATTTGCTCACGTCAATTTTTTCTCTTCATAAATTCTCATATGCGGACAATCTTCACAAAAACTTAACACTGAACTTCCTGTATGTATTTTACAATTAAGGTGCATTTTCATAAAAGGAGGAAGGAAAATGAATCATTCAAAAACACTTTTGTTAACCGCGGCAGCCGGATTGATGCTCACGTGCGGTGCGGTTTCTTCCCAGGCCAAGCATAAGCTGTCTGATCCTTATCATTTTACAGTGAATGCGGCGGCAGAAACGGAGCCGGTTGATACAGCCGGTGATGCAGCTGATGATCCTGCGATTTGGCTGGACTCCAAGAATCCTCAGAACAGCAAATTGATCACAACCAATAAAAAATCAGGCTTAGTCGTGTACAGCCTAGAGGGAAAGATGCTTCATTCCTATCATACCGGGAAGCTGAACAATGTTGATATCCGCTATGATTTTCCGTTGAACGGAAAAAAAGTCGATATTGCGGCGGCATCCAATCGGTCTGAAGGAAAGAATACCATTGAGATTTACGCCATTGACGGGAAAAACGGCACATTACAAAGCATTACGGATCCAGACCGCCCGATTGCATCAGCAATTGATGAAGTATACGGTTTCAGCTTGTACCACAGTCAAAAAACAGGAAAATATTACGCGATGGTGACAGGGAAAGAAGGCGAATTTGAACAATACGAATTAAATGCGGATAAAAATGGATACATATCCGGCAAAAAGGTAAGGGCGTTTAAAATGAATTCTCAGACAGAAGGAATGGCAGCAGACGATGAATACGGCAGTCTTTATATCGCAGAAGAAGATGAGGCCATCTGGAAGTTCAGTGCTGAGCCGGACGGCGGCAGTAACGGAACGGTTATCGATCGTGCCGACGGCAGACATTTAACCCCTGATATTGAAGGACTGACGATTTACTATGCTGCTGACGGGAAAGGTTATCTGCTTGCATCAAGCCAGGGTAACAGCAGCTACGCGATTTATGAAAGACAGGGACAGAACAAATATGTTGCGGACTTTCAGATAACAGACGGGCCTGAAACAGACGGCACAAGCGATACAGACGGAATTGACGTTCTGGGTTTCGGTCTGGGGCCTGAATATCCGTTCGGTCTTTTTGTCGCACAAGATGGAGAAAATATAGATCACGGCCAAAAGGCCAATCAAAATTTTAAAATGGTGCCATGGGAAAGAATCGCTGATAAAATCGGCTTTCATCCGCAGGTCAATAAACAGGTTGACCCGAGAAAACTGACTGACAGAAGCGGAAAATAAACATGAAAAAAGCAGCTTATCCAAGCTGCTTTTTTTGATGTGAAGAGCGTTTCATGAGAAAGTCCTGGAACGGATAGCCGCAAGCACAGCCGGCAGCCGGTCATACGTGTACGCCGGTACTGTCTCTTGGTAATTAAGCGCCGCGATTTGTTTACGTTCACCCGGGTTTGCCATATAAAAATGGATCTTATCCGCAAAATCCGCAAGCCCGCTGTAAGAAACAAAGGATGAAAACGGGGGCGCGGGAGAAAGGTCTGTCAGCTGAAAGGCCTGACAAGCCGCAATGTCTAAGCTTCTCGTATTTAAACTGATATTTTCGATGCCGCGTCCGTTCTGATTGAGCGCAAACCGATAAGAACGGTGAGGGTTTAAGACCACGTCTGCGCTGTTGTAATATAATGCGGCATGTTCGGGTTCAATCCATTCATCCATTACGAGCACATTTTGCTGCCTGGCGATTTTTTTAGGCAGATGTCTGCGCCATCCCTTCCCGATAATACGAAGCGTATACGGAAGCTTCGCCGCTGCTTTCACCAGTTCAACGCGGTTCGGGTAAGGGTATCCGATCAGAAGCAGATTTGTGTGAAGAGAGGCTTCAGCAGGTTGTTTCTTAAAAAGCCGCTGATTAACGGGGATCGGGACATAATATACGTGCTGTAAGCCCATTTGCCGGTAAGCATCAAGCGCGTTTTGTTCTATCGTCAAAACGGCATCGGCGAAAGGGGCGATTGTCATGCTCACATCGAAATAAAAAGGATCCTCCGTCATCCATAGATAAACGGGAATCTGTTCTGTCTTCAGCCATTGAAGCCATTCAGACGGAATACGGTCTCCCGTCATCATCAGACTGATGTCTGGTTTGAATGCCCGTATACTGCGGATGGTATCTTCCTCAAACTCAGAAACAGAAAAAAAGCGGACGGAAGACTGTAAAAAGCCTTCCTCGATCCAGCGGTCAAAATACGTGTATATGCCTTTATATCCTGAACGGATATATAAAACGTTCATATGCTGTTACGAAGTGAACGTGACACTTTCAACTTTGTCGACGTCAAGCAATGTTGTAGCAGAGCCTGCCGGTGTAACGGAATTTTCCTGCGTAACAAAAACGATTCCGTGAATTTCGTCAAAGGCAACAAATTGAACCGGGCCGATCATGTCTCCTGAATCCATCACAATGCTGATGACAGTGCCGGGCTGAATTCTTGCAAAAATCCATCTCGCCGCTAATGAAATACCGCTTCCCAATACAGATTGTGCGCTGAGACTGTCTTTCGCCGCTGCTTCATCTACTTTTGCATCAATTGCCGATTCCAATAAATCTTTTACTTTGTTTTCCACATTATCTCCTCCATCTGTGCCGCCAGATAAAGCGCTGTTGTCAAATACAGGGGCTAAAAGAGTTTTCAATAACGCCTTTTTAAGCTCCAAACGATCCTCGCTCATGCGAACATACACCTCCTTTAACAATTTCAACCTCACGTTTATTCATATTCCTGATTGAAGAGATTGGTATAAGTCGAATGCCGTTTTGCTTGTGTTTTTTTCAATATTTAATCAAACAGCTGAATTTTCGAATCAGGCTTTGTTTGCCTATGCGGTTTGTAAGAGTATGACATACGTTGTATAGATTAAAAAATGAAGGAGAGGAATATTTTGGATTCGGAAGAAACTGTAAAACACGGGGGTTTTGAGGAGGAATTTCAGCTCGTACTGCTTCTTCTTCTTTTGTTATCCCGTCAGCCGTCCGGAGATCATTCAGATTTGCGGCGTCAGCTTGTAATGGCAAAAGAGCTTGGGGTTCCTGTATCACGCGTCAATCTGATTAACGGCAGCACACTGCAAAACGTAATTGTCAAAGAAGTGCTGTCAGATTTGGCCGTTTTTCAAAATCCGCTCAATAATACGAGATCAAACGTCGCGATTTCAAGCATCGTCAGCTGGGGTGCTTTTTAATAACGGATATCAGGCTCTGTCTCTTTCGGAGCCGTTTTTTATGTTTTTACAGAAGGGGTGATGGGATGGAAAAGAAGATCTCAATTATCTTAACGAGTTACAACAAACCGGATCTTGTGAAACAGGCGATTGAAAGTGTTTTGCATCAGACCTACAGCAATTGGGAGCTGTTTGTAATGGATGATCATTCAAATGAAGAAACCTCGGCTGCCATCAGTACGTATATAAAAGATCCTCGCATATATTATGACAACAGTTTTATCAATCCTGCCGAACGGCTGAAGTCCACCCGGTATGCCGTTTTGATTAATGATGCGCTTTCACGGGCTAAAGGCGAATACATCACTTATTTGACAGACGACACCGTATTTCATCCGGATAGGCTCAGCCGCATGGCGGAAGCGCTTAATCAATACAGCGAGTTTGATGCCGTCTATTCCAGCCAGAAGGTGATACATGTAAACGGGCGCGGAACAGAACAATTCCACTTCTATCGTTTTGCTGAAGAGGTGCTAGATCAGGCCGCTTTTCTCGTTGATCACTGTTCAGTGATGCACCGGAGATCATTGCTTGAGCGTGTGAAAGAGAAGTTCGGCAGCTTTTGGGACGAAGATGTTATGCATTGGAATCACGGAGACTCTGTTTTTTGGAGCAGGCTCAACACATTTACATCATTTCTGCCGATAAAAGAAGTGTTGGATACGACCTATAAAACACCCCACTCATTTCAGAACACGTATCAATCGCTTCCGTCTGTCCTGATCGACGGATCCTTTGTAAAGGGGACGGATCAGAAAGTATATCAGCTTGACCGAAATAAAAGGAAGCCTGTAAACGAGCGCTGGCATTCGTTATATGAAGGCAGAACCGTCGTCATTCCGGATCCGTTTTTATTTCAATATGAGGAAGAGAACTCCGTCAGTATTCCGAATTTTCAGCTCGTCAGGGATCAGTTTCATGTTTATTTTATAGAAGACGGGGAGAAAAGGCTGGTTGATCATAGCGCATTTCGCTTTTACCGATTTAAACAGCATGACATCCCGGCTTTAGAGCGGGCCGAAATACAATCGCTTCCGGACGGTCCGCCGATCAGCCGGGAGACATCGGGCTGTATTCAACATCTGCCCGGGAGAATGCTGTTTCGCATTGAACGGGAATTTTATGTTTATTTGAGAGGGGTTCTCCATCCGATCAGTCATGACGTAGCGAAACGCTTTTTTGCGAATCAGAAGGCGATACCCATTTCCTTTCAGCAAATTAAACAATTACCAATTGGAATGCCGTTCTATCCGGTGTACGATGAAATTATGAGAAATCTCAATATAACAAAAGGTTGAGAGATGCAGTCGGATGTGTAAGGAAAAGGAGAGCTTTTATGACCGATCAATTTGATAAAACCGAGAAGCAGTATATAGAGCTTACTTCCGGCATTCAGAGGTTCGAGCATTTCAGTGTATATACGGACCCTTTTTTGCCGCAGATTTTTTCGCATAACTTTGTTCAGCTGCACCGTACATTTCCGTTAGACAAACTCCTGCCGTTTTTTTCGTCCGTTCCGGGCATGCTTCAAGCCAATTATATTCATGTGAAAGCGGCTCCGGAGCACACGTTTCCGCTTCTTCTGAAACAAACTCTGGTAAAACAGGGCTGCGTAGTGGAAGATGAGCTGTTTTTTGCAAGGAAACTGGAAAATGGGGACCTGCAGGCCGGGCACCCGCTCACTGCTTGGGGGACGGAAAAAAGCCTCGCCGACGGGTCGTCTATTATGAACATCTATGATGCCCTTTACATTGGCGAGGCGGCGGCCGAACAAAAGCTTGAGCGGAAATATCCTTTGTATAAGGACGGAACGGTTATGCTTGTCGTGTGCTACAGCGACGCCTCGCAAACGATTCCGATCGGCTGCGGAGAGCTTTTCATCAACAAAGCAGATAAAACCGCAAAAATAGAAGAAGTCGCAATTCTGGATCAATTCCAACGAAAAGGCTACGGATCGATATTGATGAATGAGCTGATGGCGGCGGCAAAGCTGAACGGCATGGAAACCGTATACCTTGTGACGTCCGGGATGGACGGTGTAAACCGCTTTTATGAAAAACTCGGTTTCAAAAGATTTCGGCGCGTGCATACAATTTTTCATTATTTTCTTACATAGTTGGGCATTCGCATAAACCAATTGGGAGTTGGCCCGCATACAATGCCGTATATCGTAAGAAGAAAGGATGATTTGCGTATGTACGGATACGGATATGGCTACGGTTGCGGCAGTTTTGGCTATGGTTACGGGCACGGCGGCTGCGGAGGCGGAACCAGCACTTTTGTGCTGATCGTTGTATTGTTTATTTTATTAATCATCGTCGGTGCGGCTTTTATTTGTTAGACTGAAAAAAATCCTATAATGAAAATCAGCCTGCAGAGAACATCACTTTCTGCAGGCTTTTTGTTATTTCCATGCTGAAAAATCAGCTTGAAAAACATTTTAATACATATTACCTTTCTGGAGAAGGGGGAGAAAATGTGAACATAACGATTGAAGAATTACCCGAATCCAGAATTGCTTATTTCCGAAACGTCGGAGAGTATGGCGGAAAGCAAAACAAAGAACTGATGGAGTCATTTAAAAACTGGGCGCAATTGAATGGCCTGCTTGATCATTCTGTCATTTTAGGAATTCCGCAAGATCATCCGAATCGTACTCCTAAAGAGAAATGCCGCTATGATGTTTGTCTTGTTATCAATCAAGACCATGTGCCTGAACCAGCCCAGATCGGTACATTTTCCGGAGGGAAGTACGCTGTTTTCTTGCTTGATCATACAAAAGAGGCAGTCAGTGGATTTTGGAACACTGTTTTTTCTGAGATCGAAAAAAATAATTTATCAATCAGAGAGAGCAGCCCATTATCGAAAGGTATACTTTACAAGAGGTGAATCATCATTTGTGTGAAATATTGATTCCCATACGGTAAAGAAGACGGGAATTTTCCGCCTTTTGCTTATACTGATTCAGATCAAAAATGATGTGATGATGAGCTGAGCAAAGAATAAAATCAACAATAGGAATAGAATTTCCAGAACGCTCTTCAGGCTGTCGGGACATCTCCGGCAGCCTGTTTTACAGAAAGGCATTTTCTGCAAAAAACTTTCTGAAGGATAAGAATGCGGTTATTCATCTGTTCATACAATGAAGCAAATGGGTTTTCGAGGTGGAAAGATATGGGGAGCTATTTAATCAAACCGGAGCTTGACGGGAATTATCCGTCAGTCAGTCATGGAAAGGGATCATATGTGTATGATCAGGAGGGGAACAAGTATCTTGACGGAGCATCGGGGGCGGTCACTTGCAATATCGGCCACGGCACAGAGGATATTATACAAGCTTTAAAAGAGCAGCTTGACTCTGTTTCGTTTGTGTATCGCTCGCAATTCACCAGTACTCCGGCAGAAGAACTGGCTTTATTTCTGGCCGATCATCTGCCGGGCGGGCTGAATTGGTCATTTTTTGTAAACAGCGGCTCAGAGGCAGTCGAAACAGCGATGAAAATAGCCGTTCAATATTGGCAGGAAAAAAGGCAATACCAAAAATCCGTCTTTCTATCAAGATGGGGCAGTTACCACGGCATTACTTTGGGAGCGCTTTCATTATCAGGGTTCTACGAACGGAGATACCGCTTCACCCAACTGCTTGAACGGTTTCCGGCCGTTTCAGCGCCTAATATGTATCGTTCTGAGCTGCAGGGAGAGGAATTTGTGAAAGCTGCGGCGGCTGAACTGGAAACGGCTGTTCAACGGATCGGTTCCTCATTTATCGCGGGATTTGTCGCAGAACCGATTGTCGGAGCAGCCGGGGCGGCCATCACTCCGCCGGCAGGTTATTATGAAGCGCTTGAGGAGGTCTGCCGCCGGCACGGTATTTTGTTTATCGCGGATGAAGTCATGACGGGGCTCGGGAGAACAGGGCGGATGCTTGCTTCTGAGCATTGGGGGATCGCACCTGATATCGCGGTGCTCGGAAAAGGGTTAGGCGCCGGTTACGCTCCGATAGCGGCAGCTGTTGCGTCTGATGACATCATTGAAACGATCAAGCGGGGCTCCGGGGTCATTATGAGCGGACATACGTACAGTGCCAACCCATACTGTGCAAGAGCGGCGCTTGAAGTGCTTCGCTATGTTAAGAAACACGAGCTGCTTCGGCAGTCAGAGGAGAAAGGCGTAATGCTGAAGCGGAAATTAGAAGAAATCAAAGAGCGCAGCGGGGTGATTGGGGATGTCCGCGGTAAAGGCCTCCTGATCGGGGTTGAATTCGTTAAGGATAAAACGACGAAGGACGTTTTTTCGAAAAAACAGGCCTTCACCGAAAAAATCATTAAAGCGGCAAAAAAACGGGGCCTGCTTATTTACCCTGCAAAGCCCGGTATTGACAGCGGAGAAGGAGACGCCGTCATCATCGCCCCGCCGTTCACGATTTCATATGCCGAGCTGGATGAGCTGTCAGATCTATTTTCACAGGCCGCAGAAGAAGTTGAAAAAATGATGAAGAAGGATTGAGCTGATATGTCTATTTTTCATAAAAAAATCGATATTCATGAAGCAATTGCCGATGTCAAGGACGAATCTGTCATCATGTTCGGCGGTTTTGGGGGAGTGGGTTCACCTCCGTCATTAATCGAAGCGATTTTGGAAAGCGGCGTTAAAGAGCTGACCGTCATCTGCAATGATGCCGGATTTCCGGAAATCGGCATCGGCCCGCTTATCGTTCATAAGCGGGTAAAAAGGCTGATCGCTTCCCATATCGGCTCAAATCCTGTCGCGGGCAGACAAATGACTGACGGAGCGCTTGAGGTGGAATTTTCGCCGCAAGGGACGCTTGCTGAACGGATTCGCGCAGGCGGAGCGGGGCTAGGCGGTATATTAACTGATATCGGCATTGATAACGCAACCGTTTGTGAAAACAAAGAAACCGTAACGATTGACGGAAAGTCCTATTTAGTTGAAAAAGCGCTGACGGCTGATTTCGCTTTTGTGTCCGCACATACTGCTGATGAATTCGGGAATCTGACGTTTGACAAAACGGCGCGCAACATGAACCCTCTGATGGCTGCGGCGGCCGAAAGAACATTTGCTGAGGCGGCAGAGATTGTGCCTGCCGGCGAACTTGACAGCGAGCATATTGTAACGCCGGGCGTTTTCGTGGAGGGTGTCGTGCAAAGTGAAGGAGTGAAGTGGAAATGGGCTTGGGAATAGCGGAAAGAGAGAGTATCGCGAGGCGGGCCGCCAGTGAAGTTACCTCAGGTATGATTGTCAACCTGGGGATCGGCATTCCTTCTTTAGTGCCGAACTTTCTGCCGGCCGGCATGGAGGTCATGCTGCAGGCGGAAAACGGCGTCCTCGGGATCGGCGGCAGTCCGGAGCGCGGAGAGGAGGATGAGCTTTTATGCAATGCGGCCGGGTTTCCTGTCAGTACAGTTAAGGGTGCTTCCTATTTTGATTCAGCTCTGTCTTTTGCCATGATCAGAAAAGGGCTGATAGATATTACCATTTTAGGCGCGCTCCAAGTCAGCAGGACAGGTGATCTCGCCAATTGGCTCGTGCCGGGAAAAAAAGTGCCCGGAATGGGCGGGGCGATGGAGCTTGCCCAAGGCGCGAAAAAAGTAGTTGTCGTCATGAGCCACACCGATCAGAAAGGCCGGTCGAAGCTTGTCGAAAGCTGTTCATTGCCGCTTACAGCAGCGGGCTGTGCAGATCTCATCATTACAGAGAAAGCCGTCATCAGCATAGATGATGGGGCTTTTGTTCTTGAGGAACTGCTGAATGGCACGACCATAGACGATGTCATTCAAACAACGGATGCCGAGATCAGATTGGGAGAATGTTTTCTTAAAAGGGGGCCTGTCCATGGATCAATTAGAAAAGAAAGTCACTGAGTGGGCGGAAGAAAACACAGCAAAAGCGGTAAGCTTGCTGAAACGGCTGATCGGGGAAAAAAGCACGTTCGGCCATGAATTTAACGCGCAGGCAGTCGTTTTAGAAAAACTGAGACAGTTTGACATGGATATTGATGTATGGGAGCCGAGTGTCAAACATTTGAAAGAGCATCCTTATTTTATATCAGAACGCGAAGACTTCCATGAAAGCCCGAATATCACAGCTGTAAAGAAAGGGGCCGGGGGCGGAAGATCACTGATACTGAACGGACATATTGATGTTGTCCCGGAAGGAAATCCCGCCGCATGGACGTATGAACCGTTTACCGCTGTTGAAAAGGACGGCAAAGTTTACGGCCGCGGGTCAACGGATATGAAAGGCGGCAATACAGCCCTCTTGTTTGCGTTAGAAGCGCTTGAAGCCTGCGGGATTACATTAAAAGGAGATGTTCTGTTTCAAAGTGTCATAGATGAAGAGTGCGGCGGCACGGGAACACTGGCGGCTGTTATGAGGGGCTACAAGGCTGACGGGGCGCTTATTCCCGAACCGACTAATTTAAAGCTGTTTGTTAAGCAGCAAGGGTCTATGTGGTTCCGCATTACGGTAAGGGGATTGTCCGCACACGGCGGCACCCGCTATGAAGGGGTGAGCGCCATTGAAAAAAGCCTGCATGTCATCACAGCCCTTAAAGAACTTGAACACGTCCGCAACGCCCGTATCACAGACCCGCTTTATCGGGACGTTCCGATCCCGGTTCCCATTAATATCGGCACCGTCCAAGGGGGAACGTGGCCATCATCGGTAGCTGACCGTGTGGTGATAGAAGGCAGGTGCGGAATAGCTCCGGATGAAACGCCCGAAGCAGTAAAAGAAGAGCTCGCAAGCTGGCTGAAAGATTTGGAGTACCGGGATGAGTGGTTTAAACACCACCCGGCGGAAATAGAATGGTTTGGGGCTCAGTGGCTTCCGAATGATCTCCCGGATGAGCATCCGCTGATTTCCGCTCTGGAATCTTCTTTTGAGAAAATGAAAGGGGCAAAACCGGTTCGTGAAGCGTCCCCGTGGGGAACGGACGGAGGGCTTTTGCAGCACGCGGGACAGACGCCGGTCATCGTCTTCGGGCCGGGAGAAGTCAAAGCGGCGCATCAGGCGAATGAATACATTGAAATCCGGGCGTTAATCGATGCCGTCAAAATCATTTCTCTTTTTATCATGGAATGGTGCGGGGTGGCAGATGGGGGTGACGGAGCTGATAAAGGAACTGAGGGCTGAAAAGGGAGCGGCCGAGATTGATGCAGACCGTTTCAATGAGCGGCTCAGAGTCATTCGTTATGACGGACAGATCACGGCGCTTATTCCGGCCGTTTTGGCAGAAGCAAAGCAAGAAGGAGCCCAAAAGGTAATTTTCTTTGCCAAGCGCGGCGATGAGCCGGAATTTGTCAAGCATCTTTTTATTGTTGAGGGTGTCATAGACGGGTATTACAACGGGCATGAGGCTGTTGTGATGGTGCGCTATTTAGCAGAGGAACGGAGACGGTCAGATTCATATGTATCAGAAGATTCGACTGTTGACCGTTTATATGAGACACCGCGGCGGGGACTGACTCAGGCAGAAAGCGCGCTGATGTTCAGAAAAGCGGACGAAGATGATGCAGACCTTTTAACGCACTTATATAAACATGTTTTTCTTACCTATCCGACTCCTGTCTTTAATCCCCTTTATATTAAAAAAACAATGAGAGAAAACACCATCTATTATGCCGCATTCGATCAGGATCGTCTCATTGGGGCGGCAAGCGCAGATATCAATCCGGTATTGGGGCACGCTGAAATGACCGATTGCGCGGTTCTGTCAGATTACAGGGGGAACTCCGTAACGGCACACTTGTTTAAAGCGTTGGAGCAGGAACTCGCGGGCCGGGGAATCATCCATCTTTTTTCCTTGGCCCGTGCAGCGTCTTACGGGATGAATGCTGTTTTGTACCATGCGGGATACGGCTACAGAGGCAGGCTTGTGAACAACTGCCGCATTTCAGAAGGGCTCGAAAATATGAATATATGGTGCAAGACTTTACGTTTGGCCATTCATAAGGAGGAATTCGTTTGACAAACAAATGGTTTCAGCCGAAGCGTCATTGGAAGGAGATTGAATTGTGGAAAGATGTGCCGGAAGACAAGTGGAATGATTGGCTGTGGCAGCTCACCCATACTGTAAGAACCGTCGATGACCTGAAAAAAGTCATTCATTTGACCGAAGAGGAAGAAGAAGGCGTCAGGATGTCTGTAAAAACCATTCCCCTGAACATTACGCCTTATTATGCTTCTTTAATGGATCCCGATAACCCGAGATGTCCGATCCGCATGCAGTCCGTGCCGCTGTCAGAAGAAATGCACAAAACGAAATATGACCTTGAAGATCCGCTGTTTGAAGATGAAGATTCACCGGTTCCCGGTCTTACGCACCGCTATCCCGACCGCGTTCTTTTTCTGGTGACAAATCAATGCTCGATGTATTGCCGATATTGCACCAGAAGGCGTTTTTCCGGACAGATCGGAATGGGGGTGCCGAAAAAACAGCTCGATGCGGCAATCGCTTACATCCGGGAAACGCCGGAAATCCGTGACTGCCTGATTTCCGGCGGAGACGGGCTTTTAATCAACGATCAGATTCTGGAATATATTTTGAAAAACCTGCGTGACATTCCCCATCTTGAAATTATCCGGATCGGAACGAGAGCGCCCGTTGTATTTCCGCAGCGGATAACGGATAACCTTTGTCAAATTTTGAAAAAGTATCATCCGGTCTGGCTGAACACTCATTTTAATACGAGCATCGAACTGACGGAAGAATCGGTTGCGGCGTGTGAAAAGCTCGTTAACGCAGGTGTTCCGGTCGGTAACCAGGCCGTTATTTTAGCAGGCATTAACGATTCGGTGCCGATTATGAAAAAACTCATGCATGATTTAGTGAAAATCCGCGTGCGTCCGTATTATATTTATCAATGTGATTTGTCAGAGGGGATCGGCCATTTCAGAGCGCCTGTGTCGAAAGGGCTGGAAATCATTGAAGGACTGAGGGGCCACACAACGGGCTTTGCCGTGCCGACCTTTGTCGTCGACGCCCCGGGCGGAGGCGGTAAAATCGCCCTGCAGCCGAACTACTTGCTCTCCCAAAGTCCGGAGAAAGTTGTGATCAGAAACTTCGAAGGGGTGATTACATCTTATCCCGAGCCGGAAAACTATATCCCGAATCAAGCCGACGACTATTTTGAATCTGTTTTTCCGGGAACGATGGCCAAACGTGAGCCGGTCGGACTGAGCGCCATTTTCGCGGACAAAGAGGTTTCGTTCACACCGGAAAATGTATCGAGGATCGACAGAAGGAAAACGTTTACATCCAACCCTGATCATGAAACGCTGAAAGACCGCAGGGAAAAAAGAGATGAATTGAAAGAAAAGAAATTTATTGCACAGCAAAAGAAAGAGCAAAAAGCAGGATCGGAAGTCGGAGGTGAGTCGCCGTGAAGCCATGCGAGTGGTGCGGCAATCAGAAGGCGTCAGCTTGTCAGGCGGCTGTGTACTGGGAGCTTCCTGACGGTACGAGGGCCATAGAAATTACAGAAACACCCGCATTCGCCTGTTCCTCCTGCGGCATGACTTATCAGGAGGAAGCGGTCATAGCGGAAATCGAAAATCAGCTTTTTTTAGTCAATGCAAAAAAATTACCGGAAACACTCACATATCAAGAGCTGATGGAGACAGAACGGATCTTGAAACGGAATTATTTTGACTTCTCCTAGTCTTCTTTTGTTGTAATTTCACACTTGAATTGTATAATAGTACAACAAAAGACAGTCATCAGGAGGGGAAACCCATGAAATCCTTTTATCACTATTTGATGAAATACAGGCATCCCAAGCCGCAGGACGCAATCAGCCAGTTTGCGAATCAGGCATACGAAGATCACGGCTTTCCGAAAACGTCAAGCGATTATCACGAGCTCAGTTCTTATTTAGAACTGAGCGCCGACTATTTAGAAACGATGGCGACATTTGATGAAGCTTGGGAAAAATATGAGACCGAGGTGCATCACGCCTGACGAAAAACCGCACATTGTGCGGTTTTTTTCTGTTGAAATCACTCGCTTATGAGCTGCCGTATGATCAAATCCCGTAACGCCGTCCGTTTTGATCAGCACGTAAACAAATCTTCCTGACGGCACGGATCATAAGGCAGGAGAAGGTATAGCTGCAGAGTTCACCGGATCAGGCCTGCTGCCGGCAGGGTCCCGTGTAAGGAGCCTCTTTTCACGGAGAAATAATCAAACATTTAAATGAAGTGAGAGGAATCAAATGATCCATTAGGTAAGACTGATGAGGCACTGACGTTTGGACGGAAAAGGGGATTTTATGTGACAAGGTTGAAGCGGATTGAAGTTGTGGCTTCATTGAAAGCCGAAACGAGTTTGGTTCTTCATGATAAACAAGCCATTGCAAATATGCGCCGGAATTGAGTCTCCATACATCTTCGATGATGTGTTTCACGGCAAATCTTGAACATCACGGCGGTGATATTGTCAACATGCCTTCGGGCCGGGTATTTACCTTTGCGTCATAGAGAAAAAAACAAAGACTCATAAAAATAGAAGCTTTTTGTCTCAGCATTGTTACTGCTCACTGCTCAGTCGATCGAGAGCGGAATGTCATCAGGCGCTTCTGTTACGGTAAGTGAAAAAACGCACAAGCATGTTGCGGTTTTTGCCATTTTGAACAGGTGCAGAAATAGATATTTCCTGTGGTTTTCATGCCCATGCGAAATGATGGCGGCCGGCATACGATAGCGTATGACAGTCCGCGGCAAGGGGGAGACAGCATGGAGCCAGATAAACCGAAATTTCAAGTGGGAGACATCGTGGTCGTCGTGATGTACGGAACCGTCGGCACCATTACGAAGGTTCATCAAATTGATAAACATTATCTTTACGAAGTCAATCATAATGAAGTGCTTTATTTTGAATCGTCCATCCAGCTTTATAAGGATTATGAGGGCGTGATCGTCGATATGGAGAAATTGGATATTGAATATGAATTTCTGATCGGCGACGTCGTATATGTAAAGGACTACGGAAAGGAATTATTCCGTGTCATCGGTCACAGAACTGAAATATGGAGATATTTAGAGGATGGCTGGGAGGATATTATTTATGAGCTGACTCGGCTGAAAGACGGAGAGTGGCTTGAAACGGAGGAAGAGGATCTCACGCTGGTTCTGAGAAAATATGAAATGGATCAGTTTGTGCATCAGCTGCTGTTTGTCCACTATGTTGGGGAAGCATCTCATGAGATCGGCGAGGATACCGTCGCGTCTGCTCTTCTTCAGTTTGAAGGCGATGCTGATGATCCCGATGCCCTGCATGTGCTGGCGGTATCGATTGTAGATGAGCTGCTTGATATTTATAACGATTATAAGATTCTTTATCATTTGTTCGGTGACGAAGAATATAAAGATATGATGAATTTTGTGCTGGAAAGCCTGCGGGAGCATTTCAGCTAGCCGGCAAAAAAACGGACGGTGACATATAAAAACCAGGGCAGACAGCCGGCAAAGATGACAAACGACATTCCTTTCAGCACTTTTTCCAATACGATATCAAATCCATCTCCGTCCAATAAAGCCATCATTTTCGTCATCATCTTTTCTCCCTCCGGGGCTTGTTTTTTAAAAGTATATGAGCGGACAAAACGTTTAGAACTTTCGGGTATAATTTGAACGGTTTTTTCATAAAACATAAAAAAGGAGGCGGTGTTTGCATGAAAGAAATAGATCTTGTGATTGACACAGAAGAAATAGCTGATTATTTTTACAGTCAGCTTGCTATGCGCGGGTACATACCGAGTGAAGAGGAAATCTTCGAAATAGCCGACATCACCTTTGATTATTTATTAGAAAAATGTATGATAGACGAAGAGCTTGATGAAGACTGAAACTGCGGAACCGAAGTGAAAAAGCTTCGGTTTTTTCAATCAGCTCGGGAGAATGAAACATGGGGGGAAAACGTTGTACAAGCCAGCAAGTCTTTTCGCATTGTTTATTCTGCTCGCAGCAGCGATCCGGATAGAAGCCGTCCGGGTTTTTGATGAGCGTGTCATAGAAGCGGCTGTCAGGATCAGGGCTGCCTGGCTGAATGAATTGATGTTATGGATAACGGAGCTCGGCACGACCGCGGTGCTTTTGCCGCTTCTTCTTTTGACAGGCGCGGCTCTGTATATGTACAAAAAAACGCCGGATGTTGTTTTTTTGCCGCTTCTCTTTCTCATTGAACGGATTGTAAACATAAAAATAAAAGAATTGATTGAAAGAGCCAGACCCGCTTTTGAACCGCTCGTCCATGAAACCTCATACAGTTTTCCGAGCGGCCACTCCATGAATTCGGCAGTGATGTATCCCGTCATCGCTTACTTTTTGATCAAGCATGTTCCGTTTTTCACGAAAAGAAAACGGGTCGTCACCGTCTTTACCGGGGTTCTCGTCATTCTGATCGGATTCAGCAGAATTTATTTGGGCGCGCATTTTCCGACGGATGTGCTTGCCGGATTCAGTCTCGGACTTTGCCTCGTTTCGCTTTTTGCGCTCTTTGACGAAAAGTATCATCCGTTTCGACAAAAATAGAGACAGGAGAAATGAGAAAAAACGCTAATACTATTAAGAAATAAGAGGGAGGGATCTTGATGCTGTTATCGCTGCCCGTGTTTAAAAAAAAGACTTGCGCCTATGATGTGACGATTTTTCAAACACCCCGCTACGGCGAGAAAAAGGGATACAGGGTCGTCTATCGGACAGAGCTGGCCGCTGACAATCATCAAGACGCACTGGAAAGGGCATTTTCTGTTTTTAATGTGCCTGATACGGTCCCAAACGACTATCAAGCCAGATTCATAGCGACCGGAGATGTCATACTCATAGACGAAGGAAGAAAAGGAAAGACCTATTACAGGCTTAACCCTGCGGGATGGAGCAAAATTAACCGGCTGCTCGTCCAGCCGAGGTAAGACGGGGCCGGCTGAATCTTCAGCCGGCTTCCGTATTGTCTGGGAAAGACAGTGTTAAGGCTTCCGTTTAGCGGCGGAATGCTCTTTTCCATGCGCTTCATCAGCTGCAATGACGTCTGAAACGGGCACGTGATTGTTCTTTTTCTGGCCGGTCACCCGGTTGCGCTGTTTTTTGCCCATTATGTTCACTCCTTTTTCTTTAGGCTTGTCATCCCGCATATTCTGCCCAAGATCGCCCCAGTCATGCTGATGATTGTCTCTTACCGTTATTCAGTGTACAATGGGTGGGAGTTTGAATAGGCAGGAGGAAAAGGAAATGAGTGTACATATAAACGCAGAAAAAGGCCAAATTGCGGATACAGTGCTTTTGCCGGGAGATCCGCTCCGAGCGAAATTTATTGCGGAAACTTATCTTGAAAATGTGGAATGCTATAATGAAGTCAGAGGAATGTACGGATTTACGGGTACATATAACGGCAAAAAAGTATCAGTCCAAGGCACCGGCATGGGTGTTCCGTCTATCTCTATTTATGTGAATGAACTGATTCAAAGCTATGATGTTCAAAACTTAATCAGAGTCGGCTCATGCGGAGCCATCCGTAATGACGTGAAGGTGCGTGACGTGATTTTGGCTATGACGTCTTCAACTGATTCACAGATGAACCGTGTCGCCTTCGGCAGTGTAGATTATGCTCCTTGCGCAGACTTCGAACTGCTTCATAAAGCGTACCAGGAAGCGCAAAAAAACAATCTTCCCGTAGCGGTCGGAAGCGTATTCACCGCCGATCAGTTTTACAATGAAGACTCCCAAATCGAAAAGCTTGCCAGATACGGCGTTCTCGGCGTAGAGATGGAAACGACTGCTTTATATACGCTTGCCGCTAAATACGGCAAAAAAGCGCTGTCTATCCTGACTGTAAGCGATCACGTATTAACGGGAGAAGAAACAACGGCAGAAGAGCGTCAAACGACTTTTCATGATATGATTAAACTGGCGCTGCATACTGTATCGTAAACTTGAGATGAGGGTTATGCTGATTAAAGCAGCCCTCTTCTTTATGCATCGCCCTGATTCAAAAAAAGAAAGGTAAGTGTAAAATGAAGAAATCCACTAAATGGTTCTCGCTCGCTGCCGCTCTCAGCGTAACCGCAATCGTGGGAACCGGCTGCAGCATTTCAGGCGGCGACAGCCACAAGGACACAAAAACAGCAGCTGAAACAAAACAATCAGATGACACATCAAGCAAAAAAACAACGAAGGCAGAAAACAGCGATTTTGTATTGGAGAGCAAATATTTTAATGATATTAAAGAAGTGAACGGGCTTGAGACCATTCAAAACCCGACAAATACACTTGCGCTCGTGAATAAGACATACACGCTGCCGGGAGATTATAAACCGAATGATCTCGTGATCCCGAAAGTCGAATTTTCTTTTACTGAGAAAATCGAGAAACGATATATCCGCAAACCTGCCGCCGATGCTTTGGCGGAACTATTTAGCGCCGGGAAAAAAGAAGGTTATGACCTGGTTGCCGTTTCAGGATACCGCTCTTATGACAGACAGAAAGTTATTTTCGATAATGAAGTCAGTCTGAAAGGTGAAAAAAAGGCGAAAGAAGCCGTCGCATATCCAGGGCAAAGCGAACACCAGACGGGGCTTGCCATGGACATTTCCAGCAAAAGCAACGGATATGAGCTGAATGAAGCGTTCGGAAACACGGCGGACGGCAAATGGGTGAAAGACCATGCGTATGAATACGGCTTTATCATCCGCTATCCTAAAGGCAAAGAAAATGTCACAAAGTATGAGTATGAACCATGGCATTTACGCTATGTAGGCAAAAAAGCGGCAAAAGCCATCCATGACCATCAATTAACGCTTGAAGAATATTTTAATGAAGTAAAGAAAGTGTAATAAGAAGAAGCCCGCTTGAAAAATAGAAAGCGGGCTTTCTTTATTACCAGAAGAGTAAACCTCCAAGCGCAAATCCGGTAATGAAACCAAGGCCGATACCGTAGGCTGCTCCCCAGCCTCCCCAGCCTCCCCAATAGCCGAACCCGTATCCTCTGTGACGGCCGCCGACAGGGGCGATATACACTTTGCTGTTAGTCACCCGTACGATTCTTCCGACGTGGACTCTGCCGTTTCGTTCTGTAATTCTTGCTACTTTTCCCTGGTGCTGCCGGCAAAGATGATAATAGTTTTGCATCTTTTCTCCTCCTATCCAACCTATCTTTCTATGTCAGCTTATGATAGAGTGCGGTAAAAAGGTTGGACGAAAACAGGAGGACAATCGCCGTTTTACTTGTAAGCGACAAAAGCGCAGTGTCCCATATATTCACGGTACGTCTGCATAAGCTCGTAATGAGCCGTCAGCGTATCGTAGTGAACCGGCTGAATAACGGGTGATAAATCCATTTCTGTAGTCGGCTCCTGCGCATTGTTTTCATAGACAGCGGGAATGAAATCCGCTTTCTGAAAGCCTTGCTGAAGCAATCTCTGTTTCCATGCCGTTTCATCCTGCAATACGGTAAAACCGTAGAAGTCTTTTATCTGCGTGATGGCGTTTTCCGGCATGGGTTTTTGTAAAGCAGCTTCAATGCCGATCAGCATACCCCCGGGTTTAAGGACTCGCAGGATTTCAGACAGCGATGAATCAAGATTTGAAAAGGTGAGAACTGATTCGGAAAGAACGGCGGAAAATTGATTTTCAGCAAACGGAAGCCGCTCAAGCTCCGCCAAATAGCCCGGAATGGTTAAGCCTTCAGCGGCAAATCGTTTTGCTGCTTTTTCAAGCATAAGGGGATCCTTATCAACACAGGTGACGGGGTACAGCAGGTGGCCGAGATAAGCGGCCGTCTGTCCCGTTCCGCAGCCGGCGTCAAGAATCGGTTCGCCAGGAGGAGGAGCCGCTTTTGTGAGAACGGCTTTGGAAAAAGCGAGCCCGCCGGGGTGAGCCCCTCCGACTCCGAATAAGGACAGCATTTCTAAATATTTGCTCAAAGGCCGAATCCTCCTTTTTCCTCAGCATATGTTGAGAGAAAAGCATAGGTTTGGGTAAACGGGAAAGAAGGGCGCCTCATGTTTGAAGTTGACGAATGAGCGTTCGTCTATGATAATAATGTAAGAATAAAAAGGTGGTGTTTTCTTGAAGCGGCAATTTAAACTGTTTTTTATTATATTGATCACTGCGGTCGCAGCCTCGGCGCTTACGCTGTTTATCACGGGCAATACGACCATTTTCGGGCAAGGATCGGCTGCTTTGACGAACAGCAAATTTGAGAAATTCAATAAAGCCTACGAGCAGATTAAAAGTGATTACTATCAAAAAACAGATGACAGCAAATTAGTAGACGGAGCGATAAAAGGCATGATCAGTTCCCTGGATGATCCATATTCTTCTTATATGGACCCGCAGGAAGGAAAGTCTTTTGAAGAAACCATTTCCGCTTCGTTTGAAGGCATCGGCGCACAAGTGGAAGAAAAGGACGGCAGCATCCTGATCGTATCGCCGATTAAAGGGTCACCCGCGGAAAAAGCGGGGGTTAAACCGAATGACCAGATCTTGAAGGTCAACGGCAAAAGCGTTAAAGGCCTTAATGTAAACGAAGCCGTCGCATTAATCCGCGGCAAAAAGGGAACAAACGTCAAGCTTGTGCTGCACAGAGCGGGTGTCGGCGATCTGAACCTGTCGATCAAACGTGACACCATTCCGGTTGAAACGGTGTACTCTGAAATGAAAAAAGGAGACATCGGCGAAATCCAAATCACATCCTTCTCCGAATCGACGGCAAAAGAGCTGAATTCAGCCATTGACAGCCTCGAAAAACAAGGAGCGAAAGGATACATTCTCGATTTAAGGGGCAACCCGGGCGGACTGATGGATGAAGCCATCAAAATGAGCAACATGTTTATCGATAAAGGGAAAAATATCATGCAGGTCGAATACAAAGACGGCACGAAAGAGGTCATGAAAGCGACGAAAGAGCGCAAAGTGACAAAACCGACAGTCGTCCTCGTCAATGACGGCACCGCGAGCGCCGCGGAAATCATGTCGGCTGCGCTGCATGAATCATCGGGCATTCCGCTGATCGGCGAGAAAACGTTCGGAAAAGGAACCGTGCAGACGGCAAAAGATTACAGCGACGGTTCTACCGTTAAACTGACAATCGCTAAATGGCTGACAGCGGACGGAGAGTGGATTCATAAAAAAGGCATCAAACCGCAATATCAGGTTAAGCTTCCTGAATATGCGAACCTGCCGTATTTAGATGCGAAAAAAACATACAAATACGGGGATTCCGGAACCACCGTCACCAATGCGCAAAAAATGCTGAAAGCGCTGGGGTACAGCGTGAAAGTAAACGGCACGTATGATAAAGCATTTGAACAAGCCGTTAAACAATTCCAAGCAAAAGAGAAACTGAAACAAACAGGCATTATAAAGGGAGACACAACGGCCAAATTGATGACGGATCTGCAAAAACAGCTTGCGGACAACGATACACAAATGAAAAAAGCCGTTGAAACATTAAATAAGAATATGAAATAGTAAAAAACACCCGATGCGCCGCTCGCGCATTGGGTGTTTTTTGTTTGCGAAAAGCCCGTCTTATGTCGTTTCCTGTTCAAAAAGGTGGCTGTTCGCCTGAATGAAAAACTGTGATTGCTCATAGTGATAGGTGACTTTTGAGAAGTCAAACGGCTGGCCGTTGGTTAAATGAAAAATCGTTTCAACGCAAAGCTTAGGCGCTCCTGTAAACAGACCTAAGTACTCCGCTTCTTCCTCATTTAACATCCCCGCGTACAGATATAAATCTGAAAAACCGCGCTTTAACCCGAGACCTTCTCTAATATAATCAAATATTGATTCTGCCACGATCTCTTTATTCAAATACGTAATAATCGATTTGTTGTAAAATGACTCTTCGATACACAATGTCAGCCCGTCAATATATCGGATTCGCTTGACATAATACACGTCGCCGTCAGGCGGCATATTCAGATTTTGGGCAGCCTCAGGCGTGGGTTTTCTCACTTCCAGCGCTAATAATTTGGAAGTGACATTAAAATCTTCAAGTGATTCTTTAAATCCCTGATTAGAAAGCAGACTGATATACCCTTTTCTTTTATTCCGTCTGACAAAAATGCCGCTTCCCCTCACTTGAAACACAATCCCCTTTTTTTCTAATAAATCTAAGGACTTGGTGATCGTGCTTTTGCTCACGTTAAACCGTGTCATTAAGGTTTGCAGCACAGGCAGTTTATCCCCTTGCTGCAGCTGATGTTCTTCTATGTATTTTTCAATATCTAACGCGATTTGCTGGTATTTTAACATATACATTCCTCATTCATTTATTGTCCCGCTTCTTTCAGAATTATAGCATAATCGTTTTTAAAAGCCATTTCGTAAATTAACTATAATTGTTTATGTATTGATAAATTATACCGGTACAATTATAATGTAAACGTATAATATGAAAATGAAGGCAGGAATTCTTCTACACTTGCGAAGCGGTGGTTGAAGCTGCTGCAGTGCATTTATTCGGCATGCAAGCGGCAGTCAAATAAAGGAGGATATAAACGATGGGGACATTGCCAAAAGATTTTTTATGGGGAGGCGCTCTGGCCGCCCACCAATTTGAAGGGGGATGGAATAAAGGCGGCAAGGGGCCGAGTGTAGTGGACGTCATGACAGCAGGCGCGCATGGTGTGCCCCGGAAAATAACAGATACAATTGAAGAGCGGGAATTTTATCCGAATCATGAAGCGATCGATTTTTATCACCGTTATAAAGAGGACATCGCATTATTCAGCGAGCTGGGCCTGAAATGTTTAAGAACGTCCATCGGCTGGAGCAGAATTTTTCCTAAAGGTGATGAAGCCGAGCCCAATGAGGAAGGATTGGCTTTTTACGACCGGGTGTTTGATGAATTGCTGAAACATGGGATTGAACCGGTAATCACGCTGTCACATTTTGAGATGCCGCTGCATTTGGCGAGGGAATACGGCGGTTTCAGAAACAGAAAAACAGTCGGGTTTTTTGTGAAATTCGCTGAAGTGTGTTTTGAACGCTATAAACATAAGGTGAAATATTGGATGACGTTTAACGAAATCAATAATAAGATGGATGTGAATAATCCGATCTTTTTATGGACGAACTCGGGCGTCGCCGTTAAAGAAAACGAAAACGCAAAAGAAGTCATGTATCAGGCCGGCCATCACGAACTGCTGGCAAGCGCATTGGCAGTTTCGAAGGGAAGAGAAATCAATCCCGAGTTCAGGATCGGCGCGATGGTATCACATGTCCCGATTTACCCGTACTCATCTCACCCCGATGATGTGATGCTGGCTGAAGAAACGATGAGACAGCGTTTTTTCTTCCCGGACGTGCAGGTTCGCGGATATTATCCAAGCTATGCGTTAAAAGAGTTTGAAAGAGAAGGCTATCAGATACACTTTGAAGACGGTGATGAAGAGATTTTGAAAAACGGCCGAGTGGACTACCTCGGATTCAGCTATTACATGTCCACTACCGTAAAAAGTGACGTGATAAACGATAATACCGGGGATGTCGTAAACGGAGGATTGCCAAACGGCGTGGAAAATCCTTATATTACAGCGAGTGATTGGGGCTGGGCGATTGACCCGACCGGTTTACGGTACACATTAAACCGCTTATACGACCGCTACCAGATTCCATTATTTATCGTGGAAAACGGATTCGGCGCCATTGACACATTAGAAGAGGACGGTTCAATTCATGACGCTTCAAGAATTGAATATTTATCGTCACATATAAAAGCTGTGGAAAAAGCAGTCACATATGATGGCGTGGATGTAATGGGCTATACACCATGGGGAATTATTGATATCGTGTCATTTACAACCGGAGAAATGAAAAAACGCTACGGCATGATTTATGTTGATCGGGATAATGAAGGCAACGGTTCAATGAAGCGGGTTAAGAAAGACTCATTTGAATGGTATAAAAAAGTGATTGAAACAAACGGTGCATATGTATCTTAAAGGTGTAAAAAGGGAAGGCTTCACTGTTGTGTGAAGCCGGCTTTTTATCAGTGGTTTTGAAAGCGCATTCATTTAAGCGGGAAGGAGGTGACTGTCCGGCTTTTCATTTAGAATCGCTTATAAAAATAAGGAAAGGGATGGTGGTTCATGTTTTTTAAAAAAAGTCTGCACATGACCCTGGTTTTTCTTATGTTTTTCTTTTTCATATCAAGCAGCACAGAAACCGAAGTGTATGCAGCTGATCGGAAGGCTTCAGACAAAAACAAAGTAAGGGTGTGGTTCAGTTCTGAAAAAGATCCGGCTTCCCGTACGTGGTATGACGGGCCGCTGGAAGTGAAATACGCCTTAGACGAACAAACACCGCTTATATGGACAAAAAAGAAGGCTTCTGACTCCGCCGCCGTGTATATTGATCCGTCGCACCGCTATCAAAGTGTGTTGGGCGTAGGATCGTCCCTGGAAGAATCCACAATCCATAATTTATCAAAAATGACACCCGCAAAAAGAAAAGAAGTGCTGAAAAAATTGGTTGATCCCAAAGATGGTATCGGCATGGACGTTATGCGCATAACGATCGGGACATCTGATTTTACGGCACAGGAATTTTATACGTATGACGATATGCCTGAAGGCCAAACAGATCCTAAGCTCCGTCATTTCTCGATCCAAAAGGATATTGATTTACACATTACAGCAACCATCAAGGAAGCGCTGGCGATAAATCCGGAACTGAAAATCATCGCCTCACCGTGGAGCCCGCCGGCTTGGATGAAAACGAATGAAAACCTCAAGCGGGGAAAGCTGAAAGATAAATATATCGGCGCACTGGCCGTTTACTTCCGCAAATTTATTGAGGCGTACGAAAAGCAGGGAATTCCGATTTATGCGATGACCCTTCAAAATGAACCTTTGCTGGAAATCGACTATCCGAGCATGTACATGCCGCCGTCTCAGCAGCGCAAACTGGCACTGGCCTTAAAAAAAGAAATGAAAAAACACGTAATTGACACGAAAATTTGGATTTATGATCACAATGCGAGCGGGGCGTGGAACTATATTCCGCCGATTTTAGATGATAAAAAAGGAAACCGGGCGGCAGACGGCATCGCTTTTCACGATTATGACGGTGACCTTTCCGTCATGTCGGAAATCGGAAAGAGATATCCTGATCAATCTATTCACTTAACGGAGCGGTCTGTCTGGGGGACGGCAGGGGCGGATCGGATCGCACAGTATTTCCGCAACGGCGCGTCGAGCTACAATGCGTGGGTGACGATGCTCGACAGTCAAATCAAGACGCATCATTGGATAGGCACCCCAGACCCGACGCTGTTTATTCAGGATGCTAAAAACCCTGACCGCTATTGGAATATCCCGATCTTTCATATAACAGGCAACTTTTCAAAATTTATCGACCGGGGAGCAAAGCGGATAGAAAGTAATTACGGCTCCAAAAACACAGTCTCGAATGTATCGTTCCTTAATCCTGATCAATCCATTGTGACAGTCGTAATCAACCAGACATCTTCAGAACAAAAATTCCATGTCGTTTCAGAAAATCGGCAGTTTGAAGCCGTCATCCCGGCAAAAACCGTCGCCACCTACAAATGGCAGCACAAAAAGTAAAAAACCGGCACATTTACGTGCCGGCTTCTTTCTGTTAAGCGCCTTTTTGGTTCAGTTTATCAGAGGGCGCTTTATTGAATAAACCGTCTTTGACGGCGTTTGAAGACGCTTTTTTTACAAAAAACGGGTTAAGGATAATAACGGCTGCCATGTTAGCGGTCAAACCCCAAAACCCTTCATATATACCGTGGGCGGATTGGGTGATATTTACCGTAAATGTCACGAGAAGACCGACGAGAAGACCGATAATTGTCGCTTCTTTCGTTTGATTCTTCCAAAACAGACTGACGGCGATAGCCGGAAAGATCTGAACCATGCCGGAAACACCGAGAAGCTGAAGGGTAACGAGCGCAGTCGGGAACAGCATACCGAATAAAAGCGCGAGCCCGATGACGACAAATACCATTGAACGGGTGATCAACGTCAGCTTGCTTGGTGACACATTCGGGTGAATCAAATCCCGATATAAGTTATTCGCAAATAAGTTTGATGCTCCGATGGCCATGATAGAGCAGGGAATTAATGACGCAAGGGCGATCGTGGAGTAAGCAAAGCCCTGCGCGACTCCGCCGTAAGACGTTTGAATCAGCTTCAATAAAGCGAGCCGCGGATTGGTATCTTCCGGCAGGACAAGAAACGCGATAAAGCCGAGAAAAATAACAAGAATCAAAACAATATTATAAAGCGGCAGAAACATGCTGTTTTTGCGGACGGCATCTGCGCTTTTTGCCGTAAATACGCCGGTTGCCGCATGCGCCCACATAAAGAGCGCCAGCGCAGATACGATGGAAGCTGTGATAAACCAAGGAATTCCTTTCGGCCCCGAGTCCGGAATCGTCAGCATTTGCGGCGCTTTTTCAGCCAAAGTGTGAATCATCGGCGTCCAGCCGTGAAAATGGATCAGCGGGAGTGAGACGACCATAAACAGCATAATCACCCACACCAGAATGTCTTTAATAATCGCCGTAAACGTCGGCCCTTTAATTCCGCTGAAAAAAGTATACAGCGCTACAAGAATAAAGGAGATGATGACGACCATATTAACATTAATGACTCCCGTTCCGGCCACCTGAAGCGTATCTTGAATGCCGCTCAGCTGGAGACAAATATAAGGAATGAGCATAAGAACGCCGACAATGGCGACAAGACTGGCCAAAAGCTTACTGTCAAAACGCTCACGGGCGTAATCGGCAAGCGTCGTTAATTTATGGATTTTTGCCACTTTCCACAGCTTCGGCAGAAAGAAATAAGCAATAAAATACGCCAAAACAGAATACGGGATTGCAAAAAAAGCAACGCTTCCCCCTGTGTAGGCGGTGCTTGTCAAGCCTAAAAACGTATAAGCCGTATAGAGGTCCGCGCCGACTAAAAACCAGACGAGGAGCCCTCCGAACCGTCTTCCGCCGACAGACCATTCCTCAACAGAAGTACGTGATGATTTGTCTCTTCCGGCTATAAAGCCGATACAGACAACGGTTAAAACGATGACGGCTGTAATGATCAATGCTGTTATATTTGCGGGCATCAGTCCAGTCCTCCTTGTTTCTTCTGCAGCCTATAAATAAGAAACGAACATAATGGAGTGACTGCGATCCATAAAAGCAGCCAGAAATGAAAAAAAGGCAGCCCGATAATGATCGGATGAACCCGATTAGCGACTGACAGCAGGGCCAGCTGGCTGAAAGGAATTAAGATGAGAACGAAAATTAGTGCTTTTCTGACCATTTACTTTCCTCCTGAAACTTGATAATGCTCCTTATCATAGCAGGTGTCAGATAAGATCACAAGATATTTTTCAGAAAAAAAAGAATTCTATTACTTTTTTAACTGAAACACTTTAGTTGCATCTTCATTCATATTAAATTAGAATAGTTAATATCTCGAAATCAAGATATTTAGGAGTGAATACATTGAATACACAAGGATTGCACCATGTTACCGCATTTGCAAAAGATCCTGCTGAAAATCTTCGGTTTTATACTGAAGTGCTGGGTTTGCGGCTCGTTAAAAAAACCGTTAATTTTGACGACCCGGCCACTTATCACTTTTATTTCGGCAACCAAAACGGAGAGCCGGGCACGATCATTACATTTTTTCCTTTTCAGGGTAGCCGCCCGGGAACCGTGGGAAAAGGGCAGGCCGGAAGAATCTATTTCTCCGTGCCGAAAGGAGCACTCGCGTTTTGGAAGCGCCGGCTTGAAGAAAACGGCTTGTCTGTAAAAGAACAGATCATGCTGTCTGAACAAGTCCTTCTCTTTAATGATACAGAAGACCTGCCGCTTGCCATAATGGAAGATGAAAGAAGCGGACAGAGTGAATGGACTCCTTCGGGCATTACTGAAAAAGAAGCGATCACAGGCATGAGAGGTGTTCTTCTGTACTCGTACCGTCCTGAAGCAACCATTCACTTTCTCATAGAACGCTTCGGTTATTCAAAGACAGGAGAAGAAAATCAGATTGTCAGGCTGCAATCGGAGGCGCGGATCGGACATATTATAGATGTTGACCTTGCGCCGAAAGAAGCAGGTGCCGGCGGTTACGGGACAGTTCATCATGTCGCTTTCCGCACTAGCGACAAAGAGCAGGCGGAGTGGAAGGGTATTCTTGCTGATTCTCATCTTGCTTCATCTGACATTCTTGACAGGTCATACTTTACTTCAATCTATTTCAGAGAAAGCGGCGGCATTTTATTTGAAATGGCAACCGATGAACCGGGCTTTATGACGGATGAATCCTTTGAAAATCTCGGAACAGAGCTGAAGCTTCCGGAATGGCTGGAAGAGCATCGCAGTCAGATTACAGCTGTTCTGCCCAAAATGGAGAAAGGAGAATGATGATGAAACATGTGTTTGAACAGGGAACGTCAGAAAATGTTCTGCTGCTTTTGCACGGAACGGGAGGAAATGAACATGATCTTCTGTCGCTCGGACGTTTTATCGATCCGAACGCAAGTCTGCTAGGGGTCAGAGGATCAGTGTCGGAAAACGGCATGCCCCGTTTTTTTAAGCGGCTGAAAGAAGGGGTATTTGACGAGAAAGATTTAATTGAACGGACGGAAGAATTAAAGAATTTTATTGATGAAGCGGCGCAAATGTACGGGTTCAGCAGAGAAAACGTGATTGCTGCCGGCTATTCAAACGGCGCCAATATTGCAGCAAGTCTTTTGTTTCATTATAAAGATGTACTGAAAGGAGCGGTTCTGCATCATCCGATGGTGCCGATACGCGGAGTGAAGCTGCCTGATATGGAAGGGCTGCCTGTGTTTATCGGTGCGGGAAAACGCGATCCCCTATGTACAAAAGAAGAATCGGAGGAGCTTTATCAGCATCTGACAGATGCTCATGCATCCGTTGCTCTTGAATGGCAGGAGGGCGGTCATCAGCTCACACAGCAGGAAGCCGAGCAGGCACGAGCCTGGTACAGTGAGCGATTCCTATAAAAAACCCTTAGTCTGCTTAAGCGGACTAAGGGTTTCTTTTATCTTACAGCCAAGTTGACACTTTAGATACAGGCAGCCGGTTGCTTTTATGCGCCGGCTTAACGGCTTTACCGATTGAAACCAGCATGACGGGCACGAAACGCTCGCTCACGTCGAATTCTTTAACGAATTGCTCTTTATTGAATCCGCCGATCGCGCAAGTGTCGTAGCCTTTTGCTTTAGCGGCAAGCATCAGCTGCATCGCTGCTAAAGAAGCGTTTAAAAATGCTGAATCACGGGCAAACTGATCATTTTGGTATGCACCGTTAATCTGGCCTAAAAGCGTTTGTTTAATCTCTTCTGTGATATTGCCTTGCTCAGCCAGTTCAGCATAAACTTCTTCACCATTTTCATTTGCTTTTAAGTCGCCTAATACGGCAATAACTGCTGATGAATCAATAATCTGTTTTTGATTAAAAGCTACCGGAAGCAGGGCAGCTTTTGCTTCATCACTGTGAAAGACTTGAAAATGCCAATGCTGAAGGTTCCAGGCGGAAGGCG
The DNA here is from genome assembly GCF_018861275.1 of Bacillus sp. JNUCC-22. Classification (NCBI taxonomy): domain Bacteria; kingdom Bacillati; phylum Bacillota; class Bacilli; order Caryophanales; family Bacillaceae; genus Bacillus; species Bacillus sp. JNUCC-22. Next base: position 2,064,161 of record NZ_CP076408.1, on the reverse strand, counting down.
CTTGCGTTGTGATTTCAAGGAGTTCTGTCAATTCCTCTTTTGTAATGACCGCGTCTTTATCGTATTCTTTAACAGATGCGCGTTCCTTTAAAACGTCTAATACGGATGTCATCATGTTTCCTCCTTCGGATAAACGTGTTATCATAATAGAAAAGTTAGAAGCTTACTAAATGTAACTCGAAAACTAATTTTAATGGATCACAAAAAACTTGTCAATTCATAGATGAAGGGATGAACTCACGTGGGATATACAATGTGTCCTAAAATGGAATCCGCTTTTTCTCTTTTGGGAAAGCGCTGGAACGGCCTCATTATCCATGTACTGATGGACGGGCCGAAACGATTTAAAGATATGACCGAAACGATACCGACAATCAGCCAAAAAATGCTCGCGGAGCGGCTCAAAGAGCTGGAACAAAATGAAATCGTCGAGCGTCAGGTGCTGCCTGAAACACCTGTCAAAGTCATTTATAAACTGACTGATAAAGGCTTGGCCCTGCAAGCCGTTTTTCAGGAAATGCAAAAATGGGCAGACAGTTTTTGCGAGCCCGGGGGATCTGCCAACGACACATGTGATGAATAACAAAGGCTGCCCAAGGCAGCCTTTTCTTAATGATAATGTTTACTCGTCATAAAAACCATTAATATCAAAATTGTTCAGATTGAAATTCAAGCCTTTTAATTGCTTTAATAAAGCATCGAATGTAAGGAAATGATCTTTTTTACATTCCGCCGGAACATCATTTGGAGAAAATAATTTCATTCCTCCTTCAATCCACTGTTTCCGGTATAACTGAAATGCCGATTCAATTAAATGATCAGGCGTTACAATAAACCCTAAGCTTACGTCATGGTCTTCGCTGTAGCCGAATTCAAACCCGCAGCAGGGGCAAATATCAAATGTTTTTTGATATTCGCCGTTATAAACGGGACTTGTCTCTAATCCTTTAAATCCGCATATCAAACAAGGGTACAACTCACTAACCAACATACATCCCTCTTTTATTCAGTTTGCAATCATTCAGAACAAGCGGGGAGGCCTTTTACAGTTTCCCGGTTAAAAACTGAGCCTCACCAAGCCCGAAGCTCCAATCGGCGTTCCCGTTTTCCGTAATGGAAATCATGACGTCCTCGGGTGATATGCCGCATTCTGTTTCAAGCTGATCAGCCATCAGTTGATATAACGTTTCTTTTTGATGTTCGGTGCGCGCTTTGCTGACAATGCTGATGATGACAAGATCTTTGCTTCTTTTGAAACCGAGCCCGGTATCTTCAATGATAAGCTCATGAGGCCGATGCTGGTGAACGATCTGATAACGGTCCGTTACAGGGACGTCAAAAGCTTTAACCATGGCGTAATGGGCGGTATCCAGTAATTTTTTTAATGCTGCGTCATCCCGGCCTTCAATAACGTCAAAACGAAGTAATGGCATATTTTATTCCCCCTGATGGTTTTTTATCATGTCGCAACTTGTAAAAAAGTATAACAATTAATCAAAATGTAATCAAATTCTAACCAAAATATTTATACATTAATGCAATATCAGAGAGAGGCACATGTTGTTACAATCGCCCAATCAATTTCCTCATTTTATGAATACGCTTAAGAATAGGCAGACATAAAGGAGGAAAAACATGTACCCTCGTCATGCATTGTATCGCGGGAATTTCGGTCCTGCCGGATTTCCGGCGAGAAGTCCTTTTTTGTTCGGCGCTCCTTTATTCGGCGGATTTTTAGGCGGTCTTCTCGGAGGCGTGATTGCCACAGGTTTCACAAGACCCCGCTATCCGTACGGGTTCGCCGGTTACGGATACGGAGGCGTCCCATACGGCGGTTTTGGGCCGGGAGCCGGCGGTTATCCGCCATTTTATTAAAGAAAAAACGGCCTGCATTGCGCGGGCCGTTTTTTTATCTTAAAATCTCCACTTCCGATAGATTGTAGTCTTCCTGTTTTGAAAACATAACTTCAATCATCCCGTCTTTATAGACTGCTTTTGTTCCTTTCCGTTTGACGAGGCTCGGAAGGACGATTTCTTTTTTTCCTTCTCCCAGACTGCTGTTCTCTACAACGAGGCTGTGTGACGTATGCTTAATCCTGATACGGTCGAGTTCCTCTTGTTCGGCGGGAATTTTCGCAAAAACATGATCGGATGTTTCAAACAGGTCAATTTCCGGCTTGGGCGGTTCCGCTTCGACCGGCTCGGCATTTTTGGACATGGGATCGCGAAAAGGGAACTGTCCGGCATAACCGGCGCCGAATACGCTTTCCATCACTCGGTTGACATATGTCTCGACATCTTTCGGATCAGCATTTTTAAACGTTTCTTTAGAGAACTGATTTTGGAAGGGAAAATATTTGTTCCAATCAAACACGGCATCTCACCCTTTCTTAACGGACAACATAGTATATGCCCGCCGGAAGCTTCCCGTGATATAATATAATCTGTTTACAGAAAGGAAGGGGAAGGCCGTGCAAGGGAATAACGCAAGAAAAGGAATCATTTATACCGCTTGTTCTTTCGCCATGTGGGGGCTGTTTCCGGTCTACTGGAAACTTCTTGAACAAATACCCGCATTGGACATTTTAGCTCACCGGATTTTATGGTCATTTGTTTTCATGTGTGTGCTTTTAACTGTGCTTAAGAAGTGGAAAACCGGATGGCGTGAACTGCGTCTTTTGAAATCGGAAGGGGGCCTGCTGGCGCTTTTTTTCGCTTCCGTTTTAATTTCCGTTAATTGGTTTGTGTACATATGGGCCGTCAATCACGGCTTTTTGCTTGAAGCAAGTCTCGGGTACTACATTAATCCGCTCGTTTCCGTTCTTTTGGGCATCCTATTCTTAAAAGAGAAGCTTAACAAGATGCAAACAGCAGCCGTTTCTATTGCCGGGGCGGCCGTGATCATATCTGCGTTTCAATATGGCGCGGTTCCTTATATCGCATTGCTGCTTGCATTCAGCTTCGGCCTGTACGGCTTATGTAAAAAAAGAACCCGCATGTCCAGCACGATCGGACTGACGCTGGAGACGCTTTTGATTACCCCGGCTGCACTTATTTATTTAGGATATACAGCTGACGGGAGCACTTCCGGGTCCTTGGGGGCAGGAACATGGGCGCTCCTATTCTTCGCAGGCGTATTTACGGCCCTGCCGCTGTTGCTGTTTGCAGAGGGGGCAAAGCGTCTGCCGCTGTATCAAGTCGGCATTTTGCAATATATAGCGCCGACCATTACCCTTATGCTCGGCGTATTTGTGTATCATGAACCGTTTTCCGGGCAAAAAGCGTTTACCTTCATTTGTATATGGGCAGCATTGCTTTTGTTTACCTTTTCACAGATAAAATGGAAGCGGCCGATAAAAAGCCGCTAAGCCTTTCGCTTTCCAGCGATAGCTTAAATTATGTATAATCATTACGAGTATGTAAAGGAGCTGTACAATGGGCACTGATAAAGACATAGCAAAAGCCTATCAGGCACTGTGGAATAACCGCACTCTCCCGGCTTCAACTCTTGAAGAAGCGGAGAAGGCAATTGATCTTGAATTGCTTGATCAAAGAACACATCCGAGGCTCCGGAAGTCACCCGAGGAAAAGTTTGCTCTGGCCGTGCAGCGAATTGTAGATTCCCGGCTGCGGCCGATTGAGAAATATGAATTGGTTGAACTACATACGAAGCGTTTGCAATTTTTAAAAGAAGAAAGAGGGGAGCAGCTATGAAAGCGATTATAAAAGAAGATGTGCAAACTTCTTTAGAGCGATATGCCGATCGTCCTGTATATATCCATTTGGAAACAACGACCGGTTCTTATTCAGCGCATCTGAATGAGAAAAACATGACGGTTGTAGCCTATATACGCAATGCAAAAGTGACGTACCATCAGGCGAAAATCAAGGGAAACGGCCCGTACCGCGTCGGTTTGAAAACGGAAGAAGGCTGGATTTACGCAGAAGGTCTGACTGAATATACAGTAGATGACGAAGACCGCTTGTTAATGGCAGGGCATCTGCCGGGCGGAAAATTGGCGATTTCGCTTCAAATCAGCGAAAAGCCGTTTACAGTTTAAAGAAAAGGGTGAAAATCATGAAAGAACATGTACTCGTCATCCTGCCTCACCCTGATGATGAATCATACGGAGTGGCAGGGCTGATTGCTTTACACAGACAAAAAGATATTCCCGTTACGTATGCATGCGCAACGCTTGGCGAAATGGGGCGGAACATGGGAGACCCTTTTTTCGCGAACCGTGAAACACTGCCGCTGTTAAGAAAACAAGAGCTGATCGACGCATGCAAAGCAATGGACGTTACTGACCTGAGAATGCTCGGGCTTCGTGATAAAACACTTGAATTTGAAGATGACGAGTGGCTCGCTGATATGATGGAAGAGATTATCGACGATGTAAAACCGAGTCTGATTGTCACATTCTATCCGGAGCACGGCGTCCATCCGGATCATGATGCATGCGGCGAAGCGGTTATCAGAGCGCTTTACAGAAAGAAAAAAGAGGACCGCCCGCGCACGCTTTGCATGGCAATCACCCGCAACAGGGAGGAAGCCGTCGGCAAGCCTGATGTCATTCTTGATATTAAAGAGGTTGCCGATATTAAAATGAATGCCTTAAAAGCGCACCGCACCCAAACGGAAGGCATGCTGAGAGAGCTGGAAGAAAAAATAAAAAATAACGAGCCGGTTCTTCAGACATGGTTTGAAGAAGAAGTGTATTGGACATATCCGTGGAAAGACTGATAAAAAAAGGGATAAGGCTGAAATGCCTTATCCCTTTTTTTGTGTCAGATCGGAGGCGATCGCTTCCGCAAGCGAAGACCGTATTGATAAATTTGAAAAACTCAGTCCGAGCTGCACCGCGGTTTGGGCGATTTCAGGACGGATTCCGGATAATGTCGCTTTCACGCCGAGCATTCCGAGTGATTCAATTAAGGTGAAAAGCTGTTGGGCAACCATCGTATCGATCATGGCTACGCCCGATAAATCAATGTACAGCTGCGTGATGCGCTTCTCTGAACACTGGTGCAGCGTATTCTCTAAAATCATTTTGGCTCTTGCCGTGTCAATATCCCCGATCAGCGGCAGCAGTCCGACATTATCAAAAAGCACAATTACCGGCGAGCTCAGCTCGGTGATCAATTCTTTTTGCGCTTCAAGCTGAATGTTTGTGTTTTTATACATTTCCTCTATGAAAATATGAATCACCACATCAAACGATTTAATCAGCGTATGGAATATATCTTCGGCATCTTCTTCTGTCAAGGTGTCTGAATGAAGTCTGGTAAACTGCTTGACATGGCCGACATACAAATCACGAACTCTGATAAACTCGCGAATAATATAATGGATGGGCGTTTTTAAATGTTCTTCATCCCGTGCGGCTTCAAACGCCCACTTTTCCAATGCCGCTGTATATACTTCCTTCTCTTCAGAAAAAATCCGGTTGAGCTGATAATTAAACGCCAGATTTTGTTTTTTCAGATTCGTGAGTACAGCCGGGTCAGTAGAAGCATAAACAGAATCAGGATCCGTATCATGAAGGGTATCAAACCATGTCTGACTGATGTCCTCCGCCCGTTCAGTTAAATAATCGTACAGCAGTTTATGTTTTGGCATTGCTGCTCCTCCTTTATGAAATCATCATTTTTTTTACATAACGCGTTTGCAGCTTCAGCAGTCTGAAGAATAAACCGACAGCACCTGCGGCAAGTCCTGCAATTAACCCGATCCAATAGCCGTATGCCCCGAGGCCCGTATAAGTGCCGACTGCGTAACCGACCGGAAGCCCGATAATCCAATACGACACAAAAGCCGCGCCGAGTGTATAGTTGACATCCTTATATCCTCTCAGAGCGCCTTGTATCGGAGCTGCTACGGCATCAGAAAGCTGGAAAAACAGCGCATAGATTAAAAAGTGCTGTGTCAACATGAGCACAGCCGGATCTGATGTATACATTCCGGCGATTTGCGGTCTGAACAGTAAAATGAAAGCCGCCGTGCATAAAGAAAAACTAAGCGCCATCACGATCCCGATATAGCTGTATGAGCGGGCATCTCTATAGCGATTTGCGCCTGCTTCAAAGCCGACCAAAATGGTCATGGCCATGGATACGCTGAGCGGCAGCATATACAAGAGGGAAGCAAAATTCATTGCCGCTTGGTGGGCTGCAATCGTCACCGTCTGAAAATGACTCATAAGCAGTGTGACAGCCGCAAAAATGCTCGTTTCAAAAAATACCGCAAAACCGATAGGCAAACCGATTTTCAAAAGCTTTCTGCATTCAGACGGAGAAAAACGGTACAGTTTCCGAAATATAGAGTACCCGGCAAACGGCTCAAATCTGCAGACGATAAAAAAGCTGATGGCGCAAATACACCAGTAAGTCAGGGCGGAAGCGAGCCCCGCACCGACTCCGCCCAATGCCGGCATGTTGAATTTCCCGAAAATAAATATATAATTTAAAACAAAATTAATAGGCAATGAGCAAAGCGTAATAAGCATTGTGACTCGCGTTTTGCCGAGTGCATCAATAAACGAGCGCAAAACGGTGTACACAAACAAAGGAAAAATACCGAGGGATAAAAACCCTAAAAAGTGTTTTGCGATCGTCCGGACACGAGGTTCCAGCCCCAAATGTCCCAAGATCATATCAACGGTGAAAAAGCCGATCAGGATAACCGCCGCACTGAGAACGGCCGCTACATAAACGGCCTGGATGACGGAAAACGGCACTTCCTTTTGTCTGCCGGCTCCAAACAGCTGCGAAACAACGGGCGTAACGGCCATTAATATTCCTGCAAGGCCCGTATACACCGGTGTCCACAGGCTTGAACCAATTGCAACCCCGGCTAAATCGGCAGCGCTCACTTTCCCTGACATCACCGTATCCAAAAAGGTGATCAGGGAAAGGCCCGCCTGTGTGATTAAAATCGGAATGAAGATATGTAACAGCTGTCTGACCTTTTGGCCGATCGTGTTCGTTTCTCTCAAGTTAGGTTCCCCGTTTCTTTATTTTAACGAGAGAAATTATAACATTTTATGTATAAAAAGCAATGAAAGCCGGCCTACTCTTTTTTGTCCGGTTTCGGCTTTTTAAACATCTTGGCATAAATGAATGAAAGTGAAATGACCCCTAAAAAGGTGCAGATATATTGCATCAGCCGTGCGAATTCCATATGATGTGCGCCTCCTTTCATGATTATGGTGCGCACAGCGGCGCATATCCATGCGCGCGATGCAGAAAATAAGGGAAAGGAGCTGATGTGACATGCGCCACACTCAAATGACGGAAAGCGCGTTTACCGCTGCCGTTCAAACGTATTTGAAACAAATTACGGAGGATGCCGGAATGATACTGCGGACATTGGATGAAAAAGACCAATGCCTTCTTTGCGAATTAGATGAACTGGGACATACGTTTCAGGAAATGCAGGCTGTCGCTTCGTCGTTTTACCTGCAGACATATATCGAACATTTTACGCCTTCCTATACAGAGCTGGCGAGGGCCGTGCAGCATCTGGCGGAAGAAAAACACGGAGCGCTGATTGTGATTGAACGTGCAGATCCGCTGGACGGAATAATACAAAAAGGGACCAGCCTGCATGCCGAGATCAGTGCGGCTTTAATTGAGAGTATTTTTTATCCCGGCAATCCGCTTCACGACGGAGCCGTATTGGTCAGAGAAAACCGGGTTGTATCAGCAGCCAATGTGCTTCCGCTCACAACAAAACATGTCGATCTCAAATACGGGACGCGCCACAGGGCCGCGATGGGACTTTCGGCCGTGACTGATGCACTCGTGCTCGTTGTTTCAGAAGAAACGGGAAAAATGTCCTTTGCTAAAGACGGCGGACTGTATCCGCTTGTTTCTCCGCGGGCGCTTCATGCGAAATAATAAGAAAATGGGAATATTGTACCCATTTAATATTAATAAGGTGAACATCTTTACCTTTTTCTGTATTGATGTTATCGTTTAAATATACATAAAATTTAAAAGAATAGGGAGTGGAAAGATGGCAAATGTATTGATGATCGGCTTTCCGGGAGAAGGCCATATCAATCCGTCTTTAGGCGTCGTAAAAGAACTGAAGGCAAAAGGGGAACATGTCGTATATTACGGCGTGAAGGAATATGAGAACAAAATCGCGTCAAGCGGAGCGGAATTCCGTGAATATGAAGATTTCCGAAAAGATGAATTCGGAAAAAATGCAACGGGTGATGAACAGCGGGACGCTACCGAGTTTTTGCTATTAATGATTGAGACTTCCAAAAAAGCCGCACTCCGTATTCTTGAGGAAGTAAAAGATGAATCCTACGACTACATCCTGTATGATCATCATTTTCTGGCAGGAAGGCTCGTGAGAAACCAGCTGAAACTGCCGGCATATTCACTTTGTACGACATTTGCAATGAATGAAGCATTTATTAAAGAAGTGTTTTCAAATACAAACCTTGTATCAGAGGAATCATCTCATTATCCGGCTTATACCGAAGCGGTCAGCCGGCTCAATGAAGAATTCAGCGCAGACATTAAAACGCCGTATGATATTTTCTCAAATGACGGCAGAAAAACCATCGTATTTACTTCAAGAGCGTTTCAGCCGAAAGAAGAAGAGTTTGGCGATTCTTATCTCTTTGTCGGTCCGTCCATAACCGAAAGGGCGGCGGCTCAAGATTTCCCGTTTGAACAGCTTGAAGGAGAAAAAGTCCTGTTTATTTCCATGGGTACGATTTTTAACAATCAGAAGGAATTGTTTAATAAATGCTTAAAAGCGGTCAGAAACTTTAACGGAAAAGCCGTCATGTCAATCGGCAAACATCTTGATCCGGCGGAGCTTGATGAAATTCCTGAGAATGTCATTGTCAAGCCTTATGTTCCGCAGCTTGAGATCCTGAAGAGAGCGGACTTATTTATCACTCACGGCGGAATGAACAGTACGAGCGAAGGGCTTTACTACAAAACCCCGATGATCGTCATTCCGATGGGCGCAGATCAGTTCGCCGTCGGAAGCCAAGTGGAAAACACGGGCGCGGGCAAAATGTTTAAAAAAGAAGATGTAACAGCGGAACTGCTTACTGAAGCAATAAAAGAATTGAGCGAAAATCCTGAATATCAGACAAAAACTTCTGAAATCGGAGAATCCCTGAAAGCGGCCGGCGGAGCACAGCGTGCAGCGGAATTGATAGCAGAAGACGTGAAAACTGCCGAGACCCGGGTTCTGTAATCAGCCCTCACCCGCTTCCTTTAAAGGAAGCGGGCTTTTTTTGATTGTTTTTCGGGAGGATTTTTCACGCCGTAAAGAGAATTGTATGAAAAACAGACAAGAAAGGTGGAATGTCGCGGAAAAAAGCCATGTTATGAAAATGATTCCAAAGTCTTTTGTGAAATGTTCTCAATTTATGTAAAATGTGTGGCATTGGTGATGATCTAAGGCCAAATGAATCGGAATTAATGTCGACTTCTGAATGAATCCTGCATAACAGGCGGCGTCCAAAGAAAAGGAACGTCCCTTTCAGCAATGATAAATAGGAGGTTTTTCGTTATATGAAGAAAAAAATCGCAGCCGGACTGGCTGTATCTGCAGTAATGACTTCAACCTTCGCCGTGCATCCCGCTGAAGCAAAAACCATTCAAGTAAAAAGCGGCGACTCTCTTTGGAAGCTTTCCCGGCAATATCATACAAGTATTTCAGCCCTGCAGGCGGAAAATAAACTGAAATCAACGATACTCCACCCAGGACAGCGGCTGCACATTCCCGACGGCAGCGGCACACATAAAACGGGGCAAAAGGGAAAACGAAGCACGGGTGCCTACACAGTTACATACGGAGACTCATTATGGGTGATCGCAAAAAAATACAAAATGAGCGTTTCTGAGCTGAGAAGCTTGAACCGTTTGAGTTCAGATGTCATCTATCCGGGCCAGAAACTGAAAATTAAAGGGTCTGCCGGCGGCACGGACGGAGGCGGCAGACAGACAAAGCCTGATAAAGGCGCATCAGGGACTTACACTGTGAAGCCGGGTGACTCGCTGTGGAAAATCGCCAATCAAACCGGGATCACCATCGCCGAACTGAAAAAGCTGAATCAATTAACATCAGACATGCTGTATCCGAATCAAGTGTTAAAGATCAAAGGTTCTTCACATAACGGAAACAGCGGCACAACACCGCCATCTCATTCAAACCCTTCTGAGAAGCCATCCACTTACAAAGTAAAAGCAGGCGATTCCCTCTGGAAAATTGCTAATCGGTTCGGCATCACCGCTCAGCTCATCAGAGAAAAAAATAAATTGACAACTGATGTGCTTCAAATCGGACAAGTTCTGGTGATTAACGGAACGGGAAAAACAGAAGATCCTGTGCGGCAGCCGGATAACAAACCGGCAAAACCAAACAAGCCGAATACTCCCGAACCTCCGGTGACAGGGTCAAAGATTGACAGAATGATAGGCGAGGCGAAAAAACATGTCGGCGTGCCTTACCGCTGGGGAGGCAATACGCCTGCGGGCTTCGATTGCAGCGGTTACATCTATTACCTTTTAAATAAGGTAAGCTCTGTTTCCCGTCTGAGCACGGCCGGATATTGGAATACGATGAAACATATCAGCCAGCCGTCAGCAGGCGACTTTGTCTTCTTTACGACATATAAAGCGGGCCCTTCTCATATGGGGATGTATTTAGGCGGAGGAGATTTTATTCACGCAAGCTCCTCCGGGGTTGAAGTTTCAAACTTAAGCAATCCGTATTGGAAAAAAGCGTATTTAGGAGCGCGCAGTTATTTTTAAAAAAAGCCTTTCGGGGCTTTTTTTGTTTACCATTTTCACGTTTTGACAAGACTGATGGGTAAAAAATAAGGGGGAGGAAGCATGAATCGTCTCTTGCTTTTTCTCATGCTCGCATCAATTACGCTTTGCGGCTGCGGGGGGAGACCCGCTCCTGTTCCGCCCAAAAAACATGGGGAAAGCCGCGCATTGGAAGCTTCTGCATACCGTGAGCATGCCGGACTCATCAATCAAAACGGAAAAACGATCGGATATATCGAAGTGAGGGAATCTGATGATGAAGGGTCAGACATTCATATATCAGCGGGGCATCTGCCGCCCGGCACTTCTCTCGGATTTCATATTTATGAAAAAGGGACTTGTCAGGCACCTGATTTCGAATCAGCCGGCGGTCCGTTCAACCCTTTGAACAAAGAACACGGCTTCAACAATCCGATGGGTCATCACGCCGGGGATCTCCCCAATCTTGAAGTGGGGGCTGACGGTAAAGTGGATGTCATTATGAACGCGCCGCAAACTTCATTAAAAGAAGGGAGCAGACTCAGCCTGCTCGACCGGGACGGAAGCGCGTTCGTCATTCATGAACATACGGACGATTATTTGACAAACCCGAGCGGAAATTCCGGAGCCAGAATCGCCTGCGCTCCCCTGACAAAAAGCGCCCGCAGGGAATGAGCCCTTTTGTATTGAGTATACAAGGGCTTTTTTAGTATACTCGGTTATGGAATACAAATGGAAAGGAAACATCACCTATGACTTCAGAATTACAGCACCTATCACTTCCGGAAGATATACAAAACAAACTGCAGGCTTATCAAAATCATCCCGTTTCCCAAGAATTCCGGGATTTAATCGGATCATCAGGCTATGAGGCCGAAGATAAAGCGATTGTATTCGATGCCGTCATCGCTTTGACTATGGGAAAAAATATCTTATTAAAAGGACCGACGGGTTCAGGGAAAACAAAATTGGCGGAAACGCTTTCGAACTATTTTCATAAACCGATGCACAGCGTCAACTGCTCCGTAGACCTCGATGCAGAAGCGCTTGTCGGCTATAAAACGATTGAAAATGAACAGGGACAGGCGACAATTGAATTCGTTCCCGGACCTGTAACAACCGCAATGAACGAAGGACATTTTTTATACATTGACGAAATTAATATGGCTAAGCCTGAAACCCTTCCGATTCTAAACGGCGTGCTTGATTACAGAAAAATGATGACAAATCCCTTTACAGGAGAAGTGATTAAGGCAAGCGAAGGATTCGGTGTTATCGCCGCGATTAATGAAGGCTACGTCGGCACCGTTCCGCTGAACGAAGCCCTTAAAAACCGTTTTGTCATCATTGATGTCCCGTATATTAAAGGAAGCCTCCTGAAGCAGGTGCTGACCTCTCAGTCTGTCTTAAAAGATGAGAAATTAATTGAGCGCTTTATGACGCTGTCTTCTGATTTAATCGCACAAGCGCATAACGGACAAGTGTCAGAAGAAGCGGCGTCCATCAGGGCTCTCATTGATACGTGCGACTTGGCTGCGTACATCCCGCCGAAACGGGCGATTGAAAGAGGCATCGTAGAAAAACTTGACGATGACAGGGAAAAAGCCGCTGTCAGAAATATTGCAGAAACGCTGTTCGAATGAGGGATATACAATGAAGTTTATCAAATTTAATGACAGCACGATTGATTCGTTTTTGTTCATGATGCTGACTGATCTGGCCAAAACACTGACCAGAAGCAGTGAAGTTGAAGTGGAATACGGCGTGCAGTCTTACTACAATCCCTTTGAAAAGAAAATTTACATGAGCCACTTTTGGAAAGACCGATCAGCCGGGGATATGGAAGCCGGCCTGAAAAGCGATGTCTATTTGCGCGCTGTCGGAACACGCAGCAGCTCATTTCGGGAATTTGCGGGGTTTTTAAATGACGTTCACCGGCATTTCACCCGCCAAAGCTTTGCCAAGCAGCTGTTTATGCTGCTTGAGGATATCAGAATTGAAGAGCTGATCAAAAAAGAACGGCCGGGAACGAAACGTGTTTTTCAGAAGCGGAGGGAGATGTACAGGAAATATTTCACGACGCAGCTGACATTGAATTTAGAACGGAGCATTTTCACCGACGCTTTGTATTGCGCGATGTTTGTCAAGCTGACGGCTGAGTCTCCGCTTGAAGGCATTCCTTCCATGCATGAACATATTGATATGATGATACCGTATATTGAACGTCAGCTCATCCGGGTGTATGAGGCGGATTCTACGGAACAAATCGCAAAAATAACGGAAGACCTCATGGAAGGCCTTGATGAAGTGCTTGAGAAAGATATGCTGAACACGTACTTTTTTCTGCCGGAACTTGATTACGAAAAAGCGGCTGAAGAGCCTTTATTCGAAAGTGTAAAAAAAGCGCCTTCGTTAAGTGACGATCTCACGCTCCCTGAGTCTTCCGACGGAGATGAAGAAATCCTTGAAGAGAAAATGAATACGTGGCACCGGGAAACCGAAGCGCCGTCAAAAAGTTTCCTTCAATTTGATATTGAGCACGGCGCGAAATCAGATCTTGGGAAAGACGCGGCCAGAGAAGGCGATGACGGTGACCAGGCGCTCGGCTCCGTTCAAGGTTCCGCACGTCAGACGAAAAGAGAGGATTACTCCAAACTGGAAGCGCTTGAATCCATTCAGGATGAACATGAGGGCGCGGGGCTGGCTGACGGAAAAGAAAATAAATTTGCCTTCCCGGTTTATCAAACGCCTCATAAAGCGTCTCCTGAAGAGGAGCAGTCTTATAAAGAACAGACAAAAACGATAGAATCATATCAAAAACGCCTGAAGCAGATGATACAAAAAACACTTGAGCACAAAAAGACGCTCCCGCGGACCGACCTTCACGCAGGCCGGCTGAATCGCAAACTGATCCGCTATTTTACGGAGCGGAACCCGCGCCTTTTCTTTAAAAAGCAGGACCCGTCTTCAGACATTGACGCCGTTTTTACATTGCTTGTCGATTGTTCGGCCAGCATGTTCGACAAAATGGATGAAACAAAAAGAGGGATCGTTCTTTTTCATGAAGCCTTGAAATCATTGTCCGTACCGCACCAGATCGTCGGATTTTGGGAGGATACGAACGAAGCGACTGAAACGAGCCAGCCGAATTTCTTCAATACCGTCATTCCGTTTGAAGAGTCGCTGCTGCAGGCGGCGGGTCCGCTGATCATGCAGCTTGCGCCTGAAGAAGATAACAGAGACGGATACGCCATCAGACAAATGACGAAACAGCTGATGCGGCGGAGTGAGGCGCAAAAATTTTTAATCGTGTTTTCAGACGGAGAGCCGGCAGCATTCGGATACGAACAAAACGGCATCGTCGATACGAGCGAGGCTGTCATCGAAGCGAGAAAAAAAGGGATAGAAGTCATAAATGTTTTTCTGTCCAATACTGCAATAGAGGAATCACAGATGAAAACCATTCAGGATATGTACGGAAAGTACAGTATTTTTGTTCCGGATGTCGATCAGCTGCCCGATGTGCTGTATCCGCTCTTGAAAAAACTGCTTCATAAAAGCATAGGATAGGCTTTTTCCTATGCTTTTTCGCTTTTTATTTTAAAATGATTTAATTTTTTCGGTATTGATCTGTTTTTTTTACTATTTTGTGAACAATCAAGGTAGAATCCAAACGCAATCAGTGGTAAAATATCCTTGGAAGCGTTTTTATTACATAATTTTGGGCACAGCGTTCAAAAGTTATTTCAAGATAGTGAATTGATCACTTGATTATCTAGGTTGGGGGTAATATTCAAATGTTTCAAAATAATATGAAACAAAGAATGAATTGGGAAGATTTTTACGGACCGAACCTCGGCTACGCACTGGAGCTGTACGACCAATATGCTGAAGATCCAGACAGCATTGATCCGGATCTGAAAGACATGTTTGACGAACTCGGCGCTCCGCCAAGCCAAATAAAAGAGGCATCGGGTACAAAGGAACAGGGACGCGTCACCGCAGATCTGATTCAAAAGATCGCAGCAGCAGTTAAACTTGCAGAAGATATTCGAACCTATGGCCATCTGAACGCTTCCGTCAATCCGCTCAGAAAGGATCCGAAAAAGAGCGAGCTCTTTCCGTTATCCGAGTACGGGCTTACAGAAGAAGAAATGAAAGCAATACCCGCGTCTGTCATCTGTAAAGACGCACCTGCCAATATAACAAACGGCTTAGAAGCCATCCAGCATTTACGCAATACCTATAAAAGAACCATCTCCTTCGAGTTTGACCATGTGCATGATTTCGAAGAGCGCGCATGGATTACAAAAATGGTCGAATCCGGAGAACTGTTCCGGAAAAATTCACCGGAAAAACTGTCAGCCGTTTTAGAAAGACTGACGGAAGTAGAAGGATTTGAACAATTTTTACACCGGACATTCGTCGGTCAGAAGCGTTTTTCAATTGAGGGATTAGACGCGCTTGTGCCGGTTCTTGACGACATTATCGCCCAGTCTGTGAAAGCGGGCACAACCAATGTCAATATCGGAATGGCGCATAGAGGCCGTTTAAATGTGCTTGCGCATGTGCTCGGCAAACCGTATGAGATTATTTTCTCAGAATTCCAGCACGCGCCGAATAAAGACCTTGTGCCGTCTGAAGGATCGACCGGCATCAGCTACGGCTGGACGGGCGATGTAAAATACCACCTCGGTGCAGACAGACAGCTTCAGGATGCTGAAACCAAAAGCGCGCGGATTACGCTTGCAAATAACCCGAGCCATTTGGAATTCATCAATCCGATTGTTGAAGGAAGCACGCGGGCGGCACAGGAAACAAGAACGCAAAAGGGGTACCCGGTTCAAGACGAAACAAAATCGCTCGCCATTTTAATTCACGGTGACGCAGCGTTTCCGGGAGAAGGCATTGTCGCCGAGACGCTGAACTTAAGCTCTCTGAAAGGCTATCAGGTCGGCGGGGCCATTCATATCATCGCCAATAATATGATCGGCTTTACAACTGAAAGCGATGAATCACGATCCACGAAATATGCCAGTGATTTGGCGAAGGGCTATGAAATTCCGATCGTTCACGTCAACGCGGATGATCCGGAAGCATGCCTGTCAGCCGTTAAATTTGCGGTTGAATACCGGAAGCGGTTCAATAAAGATTTCTTAATCGATTTAATCGGGTACAGACGGTACGGCCACAATGAAATGGATGAGCCGTCAACGACACAGCCGATGCTGTATGACGCCGTCAGAAAACACCCGACTGTCAAGCGGATCTTTGCGGAAAAACTCGTAAGTGAAGGTCTGATCAGCGAGGAAAAAGCGCAAAACATCGAAACGGCAGTGACAAAACGAATTGAAGACGCCTATAAAAAGGTGCCCGCCAAAAAAGAAGACGCCGTACGGGAAATTGAATTGCCGGAACCGGTGTCCAACGGTTTTCCAGACGTTGACACAGCCATTGACTTTGATGTTCTCCGCAAGCTGAACGGCGAACTTATCAACTGGCCGGAATCTTTTAACGTGTTCGGCAAGCTGAAAAGAATCCTGGAAAGACGTGCAAAAGCGTTTGATGATGACCGTAAAGTTGAATGGTCATTGGCTGAATCGCTTGCGTTTGCTTCCATTTTGAAAGACGGCACGCCGATCCGGCTGACCGGACAGGATTCAGAGCGCGGAACGTTCGCTCAAAGAAACCTTGTGCTGCATGACAGCGAAACAGGAGAAGAATTTGTTGCCCTCCATCACTTAGACGACTACGCTGCTTCATTTACGGTGCATAACAGCCCGCTCTCTGAAGGATCGGTTCTCGGCTTTGAATATGGATACAACGTGTATTCGCCTGAAACGCTTGTGATGTGGGAGGCGCAGTACGGGGACTTTGCCAATGCGGCTCAAGTCTATTTTGATCAATTCATATCTGCAGGACGGGCAAAATGGGGACAAAAATCAGGACTGGTCATGCTGCTGCCTCACGGTTACGAAGGGCAGGGCCCTGAACACTCCAGCGGCCGCGTCGAACGGTTCCTGCAGCTGGCGGCGGAAAACAACTGGACGGTGGCCAACCTGACAAGTGCGGCTCAGTATTTCCATATTTTAAGAAGACAAGCGAAAATGCTGCTTCGTGAGGAAATTCGCCCGCTTGTGATCATGACGCCGAAGAGCCTGCTGCGCAACCCGAATACGGTATCTGAAGTGCAGGAACTGAGCGAAAGCCGATTCAAGCCTGTCTATGAGCAGTCCGGTCTTTCCCATGCTTACGAAAAAGTGACTCGCGTCGTATTATCAAGCGGAAAAGTGTCAATTGATATCAGCGATCACTTCAACAAAATGGAAGGCGATAAGGATTGGCTTCATATTGCCAGAATCGAACAGCTGTATCCGTTCCCGGCAAAAGATACGAAGGAGCTTTTCGCCAAACTGCCGAACCTGCAAGAGATCGTTTGGGTTCAGGAAGAGCCGCAGAACATGGGGGCATGGAGTTATATCAGCCCGTATCTGACGGAAATCGCGCCAAAAGGAGTAAATGTCCAATACATCGGCCGAAGAAGACGATCCAGTCCCGCAGAAGGAGATCCGACAGTCCACAAAAAAGAACAGGAACGCATTGTATCTGATAGCTTGACTCGCAAAAACTAAGGGGGAAATGAAAAAATGGCGGAAATTAAGGTACCTGAATTAGCAGAATCAATCTCAGAAGGAACGATAGCCCAATGGTTAAAGCAGCCCGGTGATTATGTAGAACAGGGTGAGTACTTGCTTGAACTGGAGACGGACAAAGTAAATGTTGAATTGACAGCAGAAGAATCGGGTGTTCTAAAAGAGGTATTGAAAGATTCGGGTGATACCGTCCAAGTAGGAGAAATTATCGGTACCATTACAGAAGGCGCTGGCGAAAGTTCTGCACCCGCCCCTTCAGAAAGTGCTCCAGCCAATGAACAAACGAAAGAGGAAGCAAAAGCTGAACCTGCTGCACAAGAAGTCAGCCAGGAAGCACAATCAGAAGCGAAATCCAGAACGATAGCGTCTCCGGCTGCACGCAAGCTGGCAAGGGAAAAAGGAATTGATCTATCACAAATTCCGACGGGAGACCCGCTCGGCCGCGTGCGCAAACAAGATGTGGAAGCTTATGAAAAACCGGCTTCAAAACCTGCGGCACAGCCGAAACAGCAGGCTCCAAAAACACAGCAAAGCTTTGACAAACCTGTCGAAGTGCAAAAAATGTCCCGCCGCAGACAGACGATCGCGAAACGATTGGTTGAAGTGCAGCAGACTTCTGCGATGCTGACTACATTTAACGAAGTTGATATGACGGCCGTTATGAATCTAAGAAAACGCCGTAAAGACCAATTCCTTGAGCAAAACGAAGTAAAACTCGGTTTCATGTCGTTCTTTACAAAAGCCGTCGTGGCTGCATTGAAAAAATTCCCGCTCCTTAACGCTGAAATTCAAGGCGATGAGCTGATCGTGAAAAAATTCTATGACATCGGTATCGCTGTCGCGGCTGAAGAAGGGCTTGTCGTCCCAGTCGTGCGTGACGCTGACCGCCTGACGTTTGCCGGCATTGAAAGAGAGATCGGCGAACTTGCGAAGAAAGCGCGAAACAATAAATTAACATTAGGTGAGCTGCAAGGAGGCTCCTTCACGATCACAAACGGAGGTACATTCGGATCGCTTATGTCAACACCGATCCTAAACAGCCCTCAGGTTGGGATCTTAGGTATGCACAAAATTCAGCTGCGCCCAGTAGCGATTGATGCGGAGCGCTCTGAAAACCGTCCGATGATGTACATCGCTTTATCATACGATCACAGAATTGTAGATGGTAAAGAAGCGGTCGGATTCCTTGTCACCATTAAAAACCTGCTTGAAGATCCGGAACAGCTGTTGCTGGAAGGGTAATTTGAGACAGACAAAAAGTACACTGCCCTTACAAGCAGTGTACTTTTTTTATTGAGAGAAGGGGAGAATTTATATGAAAAGCTGTTATCCGCTTGAGATCGAATTTGAATATAATGAAGAATTGCATTCTATCACTCCGGTTCTTCTGCAAGACGAACATGACACGATATTAATAGACTGCGGATATCCCGGTTTTACAAACCATCTTCAACATGCTGCTGCCCGGCATGGAATGTCGCTTCATTCATTGACAAAAATCATTGTAACGCATCACGACATAGACCATATCGGTTCACTCGCTGCATTACACCGTTTGCACCCGGATGTCAGCGTGACAGTACATGAGCGTGAAGCGCCGTATATTGACGGCTCTAAAAAATCTTTACGGCTTGAGCAGGCTGAATCAACGTTTTGCTCATTGCCAGAGGATGCAAAGCCTTATGCAAAACAGTTCATCCGCTCGCTTCAATCAGTCGAATCGGCTCCAGTTCACCGGACAGTTACTGACGGCGAGCTGCTGCCTTGGTGCGGAGGCATTCGCGTTGTAGCCACGCCGGGTCATACACCCGGCCATATCAGTCTTTATCTGCCTGCCGAAAAAACAATGGTCACAGGTGATGCGGTCGTCATTGAAGACGGAAAGCTGAACCTTGCTAATCCCGGCTATACGTTACATATGGATGATGCGGTCCGTTCTGTGCAGCGGCTGCTCGATTATGATATCCGCCAATTGATTTGTTATCATGGAGGTTTATTTCAGGGGGATGTAAAAAAAGCGCTTTTGCGTCTGTTTCGTGATCTGCAGAATAAACAAGGATAGGAGCGGCAGCAGCCTATCCTTGTTCAGTTATGAAAACGGAATCTTTGCCGTTTCTTCTTCTTCGGCGCTGTTTTTCTCTTTTTTCTTAGACCAGTAGGTGGCAAGAACAGACCCCGACAGATTGTGCCATATGCTGAAAATTGCGCTCGGCACGGCTGACAAAGGGGAGAAATGCGCTGTCGCAAGCGCTGCGCCCAGTCCGGAGTTTTGCATTCCGACTTCGATCGCAATCGCTTTTTGTGAAGCATAATCCATTTTGAACAGCTTTGCAGTCAGGAATCCTAACAAATATCCGATTCCGTTATGTAAGATGACGACAGACACAATCAGCAGTCCTGATTGAAGCAGATGCTCACGATTTACGCTGACGACAGAGGATACAATCGCTACGATGCCGATTACCGACACGAGAGGAAGCGCGTGCACGGCTTGTCCGACCTGTTTTTTGAAGAACAGCTTCACAATCACCCCGAGGACGATCGGCAAAAGCACGGCTTGCATAATGGAAACAAACAGTGAGCCGAAAGAAACGGGGAGCCACTCTTTCGCAAACAGCATAATAAGTGCCGGCGTTACAATAGGAGCAAGCAATGTTGAGATCGTGGTGACCGCAACAGAAAGCGCCGTATTGCCTTTCGCCAAAAACGTCATGACGTTTGATGCCGTACCGCCCGGACAGCATCCGACCAGAATGACGCCCGCGGCGATTTCTGCGGGGAGGCGGAGCCCGATTGATAAACAGAAAGCCGTAAGCGGCATAATCGTAAACTGGGCAGCGACTCCGATCACGACATGCCAAGGCTTTCTGATTAATTCTTTAAAATCGTCTGCTTGAAGAGTAAGCCCCATCCCAAACATAATAATACCAAGGAAAATCGTCATATAAGAACTGATCCAAGAAAACAAATCAGGGCAGGCGAATCCTAAACCGGCAAAGACGATAACCCACAAGCCAAAGGTTTGGCCCGCAAACCTGCTTATTTTTTTCAGCCATTCCATAAACACAGCTCCTTTTACATTCAATCAATCAGTCAGAAAATATGACTGACTTTTCTGTATTCCATTATAAATAATTTTCTGAATAATTCAATATTAAATATAAGTTTTCAATAAAATTATTATGTAAACTAACATCTTCTTGACTATTCAGACATATATTCTTACAATTGATTTTTATACTGAAATGAATTGGGAGTGCTGAAGTGAAAGAAGCTAATCAATGGTCATCTAAGCTGGGATTTATTTTAGCTACGGCCGGCTCTGCAATCGGGCTCGGCGCAATATGGAAGTTCCCTTACGTAGCGGGAACCAGCGGAGGCGGCGCTTTTCTGCTTGTTTTTATTTTATTTACTGTTTTAATCGGACTGCCGCTTTTGCTTGCTGAATTTATTATCGGCAGAAAAACACAAAAAAACGCCGTTGAATCCTATAAGGCGCTCGCGCCGGGGAAAAAGTGGCACTGGATCGGATATCTCGGAATCATTACGTGTTTTATTCTATTATCCTTCTACAGCGTAGTGGGGGGATGGATATTAATCTACATTATAAAAGGCTTTACAGGCGGCTTATCGCTTTCTTCGGGATTTGATACGTTATTTATCGATACCATTTCAAATCCTTATGCAGCCGTTTTCGGCCAGCTGCTGTTTATCGTGCTGACGATTTTAGTTGTGGCAAAAGGGGTGAGCAGCGGAATCGAAAAGGTAAGCCAGGTGCTGATGCCGGCTCTGTTTATTCTGTTTATTCTCTTAATGATCCGCTCCGTTACGCTGCATGATGCAGCAAAAGGATTAAAATTCTTTTTTATGCCTGATTTTGGCGCGATGGATGCCAATACCATTTTATATGCGATGGGACAATCATTTTTCTCGTTAAGCGTCGGAGTGTCCGTAATGGTTACATACAGCGCATATTTAGAAAAAGAAGAAAATATTGTTCAATCCGCCGTATCGGTGACGGTATTAAATGTCCTTGTTGCTGTGATGGCGGGAGTTGCGATTTTTCCGGCGGTGTTTGCATTCGGCCTCAAGCCGGATCAAGGCCCGCAGCTTTTATTTAACGTGCTGCCGACCGTCTTTAACCAAATGCCGTTGGGCATCGTGTTTTTACTCGCCTTTTTGCTGCTGTTTTTATTTGCGACGCTGACATCGGCTTTTTCAATGCTTGAAATTTTAGTTGCTGTTTTGTCAAAAGGCGATTCGGCAAAACGGAAGCGGTATGCATGGATCGGGGGACTTGCTATATTTATTGTCGGGGTCCCTTCGGGGCTGTCGTACGGAATTTTGAGTGATGTTTCTATTTTTCACCGCAGTATTTTTGACGCTGCGGATTTTCTGGTCAGCAATGTCTTAATGCCGCTGGGCGCGCTTTTAATTGCCGTTTTCGTACCGCTGAAAATTCCGAAACAGATGCTGTTTGACGAACTGAAAAGCGGTTCCGGTATAAAACGAAAATGGTTTGCAGTCTGGCTCCTATTAATCCGTTATGTGGCTCCTGTAGCCATTATTATCGTTTTTCTGCACGTCCTTGGTATTTTTTAAACCAAAAGAAGCAGGCCCCCGTTCAAGACGGGGGCTTTTTTAATAAAGCGGCCATATCACGCGGTGCGCTTGCTCGAACCGTTTCTCCGCCTCCCGCCAATCAACGACATTCCACCATTGATCCACGTAAGCCGCTCGGTCGTTTTTATATTGTAAGTAATAAGCGTGTTCCCACACATCCAGCGGAAGCAAAGGAATGACGTCCCACTGGCTGTAGAGCTGATGCTTCTCAGCGGCCAAAATCTCCAGCCGCCCGGCGCGCGGCGCCCAGACTAGGATAGCCCAGCCGACTCCTTCGACTTTTTTCGCCGCTTGAGAAAATTGCTCTTTAAAAGCGGAGTAGCTTCCGAATGACACATCAATCATTTGAAAGAGCGCCCCCGTCGGCCGTCTTTTTCCGTTTGGATTCATCGAAAACCAGAAAATACTGTGCAAATAATGACCCGCGCCGTGAAACGCCAATTGCCGCCCCCAATGCGCCACTAAGTCGTACTGTTTCGTCTGTCTCGCTTTTTTGAGCTCCAGTTCTGCTTTATTCAGACCGTCAACATAGCTCTGATGGTGTTTTGTATGGTGAAGTTTCATAATCTCTCTTGAAATATACGGTTCCAGTGCGGAATAACTGTAAGGCAGTTTAGGGAGGACATGCTTGCCGATCGGCACATAAGCTCTGCGCTCATCCGGCTCTTCGGGTTCAGTAATGTCCCGGTAAAGTGCTGATGCCTGTTCGTACCATTCCGCCTCCGTTAATCCATCATCCTGAAGGGTGTGAAAAATCCGGTCGATTTGTGCCGCGAAGCGATCGAACCGACCTTGCTGAATAACTTGTTCCTTCAAGGTTTCACACCAATTCAGCATTTCGGTTTGATAAGCGTGCCGTTTCATTTTTCTTCCTCCTTTTCACTCATTTTCATAAAAGTGCTGAGCGCAAGCAAAGAAAACACATACGGGTAGCTGTGATACCTGATGTAAAACTGCTTCGGCAGGCCGATTCCGGTCGGATAGCTGAAAGCGGCTCCTTCGTAATGCCGGTTTTCAATAAGAAAAGATATGCCTTTTGTGACGGCTTGATGATGAGTTTTTTCGTATTGCAGCAAAGCTTCGGCCGCCCAAGCCGTCTGGACAAGCGTCCCGTAAGAAAGCGGAACATAGGTTTTCTCTTCTGCGCTTTTACAGGATTCCCCCCAGCTTCCGTCCTCGTTTTGAATGGACTTCAGCCAGCGGATCGCTTTTTTCACGGCCGGGTGGTTTTGGCTCACGCCGCAAGCCTTCATCCCTGTCAGCGCTGCCCATGTGCCGTAAATATAGCAGACACCCCATCTGCCGTACCACGAACCGTCCTCTTCTTGATGGCGGATCAGCCATTGGACGGCCTTTTCAATCTGAGGGTGATCAGAAGAAAGCCCCGCTTCTCCTAAACAGTGCAGCACCCGTCCGGTTAAGTCGCTTGTTGAGGGATCGATGGCAGCTTCCTCAGCCGATTCCAGCGGCAACAGGCGGACCAGCGGATGATTGACATTTTTCTCAAAAGCAGAGA
This sequence comes from Bacillus sp. JNUCC-22, assembly GCF_018861275.1. Classification (NCBI taxonomy): domain Bacteria; kingdom Bacillati; phylum Bacillota; class Bacilli; order Caryophanales; family Bacillaceae; genus Bacillus; species Bacillus sp. JNUCC-22. Next base: position 2,040,581 of record NZ_CP076408.1, on the reverse strand, counting down.
AGCCGCCGTCACTGTTTTGCATGGACAAAAGCCAGCTCAGTCCGCGTTCCCATGAGGCGGGATAAAGTTTTCGCGGAATGGCTTTGAGCACTGCGGCTGTGTCATCACAATCAGGATTATTTGTATTGATGTTTGAAAAACCCCATCCTCCCGGTTCAGCATGCGGGTTGTGAACGGCCCAATCAGCGACTTTCGTCTGCTGCCGTTCACGCAGAAACCGGGCGGCGCTGGTTATCATCTGATCGTTATCTGAGATGCCGCTTTTCATAAGCGCATAGTTGAGAAGCGCCGTATCCCAAACGGTCGACGTTGAATTTTCCAGGTACGGTATATCGCCGCAAGACGTGAGCAAAGCTTTCGTGCCGGCAAGTGCTTTTCTGATAACGGGGGAGTGGCGCGATACACCGAGAGCGAGCAGGCCGTACACCATAAAAATAGTGGCGCTCGCATAGCTGTATAATGTGCCGTCTTCTTCAATCCGGTCAAGCATATACGTTTTGGCCGTACGCAGACCGAGCTGGTGAAAAGCGGCAGGAATCTGCAAAAGCCGCTTCCAGTGCGCGAAAAGAGAAGAGAGGTCTCTGTTCTCATCCTGATCGGAACGAAGCCATGTAAACGGATTTTTAGTCATATGCCGATCTAAATGCGCGAGAGACGGAACGTTGGGATTTTTCAGCGAAAATCTTTTGTTAAGCGTCACGGCCATCGGTACAAAATGAATACGGGCGTATGTACTGAACTGGTAAAAATGCAGCGGGAAGGATGGGGGAATAACTAAGAAAAATAATGGCAGATGCAGCGCGGGCCATGGATAAAGGCCGTTTGCCGCAAGCATCCACTTTGTCATGAAGTGTACGTTGCGCAAGCCGCCATTTGAGATGATAAAGCGTTCGGCCTGAATCATATGCGCCTCAGAACGGCTATATAAACCGGAAGCCAGCAAGCCGGCATAGCCCTGTACAGTGGCGGTCACATTTCCTTTCCGGTCATCAGGATAGTTGGCAAAAGTTCCGTCCGGGCGCTGTTTAGAGCGAATGCCTTCTGCAAGCTCAGCGATCAGTTCTTTATCATTGTCTCCAAGAGAAGTGAGAAGGAGGATCAGAAAGGCGTTTGTCAAAATCGGTCCTTCAAAACAAAATGACCATGAGCCGTCCGCATTTTGCGTTTCTCTTAATAGAGAGATGGTTTTCTTTTGGCGGCTTCTGACGTTTTCATGAATTGTGCTCACACTCGCTCAACTCCTTCAGAAGCATATATATTCATATGTAAAAGGCGGCATGACAAAAGAAAGAAACTGCTGACAGGCAGCAGTTTCTTGTTTGATTTAATCTTCCAGATTGATCCAGACGCTTTTCACTTCTGTATAATTATTCAGCGCGTAAGAGCCCATTTCCCGCCCGAGGCCGGACTGCTTATAGCCTCCGAAAGGAGATGCCGCATCGAAAACATTGTAGCAGTTGACCCAAACGGTGCCGGCTTGGAGACGGTCAGCAATGTAATGGGCGTTTTTCACATTCTCAGTCCAAAGTCCGGCTGCAAGGCCGTATTCCGAGCGGTTCGCCCTCTCAATGACTTCATCTACCGTATCATACGGAATGGCGGCTAAAACAGGGCCGAAAATTTCTTCTTTTGCGATGGTCATGTTGTCATCCACATCCGCAAATACAGTCGGGGAGACAAAATACCCTTCTTCAAACGGGCAGCTGCCGCCCGCGACAGCTTTGGCTCCTTCCGCTTTTCCTTTTTCAATATATGAAAGCACGCGCTCATGCTGTTCCTGACTGACGAGCGGGCCGATTTGTGTATCTTGGTGAAGGCCGGCGCCTTGCTGAAGCGATTTCGCATATGAAACCATTTCGCTGACGACCTCATCATATTTGTCTTTGTGAATGAAGACACGGGAGCCTGCGCAGCATACCTGCCCCTGATTAAACATGACCCCGTTTAAAGCGCCGGGAATGGCTTTCTTCAAATTGGCGTCAGGCAAAATGATGTTAGGTGACTTTCCGCCAAGCTCCAGTGTCACGCGTTTAATTTTTTTTGCGGCTTTTTCCATGATTTTTTTGCCGATTTCTGTAGAGCCGGTAAAAGCGAGTTTATCGACATCGTCATGGTTGGTCAGCGCTTCCCCGGCCGTCTCGCCGAACCCTGGGACAATATTGATGACGCCGTCAGGGAAGCCCGCCTGATCTATTAATTCCGCTAAATAGAGGGCGGTCAGCGGTGTCTGTTCCGCCGGTTTCAAAACGATTGTGCAGCCTGTGGCAAGGGCGGCGCCCATTTTCCACATCGCCATAAGGAGCGGGAAGTTCCAAGGGATGATCTGCCCCACGACGCCGACAGGCTCATGGCGGGTGTAATTAAAATATGAGCCGGCGACCGGAATCGTTTGTCCGGTTATCTTTGTAGACCATCCGGCATAATAACGCATATGCTCAATTGCAAGCGGGATATCCCCATTCGTCGTTTCATTAATCGGTTTTCCGTTATCAAGTGTTTCAAGCTGCGCGAGTTCCGTTTTGTGCTCTTCCATTAAATCGGCAAGCTTATACATCAGCCTGCTTCTGGAAGCGGCCGGCATAGTGCGCCATTCGCCGTGATCAAAGGCTTTGCGTGCCGCTTTCACTGCACTGTCAATGTCTTCTGTCTGTGCCTCGTAAAGCGTCATCAGCGTTTCTCCGGTTGCCGGATTCGGTGTGACAAATGTTGATCCTGAAGCGCTCGGAACAAATTTTCCGTCAATATAAAGTTTCTTCGTGCCCTGTAAAAATGTTTCCAGCCTTTTTGTGATCTGCATCGTTAAAGAACTCATTCGTAACAAACCTCCCGAAATTTTTTTATGGTCTGTTTTGAGCATCTTGATGTCCGCGCAAAGTAAGCGCATACAGTCATTCTATAATAACAGCCCCGGTAAAATCAATTGATAACCGTTATTGCAATTCACAAGAAAAAACGGCTACAATAAGCTTATCGATTAAGAAAAGGAGTTTTATAAATGATTCATAATAATTGGCAGACAAAAGAAAGCGTCAAAAAGGTCAAATGCGTACATACAGATGCGAAAAAATACATTGTCAAAAATGTGCTGACGCCGGGTAAAGAGTATGAAGTCAAAAATGAAACAGAAGAATTCATTTTTGTTGCAGACAATACAAACAAAGTCGGAGGCTTCTACAAAGAGTATTTTGAAGAAGTTTAAAGCTGAATGAATTTATTTTGCCTGAGCCATACTAAAAAAGACTACATATAAAGGGTGGCTGCAAAATGAAAAAAACAGAGCAAGACAAACAAAATAAAACATCAGATCATCTTCAGCAAGTGCAACCTGAAGAAGGCACCGACACGACGATGGAACAAATTTCAGATACCTATAAAGAAGGAACAATTGAAGATACCGATCGTTGATGTTTTGTTGAAACCGCGGCATTGGAGAAGCCGCGGTTTTTTATGGCGGAAATAAAAAACTGACTTTTCAAAAAAAACACCGTTTTCTTGAAACCTTTTCTTTCGCTGAACCGTACTACTTCATAACAGCGGCACCTTTCGCGAAGGGCTTTTTTGATGAACGTTCTAAAAATGTAATCTGTTCGTAATGGTTTAAATGCCGTCTATGTCGTATTCTTATATAGGGATAAAGAACTTATTTTTTTATGATTGTAATAAAACAATAGTATAGAAGCAGAAAGTGGGGTTCTTCATTGGGAATTTTTTCTGTCAGCAGATCAACCGACACAAAAAAGCTGGAGGCTTTGCTCGTTGAGGGAGAACGGATCGAAACGATTTATAAACTGCGGGTTGACCAAATATGCTTTACGAATAAACGAGTGATTTTCTTTGATAATAAAATGTTCTCCAAAAAGAAAGTGCGCGTATTTCTTCCATATAAAACAATTGAAAGCTTCGCCATTCAAGAAGCGGGGATGTTTGATCCAGATACCGGGCTTGTATTAATGACAAGGGGAAAAACTTTCGAATTGGAATTTGCAAAAGAAACGGACTTGACTGAGGTTCAAGCCATCTTAACAAAATACTTATGCAGTTAAATATCACATAAAAGCCATCCGAATGCATGCGGATGGCCTTTTTATTATATAATGCTTGTTTTTCCGGAGTTCGAATCAATGAGATCCGGATCAGCAATAGAACTGATGGGGATATAAATCGGCGCCAAATCACCATTTTCTTCACCGAATCCGTAGTTGATCTTATTGGATAAAAAATAATCGATTTGCTGATACGGGCCGATCGTAATGGAAGAACCGCGGTCGACTGCATTTACTTTAAAGCCTCCTACATTTACCAAAACCGGCGAAAACATCATAATGGGCCTCCTTTTCCGGCAGGGATTTTATCGCATGCAGACTCAAAGGTAGATGGAGAATCAATTTGATCCCGGTCATCCACTTTGCCGTTCGTGCCGATGAAGCCGCTTGCATCTCCGAAGTTCTGTCCGTATCCCTGATTCTTTTTATCAGAATTCTGCCATTCCGCCAGTAAATTTTGTCCGACATTCACCGCTGAAGCATTTTCAAAGGAATTAATTTTCAACATGAAAATATTAATATTGATATATGGAGTTGGTTGAACCACAGGCAAACCTCCTTTAATACAGGTGTATGCCGGCTGTTATGACCGTATGCTTAGACAGGGGGCGATAAAAATGGATTTCGATAAGATGAAGCAATGGATGGAAATGGCGCAAAACATGTCCGGCGGCGACTTTTGGAAAAACGTTTTTGATGATGAACAACTGAAATCATTTCAAAACGGCCATTCTCATTTTCCCTTTCAACAGGGAGATGGGCAAATGAGAAGAAATGAGGATGCTTTTCCTCTTATAGATATTGTGGAAACCCATGATGAGCTCCAATTTTTACTGTATCTGCCCGGCTACCGGAAACAAGATGTTCAGCTGCTGTCCTACGGAGAATATATCGTCGTAAAAGGCACGAGAAAATCCTTTTTTAATGAACAGGATTTTAAACAGAAGACCGGAAAATACGGCGATTTTGAAAAAAAACTCGACCTTCCGCATTCCGCTCAGGGAACAAAGGGAATGCAGGCGGTATTCAAAGACGGGATTTTATATATATCGATTGCTAAACATCTGGGGGATGCAAGCCAGATCATTATCGAAGGCTGATCTTGTTTGCTGTGCCATCTATCAGATCTGAATCATCGATACTCATGATAGGGATGACGACAACGGTGCAATCACCGTTTTGTTCACCGTACCCTTCATTTCTTTTATTGGCTACTGTGTTTCTCACCATAACGGAAGAGCCGGTGTTAAAAGCTGCTCCGCCGCTGATTCCGTTCATTTTTATATACTCAAAATTGATAACGGATGGAAAAAACATCATGATTCGCCTCCTTTTTGTATATCATGTTTATATATTCGCAATGCGGGACGCATAGAACTTTCCAAGAGTGACGGGGAAAGAAGTGATTTTCTTTGAAAAAAATAATGAAAGAGATTTTCAAAAAAGTGTGTGAAGAAGAATTAGACCGGCTTAAGAAAGTGGAACAACAGCTTGATGAGCTTCAGGATAAGTGTCATTTTGAGCCGCAGACGGTTGAAGGGGAAAAAACATATGTCCATATTGAGCACGTCAAAGTGGACAAGGTTGAATACAATATTGATTTTGAAAAGCTGAGTATAGAAGAGCTGAGCGGTATGCTGAATATCGGCGCCACTTACCATACACCGGCGCACAGGCTCAAACAAGCCTGCGCTGAAGAATTTCGGGACGACCCGCAAAATGATGCTGCGAAAGAAAAAAGACAGACAAAGCAGCAGACACCCAATGTCACCATCAGGGGGAGAAACCATTGACCCCGTTGTTTCAGCCTCCTTTTTCGAGGGTATGTATTAACAGATGCAGCGAAGAACACAGACGAAAAAGGAGATGATGAATATGTCATTATCAAAAGTACAGCAGGACAGCCTTTATCATAAATTAATCGATTTAAAGGAAAGTCTTCAGGGAGAATCAAAAGAAAATCATTCAATGAGCGAAGACACAGGAGAACTGTCGAACGGAGTAGATAATCACTTAGCTGATCACGGAAGCATTTATTTGGACAGGGTCACGAATCAAACGCTGGACGGTGTCGATCAGAATCTTTTAGATGAGGTGAACGCCGCGCTTGAACGAATGGATAAAGGAACATACGGGATTTGCGAGAAAACGGGAAAAGAAATTCCTTATGAAAGACTTGAAGCCGTGCCGTACGCCAGAATGACCGTCGAAGCGCAGCGAGAAACAGAAGGGGATGTGAAAACAGACGCTCCGTCATATGAAAGGGAATTTCACGAGCAGGTGAAAGACCTCTCAAATAAAGAAACCGTTGATCAAAAAAGCTCACAAACTTACGAAATCCTGGATCGCGAGCAGGATTCACAATAATAGCAGCAGGTACATTCATATGTACCTGTTTTTTTATTCCATAAAAAATCTCAAAATCGAAATAAAATCATTGACTTTATATAAAAAAGAAAGTAACATACTATTTGTAAGTAAATATTAAAAGATTACCGGGAGGAATTTAGAATGTCTCAAGTATTATTTGTAAAATCAAGTGACCGTACGGCTGAAGAAGGCGTATCCGTAAAATTATACGAAGCGTTTCTGGCTGCTTATAAAGAAAACAATCCGAATGATGAAGTGATCGAACTTGATCTTCATAAAGAAAACCTTCCTTACCTCGGAAGAGATATGATTAACGGAACATTCAAAGCTTCAAAAGGAATTGAAATGACAGACGAAGAGAAAAAACAAGCGTCAACTGCTGACATTTACTTAAATCAATTTGTCAAAGCTGACAAAGTCGTGTTTGCATTCCCGCTTTGGAACTTCACAGTGCCTGCTGTGCTTCATACTTATGTTGATTACCTGTCTCGTGCAGGAGTTACTTTCACATACACGCCTGAAGGCCCTAAAGGTCTGATGGGAGATAAAAAAGTAGCGCTCTTAAACGCACGCGGCGGCGTATATTCTGAAGGACCGATGGCATCTCTTGAAATGTCATTAAACTTCATGAAAACCGTCCTCGGTTTCTGGGGTGTCCAAGATCTTCACACTGTTGTCGTTGAAGGCCATAATGCTGCACCGGATAACGCTCAAGCGATCATTGAAAAAGGACTGCAAGAAGCGAAAGATCTGGCTGCAAAATTCTAATTTCCATTAACTCTTGCGCCCCTACAGGGTGTGAGAGTTTTTTCTATTATAGAAGAAACTGGCGGAAGTTTTCGAGCTGATCTTATATTGATATATTGATATATTGATATTTTGTCGAAAAAACAATTTTTATGTAGAATAAAGCATTTTTCACAAAGAAAAAAGGTTTTCTGTAAAAGAATTAACCCTCTTGCCAAAATACGACTGATGGTGTAGGATATAAGAGAAGCTACATTGTTCGTATTGTTAATTAAGTTTTAACCTTTAAGCTGTAATAGGGAGTTTTATATCGAAGCCGGAATGTCATGCCTCCATTGCAGAGGACGACAGGAACGCTTCTGCAAACACCCACTTTGAGGAGTGGTGGTTTAAAACTTTCTTACTTGCGTACGGCATACGTAGCGAAAGCCATTTCCCTTGCGGAGATGGCTTTTTATTTTGAATTGCCATTGAGCAGCGTACTTTATCAGTATGATAAAATGAAAGAATCAAAGACAAAGTGAGGTTTTACAACATATGCTGGAGAAAGCCCAATCCCTTCTGGCGCATTATTTTGGCTACGACAGTCTTCGCGCGGGCCAAAAGCAGGCGATACAATCAGTTGCAGAGGAGAGAAAAAACACGGTCTGCATTATGCCGACGGGGGGCGGAAAATCAATCTGCTATCAGATTCCCGCACTGCTGTTTGAAGGAACCACAATCGTTATTTCCCCTCTTATTTCCTTAATGAAAGACCAAGTCGACGCGCTTGAAGAAGCGGGTATCGCGGCAGCTTATATTAACAGCACCCAGACAAGCCGTGACATTCATGAGCGCCTGACCGGTTTGAAACAAGGGGCTTACCGGCTTTTTTACATCACACCGGAGCGTTTGACTTCTTCTGAATTCATTCACATCCTGCAGAATATTACGGTTCCTCTTGTCGCCATTGACGAAGCTCACTGTATATCGCAATGGGGACATGATTTCAGGCCGAGTTACCGGAATATCGAAATCCTTTTTAATGAATTAAAAGAACCGCCCGTCATCATCGCATTAACGGCGACGGCTACGCCTGAGGTTCATGATGACATCTGCAAGCAGCTTCATATTAAGAAAGAACAAACTGTATATACCGGTTTTGCCAGAGAGAATTTAACGTTTAAAGTAGTAAAGGGCGAAAACAAAGACCGGTTTATCGAGCAGTATCTGGAAAAAAATAAACACGAAGCCGGCATTATATATACAGCGACAAGAAAAGAAACCGACCGTTTATATGAGAAATTAAAACGCAGCGGCATCAATGCCGGCCGTTATCACGGCGGATTGGCGGATGATGACAGAAAAGACCAGCAGGAGCGGTTTCTTAACGATCAGATACAAGTGATGGTAGCTACGTCCGCTTTCGGAATGGGAATCGATAAGAGCAACATCAGATTCGTTTTACACGCGCAGATTCCGAAAGATATGGAGAGCTATTACCAGGAAGCCGGACGGGCCGGGCGCGATGGTCTTAACAGCGAGTGTGTGCTCTTGTTTTCGCCGCAGGATATTATGGTGCAGCGTTTTTTAATAGACCAATCGGCCGCCGGAGAAGAAAAACAAAAGCAGGATCTCAAAAAACTGAGACAGATGGTGGATTACTGTCATACGGAAGATTGCCTGCAGCGGTTTATTCTGAAGTATTTCGGCGAGAATGAGGCAGAAGCTTGCGAAGCATGCGGCAATTGCACTGATACAAGGACCGCCCATGACGTCACAAAAGAAGCGCAGATGGTATTATCATGCATCATCAGAATGAATGAGCGTTTCGGAAAAACGATGGTGGCGCAGGTGCTTAGCGGGTCAAAAAATAAAAAAGTGCTGGAAAACGGCTTCAGCAGCCTGTCCACTTACGGCATTATGAAGCATCAATCCGCAGCGGAAATCAGTGATTTTATCGAATTCCTTATTTCAGATGAATATATCAGAATGGCGGACGGCACATTTCCGACGCTTATGGTCACCCAAAAAGGCAGGGACGTTCTGCTTGGAAAAAGCGCAGTCGCGAGAAAAGAAGCCTTACAGGCCGCCGCCGTTACCGAGAATGATGAATTATTTGAGCTTCTCCGGCGTCTCCGCAAAGAGATTGCAGCTGAACAGGGCGTGCCTCCATTTGTCGTATTCTCAGATCAGACGTTAAAAGAAATGTCGGCGAAACTTCCGAAAACGGATCAGGATCTTCTTTCCGTAAAAGGGGTCGGGGAACAAAAAAGATTGAAATACGGAGCAGTTTTTTTAGAAGAAATCCGAAATTATGTAAGAGAAACAGAGTGAAAAAAAGTTTTTTTTAGAAATTTGCACATTGTGTTTTTCATTCGCGCCGGAAAAATCAGAAGCTTGAAAACCCTTGCTGTATCAGGGTTTCAGCAAGACTTACCAAGCGAGAGAAATGTTTCATGTAAAGGAACTGTAATCTAATTCAAATCGTTTTGTTATTGAACTGACATTTTCATATGTTACGATATCACCTGTTAGCCGCCAATAAAAAGCTAACAAGGGAGGATTTACTTATGAAGAAGACGATTATGTCCTTTGTCGCAGTTGCAGCAATTTCAACAACTGCATTTGGAGCTCACGCTTCTGCTAAAGAAATCACGGTGCAAAAGGGTGACACGCTCTGGGGGATCTCGCAAAAAAACGGAGTGAACCTAAAGGACTTAAAAGAATGGAATCAGTTATCTTCTGATTTAATCATTGAAGGAGAGAAACTGACTATTTCTTCAGTAGAAACAACCACATCTGGGCAGTACACAGTGAAGCAGGGCGACAGCCTCTGGAAAATTGCTCAGAAATTCGGAACATCAGTCGGCAATCTGAAAAGCTTGAATAACTTGCAATCAGATATAATTTACGCAGGCACAACGTTAAATGTGAAAGGTCAGGCTCAGGCTGCACAGCCGGCTCAAGAAGCCAGCCAGCCGCAAACTGAACAAAAACCAGCTGCTGAGACAGAACAGCCGAAACAAGAAGCTGTCAAAAACGAGCAGCCTAAACAAGAACCTGTTCAAGAACAACAACAACCTAAACAAGAAGCGAAGGCTGTCGAAGCAAAACAGCAGCCTGTTCAATCAAATACAAACCAACAAGAGCCTAAAAAGCAGCTGACAATGACTGCAACTGCTTACTCTGCTAACGACGGCGGCATTTCCGGTGTAACGGCAACCGGTGTTGACTTAAACAAAAACCCTGATGCAAAAGTCATCGCGGTAGACCCTAGTGTCATTCCGCTTGGCTCTAAGGTTTATGTTGAAGGTTACGGAGTGGCAACAGCAGCAGATACAGGCGGCGCAATTAAAGGAAATAAAATTGACGTATTTGTTGCAAAGAAAAGTGACGCTAACAACTGGGGCGTCAGAACAGTAAATGTTAAAGTATTAGACTAGTTTCATATAGAGATGAAGAACACAAGGCGAAATGCTTTGTGTTCTTTTTTTCTTCCCTTTTTTGACTGTATATAATCGTTATATGCGGAAAAAGAAAAAGTGTTTCTCTAATATAATAAGGAATGGATGTGAAAAAAGAATTGAAGGGATGAATCTGATGGAGCCGGAATGTATATGTTTATGGAATGCCTTCACAGAATCATCGGTGTTTCAAGCAGGTATATGCACCGCTTTCGCCATTGTGCTCGTTATCGGACTGTCTATGCCTGCTGTCAGGCTGTTTCAGGCGCTTGACAGAGGGAGAGGAAGGCCAGCCGTTATTGAAAAGGTGAGACGTACTGGCGTGATGAAGAATGGCAGGCACGAGCTTGTACTTATTTTAAACGTAAAAAACCAAGACGGAACGCATGATAAACGTGAACTGACACACGCCGTATATAATGAAGAGATCAGCCGTTTTTATGAAGGAGCTTCCGTATGGGTGACGGCAGCGGCCGGCGGACGAATGATGATCGCTCCGCGCACGCCGCGGCATAAGGCGTCAAAATAAAAAGACGGGGCGGTTTTCCCGTCTTTATGTATTAATGCCGATCGATCCATATCCGTCCGCCTTCTGAGCCGGCTTCTATCCTGCATGTTCCTCCGATCGGGAATGTCATCAAAGGGGAGGTATGGCCGAAATCAGCATTTGCGATAACAGGCATGGATGACAGTTCTTCTTTTGTACGGATGACGGCACGCAGAGCCTCCTCAGACACATTTGAAGCATGCTGGAAACGTCCGATGACAATTCCCTTCACGGCTGAAAAAGCGGGAAGGTGGATGAGTGACTGCAAATCCCGGTCAAACATATGAATGTCCGACATATGATCATCTTCTATAAACAGAATCACTTGCTCCATCTCCGGAAAGTATTCGGTGCCCTGCAGAAGATTCAGCGTGCATAGATTTCCTCCGATCAGTGTTCCTTCCGCATATCCGGGTTGAATAACGAGCGGTCCCGGATTCCGATAAAAACGTCTGTCCTCCTGGTTCAAATACCATTTATCATCACTCCACTCAGATGAAGGCTTTACCTCATACGGGTTGTCAGAAGCACAGCAGGCCAAGAAAGAGTCAATCGTATAGTCCAGCCCTTTTTTCATGGCAAATGAAGAAAAATGGGGACCGGAATATGTAATAAGGCCGGTTTTTTGATATATGGCATGGCCGAGAGCGGTAATATCTGAATAGCCGCAAAGGATTTTCGGATGCCGCTTGATGTTTTCATAATCAAGATAGCGAAGCAGCTGATTTGATTGGAACCCGCCGAGTGTCGTCAAAATCGCTTTTATGTCAGGATCAGCGAAAGCTTCGTGCAGATCCCGTACACGCGATTCAATGGATGATGAATCAAATTCATTTATTTCTTTCGCATTCTCTGAAAAAGAGACACGAAAGCCGAGCTCCTCCAATTTTGACTTTGCGGCAATTATATTTTCATCTGACATAACGGACATGCTTGTGGCCGGAGACACAATACGAATGCCGTCACCTTTTTTCAATTTTTCCGGATACAAAAAAAACCCTCCTTAAATGGTTTAATCTATTACACCATATTAACGAGGGTTTATCTATCATTTTTTACAGGTCGACCCATTTAATGCCGCCTGATTGCGTATCATTGTCAATCCAGACATCAAAGTGATGCTTTTCATAAAAATGAACGAGCCTGTCGACATGATCCCAATCACGCTTAGCGATGTCGCCCGTCACTTTCGGGATATTCTGCTCTCTGGCGATATGTTTTAAAAATTTCATGCAGATCGAGCCGTAGCCATGGTTCGGCGGGCCTTTAATGTCCCCGATATGAATGGCATTGTCATAATAAGAGGCGATCAGTGAAAAACAGCCTCTTCCCCGGTAGGCTGATTCACAATCAGTCAGCATAATCTTACATGTTTGGCCATCATCAATCGAGGAAACAATGATCCAATCGTCATTGTTCGATTGATCAATACCAAGCACTCGCGCGTCTTTTGATACATCTATCAGATTTTCCCGCATTCTAAAAATCTGAAATTCAAGTTTATGAAGCTCTTTTTCCAGCTCTTTCTGATCTCTTTCTTCTGCAGTAAACAAAATCATACTCCTTTCACAGCGTAAAAGTCTTAGTTAAACACAAGTATCCATTGTAGTAAATGATGTCTTGGTTTGTAAATGGGTTTTGCAAAAACTTTTTTAGAAAAGTCTGCCGTTTATATGTGGATTGACGTTTTTAAGGCGGTGCGGATAGGGAAAGGAACAGTGAGCAGCGGAAAAAGGAGGAATCTATAATGGCAATTGACTCACTCATCGGCAAATTGAAGTACGTAATGACGGAATCTCCTGATAAAATGCTTTCCTTATATGTAAATACGGATATGAGAAATCCGGATCAGCAGGGGGGAGAGTGGAAAATCGCCTTGAAAACCGGTTTTCGGAGATTAAAAGAGTATCTGTCTGCCAGTGATCCGGAAGAAGAAAAATCTCTCGTCCGCATCATGGAACGTGTCTATCAATATATCGATGGGCTTGGTAAAGAGATGCCGCGAAGTCTCGTATTTTTTGCGTCGGGAGAAGGCGGTATTTGGGAGACGATTGAATTGCAGGTGCCTGTTGAAACACGATTTTATTGGGAAGAGACGGCTGTCCTTGATCAATTAGAAATTCTTCGTGAACAATTTCCGAGCACGGCTTTTATTCTCACCCAGCAGAATGAAGTGAAGATCATAGAAACCGTACTCGGAAAAATTGAAGGAGTGGAGCATTATCATTACGACGTCATCAATGAATCGTGGAAACCGCAGGATGTAAGCGGAAGCCGCTCCGCGTCGATGGACGAAGACGCTGCCAAAGCCCACGTCGAAGAAAACCAAAACAGGCTGTATAAACGATTGGCTTCAAACCTTGATCAAAAGGCCGCTTCACACCAATGGGAGCGTCTCGTAATCGCAGGGGACAAAGAAACAGCCGATATTCTCGATCAGCATATGAATAAACCGATAGATCGGATCATTCCAAAAAATCTGTTGAATGAAAACGAACATAAGGTGATAGAAGAACTGTTGAAGGAAGCATGATATGACGAAAGGCCGGGTCTTAAACACCCGGTCTTTTTTAGGGCTTAAGTTTGTCTAATTTCTGACGAAGCGGGCGAAACCGTTGACATCAAAGCTGAATTCTCATACCATTTGGATAGTCAGTAAAATTGAGAGAGGTCATAAGATGAATCAGACAGAAAACAAACCTAAAAGTTATACCGGTATCGTGCTGACATTGACCGTTCTGATCAACGGGTTAATTGCGGTGCTGTTTTTTATGCCGAAATCGGGACAGGTCAGCATTGCCAATATTCATATTCTGCCGATGTTAAATGCCATTTTTAACAGCTTTACTTTTATCTTTTTGCTGGCAGCGCTCTTTATGATTAAGCAAAAAAATATTCAAGCGCATAAACGTTTTATTTTGGCGGCGTTTACGACGACTTTGCTGTTTTTGATCTGCTATGTCGTATACCACTCTGTGGCTGAAAATACTTTATTCGGCGGCCACGGCATCATTCGGGGGATTTATTTCTTTATTTTAATTACGCACATCTGTCTTTCCGCCGTTATCGTGCCGCTTGCGCTGTTTACGCTGATCAGAGGATTCAGCATGCAAGTGGAACGCCACAAAAAAATCGCGAGATGGACGATGCCGCTCTGGCTGTATGTCAGTCTGACGGGTGTCATTGTATACTTAATGATCTCACCGTATTATTAAAAAAAGCCGTGCTCTGCGCGGCTTTTTTTCTGTTGATTGAAAAAAGGCGCCTCATACAGGGCGCCTTTTACTCTTCAAGCGTTTCAAGTGTTGTTACATTTAAGGATTGTTCAACGGTTTTTGTTTTTGCTTTTACTTTTTCTGCGTACGTGTAATCACCATAGCAGTAGGGATAACGGAAATTGTCTTTGTTCCCTCCGCAAGTGTAAAGTTTCGGATTCTTTTTGACCTGCTGCTCGGAGTATTGTTTTGCCAGTTCCTCAGTATGTGATCCTCCATGTTCAGCCACAAAATCAATATAGCCGGCTCCCATGTTGTAGCTTTGTATAATCGTATCCAAGTCTACGCCTTTTTTCTTGCCTGTTTGGTACATGAGAGTGAATTGTTTGATTCCCTGTTTGATACTGGTTTGAGGGTTTTTAATCTCATTTCGCTTTAAACCCAGAGATTCTGAAGACTGCATGGGATCATTTCCTCTTCCTTTTGACTCCTGATATATCATGCCGAGTACAAGCGATGTATATTTGGTGAGTCCTTTTTCATCCAGCTCGTCTTCAACAAGCGGTTTGTAATCTGTCAGCCGTTCAAGCACGATCGGCTTGACATCAAACGGAAGACTTTTGAGCCATTCATTATTTGAAAATAACAGAATGAGGAAGAAGGAAACCATGACAAAAACACATATCATCATAAGACCCGCGGCAGCGAAACAGCCTTTTTTCTTTTTCTCCACTGTGTTTCACCCTCAATTTCAGGAGCATTATGACTTTTTCATTATGACACAGATGAATGCGCGAAACCAAGCGGAAACCCGTATTTGAAACATAAATTTAAAATAACGGTTCTTTTGTCAGGCGCAGGATGTATCTGCATCAATTGACATTTGGTATAATTGGGCTACTTGAGAAAAGAAGGGTGAGGTATATGACTGAATTTCACGAATCCGGAAACACAAATGACCCCGCTGTCGATTTAGATGAGGAAACTTTATTTTTGGTTGCCCAGACTTTTAAGGCGCTGTCTGATCCGACCAGAATCAGAATTCTCCATTTGCTGTCACAGGGTGAGCACGCGGTAAATGATATCGCAGAAAAGCTGAATTTGCTGCAGTCTACCGTTTCTCATCAGCTGCGTTTTCTTAAAAATCTGCGCCTCGTCAAATCACGCAGAGAAGGAACATCCATCTATTATTCTCCTGAGGATGAACATGTGTTAGATGTGCTTCAGCAAATGATTCACCATACGCGGCACGATTAAAAAACATCCCTGCTTTTTAGACAGGGATGTCAGCCGTACTGACTGTTATTGGTTTGGTCTCTGCTCGTTTTTAAAACATAAAAAGAGAAGCCGCTGTAATACACTGCGATGAAATAAAAGATACTGATGGTCAGCGGATCGGCCCCGACCGTTTGGCTGTATGCCTCCGGATGGGTAAAGTCCGCTGTGATCCGGTAAATTTCAATAACGCGATAAACAAATCTCGATAGGAATAACGTTAATAGAATAAGTTCAATCCACAGGTGAGTGCGAAAATACATTTTTCCGCGGCGTTCTTCAAAAGAAATGTTCCGTTTAGCAAACAGGACCAGAAGCCAGCCGCAAAAAGTGCCGAATATAAGATGGCCGTATAAAGCCGGGTGTGTGATGCTGAAAAACGCCAGAGCTGCGGCCAGCAATGAAAACAAAATCATTCTTGTATAAAGCCAGCGGGGTTTCAAAGGCTGAAAGCCGACGGACCGTTTCACCTTTTTATACAAAAAAAAGGCAATCATTAAGACAGGGCAGATGCTTTGAAGTGTGATATGCATGGTGTGGAACTCCCCCTCCGTTGAGTAGTGTATGCTTATCCGGCTGGTTTTAGTAGTCTGATTTATTCGCAGGCTGAAAGCATCTTTTATCACAGTATGCACGTTTCTTTTTTTTGCATAAGAGAAGCGCCCGCGCCTTTTTCAGGATTTAAACAGAAAACTCTTGATAAACTAACGGTATTAGTTATAATAAAACTAATGATATTAGTTTTTAGGGGGATGTTGATGAGAATCTTACAATACGGAACCGTTTGGCAGCTGACTTTTTTTCCAGCGCTTTTCCCGGTGAATTGTTATTTGGTTGAAGAAGAAGAAGGAGTAACCCTGATTGACGCCGGACTGCCTAACAGTCATAAAGGAATCAAACAAGCATTGCGGCAGCTTGGGAAGCCGCTGAATGACATATTACTCACCCACGCGCACGGGGATCACATCGGTTCGCTTGACTCATTAGCTGCGGAATTTCCGGATGCTTCCGTCTGTATTTCTGAGCGGGATTCTTTCTTGCTGAAAGGTGACACTTCATTATTTGAGCATGAAGCACAAACGCCGATAAAGGGGGGAGTGCCGAAAAATGTTCAGACCGAACCTGATCGCCTGCTGAAAGGCGGCGAGCGGATCGGATCTTTACTTGTCATTCCCGCTCCCGGTCATACGCCGGGAAGCCTCGCTTTTAAAGATATGAGAAATGATATGCTGATCGTCGGAGATGCCTTTCAAGTACGGGGCGGCCTTGCTGTTTCTGGGAAGCTGAAATGGAAATTTCCGTTTCCGGCTTTTGCTACGTGGAATAAAGAAGAAGCTGTAAAAACAGCAAGAACACTTATCGCTCATCAACCAAGCAGTCTGGCCGCCGGACATGGAAATGTTCTCTGCAATCCCGTTGAAATGATGGCTGAGGCTGTTGAGGAAGCCGAACGAAGCCTGCCGGGAGGCCGATCATAATGTCACCGAGAGTCGGAATGAGCCTTGACATGATATTGAGAGCTGCAGCAGGCATCGCTGACGAAAAAGGGCTAAACGAAGTGACGCTTGCGGCTGTTGCAAAGTCCTTAAACGTAAAACCGCCTTCCCTTTACAATTTTGTCAATGGCCTTCAAGGAATTAAAGCAGAGCTGGCTGTCTCCGGTTTAACTATGTTATATGAAAAAATGGCGGCCTCTGCAGAAGGACTGACGGGCGAAACGGCTTTGCTTGCTCTTGCCGATGCCTATATCAATTTCGCCGAAGCCAATCCCGGATTATATGACGCAACATTTCAAAAGATAAAAGACGGGCGGATTGAGAATCTGTCAAGCCTGCTTGTAGAGCTTGTTGTCAGGCAGCTGACTGCTAACGGTTATGCACAGTCTGACACTGCGATTCATGCTGCGAGAGGACTGAGGAGCCTTCTTCACGGATTTGCCGTGTTGAGAAAACAGAGTGCATTTGAATTAACCGAATCAATTAAGGAAAGCCGGAAGTTTGCAGTTGTTGCTTTTCTAAGAGGTTTGCAGGAGAGGGAACAATAATATTATTATGTAAACTAAATAAAAAGACGCATCATGTAAAAAGGAGGGACAAATGGATTCATTACAACATATCATTTGTGAGCGGCGCACCTATTCACATATATTTGATTCTCATGCACACACATACTGCCAAATGCTCTTTCCGCTCGAAGGACAGCTGGACCTGGAGACAGAAAGACGTAAAATCAGATTAAAACCTGATCAAATGCTGTATATTCCGCCCGGGCATGAACATCGGTTCCGTTCTTTGGAGCGAAATGAATGTCTCGTTCTCGACATACCGGCATATTTTTTCAAAGGTTCATTTGCCCCCCGCGTTCTGAATAAGCTTGATCCTTTTTGGACATCGATTCGGTTTCTGCTGACAGAAGAGACAAAGCAGCAGTCGGCTCATTCATTGAGTCTGCTTGCAGAATATATTGCTGAAAAGATACAAGAAAACCGTAC
Organism: Bacillus sp. JNUCC-22; assembly: GCF_018861275.1. NCBI lineage: Bacteria > Bacillati > Bacillota > Bacilli > Caryophanales > Bacillaceae > Bacillus > Bacillus sp. JNUCC-22. The sequence continues at coordinate 2,022,447 of NZ_CP076408.1, read as the reverse complement.
AAATGATTCAATTGCGTATATCCGCCGAAATCTCTCGAAGACTTTTACAATTAAAGAGCTTGCCGCAACGGAACATTACCACCCGGCGTATTATTCCGACTGGTTTAAAAAGCAGACGGGGAAAAGCCCGCAAGCTTATATTGCTGAGCTCCGTATGAAGAAAGCGGAACAAATGCTTATTGAAACAAAATGCCGGCTGACAGACATCAGTCAGGAGGTCGGCTTTCAAAATTTGTCTTCCTTTACCAGATGGTTTGTCAGACATAAGGGAATAACGCCGCGCTTCTTCCGAAACACCTTTCAATCTGATAAATAATCCTGAAAATCGGTTAAATAAACTGCTTCTTTTTTTGGTATCATGATTGTAAAAAAGGAGTTTTTGATATGGCAGTCATCGAAGATTTTATCAAGCTTGATCTTAGAATAGGAACGGTCGTAAAAGCGGAAGTATTCCCGGAAGCAAAGGTGCCGGCCATTAAGATGACAATAGATTTCGGCGAAGAGATCGGCATGAAACAATCAAGCGCCCAGATTACAAAACGGTACGAACCGGGTGATCTGATGGGCAGACAGGTTACAGCTATTGTCAACTTTCCGCCGCGGCGGATCGCCGGATTTAAGTCAGAAGTTCTCGTTCTCGGCGGCATCCCGGAAAAAGGAGACGTTGTCCTGCTTACGCCAGAGCAGACAGTACCGAACGGAACGAAAATCGGATAATAAAAAAAGACGTTTGCAGAAGCAAACGTCTTTTGCGTATTGAGGCGATACACCACACGCCACATTCGTGTGTGCCGCAAGGGCATGTGCATCGGCTTACACAATTCAGCTCATCGCTATATCAATATAGCATGGCGGGTGCGGAAATGCAAGAGATTTTTTAATATATGTTATATCTGGCTTTGTTTTACCGATCCCAGATTCCTTCGTGTAAGGTTTCATTTGAAATTTTATGATCTTGAATAAAGCAGTTCGACAAATGCAAGAGATTCATCTAATCTTATATCCTATGGTAAAATTTAGACAGAAAGAAGCAGAAAGGAGCCGTAAATGAAAGTATTTGAAGCAGCCTCGTTCATTTCAGCCGCAGAAAAGCGGGCAAAACAATACGATCAGATTAGAGAACAATTTATCAATCTCAGAAAAGCGTTTCAGGGAATGGCTGACTTAGACGACAGTGAGTTTTCAGGCAAAGGCGCAGACAACATCAAAGCATTCTTTCAAGATCACGCCGGTGTCACAGACAGCTGGCTTGATCTGATCGATATGAAGATTGCGTTTCTTAACAGTATTTCAGGAAAAGTAGCTGATGCCGGATTGGGCGATTCGTTTGTGGAAGAGTCCTTTTTAGAACACGAGCTGATCCATGCGAAGAATCAATCACAAGCCATCATGCAGGAGCAGCGCAATGAAATGAAAGGTATCCTTGATGAAATCAGCGATATCATTCATCTTGATGTTTTCTCTACAGAAGATGTCGATCAAAAGCTTGAGTCAGCAGATAAAAAAAGGAACGATACCATACATAAACTCGGAAAGCTTGATCACGATCTAACGAAAGAATACGCAGAAACCGAGGCAAATGAACATTTCATTCAGGCAGATTTTCAACAGCTCCAAAACGCTAGGGGAAAAGGGAAAAACGCCACTCCGCTTCACTATAACGCCAAGGCATACAGGGAAAGTGACATACATAAGAAAAAAGGCGAGATTGCAAGACATTCAGACACATATTTAACGTTTAAGAAGGAAGAAGCAAAAGAGCGGGAAATCAAGGATCTGAAGAAAAAGCTCGCTGACGGTGTGACCGATCCGGATGAATATTTGGAAATTGCAAATAAGATCGGCTATGAAAACCTTGAACCTTCCCAGCAGCAATATGTCATTCAGCTTGAACAAGCAAAACAGCTGGAAGAAGCCGGAGAAGTGACTTGGGATATTTTAAAAGGAGCCGGCATCGGCCTTTATGATGTCGGGAAAGACACGGTTAGCGGGTTATGGGACTTCATAACCGATCCGGGAGAAACCTTGTCAGCACTGGGGAATGCAGTACTTCATCCAGTAAAAACATATGATGCTGTTTCAGCAGCAATCGAGGAATCGTATCAAAAAGATATGGTGAACGGAGATGCTTACTCCAGATCAAGATGGGTGACATATGCAATTGGTTCAGCAGCTGTGGCTGTCGTCGGAACGAAAGGCGCAGGAGCCGTTAACAAAGCTGATGCGGCGGGGAAAGTCATAAACAAGGCAGGACAGGCAGGGAAGAAAATTAAAGACGTTAAACTTCCAGAACTGCTTCCTTATAACTCTAAATATGATCTTGCTCTGTCGGGTGACGTACCATACAATGTGGTTGACAGCCAAAACCTTAAAAATGAACTTTTGACCAATGCAAAGAAAATCCCGGATGGAACGAGAAAGCCGTTTACTGGTCAAGAAATAAACCTTCCTTGGTTAAATAAAGAAAAGTATGGTGCCTTTGAGGTTAAGGGCAAGGTAAAAGCAAAGGGAAAAGTTAAAGACATAAGCCGCAGAGTGTATACTATGAAAGATATTGATATGAACCAAAAAAATCGTAAAGGCCTTACGAATCTTCAATTAATGAAAAGTGGAAATGCACCTTTTGCGAAAGATGGGACACAAATAAATCTACACCATTTAATTCAAGAGGAACCTGGTCCAATGCTTGAAATTCCAAATAGCTTACATACTAAATATAGCGGCATTATCCATAGGCTTAAATCTGATGGTGAAAGCTTTAGAAACGATCCGGTTTTAAAAGCCCAGTATGATAATTTCCGAGACAGGTATTGGAAATGGAGAGCAAAACAATATGAAAAATAAAAAAGGAATGAGAGATATCAATGGACTTATATGAAAAAACTATAGAGTTTATAACTGAAAATAAAGCAGACAGTTATTTTACTAGAGGAATAAGTGAAAAAGAGATTATTAATATAGAGAAGGAGCTCCAACTACAACTTCCTGATAGTTATAAATGGTTTCTGAGAAACTTTGGCTCTGGCGGCTTATATGGAATTGATATTTTAGGGTATGACTTTGGCGGGGCTTCGGTAGTTGAAACCACAGAGGAATATCGTAATTATTATCATTTATCTGATGGACTTGTGATATTAGAAGATATTGATTTTTTTGCTTATGCCTTAGATACTAATAAAATGAACAGTAATAATGAATGCCCTGTTTTTATTTGGGATAGAGTACTTGGATACCAAGACAAGCTAGCCGACAGCTTTATTGAATTTTTCTACAGAAGGTTGCTTGAAAAAAAAGAAAACTGGGAAGAAGATGAAGACTGGGACGATTAATAAAAGAAAGCTCTCTATTAGAGAGCCTTTTTCAGATTTTCAATTTTTAACAGGCTTTATAATGAGCAAACAGGCATTACTCAAAATACTCGCCGCGCCTATCCAAAGCAGCCATTGTGTTGCGGTCAGCCTTGAGGCAGTTAGGATAAAGAGTCCAATGGCAATTGATATATAATTGCCGGCTCGGTCCAGTTTACGGTTGCAATGAATTTTATATTTAGCATGAGAAATAAATTGATCAATTTTATCTTTCAGCTCATAGCATTTTTCCTTCATTTTATCCTCTGTTTCTTTTACTTTTCGATAAAGCATATTATTCATCGTCTGCACTCCCATATCGCCGTTTTGAAAATTCAGCCATGATTTTTTCTTCATAGTCATCTGAGATGAATTGTGCCTGATCTTCAACTTTCAAATGTGCTTTTTCTTCAAAACCATCCTGTTCTTCACCATCAAAACGATAAAGTTTTTGCAATAGCCTCCAGAATGTTTCAATTTCATCAGTTGTGAAGTCATGAAACATATCCGCTAAAAAATAGGTGGATTTTTCTGAACAGGAAATTAACGCTTTTTTTCCTTCAGCGGTAATCTCAATATTGATTGCACGTTTATCCAGTTTGCTTGGCACAGTGTGAACATATCCTTTTTTCGCGAGGCTTGAAATTAATTTGTTAGCGGTTTGTTTTGTTGTGCCCAGCTTTTTAGCGATATTCATAAGTGTGGTATCTTCCGTCGGTAAATGGGCAATAGCAATAAGAGTCATGTGCTGTCGGGAAGTCAACATTTCTAAGTATTCGTCCCCCCGAGCCTGCACTTTATTGACAACCGAAAATAATGATGCGTAACTTTGTTGCATAACATGCAGTTCCTTCATTAATAAATTAATATCCATAAGGTATCTCCTATCTTAATTGTCACCATGTTGACAATTATAATATACAACGAAATGGGGAACAAGTCAACATGGTGACTAATTGGAGGGGTTACGGCTGTTTTCAAAAATGTCACAGGCAGTCGGAGTGTTTACAGAAGGGGTAATAAGTATAATAAATGCGAAAAGGGCATTAATCCAAAGTGAGAAGGTGTTTGACATGCAGAAAGTGAACTGGTCAGAACAGTATGAATGGTTCAATAAACAAGATGAAAAAGACGGGCGTTTAATGGCGCTCCTTCGTCATGAGCTTACATATGAGGAAGTCATACGGTTATATATGAAAGGGTTTTATTTGAAATCAAAAGAAGGGGATGTTTCGTTAAGTAAGAACGATATCCATCGTATGTTTGGGGTTGAAGAGAGAAAGGGCGGCACATCTTGATGAACGGGAAGAGAAAAACCCTTCCCGCTTTTCATGGAAGCTGTTATTCTTTTTCCAGCATGGAAGTCAGCCATTCTCTTAACGCAGTTTTCTGTACATACCGCTTTCCGTTTCTCGTGATATGCGGAATGTCGGAGGTGTCGGGCACGATTTGTTTCGCTTCTTCCTTGGTAACTCCGAAATAATACCAATATAGAAGTGTAAATCTTTTTCTTTAATGAGAATGTGGTCAGTGTGTTCATGAGGATCAGGTGATTTAAAGTTTTTCAATCCGTCTCCTATGAAATATCCGGCTAAAGCGATTCCGATGCCGGTATGATATCCATACAGCAAACCTCCAATAAACGTTATCATTTTTTATACGGTGAAGCCGGCCGAAAGGATTCAGCCTTCATCAAAACCGCCGGGCGTTTATTGCGGGCGGTTTTGATTGCTGAGCTTTTCCACCTGCACCTTTCCGGAGAAGAAAACAGCGCCTCCGCCCATATCCGCCAGCCGATCGGGCGTGAGCGAATTGACGAGCTGTTTTTTATCATCCATATCGGCCCAAAGACCTTGGCTGACTGCAACGCCGGGAAGCACCTGTTCGCCGACCGAAACTGTCAATTCACACTCTCCGCGGTGATTCCAAACTCTAACGGTTTCCCCGTCTTCTATGTTCCGGCGTACAGCATCTTCTGTATGAATAAAAAGCTTTGGCGCTTTTTCCAGTTTTACGTGTTTTTCATTATTCGAAAATGTCGAATTTAAAAAATTATGATTCGGTCCCGGGACAAATAAAAGCGGAAAATCGCCATCGCTCTCAAGAGGGATGTGTGTCGGCAGCGCCGGATAACCGTCTTGTTTCATCTTTTCAGAATATAATTCAATTTTTCCGCTCGGTGTCTTGAGCTGTCCCGGAAAAAGCGGTTTTTTCCGTTTGGCTTTCATGAAGGAATGGCGTGAGAGCGATTCGTAATCAATATCCTCGATATACGGATTGTCGGGAAAGTCCAGCGCCTGTCTGATCAATTCTTCATCGGAATCCTGAAGCTCCTGCTCGGTAAATCCCATTGCTCCGGCAAGCAAACGGAACACTTCCGTATTCGATTTGCTGTCCCCGTAGGGTTCGATCACCGGTTTTTGCAGCTGAATAAAATGATGCCAGTAAGACGTGTAAAAATCCGTGTTTTCAAAAGCGGATGCAGCAGGGAGCACGATATCCGCATATTTGGCGGTTTCCGTTAAAAACAGATCGTGAACGACTGTAAATAAATCCTCCCGCAGCAGGCCTTTTCTGACTTTATTCGCTTCCGGCGCAACCACTGCGGGATTCGTACCGTAAATAAACAGGGAGCGCACGGGCGGTTTTGTTTCTAAAAGAACGCTTCCGAGCCTGTTCATATTAAATGATCGTGGCTTCCTGCCGTAAAGCAGATCAGGCCGCTGGAGCGCTTGTCTGTTATAGTTTAATACCGCGCTGTTGTGCTTGATTGCGCCTCCTCCGGTGTTGAGCCACTGTCCTGTAACAGCCGGAAGGCAGGCAACGGTGCGGACGATCATTCCGCCATTGTCATGGTGCTGAATGCCGTTTCCGATCCTGATAAGGGAAGGGGAGGTTTCCCCGTACATTCTCGCAAGGCGTCTGATATCGTCGGCTTTAACGCCTGTAATAGCAGAAACTGTTTCCGGATCATAGTGTTTGACATGCGCTTTTAATTCGTCACTGCCTTCGGTGTATTCTGTGAGAAATGCTTCATTGTGAAGGTTTTCGTCGAATAAGACATGCATGATACCGAGGGCGAGTGCGGCATCTGTGCCGGGGCGAATGGGAATAAACCAATCGGCAAGCCGGCCGGTTTGGTTCTTATGTACATCGATAACGACAATTTTAGCCCCTTTTTTCCGGGCTTTTTGAGCAATCATGACTTGGTGCATATTCGTGCTGACGGCATTGATCCCCCAAAAAATAAAGAGCTTTGCATGTATGGTCTCCTCCGGATCAGTACCCGCTCCTTCTCCCATTGTATAGTTATAGCCTTCAGAACCGGCTTTGCTGCAGATCGTCCGTTCGAGATGACTCGCTCCGAGACGATGGAAAAAACGGCGGTCCATTCCCTCTGCCGCCAGTTTTCCCATATTGCCGTAAAAGCTGTACGGAAGAATGCTTTCCGCTCCTTCTTCGGCAATAAGCTCTTTCCAGCGCGCACTGATCGTATTGATCGCTTCCTCCCAGGAAATAGGCGCAAACGCGGCTTCACCTTTTTTACCGATCCGTTTTAACGGAACGGTTACGCGCTTTTCATCATAAATGCGCTCAGCCATGTGTCTGACTTTGTTGCAAATATTCCCTGATGTGACCGGGTGATCGGGGTCTCCCTGAATGTTAACGATTTTTCCGTCTTTTTTTGTCACAAGCAAGCCGCATTGATCGGGACAGTCTAGTGAGCATACCGACTTAAAGACCCCGTTCGGCTGTGTTGCAGCAGAATTCATAGCCCATTTCTCCTCTTTGTTTATATTGTAAGCATTATAACATTTCAAAATCGAACGTCAATTCAGAAAAAAAGTGTTGACATCACGGAAAGACTTTTCTATGATGAGTTTATTCTTTTAAACAGCCTGACAATTTCATCATTTTATTTTCTATCCAGAGAGGTGGAGGGACTGGCCCTACGAAACCTCGGCAACATTTATTGTGCCAATTCCAGCAAGCGTATGCTTGAAAGATAGGAAAGAATGATCTATACATATTTGTGCGCTTCAAGCGCATAAAGACGGTATATGAATCTCTTTCCTTCTTTGGGGAAAGAGATTTTTTTATGACAAAATTTATGTGAAAAGGATGTTTTGCACCATGACGGTTTTAATTACCGCACCATATCACGACGAGGGGCTGAAGGAGCTGACTGAGCTGTTCGGCCGGACTGTGCACCGGCCGTGGAAGAAGCACGGCCGGGCCTATCGGGAAGATGAATTGATCCGAATGATTCAAGAGACAAACGCGTCGGGGCTTATCACTGAACTTGATGAGGTGTCTGAGCGTGTTATTGACATATTGCCTGATTCCGCTTTTATCGGTGTCTGCAGAGGAATGCCGTCTAACGTGAATATTGCGGCGGCGACTAAAAGAAAAATCCCCGTTTTCTTTACACCGGCCCGCAATGCCCAGGCTGTTGCTGAAATGTTTATCGGAAATGTGATTTCATTTTTGCGTCATACGTATTCTTCCCATCAGTGGCTGAAGGACGGGAAGTGGAACGGTGATTATTTGCAGGCTTACGTCAAATTCAGAGGAAATGAGCTGACGGGGAAAACAGTCGGCCTTATCGGTTTCGGAGCTGTCGGACAGAGAATCGCCCGGCTATTGGCCGCTTTTGACTGCAAGGTGCTTTACTATGATCCATTTGTCCATCGTGAAAACCGGGAGTATGAAAAAACGACGATTGAACGGGTATTTTCTGAAAGTGATATTGTTTCCGTTCACTTACCGCGCACAGAAGAAACCATCGGCCTTATCGGCGCCCGGCACTTTCAATTGATGAAACAGGAAGCTGTTTTTGTCAATACGTCAAGAGCGGCGGTTACAGACAGGGAAGAGCTGCTGCGGGTGCTGAAAGAACGGCGGATTAAGGGAGCGATCCTTGACGTGTTTTATCACGAACCGCCTGAATCTTCTGATTATGAACTAATCTCTTTGCCGAATGTGTTAGCGACTCCCCATTTAGCGGGCGCAACATTTGAAGTGGAAGATCATCATGTGAAGATTTTAAATGAAGCGCTTTTCAAATGGAAACAAGATCAAACCTGCTCAATACGTGAACTTTATAACAAAAGAGAACTTGAAACGGAAGGATGAGGCTGTAATGGCTGAACAAAAAGGCTACCTTGTATTTGATATCGGGACGGGGAATGCGCGAGTCGCGGTCGTGACTTCTGGCGGCGAAGTGACCTCGCTTGAAAGGGAAGACATTGAATATGTGACGGATCCGCTTTATCCGGACGGACGATATTTCTCACCGGAAGGGTTATGGAAGCAAATCAGCGCTATGGCAAGGAAGGTTATTGGCAAAAGCCCTCATATTACATTAATCGGAATCACCTCTACAAGCCAGAGGCAGGGAATTGTTCTGATCAATAAAGATAAAAAGGCATTTCTCGGTCTGCCCAACATTGATAACAGAGGCCGTGAATGGGAAGACGGGATTGAGGCAAAAGAAGAAGTGCATCAGCAAACCGGACGTCTTCCGAGCGCTTTATTTTCCGCCATGAAACTTGTCGGATTAAAAGCTAGACAGCCGTCTTTATGGAAAGAAGTGAAGTACATCACAAGCATCAGTGACTGGGTGACATTTGAGCTGAGCGGTATTTTAAGCTATGAACCGTCACAGGCTGCTGAAACACTGCTGTTTGACGTAAGGAAAAAGGCGTGGTCAGAGAAATTATGCAACATCTTCGGTGTGCCTTCTGCCATTCTTCCTTCACTCGTCCGATCTGGGACGGTTGTCGGAATGTTAACGTTTAAGAAAGCGGCGGTTCTCGGCCTTTCTGAAAGAGTGCCTGTGATTGCAGGCGGGGGAGACACACAGCTTGCCATCAAAAGTGCAGATGCAAAGCCGGGAGATATCGTCATCGTATCCGGCACGACGACGCCGATTACAAAGATAACAGCGGAGACCGGAACCGAAAGTTTAGAGAATGCATGGCTGAATTGCCATACAGAAGAAGGTCAATGGCTTCTTGAAACGAATCCGGGTGTAACAGGACTCAATTATCAAAAATTAAAATCCATTTTTTATCCGAATGAATCCTACGGCGTTATGGAACGGGAAATCGCAAGTCTGCCGAAACATGATCATGCTTGTATTTCTGCGTTAGGCTCCTATTTATCGCCTGAGAAAAACGCACTGGCAAAAGGCGGATTTATTTTTGACGCTCCGCTGTCCCAAAACTTAAGCAGAGCCCATTTTGTCAAAGCCGCACTGCTGGAAATCGCTTTTTCAATCAAATGGAACTATGAGGCGTTAATAGAGGTGGCTTCCTTTTCACAAGATGATGTGAAGGTGTGCGGCGGCGGTTTCCAAAGTGATGCTTTGACGCAGTTTCTTGCTAACCTTCTCCAAAAGAAAATCTATAAGAGAGAGGGGTTCAGCCAGGCATCCGCAATGGGAGCGGCGATGATTTGCAACGAAGCTCTCGGTGTGAAAGCAGAGCTTTCGAGCCGCACAAAGGTAATTGAGCCGGAAGCGGATCAGACGGATCTCTTCCTATATGAAGAATGGAAACATACGCAAAAATTATTTACTCATTTTCAGCCGGCGGTGAAAGCCTGACTTGGGGATGAGGTGACAACATGAAAGATTGCTGAGGAGGAACAAAAATGCTTAATAAAATAGGAATTCCAAAACAGCTCGCATGGGGATTTTTGGGAGTCGTGCTGTTTATGATGGGGGACGGCCTTGAACAAGGCTGGCTCAGCCCGTTTTTAGTTGAAAACGGCTTGACGGTACAGCAATCAGCATCCCTGTTTACAGTTTACGGTATTTCTCTCGCTGCGGCGTCTTGGTTTTCAGGGGTCTGCCTCGAAGCCTTCGGCGCAAAGCGGACGATGTTTATGGGGCTGTTGTTTTACGTGATCGGAACAGCCGCGTTTATCGCATACGGATTTGAAAATCTTAATTTGCCGGTGATGTATGTCACGTATTTTATTAAAGGGCTGGGTTATCCGCTGTTTGCCTATTCTTTTTTGACATGGGTGATTTACCGGTCGCCGAAAAACAGGCTCAGTACGGCGGTCGGCTGGTTCTGGATTGCATATTGCTGCGGGATGTTTGTATTCGGTGCTTGGTATTCAAGCTGGGCCATCAAATCCTTCGGCTATTTGAATACACTGTGGAGTTCAATTTTCTGGGTCTGCCTCGGCGCGTTTTTTGCTTTGATTTTAAATAGGGACCGCTTTGAAAAGAAAAAGGCAGATAAGCGGGAAAAGGCGCAGGAATTAATGAAGGGAATCACCATCCTTGCTGAAAATCCGCGCGTGCTCTCTGGGGGGATCATTCGGATCATTAACAGCATCGGAACATACGGATTTCCGGTATTTCTTCCGATGCATATGGCGCAGCACGGCATTTCTACAAATGTATGGCTTCAAATTTGGGGAACGATTTTTCTCGGAAATATCGTCTTTAACTTAATCTTCGGCGCAGTCGGCGATGCCTTCGGCTGGAAAAAGACTGTCATGTGGTTCGGGGGAGTGGGCTGCGGCATTTTTACTCTTTTATTATATTATGCTCCTGTTGTATCACATGGGAACTTGCTTTTCGTCAGCATCGTCGGTTTTATATGGGGAGGGCTCCTCGCCGGGTTCGTTCCGATCGGGGCTATCGTGCCGACGGCGGCCGGCAGCGATAAAGGTGCTGCCATGTCTGTGTTAAATCTGGCTGCGGGCCTGTCGGCATTTGTCGGCCCCGCGCTTGCCTGGGCGTTCATCGGGCTTGTCGGCGCACAAGGCGTTGTATGGATTTTCGCAGCGCTCTATTTCGTAAGTGCAATCTTGACCAATCAAATCAAAATACCTGAAGAGAAAACGGCAAAACACAATAAAGCATTGCCTGAATACGCTTCTTAACAGCACCGCCCCGAAAATTCGGGGCGTTTTTTTACAGCTGCTGAAGAAACCCGGCAAAGCGCTGAATTTGTTCACGTAACGATTGTTTGTTTTCGTGAAATTGTTTGAAACGATGTCCGTTTGCTCCGGACGGATGCGGGAAGCCTTCCAGAATGACCGCATGACCCATTCTGCCGTTCTTCTTCAGCATGCGGCAGGCTGATTCTGCTGCTTTGCCGAGAGGGATAAGCAGAATGTCCTTTTTCATCATTTCTATTTCATCCGGAAAACATGTCAGCGCGTAACGGCTGAGAAGAGCTGACCTGCTGATTGCCGGCCGATGTCCCGTATAGTTTTTCTGTTTATAAAAAACAGGGTGTTTGATAACGGACGTTGTATGAAGAAGCTCCCGTTTTGAATCAAATAACCGGGATGAATCCTCAACGTGAAGCGCGGCCGGCAGACCGCATTCATTAAGCATTTCGATGATGTTCTGCCTCATTGAACCGGAAAGTCCGGCCGCTTTTTTTGTTTCATAGGCTATCGTTTCAAAAGTTTCGCCATCTTTTAAAAGCTGTGCCGCTTTTTTGTAAGCCAGCTGCATTTGAAAAAAACCGGGTGTGATTCCGGAAATGGCAACGACTGCATAAGGGTTAATATATTCATTATGAGGCGAATAATACAAATCCAGATCTCCGTCCTTAGCTAAATGGAAAGCCGGAGTCAGCAAATCCGATTTTGTAAACCCTCCCGAAGAAGATAGTGCTTTAAGCTGCTGCAAAAAATGCGCAAGCCGCTCACGATCGCAAATCATGTTATGCCTCCTTGGATCCGCGCCAGTTTCTCTTAGTGTCATCAAAAACGTCGGATGACATGCAGGCTCATAAACCGCTTTTACCGGCGTTCCAGAGCATTTTCAGCACGTGAGGCGTTCCTTTAACTTCGGCTGCCGTCGTTTGCACGGCTGTTTTTTTAGTAAGAAAGTCTTCCTGCAGTTCTTTCTGCTTTTGTGATAACAAACGGGTTTCTGTTTTGATTTCATCAACGGACGTCTGCATGGACGCTGTCACGGCGTTAATCTTCTTTATATCAGGCGCTGTGTTTCTTTTAAAATGGACGGCGGATACGGCTGCATAAATTAATGCGGCAGCCGCAACGGCAGCACTGATATACAAAATGATGATCATCTGCTTTTCACTCCTTTTTTTCAGTTGATACCCTTTACGGATCGTGTTGAATCATTTTATTTGCTAATTGTTTTTTTTCTGCTTATAATGTGAAATCGTACATAAGGACATTCAGAAAGGGTGAAAGACGTGGAAAGTTTACAAAACAAAACGGCTCTTATCACGGGTGCGGGCAGAGGAATCGGCCGCGCCGCCGCTATCGCTTTAGCCAAAGAAGGAGTCAATATCGGTTTAATCGGCCGCACAGAAGCAAATGTCGAAAAGGTTGCGGAAGAAGTGAAAGCCCTTGGTGTAAAGGCATCATTCGCTGCTGCCGATGTAAAAAACCAAAAAGAGGTAGAGCAAGCCGTCTCCTCTATTAAAGAAGAACTCGGTGAGATTGACATCTTGATTAACAATGCCGGAATCAGCAAATTCGGCGGATTTTTGGATCTTACGCCTGAAGAGTGGGAAGACATCATTCAAGTGAATGTAATGGGTGTATACCACGTGACACGCGCCGTTCTACCTGAAATGATTGAGAGAAAATCAGGAGATATCATTAATATTTCTTCTACGGCGGGCCAAAGAGGCGCCGCGGCGACAAGTGCGTACAGCGCTTCTAAATTTGCCGTTCTCGGTCTGACTGAATCTCTCATGCAGGAAGTCAGAAAACACAATATCCGTGTCAGCGCAATGACTCCGAGCACGGTTGCCAGCGACATGTCTATTGAATTAAATCTGACAGACGGCAATCCGGAAAAAGTCATGCAGCCTGAGGATCTTGCAGAATATATGGTTGCTCAATTGAAATTACATCCGCGCATTTTCATCAAAACTGCCGGTTTGTGGTCAACTAATCCTTAAACAAAAGGGGACCTGTCTTCGTGACGGGTCTTTTTTTGTTTCCGCAACCCGAATAAATGGGCATAAAGATCCGTTTTTGCAGAAAAAAGAGTGAAAAAGAAACCGATATCAGCTATAATTAAACTAAATAAACTATGTACCAAATGTTCATTAAAATTATTTTTCCCCGCCTCTAAAAAACAAATCAATACAAACCAAACTGTCCGAACAATAAAAGGGAAAACGGGATAGAAAGAGAATATTCAGTACATGGAATAATTTGTTAGAAGGAAGGGTGTGCACATATTGAAAGAAGAAAAAAGAAGTTCAACCGGTTTTTTAGTGAAACAAAGAGCTTTTTTAAAGCTTTACATGATTACAATGACAGAGCAGGAACGGCTTTACGGACTGAAGCTTCTCGAGGTGCTGCGTTCGGAATTTAAACCCATCGGTTTTAAGCCGAATCATACCGAGGTGTACCGTTCACTTCACGAACTATTGGATGACGGGATTTTAAAGCAAGTAAAAGTGAAAAAAGAGGGAGCCAAACTCCAGGAAGTCGTTCTCTATCAATTTAAAGACTATGAAGCTGCGAAGCTTTACAAAAAACAGCTGAAGACAGAGCTTGACCGCTGCAAAAAGCTGATAGAAAAAGCCATTTCAGATAATTTTTAAATCCGGCCGGAACGCACCCGGCCTCCCGGGCTCAAAAGGTGATTCTGTGATTCATTATACATAATAGCAGGCTCGGAACAATACATATCAATAATACCCTCAAACTTGACATCAACTCCTGAAGTGGTAACATAAAAAACGTGTGAAAAATACGAACAAAATACGAACAAGGGAGATGTTACCGATCTTAGATCAAAAGAAAGTTGCTTTTATCGGAGCAGGATCAATGGCTGAAGGAATGATATCAGGCATGGTCCGCGCAAAAAAAATTCCCAACCAAAACATCTGCGTGACAAACCGCCGCAATACAGAGCGACTCGCTGAATTGGAACATCAATACGGAATTCAAGGAATTGCTTTTGACAGCATGAAAACCGAAGACATTGATGTCTTTATTTTAGCCATGAAACCGAAGGATGCTGAAATCGCTCTGGCTGCGCTGAAACGGCGTATTCAACCTCATCAAATCATCCTGTCTGTTCTGGCAGGCATAACAACCTCATTTATACAACAATCATTACATGATAATCAGCCGGTTGTAAGAGTCATGCCGAACACATCCAGCATGATCGGCGAATCGGCAACAGCTGCGGCTTTCGGAGACCATGTCTCTTACGGTTCAGCAAAAACCGCGGTATCCCTTTTGGAATGCCTCGGGGAAGTGTACGTGATCAAGGAAGATCAGATGGACATTTTCACCGGTATCGCAGGCAGCGGACCGGCATACTTTTATTATTTAATGGAGTTTATTGAAAAAGCAGGTGAAGAAGCCGGCTTAGACAAACGGCTGTCCCGCAAAATCGGCGCGCAAACGTTATTGGGCGCCGCTAAAATGCTGATGGAAACGGGTGAAAAACCGGATGTGCTTCGGGAAAACATCACCTCTCCAAACGGCACGACGGAAGCCGGCCTCGATGCGCTCAGGTCAGAAGGCGGCGGAGAAGCCATTGCCAAAGCCATCAAACACGCGACCGAACGTTCTATTGAGATCAGCAAAACAATTGAAAAAACGGCAGCACTATAATCGTTAAAAAACAGGAGTGATACAGTGACGTCTCGGACGAAGATCAAAAGAGTCGCGGTGAAAATCGGCAGCAGCTCACTGACGAGCCTGCACGGGGAAATCAGCAGAAGAAAGCTGGAAGCATTGGTGGATCAAATCGCACAGCTGAAAGACAGCGGCTATGAAGTGATTTTAGTATCTTCCGGCGCAGTGGCGGCAGGTTATCGGAAGCTCGGATTTATTCAGAAACCGGAAAGCCTCCCTGAAAAACAGGCTTCTGCTTCCATCGGGCAGGGATTATTAATGGAGGCTTATTCAAAGCTGTTTTTAGCGCACGGTTATGTCGCATCACAAATTTTAATTACAAGAAGCGACTTTTCCGATGAATGCCGCTACCATAATGTCCGCAATACGATGAACGTCCTTTTGGAACGGGGCATTATTCCGATTATTAATGAAAATGACACGGTCACAGTCAACCGGCTGAAATTCGGAGATAACGATACACTCGCAGCGAAGGTGGCAGGTTTAATTGATGCCGACATGCTTGTGATTTTATCAGACATTGCCGGTTTATATGATGATAATCCGCGCAGCAACCCGAAAGCGAAAAGAATCAGTCATGTAAGTGACATCACTCCGGAAATAGAAGCAAGCGCGGGAGATGCCGGGAGTGAAATGGGAACCGGCGGAATGCGTTCGAAACTGGATGCTTTTAAAATTGTGATGGCCTCCGGTATTAAAGGCTTTCTCGGGCAGGCTAACATTCCGGACATTCTGCTTCAAGCGGTAGATGAGGCGGCTGAAGGAACTTATTTTGAAGCGGAAGGAACCCTGCCGTTAAACCACAAAGAACAATGGCTTGCATTTAATTCCGGCCCCGAAGGCGAAATTGTGATGGAAAAAGAAAGCAGCCGTGATGTCGCGAACGGAAATATGGAGCTGTCACCGCATGACATCGAGCAGATTAAGGGCAGATTCAGCAGCGGAGCGGTTGTCAGGCTGCTTGATCAGCAGGGAGAAGAGCTCGGACTCGGCATCGTCAACTATTCCTCAGCCCAGCTGAAGACATTTAAAGAAACGCCGCACAAACAGACCGATCAATCAGTCATTGATCCGGAAGCGTTTGTCTGCCACGTTGAACTATCCATTCCGATCGGCTGAGAAAGATCTATAAAAATATGAAAAAGCCCGAGGCTTCGTTTTGAAGCTCGGGTTTGTTTTTTATTGATATTGTTCAAGTTTGGAGAAAAATTGAATGACAAAATGATAGAAATCATTTGCAGACGGAGCCAGTTCCCTTCCTTTTGGTTTAATAATGCCTACAGTGCGCTTCACTTGAGGAAATTCAATCGGAATTTTGACCGTGAACCGAGGGGTGGTTTCTGCAAAGGTGCTTTCAGGTAATAAAGTAACTCCCATCCCCGCGGAGACTAATCCTTTAATGGCATCTAAATCCTCGCCCTCCGTCGATACAAGCGGCGCAAAGCCGGCCTGTCTGCAAGCGTCAATCGCCATGTTACGGAGAATAAACCCTTCAGGAAATAAAACAAATTGGTCGCCGCGCAGATCAATTAAATGAATATTTTTCTGTTTGGCAAGCGGATGGTGCGGCGGAACAAGCGCGTAAATCTTTTCCGTGAATAAGATATTGCCTGTTATGTCTGGGAATTCCGTCGGAACGGGGCCGAGCAGCGCCGCATCTATATCCCTGTTTCTTACCGCTTCGATTAAAAACTTATAAGACCCCTGGCGGAGCAAAAACTCAACGTTCGGGTATTCCTCTTTAAACGCCGAAATCACCGTCGGCAAAAGCTGGCTTGCAAGGCTCGTCGGAAATCCTATTTTGACGGTTCCGCGATTCGGATCAAGATATTCATCAATTTGTTCCTTCGCGTAATCAATTGCTTTCATCGCCGTTTTAACATGTTCTAAAAATTGTTTGCCGATCGGCGTTAATTTAATATTTCTGCCTTCCCGTTCAAATAAAGTGACTTGCAGCTCTTCTTCAAGATTTGCAATCTGCCTGCTGATGGCGGATTGTGCGACATGCAGATGATCAGCCGCTTCTGACACATGTTCCCGTTCTGCTACCTCCATAAAATACCGAAGCTGGCGTAATTCCATTGCGTTCACACCTATCTATCTCATTTTGAGATGTATTTGATCTAAATTATATATTGTTTATATTGTTTTGAAAACTTACAATTAATTTAAAGTTGTCAGATTTTATGACCGATAATTAACGGAAACTGATCGGGGGAGAGGAATTATGACTTACAATCAAATGCCGAAAGCACAAGGTCTCTACCGTCCGGAATTTGAGCACGATGCATGCGGAATCGGCTTGTATGCCCATTTAAAAGGGAAACCTTCACATGACATTGTCAAAAAGGGACTGAAGATGCTTTGCCAGCTGGATCACAGAGGAGGACAGGGCAGTGATCCGAATACGGGTGACGGCGCCGGCCTGATGGTTCAGATCCCTGATGCTTTTTTTAAGAAAGAGTGCGGAGAAATGAGACTGCCGGAAAAAGGCCGTTACGGGGTAGGAATGGTCTTTTTCTCGCAAAATGAAGAGGAAAGAAAAAAGATCGAAAAACAGGTGAATGCATTCATTGAGCAGGAAGGACAGATCGTTCTCGGCTGGAGAACCGTTCCTGTAAATGTCGGAAAAATCGGAACAGTGGCACAAAGTACTTGCCCGTATGTGCGTCAAGTATTCATCGGCGCCGCAAACGATTTGAAAGACAGCCTTGCTTTTGAACGCAAACTGTATGTCATCCGGAAGCAGGCGGAAAATTGGGGCGTTCAAGAACAGCTTGATTTTTACTTCGCAAGCCTGTCAAGCCAGACTATTGTTTATAAAGGGTTGTTAACGCCTGAGCAAGTTGACGCTTTTTATTTGGATTTGCAGGATGAAACCTTCGTATCTGCATTTTCACTCGTGCATTCAAGGTTCAGCACAAATACCTTTCCTACTTGGGAACGTGCCCATCCGAACCGCTATCTGATTCATAACGGAGAAATCAATACGCTCCGGGGCAATATCAATTGGATGAGAGCAAGGGAGCAGCAGTTCGTTTCAGAAAGCTTCGGAGACGATCTTCACAAAGTGCTGCCGATTCTAAATGCTGAGGGCAGTGACTCATCCATTCTTGATAATGCGTTTGAATTTTTCGTGATGGCGGGGCGGAAACCGGCACATACGGCAATGATGCTGATTCCGGAACCATGGACGGAAAACACTCACATGTCTAAAGCGAAACGGGCTTTTTATGAATATCACAGCTCTTTAATGGAGCCGTGGGACGGGCCGACCGCCATTTCGTTTACGGACGGAAAACAGATCGGCGCCATCCTTGACCGTAACGGCCTGCGTCCGGCACGTTACTATGTGACAAAAGATGACCATATTATTTTCTCATCTGAGGTCGGCGTTATTGAAGTAGAGCAGGAGAACATTCTTCATAAAAAACGTCTGGAGCCCGGAAAAATGCTGCTCATTGACTTAGAAGAAGGCCGGATTATTTCAGATGAAGAAGTGAAAACAGAAATTTCCAATGAATTCCCTTATCAAAAATGGCTTGAAGAAGAATTGGTTCAAGTGAATCCTGACCCGGAAATCCGGGAAGAGGAACAATTCGATGATCTTCTCGTCCGTCAAAAAGCGTTTGGCTATACGTATGAAGATATTCAGAAATATTTAATCCCTGTTATTAAAGAAGGCAAGGACCCGCTCGGCTCTATGGGAAATGATTCGCCGCTCGCCGTTTTATCCGACCGCGCCCAATCACTGTTTCATTACTTTAAACAGCTGTTTGCGCAAGTCACAAACCCGCCGATTGACGCGATCCGCGAGCAGCTGGTAACTTCTACGGTGACCTGGCTTGGGGCTGAAGGCGATCTGCTGCATCCGAGTGAAAGAAATGCACGCCGCATAAAGCTTTATACTCCTGTATTATCAAACGAACAGTTTTATGCGCTGAAAACACTTGTGCACCCTGACATTAAGAGCCAGAACATCCGCACGCTGTTTTCAGATGACCTAGAAAAAGGCCTGAAGGATTTGTTTCAGCAAGCGGAAAAAGCGATCAAGGAAGGCGTATCTCTGTTAATTTTATCTGACAGGGCAATGAGTAAAGAGTTGACGCCGATTCCGCCGCTTTTGGCCGTCAGTGCGCTGCATCAGCATTTGATCCGCCAAGGTCTGCGAACAAAAGCAAGCATTATCGTTGAATCCGGAGAAGCGCGTGAAGTTCATCACTTTGCGGCTCTTATCGGATATGGTGCCGATGCTGTCAATCCGTATTTGACTTACGCTACGTATAAGCAGGAAATCGATGAAGGCCGGCTTGATATTCCGTATGAAGAAGCTGTCAGCAAATACGGAAAGAGCGTAACAGAAGGCGTCGTGAAAGTGATGTCAAAAATGGGGATTTCAACTGTGCAAAGTTACAGGGGCGCTCAAATTTTTGAAGCGGTCGGCATCGGTGAAGACGTTATCGCCAAATACTTTACCGGTACTGCATCTCAGCTTGGCGGAATCGATATCGAGACGATTGCGCAAGAAGCGAAACAGCGCCATCAAGCGGCGTACAAGGATGATTACAGCCAAACCCTTGATCCGGGAAGTGAATTCCAATGGCGGAACGGAGGAGAGCACCACGCTTTCAACCCGAAAACCATCCATACGCTGCAATGGGCGTGCCGCAAAAATGATTACAGCCTGTTTAAGCAGTATTCTCATGCAGCGGATGAAGAACGAATCGGATTTTTACGCAATCTGTTCGCCTTCAAAGAAGACCGCAAGCCTTTAAAATTAGAGGAAGTTGAATCAGCTGCTTCCATCGTGAAACGTTTTAAAACAGGAGCGATGTCATTCGGTTCATTAAGCAAGGAAGCCCATGAGGCTTTAGCGATAGCGATGAACAGGCTTGGCGGAAAAAGCAACAGCGGAGAAGGCGGCGAGGACCCGAAACGTTTCGTTCCGGATGAAAATGGCGACGACAGAAGAAGTGCGATTAAACAGATTGCTTCCGGCCGTTTCGGCGTAAAGAGCCATTATCTCGTCAATGCGGATGAATTGCAGATCAAAATGGCGCAAGGGGCGAAGCCGGGAGAAGGCGGTCAGCTTCCGGGCAACAAAGTATATCCTTGGGTGGCGGATGTCCGCGGTTCTACTCCAGGTGTAGGGCTGATCTCACCGCCTCCTCACCATGATATTTATTCAATTGAAGATTTGGCGCAGCTGATCCATGATTTGAAAAATGCGAATCGAAGCGCGCGAATCAGCGTCAAGCTCGTGTCAAAAGCCGGTGTCGGCACGATTGCGGCCGGTGTGGCAAAAGGCACTGCGGATGTCATCGTCATCAGCGGCTACGACGGCGGAACGGGCGCGTCGCCGAAAACAAGTATTAAACATACGGGTCTTCCGTGGGAGCTTGGTCTTGCAGAAGCTCACCAAACGCTGATGCTGAACGGTTTACGGGATCGCGTGGTATTGGAAACGGACGGTAAGCTGATGACAGGCCGGGATGTCGTAATGGCCGCCTTGCTCGGTGCGGAGGAATTCGGCTTTGCTACAGCGCCGCTTGTCGTTCTCGGCTGCGTCATGATGCGCGCCTGCCATTTAGATACATGTCCTGTAGGTGTCGCGACGCAAAACCCGGAGCTTCGCAAAAAATTCATGGGCGATCCTGACCATATCGTAAACTACATGCTGTTTGTCGCAGAAGAAGTGCGTGAATATATGGCGCAGTTAGGCTTTAAGACGCTTGATGAAATGATCGGACGGACAGACGTTCTTCATGTCAGTGAACGTGCGAAAGCGCATTGGAAAGCGGGCCAGCTTGATTTATCCACACTGCTGTACCAGCCTGAAGGCGTACGCACTTTCCGTACGGCGCAAAACCACAAAATCGACGAGTCGCTTGATATGACGGTTATTCTTCCGGCGGTGCAGGCTGCAATTGAAGCCGGTCAGGAAGCGGAAGCTGAAATCAAGATCAATAATACAAATCGCGTAGCCGGAACCGTGACGGGAAGTGAAATTTCTAAACGCTACGGAGCGGAAGGCCTGCCGGATGATACGATCAGACTTCATTTTACCGGATCAGCCGGACAGAGTTTCGGAGCATTTGTCCCTAAGGGGATGACGCTTCATTTGAACGGGGATTCAAATGACTACGTAGGCAAAGGGCTTTCAGGCGGAAAAATCATCGTGAAAGCGCCTGATGACTTCAATTGTGAAACACACGATAACGTTATTATCGGGAATGTCGCATTTTACGGAGCAACAAGCGGGGAAGCGTACATTAACGGGCGCGCCGGTGAACGTTTTGCAGTCCGTAACAGCGGAGTCAATGTCGTTGTAGAAGGTATCGGAGACCACGGCTGTGAATACATGACAGGCGGCCGGGTTGTCGTCCTCGGCGAAGTCGGCAAAAACTTCGGGGCGGGAATGTCAGGCGGTATCGCATACGTCCTGAGTGATGATGCCAAAGCATTTAAACGCAAATGCAACATGGAAATGATTTCATTTGAAAAGCTGACGGATGAGGCGGAGATCAAAGAAGTGCAAGAAATGGTCAAACGGCATGCAGCGCTGACAAACAGCAAAAAAGCCGCAGCTCTCCTGGACAATTGGGAAAAAGCCTCAGAAACCTTTATCAAAGTCATTCCGAAAAACTATAAACAAATGCTCCTCAGCATCGAAGAACAAAAAGCGGCGGGTTTATCAGAAGAAGACGCAATTATGTATGCTTTTGAAGCCAATACAAAGGTCCTCCAAACGCCTGCCAAAGATCAAAAACAAGCGGTAGTACAGTAAGAAAGGGGAGAGGAACATGGGGAAACCAACTGGATTCATGGAAGAAAAACGAGAAAAACCGGCTGAGCGGGACCCTCTCACTCGCTTAAAGGATTGGAAAGAGTATTCGGCTCCATTTTCAGATGAAGCGTCAAAGCGGCAGGGGGCGCGGTGTATGGATTGCGGCACACCGTTTTGCCAAATCGGCGCTGATATCAACGGTTTTACGTCCGGCTGCCCGATTTATAATCTGATACCGGAGTGGAATGACCTCGTCTATCGGGGGCGCTGGAAAGAAGCCTTGGAGCGCCTTCTGAAAACGAATAACTTTCCTGAATTCACAGGGCGGGTCTGTCCCGCTCCTTGTGAAGGATCTTGTACGCTGGCTATTTCAGATCCGGCTGTTTCAATTAAAAACATCGAGCGGACGATCATTGACAAAGGTTTTGAGAACGGATGGATTCAGCCGAGAATTCCCGCGAAACGCACAGGTAAAAAAGTCGCTGTCGTCGGTTCAGGCCCGGCAGGTCTGGCAAGCGCTGATCAGCTGAATCAAGCCGGTCATTCCGTAACAGTCTATGAGCGTGCCGACAGAGCCGGCGGCCTGCTGATGTACGGCATTCCGAGCATGAAGCTTGAGAAAAATGTCGTCGAACGCCGTATTAAGCTTTTGACGCAGGAAGGTATAGATTTTGTAACAAATACCGAAATCGGCGTTGACATAACGGCAGATGAGCTGAAAGAACAATTTGATGCCGTCATTTTGTGCACAGGCGCCCAAAAGCAGCGCAATCTGCTGATTGAAGGCCGGGAAGCAAAAGGCGTCCATTATGCGATGGACTATTTAACACTGGCGACGAAAAGCTATTTAGATTCCAACTTCAAAGACAAACAATATATAGACGCTAAAGGGAAAGACGTCATCGTAATCGGCGGAGGAGACACAGGGGCTGACTGCGTGGCAACCGCGCTGCGCCAAAAAGCGCGCAGCGTGCACCAGTTCGGGAAACATCATAAACTTCCGCAAACGCGCACGAACGACAATATGTGGCCTGAACAGCCGCACGTCTTTACCCTTGAATACGCCTATGAAGAAGCGCAGGCAAAGTTCGGCAAAGACCCGAGAGAATATTCAATTCAGACGACAAAAATGGTGACCGATAAGCAGGGCCGCTTACAAGAGATTCACACCATTCAAATGGAAAAAGTCAGAAACGAATTCGGAAAGTATGAATTTCATGAACTGCCCGGGACAGAAAAAGTATGGCCTGCTCAGCTGGTGTTCATCGCCATCGGTTTTGAAGGGACAGAACAGCCATTATTGAAACAGTTCGGTGTCGATTCGGCAAATCATAAAATTCAGGCGGCATATGGGGATTATAAAACGAATGTTGACGGTGTTTTCGCCGCAGGGGATGCGAGAAGGGGCCAAAGCCTGATTGTATGGGCGATTAATGAAGGCCGGGAAGCAGCGCGCGAAGTCGACAGTTATTTAATGGGGAGCACTGTTTTACCGTAAATAAAGGGGTTTATTTATAAAACCGGCTGGGACCAGCCGGTTTTTCGTATTGAAATGAAACCTCCTTCTTCCTTTATTGGTGATATAAGGGTAACGTGGAAGATAACATATGGATTTTTGTTTTACAGAGTGGAGAGATTGTTATCTTCCGCAGACTGAGACGATTTGCAAGCCTTGAGCCGTTTATTATGACGCCTTCAAAAACGTGACGGGCTCTGTGTGTCTTCAGTCGATTTGCGGGCAGATTTTAATTGATGAAGAAAAACATATTGAATTTCAAGCGGAAGCGCTAATAAACAAATAAGGGAACGGAGGGGTCCGCTCCTCCTTTTTTAGACATCTATACGAAAGCGATATTGCCGAACTGCCGTCCTTCCCGCATTCTGTTAAAAGCGGCAGCTGCTTCACTGAGAGGGTACATGCGGTCGATAATGGGACGGATGCCGCAGCGGTTTACCAATTCCAGCATATCCGCGAATTCCTCATTGCTTCCCATTGATGTACCGAGAATATGAATCTGCGGAAAAAATAGCGAGCGAATAGGAAATCCGAGCTGATCGCCTGAACTGGCGCCAAATGTTACGATCCGGCCATTCGGTTTAATAATGTCAAGATAGTGTTGAAACAAGGCGGGGCCTACACCGTCAAGTATGATATCTGCTTTTTCGCCATTCAGCGCCTCATTCCAGTCACCGTAGCTGTCAATCGCCCGGTCTGCACCGTATGACAGTGCGGTTTGTTTTTTGTTTTCACTGCGGGAGGTGACGCTGACTGTCGCTCCGATAGCTTTTGCCATTAATAAGGCGTATGTTGCCACGCCGCTTCCGATGCCCGGAAGGATGAGGTGTTCGCCTTTTTTTAATTGTCCTTTTGTAAATAAGGCGCGATAAGCGGTTAATGCTGATAACGGCAGCACGCCCGCTTCCTCCCAAGTCAGGTGTTCGGGTTTTAAAACGGCGTTTTCCGCAGGAACGATGACATAAGGTGAAAATGTTCCGTCGCTCGGACCGCCTAAAATATCAGGGACGGCTGGTACGTCCTCAACGGTCTTCCAATTCAGCACCGGGTTGATGATGACTTCTGCATGCAGTAAATGAGACCGGACGCCGTGTCCTATTTCGGTTACGATTCCCGCGCCGTCTGAACCGAGAGTAAATTCATGGTTTCCGGTTTCGTGGTTTTTCATTAAAAACAAATCACGATGGTTTAATCCGGCTGTTTTCAGCTTTATTTTTACTTCGCCGTTTCCCGGCCTTTTGTCAGGTGTCTGCCTGAAATCAAAGCCATTTTCGTGTATGATAAGGGCATTCATCATTCTTCTCTCCTTTATGATTGATGAGAAAGATTTTACAGGCTGTATCAGCTGCAGTAAATAAATGAAAATTGATAGCCGGCTATCAATAAAAATCATAGCAAGAAGGTGCCCTTACATGGAAAGCGGAGACTTAAAGATTTTTCAGGCTGTCGCCCGCAAAGGAAGTATTTCAAAGGCGGCAGAAAGCCTGCATTATGTTCAATCAAATGTGACAAACCGGATTCAGCAGCTGGAACGGCAATTGCAAACACAGCTTTTTTACCGCACAAATCGGGGGATGACGCTGACGCCCGCAGGTGAAAACTTATTGAAAGACGCAGACAGAATCCTTCAATTGCTGCATGAGGCACAAAAAACGGCGCAAGAGGCAGGCGATCCGAACGGCCCGCTTCGAATCGGTTCTCTTGAAACGGCGGCAGCCGTCCATCTCCCTCAATTTTTCGCGGAGTATTGCAGCCGCTACCCGAAAGTACAGCTGTCTCTGTCAACCGGTGATACACATACCTTAGTGCAGCGCGTCTTACACTATGAGCTGGACGGCGCTTTTGTTTATGGACCGGTCGAATACGAAGATCTTGAGCAAGTTGCTGTATTTCAAGAAGAATTGGTCTTGGTCTCAAATAAGCGGAAAGGCAGTTTGCAAGACTTGTTGCGAGATCCGATTCTTTATTTTGCCGCGGGCTGTTCGCACCGCCGCAAAATAAAGAACATACTGAAAGAAGAGGCAGTGCCCGCACATAAAATCATTGAATTCGGTACGTTGGAAGCCATTATTGGGGCGGTGCAGGCGGGGATGGGGGTTTCCTTTCTGCCTGCATCAGCCGTCCGTTATTTTCAAAACAGGAAAAATCTTTTTCTTCATGAGCTTCCTGAACAGTTTCGGGATATGAATATATCATTTATCTACCGGAGTGATTTATTTTTGACATCGGCGTTTGAAGAACTGCTGAATAGATTAAAAGCATTACCGAACGGAAGATGAGAAAACAGGACAGCTGTGTACGCCAATTTTTTTCGTTCTGGTTTTTCTTAAAAAAACTTTCTTTTTCGGAAAATTTATGTATAATAAAAGAAAGTTTTTCGGATAAAGTATCTGCAATGATAAGGACATGAGACATTTTAACCGGCCATACAGAGAGGGAAGGCACGGCTGAGACCTTCCCGGCACGAAGAATGAGCTTACCGCCTTTTGAGCTGTATTGGTGAACGAAAGCAGCCGATACCGTATAGCCGCGTTACGGCAAAAATGAGCCGTCACTTGAAGTGGCGGGAATTTGGGTGGAACCGCGGGTCTGACACACACTCGTCCCTTCTTTTGGGATGAGTGTGTTTTTATGTTTATATAAGAAAAATGGCAATGATAAGGACATGAGACATTTTAACCGGCCATACAGAGAGGGAGGGCGCGGCTGAGACCTTCCCGGCACGAAGAATGAGCTTACCGCCTTTTGAGCTGTATCGGTGAACGAAAGCAGCCGATACCGTATAGCCGCGTTACGGCAAAAATGAGCCGTCACTTGAAGTGGCGGGAATTTGGGTGGAACCGCGGGTCTGACACACACTCGTCCCTTGCTTTGGGATGAGTGTGTTTTTTATTTTATTAAAAATAAAGGAGAGATCAGACCGTGAAGAAGCCGCACATTGTGATTACTTTTCCTGATGGGAAACAAAAAAAATACCGGAAAGGCGTTACGTTAGAAGAGATCGCTCAATCAATCAGTCCGAGTCTGAAAAAGGCGTCTGCCGCCGGAAAGGTAAACGGATCGTTATATGACCTTAGAAGAAGCATTCATAAGGATGCGGCGATTGAACTGTGCAGTTTTCAGTCTGAAGCAGGACTGGAAGTGATGAGACACACAGCAGCACACGTATTGGCGCAAGCGGTAAAACGTCTGTATCCGAAGGTTTGTTTAGGGATCGGACCCGTTATTGACAATGGCTTTTATTATGACTTTGATATGGATGAAACGATTACTGAAAAAGACCTGGCCGTCATTGAAAAAGAAATGAACCGAATCATTTCGGAAAATCCGGAAATTATCAGAGAAGAAATCTCCAGAGAAGAGGCAGAGCAGCTGTTTGCTCATGAACCGCTGAAGCTTGAGCTCTTAGCGGGTATTCCGCAGACTGATACAATCAGTATATACCGCCAGAGCGAATTCATTGATTTATGCCGGGGTCCGCACTTGGCGTCTGCCGGACAGATAAAAGCTTTTTCGCTCACTCATGTATCAGGGGCTTATTGGTGCGGCGACAGCAACCAAAAAATGCTCCAGCGCATCTATGGAAAAGCATTTTCCTCAGAAAAGGAGCTGAACAGACATTTTCAGGTGTTGAAAGAGGCGGAGATGAGAAATCATCGGAAATTGGGAGCGGAGTTACAACTTTTTATGTTTTCGGAAGAAGCGCCGGGTATGCCTTTTTATCTGCCGAACGGTCAGTTTATCCGAAACACGCTTGAATCATTTCTGCGTTCAAAGCAGGATGACTATCATTATCAGGAAGTGCGCACCCCTATGATGATGAACCAGCGTCTTTGGGAGCAATCCGGCCACTGGGATCATTATAAAGAGAATATGTATTTCTCAGAAGCTGATCATCAGCGCTTCGCGTTAAAGCCGATGAACTGCCCCGGCCACATGCTCATATTTAAAGAAAAGCTTCGTTCTTATCGTGATCTTCCGATTCGGATGGCTGAGTTCGGTCAGGTGCACCGTCACGAATTCAGCGGGGGGCTTAATGGCCTGCTCCGCGTCAGATCTTTTTGCCAGGATGACGCACACATTTTTGTAACGCAGGATCAGATCGAGAGTGAGATCGCTTCGGCGCTGCAGCTGATTCACGAGGTGTACACCGCATTTGGTTTTTCCTATGATATTGAGCTGTCAACAAGACCGGAAGATTACATGGGAAGCGAACACTTGTGGGACAGGGCTGAGAGCGCATTAGAAAAAGTATTAAAAGAACAGGGATATCGTTTTCGGTTTAATCGGGGAGATGGTGCATTTTATGGACCGAAAATTGATATTCATATAAAAGATGCGCTGAACCGGAGCCATCAATGCGCCACTGTCCAACTGGATTTTCAAATGCCGGAAAAATTTGATTTAACATATATTGATGAAAAAAACCAAAAAGTCCGTCCTGTTGTCATTCACCGGGCGGTATTCGGATCTCTCGACAGATTTCTCGGAATCATTACAGAACATTTCGGGGGAGCGTTCCCTTTATGGCTTGCACCGGTACAGGCAAAAATCATCCCAGTATCAAACACCGCACACCGGGACTGCGCAGAACAGGTGCACCTGCAAATGAAGAAAGCGGGTATCCGGGCTGAGCTCGATCAGCGCGATGAAAAACTCGGCTATAAAATCAGAGAAGCACAAATGAAAAAAATCCCGTATATTGCTGTTGTGGGAGATCGAGAGTGCCGCCATCAATCTGTACATGTAAGGCAATACGGGCGGGAAGACACATTTGAAGAGAATGTGAGTGATTTTATTTCCCGGATCATAAGAGAGGCAAAACAAAAAATAGAGATTTAACAAAAACAACATTGACATATCGCAAAATCACGATATAATAAAGCGTATGAAACCTATTGATGTTTTTAAAGCGTTGTCTAATGAGTCACGGCTTGAGATTTTGCAATGGCTGAAAGAGCCGGACCGTCACTTCGCCCCGCATGATGGCATTGATATGAATGAGATCGGAGTATGTGTCAGCCAGATCACCGATAAGCTTCAGATGACACAGTCAACGGCGTCTCAATATCTTTCCATCCTTCAGCGGGCGGGCCTTATCCAAACAAAACGGATTGGCAAATACACCTATTATAAAAGAGATGAAGACGCGATAAAGGCGATGGCCGATTATTTTCAGCGCGAAATGTAGGGCTGAATCCTTTAGAAGAGGGATTCAGTTTCTTTTTCCGACTACGCATCGACATATTGCGATTTGTTTCTGTTTGTTCAACTCTTTATATCGATATATCACAATATATCTTTATATAAATCATCAATGAAGGAGTGTGTCAGGTGCAAAATACCTGGAAGATTTACATTTTGGCAATTATCAGTTTTTTAGTGGGGACGTCTGAATATGTGATATCAGGGATGCTTGATAAAATTGCAGGTTCCTTGGGAGTTACTGTGGCAGCGGCAGGGCAGCTGATTACGATTTTTTCACTTGTTTATGCAATCGGAACGCCTGTCATGATGGCCCTTACAGCAAAACTGGACAGAAGGAAGCTCATGATCTATGCTCTGGGGCTGTTTGTTATCGGGAATATCATTTCTTTCCTTGTGCAGGGATTCGGCTTATTTGCGGGAGCGCGGGTGATCATGGCGCTTGGAGCAGGAACTGTGGTGGTCACCGCGCTTACGATCGCAGCAAAAATCGCTCCCCCGGGAAAACAGGCAAGTTCTCTCGCAACCGTCATTATGGGGTTTACGGCGGCGCTCATTATCGGTGTTCCGATCGGAAGAACCGTGTCTGAAGCTTTTGGCTGGAAGGTGGTTTTTGCCGGAATTGCGGCAATCGGAATCATTGCCATGCTTATTATACGTTTCGCGTTGCCTGAGATAAAAGGAGATAAACCGGTGCCGCTCATTCAGCAATTTTCTCTTTTGAAGAAACGAAAGGTGGCTGTCGGGCTGGCCATTACGTTTTTTTGGCTCGGAGGCTATTCGGTTGCGTATACGTACCTTTCTCCGTATTTACTGAACGTTACTCATATCGGAAGCGGAATACTGAGTACATTGCTGCTTATTTTCGGTGTTGCAAGTCTTGCCGGTTCTAAAGCAGGCGGTTTCAGCGCAGACAAATGGGGGGCGCGTATGACATTAACCGGCGGAATGGCGCTTCATGCTATCATGCTCATGTTATTGCCGTTTGTCACACATTCTGCTTTCGGAGCGGCGGCAGTGCTTATTTTTTGGTCCTTCGCCGCCTGGTCATCTGGGCCTGCTCAGCAGTATCATTTGGCAACGATGGAGCCTGAATCATCGGGTGTATTACTTGGCCTCAACCAGTCTGTCATGCAGCTGGCTATGGCAGCCGGAGCGGGCATCGGGGGCATTGTTGTCACCCATCTGTCTCTTGCGTCAGTGACATGGATCGGATCAGCGGGTGTTGTCATCGCGATGTGCGGCGTGCTTTCGCTTGCGTCATTAACGTCTGAAAAAACCTCATCTGAATACAGTGCAGAATAAACAAAAGCCTCATTTCTCAGCTTGAGAAACGAGGCTTTTTGTCTAGTTATTTTTTATATTGTTTCAAGTTTACGCCGATTGCGGCTCCGTTTCGGCTTGAGTCGGCAACTCCGGTGAAGGTGCCGTTTTCACGGTCAATCAGGATGCTTTGCACATTACCGATATCAACCGGGCTGCTGCCGAATTTATGCCCCATTTCGTTCAGTTTTGTGCGGGCTTCTTCCGGCACTCCTTTTTCATATCGATAGGATGTCATGCTGTTTGTGTAAATTCTCGGCTCTTCGACGGCCGCTTTCAGATCCATGCCGTACTCAACTTTGTTCAGGATCGTTTGCAGGACGGAAGAAATAATCGTTGCTCCGCCGGGGGAGCCGACAGTCAGGACAGGTTCGTTATTTTTGAATAAAATAGTCGGAGTCATGCTGCTGAGCGGACGTTTATTCGGCTGCACTTCATTTGCGCCGCCAGGCACCGCATCGAAGTCTGTTAACTCATTATTCAACACAACGCCGTATCCGGGAACCATAATGCCGGAACCGAACAGCTGTTCAATCGTTGTCGTATAAGATACGACATTGCCGAAGCGATCAGTTACCGTGAAGTGAGTCGTTTGGCCTTCTTGTTTGTCAGTCGGCTGCTCCACTTGTTTATAGTTTGCAGAACCTTCCTGATAGGCCCAAGGGTCGCCGGCTTTCGGTTTTTTATTGACTTTATCAATATCTATCAGCTGTCTGCGGGCATTGATATAATCTGGATTCAAGAGGCCTTTGAGAGGGACGTTGACGAATTCTGGATCCCCGGCAAATGCGGCGCGGTCAGCATAAGCCAAATGCATCGTTTCTGCAAGAAGCTGATATTTTTGCCAAGAACGGATATCATATTGAGAAAGCTTAAAATCATCCAGAAGGTTCAGCATTTGCAACAGGAAAACACCGCCCGAGCTTGGAGGAGGAGCAGTTGCGATATGATAGCCCTGGTAATCTCCCCAGATCGGTTCGTCAATCGTCACATTGAAGTTTTTAATATCTTTTTCTGTCATTGAGCCGCCGAATTCCTGCACTGTTTCCGCAAGCTTTTTGGAGAATGCTCCGTCATAGAATGCTTTTGTGCCTTTGTACTTAATAGCTGTAAATGTTTTGGCTAAGTCTTTTTGGATGAGTGTGTCTCCTTCTTTCAGAGGTTCTCCGTCCGGAAGAAACACGTCTTTTGCAGCAGTGTGTGATAATTTGTCTTTATAATCTGAGATGGCATCAGCTAAAACCGAATCGATCGGAAAGCCTTTTGAGGCAAGTTTAATGGAAGGGGTGATGAGTTGTTTCATGGAGCGTGTGCCCCATTTGTCGAGCGCTTTTTCAAGTCCTTTTAATGTTCCCGGAACACCGACTGCAGTCCCTTTCGTAACGCGTTCGGAGAAAGGGATGGCTTTGCCGTTTTCGTCAAGGAACATATCCGGTGTTGCGCCTGCCGGTGCGCGTTCTCGGCTGTCGATAATGGTGGTGTCTTTCGTCTTCGCATCATAAACCATCATAAATCCGCCGCCGCCGATTCCTGACATCATAGGTTCAGTTACGTTTAATGCGAATTGAATGGCAACCGCGGCGTCAATTGCATTGCCGCCTTTTTTCAGCACGTCGGCACCGATTTGTGAAGCGAGAGGGTGGGCGGTGGCAACCATGCCGTCTTTGCCGACATCTACCTGTTTGTAGTCGTCATAGGAAAACGGGTGTTTCTTAGCCTGAGCGTGATAAGGGATGCTTCCGGCCGCGAGCAACGTACTGAGCAGAACGATAAAACAGAGATTCATAAACTTTTTCTTTTTCATAGTCTGCCTCCTTTGTTTTCCGCTTACAATTATAGAGTAAGTAAAATGTGCTGTTTTCACAAGTGACAAACGGAATAGTCCGGTGCGCAAAAAGCCGGAGTTTCTGTGTGAATGTAATCAGTCGCAAATAGGCTAAATGGGAAACCGGACTGAAAAAGCTGTGAAACAAGCATAAAGACAAAAAATAAGCTACAATGAACAAAACAGAATTCACTCACATGACATATGAAAGGAACGTGAGCCATGTATTTAACGATCAAAGAGACAGCGGAGTTTACCAGTCTTCCTGAAGAATATGTGCACAATCTTGTTTTGACGAATAAAATAAGGGCCGTCCATGACGGACAGCAATATTTAATCAACAAGGAACAATTTCAAACCCATCTCGAGCAGTTGGAAAAATACAAGGAAATGATTCAAGAGTTTTTAAATGAGCCGCTTCCTGAAGACATTGATGTAAAAGATGAAGACTAGGACACAATTTCATATTGTGTCTTTTTTTTGCATTTTTTTCGGTTGCTCACAAAAAAACGGATGCTCAGATTTCATTTTAAGGCCGTTGTTTTCATTTTTTAATGCCTTGAGTCTCTATTTGTTTAAAAGCTTGTCACCGGGCTGAAAATGATGTTTTTGAGGAATTTGTTGAAACTGCGTATCTGATTCACCTTATGTAACACTATGTATATTATGTTACATAAGACCCTTTATCCTTTATCATTCAACGGGTTTCGGCTATAATAGTAACATAATACTCAATATGTTACTTTACCAATTATAAGGGGTTTTTTGATGCATATCGTACAGCCGATCCGAAGTTTGGAGAAGATCCAGGAAGTCAAACAGTATTTAATGAAGAAAAGTGATCGTGATTATTTTTTATTTATTTTTGGCATGAACAGCGCACTGCGGATTTCTGATGTTCTGCCGCTTCGCGTGAGGGATGTCAGGAACAAAGACCATGTGTGGGCAACCGAAAGCAAAACGAGAAAGAAAAGAAAAATTCTGATACTGGAGTCTTTAAAGGCCGACATATACGCTTATACAAAAGACATGAAAGAGGATGACTATTTGTTTAAATCGAAACGGACGAATAAGCCCATATCCCGGATTCAGGCATACAGAATATTAAAGGAAGCGGCTGCCGCTTGCGGATTGGAGGAAATCGGGACGCATACGCTTAGAAAGACGTTCGGGTATCATTTTTATCAGAGGACAAAAGACATTGCTGAACTGCAGAGGATTTTGAATCATTCTTCTCCGTCTATTACAATGCGTTATATCGGAATAGATGAAGATACGACGAGAGCCGCCTATAAAGTGTTCGGAGGGCTGTAGACTTGAAAAAAACGGCCGCCAGCGTTACTATAATAGAAGCAGGCTCTAGTAGCACAGCGGATAGTGCAGCAGTTTCCTAAACTGCAGGTCGGGAGTTCGAATCTCTCCTAGAGCGTTTTTTGTATGAGATAGGCGCAGCTTAATAATGTCGGTAAAACAAAAACCCCCTTGTTATACAAGGGGGTTTTGAGTTGAATATTTTGTGAAAACCTGGTGGAAATGATGTGAAAAAAGCCCGCTGTAAGCAAGCGGGCTTTTTCTTATATGACAGCATCAAATTGATTGACTTTCCAAACGTTGTTTTCTTTTACGAATGTTACATCGCGTTTTGCTGACGGAGAACCGTCAAGAGTCGGTACAGTGAAGCGGTATGTTTGGACGCTTCCTTTTTTAGAAAGAAGGGTCATTTTTGCTTTTTTCCAATTCAGGAGGTTATCTCCGTCGCCGACCGGAACAGCCAATTTGCCGTCTTTTACAGTGAAGTGGTAATCTTTGAGCCCTTTGTCAATCGCTTGCTTTGTAAAAGCGGGTGTCAGATATTTTACGGCTTTCGCTTTTGTTCCGAGGTCTTTGCACATAAATACATATTGCAGATTTTGATATTCAAACGGTTCAGATGTGCAATTTGCGTTTGATTTAAGCGCACCGCCGCTCATTGTGTTCCAGAAATGTTCTCTCGCTGACAGGGCCAGCTGAAGTGCTTGTTTTTGTGTAAGGTCATTAGGTGCATTTTTTGCAGTCGCCGCAGTGCCCAATGACAGAATCAATGTAATAGTAGTGAGGAATAATAGCCATTTTTTCATGATATAATCTCTCCTTCAATCAATCTCTTTCTCTTATGTTACAAATGTTACAATAATTACGGTAAGATTACAATACCTTTTCAGAAATATTTTCCGGACTTTTTATTTTTATGGTTTATTTCCATGTAAGACGTGAGAAAAAGATAAAGAGTTTCATTGAACAAAAGGTTTTTACAAGCTGTCTGCTGAATAATAAAATGGAAGAAAATCAAAAAAGGAGTCCTACATATGGAAGTACAAGATCATTTAGAAACAGCGGAAGGCCGCGGCCAGTCAGTCTGGCGATCGATGTCACTGTTTTTAGTGCCGCTGCTTTTAAGCAATGTATTGCAATCTGTCGGCCAATTGGTCGGAATGGTATTTGTCGGAAGGTGGCTCGGAGTCGATGCGCTTGCCGCTGTATCGTCTTTTTTTCCGCTGTTTTTTCTGCTGATCTCCTTTACGATCGGAATCGGTTCGGGAAGTTCCATTCTGATCGGGCAGGCTTACGGCGCGAAAAACGAAGAGAGGATGAAGGCGATTGTCGGCACTACACTGACTTTTACCTTTATGCTCGGTGTTGTCCTGGCAGTTGTCGGCAGTGTGTTTACGCTTGATATTCTGCGGCTGATGGGAACGCCGGAAAACGTAATAGATGTCAGTGTCCGATATGCGCGCATTTTGTTTTGCGCAATGCCGCTGATGTTTTTATATTTTGCGTATACGACATTTTTACGCGGAACGGGAGATTCAAAGACTCCGTTTTATACGTTAATCGTCAGTACAGTCATAAACATCGGGCTCTTGCCCTTATTGATTCTCGGGCTTTTCGGACTTCCGAAGTTCGGCATTTACGGTTCGGCGTATGCAACCGTGATTTCAAACATCGTGACATTTATCGTACTCATGGTTTATTTGCGGAAAAGGAAACATCCATTGGCATTTGACCGGACTGCGCTCCGTTCTCTTAAAATGGACAAAAAGCTGCTCGCGCTTTTACTCCGTCTCGGTATTCCGTCGAGCATCAATATGATTCTCGTGTCACTTTCTGAAATTGCGGTCATTTCATTTGTCAATCATTACGGATCAAACGCGACGGCTGCTTACGGGGTCGTCAACCAAGTGGCGAGTTATGTGCAGATGCCGGCGGTAAGCCTCGGTATCGCCGTTTCCATTTTTGCCGCCCAATCCATTGGCGCCAATCAATTCGGCCGGCTGAAACAGGTCATCAAAGTCGGCATCGGCCTGAATTATTTGATCGGCGGGGTTTTGATTGTGCTGATTTACACCTTCTCCCGGCAGATACTTGCTTTGTTTTTAACAGATCAGGATACACTCCACATTGCCCGCAATCTGATTATGATTACCCTTTGGAGCTATTTGATTTTCGGTCACGCTCAGATCGTTTCAGCGACAATGCGGGCGAGCGGTACGGTGTTATGGCCGACGATTATCAGTATTTTTGCGATTTGGGGAATTGAAGTGCCTGTGGCCTTTATTCTTTCTCATTATACGAATCTCGGCATTCTCGGCATTTGGGTCGGTTATCCGGCGGCTTTTGTCGTCAGCCTGCTGCTGCAATACGGATATTACCGGTTTGTATGGAAGAAAAAACAGATCACCCGGCTGATTCAATAAGGTTTTACCGCACATCGCTCAGTTCATACGGGCGATGTTTTTTTTAGAGAAGGAAAATGAGTTTAGAAAATGGAATTCCTATACATGCTAGAAAACAAGGAAAGGGCAGGTGCTTATGACGATTGAACATACGACTTATTTAGGGGTTTCAGCCATAAAAGCGGAGACTGATCAGGCTGAATGCATCATTGTGCCGGAGTGGGGATCAAATGTCATATCGCTTCGGGATAAAAGAACCGGTATGCGGCTTCTGAGAGAACCGGAAACTGCGGAGCAATTCCGCGCAAAACCGATGCTGTACGGCATTCCCGTTTTATTCCCGCCGAACCGGATTACGGACGGGACGTTTCGTTTTGACGGCCGCGCGTATCAATTTGAGATAAACGAAGAGGATAAACATAATCATATTCACGGCTTTCTTCACAATCAGCATTGGAAAGCGGCGGCAGCGAAAGAAGAGGGGGATGGAATGAAAGTCGAAACAGAAATTGATCTTTCAAAGATTCCCCGTGTTCATAAACAATTTCCGCACGATGTCATTGTCCGGATGACCTATACATTAAAAGACAATGTGTTTACGCAGCGGGCGCTGATTATCAACAAGGGAACGGAGGCTTTTCCTTGGGGGCTCGGCTATCATTCAACTTTTGTTTTCAATGAAGAGCGATCCCGTCTATTTTTGACGGCTGACCGCATGTGGGAATTAAATGAACGTTTCGTGCCGACGGGCCGTTTATTGGATGTTCCTGATAAAGAAGCGTTCCGTCATGGGATGTCTTTGAAAAATAAACAGTTTGACGATGTTTTTCTTTCTTCCGGACGGAATGGCGGCAATAATGAAGCTGTTATTTATCATCCGGATGAGCAATTATCCGTTTTGTATCAGGCAGACACGTCTTTCAAGCATTGGGTGGTGTATAACGGTGACGGAAAGCAGGGGTTTGTCAGTCTTGAGCCTTATACTTCCGTTACAGATGCATTTAATCTGAATCAGCCTGCATCACTGACAGGGCTTCAGATTCTGAAACCGGGCGAAGAAGCGGCTGCGTCATCCAGGATCACTATTTTGCATGACGAAGAATAGGAAAGAGGCGGGATAACATTGAAAACATATGTGAAACGCTTGAGCGCGGTGATTCTGCTTTTGATCATTGCCGCAGTTCCTTATATTGATGATGCGGCTAAGGCGGCTGAACAAAAAAATACTTTGCAAAAAGAGCTGGAACACATTCTGGATGAAGAACCTGCTTTAAAGGGAGCTTCAGCGGGCGTCAGTGTCCGGTCAGCAAAAACAGGGGAGGTGCTGTTCGGCAGCCGGGAAGATATGCGGCTGAGGCCTGCATCACTGATGAAGCTGCTGACGGCATCTGCGGCGCTTTCCGTTCTCGGAGAAGATTATACCTTTAAGACAGAAGTACGGGCAGACGGCGCCGTAAAAGGAAAACAGCTGCGCGGAAACCTTTATCTCAGGGGAAAAGGTGATCCGACCCTATTGGCTTCTGATTTTGAGAAGATGGCTAAACAGGTCAAAGCCAGGGGCATCCAAGTCATTAAAGGAGATCTGGTCGGGGATGATTCGTGGTATGACGATACCAGGTATTCAGTTGATCTTCCGTGGAGTGATGAAGGCCAATATTATGGCGCGCAAGTATCAGCTCTTACCGCTTCACCAAATGAGGATTATGATACCGGAACGGTGATTGCGGAAATCAGCCCGGCGAAACAGCCCGGTAAAAAGCCGCGCATTTCGATTTCTCCCCATACGGACGTCGTTCGTGTGAAAAATGAAGTGAAAACCGTCGCTTCTGATGAAAAGAAAGATTTGACGGTTGAACGGGAGCACGGTGGCAATGTGATTACGATAAAGGGAACCATACCTGCCGGCTCGGCACAGGCAAGAGAATGGGCGGCAGTGTGGGATCCGTCGTCCTATGCTTTAGATTTATGGAAACAAGCGCTTACTAAACAGGGGATAACTGTAAAAGGGAAAATCAGAACAGGGCGAATGCCGCACCGCACCCAGCTCGTCACATCACGGACATCCATGCCTCTTTCAGAATTATTGATCCCGTTTATGAAACTGAGCAACAACGGACACGCCGAAATTCTGATCAAGGAAATGGGAAAAGTGAAAAAAGGGGAGGGCAGCTGGGAAAAGGGCTTGGACGTGATGAAATCGGAACTCAAATCGTTCGGGCTGAATCCGGATGAATTGATTGCAAGAGACGGATCCGGCGTTTCTCATATTAACGGCGTATCCGCCGGCCAAATCGGAGAGCTTTTGTATGCGGTTCAGAAAGAAAAGTGGTACCCGGCTTTCCTTCGTTCGCTCCCTGTCGCCGGTGCAAGCGACAGAATGACGGGAGGAACCCTTCGGAACCGGCTGAAGAATACTCCGGCAGAAGGCAAAATTAAAGCGAAAACCGGGTCACTAACATCAGTCAGTTCGATTGCCGGCTATGCAGACACAAAAACAGGAGATACGCTTATTTTTTCCGTGCTTCAAAACGGGCTGCTTGACGAAGATGACGGAAAAGACATTGAAGACAAAATCGCAGTCGTGCTGGCAAATCAATAAGAAGGGCCGAATCCTTAGAGGATTCGGCTTTTTATGATGTCTGTAAAACATTATATTGCGATTATGAATCAATCTTTTCAAAAAGTAATATCGGCAATATCCTTCCTTTTTTTTACATACTGCTTTCTTACATGTTCACCGATTATTCATTTTTTAACATAAAACTTCTTTTCGGGAGGAAAACCTTTTTAAAAGCGCAATTAATTATACATTTTATTCCTTATTATAGTGTTTAAGAACCAGTTTATAGTATGCATACATACCGTTTTACATGGTATAAAGATTATAGAAATGAAGAAGTGAAGTGAGGAATATATACTATATTCTAAAAAATGTTAGAGAAAATTTAATTTTTTATTGTGATTTCTAAAATATGTTTTAAAATAATGCTTATATGGATGATTAAGTCATATGCTGTCGAAATTTAATTGTAATTATTTCACTTTCTTATCCTCTTAAATTGAAGCGGAGGGATTCCATTGGAGAACACTGTTTATTCTTTAACTCACGCACAAAGAAGAGTGTGGTTTACGGAGCTGCTCGAACCGGGCACAAGTATCTGCAATCTCGCGGCATGCGTCAAATTCAGGGGGGACATCGATTTTGACGTACTGCGCCATGCTTTGGATTTTTCTATCTCGCAAAATGATTCGCTCAGGTTTCAACTGACAGAAGGGGACGGATCAGAACCCCAGCTGTATCTGGCGGGGCATCGGCCGATTTCTCTAGAGACTGTTGATTTTACTCATACTGATCAGGCAGAGCGGGACGCATGGATTGACACGCAGACCCGTGTTCCGTTCAAGCTGTTTCATTCACCTCTGTATCACTTTACTCTGCTTGTCATGTCAGACGAAGAAGTTTGGCTTTATTCAAAATTTCACCATATTATCATGGACGGCATCTCGCTCAACCTGCTCGGCAACCAGCTCATTGACATCTACCAAAAGATCATGCGGGGCGAGGATTTAACTGAACATCACAGACCTTCCTATCTCAGCTACATGGAAAAAGAACAGCAATACTTACAGTCTTCCCGTTTTCAAAAAGACCGTTCATTTTGGACTGAAACATACCGAACCGTTCCGGAACACCTTTCACTGGCGGAACGAACCTCTCATCTTAGACAAAGCACTGCGGCTTCCAGAGATACTATCACTCTTTCTCACTCCTTAGAACAATCTATCCGGCGTTTTTGCAAAGAAAATAATATCAGCATCATCTCTCTGTTTATGGCTTCGTTATACATATGCATCAGCCGTCTGACGGCTAAAAAGGATATTGCCATCGGCACTTATTACGGAAACCGGGGCTCCAGGCTCGAAAAGGATATGCTCGGCATGTTCGTCAGCACACTGCCGATCAGAATGACGGCAGATCCTGATGCGGAGTTCCTGTCCTTTGTCCGCAGCGTAGGAAAAGAGCAGCTGTCTGTTATGCGGCACCAGAAATATCCTTACAATCTTTTTGTGAATGAATTAAGGCAGATTCATCATGACCTGCAAAATATCATCGGTATTTCGATGCAGTATCAGCCGCTTGAGTGGCGTAAGGCAGACGGTTTCGATTATGAAACGGCCATGTTTTTCAGCGGGCATACGGCAAATGAGCTGTCCATTTTAATTAAGGAGCGGACAGATACGGGATTGATTGAGCTGAATTTTGATTACCAATCCGCTTTATTTACTGAAAAATCAATCAAACGCATTCAAACTCATTTGCTGACGATCGTTGAAAATGCCGTTAGAAATCCAGACCGGCTGATTCGGCATATTGATATGGCGGATGAAAATGAAAAGAAACGGGTGTTAACTGCGTTTAACCGTACAGAAACGGTTGAACCGCCGGCTCCGACGCTTCACGGACTGTTTGCCCGCCGCGCCGCGCTTTCGCCGCATCGTCCGGCGCTCCGTTTTCCGGGCGGTATGCTGACGTACGCCGAGCTTGACCAGTACACAGACAGGCTCGCCGTTCGGCTCCGACAAAAAGGCGTCCGCAAAGAAAGCATGGTCGGCGTACTCGCTGAACGCTCGCCGGAGATGGTGGTTTCTGTGCTTGCCGTGTTAAAAGCGGGCGGCGCCTACGTGCCGCTTGACCCGGAGTATCCTGAGGACAGGCTGCGCTATATGCTCGATGACTGCGGCGCTTGTCTCCTGCTTGCACAGCCGGGGTTATCCGTTTCCGGTTTTTCCGGAGAAACGCTAGAAGTGTCTCTTTCTGCTCTGACAAGTGAGGCGGAGACAGGGGCTGTCTCTGACGAAGCGGATGCTGATTCGCTCGCTTATATCATTTATACGTCCGGTTCGACGGGAACACCGAAGGGAGTGGCTGTTGAACACCGTCAGGCCGCCGCCTTTTTATCAGGGATGCAAGGGCAGTTCCCGTTGACGGAAGAGGATATTATCGTGCTGAAATCATCCTTTTCTTTCGACGCTTCCATCTGGCAATTGTTTT
Source organism: Bacillus sp. JNUCC-22 (assembly GCF_018861275.1). NCBI lineage: Bacteria > Bacillati > Bacillota > Bacilli > Caryophanales > Bacillaceae > Bacillus > Bacillus sp. JNUCC-22. Next base: position 1,982,059 of record NZ_CP076408.1, on the reverse strand, counting down.
GGTGGACGATGTCAGGCGCCTCCGTGTATCTGCTTCCGGCCGGCTGGGAGAAAGATCCTGTGCGGATGATTGAAGCGTTTGCCTCAGAAAAGGTGACGACCGCGCATTTTATTCCGGCAATGGTCAACAGCTTTTTAGACGCGCTGGAAACGGAGCCTGAGGAAACAAGAACACGCCTCGGCAGAACACTGACACGCGTGTTTGCCGGAGGCGAAGCTCTTTCCCCGCTTACGGCTGCCCGGTTTGCAGATCTGTTGCCGGAGACGATGCTTATTCACGGCTATGGACCGACAGAAGCGACGGTTGATGCGGCGTTTTACGTCTGTGACCGAAAACGGGACAGCGGACGGACAAGGCTTCCGATCGGAAAACCCGTTCCGGGTGCCCGTCTGTATGTATTAGATAGCGGAGGAACCATCCAGCCTGCGGGCGTGGCAGGAGAGCTGTACATCGCAGGGACCGGGGTGGCCCGGGGCTATCTGAACCGGCCTGAGCTGACGGAGGAGCGTTTTCTCAATGATCCGTTTTACCCGGGAGAACGCATGTATCAGACGGGTGATATCGCACGCTGGACAGAAGATGGCCTTGTCGAATGGCTCGGACGTTCAGACGGACAGGTGAAAGTCCGCGGCTACCGGATTGAACCGGGAGAGATCGAAGCGGCGATCCGGCGCATCGACGGCATTCGTGAGGCAGCAGTCACCGCCCGGAACGAACACGGCGAAACCGCGCTTTACGCCTATATCGAAGGACGGGAAAGCGATGACGTGCGGGCGGAGCTTGCGACACGCCTTCCGGCCTACATGATGCCGGCTCAGTTTATAGAGATGAGCGAATGGCCGGTCACGCCGAGCGGAAAGCTTGACCGCCGCGCGCTTCCGGCTCCCGACGGAGCGGCAGACAGACAGGCGTACACCGCCCCGCGGAACGTCACGGAAATGAAGCTTTGCGCCCTTTGGGAAGAGGTGCTGAAAAACGGCCCCGTCGGCATCCGGGATCACTTTTTTGAGCGGGGCGGCCATTCGTTAAAAGCGACGGCTCTCGTCTCCCGCATCGCCAAAGAGTTCGGTGTTCAGGTGCCGTTACAGGACATCTTCGCCCGGCCGACGGTGGAAGAGCTCGCTTCGGTTATTCAGGACTTGGAAGAGAGCCCGTATGAAGCGATTCAGCCTGCGCAAACACAGGACACCTACCCGGTGTCTTCGGCGCAGAAACGGATGTATGTGCTCCAACAGCTTGAAGACGGCGGTGTCGGCTACAATATGCCGGCTGTGCTGGAACTGACGGGCCCGCTTGACCGCAGCCGGCTGGAGGAGACGTTCCGGCAGCTTGTTGAGCGGCATGAGTCGCTCAGAACGTCCTTTGAAACGGGGCCTGACGGCGAACCGGTGCAGCGCATCCATGACAGCGTACCGTTTCAGCTGGATGAGGCCGAGTCAGCTGACGCATTCGTCCGGCAGTTTTGTTTGGAAGAAGCGCCGCTCTTCCGTGCGGCTCTCGTGAAAGAATCGGACGAACGTCACCTTTTATTAACGGATATGCATCATATTATTTCTGACGGTGTGTCCGTCAACACCTTGATAAAAGAATTCGGCGAGCTGTACGCAGGCCGTTCGCTTGCGCCGATGCGCCTTCAATATAAAGACTATGCCGTCTGGCAGCGGTCGTTTCAGGAGAAAGAAGGGTACCAGAAGCAGGAATCCTATTGGCTGAAGCGGCTAGAAGGAGAGCTTCCGGTGCTTGAGCTTCCGGCTGACAAGGCCCGTCCGGCTGTCAGAAGCTTTGCGGGCGGCAGCGTATCATGCACGCTTGACGCTGAAACGGCTTCCGGCCTTCACCGCATCGCCCGGGATCACGGCTCCACTTTGTATATGGTGCTTCTCGCCGCGTACAATACGTTACTCGCGCGATTGAGCGGGCAGGAAGACATCATCGTCGGCTCGCCGATTGCCGGGCGTCCGCACAAAGACCTTGAACCGATTCTCGGCATGTTCGTCAACACGCTCGCCATCAGAACGGAGCCGAAAGGAGACAAACGGTTTACCGATTACTTGGCGGAAGTCCGCCAGGCCGCGCTTGAGGCGTATGAGCATCAGGACTATCCGTTTGAAGAGCTAGTGGAACGGCTCGGGGTGCAGCGGGACATGAGCCGCAATCCGCTGTTTGATGCGATGTTTATTCTTCTGAATATGGAGCGAGAAGAGATAAATCTGGCCGGCCTGAAGGCGTCGCGATCAGAGCATACCGAACATGATGTATCAAGTTTTGACCTGACCTTATCAGCGGCTGAATCCGATGGAAACATCCGCTTTGAAATGGAATTCAGCACCGAGCTTTTTATGAAAGAAACGATTGAACGCTGGATGGGCCACTTACTGAATCTCTTGCGCCATGTTGCCGCCGAACCGGAAGTCACACTATCGAAAGCTGACATTTTGGATGAAGAAGAAAAACAAAAGTTACTGATTGAGTTTAATAACACACAAACCGAATTCATGGAAAAACACAAACTGTTTCACCAGTTGTTTGAAGAGAAAGCAGAAGAAACGCCTCATCAGACCGCTGTTATTGAAGGAGCACAACAGATCAGCTATTCGCAGCTTAATGAGCGGGCAAATCGGCTTGCGCGAACATTACACAAAAATGGATTCGGTCCGGGAAAAAGAGCAGCTATATTGGCAAACCGCTCGATTGAAGCGATCGTCAGTGTTCTTGCCGTCATGAAATCGGGAGGGGCGTATATACCGGTTGACTCCCATTATCCCGAGGAACGGATTCGCTATTTATTAAAAGACAGCGCGGCATCCGTCTTGATGGTGCAGTCAGAATACAAAGAACTTGCTTCACAGCTGACGGATAACAATTTATTTCTCATTCAGCTCGATCATGAAGATCAATACGATATTTGTGCAAAGAATATTCAGCCGGCAGCGTCACCGGATGATACTGCATATATCATATATACTTCGGGAACAACGGGAACGCCGAAGGGAGTCGAAGTCAGAAATCTCAGCTTTACGCATGCAGCACTTGCATGGCGGAAAATTTATGAGCTTGATCGTAAACCAGTCCGAGTACTGCAGATGGCGAGTTTCTCATTTGATGTATTTTCAGGGGATCTTGCACGCGCCCTGCTAAACGGGGGAACGCTTGTCATTTGTCCGGATGACGTCCGGCTTGAGCCGCAACAGCTTTATCGGCTCATTGATCAGTACCGTATCACGTTTATGGAGTCGACACCCGCGCTGATTGTTCCGTTTATGGAATATATATATCGCCGGAAGCTCGCGCTGCAAAGTGTAAAAATACTGGTACTGGGTTCAGATATGATCAAGTCGCAGGATTTTTATACGCTTCATGAACGCTTCGGAAAAGAAATGCGGATCATTAACAGCTACGGTGTAACAGAAGCGACAATTGATTCTTCGTATTATGAAGCCGAAATGAGCGAAAAGCCGCGGGAAGATGATGTGCCGATCGGTGTTCCGCTTCCGAATGTACAAATGTACGTCTTAAACAAAGACAAACAGGTCCAGCCGATCGGCGTTTTCGGAGAGCTGTATATCGGAGGGGCCGGCGTCGCCAAAGGATATTGGGGACAGCCTGAGCTGACAGAGGGCGCATTCAGTGACCCGTTACAAACGGGAGAAACGCTTTACAGAACCGGAGATCAGGCTTGCTGGCTGCCGGATGGTACTCTTCGTTTTCAAGGGCGGATTGATAAGCAGGTAAAAATCAGAGGCTACAGAATTGAGACGGGAGAAATAGAAAGTGTGCTTTTGAAACACGATCAAGTCAAAGAAGCGGCTGTTACCGTGATGAAAGATGCCGAAGGACAAGCCCGATTAGCGGCATACATCGTTCCTAAAGAGGCCGATATCTCATCACTTCGCCAGTCTCTAATGCAGGAGCTCCCGGCTTATATGATGCCGTCCCATATTATCGGTTTAGACAGCATGCCCCTGACACTGAACGGCAAACTTGATAAATCGGCATTGCCGGCAGAAGAGATACATTCATCCCAGGCATTTGTCGCGCCCGGCGATGAAAAACAGGCGATGTTATGCCGGATTTGGGAAGATGTGCTTCATATTCAGAAAGCGGGAATCCATCACTCTTTCTTTGAGCTTGGGGGAGATTCCATTAAGGCGCTTCAAGTGTCAGCCCGACTCGCCGGAGAAGGCTGGAACATGTCGATCCGCGATTTGTTTCAGTTCCCGACGATTGCAGAACTCGCGAAGCACCTCATGCCGGCTGTTGCAATGGCTGATCAGGGGCCGATAGAAGGAAGCGCTCCGCTGACACCGATCCAGCAGAGATTTTTTGAGGAGCCGGGTGCGTTTGAGCTTCATTATAACCAAGCGGTCATGCTGTGCAGTGAAGACAGCCTCGAAATAGATGCGCTGTATCAGGCGGTTTGCGCGCTGACAGAACATCATGATGCGCTGCGAATGACTTTCACTGAAAATGAGCATGGGGAAACGGTTCAATATAATCGCGGAATCACAAAGCAGTATGAAGAAATCTTTACGCTTAACGTCATAGATATTTCAGAAGAAACGCAGCCCGAAAAACGGATAGCCGCTGAGGAAAAAGAAATACAGCAGGCTATGCGTCTTGATCAAGGGCCTCTGCTTCATCTCGGAGTGTTCCGGCAGAAGGAAGCCGACCATCTTCTTATAACAATTCATCATCTTATCGTGGACGGCGTGTCATGGAGGATATTGCTTGAAGATCTGCAGACAGCTTATCAGCAGGCATTGGAAGGCAAACAAATCAAACTGCCGCCGAAAAGCGATTCTTATATAAAGTATGCCGAAGAGCTTTTTGACATTTCCAAAAGCAAAGCATTGCTGGAGGAAGCCGCATACTGGGACAGCGTGATGTCTAGTGAAACAGCGCCGCTGCCGAAAATAACTGATGAAAACGCCGGACGATTGCAGGAAAACGCGCGCACGGCATCGTGGATATTAAGCAGCGAAGTCACGAAACAGCTGCTGTTGGAAACACAGCAGGCATACGGAACGGATGTTCATGAATTGCTTTTAACGGCGCTTGGAATGGCGCTTCATGAGTGGACGGGTTCTGAACAGATCCTTATCAGCACTGAAGGGCACGGGCGCCAAGGGCATATGCCTGACATTGATATGTCAAGAACAGCAGGATGGTTTACATCTGTTTACCCGGTGCTTTTGGATATGAGAGTGCCGGGCGGCTCAGGCGAAAAAACCGCTCACCGCATAAAGACGGTAAAAGACATGATGAGACGGGTTCCTTATCACGGAACCGGCTACGGGCTGTTGAGATATTCGCGAAACATTCTTTATAAAGACCCAGAAATAAGCTTTAACTATCTCGGTGCGTTTGACGGTCTTGAGGGAACGCTGAAGATGTCACCGTTCAAGCCGCAGCATGATATAGCGGCCGGGCGCATCCGCGAGTTTGATCTGGATATTAACGCGATGGTGGCGGCCGGGCAACTGGAGGTAAAAGCCGTTTATACCGATGTATTTGCACCGGGGGCAATCGAGGTCTTCATGAATCGTTTCCATACTCACATCGAGGACATCATCGCCCACTGTTCCGGCAAGAAAGAGCGGGAAAAAACATTAACGGATTACAGCCATACAGAATTGACCGCTCAAGCACTATCAAGCATTGAAGATCTCGTAAAAGGACTTTAATTTCATAAAAAGGTGTGTGGCATTCGTGACACAAGCGACAGAAATTCAAGATATTTACCCTTTATCATATATGCAGGAAGGCATGCTGTTTCATTCGCTTCTGGATTCCGGATCAAACGCATATGTCGAGCAGATTTCGTTTACAGTCAGCGGGGATTTATGCATTGATACATTCCAAAAAAGTCTGGATATGCTTGTCAGCCGTTATGATATTTTCAGAACGATTTTCATAAAAGAAGTGCCTGACCTTGAAGGGCCGCAGCAGGTTGTCCTTTCACGCCGTGACACAGCCGTACAGACTGAGAACATTTCAGATTATTCGGAAGAACAGCAGCAAAACATCATTAAGGAATTCAAGGAAACCGACCGGAATAAGGGCTTTGATCTGCAAAAAGGCCCCTTAATGCGCCTGACTCTTTTTCAAACGGGAGAAAACCGCCATACATGCGTTTGGACTCACCATCACATTATGATGGACGGCTGGAGCTTGGGCATTGTGCTGAAAGATTTCTTCAGCATGTATTATGCGATCCGAAACGGGCGGCCTGTAAACCTCGGCAGTCCGGCTCCTTACAGTTCTTATATCAAATGGCTCCGAAGCCGGAATAAAGAAGAAACGTCAGCGTTCTGGTCGCGCTGCTTGGAAGATTACGGAGAAGTCGTTTCCGTTCCGCAAACGAAGAATAAGCCGGCGCAAAACGGTTATGCATCTGAGCATTTTCAATTTTCCCTTGAGTCTGAAACCGTGCAAAAACTGACAGACATTGCCCGAAGCACCGGGGTCACGCTGAATACTTTATTTACGAGCATTTGGGGACTGCTTCTCCACCGTTACAACGGCACTGAAGATGCGGTATTCGGTTCAGTTGTTTCCGGCAGGCCGTCAGCTATCGCCGGCATTGAATCCATGGCCGGACTGTTTATCAATACCGTGCCGGTAAGGGTGCGCGCGGCTGGGGATATGACTTTTTCTTCTCTCCTCAAAAAGGTGCAAAAAGAGTCACTCGCTGCGGAAGAGCACAGCTATTATCCGCTTTATGACATCCAAAACGAGAGCGGTCTGCAAAAAGATCTCTTGAACCACATCCTGGTTTTTGAGAATTATCCGGTTCAGATGCAGACTGCGGTAAACGGCTGGCAGCAAACGGAAAGCAGTGCGCTCTCACTTGAAAACTTTTCGATGGCGGAAGAAACCAATTACGATCTTAACGTCGTCATCGTTCCGGGAGAAGAGTTTTATGTGAAATTCAGCTACAATGCGGGCATCTACGATCGGGAAGACATGAAACGGATCAAAGGGCATATTCTGGAGGTCATCTCCTGTGTAACGGAAGATCCGGACAGGCTTTTATCAAGCATCAGTCTCGTGCCTCCGGAGGAAGAAGCCTTGATTCATTCGTTTAACGAAACGAACCGTCCGTACCCTGAGACAACCGTTCATGGGCTGTTTGAAGAACAGGCGGCAAAAACGCCTGACCAAGAGGCGTTGAGATATAACGGGGTAAGCTGGAGCTACAAGAAATTAAATCAGCGGGCGAATCAGATTGCGCATGCCTTAAGGGAAAAAGGCGCACGCCCCGATCAGATCACTGCTGTTATGCTGCGCCGATCAATGAGTACGGTTGCCGCTCTGCTCGGAATTTGGAAGTCGGGCAGCGCCTATATGCCGATTGATGCGGAATTCCCGCCTGAACGGATTTCATTTTTACTGAGAGACAGTGAAGCCTCACTGCTCGTGACTGAAAAAGACCTGCTCCCCCTCATTCCGCCGGATTTCAAGGGCAGTGTCGTCATCATAGAGGAAACGGTTTCCCAGCAGACTGCACCGCTTCCGCCGGTATCTGACAGCGGAAATTGGGCGTATGTCATTTACACCTCCGGAACGACAGGCCGGCCGAAAGGGGTGCTTGTACAACACAAAGCGATCAGCAATACATTGCAATGGCGGCGTGAAGAATACGGGATGACAGAAGGGGACATAGCGCTTCATCTTTTTTCATACGTATTTGACGGGTCATTAACGAGTCTTTTCACTCCGCTTCTGTCGGGCGCCTGTGTATTGTTAACTGATGAAGATGATGCGAAAGACGTCCTTTCAATAAAACAGAAAATCACCCGCCACGGAGTGAGCCATCTTCTGATCGTTCCGTCTCTGTATCGCGTTCTGCTTGATTCGCTGACGAAAAAGGATGCGCAGACGCTTCGGGCGGTGACATTTGCCGGGGAAGCGGCCACTCCTGATATCGTGGAAGCGAGCCGCGGCATATGCCCGAATGCCGAGCTGCTGAATGAATACGGCCCGACGGAAAACAGTGTGGCCACGACGATTCTGCGCAACCTGCAAAAAAGCAGCCGGATTACGATCGGGCGCCCGATTGCCAACACTTCTGTCTATATGATGCATGGAGATCGGCTGCAGCCGGTCGGAGCCGTCGGTGAACTGTGTATTTCCGGAAAAGGTCTGGCGGATGGATATTTTCAGCAAAAAGAGCTGACGGGCAAAGTCTTTACCCCTCATCCGTTTCGTGAAGGTGAACGGCTTTACAGAACGGGAGATGCAGCCCGATTTTTACCGGATGGAACGATTGAATACATGGGACGCTTTGACGATCAGGTGAAGGTAAGAGGTTACAGAATTGAATTAGGAGAAATCGAAACGGCACTCAGAAGTCTGTCCGGGGTAAAAGAGGCGGCAGTCACCGTGCGCAAAATGGCGGACGGGGAACAGGAGCTTGCAGCTTATGTCGTACTGGAAAATGCGGGTGTGACATTTAAACCGCACGCTGAATTGGCCGGGAGATTACCTGCTTATATGATACCGGGAAGCTTTACCAAATTAACGGAAATGCCGCTGTCTGTGAGCGGAAAACTTGATCGGGCCGCACTTCCTGAGCCGAAAGAAGCCGAGAGAACCGGTGATTATCAAGCTCCGCGCACAATGCTTGAGACTGAGCTGCTGTCTATTTGGCAAGAAGTGCTGAAACGGGAACACATCAGTATGAGAGATGATTTCTTCCAAATCGGCGGACAGTCGCTGAAAGCCGCGTCGCTTGTTTCAAACATACATAAACGGCTGCAAATTGAACTTGCCGTCCGCCATGTTTTTGAACATCCGACCATCGAGAGCATGGCCCGCTTCCTTGAACAGAGGAAAAGAGGAGAATATGCAGAAATCACGCCTGCTGTGGCAAAGGACTTGTACCCGCTATCTTTTGCGCAAAAAAGGCTCTATGCCCTTCATCAGCTTGCAGCGGACAGTACGGGCTATCATATGCCCGCTTGTCTGGAACTGAGCGGCAGACTCAACCGGGATCGCCTGCACGAAGCCTTTTCAGCGCTGTTACAAAGGCATGAAGCGTTACGCACTTCATTTGTTTTACGAAACGGGGAGCCGATGCAGCAAATACATGCACATGTCGATCTTGACCTCACAGAGATTCACATGCCATCCGGGAACCTTCTTCAAGAGGTGATGGAAACTTTCGTCAAACCGTTTGACGTGGAAAAAGCGCCGCTTTTGAGAGTGACTTTAGCCAAAGTTACTGAAGAACGTCATTTTCTGCTGCTTGATATGCATCATCTTATCGCAGACGGTGTGTCAATGAGCGTTCTGATTCAAGAATTGACGGATTTGTACAGAGGAAAAGAGCTGCGGCCGTTAAAACTCCAGTACAAAGATTTTTCCGTCTGGCAGCATGAGCGGTTTGCCGCTGAAGAATTCAAAAGACATGAGCGTTATTGGCTGGAGACGATCGGGGAAAACATTCCCGTACTTGATCTGCCGCTCGATAAAAAGCGCCCGCAGCTTCCTGATTTCAGCGGGTCCGCGGTTCGAACGCGCCTTCAAAAGGAAACGGCGGAGAACTTGCGCCAGCTCATGGATGAGACGGGTTCGACACTGTATATGATTCTTTTGGCAAGCTACTCCTTGTTCCTTTCTAAATTGAGCGGGCAGGAAGACATTGTCGTCGGTTCACCTGCGGCCGGCAGAAGCCGCGCTGAGCTTGACGGGGTCATCGGCATGTTTGTAAATACCGTGGCAATGAGAAGCAGGCCGAAAGGGGATAAGACATTCCGCGCTTATTTAGAAGAGGTGAAAATGCTCGCCCTCGGCGCGGCCGAACATCAGGACTTCCCGTTTGAAGAACTTGCCCAAAAGCTTGATACACACCGGGAAGTCAATCGCAATCCGCTGTTTGATGCCATGCTCGTTTTGCAAAACAGTGATGATTTCGAAGTGAACCTTCCGGGCTTATCCGTTTCTTCACATGCAGTGAAGCATGACATTTCAAAATTCGACTTGACGCTTCATGCCGAGGAACGGCCGGATGGCTCACTGGATTTTCATTTTGAATACAGTACCGCGTTGTTTGAAAAGGATACGATCGAACGGTGGGCCGATCATTTTAAAGAGCTTTTAGGACAAATCGCATCGGATGATGAGCGGAAGCTGTCTGACATTCATTTGCTGGGCATAAACGAGCGGCAGATGCTTCTTCAAGCGGAAAATCAAACGGCGGAGTATCCGAGGCATGAAACGATTGTCAGTTTATTTGAAGCACAGGCGGAAAAAATGCCGGATCAAATTGCAGCCGTCATGTCTGATGAGCGTCTCACCTACCGCGAGCTCAATGAAAAGGCGGATCGAATCGCCGATATGCTGTCGGAAAACGGCATCCGCTCCGGACAGATTGTCGGAATTATGACCGAACGATCTCCGGATATGCTGATTGGGATTCTCGGTATTTTAAAAGCGGGAGGTGCTTATCTGCCGATTGATCCTGACTATCCGGACGAGCGGATTTCATTTATGCTGACTGACAGCGGCGCGCGTGCTCTGTTGACGCAATCGGGTCTTGGGATATCCGGAATGGACGGGCTGCCGGTTTTATACATCGATAAGCCTGAATCCGTTTCAGCAGACAGAACGAAAGAAATAATAACGCCTGAACAGCCGGCTTACGTGATTTACACATCGGGCACAACCGGAAAACCGAAAGGCGTTATGACGGAACACCGCAATGTCATCAGTCTTATCACACATAAAGGACTGCCGTTTGATTTCGGCTCTGAAGACGTCTGGACGCTGTTCCATTCCTATTGCTTTGATTTTTCTGTCTGGGAAATATTCGGCGCGCTCTTATACGGCGGAAAGGTAGTTATCGTGCCGAAAGACACAGCCCGTGATCCGTATTTGTACCGGCAGCTGCTGCAAAGTGAAGGCGTAACGGTGCTGAACCAAACGCCGACGGCTTTTTCCGGACTCATTCATGAAGAGGCCGGGCATACGGACAAGCTGAAGCTTCGATATGTCATTTTCGGCGGAGAAGCGCTTCAGCCCGGCATGCTGAAAAGCTGGAAAGAGAAGTACCCGGAGACGGAGCTTGTTAATATGTACGGTATTACGGAAACCACGGTTCACGTCACATGCAAAAAACTGAATATGGATGATATTGAGAGAAACAAAAGCAATATCGGCAGACCGCTGGAAACCCTTCATGCTTTTGTTATGGACGCCTATATGAATCCGCAGCCGATCGGAATTCCCGGTGAGCTTTATATCGGCGGGGAAGGCGTCGCGAGGGGATATGTAAACAGGGATGATTTAACCGCCTCCCGTTTCATCACGAATCCGCACGTTTCCGGCATGCGGCTCTACCGGACGGGTGATATCGCCAAAAGACTCTCAAATGGAGAGCTGGAATATGTCGGGCGGAAAGATGCGCAAGTAAAAGTCAGAGGCCACAGAATTGAGCTGGGAGAAATTAAATCAGCGCTGCAAGAGCTTTCCTCCGTGAAAGAGGCCGCCGTGATCACACGTGCTGATCAGCACGGTCAGCACTCCATTTACGCATACGCGGTCTTACACGGGAACGAAAAGATAAAAGAAGCAGAGATTCAGGCCTCTCTCAGAGCTTTTCTGCCGGAATATATGATTCCCGCCCGCTTGATAGAGCTTGATGAACTGCCTCTGACGGCGAATGGGAAGCTGGACGAGAAGGCGCTCCCGCAGCCTGAATTAAATGATAGCCTTGGAGATGATATCAGCCTGAGAAATGAAACTGAAGAAATGATGGCTGACATTTGGGAAGAACTCTTAGGTGTTGAAGGCCTCGGCCCCAATGCTCATTTCTTCCATCTCGGCGGGGATTCGATTAAAGCGCTGCAAGTATGTGCGAGGCTGAAACAGCAGGGCTATGAAACGACCGTCCGCGAGCTGTTCGAGCATCAGACACTGGGAGAAGTATCGATGCGGCTCCGGAAAGTCCGCCGCGTGATTGATCAGGCTCCCGTCACGGGAGACGTGCCGCTGACGCCGATCCAGCACTGGTTCTTGTCGCAATCATTGCCGCATGATCATTTTAATCAGTCCGTAATGCTCCGCAGTGCGGACAGAATCAATGAATCTGCTATGAGAAAAGCGCTGGCACAGCTCGCGGTTCATCATGACGCATTACGGATCGTATGCGGCACGCAAAACGGATCGGTGACTCAATACAACAGAGCGGAAAACCTTTCTGAAGAAGAACTCTTTACGTTTGAAACGCATGACGTGAGAGGGAAAGGGTCATTACAAGAGGAGCACGCCGCAATTGAACAGGCGGCCGCCCGTATTCAAACTTCCATTCGGCTGGAGACGGGTCCGCTCGTAGCTGTCGGATTATTTCACGCTAATGATGGCGATCATCTGCTGCTTTCTATTCATCACCTTGTCATTGACGGTGTATCATGGCGGATTTTATTTGAAGATCTCACCGCGTGCTACAGGCAGGCGCTCGCAGGAAAAGAAACCGCGCTTCCGGCAAAAACCGATTCCTATCAGACTTACGCGAAGCAAATCTCTGATTATGCAAAAAGCCGCCGGCTGTTACAGGAAGCAGACTACTGGTCCGAAAGAGAAAGAGCGGCGGTCGAACCGCTTCCGAAAGATGCCCGCATCTCTTCCAATCTTCTGAAAGATACAGATGTGATGACCGTTACATTGACGAAACAGGAGACTGAGCAGCTGTTAACGGAAGCGAACAGAGCATACACAACAGAGACGGGTGAATTATTGCTTGCCGCGTTAAGCCTTGCGCTGAACAGATGGACCGGAAACGAGACATTCAAAATCAGCATGGAAGGCCACGGAAGGGAAGAGCACTTGGAGCATCTTGATATCAGCAGAACCATCGGTTGGTTTACGTCAATTTATCCGGTATTGGTTGACGCAAGTTTTCAAGATCAGGCTGATGACGGCGAGCGGCTCGGCTATCACATTAAGCGGACAAAAGACATGATGCGCCGCATTCCGCATAAAGGAGCGGGATACGGGGTGCTGAAGTATATAAGCAAACTCTGGGAAGAGACTGAATCCGATTCTCCTGAAATCAGTTTTAACTATCTGGGACAGTTTGACCGTGAAATCCGTTCCAGCGGCTTTGGTGTTTCTCCCGTAAAAGCGGGAAATGAAGTCAGCCCAGACTGGGAACGTCCGTACACACTTGATATCAGCGGCTCCGTATCGTCGGAATGTCTCAGCATGCATGTCGTGTACAACCGTTTTCAGTATCAAAAAGAAACGATTGAAGTTTTGACGGGATATTTTCATGCCTTTCTCAAGCAAATCATCACGCATTGCACAGGCAAAGAGGAGCGTGAATGGAGCGCCGCTGATTTCAGTGACGAGGAGTTAACGCTGGAAGATCTGAGTGACATTATGGGAGCCGTCAACAAACTATAGAAAAGGAGTGGCGCAATGGGGCAGCAACCGGAAATACAAGATATATATCCTTTATCTTTTATGCAGGAGGGCATGCTTTTTCATTCTCTGTTGGATCATGACTCAAGAGCCTACTTCGAACAAGCGGTGTTTACGATCAGCGGACAGCTTGACCGGGAACGATTCCAAAAAAGTATAGATGCTGTTTTTGAACGATACGATATTTTCCGTACGACATTTATTCATAAGAATGTGGCGAAGCCCCGCCAAGTCGTGTTGAAAAACAGGCCGAGCCGCGTTCAGTTTCATGATATTTCTCATTTGGACGAGAAGGCACAAGATAAATATGCCGACCGGTTCAGAAAAGAAGATAAAGATAAAGGCTTTGATTTGCAATCAGACCCTCTCATGAGAGTCTCCATTTTGAAAAAAGCACCTGAACGCTATGTTTGTATCTGGAGCCATCATCATATCGTCATGGACGGCTGGTGTTTCGGAATTGTCATGAAGGAATTTCTGATGATCTATCAATCTCTCGGAGACGGACGGCTCCCGTCTCTCGAGCCTGTTCAGCCATATGGAAAGTATATTAAATGGCTCATGAAGCAGGATCGTAAAGAAGCCGAGATTTTTTGGAAAACGAGACTTGCCGATCTTGAGCAATCGGCGTCTCTTCCGAAAAAATCCGCGGAACCAAATGGCGAACTTGAGCAGGCGGTTTTCACCATTTCTGAAGAGCAGACAAATGAGCTGAAGAACATTGCGGCAAGGGCGGGAGCAACGCTGAATACAGTGTTCCAGGCACTGTGGGGCATGTTGCTGCAGCGTGTCAGCCGCTGTGATGACGCCGTTTTCGGTTCTGTCGTTTCCGGCCGGCCGTCGGATCTCGCAGGCGTGGAAAAAATGGTGGGACTGTTTATTAATACGATTCCCGTGCGGGTGAAAAGCGGTTCATTTTCTTTTCTGGAGCTCGTCAGGCATTTGCAGCAGGAGACGCTGCAAGCAGAAGCGTACAGCTATTATCCGCTGTATGACATTCAAGCGCAAAGCCCTTTGAAGCAAGCGCTGTTTGACCACATTATCGTGTTTGAAAATGTGCCGGCCCAGCGTGAAATTGAAAATGTGAGTCAGTCCGGTTCATTTGATTTTGCGGTAGAAGATTTCACGATGGAGGAAGTCACAAACTACGGATGCAGCATAAAGGTGATTCCGGGAAATTCTCTTTATATCCGCTTAAACTTTGATACCGGTATATACGACAGCGTTTTTATGAAGAATATCGAAACATTTTTACGGCATATGATGAAGTCAGTCATTTCCGACCCTGAAATGAGCGCCTCCGAGATCGCATTGCTTGATGCGTGTGAAGCCAGAAATATGCTGGATGCGTTTAACCGTACAGAAACGGTTGAACCGCCGGCTCCGACGCTTCACGGACTGTTTGCCCGCCGCGCCGCGCTTTCGCCGCATCGTCCGGCGCTCCGTTTTCCGGGCGGTATGCTGACGTACGCCGAGCTCGATCAGTACACAGACAGACTCGCTGTTTGGCTCCGCCAAAAAGGCGTCCGCAAAGAAAGCATGGTCGGCGTGCTCGCTGAACGCTCGCCGGAGATGGTGGTTTCAGTGCTTGCCGTGTTAAAAGCGGGCGGCGCCTACGTGCCGCTTGACCCGGAGTATCCTGAGGACAGGCTGCTCTATATGCTCGATGACTGCGGCGCTTGTATCCTGCTTGCACAGCCGGGGTTATCCGTTTCCGGTTTTTCCGGCGAGACGCTTGAAGTGTCTCTTTCTTCTCTGACAGGCGAGACGGAGACAGGGGCTGTCTCTGAAGAAGCGGATAGCGATTCGCTCGCTTATATCATTTATACGTCCGGTTCGACGGGAACACCGAAGGGAGTGGCTGTTGAACACCGTCAGGCCGCCGCCTTTTTATCCGGCATGCAAGGGCAGTTCCCGTTGACGGAAGAGGATATTATCGTGATGAAATCATCCTTTTCTTTCGATGCTTCCATCTGGCAATTGTTTTGGTGGACGATGTCCGGCGCCTCCGTGTATCTGCTTCCTGCCGGCTGGGAGAAAGATCCTGTGCGGATGATTGAAGCGTTTGCCTCAGAAAAGGTGACGACCGCGCATTTTATTCCGGCGATGGTCAACAGCTTTTTAGACGCGCTGGAAACAGAGCCTGCGGAAACAAGAACACGCCTCGGCAGAACCTTGACACGCGTGTTTGCCGGAGGGGAAGCTCTTTCACCGCTTACGGCTGCCCGGTTTGCCGATCTTCTGCCGGAGACCGTGCTCATTCACGGCTATGGGCCGACGGAAGCGACGGTTGATGCGGCGTTTTACGTCTGTGACCGAAAACGGGACAGCGGACGGACGCGGCTTCCGATCGGAAAACCCGTTCCTGGTGCCCGTCTGTATGTATTAGATAGCGGAGGAACCATCCAGCCTGCGGGCGTGGCAGGAGAGCTGTACATCGCGGGGACAGGGGTGGCCCGGGGCTATCTGAACCGGTCCGAGCTGACGGAGGAGCGTTTTCTCGATGATCCGTTTTATCCGGGAGAGCGCATGTATCAGACGGGCGATATCGCACGCTGGACAGAAGACGGCCTAGTCGAATGGCTCGGACGTTCAGACGGACAAGTGAAAGTCCGCGGCTACCGGATTGAACCGGGAGAAATCGAAGCGGCGATCCGGCGCATCGACGGCATTCGTGAGGCGGCGGTCACCGCCCGGACCGAACACGGCGAAACCGCGCTTTACGCCTATATCGAAGGACGGGAAAGCGATGACGTGCGGGCGGAGCTTGCGACACGCCTTCCGGCCTACATGATGCCGGCTCAGTTTATAGAGATGAGCGAATGGCCGGTCACGCCGAGCGGAAAACTTGACCGCCGCGCGCTGCCGGCTCCCGACGGAGCGGCAGACAGACAGGCGTACACCGCCCCGCGGAACGTCACGGAAATGAAGCTTTGCGCCCTTTGGGAAGAGGTGCTGAAAAACGGCCCCGTCGGCATCCGGGATCACTTTTTTGAGCGGGGCGGCCATTCGTTAAAAGCGACGGCTCTCGTCTCCCGCATCGCCAAAGAGTTCGGTGTTCAGGTGCCGTTACAAGACATCTTCGCCCGGCCGACGGTGGAAGAG
This sequence comes from Bacillus sp. JNUCC-22, assembly GCF_018861275.1. Lineage (NCBI taxonomy): Bacteria > Bacillati > Bacillota > Bacilli > Caryophanales > Bacillaceae > Bacillus > Bacillus sp. JNUCC-22. The sequence continues at coordinate 1,965,529 of NZ_CP076408.1, read as the reverse complement.
CTCGCTTCGGTCATTCAGGACTTGGAGGAGAGCCCGTATGAAGCGATTCAGCCTGCGCAAAAACAGGACACCTACCCGGTGTCTTCGGCGCAGAAACGGATGTATGTGCTCCAGCAGCTTGAAGACGGCGGTGTCGGCTACAATATGCCGGCTGTGCTGGAACTGACGGGCCCGCTTGACCGCATCCGGCTGGAGGAGACGTTCCGGGAGCTTGTGGAGCGGCATGAGTCGCTCAGAACGTCCTTTGAAACGGGGCCTGATGGCGAACCGGTGCAGCGCATCCATGACAGCGTGCCGTTTCAGCTGGATGAGGCCGAGTCAGCTGACGCATTCGTCCGGCCGTTTTGTCTGGAGGAAGCGCCGCTCTTCCGTGCGGCCCTCGTGAAAGAATCGGACGAACGTCATCTTTTATTAACGGATATGCATCATATTATTTCTGACGGTGTGTCCGTCAACACCTTGATAAAAGAATTCGGCGAGCTGTACGCAGGCCGTTCGCTTGCGCCGATGCGCCTTCAATATAAAGACTATGCCGTCTGGCAGCGGTCATTTCAGGAGAAAGAAGGGTATCAGAAGCAGGAAGCCTATTGGCTGAAGCGGCTTGAAGGAGAGCTTCCGGTGCTTGAGCTTCCGGCTGACAAGCCCCGTCCGGCTGTCAGAAGCTTTGCGGGCGGCAGCGTATCGTGCACGCTTGACGCTGAAACGGCATCCGGCCTTCACCGCATCGCCCGGGATCACGGCTCCACTTTGTATATGGTGCTTCTCGCCGCGTACAATACGTTACTCGCGCGATTGAGCGGGCAGGAAGACATCATCGTCGGCTCGCCGATTGCCGGGCGTCCGCACAAAGACCTTGAACCGATTCTCGGCATGTTCGTCAACACGCTCGCCATCAGAACGGAGCCGAAAGGAGGCAAACGGTTTACTGATTATTTGGCGGAAGTCCGCCAGGCCGCGCTTGAGGCGTATGAACAACAGGACTATCCGTTTGAAGAGCTGGTGGAACGGCTCGGGGTGCAGCGGGACATGAGCCGCAATCCGCTGTTTGACGTTATGTTTGTGCTCCAAAATATGGAGCGTGAATCCCTGGTGTTAAATAAGCTGCATTTGGCTCAAGCTGCGGATACAAGTCATAAAACCGCAAAGTTTGATGCCACGCTTTACGCGTCAGAAGGGTCTGACGGTTCCATCAGCTTGGATTTTGAATTCAATACAGATATCTATCAAAAACAGACAATTGAAAAATGGCTTTCTTATTTTACCCGTATTCTTACAAAAGTAATTGAAAACCAAGCGATACCGCTTGGTGACATTCACGTACTGGATGATGCTGAAACAAATCGCGTCATTTATCAGTTTAATCAGACGAAAAGCGATTACCCAAGACACGAAACCATCAGCCGTTTATTTGAGCGGCAGGCAAAAGAAACCCCCGATGCCCGGGCAGTTGTATATGATGGACAAATCTTGACATACCGTGAGCTGAACGAACGGGCTAACAGAATAGCGGCGGCTCTCCGATCAAATGGCGTCGGTTCGGAAAGCGTTGTCGCATTATTAACCGGCCGCACAACAGAGCTTGCTTCCGGAATCCTCGGAATATTAAAAGCGGGGGGCGCCTACTTGCCTATCGGTGACGATGTGCCGCGGGAACGGGCTGAATGGATGCTTAAAGACTGTAAAGCTGATATTCTTCTCCAATCTGATAAACTTGACGGTCTGCCGCTTTCAGGAAAACGTTTATTCATAGAGGATATTCAAACAAAGGCCGGCTTGAGTTCGGAAAATCCCGAACCGCTCGGCGGACCTGAATCGTTGGCCTACATGATTTATACGTCCGGATCAACAGGTGCGCCAAAAGGCGTCATGATTGAACAGCGAAGCGTGATCCGCCTTGTGAAAAACAGCAATTATATTGATTTTACGCCGGAAGATAGACTGTTGTTTACTTCATCATTAGGATTTGACGTTACGACATTTGAAATATTCGGTCCGCTTTTAAACGGCGCTTCTTTATATGTAAGTGACCAGGAAACCTATCTCGACTCTGATGTTCTGGAAACATTTATACAGCAAAACGGCATTACGACACTGTGGCTGACATCGTCTCTGTTCAACCATTTATCAGAACAAAATGAACACGTGTTTTCCGGATTATCCCGATTGATTATCGGCGGGGAAGCACTGTCCCCGAGCCATGTAAACCGGGTTCGGAATGCGCTGCCGCATCTCTCAGTATGGAATGGATACGGACCGACTGAAAACACGACGTTCTCGACTTGCTTTTTGATTGAACAATCATACGATCATTCAATCCCGATCGGGCGCCCTGTCGGAAATTCAACCGCATATATCATAAACAGCAGGGGAACACCGCAGCCGATCGGCGTCATCGGCGAATTGTGCACGGGCGGAGACGGTGTGGCAAGAGGATATTTCGGCCGCCCTGAGCTGACGGAAGAAAAATTTGTCCCCAATCCTTTTGTTCCCGGAGAACGGATGTACCGCACCGGAGATTTAGCCCGCTGGCTGCCGGACGGAACGATCGAATATGCCGGGCGGATGGATGATCAAGTGAAAATCCGCGGTTATCGGGTCGAGCTGGGAGAGATTGAAGCAACACTGAGGAGCCTGGACGGCGTGAAAGAAGCTGTCGTGTCAGTCAGAACCGGGCAGTCCGGCAATAAAGAACTGATCGCATATATGAGTCTGCAGGCGGACATGGATACAGAAAAAGTGCGTTCTTCACTGTCTAAGCAACTGCCGAATTACATGGTTCCGGCCTATATGATGGAACTTGAGAAGCTGCCGCTTACGCCGAACGGTAAATTGGATCGGAAAAATCTGCCCGAACCGGAGCTCGCGCTTCAAACCGCGTACACAGCTCCCCGCAATGAGCTTGAAGAACAGCTTTCCGTGATCTGGCAGGAAGTGCTCGGCACAAAACAAGTCGGGATTGAGGACTCATTTTTTGAATTGGGCGGCGACTCAATCAAAGCGCTGCAAGTTTCCGCACGGCTCGGACGCTATGGGTGGAAAATGACGGCGAGTGACTTATTCCGGCATCCGTCCATTAAGGAGCTCGCGCCTCTTATCCGGAAAGCGGAAAGAGTTATCGATCAGCGGCCGGTGGAAGGAAACATTCCTTGGACACCCGTTCAGCAGTGGTTTTTATCACAGCGGATGGAAAACAGAAATCATTTCAATCAGTCCGTCATGATGTTCAGCTCTGACGCATTGCATAAACAGCCGCTCAAAGAAGCCTTGGAGCATCTTGTCATTCATCATGATGCACTCCGGATCACCGTCAGTGCAGAAAACGAAAGTTTCAGACAAATCAATCACGGTATTCAAAAAGATGAACTGTACAGCTTGGACATTTGGGATCTGTCTGAGACAGATACTTGGGAAAGAGAAATAGAAACTGAAGTGGCTGCGCTCCAACAGCGGATGGATATTGAAAAAGGCCCGTTATTAAAAGCCGGCTGGTTCAAAACCCGGTCCGGGGATTATTTATTCATCACCGTACATCACCTGGCGGTTGACGGAGTGTCATGGCGTATTTTGCTGGAGGATTTATCTGCCGCTTACACTCAAGCCGTAAAAGGTCAGCCGGTCCAGCTTCCGCCAAAGACCGATTCGTTTAAGCAATACGCTGAAAGGCTTTCAGAATACGCAAAAAGCAGCAAGCTGATGCGTGAAGAAGAATATTGGCGTTTTATTGAAGAAGAAACAGCCGCCGAACTTCCTTATGAAAAACCGCAGCATCAGACTGGAGCCGACAGCATTCGGCAAACGGTAAGCTTTACGCTTACAGAAGAAGAAACGTCCGTTTTGCTTCAGCAGGTCAACCGGGCCTACCATACCGATACGCAAGATATTCTTCTGACTGCCGCAGCTTTGGCTTTACGGGACTGGACAGGGGGCGGCAGACTGCGCATCGCGATGGAAGGGCACGGGAGAGAGCACATCATGCCGGAGCTCGACATCAGCCGCACCGTAGGCTGGTTTACCTCCATGTATCCGGTGCTCATTGACTTGAACACAGCAGGCGCTGAGCTTGGAACGTCGGTAAAAACGGTCAAAGACACACTCGGAAGAATACCGGATAAAGGAATAGGCTACGGCATTTTAAAATACATGACACCGCCTGAACAAAAAACAATCCGCTTCAGACAAGCGCCTGAAATCAGCTTTAACTATTTAGGGCAATTCAATGATACAGAAGATCAGCACACGTTCAGTCTGTCCGGTCTTGCAAGCGGGCACGACATCACGCCGACATGGCAGCGGGAACAAGCGGTGGAAATGAGCGCGATGGCCGCACAAAACAAACTTCACTTCAGTTTGAGCTATCCGCCGAGCCGCTTCCGCAAAGAAACGATGGAACAGCTGCTGCAAACTTTACAGCAATATTTGCGTGATATTATGGCGCACTGCACCGGCAAAGAGGAAGCAGAAAAAACCGTTAGTGATTTTAGCAGCAAAACGTTAACATCTGATGATTTGGACAGCATAGCGAGTTTTGTCGAGGAACTGTAGAAAAAGGCGACGGGGAGATTATAACATGACAAAAAAGAATGCAATTCAGGATATTTATCCGCTGTCTTATATGCAGGAAGGAATGCTTTTTCATTCTCTCCTGCAAAAGGAATCACAGGCTTACGCCGAGCAGGCCTCCTTTTCAATAACGGGGAAGGTTAAAACCCGCGTGTTTGAAGAGAGCGTTCATGCCCTTTTCGAAAGACATGATATTTTCAGAACGATCTTTATCAGCCAGAACGTGTCAGTGCCGCAGCAGGTCGTATTAAAAGAGCGGAACGTCAGCATCATTGAGGAAAATCTCACCAATTTAAACAAGGCTGATCAAATCAAGCATATTGAAGAAGCCAAACGAAGAGACCGTAAGAAAGGATTTCATCTGCAAAAAGACATGCTGATGCGGGTGACGCTGCTTCAAACCGGTGAATGTGAATATACGTGCATATGGAGTTTCCATCACATCATTATGGATGGCTGGTGTCTCGGAATCGTGCTGAAAGAGTTCTTCCAGATATACGCCTCGCGGCTCCGCCGGACACCGTTAACGCTTGAGCCCGCTGTGCCGTACGGGACCTACATCAAGTGGCTGATGGAGCAAGATAAAGAAAAAGCCGCTTCGTACTGGGAGCGGTACCTTGAAGGCTTTGAGCAGCAGACTGTTCTGCCGAAGCAGAAAAAAGCCGGCGAAAGCAGACAAGAGGAAGTGACGTTTTCCTTTTCAAAAGAGGACACGGCTAAGCTGAAAGAGCTGGCCGTAAAAGAAGAGGTCACGCTGAGCACCATTTTCCACACGCTCTGGGGCATTTTGCTTCAGGCGTATAACCAGACAGAAGATGCGGTTTTTGGTTCTGTCATTTCCGGAAGGCCGTCTGAAATCGAAGGCATCGAGCGAATGATCGGCCTGTTTATTAATACCGTGCCTGTCCGGATCAGCGGGGCAAACATCCCGTTTCAAAAGCTGATCAAAAATGTGCAAAAGGATGCTTTGAAAGGACAGGCATACAGCTATCATCCGCTTTATGACATACAGGCGAATTCACAGGTAAAACAAGGCTTAATTGACCACATTCTCGTCTTTGAGAATTATCCGGTTGAACAGGAGCTTGATGTGCTGAACAGCAAGGGGGACACGAAAGACCTTTTTCACATCCATGATTTCAGCATGGAAGACGAAACCAATTACAGTTTTTATCTTATGGTGGCGCCGGGTGACGAAATTCATTTGAAAATGAGATACGATTCAAGCATGTATGACCGCCAATTTATTGAAAATATCAAAGGCCATTTAGCACACATCGTCTCCCAGGTTCTCGACAAACCGGACATCACGCCGGACAAGCTTGAAATCATCACCCCGGAGGAAAAAGCGCAGCTGCTTGCACCGATTTCTGAAGAGACCGAAAAGCCTGTATATGACACGGTTCATGCAATGTTTGAACGGCAGGCCGCAAAAACACCGGATCAAATCGCGATTCGGTATGAAGGCGAGTCAGTGACGTACAAAGAGCTGAACGAATCGGCTAATAAGCTGGCCCGCCTGCTGCAAAAGCGCGGATTAAAGCGGGAGGAACCGGTAGGCGTCATGCTCGGCCGTTCCCCTTCTTTAGCGGCGGCTGTTCTCGGTATTTTAAAAGCGGGCGGCGCCTTTGTCCCGATTGATCCGGGCAGTCCAAAGGAGCGTATCCGATATGTCATTGAAAACAGCGGCTGCGTCCATGTTGTAACAGAGCGGCATCAGTCAGTCCCCGCGGAACAAGCGCTGCAAGTTACATACATAGAAGAGGCCGGGACGGAAGCGGACGGAAGCAATGTGCAATCCATTAATACGGCGGACGACCTTCTTTATATGATTTATACATCGGGAACGACAGGGAAACCGAAGGGTGTGCTGCTCGAACATAAAAATATGGCCAACCTGCTTTCTCACCAATTGACGAACACAGACATTGATTTTTGCACAAATGTGCTGCAGTACGCATCTGTGGCGTTTGACGTCTGCTATCAGGAGTTATTTTCAGTACTCTTGAGCGGCGGCACCCTTTGTATCGTGCCCGAATCAATCAAACGGGACGTTTCTCAGCTGTTTTCGTTTATTGATCAGCACAACACGGAAGTTGTGTTTTTCCCGACTGCGTTTGTCAAAATGCTTTTCAATGAAGAAGGTTATGCACAGTCTTTTCCCCGCTGTGTGAAGCATGTCATTACGGCCGGGGAGCAGCTGACCGTTTCGCGTTTGTTCAGGCAGACGCTCCGTTTACACGGTATGCATCTGCATAATCATTACGGCCCGTCAGAAACTCATGTGGTTTCAACCTATACGATTTCTGCGGGAGATGACATACCTGAACATCCGCCGATCGGGAAACCGATCCATCATAACAAGATGTATATTCTCAGCAAAAACAGGCAGCTTCAGCCTCTCGGAATTGCGGGAGAATTGTATATTTCCGGGGCGAATACAGGAAGAGGCTATGTGAACAATCCGGCGCTGACCGAAGAGAAATTTTTGCCGGATCCGTTCAGAACGGACGCCGTCATGTACCGGACCGGAGATTTGGCAAGACTGCGTGCGGACGGCCAAATTGAATACATCGGCCGGACAGATGATCAAGTGAAGATCAGAGGGTACCGGATTGAACCGAAGGAAATTGAAACCGTCCTGGCAAATCATCATGCCGTGAAAGAAGCTGCCGTTCTGATTCAAACGAATGAGTCGGGCGAAAATGAATTATGCGCCTACTGCAGCGTCTCACAAGCGACTGATCCTTCTCAGTTGCGAAGAGATTTGGCGAAAGAGCTGCCTGATTATATGATTCCGGTCAAATGGGCTTTTGTTGACTCAATTCCGCTCACTGCGAACGGAAAAGTCGATCAGCGGGCCCTTCCGGAAGCTTCGGCGTACGCCGCAGGCCGTCAATATACAGCTCCCCGGAATGTGACGGAGCTGAAGCTTACCCGCATATGGGAAGAAGTGCTTCAAAGCGGACCGATCGGCGTTCACGATCACTTTTTCGAGCTTGGCGGCCATTCATTAAAGGCGACGGCACTCGTTGCAAAAATAGCTAAAGAGTGCAGTGTGCAAATCCCGCTGAGCGATGTCTTCAGCCATCCGACTGTAGAAGAACTCGCCAAAATCATCAGTGAAGCAGAAGAGAACCCGTTCGCATCCATAGAAAAGACAGAAATGAAAGAAACATATCCTGTCTCATCCGCCCAAAAACGGATGTACGTCCTTCACCAGCTTGAAAATGGCGGTGTCAGCTATAACATTCCAGCCGTTTTAGAGGTGAAGGGGCCGTTTGACCGAGACAGGATGGAAGCCGTGTTCAAGGAACTGATCCGGCGGCATGAACCGCTCAGAACGTCCTTTGAAGAAAAAAACGGCCTGCCTGTGCAGAGGATTCATGACGACGTGCCGTTTGCATTTACAAAAGAACAATCAGCCGAAGCGTTTATCCGGCCGTTCGATCTCGGCAAAGCGCCCCTTTTCCGGGCGGGATTTATCCAAATAGAAAAAGACCGGCATCTGCTTTTAGCTGACATGCATCATATTATTTCAGACGGCGTATCCGTCAATCTTTTGATACGTGAATTCAGTGAGCTGTATGCTGAGAGAAGTCTGCCGCCGTTACGGATTCAATACAAAGATTATGCCGTCTGGCAGCAATCATTTATGGCGGGCGCCGCATATCGGAAACAAGAGGAGTACTGGCTGAACCGGCTTGCCGGTGAGATTCCCGTGCTTGAATTGCCGGCTGATAAGCCGCGTCCCCCGGTGCGGAGCTTTTCCGGTGACCGGGTGTCATTTGTCATCAATGAAAAACATACAGCACAGTTGAAAAAGCTGGCGAAAGAAAACAAATGCACACTGTATATGACGCTGCTCGGTGTGTACACAGTTCTGTTAGCCCGTTTAAGCGGACAGGAAGATATGATCGTCGGGTCTCCGATTGCAGGAAGGCCACATGCCGACCTTGACGCCGTTCTGGGCATGTTTGTCAATACGCTTGCTTTCAGGACGCGTCCCGACGGAAGCATGACATTCAAAGAATATTTAAAGGAAATTCGCCAAACAGCGCTTGAGGCTTACGAACATCAGGATTACCCGTTAGAAGAGCTCGTCGATAAGCTCGGTGTGCCGCGGGACATGTCCCGAAATCCGCTGTTTGACACAACATTTGCGCTGCAAAATATGGAACAGCAGAAGCTTAGGGCAGCCGGACTTGAACTGCAGCCGGCAGACGTCAGCCTGCCGATTTCTAAATTTGACTTATCACTGTACATCTCTGAAAACGCCGGTGAATTGTACTGCCAGTTTGAATACAGCACCGATTTGTTTGAGAGAAAAACGATTCAAAAATGGGCGGGATTTTTTACGACACTTGCCGAAAACGCCGCGGCTGATCCGGGCTTGGAATTAGACGATATTTCTGTTTTGACAGAAAAAGAAGAAGTGTCTCTGCTTCAAGATTTCAGCCCCTTTCAGAAAACAGCGTTTCCGCTTCATCAGTCTCTTCATGATCTGCTGGAACAGCAGGCGGAAAAAACGCCGGACCGTCCGGCAATTTTAACTGATGACATTTCGATTACGTATCAGGAACTGAACGAAAGGGCAAACGAGCTTGCGCACCAGCTGATCAAGCGCGGGATAAGGCTGGAGGATAAAACTGCCATTATGGGCCGGCGTTCTCCTGACATGATGATCGGCATTTACGCTGTCTTAAAAGCAGGCGGTGCATATCTGCCGATTGATCCGGATTACCCGGAAGAGCGGATTCGCTTTTTACTGAAAGACAGCGGCGTGAAATTCTTACTGGCAGAACCAGAACTTTTCGCACCAGATCTTTTTGAGGGAGAAACGATCTCTCTGAAAAGCGGACAAACAGGAAACCTTGAAGCTGCGGCCAACCCTAACGTTCCGGTAAAACCTGATTCATTGGCTTATATCATCTATACATCCGGTTCTACGGGACGCCCAAAAGGCGTGCAGGTTGAACATCGGTCAGCCGTAAACTTTTTATACTCACTGCAAACGCGTTATGGATTAAGTGATTCTGACATCATTTTGCATAAAACATCATACTCTTTTGACGCTTCGATTTGGGAGCTGTTTTGGTGGCCGATCGCGGGAGCTTCTGTTTTCCTCCTTCCGCAAGGCGGCGAGAAAGACCCTGAAATGATACTGAACGCATTGGAGAATAACCGCATAACGGCGGCTCATTTTGTGCCATCCATGCTTCATGCTTTCTTGGAATATATAAATTCCAGAAAACAGCCGATCAAAAAAACCTGCTTAAAAAGGGTTTTTGCCGGCGGCGAACAATTGGGCCCGCACCTGGTTTCCCGTTTTTATGACCTTCTGCCGGGAACGGAATTGACAAATTCCTACGGTCCGACGGAAGCGACAGTAGAAGCGGCGTACTTTGATTTGCCGCAAGGAAAAGAATTTCACAATGTTCCGATCGGCATTTCCGGGCATAACATGCGGCTGTATCTTTTAAATCAAAAGAAACGGCTTCTGCCGCCGGGCTGTATCGGAGAGCTGTACATCGCGGGGACAGGGGTGGCCCGGGGCTATCTGAACCGGCCCGAGCTGACGGAGGAGCGTTTTCTCGATGATCCGTTTTATCCGGGAGAGCGCATGTATCAGACGGGCGATATCGCACGCTGGACAGAAGAGGGCCTAGTCGAATGGCTCGGACGTTCAGACGGACAGGTGAAAGTCCGCGGCTACCGGATTGAACCGGGAGAGATCGAAGCGGCGATCCGGCGCATCGACGGCATTCGTGAGGCGGCGGTCACCGCCCGGACCGAACACGGCGAAACCGCGCTTTACGCCTATATCGAAGGACGGGAAAGCGATGACGTGCGGGCGGAGCTTGCGACACGCCTTCCGGTCTACATGATGCCGGCTCAGTTTATAGAGATGAGCGAATGGCCGGTCACACCGAGCGGAAAGCTTGACCGCCGCGCGCTGCCGGCTCCCGGCGGAGCGGCAGACAGACAGGCGTACACCGCCCCGCGGAACGTCACGGAAATGAAGCTTTGCGCCCTTTGGGAAGAGGTGCTGAAAAACGGCCCCGTCGGCATCCGGGATCACTTTTTTGAGCGGGGCGGCCATTCGTTAAAAGCGACGGCTCTCGTCTCCCGCATCGCCAAAGAGTTCGGTGTTCAGGTGCCGTTACAGGACATCTTCGCCCGGCCGACGGTGGAAGAGCTCGCTTCGGTCATTCAGGATTTGGAAGAGAGCCCGTATGAAGCGATTCAGCCTGCGAAAAAACAGGACACCTATCCGGTGTCTTCGGCGCAGAAACGGATGTATGTGCTCCAGCAGCTTGAAGACGGCGGTGTCGGCTACAATATGCCGGCTGTGCTGGAACTGACGGGCCCGCTTGACCGCATCCGGCTGGAGGAGACGTTCCGGGAGCTTGTGGAGCGGCACGAGTCGCTTAGAACGTCCTTTGAAACGGGGCCTGACGGCGAACCGGTGCAGCGCATCCATGACAGCGTACCGTTTCAGCTGGATGAGGCCGAGTCAGCTGACGCATTCGTCCGGCCGTTTTGTCTGGAGGAAGCGCCGCTCTTCCGTGCGGCTCTCGTGAAAGAATCAGACGAACGCCATCTATTATTAACGGATATGCATCATATTATTTCTGACGGTGTGTCCGTCAACACCTTGATTAAAGAATTCGGCGAGCTGTACGCAGGCCGTTCGCTTGCGCCGATGCGCCTTCAATATAAAGACTATGCCGTCTGGCAGCGGTCATTTCAGGAGAAAGAAGAGTACCAGAAGCAGGAAGCCTATTGGCTGAAGCGGCTTGAAGGAGAGCTTCCGGTGCTTGAGCTTCCGGCTGACAAGCCCCGTCCGGCTGTCAGAAGCTTTGCGGGCGGCAGCGTATCGTGCACGCTTGACGCTGAAACGGCATCCGGCCTTCACCGCATCGCCCGGGATTACGGCTCCACTTTGTATATGGTGCTTCTCGCCGCGTACAATACGTTACTCGCGAGATTGAGCGGGCAGGAAGACATCATCGTCGGCTCGCCGATTGCCGGGCGTCCGCACAAAGACCTTGAACCGATTCTCGGCATGTTCGTCAACACGCTCGCCATCAGAACGGAGCCGAAAGGAGGCAAACGGTTTACTGATTATTTGGCGGAAGTCCGCCAGGCCGCGCTTGAAGCGTATGAGCATCAGGACTACCCGTTTGAAGAGCTGGTGGAACGGCTCGGGGTGCAGCGGGACACAAGCCGCAATCCGCTGTTTGACGCCATGCTTGTCGTCCAGAATATAGAGCATGAGGAACTGCTGTTGGACGGTTTGCATATTCAGAATGCGGACGTGTCCCGTCCGGTTTCCAAATTTGATGTCACTCTGCAGGCTTCTGAAGGCGGGGGACAGATTCATTTTCTGTTTGAATATGCGGCGTCTTTATTCCGGAAAGAAACGATGCAGCGCTGGGCTTCCCACTTTATGACGATGCTTGAACACATTGTCCGTGAACCGGAAACTTCTTTACAAGCGATCAGCATGCTGACTGCTCCGGAACGGAACCGGATTCTTTCGGACTTTAACGGCATGACGGATCAACAGCTGCCTGAAAAAACAGTTCATGAACTGTTCATCACCCAGGCGCGAAAAACACCTGATGCCGCGGCCCTTATCAGCGGGGAAACATTGATCACATACAAAGAATTAGATGACTGGTCGAATAAAATCGCCAGAGCCCTGCAAAAACGGCAGATCGGACCTGATGCAGCCGTCGGCATTGTGATACCAAGATCGCCGGAACAAGTAGCGGCAGTCTTCGGGGTTTGGAAAGCCGGAGGAGCCTACGTCCCGATAGATCCTGAATATCCGGAGGAACGCAAGCAATATATCATCTCAGACAGCGGCACAGCGCTTCTCCTTACCGCACACGGTGCGATAGAACAAGTGCCTGATCGTTTTAACGGTGAAGTGCTCGCACTGGAGGATATCCAAGAACAGGATGCTTCGCCGGTCCAGTCATTATCAGCACCGGAAGATTTGGCTTACATCATTTATACATCGGGAACGACAGGCAGGCCGAAAGGGGTTATGGTCGAACATCGATCCGTCAGCCAAACCCTTCAATGGCGAAGCGGATTTTATGATCTGAATGAGAAAGATACGATTCTTCAGCTCTTTTCATTTTCATTTGACGGGTTTGTAACAAGCATGTTCACACCGCTGATTTCCGGTGCGAAAGCGGCCGTTTTAGCCGAAGATGAAGCAAGAGATATTCTTGCTATTAAACACTATCTTGCATCTTACCGCATCACTCACATGATCATTGTTCCCGTACTGTACCGTACACTGCTTGACGTACTGGAGCCGGGGGATGCAGAGTCTCTCAGAATTGTCACATTAGCCGGAGAAGCCGTCGACCAAAACATTATCAGCCGCAGTTTATCAGTTTGTCCACACACGGAGCTTGCCAATGAGTACGGCCCGACGGAAAACAGCGTCGCCACTACAGCGGCAAGACATATAGAACAAAGTGAGAACATCACGATCGGCCGTCCGATTGAGCATTCACACGTTTATATTTTAAACGGAGATCATCCGCAGCCGATCGGTGTAACGGGAGAACTTTGCATTTCGGGTTCCGGCCTTGCAAGAGGGTACCGCAATCTTCCTAAGCAAACGGCCCGAGCCTTTGTCCAAGACCCGTTCCAGAAGAACCGGCGCATGTACCGCACGGGCGACCTGGCAAAATGGCTGCCGGACGGCACGCTGCAATATATCGGCCGAATGGACGAGCAAGTCAAAATCAGAGGCTACCGGGTGGAACTGAAAGAAATTGAATCCGCCTTAACAGGCATAAAAGGTGTCAAAGAAGCAGCCGTCACCGCTCTGCCCGCATCAGCAGGCCAAACGGAACTATGCGCTTATATCGTGACAGAAGAAGGAACAGAAAGTGAAACCGTGCAGCAGGCGCTCAGAAATGAAATGCCCGCTTATATGGTGCCGGCGTTCTTTGAAACACTTGAAGCCCTGCCTGTCACACCGAACGGGAAGCTTGACCGCCGCGCGCTTCCTGAGCCGCGGAAAAAAGCGCACACCGGACGGGCATTTACCGAGCCTGAAAGCGACATGGAAAAAGAGCTTTCCGCGATTTGGAGCGAAGTGCTCGGAACTGAAAACATTGCCGCGGATCAATCATTTTTTGAACTGGGCGGCGATTCCATCAAAGCCCTGCAAGTATCAGCCCGATTACATCAGGCAGGAAAACAGATCGCCGTAAAAGATATTTTCAGCCGGCCGACAATTAGGGAGCTGGCGCCTTATGTCCGTACAGAGCGGCAGCCGGTCAGCCAAGCTCCTGCAGAAGGAGAAGTGAAGTGGTCGCCGATTCACAAATGGTTCTTCACACAAGACATGAAGGAAGCAAATCATTTTAACCAGTCCGTCATGCTGACGAGAGCAAATTCAATAGATGAAGGGGCTCTGAGGAAAACGTTAAAAGCCATTACCGTACATCATGATGCCTTGCGCCTTGTCTGCATAAAAGACGAAGAGAAAGGTCTTCTCCTCTTCAACAGACCGGCTGACCTCGCAGATGAGCAGCTTTACAGCCTGACCATATTAGAAATGGAAGGCGATGAGCATGAGAAGGAACGTTTTGTAAAACGCCGCGTCGCAGAGCTTCAGAGAAACATGGATTTAGAGAACGGGCCGCTGGTACAGGCGGGGCTGTTCCGCTCTGAAGCAGAAGATTACTTGTTTCTGACGGTCCATCATCTCGCTGTCGACGGGATATCATGGCGGATTTTATTGGAAGACTTGGCTTCTGCTTATGAACAGGCCATCTCTGGACAGGAAATCAAACTCCCTCAGAAAACCATGTCATTCAAAACATATACGGAGCAGCTGGCCGATTATGCCGAAAGTAAACAGCTTCTTCAGCAGGCGGAGTATTGGCGGGAGATTGAACACTATGAAACAGAAAGTCTTCCTTACGAACAGGCAGATTTATCTCAAACTCCTGCAAAAAAACGGAACACGGTATCCTTCACTCTGACAGAAAGTGAAACGGACGCCCTGTTGAAAGATGTGCACAGCGCCTACAATACGGATACGCAAGATGTGCTTTTGGCTTCCGCCGTGCTTGCCATTCAAAAGTGGTCGCCGCGGCACGCTTTGAAAATCGCCCTTGAAGGGCACGGACGCCAATCGGAGCAGGCAGGTGCGGACATCAGCAGGACAGTGGGGTGGTTCACTTCCATTTACCCGGTGCTTTTCCGGAGCGGAGCTTATGAACCTCTTGAAGAATATGAAATTCGCACATTGAAAACCGTCAAAGACACATTGCGGCGCATTCCGGATAAAGGGAACGGATACGGCGTCCTCAAATATTTAACACCGCCGAAGCTTGCCGGAATGACTTTCGGGAAAGCACCGGAGATCAGCTTTAATTATCTCGGACAATTCGATGCGCCCGGCGGGAACCCGGCAGAAACGGAACAGCCTGACGCGTTTCAGTTTTCTCCTTTGGGAGGCGGAGATGATGTGACAGATACATGGAAACGGGAGCAGTCACTTGAAATCAGCGCGATTGCGGCAAAAGGCCGGATGACCGTCAGCATTTCCTATGAAACGGAGCGCTTCCGGCAAGATACGATCGAACGGCTGTCCGAAAGCTGCCGGTATTATCTCCTGAAACTGTCGGAACACTGCCTCAGCAAAACCGATACGGAGAAGACCGTCAGTGACTTTGATGATCGGGAGCTGACTGAGGAAGCCTTGCAGGATATTGCCGACTTACTCAGCTTCCACTAAAATCGAGCGGGAGGAACACATGGACAAAACTAAAAATATCCAAAACATTTATCCCCTCAGCCGAATGCAGGAAGGAATGCTTTTTCATTCCTTTCTGCAAAAGGAGGGGGCTGCATATATCGAGCAATCCGTCTTCACCATAAAAGGCCGGCTTCGTCCGGAATTGTTTGAGCAAAGCGTACAGTCTGTCATCAGCCGCCACGATATTTTCAGAACGGTTTTTTTACCTCATGTCGCTCAGCTGAACGGCCCCCGCCAAGTTGTGCTGCGTGAGCGGGAATTCCGGCTGCACCGCGAAGATCTTACACATTTGGACGAAGCGGAACAGAGCATCTATTTACAGCGATTTAAGGAACGTGACCGCTTAAAAGGCTTTGACTTGCAAAAGGATATGCTGATGCGTGTTTCTTTGTTTAAAACGGGTGACGAAAAATATGTATGCGTCTGGAGCCACCATCACATCCTTATGGACGGCTGGTGCCTCGGCATCGTCCTTCAGGAATTCATGCATATGTACCGGGCGATTGAATCAGGCTCACCCGTCACACTGGCGCCCGCAAAGCCTTACAGCACTTATATTACATGGCTGACTGATCAGGACAAAGACGCGGCTTCTGAATATTGGAAAGGATATTTAGCAGGCTGCGAGACACCCACAGGACTCCCGAAAATATCGGCCCGTCCCCAGGAAAAAGGCTACCGTAAGAAAGAGCTCCTGTTTTCTTTAGATCAAAACCTGACAGACAGGCTGAAAACCATCGCCAAAGAAGAGGGGGCTACGCTCGCGGTTCTTATGCAGACTGTATGGGGCTTGATGCTGCAGCGCTACAACCGGACGGACGATGCCGTATTCGGCGCCGTCGTATCAGGGCGGCCTTCCGTCATTGACGGCGTGGAAAGCATGATCGGTCTGTTTATCAATACCGTGCCGGTACGCATTAAAACGGGTGACGAAAGCTTTAGAGAACTGCTGGGGCGCTTGCAGAAAGAAATGCTTGACTCAGAGGCGTTCAGTTATCATCCGCTTGCTGACATCCAATCTCAGACTGAGCTGAAACAGGATTTAATCGACCATATCATCGTGTTTGAAAATTATCCGATTCAGCAGCAGATGAAAGACGCGGAAAAGGAATCGGATGCACCGTTCCGGATCGGGAATGTCAACGTTTCGGAACAATCGGGCTACGATTTTAACCTCATCATAGCGCCTGGCGATGAGCTGCTCATCAAATTCAGCTACAATGCGAACGTTTATGATGAAGTATGGATAGAGAGCGTAAAAGGACACTTGGAAGAAGCTCTGCGCGGCGCCGCCTTCAATCCCGATGTTCCCGCTGATCGGCTTCCGATGCTCGGACAAAAGGAAAAATCAAGAATAATCGGCGAATTTAATGACACGAAAACAACTTATGAAAGAGATGAAAGCATCATCAGCCTGTTCAGCCGACAGGTGAAGAAAACCCCGGACCATCAGGCGCTTCACGCCGGCGGGCTGACGATGACGTACCGGGAGCTCGATGAACGGTCAACTGCATTCGCCCGCACCCTGCTGGAAAACGGTCTGGCGCCAAAGGGAATTGCCGGGATTCTGGCCGAACGCTCACCGGAATTTGTCATCGCTGTTCTGGCTGTATTGAAAGCGGGAGGGACGTACCTTCCCCTTGATGCAGAACTGCCAACCGACAGGATCGCCGATATGCTCACTGAGAGCGGAGCACAGCTGTTAACGGTACAAAAAGGAATTGAGACTGACATTGACTTTTCTCACATCATCTCTATCCCGGCTGCAGCTGAAAAACAAACACCTGATGCGGGAAAACTGAATACCGATACAGCACCTGATGACCTTGCCTATATTATGTATACATCCGGTTCAACAGGAAAACCGAAGGGCGTGATGATTTCCAACCGAAACGTCGTATCGCTCGTGTCAAACAGCAATTACACGTCGGCTGGCATGTCGGACCGTCTCATTCTGACAGGGTCCATCGGTTTTGATGCAGTGACGTTTGAAATCTTCGGAGCGCTTTTGAACGGAGCATGTCTTCATGTGGTTGACCGCTCGACAATGCTTGCCCCTGAGAGGTTCGGCAATTATCTTTCTTCCAACCGTATTACGATTCTGTTTTTGACGACGGCGCTCTTTAACCAGTTCGCCCAGGCAGATCCGGAGATGTTTTCTGGGTTGCACACCTTATATGTCGGCGGAGAAGCATTGTCCCCGGCGCTCATCAATAAGGTCAGACACCGCTGTCCGAATCTCAGCCTTTATAACATATACGGACCGACAGAAAATACGACATTTTCTACCTTTTACGAAATCAGGCACGATTTTTCTCAGCCGATCCCAATCGGAAAACCGATCAGCAATTCAACCGCGTATATCATTGATAAAAATGGCGGACTTGCGCCGATCGGCGTGCCCGGTGAGCTTTGTGTCGGCGGTGACGGGGTTGCCAAAGGCTATTTAAACAGGCCTGACTTAACAAGTGAAGCGTTTGTCAGCCACCCGGTTCATCCTGAAGAAAAGATCTACAAAACAGGCGACTTGGCACACTGGCTGCCTGATGGAAGCATCGGATACATCAGCCGTATCGACCGCCAATTCAAGATTCGCGGGAAGCGGATTGAGCCGGCCGAAATCGAAGCGCGCTTGACTGAAATTGATGGAATCAGGGAAGCGGCAGTCATCGTGTCAGACGAAGGACAAGAAGCAATCCTTTGTGCGTATTATACAGGCGCACATGTTGAAGAAAGAGCCATTCGATCCCTGTTGGCCAGGTCGCTTCCCGACTATATGATTCCTCAGTATGTGATGAAGCTTGACCGTATGCCGCTTACCGCAAACGGCAAAGTGGACCGCCGCGGGCTGCCTGCGCCAGAACGGAAAAAAACGTCATCAAAAGCCGTTCCGCCACGAAACTGGGTAGAGCGTGAGCTGATCGACATTTGGACGCCGATCCTCGGCTGCAGGGAGCTGGGCATACAGGATGACTTCTTTGAGCTGGGCGGCCATTCTTTGAAAGCATTGCAAGTGATTCATCAGCTGAAGACCAGGCAGCAGATGGATGTGCCAATTGAAATGATATTTGAATATCCGACAATTGAACAATTGGCTGAAAAGCTGTATTCAAACACACTGACAGAAGCTGCAGAGCAGCATATCAGCAGACTGAACCAGCCGAAAGGCCGAAATCTTTTCTGTTTTCCGCCTATCTCAGGTTTCGGGATTTTCTTTAAAGATCTTGCGGCGGCATTAAACGAACGGGCTGCTGTGTACGGTTTTAACTTTATTGAAGAAGACAGCAGAATGGAACAATACATTGATAAAATGCTGGAAATCCAGCCGGAAGGCCCTTATATACTCTTCGGATATTCGGCAGGCGGCAATACGGCATTCGAGGCGGCAAAAGCGATGGAAAAGCGCGGCTTAGAAATCAGCGACGTCATTATCGCAGACGCGTACAGAAAGCTTGACACATTGCCGCCGCAGCCAACAAACGCAACAGCCGAAAATGTCCCGGAAGCCGTCAGGGAAGCGGTCATCCGAAAAACAGAGCGCTATCAAACGTACTGGGCGGAACTGATAAATGACGGCCAAATCGCGGCAAACCTCCATTTTATCGAGGCCGGCATAAAGGAAGAGCACAGTGATAAGACCGAGCCGATGAAATGGGAAGGCGCCACAACGGGACTCTATCAGGAATATCAAGGCGAGGGCGCCCATAAAGATATGTTTGAACCCGCCTTTGCACAGCAGAATGCTGAGATCATACTGGACATCATTGCAAACAGCGGAAGACGCTTGGCGCGGAATCTGTAACATCCGGCAGAATGGTTCAGGATGACAGAGGGCAAGATAGGGGAATCAAACCAGTTTTTTTGGAGGCTTTGACATGACGAACCTATCTTGGCTTACGTATGTAATGATCATTCTTGCCAGCTACCGGCTGACCCATTTGATCGTATTTGATAAGATTACGGAATTCATAAGAAAACCCTTTATAAAGCAAGAAAAAACCGTCGATCAAAACGGGCGCGCCGTCCAAAAAAAAGTCCCTTCCTCCGCATTCGGTTATATGCTGCAATGTTATTGGTGTGCGGGCGTCTGGTGCGCCATATTGATCGGCATCTGCTACTTGGTCTGGCCCCGCTATGCACATCCGGTTATTTTCATTTTGTCCATCGCCGGAGCGCAGGCCATTCTTGAAACGTGTGTCGGCGTCGGAACGAAGGTCATTGACGTGCTCGCCGCTATGAAACATAAAAAGTCCTGAAGCGTTTTGATTCGCTTTAGGACTTTTTTCTTTCCCTTTTAGGCTGAGAGGAGCAAAGCAGGCTTTCTGATTCACCGCCCGGAATGCTTCGGAATACCGTAAAGCAGAGAGGGGGAAAAACATGAAAAGCTGCCGTTTTAGCATGATATGGTTTTTGGCCGTTGTACTGACAGCCGGCATCTTTACATTCTCAGCATCCGCACAAGCAAGCGGCACTCAGCCGGAAAGAGAAATGAGAGCCGTATGGATCGCGTCTGTCACCAATATCGACTGGCCCTCTAAAAAAGGGCTGTCACCGGAAGAGCAAAAAAGAGAATACAGCAAGCTGCTGGATGACGTTCAGGAGATGGGAATGAACGCCGTTATCGTCCAAATTAAGCCTGCGGCTGATGCTTTTTATCCATCAGATTACGGGCCTTGGTCAGAGTATCTGACAGGAACACAAGGCAAAAATCCCGGCTACGATCCGCTTGCTTTTTTAGTTGAAGAGACACATAAACGGAATCTTGAATTTCACGCTTGGTTCAATCCTTACCGGATCACGATGAATCACACAAATTTGAATGCGCTTTCAGATGATCATCCCGCGCGTTCGCATCCGGACTGGGTCGCTGCATACGGAAAACAGCTGTACTATAATCCGGGCATTCCGGAAGTAAGACAATTTATAACGGATGGAATCAAAGAGGTGGTCAGCCGTTATGACATTGATGCGGTTCATATGGATGATTATTTTTATCCTTATAAAATTGCCGGACAGGAATTCCCCGATCAGGCGGAATACGAACGGTACGGAAAAGCTCACTTTGCATCAATTGATGACTGGCGCCGGGATAACGTCAACCGGCTTGTAAAAGAAATCAACCAAACCATCAAACGAGAAAAACCTTATGTCAAATTCGGAATCAGCCCGTTCGGCGTATGGAGAAATGCCGCAGATGACCCGACAGGCTCCGAAACGGCCGCCGGGGTGCGGAACTATGATGATTTATATGCTGATACGAGAGAATGGATCCAAAAAGGATACATTGATTACATCGCACCGCAAATTTACTGGAGCATCGGATTTAAAGCGGCGGCATATGACGTCTTAGCGGATTGGTGGGGAAAAGAAGTGAACAATCGGCCGGTGCATTTATATATCGGGCAGGCAGCTTATAAAATCAACAACAACGCTGATCCGGCCTGGACCGACCCGGGGGAATACGGAAGGCAGATTACTCTAAACAGGGGATCAGCATGGATAAAAGGCAGCATGCATTTCAGTTTAAAGGATTTAAACCGTAATCCGCTCGATGTGAAAAACCGTTTGATCAAAGACATGTACAGCCGGCCCGCATTAATTCCCGAGATGCCTTGGCTCGGACATTCCGCTTTAAAAAAACCGGCTGTCAAACGGGCGGAGAAGAACGCTTCAGGCCATACACTCTATATTGAAGATGCGAAATCCAACGGTAAAAAAACGGCTTATTACGCCATTTACCGCGCAGAAAAGGGAAAGCAGCCTTATTTAGTGGATACAGTCAGAAAAACATCGTCACGGACGCAGACATTTTCAGATACTGATATTCGGGCGAAAGAAGCCTGCACCTATTTCGTTACTTCCGTTGACAGGCTTCACCATGAGAGCCGTCCCTCCGCAAAACGGACAATTAAATAGCCATTATTAATAAAACTGACAGTTGCGGCGCTGTCAGTTTTTTTGCAGCGGATGAGTCCGAATGTTCAGACTTTATTTGGATGGAATGAATAAAGACCCCCATTAATAAAATGTAGAAAGCAGCAGAAGGAGGAAGGTTAATGAATTTTCAACTGACAAAAGAACAGCAGATGGTGCGCGAAATGGTCAGAGATTTCGCCAAAAATGAAATTGCCCCGAAAGCCCATGAGGTTGATCAATCGGCCGTCTTCCCGATAGACACATTTAAAAAAATAGGCGAACTCGGGCTGCTCGGAATTCCGTTTCCGGAAGAATACGGCGGGGCGGGCGGTGATACCATTTCATATGCAGCAGCGGTCGAAGAAATCGGAAAAGCCTGCGGCAGCACGGGGCTGAGCTACGCGGCGGCCGTGTCACTCGGCGCAAGCCCATTATACTATTTCGGTACTGACCAACAAAAGCAAGAACATCTTATTCCGCTTGCTTCGGGAAAAGCGCTCGGATCATTCGGGCTGACAGAGCCGAATGCCGGTTCCGATGCCGGCGGAACCCAGACAAAAGCCGAGAAAAAGGGCGATGACTATGTGATAAACGGAGAGAAATGCTGGATCACAAACGCAAATTACGCCCGCACGGTCATTGTCACCGCCGTTACGGGAAAGAACTCCGCCGGAAAACCGATCATTTCAGCTCTCATCGTCCCGACAGACACACCGGGATTTACGATCACAAATCCGTACGACAAGATGGGTGTGAGAGGGTCGGATACGGCCGAACTTGTGCTGGAGGATGTCAGGGTGCCTGCCGATAACCTGCTCGGTGATCCTGAAAAAGGTTTTAAACAATTTTTATATACATTAGACGGCGGGCGGATCTCGATTGCGGCACTGGCTGTCGGTATCGCTCAAGGCGCACTGGAGGCATCGCTGTCATATGCGAAGGAACGCAAGCAGTTCGGCAGTCCGATATCGTCATTTCAAGCCATTCAATTTAAGCTGGCCGATATGGCGATGGAAATTGACCTTGCCAGACAGATGGTGCTTAAAGCGGCATGGCTGAAGGATCAAAACCTGCCATTTACGAAAGAAGCTGCATTCGCCAAGCTTTATGCTTCAGAAATGGCCGTCAGAACATGTCTTCAGGCCATCCAAATTCATGGCGGTTCCGGTTATATGAAGGAATGCGGTGTTGAGCGCATGCTTCGTGACGCAAAGCTGATGGAGATTGGCGAAGGAACGTCAGAAATTCAAAGAATGGTCATCGCAAGACAGCTTTTGAAGTGAAATGAAAACGTTTACTAAGACAGAGATGGAAGGGGGGCAGGTCATATGGCTGAACTTATCCATTTAACAGCCGGAAAGCTGCTTGAGCGGTCCGCGAAGCTTTTTCCGGATCGTGAAGCGGTTGTTTACCTTGAGCGCGGCCTTCGTTATACGTATGCCGAGTTTGACCGGTTATGCCGGCAAACCGCAAAAGGGCTGATGAAGCTGGGAGTTGAAAAAGGAGATCATGTTGCCATATGGGCATCCAACATTCCGGAATGGCTCGCGGCGCAATTTGCAACGGCGAAAATCGGCGCCGTTCTGGTCACCATTAATACCAATTTTCAAATCGCAGAGCTCGATTATCTGCTGGCGCATTCAGACGTCTCGGCCTTGATAATCATGGATTCCTACCGGCAGACATCTTATGTTGAGATGGTGAATAAGCTAATTCCGGAGCTGAAAACTTGTGAGCGCGGCAGGCTGCGTTCGAAACGTTATCCCTTTTTAAGGACGGTGTTATATATCGGTGATAAAAGCCTGCCCGGGATGCACCGTTGGGATTCATTGCTGGATAATGCCGAGTCTGTAACGGATGCAGCGCTTGACGGAAGGATGGACAGCCTGAAAAAGGATGATTGCATTCATATGCAATATACATCAGGTACGACCGGATTTCCGAAAGGCGTCATGCTCTCACATTTTAATATCGTAAATAACGCGGCCAATATCGCAGAATGCATGAAGCTTACTTCATGTGACCGTTTATGTATTCCCGTGCCGTTTTTCCACTGCTTTGGGTGCGTGCTCGGCGTGCTGGCATGTGTTTCCGCGGGTGCGGCGATGATTCCGATCGAACAGTTTTCTCCGCCGGCCGTTCTGAAAACGGTGGAGCAAGAAGCCTGCACGGCTCTGCACGGTGTACCGACGATGTTTATCGCCCTCCTAAATGACAGCCGTTTTTCTGAATATGATCTTTCCCACGTCCGAACCGGGATTATGGCAGGCTCGCCATGCCCGGCGGAAGTCATGAGAGAAGTGATCGGCAAAATGGGGATGACTGACATTACAATTGCCTACGGACAGACCGAAGCATCACCTGTCATTACGCAGACAAGAACAGATGATCCGTTTGAAAGAAGAGTGGAAACAGCGGGGCGCGCGCTTCCCCATATCGAAGTCAGAATCGTTCGGCCCGGAACATCCGGAGAAGCCGCCAGGGGCGAACAAGGAGAGCTCTGCACCCGCGGATATCATGTCATGAAAGGCTATTATAAAAATCAAGAAGCGACCGAAGAAGCGATAGACAAAGACGGCTGGCTGCATACCGGTGATTTGGCGGTCATGGACGAGGACGGATACTGCAAAATCACGGGCCGTCTGAAAGACATGCTGATCAGGGGCGGCGAAAATATCTATCCGCGCGAGATTGAGGAAATGTTATATCGGCATCCCGCGGTAGCAGACGTTCAGGTCGTCGGCGTTCCTGATCCGAAATACGGAGAAGAGGCCGCGGCGTGGGTCAGGCTCAAAGACGGACAAACCGCTTCCGCAGAAGACATCAGAACCTTTTGCAAAGAACATATCGCCCGCTATAAAGTCCCCAGGTACGTTTTGTTTACAGATGAATATCCAATGACAGCCTCAGGAAAAATTCAGAAATTCAAGCTGCGGGAAAAAACGATTGAAGAGCTCAAGTTAACTTAATGAAAAAGGAGTGCTTCACATTTGTTTAAAAAAGTCCTGATTGCCAACAGAGGAGAAATCGCCTTACGAATTATCCGCACCTGCAAACGTCTCGGCATCCCCTCGGCAGCTGTGTATTCAGAAGCCGACCGGGACGCGTTGCATGTAAAAGCGGCTGATGAGGCCTATCCGATCGGTAAATCGAGAGTAAATGAAAGCTATTTACATATCGACAGAATCATAGAAGCCGCCAAATCCGCCGGAGCGGACGCCATTCATCCGGGCTACGGGCTTCTGTCAGAAAACAGCCTGTTCGCCAAACGCTGCCGGAAGGAACAAATCACATTTATCGGTCCGCCCGGTGATATCATCGCCAAGATGGGAAGCAAGATTGAAGCCCGAAAAACGATGCAAAAAGCAAAGGTCCCGATCGTTCCCGGTGTTTCAGAGCCATTGCCCGATGTTCACTCCGCCTTAGCCGAAGCCCGTGCCATCGGTTTTCCGGTCATGCTGAAAGCGTCCGCAGGAGGAGGCGGAATCGGCATGCAGATCGTACATTCAGAAGAAGAGCTGGCCAAAGCGTTTGAAGGCAATCAAAAGCGGGCCGCCTCCTTTTTTGGAGACGGCGCAATGTACATGGAAAAGGTCATTGAAAATGCCCGTCATATTGAAATTCAGATACTCGCAGATTCTTTCGGCAACATCGTTCATCTGTTTGAACGTGACTGTTCAGTCCAAAGGCGCCACCAAAAAGTGATAGAAGAAGCGCCGTCGCCGTTTGTTGACGATGAATTAAGACAAAGACTCGGTGAAACCGCCGTTAAAGCCGCAAAATCGATCGGCTACCAAAATGCAGGCACAATAGAATTTCTCGTCGACGAAAAGAAACAAATCTATTTTTTAGAGATGAACACCAGACTGCAGGTGGAGCATCCGGTGACAGAAGAAATTACAGGACTGGATCTTGTGGAAGAACAGCTGAAAATTGCCGCTGGGCAGGCGCTGCCTTTCTCGCAGAAAGATATCAACCACCGCGGTCATGCGATTGAAGTGCGGATCTATGCGGAAGATCCGGTCACCTTTTACCCGTCACCCGGTACCATCTCGTCTTTTTCCGTTTTAAGACACCCGTCAGTGCGACACGAATGCGCCGTCGAAAAGGGAAGCGTCATTTCTCCGTTTTACGATCCGATGATTGCCAAAATGGTCGTCACGGCGAATACGAGAAAACAAGCCATTGAACAACTGAAAACCGCCCTTGGCGAATATCATGTAGAAGGGATTAAAACCAACATTCCGCTGCTGACAAAAATTGCTCATTCAGAAGTGTTTGAAAAGGGCGAGGCAACAACCGGTTTTTTACAAACAATGAACGAGGGGGCGTCCAAATGAGCGTCATAAAAATTCAAATGGCGGGAAACCTGTGGAAAATTCATGTGAAGCCGGGTGATGTCATTGAAGAAGGACAGGAAGTGGCCATCTTGGAATCTATGAAAATGGAAATTCCGATTATCGCTGATGCAGCGGGTACGGTGAAAGAAGTGAAAAAATCAGAAGGTGATTTCACTGATGAAGGAGAGGTCCTGATTGAACTTCAATAAAACGGGAGGTGCAGCATGAACTGTCCGAAACATGTCCGCATCAATGAAGTAGGACCGCGTGACGGCTTGCAGAATGAATCGGCGTGGGTGGATACAGAAGATAAGATTGAGTGGATCAATATGCTGTCAAAAACAGGCCTTCCCTATATCGAAGTGACATCATTCGTGCATCCGAGATGGATTCCGGCTCTTCGTGACAGCCTGGACGTCGCAAAAGGCATTGCCAGATCTGAACATACGGTCTACGCGGCTCTCGTTCCGAACCTCATCGGACTGGAGCATGCGGCAGAAGGCGGAATCGATCAGGCATGTGTATTTTTATCTGCAAGCGAAACCCATAACCAAAAAAACGTAAACAAACCGATTGACCGGACCGTTCAAGAGCTCAGGCGGGTTATTACTGAAGCAAAAGCTGAAAAAATGGCGACGAGAGCTTATCTGTCCACTGTGTTCGGCTGTCCGTACGAACAGAACGTGCCGGTCGAACAAGTCATCCGCCTGTCAGACACCCTGCTCGAAATGGGTGTTGATGAAATATCGCTCGGCGACACGATCGGCGCGGCAAACCCCTTGCAGGTCATAGCCGTGCTTGAAGCCCTTTTGCCGAGAATTCCCGCCTCAAAAATCGCACTCCATTTCCATGATACAAGAGGAACGGCTCTAGCGAATATCATTCCCGCTCTTGATATGGGCATCACATCCTTTGATACTTCCTCAGGGGGGCTTGGCGGCTGCCCGTACGCCCCTGGATCAGCAGGAAACGCTGCCACAGAAGACGTCATTTATATGCTCGAACAAATGGGGATTGATACCGGGACGGACATGAATAAACTTCTTTATGCCGCCGGCTGGATCGCGGATAAAATAGGCAAAGACCTGCCAAGCAGAAACCTGCAGGCATTCAGAACGAAATGAGAAAGGAGAAGCCATGGGAGATTGCGTCTTGTATTCCGTCTGTCAAGAAACGATCGGTCTGATCACGCTGAACCGCCCGCATGCGGCCAACTCGCTGTCTTCAGACATGATTGATCATTTACAGCGTGTGATTGAAGACATCAAAAACTCGCCATCCATTCGTTGTGTCATTCTCACCGGCACCGGGAACACATTTTGCGCCGGTGCTGATTTAAAAGAAAGAGCGGGGATGAATCATGAACAAGTTAAGCAAAGCGTCAGGCGTATCGGTGAAACGGCCGCATCCATTGAAGCTCTCCCGCAGCCGGTCATTGCAGCGCTGAACGGAACCGCTGTCGGAGGAGGCCTTGAACTCGCTCTCGCCTGCGATATCAGAACAGCCGTCAGCCGGGCGGGCCTCGGCCTTCCTGAAACAGGGCTTGCGATCATTCCCGGAGCGGGCGGAACGCAGAGACTGCCCCGGCTTATCGGCCCCGGCGCGGCAAAAGAATTGATCTATACCGGCCGAAGGCTTTCTGCCGAAGAGGGAAAAGACATGAAGCTGATCGAGCATGTTTGTGAAGCCGATGAACTTATGGAAAAAGCAAAAGCACTGGCCGGCCGCATCGCCGCTAATGGGCCGATCGCCGTCAGACAAGCAAAATCCGCGATAAACAAGGGTCTGGAGACAGATCTCAATACAGGGCTCGAAATCGAACGAAAAGCATATGAACAAGTCATCCCCACATTTGACAGAGAAGAGGGCCTGCGCGCTTTTAAAGAAAAAAGACCCCCTGAATACAAAGGAAAATAAAACATGGAGGGACTCGGATGGATTACGAAAAAGAACGGCAGACACGCAGCAAAACGATTGAAAAGGGAGGAGCCGCGAAATATCACGCAAGCAACGAAAAGAAGGGAAAACTTTTTGTAAGAGACAGGCTGAAGCTTTTATTCGATGACGGCATATCCGTTGAAGACGCTTTTTTCGCCGAGTGCATGTCAGACGGACTGCCGGCTGACGGGGTCGTTACCGGGATCGGAACCATCGGCGGCAGAACCGTTTGTGTGATGGCAAACGACTCAACCGTAAAGGCGGGCTCGTGGGGCGCGAAAACGGTGGAAAAAATCATCCGCATTCAGGAGACGGCGGAAAAGCTTCAGTGTCCGCTCTTGTACTTAGTCGATTCCGCAGGTGCGAGAATTACGGATCAGGTCGACATGTTCCCGGGCAGAAGGGGAGCCGGCCGCATCTTTTATAATCAAGTAAAGCTGTCGGGCCGCATTCCGCAAATCTGTTTATTGTTCGGCCCTTCCGCTGCGGGCGGCGCTTACATTCCGGCCTTTTGCGACATTGTCATTATGGTCGAAGGCAATGCATCCATGTACTTAGGTTCCCCGCGTATGGCAGAAATGGTGATTGGCGAGAAAGTATCGCTTGAAGAAATGGGCGGCGCCCGTATGCATTGTTCCGTATCAGGCTGCGGTGATCTCCTCGCCCCAACGGAACAGGAAGCAATCATGATGGCGCAGACATATCTCAGCTACTTTCCGGCAAATTATACTGAAAAAGCGCCCGTCAACAAATCTAAGAACCCGAAAGCTTTTGAAAAACCGCTCTCAGATGTCATCCCGGCACATCAAAACGCACCGTTCAACATGATGGATTTAATTGAACGTGTCATTGATGAAGACTCATTTTTTGAGATTAAACCGTTATTTGCGCAGGAATTAATAACGGGGCTTGCGCGGATTCACGGACAGCCGGTCGGCATTATCGCCAATCAGCCGCGTGTCAAAGGCGGGGTTTTATTTCTCGATTCGGCGGATAAAGCCGCAAAATTTATCGCTTTGTGCGACGCATTCCATATTCCGCTTCTGTTTTTAGCAGACATTCCCGGATTCATGATCGGAACGAAGGTTGAGCAGGCGGGCATCATCAGGCATGGCGCAAAAATGATCTCCGCAATGGCGGAAGCGACTGTTCCGAAGCTTTCCGTTATCGTCAGAAAAGCCTACGGTGCCGGATTATACGCGATGGCGGGGCCTGCTTTTGAACCGGACTGCTGTTTAGCGCTTCCGACTGCGCAAATTGCCGTAATGGGTCCTGAAGCGGCGGTGAATGCGGTCTACGCAAAGAAAATCAGCGGGCTAGCCCCTGAAGAAAGACCGGCTTTTATTCAAGAAAAGCGTGATGAATATAAGGAAGACATTAACCTTTACCGGCTTGCCTCTGAAATGGTGATTGACGGCATTGTTCCTGCTGATTCCTTGCGGGAAGAACTCAATAAACGCCTCACTGCTTACATGTCCAAACAACTGACATTCACACACCGGAAACACCCCGTATACCCGGTATAAATAAAAAAAAGACTGCATAGATCCGGCTCGCAGCCGCTCTTATGCAGTCTTTTTTCACAGTCTTGATCTCATTTTCTTCACAACAAAATAAACAACAATAAATACGAGAGCCAATATAATGATCGGAGTTGTATACATTCCGGCATAGCTGTCTACGTCTTTCCACTGTCCCCCGAGCTGATACCCGAGATAAACGAAAATGACAGACCACGGAATAATGGCAAGCGTCGTCAATATGACAAACTTGGAAAGAGGCATTTTCGCAAGGCCGGCCGGGATGGAGATCGCATGTCTGACGACCGGGATAAACCGCGCCGAGAACACAACGCCGGCGCCGTAACGGCGAAACCAGTTTTCCGCAACATCAACATGATGCTTTTTCAGAAGTAAGTACTTGCCGTACTTGTCCAAAAACGGCCGTCCCCCATAACGGGCGATCCAGTAAATAAAGCACTGCGCGATCGTTCCCCCGATCACACCGGCGACAATGGCGCCGATAAAGCTGATCGTGCCTTCTGACACCATATAGCCTCCGTAAGCCAGAACGATTTCACTCGGAATGATTTCGATCATTAATCCGAGCGCAATCCCTAAATAGCCCATACTTGTCAGCCAGGATAATATTTCACTAATAAAATTGCCCACACTGTTCACAACCTCTTTATCTTTTTACCCAATTATATGACTGATTGACAAGCAAAATGGTTACAAATTATTTTTTAACGCACGATTTTTCAGATTCTCTTTTTAACACCTCTTCTAAATAAGCTAAAAGTTTCGGTCTCATTTCTTCCCGCAGAAGCCCGATCTCCGTGCCGGCCTTAAAACAGCCGAACTTATCTCCTATATCAAACCGGCTTCCTTCAAGCTCCCGCGCGTAAATGCTTCGGGTGCGGCACACTTCGCGCAGCGCGTCTGTCAATTGGATTTCGTTGCCCGCGCCTCTTCCGATCGTCTTCAGCGTTTTAAAAATAGCAGGGGTTAATATGTAGCGGCCCATCACGGCAATATGAGAGGGCGCCTTTTCAACAGCCGGTTTCTCAATCAGATCCTCAACCTCGTACTCATGACCGCTCTGCCGCCCCGTCTGTATAATACCATATTTGCTGACATCAGCAGGATCGACGGGCTGTACGCCGATCGTTTCTGTGCCGTGTTGGTTATAGACGTCGATGAGCTGTGAAAGAGCGGGAGTGTCAGATACCATAATATCATCACCTAATAGAACGGCAAAAGGCTCATCTCCGATAAAATGCTTCGCACACAGCACCGCATGTCCTAATCCGAGCGGTTCTTTCTGACGGATGTAATGAATATTGGCCAAATCGGCAATCCGCTGCATTTCCTTCAGCGTCTCCGTCTTGCCTTTTTCCTGCAGATTGAATTCCAATTCCGCCGACCGGTCAAAATGATCTTCAATCGAGCGTTTGTTTCTCCCTGTAATAATCAATATATCTTCAATTCCTGACGCTGCGGCCTCTTCGACAATATATTGGATGGCCGGTTTGTCGACAATCGGCATCATTTCTTTCGGCTGCGCCTTTGTCGCCGGCAGAAATCTCGTTCCTAAACCTGCTGCGGGAATGACCGCTTTTCTCACTTTTCTCATTCATCTTCACTCCTGATCCTGTATGTTTTTCAGCGAATCTCCAAATACCCATATTCGGTTTCCGATAAAATTCATCATCATTCCGCCGATAGTGGCGGCGAACTTACTCACCAATAGCGAACAGCCGCCTTTTTGAAACGCGTAAAGCAGCAAAAAGGTGATTCCCGACGCGGCAAGATTAATCATGAGAAATCGCATGATCTCTTTCCCGTCAGCCTTGCGTTTTACACGAAACGTCCACTTCCGGTTCCATACATAGCTGTTGATGATCCCTGCCGAATAGGAGCAGATCTGCGCCGGAAGATAGGGGACATGACAAGCGGCGAGAAGAAAGAAGACACCAAAATCGATCAGCGTATTACCGACGCCTACAGTGCAAAAACGGCCTGCTGTCTTTACTTTTTCTTTCAGCATAACGGTGACCTCCCCTCATAATAAGATGCGGTTCGCTGTCCTATTTGTTGATATGGATTACTTTAGCGGACAGTGTTGAATAAACAATTACTAAAATATGAACAAAACATGAAAACGTAATGAGGCTTTGCAAAACTCATTAAGTTAAAGTTTGATAGTTTAGGTTGACATATTCCGCGGAGGGCACTAATATTCTGTATAAGTGTTAACCTTTAATTATTTTGGTTAACATTAATTTTCAAAGTAAGAGAAAGGAGGGGAATATATGCGGGAAGAAACCTATTACAGCGTCAGAATGAGAGCTTCCCGAAACGCCCCCCATGAGCAGGGCGGAAAACACATTTCCGGCGGAGAACGGCTCATCACTTACAGCGGTTTACAGGAAGCGGTAGATGGCTTATTACATAAAGGCTTCTCGCACTCAAGAGGGATACCTGATTTTATGCAGATTCAGCTTGAAAGCATTAATGAACCGATCGAAACGATCCGCCCTTTGCCGGTTGCTTTCCATCAATCAGACACGCCGGAAAAAGGACAAGCAATCGCCCGCAAGCTTCTGCAAAAGGCGGGGATTCCCCCGCACATGATAGAGAAAGCGTACGAAAACATTGCGGAATATGCAGAAGCAAGAGGAGCGGTCCTGTTTGATATCCGGGCAGGAGAACGCATTGACGGCAGAGGAAATAGAGGTGTGCGGGTATCCCGAATGGATTGGCCGTCACCTGATTTTCAAAAATGGGCTTTTACTCACAACATGCCGGAACATTCACGAATAAAAGAAGCACATGCCATCGCGGCAAAAGTTTGCGCACATCCGGGGATTATTGCTGAATTGTGCTGGTCGGATGACCCTGATTACATAATAGGCTACGTTGCCGCAAAGAAGCTGGGATATCAGCGGATTGCCAAGATGAAGAATGCCGGAGATGAAAGCGGCTGCCGGATTTTCTTTACAGATGGCTCCATAGATACGGAGAGCTGTATCCATTTTTTAGAGAAGCAGCCTGTATTCATTCAGCAGGAGGAGAAATGATGAAACAATCAATGATTGAAAAAAGCAAAAAGTATCTTTGGCTGCCTTTCACACAAATGAAAGATTACGATGAAGATCCGTTAATCATTGAAAGCGGAAACGGGATCATGCTGAAAGACATCAGCGGCAAAGAATATTATGACGGCTTTTCTTCAGTATGGCTCAATGTACACGGCCACCGCAAAAAAGAAATGGATGAAGCGATTCAAAAACAGCTTGAAAAAATCGCTCATTCGACCTTACTGGGTATGACGAACGTTCCCGCAACAGAACTTGCCGAGATGCTGACAGGCATCACACCGGAAAAGCT
The DNA here is from genome assembly GCF_018861275.1 of Bacillus sp. JNUCC-22. Taxonomy (NCBI): domain Bacteria; kingdom Bacillati; phylum Bacillota; class Bacilli; order Caryophanales; family Bacillaceae; genus Bacillus; species Bacillus sp. JNUCC-22. The sequence goes on along the minus strand of NZ_CP076408.1, from coordinate 1,933,079 downwards.
GACACGCGTTTTTTACTCCGACAGCGGAGCGGAAGCAATGGAAATCGCTCTGAAAATGGCCTTTCAATACTGGAAAAACATAGGGAGACCCGAGAAACAGACGTTTATTTCTATGCAGAACGGCTATCACGGCGATACGATCGGAGCCGTCAGCGTCGGCTCCATTGAACTCTTCCACCATGTGTACGGCCCGCTGATGTTTGAAAGCTACAAAGCCCCGATTCCGTATGTATACAGATCTGAAAGCGGCGACCCCGTACAGTGCCGGGATGAATGCCTTCACGCGCTCGAACAGCTGCTTGCAAAGCATCACGAAGAGATTGCCGCACTTACGATCGAATCGATGGTGCAAGGCGCATCCGGGATGATCGTCATGCCTGAAGGCTTTCTGGCAGGCGTACGAAAGCTGTGTACGGCATATGATGTGTTAATGATCGTTGACGAAGTGGCGACGGGGTTCGGCCGCACCGGAAAAATGTTTGCCTGTGAGCATGAAAATGTCCAGCCGGACTTGATGGCGGCAGGGAAAGGCATTACGGGAGGCTATTTGCCGATTGCTGTGACGTTTGCCACAGAAGCCATTTATGAAGCCTTCTACGATGACTACGACAAAATGAAAACATTTTTCCACGGCCATTCCTATACAGGAAATCAGCTTGGCTGTGCCGCGGCAATTGAAAATCTGCGTTTATTCGAATCAGAGCGCATCGTTGAACAAGTCGCCGAAAAATCAAAAACGGCAGCGGAATTTCTTCATGATCTGAAGCAGCTCCCTCATGTCGGCGATGTCCGCCAGCTCGGTTTCATGTGCGGCATAGAGCTTGTGCAGGATAAGGGGACAAAACAGCCTTATCCGCCTGAAAAGCGGATGGGATACAAGGTGTCCTTGAAAATGAGAGAGCTTGGTATGCTGACACGGCCGCTCGGAGACGTCATCGCCTTTCTGCCGCCGCTTGCCAGCACAACCGATCAGTTACAAGCCATGATCTCCATTATGAAAGAAGCGATAGCCGAGGTGACCGGCCGTGGATTTTGACGGATGGCTCCTCGGAAGGCTCGATGCGGTGAAAAGAGACGGGCTGTATCGGACGCTGCGAACACAGGAAACCGCTCTCAAAACCAAAGGGCAAAAGCGGCAGACCTGGGCGTCCAATGACTATTTAGGCCTGTCAAAAGATGAGCGGCTGATCACAGCCGCGCAAACGGCGCTGAGCCGGTTCGGAGCGGGAAGCGGCGGCTCACGGTTAACGACAGGAAATACTGTGTGGCACGAAAAACTTGAACACACAATCGCGGATTTTAAACAGACGGAAGCGGCTTTATTGTTTTCAAGCGGTTACTTGGCAAATATCGGCGTGCTTGCCTCACTGCCTCAAAAAGGCGATGTCATTTTAAGCGATCAACTGAACCATGCGAGCATTGTTGACGGCTGCCGTTTATCAAAAGCGGAAACCATCGTGTACCGCCATATTGATATGGCTGATCTTGAGAAAAAACTTGCCTCCGTCCAGGCTCGGAACCGCCGCTTCATCGTCACAGACGGCGTCTTCAGCATGGACGGCACCATCGCGCCTCTTGACCGCATAATGGCGCTTGCAAAGCAGTACCAGGCATTTGTGATAGCAGATGACGCGCATGCAACCGGTGTACTCGGGGAAAACGGCGGGGGAACAAGTGACTATTTCGGTGTTTGTCCTGATGTTGTCATCGGCACATTAAGCAAAGCTGTAGGAACGGAAGGCGGTTTTGCCGCGGGATCAAACATTTTCATTGATTTTTTGCTGAATCAGGCGCGGACGTTTATTTTTCAGACGGCCCTCCCGCCGTCAATTTGTGCGGCTTCGCATACGGCATTTGACATCATATCAGATATGCACGATACGCGCCGTGAGCTGCAGTCGTCTGTCAAAATGATAAAAACGCGTCTGGCCGATATGGGCTTTACCGTAAGAGGCGGAGATACACCGATTATCCCCGTTATCATCGGTGATGCAAAAACAGCGGTTTCAGCCGCTGCACTGCTGGAGAAAAAGGGAATCTGCGCCCCGGCCATCCGCCCGCCCGCTGTTCCGGAAGGCGAAAGCAGAATCAGGCTGACCGTTACGGCGGATCGCAGCTTACAGGACATAGACGAGCTGACAGAAGCATTTGATTCCATTAGAAAAGAGCTGAATATAAACAAATGAGAAGTTTTTTTGTTACAGGAACAGATACCGGCGTCGGAAAAACCATCGTTTCTTGCGGACTTGCCGCGGCATTCCGGCAGAAACAGGCGGATATCGGAGTGTTTAAGCCGTTTTTAAGCGGTGTGCCGCGAACTCATCCGGAAAGTGACACCTCGCTCTTGAAAGACATGTCACAAACCGCACTGTCTCATGAAGAAATCACGCCATTTGAATGGAAAGAGCCGCTTGCGCCGTACACGGCCGCCATGCTTGAGGGGAAATCCGTGAGCATGGCGGATGTCATGGCCCACTGGAGTAAGATCAAAAATCGTCATGAGTGTTTCATCGTTGAGGGGGCAGGCGGCATTTCCGTCCCGCTTGGTGAAAATTACTTAGTCAGTGATCTGATAAAAGCCATGGAATTGCCGGCAGTGATTGTCACCAGGCCTGATCTCGGAACCATCAACCACACATATTTAACCGTTGAATATGCGAAAAACATGGGGATAGAGGTTCTCGGCATTATGATCAACGGCGTAAAGAGCCGGCCGGGGCTGGACGAAAAGACAAACCCGAGCATGATTGAAACATTATGCAAAGTTCCGATTTTGGGAATCACACCGAAGCTGGATCACGTTTCACCGGAAAACATTCAACACATGATTGAGAAACATATAGATGTTTCCTCTTTCATGAATCTGACACAAATGGGGAGATAAACATGAATCAATGGATGGATCTTGCAGAGAGAGTGCTGGACGGGGCGGAAGTAACGAATCAAGAAGCGCTGGCCATTTTAAATTGTCCTGATGAGGATCTTTTATTGCTGATGCATGCCGCTTTTCATATCAGAAAACGATTTTACGGAAAAAAAGTAAAGCTGAATATGATTATGAATGCAAAATCAGGCCTGTGTCCGGAAAATTGCGGGTACTGTTCACAATCTTCAATATCAAAAGCGCCGATTGAGTCTTACCGGATGGTGGATAAGCATATATTGCTTAAAGGGGCAAAACGCGCCCACGACCTGAATATAGGGACATACTGTATCGTCGCCAGCGGGCGGGGACCGTCGAACAGAGAAGTAGATCAAGTTGTTGATGCTGTCAAAGAAATTAAAGAAACGTACGGTTTAAAAATCTGCGCATGCCTCGGTCTGCTGAAGCCGGAACAGGCAGAGCGGCTGAAACAGGCAGGAGTAGACCGGTACAATCATAACATCAATACATCACAGAGGAATCACTCAAACATTACGACCTCCCACACGTATGACGACAGGGTCAATACAGTGGAAACGGCGAAACAATCGGGGATGTCACCTTGTTCTGGTGTCATCGTCGGCATGAAAGAGACGAAACAGGACGTCATTGATATGGCGAACAGCTTAAAAGCGCTTGACGCCGACAGCATCCCGGTTAATTTTCTGCATGCGATTGACGGAACTCCGTTAGAAGGGGTAAGCGAATTACATCCGGTGTATTGCCTGAAAGTGCTCGCCTTGTTCCGTTTTATCAATCCGTCAAAAGAAATCCGTATCTCAGGAGGCCGGGAAGTCAACCTTCGTTCGCTACAGCCGCTGGGACTTTACGCCGCAAATTCGATTTTCGTCGGAGATTACTTAACGACAGCAGGGCAGCAAGAAACAGAGGATCATCAAATGCTCCATGATTTAGGTTTTGAAGTCGAATCCGTTGAAGAAATGAAAGCCGGCCTGCAATCCGCCTGCAATACGGAGGTATAAGATGACGGCGGACCTATCGATTGCACATCCGTCTCTCCATGCGGATTCGGATTTTTGGAATGACCCTTACCCGTTTTATGACAAACTGCGATCCATTGATCCTGTTTATAAAGGAACCGTATTAAAATATCCGGGCTGGTATGCCACCGGGTACAAAGAAGCGGCAGCGATTCTGAAAGACATTCGGTTTAAAAACCGCATTCCTCTTCCGGAAGCTTCAACGAAATATCAAAATCTATCGCATATCCAGCACGATATGCTGTTATTTAAAAATCAATCAGACCATAAGCGGATGCGGATGCTTATCGGTAAAGAATTTACCGCAAAGACGGCGGAATCACTTCGCCCTTGTATAAAAGAAACGGTTCATGACTTGTTGGATCAAGTCCAAATCAAAAAAACCGCTGACCTTGTTTCAGAGTTTGCCTTTCCATTGGCAAGCCTTATCATTGCGGAGATACTCGGAGTGCCGAAAGAGGAGAGATATCAATTCAGACAATGGACGGCAGACGTCATCCAGGCCATTGATCTTACCCGATCAAGAAAGACGTTAGTCAGAGCAAGCGACACCGCAGGCAGGCTGACGTCATATTTCAAAGATTTGATTCACAAGCGGAAAGCGCACCCTCAGCAAGACTTGATCAGCAGGTTTATTATGGAGGAACAGCTTTCAAAAGAGGAAGTGCTCGCGACATGTATCTTACTTGTCATAGCCGGACACGAGACGACGGTAAACCTCATAAGCAACGGTGTGTTTACTTTATTGAAACACCCTGAACAGCTTAGCGCACTGAGAGAAAACCCCTCGCTTATTGAAACTGCAGTTGAGGAATGTCTGCGCTACGACAGCCCCGCGCAGCTGACGGCACGCACCGCCTCAGAAGACTGCGAAATAAATGGGAAGACTATAAAAAAAGGAGAGCAGGTATATATCCTTTTAGGGGCAGCCAATCGCGATCCAAGCATATTCGATCAACCTCACAAAATGGATATCCAAAGAAAGCCGAACCCGCATCTTGCATTCGGAAAGAACGCCCATTTTTGCATAGGCTCCTCATTAGCGCGCATCGAAGCACAAATTGCAATTCTTACACTGTTTGAGCGGATGCCTAAGCTTCGGCTGGCTGCACACCGCCTTGAATACCGCAAGCTCATTGGTTTTAGGTCGCTCAAAGAGCTCCCGGTTGTCATTGGCTGAATGACCATGCAGGAGGGCCGGATTTTGTCGGTTCCTCTTGCAGGAAATAAATGAAAGAAAAAAGAATACATATTTATAAAGCAAAAATCCTCTCTGATCCATCTCACTATCCCTAAAAAAACTCACTGCTCAGCCAATCAATCTAATACAGCAAGAGTCTCCCTTTCTTTCGCCAAAACGGAACATTCACCATGATGCACATTTTTCAGCCTCAGAAACTGTGCAAAACCGGCATGTTTTTTGCTTTATTTTCTTAATTTTTGTAAGCGCTTACTAACATTGAGCAGAAAAGAGGGGGATTTGTGGACATTGTTATTATTTTATTGGCATTAGGCATGCTGATGTTTGCGGCTTACCGGGGCTTTTCAGTCATTTTATTCGCCCCGATTTGTGCGCTGTTTGCCGTGCTCCTGACAGATCCAAGCTTCGTACTTCCTTTCTTCTCGAATATATTTATGGAGAAGATGGTAGGATTTATTAAGCTGTATTTTCCCGTATTTCTTTTAGGGGCCGTTTTTGGCAAGGTTGTTGAAATATCCGGGCTCGCTGAGTCGATTGCAAAAACAATCGTCAAGCTTGTGGGAGCAAAAAGAGCCATTCTCGCCATCGTCTTAATGGGTGCGATTTTAACGTACAGCGGCGTCAGTCTCTTCGTAGCGGTGTTTGCCATTTATCCGTTTGCTAAAAACCTATTTATGAAAGCTGATATTCCCAAGCGTCTGATACCCGGTACGATTGCATTGGGCGCCTTTACATTTACAATGGATGCGCTTCCCGGCACACCGCAAATCCAAAATGTCATTCCGACCGCTTTTTTTAAAACAAACATTTATGCCGCTCCCTGGCTCGGACTGATTGGTGCAGCATTTGTGCTTACGGCCGGAATGATTTATTTAGAATCCCGGCGCAAAAAAGCGGCCAATGCCGGAGAAGGCTATGCTGGATTTCAATCTGAAGTTTCCGCTGCAGAGGAATCCTCAGGTCTGGCTAATGAAAAACATACGCCTGTTTTACCGCAGGAGGCAGAACCCAGCCCTGCGCGGCAAGTGCTCGCCTTTGTTCCGCTTATCCTTGTGGGGGTCATGAACAAATGCTTCACGATGTGGCTCCCGCATTGGTACCCTGACGGATTTGATTTTGCGCCGCTCGGCTTAGAAGCGTTCGGGAAAATTGACCTTTCCTCCGTCACTGCGATCTGGTCAGTAGAACTCGCACTGTTCATCGGAATCATGACAACGATTTTGTTCGATTGGAAAAAAGTCCTCTTCAATTTGAAAGAAGGACTGAATGAGGGCATCGGGGGCGCCTTGCTGGCGTCGATGAATACAGGAGCCGAATACGGATTTGGCGGCATCATTGCGGCGCTTCCCGGCTTTAAAATGGTCAGCAGCGGCATATCGCAGACGTTTACTGATCCGCTCGTCAACGGAGCGGTGACGACCACTGCGCTTGCCGGGATTACAGGATCGGCATCAGGAGGAATGGGCATCGCTTTAAGCACGATGTCAGCAGCGTATACAGAAGCAATCAATACATTCCACATCCCGCCGGAGGTCATGCACCGGGTGATCTCGATGGCCTCCGGCGGGATGGACACTCTTCCGCATAATGGCGCCGTCATTACGCTGCTCGCGGTCACCGGGTTGACCCACCGCCAATCCTACAGGGATATCTTTGCCATTACCGTCATTAAAACAGCCGCTGTGTTTGTCATCATCGCCATTTACAGTCTGACGGGCCTTGTGTAGCCAAAATAGAAAGGGGAAACGAATATGGGAAAAGGAAAAGTGATGGACTCTTATCAAGATGCTGCTGCACTGATCAAGGACGGAGACACCCTCATCGCAGGAGGCTTCGGCCTGTGCGGCATTCCGGAACAATTAATTCTCGCGATCAGGGACAGCGGCGTAAAAAACTTGACCGTTGTCAGTAATAACTGCGGTGTTGATGATTGGGGGTTAGGCCTCTTGCTTGCAAACCGGCAGATCAAAAAAATGGTCGCATCCTATGTGGGAGAAAACAAAACCTTTGAACGGCAGTTTTTAAGCGGAGAGCTGGAAGTCGAATTGGTGCCCCAAGGAACGCTCGCAGAAAGAATTCGCGCGGGAGGGGCGGGCATTCCGGCGTTTTATACACCTGCGGGCGTCGGAACATCAGTAGCCGAGGGAAAAGAACATAAGACATTTGACGGACGCACCTATCTTCTGGAGAAAGGGATTACAGGGAACGCCGCCATCGTAAAGGCCTGGAAAGCCGATCCTCTGGGCAACCTGATGTTCAGAAAGACGGCGAGAAATTTCAATCCGCTCGCTGCAATGGCAGGCAAAGTGACGATTGCAGAGGCTGAAGAAATCGTCGATGCCGGAGAGCTTGATCCGGATCAAATTCATACGCCGGGTATTTTTGTGCAGCACGTGCTGCTCGGCGGGATTCATGAAAAACGGATTGAACGCCGCACCGTCCGGCAAGCATGATAAAGGAGGCTGACAGAATGAGAGATAGCAGAAAACGAATGATCAAACGGGCTGTAAAGGAAATTAAGGACGGAATGAATGTGAACTTGGGGATAGGGATGCCGACGCTTGTAGCCAATGAGATACCGAATGATTATAACGTCCTGCTTCAGTCTGAAAACGGCTTGCTCGGGATCGGGCCTTATCCGGCGGAAGGAACGGAGGACCCCGATCTGATCAACGCGGGAAAAGAAACCATCACCGAAGTAAAGGGAGCCTCGTATTTTGACAGTGCCGAATCCTTTGCCATGATTCGCGGCGGCCACATTGATGTAGCGATCCTCGGCGGGATGGAAGTGTCCGAACGGGGAGATTTGGCGAACTGGATGATCCCCGGAAAAATGATCAAAGGAATGGGCGGCGCCATGGACTTGGTCCACGGAGCAAAACGGATTATTGTCATTATGGAGCACGTTAATAAATATGGGGAATCTAAAGTGAGAACGGAATGTACGCTGCCTTTAACCGGCAGGCAGGTGGTCGATCGGCTGATCACAGATTTGGCTGTATTCGATTTTCATGATGGCCGTATGACGCTCACCGAACTGCAGGAAGGTGTAACAATGGAGGAGGTCTTTGAGAAAACAGAAGGTCATTTTACTGTCAGCCAGTCGTTAAAAAACGGGGTCAGACCAAAATGAGGAGGTGCCGTCATGCATTCATTGCTTATTGAAAAAACAGCCGTTGTAACAGGAGCAGCCGGAGGAATCGGGCTTGAAATCGCAAAAGAATTCGCCCGTGAAGGAGCAGCCGTCATCATCTCTGATGTAAACGAACAAGCGGGGAAAGAAGCGGCGGCAAGACTGAAAGATGAAGGCTGTGAAGCAGTCAGCATCACATGCGATGTAACAAATGAAAAGCAAGTGGCCGACATGCTGCAGACGGTCGAGAAACAATTCGGACGTCTCGATATCCTTGTGAATAATGCGGGCATTCAGCATGTCGCGCCCATCGAGGAATTTCCCACCGAACAGTTTGAACGGCTCATTCGTCTCATGCTGACTGCGCCATTTATCGCAATGAAGCATGCATTTCCCATTATGAAAAAACAGCAATTCGGTCGAATCATTAATATGGCGTCTGTCAACGGACTGATCGGTTTTCACGGGAAAGCGGCATATAACAGCGCCAAGCACGGCGTCATTGGTTTAACGAAAGTCGGCGCACTTGAAGGCGCGGCTGACGGCATTACCGTCAATGCGCTTTGTCCGGGATATGTGGACACTCAGCTTGTCCGCAATCAGTTAAAGGACATTTCCGCAACAAGGAATGTACCGTACGAGCGGGTGCTTGAGGACGTCATCTTTCCGCTCGTTCCCCAAAAACGGCTGCTGTCAGTGAAGGAAATCGCTGATTACGCCGTATTTTTGGCCAGCGACAAAGCAAAAGGGGTCACAGGTCAGGCCGTAGTCATGGATGGCGGGTATACCGCTCAATAGTTCTTATACTTTTAAAAAAAACAGCCGCTCTGAACGGCTGTTTTTTTATGCCTGAAAACCTTGTTCACTCAATAGGCCGATTTACTGCGTCAATCGGTATCCGGGCAGGGTCATTCGCATGTTCTGCGGCGTATTTCGTCCTTGCGGATTTTCCCCATCCAGATCCATCTCTTGCACCACATTTATAATCAAGCGCAATCAGTTTACAATCTTTCACAGATATACAAATGATTTTTTACAATAAACAGAAAATATGTAATTTCTGACACAATAATGCCAATAGCCCTAAAACATATGAAACATGAAGAGCGCGTCCGAAGTGAAGAAGAGCCGGTAACAGGCTCCACCCCGGCTTTCATCATCTCTCTTTAAGACTGATTTTCGGTGAAATCCCCATGTTTTATTTTATGAATAAATATATCTAATTCGTTTGTGAAAACGAACAATAACTCCTCCGAAAGTATTCTATACACATTTGTTATAATCATGCTAGGATGTTAGATAAAGGGATATTTTGTAGGATATTGTATCCCCTGTTCAATATGATCGGAGGAATCTCATGAACAATCTTGCCTTTTTATTTCCTGGACAAGGGTCTCAATTTGTAGGAATGGGCAAACAATTTTGGAATGATTTTGTGCTCGCAAAGAGATTGTTTGAAGAAGCGAGCGATGCGATCTCCTTGGATGTAAAAAAACTGTGTTTTAACGGAGATATGAATGAATTGACAAAGACAATGAACGCGCAGCCCGCTATTTTAACGGTCAGTGTGATTGCTTTTCAAGTGTATATGCAGGAAATAGGGGTGGAGCCCCGCTTCCTGGCAGGCCATAGCTTAGGCGAATATTCAGCGCTTGTCTGTGCCGGCGCCCTTTCTTTTCAGGATGCCGTTACACTTGTAAGGGAGCGGGGAATTCTTATGCAAAATGCGGATCCCCAGCAGCAGGGGACGATGGCCGCCGTGACACAGCTCTCTCTCCAAACGTTGCAGGAAATATGTTCGAAAGTATCGACGGAAGACTTTCCGGCAGGTGTAGCCTGCATGAATTCAGAACAGCAGCATGTGATTTCCGGACACCGGCAAGCTGTGGAACGTGTCATCAAGATGGCGGAGGAAAAGGGTGCGGCATACACTTATTTGAATGTCAGTGCGCCTTTTCACAGTTCGATGATACGATCAGCCTCCGAACAATTCCAGACTGTATTACACCGGTATTCCTTCCGGGATGCCGCATGGCCGATCATTTCAAATGTCACCGCGCGCCCTTACAGCAGCGGAAATTCGATCAGCGAACATCTCAAGCAGCACATAACGATGCCGGTTAGATGGACAGAATCGATGCATTACTTGCTTTTACACGGAGTCACAGAAGTCATCGAAATGGGTCCGAACAATGTCTTAGCCGGTCTACTGAGAAAAACAACGAATCACATTGTACCTTATCCCTTAGGACAGACATCTGATGTTCACTTGCTTTCCAATTCAGCGGAAAGAAAGAAACATATTGTCCGTTTACGCAAAAAACAACTGAATAAATTGATGATTCAATCCGTCATTGCGCGAAATTACAACAAGGATTCAGCGGCTTATTCCAATATGACGATGCCATTATTTACGCAAATCCAAGAGCTGAAAGAGAGAATGGAAAGACATGAAAATGAGCTCTCAGAACAAGAGCTCGAACATTCGATCCATTTATGCAAATTAATTTGCGAGGCTAAACAGCTTCCGGATTGGGAAGAATTGCGGATTTTAAAATAAAGCGCCCAGGAGGGGACCTATGTATACCAGTCAATTCCAAACCTTAGTAGATGTCATTCGGGAAAGAAGCAATATCTCTGATCGCGGGATCCGTTTTATCGAATCCGATAAAAACGAGACGGTTGTCTCTTATCGCCAATTGTTTGCAGAGGCGCAAGGGTATCTTGGCTATTTACAGCATCTCGGCATTAAGCCGAAGCAGGAAATTGTATTTCAAATCCAAGAAAACAAATCATTTGTCGTTGCTTTTTGGGCTTGTATATTAGGAGGAATGATCCCGGTTCCGGTCAGTATCGGAGAAGATGATGACCATAAACTGAAGGTCTGGCGCATTTGGAATATATTAAATCATCCCTTTCTGATTGCCTCTGAAAAAGTATTGGACAAAATAAAGAAATACGCTGCAGAACACGATTTACAGAATTTCCATCATCAATTAAACGAAAAATCTGACGTCATTCAAGATCAAACCTACGATTACCCCGCTTCATTTTATGAACCTGATGCGGATGAACTCGCCTTTATCCAATTTTCTTCAGGATCGACAGGAGATCCAAAAGGAGTCATGTTAACGCATCACAACTTAATACATAACACGTGTGCCATTGGCACTGCCCTACACGTTCATTCGAAAGACTCTTTCTTATCATGGATGCCCTTAACGCATGATATGGGGCTCATCGCCTGCCACCTTGTTCCCTTCATAACCGGAATCAATCAAAATCTGATGCCTACAGAGTTATTTATTCGCAGACCTATTCTTTGGATGAAAAAAGCTCATGAACATAAAGCCAGTATTCTATCATCTCCTAATTTCGGGTACAACTACTTCCTTAAATTTCTGAAAAACGAACCAGACTGGGATTTATCCCACATCAAGGTCATCGCAAACGGTGCAGAACCGATATTGCCGGAGCTGTGTGACGAATTTTTGAAAAGATGCGCACCATTCAATCTGAAAAGATCCGCCATTTTGAATGTTTACGGTTTAGCGGAAGCGTCGGTCGGCGCAGCGTTCTCTAAAATAGGTAAAGAATTCGTTCCCGTTTATTTGCATCGTGACTATTTAAATCTTGGTGAAAGAGCTGTAAACGTCAGCAAAGAGGACCAAAATTGCGCTTCATTCGTCGAGGTGGGACAACCTATTGACTATTGTCAGCTTCGGATCTCCGATGAAACAAATGAAAGAGTAGAAGACGGAATCATCGGCCATATCCAGATCAAAGGAGACAATGTGACGCAAGGGTATTATAACAACCCAGAGAGTACGGAAAAAGCGCTGACTTCTGACGGCTGGGTAAAAACGGGAGACCTCGGATTCATTAGTGAAAGTGGTAACTTAGTCGTAACCGGAAGAGAAAAGGACATTATTTTCGTGAACGGAAAAAATATCTACCCGCACGATATTGAACGGGTCGCGATTGAAATGGAAGAGGTTGACTTAGGAAGGGTTGCCGCCTGCGGTGTATATGATCAAAAGACGCAAAGCGGAGAAATTGTGCTCTTTGTTGTTTACAAAAAATCACCTGAAAAATTCGCACCGCTTGTCAAAGAGATAAAAAAGCATTTGTACAAGCGGGGCGGCTGGAGCATAAAAGAAGTCCTTCCGATCCGAAAACTCCCTAAAACAACCAGCGGAAAGGTTAAACGCTACGAACTTGCCAGACAGTATGAGGCAGGGAATTTTTCAACAGAGTCTGCCGCCATCAATGAATGTTTGGAGAGCAGTCCGGAAACATCCGGACAGACACCCATTCATGAGATAGAAACGGAATTGCTGTCTATCTTTTCCGATGTGCTCAACGGGAAAAAGGTTCACCTCGCTGACAGTTATTTTGATATGGGAGCAAATTCATTACAGTTATCGCAGATTGCCGAGCGCATAGAACAGAAATTCGGACGCGAGCTTGCCGTTTCAGATCTCTTTACGTATCCTTCTATCACTGATTTATCGGCATATCTGTCTGAAAGCCGGGCTGAAATCAAGCAGGACGCGGCCGCGAAACCAAGCCATGTGACACCGAAAGATATCGCCATTATCGGGATGTCGCTCAATGTCCCGGGAGCGTCAACGAAAAGTGATTTTTGGAATCTGCTTGAAAAAGGTGAGCACAGCATTCGAGAATACCCCGAATCCCGGCTGAAAGATGCGGCGGATTATTTAAAGTCCATCCAAAGCGAGTTCAATGAGAGTCAGTTTGTGAAGGGCGGCTATTTAGATGAAATCGACCGCTTTGACTATTCGTTCTTCAGTTTAGCTCCTAAAGCGGCTCAGTTTATGGACCCTAACCAAAGACTGTTTTTGCAGTCTGCATGGCATGCGATTGAAGATGCGGGCTATGCCGGCGGCAGCATGAACGGGAGCCGTGTCGGGGTATATGCAGGGTACTCGAAGGTGGGCTACGATTATGAACGTCTTCTTTCTGCGAATTATCCGGATGAACTTCATCAATATATCGTGGGCAATCTCCCTTCCGTGCTAGCCAGCCGAATCGCTTATTTCTTAAATTTAAAAGGGCCGGCGGTCACAGTGGATACGGCATGCTCCTCATCGCTTGCCGCCGTTCATATGGCATGTAAATCTTTAATGTCCGGCGATTGTGAAATGGCTCTTGCCGGCGGTATCCGGACATCGCTCTTGCCGATCTGTATCGGACTTGATATGGAATCTTCGGACGGGTACACGAAAACGTTCAGCAAAGATTCAGACGGCACGGGCACAGGTGAAGGCGCGGCCGCAGTCCTGCTAAAACCTTTGCAGGATGCTGTTCGCGACGGAGACCATATTTACGGCGTAATCAAAGGAAGCGCGATGAATCAAGACGGAACAACCGCCGGGATTACAGCACCGAATCCGGCAGCTCAGACTGAGGTCATTGAGACGGCTTGGAAAGACGCGGGCATTGCCCCTGAAACACTGTCTTTCATCGAAGCGCATGGCACCGGAACGAAGCTCGGCGATCCGGTTGAATTTAACGGGCTTTGTAAAGCGTTTGAAAAGTATACGGCAAAAAAACAATTTTGTGCGATTGGTTCTGTTAAATCGAACATCGGTCATTTGTTTGAAGCGGCAGGCATTGTCGGGCTGATCAAATCTGTCCTCATGCTGAATCACAAGAAAAATCCGCCGTTAGCGCACTTTAATGAACCTAATCCGCTCATTCATTTTCACTCTTCACCATTTTATGTGAATCAGGAAGTTTCGGAGTTCACATCTGGTGATGAGCCGCTGCGAGGCGGAGTCAGCTCATTTGGCTTTAGCGGAACGAACGCTCATGTGGTATTGGAAGAATATATTTCTCAAAGTGAGTATGCACCCGAGGATGAACATGAGCCGCACCTATTTGTTTTATCCGCTCATACTGAAAAATCACTCTATGAACTCGCACAGCAGTACCGGCAATATGTATCGGATGACAGCCAAGCTTCATTAAAGTCCATTTGCTATACAGCCAGTACGGGCAGGGCTCATTTGGATCATGGCATTGCCATGATTGTATCCGGTAAAAAAGAACTATCGGATAAGCTGACCCGCCTGATTCAGGGAGACAGAAACCTTCCCGGTGTATACATCGGTTACAAGAATATGAAGGAAATGCTGCCTGCTCATAAAGAAGAGCTGAATCAACAAGCAGCCGCTCTGATTAAGCAGCGTTTGCGTACGCAAGATGAACGGATCACATGGCTGCATCGCGCAGCCGAATTATTTGTGCAAGGAGCCGTTATCGATTGGCGCGCGCTTTATTCCGGTGAAACTGTACAAAAGACGCCATTGCCCCTGTATCCGTTTGAACGGAGCCGATGCTGGGCTGAAGCTGACCAGTTGCGCTTAAACGAGGGCGAAAAGAGAGGAGAAGCGGCATTGAATATCAATCAATCGAAGGCGCACATTGAATCCTTCCTGAAAACTGTAATCAGCAATGCTTCGGGGATCAGAGCGGAAGAACTCGATCTGAATGCTCATTTTATCGGGCTCGGAATGGATTCTATCATGCTGTCACAGGTCAAAAAAGCCATCGCGGACGAATTTGGGGTAGATATCCCGATGGATCGTTTTTTTGATACGTTGACCAACCTTCAAAGTGTCATAGATTACTTGGCTGATACCGTTCCATCGTCCTTTGCATCCGCTCCGCCTCAAGAGAATGTTCCGGCGCAGGAAAAACAGGTCATTTCAGAAGCGCAGCCTGAATCGGATCGCAGAGATGGTCATCAAGAGCATACGCTCGAAAAAATAATCGCATCTCAAAATCAATTAATTCAGGATGCCTTGCAAGCTCAATTAAATAGCTTTAATTTGCTGAGAAACAGCGGACATCATTCCGACGAGAAAGAATACGCTAAAGCGCAAGAGAAATCAATTCCTTCTGTCAAGCAGGGGCCTCCGACCGTCACTGCAGAACAGAAAGCGGCTCAAGAAGCGAAACCCTATGTTCCTTTCCAGCCTCAGAACCTGAATGATCAGGGACACTATACCGCACGGCAAAAACAATACTTAGAAGATTTCATCAAGAAATACGCAGATAAAACGAAAGGTTCCAAACAATATACGGACAACACCCGATTTGCTCATGCAAACAACCGCAATTTGTCCAGCTTCCGTTCGTATTGGAAGGAAATCGTATACCCGATTATCGCCGAACGTTCTGACGGTTCTAAAATGTGGGATATTGACGGAAATGAATATATCGATATCACCATGGGATTCGGGGTTAACCTTTTCGGGCATCATCCTTCCTTTATTACACAGGTTATCGATGATTCAACCCGTTCATCATTGCCTCCGCTCGGCCCGATGTCAGATGTCGCCGGTGAAGTTGCCGACCGGATCCGAACATGTACCGGCGTGGAAAGGGTCGCTTTCTATAATTCCGGAACAGAGGCCGTCATGGTTGCCCTGCGTTTGGCGCGGGCGGCAACAGGAAGAAAGAAAGTCGTGGCGTTCTCAGGATCTTATCACGGGACGTTTGACGGCGTATTAGGGGTTGCCGGCACAAAAGGCGGGGCTGCGTCTGCGAATCCGCTGGCCCCGGGCATACTGCAGAGCTTTATGGATGATTTGATTATTTTACATTACAACAATCCCGACTCGCTGGACGTGATCCGCAGTCTTGGTGATGAATTGGCAGCCGTACTGGTGGAACCGGTACAAAGCCGCAGACCGGATTTGCAGCCGCAGGCATTTTTGAAAGAATTGCGGGCGATCACGCAGCAATCCGGAACAGCTCTGATTATGGATGAAATAATTACCGGATTTCGGATCGGTCTCGGCGGCGCACAGGAATGGTTCGGCATTCAGGCTGATTTAGTGACCTACGGAAAAATCATCGGCGGCGGACAGCCGTTAGGGGTAGTTGCCGGAAAAGCTGAGTTCATGAATGCGATCGACGGGGGTACCTGGCAGTATGGGGACGATTCCTACCCGCAAGACGAGGCGAAACGCACGTTTGTGGCCGGCACCTTCAATACTCACCCGCTTACCATGAGGATGTCATTAGCCGTCCTTCGCCATTTACAAACCGAGGGAGAACATCTGTATGAGCAGCTTAATCAAAAAACAGCCTACCTGGTCGATGAGCTGAATCACTGCTTCGAACAAGCGCAAGTGCCTATCCGCATGGTTCGATTCGGTTCTTTATTCCGGTTTGTCTCATCGCTTGATAATGACTTGTTCTTTTACCATCTCAACTATAAAGGGGTCTATGTATGGGAGGGACGCAACTGCTTCTTGTCTGCGGCACATACCGCGGATGATATCGAAAATATTATTCAAGCGGTGAAAGACACGGTGGAGGATCTTCGCCGAGGCGGATTTATTCCGGAAGGCCCGGATTCCCCTGATGGCGGAGGCCGTAAAAAGTCCGGGACGCGCGAGCTTTCACCTGAACAAAAGCAGTTGGTTATGGCATCCCATTACGGGAATGAAGCTTCCGCCGCTTTAAACCAGTCCATTATGCTGAAAGTGAAGGGCGAACTGCAGTATACATCATTAAAACAAGCCGTCCGGTATATCGTTGACCGTCATGAAGCTTTACGTACGGTGATTCATCCCGATGACGAGGTACAGCAAGTGCAGGAACGGATGAATATAGAAATACCAGTCATTGATTTTACCGGTCTCCCGCATGAACATCGGGAGCCGGAAATCCAAAAATGGCTGACAGAAGATGCCAAGCGACCGTTTCATTTCCATGAACAAAAGCCTTTGTTTAGAATCCATGTGCTTACATCGGCTCACAATGAACATCTGATTGTGCTCACGTTCCATCATATCATCGCCGATGGATGGTCAATCGCCGTTTTTGTTCAAGAACTGGAGAGCAACTACGCGGCAATAGTACAAGGAAAACCGATTTCACCGAAAGAGGCAGATGTTTCGTTTCGCCAATACTTAGACTGGCAGCAGGAACAGATTGACAGCGGCCAGTATGAAGAAGGGGTCCGTTATTGGCGGCGTCATTTCTCTGAACCGATACAGCAGCCAATTCTGCCAAGCACAGATTCTGTCCGTTATCCGAACGGGTATGAGGGAGACCGGTGTACCGTCAGGCTTGGACGGCCATTGAGCGAGGCTTTAAGGTCATTAAGCATTCAGATGAAAAATAGCGTATTTGTGACGATGCTGGGTGCATTTCATCTTTTTCTGCACCGGCTTACCAAACAGTCAGGCCTTGTGATCGGGATCCCCGCTGCAGGTCAATCGCATATGAAACAGCATGATCTGATTGGAAATTGCGTCAATATGATTCCGGTGAAGAACACGTCTTCTTCAGAAAGCACTTTATCCGGTTATCTTGGCAGTATGAAAGAAAGCGTGAATCTTGCAATGCGGCACCAAGCCGTCCCGATGGCACTGGTGGCCAGAGAGCTTCCGCACGATCAAGTGCCGGATATGCGTATTATCTTTAATTTAGACAGGCCTTTTCGAAAGCTGCATTTCGGAAAGGCGGAGGCGGAGCCCGTAGCATACCCAGTAAAATGCACCCTGTACGATTTATTTCTTAACATAACAGACGCGCATCAAGAATATGTTCTTGATTTCGACTTTAATACGAACGTCGTCAGTCCGGAAATCATGAAAAAGTGGGGAGCGGGTTTTACAAAATTGCTGCAAAAAATGGTTGAGGGAGATTCAATCCCTCTTGACGCCATGATGATGTTTTCCGATGAAGAACAGCATGATTTACAAGCACTTTACGCCGAACACCAGAAGCGGATCGCTTCAATAGGAAGCAATACGGCAAATTTTACTGAAGCCTACGAGGCGCCGGTAAATGAAACGGAGCGGCAGCTGGCGCGGATTTGGGAGGAACTTTTCGGCCTTGAACGGGTCGGCAGATCAGATCGCTTCCTGGCTCTGGGAGGAAACTCACTCCAGGCGACGCTTATGCTTTCCAAAGTTCAGAAGACATTTCATCAAAAGGTTTCCATCGGACAATTTTTCAATCACCAGACTGTTAAGGAATTAGCACGTTTCATTCAGAACGAAACGAAAGTCGTACACCTCCCGATGAAGACTGCTGAGAAAAAAGCGTATTACCCGACATCGCCGGCACAGCAAAGAGTATATTTCCTGCACCAACTGGAACCGGATCAGCTGGCGCAAAATATGTTCGGCCACATATCAATAACAGGGAAGTACGATGAGCAAGCCCTGATCTCATCTCTTCAACAAGTGATGCAGCGGCACGAAGCGTTTCGCACGTCTTTCGACATTATAGATGGCGATATCGTTCAGAAACTTGAAAACGAAGTTGATTTTAACGTTCATGTCCGGACAATGAGCCGGGATGAATTTGATGCCTATTCAGACCGGTTTGTAAAACCGTTCCGCCTGGACCAAGCTCCGTTAGTTCGTGCGGAGCTGATCAAGATTGAAAACGAGCAGGCCGAACTGCTCATCGATATGCATCATATCATTTCGGACGGTTATTCCGTCAACATCCTTACAAATGAATTGCTGGCTTTATATCATCAGAAACCATTACCGGACATTGAATTTGAATATAAAGATTTCGCAGAATGGCAAAACCAACGGCTGAATGACGATGCCATGAAGCGGCAGGCGACATATTGGCTGGAACAATTTCAAGACGAAATTCCCATCCTTGACCTGCCGACAGACGGTTCAAAAGCGGCAGAACGGTCTTCTGAGGGACAGCGTGTGACATGCTCCTTACAGCCGGATGTCATCCGTTCGCTTCAAGACTTGGCACAAAAGGCGGAAACCACTCTCTATACGGTGCTTCTGGCCGCCTATAATGTGCTGCTTCATAAATATACGGGACAAGAAGACATTGTCGTTGGCACGCCTGCTTCAGGAAGAAATCATCCGGATATCGAAAAAATCATCGGTATTTTCATACAAACCATCGGAATCCGGACGAAGCCGCACGCCAATAGAACGTTTACGGATTATCTGGAAGAAGTAAAGCGGCAGACGCTTGACGCTTTCGAAAACCAAGACTATCCATTCGACCGGCTTGTGGAGAAATTAAATGTGCAGCGGGAAACAACCGGAAAGTCTCTGTTTAACACGATGTTTGTGTTTCAAAACATTGAATTTCATGAAATCCGGCACAATGAATGTACATTTAAAGTGAAAGAACGAAATCCAGGGGTCTCTTTATATGATTTGATGCTCACGATCGAAGATGCCGGTCAACAGATAGAGATGCATTTTGATTATAAACCGGGACGATTCACAAAAGACACCATTGAACAGATTACCAGACACTATACCGCCATTTTAAACAGCCTTGCTGAGCAGCCGGAGATAACATTGTCTTCCGTTCCTATGCTGTCTGAAACCGAACGGCATCAACTGCTGACGGAGTGTAATGGCACAAAGACGCCGTATCCGCATAAGGAAACGGTATATCGGTGGTTTGAAATGCAGGCGGAACAGAGTCCCGATCATGAAGCCGTTATTTTTGGCAATGAGCGGTATACGTACAGACAGCTCAATGAACGGGCGAACCGATTGGCGCGGACGTTACGGACAAAAGGCGTACAAGCGGATCAATTCGTTGCCATCATCTGCCCGCATCGGATCGAGCTGATTGTCGGAATTTTGGCTGTTCTGAAAGCCGGCGGCGCATACGTGCCCATTGATCCTGAATATCCGGAAGATCGGATCCAATATATGCTGAGAGATTCAAGGGCGGAGGTTGTGTTGACACAGCGCAGCCTGCTGGATCAATTACCGTATGATGGTGACGTTGTGCTTTTGGATGAGGAAAACTCATACCATGAGGATCACTCGAATCTTGAATCGGACAGCGATGTGCATGATTTGGCCTATATGATCTATACGTCAGGTTCGACGGGAAACCCAAAAGGTGTACTCATTGAGCATCAGGGACTGGCTGATTATATTTGGTGGGCGAAAGAGGTTTATGTAAGAGGTGAGAAAACCAACTTCCCATTATACTCTTCCATCTCTTTCGATCTGACTGTGACCTCGATATTTACACCGCTGGTTACGGGAAATACCATCATTGTCTTTGACGGCGAAGATAAAAGCGCTGTGCTTTCTGAGATTATGCGGGACTCAAGAATAGACATGATCAAATTGACCCCGGCACATCTGCACGTCATCAAGGAGATGAATATCGCTGGCGGCACCGCAATACGGAAAATGATTGTCGGCGGAGAAAATTTAAGCACCCGTCTGGCCAAAAGTGTCAGCGAGCAGTTTAAAGGCCGGCTGGACATTTTCAATGAATACGGACCGACGGAAGCTGTCGTCGGATGTATGATTTATCAGTTCGACGCAGAACGGGACAAGCGGGAATTTGTACCGATCGGCACTCCGGCTGCCAACACGGATATTTATGTGGCCGATGCAAGCAGAAACCTGGTTCCGATCGGGGTAATCGGCGAAATATATATCAGCGGACCGGGTGTTGCCAGAGGGTATTGGAACCGCCCGGATTTAACGGCAGAGAAATTTGTTGAAAACCCGTATGTCCCGGGAGCGAAGATGTACAAATCAGGGGATTTGGCTAAGCGATTGAAGGACGGAAATCTTGTATATATTGGGCGCGTTGATGAACAAGTCAAAATCAGGGGACACCGAATCGAGCTTGGTGAAATTGAAGCAGCGATGCATAACGCGGAAGCGGTGCAAAAAGCCGCGGTTACAGTGAAAGAAGAAGAAGACGGCTTAAAACAATTATGCGCGTATTACGTAAGCGACAAGCCTATAGCGGCTGCGCAGCTTAGGGAACAATTGTCATCGGGGCTTCCGGACTACATGGTTCCGTCCTATTTTGTCCATCTGGAGCATATGCCGTTAACGTCCAACGGGAAAATAAACCGTAAGGCACTGCCTGCACCAGAATCGAGTCTGCAGCAGACAGCTGAATATGTTCCGCCGGGTAATGAGACGGAGTCCAAACTGACAGATTTATGGAAGGAAGTGCTCGGAATAAGCCATGCGGGGATCAAACATAATTTCTTTGATCTCGGAGGCAACTCCATCCGAGCGGCTGCCTTAGCCGCCAGAATTCACAAAGAGCTGGATGTGAATCTGTCTCTCAAAGACATATTCAAGTTTCCTACCATTGAACAATTGGCTGACAAGGCGTTGCACATGGACAAAAATCGATATGTACCGATTCCGGCTGCAAAGGAAATGCCATATTATCCGGTTTCTTCAGCTCAGAGGCGGATGTATTTATTAAGTCACACAGAAGGCGGCGAGCTGACTTACAATATGACGGGTGCCATGAATGTGGAAGGGACGATCGATCCCGAACGGTTAAACGCCGCTTTCCGAAAATTAATCGCGCGTCATGAAGCGTTGCGTACCAGCTTTGATTTATATGAAGGCGAGCCGGCACAGCGTATTCATCAGAACGTCGACTTTACGATAGAACGAATTCAAGCAAGCGAAGAAGAAGCGGAAGACCGTGTGCTTGATTTCATCAAAGCGTTTGACTTAGCCAAGCCGCCGCTGATGCGGGCCGGACTGATTGAAATTGAACCTGCGCGGCACTTGCTTGTGGTGGATATGCATCATATCATTTCTGACGGCGTGTCCGTCAATATTCTGATGAAAGATTTAAGCCGAATCTACGAGGGGAACGAACCGGACCCGCTCTCTATTCAATATAAAGACTTTGCAGTTTGGCAGCAATCGGACATTCAGAAACGGAACATCAAGAGCCAGGAAGCGTATTGGCTGGATCAGTTTCACGGTGATATTCCTGTACTGGATATTCCTGCGGATTATGAGCGACCTGCCATACGCGATTACGAAGGCGAATCATTTGAATTTCTTATACCCGAACACTTGAAACAGCGTTTAAGCCAAATGGAAGAAGACACAGGAGCAACACTGTATATGATTTTATTGGCAGCCTATACGATTCTTTTATCCAAATACAGCGGACAAGAAGATATTATCGTAGGAACGCCATCTGCCGGGCGGACTCATCTGGATGTAGAGCCGGTCGTGGGAATGTTCGTCAATACGTTAGTCATTCGCAATCACCCGGCGGGCCGTAAAACATTTGATGCCTACTTAAATGAAGTAAAAGAAAACATGCTGAACGCCTATAAAAATCAAGACTATCCGTTGGAAGAATTAATTCAGCATCTGCATCTTCCAAAAGATTCAAGCCGCAATCCTTTATTCGATACGATGTTTGTGCTGCAAAATCTTGATCATGCTGAATTGACTTTCGATTCCCTTCAACTCAAGCCGTATCCATTTCATCATCCGGTTGCCAAATTCGATTTGACCTTGTCGATTCAGGCGGACCGCGACAACTATCACGGACTGTTTGAATATTCGAAAAAACTGTTTAAGAAAAGCAGAATCGAGGTTTTATCAAACGACTATTTACACATCCTATCGGCGATTTTGGAACAGCCAAGCATTCTAATTGAACATATCGGATTGAGCGGCAGCAATGAGGAAGAAGAGAACGCGCTTGATTCTATTCAATTGAACTTTTAGGGAAAAGCATTATTTCTTTAAAATATATAAAATGAGGTGCTCCAATGTCGGTATTTAAAACTCAAGAAACGTACTGGGAAAACCTGTTTGATGAAGAAGACGGTCTAAGCGCATTCCCTTACTTTAAAGCAGCGGATAAAGCGTCGTTGGGCCGTACCGGCTACCAGGAAAAATGCATCTGCCGTTCCTTATCTCCGGAAGTATCTCAAAGAATCATGACAATGGCGAATCATTCCGATATGGCGGCCTATCTGATTTTATTGGCGGGTATTGAATGCTTGTTATATAAATATACGGATCGAACGAGCCTGATTCTTGGCATTCCAACGGTATCGAAGCAAAAAGCCGGCCAGTCAGCCGTTAACAACATTGTCCTCTTAAAAAATACGCTTTCAAACGAGAGCACATTTAAAACCGTATTCGGGCAGCTGAAAGAAGCCGTTAATGATTCTCTGAAAAATCAAAACCTGCCGTTTAGAAAAATGGCCCGGCATCTGAGCGTGCAATACAATGACGAGCATATGCCTTTGATTCATACCGTCGTTTCGCTTAACGAAATTCATTCCTTGCAATGTAAAGAAGATACTGCAACCGATACGCTGTTTCACTTTGATTTGGAGAACAACGGGATTCATTTGAAGCTTTTTTATAACGGCAATCTGTACGATGAGCGCTATATCAATCAAATTGTATCCCATTTGGATCAGCTGCTGTCTGTGATCCTGTTTCAGCCTCAAGCCGCGATCCATACGGCAGAGATCTTACCGGAAGCGGAAAAACAGAAGCTATTGTTTGATTTTAACGACACAGTCAGAGATTTCTCCGGGAGCAGAACAGTCTATCAATTATTTGAAGAGCAGGCAGAAAGAACGCCTGAGAATGCGGCCGTCAAATTTAAAAACGACCATTTGACGTACAGGGAACTAAATGAGAAGGCGAGCCGTTTGGCAAGAACATTGCGTAATTGCGGGGTTCAACCCGATACGTTAGTCGCCATTCTCGCTGATCGTTCATTAGAGATGATCGTATCCATTATAGCTGTTTGGAAGGCAGGGGGCGCTTATGTGCCCCTGGATCCTGAATATCCAAAAGAGCGGCTTCAATATTTGCTTCATGATGCGGATGCAGACGTTCTCCTTGTTCAGCATCATTTAAAAAACAGCCTCGCCTTTGACGGCCCGGTGATTGATTTGAATGATGAAACTTCATACCATGCCGATTGCTCATTGTTATCACCAGTAGCGGGACACAGCCATTTAGCCTATGTCATTTATACGTCGGGTACAACAGGAAAGCCGAAAGGGGTCATGGTTGAACACGGCGGCATTGTGAACTCGCTTCAGTGGAAGAAGTCGTTTTTCAAGCATTCTCCGGCGGATCGCGTACTTGTCTTGTACCCATATGTTTTTGATGCGTTCATTTTAAATTTCTTCGGCCCGCTCATCTCAGGAGCAACTTTGCACCTTCTGCCTAATGAAGAGAATAAAGAAACTTTCGCCATTCAAAATGCCATAAAACAAGAAAGAATTACCCATTTCTCAACTTCCCCCCGTCTTCTGAAAACGATGATCGAACAGATGAACAGAGAGGATTTCATCCATGTTCAGCATGTTGTTGTAGGCGGTGAGCAGCTGGAAACAGATACAGTTGAGAAGCTGCATTCTCTGCAGCCTCGCATTCGGATCAATAATGAATACGGACCGACAGAAAACAGCGTGGTATCTACATTTCACCCTGTTCAGTCCGCTGATGAACAGATCACAATCGGCAGCCCGGTGGCCAACCATCAAGCTTATATTTTAGGAGCGCACCATCAAATCCAGCCGATCGGCGTACCGGGAGAGCTGTATGTCGGAGGAGCGGGAGTGGCCCGCGGCTACCTCAATCGGCCTGAATTGACGGAGGAAAAATTTATGGAGCATCTGCATGTCCCTAGTCAAAAGATGTATAAAACGGGGGATCTCGCAAGATGGCTGCCGGATGGAAGAATCGAATATTTAGGGCGGATTGATCATCAAGTGAAAATTCGCGGCTACCGGATTGAGATCGGCGAGGTAGAGGCAGCCATGTTCAATCTGGAAAACGTTCGTGAAGCCGCAGTCGTCGCGCGGGAAGACGCAGACGGGGCCAAACAATTGTATGCCTATTATGTCGGCGAGCCTTCTTTGACCGCTGCGCAGTTCAGAGAAGAATTATCCCGGGAACTGCCTAATTATATGATTCCCTCCCGCTTTATCCCATTGGAACGCATTCCGCTCACTTCCAATGGGAAGATTGATCTGAAAGCTTTGCCTGCTGCTGACGAAAATACGCGGGCGGAAAACGAATACATAGCCCCGCGGAACACAATAGAAGAACTGCTGGCGTCTATCTGGCAAGAAGTATTAGGGGCAGAACGTATAGGAATTTTGGATAATTTCTTTGATTTTGGCGGAGATTCGATTAAATCAATTCAGGTGTCATCCAGATTGTATCAAGCCGGATACAAGATTGATATGAAGCATTTGTTTAAACACCCCTCGATTGCTGAACTTAGTCAGTTTGTAGCACCGGTCAGCAGGGTGGCTGATCAAGGAGAAGTGAATGGCGGAACCAAGCTGACCCCGATACAGCATTGGTTTTTTGAGCAAAAAATGCCGCATGCACACCATTACAATCAGGCCGTCATGTTATATTCGGCGGAAGGCTTTAAAGAGGGCCCGCTTCGCCGGACGATGGAACGGATTGCGTCGCATCACGATGCCTTGAGGATGATTTTTGAAAAAACGCCGGATGGATACGCTCCGCGAATTACAGGAACAGATGAAAGTGAACTATTCCATCTGGAAGTGATGAATTATAAAGGGGAAACCGATCCGGCTCAAGCGATTGCCGATAAAGCGAATGAGATTCAAAGCAGCATGGTATTAGACAAAGGGCCATTGATGAAGCTCGGTTTGTTCCAATGTCCGGACGGAGATCATTTGCTGATTGCAATTCATCATTTGCTGATTGACGGTGTATCCTGGCGTATTTTGCTCGAAGATTTTGCAAGCGGTTATGAGCAGGCAGAACGCGGACAAACGATCCAGTTCCCGCAAAAAACAGACTCGTTTCCATTCTGGGCCGGTCAATTGTCCAAATATGCGGCGGAAACCGATATGGAAGAGGAGATTGCGTATTGGACTGAGCTTTCAAGTATAAAGCCTCAGCCATTGCCTAAGGACACTATCAGCGAAGGATCGTTATTAAGAGACAGCGAAGAAGTGACGATTCAATGGACAAAAGAGGAAACGGAGCAATTATTAAAACAAGCGAACCGCGCCTACAACACGGATATCAACGATCTGCTGCTGACTTCGTTAGGGCTGGCTGTTCACAAGTGGACAGGCACGGAAGAGATTGTCGTGAATTTGGAAGGCCACGGGAGAGAACCGATTATTCCGGATGCTGACATTTCCCGCACGATAGGATGGTTCACAAGCCAGTACCCTGTCGTCCTGAGGATGGAAGCCGGAAAAAACCTGTCGCAGCGGATCAAGATCGTAAAAGAAGGGCTGCGCCGTATCCCTGACAAAGGAATGAATTACAGTATCATCAAATATATATCCGGGCACTCGGAAGCCGACAGCCTGCAGCTGAATCCGGAGATATCGTTTAATTATTTGGGACAATTTGACCAAGACCTGAAGCATCAGGCTTTGCGCATCTCGCCTTTTTCCACAGGGTTGTCAATGAACGAAAACCAAGAGAGAACGGCCGTGCTTGATTTGAACGGAATGATTGCCGAAGGGACATTATCACTGACACTGAGCTACAGCAGCAAACAATACGAAAGATCTACTATGGCGCAATTTGCCCGGGGGTTGAAAGAAAGTCTGCAAGAAGTCATTGCGCATTGCGTAAGCCGGCAGCAGACTTCTCTCACACCAAGTGACATCCTGTTAAAAGACATCTCAATCGACGAACTGGAACAGCTTTTGGAGCAGACGCGTGAATTAGGCGAAGCGGAAAATATTTATCCATTAACGCCGATGCAGAAGGGCATGCTGTTTCACAGCTTATTTGATCCGAATTCTGGTGCTTATTTTCAGCAAACGATGTTTGATCTGCATGGAGATCTGGAAATTGATTCATTTTCAAAAAGCTTGGACGGCTTATCGCAAAAATATGATATTTTCCGCACGAATTTTTACAGAGGCTGGAAGGATCAGCCGCTCCAAATCATATTCAAAACGAAAAAAATCGGCTTTCAATTCAATGACTTACGAGAGATGAAGGAATCTCAAAAAGAAGCGATGATTCAGCAGTATGCCAGAGAAGATAAGATGCGGGGGTTCGACTTAGAAAAAGGCGCGTTAATGCGGTTATTCATCCTTCGTACGGATGAAAAGACATACCGTTTTATCTGGAGTTTCCACCATATTTTGATGGACGGCTGGTGTCTGCCGCTGATTACAAAAGAAATTTTCGAGAATTACTTTGCTTTGCTTCAGCAAAAGCAGCCTGAACAATCGTCAATTACTCCGTACAGTCAATATATTGAATGGCTCGGCCGGCAAGATGCGAAAGAGGCCACGGCTTATTGGGATCAGTACTTGGAGGTATATGAGGAGCAAACCGGCCTTCCTAAGGATCACCATGCAGCGGAAGACGGACGATACGTTCCTGAAAAAGTGACGTGTGACATAAGCTCCGATCTCACTTCGAAAATGAAGCGGACGGCAGGCAAGCATCATGTCACGCTGAACACGCTGCTGCAGACGGCATGGGCGGTTTTGCTGCAGAAATATAACCGCAGCCGGGACGTTGTGTTTGGAAGTGTTGTATCCGGAAGACCTGCTGGAATTCCAAACGTGGAAACCATGATCGGCTTATTCATTAACACCATTCCCGTCCGGTTCCGGTGTGAAGCCGGGACAACGTTTGCCGGGCTTATGAAAGAGGCGCAGGAAAGGGCTGTAGCGTCTCAACAATTTGAGACGCACCCACTGTACGATATTCAAGCGCGTACAACGCAAAAGCAAGATTTAATTACACATTTAATGATATTCGAAAATTATCCGGTTGATCAGTATATGGAAAGTATAGGCCGCCAAAACGGAACATCCATCACGATTTCCAACGTACAAATGGAAGAACAGACCAACTACGATTTTAATTTGACCGTTATACCGGGCGACGAGATGAACATCTCTTTTGAATACAATGCAAATGTGTATGAGCGGGCAAGCATAGAGCGGGTTCGGGAACATTTCATGCAAATCCTGCATCAAGTCGTGACAGATGCGGATATCCGGGTGGATCAAGCGGAATTGTTAACGGAAGGCGAAAGAAGAACCCTTCTGCAGACGCTGAACGACACGGCTGCGCCGTTCCCGCAGACGCCGGTTCATCAATTATTTGAAGAGCAATCGCAGCGTACGCCCGATCAAGCAGCCCTCATTGATAAGGACAGGCAGCTCACGTACGGAGAGCTCAATAAGCGGGCCAACCGCCTGGCGCGAACGTTAAGAGCGAAAGGAGTGCAGACGGATCAGCCTGTAGCCATCATCACAAGAAACAGCATCGAATCGGTGGTCGGAATCCTTGCCGTTTTAAAATCAGGCGGAGCCTATGTCCCTATAGATCCGGAATATCCGCAAGACCGCATCCGGTATATGCTGGATGACTCCCAAGCCGGAATCGTTTTAATGCAGCGGGACGTCAGGAAACAGCTTGCCTATGAAGGCGTCACGGTTTTACTTGATGATGAAAGTTCTTATCACCAAAATGGCTCTGACCTTGCTCCGATAAATGATGTGAGCCATTTGGCATATGTCATTTATACGTCAGGTTCCACAGGCCGGCCAAAAGGCGTACTAATCGAGCACGGAGGCTTGACCAATTATATTTGGTGGGCGAAAGAAGTTTATGTAAAAGGCGAGAAAGCCAACTTCCCATTGTATTCGTCAATTTCTTTTGATCTGACGGTGACTTCTATTTTCACGCCGCTTGTCACAGGCAATGCAATCATCGTCTATGACGGAGAGGATAAAACAGCTCTGCTTGAATCAATTGTGCGGGACCCGAGGGTGGATATCATTAAATTGACCCCGGCCCATTTGCAGGTCTTGAAAGAAATGAACATTGCCGATCAAACGGCTGTCCGAAGAATGATTGTGGGCGGGGAAAACTTAAGCACCCGGTTAGCCCGCAGCATTCATGAACAGTTCGAAGGCCGGATTGAAATATGCAATGAGTACGGACCGACGGAAACTGTTGTCGGCTGCATGATTTACCGTTACGATGCCGCAAAGGACAGACGGGAATCGGTACCGATCGGAACCGCTGCGGCAAACACGAGCATTTACGTTCTTGATGAGAATATGAAACCCGCACCGATCGGAGTGCCGGGAGAGATCTATATCAGCGGCGCCGGTGTGGCAAGAGGATATTTGAACCGTCCCGAATTAACAGCAGAGAAATTTGTCGATGACCCGTTTGAACCCGGAGCGAAGATGTATAAGACCGGAGATTTGGCGAAGTGGCTGGCGGACGGAAACATTGAATATGCGGGCAGAATAGATGAACAAGTGAAAATCAGAGGCTATCGTATCGAATTAGGCGAGATCGAGGCGGCACTGCTTCAAGAAGAAGCGATCAAGGAAGCTGTCGTTACAGCCAGAGAGGACGTCCACGGGTTTAAACAATTGTGTGCATATTACGTGAGCGGCGGGCAAACAACGGCAACCCGGCTCAGGAAACAATTGTCTCAAACCCTTGCAAGTTATATGGTTCCGGCTTATTTTATTGAGCTTGATGAAATGCCTTTAACTTCTAACGGAAAAATAAACAGAAAAGGGCTGCCTGCTCCGGATTTCGAACTGCAGGACAGAGCAGAGTATAAAGCTCCCCGAACAAAAGCTGAAGAAATATTAGTTTCTGCCTGGGAATCGGTATTAGGCGCTGAAAACGTCAGTATTCTTGATAATTTCTTTGACCTTGGCGGAGATTCCATTAAATCCATTCAAGTATCCTCCAGATTAAATCAGCAAGGATACAAAATGGAAATCAAAGACTTGTTTCAATATGCAACAATTGCAGAATTGAGTCCGCATATCAAGCAGAATCTGCGTATAGCCGATCAAGGTGAGGTCAAAGGAAAAGTCAGCCTGACTCCTATTCAGCATTGGTTTTTCGAACAAACAACAACAGATCAGCATTATTATAATCAAGCCGTCATGCTGCATGCGCCGGAAGGTTTTCAGGAAACGCAGCTTCGTCAAACCCTGCAAAAGCTTGCTGAACATCACGATGCGCTCCGCATGACGTTCCGGACTACGGAAAATGGCTGTGAGGCACAGAATGAAGAAATCGCCCAAAGCGGACTGTACCGCTTAGAAGTCCTGAATCTGAAAGAAGATCCCGATCCGGGCCGTACAATTGAAGCCAAGGCTGATGAGATACAAAGCAGTATGCGTTTAAGTGATGGGCCGTTAATGAAAGCCGGGTTGTTTCAATGCGCAAATGGAGATCATCTGCTCATTGCCATCCATCATTTGATTATAGACGGGATTTCATGGCGCATTTTACTGGAAGATATCGTTAGCGGCTACAAGCAAGCCGAGAACGGGCGAGTAATTCAACTGCCGCAAAAAACAAACTCTTTCCAATTATGGGCTAAGAGACTTTCAGAATACGCGCAAAGTGAAACCATAAAACAAGAACAGGAATATTGGACAAAGATCGAACAAACCGAAGTCAAACCGCTGCCTAAAGATTTTCATGAAACCCCTACAACTGCAAAAGACAGTGAAACAGCAACTGTGGAATGGACGAAAGAGGAAACGGATCTGCTATTAAAACAAGCGAATCGCGCTTATAACACGGAAATAAACGATTTGCTTTTAACTTCTCTCGGTCTTTCCATATCGCATTGGTCAGGACTGGCACAAATTCCGATTCATTTAGAGGGACACGGCAGAGAACAGATTATACAAGATATAGATATCTCCCGCACGGTCGGGTGGTTTACAAGTCTGTATCCGGTTGTGCTGCACGCGCAGCCGGGCAAAGAAATCTCTGATTATATCAAGACGACCAAAGAAGGATTGCGCCAAATTCCGCATAAAGGGATCGGATATGGAATAGCAAGGTACTTAAGCGGCGGAATGCCATCGAAACTCAATCCTGAGATCAGCTTTAACTACCTTGGACAGTTTGACCAAGATTTACAGCAGCATGGGGTTCAATTATCTTCTTATTCTTGCGGTTCAGACTCAAGCGGAAATCAAGAAAGACCGTATGTATTGAATATAAACGGAATGATCACCGAGGGCCGGCTGAAGCTTACGATCAGCTACAGCAGCAAACAGTACGCAAAAGAAACGATCATGCGGTTATCGGAAACGATTCAAAGCCGCCTGCGGACCATCATTACGCATTGCGTTCATAAAGAACAATCGGAACTGACACCAAGCGATATTTTGTTAAAGGGCATGTCCATTGACGAATTGGATCAGCTCCTCATTCAACTGCCGCATGCAGGTGAGGTTGAAAACGTGTATCCGCTCACTCCGATGCAGAAAGGAATGCTCTTCCACAGCCTGCTGGACGAGGCCTCAAGTTCTTATTTTGAACAAGCATCGTTTGATTTGCAGGGAGAGTTAAAGATTGATTGGTTTAAAGCAAGCCTTGAACGATTATTTGAAACATACGCCGTGCTCAGAACCCGTTTTTACAGCGGCTGGAACGATACTCCTTTACAAATTGTCTATAAAACGCAAACACCGCAAATTCATTTTACAGATTTGCGTGATATAGAGGAACACCTGAGAGAGGATGCAATCGCAGCATATCAAAGAGAAGACAAGGCAAAAGGATTTGACTTGGCTCTGGATCCGCTGATGCGCATAGCGATTTTCCGGATGGAAGACCGCAAATATCATTTGATTTGGAGCTTCCATCATATTGTGATGGATGGCTGGTGCCTGTCTCTTATCACGAAGGAAGTGTTTGATCATTATAGCGCCTTACAGGAAGGCAGGGAACCAGAACCGCCATCGGCAGCTCCTTACAGCGACTATATCGAGTGGCTTGACCGCCAAGATCAGGGAGCGGCAAAGCGGTACTGGAGCGGGTATCTTGAAGGATATAAAGGTGAAACCACGCTTCTTCATAAAATAGCGCAGCATGAACAAAAAGAATACGCCTATGCCAATGTGATCTGCCGATTTGATCACGAACAGACAAAACAATTACAGCAGATCGCAAATCAGCATCAGGTTACGTTAAATACGTTGATCCAAACGTTATGGGGGATTTTGTTACAGAAATACAGCGGGTCCGCAGACGTTGTCTTCGGCAGTGTCGTGTCGGGAAGGCCGGCGGAAATTCCTGATGTAGAACAGATGATCGGTCTGTTCATCAATACGATTCCTGTCCGCATCTGCTGCGATGAGGACAGCACTTTTGCTGATACGATGCAAATGGTTCAACAAAACGCGCTTGCTTCCCAATCGTACGATACCTATCCTTTATACGAAATTCAGGCCCAAACGGAACAAAAGCAAAACTTAATTGATCATATCATGATCTTTGAAAATTATCCGATAGGGCAGCAAGTTGAAGAGGGCCATGATGCTGCGGATTTAAATATCGTGAATTTCCATATAGAAGAACACACCCATTACGATTTTAATGTAGTTGTCATCCCTGGCGAACAACTCACCGTTCATTTTAGTTTTAACCGAAATGAATATGAACAATCAGAGGCAGAGCGGATTCGCGGACATTTTGAACAGCTTATGCAGCAAGTATTGCAGCTGCCGTCTGTCAAAATAGAAGAAATGGAACTTCTGACGCAGCAGGAAAAAGAACAGCTGCACAGCCGTTTTCAGTCTAACGAAATGCATTACCCACGTGAACAAACGATTCATCAGCTGTTCGAGGAACAAGCACTCCGGACGCCGGACCATGAGGCGGTTATATTCGAGGAGCAGCGTATGACATACCTTGAGTTAAATGAACGGGCCAATCAACTAGCACGCACTTTACGAGCTGAAGGCCTACAGGCCGACCAGCTTGTTGCGATCATGGCTGAGCGTTCTCTAGAAATGATGGTCGGGATTTATGCAATCCTGAAAGCGGGAGGCGCTTATGTGCCAATCGACCCGGATTACCCGGAGGAACGCATCCGCTACATCCTTGAAGATTCAGGAGCGACCCTGCTGCTGTCACAGCGTCACGTGAAAGAACGGGTTGCTTTTGCAGGAACGGTCATCGATCTCGATGATACTTCCGTTTACGATGATGACGTTTCTAACTTGGATCCGCTGTCCGGTGCGGGCGATAGGGCATATGTAATCTACACGTCCGGATCGACCGGCAAGCCCAAGGGGGTTATGGTTGAACATCGTCCGGTTATAAACCGGCTGATGTGGATGCAAAAGGCTTATCCGATCGGCAGCGGCGATACGATTTTACAAAAGACAGCGATCACCTTCGACGTCTCGGTATGGGAGCTGTTCTGGTGGGCTTTGACCGGTGCGAAGGTGTGCCTGCTTCCGCTCGGCGGAGAGAAAGACCCTGAAGTGATTTGGAACACAATAGAAGAGCAAAGTATCACGACAATGCATTTCGTCCCGGCGATGCTGCACGCCTTCCTGAAGTTTGCGGAAACACAGACGGCGAGCGGACAGACAAGCAAGCTGCGTACGTTGCGGCAAGTGTTTGCAAGCGGCGAGGCATTAATGCCGGCACATACGGCAAGATTTCATCGCCTTATTACGCCTGTGAACGGCGCCCAACTGATCAACCTGTACGGCCCGACGGAAGCAACAGTCGATGTGTCGTACTTCAACTGCGAAGCGAACCAAGCGTATGCATCGGTACCGATCGGCAAGCCGATCTCGAATATACAGCTGTATATGATGGCACCGGGATCAATGCGTCTACAGCCAGTCGGAGTACCGGGAGAGCTTTGTATCGCAGGCGACGGACTGGCGAGGGGGTACCTGAACCGTCCTGAGCTGACTGCGGAGAAGTTCGCGGATCATCCGTTCGAACCCGGCAAACGGATGTACCGGACGGGCGATCTGGCGAGATGGCTGCCGGACGGTAACATCGAATATTTGGGCCGGATCGATCATCAAGTGAAAATTCGAGGATACAGGATCGAACTCGGCGAGGTGGAAGCTCAGCTCTTAAAGATAGAGGCGGTACAGGAAGCAGTAGTCACCGCTCTTGAAGACGGAGACGGAGAAAAGCAGCTATGCGCATACTTTTCAGCGAACACCGAGCTGATGGTGAGCGAGCTGCGAATAGCGCTGTCGCAGGAATTGCCGGGGTATATGATCCCGTCGTACTTTATCCAACTGGAGCGTTTGCCGTTAACGGCAAACGGAAAAATCGACCGCAAAGCATTGCCAGCACCAGAAGGAGGCGTGCAAACAGGGATCGAATACGTTGCTCCCCGTACAGCGGCGGAAGCGCAGCTGGCGCATATCTGGCAAGAGGTGCTTGGACTTCCGCGTATCGGCGTGAAAGACAATTTCTTCGACATCGGCGGTCACTCGCTGCGGGCAACGACGCTGACGGCGAAGCTGCACAAAGAGATGGGGGTCAGCCTGCCGCTGCGGGAAGTGTTCCGATCGCCAACAATTGAAGAAATGGCAGAAACGATTACCGGAATGAAACACACAGCATATACATCTATCCCGACCGTTGAAGCAAAAGAATACTATGCCGTCTCCTCGGCGCAGAAACGGCTGTACATTTTGAATCAGCTGAAAGGCGGAGAGCTGAGCTACAACATGCCGAGTGTCATGAGAGCCGATGGAGCTCTGGATCGGGAACTTGTCGAGAAAGCGATCCGCAAGCTGATTCAGCGCCATGAAACGCTGCGTACCGGCTTTGAACTGATAGATGGAGAACCGGTGCAGCGGATCTATGACGACGTCCAATTTGCAGTGGAATTCACTCAAGCGAAAGAAGAACAGGCGGAAGCCCTCGTTCATGGGTTTGTGCGGGCATTTGACTTGGAGAAAGCGCCGCTGCTGCGGGTAGGACTGATCGAGCTTGCAAAAGACCGCCATTTGCTGCTGTTTGACATGCATCATATCATTTCCGATGGCGTATCTATCAAGAATTTGATTGAAGAGTTCGTTTCATTATATGAAGGAAAAGAATTGCCGCCATTGCGGGTTCAGTATAAAGATTATGCGGCGTGGCAGCTGTCGGATATGCAAAGCGAACGGATGAAGAAACAGGAAGCGTACTGGCTGGATGTGTTCAGCGGAGAGGTTCCGGTGCTGGATATGCCAACCGACTACGGAAGACCGGCTGCGCGGAGCTTTGAAGGAGGACAAATCGAGTTTGTCATCGGACCGGAGTTGACGGAACAGCTGAAAGGCTTGGCGCTGAAGAGCGAAAGCACGCTGTACATGGTCCTGCTGGCTGCTTATACGACCATGCTTGCCAAATACAGCGGGCAAGAAGACATCGTAGTAGGCAGCCCGATTGCCGGAAGAACCCATTCGGATTTGGAAAGCTTAATCGGCATGTTCGTGGGCACACTGGCGATACGAACGAATCCGGTCGGGGAAAAAACATTCCGGGAATACGTGCAGGAAGTCAAAGAGCATACATTAAAAGCGTATGAAAACCAAGAGTATCCATTCGACGAACTGGTGGACAAGCTGAATGTGTCCCGGGATTTCAGCCGCCATCCGCTGTTTGACACGATGTTCATATGGCAAAACACAGAACAGGGAGAATTGAGCCTCGATGATGTGCGTTTTACCCCTTATCCGGACAACCATGCGATGGCGAAGTTCGACCTGACGTTCCAAGCGGCAGAGAATGAAGACGGAATTACAGGTATGATCAGTTACGCGGCAGCGCTGTACAAGCAGGAAACTGCGGAACGCATGGCAAAGCACTTTATCCAATTGATCGAGGCGATTGCGAATAATCCGCAGGCGCCGCTTTCATCGCTGGAGATGATCACCGCGAAGGAGAAAGAGCAGATTGTGGAGAGATGGGGCCAACCGGCGATAGACTGCCCAAGGGACAAAACAATTCACCAATTGTTCGAGGAGCAGGCGGAGCGCACGCCGGAACATACGGCCGCAGTTTACGAGAAAAGCCGATTCACATACCGTGAGCTGAATGAGCGGGCCAACCGCCTGGCGCGGATTTTAAGAAGCGAAGGCGTGCAGCCTGACCAGCCTGTGGGTATTCTGGCAGAACGTTCTCTGGAAATGATCGTGGGGATTATGGCGATCCTGAAAGCCGGGGGCGCGTATGTGCCGATGGATCCGGACAGCCCGCAGGAACGCCTCTGCTATATTCTGGAGGATTCAGGAGCAAAGGTTCTGCTGGCACAGCCCCATTTACAAGATCGTGTATCCTTTGCCGGAGAGATTTTACTGCTGAATGACGAACGAATGAACAGCGGGGATGGCTCGAATCTGGTGACGGCAGCCGGACCGGATCACTTGGCGTATGTGATTTACACATCAGGCACAACCGGCAAGCCAAAAGGCACGCTGATTGAGCATCGCCAGGTCCTTCATTTGATGGAGGGGCTCCGCGGACAAGTGTACGGTGCTTATGATTCGGGATTGCGTGTGTCTTTGTTGGCACCGTACTATTTCGATGCATCGGTCAAGCAAATTTTCGCGGCACTGTTAGGGGGACATGCACTGTATATCGTCCCTAAAGCATCAGTATCAGACGGTTATGCCTTGTCAAACTATTATCGCACCCACCGTATTGACGTAACAGACGGAACACCGTCACATTTGCAATTGCTTATCGCTGCAGACAGCCTTCATGGGGTAACGATCCGGCACATGCTTATTGGAGGAGAGGCGCTCCCGCAGGCGACGGTGGCGCAATTGCTTGAATTGTTCGCTTCGAACGGGTCATCAATGCCGCTCATAACCAATGTATACGGTCCGACGGAAACCTGCGTGGATGCATCAGTCTTTCACATCGTACCGGAGACATTGGCATCCGCTGACGACGGCGGTTACGTGCCGATCGGCAAACCGCTGGGCAACAACCGTGTGTATATTGTTGATTCCCATGATCGGATGCTGCCTATAGGTGTAAAAGGTGAGCTGTGCATCGCCGGAGACGGAGTAGGACGGGGGTATCTGAACTTGCCTGAATTAACGGGCGAAAAGTTTGTGGCCGATCCGTTTGTAATCGGAGAGCGGATGTATAAAACAGGCGACCTTGCCCGTTACCTGCCGGATGGAAACATTGAATATGCCGGAAGAAAGGATCACCAGGTCAAAATTCGCGGTTACCGGATCGAACTTGGCGAGGTGGAAGCCGCTCTTCTCAACATCGAGCATGTACAAGAAGCGGTGATCCTGGTCAGAGAAAATGCAGAGGGGCAAAGCGATTTGTATGCCTATTTTACAGGGGAGAAGTCACTGCCGATCAATCAGCTTAAAGAAAAACTCTCCGATCAAATACCAGGCTACATGGTTCCTTCATACTTGATGCAACTGGAGCAAATGCCGTTAACCTCCAATGGAAAAGTGAATCGCAGCGCGTTACCGCTGCCTGAAGCAGGCTTGCAGACCGGGATTGACTATGTTGCTCCAAGGACAAGACCGGAAGAGCAGCTGGTTCACATCTGGAAAGAAGTATTGAAGGTAGAACAAGTCGGCGTCAAAGATAACTTTTTCGATCTAGGCGGGCATTCGTTACGGGGGATGACGCTCGTTACCAAGATCCATAAGCAATTCGACAAAAGCATTTCATTGAGAGAAGTGTTTCAATACCCGACGATTGAAGAAATGGCGAGGGTCATTGCAGGCGCGGAAACCAGCGGACCGGATGAAATCCCTGTTGCAGAAGCCAAAGATGTTTATCCTGTTTCATCTGTACAAAAGATGGTTTACCTGTCTACACAAATTGAAGGCGGAGAACTAAGTTACAACATGCCGGGGATTTTGACATTGGAAGGCAGGATCGACATGAATCGTTTACAATCTGCGTTCCAAAGTCTGATCCAGCGCCATGAATCGCTACGAACCGGATTTGAAATGGTCCGCGGAGAGCTGGTGCAGGTGATCAAGCCGCAAACGGATTTCTCTATAGAAAGGTACAAAGCAGCTGATGAAGAGGTCGAGGAGCTGTTCCGCAATTTTGTGCGGCCTTTCGATCTCAGTCAGGCTCCATTGCTTCGGGCCGGACTCATTGAATTAGAACAGGACAGACATGTTTTCATGTTTGACATGCATCATATCGTTTCAGACGGCGCTTCTATGAATATTTTTGTTGAAGAACTGATTCAATTGTATGACGGCAAAGAATTAACCCCGCTCCGAATTCAATACAAAGATTACACTGTATGGCAGCAGCAGGCGGAGCAGAGGGAACGCATCAAGAGGCAGGAGAACTATTGGCTGAATGTATTTCATGAGGAACTCCCGCCATTTGAGCTGCCGAAAGATTTTACCAGACCGCGAATTCGAAGCTTTGAAGGCAAACGATACAATTTCGCTCTCGATGAGACCGTGGTCCAGGGTATAAAACAGATGGAAGAATTGACCGGATCGACCGCTTACATGATCTTGCTGTCAGCCTATAACATACTGCTGGCCAAATACAGCGGTCAGGAAGATATCGTCGTCGGTACGCCTATTGCGGGAAGAATGCATGAAGATTTACAGCATATTATCGGGATGTTTGTGAATACGCTGGCCATCCGTACGGCCCCGGCTGGAGAAAAGACCTTTATGGACTATGTAACGGAAACAAAAGAAACGATGCTGAAAGCTTATGAAAATCAAGAATATCCTTTTGAAGAATTAGTTGAGAAATTGGGAGTGAAACGGGACTTAAGCCGTAATCCGTTATTCGATACGATGTTTGTTCTGCAAAATACGGAACAAACGGATATCGAATTGGACTCTCTCGCGGTCAGACCATATGAACAAACAAATACGGCGGCCAAATTTGATTTGCAGCTGACCTTCGTGATGAATCCGCACGAGATACAAGGAAGCTTTGAGTACTGCACGAAGCTGTTCAAACAGAAAACCATCGCTACGCTGAGCAAGGATTACGCCATGATTCTGTCGGCGATCATAAAAGACCCATCGATTCCTTTAAAAGAAATTCAATTAAGTGAGAAAGTAAACAAAAGTGAACACTTTGCAAGCGAAATCGAATTGAATTTCTAAAAACGGCCGGTACCGGCTGTCCCCGCATGATGTTTTTACGGGGACAGCGGTCAGCCGGCTAAAACTTACTGGAGGGATATTAATGTCAGAATTTAAGCAACAGGAGTTGTTCTGGAGCAGCATGTTCGATGCGGAAGATCGTCCCAGTGCAATCCCTTCGTTTCAAATGTCGGACTCAACAATAGAGCATGATTCGTCGAGTGCACCCAACCGTATTCACAGTTCATTGAGCTCCGATGTATCCCTGCGCATCATGAAGATGACGAATAAATCGCCAATGGCCGTTTATATGGTTCTCCTGGTCGGAATCGAGTGTCTTTTGTACAAATATACGGGGGAAGAGGGCGTTATTGTAGGTGTACCGACCTTTGAAGACGAAACCGATGAAGACCTTCGTTTAGATCAAGTCATGTTAATCAAACAAAACATAAATGCGGATGGCACGTTTAAATCCATATTTAATGAATTTAAACATACGCTGAACGGAGCCATCTTACATCAGCACGTTCCTTTCGATAAAATGGCCGGTCCATTAAATCTGAACTACGATTCAAATCATTTGCCAATGATCCATACGATCGTATCACTAGATCAGCTTCACCCCATTCGTTTTATAGAAACGGCTGCTGCTGATACATTATTTCAGTTTTCCATAGAAAATGATTCGATTCATTTAAAGTTAACTTATAATGAACACGCTTATGATCGCCAGTATATGATGCAAGTGATCGAACATGTAAACCGGATTTTTTCGATTTTGTTATTCCAACCCGACCTTATGATCCGCCAGCTTAATATTCTGTCAGACTCAGAGACAAATCAACTCATCGCCTATAATCAAACTGCTGCAGAGTATCCAAAAGAAAAAACGATTCATCAATTTTTGGAGGAACAAGCGGAACGTACCCCTGATCAAACGGCTGTTGTCTACGAGGATAGCCGGCTGACGTACCGGGAATTGAATGAAAGGGCGAATCAACTCGCTCGGACACTGCAATCTGAAGGCGTGCAGCCGGATCAGCCGGTTGGGATTATGGCCGAACGCTCCCTGGATATGATTGTAGGGATCTTCGGGATCTTGAAAGCCGGCGGGGCGTATGTACCGATTGACCCGGGCTATCCGGAGGAACGGGTTCGATACATATTGGAGGATTCGGATACGAAGTTGTTACTCGTGCAGAATCAATCGCAAGAGAGAGTACCTTTTACGGGAAAAGTGCTGGATATGAAAAATCCGCAAAACTTTTGTGAAGACGGGTCGAATGTAGAGCCGGCTGCTGGTCCGGATCATCTGGCCTATGTTATTTATACATCGGGTTCAACGGGCAAGCCGAAAGGGGTTATGGTTGAGCACCGGTCGGTCATCAATCGGCTGGTGTGGATGCAGGAAAAATACCCTCTTGATGAGCGTGATGCGATTCTGCAAAAAACTGCGATCACCTTTGATGTATCAGTGTGGGAACTGTTCTGGTGGACGATATCAGGTTCCAGATTGGTTCTGCTGCCAAACGGAGGAGAAAAGAATCCCGAGCTGATTTTAGATACAATTGCACAAAAAGGCGTCAGCACAATGCATTTTGTACCGGCGATGCTGCATGCCTTCCTGGAATCCATGGATCAGAAGCCAAGCGGGATGTTGAAACAAAAATTAGCGTCATTAAGACATGTGTTTGCAAGCGGCGAGGCTTTGAAGCCTGTACATGTCGCAGGCTTCAAACACATCATCACATCGGTGAGCCAGGCTCAAATCATCAACTTGTACGGACCGACTGAGGCAACAATTGATGTATCATACTTTGATTGCCAGACGGAAGAAACATATGCATCGATTCCGATAGGCAAACCGATTTCCAACATTCAATTGTATATATTACATGCTGATTTGGAACATATGCAGCCGATCGGTGTGGCGGGAGAACTGTGCATAGCGGGCGATGGGCTTGCAAGGGGCTACTTGAATCGTCCCGAACTGACGGCCGAGAAGTTTGTAAACCATCCGATTGCATCAGGAGAACGGATATACCGGACGGGAGACTTGGCAAGATGGCTGCCGGACGGCAATATCGAGTATTTGGGCCGGATTGATCACCAGGTGAAAATCCGCGGTTACCGCATTGAAATCGGCGAAGTCGAAGGCGCTTTTTTTCAGCTGCCGGTGATCAAAGAAGCCATCGTTATCGCCCGGGAAATCGATGGGGAAACATCCTTGTGCGCCTATTATACCGCACAACATGCTTTAACTGCAGGCGAGCTCCGTGAAGAGCTGTCCCGGCAGCTTCCATCCTATATGATACCTGCGTATTTCGTTCAGCTGGAAGAGATGCCGCTTACTTTCAACGGGAAAATAGACCGTAAATCCCTTCCTTCTCCAAGAGAGAATCTTACAGGCATGAACTATGAAGCTCCTCGAACAGAACTGGAAAAAATACTGGCCGCGGTGTGGGAGTCGGTCTTAGGTTTAGAACGGGTCGGAATCTCAGATCATTTCTTCGAATTGGGGGGCGATTCCATTAAGTCGATTCAAGTGTCCTCAAGATTATACCAAGCCGGGTATAAGTTTGAAATCAAACACTTGTTTAAATACCCAACGATCTCCGAGCTTGTTCCATACGTAGAGCCGGTAACCCGAATCGCAGAACAAGGAGAAATCAAAGGCCGGGCGCTGCTGACACCGATTCAGCATTGGTTTTTTGACCAGAAATACCCGGAATTACACCATTATAATCAAGCGGTTATGCTTTATTGGAAAGAGGGACTGGATGAATCAAAGCTTCGGGACGTCATGAAGAAGATCACAGAGCATCACGATGCTTTGCGCATGGTCTATGTTCCGACAGAAGATGGATATGAAGCCCGAAATCGCGGGATCGATGAAGGTGATCTGTTCAGCCTTGAAGTGATCTCATTACGCGAAGAAAAAAATGTGTCTAAGACGATAGAAACCATTTCCAATGAGATTCAGCAATCCATTCATTTAGCTGAAGGACCGCTCATGAAACTGGGATTGTTCCGGTGTCAAGAGGGAGATCATTTGCTGATTGCGGTTCATCATCTGGTCATCGACGGCGTATCGTGGAGGATTTTACTTGAGGATATAGCGGCAGCTTATGAGCAGCTTCAAAACGGCGAAGCGATCCGGCTTCCGAAGAAAACGGACTCTTACCTGTTATGGGCTGAACAGTTGAATCGTTATGCAGAAAGTCAGGAATTCGAAGCGGAAAATCAATACTGGTTCAGACAGAAACATAATCCGCAGCAAACATTGCCAAAGGACAATGAACAGGAGACCGGTCTGGCCAAAGACAAGGAAACGGTCATCGTTCAATGGACCGTTGAGGAAACCGAACGTTTATTAAAAAACGCTCACCGGGCTTATTCGACCGATATGAACGATTTATTACTGACCGGTCTGGGAACTGCTATTCATCGTTGGACCGGATATGAAGACATTCTCATTGATCTTGAAGGACACGGCAGAGAGTCTATCATTCCGGATCTCGATATTTCGCGTACGGTGGGATGGTTCACAAGTCTATATCCGGTTTCGCTTCAAATCAAAGCTGATCAGGATATCACCGGGCGGATTAAAACAGTGAAAGAAAATTTGCGTCAGATCCCCCAAAAAGGAATAGGTTACGGCCTGATCAAATATTTGTCCGATCACCCGAAGGCACATGAATGGACCGGACATCCGGAAATACGTTTCAATTATTTGGGTCAATTTGATCAAGATGTCCGGAACGGCAAGATGGAGGTATCCCCTTACTCAAGCGGGAAAACAGCCAGTGACAATCGTCCCTTGACCTATACACTTGATATCAACGGCATGATTTCAGACGGCCGATTGTCGCTGGCCATCAGCTATTGCGGTAAACAATATCAAAGAGAAACAATGGAAGCCTGTGCCGATCTCTTAAAAAGCAGCCTGCAGCAAGTCATCGCACATTGTGATGCTCAAGATCAAATTCACCTGACGCCAAGCGATATTTCGTTAAAAGGTATAACGATCGGTGAATTAGATCAATTTGTGCAGCAAACGAGTCATCTCGGTGACATTGAAAATATATACCCATTAACCCCGATGCAGAAAGGAATGTTGTTCCACAGCTTGATCGATTCGGCTTCCGAAGCTTACTTTGAACAAGCCGCTTTTGATCTGAAAGGTTTCTTGGATATCGATGCATTCAGGATGAGTTTGGCGCATCTGGCCGAAAAATATGACATTCTTCGGACTCTTTTTTATACAGAATGGAAAGATCAGCCTTTGCAGATTGTATTCCGGCAAAAGCCGATTGAAACGGCCGTTGAAGATATTCGCAGCATGAACAGTCATCAGCGCAGCGAGTTTATTGCCGATTTTGCAAGAAGAGATAAGGCGCGGGGATTCAATCTCACCCGGGATGCTTTAATGCGCGTATCGATCCTGCGGACAGAGGAAGACCAAGCGCGGTTGATATGGAGCTTTCATCATATTTTAATGGATGGCTGGTGTTTGCCTCTTGTTACGAAAGAAGTGTTTGAAACCTATTATGCAATACTTGAGCAAAGGCAGCCGAAGCGGGGAGCCGTCACCCCATACAGCCGATATATCGAATGGCTGGATCAACAAGATCACAAGCAGGCGTCAGCCTATTGGCGCAACTATTTAGAAGGTTATGAAGGGCAGACTGTTTTGTTACAAGAACAATCTTCCGA
The DNA here is from genome assembly GCF_018861275.1 of Bacillus sp. JNUCC-22. NCBI lineage: Bacteria > Bacillati > Bacillota > Bacilli > Caryophanales > Bacillaceae > Bacillus > Bacillus sp. JNUCC-22. The sequence goes on along the minus strand of NZ_CP076408.1, from coordinate 1,889,429 downwards.
CCGGGCGAAAGGATACGAAAAAGGTGAGCATGAGTTTCGTTTAGGAAAGCGGCTCACAGACGAAATAAAACGGGCCGCAAGCCGCCAGCAAGTCACCGTCAATACATGGATACAAACCGCATGGGGCTTATTGCTGCAAAGATACAACGGGAGTCAGGATGTCGTCTTCGGCACGGTCGTATCCGGCAGACCGGCAGAAATTCCGGGAATTGAAACCATGGTCGGTTTATTTATCAATACCATTCCCGTACGTATTCATACGCAGTCTGATATGACAGCTGCACAAGTATTGAAAATGAACCAGGAGCGGGCACTGGCTTCTCAAAAATATGATACATTTCCGTTGTATGACATTCAGGCTCAAACTGAGCAAAAGCAGCAGTTGATCAATCATATTATGGTATTTGAAAATTACCCGGTTGAGAAACAAATAGAACATATGAAGCAGGATGACAACGCATTAGACATTCTCGATTTTCATATGGAAGAACATACTCATTACGATTTTACTTTTATCGTGATGCCGGATGGAGAAATTGACATTCGTTTTGTATACAATCGCGATGTTTATGACCAAGCAAGTGTCGAACGGATGCAGACGCATTTCATGCAAATCATGAAGCAAATGGCGGACGATCAAGAAATTCGCGTTCAAGACCTCGATATCGTAACAGCGGATGAGCGATCGCTCCTGATAGACAAGTTCAACGATACGGCGGCTGAGTATCCAAAGGAAAAGACGATTCATCAATTGTTTGAAGAACAAGCGGAGCGAACGCCGGAGCAAGCGGCGATTGTTTTTGAAGATAAGAAGCTGACGTATCAGGTAGTAAATGAACGCGCCAATCAGCTGGCCCGAACCTTGGTTGCCAAAGGACTTCAGGCCGAGGAGCTTGTCGGCATTATGGCGGAACGTTCACCGGAGATGGTGATAGGCATCCTTGCTATTTTGAAAGCCGGGGGCGTTTACGTACCGATCGATCCGGATTATCCGAAAGAACGCATCCATTATATGCTTGAGGATTCTAACGTCTCTATCTTATTATTGCAGCATCATCTTCTGGAAGGTACCGATTATCAAAGTCATACTGTCTTCCTTGACGATCCGTCATCATACGGCGCCGAAACATCTAATCTCAATCTGAACGTGATGCCAAATCAATTAGCCTACGTTATTTATACATCAGGAACAACGGGGAATCCGAAAGGCACGCTCATTGAACATAAAAACGTGGTTCGTCTGTTATTTAACAACAAAAATGTTTTTGATTTTAATGCATCGGACACTTGGACTTTGTTTCATTCCTTCTGCTTTGATTTTTCAGTATGGGAAATGTACGGAGCGCTGCTGTATGGGGGCAAATTAGTGATTGTTCCGAAACAAATAGCAAAAAACCCGGAAAGGTATTTGCAATTGTTAAAATCGGATGCTGTGACTATTTTAAATCAAACGCCGAGTTATTTCTATCAACTGATGCAGGAGGAGAGAGCAGATCCCGAATCCAATTTAAACATCCGAAAAATCATATTTGGCGGAGAGGCGTTAAATCCATCCTTCTTGAAAGACTGGAAGCTTAAATATCCTTTAACCCAATTAATCAATATGTACGGCATCACCGAAACCACCGTTCATGTCACATATAAAGAAATCACGGAACGGGAAATCGACGAGGGCAGAAGCAACATCGGACAACCTATTCCTACTCTGCAAGCGTATATTTTGGACGAATATCAGCGCATTCAGGTAATGGGCATACCGGGCGAGCTCTATGTGGCAGGAGAGGGACTGGCCAGAGGATATTTGAACCGCCCGGAATTAACGGCTGAGAAATTTGTTGAACACCCGTTTGCCGCGGACGAAAAAATGTACAAAACGGGAGATGTCGCCCGGTGGCTGCCTGACGGCAATATCGAGTATTTGGGAAGAATTGATCATCAGGTGAAAATCCGGGGCTACCGGATTGAAATTGGCGAGGTCGAAGCGGCTTTATTGCAATCGGAATCTGTCAAAGAAGCGGTCGTCATCGCAATTGAAGAAGAGGGCTCAAAGCAGCTGTGCGCCTACTTGTCAGGAGACGATTCATTAAATACGGCGCAGCTGAAGCGCCATTTACTGAACAAACTGCCCGCTTATATGATACCGGCTTACTTTGTCCAAATGGAGAAGATGCCGATAACCGCAAATGGAAAAATCGATCGAAAAGCTTTGCCGGCTCCTGAGGGAAATAGGCTTACCGGAACCGAATACGAAGCGCCCGGAACGTTAATTGAAAAGCAGCTGGCCGAGATATGGAAGAACATTTTAGCTCTCAGTGACCCGGGAATTAAAGATAACTTCTTTGACGTTGGCGGCCATTCGCTCAAAGTATTGCAAGTTATTCATCAAATCAACGACCGTATGGGAATCAAAATGCATTATCAGGCCGTATACGATTTTCCTACCATTGAAACAATGGCACGCGCCATTCAAGCAGCAGTTTTCGAGTCCAAGACGGATAACGTATTCGTCAAGATGAATCAGAACGGTTCAATCCCTGTGTTCTGTTTCCCGCCTTTAATCGGATACGGGCTGGTCTATAATGAAATGGCGAAAAGACTTGCCGGCCGCTGCACCGTCTATGCCGCTGATTTCCTAGAAGAGCCGTCTTACGAGCAAGAGATCGTTGACCGGTATGCAGAAAGCATGATAGGCATTCAGGAACAAGGGCCCTTTGTTTTACTTGGTTACTCCTCGGGGTCGAATTTGGCTTTTGAGGTTGCCAAAGCCTTGGAGAAGCGCGGACGCATCGTATCGGACATTATGATGCTTGATTCTAAAAGAGCCGTATCGGTGAATTATTTTTCGGAAAAGGAAACCGAAGAGATCATTCATCGGAATCTGGATATCATTCCGGATTATTATAGAGAATTATTAACCATTCCTTCCATTAAGGATAAAATCAGAAGCTATCTCACATATCACAATAAACTGATCAATTCCGGCGCGGTGAACGCCAACATTCATCATTTTCTATGCGGCGAGTTGACCGATAGAGGATGGAAGCAATCAACCGCACAGCATTACCTTGAGTACAAATTAAAAGGAGACCATGTGACGATCTTTGACCCTCACAATATTGAAGAAAATACGGATACAATTCGATCTATTATCAAAAGGATTGAAGAACGGCATCATCACGGACTTGTTCTTGAAGAACAACTGTCAATGGGATCGTTTGCGGGGGACGCAAAGTTTGACAAAATGTAAATGATCAAGTGTAAAACGCCGCTGGCCTGGCACTCAGCGGCGTTTTTATTAAAAAGGCGAGAGTCATACTCCTGTGTTCGCAAGGTTTACTCCAGAGCCGTTCTCCATGACCAGTTGTCATGGTAAAAAAATCATCATACATTTTAAGGAAAAAGGAGGATGTCAAGTTATTAGAAAAAAGTGTAGCGTATGTTTATAGGTACTAGCTCTATTATTGAGTTGCTTAACTGCGGAGTCTGCTTTTTACTGCCGGTACTGCAATTTGTTCTCAAATGGAAAAAGTTCCCTAAATTTAAACAAAAAGGAGGAGCGTTAAGTTATGTGTAAAAAATGTTGCGTATGCCTATGGGTCCTTGCTTTATTATTGAGTTGCTTCACTGGGAAGTCTGCGTATGCTGCCAGCACTCCAATTGCAAAACATGTTGGGAATTCAAATCCGCTTATAGACCATCATTTGGGAGCAGATCCGTTTGCGCTGACCTATAACGGAAGAGTCTACATCTATATGTCAAGCGATGACTATGAATATAATAGCGACGGAACGATTAAGGATAATTCATTTGCCAATTTGAATAAAATATCCGTCATATCTTCAGCGGATATGGTGAACTGGACAGATCACGGAGCGATTCCCGCAGCGGGTGCCAATGGGGCGAATGGCGGCCGGGGGATTGCCAAATGGGCAGGAGCATCATGGGCCCCGTCAGCCGCGGTGAAAAAGATCAATGGTAAGGATAAATTTTTCCTTTATTTCGCAAACGGCGGCGGAGGTATCGGGGTTCTCACCGCAGACAGCCCGACCGGCCCATGGACAGATCCGATCGGAAAAGCGCTGGTAACGCCAAATACGCCAGGAATGTCCGGTGTTGTATGGCTTTTTGATCCGGCAGTATTCGTAGATGATGACGGTACCGGTTACCTATATGCCGGCGGAGGCGTTCCGGGCGGTTCAAATCCAACGCAGGGGCAATGGGCCAATCCTAAAACAGCAAGAGTCATGAAATTAGGTCCTGATATGACCAGTGTTGCTGGAAGTGCATCGACCATTGATGCTCCATTTATGTTTGAAGACTCAGGGATGCATAAGTATAACGGAAAATATTACTATTCCTATTGTATCAATTTCGGGGGCGCGCACCCCGCCGATAAACCTCCAGGTGAGATCGGCTATATGACCAGCTCAAGTCCCATGGGTTTCTTTTCGTATAGAGGGCACTTTCTGAAAAATCCGGGAGCATTTTTCGGAGGCGGCGGGAACAATCACCATGCTGTTTTCAATTTTAAAAACGAGTGGTATGTGGTGTATCATACTCAAACTGTCAGCTCCGCTCTTTACGGGGCCGGCAAAGGATACCGTTCTCCCCATATTAATAAGCTTGTGCATAATCCAGATGGCTCCCTGCAAGAGGTAGCGGCAAATTTTGCAGGTGTCAAACAGCTATCCAACTTGAATCCATATAACCGGGTAGAAGCGGAAACGTTTGCCTGGAACGGACGGATTTTGACAGAGGCATCCTCAGCACCCGGCGGGCCGGTCAATAATCAACATGTCACAAACATTCATAACGGAGACTGGATTGCTGTTGGAAATGCAGACTTCGGCTCAGGCGGCGCCAGGACGTTTAAAGCAAATGTAGCGTCCGCTCTTGGCGGGAAAATAGAAGTGCGGCTAGACAGTGCAAACGGTAAGCTTGTCGGAACCTTGAATGTCCCTTCCACAGGCGGAACGCAATCCTGGAGAGAAATAGAAACTGCGATAAGCGGCGCAACCGGTGTTCACAACGTATTCTTTGTATTTACGGGGACTGGTACAGGAAACTTGTTTAACGTTGATTACTGGCAGTTTACACAAAGATAAGCAAAGGTACGTTTTCTAAGTCCATAAAAGACATATGAAAGAGAGGAAAAAATGATGTCGAGCGTAAAAAAATCAATTTGTGTATTATTGGTATGTTTCACAATGATGTCCGTCATGCTCTTAGGACCGGGAGTTACTGAAGTTTCAGCAGCGAGTGATGCAACAGTTAATATATCTGCAGATAGACAAGTGATTCGCGGTTTTGGAGGAATGAACCACCCGGCTTGGATTGGAGACTTGACTGCAGCCCAACGGGAGACCGCTTTTGGCAATGGACAGAATCAGTTAGGTTTTTCGGTCTTAAGAATTCATGTAGATGAAAATAGAAACAATTGGTACAAGGAAGTGGAGACTGCAAAGAGTGCGATCAAACATGGAGCAATCGTTTTTGCTTCCCCTTGGAATCCGCCAAACGATATGGTTGAGACTTTCAACCATAATGGTGACACATCAGCTAAGCGGCTGAGATACGATAAGTACGCCGCATACGCGCAGCATCTTAACGATTTCGTTAATTTCATGAAGAGTAATGGTGTGAATCTGTATGCGATTTCTATGCAAAACGAGCCTGATTACGCTCACGAATGGACATGGTGGACGCCCCAAGAAATCCTGCGTTTCATGAGAGAGAATGCCGGTTCCATTAATGCCCGCGTGATTGCGCCGGAATCATTTCAATACCTGAAAAATATATCGGACCCCATTTTGAACGATCCGCAGGCGCTCAGGAATATGGATATCCTCGGAACCCACCTGTACGGCACTCAGGTCAGTCAGTTTCCTTATCCTCTTTTCAAACAAAAAGGAGGGGGGAAAGAGCTATGGATGACGGAGGTATACTATCCGAATAGTGACAACAATTCAGCGGATCGCTGGCCTGAGGCTTTAGGTGTTTCAGAGCATATTCACCATTCAATGGTAGAGGGAGATTTTCAAGCTTATGTGTGGTGGTACATCCGCAGATCATACGGCCCTATGAAAGAAGATGGGATGATCAGCAAACGCGGATACAATATGGCTCATTTCTCAAAATTTGTGCGCCCTGGCTATGTAAGGATTGATGCAACGAAAAATCCTGAACCGAATGTTTACGTATCAGCCTATAAAGGAGACAATAAAGTCGTGATTGTTGCCATTAATAAAAATAACACAGGGGTCAACCAAAACTTTGTGTTGCAGAATGGAACTGCTTCGCAAGTATCCAGATGGGTCACGAGCAGCAGCAGCAATCTTCAGCCTGGAACCGATCTCAAAGTAACGGACAATCATTTTTGGGCCCATCTTCCGACTCAAAGCGTGACAACATTTGTTGTAAAGCGTTAAAGGCATCAGCATCGCAATAAGCCAATTTTCTTACTTGAAAAAGAAAATTGGCTTATTTTCTGTGGGATAGAAGTGTTGATTTTTTTAACGATACACAGACATTGGGTATAATAATGACAATGACTTCAAGGAGTGATCAATATATGTCACGGCTTCACAGCAAAGTATTAATCATAGACGACGAAAAAGAAATTTTGGAACTGATCAAAACCGTATTAATAAGAGAAGGCATTGATCGCGTAGTGACCACTTCAACTGCCCGTGACGGATTGGCTCAATTTCATCAAGAAAATCCCGATCTTGTGATATTGGATATCATGCTGCCAGACGGTGAAGGCTATGATATCTGCAAGCAAATAAGAGACATTTCACACGTTCCTATTATCTTTTTGTCTGCAAAGGGGGAGGAAACGGATAAAATTGTCGGACTTGCCATCGGCGGAGACGACTACATTACAAAACCCTTCAGCCCTAAGGAAGTTGCATATCGAGTCAAAGCGCAGCTGAGACGGGTCTCTTACTTACAGCCTTCCCAAACCGGAACCGTGATAAAAAAAGGACCATTTGAATTAAACCAACAACAAGCCGAGCTCACCAAAAATGGAGCGGCTATTGAGTTAACACCTAAAGAACTTATGCTTATGACCTATTTTCTGCAGCATCCCAATCGGGTGATCAGTAAAGAAACACTCTATCAAGCTGTATGGGGAGAAGATTTCTTCGGTTCTGACAACACGGTGATGGTTCATATACGCAGGCTCCGTGAGAAAATAGAAAACACCCCATCAAAACCAGACTTTCTCGTCACTGTGAAAGGGTTAGGCTACAAATTTGCTGTAAAGGATGCGTAAGGATGAATTGGCGATTAACAGGCAGGTATATGGTCTCTGTCATTATCGTGACTATCATTACAGTCTTCATTAATTTATTTATTTTTATGTTTTGGCTCGTTTTCCAGGCGAACAGCCAACATGACGAAGAAAGTACACCGGAAACTTTCACAAGATCATTCCGACAATATGTCACGTTATCGGACAATGGTATCACAGTAAACAAAGAGGGCCAAAAAGCTTTAAAAGAGCAGAATGCATGGATTCAAATATTAGATGAAAACGGACAGGATGTTTATCATGATAGAGAACCTAAAGGACTGAAGAAAAAATATACGCCTATTGAAATTGTAAATTTACATAAATATAAGGATGAACGATTATTATCAACCATTTACGCCGGCGGAAAAAAAGTAAACGGCAAGGAGTACAGTTACTTTATAGGGTTTAAAAATCCCTCTCTCGGAAAGTATGTCCTCTCATATGATACCAAGGAATTTGTGACGAAGTTCAATGCAGGGACCATCATATTATTATCAATAGATGCATTGATCGCGTTACTCATTGGCTATCTATTCAGCCGGCAGCTCACAAAACCGCTCGGCCGTGTCATTCAAGGAATCCAGCGGTTAGCTAATGGAGATTATACGATCAAAATGAAATCCAAAGGCATTTATAAAGATGTCTTCTATAATGTCAATCATTTATCGGAACAACTATCTTCAAGCAAAAAAGAAAAAGATAAATTAGAGCAAATGCGTGAAGAGTGGATCAGTCATATTTCTCATGACATTAAAACACCATTAGCATCTATTCAAGGCTATGCAGAAATCATCCAAGATCCAAATTACCATCTCACAGTCGAACAGATCAGAGAGTACGCCCAGATCATTGAGAGTAAATCCCTCTATATGAAAGATGTGATGGAAGATTTAAATTTAACGACAAGGCTGAAAAACAACGATGTGATGTTACATACAGAGCGGGTAAACCTAGTATCGCTGCTGCGGGAAACGTTAATTGATATGTTAAACGATTCTAGATATGCGGATAAATCCATTGAACTTCAAACGAACCTGGAAAAGCTGATGCTGAACCTTGATGCGATATTGATTCGGAGAGCGGTCACGAATCTCATTTTAAATGCCCTCGTTCACAATGATCCTGATGTGAAGATCGTTGTACAGCTTGAACAAAAAGAACGAACTCATGTGACAATTAAGGACAACGGCAAAGGGATAGAAGAAGAGGAGCTGGAAAAAGTGTTTGATCGCTATTACAGGGGCACAAATACAGGAACGACGCATGCAGGCTCTGGTCTTGGAATGGCCATAGCAAAGGATATTATCCAAAAGCACGGAGGGGACATCACCATTCAAAGCACCGCGGGAGAAGGGACAACGATAGATATACAATTATCATAATGGCTATACAAAAAAAGGTTCTGTTATTGATCAACAGAACCTTTTTTTCCTATTGTTCCGAAAACACTTTGATTCCTTTGACAATGTTCCAAATGAAAAAGTAGATCGCCACAAGGAATGTAACAGCATACGTCGCAAGCAGGAAAGGCCCGGCGTGCCTGATGTCATTCATACCAAGTAAACCTGAAGCGATGATGCCAATTACAAAAATCAAATAAGGAATCAGATGCGTCCATAAAGATTTTTTCGCATGATATTTCACATCGTCCTGACCTAAGAAATAGACGATAATCGGAAACAGAAACGGCGCAAAAAATATACTGAAGTAACATAATGAAGACAAAATTTTATTTTCTCTCAAACCTTTTCACCTCTATGATTTATTGAAGGGGGAATTCTTCTGGCTGAATCCCTCACTGAAGTACAATCTTATTGTACAACTCCAACCTTAACCCGTATTAATCCGAACCTTACATCAACCTTAAATTAACCAGTACAGATAAGGGATCGTCCTCTTACAGCAATCATAAGATACAATGCCATATTGAGACTCATCACATTCAGCGTGTCTACGTTGGAAATAAATTTAATTTTTCGATTCGATTGAAAAATGACGTGTAAAGTCCCGATTCAGTCCGGTTTTCTTTGTACTATATGTGTCAGGTGTGTCTTATTCAATAGAGATAGAGCAAATTGACAGGCTTTTACACCTCCCAAAAACAAGAAATTAGGTTGATAGACAATCATAAGAAAGATTTTTACAATGAGTTCGAGCTCATAAGAAAGAGCCAAAATGATGCGAAGGAGGAAAAGATCAGATATGAAACGGTCAATTTCTATTTTTATTACGTGTTTATTGATTACGGTATTGACAATGAGCGGCTTGCCGGCTTCACCGGCATCAGCAGCAGGGACAAAAACGCCAGTAGCCAAGAATGGTCAGCTTAGCATAAAAGGTACACAACTTGTAAATCGAGACGGCAAAGCGGTACAACTGAAAGGGATCAGTTCACATGGATTGCAATGGTATGGCGATTTCGTCAATAAAGACAGCTTAAAATGGCTGAGAGACGATTGGGGCATCACCGTTTTCCGCGCGGCAATGTATACGGCAGACGGCGGTTATATTGACAACCCGTCCGTGAAAAATAAAGTGAAAGAAGCAGTTGAAACGGCAAAAGAACTTGGGATATATGTCATCATTGACTGGCATATCTTAAATGACGGCAACCCAAACCAAAATAAAGAGAAGGCAAAAGAATTTTTCAAGGAGATGTCAAGTCTTTACGGAAACACGCCAAACGTCATTTATGAAATTGCAAATGAACCAAACGGTGACGTGAACTGGAAGCGTGATATTAAACCGTATGCGGAAGAAGTGATTTCCGTTATCCGCAAAAATGACCCCGACAATCCCATCATTGTCGGAACCGGTACATGGAGCCAGGATGTGAATGATGCTGCCGATGACCAGCTAAAAGATGCAAACGTCATGTACGCGCTTCATTTTTATGCCGGCACACACGGCCAATCTTTACGGGATAAAGCAAACTATGCACTCAGTAAAGGAGCGCCTATTTTCGTGACGGAATGGGGAACAAGCGACGCGTCTGGAAATGGCGGTGTATTCCTTGACCAGTCGCGGGAATGGCTGAATTATCTCGACAGCAAGAAAATCAGCTGGGTGAACTGGAATCTTTCTGATAAGCAGGAATCATCCTCAGCGTTAAAGCCTGGAGCATCTAAAACAGGCGGCTGGCCGCTTACAGATTTAACTGCTTCAGGAACATTCGTAAGAGAAAACATTCGCGGCACTAAAGATTCGACGAAGGACGTCCCTGAAACGCCAGCACAAGATAACCCCACACAGGAAAAAGGCGTTTCTGTACAATACAAAGCAGGGGATGGGCGTGTGAACAGCAATCAAATCCGCCCGCAGCTTCACATAAAAAATAACGGCAATGCGACGGTTGATTTAAAAGATGTCACTGCCCGTTACTGGTATAACGTGAAAAACAAAGGCCAAAACTTTGACTGTGACTACGCGCAGATGGGATGCGGCAATCTGACCCACAAGTTTGTGACGCTGCATAAACCTAAGCAAGGTGCAGATACCTATCTGGAACTGGGGTTTAAAACAGGAACGCTGTCACCGGGAGCAAGCACAGGGAATATTCAGCTTCGTCTTCACAATGATGACTGGAGCAATTATGCACAAAGCGGCGATTATTCCTTTTTCCAATCAAATACGTTTAAAACAACGAAAAAAATCACATTATATCATCAAGGAAAACTGATTTGGGGAACAGAACCCAATTAGTTAAGCTTTAGGCGGACATCAGCAACGATGTCCGCTTTTATCATCTTAAACAGCAATACAAGGAGGTTTACGTGGCGGATGAAACTCTGAAACAGTATATGGGCCTGTACAAATGTTGTTAGCAATCTCAAGAAAGCCAAGGAGTAGATATGATTCACTGAACATATGATGTAATTGTTTCACAGTTTTGAAAAGCGTTTATAGCGCAATGTGTGTATTTCACATCCGCCACTTTTATTACGTAAGGGGGAACAAGAGAATGAAAAAGTATGACGCATTTCCAGAGCCAATTGGCGGCTATACTGTCGGCCGAACCCAGATGGATTTTGAGTACACGGCATCAGATCATACAAAAAGAGAACTGACGGCGTTTGTGTACTATCCGTCCGACAGCAGCGAAGGGAAGACTACATCAGCGTACATGTTTCCTGAAGTCTGCGAAATGCTTGATGAGCAGCCGCTTCTCACTGCGTTGAAGGATGCTTACTCTATAGATATCAAGACCCAATGTTACGACGACCTTGCTCTCTCCGGGAAGGAAAAACGCTATCCGGTGTTATTCTATGTTTGCGGCGGGGGCGGTTCTCCAGAATGGGGTACAGTGATCTGTACAGACTTGGCAAGCATGGGATATGTTGTAGTAAGCATCGGCCATCAAAATAGCACGATGTATAAGCGTAAAGATGGGCGCCTGTTTAATGTATCAAAGGATTTTTCGGATGTCATTATGGCGTTTTCTGAAGATCCGGAGATGCTGGCTTTGGCTGGTAAGATGGAGATACGGCCCGACGATGAAACTGCCATTGAGATGTGCCAAAACGTGCTTACACTGCCGATACTTGACAAGTTAACAGAGTATAGTGAATTACAGGCAGAAGATGTAAGGTATGTAGCCGATTATCTTGTCAAATTGGATTCTGGAGAGCTGAATTCCATCTTTAAGGGCAGATTGTTGCTTGATATCGGCATGGGCATAGTCGGACATTCTTATGGAGGGCCTACGACGGCGATTGTTTGCCGGGACGACGAACGGTTCATCTGCGGGATTGGCTTGGATAGCGGAGCGTTCGGCCTTCAGGGCAGCGACCTTAAGAAACCCTTTTTGCTGCTGTTTTCTGAACCGAACTATAACATGAATGCGATCATTGGCGCTAACAATAGCATGGATACCTATTATTTCTCTGTTGATCGTGCTGCGCATTTAGATTACTGCGACATCGTGTTTACCAGTGTGAATGAGGAACTTAGAGGCGAACGGGATGCCATGGAGATGCGAAATCTTGTTACAGACTATACGAAGAACTTTTTTGATCATTACATACTGCAGAAGGCTGCAAATGTGGAAAGTCTGGCATACGATGGCGTGGACTTGATCAAGAAGACCAGCAACAAGTGACATAACCGATTAAAATACTCAAACTGAAAAACCTTTATGACCAATTTAATTTATTAAGGACGTAGAGGTTTTTTAATATTACCTTACAAAAAGGGGATGTTCTTAGAATATGGATCCACTTTTATATTCTCTTCACAATTTCTAGTTTACATAATATATATTCTAGGAAGTTAAATCTTTTGATGAAAATTCTGTCTCGTTATCTTAAGTATACTTAGTTGGTGAGACAGAATAAGAAAAATAGGACATATTACGATTTATCTTCAGTATATATTATGAATAAGACATCTTCATTCATATACATAACAAACTCCGCCTTCTGTAGTTACACACTCAAAATCTTCCCAATAATATTTTCCTTCACTGTCTCTAAAGAAAATTCTTACAGTATCATTACCAACACCAAGCCATCTGTATTCTTCAACCTTATCATCAAATTGTTTGTTTCGAATTGGGATTAAATTTCCTGGTTTAGTTGCTGCCTCAGCTGCTTGCTTGTACTCCAGATACTAGCAAGGCCCCACCAGTGCTGTAGCTCCTGCTATCTTCTTGAATTTACTTTTTAACATTTTTATTGCCCCCTTTTGATTTGTTGCCTGCTGCTTACTCACTTAGCAGGCAATCTGATTTTATCACCTTGCAAGAGGGAAATTTGTCATATTTTGCAGATGAGAGTATTACTTTCGGAAAAAATACAAAATTATGTAAATTCTTTTCCATTCTTGAATTCTGAGACTTTTCGGAGGGCTTCTGATAGCGATCCTCTTTGCAAATGTGCTTACATAAAAAAAACCGGCGTGCTGGGCCGGTCTTTTCTTCTAGACAACATGTCACCTTCTTGACTGCTTGGTGAGGATGCATTAAGACTTTATTAAGCTTCGTAGTTTCTGCTGTTTGAACCTAAATTCCTAAAAAGTAAAGAAGAAAGCAGAGCTAACACAAAATAAACAACAACGAATCCGCCCCAAAAGAAGATAGCCTGATCAAATGGGAAGCCAAACACTCTAAAAATGATTCTGTGTACCACTCCGGCAATAATGACCAGGATGCTTGCCGATAATGCAAAAGCAATGTGTTTCAATTTAAACCTCTCCTTATGAAAGATTGATCACTCTATCCGAACCATTGGCGATTTCTTGATCATGAGTAACACAAATAATCGTTTTCCCCATGCCTTTTAACTGATGAAATAAAGACAAAATAATGTTTTTATTATGCTCGTCTAAGTTTCCTGTCGGTTCATCAGCCATGATAATATCACAAGGTTTCAAAATAATCCTTGCGAGAGCTACACGCTGCTGCTCTCCGCCACTCAGTTGATAAACCTTTTTCTTTAAAAAGCTTTTATCCAGGCCAACCATTTCTAAAGCTTCTGTCAACTTTTCTTTCTTAAAGTCTTTTGCATAAGCCGTCGAAAGCTGTAAATTTGTTAATACTGTTTCATTGTCCATAAGCACGTAATTTTGAAAGATATACCCTAAGTTTTCTCTCCTTAGTTTCATCACCTCTGTAGGTTTAGGATTTCGAAAGCCTAAAATTTCAACATTTCCTGAGTGTGGAGTATCAAGAAGACCTATGATATTTAGCAGGGTAGTCTTCCCTGAACCGCTCTTACCAACAATTGAAACAAATTCATTTTCTTTTATCTGAAGAGAGAAATTCGAAAGAACAGGTTTTTCATCAAACATCTTTGATATGTTGTTGAGTGTAATCATATTCTATCTCCTTTTAAGATCTTATGCATGTTTTTCTTGTTTAAATAGACACTCAGGAAATAAAGAATAAGCAGCTCGATTACAATAAACAGCGCGATGAAAATTGTTAATTCGAAGATTTTGTAATAAATACTGCATCCTAAACCTATAAGGCAATTGGTTAAAAGAGAAAAGATGATTAAATTTTTATTTCTGACCCAATATGAATATCCAAAAAGCTCTTTAAGGTACAGCCGATATGCATTTGCGCTGTAATACGACCAAATATAAGCAACAAGAAAGGCTATGGAGAGGATAACTGTTATTGTTAGTTCAATTAAATTCTGCAAGAATTGATTCTGAATTCTTGCTATACCGTCGCTTAGTTCTTGATAAACTGAGATTGATGAATCAATTAGATCTCTCGTATTGGTCTTCTCCAAATAAGGAACTATGCGGTCATACGCCATGCCTTTTGATGAATCTGAAAAGAATAAACATGAGGTTGAGTAAGCCCCTATAACAGATGGATCAACGTTGTCCGTGAAAATTTCAGCTATTGGATCAACAATGTTATTTTTATTGCCGGCATCCCCAAACTCACTATTAAAGGTGAAATACTCCTGCCTATTTTTAGTATAAATGATGTTGATTTTCAATTCATCTTTTTTGAGGGTGTTTAAAGGTTGATTCATCTCCTTGTTATACATATTATCTAATTCAACTTTGTCAAAGAAAAAGTGATCCCTGTATGCAGCTATTATTTTTTCTTTATATTTTTCATACTTTTGTGGGACAAGCAGGTTCAATGTATTTGAATCAACCCTTAATTGCTTTTGGCTTATGGCTTCCCCATTAGCGCCGATAATGGGATTCACCTTTAAATAATTAGGGCTGATTGTAATGCTTCGTCCAGAAGGAGAGTAAATTTCATTTTTCTTTGTCGTATTTAAGGTGTAAAAATAAACAGGTTTTTTTCCATCTTTCCTTAGTACAGCATAGTTATGTGCATCAATGACGAACGCATTTTTATGCTTCTCTAATTGATGATACAACGCTCGTACTTTAACATTTTTCTCCCTGTCTAATTTTAAATCACTATAGTCTATCCCGGTATATGCAAAGCTTGTCTTATAAGTGTTTTGTGTCTTTTTCCAATACGATTGATTATCAAGCTGCTGTTTGAGATCAAATACGTTAGAAAGTGAAAACGCAACAATATTGAAAAGCAATATCGTGACAATAATTTTAAAGCCTACAGATAACCATTGGAATTTTTTGATCGGTGTGCTGCCTTTGATCGAGCCACTAATGTCGCTGTTGTTATACAAGATTAAAGTAACAATGACGGTGTATACCATCATGATAAGCGCACCAATCACCGCGTTTCTAATGTAAATCCTAAGATATGCAGCCAACCAGTCATTTAAATTGAAAGAAAAAGCTAGTAAAGCCACAATAATTGCGCCGCAAAATATGATTATAATTAGAGGTTTTAAAAACATTGCTGGGTAAGAAAGCAGTGTTTTAACCTTGGAATACCCCCATAACTTTTGCAGCAGAAGCCGTTTGCGATTTTTAATTACAAAATAAAGGACACCAATAAACAAAATCAGCATAGAGAGCAACACTAGCATAAGCAAAGTTTTGTTAAACATAAAAGCAGTATTCTCAGTGATGTCATCAAAACTTACTTCACCATAGTCAGCAAAAAGGTTTTGTGCTTTCTCCAATACCTTGTCATCGTTAGACGAAATATAAAATTTTCTTCCTATGCCTATATTCTTTATTTGATTGAAATCAATATATCTGATTTTCCATGTCGAGAGTGGAAAAGTAATGCTGCCGATCATCTTCTGCTCTGAATGGCCTCTTAGAAAATTTGACACAAGTTTATTGCCGTTATGTATTGATGGTTCATTTTCAGTGTTTGTAGAATAGATGTTTAAGCTCTTTTCATCCAAGAAATTGTATTGAGAAATGTTCACTTTGTTTTCTTTTGAGAAGGCGACCAATCTCTTTACAAAGTCCTCACTTTTAAATTCTGAAGTATAATTGATTATCAATGCTTCTTTATTTGAGAATAAAGTGTAATAGATTTGTTTGTTAAGAGTGTAATGATAGCTTGACATATTCATTGAGAGCAAAACCAAAATGAACAATATGTAGATTGTTTTCTTCATTGGACAGCCTCCATAAAAAGAAATCCGGTGCTGTCTTGTATTCAAGTTTGACCACACCGGAAGAAAAATTAAAAAATCACTTTGCTATCGTTTTCTTTATTTTGTATTCCAATAAGCCTTGTTTCCGAACCAAGTTCGATACACGGAAGCGTAGATACCCTTCATCTTTTTTCTTCCATTCGGTTACCCGCGGAAGCATGAGTGATCCGATAATGTACAGTTAAAAATTTCAGTCCGAACAGCCACATATGATGAACGGCCTTCAGGCTGGTTTCGCTCTGGGCTGAAATAAGAAATGTCTCTGCCAGCGGAAGATGACACGCCCCCCATTTCGTCTGCAGATAAATCCCTTCATCACCCGCTCCGCTTTTTCGCCGTCTGCTTGTCAAAACAAGATTCTGCTTACACGCATAAGGTTTTAAAATGCCCGTCATTTGGCCGTACGGCAGCGGAAGAGAGATATTCATGTATCCTTCCCCTTTTGACCTGTACGCTGAATACAGCGCAGTAAAAACGGTTTCCTGCTTTTCATTTGTTCTGATCCACGCACGGACGTTTGTTCTGCCATCTTTGTCAGAGTCAACTCCTATAATATCACTGTGCATGATATACCAATCCGGATTCATGGACAGGTGAATCTGCCCCGCTCTTCTGCTGAACGGCTCGTACATGCGCGCGAACGGACGAAACCATCTGCTCCACGTCACTTTTGCCATGATGTCATAATCAATTGTCTCTTCATAAAAGGAAATAACGGCCGGCGCCAGTTTTTCAGTTGAAAAGTCTTCAGAATGCAGTTCTCTCATCTGATCCAGAAGGCCGGAATAATGGATGTCATTTGCTGCATGAATATCAGTCAAAAATTCTTTGCCTATCGTTCTCTTCCCGTAAATACGGCTGAACGTTCTTTCGCTGCCCTCAGCAAACGGTCTCGGATTTTCCAACCTCCACCCCGCCAAAGCCGGCAGGATAACGCCGAATGCATTGACGGCCCCGTGAATCCAAATCATCTGGCTGATCGTGAGCGTTGCCTCCTCGCGGTAGACACCGTACGAATATATCAAAGAAAAAGCAATTGTGATCATTAACACAGCCGAAGAACTCCTGATCAAGACCCTTCCTGTTTTCGTAACAAACGGCCCCGTAAAGACGAGATATGCATTTACATACAGACCCGCCAGATACAGAGCGACAGCAATCACATCAAGTGTCTTTGAAAATGTAATCCCCAAGGCAATAAGGATCGGCGAAATCAAAATAATGACCGTGCTCCACTGGTAAAGTTCGCGTTTCTCCCGTATGATCCTGCCGAGCAATCCGTTAAAGATCGGAATGAGGAAAGCGGAATAGTGAAAGTGCACCGCCGTCAGCAGAACGATAAGCGGGCCGAAATTCATGACGGGAATCTCAAGGACATATGCGAAGAACCAGAATCCGCCCCCGGCCAAATAAATGAAACCCGCCATAACAGACATCTCTTCTGTTCTGTGAATATTTGTTTTCATCAGCCGCCGGACAGCATACAGTGCCAGCCCAAGCGTATAAATGAGCCACACAAAGGCAAAAAAACTGAAGTCTGTGACAAGCGCAAGCGCCGCACATATAGCGGCAACAGGATAACTCCGTAACCACACATTCTCTAACCGAAAAGCAAAGCAGAATACAGCGGGAACGAAAAAAAGTACGGAAAATAAAACAAACGTTTCAGCAGCTGATATATGCGGAGCTTCAGCCGCCGCAAATCCCAAAAAGCAAATCACGCTTACCATGAGATGACGCTTCAGCATGTTTCTCCCTCTGTTTCCCGGAAAGTCCCCCGGTAAGAGAAAAGCGTGCCGAGTATCCGATTTTTCACATGAACCTTTATGCTGAAGCAATTCATTTCCTCATCATAAGCCTCATAAACGGTTGAACTGCCGCACAGCCATGCCGGAAGCGGGATTTTCTTTCCGCCTATCAGGAGCCACTGCCTTCCGGATGTAATAACAAGCCCTCCGTCTGAAGACGCTTCTAAATGCAGTTCAGACAGTAGGATGTGAGGTTTTCCGAAGTAATCAAGAATTCTGTTTTCCCGCTCATCGTATTCCATGACCGCATCAAAAAAACGCGTTTTGCCTTTGAAGAAAAAGGTACGATTCCATTCCACGCCATTTTGCCTGTTTTTGTTTTCGATAGTGAAAGGGATATCGTTTCCCCTCTCTGAGAAAAAACATCTGAAAAAAACACCTGTCTTTAAAAGCATTCTGACAAGAAAAGAACCTCCCTTTATTTCTGACATAACGCCTTCTCCGCAAAACGTGCGTGATCCGTCAAATCTGTACCGTTTCTGCAGCATCGGGTGCAGTGATTGATAATGTGTAATCGCTTTTTCATACATTGAATCCGTCATTTCACTTCTCTCTTTCGTTTTGTATGCCAGGCGCTCGGCAGCTTGAGCTTAAGAATCATTGCGGCTATCGTAAGCACTCCTAATGAGATCACGAATCCGCCGCCGGAATATAGCAGTGACGTTACACAAAAGAAGACTGACTGCCCGGCGTAAATCAGCCACTTTCTCCGCATGGGAAACAGCCATAATACCCCTAACCCTGTCTCCAGCGCTCCCCTCACGATCTCTGCATCGGCACAGCCATCATGAAAGCCTTGAAAAAACCAATACAGACTGAATACGAGACACATACAGACATAGACAAATCCGAAACGGACTGATATCTTCGGATGTCTGTTTTGTTCTATCCAAAGCCGCAACGCATCAAAGCTCCAAGCGGTAGCCCAGCTTAGCAGAGGACGAAATAAAAAACGGTCTATCCAACTTCCCGGCAGACCGCGGGCCGTTTCATATTGATATTGAGTCAAAAATGCGGTTTGTCCGTTATCCCGCTCTATATACTTCCAGTAGCCCCTGCCTTCTTTTATAAGTGACAGCGGATGATCAGAGGCAAAAGCGAGCGAAGACACTCTTTCTGACGAGCGAGACCTTATGTCACCTATTGATTCGCCCGTGCCGGATACCTTCAGCCCAAAACCGATTCGTGTTTCATATAGAAATCTCTGCGGTTCATCTGGCAGCCTATGAAGATATGTAATGTCAGAAAAACGCAGATCCCATTCCTTATGAAGATGCGGGTTTTGCGTATATTCCCAAAGCGTTTCTATATCAGATGCAATATTGATTTCGACATATATCGGCTTCTGTTTCATGCCCCTCCTCTTCCCTTCTTTTGTAAACAATTCCTATATTATCATAGGAACAGATCAAGCGGCAGAACGAAAAGGCCATCCCGTTATCGGCAGGACAGCCTCAGTGACTTTGATGACTTATGAATAAGGTATCGTGTCTTTTTTATCTTCAGAAGCGGGTTGAATGATAATCGGACGCACGAAACGGATTACCGCAGCCGAGGCCAAAACGGCTAATCCGCCTGCAAGCAAAAACGCCCCCGAGAATGATCCGCTTTTGTCCGCGATAAAGCCGGTTAAGGCAGGCCCGATAATACCGGCCGTGTTTGCAAGAAAATGCATAAAGCCGCCGACTGACCCGACATTCCTTTGATCAACCACATCATGAATCACCGCCCAATAGATAGAGCCCGTTATATATAAAAAGAAAACTGATAAAGCAACGAGAATAACGGCACTTACGGTAGTGGTAACAAGTCCGGCAAATCCGATCAGTACAGCGGAAGCGAACAGACAAGTGACAAGAATGACTTTCCGTGAGAACAAAACCCCTTTTCCGGCGGTTTTTTTGAATACATAATCGGAAATCATTCCGCCTGCCGCCAAACCGATAAATCCAAGAATCCAAGGAATAACAGTCACCACGCTCATAAATTCAACACTTAAACCGCGTTCTTTCACCAGATAGCTCGGAAACCATGTTAAGAAGAAAAATAAAATGTAGTTGTAGGCGAAAAAGGCAAAAGCCGTGAAGAGAATCGTTTTTTGTTTCAAATAAAAGGTCATCGGGATATGCTGCTCATGCGGTTGAATCTCCGCTTTCATTGCCGGGGCGTCTTCCGTCGGCGCCGGCCGTTCTTTGACAAATTTAAACCAGATGACCGCCCAGACTAAACCGATGATCATGATCAGGACAAAGGAAACTTTCCAGCTGAACGCCACAGCAATCATCCCGACAATCGGGCCGGAAATCGCCCCGCCGAGCGGCGTGCCGCTGTTTGTCAGGCCAATGACCGTGGCGCGCTGAGACGGAGGAAACCAATTGTTGACCATTTTGCTTATGGCAGCCGACAGCGGCCCCTCCCCCATACCGAATAAAACACGGATAATCAATAGACTTACAAATCCGAAAGCAAGCGCAACCGCTCCGCTGAAAAGAGACCAAACGATCATCGCCGTACACAATGTCAATTTAGCCCCATACCGGTCAGATGCAACACCGCCGAGAAAGTTAAACACAGCGTATCCGACAGAAAAACTGCTGAAAATCAGCCCCATTTGGGTTGCCGACAATGTGAGATCCTGCTGTATGAACGGCGCTGCAATAGACAGCGCTGAGCGGTCTAAATAGTTAATCACCCCGGCTGAAAATAAAAGAAGAATAATAGGGAATCTATCTTTTGAGAACATAAAATCCCCCTCTCATTTCATAATATTCAGACATTTAAATTGCCGGAGTAAACCGATTTATGCAATGAAACCGGTTATCCGGATTGCCTTGCGAGCAGCGCCGGTTTATAGCGGTGAATCCGTTTTTCACCGCCACCTTTTTCTTGTATCTGGCGAAGAAGAAGGCTTCCCGCTTTTCGCGCCATTTCTGCCGCAGGCTGGATGATCGTCGTAATCGGAGGAGTAAAAAAACCAGCAAAAGGAACTTCATCAATTCCGATGACGGCTGCCTTATCCGGAATTGCCATATCATGCTCCTTCATATACTTCAGCACCTCAACAAGAACGATATCGTTTGCCGCCAATATCGCTTTCGGAGGCTCCTCAAGTGAGAACAGCTCTGACAAAACATTGGAAATATCAGCTGCATCGGCTGTTTTGATATATTCGTCCCGCACCATCATACCGTGGCGGTCAAGCGCCTTCTTATACCCTTCAATCCTTTCTACCCTCGGACTGATTTCCCGAATAATAGACGTCGTAATAATCGCGATTCTCTTAATGCCGCTTTCGATAAACCGGTCAACGGCAAGACCGGCTGCATGATGGTTATCAAGCATCACTGTCGGAATTCCGAGTTCTTCAATGGTTCTGTCCATAAACACGACCGGAAACGTATCGCGTTTCATCTTTTCATATAAAGAGAGATTTTCGCCCGTCGGAAAAATAATAATTCCGTCCACCTGCTTAGCCCGCAGCATTTCAATATATTTCTTTTCTTTTTCCGGTTCATCATCCGCATTGCAGACAATAATATGAAATCCTTGTTCATGAAAATAGTCTTCCACCGCCCTGATGACCTGAGTGGAAAAAGTGTGAAGAATATTAGCCACCACCACACCTACTGTAAATGTTGATTTCTGTTTTAAGCTGCGGGCAACGAAATTCGGCTGATAGTTCAGCTCTTGAATGGCCGCTTCTATTTTTTGTTTCGTTTTCTCGCTCATATAGTCATAGCGCTGATTTAAAAATTGAGATACGGTGCTTTTAGATACGTTTGCATATTTCGCCACATCAGAAATTGTAATGGTTTTCATAGACTCATCCCCGTCTGCCTTCATTTTTCACTAGTATAAGTCAGAAGTAAATGGTTTACAATCTGACAGGGACATGGATTCTGTCACACTCCGGAATAAGCCATAAAACCTCCGTCGACGGGAACGGTGACCCCGGTGACAAAGCCCGAGCATGAATCATCCGAAAGCCACAGGAGCGTTCCCAGAAGGTCTTCCGGTTTCCCGAAACGTTTCATCGGTGTATGTGCCATAATCTTATTGGATCGGTCTGTCAGACTTCCATCTTCCTGTAATAACAACCCACGGTTTTGCGCTGTCAAAAAGAAACCCGGAGCGATGGCATTCACCCGCAGCCCTTTTTTTGCGAAATGAACAGCCATCCACATCGTAAAATTCTGAATCGCCGCCTTGGCCGCGCTGTAGGCGGGCACCTTTGTCATCGGTGTATACGCACTCATAGAAGAAATATTAATAATCGCGGGACATTCCGCCTTCAAAAGGTCTTTTCCAAACACTTGCGATGCCAGAAATGCACCGGTAAAGTTGGTTGAAAATACGCTGGAAAACCCCGTTTCGTCCATATCAAAAAATGATGTGCCCTGCTCATCCTCTTCATACGTCTCGCTGGCAGTGATCGCATCAGGGTGGTTTCCCCCGGCTCCGTTAATTAAAAGATTGACAGAACCGAACCGGCTGATAATCTCGTCTTTTGCCTTTTCGAGCGAATCACGGGCTGAAACATCAGCCGGTACAGAAACCGCGGTTCCTCCAGCATCAGCAATCTCGTTCGCCGCACGCTCTGCTTTATCAGCATTCCGGCTGACGATCGCAATTTTCATCCCCTGCCTTGAAAGCTCCTTTGCCATTGCTGAACAGAGAACACCGCTCCCGCCTGTTATGACAGCGGTTCTTCCTGATAAACGTTCATGAATCGGTCTCATCCCTTCACCCCTTTCTCATGAGACGAGAACGCATCCCACAGCCCGTTCAAGTACATAATTCCTAAAGCACGATCATATAAACCATAACCCGGCCGGCATTGTTCGCCCCAGATATGACGGCCGTGATCAGGCCGTACATATCCTTTATAGTCTTGGCCGTGCAATTCTTTTACCACACCGGTAATATCAATGGACCCATCACTGGTAAGATGCGAAGTTTCCGTAAAATCACCGTTATCGCAGATTTTCACATTTCGTATATGGGCAAACGGCGCAACTCCCGCATAGTGTTTGGCGATCTTCACCATATCATTGGCGGGATCCGCTCCCATCGAACCCGTGCACAACGTAATACAGTTGGCGGGTGAATCTGAAATCTCTCGCAGCTTTTCATAACTTTTCTCACCGGTGATAATACGGGGCAGGCCAAAAATTGACCAGGGCGGATCATCCGGATGAATGGCCATTTGAATGCCGTGTTCCTCCGCTACAGGAAGGATTTCATGTAAAAAAAATTCTAGATTGGCCCAAAGCTGTTTTTCACCGACCGTTTGATAGGCCTCAAACAGTTCCTTGATCCGGGCCATTTTCTCCGGTTCCCACCCGGGAATCGTCAAATCAGAAGATTTTTCAACCGTGCGGATCAGTTCCTCCGGAGGGAGACTTTCCACTTTCGCTTTTTCAAAAAACAAAGCGGTTGACCCATCTTCCAGCGCGCGGAACATATCGGTACGCGTCCAGTCAAATATCGGCATGAAATTGTAACAGATGACTTTCACGCCGAATTCGGACAGATTGCGAATGGTCTGTTTATAGTGCTCAATATATTGTCCGCGTTCTTCATGACCGAGTTTAATGGCTTCATGAACATTCACGCTTTCCACGACCTCTGCATGAAACCCATAGGATTGAATGTATCTGACTTCCGCCTCAATGTCCTCCTTTTCCCATACTTCGCCCGCGGGCTTCTGGTGAAGAGCCCAGACGATGCCTTTGACCCCGGGAATTTGTCTGACATGTTCAAGAGTCACCGTATCATTACCTTGGCCGTACCAGCGAAACGTGATATTCATGTTACACCCCCGTATATTCGTTTTTTCGGCAGACGTATTCTTTGCTGAGGGATACGGCAGCTTCATAGCCGCCCTTTTGATATGCTTTTGTCAAGTCGCTTCCCACACCGACCGCGACCGCTCCGGCAGAGAGCCAGTCATTCATGCTGTTTAATGAGATACCCCCGGTCGGCATAATGCGGACATTCGGCAGAGGGCCGTTGACCGACTTGATAAATGAAGGGTCAAACGAATTAGCGGGGAACAGCTTTACCACATCACATCCGGCTTCGAGCGCCAAAGCCATATCAGACACGCTCATGCATCCCGGAAGATACGGTACGCTGTACTGGTTGCATAGAGACGCTATCTCTTTTACAAAATGAGAGCTGACGATAAATGAGGCGCCTGATAAAATGGCGTGTCTCGCCGTTTCTGTATCCATTACAGAACCGGCTCCAAGAAGAATATCTTGATGCCGGAGTTCCTTAAAGACTTCTTCCACTTCAGGGGTTGTGTATGTAAGCTCAATGGCGCTGATACCTCCTGAAATGGCCGCTTTTGAAACTTCAAGCGCCTCTTGGCTGTTTTGTCCCCTTATGACAGCCACCACTTGTGCATGCAGAAGTTTTTCGTAAATGGCGTACCTAGGCAGCATTCTCGCTCCTCCTTTAATCAAACGTAATGATTGCTTTTCCCGCCTTGCCCGGGTGCTGTTCGATCAACTGAAATGCTTGATGGACGTCATCTGCTGAAAATGTATGTGTAATAAGACCGCCGTGCGTTAACAGGCCTTTATTCAGTAAGTCTGTAATGTACGGAAACTGATTCGTCTGCAATCTTGAACCGGTTATCGTGACTTCCTTTTTTGTGATCGGAAGCTGAGAAATGCCGGCAGTCCTCTCATCAAAACCAAGCACAACCACATGACCGGCCGGAGAAACCGCGTCAATGGACGTTTCAAACGTTGAGGGGAGACAGACGGCATCAATGACGACATTGGCGCCTTCATTTTTTGTCCATTCGTTCACCCGCAAAACGGGATCTTCTTTTTGCGCGTTGACGGTAACGTCCGCACCGTTTTTTTCAGCGAATACCAAGCGTTCCTCATTCAAGTCGGTTATCATGACGGAAGCGCCTTTGAACTTTGCCATTTTTAATATGCAGATTCCGATCGGTCCCGCTCCCTGAATCAAAACGGTATCTTCCTTCTCGACTCGGCCTCTCCAAACGGCCTGGGCGCCGATCGTATATGGTTCTGCCATGACCGCTTCCTCCCAGGGCAGATCGGGCGAAACGGCATGCAGCTGCTTTTCCGGAACCACGATATATTCCCGCATCCCGCCATCTTCATGAACGCCGAACACCGAAAGCGCTTTGCAGACGTTCGGACGTCCTTTCCGGCAGGCATAGCATGTTCCGCAATAAGATATCGGTTCAACCACTACCCGGTCACCTGGCTTGAAACGCCGGACATGAGAACCGGTCTTTGCGACTTCCCCTGTGACTTCATGTCCGATTACTCTCGGCAGGGACGCTAACGGATTTGTCCCATGATAAATATGCAAATCTGATCCGCAAATTCCGACCCGCTTCACCTTGACAAGAACATCATCCGCATGGACAACAGACGGTTTCTCACATTCCGTCACCACCAGATCAAATGCTTTCCGTACTAGAACCGCTTTCATTTTCTCACCCGCTTTTTAAGTTGTGCTTGCTACCGTTCAATCACAGTCTCTTTGTTTACAAATGACAGAACCTCTTCTAGATAGGGAAGCCCTTCATTGTCACCGGAAACTGTGGTGACGAGCGCACCGACCGCATTGGCAAACTCCAGACGTTTTTCCGGTTCAAAACCATGCAGATAACTGTACAGGTAGCCGGCATTAAAGCCGTCACCCGCTCCTACCGTGTCAACAGGCGCAACCGGGAAAGCCTCTTTGTGAACCCACTTATGATCATGATACAGCGCAGAACCTGCTTCACCGTCTTTTATGACAAGCTGACTGATTGAATAGGTCTCTGCAAACCGGGCTAATGCTTCATTTTCCCCTATACCTGTCAGCTGTTTCATTTCGTCCCGGCCCGCCAGAAGAATATCAGTATGCGGAAAGATTTGATGAAATGCCGCACGCGCCTCCTCAATCGTCCACAGCTTCAGCCTGATATTCGGATCAAAAGATACGGGAATCTTTCTTGCTTTGGCGATGGAAAGCACCCTTTCAGCAATTTCAAGGTTTTTCTTATCAAGCGCGAGGAACACACCGGTAAGATGAACGATGTGAATGCCGTCAAACATATTCTCTGTTATATCTTCCGGTGCAAGAGTCAGAATTGGTGAATTGAAACGGTAATAAAACGTCTTGCCTGAACCGTCATTTCTGATCTCTTTGACATTTAAAGATGTAGGAAAGCCTTCAACATAGGAGACGTCAGTCACATCAATTCCTTCTCCTCTGGCAAACTGATAAATCACTCTGCCGAACTCATCCTTCCCCAGTCTGCTGACCCACTTTGAGTGCAGATTCAACCTGGCGCATGCAATCGCAAAATTCAGTTCAGCTCCTCCTGCTTTTCGTTCAAAATGGGTAACAAAACGCAAAGGCCCTGTGCTTGCGGGATTTAAGGTGATCATCGCATCACCGATCGTAAAAATGCCATAATCAGAAGCCACATCAATACTCCTTTCTTTTAAGACTAAATCGGTTTGGTAAACCGGTTTAGTAAAACTTTATATGAAAACCCTTACACACGCAAGAGAAAAATACAGTAAATTCAAAAAATCTATTTTCGGTAAAAATAACCCGGTTTTTCACATAAAAAAACCCCTCACAACAAAATGTAGGGGTTTTTTGAAAATTGTATACATGTTTCCTTAGTTAGCAGTCTTACGTTCGGGGCTTGTACCTTCTTCTTCCGCCCATGTTTCAATATGCTTGAGCTCCGGAGTATTCTCGGCTTTGAATACGGGATCAAGACCTTTTTTGCGCTGAGCGGCATAATCCTTATAGATCTTGTAGGCTACATTACTCAGCAGTAAGATTGCCACTAAGTTAATGAGAGCCAACAGTCCCATAAACAAGTTTGCCATGTCCCAGACGATCTGGAAGTCAGCCAAACATCCGTATACCACCATTACTACAACGAATACGCGGTAAATATTAAGCCATGTTTTGCTTGTTTTAATAAATTCAATATTCGTTTCACCATAGTAATAGTTGCCTACGACAGAGCTGAATGCGAATAAAAACATCGCAATCGCAATAAATGTCGGGGCCCAGCCGCCGAGGTGGTGCTGCAGTGCGGCTTGTGTCACTTGGATGCCGTCGCCTTTAGGCGTAAAGCTGTACAATAAAATGATAAAAGCAGTCGATGTACAAACGATAAATGTATCAAAAAACACGCCGAGCGTCTGAATTAATCCCTGCTTAGCCGGATGCGACACATGTGCAGCCGCTGCGGCATTCGGCGCGCTTCCCATACCCGCTTCGTTAGAAAACAGGCCGCGCTGCGCTCCGATAATAATGATGCTTCCTAAGCTTCCGCCGACGATCTGTTCAAGACCGAACGCATTTTTCACAATCGTAACAAACAGCTCAGGTACCGCCGTAATATTTACAATCACGACATACAGCGCGATCAGAATATACATACCCGCCATGACCGGAACGATTAATTGCGAAACGGAAACAACACGTTTCAGACCGCCGAATATAATGAAAGCCGTTAATACAGCTAAAATGATTGCGATAACTGTTTTATTCACATGGAATGCTTCGTCAAACGCGACAGAAATCGTATTTGACTGCACGGCGTTAAAGATAAGTCCGAAAGAAACGGTAATCAATACGGCGAATAAAATACCGAGCCAGCGGGCGCCCAGTCCCTTTGCCATGTAATATGCCGGACCGCCGCGGAATTCGTCACCGGAACGCACTTTATACAGCTGCGCCAAGGTACTTTCCACAAAGCTGGAAGCCATACCGACAATCGCTACGATCCACATCCAAAATACTGCGCCGGGACCGCCTGTTGCAATCGCCAGCGCGACGCCGGTCAAGTTTCCGGTTCCTACACGAGAAGCGGCTGAGATAAAGAATGCCTGCATTGAAGACACTCCTTTATTTCCTTGCGGCTTCTCCCCGACGATTCTGAACATTTCAATAAAGTATTGGAATTGAATAAAGCGAAAACGGAACGTAAAGTACAATCCGATCCCGACTAAAATATAAACAAGATACTTCCAAATAAAATCATTTGGAACATTTATGATTTCACTGATGAAAGCCTCCATGTTTAACCTCCCTTTTACATATCTTTTACTGTCATTTTTGCTGCATATGTTAGATCTTTTAACACAACGAGTATTATTATATCACAACAACAGTGGTTGAGAAGTTTTTTTAAGAAAATGTTTCGGTTTCTTCATCACGTCTTTTGCTGTCATGCCCCGTTTTTTATCTTACAGCCCGAAAAATGTTGTCACGTCATAAGGAATGCGTGCATATCATAACAAATAGGCCTTTAAGAAAAAAGAGATGAAAAGATGGATGGAATGGTATATACTTAACCAGGATAATAATTTTTTAAATTTAATAAATATGTTTACTTTACATTTAAATTAGGGTATTATAATAAAAATATTCAGACTTATGAAGGGGGAGAACATTTGAAAAAAATCTTGTTTTTAAAAGCTTCTATTTTATTTTTAGCGATTGCAAGCTTTCATTTGCTCTCCATTCCCCATGCGTTTGATACTGCTCATCATTTTAAAGCGGTAGCCGACCAGCAGGAAATGCACGAAATGAAGGCCGGCCAAAATGCTGATGATGAGAAAAAATCGCTGACGGGCTCTTATATCTTGACGGCGCTTTTTGCCGCTTCTGTCTCACTGATCGTGATATCAGACAGGAGACGCCCCGCTTCCCGGAGAAGACAGCGAAAGAAAAGCTTTTTAATCGCTAAATTTTATCAGTCCTCGTATTTCGATGAGCTTCATGTTGAACATCGCCTATCTATGTAACATAAAATGAGGAGGTTGTTAAACATGTTGTTTATCTTACGAATGGTGATTTTAGGGTTGTTTTCATTCACGGCATTGAATTTATTTGTATGGCAGGGAATCGAAGTCATTCACGCTATCACTGACTTATTCGGCAACCATGAAAGCTAAATAGTAAAACCTCCGCTCAATGAGCGGAGGTTTTTTTATTTTATTTTTACTCTTAAACATCAGACGCGGGGATACGCCATACATCTGTTACCGGCCCTGTCTCATCTTCATCGGTAAAGAAGGAACCGTTGCTGTATCGGTCATTCGCCCGCAAGGACTTCACGGCGATTTCGATTCTCTCGCCTTTTTCTGTTTCCGCAGCGATCATGTCGGCCAAAGCGCACGCGAATACGCCGACTGCGCGATGCGGGTTCTTTTTAAGCTCACGCAGCATGATGACACCGCGCTTCGCTCTGGATGTTTTTTCGAATTCAGATAGGTTCATCCGCTTGATTGCTCCCCGCTGTGTGACGAGGATAAGCGAATCTGTCTCATGCAGGATTTGTCCTGATACGACGGTATCACCGTCTTTTAAATTTATGCCCTTTACGCCGGCCGCACGGGCACCGACTACATTTACTTCATCTTCACCGAACCATAAGCCGTACCCGAGGCGGGTGGCGATAAACAGCTGGCTGCCGCCGTCTGTGACATGAACATCAATCAGCTCGTCGTCCCCTTTAAGGTTAAGGGCAACAAGCGCTTTCGAGTAACGCTGCGCTTTGTAATGCGTCATTTCAGTTCTTTTCACCATGCCGTTTTTCGTCATAAACAATAAATATGAAGATGGATCAAATTCTTTTACCGGTATAGCTTTCACGATGGTTTCATCACGGTCAATCGTGATGATGTTCGTTACGTGCTGCCCCATGTCTTTCCACCTGATATCAGGAAGCTGGTGAACCGGACAATAAACATAGCTTCCCTTATTGGTAAAGAGCAGGAGAACATCCGTTGTATTCATTTCAAATTGGTGAATCAGCCTGTCAGTATCCTTCATACCGAAATCCTGGCCGTTAGAAGCGGCAAATGACCGCTGGCTTGTTCGTTTTACATAGCCGTCTTTTGTGACTGTCACATATACGTCCTCAGAGGCAACCATGACTTCAAGATTGATTTTAATTTCCTCAATCTTTTCTTCAATGACAGACCGTCTGCTGTCAGCATAGGTCTTTTTCAATTTTTTCAGGCTGCTTGTAATGACTTTTAACAGCTTTTTATCATGACTTAAAATGGCTTCGAGCTCCTGAATTTTCTTGCTGAGATCTTCCGCCTCCTCTTTTAGCGCCGTAATATCCGTGTTTGTCAGACGATACAGCTGCAAGGATACGATCGCTTCGGCCTGCGGCTCCGTAAATGCGAATTTAGACATTAAGTTTTGCTTCGCATCTTTCTTGTCGCTGCTTGCCCGGATGACGGCTATGACCTCATCTAACACAGACAGTGCCTTCATCAATCCTTCAACGATGTGGTGCCGCTCTTTTGCTTTTTGCAATTCAAAGACGGAGCGGTTTGTCACCACTTCCTTCTGATGGGAAATATACGCATCCAGGATGGCCGTAAGACTCATCAGCATCGGCCGGCGGTTATGTATGGCGACCATATTAAAGTTATATGTTGTCTGCAGATCAGTGTTTTTATATAAGAAATTCAGGATGCCTTTTGCATCGGCTTCTTTCTTTAACTCAACGACCACCCGAAGCCCCGTGCGGTCAGTTTCATCCCGGACTTCAGAAATGCCTTCGACTTTTTTGTCTATGCGGTATTCGTCCATTTTCTTTACGAGATTGGCTTTGTTTACTTCAAACGGAATTTCTGTAATGACGATCTGCTCCCGTCCGCCTCTTACGGATTCCACTTCAGCCTTGCCGCGGATAATAATTTTGCCTTTCCCGGTTTCATAAGCCTTCCGAATGCCGTCGACTCCTTGAATAATGCCTCCTGTCGGAAAGTCAGGCCCTTTAATCACCTGCATCAAGTCATCGACGGTGCAATCCGGAGATTCAATCCGTTTAATGACGGCATCAATGACCTCACCCAGATGATGAGGGGGAATATCAGTCGCATAGCCCGCTGAAATTCCGGTTGATCCGTTGACAAGCAAGTTAGGGAACATGGCGGGCAAAACAACCGGTTCTTTACTAGTGTCATCAAAGTTCGGAACGAATTCAACCGTATTTTTATCGATGTCACGCAAAAGCTCTGACGCGATAGAAGACAATCTCGCTTCCGTATAACGCATGGCAGCCGGCGGATCACCGTCAATGCTTCCATTGTTGCCGTGCATCTCAATCAGCACATTCCGCACTTTCCAATCCTGGCTCATCCGCACCATCGCTTCATAAACAGAGCTGTCACCGTGCGGATGATAATTACCGATAACGTTTCCGACCGTTTTCGCCGCTTTACGGAAATTTTTATCGAATGTATTTCCGTCCGCGTGCATGGCGTATAAAATTCTCCGCTGCACCGGCTTTAAACCGTCACGAGCGTCGGGCAGCGCCCTGTCTTGAATAATGTATTTACTGTAGCGTCCGAAACGGTCGCCGATTACTTCTTCTAACGGTAAATCATGAAATAATTCTGGCTGTGCCACTATTAAACCTCCTCAGCGACCGACAAGTTTTCATTTTCTAAAATATTGCTTTCCTCATCTAATCCGAAGGCAACATTTTTTTCAATCCATTTTCTTCTCGGTTCTACTTTGTCTCCCATTAATGTCGTTACACGGCGTTCTACCCGTGCCGCATCGTCGATCTTGACTCTGACGAGCGTTCGCGATTCGGGATTCATCGTCGTTTCCCAGAGCTGGTCTGCGTTCATTTCTCCCAACCCTTTATAGCGCTGGATGGTATACCCTTTGCCGACTTTCTTTAAAACGCCGTCCATTTCTTCGTCGGACCAAGCATATTCAATAATCTCTTTCTTACCGCTTCCTTTGCTCACTTTGTAAAGAGGCGGAAGGGCGATGAAGACTTTTCCGTGCTCGATTAAAGGTTTCATATAGCGGTAGAAAAACGTTAACAGCAAGACTTGAATGTGCGCGCCGTCGGTATCCGCGTCCGTCATGATGATGATCTTGTCATAATTGATGTCGTCTATCTCAAAATCTGCGCCGACACCGCCTCCGATCGCATGAATAATCGTATTGATTTCTTCATTTTTGAAGATGTCTGCAAGCTTTGCTTTCTCTGTGTTGATGACCTTTCCGCGAAGGGGCAGCACGGCTTGGAATTTCCGGTCTCTTCCCTGTTTTGCAGAACCTCCCGCAGAGTCTCCCTCCACCAGATACAATTCATTCTTCGCCGGATTTCTGGAACCGGCCGGTGTGAGTTTTCCGCTCAGCGTCGCTTCTGATTTTTTGCGCTTTTTGCCGCTTCTCGCTTCTTCTCTCGCTTTACGGGCCGCTTCACGGGCCTGGCTTGCTTTAATCGCTTTTTTGACAAGCAGGGTTGCTGTATCGCGGTTTTCTTCCAGGAAATAAGCAAGATTCTCGGAAATGACGGCATCCGCGGCGGATCTCGCCTCACTTGTGCCAAGCTTCCCTTTCGTCTGGCCTTCAAATTGCAGCAGTTCCTCCGGGATACGCACGGAAATGATTGCGGACAAACCTTCCCTGATATCGGCGCCTTCAAGGTTCTTGTCTTTCTCTTTTAAAAGGGCGACCTTTCGCGCGTACTCGTTAAACGCTCTTGTCATTGCCGTTTTGGCTCCTGATTCGTGGGTGCCGCCGTCCTTTGTTCTGACGTTATTAACGAATGACAGCATATTTTCTGAATACCCGTCATTAAACTGAAACGCGAAATCGACTTCAATGTCATGATGCTCGCCTTCAAAGGAAACCACTTCGCATAAAGCGTCTTTTTCCTCGTTTAGATAAGCGACAAATGCTTCAATTCCGTTCTCATAATAAAATACTTCTTTTACGCCGTTCCGTTCATCAATTAATTCTATTTTCAAACCTTTTAACAAGAAAGCCGATTCGCGCAGACGTTCTGACAGCGTGTCAAAATTATAAACCGTTGCGCTGAACATTGACGGATCAGGTTTAAAATGGGTAAGCGTTCCTGTTTTTTTGGTCGTTCCGATTTTTTCAAGTGAAGTCACGGGCTTGCCGCCGTTTTCAAACCGCTGTTTATACACATATCCGTCACGCTCAATAGTAACCGTCAGCCACTCCGATAATGCGTTTACGACAGATGCACCGACACCATGCAGACCGCCGCTTGTTTTATAGCCGCCCTGTCCGAATTTCCCCCCGGCATGCAGCACGGTGAAAATAACTTCCGGCGTCGGCTTTCCGAGCTTATGCATCCCGGTCGGCATTCCGCGTCCTCTGTCCTGTACGGAGATGCTGTTGTCCTTATGTATCGTTACGATAATATGATCTCCGTAGCCGGCAAGAACTTCATCGACGGAATTGTCGACGATCTCATATACCAGATGGTGCAGGCCGCGTGCGTCCGTCGAACCGATGTACATTCCCGGTCGTTTTCTGACGGCTTCCAGGCCTTCAAGCACCTGTATGGCATCTTCGTTGTAATCAAATTGCTGTTTTCTAGCCAAACGTACAAACCCCTTTCAAAAAACCTGCTCTTAATCATTTTCTTTTTTAAATGTTTTCATGTCTTTGTTTTTCAGTATGCGCAAGCTTCGGTCCAATTCTCCTCGGACTCACAATTATAACCAATATGCTTGATTTCGCAACATATTTAAGCGAATGGCTCGTTTTTTAGGCCGCAAGACATACATTCGAACGGCTTTTCATCTTTCTGGTGCCCTTTTCAGCGAATAAGAACATGAGTTCGCTTTCTATTATATAGCTTTATGCCGGCCATCGCAAACAGACTGTAAACCCCTGTATAAAGGGGTTTCTAAAAAAGCTGTTCATGCTTTATTGTATCTGTTTCATCATCATACGCAAAGAGTATTCTTTCAATAAAAAAGCAAAAACCCCTGATTTGCCAAGGATTTTTGCCTTTTTTGTTCCTATTTTATAACAGCGCGGGCGACTTTTATACATAAATCCATAACAGCCGTCCGTCCTTTGTCTGTAATCATGCGATACGCTTCTTCATTTGCAAGGCCCTGCTGCGCCCAAAAAACGGGAGCGTCCGTCTGTAAAAATTCTTCAGCGACGCCGGGAAGCTGCTCAGAGCGTCTGAACACATTCACGATATCAATCGGTCCCTCCACGTCTTTTAATGAAGCGACGGCTTTAACGCCAAGCGCCTCATCAATCGTTGGATTGACGGGAATAATTTCATACCCTTCATCCTGCATCGCTTTGGAAACCATGTAAGAAGTCCGGTCGGGACGGTCTGACAGCCCGACGACTGCGATCCGTTTGCTCCGGTCCAGGATTTCTTTAATCTCTGATTTTGAAGGATTTTGCATCTTTACCATCTCCTTTTGATATATTGTACATGACCGCTTCGCCGGAATCAAAAAAAGCGCTTTGTCAGCTTAATTCTCAAAAAACTTGTCATCAGACGGTAACAACTCGTGTTAAAATAGAGTGAAGGGACATTGAAAAGGAGAAATGTAGATGTTGATTGCTTTATTGATTATTTTGGCCTATGTAATAGGCAGCATCCCGTCAGGTTTAATCGTAGGCAAACTTGCGAAAGGGATCGATATTAGAGAACACGGAAGCGGCAATTTGGGCGCTACAAATGCTTTTCGCACGCTTGGCGTTAAAGCGGGATCTGTTGTCATCGCAGCCGATATTTTAAAAGGCACCTTGGCCGCGGCGCTCCCATATTTACTGCACGTCCCCATTCATCCTCTTCTCGCAGGGGTGGCAGCAGTAATCGGCCATGTATTCCCCGTGTTCGCAAAGTTTAAGGGAGGCAAAGCCGTAGCCACATCAGGGGGCGTCCTGCTGTTTTATGCTCCGCTGTTATTCGTTACGATGGTTGCAGTATTTTTCGTATTTTTATTCCTTACGAAATTTGTTTCTCTGTCTTCAATGTTAACAGGGATTTATACGATTATTTACTGTCTGTTTGTAAAAGACCCTTATTTATTAGTCGTAGTGACGCTCTTAACCGCGTTTGTTATCTACAGACACAGGGCAAACATCAAACGGATTATAAACAAAACAGAACCGAAGATCAAATGGTTTTGATGAAACTTCAATTTTGACATCAAAATGCCATATGCGTTTATAATAGAGATAATTTCTTTATATGAGAAACAAAAAGGGAGTGTTCCGGATGAACATGAAAGTAACGAAAGGCGCGCTGGATTGGTACAAAGAAGAGCTCGATCTGGAAACAGGCGACCATGTCCGTTTCTTTGTCCGTTACGGGGGATGCAGCAACGTTCAGAAAGGCTTTTCTCTCGGCATTTTAAAAGACCGGCCGATGAACATCGGCACCAGCACGGAAGTTGAAGGCATTACCTTTTTTATTGAAGAAAGCGACTTATGGTACTTTGATAATCACGATTTGTCAGTCACATATTCAGATCAGGCAGAAGAGCCGGTATTTGATTACGTGTAAGAAAAAAAGAACGCAGCGGATGCGTTCTTTTTTTTACAGCCTGAACCTTTTGAGATGATCAGTCAGATGTTCTTTTTCTAATGTGCTTCTTTGCGTATCACCGAGCAGGTCAAAGTGGGGAAATTCATTTTTATGGTGAATCCACTCCGGCTTCAGCCCGTATTCCGCTCCCCATCTGATCAGTTTATTGAGATCGCTTGAACCGGCCTTCGTCACGGTCTTAGCCTCCGGAAAACGGTCATCCAGCCAGTAATGCGTTAAAAAAGCGATTTTCCCTTCCGATACATCCCGCTTCCATCTTTCCAGTTCCTTACGCGTAATTCCAAATGCCATAACTGCAGCCGCTCCTTATTTTTTTGCCTTTTCGTAAGCGGCATGCCAATCAGGAAAAGCCTTGCGAAACTGAATCGGTTTGAAGCTCTCTTTATCAACGCATATATGAGAGGATGTCGCTTTGATGGCAAGTTCTTGTTCCGGATTATAGATGTGGTAGCCGTAAACGGTTTTAAATCCGTTATATTCTTCAATCCAAGTATGTACGACAGCCGTTTCTCCGTAGCGGAGCGGCTTTTTATAAGAAATGCTGATATCCAATACAGGGGACAGCACTCCTCTATCTTCCATATCCTTGTAAAGGAATCCGAGTTCCTTAATCAGCGCCGTTCTGCCGACCTCCATCCAGACTAAGTAATTGGCATGATAGACGATACCCATTTGATCTGTTTCCGCATAACGCACTTCTATTTCTTTTTTTGACACATGCAACGTTCTCTGCTCCCTTATTATCAGATTAGCCCCATTTTATCACAACGAGCCGGAAAGAGAAAAAAACCAGGTTTCCCTGGTTTTTATTATGATTGATAGCCGTTTTCTCTTGCAGCCGATTCATCCTGGATTTCACTGCGGAACGATTCAATGCTTTCATTGCGTCTGGCATTCTTCTCTTGAATGCGCTGTTTTTCCTCATCTGTCGCAAATTCCATTGATTCTTTGGCTTCTTCTATATTTTCAATTGTATTCTGCACCATATCCTGCAGCTTTTCAACGTTATCGGAACGGTCATCCGGATTCGGTTTTTGATAATTGTTTGTCATAATGTCTGCTCTCCTTTGATGATGTTATTCGCCTTTCGTCTGCATGACAATCGGATGTCCGTTTGACTTGTCATGAAACTTTTCCCCTTTGTTGCGTTTATATTTAACGGGTTTTGTCCCTAAGTGGCTCGGAGCGTATTGCGGCTGGCCGTCTTTCTTATTTATGCCCATGTTCATCCCTCCTTAAGAGTATATTTTGCAAAAGGAGGTGCAAACATGACTGCAAATTAAAGGTTATTTTTGTTTGAACCGCTGCTCCAGCTTTTCTTCAAGCTGATTCAAATATTCCGTATTGGTCATCAGCTCACGTTTATTTTCCATAACCAATTCATGAAAAGAACGTTTTCGCATTTTTTTCAATCTTCTCACCTCCGTGTTTTCATTCATTTTTTCCAATTTTTCAAAACCTAAGCCCTTCACAATAAAAAAACTGAACCTCTATTTGAGATCCAGTTTTTCTTTCATTTCTTTTTTTGTCATCGTGCCTACGCGAATATGCTGAATGGTTCCTTTTTCGTCTAATATGTATGTTGTCGGATAAGAAAGCACGTTGAAATCTCCGTTAATTCCGCTTTTGTCAATCAGAATAGGAAAGGTCAGCTGATAATGATCAGCAAATGATTTCACAGCCTGTATATTTTTTTCAGAGGATGTAAAATTAACGGCTGCTACCGCAATATCAGGATATTCTTTCTGCAGCTCCTGCATATCGGGCATTTCCATTCGGCACGGCTTGCACCACGTCGCCCAGAAATTGAGGAGCACTTTTTTTCCTTTATAATCAGAAAGGGAGATACTTTTTCCTGACAAGGTATCAAGTGTAAAGTCAGGGGCTTTCATCCCTTCTTCCGTCCCTTCTTTCGGACTTTTTTGTACAGAATAAATGTTCCAGCCCGCATACACTAACAACCCGATAAGTAACATTCCGCCCAGCCATTTCGCAAGCATCTCAAGGCCTCCCGCATAAAAAGAGAGAAAGCAGACTGCTTTCTCTCCTTTGTTCATACTGCTACTGTTTCATTTTATCGCGAAGCACCATTTGTAAAATGCCGCCGTGGCGATAGTAATCAATTTCCACTTCACTGTCAAAACGGACAACAACTTCAAATGTTTTTACCTTACCGTCTTCACTGATTGCTCTGACAGTCAGCAAGTCGCGCGGACGTACAGATTCATCAACATCCACCTCGATGACTTCCTTACCGGTTAAGCCGAGTGTATCCGCGTTTTCACCCTGTTTGAACTGAAGCGGCAGCACACCCATGAAGACGAGGTTGCTTCTGTGAATTCTTTCAAAGCTTTCGGCAATGACTGTTCTGATGCCGAGCAGGTTTGTTCCTTTTGCAGCCCAGTCACGTGAAGAGCCCATTCCGTAATCTTTTCCGGCCAGGACGACAAGACCCGTTTTATCATCTTTATACCGCATGCAGGCATCATAAATAGATGTCACTTCCCCGGTAGGCCAATGTGTTGTGTATCCGCCTTCTGTACCCGGTGCGATTTGGTTTTTAATGCGGATATTGGCGAATGTTCCTCTCATCATGACTTCATGGTTTCCGCGGCGTGAGCCGTAAGAGTTAAAGTCACGAGGAGAAACGCCTTTTTCCTGCAGGTATTTGCCCGCCGGTGTGTCTTTTCCGATCGCTCCGGCCGGAGAAATGTGGTCAGTCGTCACAGAATCGCCGAATTTGCCGACAACGCGAAGTCCTCTTAAAGGCTCAACTTTTCCCGGCTCTACAGACATTTCCTCAAAGAACGGCGGGTTTTGAATGTAAGTGGAATCCTGATCCCACTTGTACAGCGCTTCATCCGTCGTTTCGATTTCGTTCCAGCGCTGGTTGTCGTCAAATACCGTTTCATACTCTTTGCGGAATAATTCCGGCGTAACAGTCTGTTTGACGAGAGAATTGATTTCATCCATGGACGGCCAGATGTCATCGAAATAAACATTTTGTCCGTCATTTCCGACACCGATCGGATCCGTTTTCAGGTTGATATTCACAGTGCCTGCTAATGCGTATGCGACAACAAGCGGAGGTGACGCAAGGTAGTTTCCTTTGACAAGCGGATGGATCCGGCCTTCAAAGTTTCTGTTACCTGACAAGACAGAAGTGATCAAGAGATCATTTTTAGCAACCGCTTCTTCAATCTCTGGAGAAAGCGGGCCGGAGTTCCCGATACATGTCGTACAGCCATACCCTACGAGGTTAAAGCCGAGCTCCTTCATGTAAGGAAGCAGGCCTGAGTTGACTAAGTATCCAGTAACAACCTTAGACCCCGGTGCAAGTGATGTTTTAACATAATTCGGCACTTTCAAGCCTAATTCTACCGCTTTTTTGGCTACCAATCCGGCACCGATTAATACATAAGGGTTTGATGTATTCGTACAGCTTGTAATAGCGGCGATTGCAATCGCCCCTGTTTTCATAACCGCATCTTCGCCGCTGTTAAGTTTAAATGAAATTTCTTTGTTCTCTTCATCAGCATCCGCTCCGAATCCTTGGTTGCCGGCCGGGCTGACTAGATGTTTTTTAAACGTTTCCTGCATAACGGAAAGCGGGATTAAATCCTGCGGACGTTTCGGTCCTGATAGGTTCGCTTCAATTTTTGACAGATCAATTTCCACAACGTCTGTAAAAATCGGCTCTTCCGCGTCAGGCGTATAGAATAAACCGTTGTTGCGGCAGTATGCTTCCACAATATCGATCTGCTCTTCTTCACGGCCGGTCAGACGCAGGTAAGAAAGTGCTTCCTCGTCAACCGGGAAGAATCCGCAAGTCGCTCCGTATTCCGGCGCCATATTGGCAATAGTCGCCCGATCCGCAAGCGGAAGCTCAGCAACACCAGGACCGAAGAATTCAACAAATTTATTGACTACGCCTTTTTCGCGCAGCACTTGAGTGACTTTCAGCGCCAAGTCAGTCGCCGTCGTTCCGTTAGGCAATTTTCCGACAAGTTTCGCGCCGATGACCTCAGGAACAGGGAAATATGAAGGCTGGCCGAGCATTCCCGCTTCCGCCTCAATACCGCCGACACCCCAGCCGAGGACGCCGATTCCGTTAATCATTGTTGTATGGGAATCTGTTCCCACCAATGTATCAGGATATGTCACAAGTTCTCCGTCTTCCTCTTTCGTATGAACGACACTTGCCAAAAACTCAAGGTTTACCTGGTGAACGATACCTGTTGCAGGCGGAACGGCCTGATAATTGTTAAACGCTTTCTTTGCCCAGCTTAAAAATTTATAACGTTCTGCATTTCTTTCGAATTCT
The DNA here is from genome assembly GCF_018861275.1 of Bacillus sp. JNUCC-22. Taxonomy (NCBI): domain Bacteria; kingdom Bacillati; phylum Bacillota; class Bacilli; order Caryophanales; family Bacillaceae; genus Bacillus; species Bacillus sp. JNUCC-22. Next base: position 1,849,588 of record NZ_CP076408.1, on the reverse strand, counting down.
AAGTCCATATTAATGGCTAACGCGTCTTCCGTACCGGCTTTGTCGACTTGTACGGAATGGTCAATGACCAGGTCAACCGGAATTTCAGGATTGATTTTATCAGGGTCTCCGCCGACAGAAGCCATGGCTTTTCTTAAAGATGCCAGGTCAACTACTGCCGGAACGCCGGTAAAGTCCTGTAGAATAACCCGTGACGGTTTAAACGGCACATCGATATCTTTTAATTCAGCAGTACCCCATCTTGCTAAATTTTCAACATGTTCTTTTGTAATGACGCGTCCGTCTACCTGACGCAAAACGGATTCCAAAAGAACCTTAATAGAATAAGGAAGTTTTGAAACATTGCCGACCCCTGCGTCTTCCAATGCTTTTAATGAATAGTAGTTGTATGTTTTCCCATTTGAAGAAAATGTTTTTCTTGCTTGGAAAACGTCTTGTGTTGCGACTTTTTGCTGATTTGTCATTTCCCAAAATCCCCCTTCAATGATCAAGATCGTTCTTTAGATGAATGTTCACATTCCATCACAATTTTCTCACAATTTCATCTTAGTATAAAATCATACATAAGTAAATATCAATGTTTTTATTAAATACAATAAGATCGTCTTATCATCATGATTTTCGGTAAATTTTGTCCGATTTTCCGCCTCATACAACGGGCTGTAAAGAGCCATATTAATGTTGAGGTGATGATCATGGTAAAACGGAAAGCCAATCATGTCATTAACGGCATGAATGATGCGAAAAGCCAAGGCAAAGGCGCGGGTTATATAGAAAATGACCAGCTCGTCCTGACGGAAGAAGAACGGCAGAACAATAAAAAAAGAAAAACAAACCAATAGCCGGAACACCTTAAAAAGGAGGCTTTAACATGACAAATAAAAATACGAGTAAAGATATGCATAAAAATGCTCCGAAGGGCCATAACCCCGGCCAGCCGGAACCGCTGAGCGGAAGCAAAAAAGTGAAAAACCGCAACCATACAAGACAAAAACATAATACAAGCCACGATATGTAAAACAGACCCCGGTGTCTGTTTTTTTTGTGCCATTCACCCATTCAAAGCTTCTGCATACGTTATAGCAAGGCTTTTTAATATGGAGGGATGCTTCCATGAATCACTCAAAAAACGCTGAAGAATTTGATGATACGGAAGAATGGCTGCGGCAGTTTTACGAGGACCCGTATGCTTGGTATGACGAGACGCTGCCGATCGATCTATATGAAACAAGCCGTCAATATATCATTGAAGCCGACCTGACGGCGCTGAAGCAGGTGCAAGCGATAACCGTCACTCTTTCGGGAAATGAGTTTATGCTCTCTGTTAAAACGCTTGAACGGACGTTAAACAAACAAATGGTGCTTCCTTTTTATCTGTATGACAAACATATTTTCACTGATTTCACCAACCATATTCTGACCGTCTCTATGAACAAGGAGCCAAATGAGACTCCTGCCTCTTTTTCCTTTCAATTTCCTCTATAACATAAAAAAGCCGCTTTCATCCCTCAATGGAAGCGGCTTTTTTGTCCGGTCATATCAGTCATATACCCTCAAAGTGAATCTCCCATGGCCAAATAGCAGAATCACTATACGATAGAATATGTTCTAGCAACCGGAATGACTGGACATCTATCATTTTTTCTATTCTTTTTTTCATGTGTTCTTCTATTCTGTCTTCGTTTACAATATGGTTAAAGTAAGGAGGAGATAGAACAATGCTGGAAGGCTGGTTTATGTGGTTTATTTTATTTTGGGTCATCGTGATGATCGGATTGCTGTCTATCGGCGGATTTTTTATGTTTCGAAAATTTTTAAAACGCTTACCGAAAGAAGACGGCCGGTCAGAACTGGATTGGCAGGACTATTATATTGAAAAAAGCAGGCACTTATGGAATGAGGGTGACAAGGCGTTTTTGGATGAATTGGTCGCCCCCGTGCCGGAGCTCTTTCGGGATGTAGCCAAAGCGAAAATCGCCGGAAAAATCGGTGAACTTTCCTTAGCGGAGGAAGCTGAACAAATAAACCGTGATTTAATCATCAGAGGTTACATACTGGCCACTCCTAAGCGTGATCATCAATTTTTAAAAAAGCATCTCCGTGAAAAACAGATTGATCTTACTCCTTATCAAGCCCTGCTCAAATAAAAAACCTTTCCGGCGGACGGAAAGGTTTTAATTCATCTGAATATCAGCGGTCTTCAGTTCATTCGAAAGTTTGCGGTAAGACAAAAACATCGCGATGCGCCACGGGACAATCATTCCGAAAGCAAGAATCCAAAACATTCCGCTTAAAGCTCCGTAATCAATCGTCGTGCTCAAAATGGATTTCATAGCGATTCTGATAACCAGCAAACCAATCAGGATAAACACAAACGCTTTTGACCGTTTTAAATAGATTTCATTATTTTTAATCTCAAATTTAGATGTTTTAATCAGAAAAACAGAGAAGATCACGCCCAGCGTAATGGCCTCCAAAAATTCTTCGCCCGTCACTCTGAAAATCGGAAAAAGGAACATAAGCGCTCCCGTACTCATGAAAATCGGCGGGAGAATTATTTTTTTAGGTGAAGCGGGCTTGTCGGAGGATTTAATCCTGACGATCATCACGGAAATTGCCATGGCCGCTGCAATAACGGATGAAATTATAATCATCATCTTTATCATTCCTTTGCTTGCACGGAGTTTGATACTATATACTATACTCCAAAAACATAAAAAAAACCAATTTGAAAAGAGAACACGTTTACGTTCCCGTTACCCGGCCTACGGCCTCCAGCACTTTAGATGCTTCAAACGGTTTAACGATAAAGTCTTTAGCGCCTAATTCAATCGCTTCCAGAACGATCCGCTGCTGCCGCATGGCGGTGCACATGATGATCCGGGCTTTCGGGTCAAAAGCTAAAATATCCTGCAGCGCCTGTATACCGTTTTTGACCGGCATGGTAATATCCATAGTCACCAGGTCGGGACGGATTTTTTGATATACTGCCAGAGCTTCCTCACCGTCAGCCGCTTCCCCGGCCACTGTGTAATTCGCCGATTCCAGAATCTCTCTGATTTTCACCCTCATGAACTTGGCGTCATCTACAACTAAAACTCGTGTCATATTCCCCTCCACATATTTAACATTAACTAGTCTTATTGTACCAAAAACAAAAGGGTATATAATAGTTCAAAAGTTATTAATCCGTTACAGACCCGTAAATCCTCCGAAAAGATTTGACAGTACGATCAGAATGTAGCTCATCCAGTTAAAAAACAGCATAACTCCGATCAGAATCATAAGAATGCCGCCGATTTTCATGATAAGCAGCTGATGCTTGCGAATCCAATTCATTCTGGTAATAAAAAATGAAAGAACAAGAAAAGGAATCGCAAATCCGAGAACATATAAAAACATATACGGCACTGCTGAAGAAGGATTTGTATTGGCCAGCGAAAACACGGCTCCTAAAATGGGCCCGCTGCACGGCGACCAGCCGGCTGCAAACGCAAGACCGATCAGAACCGAACCGATAAACCCCTCCGGACGGCGCTTAAGGTGAATGCGCCGCTCTTTCATCATGAATTTCGGCTGAAACACACCGGCAGTAACCAGCCCGAAAAGGATCAGCATGATAGCGCCAAACTGGCGGATCGCTTCATGATATTGGGTAAAAAAACTGCCGATAAACGAAGTTCCATATCCCAATGCGATAAAAATCACGGAGAAACCAAGCAAAAAACAAAGTGTATGCACGAGGCCGCGCTTTTGCAGCATCACCTTTTCTGTTTTCACCTCGTCCATACTGACACCAGTTATGTAAGATAAAAAGGCGGGGTACAACGGCAGACAGCATGGAGAAATGAAAGACAGAAATCCGGCCCCAAACGTCAGAAAGTAATTAAAACTCACGATGACACACTCCCTTCGAGTTATGACAAAATCATTTCATTTTTTTAACACTTTCCCGAGAAGGATTACTTTTTATAGAAAAAGCTTATATAATTTAATTTGACATCGAGATATTATACTCCTTCTTATTTGAAAAACAGTATAAATGTGGATATAATAATAGCGACTCAGGTGAAAGATTTATGTATGAAAGGATATATCCCTGTGATTAGAGAGCATCTATTAAATGAAATTGAAAAAAAACGGGCAGAGCTGCTTAAAATCGTCATGACAAACGGAATGACATCAAACATTACGATAGAACTCAGCCAGGAGCTTGACCACCTTCTCATACAATACCAAAAAGAACTGCACACCGGCAGTTGGGGTGAAACATGACGCCAAAATAAAAAACCCTCTCCGGGTTTTTTATTTTTATAACCATGTATCTCTATATCATAATCTGTACGTATTATTTCGCTTGATTATTCATGGCTTTCATCATTTGATTAATTTTCTTTTGAGAAGGTTTCATTCCCATTTGCATCATCATCATGCGTAACATTTGTTCATTAATAGGCGGATTCTTTTTCAAATAGCTCATCATATATTTACGAGCAATAAAAAACCCGAGTGCAACACCTATGAGCAATGCGACAACGCCCACTAGGATGCCAACCCATAAAGTCATTTTATTTCCTCCTTCATGTTGTCTAGTTTAAAGTGTACTAAACCAAAGGCTATTATACAACATTTACATCTCTTTTTCCTCGTTTTTAGACAAAATTTCTTTCTCTGACCGGATTTAACCACCCGTAGCGCCGTGTCTTGAAATCCATTGCAAGAAAACAGGGGCTGATTTTACGCAGAATCTCAAAGAAAATCGTTTCCGCCTCATAATCTCCCGAAGCTGCAATCTCAATTAAACTGTCTTTCATCATGAAGGTGGCGCGGCCCTTTTCTCCGGGCAGTGTAAGCCGGTAAATGGAATCCAAACGGCTGTAACTCATTCGGTTTAAATGCAGCTGGAGACGCTGATGCATATGTATCACCGGAATCTGTTCCGTTATATATTGAACTTGCTTTTCTGTCATTTGATATTCCTGGGGTGTCAGGTCTGTCCAATGATAGTCTCGAAACAACTCAAACATAGCCGTTTCCCGCCCGAAGTAGTGGTTCGCAAACTCATCCTTTATCAGGTGCGTATAGTAATGACGTTCCATTTCCTCATCCCCTTTTACAGCGCTTCGTTATTGCTTTCTATTATACAAAAGGAGAAAAGAAAGAATTGTCTATTACTGTTACGCCGCCCCTTCTATTTTTGTCGCATAATCAGGAAAAAGAGGATGATTTGACTCATCCTCTTTTGTCTCGTTATTGGTTTAAAAGTTTTTTCACGCGGTCAACCACGTTTTCTGCAGTAAAACCGTATTCTTTCATAATTGTTTCTCCCGGAGCTGAAGCACCGAAACGGTCAATTGCGAGAACGTCTCCTTCAAGACCGGTAAATTTGCCCCATCCGAAGCTTGAACCCATTTCGATCGCAAGACGTTTCGTCACATTCGGAGGAAGCACGCTGTTTTTGTACTCGGCCGATTGTTTTTCAAAGCGGTCCCAGCTCGGCATGCTGACTACAGATACGTGAATGTTTTCTTCAGCCAGTTTCGCTTGAGCTTCGATCGCAAGTCCGACTTCAGAACCTGTCGCTAAAAGAAGAGCGGCTGGTGATTCCGTTTGGGCTTTGGAAACGATATAAGCCCCTTTTTCCACGCCCGCATACGCTTCTTCAGCCTGCTGATCAATCGTCGGCAGGTTTTGGCGTGTCAATACAAGAGCTGTCGGATGATCTTGGCTTTGAACGGCAACCTTCCATGCAGCTGCGGTTTCATTTCCGTCAGCAGGTCTGATCACAGAAAGGTTAGGAAGTGCGCGTAAAGAAGCAAGCTGCTCAATCGGTTCGTGAGTCGGCCCGTCCTCTCCTACGGCAATACTGTCATGTGTGAATACATAAGTGACGGGAAGGCCCATCAATGACGCCAGACGAATGGCAGGTCTTAAATAATCAGAGAACACAAAGAATGTGCCGCCGAATACGCGGAGGCCGCCGTGAAGCGCCATTCCGTTTAATGCAGCGCCCATCGCAAATTCACGGACACCGAACCAGAAGTTTTTCCCGGCGTAGTCTTTGGCCGTGAAGTCTCCTCCATTTTTGATTGTCGTTTTATTTGAACCCGCAAGGTCAGCAGATCCCCCGACAAAGAAAGGAATTTTCTTAGCGATCCCGTTCAGCACCTCACCTGAAGATGCGCGGGAAGCAAGGCTGCTGCCTTTTTCATAAACGGGAACTTCCTGATCCCAGTCTTTAGGAAGCTCGCCTTTCATGCCGAGTGACAGCTGTTCAGCAAGCTCAGGATATTTTTCTTTATAAGCCGCGAACAGTTCATTCCATTCCTGTTCTTTTTTCGTGCCGGCTTCTTTTACAGCTTGATTGAAATGCCCATATACTTCTTCCGGAACATAAAAATCTTCTTCAAACGTCCAAGCATACGCTTCTTTTGTCAGCTTGCTCTCTTCTAGTCCTAACGGAGCGCCGTGAACGCCGGATGTGCCCGCGCGGTTTGGAGAACCGAAACCGATCGTGGTTTTCACTTCAATCAAAGTCGGTTTTTTATTATTCTGGCGCGCTTTTTCAATTGCGGCCGTCAATTCAGCGATGTTGTTTCCGTCCTCAACATAAAGAACTTCCCAGTTCATTGCTTCAAAACGCTGCTTTACATTTTCAGAGAAAGAACGGTCTAAATCGCCGTCTAAGGAAATGTCATTAGAATCGTATAATACGATCAGGCGGCCTAATTCAAGATGGCCTGCAAGAGAAGCGGCTTCGGAAGAAATGCCTTCCATTAAATCGCCGTCTCCGCAAATACTGTATGTATAATGATCAACTACGTTGAAAGAATCACGGTTATATGTCTCAGCCAGATGGCGTTCTGCAATTGCCATTCCCACTGCCATTGCAATACCCTGTCCAAGCGGCCCGGTCGTTGCGTCTACTCCGGCTGTGTGCCCGAACTCCGGATGTCCCGGTGTTTTGCTTCCCCATTGACGGAACTGTTTCAAGTCTTCAATGCTGAGGTCATATCCGCTTAAATGCAGCATGCTGTATAAAAGCATTGAACCGTGGCCTGCTGATAAAACAAAGCGGTCGCGGTTAAACCAGCCCGGATTCTGCGGATTTACATTCATAAATTTCGTCCACAGCGTGTATGCCATCGGAGCAGCTCCCATCGGCATGCCCGGATGTCCGGAATTCGCTTTTTCAATTGCGTCTATAGATAGTGTACGAATGGTGGCAACTGATTTCTTTTCAATTGTATCCATTATAATCCCCTTCCATATTGTTGTACCTTTTCATCATAAAGCGATGCTGACTTTTTCTCAACTCTTTCAGCTTAAATTTGAGATAAACTTGTTGAAAATTGTCGTAAAGCACATCCTGATATTAGTATATACGAAAAAAGAATACGTATTGCCGTATTCTTTCTGTTTAATGAAGATTATTTTTCTGTTGTTCTCTTTTTAATTTTTCAGGGGTGACATCGTTGCCTTCCGGATCAATCACTTTTACGCTCTTTAACGTATTTTTCATTGAGGAGCGGAATCCTTTCAAATACTCCTGGCGAAGCTTTTGCTGTTCAGCTTTTTCCTCATCCGTTATCGTGTTTGATTTAGCTTTTTGAGCCAATTCGTTAATTCTTGCGATTTTTTCTTTAGAAATCATAATAAGCTCCTTTGGTGCGTGTTGATTATATACTACTAAAACGCAGTCTTTTTTACAACTGATGCGCGTCAGCTGCCTTCTGTGTCTGCGGTATATTCCTGAAACCGCCGGTGAACCGTGGCTTTGGACACATCGTAGCCGAATCCCCTTAAGGTCGCTGCGATTTCTGCAAAGGTAAGCTTGTTGGCTCTCAGCCTGATAATTTCCGAAACCGGAACCTCTTTTTTTTCTTTTCCGCTGTTTTCATGCCTGTTTTTCAGATTCCGTTCAGGTTTGTAGCCGTTTTTCACGGCTCTTTTCATTCCCCGCCGGATTTTCATATTGTGAATTTTCCTTTGATATTCCTCAACAATACTGACGATTTCGAGTACCATCGAATCAGCTTCGGAAAGCTCAAGTTCACCTTTATGAGCCGTCGTATATATTTTTACATTCTCCCTGTAAATACAATGCAAAAGCGCAATCTTGGCGTTTCCTCTTCCCAATCTCGTTTCGTCCTGCACTAATATCGCGTCAATATGTGATTTTTTAATTTCATCAAGCATTTCAAATACTCCGTCGCGGTCCATTTCGTAACCGCTGGCTTTCTCAGAAATGACTTTCACGACTTCCATGCCGTTTGCAGCAGCGATCTCACTGAGCTCCTCTTCCTGTCTTTTTAATGACGTTTGCTGCTGTTCTTTGTTTGTGCTTACGCGGGCATAAATGAGCGCCTTCATTTCTCTCTTTCCTCTCTAATTGACAATGGCCAGCTGATATACGGCCGGATGCTTCTTCTTAACCGGAAGAATAAGTTCGTCTCCGGGCTTTATATCAGCAGTTTGGAGATGATTATTCTCCGTCACCCACTCAATGAAATCTTCTTTATTAATGTGTTTCTTTTCTGCTACATGATCCGCAAGTGACCAGAGTGTATCGCCGTCCTGAACCTTTATTTTAACATATTGGCTGAGGGACTGATCATTCCCCGCACATGAGACAAGTAAAATAGCGGCACTTAAAATTGCAGTAAACAGCCCGACAAATATAATAGATTCTTTCGCCATGTAAACAACCTCCGATAAGAATGTTTGTTCGCCTTTTATACCTTTCAGTATATACGAACAAACGTTTCTGTCAATCGTTTTTTTCGAACCTATGTTTGTACTGTCAGGAAAATCATGCTATAATCTACTTAAAATCGACGTTTTGAGGTGCGAAATATGACGAAGCTATCAAAAAGGCAGCTTGATATCCTGCGTTTTATTAAAGAAGAGGTAAAAACGAAAGGATATCCGCCTTCTGTAAGAGAGATAGGAGAAGCAGTAGGACTGGCTTCCAGTTCAACCGTGCACGGCCATTTGGCGCGGCTGGAGACAAAAGGCCTGATCAGACGGGACCCTACTAAACCGAGGGCGATTGAGGTATTGGATGAAGAAGAAGTCCAAATTCCGAAAAGCCAGGTCGTAAACGTTCCGGTCATCGGGAAAGTGACGGCGGGTATTCCGATTACGGCTGTTGAAAATATCGACGAGTATTTTCCGCTTCCTGACCGGATGGTTCCTCCGGGCGAACATGTCTTTATGTTAGAAATCATGGGAGAAAGTATGATCGACGCCGGCATTTTTGACAAAGATTACGTCATCGTCAAACAGCAGAACACGGCCAATAACGGAGAAATCGTCGTAGCTATGACCGAAGATGATGAAGCGACGGTCAAGCGCTTCTATAAAGAAGACAATTATGTGCGGCTGCAGCCGGAAAATCCGACGATGGAGCCGATTATCCTGCAAAACGTAAGCATTTTGGGGAAAGTTATCGGCGTATTCAGAGCCGTACATTAATTCTATTAAACTTCATTTATCGTAAAAAACCCCTTACAGAGGGGTTTTTTTGCATAAAAAAAGCAGATTCGCCCTGGCTTAAGAAACGAATCTGCTAAGGAGGAAAAACTTACATTCTTATTATCCGACATCACACTTTTGAAGTCAACTAATAATGTTTCCCTCGAGAAACTTTTCATTCATTTTTCAACTTTGTATATTTGTGCGTGATGAATTTACTTTTGTTTATGTTTTCTTTGGGCGGGTGCATTAAAATTTATATATGAATATTTAGTACATAGTACAATAATTTATATTTAAATATAAAAAAACCCGCTGCCTTTAGCGAGTATCTATTTTCAATCAAAATGATAATATTCTACACCGTAAAACCCTTTAATATAGACGGGGCCACAGACGTTTGAAGAACTTTCAACCAGAATTCTGTATTTGTGATACGGATCAATTGATTTTTTATCCTGGGCACTGAGGTTTAACCAGCTGCCGCTGTAGTTTTTAGAACTTAATGTATAAAAATTCCCGTTCAGCGCCATCCGCTGGAGTTTCATGCTTAAACCGCACGAAGAGTTGTTCATTATGGTGAACTTATATCCTAAAAAGTAATCGTCGGCAGCTACAGCCCCCGGATTTTCAATATGAAACTCTTTTGCATTTCCCTCCAAAGTGAAGCTTGTTTTTGATCCGAATTCAGTGGTAGCCGCTTTAGCTGAGTGTATTCCGCTAAAACATAATAAAAAAACAGCAATACATATCCAGTATTTTTTCATTTGCATCCCCCTTTTTACATATTTTAACTTGTGAATCCTGTGATGTCTATTCACATTTTATTAAAACGTATGCTTTATAACCACTATATACCAGTTTAAAAATTTGCGGATTGCTTACAATGAAGACTAAACGAAATAACGAAGGTGGTTCAAATGAAACACGTAATTGCTTTCGCTTCTAAAACGGCGCTCACACTTGCTTTACTGTACATTGTTCTGGATCTTATGTACCAAGTAACCTTTTTAAACGTTCTGTTTATTACAGTGATCTTAAGTTTAATCACTTATTTTGCGGGTGATTGCATGATTCTGCCGAGAACAAGCAATTTCACAGCCGTTGCAGCTGATTTCGGGATTTCATTCATTATATTATGGATATTCCTTATGAACATTGGTGGATTTAATGTCTCTCCTGCCGCGGCATCGGTTATCTCTGCACTTTGCATTTCTGTTTTTGAGGCATTTTTTCACCGGTATTTGCAGCAATATGTACTTCCCGAAGATTATCAGGACACAACAGAGACGGATAGCACGCTATGGAGCTATCAAACCGAGGCGTCTGAAGAATTAGTGCCGGAAAAAGACCCTCAGGAAAAAACATAAAAAGGAGGCAATCGCCTCCTTCTCATTTTATTTTTGCTTCTGATCGTCCAGCGGCAGCTGCAGCAGTGAGTCTGTGCCTGTCGCTTTCGGCGTTTTTCCGTCCCATTTTTCAATCCATTTATATTTGATCATCTCATCGGACATTGATTTCTTTATGATTTCGTTATAATCAGCGATCCCTTCCGCTTCAATTTTTTTCTTTTTCGCTTCGGCTTCGGCTATTTTAATTTCAGTTTGTGTCCGTTCAAGTTCCTGTGAAGACTTCACCCTTGCATCGATAGCTTCCTGTGTGGCTTTATCCGGCTTCGGTACGCCAAGCGTCAGATCATCAATTAAAAATCCAAGACTCTTCATATCATCAGCAAATCTCTTTTGAACATCAGCAGCGGCTTCTGCAGATTTTTGCCCGTATGTGTCAATAACCGAGTATTTGCTGATTGATTTTCGCGCCGCATCCCACAGCCTTGTTTTTAAATATGTATTTTCAATCGTTTCAACGTCTACCGCTCCGAATTTGTTAAACAGATCGACTACTTTATCAGGCTGCACGACATAGTTGTAAGCGATATCCATTTCTATATTTTTACCGTCTGAGGTTGCCACTTTTATATTTTCATTATTCACTGTCTGCATACGCACCGGATATTCCGTTACTTTATTAAATAATCCGACTAAGTGCCAGCCTTGGTCCAATGTGTCGGATTTTACCCCGCCATTCGGTGAGTATACAACCCCGACATAACCGTTCGGTATTTTTTCAATGAATAGTGACGCTGTAACGCCCGCAATTAAAAGGGCTGCACCTATAATCACACCGCCGATAATTTTTTTTTTGTTTCCGCGCTTATTTTCGCTCATGCTGATCTTCTTCCTCCCATGACTTTTTGAATTTTTTGGCTCCGCTTCCCACTTGTTTAAAGATTGGACTAAGCATCAGCCATAAACCGAATCCGATGATGACAAGAAGAATGATAGACCCGATCATCACTTTCATTTGCCCACCTCTTTTCTTTCATCCTGTCAATTATGTATACGATCTTAAGAACTTAAAGTTTCATAAATTTCAAAAGAAAAAGCCCCGCCGACAAAATAGGCGTGCTTATTAATATTTGTCACTGATAAAATCAGAAATCGTTTTTGTGAATTGGTAAAAGGTCCCGTTTTGTGTGGATGCTCTGCTTTTCAGCGTAAAAGTGTCAAATAGTGATTTTCTGAAGCCGGTGCTCATTTCGATTTGAATACTCAATCCGGATGAAGATTGATTGGCAAGGTTGTTCGGACTGACGCCTGCATATTTATCATTTATGCCAAGAAGAACGGCAGGATACCCGTGCCGTTTCAGCACATCGGTCAAAAGTTCGGCCCGTTCTCTGTCTGTACCGCCGATTTTTATCTTTTTATCGTCACTGCCGTAACCGTGCAATGAAATGACATGAGAGTGCTCTTTCACCATTTGCACGGCCTTAGGTTCATCGAAATGCGAACTTGTCAAATGCAGAGCCGCATTACCGGCTGGTTTTAACCCTTCAAATAAATATAAACTCCGGTTTTCGGCAATTTCTCTGGCTAACTCACTGGTCCCCGGCTCTATGCCTCCGCCGTGTATAGCTAATATGAGGACAGAAGGGTCATGCTCTCGCGTTGAAATGGAAAAATCGGAAGGATCTTCATTCAGCTTTAATTCCTCGAAACTGCCGTAAATATCTGAAGCGGCATCAGCCCGAAAGAACGGCAGAAGCAAAAACGGTAAAATTAAAACTAAAATTCCTTTTTTGGTTATTGATGGCATTTGTATGTTTATGTTACAATACAAATGCTTCAGCCTTTGAAGCGAACGGCAGAACAGGGTGACTTTGGACGGTTTCTTCTGCTCTGCCTCTTTGCCAGCTGCTTTACGGTCTATTCTTCTAACCCTTTTTGCCATAACATCATCCTTTCTTTTGTTTACACTTTTGTCACAATATTATATACGTTGGACAAAACCTCCGTTCATCTTGAAGAATAAAAACATCAAAACAACTTCTATCCTTTAACCTAAAAAAGTCTTTCTGTTCAAAGAGACGGAAGGCTTAAATGATAAAAATGAAACCCTTCTCCAGTTTTGGAGGAGAGTGAGGACTGCAGGGAAATCATTTTATCAATATGCTGAGCTGGGCTGGCGTCCGGCTCAAATATTTGCTCCGGCATAGACGGTTACGGAGCGGCCGGTTATTTCGAAGTCAAATTCGAACGTGACGTATGATTTCCCAATTCAAGAATCCCCGAAACAAATTGAATGTAACTGCTGTTTCCATAAAAAAAAAGACTGCTGTTAAGCAGTCTTTTTTCGTTTTATTTCGTACCTGTTGATCCCAGTCCGCCGCGGTCATTGTTCCCGAGCTTGTCTACTTCGATCAGCTCCACTTCAGGCATTTTCTTCATGATTCTGAATTGGCAGATCCGCTCCCCCTTGGAAATGTCGGTATCCCGAAGCGCGAATGCAGGAAAAAACCAGAAGTCATTGTCGCCTTTATAAGATTCATCAATGACTCCCATTGAATTTGTCTGAATGATATCGAAATGCTTATATGTACTTGAACGCGGAACGACATGGGCCTCATATCCTTCCGGCAGTTCCATCGCAACTCCAAGCGGGATAAGTTTGAATTCACCTTTTTTGATTGTTATATCTTCAGCTGCCCGCAGATCAATCCAATCGCCCTGTTCAATTTTACTGATTCTCGTTTGCGTATCATCTGAATATTTAATTTTGATTTGTAAAGTCATTTTCGCTGCTCCTTTTGCTTCCCTATTTCAGTCGTATTGATGACCAATCCGTGCCCCATTATACCATTTAACTGATAAAAATGTTGATTTTGGTGTATATGCAGCCGAAGAGGAAGCACTGCGAAGCCAATGAGAATAAACCTAAAATGAGGGCCCCTCCTATCAGTTTTTCCTCCATTTTCACATGACAGCTTCAATTACAATAATACAAAGCTTTATATCCGTTCTTTCAACAGAGCTTTTTTAAAATTTCACCTTGGTTTCAAAAGGAATTTCGTTCTGAATAAAGAATTTGAAGAATAAGCGCTTAAAGGGCGCACGACTCTTTTCTGTCCCCTGCCTCAGGCGCTTATATCAAAAGAAAGAGGTGTCTTTAGAATGGTTCAATTTAAAAACTTTCCTGATCCGTCTTTAAACGCCCCATTGCAGTCTCGCCCTGCACAGCCCTCTGAATTGGAGCATCTCAAAGCAAGGATGCAGAATTTTATTAAGCATTCCGCAACGGATGATAATCTTGAGATCGCAGATGCCCGGGTGACGGCGGAAGGAATGGTCACCTCACTTTTAAAAGAACGGCTTGATACCGAATACGAAATGCTTATGAATAAAATCACCCGGGAAGTGAATGTGGAGGACTACGGAGCGGTCCCTGACGGCCGGGACAATACAGAAGCTTTTCGGAGAGCGATCGGGAACGGCCGGGTCAAAGTAAATGTTCCCGCAGGAGAATTTTTGGTTCAAGGGATAAAACTCCCCTCATGGACTACCATTTCCGGTGAGGGACAAGGGATTACCGTGCTTAAGCTTCATGAGGACACTCCCGCATTCGAATGGGTCATTACTAACGATGATTACGAAAATGGAAACCGTAATATTTTTGTGGAAAACATGACTTTAGACTGGAATCCTGATCGTCAATGCGGGGTCAGGAACCCCGGAGGACAGTTTTCCAGCTGTTTAACGTTTGCTAATGTGCAATACGGCTGGATTAAGAATGTTGAAACGGTTAACGCGGGTCTCCATGGTATTGATATTACATCTCCGACTTACGATCATTTGCCTGAAACAGAATGGACGAAAGACGGCTGCCGATATATATGGATTGATAACTGTGTGGCATACGGCGCCGGAGACGACGGCATTACCACCCATTACAGCGAGTATATTTTCATTTCCAACTGCCATTCCGGAAACCCCCGCGGCACAGAGCATGCTGAGGGCAGCGCAAACTCGAACGGCATTGAAATTGACGACGGCTCTAAACATGTATGGCTTTTAAATAACTATACGAGCGGAAATATCCGCGGGATTGAGGTAAAGGCGCACAGCCTGTGGCCGGCTTCTCAAAATGTTCATATTATCGGTCATGTTTCGTATCGTGATGTACGTTCATTTGATATTCGTCATATCGGCCATCATCAGGCCTCAGACCCCGAAAGCACGACGGCTTATGATGTTACTTTAACCGATTGCACCGCGATTGAACCGGTATTCAATGCTCTCTATGACGGTGTGACCCCGAGGGCGCTGGTCATCTCTGCCTATAAAAACGTTAATGTAAACGGATTCACAGCTATTGGTGATCCCTCATACGACTATGGCGGGAATCCAGTCGTGGCTCTTCAATACCGCAGTCAAAATATCACGATCAACGGCATTAAAATACGCGGCTTTACACAAGCAGGTGTTGACATCAATATATCCGGCGGATCAAATAAAACCGATTATGTTAAAATTTTAAATTTTGATATATACAAGTCATCTCCTAAAGGCATCTCAATCGGCGGAGGCCAATATAACGTAAATATTATGAACGGTACGATGATCGGAGACGGCGGTTCCGTCGGAATTACGTCCCCTAACAGTCAGGCCGTCATTCTCGGGGTGCAAGCGGAAGGTTACAGCGCGGCCGCATCTATAAAAGGACAGACTTATGAGCAGATCCCCGTCAATTTAAAGGGAGGCGCACAGCTCGCGACCAGCTCCGGTTTTGCATTCAACCCGACAAGCGCCGTTATTGCGGGAACAGGCGATATTACGGCCAGAGGTGACAGAAATGCGATCATCAGCTCTTCCGGAGGTTCAAGTTCTGAAGGTTCAAGGGCATTTATCGCCGCTTCTAACAATGTCCATATTACGGGCAGCAAAGTCTCCAGAACAATTCTGTCATCAGAAAGCATTACATTGGAAGAACCATACACGGTTGCCGGAGGGCATCAGTCCATCAAATGGAAACTTGATTCAGCGGGCGGTCACGGTACGTTCGCCGGAGCTGTCACCTCTTCCCTGTCAGGGTACGGAGAATATTTTGAAAGTGTAACCGGCCAGACAATTCCCGCCGGGACGATCGTCACAGTGAAAGGCGAAAAAATTGAATCGGCTCACGTCGGAGATTACATGCTCGGCGTCATTTCAGAAACAGCCGCTTTTATCTCAGGAGCCGCAAGCTTCGGATGGCAAAGCCGCTTTTTGACAAACGAGTTCGGCGGTTTCATTTACGAAAATGTGACTGACGAGGAAACAGGAGAAACGGTACGCGTGCCGAAACAAAACCCAGACTGCAGTCCGGCTCTTGAAGCTGACTATGAAGCACGCGCGGCCAGAGACGAATGGCACATTGTCGGACTCAACGGCCGGCATTACGTACGGGTCGACGGTACGGTCAGCCCGGGAGATTATATCACGGCTCATAACGGAATCGGGACTAAAGCCGCGGAAGGCTGGAAGGTATTGAAACTGACGGCCTTATACAGTTCTGAAAAAGGGTACGGCATTGCAATTGCGGTTATCAAATAGGGTCTCAATATCAGGATCATCTCCTCTCTTTTCTATCGGGCGGGTATGATCCTGTTTTTTATACCGAATGAGATGCCTCTTTTTCAGCATACCGTTTCATTTGTCCAAGCCATCCATGCTTTCTGTCATAGAATACTACCGTCAGATGAAAAAAGGAGGAATATGAGTATGGATATGGGTATGGATATGGACATGGATATGAACGGACATTATGATCACCACCCAAAGCAGCCTAAACAAAAAAAGAAGAAACAAGATAAAAAGCATCTTGATTATGATTACATCGTTGTTTATAAAAGAAAATGCAAAAAATGTAAAAAATGCTGCTAACTTGACATATCAACACTTTTTACACCCGGTAAACTCCGGGTGTTTTTCTTATTATGGCGTTTCTCCGGGCTATTTTCACCCAAAATCCGGTCATCCTATCACAATACATAAAAAGACTCTATTATTTTCTTCCCTTTTCGCCTAATTAAAAGTATTTCATTTACAGAAAACAACACAAATAGAATGACATGACTTTTGAGAAAATCTACTCTTTGCTTGGTCAATTTTTCTGCGATACCATGAATTTGCAACAATTTTTAAAAATTTCCTCAGGAGGTCATAGCCATTAAAAAATCGCCAGAACGATAGTCGGATCATGCTTAGCTTTATCTCTAACAATTCCTTTCACAGCCAGTGCCTCAGCAGCCAGTCAGTCTAAACACGCAAACGCGCCTCACGTTTCACCCGTTGCAAATCCGTTAGAAAGTAAATTATCCAAAACAGCAGACCAAAACGTAAAAGCAGCAGGTGTTGATGCCGGGCTGAACGTAAACGTAGATGTTCTCGGAATCTCAGATCGCATTGCTGAAGCGGTTAAGTAAGATCAAAACCGAACCGGCTGGGTAAAAAATGTCATGGAAACAACATTTTACGCATCAGGACAGAAGTACAACGTCATGGTGTTCAATTTAAATCAAGAATATGAAGACCGCTTTAACGGCGTTCAGTTTTACGGATCAGCCGTTTATGACGGTATTACTTACGGAATCTGGGTCTTCGAAGACGGGTCCTTCGATAACAAAGGAGACGGGGGCTGGATCAATTGGGCATTCAGAGGGTGGTTCGATCGTGATAATCAGCGTATTGAATTCCACAGACCTTAATACGGAGAAAACTTGCGGCAGCGCCCGCAAGTTTTTTTTAACTGGACTGCACATTTTTCACCGTTATAACGACTATACTTGAAATGCGGGCTCCGATCGCAGCCCCGGTAAAGTCTTTCAAAGTGAGGGTATACCATGTCAAAGTCTTTAAAAATAGTGTTGTGGAGCATATTGGTGTTCATCATCTTGTTAGTGATTATCGGAATCGTTTCTTACAATCAAACTCCGTCTGCAGAAAGCACAGCAAAAAGAATGCTTTACAGCGTCTAATCAATGTTAAATCTTCATCGGCTTTTTTTATTTACCGCAGAACACTTGAAGTTCTTCTATTTAGATCGTTAACGTTCCCATTCGGAATGGAGTATACGCGTGTATCATCAGGCAATCCGTTTTGATACATGGTTCCGATTATGCCCTTCGCATCTTTTTTCTCGATTCCCCATCACATTCCCTTTTTTCATAATACTGCTCTTGAAACCAACCAATCATTTCTTCAGCCTGTTCCGTTGAATCAAAAGGTTCCAATCCTAATAGCGTGTTGCATTTTCATTTTTAAAAAAACAAGCCAACTGCGCATCCTCTTCGCAACTTCTCAATGTATGAGCCTACTCGTTTCTATTACAGGAAGCAGTACGATGCCTCCTTTTACTCATTTTAACGGATGGTCATGTAAAGGAAATATAGACTAAAAAAACTTTTTTTCAAAAAGTAAACTAGCATCCCTATCAAACTTTTCATTTCGGCATAATATGTATTAATCCTCTTTAGGAGGTGAGATTATATGGGATTCTCAGGTGGTTATGGTAGCTCCTTTGCGTTAATCGTGGTGCTATTCATTTTATTAATCATCGTTGGGGCTTCTTTCCTCGGCGGTTATTAAGAATCCTCTTACCTCCGCATCCATGTCAGCAGCACCTCCATGATCGTACGGCGCCATAAATGAAATGTTTATGGCGCTCTGCTGTTTTCCCCTTTTCATTCACACATTAAAACTAAAAAGATCGGCCGATGTATCAACATGCAGCCGATCAGTAATTCATAAATTATTGTGTAAGGTTTACATCGATGACGTTATAGAAGGCATTGGAAGTATCCGCAACGTCCCATACCCCTAAAATGACATGATACCCGCTTCGATCAGTCGGCACAAAAATCTTATGAGTCAGATTCGTATCTGCCTTGGAACCGTCGTGGTTTACCGTTCCGATTAATTCGAATTCATCTCTTGACAAAGGTTTATTCGGATTCCAGTTTTTCTTGGTGATATAATAGTGCCACTTTGATGTCGCATGAGGGGCCGTGTAGTACCAAGTAAAGGTGTTAAAACCGCCGCGGATGTTTTGTTTCACCCAATAATCTGCAGTCTGCTTGTCTAAACCGAAGTCAATTTGTCCAGATCCCCCATTTGCAGACGCAATTCTTCCATCAGGCGGACCTGCGGCCGGAAATCCTTTCGGCCCTTCTACAGACTGAGGATTATCAATGACGGAGCCATATTTCTGCGCAGCGGCCGTCCAGCCCAATGTTTGTTTCTCTAATGCTCCCATGTACGCTCTGCTGACGGGCTCTTTTATATACCCGTGCGCAGATGCATCACTTGAATAAAAAGCGCCTCCAATACCAAGAGTAACAGTTAAAACTGCAGCTTTTACTAAACCTTTCATTACTGCATCATCCTCCCTCTTTTGTTAATAAAAACCCTTCAGTGTATACACTTCACGATGGAGGATGAAATGACCTTCCTTTTCTTGATAGGAAAAAGCAATGAGGTTGGCGCTTTTCCCTTTGTTTTTTATAATCATAAAGAAAAAGCCGGGCCGATTCTGTTATCGAATCCGCGATTGACCGGCCCGCCCCTTTTGCGCAGAACTTCATTCGCTGGATTTGCCGGTTTCCTTTCGGATAACCGGTGCTACTTCCGCTGCTAATCGTTCGATGTTTTCCGCGGCTTTTTTAAACGGCATACCTCCTATATCGATTTGCGCGAGAAATCGCTGATGTCCGAATAACTCGTATTGATGCATGATTTTTTCAATGATCTGCTGTGAGCTTCCCACAAATAAAGCTGTTTCTTTTCCGGACGCCCGCGCAAAATCTTCCTTCGTTAAAGGCTCATCGATCCCGTGATATGAATGAACGTGAGACCAGTAATTTGAATGATACGGATAAAATTCTTGTATTGCCTGTTCATTCGTTTTTGAAATGAACATATGTCCGGTTACGGCAACCTTCACATTTTCCGGAGGATGACCGGCTTTAGAAGCCGCTTCCCGGTATTTGTCAACAAGCGGCTTAGATGACATCGGATCACCGCTCAGTACAGCTAATGCCAACCCCGCACCTGCACGCCCGGCCCGTTCTGCGCTTTCCGGAGTCCCCGAAACACCTAACCATAGCGGAATGCTTCCGCGAAAAGGCCGAGGAGAAATTTCTGCCTCGCGCAGCGGCGGCCGGTAACGTCCTTTCCAGGTAACCGATTCTTCCCCGGAATTTAATTTTAAAAAAAGGTCAATGTGTTCTTCAAACAGTTCTTTATAATGGCCTACGTCATAACCGAAAAGAGGAAACGAGTCTAAAAATGCGCCCCGTCCCGCAATGATTTCCGCCCGGCCGTCTGAAATCAGATCAAGCGTTGCAAAATCCTCAAATAAACGGACGGGATCTGCGGTGGATAATACAGTCGTGGCACTGGTCAGCTTAATATTTTCAGTGATCTGTGAAATCGCTGATAAGATGGCCGGCGGCGAAGATACCGCATAATCAAGACGATGATGCTCGCCTACACCGAATACATCAAGCCCTGCGTCGTCAGCCAGTTTCGCCAGCTTCATCAATTCATCTATCCGCTGCTTTGCGCTGACTGTTTTCCCTGTCAGAGGATCGGGATATAATTCTGCAAATGAATAAATTCCAATTTCCATACAATCACGGTGTTCAGCCCTCACATTTCTCTCCTCCTGCACTGAGTAAAAAAGCTTTTATGTTATTCTATTCAGCCGTTTTACAAATAGGAATTCGTTCAAAATAAATACAGAAGGTGGTATGAGAGAAAAAAAGTTTCTGGCGTCCTTCAATTCTGCCCATTATACTCATGCAGCCGGACTAGGCAAGAACAAAGCCGGCACAAGCGGATTCGAATTCATGTGTTCATTTTCAGTCCAATTCAATCCAATCGTGATATTGATCATAAAGCTTTCGTATTCTTCCGGCATCAAGAGCAATGACTTCACACCCTCTGTCATCATACAGAAAGAAAATAATATCTTTTGTCATATTCACAAAGAAAACATCGGGATACCCAACGGAACAGCCCCCGAACCTTGGCTTCAGCGGAAAATCTTCGTGGACGGCTGCCTTAAGTAATTGGGGGATACGCAGATCTTTCCGTTTACATAATAAAGAAAACTGCTGCATTTCATATTCTTCTTCGACCGGGCATGGACAGGTCTTCACTTGAATCCGATATAAGTCATCCTTACACTTCAGAAACGGCTGATAAACCTTTAATTTTCTCGCATGATTACCTTGAGATTTGTGCTTATACACGTTGGCAACAAGAAACAAGTCATCGCTATGTTCAAACAGCTCATTGAAAAGTGCGGCGGTTTGATGATGAACAAGCTGAAAATACTCAAGATTCAAAGCACCGCTTTCATTAAATTGATACATATTGCCGCCGAGAGAAAAATGAATTCCCACGTCCCATTGATGATAAATGCCGGGCACTAATTTTAAAGTCGGAAACCTTTCCTTCAGATAATCATTTATTTTCATTCAAACATCTCACTTTCCTTTTCCCGCTCCAGAAGCAGAAGAAGCCGAAAACATTCCGCTTATTTCTTTTTCACCCTTGTAATATTATTCCGATTGGAATACAATGAAATAGAACACTGTGAACCCCATTGATCAGGGTGGATGCTGGTCACATTCATCCTGATCCTTTCTTTTACATAAAATCTCCCCAACTTTGAACCCCTCCGTTTCCAACCTTATTCATTGATGTTACATATATTTCAATGGGTTTATTTTCTTATCATAAGCATCAAGAGGTGTCAGCTTTGAACAACATCAGAAGATTAAGAGCATATTTTCAGTCTCACCGTAAAATAGGTCTGGCTGCAGACTTGCTTACGGCTGTATTGCTTATCTCATTATCCATTCTTTTTTACGGATGCCGGCAGGGAGCTGTTAATGGTTTCTTTATGTATGTCTTAGTAAGTAATTTTATCGGCTCCAATCCCTCTTTTATCGACTTCAGCACATCGAGGAAAAAACAGACAAAAATAAAGGCTCTGCGTCAAAAAGAGGGTTATACCGCCCTCTTTTTATTCTTTCAGTCATACCAATGCGTTCTTTTCAGATTGAATTTTTCTGAATAGGACTCATGATCGGTTTTCCATGCTGCTTCAACAGTGATTTCATGACCGATTACTTCATGTTCCGGCATATATTCAAACGTCTGAATATGGTCTTCTCCCGTTCCGCCGCCTTCTAATTTCTCTCCGGTGTATTCTGAAAGATGATAGTCTTTATCTTCACCATATTTCCGGCCGTCAACAAATAATGTTTATCTCTTAATCACCGTGTTCTTTTCATTCACTTTATTACCTCTGTAATACAAATTCAAGAAATAGTTAGGGCCGATAGAGGTCTTGCCTGATTTTTCGATTGACGCCTCCCACGTCTTGCTTTGGCTATAGCCGATATATTTAACTTTTTCTCCTGAAATTAAAGAAAACAGTGCAAATCCGGCTGCTATTATGAGAACAGTGATAATAACCAGCAATGTTTTAATGACTTTACGTTTTTTCATGACATCCCGCCTTTATCATTTAGAACGTATGAATATTAGAATTGTTACATTTAATTTGAAAGAATAATAAAAAGGGATTCTAATCCCAGGAATAAAAAAAATACTAAGAAGATCATATTCCCCTTAGCTTCACATCCCAGATTGCCATGCAATAATGATAAAAGTCGTCCAAAAAGTTGTGACGAAAATAAGCATAACGGTTACAATCATTAAAATGAGACAACTTATTGTTAGAATTGAGTCTTTGTTTTTGTTAAGAATCAGAGTAACCATTGATCCTGCAGCAAATAGATACGACAAAACCGCACCGACCCAATACCACAGCATAGAGTCATTGCTCCAGTAAGCCATTGACTGCATATAAATACTGAATATAAATCCTGACAATGCTAATAGAAACGAAACTAAATTTGATTTCACGTTAGAGTTCCTTTCTTCATAAGTTTTATTTTTAGGCACGGTCATACATCTGATAACACCTTTTATGCGTTATGCTTCGCTGCTTTGTCTGCATATTTTAATTCTTATTTCGTTTTTAAATATGTTTACGAAAACAGAAATCATATAAAGTTCACCTGAAACGCCGATTTAAAATTAAATAGATGTTTTATAAGCGTTAATTGCTTGATTTCTCAAAAGCATATTATCTTTCGCAACCATTCCAAGATTGTATGCTTGTTTGATGATATCCAGCACTTGATTATCAGTTTCAGTTACAACTCGTCCACCAGTTATTCTGGATTTCCAATAATCAAACTGGTGATTTCATTCTGAACAGCTTTTAACATTTTGATTATCAACCACTTTTCCATTCTCGAGCGCATCATTGCTGATTCGATTACTTCCCGCTCCTTCTGTCGTTAAACTGCAAAATGTCCATCACATTCATCCTCTCTCCAATTTTACAACGTTGCTATAACGAATTTTATGTTTTTCCCAACCTTCAAGCTTAATCTTTTTGATCGTTACTAATCTAAGTACTTTTTTCAATTCCATAATCCATTGGTATGATCGGTAACCTAATGAAGTATTTAACTTAAATACAAAAAAACCTGCTTTCAGCAAGGTTTTTTCGACAAAGGGGAGATTATTTCCCCACAAATTCTATTAACTATGTTTTTGTTTTAACCATTCTTTCTTTAGCAATGCGTATTGGTAAGTGTTTTCATATTTAGGTGTTCCATCCTCGTGTGCAGTAAATGAAATAAATTCAAGAAAATAACCTTCTTTACGCATTCCTAATCTTTCACATAATTTTTGTGACCTGCAGTTATCATCTTCAACATATGCATAAAGCCTTCTTGCTTCTTTTTGCATAAAGAGATACTCAAAGAAAGCCTTCGCACTTTCACTTGCGTATCCCTTCCCTTCAAAACGGGCATTGAAATTCCAACAAACAGAATAGGTATCTGGCTCTTCTTTTAAATAAAATAGTTCTCCGACCAGATCTTTACTGTCTTTTAAACAAACTGCAATATAAGAGTCATCTCGGCTTCTTTTTTGAACGTTTACGGCAGCTTCTTCTAACGTAGACATTCTGTCATCAAGAAAGCAATTCACTCTCGGATGTGCCGAATATTCCAACAAACCTTGCGCATCTCTCTCCGTAAAATTTCTTAAAATTAAGCGATGGGTTTCAATTTCTTGCATTTGCAGTCTCCTGTTTCATTGTTATCGATCTTTGAAAAGAACTTCTTCAACAGATCTTCTTCGTTTGTTGAAGAACTTATCTCAATCTATTTTTACTATAATGATGGACGTTATCATCTTTGTCAAAAACAATAATCATTCATTTGCCGCCCGCGATGTAAAGTACTGAACAATTTTCGTGAAAAACCCTCAGTATCGAATATAGAAACGAGGAATAGTAATTAAAACAAAGTTAAGCCATTAAAAGCTTATTGAGTATTTTTTCAAACTTATTCACGCTCATCATCTCATGAGTGAGAAATGTCCCCTTATAAAACACGCTGAAAGTCGTCCAAACTGCCGGGGATTTTTGCGCCATATCTTTTGACGTTATTCGCCGGGCCTGAAAATTTCCTTTCTTTTCAGTCAGTTCCTTTAAATCCTTTAACAATCCAACTGCAAATGGGCATTGGGCTGTATAAAATATTGTGATTCCCTCATCATTAACGAAATTACTTTTCACCTGTTTTTTAAATACAGGAGGATGTGCATGTTCATTCCACGTCAGTGACATCCACTGAAAATAGGGTTCTGCTTCATCTTGCACAGCAAATCCCATATGTTCAAAGAAATGCTTATCACTTAAATAAGGGAGTTTTTTCTTCCCCACTATATGAACTATCCCATCCATACCGCGGGATTTTGCATCTGACACACATTTTTCTAACAAGTGTTTCGCATGTCCGTTATTCTTATATTTACCTGAGACCCAAAGACAATTAATAAACATAAAATGAGGTGCGCTTACCGGAACCCACGCTTCTTCTGCAGGTAAATATTCAATAAAAACTTTTGCCCGTTCGTTTAGGCGATAGAACACCAAGCCATCAATCATCCGATCTTTGAGCCAGCTCTTCTTTTCATTTACCGCATCCTCATATTGTTTCGCACCTAATGCACAGCAAATATGATTGTCATTAATATTGTCCCTAGTCAACTCAATGTATTCCATTTTTCCTCACCCGCTTTCTGGATTCATCACATGAATTTCAATTTGAACAATGCAGACTGGGCATGGCGCTAGTCGGTCTTTTTTAGAACATCAGCTTTACTTCTGGGGAGTATTGTAATTTCTCAGAAATATAGAGTCCCAGAACCAATATATGAACGCAGCAACAATGCTCATTATGTAATAAATGGGCATTCTGAAAACTGTGAAATCAATTGGCGGATTATCTATGTACCAGAACAAGAACACAGCTAAAAAAGCGACTGCTGTATAAATGAAAAGATGAACCAAACTAAACTTTTTAGGCTTCTTTCTTAGCCATAGTTGCACAGGAACAGCAAACAAAAAGTAAGTAATAAATGCATAAAAAGCAATGATAACTACAGTAACCAATGCAAATGGCACAAAACCCGAGTATACAAACATATATAGCCCGAAGATCAAACCATACGACAAACTTGAAAAAGCCAATGTGTAGGTATAGCTTTGCCTTTTGCTCCAAGTCGCCGCTCCCATATAGTTCACCTGCTTTTTATAAAAATAAAATTTCCATTTTTTCATTGTTTAAAATCAGTATAAATCCATTACTTTAAAAGATCTATGTTTTTTGGCAGATCATCAATTCACTATCTTAATATCCAGAAATTTTATTGCCATTAAAAAAGGTCAAGGAAATACCTTGACTGTGTATCGCTCACCAATCTACATCCGGCTCATCGTGTTCGAATCCGTAAAAGCCTTTAATCCACACATCTCCGCAGCCAGCTCCTTTTGTGATCAATAAGTAATGATTTCTGTTTGCATCACCATTCACCTTATCAGCCGCGCTCAAGTTCAAATGATTACCCGTGAAATTCTTTTCACTAAGGGGAAAATCATATCCTGCCAGTGTAATTCTCTGCAGTGCAATTCAAATATCGGCAGAAAGATTACGACCACAAATTCAAAGCATTCTGTGCATTTGGAGACTACCCCCCCCCCATTTAAACACCATTCGGATGACAAATGCATAGCTCCCTCAACTTTTGTAGAGACACTTGTCCGCAAAAAAATGTAAGGGTTTTCAAAAGGAGAGCAGTGTGCTAAATTGTAAGATAAGTAAAAATTTTCTGCCAATATTCGAAAGGGGTGCATGATTTGAAAGCAGTAGTAGCAACAAAAGACAAAAGTATAGCGATCGTACAAAAAGAATTACGTCCTTTACGACATGGTGAAGCCAAAGTTAAGATGGAATACTGTGGTGTATGTCATACTGACTTGCATGTTAAAAATGCTGATTTCGGGGATGTTACAGGCGTCACTTTAGGTCATGAGGGAATAGGCATTGTAACTGAGATTGGTGAAGGTGTAACAAGTTTGAAAAAGGGCGACCGCGTCTCTATTGCCTGGATGTTTGAAAGCTGTGGCTGCTGTGAATATTGCTTAACTGGCCGTGAAACCTTGTGCCGTGATGTAAAAAATGCCGGTTATACAGTTGACGGCGCAATGGCTGAAGAAGCAATCGTAGCGGTTGATTATGCAATAAAGGTGCCGGAAAATTTAGACCCTGCATCAGCAAGCAGCATTACTTGTGCAGGTGTAACAACTTATAAAGCCGTTAAAGTCAGTGAAATTAAGCCAGGTCAATGGATCGGTGTATTTGGAGTCGGCGGTTTAGGCAACTTGGCTGTTCAATATGCAAAAAATGTCTTTAACGCTAAAGTGATTGCGTTCGACATTAGCGACGAAAAATTGAATTTTGCTAAGAGCTTAGGCGCTGACGCGGTTGTAAACAGTTTAAACGAAGACCCCATCGCTAAAGCAAAAGAAGTGACTAACGATTTAGGGCTTGATGCTGTGGTCATCACGGCTGTCTCTAAAACCCCTTTCAATCAAGCGATTGATGTTGTAAAAGCAGGAGCTCGCGTAGTCGCTGTCGGTTTACCGGTGGACAAAATGGATTTAGATATTCCCCGTCTCGTGTTAGATGGAATTCAGGTTGTAGGTTCATTAGTAGGTACCAGAGAAGACCTGAAGGAAGCTTTTCAATTTGCTGCAGACGGTAAAGTTGTACCTAAAGTGACAAAACGCCCGATTGAAGATGTGAATGATATTTTTGAAGAAATGGAGCAAGGTAAAGTGACCGGCCGCATGGTTATCGATTTTACTTCCTAATCATTAAGGCTGCCGGGAATGATACGGCAGCCTTTGATCTCGATTCTTGCTCGGCGCCCCACCCAGACTGAATGAGACTTTGTCATTTAGTTCAGAAAAGAAGCTCTACAGATCATTCGGCGGTTATGCATTTTGCAAGTACTCTCTGAACTAATCCTGATACCAATATAATGCAAGGTCATTCATTGCCGAAGCGTAGCCCTGCTGTCTTAACATAGTTGTTATGCTGCCCTGATGATAAGTTCCGTGATTGGCAACATGGAATAAAATTTCTGAGTAAGCAGTTTCTCTGTAACCTAACCAAGGGTTATTTAAGTTCATTTTTTGTTCTACATCGGTTTGGCTATTCATCCATTCTTCAAACTGTGAAGCCAGTTCTTCATAAGACGCCGCAAATTCATCTGATATTCAATAAAACGGCTGTTGAACCTTTGCTATGTATACAGCTTCATCTTCACAGGCCCAATTTAACCTGCATAATAGTTCACTGAATCTTTCAACAATTTTAGATAAACATCTTCTTTTTATAGAGATGTTCGTTCAATCGACATCCTTGTGATATATATGGTAAAATTTATAGAAACAAAGGAGTGTTGTTACATATGAGTCTTATCATTTTAGCATCCATGCTTTTATGGGGTGCAGTGATCCACGAGCTAAACAAACCTTCAAAAAAGCAAAGTAAACGAAAAATGATCCCTTTGGTATCCCTCAGTTCTTTATCTACTTTAATCATCACAATTTCGCTTTTTTCTAATTTAATTGGTTGATATTTGTTATGAGGAAACCCGCCAGAGGTTCCTCATAACACTAAAAACCTACTCACTGCACTTTTTACAGCAGACCTTATCAGAGTGTTTGCTTAACACTTTATCCATTCTCCCCACAGGCATCTTCTTCTCACTCGGAAGTGTAAGATAAGCTGTTATCTCATCCCCTGATTTTATTGTTTTTCCGCAGATAGAGCATTTTAACTCAGTATTAAAGAAATTTTTTAATCCCATTCAGAAGCCTCCTTACTTACCTTTATAAAGTAATACGTTAATGCTTTATAAAAGTTTCAGGTTAAAGAAATATTCCTTGCCCGGGAATATACTTCGTTTCAGTTGATCCGCAGCCGTCCCGGTCATCGTTATACCTCACTCAATCAGGCAACTTCTTCCTTATATCCTCTACGACATTAAATGCGGGGAAAACGTTCATTCAAGAATTCAGCGTTAACCAAAAAGGAGAATACATCCTGAAATATGATAGCGGCACCGGTGATAGTGTCAATGGTTTCTTTAGATCTGTTGAGATCTAAATTCCGTTAGGAAAGTCGGCAGTTTTGCCGACTTTCTTTTCCAAGCATTCTGCAGGAATAAAGGTGAAGTGTCGAATAAACATATGACCTTTTTGAAACGGAAACTTTATCGGCATCACAAACCCGCAAGCAGCCTCCTTGTATCGTACCTTCCGTCCCTTTGTGATTTGTTTTGATTTGTCGTATACTGCGCTTGCCCGGGAAATGATGAATATTTTCGTTAACTATAATTTCCCTGTACCTCTTCGTATGTGGCTCTGCATGATGAAGTAACTTCATGGCTCACCACTTTCATACACAGTTTTATTGCATGTTTAGCCATATCCCTCCTCTTTAAACAGCAAACCGTCCCATCCATTTCTCTCTTTCAGTTAACCTCCCATTATTTTATTGTTTTAGAAGCTCTTCATTTTAGACATAACATTCATTTTTTCTTATTTAGACTTAAATCTATGTCGAATTTTATCGTCCGGCATATTATGTACTATCCTAACAACAGGAGGTGGCAATAATATGGGGAACTACGGTGGAAATTATGGCGGAAGCTCTTTCGTATTGATCGTTGTGCTGTTCATTTTGTTAATCATTGTAGGTGCTGCATTCCTTTTCTAGCACATTGACGATTTATATTCGTCTCCCAAACATTGCATCCCTTAGTTCGGACAGACGCCATAAGAAGTTTTATGGCGTTTTTACTTTTTAAAAAAACCAATCTGAGATAAACATTTTTTATTTTTACTCTGGTAAGCGGGAGAGTTTCCTCCCCTGCCTGCGCCAATATTGCCGCTATGAAGAATGAGGCGAACAATCCAAAAGGTGTTGTGATCCATTCTTTAAAAACGATTCCGAAAATCAACAATTCGCAAGCAGTTCCATATAAAATAGCTAAACCTGTGATTGCCCATTGGCTTATATTCTTATCGCCTAAACAACCTGATACATATCCAGTCCAACCACTCATCATGTTTGATGATGGGCCCGTTGTATCTTCTGCAGACTTTTCTCTTTCAAAGACACCAGACTTATCTTCATCTTTAACGCCATTAACCCAATAGGTCATTTTGTTTTGAATAAAGACTTGTTCATGAACATAGCTCCTAAATAATTGTTACTAAGGCGTTTTTAATTCATCGGATTACAGATGTTGTGAACTTAAAAAGGATATTACTCACCTTCATAAAAAGATTTAGTCACTGAAGGGCTCACCCACAAAATGCGGTGTTCACACATTGAGTCATTTTCACATAAAAAAACCGGATTCCTCCTTTAAGAGGTTCCGGTCTTTTTTAGTTAAAATGCGGGAAATATCTGGTGACGTGCTGCACACCCCCGCTATTATAATATTTCAATAGAGCCTTCTGTTCCATGAACGCGTATTCGCTGCCCATCTTTTATCAATTGGGTTGCATTTTCAACTCCGACAACTGCAGGTAAGCCGTATTCACGCGCGATAACCGCTCCGTGGGTCATCAGTCCGCCAACTTCAGTGACCAGGCCTTTTATGGATACAAACAATGGTGTCCAGCTGGGATCAGTATAGGAGGTAACTAATATATCCCCATCTTCCAAATCGGCATCTTCCATGTTTAAAATAACCCGTGCCCGCCCCTCTATGACTCCCGAGGAAACGGGCAGCCCTGCAATCGCTCCGGCCGGGAGATTTTCTCGTTTGTACTCGCCTGTAACGATTTCACCGTCAGATGTGATAACACGCGGCGGAGATAGTTTTTCATATACTTGGTACTCGGCTTTTCGTGTGCTGATGATTTGGTAATCCAATTTATGTGTGCGTACGACTTCCTGAAGTTCTTCAAAAGTGAGATAGTATATGTCCTCTTTTTCATGAATAACGCCCGCTTTTGCGAGTTGTTCGGCTTCTTTCAGTAAAGCCTGCTTATAAACGAAGTAGCGGCTGATCATGCCGTATTTTGGATATTCTCTGAACCCGCTGAAGTTCCGGATGATGCGGATCATTCGTTTGGTTTCTTTGGCTTTTTGTTCACCATCCGGTAATTGCTTCAATCGGTCTAATAACTCTTGTTCTTTCTTCAACGCCTCCCGCCGCCCTTGCTCAAATTTCCGCTGGCTGGCATTTGGCTCAAAGTTTTTGAGATTATTAAGAATCATAGGGACAAGTGCAGTTGGTTTTTCGCTCCATCGAGTTCTTGTCATATCAATTTCTCCGGCACATCGCATTCCGTACTTGTTGAGATAAGCATAGATAGCGTCACGGGTTTCCCGCCCGCCTTCAAACGTCACCAGCCCATCCAAAAAGTGATCATCTTTTACATTCTCTAAATAGGCAATTACTTCTGGATAAGGGCGGATCACATCGGCGACGTCCAATAGCGCAAGCCCCATTTCTGAAGTAATATTATGGGGTACAGATTGAGAAAGCGTATCTGCTGCGTTTTTTTCACCTAACCACTCGTTCATTTTTTCGTTAATCCATGATGAAGCATCCATTGCAGTTCGAATCAACACCGAACTTTTTGGGTTAAATAGAATCTTCTTTAATTCCTTGATATCTTCCAAAATAAAACGAAATAAATCAGATCCTGATTTCGTCTGGATGTTTTGTTTTAACTCTTCTATCGATGCTTGACTGCTCTTAATCAAATCAGAAACAATTGCCGGATCGTTTTCAGCTTGTTCCGGCATATCTGCATTGCCTTTGCCGGGAATCGGCGCCGTTTTATCAGGTATCGGCTTAATGAAATCATCTCGCTCTATTATGGTCATAAGTGCGTCTTTTAAGAGCGGATCGTGCTGCCCCATGCCTTTTAAGAAAACTTCTCTGACATTAGGGGATGCCAGTTGATGTGTGACATCAACGAATAGCCTTCCGCCGGCTTTACGCATGGGTGCAGCAGTCGTCAACAGAAAAAAAGACAATCCAAGGGGTTTTATGGGATCCGTCATCATTTGCTGATGACCAACAGAGATATAGACGTGATTTTCTTGATCGTTCGCTTCAGGAACGGGATATAACGTTGTGATCGGACGGCTTTGGACAATATAAAAAGTATCGCGGTCCAAACACCATTCGATATCTTGCGGCTGGCCGAAATGAGCTTCGATCTGTCTCCCGATACGTGTCAGCTGTAAAATTTGTTCATCAGTCAGTGTTTGAATCTTTTGCTGATCAAGAGCGATCTCCTGTGTTTCTGTTCCGCCTTCTTTTCGTCCATAGATAGCCAATTTTTTAGTTTCTATTCTCTTATCGACGATTTGCCCGTCCTGTACTTTATAACAATCGGCAGAGACTAAGCCGGAGACCAGTGCTTCACCAAGTCCAAAACCGGCATCGATGGATAGCAGCTTTCGGTTTCCGGTCATCGGATCAGCGGTAAATAAAATTCCCGAAGCCTGAGGGAACACCATCCTTTGGATGATAACGGATAAATAAACTTGGCTGTGTTCAAACCCATTTTTCATACGGTAAATGACAGCGCGATCCGTAAATAGGGACGCCCAACATTTACTGATATGCTGCAAGATCGTATCTAAGCCGGTAATATTTAAATAGGTGTCTTGTTGACCGGCAAAAGAGGCATGCGGTAAATCCTCAGCTGTCGCACTGGAACGTACGGCATAGGCATGTTCTTCGCCGAACCGGGAGAGATGGCAAGCAACTGCTTTGACTACATCTGAAGGAATTTCTGCTTCCATAATGGTTTGCCGGATTTTTTTGCTGACATCACCAATTTGATCCCGATTCTCCACTTTCAGCATGGTCAGTTGATCCAACAGCGCTTGTAACGTTTCGTTTTGTTCAATGGCTTTTTGATATCCTGCGGTTGTGACACAAAATCCTTCCGGTACTTGTATTCCTTGAATTTTTGATAATTCCCCTAAATGTAACCCTTTTCCTCCAACGAGCAAAGGCTGTGTTTTTTCAATTTCGTGAATGCCGAGAACCAAAGAACTCATTCTATATCTCCCCTTCAAAAAAATTTGACAAGAGCTTTTCAGCATGATATAATCATAATATAAGATGGATAACTATGACTTTCATACAAAAAGCGCGCGTGTTCTGATTATATCACCGTGTCTGTTTTTGTGCAATATAAAAAGAACCTGGCCAATTTGGCGAGGTTCTTTCTTCATCTTTGTCGAAAGCTCTTTAAAGCTGTATTGAGATCTTTTGTGTGAACGTAAATGTTCTTATACAACTCGAATAGTTTTTTATATTTTTGAACATTTTGTTCTTTTGGATAAAATGCAGCTGCTTCATGAATGAACTGCTCTGCACATTCTTCAAGAGAGTCAAACCACCCGCTTCCGAAGGCAGCTAACATCGCAGCCCCCATGGCGGGACCTTGTTCATTCTCTAACTTAACCACCCTCGTATTGAAAATATCAGCCTGCATTTGAAGCCACGTTTCATTTTTAGCTCCCCCGCCAATAGAGACAACCGTATCAACTGATTTTCCCGCTTCGCGGAATAGCTCAATTGATTCATATAAAGAGAATGTGATGCCTTCCATTATCGCCCTCAAAAAGTGCTCTCTTTTATGGGCTCCGTCCATTCCGATCAAGCTTCCCCGAATAGATGAATCAGCATGCGGGGTTCTTTCACCGACTAAGTAAGGAGTGTACAGCAGTCCATTTGCTCCTATCGGAACAGATTCCACCCCCCGCAATAATTGTTCAAACGATTCGTTCGGCGCAAACGTTCTTTTGAACCAGTCTAAGCTGTATCCAGCAGCGAGCGTGACTCCCATCGTATAAAAAGAATCCTTCTTTCCATGATTAAAAAAGTGCACTTTCCCTTTAAAGTCCCTTTCTTTGTCTTCTTCACAGGAAAGTATGACTCCTGACGTCCCGATACTGCATAATGTTTTTCCGGAAGAAAGAATACCGGCTCCGACAGCACCGCAAGCATTGTCTGCTCCCCCGGCGTACACTTTTGTTTTTTCCAACAGCCCAGTCTCCGCCGCAACGCTCGGAAGCAGCGATCCTACACAGTCATGGGATTCAACAAGCGGAGGACAAATTTCCGCTGAAATACCATATTGATTGCAAATCTCATCGCTCCACTCTTTGCGGGTCATATGTAAAAGTAACGTTCCCGCCGCATCGGAGTATTCGGTGTGAATGGCGCCAGTCATGCGGAATCTCACATAGTCTTTCGGAAGCAAAAAAACAGCGGTTTTGTTAAAAAGTTCAGGCTCATGTGCCTTCACCCATAACATTTTAGGTAATGTAAACCCTTCAAGGACACGGTTTTTTGTGATATCAAGCAGATGATCGCCAAATGTCTCGGTCATCCTGCTACATTGAGGCGTCGTTCTGGTATCATTCCAAAGAATCGCATGACGCAGCACCCGCCGATCTTGATCAAGCAGTACTAACCCATGCATTTGTCCTGAATAGCTAATCCCGTCAATATCCCCGGCTTGAACGTTGGATATCGAAATCAATTCAGCCAATGCTTCAATTGTTTGCTGCACCCAGTCTTCAGGATTTTGCTCACTATATCCCGCCTTCTCTTGGATGAGCGGGTAACTTTTGGACGTTTCTGCACAAACCTTGCCGTTTTGATTGACTAAAATGGTTTTAACGGCACTCGTACCAAGATCTATTCCAATGACATACTTCATTTTTTCACTCCTTCCTCTCTAAATAGATCTCCATTGAAATGACCCGCCATAACAGTAACTTCATGACGGGCCATTCCGGGAACTCGGCTGCCTGCATCTTTTTATAGCGGGATCTGGAGCTTCTTTTTTCATTTGTTATACCTCTAAAATGTATTGGTTTAATATCGCTTTTAACCGCTCCTGTCTCCCTGATTCGTTTTTAATTGGCTGATTGTTCAGCGCATATTGCTCAAGCGTCTTAAAATCAGCTCTTCCTTCTGCAATTTCAAGCCCAATCCCTTCAGTAAAGCTGCGGTAACGGTGTTGAATCACATCTTCAAACACACAATCTTCGATTAATTTGTGGGCGGCTTTCAACCCTCTTGCAAATGTATCCATCCCTGCAACATGGGCATATAGTAAATCATCAGGCTCAAAAGAAGATCTCCTGACCTTTGCGTCAAAGTTTAATCCTCCGCTTCCAAGACCGCCATTTTGCAGAATTTCGTACATTGCTAATGTCGCAGAATATAAATCTGTCGGAAATTCATCTGTGTCCCAGCCTAAAAGCGGATCACCCTGATTCGCGTCAACAGAGCCAAGAAGGCCATGCACTCTCGCCATGCGTAATTCATGTTCGAATGTATGCCCGGCTAATGTGGCATGATTGGCTTCGAGATTTAATTTAAAATGATTGTCTAAGCCATATTGCTTTAAAAAGGCAATGGTTGTTGCTGCGTCCGTATCATATTGATGGGTGGTCGGCTCTTTTGGTTTTGGTTCAATCAAAAACTGCCCTGTATACCCGATTTCCTTCGCATAATCCACTGCCATATGCATAAATCTGGCCATATTATCAAGCTCAAATTTTAAATCGGTATTTAACAAAGTTTCGTACCCTTCACGTCCGCCCCAAAATACATAGTTCTCGGCGCCAAGCTCTTTTGCTGTTTCTAATCCTTTTTTTACTTGGGCTGCGGCATACGCAAATACATCTGCATTACAAGAAGTCGCCGCACCATGGACGAAACGGGGATTCGTAAACATGTTTGCAGTATTCCATAATAGCTTAACGCCGCTGGTTCTCATGTAGTCTTTTATCATGTCCACGATTATATCCAGATTTTGATTTGTCTCTTTTAACGTACTTCCTTCCGGTGCGATATCCCGGTCATGAAAAGCAAAAAATGGCGCATCCAGTTTTTCAAACAGCTCAAATGCTGCATCTACCCTCGCTCTCGCCAGATCCAAGCCTTTATAGTAATCCCACGGTCTCTGCATCGTAGCTGCGCCAAAAATGTCTGTGCCGTCAGCGGTAAATGTATGCCAATAGGCAATAGAAAATCGCAAATGCTCTTTCATCGTTTTTCCGCCAATTACTTCTTGAGAATTATAGTATTTAAATGCTAAAGGATTCGTGGATTCTTTCCCTTCGTAAATCACTTTGTTTGCGCTTTCAAAATAGTTGACCGAACCGGAATGAGAGTGAGCCATGTGTGATTTCCCCCTTAAAAATAAATTCTAAACATGATCATTCAAATACAAATGCTTTTATGTCATGTTGCACATTAGTTTGTTGACCAAACAAACTAACTTATTTTCATCTTATATAACCTCATCAGTATTTTCAATATTTTTTTTAGTTTTTTACGAACACATTAGATATAATAAAGGTTGGATTCGCTATGTACTGCGTTTCGCACGATAACACAGAACGTTCAACTTAATTTAAAGATTATACAAATGGAGTGGATGAAGTGGATATCGCTGATCAAGCCTTTGTCAAAAAAGTTAACCAAAAGTTATTACTAAACGAAATACTTAAGAATTCTCCTATTTCAAGAGCAAAATTATCTGAAATGACCGGATTAAATAAATCAACTGTTTCGTCACAGGTAAACACATTAATGAAAGAAAACCTCGTATTTGAAATCGGTCAGGGACAATCAAGCGGCGGCAGAAGACCTGTTATGCTTGTTTTTAATAAAAAAGCAGGATACTCCGTAGGAATAGATGTTGGCGTGGATTATGTTAATGGCATTTTAACAGATCTTGAAGGGACGATCGTCCTTGATCAACACCACCATTTGGAATGCAATTCTCCAGAAATCACTAAAGATATTTTAATTGAGATGATTCATCACTTTATTGCAAATATGCCGCAATCTCCGTACGGTCTTATTGGTATAGGGATATGCGCGCCCGGGCTGATTGACAAAAATCAAAAAATTGTTTTCGCTCCGAACGCCAACTGGAGAGATATTGACTTAAAATCTTTCATCCAAAAGAAGTTCAATGTGCCCGTTTTTATTGAAAATGAGGCAAATGCCGGCGCATACGGAGAAAAAGTATTTGGAGCTGCAAAAAATCACGATAACATCATTTATGCAAGTATCGGTACAGGAATAGGGATCGGCGTTATGATCAACAATCATTTATATAGAGGGGTTGGCGGATTCTCTGGAGAAATGGGACATATGACAATAGACTTTAAGGGTCCTAAATGCAGCTGCGGAAACCGAGGCTGCTGGGAATTGTATGCTTCAGAGAAGGCTTTATTAACATCTCTTCAGACGAAAGAGAAAAAAGTGTCCAGCCAAGATATCATAGACCTTGCCCATCTGAATGATGTTGGAACTTTACAGGCATTACAGAATTTTGGTTTCTATTTAGGAATAGGCCTGACCAATATTTTAAATACATTTAATCCGCAAGCCATCATTTTAAGAAACAGCATCATTGAATCGCATCCTATGGTTTTACATTCAATTAAAAGCGAAGTGTCATCCAGGGTTTATTCCCAACTAGACAATAGCTATGAATTATTACCATCTATCTTAGGAAAAAATGCCCCTGCTCTAGGAATGTCCTCTATTGTTATTGATCATTTTCTCGACATGGTTCATAACTGAATGTACATACTTCTATGTTTTACGCTCATCTTTAAAGATGGGTTTTTTTATTCTAGGAGTATTTCTGAATCAATACTGACATAGGCACCTTCTAATATGAAAAAGGAGTTCTAAAATAGAAATCTCCTTTTTCATGTGCTAATTATTTTTCTTTATAACGAAAATATCTGAAGTCGGCCGGAATATGATGACCGCTCGTATCTTGGCATTGCATCCCTACAAAAGCTCCTGTAAAGAATCCCCCGCCGCGGATGTAATCATCTGATAATTTTTTCGATTCTAATGCAATGTCGATTTTGTGCCAATCTTCTTTGTTAAATGAATACAAATAATAATATTTTTCGTTTTCAATATTCACTTTTAAATAGACATACTTGACTTCACGAGGAATCACAATTTTATTTTTTAACGGTTGTGAAAAAGAAAAGTTATCACATATCGTTAATTCAAGAATACGGCCAAGTTCTTCATCATACGTGACTTGGAGAGCCGTCCAATTCTCTGTATTGTAATAGTTCACCAAACCAGCGGCTTGCTGAAAATTTTCCGGATAAAACGCAACAGCCGTTTCCGCTTCAAAATGGAGGCTTTGCCAGCGTCTGGCTACAAATGCCTGAGTAAATGTCGAAGTTAAGGATTCATGGCCGTATAATCGTAAATGATTTGGCGCTTGAGTTAATGAACCTAATTTCTCCGTAAACGGGATTCTTAACGTTTGAAAATTAATATTTAATATTGCATCCTCAAATTCATCAACTTCCGGATAGGTTTCTTCAAACATTGTTTCAGGTATAGAAGGCGCTTCCACTTCCAAGCTCCCTTCTTTTCCGCCTTCTACATAAGGCCAGCCATCTTTCCAATAGAGCTTTTGAATAGCTGTTTCTCTGCCCAGAGGACAATATCCTCTCTGCTGAAAAATTGAATCATCGTCCGGGTGAATGGGACGTCCCGTTAAATGAGCTAAATACCACTCGCCTGTATGTGTTTGTACAATGGATGCATGTCCGCATTTTTGCAGCGGATTTTCCGGCGCATGCCATGACGTTAAGATAGGATTATCAGGATGTACTTCATATGGACCCTCAATATTTGCAGAACGGGCAATTGTAGCAGCATGTTCGAACCGTGTTCCTCCTTCTGCGGTTAATAAATAATTATAGTTCCCGATACGGTAAAGGTGCGGCGCTTCTGTCAGCTTTCTTTCAGTTCCTTTAAAAATCACTTTCGGTTTACCGATTAGTTTTTGCTCCTTATCAGAATATTCCTGCATGACAATGCCTCCAAAGGAGTGCCGATCAATACGCTGATCCCATAACATATTTAATAAATATTTTTTCCCATCCGTATCATGGAACAAAGAAGCATCAAAACCCGAGCTGTTTAATGTGATCGGCTCCCCCCAATCACCATCAATCGTGTCACAAGTCACTAAATAATTGTGGCAATCTTTCCAGGCGCCATCTACTACCTTAACATCCGTATAGATCAGCCAAAACTTTCCGTCGCTGTAACTTAAACATGGCGCCCAGACCCCGCCTGAATTAGGATTTCCTTTCATGTCTAATTGCGAAACTCTCTTTAATGGATGTGCAACTAAGCGCCAATTGACTAAATCTTTTGAGTGGTGTATCTGGACTCCCGGAAACCACTCAAATGTAGATACAGCGATATAATAATCCTCTCCAACCCTGCAAATACTCGGATCGGGGTTGAATCCTTTAAGTACTGGATTGATGATCTTGATTTTGAACTCCTCCTCAGCTATTTTCTGTTGACTCATCATGTTTTAAGCTTTGAAATCGTCAATATGATCCAAATAAACTTTGTCTCTATTCTCTAATTCTCGAACCATGCTTTTATATTTTTTCTCATCTAAGTTATAGAAATTAATATCAATCATGGCCAGAACCAGTAAGAACACGGGAATAATGGTTGTTGTAATTAAAATTCCCGTCAATGCCTCCGGCGTTTGCACCTGATTTGCCACATATCCAAACTGATCTAGAACCAAACCCGGTACAACCCCTCCCAAGGCCATGCCGAATTTAAAGAAAAATCCGATAATAGCGTATATAAGACCGCCCATTCTTTTCCCGGTCTTATACTCTCCATATTCTATTGTTTCAGGAATAAGCGCCCACATATATCCCCCGGCAGTGAGACTTCCTGCAGCAGCCAGCAATCGAAAGGAAAGTATCAGGAATACATTACTTGACGGAACGAAAAGTAAAGCTAAGAGGCCGATCATATTCAGTAATAATGCATAGTTTAGTAATTTCTTCTTCCCTAATAATTGATGAAGCTTTGGAATAAACGGTAAAATGACCAAAGCAGGCAAACTTCCCAACAAACCGTACCACTTCACTAAATCCGCTCTTTCTAAATTATACGTTACGTAATAGATGCCAACCGAATTACTGATTGAATTCACTCCAAAAATAATAATAAAGAAAATACTTAATACAACTAGAGGCCGATTAACACGAAATTGCTCAAATATATCCGAAAATTTAATTTTTTCTTCCGATTTTTGAAGCGTGACACGCTCTTTTGTGCTTTTAAAACAAAAGATTAAAAGGCACCCGCCTATAACTCCCATAATACCCATGGTTAGCTGCCAGCCAAGAGATTCGCTGCCGGAATTATCGCTTAAATAAGCAGCCAGTAAGGGAACAAAAAATGCAACGACAAGTCCTCCAAGATTTGCAAATAACATACGGACAGACGTTATACTAACAACTTCTTGATTATTTCTGGTCATTGCAGATGTTAACGCGCCATATGGCACGTTTATCATGGTGTATGTAAGCGATAAGCCGACATAGGTGATATAGGCATATATTAATTTCCCCATATCCGAAAAATCCGGGGTTGTAAAACAGAGTATTGCCAATATGACAAAGGGAAAAGCTCCGAATAAAAGATACGGTCTGAAGCGGCCAAACCTGCTATTTGTTCTGTCAACTATTGTTCCAATAAAAGGATCAGCGAGAGCGTCGATGATTCTAACCACTAAAAACATCGTACCGGCTGTTGCTGCCGATAAACCAAAAACATCTGTATAGAAGAACAAAAGATACGTAGACACTGTTGCATAAATTAAATTACATGCAAAATCTCCAGACGCATATCCAACTTTTTCAACCATGCTGATCTTCTTTACATTTTCACTGAGCATGATTTCTCCCCTTTTCGATCCTTTACATAAGGAACATGATGAATGGTATAACATTTCTTTAAAATTATCAGCCAGTGAGCGGCGTATAAAAGCGCTTTCAAAAATGACAACGGTTTACTTTCACAGAGCATTTTCAACATCCAAATGGTGATCAGATAGCAGTGAACAGGATAAAAGCTTGGCTTTCGCTTTCTATACACCTACAATTAAATCGAGCCTTTTATCCCCCTCCCATTTAAGACCTTTATATGATGGACAATTAAGTGGTTTTATTAGTTTGTTGACCGAACAAACTAACTTGATTTCATATTATAAAATCTTTTCTGCTTTTTCAACTCTTTTTTCAGAGAATTTAAAACCGACCAAAGAACATACCATGTTGTAATTGCCGACTGCTTCGACAGACGTTAAGTAAAAACCCCCTGTGTCACCTGACTGACTTATTAAATGATAAGCACTTCCATCATCTTGTGTTTAGAAAAACTTATTAAGAAACATGCACTAGAAAAAATGCGAATCATATATAAGTGATATCCCGTTTAATTGGTTGAGGAGGATATTATGAAACCTATGCTGCCTTTTGAAAAATATTTTGGGGATTTAGAACTGGTTTATGCATTTTATGGAGCTATGCCTACTGGTGTTACTGTTTCAGAAACTGGTCGTATTTTCATTTGTTTTCCGAAATGGGGAGACAATGTTAAATTTACGGTGGCGGAAATAATTGGGGATAAATTGCAGCCTTATCCTGATTTACAAACCAATTTGGTTAACCCTGAGAATATCAAAATGACTTTCATCAGTGTCCAAAGTGTAGTTACTGATGGAAGAGGAACCCTTTGGGTACTAGATACGGCGGCACCCAATTTTTCTGAACCAATTAAAGGCGGGGCAAAATTAGTCGCTGTTGATTTAAAAACCAATACAATCAGCAGAGTTTATACCTTTACAGAAGATGTTGTCCTTCCAACAACTTACCTGAATGATGTCCGATTTGATTTTCGTGTTGGAACTGCAGGTTATGCCTATATAACGGATTCTTCTTCCAAAGGACCAGGAGCTATTATCGTCGTGGATTTAGAAACCGGAAACGCATTTAGACGGTTAAATGGAGCAAATCCAACTTCACCGGATTCCTATTTTATACCGAAAGTAGAAGGCAAAATTTTGATGAATCGTAACAGGGATGGTTCAACTTCCCCATTTAGGCTGGCATCCGACGGTATTGCGATTTCTCCTGACGGAAAGGTATTATTTTTTTGTCCACTGACCAGCCGTCATCTGTTCTCGATCTCAACAGAAGCCCTGAGAGATAGAAATATACCGGACATGGATTTACTTTATCATGTGGCGTATTGGGGAGAAAAAGGCGCGTCTGATGGAATGATTACAGATGCAAAAGGAGCCATTTATGCCGGAGATTATG
Source organism: Bacillus sp. JNUCC-22 (assembly GCF_018861275.1). Classification (NCBI taxonomy): domain Bacteria; kingdom Bacillati; phylum Bacillota; class Bacilli; order Caryophanales; family Bacillaceae; genus Bacillus; species Bacillus sp. JNUCC-22. The sequence goes on along the minus strand of NZ_CP076408.1, from coordinate 1,808,016 downwards.
AGAACAATAGTATTCGAAAGATGCTGCCGAATGGCACAATGGAAACCATCGCACATGATCCGAGAATTTTATGGCCGGATACTTTTTCGATTGGTCCGGATGAATACTTATATGTCATCGTGATCCAATTACATCGGCAGGCTAGATTTCATTATGGAAAAGACTTACGACAGAAACCTTATAGTTTACTTCGTATCAAAATTGATGAATTTCCTGCTCCTGCTTTTTGAAAATAAAAATGGCCGGTTCAATTTTAGAACATAATTAGCTTCATTTAGCCTTCATCCTAAACCGAATAAGGGATTACAATAAATACGTGTCCTCAATTATAACTTCAATTTTTTTTGGTCATATTCTGGTCAAGGACCAAAAATGTTGTTCTTTTAATCTTATGACCAAAACCAAAAAATCCCCTGGCACCAATAGTGCCAAGGGATTGAGAGATTAATACTGAGACATGTATTGTTCGCGCTCCCACGGATGAACCTGTGTGCGGAACATATCCCATTCGATTTCTTTTGCTTCGATGAAGTGTTCGAACAGGTGCTCACCGAGTGCCGCAACCATGACTTCGTTTGATTTGAATTCGTCGAGAGCTTCCGCCAGCGTCGCCGGAAGATCTACGATGCCGTTTTCCATGCGCTCTTCTTTGCTCATGACGTAGATGTTGCGGTCAATCGGAGCCGGTGCTTCAAGTTTGTTTTTGATTCCGTCAAGGCCTGCTGCAAGCAATACGCTTAACGCCAGGTACGGGTTTGCCGCCGGGTCTACGCTGCGGACTTCAACACGCGTGCTGATGCCGCGGGAAGCCGGGATACGGATCAGCGGGCTTCTGTTTTGCGCGCTCCATGCCACGTAGCAAGGTGCTTCATAGCCCGGAACAAGGCGTTTGTAAGAGTTCACTGTCGGGTTTGTGACAGCCGTAAAGCTTGTCGCGTGTTTTACGATACCGGCAATGAAATGTTTTGCTGTTTCACTCAGCTGAAGATCAGCGTCTTTATCAAAGAACGCGTTAACGCTATCTTTAAAGAGTGATAGGTTGCAGTGCATACCGGAACCGTTTACGCCGAACAGCGGTTTTGGCATGAATGTCGCATGCAGACCGTGTTTGCGGGCGATCGTTTTGACAACCAGTTTGAAAGTTTGGATGTCGTCACAAGAACGGATGGCACCAGCATATTTAAAATCGATTTCGTGCTGACCCGGAGCAACTTCATGGTGAGATGCTTCGATTTCAAAGCCCATTTCTTCAAGCTCAAGCACGATATCGCGGCGGCAGTTTTCTCCCAAGTCAGTCGGAGCCAGGTCGAAGTATCCGCCTTTATCGTTCAATTCAAGCGTCGGTTCGCCTTTTTCATCTAATTTAAACAGGAAGAATTCAGGCTCAGGTCCAAGATTGAAATCGCTGAAACCGAGTTCTTTCATTTCTTTCAGAATCCGTTTGAGGTTGTTACGCGGGTCACCTTCGAACGGCGTGCCGTCCGGATTGTAAATGTCACAGATGAAGCGTGCTACTTTACCTTTTTCAGCCGTCCATGGGAAGATTACAAATGTGTTCAGATCAGGATATAAGTACATATCAGACTCTTCGATACGGACGAAACCTTCGATGGAAGAACCGTCGAACATGCATTTATTATCAAGTGCTTTTTCAAGCTGGCTCACAGGAATTTCCACGTTTTTAATCGTTCCGAGAATGTCTGTGAATTGAAGGCGGATATACTTTACGTTTTCCTCATTTACTAATTTTACGATGTCTTCTCTTGTGTACTTTGCCATTTCGTAAAACTCCTCCTCTAAAAGGTAAATGTATATAGCAAAACAGTTGCTAACGGATTAATGAAAGAATCGGGACATGTCACCTTGGCGGAAAGTATTTCCCCGCTGGAAACGGCCTGCCTGCATCAGTTCGTTTTTCAGAAGCTTTCTGAGTTCGTCATCAGACAGATTGTGCTTCATCGGTTTGGCGGTTTTTTCGGATTTTTCTTCCGGTTCGGCAGATGCCTTATCCAGAATTTGTTTGATCCCCGCCATATTGACGCCTTGTTCAATCAGATTTTTGATTTCTAACAGTTTATCTACATCATGGAATGAAAATAATCGTCTATTTCCTTCGCTTCTCGCTGGAAATATCAATCCATTTTCCTCATAATATCGAATTTGCCGGGCAGAAAGTTCTGTTAACTGCATGACAATCCCAATTGGAAATAAAGGCATTGAGCGGCGAATGTTATCACTCATCTCAATTTCCTCCTTTTCTTATCTTAGTCTCATTATAGGTGATGTTATATTTTGTGTCAACACAATGTAAGGAATCTTAACATCAAATTCTTTGAAAATTGCAAACGGCCTAAATCAGCTCTTTTTCCATTAAAGCATTTACGGCGCTGCAAATCGCATTTTTCACGTGCGCGTAGGTTAATCCTCCTTGGACATACGCGACATAAGGCGGTCTGATAGGTCCATCTGCTGATAATTCAATGCTTGCTCCCTGTACGAAAGTGCCCGCTGCCATAATGACATCGTCTTCATATCCCGGCATATAGCTCGGATAAGGCGTCACATGCGCATTAATCGGTGAAGCATATTGTATCGCCTGGCAAAAAGCGATCATCTTATCAGGGTCCTGAAACTCAACTGATTGAATCAGATCCGTTCTCGGCGCATTCCATGCAGGGTTTGACGTAAAGCCGAGCTTTTCAAGAAAACGGGCGGTAAATACCGCTCCCTTCAAGCTTTGCGCCACTACATGCGGAGCGAGAAAGAAACCTTGATACATTTCCTGCAGTGAATAAAGCGAAGCGCCGGCTTCACTTCCGATTCCCGGGGAGGTCATCCGGTAAGAGCAGGCCTCAATCCACTTGGCTTTCCCTACAAGATAGCCGCCCGTTTTAGCAAGGCCGCCGCCCGGGTTTTTGATCAGGGAGCCGGCCATAAGATCCGCTCCGACGTGGCAGGGTTCCCGCTCTTCTGCAAATTCTCCGTAGCAATTGTCCACAAAAACAATGACATCTTCTTTGATTTCCTTTACGAAACGAATCATCTCTTTAATTTCATTTATTCTGAAAGACGGACGATTCGCATATCCTTTTGAACGCTGGATGCCGATCACTTTTGTATTCGGCCGGATTGCAGCCCGGACCGCTTCAAAGTCCACTCTGCCTTCTGATGTTAAATCGACTGCATTGTATCCGATTTGAAATTCCTTAAGCGAGCCTGAATACTCCCCGCCTCTTACTCCGACGATTTCCTCGAGTGTATCGTAAGGCTTGCCTGTTATATAAAGCAATTCGTCCCCGGGTCTCAGCACACCGAAGAGCGCGATTGAAATCGCATGCGTTCCGGAAATGATTTGCGGCCGCACGAGTCCCGCCTCTCCTCCGAACACATCAGCATAGATCTTCTCCAGTGTATCTCGTCCGATATCATCATAACCGTATCCGGTTGAAGGCGTAAAATGCGTATCGCTTACTTTATGTTTTCTGTAGCTTTGCAGGACTCTCCATTCATTCCGTTCACTGATTTCTTCTATTCTTTTATGAACGGCGGAGATTTCCGCTTCTGTTTCTTCGGCGGTTTTTTGTAAAAGAGCGCCATGGGTCAGTGTGTCAAACATGTTGTGTATACCTTCCTTACATGAATTTCTTCAGTTCTCCGAGTATGCTTTGTTCTTCCTGTACATAACCTGAGACTTCGTAGCGTTCATTTTCTTCATTAAAATAAAGGCTGTCGATCATGGTCTCTGATTTGATGCGTGACATCAATTTGCCTTCGGCGGCAGGCACATGAACTTCATACGGCGTCATCAGCTCCCGGCGCAAATAAGCTTCGATTTCCGCTTTTAGTTTTGCTTCATCCCCGGCGATTCTGGCGCTGATCATGATGTGGCCTTCTCCCGCTGTCGGGATGAAGTCAGGAAGTGTATCATCACGTTTGTTATAAGCGGTCAGCACCGGAATATCATCTGCCTCAAGCTCTTTTAACAGACCGAGGACAGTCTGTTCATGTCCGGCATAATCTTCATTGGATGAATCAATGACATGAATGATCAAGTCTGCTTCCTTCACTTCCTCAAGCGTTGAGCGGAAAGCCGCAATCAGCGTCGTCGGCAGGTCCTGAATGAAGCCGACCGTATCAGACAAAAGGACGCTGTAGCCGCTTGGGAGCGCCATCTTTCTCGTCATCGGATCAAGTGTTGCAAACAGCAGATCTTCTTCATAGCTGTCTGAGCTTGTTAATTGATTGAACCATGTTGATTTTCCGGCATTGGTATAACCGACGAGTGCAGCCTGAAGCACGCCGTTCTTTTTACGTCTCTCCCGATAACGGCTTCTGTGGCGGATAACCGTTGACAGCTGCACGTTAATTTCGTGTATGCGGTTTCTAATGTGGCGCCGGTCTGTTTCAAGCTTTGTCTCACCGGGCCCTCTCGTCCCGATTCCGCCGCCTTGTCTTGAGAGATTGATTCCTTGTCCGCTCAGACGGGGCAGCGCGTATTGAAGCTGGGCCAATTCGATCTGAAGCTTTCCTTCTCTCGTCTTCGCCCTTTTTGCGAAAATATCCAAAATAAGCTGCGTGCGGTCGATGATCTTCGCTTCAATTGCAGTGGCGAGTGATTTAAGCTGGCTCGGTGACAGTTCATCATTAAAAATGATCAGATCCGCTTCAAGCTCTTCACACAGCGCCTTCAGCTCGTCTACTTTCCCCTTGCCTATATATGTAGCGGCATCCGCTCTGTTCCGTTTTTGCGTAATCCGGGTCAGCACCGTTCCGTCAGCCGTTTTTGTCAATGAAGCAAGCTCTTCCATGGAATGTTCAAAGTGCTCATCTGTCATGTGCGGAAGCTGGCAGCCGACCAAAATGACCGTTTCTCTTTTTCCTTCCTGTTCGTTCAAATGGATGTTCCTTTCTGTGTCGTATTGGGCAGTAGTACTATCATACCAAACCCGCAGGGCGTATACCACACATCCGGCGGGTTTTAAAGAGAGAAATAAAAAAGAGACCCCTCAAACCGGCTGAGAGGTCTATTCGTGAGCTGCCGCCTCATCTTGTATAAGTAAATCCTGGCTCTTGATCGTCATTAAATCGTTTTTTAAGTATTGGTCTCCCATTAAAAGTCTCATGGCCTGAGCGCGGATTGATTTTTCAATCACGTTTCTGACAAAGCGCCCGTTGCTGAATTTTATGGGGCTTGTCGTGCTTTTCACTGTCATTAAGTAATCTTTTAACTTCCACTCGGCTTCCTGGCTTAATTGATATTCCCGCTCTGCTATCATGCGCTTTGCGATGTCCATCAGCTGAGTGACAGAGTAATCCGGAAAATCGATGCTGATAGGGAAACGCGATTGCAGGCCGGGATTTAATGACAGGAAATGTGTCATTTCTCTTGAGTACCCTGCCAGAATCAGAATAAATTCATGCTGTTTGTCTTCCATATGCTTGACAAGCGTGTCAATCGCCTCTTTACCGAAATCCTTTTCTCCGCCCCTTGCAAGTGAGTATGCTTCATCAATGAATAAAATGCCCCCGAGCGATTTTTTAATCAGATCTCTCGTTTTTTGCGCCGTGTGTCCGATGTATTCACCGACCAGATCGGCACGTTCCGCTTCGATCAGATGTCCTTTGGAAAGCACGTTCATTTCGAAGAAAAGCTTGCCGATCAGTCTCGCGACGGTGGTTTTCCCGGTGCCGGGGTTCCCTTTGAACATCATATGAAGAGCTTGTTTTCCGACTTTCAGCCCTTGTTCGGCCCGTTTTTGGTTGACGAATATCCACGCGTAAATTTCTTTAATGTTGCGTTTCATTTCTTCCATACCCACTAATGTGTTCATTTCTTTTTCAATTTCTTTCAGAATGCTGTGCTTGGCTTCATTTTTTTGCAGGGCGGCCTGATATTCCGCCTCAGCTTCCGCATTTGTCAGCACTTGCTTTTGGCCATTAAGAATGATGTTAATTTGTCCGTTATTTTTATAGGTTACAGCGCGCTCCAACATGCTCACCTCTCTGTTCTCTCTTTATCTTACTCATGATGAAGCGGTTCCGTGACATCCGCCTATCATCATGAGACCCGTTTTCCTCTTTATCTGTCACTTTTTCCGTTCTCTTCGGGAATGATGTTGAATCCTGCGCTTTCCCGAGAAATATTTTTCATTTCTTATTGTATTCAGCAGAAACGGGAGGACAAACCATTTATTTTTATTTTCCGGGAAATGTTGGGTATATTTCTCATTTTTTTCATGAATGACAGCCGTACAAGCACCATTTGAATATCATCATATGCTGTAATGAGGTGATGGAGAATGGTTAAAATTTTTATAGACCCCGGTCATGGCGGAACTGATTCAGGTGCAACCGGAAACGGACTTCAGGAAAAAGCGGTCACGCTGGAGATCGCGCTGGCTTTGCGCACGATTCTGACGAATGAGTATGAAGGAGTTTCTGTCACGATGAGCAGGACAAGCGATAAGACGGTCAGCCTGACGGAAAGAACGGATGCCGCCAACAGCTGGGGCGCAGATTATTTTTTATCCATTCATATTAACTCAGGAGGCGGAACCGGATTCGAAAGCTATATTTACCCCGGTGTCGGAGCGCCGACCTCGACTTACCAATCAGCCGTCCACACGCAAGTGATTCAAGCATCGGGTTTTAATGACCGAGGAAAAAAAACAGCCAACTTCCATGTGCTGCGGGAGACAAGTATGCCGGCGATTTTGACGGAGAATGGTTTTGTTGATACGTCAGCTGATGCAAACAAACTGAAAACAGCCAGTTTTATTGAAAGCCTTGCAAGAGGACATGCCAAGGGCTTGGAGCAAGCTTTCGGTCTAAAAAAAAAGGCTGACTTATATAAAGTGCAAATCGGTGCATTCAAAGTGAAAGCAAATGCTGATGCGCTTGCCGCCGATGCGGTGTCTAAAGGTTTTGACGCGATTGTGCTTCCAAAAGGCGGCTTATTTAAAGTGCAGATCGGCGCATTCTCTTCCAAAGATTACGCTGAAGCGTTGGCCGCGCGGGCCGAAAAAGCCGGATTTGATGCCTTCATTGTGCAAGACTAAATGAAAAAACCCCGCTCTCCCTTTTTTGGGACGAACGGGGTTTTTTGTTATTGAAGTATATCGGCGACAAACTGAGACCAAGCTTCAAGACGCTGATACACATTTTCCTCTTTCAGTTCGCTCAGTTTCATCCAGCGCCCGGCGATTTGATCTTTTTCTTTCACTTCGACTTGTGCCGCAGACGCTAACTGGAGCGCAGAAAGGATGCCGATATGCACCTTCCCTACATCGTTTTCATCATCATTGATCAGGCCGAGTGTGACAATGTTTTGTTTGTCCTCCTCGCGAATGTACAGTTCTTCCGCCAGCTCCCGGTCGGTGTTCTGTTTCAGCACTTCCGAAAATGAAGCCGCCCCTTCCATAGGGTTCATGTGTCCGCCGAAGCCGAGAGAAAGCTTATTATGGAGGCGCGATTCCCCTCCGCCCGCGAGCCGTTCATACACAAACACCTCATCATCGCGGCGGATGACGACATACGGAATCGGCTGTTTAAATCGCGGGTCCTCTTCCGCGTCGCCTCTTCTGATTTCAAAAAAATGCGCCTCAATTTGAGCCATAATGTTTACGATACGTTCATCCTCGCTGTTGACTCCCTGAAATGTCAGCATTTCGTTTTGAAAGACGTCACTCCGCGGTGCAGCCAAGATGATTTCATCCATTTTATTCATGCCCGTTCCTCCTGTCTTACCTCTCCATTCAAGCCAAAAGAGCAGATATTATATCTGCTCTTCATCTTGGCCAAAATAAAAATCTTCGTCCTTAATCGGTTCTACCGTCGCCTTTTTGTAGCCGTTCCCTTTCATGGAGAAGAAATCATGTGATTTTGTTTTGGTGTTTAATCCGTTTAATACGATCGGATTAATATCCTCTTCTTCAAAGTAAGGATCGAACCCTAAGTTCATCAAAGCTTTATTGGCGTTATAGCGGATGAATTTCTTTACATCGTGTGAGAGTCCGACTTGATCGTACAAGTCCTCTGTATATTCAAGCTCATTTTCATATAACTGATTCAGAAGGTCAATCGCAAATTCACGAAGCTCTGCTTTTTTCTCTTCTGTCTGTTTATTATAAATTTCCTGAGCAAGGAGACCGACATACACGCCGTGAATGGCTTCGTCACGAAGGATCAGGTTAATGATCTCACCGCTTTGCATCAGTTTTCCTTGTCCGTAGAAATATAACGGATAATAGAAACCGCTGTAGAAAAGGAAGCTTTCCAGATAGACGGAAGCAACCATCGCTTTGAACAGTGAAATTTCATCATCTTTTTGAATGGCTTTGTAAAGCCCGACAATCATTTGCGCTTTTTTCTGCAGATATTTATTCTGCTTTACCCATTCAAATACTTCGTTGATCGTTTCAGTCGGAGCAAGCGTCATAAAAATATTTGAATATGATTTTGCGTGCACGGCGTTTTCCATCATCGCCATGAAATTAAGAACCGCTTTTCGCTGATGGCCTTCGACGTGCTCAGCCACAATCGGCATGCCCGTGTTCCCCTGCTCTGTATCAAGCAGTGTCAGGCCGGCGAGCACCTTCATGTACGTATCCTGCTCATTTTTACCCAAATACTTCCAAGTGAGAAGATCGCCGTTTAATGCGATCTCTTCCGGAAGCCAAAACTGCTTTACGTTTTGGTTGTAAAACATTTGGGTGAAATCATCTTCATGCTTTGACCAGTTTGCTGCGTCATAAATTTTTGTCACTGTAAACTCTCCTTTAATCAAACGACACAAGAAAGACAGCTGTCCTGCCCGGTATCTTTCGTTCTTGCATAGTAAATGGTTTTGATGCCTCTATGGTGGGCATACAGATCAATACGGTTCAGATCACGAGTTGTCATCGTATCTTTCAAAAACAGGGTAAAGCTGATTCCCTGATCGATATGCTGCTGGATTGTCGCGATCATATCCACCACTTTGAACATGTCCATATCATAAGCTTCTTTGTAGAAGAACCAGTTATTAGACGCTAATCCCGGCATCGGGTAATACGTTTTTGAATTTCCGTATGTTCTTTCTTCGATCCGTTCCATGATCGGCATAACGGACGCCGTGCTGGATTGGACGTAGGAAATGGAACCTGTCGGCGCGATGCACAGTCTGTAGCTGTGGTACATGCCGTTTTCGGCGACAAACGCCTTCAGCTCTTTCCAGTCTTCGATTGTCGGAATATGCATGCCTTCAAAGAGCGCAGCGATTTTTTCGTATGCCGGTGAGAACTCTTTTTCGATGTATTTATTGAAATATTCTCCCGTTGCATAAGTGGAGCCTTCATAATGCTCAAACGTTTCGCCTTTTTCTTTCGCAAGCTCAGCTGAACGCTGGATGGAATAAAAGTTCACCATCATAAAGAACGTATTCGCGAAATCTCTTGCTTCCGGGCTTTCATACGCGATGCCGTTTTGGGCCAGGTAGCCATGAAGGTTCATGGCGCCTAAACCGATGGACTTCATCGCTTTGTTCGCGCGTCTGACTGCCGGCGCGTTGCGGATATCCGTCGTCTCAGATACATGAGTCAGGGAATCCGTCGCGAGTTTCACCGTGCGCTCAATCGATTTATGTTTCATGACATTCAAAATATTTAATGAACCAAGGTTGCAGGAAATGTCCAAGCCGATTTCGTCTTCTTCATCATAATCTGTGTAAGCCGAAACCTGTGACGCCTGAAGCACTTCAGAGCAAAGGTTCGAGAATTTCACCTTTGATACGTGGTTATTCGCGTGCTCTTTGTTTACGTTGTCCTGGAACATAATGTACGGATAACCTGACTCAGAACGGAGAACGGCAAGCTTTTCAAGCAATTTGCGCGCATTCACTTTTTCTTTTTTGACATGCGGGTTGTCGACAAGCTCCTCATACATCGCCGTCATGTCCATTTCGTCCATATGCTGGCCGTATTCTTTATAAATCGTATGCGGATAGAATACATAAGCCGCTTTATCCTCACGCGCAAGCTCAACGAACTTATCCGGAATGACGACACCGATAGAAAGCGTTTTGACGCGCACATCTTCATCCGCAGAAATCTTTTTCGTATCAAGAAAATCATTGATATCGCGGTGGAAGATATTTAAATACGCCGCGCCTGAGCCTTGTCTTTGGCCCATTTGGTCAGCGTAACGGAACGCATTATCAAGAAGCTTCATGACGCCTACAACACCTTTTGTGGCGTTTTCAACATCTTTAATCGCTTCGCCTTTCGCGCGAAGCTTGGACAGATTAAGAGAAACCCCTCCGCCCAATTTAGACAGCTGCATGGAAATATCGATCGCCCGTGAAATATCGTTTAAGGAATCATTGACTTCGAGCAAGAAGCAGCTCACCAGTTCTCCGCGGCGTTTTCTGCCGGCATTCAAAAATGTCGGTGTACTCGGCTGATATTCCTGGTTGATCATCAGGTTTACATATTCTTTTGCTTTCTCAGTGTCGCCGTTTGCGAAGAACAGCGCGACGATTGAGATTCGGTCCTCATAACGCTCGAGGATTCTTTTCTTGTCATTCGTTTTCAAAGCATAGTCATTATAAAATTTAAACGCACTCATGAAGGAAGGAAAACGAAACTTCTTTGCGTAAGCTGTCTTAAACACTTCTTTAATGTCTTCAAAAGAGTAAAGGCTTAAGAATTCCTCTTCGTAGTATTGGTTTTCAATCAAATAATCCAGCTTCTCTTTCAAATCGTGAAAGTAAACTGTGTTTTGATTGATATAGTCAACAAAATAGCTATGTACAGCCTCTTTATCTTTATCAAACTGGAATTTTCCATCTTGTTGGATCATGATTTCGTTATTTAACTGGATCCATTTTGGCACTTGATTTTGTGACAACTCTTTCTACCTCCTGAGTAAACAATTCAACGTCTTTAGATGTGCCGCTGAGTTCAAATTTGTGCAAGATCGGCACCTGATATTGTCTTGAAATGGTATCGGCGCTTTTTGCAAAGTTATCGCCCCATACTTTGTTGCCGCTCGCAGCGACTCCTAATAAGAGATGGGCGTATTTTTCGAGAAATGATTGTGTTGATGCCGGTACCTGACCGAAGTTTGTCGTGTAGGTGACCAAAACAAACGGAGTGTCCACGTGGTCCGTTTCGTCCACCTTGCGGATCAGCTGAAAGTCTGTTTTATTCACAAAACGCTGAACATTCCCTGTCTTTGAATCAAATATGATTTGAACCATCCTTATCACGACCTATCAAAAATAATGAATCTCTTAACACTATATATAGTATACTAACCTCTCAGAAAAACACAACATATTGAGATCGATTTATAAAAAATTCATATTTTTGAAAGAGCGGACTTTGGCTCTGGCCCGATTAACGCCCAAAAAAGAGAGCAGAACGAGAATCATCTCTCATCCTACTCAAGGTGTCATGTGTAAGCCGATGTCTATCATAACATGAAAAAAAACTGCTTAGTAGTCTAGACTTTTATTCTTATTTTTTGTAAGAATCACATTTTTTTTCGCTTTCAACGGTTTCTTCAATCTCCACATCAGCACCGATTTCTTTCAGTACGGCTTTCAGAGCGCTTGTGATGGAAGCCTCTCTGATCAGTTCTTTGCCGTCAACGATGATGCTGGTTCCATATTCATAGCAGGAATCATCTTCACAAGTTTCTTCCCAATGGTTGATTATCACCTTGTGTTTCAATCGTCTCACCCTCTGCATGATCAATGTCAGTACTTAGTGTAGCTTGTGCGGCCCGCTTTGTAAATTCGAACGCTTGTGAAATTTATTCAAGCTCATCCAGCGCCGTTTCTTTTTTCAGTTCGATTTTATTCGTTTTTTCATCATAGCGGTATATTTTTAAGTAACCGTCCTCGACGATGCCGAAACGATTATGTTCCAGCTGCACCATGCCTTCTGTCTGCGGTTCGGCATCCGATGAGCCGCCGTCATCATCCGTCACCACCGTCTCATGATTGCTGCAAGCTCCAAACAGCAAAAAAACAGCGATCCAAACGAGCGTAATCCTGATTCTTCTCAGTTCATTTTCACTTTCGAACACGATTTTCCGAACCCCCTTTTATGTTTCCGATATACGGCCTGCAATATACAGATGCGCATAGAAAAAGACCATTGTTCATGGTCTTTTTCAAAAAGTCTATTCAAGCTCAAGCTGGACGTTTTTTTGCGGGGCGAACGTGGAGATGGCATGTTTATAAATAAGCTGCTGCTTCCCCTCCGTTTCGAGCAAAACGGTAAAGTTGTCAAAGCCTTTTACCTGGCCGCGAAGCTGGAAGCCGTTGAGTAAAAACACCGTGACGAACGTATTGTCTTTTCGGATTTGATTCAAAAACTGATCTTGAATATTAATCGGTTTCATGTTTCGTCCTCCTTGGTTCTCAATACAATACTGTTTCGATTAAATTTCCAGTTTTCCTGCTATGCACTCGAAAATTTCCTTTTTTTTCTGCTCAATATCAACAGGCGGCGTCATATCTGTCCATGAAACGGGCATTTTATTGCGAAACCAGGTCAGCTGGCGTTTCGCATATCGCCTAGAATTTTGTTTTAATTGCTCCACAGCCTGAGGGAGCGGCACTTTTCCATCAAGATATTCATACAGCTCTTTATAGCCGATCGCCTGAATCGATTGGCTGTCCCGGATATTCATATCATACAGCCGCTTTACTTCGTCAAGAAGGCCGGTTTCCAGCATCAGGTCAACGCGCTCGTTAATCCGGCCGTACAGCACTTCTCTGTCCATTGTAAGACCGATAAGAACCGCATTGTAAAGCAGCTCCCGTTTTTGGGTTTTAAGATGCTCTGACATTGTTTTTCCCGATACATGCAGAATTTCGAGCGCGCGGATGACTCTTCGCGTGTTGTTTTGATGAATGGCTGCCGCCGCTTCCGGGTCGGCTGCCGCAAGCTTGGCATGAAGCGCTTCCGCCCCTTCTTCAGCCGCCAGTTTCTCCATGCGCTCCCGGAATACAGGGTCGCCGGAGTTTTCCGTGAACGTATAGTCATACAGCACGGACTGAATGTACAGACCCGTTCCCCCGACAATCATCGGCAGCTTTCCTCTATCGGCAATCTCGGTGATTTTTCCCCTTACCATTTTCTGATAATCCGCCGTTGAAAAAGTGTCGGACGGCTCCAAAATATCAATCAGGTGATGCGGCACGCCTTCTGTCTCTTCTTCGGTGACTTTGGCCGTTCCGATGTCCATCCCTTTATATACCTGCATGGAATCTCCGCTGATGATTTCCGCATTCAGCATTTTCGCGAGTCCGATGCTTAGTTTTGTTTTTCCGACTGCCGTCGGTCCGACAAGTATGACGACAGGCTGTTTTTTATTTTTCAATATGTATCACTCTCTTTTATAAATCTCCCCCTAATTATAGCATTCATTTCTTCAGGCACCTATCCATTTTGCCCTTTTTCCTGAGCGCTAAACGTCCGCTACCACCCGATCGGCTCGTTTCCGACAACCTCTCTCGTTTTTCCTTTGAGCGTATGGCGGTGCGTTTTCCGTCCTTCCTCCCGCGGATCGTAAACGACACCGCCGTGCTGGATCTGAATCGGCTCATTGTAGGCGGCAAAGGTGGTCTCTGAAAGCTCATGGTAATGTGTTCCGTCAACCCTCGGGATGGCAGGGCCGGAAATGCCGTAATACCTATGAAAATGGCCGTTTTCAAACGAGGTGATGCCCGTATAGAAATGTGTATGCTCATCTGTATTGCTGCCGTTCTCCGGTTGCGAAAAGCCTTCGATCACATGGTAATGTCCCTGCACTACATCCGTAACAGCCCGGTATGCGTGTGTGTGCGGAGGTTTTTTTGACCAATCGGACTGATACAGGCCCACAAAAGCTCACTCCTTTATTTTTTTGATAAACGCCCAATCAAAAATTGGTGGGCTGAATACTCTGTTATCATCTCAAATTTATTCTTGGAGGTACCTAAATTATGAATGAAGAATACACATACGAAGCAGATAGTGATATGAGACAGTTTGGACGGCCCGGATTTGGGTTCGGACGGCCGGGATTCGGGTTCGGGCGTCCCGGATTCGGATTCGGCTTCGGACGGCCGGGTTTTGGTTTTGGCCGGCCTTGGTTTGGCCGCCCTTGGTTTGGCGGGTTCGGACGGCCGTTTGGTTTTTACGGCGGACCGTTTGTCGGAGGGCTTGTCGGGGGGCTTGTCGGAAGCGCTTTGTTCAATCCGTATTTGTACGGAGGTTACGGCTACCCTTACTATCCGTATTACTACTAAGACAATCAAAAAGGGCTCCTTTCAGGGGCCTTTTTGTATAGGCCTAATGTCTTGACTTGGCGGGCAAAGTTCGGATATTATTTTATTTTACTGCCTTAAACAAAAGGCATAAGGATTATGATGAGAGGGGGATTTGATATGATTCTGGGTTATATCTTCCTCACAATTGCTATTTTATCAGAGTCAATCGGCGCGGCCATGCTGAAGGTCTCCCGCGGATTTACGCGGTTTTTGCCGAGCGCGCTTGTAGTGGCAGGCTATTCATTGGCCTTTTATATGCTTTCACTGACACTGAATCTCATTCCGCTTAGCTTATCCTATGCAACATGGAGCGGAGCCGGAACGGTGCTCGCATCCATTATCGGAGCGAAATGGTTTCATGAAAAACTGGACAAGCAGGCCGTCATCGGACTCTTTTTCTTATTGGCCGGTGTCATTTTGATGAATTGGTAGAAAGGAGAGGCATGCTGATGAAAGGATTACTTTGCTTGGCATTAGCCATTGTATCAGAAGTGTTCGGGAGCACGATGCTGAAGCTGTCGGACGGTTTTACGCACCTGTGGCCCGCTCTCGGCGTCATCGCCGGAATCGGAGCCTCTTTTATGTTTTTGAGCTTCTCTTTGAAAAGCCTTGATTTATCCGCCGCATACGCGACATGGTCAGGTGTCGGCACCGCTTTAACGGCAATTGTCGGCTTTTTTGTTTTTAAGGAGGCCATGACAGTCAAAATGATGATCGGGCTTGTTTTGGTCATCACGGGCGTCATCCTGCTGAACCGTTCCAAGTCTCAAAAAGCTAAAAAAAATCAAACGGCCCGGAGCTGACCGTTTGAACTCGTCAAGCGCGGGCAGCTTTTACTTCAACCTCAAGCTCCATCTCCACGTTTCCTTGGACCGCTCGTGAAATCATACATGAGGACTCTGCTTTTTGCGCTAACTTCCTGGCGAGCATAAAGTCCGTTTCGGCTGCATCCGGCTTTAATAATATAAACGGGCGGTGAATGATTTTCTGGTACGTGAACACACCGTTTGTGACGTCTACAATTCCTTCAGATTCCATATGTAGATCTTCTTTATCCAAGCCGCTTCTTTCCATCATCGCCGCAAGCGTTATAATATAACAGGTCGCGGCCGCTCCAAGCAGCATTTCATCAGGATTTGTGCCTTCTCCGGGTCCGTCCATTTCCTTAGGAATGGACACAGCCGTTTCCAGCCGGCCGCTTTTAATATCGCCGACGTCATTGCGATTTCCGGGCCAATTTGCTTTTAAATAAAAGTGATGTTTTGCCAAGGGACAAACCTCCTTTTTTTCAGTTTACTCATCTTTCACTCGTTTGTCTTTTTTTAAGCTTACGAATACTCTTGATTGATCACTCTTTTTATCGTACGGACAAACCGGTAAAATTCCTCCGTTTTTGTGAATTCCCTTTCGCGGTAATCAAAATTATCAAAAAACGCTTCCCGCTGTTCTCTGCTGATCTCAAGCTGTATGCTCAGCCCGGTTTGCGCCTGGTTATTGATATTTTCGGTGTCAACCCCGGCCAGACCGGTTTTTGAGGTTGCCAATTCTGCAGAAAATCCGTTTCGTTCGAGAGCTCTCACCAATTTTTTCGCCCGCTTCCGGTCGCTTCCTCCGACAAGAGTATTTTTCTCGTCGCCTTTATAACCGTGAACTGCGATAACATAATGGTGCTGCTTAATGCTTTCGACTGCTGAAGGCTCATCGAACCTGGTGCTCGTAATATGAAGAGTCTGGTTATCATGCGTTTTTAATCCCTCAAACAGATAGGTTGAATAATCATCTCTGAAAGAGCGGACGATCTCGCTCACCCCGCCCTCAATTCTCCCTCCGTGCGGCGACATGATCAATACGGGGCTCCCCTTTCGCTTATTGTACGATATATGATAATCATCGGGGTCTTCATGTTCAGCCAAATCTTTAAAATCTGTGTATGTATCAGAAGAATTCGAGGGATCAGGGTCTGACGCATAATGAGCACATCTTATTAGTAAGACCATTGCTACGATAATGATGACATTAAGTAAAATTCTTTTCATCAGCTCTCCTTCTTTGCTCCTTTCTGAAAAATGACATGTTCATTATATGGATTTTTGTCAATAGGTCTTATCTTAACATTCTATTAACATTATCATCAGTGAAAAACTTCCCGGTTTCGAAAAATCAATGGATTGTCACGGTTCAAGCGCTCAAATGCCGGGCATCAGTGAAAAAAGGTTGAGAGAGGGCAAAAAAAAAGGGAGGAACGCCCGAATTTTCAGGGGCGGGAGATTCACGGCCGGAAACGGACGGCATCAGGAATACGCTTTTAAAAATGAATATCCGCCTCCCGAAGCAAATGCACAGGACAGAATGGAGCCCGTCAAAATGGTTCTCATCTGCCTTTTTGTACAGCAAAATGCCGTTACAGCCCGCTCATCCCCTTTTTTTATCATAATGGTCCGTTTTGAAATGGAGCCGTCTTTTTTCATATATATAATATCAATCGGAAGCTGTTTTTCCAAGGAATGTCTCAATATTATGTTCATATATATACCTCCTTCCGCCGGCTTCACTATAAACGAACAAATGTTCCGTTTCAACTCGATTTCTTCTCCTGAAAAAGCCGCAAGTAACCAGCGCTCCTGAAGGACAAACAAACTGACCGAACATACGGCCTGTTCATATGGTATAGAGAGAATCGCCAGAATGGGAGGAAAAGTATATATGTTTGGTTACTCAATGGTACAAATGGTGCGGTCAAATGCTCATAAGCTGGACTGGCCGCTCAGAGAAAACGTATTACAGTTATATAAACCTTTCAAATGGACACCTTGCTTTTTGCACAAGTTTTTCGAAAAAAAGGTGAAAAACAGAAAGAAAATGTCAGTCATCATTGAATTTGAAGAGGGCTGCCATGAATCCGGTTTTCACAGCACAGGACAGGTCTTATCAAAAGAAAAACGCTGCACCATAAAAAAGCAGTTTCAAACAATCAATTGCTGCAGCGCCGAAGTCACTCCGTCCGCCCTTCACATGCTTCTTTCGCAATGCCGGGATATCCGTAAAATCTATTTAAACCGTGAAGTAAAAGCGTTCCTTGATACGGCAGCTGAATCGTCTCATGCAAAAGAAGTGACCCGTAACGGCACCGTATTAACAGGAAAAGGCGTAACCGTCGCCGTTATTGATACCGGAATCTATCAGCATCCCGATTTAGAAGGCAGAGTTATCGGATTTGCGGACTTTGTCAACCAAAAGACAGAACCGTATGATGACAACGGACACGGCACCCATTGCGCCGGTGATATCGCAAGCAGCGGCGCTTCATCTTCCGGTAAATATCAGGGGCCGGCGCCGGAAGCCGATCTGATCGGAGTCAAGGTATTAAACAAATCAGGATCAGGAACCTTGGCTGATATCATTGAAGGTGTGGAATGGTGCATACAATATAATAAAGAACACACAAAGAATCCGATCAGAATCATCAGCATGTCACTGGGCGGAGATGCGCTCAGATATGATAAAGAAACGGACGACCCGCTCGTCAAGGCCGTTGAAGAGGCATGGAATGAAGGAATCGTCGTCTGCGTCGCCGCGGGCAACTCCGGTCCGGAAGCTCAAACGATTTCAAGCCCCGGTGTCAGCGAGAAGGTCATCACGGTAGGCGCCTATGATGACAATGATACGGCCGGCAATGAGGACGATACGGTCGCTTCTTTCTCAAGCCGCGGCCCGACGGTGTACGGAAAAGAGAAGCCTGACATTCTTGCGCCCGGGGTCGATATCGTATCTCTCCGTTCTCCGCGTTCATACCTTGACAAATTACAGAAATCAAACCGTGTAGGCTCCTTGTATTTCAGTCTGTCGGGCACGTCCATGGCCACTCCGATCTGTGCGGGCATTGCCGCCTTAATCCTTCAGCAGAACCCGCAGCTTTCGCCTGACGAAGTGAAAACACTGATCAAACAAAGTCCGGATAAGTGGACAAATGAAGATCCGAACATTTACGGAGCGGGCGCAGTAAACGCTGAAAACGCCGTGCCGAAAGAGTAACCTTTTTATCATGAGAACGGGGTCGTCTAAACCTGCAGATGACCCCGTTTTTTAGGTGAACAGATGAAACATTTATAATGAAGGAACTCGGAATGCTCCAGAACCGGCTGTCAGAAAAAAAGATCAATGCAAGGCAGTGTATTTCTAAAAAAATAGGGAATAAGTATGGTGTAGATAAAAGGAGGAATCACAATGGCACTTACAAACACCGAATTGTCTGAATGGCTGCAAAAACAGATCGGACAAACGCTTGATATCAGGAAAGGAGAGCTGACAGACAGCCGAAACGAGATTTCTGATATGGATCAGATCATGCTTCACCTTGATGATGTTCTCGTCCGCCGGACAAACCATCCCGATGACTATGTAGCGGACGAAGAACTCGTCTTAAAAGGGCACGGCACAACCTATACGGAGGAAGGAAATGTCCCGCTTCCCCAAGATGCGTATGAAATCCCTCTGCTCGGCGACATCACCATCCAAAAGGAGCAAGACGGATTAAAGGTACATACAGATCGGGCCGTTTATACAATCGGGACCCGGAAAGAGCAATAAAAAGAAAAAACGCCCTGAATCAGCGGCGTTTTTTTATTGGTTTTTTTCTTCTGAATATCCGTGGAACATCGTGAATGCGCAAAGCATAATGCCTAAAATAATGATAATCGGAAGCCAGATCACGGCAAACTTATAATCCGGTTCGGCAAAAGCGCCGATGACCGCTCCAAAGCAATACAGCACCAAGGCAAGCGCGCGCAATACAGCATCTCTCGTAAACTGCTTCCGCTTGTCCGCTTTGTAAAACCTTGCAGTGAGATCTTCAAAAAAATTAGCGAGCGTTCCCGTTAATACGGTCGTGGAAATCCCCGCTACACCAAGTTTTCTCGCGGCTGTCGTCTGCATTCCCATTGCGAAGCTGAGCAGCATAATCAGCACATAAACAGAAATGGCATCTGCAAAAAAGCAGGAGAACAAAGCAAACAGCAGCAAAACAGCTCCTTCAATAGCTAAAGCGGCAGTTACCGCAGGGGGCCAGAATGATTTCTTTTTATTGCCCACAAGCAGGGCCGCGGCAATAACGCCGGCAATAAATCCGATTAACGAGGTTAACGATTTGAGTACGGCAAGGTGCCACGAGTTGCCGATCGCCAGGCCGAACAGAACGATGTTCCCCGTCATATTGGCGGTAAAGATATGTCCCAGGCTTAAATAACCGATCACATCCACAATTCCCGCTGTTAAACAAAGAAGTAAAAGTGCAATATTTCGGTATGTAGTCACTGTCAATGTGATCCAATCCTTTCTCATGCTGATTCCAACATATAAGTTTACTCTTTGCCATTTCATATGTCCAGCCGGCGTGCCGCTTTTTCAGAGCATAAAAAAACTCCGGCGAACCGGAGAAGCTACTGAACGATAAATAATACTCTCGTGCCGTCGGAATATCCGCTCATTTGATTTCCAACCCATGAACCGGCTCCGCGGTTATCCGACGGGGTTACATATCTGATATCAGCCCCCGCCCCGCCTTCTGTGCAGACTGCCATGGGCCATTCATCACGGTCAAACCCGGGCTTTGTCGGAATTCCTTTCAATGATTCTTTCCTTCTATTCTCCGCTCCGCCCCGATCAATTGTACAAATCTCAGAATGACCTGCCGAAATGGCGTCTTTTATATGATTTCCCGTCTCCGGATATTTTGACAGCGGGAAATACAGCACCTGATCGTATCGGGATGCGGCACGAGCAGCACTGTCCGAATGGATGCCGGCGCCCGTAAGGCCGAACTGAAGAGAGATCACCAAAAGCAGACTTGCCGCCCATTTCATAAACGCATTCATTCACATCCTCCTTAAGAAGTTGATATGAAGCGTAAATATGTATATTAGCCGGATTTAACACACATGATGAAATGGCAAAAAAAGTTTGCTGTTTTGTTGATAATCAACGAAAATGGCGGCTTTACGATTTGTCTATTGAACCGGCTTCTGTTTCCTTATATATTTTAGACATACTTATGAGCCGTTGTGATCAGTGTCTTCGGCAGATAAAAGGAGGAATGCCGTCCGGTCGGCAGGCACCGGCTGTTTGTTATGTCTTTTCAAAAACATGAAGGCGGGGAAATCCAGATGGAAAAAACAATGTTTCACCCACACTCACCCGAGTTTCACGAAAACCCTTTTGCGGTTTTAAGCAGATTCAGAGAGCAGGACCCCATACATAAATTCGAACTGCAGCGTTTCGGAGGCACCTTTCCGGCTTGGCTCATCACGCGTTATGATGATTGTATGGCGTTTTTGAAAGACGGCAGAATTACGAGAGATGTAAAACGAGTCATGCCGAAGGAGCTGATCGCGAAGCTGAATGTCAGTGAAGATATCGATTTTGTCTCAGAGCATATGCTGGCAAAAGACCCTCCGGATCATTCACGACTTCGATCTTTGGTGCATCAGGGGTTCACTCCCCGGATGATTGAGCAGCTTCGCACCGGGATAGAGCAGATCACAGAAGAGCTGCTGGATGAAATGGAAACAAAAGCAGACCCTGATATCATGAGAGATTTCGCCGCACCGCTTCCGTTTATCGTCATTTCCGAACTGCTCGGGATTCCGAAAGAGGACCGCGCCAAATTTCAAGTGTGGACAAACGCAATGGTCGACACGTCAGAAAGCGGACAAGATGCGACCAACCAGGCTCTCAAAGAATTTAAACAATATATGAAAACACTGATCGAAGAAAAAAGAAAACATCCGGGTGAAGACCTGACAAGCAAGCTTATTTACGCTGAAGAGGACGGCCAAAAGCTGAGTGAATCAGAGCTGTATTCCATGCTGTTTTTGTTAGTCGTTGCCGGGCTTGAAACAACGGTTAACCTTCTCGGCTCCGGCACCCTGGCGCTTCTTCTGCACAAAGACCAGATGGAGAAGATAAAGCGGCAGCCGGAAAATATCCAGACGGCGGTCGAAGAGCTTTTGCGTTATACCTCTCCCGTCATCATGATGGCAAATCGATGGGCGATTGAAGATTTCACCTATAAAGATGTTTCCATTAAAAAAGGCGATATGATATTTATCGGCATCGGTTCAGCCAATCGGGACCCGGAATATTTCGATGATCCTGATACATTAAATATAGCGAGAACACCGAACCGTCATATCTCTTTTGGATTCGGCATTCATTTTTGTCTCGGGGCTCCGCTCGCCCGGATGGAAGCATCCATTGCCTTTACTGCGCTTTTAAAACGGTTTCCGAATATAGAGCTGAAAGGCGCGCCCGAGGATGTAACATGGAGAAAAAATGTGTTTTTGAGAGGGCTTGAAACATTTCCTGTCAGATTTTAACATCTCCCCCCCTGTTTATCGGGGGTTTTTTTAATGTCTTATAAACAGAAATCAATACGACAATGAAAATTTAGTACATAGTAAATTTAGTTCTATATGGATAAAAAAAGCGGCCGGATTGCTCCGGCCGTTCTCTATTACCGTTTTACCAACTCATTTGTTTCGTCCAGCTTTTTTCTGAAAGATTTAAGGAAATTTGCGCTTATCGTTCCTTTGTTTGCGTACAGTTTTTCGCAGAATGCTTTAATGGCGTTTTGCGGCTTTGGTTCCGACAGCATTGTGACATGATTGGAAGAGTGAACGTCCAACAGGTGAAACTGTTTCATCTGGCGTTCCCATTCTTTCCAATACGCATCATGGTCTAACGGAATTTGTTCTTCCTCTGCTGTCAGATAACGTTCAAGATGTCCGAGGAACAAACCGCTTTTATTACGGAAGTAGTAGCATTGCAGCGCTTCCGGATGAGGCAGCGGCTTCATGTCATACTCTTCCATTCCGTAAGCGAGCTGCGTCTTCATCATTTGCTCCAGCTGCATCCGGATCGCTTCTTCGGATTTTGGCAGACCGCGCTTTTTGGCAAGGCCGATCAATTCTTTCAATACTTCTTCTTCCTCAGCCTGGACGGTAATGTCTTCTCTGCTGATTAATGCCTCTTCAAGGTTTTCAGGCTTAAGATATGCTGTAAGCATCGTATTGATCGTTTGCAGCATGACTGACTTAACAGATGGTTTTCTTTCTTTCCATTTTTCACTGTACGGGGTGTCGATCATGACGGCGCTTTTTACCGTATGACCTTCCTCCTGCAAGAGGCGCGCGGTTTCATATGCAAGCATGCCGCCCAAGGAATATCCGCCGAGGTCATAAGGGCCTTTCGGCTGTACCGCTTGGATGATTCTCATATAAGAAGCGGCCGTCTCTTCGATTCCTTGCAGCGGCTCTTTCCCTGTCAAACCTCTTGCCTGGATGCCGTAAAAAGGTCGCTGACTCTTTTTGGCGAATGGCTGGTATGCTTCCACGCCTCCCGTTCCGCCGTGAAACCAAAAAACAGGACGGCCTTTTTCTCTTTCATTCAGCTTGACGAGTTCGGGAAAATTCCGGCCCGTCTCCTGCGGTTGGTTCGTTTTTAACAGCATGCAGATCTCCTGAAGAGTGCTGCATTTCTGAAGAGCCTCCAGACTGATGCGGCTGTCTCCGTCCTCAAGTTTCTTCAACAGCTGAATAGAGGAGATTGAATCGAAGCCGTATTCAGTCAGCGGCTTATTTTGATCAATTTCCGCTGCCTTCATCCCCAAAATGTCTGCCACAATGTCAGCCGCGCTCTCGCAGCGGATCTGAGGATTCTGTGAAACCGGTGCAAGGCTGATGGCTTCTGGCTGACCGCCGTTCCAATACTTATGGTTTTCAAAAGGATATGTCGGAAGCGGCACTCTTTGAACAGATTTGCCTTGGTGGAGTCTGTCCCACGGTATATCCGCACCTTTCACCCAGCAAAATGCAAGTTTTTCGAGATTGTTTTCAGCCAACAGCGTCTCCGTGACGACTGTACCGAGAGTCCCTTCCAGTAAAACGCCGATATCTCCTGATCCAGTCTGCTGACTGCCTGTAAAGAAGCTTTTCATTCCATTGCTTTCTTCGGAAAATGCTCTGTACTCTTTCAGTTTTTCCAGCAATTCATCTTGATTGCGGGCAACGAGTGCCAGGCGGCAGTTCATCGCCTCACGGCCGGTCTGAAGCGTATAAGCAATATCCCGCAATGACAGAGTATCTCCAGTTTGCACAAAATCAGCCAGCTGACTTGCGACCGCCTTAAGACGCCCTTCGCTCTTAGCAGAAAGCACGATAAGCTGCGGTTCATGCACAGATTCTTTGTCTTTATGGCTCGGGCTGTACTGTTCCAAGACGACATGCGCATTCATGCCGCCGAAGCCATAGCTGTTAATTGCGGCCCGGCGCGGGATCGGTCTGCCCGTATGGTCGGTGAGCTGTGTCCATTCCTGATTGTCTTCGGTGAAACGGAAGCGGCTTTTCTGAATGGCCATTTGCTCATTTGCAGCTGTAAATCCGGGAATACCCGGGATGGTATGATGCTTCATGGCCATCGCCACTTTTATAAGGGCGGCCAGTCCGGAAGCGAGTTCGCCGTGCCCGATGCAAGGTTTCACGGTACTGATATAACAAGGCGCGCTTTCCTCTTGATTTGCAGACTCGCCGTAACCCGCTTTGATTGCATTAAACTCCAGCGCATCTGCCATTTCGGAGGCAATGCCGTGCGCTTCAATATAAGTGACAGTTTGCGGATCAACATCGGTGTCTTCGTACGCTTTTTTCATCGCGGCCTTCATTCCCGCCGGATTCGGTGCGTGAAGCGACATGCCTTTACCGCCGTGAGACACTCCTGTTCCTTTAATGACCATGTGAATATGATCGCCGTCTTCAATTGCCGCCTCAAGCGGTTTGATGATGATCACGCCCGCCCCTTCGCTTCTGACAAAGCCATCGGCATCTTTTTGGAACGATTTCGCCCGGCCGTTTTTGCTTAAATATCCCATTGAGTCAAAACCGATAAAGCCCTTCGGCGACTGCAGAATATTGGCGGCGCCCACGACAGCCTGCTCACATTCGTTATGACGGATTGATTGAACCGCCCTGTGCAATGCCACCAGGGTTGACGTGCAGGCAGCCTCGTAATATTCACTCGGTCCTTGTAAATTCAAGGCATATGATATTCTGTTCGGAATGATGGACGGGATGGCTGTTCCATTGTTCGGATCGCTGTTGCCCGCGGCAACGAAAACGCCTGTCGGTCTGCTTGATAACGCCTTATTTGTCAGGCCCGCATCCTCCATTGCTTTCCATGTATGCATCAAAAGCAGAAACTGTTCCGGCCCCATTTGTGATGCCTCTTTAGGGGAAATTCCGAAAAAGAGCGGGTCAAATTCGCCGACACCGTCAATAAAACCGCCCCATCTGAGACTCGTGTCATTCTCATCACCGGCGTAACGGCGCCAGTCCCAGCGGTCCGCCGGAATTTCGGTAATACAGTGATCCCCGTTTACGATGTGCTCCCAAAAAGACTGGATATACGGGGATTGCGGAAACTGAGCTGACATACCGATAATCGCGATTCCTTGCTTGACATCGGCGTTATCACAAGGCGTATGCTGTTTCCTCGGTAAAGTGCGCTCTTCTGTTTCCGTGACCCTGGCCTCTTCTGAATGCTTATGATCGGCAAGCAATTGAGAAAACTTGCTCTCATATGCTGACGCGAAGTGGCGGGTCAGCTCCTCCGCGGTCGGATACTCGAAAAACAATGTTGGATTCACATCGATGTCCGCCTCTTGTCCGATCTCTTTTGTCAGCCCGATCAGGCTTGCTGAATCAAGTCCCAATTCCATGATATTCGCGTCAGAACGAAGAGATGGCCCGGGTTCATCCATCATCTTGGCGAGCTTGCCAAGGACGTAGCTGCGGATATCATCTGTCAGACTGCCGGCAGAAATCGGTGCTCCCGCATTCTTAACAGCCGTTCGGGCCGGCTGATTCATCTGTTCGGTTTTCGGGCGGAACCGTTTCAGGGCATAGCCTTCAAAACGCATCACCACTTCCGATCGGCTGCTGATGACATCTGCGTTAATCAGAATCATTTCCCCCGTTTGTTTGGTCAGCTTGATGTGCAGCCAGCAATCGATAAGATCTTCAGGGCTGCTGAAGGTGACGGAATTAATGCCGAACGGCAGATAGCTTTCCGCCTCCGTTTGATCCAATAAAGAAAGTGAGGCCAAGTAAGCACTGTTGGCGATGAACGGATTTACGGCATAATGATGCGCTTGTTGTGAGTCGCTATTGTTCAGGTTCACTTTCGCTAAAACGGCATCAGAGCCTTTGTACAGGCGGGTAATCGTTTTAAATTCTTCTCCCCACACGACGGGTCCCGTTCCGTCTCCGTATAACTCATCTATCCGGCCCACTTCCCGGTAAGAGCGCTGAATGGCCGCCAGATCCGCGTGCTGCTTTTGAAACGGATAGGGGCTGCACTCGGCATACGCCGCTATGCTCCAATCAGGAGACGTGCGGCTGCGGTGCATTATGCTCAGTTCAAATCCATCCCCGTTTTGTTTCGATTCTGTTTTCAGCTCGATGCGATCGCCTTTTTTTACGGTAATGGGGCTGACGTAATTCAGTTTTTTAATTTGTCCTCCTTCCGCTTCAGGAAAAAGATCACAAAAATGATCGACTGCCAGACTGTTATATGTAGCGCCGACGAGTACCGGTTCTCCGCTGAATTGATGCCCTTTCACGTATGGATCGTCATCACTGTATACCGCCTGAACGCCGGCAGCGTTTTCTGATTCACTGAATTGAAAAGAAGTCCCGTGGTCAAAAGCGTAGGCCGGCAGATGAACGGCGTGCTCTTGCTGCAACTGATCAAACGCGATATTCTCTCCTTTTTCCCATTGCCGCGCACGCCGGCCAATATCAGATTCAGAGAAATTGAGATTCCGCTGATCCATGCGGTAAGCGGCCAGCTTCTCCAGCAGTTCCTGAACGGAAGCAGCCGTAAATGCCGCCCGATACTCCGAATGATGCGTTCTTTTTTGCAGCGCGGATGCGATGGCGGCCGGATGAAGAGATGGCGTCTTTTCTAAAAAGGCCGCCAGTCTGTCAAGATAGGCTTCAAAACTCCATTTTGTTTTCGCTGACACAGGGAAAATATATTCCTCATCGCCGTGACGGGCCTGATCGGAATTCGGGCTGATATATTCTTCTACGATGAGATTTGCATATGCCCCGCCTGCCCCGAAGGAATTAATCATGCTTCTCCGCGGGATGATGTCCCCCGTTTCGGCATCCCTCATACGCTCCCAATACTCGGTTTTTTCCTGCAGGTGAAAAGCCGTTTGTTCAAGGTTGATATTCGGATTTTGCGGTTTTGCGTTAATCGTCGGGACTAATGTTTCCCGCTCCATTTGCAGCAGCACTTTCGCGAGCTGGGACATGCCGGAAGCCGCCTCTAAATGACCGAGATTTGACTTGACGGATCCAAGCGCGCAAAAACGTTTTTTATCAGTATATTGCGCGAACGCATTTGTCAGGGCAATGACCTCAATCGGATCTCCCAATACAGAGCCGTTTGCCGCTGATTCAACATAACTGATTGTTTCCGGATTGATTCCGGCCTTGTCGATGGAAGCCGCCATGAGCTTCGCCTGCTGTTTCGGATCCGGAGCCGTGTACATCTGCCTTCCGCCGCTATGGCACAACGCGCTGCTTTTAATGACCCCGTAAATATGGTCTTTGTCGGCAAGCGCTTTGGAGAGCGGCTTCAAGAGCACCGCCCCGACTCCTTCTCCCGGCATCAGGCCCGTGCCGGTTCCGAAGCTTTTGCTTTCACTTCCCTGTTCAAGCAAATTCGCCCGTTCGAGCGCATCATATTTAGACGGTTCAAGCGTGAGATTGACCCCTCCGGCAATCGCCATGGAACAGCTGTTAAGCTTCAGGCTTTCACAGGCGAGATGAATGGCGCTCAGTGAGCTGGAGCATGCGGTCGTAACGCCCATGCTCGGGCCTGTTAAATTGAAAAAGTGGGAAATGCGGTTGGCGATATGCCAATCCCCTCCGTTAGAGCTGAGCGCAGCTTTTTCCAATGACGGGATATTCCAGAAATATTGATTGTACATACTGCCCATAAATACACCGATGCCGCTGTCTGATTCCTGCCATTCGTTTACTCTTTCTAACGAGTAGCCTCCGTTTTCAAATGTTTCCCATACGGTTTCAAGGCTTAGACGGAGCTCAGGCGTCATCTCCATCACATGGTCTTCCCGGATGTCAAACAAGTGATGGTCAAAAGCGTCAATATGCTGCAGAAATCCGCCGTACCGTGTTTTGTGTTCTTCTTTTCGTGTTTCTTTTGCCATCGTTTTCAGAAGACCGGACTTCCATCTGTTTTCCGGAGCTTTCGTAATACAGCTGTCTCCGGCTTTTAAATGCTCCCACAGCTCATCGAGGGTTTCAGACTCGGGATAGCGGCCGCTGATGCCAATAATGGCAATGTCGTCACGATCAGAACGATTAACGGTGACGGTTTCTGTTTCCGGCTTTGGCGCTTTTGGCTCTTTTTGTTCAGTGATAAATCGCCGCGTTTCCGTGACAAGCGGCACCGGTTCATTCATTGCAGGTTCCGGATGCTTTGTTTCAGTAGGCGCTTGTTCGGCTCCGAATGCCTGTTGCAGCTTATCCGGGTAATTTTCCAGCAAATACTCGGCAAGTTCTTTCGTATTCGTGTGTTCAAATAAGACTGTTTTCGGCAGCTCGCCCGTCAATGTTTCCAGTTCGCGGATAAAATTCACCTGCAAAATGGAGTCGATGCCGTATTTTTCAAAGCTGGTTTCCGGCTGAATGCGCTCGGGAGCAAGCTTTATGGACTTGGCTAACGTTTCTTTTATGAATTGCACAGTCCGGTCTGTGACTGAGAAAGACGGTTCTGTGAAATCAGCCGGCTCTTTGGAAGCCGCAGTTTCTTCAACCGCCTGCGCGTCCGGCTGCTTTTGCCTGATGACGCCGTCGCTTTCTGCCGCCACGATCTGCTGGCCGAGGTGATGTGACGATTCCGCCATAAATGTAACGTATCGATATCCCTCGCTTTCCAGCGCAGACTGCCACGCTTCAGGATACAGCCCCGGGCATCCGGGAATGCGCAGTTTGGCGTCTTCATACAGCCACCAGCCTTCCAAAAGGCCGAATGTCAGGTGAGAATAAACCGAATGGCTGCTGATCTCATTTAATAACAAAATCCCATTCTTCTTAAGCACCGCTTTGGCATTGCGAAGCGTCCGCCGAATATTTTTTGTCGCATGAAGCACATTTGCCGCAATTACCGCGTCATATGCGCCCGCCTCTATACCCTGCAAAGCCGGGGGCTCTTCCACATTAAACCGCTTATAAGTCAAATACGGATTCTCGGGACCGTATTCTTTTTCAGCATGCATGAAAAAGGCCTTTGACAGATCGGTGTAGCAATATTCTTTCACATGATGTTTGTACTCTTTTAATCTTTTGAAAACGGCCGCGCTCGTCCCGCCCGTCCCCGCTCCGATCTCTAATATCCGGATTTCCGCGTTCTGGTCTTCTTTCAGGCGTTCTTCAATGAAAGCCGTCAATGTGTCAGCGAGCACCTCATTAAAGTAGTCTGCCGTTTCATTGTTTTTATAGATTCCTTCCACCAATTCCATTGAGGAATCGGGAAACAGAACATCAGTGGCAGAAACTCTGCCGGATAAAATATCCGGCAGAGCTCTGAGAGCGGTCTCCACTAAGGTGATCATCGCCTCTTTGCTGCTGTCCTTGAGTAAAGGAGCTTTCTTTTCATCCCATTCTTGCCACAGCACGTCCGCACGCTCTATCGGACCCGTTAACACATACGTACTGCCTGACTGTTTCAAAAAGCCTTTTTGCACCAAGATGGAGATGCTTTCTTCCAGCCACCTGCCGTAAAACCCCTGCATGACAGGCTGCGTTTCGTTTTCCGTAAAAAATCCGACAGATTTCAGCTGGCCTGCCAATAGTTTGTAAAGAAGATCTTCAGTGTTTTGCAAAGCCGTCCCCTCCTTAACTCAATTGTTGTACATGTCTTGTTACTTTAGGCTGATAGCTTCGCAGTTTTTGCATCGCCGAGCCGTGATGTTCAGGGTATACTTCTATCATTTCTTGCGGTTTTTCCTCCGGCTCTTCCGCCTGTTTCATCATGACGAACTGATTCAACGGGCCGCCGAGCAATCGTTCAAGCGCCGCCATTGCTTCCGGCGCTTCAATTGATCCGACTCCCGCCTGTTTCATCCGTTCTTGATAGTCGGCAGATGATACGATTCCGACACTGCCCCAGTAGCTCCAATTCATCACTGCCGCCGAATACGGCCGAACTTGAGCCAAATGAGCGGCAAAGGCATCTTTGAAACTGCATCCGGCAGCATAATTGCTTTGTCCGGCCGCTCGTGCAAATGATTGAACAGATGAGAAGAACAAAGCAAAGTCCAGCGGCTCATTTTGGAACACGCGGGCCATATTCACGCTGACATTGACTTTCGCAGCGAGCACGCTTTTCAAACGGCTTTCCGGCATATTTGCCAGGCTCTGATCCTCTAAAACAATTGCGGAATGGATGATTCCGTTAATTTGCGGGTGCGTGCGCTTGATCGTTTCATACGCACGTGTGAGCTCATTCGGATTTGCCGCGTCAGCTTCAATATAAATCGGCGTCGGGCCGAATTGGCTGAGTCTGTCGATTTTTTCCTGGATGGCGCTGTTATGTTTTCGTCTGCCGATCCAAACGACTCGCGCCTGATATGTTTTCACGGCATATTCGCTCCATGCCTCGCCGATGCCCCCCGCGCCGCCGATGACGACATAAACGCCGCCTTTTTGGTAAGCGGGCCGGCTTGACACCGGCTGCTGTACAGGGATAAGGCGCTGTTTGTACCAGTGATTGTTCCGGTACGCCCATGTATTGCCTTGCTCATCAAACGGCGCTGAGAACAGCTCCGCCTTTGAAACATCTTCCGGACATCCGGCATCAATCAGCCTTGTTTGCCAGTTCGGATACTCTTTTGCGAGCGAGCCGACCAAACCGTGAATGCCTGCATGAGCCGGATCAATAATGTCCGCCGGCTGTACGGACTGTGTTTTTATTGTGACTGCAGTCAAGCTGATTCGCTTGCCTCCATATCCTAAAGCAAGCATTGCCTTGATCACTCTGTACATCTGGATGACGCCCGCATCTTGAGCTTTCACCATGTCATCAGCGCTGTGAAAAGGAGCGATCCATACGATATGCCCGAAAGACCCTGTTGCTTTCAGTTCAGCCGCAACAGCCTCTATTTCATCCTCCGGGTTGATATGAAGCCGTTTCGCAGAAGGATGATGCAATTGAAAAGCCGCGCTTTCCTCATCCCCCGCGATAAAGACAACCTCTTCCGTCTTATATGCCGGGCTTTGATCACGGAATTCCGCGAGATCCCACACCGGAGCCAGAAGGTTTGCTCCATTTAATGATGTTTCCGGCGCGGAGCCTTCCATCATTCTGGAAGAAATCCCTTTAA
This sequence comes from Bacillus sp. JNUCC-22, assembly GCF_018861275.1. Classification (NCBI taxonomy): domain Bacteria; kingdom Bacillati; phylum Bacillota; class Bacilli; order Caryophanales; family Bacillaceae; genus Bacillus; species Bacillus sp. JNUCC-22. The sequence continues at coordinate 1,777,249 of NZ_CP076408.1, read as the reverse complement.
TTCTGACACAGACCCGACCTGTCTCATCGCATAAGTCAATGTCCATACGCTGTATTTTTTCATCCGTTCCCCGGGAGCTGACATACGCCCACATGCTTGTCGTGCACGGGCTGAAAATGTCCAGTTCTTCAAGGGCGAACGGCAGTGACAGCTGGTTATCATCTGCGTGCAGCTTCAGTCCGATTGTCGCTTGCAAAGCTGAATCAAGCATACACGGGTGAAGAACGTATTGATCTGCCGTTTCTTCGAGGAAGGAAGGCAGCCGGAGCTCAGCTAATGCTTGATTGCTTCCGATATGAATCTGCTGAATTCCTTGTTGTCCTGGACCGTAGTCAATGCCGATTTTGCTGAATAAGCCGTAACACTGTTCAGAAGTCAGTATACTGAGGCCGCATTGAGCTTTCAGTGCGCCTATATCACGGTGCGGGGCCTCCCCGGCGCTGAGAATGCCGGCAGCCCCCTGACAGTGTATCTGCCTGCCGCTTGCTTCTGTTTGTGAGTCCGTGTAAATGTCATACATGATTTCACCGTCTTCCCTCGGAATCAGGCTGATCTGCGCTTCAATCGCGCGGTTTCCCGCTTCGATCGGCCGAACCCAAACGATGTTTTTCAGATGAATGACAGACGGACGTTCCTTTTGCCCTTTGACTGCCTGAGCAACCGCCGCCCTAGCCATTTCCAAGTAGGCAACGCCCGGCATAACCGGCTTGCCTTTAATGAGATGATCGGTAAAAATCGTCTCTTGTCCCGTAAATTCGGATCGGTACCGCTGCTCTGTTAAATCTGATACATTTTCGTGAAGCAGCGGGTGCAGTACCCGCGACGTCGGCACAGCTTGCGGTTTCTCTGCTTTCGGCCGATTGTCCGTGATCCAGTACCGCTCTTTCGCAAACGGGTAAGCAGGAAGACTCATCCGTTGGGGCTTGATATCAGAATATAAGCCGTCCCATTTGATATCCGCGCCCTGCACCCATAATTCCGCAAGCTTGTCATTCTCTCGGCGGCTTATCAGCTCTTCGATATCCGCTTCGCCGTTTGCGCCTGCCAGAATGGATTTCAGGGAGGTTTTACCCGCTTTTCCTTTATAAATGCCCGCTATATCATAACGTCCTTTCGCACAGCTCTTTAGCTTGTCCCGAAGTTCTTCGGCCGAGGAAGCGATAATGGCCGCTCTTTCTTCCATCGCATCACGTCCCTGCTGAAGCGTGTAAGCAACATCGGCAAGATCCGCATCCGTAAAAGAAGCTTGCGCCAGCTGCTGCGCCTGTTCCTGCAGACGCTCTTCCTCTTTGGCCGACAGCACAAAGATTTGAGGGTGTGTGAAAACAGCTGTTTTTCTTTCTACCTTCGGGATATATTCTTCAATGACGACATGGGCGTTTACGCCGCCGATGCCGAAAGAACTGATTCCCGCACGGCGCGGCAGATGATTGCCGTTTTCGTCTTTCAATGCCGTCCATTCTCTTTTTTCCTGTACGATGTAAAACGGACTGTCTTTCAGCTTGATATACGGGTTGATGACCTCGCTGTGGAGGCTTTTTGCAAGTGTTTTATGCTTCATCTGCATCAGCACTTTGATCACACCCGCGACACCGGCTGCCAGTGACAGGTGGCCGATATTGGTTTTAGCCGATCCCAGACCGCAGTGACTCGCGTAAACGGCGGAATCGCCTGTTTTTTCGTACAGCTTTTGAAAGGCGGATTTCAGGCCGTTGATTTCGACCGGATCGCCAAGCTCCGTTCCGGTTCCGTGCGCTTCTATATAAGTGACGGTTCTCGGATCAATACCTGCTTTGTCATAAGCCGTTCTGACGACCTCCGCCTGGGCTTTCGGGTTCGGTGTCGTCAAGGAGTTCGCGCGTCCGCCGTGGTTGACCGCGCTGCCTTTAATGACGCCGTAAATATGATCGCCCGCTTTTTCCGCTTCTGACAGCTTTTTCAAAAACAGAATTCCGGCACCTTCACTGACGGCAAATCCGTCCGCCCTGTCAGAGAATGTTTTACATTTCCCTTCTTTGCTCAGCGCACCCGCTTTGTCATAAGCGATGTGGCCTTGCGGTGTGACGACGGTATTCACGCCGCCGGCGATCGCCATATCGCAGTTCCCGTTTTCAATGGCGCATACGGCGTGATGAATCGCGACCAGCGAGCTGGAACAAGCCGTGTCGATCGGTTCACTCGGCCCGTGCAGATTGAGCATATAGCTGACGCGGTTCGGCCCCGCTGACGGACTCATATTCGCGGCTGACGCACCGCCGATATCCAGGTCGGAAAACAGTGAGCCGTATCCGGTATTCCCCGTGCCGATATACAGGCCTGTTTTCGTGCCGGAAAGGCTTTTAGCGGAATATCCCGCATCTTCTATCGCCTTCCACGCATACATCATTAACAAGCGCTGCTGGGGATCCATCTGTTCGGCTTCCAGCGGTGAAATTCCGAAGAACAGCGGATCAAAATCCGCAACTCCGTCAATAAATCCGCCCCACTTTACATTTGTTTTATTGGCTTCATTAAGCGGGTCACCGTAATACTCACGCCAGTCCCAGCGATCCGCCGGCACCTCTGTTATACAATCTTTTCCCTCTTCTAAGTTGCGCCAATACTCATCAATATTTACGGCCTTCGGAAACACTCCGCTCATGCCGACAATAGCGATCGGTTCCGGTTTATGTTCAGCCGCCGTCTGAACAGGCTGTACGGCAGTTTTTGCAAATCGTTTGTTCCCTGCCAGTCTGATACCGCCATCATCAGTTACGCCGCTTTGTTTTTCTTCTTTCGGCTGTGTGCTGCCGGCAAATTGTGTTTGATAGTCTTCTGCTAAATGATGCGCCAAGGCTTGAATCGTCGCATATTCAAAAAATACGGTCGGTGTCAGATCAAGCTGATAAGTGTCATTCAGCTTGTTGGCGAATTCCGTCAGCGTAATGGAATCAAATCCGTATTGATTGAACTCCAATTCGATATCGATTTCTTCAATGTTTATTTTCAGAAGCCCGGAAACCTCTTTTGCCAGCAATTCCTGAAGTTTTGCCGTCAGGTCTTTCGGCGCAGGCGTTTCCTCCGTTTTCTTAACCGGTGCAAAAGCGGCTGCGGGAGTCTTTTGAAGCAACTTTTCCCGCATTACGGCGCGGTTTCCTTCCATGACGAGCACGCTTGTTTTCCCCGTGCTCCATGCTTTGTAAAGAGCTTCTATTCCGGTTTCAGTGCGCATCGGCGTTACGCCGGTTCTTTTTTCGGTGAGCTTCGCCATTTCTTCATCGACTTGCATTCCGCCGTCTTTCCAAAGCGGCCAATTGATTGACAATGTGTGACCGTGGCGGTACATTGCGGTAACCAGCGCGTTGCGGTATGCCGCATAGCTGTCCATAAATGCGTTTGCCGCCGCATAATCCGCCTGTCCCGCATTCCCGGTGACGCCGGAAATGGATGAGAAAACGATGAAAAAGTCCAGCGCTAAATGCTCGGTTGCCTCATCAAGGTTGACAAATCCGTCCGTTTTAGGGGCCAGTACACTGTAAAACTCTTCGGTTGTTTTCTTTGCAATATACTGATCTTTCATCACACCCGCGCTATGAATGATGCCGTGAAGGCCGCCATATTCCGTTTCAATTGTTTTGACCAGGTCTGCCGCAGTTTGAGCGTTTGTTACGTCAGCCTGTTTGTATTCCGCTTTTGCTCCGAGTGATTCAAGCGATTGCAGCTGCATCCGCTGATTCTCGCTTAAAGCGGAACGGCCTGTCAAAACCAGTGTCGGCTCTTTGACTTTGCGGGCGATTTCTTTCGCGAAAATAAAGCCTAAGCCCCCGGCTCCTCCGGTAATGAGATATATGCCTCCGTCGTTCCACGGAATGCGTATTTTGCCGCCGGACACGGCCGTTTCTCTGACATCTGCGCTGTATCGGATGCCGTTTTCATATTTGATATGGCTGTCATCAGCCCGTGTTTTATTTTCTCTGATGATGTCTGTGATTCTGCCGTTTTCCGCCGGTTCTATTTCAATCAGCTGGGTTTTCAGTTTTTTATGTTCCAGGCCGGCTGTTTTTAACAAAGCTGAAATGCCTGAGAGCAGCTGATGCTTATCTGTTTTAGAGAGAACCGTCTGGATGAGGACGTCTCCATCCGTCTCTTCCTTCAGCAGTTTTTGCAGCGTCTCCAATATCCGTCCTGTATAATCACGGAAGCGCGCCGCCGCTTTCCCGTGCCGGGAGGTCATTTCAATACATTCAGCTCCCGCGGCTTCAACGGCTTGTTTTAATCCGGCGTCTGTGTCACAAAGTATTACGATATGCCGGGCAAAAACCGGTTCCGTTTGAGTAGCAGTTTCATCGCTTCGGGTCCATACCGGCTCAAGCATGAGCGTTCCCGGAGCTTTTTCTTTTTTCTCAGGTTCTTTTTCAGCCATTCTGAATGACAAACCTTTCAGCCTTACGCAAACCTTGCCGTTTTCATCACAAATATCAAGATCGCGTTTTTCAACCTGGCCGGCTTTGTGGTCTTCAGAAAGTCTGGCGTAAACCCACATCTCGGCAGCGCATGCGCTGAATACTTCAAGCTCCTGAACCGCAAACGGAAGCATCAGTTTCTCATCATTTGTTCCGGTTAATATGCTTGATGCCTGCAATGCAGAGTCCATTAAGCCCGGATGCATGACATACTCCTGTACCGTGTCCGCACAAGCCGCATCAAGTGACAGTCTGCCCAATACGAAATCACCACCTGTATAAATCGCTTTGACACCCCGGAAAGCCGGGCCGTAATCAAAACCGATTTTGCGGTACATATCGTACACTTCATCTGCAGAAAACGGTGTCTCGGCGGATTGTGATCTCAGCTTTTGGAGATCAATGACCGGAGCCTCGGCGTCAGGGCGGACTGATACTGCCCCTTGGCTGTAAACGGACGGCTGATCTGTTTCCCGGCCGCTGTAAATGTCGAATTGAACGTCATTTGCCGTTTCAGGAATGAGACGGATGTTGACATGAACCGGCTCGTCTTCAATGGTGATCGGCCGCACCCAAACCGTATTCTTAAGCTTGACGCTTCCTTGTCCGGCCGGAACTTCAGATGCCTGTTCCATTGCTGCGCGCGCCATTTCAAGATGTGCCACTCCCGGTAAAATCGGCACGCCTTTTACAACATGGTCCGCAAGGTAAAATTCTTTTCCTGTATAGATTGAACTGAACCGCTGTTCTGCAAGGTTTGAAGTATTTCTGTGCAGAAGCGGATGAAGCGCGTCTTGTTTTCCCGCAGATACAGTGCTTGTTTTTTCGTGTTTTCCGGTGCTTTTTGCCGCCCAATAGCGGTCTTTTGCAAAAGGATACGATGGCAGGCTCATGCGTTTAGGCGGACGGTCTCCATACAGCTTCGCCCAATCGACGTTCAGTCCTTTGACCCATAATTCAAGCAGCTTCGCGTATTTGCCGCGTGCCATCCATTTTTCAACGGCTTCTTGAATTTCTTCATCTTCCGTCAGCATTTGCAGCGTGCCTTTGTCTATTCTTCCTCTGTACAAGTCCGCGTGCTTATCTCCAGTGATAAACTGTGACAGTTTTTCCTGCAGTTCTTCTGCAGATCCGGCAATAATCGCCAGACGTTCTTCCATGGCGTCCCTTCCGATTTGGAGGGTATATGCCATAGAAACGAGGGAGGATTGATCGTACCGTTTTTCAGTAAGCGCACGTTTCAGCTGTTTTGCCTGCTCTTTCAGGCGTTTTTCATTTTTGGCGGACAGAACGAAAAGACATGGGTCGATATGAAAATCATCTGCTTCCTCTCTGTCTTCTGGAATGTATTCTTCGATGACGACGTGGGCATTTACGCCTCCGATGCCGAATGAGCTGATGCCCGCGCGGCGAGGCTGTTCGTTTCCGCGTTCGTCCGTCTGCGTCTTCCATTCCATTGTCTCCCGCACCAGATAAAACGGGCTGTCTTCAAGCTGAATGTACGGATTTACCGTCTCACAGTGGAGACTTTTTACTAGTGTCCGATGCTTCATCTGCAGCAAAATTTTAATAATGCCCGCTGCTCCCGCGGCAAGGGATAAATGGCCGATATTCGTTTTGACCGACCCTAAGCCGCAATAGCCGGCCGCTTTCTCTTTTCCGTCTGCAAACGAGCTGAACGCTTGTTTCAGGCCGTTAATTTCAACGGGATCTCCCAGTTCTGTTCCGGTGCCGTGCGCTTCGATATAAGAGACTGTTTTCGGATCAATGCCCGCTTTTTTGTATGCGGCTTTAATGACTTCCGCCTGTTGTTTCGGGTTAGGCGTTGTTAAAGATGCCGCGCGGCCGCCGTGATTCACCGCGCTTCCTTTAATGACGCCGTAAATATGGTCCCCATCCGCCTCAGCGGCTTTCAGCTTTTTGAGGAAAAAGAGACCGGCTCCTTCACCATGGGCAAAACCGTCAGCCTGATCAGAGAACGTTTTGCATCTTCCTTCTTTACTCAGCGCGCCCGCTTTGTCAAAACTGATATACACATCCGGAAGAACAATCGTATTGATTCCTCCCGCCAAAGCCATGTCGCACGTTCCTTCTTCAATTGAAGAAACGGCATGGTGTATGGCAACGAGCGAGCTTGAGCAGGCGGTATCAATCGGTTCGCTCGGCCCGTGCAGATTGAGCGTATAGCTGACACGGTTCGGTCCGACAGACGGACTTGTATTCGCCGCGGATGACCCTTCAATCGCCGCATCGGTCTTGGCTAAAAGCGAACCGTAGCCGGTATTTCCGGTCCCGATAAACACACCTGTCTTTGTGCCTGAGAGACTCTTTGACGCATACCCGGCATCTTCGATCGCTTTCCACGCATACGTCAGCAAGAGGCGCTGCTGAGGGTCCATTTGCTCCGCTTCCCGGGGTGAAATCCCGAAAAATAATGGATCAAATTCAGCAATCCCGTCAATAAACCCGCCTTGGTTGACGTTTGTTTTATTGGCTTCTTTTGCGGGATCCCCGTAATAGTCCCGCCAGTCCCAGCGGTCTTTCGGAATCTCGGTCATGCAGTCTTTGCCTTCTTTCAGGTTCTGCCAGTAAGCTTCAATGTCTTCTGCCATCGGGAAAATCCCGCTGATGCCTACGATTGCGATCGGTTCCGGCCCTTGGCCCCGCTGCACTGTCTGCGGAAGTGTCTCAGGCAGAGTGCGGCGTCGCTTAACGGCCGGGCGCGTGATTTGAGTCTCTTTTACCGGTCTTGCCGATTGAACCGTTTTTGTATTTACCGCAAACCGTCCGGCAAATTCCTCTTCGTATTCACTGATTAAATGAACGGCAAATTCATGGATTGTCGGATGATCAAAGAAAATCGTCGGCGTTAACGTAAGCCGGTACGTTTTGTTTAACTGGTTCGTAAACTCAGTCATCGAGATAGAATCCAGCCCGTATTTTGTCATTTCTTCATGAGGATCAATTTTGTCAATGTTTACTTTTAACAGTGAGGCCGTCTGCTGTTTTAACAGATGCTTCACTTTTTCAAGCAGGCTGTCAGCATCAATGTCATGACGTACGCCGGTCTCTGCTTCCGGATGATCATTCTCTTTGCGGAACAGTTTTGCTTTCATGTGTTTCACATCTCCTTCAACAACCGTCATCCGGGCTGTCCCGCTCATCAAGCCTTGATATAAAGCCTTGATGCCGGCATCTGTGCCGAGCGGTGCGATTCCCGCCTCCTGCATCAGCATATCTTCCGTCTGCTTTCCTGCCTGCATTCCGCCTTCTTTCCATAACGGCCAGCTGACAGAAAGCGTCTTTCCGTATCTTTGTCCTGCGGCTTGTAAAGAACGGCGGTACTCGGCATACATCTCCATAAAGACATTTGCAGACGCATAATCAGCCTGGCCGACGCTTCCAAGCACACCTGATAAGGATGAAAAGACAATAAAGACATCTAATTTCTCATGTTGTGACGCTTCATCAAGATACACAAGGCCCTTCACTTTCGGAGCGAGAACGTGTTGGTATTCCTCTGCCGTCTTCTTCACCATGTAGTTGTCTTTTATAATGCCGGCACTGTGAACAATCCCGTCCAGCTTGCCATGCCGTTTGCGGATATTGCGGATCAATCGGTATACTTCTGCTTCGTCCGTGACATCGGTCTGCTCATAGAAAACAGAAGCGCCGGCAGCACGTACTGTTTCCAGCATGTCTTTCTGCTTTTCTCTGAGAACGGATCGGCCGGTTAGTATGATGACGGCGTCTTTTGTACGGTTTGCGATCTCTTTTGCAAAGATCAGACCTAAACCTCCGGCACCTCCTGTAATGAGATAAACACCTTCGTCTTTCCACGGAATGTCCGGCTCCGCTTGAGAAATATCCATCTCTCCCCAATCAGCGGCAAAGCGCTTGCCGTTTTCATATTTCACATGGACGCTTTCGGCATGCATACGGTTTTCGAACGCTTTTTCCGCTATGCCTTCAGCACTTTCTTTCTCTTCGGCTTCGATCATTTGACAGATCAGCTTGGAATGTTCAAGGCATGCGGTTTTTAAGAGGCCGGTAATGCCTGAGAACACCTGCTGTAAGCCTGCTGACCGCGTAACAGCCTGAAAAAGAACGCTGCCCTTCGGCTTGCTTTTCATTATGGTTTTGATATGGTCAAACAGCTGGCCCGCATAAGAATGATACCGCTCTGCAATAGATGCGGGACGATCGTCCAAGATAATGACGCTTGCATGTTCAAGCTTTGCTTCCACGGCCTGTTTTACGGCTTCATCGTACTCACAAAGGAAAATAATATGCTCTTCATACGTTGGCTCGTGGTCCGCCGGTTCCGTCTGCTCTTTCCAGATCGGTTCAGCGAGCAATGTGTCCGTACGGCTGACCGAAACGCTGGCACCCGCGTTTTCTTCCATGATCCGTGTTGAGAAACCTCTCATCCGCACACAAAGCCAGCCGTTATTGTCATATAGATCAATATCGGCTTTTTGGATAGGATCGCCGGCTTTATTGTTCGCACTGAATGTGACGTGCACCCACATATCATCAGCGCACGGATTCAGAACGTCCAGCTCCTCTAAAGCAAACGGCAATGCGGCTTTGAATGGTTCCCCGCTTTCTGCAAGCAGCGCTCTCGTCACGTTTTGCAAATATTCGGCGGCCTGAAGCGCACCGTCCATCATACTCGGATGAAGGATATAATCAGCTTTTGTATGAGAGACGGATTCAGGAAGCTTCAATTTAGCAAGCAGCCGGTCTTCGCCTTTGTATACAAGCTGCACCCCTTTGTATCCGGGCCCGTAATCAGCGCCGATCATTCCTTTGTAAAACGCTTGAGATTCGATTGTTCCCTGCGTGCACCGGCGCTTCAGCTGCTCAATATCCGCCGCTTCCTCCGGTTCCTTCCGGATGATTTCAGCGATGCCCTGATTATAAAGAGGAGCTTCTTCACCGATAGAATCGTTACCCCCGTACATTCTGTATTGAATCTGTCCGTCCTCTTCTTCATAAAGTCCGATATGGACACGGACAGCCTCCTGATCGGCTATCACCGGACGGACCCATACAATATTCTTTAAGCGCAGGCCCAGAGATTCCTCTGTTGCCCCGCCGATACTTTTCTCCGCCGCGGCCCGTGCCATCTCAAGGGTAACGGCAGCCGGCACGATCGCCATTCCTTTAATGATATGCTCGGCAATAAAATACTCTTTTCCCGTGAATTCCGAACTGAACCGCTGCTCCTGCAAGACGGATGTATTCTGATGTACCAGCGGATGCAAAAGCTTGGTATCCGTTTGCTTCACGGTTTCTTCCGGCCAGAAGCGCTCCTCTGCGAACGGGTAGGTCGGCGCACTGATTCTTTGCGGCGCGGAATCCGGATACAATAAGCGCCAATCGACACGCGCTCCTTCAACCCAGAGCGCCGCAAGTGCTTTCAGCTTTTCATCCCGTGTCTGACATGCCGCAAGCTCTTCCATCTCCTGAGCTGACACTTCTCTGCTTCTCACTTTTTCGCCCCGTAAGATGTTTTGGTCATTGCCGTTGATGAAATCCTGCAGCTGACGCTTCAGATCGTGACGATCATGACTGATAAAAACGGCCCTCTCTTCCATCGCTTCACGTCCGGTCTGATACGTAAATGCCAGATCATGCAAGGAAACATCGTTTTCGGCTTCATCCAGAAAGCCGGATAAACAAGATGCATAGGCAGTAAGACGCTGCTTATTTCTCGCGGACAGCGGAACGATATAAGGCGGCTGTCCGTCATTTGATCCGCTGATCGTTTTGTTTTCATACTGTTCAAAAATGGCGTGTGCGTTTGTTCCTCCGAGTCCGAATGAGCTTAACGCTGCGCGGTGCGGCGTCTCCCTCTCCGGCAGCGGTTTTCTCTTATCCGCCACATAAAACGGCGAACCGCTGAATTTGATATTCGGATTCGGTGACGTGTAATTAATGGTAGGCGCCAGCTCCCGATGATATAAACTCATGGCGACTTTGATGCACCCGGCCAGACCTGCTGCTGTATCCAAATGTCCGATATTCGTTTTTACGGAGCCGATCCCGCAATACTGCTCCCGGTCCGTGTAACGTTTATACACTTGCTGCAGCGCGGACATTTCAATCGGATCACCCAATGTCGTTCCTGTGCCGTGCGCTTCGATATAGGAAATCGTCTCCGGGTGAATATTCGTGCTGTCTAAAACATGCTGGATGACGTCAGTCTGACCTTTTACACTCGGTGCGTAAAAACCGACTTTATCCGCTCCGTCATTGTTCAGACCGATGCCTCTGAGCATGGCGTATATGTGATCTCCGTCCTGAACGGCTTGTGACGCCTTTTTCAGCAGAATGACGGCCGCTCCTTCTCCGCCCGCCATACCGTCGGCTGAAGCATCAAATGCCTTGACATGCCCGTCGCTTGAAAAATTCAATCCGTTTTGGTGGACATAGCCGATGCCGGTCGCTGCATGCATAGTTGCTCCGCCGACGAGCGCGTATTCCGATTCTCCGCTCGTTATGCTTTTGTAGGCTGAATAAAGACCGACTAATGATGATGAGCAATTGGAATGAACGAAATAGCTTGGCCCTTTTAATCCGAGCTTATGGGAAACCATCGTCGGAATCGTGCCGCTCTGCGCTAACACCCATGACACATAGCCGTCGGGAGATTCATGGCCTTCTGTCGTTTTTTCCGGCAAAAGCGACCGATACGAATTATTGCTTGCCGACATATATACGCTTGTCTTCGGAATCTCTTTCGATACATATCCCGCGTCCTCGACGGCTTTCCAAGAATGAAGCAGCAGAAGCCGAAGCTGAGGATCCATAAATTCTGCGTCTTTCGGAGAAATGTGAAAGAACTCAGGGTCAAAGAGATCTTTTCCTTCTATCGTCGATAACGCCGGCACATAGTCGGGATTTTCGATCAAATCTTCAGGCACGCCGGCTTCCCGAAGTTCTTCTTCCGAGTAGAACCGGACGCTTTCCTTTCCTTCTCTTAACTGCTTCCAAAACTCATGATGATTTTTCGCGCCGGGGAACTGGCAGGAAATCCCCACTATCGCCACACTGTCATCAAAGTAAGACGGCACCCCGTTTTGCGGTATTTGTTCTCTTTCTCTCTCATCTTGGCCGGGCGCCTCTGATTCAGCCGCCTGTTTTGTTTCAACAATAAATCGGCTGATCGCCTGAATGGTAGAGTGTTCGAATAAATCCGTGACGGTAAAATCGCAATCCAGCTCCTGTTTAATGCGTTCTGCCGCCGCAACAGCCAGAAGCGAGTCGCCTCCCACATCGAAAAAGCCGTCTTCGATTTTGATGCCCGCCGTATTCAGCAGGTCTTCCCATATTGCGGTCACTTTCGCTTCCGCTTCTGATAACGGCAGTCTGCCCGTCTTTTCAGACCGGTGAACGATTACCTTGCGCTGTTTTAGGTCTTTGCGGTTCACTTTTCCGCTCGGTGTTAACGGCAGCGCATCCAGACGGATAAAATGGGCAGGCGCCATATAATCCGGCAGGCTTGATAAAAGATGGTTGCGGAGCGCTTTTTCATCTGCCGTATGACCGGAGCGGGCCGTATAATAAGCAATCAGCTTTTTATGTCCGTTCTTTTCCTGAACCACAACCGCCTGGTCAAGGATATCCGGATGTTCGCTCAATTTCGTTTCAATTGCTCCCAATTCGATGCGGAAGCCGCGAATTTTCACCTGACTGTCAATACGGCCGGCATATTCTATATTTCCGTCAGGCAGCCATCTGGCCAAATCACCTGTCTTATAAAGTTTTTCTCCTTCACTAAACGGATTATCAATAAATGATGCCGCCGTCAGCTCAGGCTGATTGTAATAGCCTCTGGCCAGACCGGCGCCGGCCACGCAAAGCTCCCCGGCCACACCGTCAGGGACGGGGCTGAGCTTTTCATCGACGATATAAAGCCGCGTATTGTGAATCGGTTTCCCGATCGGCGTATTCCTGCTTGTGATTTCCTTTTGGCCGCAGCTGTAGTAAGCGGCATAAATGGATGTTTCCGTCGGGCCGTATATATTTTCAATTCTGGCATGTTTGAAGATGGAAACTGACTTTTTAACTAAATCTTTCGGAAACGCCTCACCGGCCACCATCACATATTTCACAGGGCCGTCTTCTGTAAATGCCGTATGCCGCTTTACCGTTTCCAGAAATACATTAAACACGGCGGGCGCAAAATTCAGATGCGTGACCTGGTGGGTTTGGATATATTCCATGCAAAGCTGCGGATTTTTTTCTGCACCAGGCGGCAAAATGACAAGCCGTCCGTTTCCAATAAACCAGCCGAATAATTCAGAAATCGAAACGTCAAATACGTAATTCGTTTTTAACAGATAGGCATCCTCTTGTGCGACCGGATACTCAGCTTCCAAAAACTGCAGCGTATTCATGATGGCTCTGTGCTCAACCATGACGCCTTTCGGTTTGCCCGTGCTTCCGGACGTATATAGAATATAAGCGAGATGATGCGGTTTTGAACGCGGCGTCAGTTTTGCCCCGCTGACAGAACGTCCGCTGTTTTCAATTTCCACCGTGCTCACACCGCCGATGGCCAACTGTTCAATCATGCCGCGCGTCTTTTCTTGCGTTAATACGATTGACACGCCGCTGTCAGTCAACACGTGCGCCATCCGTTCGTTTGGAAAAGCCGGGTCCAGCGGTACATACGCGCCTCCCGCTTTTAAAATGGCGAGGATGCCGATGACCATCTCAAAAGAACGCTCCGTACAAATGCCGACCGGGCATTCCGGTGTGACGCCCTTTTCTTGCAGGTACACAGCGAGCGCCGTGCTTCGTTCATCTAATTCGCGATATGTAAGACTGTTTTCACCGAATATGACGGCTTCTCTGTCAGGATGGCGGCCGGCTTTTTCCGCAAACACTTCATGAATGCAGCGCTCATTCGGCTGATGGGATGAACGGCTTTCATCCCGTTTTTGATTGAGCAGGCCGGAACAGGCTTCAAAAGCGATCTCCGGATCAGAAAGCACCTTCTCCGCCAGTTTCATATAATGCTCCGCCATTCGTTCGATGAAAGAAGGGCTGTAGACATCCGGGTTGTACAGAAATTGCAGGACGGTTCCCGTTTCTTTTTTATAGACTTCAAGCGCAAGCTCAAATTCGCCTTCCTGATGAATGTCTTCTATCATTTCAATGCCGAGTGATTGATATAGTTCCGCCAGCTTTTCCGCTCCTTCCGTCCGGAAGAAGTTTTGATAGAAAAACGCGGTTTGAAAAACAGGCGACACCGCAGGCGAGCGTTCCGTCTTCAATTCTTTGACAAGCGCGGGAAACGGATATGCGGCATGGTCCAGCCCTTCTGCCAGTGTCAGCTGCAGCTCCTTCAAAAACGACGTAAAAGATTTGGCGCCCGTCTCCCTGCTTCTGACCGCGATCATATTAATAAAGTATCCGATGACAGACTCAAATTGAGCCTCAGAACGCCCCATCGTCGGCATGCCGACGATGACATCTTCCTGATTCGTATATTGATAGAGCAGTCCTTTGAAAATAGCGAGATACACAACGGATTCATTGACATTATGTTTTTGGGCGCACACTTTAATCTGCCGGTTCAGTTCATCAGGAAGCAAGCGCTGATACGCCTGCCCCCTGCACGTTTGGACCGATGATCTCGGGTAATCCGATGGAAGCTCAAGCACCGGCAGCGGTCCTTCCAGCTGCTTTTTCCAATAAGAGAGATGCGTTTTTCCCGCTGCGCTTTCCAGCAGCTCTTTTTCCCATTTCACAAAGTCATGATAATCTGCGGCCTGCTGAAGCATGACAGGTTCTTTGCCTTCACTTGCTTTTACATAAGCGTCCAGCAGCGCCGACATAAACGTCATAAGAGAGACGCCGTCAAAAATGATATGGTGAATGGTGATTAACATAATCGGCTCCCGCTTCGCCTGCCGGAATACTTGAACACGCAGGAGCGGCCCGGTTTCAAGCGAGAACGGTTCTTTTGCTTTTTCTTTAATAAACGTGAGCGCATCACGCCCGCTTAATTCGGAAAGATCCATTTCTTCAATCGGAAAATGCCGATCCGTATCTTCTATCTGATACGGAAGGCCGTTTTCCTCTTTTATCACACTGGTCAAAATAGGGTGCTGGCGCTGCACGGACAAAAGAGCGTTTTTGAATGTCTCGATATCCAGCTTTTGAAAACGAAAGCATAACGGAATGTTATATGCGCTCATCTCCGGAAACATTTTCTGAAGCATCCACAAACCTTTCTGGCCTTCAGAAAGCGGACGTTTTGCAGTTGTCCGCTTGAAAGCCTGAAGCTTTTGTTCTACTTCAGCGATGGTGAGCGTTCCTGATCTGTAGGCATCGAGAAGTTCTTTATGATTCATAGGTCTTACTCCCTTCTATGATGTCTTGCACTCTTTTAAAATCTAATGTCCCCTCAGAGACCTGTTTCATCATGGCGATGATCTCCTGATCCGTATACTCCTTGCTTTCCGGAGCGGCGGCTTCTGTTTCGGTTTCTTCCGTTCTGTAAAACGTTTCGATCGTTTCTTTGTGTTCTGTCAAGTAATAGCTGATGACGTCTCCGAGCGTGGCATAGCTGTAAAATAACGCCGGAGTGACTTCAATGCCGTAATGACTCGTCAAAAGAGCGGCAAATTTGGCTAAATAGATGGAATCAAATCCGAATTCCGCCCAGTTTTTATGCAGGACGAGTTTATCTTTGGATATTTTCAGCAGACTGTGTATCAGCTCTTTCAAATCCGCTTCGAGCCGTTTTTCTGCGCTTTCTTCCGGGATGCGGCGGCTCACGGTTTCCAAAAGCGCATCCGGTTTTGATGAATCGTCCCGCCGTATGCCTAAAAATCGTTCGGCACGGCTTCTTTCGCCGGCAATGATAAGGCACTGGGTGTTGTCTTGAGAAATAACGCGCTCAAACAGCTCAATGCCTTCATCTGTTTCTAACAGGCGCTGGCCGCTTGATTTCAGGTACATGCCCGTCGTCTCTTCACCGCCGACGGCCATTCCGCCGTTTTTCCAGACCGGCCAGTTGATGACAAAAGCGTTTCCGCTTTCTGATTGTTCGTTTTTATAGTTGGCATACGCCATTTGGAACCTGTTCGCGACCGCGTAATCACAGCAGCCGAAATCTCCTAAAACAGCCGATGTGGATGAAAAGTAGCAGATGAAATCCGGCGTTTCGTTTTTCAGCCACTCGTCAAGAAGCAGGCTTCCGTTTATTTTCGGTTCAAGCGTACTGCGGAAATTCCCGATTTCATTTTCAAAGACGGATGTTCTGCTTTCGATGCCGGCCGCATGAATGACGCCGTGAATGGCTCCGAATCGTTCTTTCGCGCGCTTGATGCAGTCGCCCATTCCGATCGGATCACAAACATCGGCTTCGGCGTAAAGAACACCCGCACCGAGATTTTCCAGGTCTTTCATTTTTTCTTTCTTTTCTTCATTGATCGGCGACCGCCCCGTGAGAATGACATTTGCCTGGTAGTTCCGGGCGAGATGGCGGGCAAATAAGCAGCCGAGCCCTCCTAATCCGCCTGTAATGAGATATGTTCCGCCGGTTCTGATCCTGCCGTTTTCTTTCGTTAGTCCGGTTGGTTCGGTGTGATAGACATATCGTTTTCCCTCTTCCAAGAAAACGGTATGGTCTGTTTCAGCTTTCAGCTCGTCCCAAATGGTTCTCATCCAGTCCGTTATGGCCGCTCCGGCTTTTCTGAAGTGGCCGGTAACACTTGTTTTCGGGAGAACAATGCCGAGCGAACGCTCAAAGCCGATCCATGATTCCAAGTAGCACCTTTCCAGACCGGATGCATATTCCCCCGCCAATAACAGCCTTTCCGGCTGCAGACCGGTCTCAGCCATTGCTTTGAGAATATGGACGATACATGAATAATCTTCGATGCAGCTTTTATCTTCAAGCGCCCATAAATACAAAATGGCAGAAGCTTCACCGTACTCTTTTTGAATATCCGCAAAAGCGTTCACATATGATTGCGGATCTTCCCGCACCACTTGGCAGCGGCCGGCGGACAGAGCCTCATACCGGTCTCCCTGAGCGATAAAAATAACGTCAATGTCATTGTCATACGATTTGATCACAGAGACGGCTTCCCGCTGATTCTTCTGATCAGATAAGAAAGAAATCACCGTTTTGACCTGCTTTTCTCCGGCAGCCGGCAGAGCCTGTTCTTTAAGGACTTCTCTAAAAGCCATTACTTCAAACTGTTCCGCCGGATCATTTTCATCAGCCGGCGACTTAACGGGCGCGGCCTTGCTTTGTACAGGCTGCTGATGCCAGAAGCGTTCTTTCGCAAACGGATAAGCGGGCAGGCTGATGCGGGCCGGAGGACGGTCTCCGTATAATTTCGCCCAATCGATGTCCAATCCTTTTACCCAAAGCTCAAGCATCTTAGAATATTTCCGTTTGCTGATCCAAGCGTCTATGATTGTTTCCATATCATCATCCGCCGAAAATACGGCAAGCATCCGTTTGTTTTCTTCCGTGCCGTCACGGTGCAGTCCGGCGCTGTTTTGTCCGGCGATAAATCCATTCAGTTTTTCCTCAAGTTCATGAAGTGAATGGACGATAAAACCGAGACGCTCTTCCATCGGCACCCGGCCCGTCTGGAGAGTAAAGGCTATGCTCATTAGATCGCTGCCGCTGTATCTTTTTTCACGGATGGCGTCTCTGAGCTGTTTTGCTTTTTCAGTGAGCCGTTCGCTGTTTTTCGCAGACAGGACGATGAGGGCGGGCTGATCTGCCGGCGTCTC
The DNA here is from genome assembly GCF_018861275.1 of Bacillus sp. JNUCC-22. NCBI lineage: Bacteria > Bacillati > Bacillota > Bacilli > Caryophanales > Bacillaceae > Bacillus > Bacillus sp. JNUCC-22. Next base: position 1,760,030 of record NZ_CP076408.1, on the reverse strand, counting down.
ATCAGGCTCTTTGTCTGCCGTATATTCTTCTATGACGAGGTGGGCGTTTGCTCCTCCCGCGCCGAAGCTGCTTAACCCCGCCCTTCTCGGAAGCTCTCTGCCGCCGATGACGGGACGTTTCCACTCACCGAGCTCCTGCTGAACGGCAAACGGCGTATACGCGAAATCAATATTCGGATTCAGCTGTTCCGCGTGCAGGGACGGCGCAATTTGGCGGTCTTTGAGCTGGAATAGTATTTTTGTCAGACCCGCAATGCCCGCGGCGCTTTCACAATGGCCGATATTTGATTTTGCGGAGCCGATGGCGCAAAACTGTTTGTCTGTTGTATCCTCTTCAAATGCTTTCGTTAATCCGGCGATTTCAATCGGATCTCCTAATGCGGTGCCCGTACCGTGGGCTTCAATATAACTGACGGTGCGCGCCGGGACGTTTGCTCTTTCGAAAGCTTCTTTTATTAAGGCGGCCTGCGCATTCGGATTCGGAACGGTGTATCCGTTCGTTTTGCCTCCGCTGTTAATGGTGCTTCCTTTAATTACACCGTAAATGTGATCGTTATCGGCAATCGCTCGGTCTAACGGCTTTAATACGACCGCTCCTACCCCTTCTCCGTCGACAAAACCATCCGCGCGGTCTCCGAACGATTTGCACGTGTCGCCTGCGGAAAGCATGTTCATGACTGACAGATTCATATAATGGATCGGGTCGGTCACTATGTTTACGCCACCGGCAATCGCGCATTCGCTTGAACCGCTGTATATGCTCTCAAGCGCCAGATGAATGGCCGTCAAAGAAGAGGAGCAGGCTGTATCAACGGCAATGCTCGGCCCTTGGAAATCAAAAAGGTAAGATACCCTGTTGGCAATGGACCAATAGCCGTAGCCTGTCGGGTAGTTTTTGTTCATCGCGCCGGCAAAAACACCGATTTTTCTGTTTTGGCACAGGTTGTCAGGCGTATAGCCGGCATCCTCGATACTCGCATACGCCGTTTCTAAAAATAATCGCTCCTGCGGGTCCATTCGCTCTGCTTCCAAAGGAGAAATCTGAAAGAACAGCGGATCAAACTTGTCAATATCCTCAATGAAGCCGCCCCATTTCGTATAAATAGAGCCTTCTTTACCTTTCTCTTCATCGTAGTAATCCTGCCAGTTCCAGCGTTCCCGCGGGATTTCTTCTATGCAGTTTTTTCCTTTTTTAATGTTAGCCCAAAGCTCAGCCGCTGTTTTTGCCTGCGGGTAGCGTCCTGAAACACCGATGATGGCCACGTCGCGAACCGAACTTTGCCGGACGGTCTCTTTGGCTGCCCGTTTTTCCCTCCGCCGCCAGTCAGTGCGAAGCGGCTTAGCCGGCTGTATAGCCTGCGGTTCTGGTGATGCCTTCCGTTCTTCCTGAACAGGCGTTTGTCCCGTCAGTTTGATCATCGCGTCTTTTTTCGTTTTGATTAAGTGAGCGACGAGCGCCTCAATCGTCTGATATTCAAAAAATAGAGTGCTGCTGACTTGGTCCAATACATTTCGTAACGCGTTTGTCAGCTGTACGACGACGATAGAATCAATTCCGTATTTTTCAAGCGGCGCTTTCGGATCAATTTGAGCCGGCGGAATTTTTAATGTTTCTCCGATTAACGTTTTCAAGTACTCGGTGCTTTTTTCTGTTAAAGACGTGTCGCCTTTTTGCACCGTTGTTTGCGCCTGAAGTTCCGGCGCATGTACTGCTTTTGGCGGAGCGGTCCGTTTTCCGGCCCCTGCTTTAAGCGTTTTTTGGCGAACAATGCCGTTGCTTTTTGCCGCTATAATCTGATGGCTTAATTCATGTGCCGCTTCTGCCGGGAAGAAGACAGAATGCCAGCCTTCACTTTCTAACACGCGTTTCCAGCTTTCCGGATACAAGCCCGGGCACCCCGGAATACGAAGGGCAGAATCTTCATGCAGCCACCAGCCTTCAAGCAGTCCGAAAGTAATATGCGGGAACAGGCTGTTTCCCGCCATTTCATTTAAGAGCAGCAAACCGTTGTCTTTTAAAACGGCTTTGGCGTTTCTCAGCGTCTGGCGGATGTCTTTCGTCGCGTGGAGCACATTGGCCGCAACGACGATGTCGTATGCGCCCGGCTCTATGTCCTGGCCGGCAAGCGGCGCTTCTGCGTTAAAAAGCTTATACGTCAGATAAGGATTCCGTTTGCCGTATTCCGTCTCCGCATGCACGAGAAAAGCTTTCGATACATCGGTGTAACAGTATTCTTTTATATGGTTTTGATACGGCCTAAGCTTTTCAAATATGCCTGCGCTTGTGCCGCCTGTGCCCGCTCCGATTTCCAGTATGCGGATCTCGGCTTTTGAATGTTTGCTGATGTTTTCTTTCACATAAGCCGTTAATGTATCTGACAGGGCGCTGTTAAAGTAATCCGCGACTTGATTGTGCTTATAAATTCCTTCAACAAGTTCCATTGAAGAGTGCGGGAACATGATGTCTGTCGCCGGCACGTCTTCGCGCAGAATGTCCGGCAGTGCTTTAAGCATCGTCTCGGCTAAAACAGTCATCGCTTTTGTATCGGCGTTATTGAGCCATTCCTCTTTTTCCCGCTCCCATTTTTGCCATAGCGCGGCGGTTGTGTTTTCGGCTCGCGCCGACAGTTTATATGAATCCGCATTCCCTTCCAGATAGCCATGTTCCAGAAGGAAAGCGATCGTTTGATTGAGCCATTTTTTAAAGTATTCATGTTCGGGCTCATACGCTTTAAGGCTTTGCGGCGTCAGCAAGTCTGCTTCTTTAAGCTGGGCGATCAACAGCTGATACAGAAAATCATCAAGCTCCTGATGTTCAGCCTCTCTAACAAGACGTGCGCCGGGCGGAGCGACCTTCGGCTGTTGTGAAAAGACAAGCGGCTGAGGCGGATAAACGGAAATCTTTTCTCTTTCATTCATCCCTTCGACTGCGACCGGTTTTGTCGTATGAATGAAAGCCGCCTGATCAACCGGCAGCGTCATAAGGGTTTCAAGCGCCTCCATTGCAGCGTCCGGTTCGATTAATCCCAATCCGATCTGATCCATCAGCTGAATAAAGTCGCCGTCTTCAGCCGCTTCGCTGTTGCCCCAATAGCCCCAATTCATCACTTTGACCGGACAATTCCATGTCTGATCAAGTTCTTTCGCAAATGCGTCACTGAAAGCGCATCCTGCGGCATAATGGCTTTGTTTCACGTTATGGATAAATGCCACAAGCGAGGAGAAGAAGAGCGCAAAGTCAAGCGGCTCCCGTCCAAATACCTCCGCCATGGACACACTTACATCGGCTTTTGCCCGCAGCACCGATTTGAACTCTTCTGTCTTCATATTATTTAAGCTTTGCTCAGACAGATCCATTGCCGAGTGGATGATTCCGTTCATTTTTGTGTGGCGCTCTTTTATGAACTGATAAGCCCTCTCTAAGGAAGCACTGTCGGCGGCATCGGCGGAAACATATTCAGGCGCCGGGCCGAATGCGCTGAGCCGGTCGAGTTTCGCCTGTATGGAATCATTCAGTGTGCTTCTTCCGATCCAAATGATGCGTGCTTTGTAGCGGCGGATCATGTATTCACTCCATGCCTCGCCAAGATACCCCGCGCCTCCGATCACGGCATAAACCCCGCCTGTTTGGTACAGCGTGCCGTTTTTCGGCATATTGTCAAGCGGTATCAGCTGCCGCTCAAACAGCTGCTGATTGCGGTACGCCCAAATTTGACCGTTTTTCCCGGCAGAAAGACTGAGCGCCTCTTCGATCGGCCAGCTGCCGTCCGTTTCTGTGTCAATCATGCGGATATGCCAGTGCGGATATTCTTTCGCCATTGTTCCGGCAAGTCCGCTGACTGCGGCTTGTGACGGGTCGGCGCTGTCTTGATCCGAAAACGGCTGGGCATTTGCTGTGACGATGCACCAGTCCAAACGTTTTTCTCCGTACCCTAAGGCAAGTAATGCTTTCATCAGCTTGAACACATGAAGAACGTTTCTTTCCTGTTCCTTGAGGCTGTCCGCACTCTCAGCCTGCGGAGCAAGCCAAATGATTTGCTCCAGTTCTTTTTGTCCTTCAAGCATGTGCGTAAGAGATGTGATATCATCCGTACCTCTGATCGGATAATAGGAAGCGTTCGGCAGATGTTCTTTTATGCGCGTATGTCTCGAATCCGTTCCGCCGAATACTGCCGTCTGCTTATCCGCCGCTGCTTCCCCGGCTTTTTCAAGCGCAACGGGCTCCCAAGCCGGAATCAGCATCGTATGGCCGACAGGCGCCTCCGAGGTTTCTCCGCCCGCTGTTTGGCCTGTGTCAAGCGCCCGGACGGACGCGCCTTTCATCCGGACATAAACCGTACCGGCATCATCGCACATATCAATGTCAAATTTTCTTACGTTGTCATCTGCTTTGCTGCCTTCTGTGTACCGGATATATGACCAGATATGTTCAGGACACGGCCCGAACACTTCCACTTCCTGCATCGCAAACGGCAAAGAAAGCTCGTGGCTGTCTGCATCGTCATGTATCGATCGGACAAGCAGACCGACGGATGCGTGAAAAGCGGCGTCCATCATACTCGGGTGAAGCGTATACTGTTCTTTTTTGTCATGTACGGCTGCTGGGAGTGAAATACGGGCCAATAATCGGTCTTCTCCGATCAGCAATTGCTGTACGCCCCTGTATGCCTCTCCGTAATCCAGACCGATCTTCTCAAAAGCACCGTAACATTCTTCCGCAGTCACAATTCCTAAATTGCAGGAAGTTTTGACAGACTCGATATCAATCTGGGCGCTTCCCGGTTCGGTAATGACCGCTTCACCCTGGCTGTGAATAACCGGATCTTCGCCGTTTTCTGCCTCACTGTATATTTCATAGGTAATCTCACCATTATCTTCTGGGTAAAGGGCAATATGTATTTCCTTCGGTTTGTCTTCAATCATGACCGGCCGGACCCAAACAACCTGCCTGAGTGTGACGCTATGGTCTTTTTCCGTCACGGCAGCAGCCTTTTTGACCGCCTCTGCGGCCATTTCCAAATAGGCGACGCCCGGCAGTATTTTTTGTCCGTTGACGACATGGTCAGATAGGAAAAATTCATCTCCCGTAAAAAGAGACGTGAAGCGCTGCTGCGAAAAATCTGACGTATTTTCTTGTAAAAGCGGATGCAGCACTGTGCCTGACGGGCTTTTCTCCTGTTTTTTCTGCTTCGGAATCCAATAGCGTTCTTTTGCAAACGGATAAGTCGGAACGCTTGTTTTACGCGGTTTATCCGAACCGTACAGCTTATTCCAATCTACTGTTTTCCCTTCTGCCCATACCTCGGCAAGCCGTATCGGATCATCCGTCTCAGGAGCGGTTTCGCTCAGTTCCGGCAGCTCGGCTTGTCCGCGCCAAAGACCGGGGATGTTTTCGTTCCCTTTTACGAAATCATTCAGCTTTTCTTTCAAGTCGCGGGTGTCATTTACAAGGAAGACAGCTCTCTCCTCCATTGCTTCACGTCCTGTCTGAATTGTATAAGCCAGTTCAGACAGCACCGTCTTTTCTGAAAGCGATCGGGCTAGTTTTTCCGCATAGGCCAGAAGCCTGTCTTTATTTCTTGCTGACAGCGGGATGAGTTTTGCTGCATCGTTCTCAGGTGCAGGCGCTTTTTGTTCAGGCTGAATGTATTCTTCTAAAATGATATGGGCATTCGAACCTGATGCACCGAAGGAACTGAGCCCGGCCCTGCGCGGATAATGTGTGACTTTACCGTTTTCTTTAGCTGACGGCTGCTTCCACGGAGCAGTCTGCTGCTGTACGTAAAAAGGAGATTCCTCAAATTTCAGGTAAGGATTTAATTCCGCAGAATGCAGTGATTTGACAAGCGTTTTGTGATGAAGCTGCAACGCCGCTTTTGTTAACCCGCTGATCCCCGCCGCTGATTCTGCGTGACCGATATTTGATTTGACCGAACCGATGGAACAAAATTGCTGATCCTGCGTCCCTTGGCTGAACGCTTTTGACAGACCTTCAATTTCAATCGGGTCTCCTAACGAAGTACCTGTGCCATGGGCTTCCACATAACTGACGGTCCGCGGGCTGATACCTGCTTTTTTCAGACAGGCCTTAATGACTTCTGCCTGTGCAGCAGGATTCGGGACGGTAATTCCGCTTACTTTCCCGACGTGGTTAACGGCGCTTCCTTTAATGACCGCGTAAATGCGGTCGCCGTCTTGTTCGGCTTTTTCCAGCGGCTTCAGCAATACCGCACCGACTCCTTCTCCGGAAACGTAGCCGTCCCCGCCCTCGCCGAATGTACGGCAGCGGCCGTCACTTGAGTGCATGCCCACGCTTCCGTAGCTGAGATATTTCGCCGGGTGCAGCGACAAGTTCACCCCTCCCGCAAGCGCGGCCTCACATTCGCCGCGGCGGATGCTTTCAATGGCCAGATGGACGGCGGTCAATGATGAGGAACAAACGGTATCCACCGCGATGCTCGGCCCGTGGAAGTCACAATAATAGGACACTCTGTTGGCGATCTGCGCATAATTCAGTGAAACCGGAAAAGGATCAGTTTCAGATAATTGTTCTGCGCCGATTAAGGAATAATCTTTATGCATCACCCCTGCAAATACGCCGATCGGATGCTGTTTTTCCCCTTTATTTCCCAGCGTTTCAGGCGTATACCCCGCATCTTCAATCGTTTCCCAGCATGTTTCTAAAAACAGGCGCTCCTGCGGGTCCATCGTTTCCGCCTCACGCGGTGAGATTCTGAAAAACTGCGGATCGAAGCAGTCGGCATCTTCAATGAAACCGCCCCATTTTGATACTGTTTTTCCTGACGGGGACGTTACGTTTTTATATGTTTTCCAATCCCAGCGGGACTTCGGAACTTCAGTGATGCAATCCGTGCCTGCCTTCAGGTTTTCCCAAAACTCCGCCACACTTTTCGCTTTCGGATAGCGGCCGGCCATTCCGATAATCGCGATGTCTCCGGTGTTTTTATGATGTTCTGGCGCGTCCGGCGCTTCAGCTTCAGACCGTGATGGTTCGGCTGCACGTTCCGTACATTCAAATGAAACGGTCTTTTTCAGATAGGCTGCGAGTTCTTTTATATTTGTATATTCAAAGAGAAGAGTGGGCGCGAGGTCCGCACCCGTCTTTTTATTGATATCCTGTACAATCTCAAGCAAAGAAGATGAATCCAGCCCAAGCTCATAGTAGCCTGCAAGAACGTCCAGCGTCTCCCAAGGCTGCCCAAGCTTATCAGCCAAAAGCTTCTTTAAAAACAGAATGATGTCTTTTTCATCTGCGCTTTCCGGCTCAGTTGCAGCCTGTTGATTCTGTTCGGCTGTATTCTCGTCTTCTTCGAACCGAACCGCTTTTCCCGTAATGTTTTTAAGCTCCGCCACCTTCTGTCCGGATCGGCTGAAGTACTCGATCGTCATCGTTGTGAGTTCTTTTTCCTGACGGACGCCGGAAGCGGCGATACGCGCCGTGCACTCAGATTGCAGTCTGTCGGCAGCCGTGAACGATTCATAATATAAAGGCAGATGAAGCCGGTTTGTTTCAGAAAGCAAACCGCTCGCCCCGATTCCGCTCGCATCCAAAAGTGCCGGATGGAATAAAAAGAAATCTTTTCCTTCTTCGCAAGAAAGCTCAGCCAGCATTCCGCCTTCTGTTTCGTACAATCGTCCGTTCGATTTCATCATGCCGGAATGAACCAAGTCATGATCCAGGCATCGGTTATACATGTCATCAAGATTCAGAGATCTGCCTGACTGCTTCACATCGCCGAAATCAATGGTTTCGTCAAATGTCACAGCGTCTCTTTTCACCATTTCAGCCGTCGCATATTGTATATTGTCTGACAGCTCGTCACCTTGCTGTTTCTGCCCTGAAAGGGAGATGAGCCACTTTCCATCTCCGCTATCAGAACATTGAATGGTCAGAATGATTGCAGCCGTTTCACTGACGGTTAAAGGCTGATAAATCGTAACGTGCTTCAATTCGAGCTCATTGTATACATAACCGTGTTCCTGAAAAACCTGATAAATCAAATCGATATAAGCAAGACCGGGCAATACCGCTTCACCAAAGACCTTATGGCCCTTCATGATGGGATGATCCAGTGAGATATTGATTTTTTCCGATATCATTCCTTCCCACTCCTCTCTCATTTAAATGCTTTCCAAAACATTTTTTTCGCAGGAAGCTCTTGTTTCTCCGCTAGTACGTCAGGTTCTTTTACCAGAGCCTTACGTCTTAATGACGGTACCGGCAGCGGCTTTCTTTTCATTCGGGTATCTTTTTCTTCCCAAGCTTCCAGAATGACGTGGGCGTTCGTTCCGCCGTCGGCAAAGCAGTTGATGGCTGCTGACGGTCTGGATGCATCCCATTCGCCGGCTGTTTTATGAAAATGAAAATCTGTCTTTGTTATATCAAAATGCGGCATCGGTTCATCTCCTGAGAGGAACGGAACCGTTTGTTTATGCTTCAGCATTAATACGACTTTAATGAAGCTTGCGATGCCTTCTGCGCAAAGCGGATGCCCGATGTTCGGCTTAATTGACCCGATGCCGAGCGGAACATGCTGGCCAGAGCGGTATACGGATTGAATCGCCTTCAGCTCAAGCAAATCAGTTACAGCGGAACCCGATCCGTTTGCTTCGATATAACTGATGTCTTCCGGCTTTTTGCCGCTTTTGAAAAGCGCGCTTTGCATGACATCTTTTTGCGCCTGCATATTAGGAGCTGACGGGCCTGCCGTTCTGCCGTCATTGTTCATGGCGGCGGCCTTAATGACCGCGTGTATCGTGTCGCCGTCTTTTTGCGCCTGGCTTACTGTTTTTAACAGCACCATGCCGACGCCTTCACCGAGGACAACTCCGCCTGAACGCTTGTCAAATACGTGAAATGCCGGCTTTTCGTTTAACAGCCCGCGCTCTTGGAACATCCGGTGCGCCGCATCCGTGTTCAGCAGGCTGACACCGCCAACTACCGCCGCTTTGATATCGCCGCTCCTCAGTGCCTGAACGGCCATGTTCATTCCTGTCAAAGCCGATGAACAAGCCGTATCAAGCACGATGCTCGGCCCGCGCAGATCAAAAAATTGCGAAACGTTTGCCGCTAAATAATTCTGCCCGCCCGCAACGATCGGGTTGCGGGTATTCGCAAGAATTTCAGGATCAGGCTGATGCTGGCTGCGGCCTCCGATATACACACCGGCCTCTATACCCTTGATTTCTTCACGGGAATAGCCGGCATGGCACCAAAGTTTCAAGCTCTCTTCCAACACCGCCAATGCCTGAGGGTCCATCGCTTTCGCGTCGTTTTCCGGAATGAAAAAGAATTCGGAATCAAAGTGATCCATATTGTCAATCAATCCCGCAACGTATTGATTTGCATATCCGAAACGTTCCGCCGGGACGAAGCCGATTGCGGACCTGCCGCTTCTCAGCAAGTCCCAATATTGTTCTAACGATTCCGCTCCCGGAAAACGGCAGCTCATTCCGACGACGGCAATGTCTTCAGTTACGGCATCACGCTTTTGTTCAGTGTGAACCGTTTGTACGGCAGCCGGAACCAAGATTTGTGTATCAGGCTCCTCCCTTTCTGCAAGCAGCGGCTGCCCATTGGATACAAGCCATTCGGCAAACGCGTCAATCGTCGGATGTTCATATAAAACAGACGGATCTAAGTCCTCTTTGAGCGCTTGATTCATTTGCTGTAAAAGCTGCGCTAAAATGATCGAATCAACCCCGTAATCCTGAAACGGTTCGTCTGTTTCCAGTTCTTCCGGAGCGATTTTCAGCTCATCGGAAAACAGTTTCACAAGCCACGCCTTCGTATCAAGAAGCAGTTCTCTGTCTGAATGTTTTTCAGCGGCTTTGCCGGTTATTACGGCTTCAGTCTCTTTTTGTTTTTTCTCTTGACAGAGCAGCCTGTCAGGATGCCATTCGCTCCGATCAATGATAGCCGGCAGAACGGACGGGCGGATGTTTTCAGATAAAATGCGGTCCAGCAAGTCAAGTCCTTCCGCGTTGGACAGTCCCAGCAGCCCGGTCTGCTTCAGGCTTTCTGTGCGGACTTCACCCAATCCGGTTTCCTTCCAGTTCGGCCATTGAATGCTGACTAACGGATATTGATGCTGATGAGCCGCCGCGAAATAATCCATGTACGCATTTGCCATCGCATAATCCGACTGTCCCGCCGCGAGCGCCGGAACGACTGCAGATACTGAAGAAAATAAGACAAAAAATTTCAAAGGATCATTTGTGAAAAGGCTGCTTAATGTTTGAAGCCCGGCGACTTTCGGTTCCAGCACTTCTTGTATATCGTCGGCAGTCTTTCTGATAAACGCCGGATTTACTGAATTAACCGATCCCGCACAGTGAATGACGCCGCCTATCGGTCCCATCGTGCGCCGGATCGTTTCAATTTCCGCTGCCGCCGCATCATGATCAGACAATTTCAGACTGATCACCGCCACCTGCACTCCTTTTGCTTCAAGCTCTTCAATCGCCCGTATCTTCTCTTTCAGCCTCGTATTAACGGCTGACCGTTCATCGCGGGGAGGAATCGGCTCCCTGCCTGTCAGCACTACTTTTTTCACGCCGTGTTTTTCTGTGAAATGGCGGGCGCATAAGAGACCCAGTCCCCTCGTGCCTCCGGTAATGAAAAGCACATGGTCTTCAGGAAACGGTGCGGGCTTATGTTCTGCTCGCTTCCCGCTTGGAATCTCCCTGAATAAAGCACGGTATCTCTGTCCGTTTCGGCGGCAGATTTCCGGTTCTGTGCTGTCCGCCGCAAATTCATCTGCAATCTGTTTGGCAAGCGTCTGCTGATCCGTATCTGTATCGGCATCCATGTGTCTGGACGTCACGTTTTGATACTCATTTTGAAGCATTCTGTACAGGCCGCTTTTTGCCGCTCCTGCAAGATGAATCGTTTTCTGCTGAAATGGCTCCAAGCCTTTTGTTACATATAGCAGCGTCAGCGGCCGCGCCTGCCGGCGGCTTGTATCAATCAGAGTCTGGAGCCGGCTGATCCCTTCCAGTGAAGGGTCTTCGTCTCCGCATCCCGTCAGATCGATTGCGCCATCTATGTGATTCCAATCGCTAGCTGCAGTGTCAGCCGAATCGACCGGGAGAATGAATGAGTCAGCGAAATGCTTTGCAGTCTCTTCGGCTAGCTCCGCTGTTCTTCCATCAGCCAGAATCATGACCGTCCTGCCGCTTTTCTCACCGGCCGAATCGATCTCACACGGAACCCATTGCTTTTCTAAAAGCACAGCCTCGCGCCGGTCTTCTGTTTCCTGCGGTATGACTTTCGGCTCAGGCAGCCAGTACGGCTCCTTCGCAAACGGATAAGCCGGCAGACTGATTCTGCGGGGTTTTTCGCCTTGATAGAGTCTGTCCCAGTCCATCTGGAGCCCTTTGGCCCACAATTCTGCTATTTTGGCGTATTTTTTCTTATCGAACCATGACCTCACAAGCTGCTTCAGGTCATCGTCCGTTTCAAATGCTTTGATTTCTTTTTTAGCCGTTTTGATATGGGCTTGATATATCCCTTCACCCGTATTTCCGTTTACAAAATCGGTTAAACGGCTGACCAGTTCTTCTCTCGAACCGGCTGTAACCGCAAGACGGTAATCCATCGCATCACGCCCGGTTTGAAGCGTGTACGCCATATCTGAAAGATTGATATTCTGATTGGCTTTTGCAAATTCGATCACAGACTCGGCATAGGTTTTTACCTGAGGCGCTTTTTTCGCCGACAGCACAAAAATGTTTGTCTCATCAGGCTTACGGCTTCCCCGGTCTTTCGGCTGATACTCTTCGATAACGAGATGAGCGTTTGTGCCGCTGTAGCCGAATGAGCTGACACAGGCCCGCCGCAGTGCTCCGCCTGTTTCCCAAGGTTTGAGTTCGGTATTGACAAATAAAGGCGAGTCATCGAAATCAAAATGTTCATTCGGCGTGCTGAAATGAAGGGTCGGCACAAGCTGCTGATGCTTCATCGACAGCAGAACCTTCTGGACGCTTGCTACGCCTGCCGCCGCCGACGTATGCCCAATATTCGATTTAACCGAACCGATGGCGCAAAATTGTTTGCGGTCCGTTTTTTCCTTAAATACAGAAGACAGGGCTTCTAATTCAATCGGATCCCCCTGCTTTGTGCCGGTGCCGTGCATTTCCGCATAGGTGATGCTCTCAGGGTGGATGTTGTGCGCTTCATACACTTGGCGCTCTAAATCCATTTGGCTTTTCGCGCTTGGTGCGGTAATGCCGTTGGTTTTTCCGTCCTGGTTAATTCCAGATCCGATAATGACTCCGTAAATATGGTCTTGATCGGCTTCCGCATCTTTCAGCCTCTTCAAAACGAGCGCCCCCGCGCCTTCGCCAGGCACAAATCCGTTCGCACTGTTATCAAATGCTTTACATTGGCCGTCAGGAGACAGCATTCCGGCTTCACACATGCTGATGTATGATTCAGGCGTTAAATACAAGGTCACACCGCCGACAAGCGCCATGTCAATTTCATGATTCAACAGCGCCTGACGCGCCAAATGAGTCCCGACGAGAGATGAAGAGCATGCCGTATCGATCGGAATGGCCGGCCCTTTCAAATTGAGATAATAAGGCAGGCGGGCCGCCGCGATGCTGAAACTGTTGCCCGTCGCGCTTCCTCCTGTCTGATGTTTGTTTAACATCATGCCGTATTCATTGTTCATAATCCCCAAATAAACGCCGCAATTTTTCCCGTTTAATTCTTTTGAGCTGTAACCCGCATCTTCAAAGGCTTTAAAACCTTCCTGTAAAAATATCCGGTGCTGCGGGTCCATAAGTTCCGCTTCAGACGGAGATATATTAAAGAACAGCGGATCAAACTCTTCAATGCCGTCAAGCATACCGATTGATCTGCAGTATACTTTGCCCTTCTTGTTTAAGGCCGGATCATAGTATTTGTTTACATCCCAGCGGGAAAGCGGGATGTCGCGAATGGCGTTTTTCGCACGGGCTAAGTTGTCCCAATACGTCTTTAGGTCCGGCGCATCCGGGTACTTGCCCGACATGCCGACGATGGCTATCGCGTCCGCTATCTCGTCTTTAGGCTCCCGTTTGGCCTGCACCGGTTCAGGTTCCTTTTGAACCGTTAATCTCTCCGGCTCGGCAGGTGTTTTTTCCTGCGGGGCATGTTGCTGCGTAAGCGGCTTTGGACGTACGGGAACCGTCTGTTTTTTTCTTCCGCGGACAGACGGCTGCGTACGCAGAAAATCGGCAAATTGACGGATTGTCGGATAATCATACACTTTCGTTACGTTACAGTCCGTGCCGTACCGTTTATTGACGGCCTTTATCCATTCAAGACCGGTAATCGAATCCATACCCAAGTCAATAAAGGCCTCATCAATATCTACTTCATGCCGCTCCATGTACAATACATCAGCCAGTGCTTTTGATAACTCATCATGCACCGCTTCAATCGGTTCTTCCGGTTCGGCGGAAGCTGCCGTTTCTGACATCGCCTCCAGAATATCCGCTTCTGCTTGGATCACATGCTGCTTATGAGCGTTTAAAGGCTGCAGCATGATGTTTGACGGTTTTTTCACGGCTTCTGTTTTCTGCGGTTCGGTTGCTTCCTCAAGGATCGGTTCTGTCCCGAGCTCTTTTTGCAAGAAGGCCGCAAACTGGCGGATTGTCGGATAATCATATACTTTCGTCACCGTAAGGGACGTGCCGTATGCTTTATTAACAGACTTTATCCATTCAAGACCTGTAATTGAATCCATGCCGATATCAATAAATGTGTCGTCTGCGTCGATATCGTCGGCATCCATATATAAAACGTCTGCCAAACTTTCGGTCAATACGGCACTTACTTTTTCAGCGGAAACCGCCGGACGGGAAGCGGGCTGTACGGTTCTTTTCGGTTTCGCGCCGCTCAAAGACTGCAGTGTAATGTTTGACGGTTTTTCTTTGACAGTCTCCTCGTGAAGAGTTGTTACTTCAATGACCGGTTCCGGGGCGGCCGCCGGTGCGATCGGCGCAGACTGTGTGTCGGCCGGTCTTTTGACAGCTGCATCAGCTGATGTGTCGATCCAATAACGGTCTTTTGCAAACGGGTAGGCCGGGAGACTGATTTTTTGAGGTCTGCCCAATTGATACAGCTTATCCCAATTCAGCGGAAGGCCCTTCACCCAAAGCTCTAATACCTTTGCGGCTTTGCCTTTTTCAAGCCACGCCTCAATGGTTTTTTCCATGTCCTCATCAGCCGCAAACAGCGCCATCGTGTCTTTATTCTGTTTGACTTGTCCGCGGTAGAGCTGGTCAATTGACTCCTTGCCGTCCGTAAATTCGTCAAGCTTCTCTTCAAGCTCGCGCAAATTGCTGACAATCATTCCGAGACGCTCTTCCATCGGTTCACGGCCGATTTGAAGTGTATATGCGATCCGGCTCAGATCCGCTTCCCGGTAACGCCCGCTCCGCAGCGCATCAAGAAGACGTTCCGCCCGTTTTTGAAGCCGTTGCTCATTTTTCGCGGAAAGGACGATCATCGACGGATGAGGCGCAGCATAAGCCGTCTCCTTATCCTCATCAGCGGAATATTCTTCGATGACAATATGAGCGTTGACGCCGCCGGCTCCGAATGAGGAAAGCCCCGCGGTTCTCGGCAATTCTTTATTTACTCCGTTTTCATTTATGACCGGTCTTTTCCACTCTTCAAGCGTCTGCTGCACTTTGAACGGCGTACTCGGAAAATCAATATTCGGGTTAAGCGTCCGGGAATGCAATGACGGTGCGAGCTGCTTATGCTTCATTTGCAGGAGCACCTTCGTCAGCCCGGCGATGCCCGCCGCGCTTTCACAGTGGCCGATATTGGATTTCGCTGAGCCGATGGCACAAAACTGTTTATCTTGTGTTTGTTCTGAAAAGGCTTTTGTCAGACCCGTGATTTCAATCGGATCGCCGAGTGAAGTCCCGGTGCCGTGGGCTTCGATGTAGCTGACCGCCCTCGGATCGGTTCCCGCGTCTTTTAACGCCTGTTTGATCACCGCGGCTTGGGCGTTCGGATTCGGTACGGAATACCCGTTTGTTTTTCCATCATGGTTCACGGCCGTTCCTTTGATCAGGCCGTAAATATGATCACCGTCCGCTTTCGCTTTAGAAAGCGGCTTAAGGAGTACGGCGCCCACTCCTTCACCGGGCACATAACCGTCTCCGCCTTCTCCGAAACTTTCACATCTGCCTTTGCTTGATAAAAATCTGTTCTGGCCGAGCATCAAATATTTATTCGGATGAACGGATACATTGACACCACCGGCAAATGCTGCCTCGCATTCCCCGTTCCGCAAGCTCTGGCATGCCAGATGAATGGCTGTTAAAGAAGAAGAGCACATCGTATCCAGAGCCATGCTCGGGCCGTTAAAACCGAATACATAGGAAGCCCTGTTCGCAATTGATGACGGATTTCCGGTCAGCGCAAGCGATTTTCCGCGCGCCTGTTCTTCGGCTCCGTAAAGCTGATATTCCTCGTACATGACGCCGACGTAAACACCGACATTGGCGCCAAGCAAATCACCCGATTTTTCCGTGAGCTTTTTGCGCGTGTAACCGGCATCTTCCATCGTTTCGTAGACACATTGCAGGAATAACCGCTCCTGTGGGTCCATCAATTTTGCATCCCGGGGCGAAATAGAGAAGAATTGCGGATCAAATTTGTCCACGTCTTTCAAAAATCCTCCCCATTTTCCGTACGTCTTGCCTTCTTTATCTTTATCAGCGTCGTAATAAAGACTGTGATCCCAGCGATCGTTTGGAATTTCGGTTATGCAGTCAGTGCCTTCACTCAAATTCTTCCAAAATTCCTGAAGATTTTCGGCCTGCGGATATCGTCCTGATATACCGATAATTGCGATATCTTCACGCTCCGTCAGCTGCTGATTTTCCAGAGTGTCTGGACGGACTTGCGCAAAGCCTTTTTTGCCTTCATTCCGTTTGAAAACGGGCTTTACTTTCGCTTTCTCAGACAGCGCAGGTTTGGCTGCAGGGGTTTCTTCTATTTTCATCCCGGTCACTTCCAGCAGCGTGTCCCGGTGTGCTTTCATAAAATACTGCGCCAGCGATTCGATATTCTGGTACTCGAAAAACAATGTTTTTGACAATGAGCCGAAGCTCTTTTCCAGCCGGCCCGTCAAATGCATAATCATAATCGAATCAATACCGTAATCTTCCATAGGCGCCTTGGCGTCAATTTTGCCGACAGGAAGTTTGGTCACTTCCGAAAGCACTTGTTTCAAGAAATGCTCCGTTTTTTCTGCAAGCATGTTCTCTCCGCCTGCTGTAAGACCTGCCGTTTCTTCCGTTTCGCTGCCCTTATCCGGCTGATCATCCGCTGATTTTTTCAGAAACGTCCGGATTTTTGCGGCGTAGCCTTCCGTCACCATGACTTGGGATGTGTTTGCCGCCCACCCGCGGTACAAAGCATGAATGCCGTTTTCTGTTTGCATAGGGACCATGCCGCTTTCTTTTGTCAGCATGGCTTCCGTTTCAGCATCAACCGTCATGCCGCCGTCTTTCCAAAGCGGCCAGCAGATTGAAAGGGTATGTCCATAGCGTTCATTTCGGGCTTTTTTACGGTTTCTTTTTTCACTGAAGGCGTTCATAAACGCATTGGCCATCGCATAATCAGCCTGGCCCGCGCTTCCGGCGCTTCCGGCTCCGGAAGAGAAAAGAATCAGAAAATCAAGCTCAATGTCCTTTGCCGCTTCATCAAGATGAACCAGCCCGGAGACTTTTGGCGCCAGTACATCACGGATTTCATCTTTGTGTTTTTTGAGAATATAGTTGTCTTTTATCGTTCCGGCGCTGTGTATGATACCGTTTAATCCGCCGTACTGCCGACAGATGTCCGCTATGAGCGATTGAACTTCTTGTTTTTCCGTCATGTCCGTTTGTTTGTACACAGCTTGCGCGCCGAGATCGGACAGTTCTTGAAGCTGGGCTTTTTTACGGTTATCCAACAGAGAACGCCCCGTTAAAATAAGAACGGCGTCTTTTGCATGCCGGGCGATTTCTTTGGCGAATAAAAATCCGAGTCCGCCCGCACCGCCTGTGATCAGATAAACACCTTTATCCTTCCACGGCTTTTCGGCGCCGAACTGTTCAAGCCCTGTTTCCTGCCATTGTGCCGTATAGCGCCTGCCGTTTTCATAGCGAATATGCTTGTCATCAGGATGAGCGCTGCATTCTTTTACATATCGGGACAGCGTGTCTGCCTTGACGTCCGGCTCCGTTTCAATCAGCTGGCCTGTCAAGTTCGGGTTTTCAAGCGCCGCTGTTTTCAAAAGCCCTGTTAAACCGCAAAGGAGCTGCGTATCCGCTTCTTGAGGCACGACAATCTGAATGAGCTCGCGCCCGCCGGAATTTGAAGCGAGGATTTTCTTCACTTCTTCGAACGCCTGAAGCGCACAAGCTTCAAATCGTTCGTCTTCACTCTTATGCTGATCACGGAGCACATGACAGCTGAAGTCTGTCTGTATGCTGTTCATTTGATCCGTAAACCGGTCAGATATCATCACGTGACGGGCTTTGAAATGGATCGGCGCTTTTTCATGTACAGCGGCCCTTTCTTCCCATACGTGTTCAAAATATAGTGTATCTGTTTTATCCGTTTCAATTTCCCGTGCGGAATAACCAGTCATTTTCACACATACATTGCCTTGTTCGTCACATACATCAATATCCAGCTTCTGCACGGCATCTTCAGGCTTGCTTTCGCCGCTGTACGCAATGGAAACCCACATATCGCTTTTACAGCTTTTCAACACATCAATCTGTTCGAGAGCAAACGGCAGCATCGGCCGTATGTCAGTCCCGTCTCTGTCAAGCATTAACCCGATTGTCGCGTGGAAGGCCGCATCCAAAAGGCTCGGATGGAGGACAAACTGATCTTTTGTATGAGAAATAGATGACGGGAGTGAGAGCTTCGCGAGCACTTCGCTGTCTTTTGCATAGATTTCCGTGACCGCTTTGTGAGCATCCCCGTATTCAATCCCCATCTGTTTGTATGCCTGATAGCAAGCGTCAGGTGTGATCAGACGGCGTGACTCTCTTAATTTGTCAATCTCGATTTTGGCCGGTTCGCCCGCTCGGACAAACGCTGCGCTTCCTTGCGCATAGAGTACGGGCTCTTCTTCCGAGGAAGCCGATTCACTGTAAACCGTAAATCCCATCTCTCCATTTTCTTCGTCATAAAGGCGGAGATACAGTTCTGCGGACTCATCCGCCGCTGTAAACGGACGTATCCATACGACATGTTTCAGCCGGACTGTTCCTTCTTCCTTCGTTTCTGCCGCATGTTCAACGGCCGCCCGGACCATTTCCAGATAAGCCGCGCCCGGTAACGTCCGCTCGTTTTTGACGACGTGATCTTTCAGGAAAAATTCTCCGCCGCTAAACGAGGACCGAAAACGGACGCCTGACATGTTTGATACATTTTCATGCAGGAGCGGATGCAGCATGCCTGCATTTTTTTGCGGCAGCGATTCTCTTTTCTCCGCCTTCGGCACCCAATACCGGATTTTTTCAAACGGATACGTCGGCAGGCTGATCCGATTCGGTTTGTTTTCACCGTACAAGAGATTCCAATCCATCGTTCCTCCGCCGGCCCACTTTTCGGCAATCATCTCCAGTCTCCCGGAAGAAAGCCATTTATGTATCAAGTCCGGAGCAAGCTCTGCCTGTTTGCTTTTATCAGCTCGGTTCCGCCAGCACCCGCTGACCGTTTTACCCGCCAGAAAGCCTTCCAGCCGCTCTTTGAGCTGTGTCATATTCTGAGCGGTGAACGCAACCCGCTCCTCCATCTGTTCACGGCCGATCTGAAGTGTATACGCCGCATCCTCAAGCGGCAGGCCGGGATGAATAAATGCAGACAGCTTCGCAACATACTCTTTTAGCCGTTCTTCATTCCGGGCTGAAACCGGGAAAATGAATGTCTGTTCTTCTGCCGGTTCAGCATTTGTTCCGTGTGATTCTTCAGGGATAAATTCCTCCAGAATGAGATGCACGTTTGAACCTGTCGCCCCGAAAGAGCTGATGCCCGCACGCCGAGGATATACGGTTTCGTTTCCGTTTTCCGTCACTGATGGCTGCTGCCATGCTTCGGTATGATGCTGGACGTAAAACGGTGATTGTTCAAAATCTAAATACGGATTCAGCTCCTCCGAATGAAGAGACGGCACCAAAGTTTTATGGTGAAGCTGCAGGGCAACCTTGCTTAAGCCGCTGATGCCCGCAGCCGATTCCGCATGGCCGATATTGGACTTCACTGATCCGATCGAACAGAACTGTTTGTCCTGTGTGTACTGGCGGAACGCCTTGACAAGGCCTTGAACCTCGATCGGATCGCCGAGAGAAGTTCCCGTCCCGTGCGCCTCAATATAACTGACCGTGCGCGGATCGATGCCCGCTTTGTCCAGGCATTCTTCAATCAAATCAGCCTGCGCGACAGGACTCGGCACGGAAATTCCGCTCACTGTCCCCACGTGATTGACGGCACTGCCCTTTATCACCGCATAAATCCGGTCGCCGTCTTTTACCGCCTCTCGCAGCGGTTTTAATAAAACGGCACCGATTCCTTCAGCCGGTACATAGCCGTCTCCGTCTTTCCCGAATGTATGACAAACCCCGTCTGTTGAAAACATGTCCCATAAACCGTATGTCAGATATTTATTCGGATGCAGCGACAAATTGACCCCTCCGGCAACCGCCGATTCACATTCCCCGCGCCGAATGCTTTCCGCAGCAAGGTGAACCGCAGTCAGCGAAGATGAACAGACCGTATCGACCGCCATGCTCGGCCCGTGAAAATTGCAAAAATATGAAACTCTGTTTGCGATTTGCGCATAATTAAGAGAAAGCGGGAATACATGATCTTCAGAAGAAGCTTCAGCCCCGACCAACGTATAATCCTTATGCATCACCCCTGCGAAGACGCCGACGCGCTGTCTCTTATTCCGTCCGCGCGCCTCTGCGAGCGACTTCGGCGTATATCCGGCATCCTCAATCGTTTCCCAGCATGTTTGTAAAAACAGCCGTTCCTGAGGGTCCATTGTTTCAGCTTCCCGCGGCGTAATCCGGAAAAATTGGGGATCAAAGCAATCCGGATCATCAATAAATCCGCCCCATTTTGAAATGCTCTTTCCGGAAGGCGACTTTACATTTTCAAACCGGCGCCAGTCCCAGCGAGACTCCGGAATTTCGGTGACACAGTTTTTTCCTTCTTTCAGGTTTTCCCAGAATTGATGAATATTTTCGGCCTGCGGGTAGCGGCCGGCCATGCCGATAATCGCGATATCTTCATCTTGCGGAACACTGCTTTTCCCTCTTCTCTCTGTTTGCGGCTCAACCGGCTTCTCCATTTTTGCCGGAGACGCGCTGAAATGGCTCCCGTACTGCTCAGTCAGGAAAGCTGCCAGCTCTGCTGCCGTCGTATATTCAAACAGCAAAGTCGGAGAAAGGGTTTCGCCGATTTTTTCGCTGATCGTTTCGACGACGTCAAGCAGTCCGGACGATGTCAGCCCCATTTCATAGTAGCCGACTTGAGAATCAATCTGTTCAAGCGGCTTGCCGATTTTTTCCGCCATCAGATTCATGACATACCGCTCTGCTTCCTCATGCGGGTGTCCGCCTTCAAGCGATGCCGCAACTTCCGGTAAACCGGCTTTTTCAGGAGACTTCTCAGCAGTCTTTCGTTCTGTATTGATCAGCTCGGCATCCCGCACGAGCTTGCTTGTGAAATCTTTCAGCTCGGCTACTTTTCGGCCGGATGCGTTAAAAAACTCCAGTGTAATGTAAATGAGCTCCTTTTCCTGCCGAAGCGACGAACGTTTGATTCTCGTGATGCAGCCGGCCTGCAAAGGTTCGGAAGCTGTAAAAGATTCGTAGAAAAGAGGCAGAAACAGCCTCTTTTCCCCATTTAACAGCGATGAGATCAATAGGTTTGCGCCGACGCCGCTTCCGTCAAGGAGAGTCGGATGGAACAAAAACCCCCCGGCCTGTCCCATCGCGTCTTTTCCGAGCGATACATCAAAGATGACGCCGTCCCGCTCCTCAAACACTTCTCCTTCTGCTTTCATATATCCGCTGTGAACCAATTCCTGGCTTCTGCATTGTGCATACAGCTCATTTAAATCGATGGTGCGTTCCGCCTCGCGTTTGACAGAGTCAAGATCAAGCGTGTCACTGAAAATTGCGGGTGCCGTCTCGTGCATTTCCGCTTTGACGTAAATACGTTCTTCCGGCTGTACTCGTCCGCCGCTGACCTCAGCCCCTTTTGCGGTAAGTTTCCAGCGCCCTTCTTTTACCTTTGTACATTCAACCGTAAGCTTGACGGCGCTGTCTTCTTTCGCAATAAGCGGCTGATATATGGATAAATGGCGCAGCTGAAGCCCGTCGTATGAATAGCCGCGCTCTTTGAAAATCTGATAAAACATATCAATATAAGCCAATCCCGGAAGGACTTTTTGTCCGTAAACGTCATGATGTAAAATAAACGGATTTTTCAGCGATAAAGTGATTTGCTTATTGAAGTTCTTCACGTTAAACCTCCACTTCATAGGTATCCCAGATGTTTGCCGCAGCTTTTTCGTTCGTTTCTTCTTTGCTGTCCGGCGAAATCAGCCGCTTATTTAATGCAGGCGGTGTTAAAGGATGGCGCTTGATTCGGCGCCCTTCGTCTTCCTGCCACGCTTCCACAATGACGTGGGCGTTTGTTCCGCCGTCGGCAAAGCAGTTAATTCCTGCCGCCGGTATTGGTGACGGCCAGTCTGCCAGAGTGCGGCTGAACTGAATATTGGCCTTTTCTCTATCAAAATGTGTGTTTTCATGCTCGCCTGATAAAAACGGAATAAAGCTCTTTTCTTTCAGCATGAGAACAACTTTTATGAAACTTGCAATTCCTTCCGCGCAAAGCGGGTGCCCGATGTTCGGTTTCACAGATCCGATTCCGAGCGGGCCGGCGTCTTTTGAACGGTAGACGGATTGAATGGCCTTCAGTTCTAACAGATCCGTCACGACCGTGCCTGAACCGTTCGCTTCAATATGAGTAATGTCTTCCGGCTGTTTTCCGCTTTTTTCAAGAGCCGTCTTCATGACGGATTTTTGCGCTTCCAGACTCGGCGTAGCCGGGCCGGCCGTTCTTCCGTCATTATTGACGGATGCCGCCTTCACTACGGCATAAATAGAATCTCCGTCTTCAATCGCCTGAGACACGGTTTTTAATAGAACCATTCCGACACCCTCGCCCAGCACGACTCCATCGGCGCGTTCGTCAAATACATGGAACGACTGCGCTTTACTTAATATGCCGCGCTGTGCAAATAATTTATGGGTTTCTTCTGATTCAAACAGGCTCACGCCGCCGACGACGGCCGCTTTTATTTCTCCTGTTACAAGAGCCTGCACGGCCATATTCATTCCGACTAAAGCAGAAGAACAAGCCGTATCGAGGACAACGCTCGGGCCGCGCATATCAAAGTATTGAGAGAGATTTGCGGCCAAATAATTCTGGCCCAGTGCGACGATCGGGTTTTTCGCGTCCAGCAGTTTCTCTTCACCCGGTCTGTGACGGCTGCGTCCGCCGAGATACACACCTATTGCTTCTCCCTTTATCTCATCCGGCGTATAGCCCGCGTGATACCACAGGTTAAGGCATTCTTCCAGAGCGGCCAAAGCTTGAGGGTCCATTGCCTTTACATCTTCTTCTGCCAGTAAAAAGAAGTCCGGATCAAATTGATTGATTCCGTCAAGCATTCCCGCGTAATAAGGCGTCTTCCACCCCCATCGTTCAGCCGGAACAGGACGGATAGCCGAACGGCCTTCAGCCAAAAGCGACCAGTACGCCTCTAAAGAAGCCGCTCCCGGAAACCGGCAGGACATGCCGACGACCGCGATATCTTCCCGGTGAATCTGTTTTCCGGCCGGCTCTTCTTGCACCTTAACGGCTTGTGTTTCAATCACCGGCTCAGCCGGCTTCTTCAGAACAGGCTCCGCCGCCGCCAAATCAAACCGTTCTGACAAAACTTCTGTATATCCTTCGAGAAGCCAATTTGCGAAAGATTGAATCGTCGGATATTCATACAGAATGGACGGGTCAAGCGATGCCGAGAGATTCCGATTGATCCGCTGCAGAAGCTGGGCAAGGATAATGGAGTCCACTCCGTAATCTTGGAATAATACGTCTGTCTCAAGCTGATCCTGGTCAATCCGCAGCTCTTCAGAAAATAATTCTTTCAGCCATTCTTCTGTTTTCCTTGTTAATTGAGCGTTGTCTGCGGCAGTATCAGCGGTTTTTTCCGCCGGTTTTACCATAGCCGGACTCATTGGCTGATCCTGCCTGCTCCGCCGCAGGAATCGCTCCGGCTTCCACAGCTTAGGATTCAGAACGGCCGGCAGCACCGGGCCCCTTGCTGATTCAAGAAGTATGCCGTCAAGGAGCTGTAATCCTTCTGCATTCGTGATGCTGTATAGCCCGCTCTCTTTATAAGCTTTGTTCGTTACTTCGCCCATTCCGGTTTCTTTCCAGTTCGGCCACTGAATGCTTACGATCGGCAGCTGCTCTTTGTATGAGTTTGCAAAATAGTCCATATACGCATTGGCCATGGCATAGTCGGCCTGTCCTGCCGAAAGCGCCGGTATCGCAGCTGACACGGAAGAGAACAAGACGAAAAACTTCAGCGGCTCTTCGCTGAGCACACTGTATAACGCCTGAAGCCCGTCTACTTTCGGCTCGAGCACGCGCTGTATGTCTTCATCGGTTTTTCTGATGAATGCGAGCGTCTCTTTATCGGTCACACCCGCGCAGTGAATCACGCCGCCGATAGGTCCGAGCGTCTGTTTTATCTGACTCAGTTCCTGTCTCAGCCCGGCTTCATCAGCTAACGGGACTGACAATACCTTCACTTGTACACCTTTGGATTCCAAGTCGAGAACAGCTTCAATTTTCGCTTTTACAGAAGCCGTCACCCCATTCAGTCCGCCTGTCCACTCACTTCGCGGCGGAAGGGTCTCACGTCCTGTAAGCACCAGTTTTTTCACTCCGTAATGTTCGGCAAAATGGCGTGCGCATAAAAGACCGATCCCTCTCGTCCCTCCGGTGATCAGAAGCACATGGTTGTCCGGAAAATCAATTCTCTCGCCTTGCATATTCATATTTTCTGAGGCGCTCAATACGGCGCGGTAGCGCAAGCCGTCCCTCCGGCAAACTTCCGCGTCATCAGTACGGGCATGAAACTCATCGGCAATCTGCTTCGCCAGTTCGTCATCCGAAAGCGCTCCTTCAAGGTCGAGATGCCTTGAAGACAGATGACCGTACTCACATGCCAGCATTCTGTACAGACCGGCCCGTTTTGCTCCTGTTGTTTGATTGGCCTCTTTATTTAATGACTCAAGGTCTTTCGTGACACAAAGCAGTGTCATCCCTTCTTTATGCCCATGCTCAATCAATTGCTGAAGCCATTTGATTCCGGCCATGTCTTGAGAATCTTCTTTCGCTGCGCCGAGGAGGTCGATGACTCCGTAAAACGCCTGCCAGTCATATTCACCGGAAAGGTCTGATGCGGTGATGATACGGTGATTCGGCATATGCGCTGCGATCTCTTCTGCGAGATTGATCGTGTCCCCGCCTGTCAAAATCGCAACGGAACGTGCGCACGGTTCACGCAGTTCGAGCGGGCTCAGTTCCCATTGTTTCGTCAGAATACGTTTCATCCGTTCCTCTGTATGGACCTTCTTTTTGTCAGGATTCTCAGGCACCCAATACGTGTCTTTTGCGAACGGATAAGACGGAAGACTGAGTAAACGCGGCGTACCCTTTTCATACAGCCGGTTCCAATTCAACACGCCGCCTTTCACCCATACCTCTGCCAGCTTGGCGAATTTGCCTTTTCTGATCCAAGCGTCAATGACGATGTCCATATCTTCATCGGCCGTGAACAAGGCAAACGTATCTTTATTGCGGTGAGACTGGCCGGTATACAGCCCGGCGATGTTTTTCTCATTTTTCGTAAATGCTTCCAGCTTTGTTTCCAATTCCGCCATCGTCGCTGCAAGAATGGCCAAGCGCTCTTCCATTTCGTCCCTTCCGGTTTGCAGCGTATAAGCGACGCCCGCCAAGTCTTGATCTGTATACGGCGTTTGACGGATCGCTTTTTGCAGCTGCTGCGCCTGTTCAAACAATTTTTCTTTTGATTTGGCGGACAAAAGGATGATTGCCGGATTTTCCGGGCTGTGCTCAGGCTGAGCGGCTGCTTTCGGGACATACTCTTCAATGACGATATGGGCGTTGACCCCGCCGATGCCAAATGAGCTGACCCCGGCCCGGCGCGGAATGGCATTTCCGTTTCTATCTTTTGCTGCCGTCCATTCCTGATTTTCCCGCACGATGTAGAAAGGACTGTCATCAAGCTGAATGTACGGATTGATCGTCTCGCAATGCAGGCTTTTCACCAGCGTTTTGTGTTTCATTTGCAAAAGCACTTTCATGACGCCTGATACCCCCGCGGCAAGCTCTAAATGGCCGATATTGCTTTTGACCGAACCGATGCCGCAGCGGTGACCGGAGACTTCGGGCTCTTGATTTGTTTTCGCCAGCTCGTGAAACGCCGCTTTCAGACCGTTTATTTCAATCGGATCGCCCAATTCCGTTCCTGTACCGTGCGCTTCAATATACGTGACGGTGCTCGGGTCCACTCCCGCTTTCCGATATGCTTTCACCAATAAATCAGCCTGCAGTTTCGGATTCGGCGAGGTTAACGTATTCGCCCGGCCGCCGTGGTTTTCAGCCGTACCGCGGATCACGCCGTAAATCGGATTGCCGTCACGTTCTGCATCTGTCAGCTTCTTGAGCATCAGAATTCCCGCGCCTTCTCCTCTGACATACCCGTTGGCATCTTTGGAGAAGGTTTTGCATTTTCCGTCTTTGCTGAGCATGCCTGCTTTGCTGTAGCTGATATGCGCTTCTTCCGTCAGAATCGTGTTGATTCCCCCGGCAATCGCCATGTCGCATTCTCCGTTTTCTATAGCGGATACCGCCCGGTGAATCGCCACAAGCGAGCTTGAGCATGCCGTTTCAATCGGCTCGCTCGGCCCGTGAAGATTTAACAAATAGCTCAAACGGTTCGGACCAATGGAAGGAATCATGCTGCCTGTCGCCGCATGTCCTTCCGGCGCAAGACCTGCCCTTGTGAACAAATCTTTATAACCGGTATTTCCGGTGCCGATAAAGACGCCCGTATTTGTGCCGGAAAGGCTTTCCGGCTTACAGCCCGCATCTTCTATCGCCCGCCATGCATAAGTCAATAACAGCCGCTGCTGCGGATCTAAATATTGGGCTTCCCGCGGTGAAATCCCAAAGAACAGCGGATCAAATTCAGCTATTCCGTCGATAAAGCCGCCCCACTTGATATTCGTTTTGTTCCCTTCAAGATTCGGGTCGCCATCAAACGCTTGCCAATCCCAGCGTTCTTTCGGAATGGTTGTGATCGAATCCTTTCCTTCTTTCAAATTGCGCCAAAATTCCTCTATATCCTTTGCACCCGGGAATCGGCCGCTGATTCCGACAATGGCAACCGGGTCCAAGCGGCGCGGCTCTTGTGTCGCTGCCGCAGCGTTCATTACCGTTGCGAAGCGCTTTTTCCGCTGCATTTTCGGTTTTTGGGCTTTTGGCTGCTCTTTTTTCGGAGACTCTTTCTTCTTTTCGCCGAAACGGCCCGGATGCTCTTTTGCCAAATATCCGGCGAGACCGCTGATCGTTCCGTACTCAAAGAAAATCGTCGGCGCCAGCTCCAGCTGATACGCTTCATTTAATTGATTCGTAAAGACGGTAAAGGATACGGAATCAAAACCGTATTCACTCAATTCCGTATCTGTCTCAATGTCCTCACGGTCAACTTTTAAAATGCCGCTTACCATGGCTGTCAAAGCGGTGTGAAGCGTTTGAAGAGATTCTTCTGCATCGTGTTTTTCTTCCGGCTGAGAAGGAAGGCCGGCTTCTGCCTCATCCGTCAAATACTCTGCTAAACTGCGGATCGTCCCGTGTTCGAAGAAGATCGTCGGCGCCAGCTCCAGCTGATACGCTTCATTTAATTGATTCGTAAAGACGGTAAACGATACGGAATCAAAACCGTATTCACTCAGTTCCGTATCAATATCAATCTCGTCTTGGCCGACTTTTAAAATTGAACTGACCAATCGGATAAGCGCACCGTGCCATTTGTCTCCCGAAACGGCGGATACAGGCTCTATACTCTGCACCTGCGGCTTTTCAGTTTCAGAAACAGATAGGAACGACTGTTTTAATTTTGCTGCGTGTCCTTCGGCTGCTAAAAGTTGCGGCTTTTCCTGAGCCATTCCTTCATAAAATGCAGCCAGGCCTGACGCCTTTTGAAGCGGAACCATGCCGAAAGCTTTTTTCATCATTTTCTCCGTCTCGTCTCCCGCCTGCATACCGCCATCTTTCCACAGCGTCCAGTTAAAGGCGACCGTTTTTCCGTGCCGAAGGCCATTCTCCGTAAGGGATTGCCTGTAAGCGGCGTATGCATCCATAAACGCGTTGCCGGCGGCATAATCAGCCTGCCCGACATTGCCGAGAACGCCGGAAACACTGGAGAACAATACGAAAAAGTCAAGATTGCAGTCTTTGCTGGCTTCATCTAAATAAGCGGTTCCGATGACTTTCGGGTCAAGTACTTCTCTGAACTCTTCCTTCGTTTTTTGCAGCAGGAAGCGGTCTTGTATCACTCCCGCAGCGTGAATAATTCCGTTAAGCTTTCCGAATTCCGACGTAATCTCTTTGATCAGCGCTTCATTTTCCCGCCGGTCTGCCGCATTCAGCTTTTTGTAGACGACATTTGCGCCGGAGTGCTGAAGCATAGCAAGCTCACGCTGTTTGGCTTCTGCCAGATTTGAGCGGCCGGTCAGAATGATTTTCGGGTGTTTTACGCGACCTGCGATTTCTTTTGCGAACATCAAGCCCAGGCTTCCCGCGCCTCCGGTAATCAGATATACACCTTCGTCCTTCCAGACGATGCCGCCCCCTGCGGGATGCATTTCTTCCCAAGCCTTCACATACCGTTTTTCTCCTTTATAACGGATATGTTTATCATGCGGCCGATGACTGTCGTTTTTCAGTTTTTGAGCGACAGCCGGCATTTCGCCGATTGATTCCATTTCGATGAGCTGACAGTCAAGTTTTCCGTATTCCAGCTCGGCTGTTTTTAACAAACCTGTTAACCCCGCAAACAATTGCTGGCTGCCGTCTGCTGAGATAACGGTCTGAATCAGAATGCGGCCCTGCCTTTTTTCGCTGATGATCCGCCGGATGTGTTCGGCGATTGTCTGCGCAAAGCTTTGGAAGCGTTCAGCGGCTGTTTCACCCTCACCTTCTGCAATCAGCAGTTCGGCGTCTTTCAGGCCGGATGCCGCTTCATCTTTTATACGGCAGGCATCTTCACAAAGTATGATCAAATGCTCATCAGCATGGACAGAAGCTTTCTCGGATGCGGCGGCTTCTTTCCAGACCGGTGCAAACAAGACCTTTTCCGAGCCTGATAGCCGCTGAGCCGATTCTGCATCGCCTTCAAGCTCTCTCGTAGAGAATCCTCTCACCTTCACGCAAAGCGCTCCTGTTTCGTCGAACAGGTCAATGTCGGCTTTCTGCACGGAATCACCGGTTTGATATCCATCGCTGAAACGTGCATGCGCCCGTATAGTCGGCGTGCATGCTTTGATGACTTCAAGATATTCCAGCGCAAACGGCAGAATCAGCTTTTGTCCGGAAAACTCCTGCATAATGCAGATCGTCGCCGTCTGAATAGCCGAATCAATGATGCTCGGATGAAGTGTAAATTGTCCATTCGTGTGAGAAACAGAATCCGGAAGCTGTATGTCCGAGAGCACTTCTTTATCACCGATAAAGGCGGACTTAATGCCTTGGAAATCTCTTCCATGGAACATCCCCCTGCTCCTGCCTTCCCGATAAAAGGCCGCCGGATCAAGAATATCCGCTTTGCATCTGTTTTGTATGGCAGAAAGGTCGGCCTCAGGCTCTTGTTCAGCCTTAATGATTTCGGCCCGTCCTTGGCTGTGCAGCACTTCTTCGCCGTCAGCGTTTACGCTGTAAATGTCATATGAGATGATGCCGTCCTCTTCAGGGAAAAGCGCAATATGGACTTGGCGCTCTTGTTCGTGAACGACGATCGGTTTCATCCAGACCGTATGATGGAGCGTTATTCTGTCTTGGTCTTTTAATAAGCCGCCAAGCGCACGTTTTACCGCTTCATAAGACATTTCCAAATATGCCGCTCCCGGCAGCACCGCTTTTTCCCTGACCACATGATCCTTCAGGAAAAATTCTGAGCCTGTAAACCGTGAGCTGAACCGCTGAACGGCCAAATCTGACGTGTTTTGCTGCACGAGCGGGTGTAAAACTGAGACTCCGGTGTGTGCGGCAGATGTGTTCTTTTCTGCTTTTTTCGGCCAGTACGGCTCCTTTGCAAACGGGTAGACCGGCACGCTGATTCGTTTCGGATGCTTGTCTTTGTAAAGCTTGTGCCAATTGATGGCGACGCCTTTACTCCACATTTCACAGAGCTTCGGTCCTTTTCCTTTCGCAAGCCATTTCTCAATGAGTTCAGCGCTGTCATCATCATCAGAAAGCCAGGCAATATCTTTCGCCTGCTGTTTTTCTCCTCTGAAGCAGCCTGTTACTGCCGGCTTATCATTGATAAAATCGGCAAGCTGCCGCTTCAGCTCCGCAGTGCCGCTTGTGATAAAGGCCGCGCGCTCTTCCATCGCTTCCCTTCCGACTTGGAACGTGTAGGCAAGATCAGCGAGGTCTGTGTCCGTTTTTCTTTCCAGAAAAGCCAGCAGCTGTTTTGTGTACTCCTTCAGACGATCTTTTTTTCTGGCAGACAACGGAATGATGAACGGACCGGCAGCGTCTGCTGCTTCAGATGCATCCGGATATTGTTCAAAAATCGCGTGTGTGTTTGTCCCGCCAAGACCGAAAGAGCTTAAAGCCATGCGGTGCGCTCTGTTCTCACGGGTTAACTCTTTCTTTTCTTCCGCTACGTAAAACGGAGAGTCTTCTAAATGAAGATTCGGATTCGGCTCTTTGTAATTGATGCTCGGCGCGATTTCCTGATGATATAAGCTCATGACAACCTTGATGCAGCCCGCCATTCCGGCCGCTGTATCCAAATGCCCGAGATTTGTTTTGACTGAACCGATGCCGCAGTATTGTTTTTTATCTGTATATCGGCCGTACACCGATTGAAGTGCGGACAGTTCGATCGGATCGCCGAGTTTTGTTCCTGTGCCGTGAGCTTCGACGTACGCGATCGTTTCGGGATGTATGCCCGTCTGATCAATGACCTTCTGAATGACCTCAGCCTGTCCTTTGACGCTCGGCGCATAAAATCCGACCTTATCCGCTCCGTCGTTATTGACGCCGATTCCGCGCAGCAGCGCATAAATATGGTCGCCGTCCTTAACCGCATCCGACGCTTTTTTCAAGAGCACGGCGCCGGCCCCTTCACCGCCGATCATTCCGTCAGCATCCGCGTCAAACGCTTTAATATGCCCGTCGCTTGAAAAATTCAGCCCCGGCTGATGAACATATCCGGCGCTTGATTCCGTATGAAGGGTCGCACCGCCGACAAGGGCGTACTTGGCTTCGCCGGACTGCAGGCTTTGAAAAGCCGAATGCAGGCCGATTAACGAAGATGAGCAGTTGGCATGGACAAAATAGCTCGGCCCTTTCAACCCGAGTTTATGAGAAATCATCGTCGGAATCGTACCGCTTTGGGCAAGCACCCATGACACGTAGCCATCCGGCGTTTCCAGCTGTGCTGTCGTCTCCCCCGGCAGCAGGCTGCGGTAAGAGTTCGTGCTGGCAGACATATACACGCTTGTTTCCGGAATTTCTTTGGAGATATACCCCGCATCCTCGATTGCCTTCCATGAATGGAGCAAAAGCATTCTCAGCTGAGGGTCCATATATTCCGCATCTTTCGGTGAAAAGCCGAAGAAACCGGGATCAAACATTTCTTTCCCCTCTAAAACTGATTTAGCCGGAACGAAGCCGGGATGATCAGCCAGTTCTTCAGAAATACCGAATCGGCGGAGCTCTTCTTTTGAAAAGAAGGTGATGCTTTCTTTGCCTTCTTTGATGTTATTCCAAAATTCATAATGATCTTTCGCTCCCGGAAACTCACAGGATATACCGATAACCGCAAGGCTGTCCTCGTAATAATCGGGAAATTCTCCCGCCGGGTGTTCCCGATCTTCTGTATTCACTTTCTTTTGCGGTACAGGAGCCAAAACGGCTTCTTTCGGTTTTTGTTCAGCGATATACCGGCTGATGTCTTTTACCGTCGCGTATTCAAACAGCTCCGTTACACTGAATTCACAATCCAATTCCTGCGTCATCCGGTCAGTGACAGTCACGGCAAGAAGCGAATCTCCCCCCGCATCAAAAAAGCGGTCATCAAGCTCTATATCTTTGCTTTTCAATACATCCTGCCAAATCGCCAGTACGGCCTGCTGGATATGAGTTGATGAAAATGTTTGTGTGTCCGGCTGCTTTTCCGTCAGATCGCGGGCAGCAAGAAGCTTGCGGTCCACTTTTCCGTTCGGCGTAAGCGGCAGCTCTTCAAGACGGACAAACGAAGCTGGCGCCATATAGGCCGGCAGCGCTTGTTTCAAATGATTGCGCAATTCCTTTGCAGATGGAAGCGGCTCTCCGTTTTTCAGGATATAAAACGCGCAAAGCTTCTCATTTCCTGAGTGATTGTTCACAACCACTACGCTTTCCTGTACGGCCGGATGGGCATTCAGCCGACTCTCAATATCTCCGGGTTCAATCCGGTAGCCGCGGATTTTGACTTGGGTGTCCATCCGTCCCATGTATTCAATGCGGCCGCCGGGAAGAAAGCGCGCCATATCGCCTGTTTTATAAAGCTTTGATCCCAGTTCGAGCCGGTGGCTGACGAAAGCTTTATCTGTCAGCTCAGGCTTGTTGAAATACCCTCTTGCCAATCCGTCTCCCGCAATACAAAGTTCTCCCGGCACCCCTTCTAAAACAGGGTTGAGACCGGAATCCATAATATACACGCGGGTATTGGCGATCGGGCGTCCGATCGTAAGCGCGCTCTCATTCTCCGTTATCCGCTGCACCGCGGACCAGATTGTCGTCTCTGTCGGCCCGAACATATTCCAAGCCTCACTTTTCGTATCGAGAAACTGCTGCTTCAATTGTTCGCTAAGCGCCTCTCCGCCGCAAAGGATTTTCACATTTTCTTCATTTGACCATCCGGAATGAAAGAGCATTTTCCATGTAAACGGGGTCGCCTGCATGATCGTCGGTTTGTACTCTTGAATCAGCTCTTTCAGCTTCCGTGCGTCTTTTGTGACTTCTGTCTTACAGATGTTGCACTCCGCTCCTTTGATTAAAGGAAGGTAAAGCTCCAGTGCCGCGATGTCAAAGCAATATGTCGTGACGGCAAGCAGTTTGTCTTCGGACGAAAGCCCCGGTTCATTCGCCATCGAGATTAAGAAATTGGTCAGCGCCCGGTGCGGAATCATCACGCCTTTCGGTTTGCCCGTGCTGCCCGACGTGTAAATGACATACGCCAGATCGTCAGGTGTCACTAACCGCTTCAGCGACGTTCTTTCCGCGGCTGTACTTTCAATATGAGACCAATCGCGGTCAATGGCAGTTGTCTGCACGCCCCCCCAGTTCAAAGAGTGCTCTAAATCAGCTGTCGTCAGGCACATTGAAATCCTGCTGTCGGTGATCATATATTCCAATCTGTCAGCGGGATAAGAAGGATCAAGCGGCACATACGCTCCCCCGGCTTTTAAAATGCCGAGAAGGCCGACAGCCATATGCAATGATCGGTCTGTATAAATGCCGATGAGATCATCAGGGCCTGCACCGTGCGCCTGCAAATAGAGCGCCAGCTTTGTGCTTTTTTCATCAAGCTCACGGTACGTCAGCTTTTGCTCTTCATACACGACCGCACAAGCGTCCGGCGTTTCTGCCGCCTGACGTTCGAATAATTCATGGAAGCAGGCATCCGGATATTCACGGCTTGTCTCATTCCAAGTATTAAGAATCATGTGCTCCTCTCTTTTTGTCATGAGAGAAACGTTCTCAAGCGGCGTATCCGGATTCGCCGTCAAAGCTTCAGCAGCCTGTACAAATTGGCTGAAAAGTCTGGCCGCCCCTGCTTCGTCGAATAATTCGGTGCTGTATTTAATCGTAAGATCCATGCCTGATGCTTCTTCCCACATTTCAAATACAAGATCATATTCCCCCTCTTGATGAATGTCTTTTACAAACTCACAGGAGAATTCCTTGTATTCATCAAGCATCGATTGATAGCTCGAATGCTGCAGAAAGTTCTGATAGAAAAAGGCATTGCTGAAAACAGGCGAACCGTTCTGCCGGGGTTTCGCATGCACATCACGCACCATTTTCGGAAACGGATAAAATGAGTGATCCAGTCCGTCCAGAACGGCATCCTGCACCTTTTGAACAAAGTCAGCAAATGTTTCTTTTCGTCCGGCTCTGCTCCGTATGGGAAGCATGTTGAGGAAATGGCCGACCACTCCGTCAAAGCGTTCTTCGGGTCTGACCATTGCAGGCATGCCTGTCACAATATCTTCCTTATCCGTATATTTGCTTAAAAGCACCATGTAACAGCTCAGCATGACGGTAGACAAATGAATCGAACGGGATGCGGCAAACGCCGTTATATTATTCAGCAGCCGTTCGGGAAGACGGCGTGTCATCGTATCTTCTGTAAACTCCGGAACACTGCTGTCCGTGCGCGTCGGCGGAAGCTGAAGGTCAGGCAGATCGCCCCCGAGCTGTTTCATCCAGTAAGCGCGGGCAGTTTTGCTTTCTTCACCCGCTAAATACCGCTTTTCCCAAGCCGCGAAATCGGGATGAATGCCGGGAGCAGCGGCCGCAAACTCTTCTTTTCCCTCCATCAGCGCCTGATAATGACCCAGCAGACTGTGAATAAATGTAATGGATGAAATGCCGTCAAACACGATGTGGTGAATGACCGTCAAAAGATAATTTTCCTCGGCGGATTTTGAAAGCAGCTGCACGCGCAGCAAAGGCCCGCCTTCTTTGACAAACGGCTCTTTCACTTTTTTTCGTATCAGAGCGGATATTTGTGATTCATTGACGTCAGAAATATCTTCTTCCGAGAATACAAAAGGATCTGCCGCTTCTATGAAATAAAACCCGCCGTCTGTTTCATTCACGGCGCTTTTGAGCATCGGATGCTGCTTTAATACGAGCTGAAACGCCTGTTTCAGTTTCTCTTTGTCGATTCCGGATGTGAATCGGAAACAGAGCGGGACATGGTATGCAGTCGTTTCAGGCGACATTTTCTGCAATGTCCACAGCCCTTTTTGGACTTCTGAAAGCGCTGGCGCCGTTTGCCGTCTCTCCCGTTCTGCCGGCGGTTCGGCTTTTTGGGGATGATGCTCCGCTGACATGTTTGCCGCTTTTTCAGCAGTATAAGCCGCTAAAGTGCCAATCGTCGGGTTTTTGTGCAGCTCTCTTGTCGTCAGCCGGATGTGATACGTTTTTTCAATTGATCTGGCGAGTTTCATCATCTTGATGGAATTGACGCCAAGACTTTGAAACGGCGTATTTGGATCAACGAGCTCATCCGCGATGGAAAGTTCCTCTTTCAGAAAACGGATAAAATCCCGTTCAATATCTTTCTCGGCAGAAGCGGTTTCTGAATTGACGCCTTCTTGTCTGCTATTATGTAATGAATCAAATTGCCCTTGTTCGAATGAATGTTTCAGCTGAGTGCGCTGGATTTTCCCGATCGCCGTCTTAGGAATGTCTTCTTTTGCGACCGGAAGCAGATAATCAGGGGTAACGCCGATTCTCTGTGTCACGTGCTGGTGAATGTGATGAAGAAGCTTCGTCATGCGATTCTCATCCAACGGAACAGATGTCACAAAGAAAATCGCCAGCTCATCTGTCGTGCTTTGATTCGGCCGGACGGCGCATGCCGCTGTATAAGACGTTTCAATTTCCGGCAATTCCTCAACGGCTGATTCAATGGCATGGCTGTAATAATTCACACCGTTAATAATGATGGCATCTTTCGTGCGCCCCGTTATCGTCAGGCGGCCTTCACGCAGAAATCCGAGATCTCCCGTTTCAAACCAGCCGTCTTCTGTAAAGACACTCTCATTTAAGTCCGGGCGCTCATAATATCCGCTCGTTACAGTCAGACCCGACACTTGGAAGCGGCCGATTTCTCCTTCTTCCACCACTTGATTGCGGTCATCCGTAATTCTCATATTAAATCCCGGGATCGGCAGACCGATCTCGACGAAACGATCGTCGTCACTCGTGTTTTCCAGTGTAAACTCATCTGAGAAAATAACGCCTGAAGACGTTTCGGACATTCCCCATGCGGGTCGGATGGCATTAGCCGGCAGACCGTGCGGCTCTAAAAGCTCCATAATTCTGCGTCCGACTTTCGCAACCGCGGCCTCCCCGCCGTTCAGCATGTAACGCATGGAAGATAAGTCCCATTTCCGCGTTTGAATCTCTTCTGCAAAATCGGCAAGCAGTCCAAAGGCAAAATTGGGAGCCCACGTAACCGAAGCGCGGTAATGATCAATCAGGTCGAGCCATTTTAAAGGGTCCATCAAAATGGATTCGCTCGGTATGTTGATTTCCTCACATCCGAGATAAACATCACGCAGATGAAGCATTCCGATGCCGCCGACATGGTCAAAAGGCATCCAGTTAAACGTGACATCATCACTTGTATAGCCCTGCATCTGAATATTTCCTTTGACCATGCAGACGATGTTTTCATGGCTGAGCATCACGGCTTTCGGCGTGCCCGTGCTTCCCGAGGTCAAAAGCAGCATCGCCAAATCTTCCGGACGGGGATGATGACAGTCCGTATCCATTTCGTGCGCACTGAGATCTTCTGCCGCCAAAGCGCAAAACCCGGAAAGCTCCTGCTCCTCCGCCCATTCAGTCATCTCCGGCAGCACGTCACGGCTTGTGATGACATACGGCTGATTCAAAAGCGTCCAAGCGTCTTTCAGTTTTTGCGTCCCGCTGTTCATTTCTGTATAAGCCGGAGCGGCCGCAAGCGGAACCGGGATCGCTCCTAAAAAAACACAGCCCCAAAAAGCAGGAATCAGCTGGGAATTGTCACTGAGCTGTAATATGACTTCATCCTGAGCCTTCACTCCTGATTGGCGGAGCCCTTTCACAATCGAAAGAGCGATCTTTTTCAGGCCGCTGTAAGTCTGGTACACTTTGGTGCCGTCAGGCTGTATATATGTGATACCCTTTTGATCTCCCGCTGCCGCGGCGGTTTTGTGCAGGACTTCAGGAATCGTCATCGGCTGATCCGCTGAAAGCCGCAATGATTTTCCATAGCTGACAGATGGCTTGAGTAACCCGCTTGCCTTCATATCACTTTTCATAGAGCTGCCTCCATTTCATCTGTATGTAAGATGTATGTCTTATACTCCGTACATCGTCGTGATTCGTTTCTTCACTTCATCATCATGAAACGTCTCATCGTGCATGATTAACTCCTTCTCAATGACAGCCGGAAGCTGCTCGCGAAACGGCGTCACCAAGTGCCTTTTCAATGTAATTAAAGAGTTTCTCGGTTTTTCTGCAAGCTCACGGGCCAATTCCTGCGCATAGTCTAGTACTTCCTGCCGAGGAAGCACCGGAAAAGGCACCCCTCTTTTCTCCAGGTCACCGCCGCGGTAGTGGCCGCCGTTTAACAGCATTTCATGGCCGAGGCTTGCCCCAAGCTTCTCCGGAACGATAAAGGTAGCGCCCATTCCGGGGGTGAAACCGTATTTCATAAAGTTTGCGGTATACACGCTTTCTTTGCTTAAAATGACAAAATCACTGAAAAGCCCCATGACAAACCCGCCTCCGATTCCGTGGCCCTGCATGGCGGAAATGACGGGAATATCACATTCCAGCGCCAAAGAGTACATGCGGTCTTCCGTAAACTTCGTGATGCCCTGCTGAATCCTGAGCAGGCCTTCCTGTGTGCCTCCGGAAGCAAAGTAATGGCCGTATCCTGTTAAAATCACAGCTTTATAGACTGACGATTTTTTTATACGGGTGAATGCTTCCATCAATCCATCCGTCAGTTCTTTGGAGAAGGCGTTTTTATGGGCTTTATCCTGCATTGTCACTTGGATAATATCCGGTTCAATTTCGAGCAGTTCAACTGCGGCGTTCGGCATGATATCCTCCTAACTGTTCTCCGTTTCCCAAGGAAGCCGCCCCGTTTCTGCATAACGGAAGATGGCTGATTGGTTATCCGGATCTGAAAACATCGCTTGATTTTCGGCTAGAGCAATGGATTTCGAACGATGAACAAGGTCGTTTAAGGAATCCATGTATTGTTTATAGCGGATGACTGCTTTTTTCGACAGAGGGCGAAGACGCAGCAAATGCTTTCTCAGCTCTGTTGCTGAGTCCGGGACGCATACGTCACAAAGTCCCCATTCAAGCGCCTGGCGTGCCGGCACGGGCTTTGTCATAATCGTCATATAATGCGCCTTTTGACATCCGATTCTTTGAATTAAAAACGGCAGAACGCAGGCCGGATAAAGTCCGAATAACAGTTCAGATAAACTGAACGAAGCATTCTCCTCTGCAATGACGATATCGCACGCGGCGGCAAAACCGACACCTCCCGCATTTACTTGTCCGCGGACGCGAGCGATTGTGATGTACGGCCCGGATTTTAATGCCAGCCACAAACGGTAAAGCGGCTCCTGCGATTCCGCATGCTGCATTCCCTGCCTCATTTTCCGGTACATCTCATCAAAATCCGCCCCGAAACAAAATACCTCCGGCTGCCCTTCAAGCACTACGGAGGTCACGGAGTCTTCACATTCAGAAAGAATATGCAGGCATTCCTCCACTAAACGCTCATTAATCGTATTGTTGGCTTCAGGCCGATCAAAGGTGATGAAGCAGACATTTTGCTGAAAACGGACGTTTATCGTTTCATAGGTCACGATATCCACCTGTATTTCCGATGAAATTCCGTGATTTCTTCCAAATATAAACGAGGGCTCCCGGCATGATGGTCTAAAATGTTCGGAATCATATTCATATCCAATTTGACATTCCGGGTTCCGAACTTCACCAGACCGCTGCCTTTAAACAGTTCCTCATACTCTTCCATGGACAGCCTGTATCTGTTGTTCAGATGCTCTTCTATATTGAAAGAATGCTGCCGCGCTTGCCCTTCAGGCGTCACAACGCCGCTGTAAAATTCTGAACAGCATCCGGAGCCGTAGGAGAAACAGCCGATCCGCTTAGAAGTGTCGAATCCCCCTTGGTCAATCGTGCTTGCAAGAGCCAGTAAAGAGGCTGCTCCCATAATATTTCCGACTCTTTGGCAATAGCGGAGCCCCGGCTCTACTCTGGTTTGAAAATCCTGTTCGATTTCAGCGTTTTTCGCTTTTGCAAGCTTGCGCATCATCGTCCGGTGGGCCCCTTTGACCATGCCGCCAAACGGTGTATGGAAGGCAAGATAGTGAAACGTCTCTTTGTAGTCAGCGCCCGGCACACGGTTTTTGTACTCGCGAAATGTCTGTTCACAGCAATCGAGGTAAGACATCAATGACAAATCGGCGTCACCGGCTTCACTGTCCGGGATCGGACGGCATGTATCCATCACCTCATAGCCGTAGTAGCCGTTAGCGCCCGCATCCGCCTGAAATACAATTGGATTTTCACCGATCAATAAGGCGACGGCACCCGCTCCGGCGCTCGGTTCTGCGTAAGACCAATCCTCGCTTAACGCATCGCCGCCTTCGGCAATTAAAAACCGGGAAATATCCGTCGCGACGACAAGCGCCTTCGCTCCGGGGGATGTCTGCGACAAAATAAAGTTAAGCGCCATCTGCAAACCCGCCGTTCCTGAATAACAGGCTTGTTTCAGTTCAAATAAACGGCAGTTCCGGTTGAGGCCTAAGTAATCATGAATATATGTACTGAGTGATTTTCCGAAGTCAATGCCGGACTCCGAGCAGGTAATCAGCAGCTCGATTCTGTCTTTTTCAGCCTCTGTCAATCGGTCGATAATCGGCTTTGCCGCGTTAACGCCGAATGTAACAGGGTCTTCGTACGGAAGCGCCACCGCTTTTTCTTTCATCAGTAAATTCTCAAATCTGGCAGGGTCTAAGTTTCTGTACTCCGCCAGCTGCATGACATCAAGGTATGCTGTCCCGCCAAACACATTTATCGCTTCTATTCCGGCAGCCGCCATGAACTTCGCCTCCAATATGAATTTTGAGTTTCCGATTTTTCCACCGTTTTATCAGACAGCCTGTACCTTTTCATAAAGCTTTTCCGCCAATTCGCCGATGTTTGACACTCCCTTCAGCTCAACACGCGGGATCTGCAGTGATAATTCTTCAAGCATCATCGTGATAATTTCGGCGCGGTCCACTGAATCCGCCCCCAGATCAACTAACCGGTCTTCCTGTGAAAGCTGTTCGCCTTCTAAATCAGGTAAAACCTCGTAGATTGTGTTCTGCAGCAATTCAAAGATTCTTTCTTTACTCATTGTCAGTTCCTCCCTGTTTCATCTTTTATGAATATTCCATGTTTTCAATCTATCATTTCGTCTTGTCAACACGTTTGCAAAAATGAACCTAACTTCTGATTCAAAAGCGAGGCCGTCTCTTCCATAAGCCGCAGGCCGATACCATCGGCATGGCGGTTTTTCCAGGACTCCAGCTCCGTACCTTTCACCCATTGATTAAAGGCGCCTAATGCCGGGCCGCAATGAATCTGGAAGTCTACCTTGGCATCCGGGTCTCCTTTAATCGCCGAAGCAGAGCTTTGCCTGAAATACCATTTGAATATGAGCGCCATTTTCTGTTTCGGATTCCGTTCGGCTTTTGAAATGTCTTCATTCGAATAATGAGCCTTCACTTTGTCATAAATACTGCTTACACTTGCCTTAAAATACTTCTCTTCTATTTGTCTGAGTGTCTTTTCATCAATTTCTTCAATTGAGCGGTGACGCTGATACAGTTCATGCAGCTTAGAGGCGCGGGTCGGAAAGAACAGCCCTTTCTTTAATACCTGCACCTTGCTGCCTGATTCAAACATATCGCCGGCCGGCGCGTAGGCCGTGTCCTGTACATTCATCTGCTGCAGGAGGTCCTTTACGAGGCCGCTCGTCGCTGCCTCAACGGTGCATTGGTTAATAGATCCAGTCACAATAAAATCAGCGCCGAGCATAAATGCGGCCATGGCAGCCTCGGGCGTTCCGATTCCCCCTGCGGCTCCAACGCGGACGGTTTTGCCGTATCGGTATTTTTTCATCATGTCATCTCGTAAACGGATGATCGCCGGCATGAGACTGTAAGCAACTCCGCCGTCAGTGTGGCCGCCTGAATCAGCCTCTACGCAGATGTCATGCGCAACGGGTATTTCTCTCATCAGACTTGCTTCTTCAGCGGTAATTTTGTTTTCGGCTGCAAGTTTCTGCAGAATGTGATCAGGCGCCGGGCTGAGAAACGCTTCCGCTACTTCCGGACGGGACAGCTTGGCGATAATCCGCTGACGCGCTATTATTTGTCCGCCGGCACCGCGTTTTAACCCCTTAGCGCGAAACTTTACTAAAGCGGGAGTAACCGTTAAAAACGCTGATGCTTCCAAGTTCTGAACCCCATGCTTCAGTAAAAGATCAATCATTTTTTCTTCTGAATCTGTATGCTTCATGTTATGTACAACATTTATGCCGAAGGAACCGCCGTCACGAAGCTCATGCTGAATTGACAAAATGACGTCCTCAACGTGCGCGATGTTCAAACCGCCCGTTCCGAAAAAGCCCATCATTCCTTTTTCAGCCAGTTTGACAACCATTTCCTTCGAAGAAATTCCGCGGTACATGCCGCCGGCCAAGTAGGCGTATTTCAATTGATAATCGCGCTTAAACTCTTCATTTCCTAAAGACGCCGCCGTAATTGAGCTTTTTCCAGCCTCAGCCGGGACTTTGATTTCATCTGTTATCGGCTCCGCTTCAGCCGTAATTCTTTGTATCAGCCCCGTCAGCACTTTTCCGGGACCGATTTCCTCAAAGCTCATGTTCTTTCTTCCCATTAAGAAACGGATGCTGTCTGTCCAGTTCACCGATCCCGTTATTTGTCCGGTGAGTGTCTCTTTCAGCTCTCTTTGCTCATAGGGTCTTGCCGTCACATTTGAAATGACCGGGATGGACAGCGGCTTAAAATGGAAAGATTCAATAAACCGTGAAAACTCTTCCTTCGCTTCCAGCATGTATCTGGAATGAAAGGCGCCGCTGACATTTAAGCGGTGAACCATTTTTACGCCGTTTACGGCTTCAAAAACGGATGCTGCTTTTTCAATATCTTCTTTATATCCGGAAATGACAATTTGCTGCGGTGTGTTCATGTTGGCGATATCAATCATATCCAAGTGATTTTCTCTTAAAACATCCGTCACCTGCTCATGAGTCAGGCCGATCACCGCTGCCATGCCGCCTCCTTTTGCGCGGCTCATCAGTTCGCCCCTTTTTTTGACCAACTGTAAGCCTTCTTCAAAATCAAAGGCGCCCGAAGCGTATAACGCGTTATATTCGCCCAAACTGTGTCCGGCGGTAAAATCCGGTTTCAAGCCGGTTTCTTCTGTTTTTTTCAAATAACTGAGGGCATTGACGACATAGAGCGCCGGCTGAGTGAATTGAGTCTGATTGAGACGTTCTCCGTCCCGGCACAGCTCCTGAATGGAATATCCGAGAATGTGATCGGCCTTTGCGGTTAATTCAGGATAGCGGCCGAACAGGTCCTCTCCCATCCCTATTCTTTGCGAGCCTTGGCCTGGAAAAACAAAGCTGATCATCTTACAGTCTCCTTCCGGGCGGTGATAAAATGCTGTCTTCTATTTGCTGCAAATGTGTTTGTTCTTTATGAAACGGCGTCATAATGGCACGGATGCGTTCAGCCGATCCTGCAGGAAGAATCTGTTTGGCAAATGCGGCCAATGTTCCGGAAGGCCCGGCATCAATATACAATCCTTTTTGGCGGCTGTCTGCGAATTGAAGCGCTTCGCGGAATCGAATCGGCTTTCTTACGATATCCCAGAAAAAGTCCGCTTGTATATCGGTCTCAGCCCCTCCGGTCGCACTGGAGATGTACGGTATAAACGGAGTCCGGATTGATTTCTGAGCTAAAAAGCGCTTGTACGGCTGTTCCGCCTGATCAACCAGCGCTGAGTGAAACCCGTAAGATACCGGCAATAGCTGATGAGGAATCTGCTTTTCTCTCAGATCGTCCATGATCTTTTTGATATGTTCCCGCTCTCCCGAGATGACAAAGTGAGAATGATAGTTTACAGATGCCAATTCACTATGTTCGCCGAGCAGCGGATCATCTTGATATAAAGCCGGATCACCCAGTATCGCAAGCATGCTGCCGTTACGGCAAGTTTCCGTAACGATTCGGGCCTGTTCCAGCACGCAATCTAAAGCATCCTCGGCGCTCAGCACGCCCGACACAGCGGCCGCTGCATACTCTCCGAGGCTTGCTCCGATCACATAATCGGGACGTATGCCTCTTTGCTCCAAAGCATATGCAAGTGCGTACTCAGCCATGAAAATGGCAGGATGGCTGAAAAGAAGGCGGTC
The DNA here is from genome assembly GCF_018861275.1 of Bacillus sp. JNUCC-22. Lineage (NCBI taxonomy): Bacteria > Bacillati > Bacillota > Bacilli > Caryophanales > Bacillaceae > Bacillus > Bacillus sp. JNUCC-22. The sequence goes on along the minus strand of NZ_CP076408.1, from coordinate 1,717,290 downwards.
AAATGGATCAGACAGACGATTGCCTGTATGATACATCTCTTTTAGGACAGAGTAACCGAAACGGCTGACTGCAAAATCGTCCAAGTCAAGCATTTTCTGCCGAAAAGCGGCGTTATGTGCAAACAGCTCTTTCCCCATTTGATAGTATTGGGAACCCTGTCCAGAAAACATGAAAACAATTGGCTGGTTCATTTGTTCTCCTTTTTGCTCTTTATTTTTTCAAAATATTGATTTGTGAGTGTTTCGTGATGTCGTGTGCAGGTGAAGTGGTCGTGATGTTGTATGGCTGGCACTATTGTGTGAGATAAGAATTTTGACTTGCGTTCCGCTACATGGCGGGTGAAGCTTCAGTTTCTTTTTTGATGCGGTGAATAAGTCCTGTCAGCACATGGCCCGGGCCGACTTCTTCAAATTCCATCCGCCCTTTGTCCATCAGATAGCGGATGCTGTCGTTCCATCGCACTGAATGGTCGATCTGATCGGCCAGAACGGAGTGGATTCCGTCTTGCTCATAAGGTCTGGCATGAACATTAGAAATGACAGGAATTGATATAGCAGAAAAATGAAATGACTGTAAAAATTTTTCGAACTCTTGTTTTGCTTCACTCATATATCTCGAGTGAAAAGCGCCGCTTACGTTTAACGGATGAAACATCGTAACGTCTTTTAATCCTTCGAATACGCTTTTGGCTCTTTCAATGTCTTCTTTGCGTCCGGATATGACAACTTGGTGAGGAGAATTCATATTAGCAATATCAATCGTATGTAATCCGTGCGTTTGAAGGGCGTCTGACACTTGAGCTGCAGTTAACCCCATAACAGCGGCCATTTTTCCGTCAGTGGCCATACTCATTAATTCGCCTCTTTTACGGACAAGCTGCAGGCCGGTAATAAAATCAAAAGCACCTGCTGCAAACAGCGCATTATATTCTCCCAAACTGTGGCCGGCCACATAATCCGGCTTTATGTCATTGTCTTGGATTTTTTTCAAATAGCTTAACGCGTTTACAACATATAAAGCAGGCTGGGTGAACTGCGTCTTGTGAAGGTTGGAATACGGATTCTCAAGACAAAGCCGTTTCATAGAATATCCGAGTGTTTCATCAGCCTGCTCCGTTAAGTCTTTAAATTCTTCAAACAATGAGCTCCCCATTCCCTGCTTTTGAGAACCTTGTCCGGGGAATAAGTATGTGATCATTTTCTCAGCCATCCTTTCTCGGATTCAGATAAGAAGCATGTTCAAGTTGATAGTAACTTCACAAAAATACCATGTCAAGTTAATTTATCCTATGCGAACTCCTGAATAATGCCTATTTTTCCCTGTCGAAAGGCGGACTCAGGGCTTTCGGAACAGGCGTAAGCAGAATGTCCCATCCGGCCTGCCCGGCGTTCTCTTCCGCAAACTCCCGTTACTCAGCCATTCATCACCAGAAATCTAGTAATAACTTCCATTCCATTTCAGAAGTTCCTTGCCTCAAAAGAAAAGCTAGTTAGATAGAACTAAATTACACATTACTTAAAATGAAACAGCCCTTTTTGATTTTTTCTGTTGCGGAAATTCACAAAATGTTCTTTTTTTTCAATCTGAAAGTAAATATTGTTTTTCAAAAGACTCTCCATTTTTTGACCCGGCTTCTCCCCGAAGGAGTGCCCCGGATACACACGCACATGCGGCGGAATGGAGGCTTTGATCCTCTGTATACTGTGAAACATATCTTCAGCTGAGCTGCCCCTGTCCCCACATATACCGCACCCTTCTGTAAACACGGTGTCACCGGTAAAAAGATGATCAGATAGCAAATAGCACATTCCCCCGGCCGTATGTCCCGGGGTCAGTATACTTCTGATGATAAACCCTCCGGCCGCAAAGGTTTGGCCGTCTTCAAGCGCTATTAAGTTTCTGCACCGGAATTGATAGAAATCGATTTCCGCCGACGACATGTATATATCAGAATGATAGATTTGCTGAAGCGGCTCCGCCAAGTTTACATGGTCATAATGCGAATGTGTTAATAAAATAGCGGATAAATCAACATCCAATTCATGCAGTTTATCGGTTATTTTATCGATTTCCCAGGACGGGTCCACCGCTATCGCAGATTTTTTTGAGCGGTCTGCGATAATATAACAATAGTTGGACCACATCTGGTGATAAGTTTTGATTTGATGCACTTCATATGTATGATCCATTGTCACCATTCCCATTTAAAAGATCCGGGCAGACTGCTGCCGCCGCCCAGCCGACTGTAACCACTTTACCAGATGACACCACGTTTTTCCATGGATTTTCCGGTAAAGTTAAAAAAACTTTCTGCTCCCGCCAAAAGCACCAGTCTGGACCTTTTTTACAAATTGCTATGCTGATATATAAGGAAATTAGAATATTAATTTAGATGAATTCTTTAGGAAATTTTATTCAGAAAATGAAGGATGAATATGAGTTTCGGATAAAAAGAAAACAAATTGAGCTTTTGTTTTGAAAAGCAATTGCCGAAGCGGCCGAAGGGGATAATCAGTTTTTAGAAATGACCCGCAATCAAGACTATTATTTCAATCCTTTTCTTCAAGATAAACTAAACCATACGGGCTCTCGAAATATATCAGAATACCTTAGTTCTTACACCGAATTCAACGTTATGTTGACATTAACATAATTGAACTTAGAAAAGTACGGCGTAATTTACACTCTTTTCAAATCAGCCCTAGCTGCAACAATTCACGAAAGCGTCGCGCAGCTTTTTACTGTGCAAAAACAAAACTAACATAAAATCATTAAGTGTAAAAAGTAAATATTAAACATTAGACAAATAGACTATGTTATATGGGTCGGAGTTTACCGTCTAAGGTAAATTGCCCTGGGATGCAAAAGCACTAAGAGCAGATTGGGATGCACTACCTGCTAAAGTTAAAGCTGCTATGGGCGGAATCGGCGTTTTGAAATAATTCTTAATACGATCGACAATTTTACTGGTGCAGTTGAAGATGCGTGCTATGCGGGTGCTCTAAAAGAACTGGCAACCCAACAGCCGCTTGGTGGATTACTAAAACTCTTAGGCTTTTCATTTAAACGGGGCTATTGTTGGTGTTTAACAAATTTATCCTGTGTTAAGCTTTAAAGTGATTATTTTCTAACGTGTTAAGATCGGAGGTAACTATGGGAGATAAAAGTAATGCTGAACCGAGCCCAAAAGCTATAAGAATTCTAACTTACGTCATTCCTATAGTTTTAATAGGGCTTATCCTTGTTCTTAAGAATATTAATACCGCAGCAGCAGAAATTTCATTTTATGTTGTTGCTATCGGTGTGGTTCTCTTAGTGGTTTTCAGTTTGATCAAAAATAGAAAATACCGCAGGAAGAACTAAATGTAAGGGGGGCTAATTACTAGTCCCCCTTGACTAACTTGCGGATAGTATAACCCGCCAAATTCCAATTTTATTTAAATTCTTCACAAATAACATGAGATTTTTCAGGAACCGTTTTCTCCAATTATTTCACTATTAATGCAGTCAATTGACGATATAGACGGTTCCACCAAACACAAGATACTACATCGCCAACCCCAAATACTCTCCAAAAACAATTTTTATATGACAGAAAAGCAGCTGGATGTTAAACAAATCATTTTCATGATTGACGGCATACCGATGCACCAATTATGCCAGAAATTAAAAAACTCAAAAGTTATCTCTGAAAGGCTGGGTCATTCAAACTAGTAAGGCTGCTTGTGGGCAAATAACGGTTTAGTCTCACATAAACGTTGTTATTACATCACACGCTTAAACATCTTCTCCATCTCATACGTACTGTGGTGGATAATGATCGGCCGGCCGTGCGGGCATGTGAACGGGTCTGTCGTTCGGCGCAGGTCGTCCAAGAGCGCTTTGATTTCGTCGTTTCGCAAATGGCGGTTCGCTTTGATTGAGCCTTTGCAGCTCATCATAATGGCCGCTTCCTCCCGCAGTTTTTTAATATCGATCTGTTTGGCGTCAAGCACCTGCTGAATGATTTCTTCAATCAGTTCAGCTTCTTCCCCTTTTGGAAACCAGGCCGGATGGCAGCGGACGATGTAGCTGTTCGTGCCGAATGCTTCTAAAAATACTCCGACGCTTTCAAGCTCATGCTGATGCTGGTCAATGATCAGCGCTTCGTTTGCCGCGTAATGAAAGGTGAGCGGCACGATCATGTCCTGTACTTCAGGCTCGACCTGCCCGACTTTTTCCCGGAAATATTCGTATTTAATCCGTTCTTGGGCCGCATGCTGGTCAATGATATACAAGCCGTTTTCGTTTTGGGCTAAAATATATGTCCCGTGCATTTGGCCGATCGGATACATCACCGGAATTCTTTCTTCACGTGTTTCTTCAGAGACAGCTTCCGGTTCCGGAATATCGGAAACAGGCGCTGCCGTTTCGGGCATACCGATCTCCGGCGGCACTCCGTGATCCGCTTCATTCGGGAGGATCTCTTCTTCTATTATTACCGGCTCAGGCTCTTTTACGACCGAACTCAGCTTCATTGGTGAGTAAGACGGCTCCGGCGTTTTTTCAGGAAGTTTCCGCTCAGGCGCGCTTTCCTCGAATGTCATAAATTGCTGTTCGTTTTTGGCCGGTGCCGGCGCTGATTTTTTCGGGAGCTGGGCGCTCGGAATAAGCCGCTGCTTTTGAAACACTTCCTTTATCCCGTCACGGATCAGCTCATGCAGCTCCGTCTCTTTGCTGAGGCGGACTTCAAGCTTCGACGGATGGACATTGACATCAACCAAAATCGGGTCCATCGTAATTTCGATAAACGTAATCGGATGGCGGCCGATCGGCAGAAGTGTGTGATAGCCCTCATGCACCGCTTTTACAAGCGGGAAATTCTTAATGTATCTTCCGTTAATGACAGATGACATGTAGTTTCTGGATGCACGCGTGATTTCCGGAAGCGCAATGTAGCCCTTGACTTCAAAATCAAGCGAGCTGACATGGAGCGGTATCATTTTTTTCGCAACCGCCGTCCCGTAAATTGCGGCCAGCACATGGCGCACGTCCCCGTTACCGTTTGTCTGCAGCAGATTTTTCCCCTGATGGCGGAGACGGATGGATACTTCCGGATGCGCAAGAGCGATCCGGTTGACAACATCCGTAATATTGCCGAGCTCCGTATGCACGGTTTTCATATATTTCAATCTGGCGGGTGTATTGAAAAACAGGTTGGTAACGATAATCTCCGTTCCTTTTCTGCTGGAGGATTTCTGTTCAGAAATGATATTCCCCCCCTGAAGAATGAGATGGGTTCCCGCTCCCTCGCCGATGCTCGTTTTGATTTCCAGATGAGAAACAGACGCGATACTTGGCAAAGCTTCTCCGCGGAAACCGAGTGTTCTCACCCGGAACAGGTCGTTTTCATCTTTGATTTTACTGGTCGCGTGGCGGCGGAAAGCCCGCTTGCAATCATCGGTTTCCATCCCTTCGCCGTTATCGAGCACCCGAATCGACGACAGCCCCGCTTCCTCTATGTCGATTTCAATGACTGTGCTGTTTGCGTCGATGGCGTTTTCCACCAATTCTTTAACGACTGAGGCAGGCCGTTCGACCACCTCGCCGGCCGCTATTTTATTTGAGAGTTCATCTGACAGCTGGATGACTTTTGCCAAGTCCGTCACCTCTTTCTATTTTAATTTTTTTTGCAGCTTGTACATTTCATTCATCGCTTCAAGCGGCGTCATATCGAGAATATTGATTGACTTAAAGGCTTCAAGCACTTGTTTTTCTTTATTAGAAACAGCCGGTGCCTTCTGTTCTTTTTCACCGTCAGCAAAAAAGGACAGCTGTGCCGGTTCTTCTTTGACGGCGGACTTTTTCTCAGATACCGCCGGAAGCTCCGGTTTATCTCCCGTCTGCTCAAGCTGTTTCAAAATCTCCTGCGCGCGGCTGATCAGATCGTCCGGAAGCTCGGCAAGCTGGGCGACATGAATGCCGTAACTTTTATCTGCGGCTCCTTCTTTGATTTGATGGAGAAACACGACCGTTCCGTTATATTCCTCTGCGCGCACATGAACGTTTTTCAGCTGAGGAAGCTTATCTTCAAGCACCGTCAGCTCATGATAATGCGTGCTGAACAGTGTTTTAGCGCCGATATGATCATGGACATATTCAATAATCGCCTGTGCCAGCGCCATTCCGTCGTACGTTGATGTCCCGCGGCCGATTTCATCAAACAGAATCAGGCTGTCTTTTGTGGCGTTCACAATCGCGTTTTTCGCTTCCAGCATTTCCACCATAAAGGTGCTTTGTCCGGAAATCAAATCATCCGCTGCCCCGATTCTCGTGAAGATTTGATCAAAAATCGGCAGAACCGCTTCTTTTGCGGGCACAAAACAGCCGATCTGGGCCATGATCGATAGAAGTGCGATCTGTCTCATGTACGTGCTTTTACCTGACATATTCGGACCCGTAATCAGAAGCATTTCCCGCGAATCGCCCATCAGGCAGTTGTTCGGCACGTATTCTTGACTGTCCATCACCTTTTCAACGACGGGGTGTCTCCCTTCAATGACTTTTACTTCATTATCAGAAAAGACGGGCTTTGTGTAATGCCTGTTTTCACTGATCGTAGCAAAGCATTGCAGTGCGTCCAGCTCACTCATTTGTTTGGCAAGACGCTGCAGACGCGGAATAAATTGTTTCACCTTTTCACGCAGTCCGGCAAAAAGCTCATATTCCAGCTCGCAGATGTTGTTTTCCGCTTCTAAAATAAGCGCTTCTTTTTCCTTCAATTCCGGCGTAATGTACCGTTCGGCGTTTGTGAGGGTCTGCTTCCGCTCATACCGTCCGTCTTCAAGCAGATGAAGATTTGCTTTTGTGACTTCAATATAATAGCCGAACACTTTATTGAAACCGACCTTTAATGAACGGATGCCCGTATAAGCGCGTTCCTGCTGCTCCAGTCTGGCAATCCAGTCTTTACCGTTTTTGCTGGCGTCACGGTACTCATCGAGCTTCTGATGATAGCCGTCTTTAATTAAATTGCCTTCTTTTAACGATAACGGCGGGTTTTCATGAAGGGCTTCTTCTAACAGGTCAAGCAAATCTCCGCACGGATCAATCAAGCCGGCGCGTTCTTTTGCTTTTTTATGGTTAAGAGACCCTACAAGCTCTTTGATGCTCGGCACTTGTTTTAAAGATTCTTTCAGCTGGATTAAATCCCTTGCGTTGACGTTTCCGAATGCGACCCGGCCCGCCAGACGTTCTAAATCGTATACTTCCTTCAGACGCTCTCGCAGATCTTCACGCTCAAACAGATGATTGATCAGCGTCTCGACCATTTCCTGGCGTTCTTCGATTTGGGATGCCCTGATCAGCGGGCGGTCAATCCATTGTTTGAGAAGCCGGCCGCCCATCGCTGTTTTCGTCTCGTCTAAAAGCCAGAGCAATGACCCTTTTTTGCTTTTCGAACGGATCGTTTCCGTCAGCTCAAGATTCCGTTTTGAATACAGGTCAATTTTCATCGCTTCTTCCAATTCATATACTTGAACCGGCTGCAGGTGATCCAGGCTCCGTTTTTGCGTTTTCTGCAAATACGTATATAAACGCATAAACGTCTCTGTCAGCTCTTCGCCCGGCAAGTGCTTTGCGATTTCAATGCGTTCTGTTATTTCCCCGTCTTCGATGGAAATCGTTGCGCCGCACCGTTCTTTCAGCTGAGCAGCTGTATGTTCGTTAAACTTGCTCGATACGACAATTTCCTTTGCGCCGACTGAGTAAATTTCTGACATGACATCTTCAATCCGCTCAATAAATACGGCCAGGTTTTCTCCGGTCGTTAAGTCCGATAAAGCGAGACCGTATCCGTCACGGAATTCGGAAACGGAAGCGATAAAGTTGTTTTCCGACTCGTGGATGCCTTTGCCATCCATCACGGTTCCCGGTGTGATCAACTGGACGACTTCTCTTTTCACAACGCCTTTAGCCGCCTTCGGATCTTCCGTCTGCTCACAGATCGCCACTTTATAGCCCTTTTTAATCAGCTGTTCAATATAAGCCGCCGCGGAATGATACGGCACGCCGCACATCGGAATTTTATCAGCCGAACCTCCGTCTCTGCTTGTCAGTGTAATTTCAAGCTCTTGTGACGCTTTTTTTGCATCTTCAAAAAACATTTCATAAAAGTCACCAAGCCGAAAAAATAAAAAGGCATCTTGGTGCTCTGCCTTTATCTTCAAGTATTGCTGTATCATAGGCGTGTAACTAGCCATCATTTAATCCCTCACTATGTATCTTCTCTTATCCGAATCCCATTATAACATAAACAAAAGAGTGATATCTTTATATATAAAAAAGAGACTTGGGGTGTTAAACTCCCCTAGCCTCAACTTATTCTTCAGGATCTCCGACTAAAAATTCAGGGTTAATGTCCTCTAATTCTTCATCAAGATCGTCTTCCCAATCATCATCATCGTCTTCTTCCCAGTCAGGATTGACTTCGACGACGACTTTCGTTTCACCGACCACTTCTGCTAAAAATTCTCTCTCTGCCTGAACCACGATTTTATTTCCGTTAGGAGAAATGGTGACTTCAAGACAATTCGGCTGCTGCAGCACTTTGGCAATGACTTCGTGTTCGTCATCTAAGTAATTTGTGTCTCTGTATCTGAGTTTAATCACATCGACATACTTTACTCTCTCGGTTACAACTTCCGTTTTTGTATTATCGGCGTAAGAGTACCAGACGTTTATATCATAATACCCTTCAATTTCTACAGTCTTCCCGATCTTTTCGGCATCGTACTTGTGGTTGATAATCCAGCCGCCCAATATACTTGACGGTTTTTCTCCAGGTGAGATCGTGTTGGTGCATTGGGTGAATTTTCTTCCTTTCGCAACTACCGCTTTCGTAATAATTTCCCTGTATTCAGACATTCCGGCAGGCCTCCTTGTTCTTCTTCGTGTTATCTTATGCTGGGCATTTGTCTCATGTGCATTTTTATAATAAAAATATAAAAATACAAAGTTTCTGTTTCATTGTATGCAGCCCTGCCCAGAAACTTTACTTTTAAGTATGATAAAACTTTCCAGTAAAATGGGACAAAACGGTGAGTCAATGAAAATTTAGTATATATTACAATTAGTTCTCAAACAGCAAAAAAACACGGGCCGATGAAGGCCCCGTGTTTAAATAGAACAGCTGTTATTCGAATGTTTTACTTTTGAACCGGTTTCTCCCGTCAGCAGGTTGCCTCCGGTAGATGTAATGATTTCGTTTGTCACCTGATTTGAGATCGTATGTGCGACAAGCTGAAGAAGGTCATTGACCTCAATCTGGGAATCTCTGAATTCCTGAATAATCGGAATCCCTTCAAGCTCTTCCTGCAGGGCGTCAATTTTACTTTCCACTTGTTTCAGCGCTTCAAGCTTTTCGTAGTGCTTCAGGTTAACGGCTTGCTTTTGCAGGGTTTTAATCTGATTAATAATCGCAGAGACTTTTTCATTTTCGTTAATCTGCGCCTCGGCGCGTTTGAAAAAATCAACTTCTTCTGTTTCAGAAATCATTTTCGCAAGGTTCCTAGCCTGCTGTACAATGTCTTTCTTAGAGTAAAGCGTCATTATTATTTCACCTCGATTGCTTCTCCTGCCATCACACCGTCAAGCGACCATGTTTTCGCCTGTTCGATTTTGACGCGTACAATCTTGCCGATGGCGTCTTTCGGCCCTTTGAAGTTGACGAGCTTGCTTTTTTCCGTATAGCCGGCAAGAATGTCAGGGTTATTTTTGCTTTCTCCCTCAACTAATACTTCGACAGTCCTTCCTTCATATTCCTTCATTTTTTTGGCTGAAATTTCTTTCACCAAATCATTGAGGCGCTGAAGACGTTCTTTCTTGACCCTCATCGGAACATTGTCTTTCATCTTCGCTGCCGGCGTGCCTTCACGAGGAGAGTAAATAAACGTATATGCGCTGTCAAATTCCACTTCGCGATATAACGAAAGCGTTTCTTCAAATTGTTCATCCGTTTCATTCGGAAAACCGACAATAATATCGGTCGTCAGTGAAGCGTTCGGCATCGCCGCTTTAATTTTTCCGACAAGCTCCAGATAGCGTTCTCTGTCATATTTGCGCGCCATCATTTTTAACATCGCTGAGCTTCCTGATTGAACCGGAAGATGGATATGGTCAAGAAGGTTGCCGCCTTTGGCGAGCACCTCGATCAGATGATCATCAAAGTCACGCGGATGACTCGTCGTGAATCGGATTCTCGGAATATCAATTTTACGCAGTTCGTCCATTAAATCACCGAGACCGTACGTTATATCCTCAAAATCTTTTCCGTACGCATTCACGTTTTGACCGAGCAGCGTGATTTCTTTATAGCCTTCACTTGCAAGTCTTCTGACTTCCTGGATAATTTCCTCAGGACGGCGGCTTCGTTCTTTTCCGCGGGTATACGGTACGATGCAGTATGTGCAGAACTTGTCACAGCCGTACATAATGTTGACCCAGCCTTTAATTTTTCCGTTGCGGACTTTCGGAAGGTTTTCAATGACATCCCCTTCCTTCGACCACACTTCAATAACCATCTCTTTTGATAAATATGCCTCTGATAACAGTTCCGGCAGACGGTGAATGTTGTGCGTGCCGAAAATCATATCGACAAACGGGTGCTTCTTAAGGATGCGGTTTACGACTGATTCTTCCTGTGACATGCAGCCGCAGACGCCGAGAATCAGGTCCGGGTTATTTTTTTTGAGCGCCTTTAAATGGCCGAGCTCTCCGAACACTTTGTTTTCAGCATTTTCCCGGATAGCGCAAGTGTTTAATAAAATAACGTTCGCGTCATCAACCGAATTTGTCGCTTCATAACCGAGCGCCATAAAAATACCTGCCATGACTTCCGTATCATGCTCGTTCATTTGGCATCCGTACGTGCGGATATAAAATTTCCTGCCTTCACCGAGGCCTTTAAATTCTTCTGAGATTTTAAAATCGTTATGATATTGAACGGATTCTTTGCCCCGTTTTTTCGCATCTTTTAAAGAAGGCGGAATATATACGGCTTCAAAATACTTGCTGTAATCCTTTTCGGATTTTTTGTCCGCCGGATTCACTTGTCCGCTTTCCTGCTTTTGCTTTTCATTCATGTTCGAATGTCTCCTTTCAACCGAAACTTCCACCCTCAAGTATACTGGTTAAAAGCGTTTGGCACAACCGCCAGCCTATTATTGTACACCTTATTGAGAATAAGAATCAATAAGAAATAAAAAAGAGGGAATCATTTCCCCCTTACACAAGCTGCAGCTCTTTTGCGGCTGAATGGATTACTTCCAGCGCCCGGTCAAGCTCCTCTTTTGTATGCTCTGCCGTAATAATGGTGCGGATTCTCGCTTTTCCTTGGGCGACCGTCGGATACACGATGCTTTGTGCAAACACGCCGCGGGTCAATAAAAGGTCTGATAATGCCTGGGTTTTTTCTTCCTCCCCTATTAATATCGGCACGATCGGTGTTTCGCTTTTTGTGAGGGTCAGCCCCATTTGAACCAGTTTGTCTTTGAAATACGCCGTGTTCTCCCATAGCTTTTCCATATGCTCAGGCTCTTCCAGCAGGACGTCAATGGCTTCTATGCATGCGGCCGTTACCGCAGGCGGATGAGAAGTGCTGAATAAGAAAGGACGCCCTTTATGGCGCAGGTAATCGATCAGAACCTGCGACCCTGCGGCGTAACCGCCAAGCACTCCGATGGCTTTGCTTAATGTGCCCACCTGTATGTGGACTCTTCCGTCAAGCCCGAAGTGATTAACCGTTCCCCTTCCGTTTTTTCCGAGTACGCCGGAAGCATGCGCGTCGTCGACCATCACAAAGGCATCGTACGCCTCTGCAAGTTTGACGATGTCAGGCAAAGGAGCGATGTTGCCGTCCATTGAGAATACGCCGTCGGTGACGATCAGGCGCATGCGGTAATTCATTGATTTTTTCAGCACCCTTTCCAAATCGTCCATATCAACATGGCGGTACACCTTTTTATCTGCTTTCGTCAGCCTGATCCCGTCAATGATGGAAGCATGGTTCAGTTCGTCAGAGATCACGATATCTTCTTTTGTAAGAATGCTTGATAAGACGCCCTGATTCGTTGTGAACCCCGATTGAAAAACAAGTGCCGCTTCTGTTTTTTTAAAGTTTGCCAATTTCTTCTCCAGCTCATTGTGCATTGTGAATGTTCCGGCGATTGTCCGGACGGACCCGGTACCCGCTCCGAATTCTTCCGCGGCGCGTTTAGCCGCTTCGACAAGCCTTGGATGCGACGTCAAACCGAGATAATTGTTCGATGAAAGCTGTATCACGTTTTCCCCTTTGACTTCCACCGACGGACCCTGCTTCGTTTCAATTTGTTTCATTTGCTGCCACGTTTTATTTTCTTTCATTTTATCAAGCTCGGCTTTTAGAAATTCAAATTCTTTCATTATAGAACCCTCCCTTATGGAATCAAAATGACTTTGCCGCACTGGCCCTTTCTCATCAGGTCAAACCCTTTTTCAAAGTCTTCAAGCGGAAACTGATGCGTGATCACCGGCGTCAGATCAATAAGGCCGGATTCAAGCAGGTGCGATACCTGCCGCCATGTTTCAAACATTTTTCTGCCTGTGATGCCTTGGACGGTAAGTCCTTTAAACACCACGTCATTTGTCAGGTCAACCGTCACCGGACGTTCCGGCAGACTCAGCATATGGAACCTTCCCCCGTTGGCCGCCATCTTTAATCCTTGTGCGATAGCTGCCGGGTGGCCTGACATTTCGCAGACAAGGTCGATCCCTTCTCCGCCTGTTAAGGTGTCGATCACCTCAAGCGGATCTTCCTTATCAGCTGAAATGGTGATCGTGGCTCCCAATTTCTTCGCAAGAGCCAGCCTGTAATCATTTTTATCAATGGCCGCAATACGGGATGCACCGGCCGCTTTAGCCACTGCCACCGCCATCAGCCCGATCGGTCCGCAGCCGATAATTGCAGCGGAACCGCCCGCAAGCCGGCTGCTTTCCAGCACCGTATGCACCGCGTTGCCAAGCGGCTCTTGAACAGAAGCGACGGCGGGGTCCATATCAGCGGGATTTTTCCAAACATTTCGAGCCGGCACTTTGACATATTCAGCGAAGGAACCGGCTGTATCTACGCCGAGGATCTTTGTATGGGTGCACACATGATGTTTTCCTGTTAAACAAGGGACACAAGTACCGCAGACGAAGTGGGTTTCAGCCGAAACATAGTCGCCTATTTTGACATTTGTGACGTGCTTGCCCGTTTCCGCTACGATACCGCTGAATTCATGTCCGAATACTTGAGGTGTTTTGATTCGTTTCTGCGCCCATTGATCCCAATTATAAATATGCACATCTGTACCGCATATAGATGCGGCCTGTACTTTAATAAGAACTTCATTCTCATTTATGGAAGGTATGGGAATTTCTTTCAGAGTTGCTCCGAAAGCGTTTTCATTTTTGACGATAGCTTTCATCTTTCCTCCCAACATGTACACTCCTCCTCGAAAAAACACTGTAATAACTGGATTGTAACATGAGATAAAAAGGAGGTAAATACCAGTGTCCACTCCAAGAAAACAACTGCTTCCGTCCGGAAAAATGGGCGTGATTTTTTTTGAATATTATATGAATAAAGCCATTTATCATCTCTTCGTACTATCAATATAATATTGTGAGAAAATATGACAACAATAAAAACAACCCGCTCGCCTTACGCAAGCAGGTTGAGAATGTCATGTTTTTGTTTTTAACGGGGTTCGACGATTAACTTAATCGCCGTTCTTTCTTCTCCGTCAATCTGTATATCTGTAAAAGCCGGAATACAAATCAAATCTACGCCGCTTGGCGCGACAAAGCCTCTGGCAATCGCAACCGCTTTAACAGCCTGATTTAAGGCACCCGCCCCAATTGCTTGAATTTCGGCGGCTCCGCGTTCCCTCAATACACCGGCAAGCGCGCCTGCTACTGAATTTGGACTTGATTTTGCTGAAACTTTTAAGATTTCCATTTCTGCTCCCCCTTAGTTTTACAATGGATAAGTGAGTGTTCATTAGAACAATCATTATTAGATGTTGCTATCCAAAAAGCCATCCCCACAATGCTTTTCAAAAATAGCGGGCTACCTTCCATTTCTACTATATTCACTAAGAAGTTGCTATATTCCTGCTTTTCCTTTTAATATTTTTATAAAATAAACACATGATCACCTATTCAAAGAACATATGGTCATCATTGATTAATATCCGTTCGATATTTACGGCCTTTTTCGTTTGATCGTCGATGTCAATGAGCACTCCGCTCAGCGTAGTTTTACCTTCCGCCACCGTAAACCGGACAGGAAGATTGGTTTTAAACCGCTTGATGACCGTTTCTCTGTCCATACCGAGAATTCCGTCGTACGGACCCGTCATGCCTACATCAGTAATATATGCCGTTCCTTTCGGCAAAATGCGGTTATCTGCCGTTTGCACGTGTGTATGGGTGCCTACCACGGCAGAGGCTCTTCCGTCTGTGTACCAGCCGATCGCAATTTTTTCGCTTGTCGCTTCGGCGTGAAAATCAATAAAAATGTACGGCGTGCGCTTTTTCGCTTCTTCTATTAATTCATCCGCTTTAGCAAACGGATCATCAAGCGGCGGAAGAAACGTCCGTCCCTGTAAATTAATGACGGCAAGCTCTTTTCCGTTCGATTTAATATAGGTAATGCCTTTGCCCGGCGTACCTTCCGGGAAATTCGCCGGGCGGACAAGATGCGGCACATCATCAATAAAGTCGAAGATCTCTCTTTTATCCCACGTATGGTTTCCCATTGTAATGGCATCTGCTCCCGCTTCCATCAGGCTGTGGTAGATCTTTTCTGTCAGTCCTTTTCCGTGTGCTGCATTTTCTCCGTTAATAATTGTAAAATGCGGTTTATGTTTCGCTTTCAGTTTCGGGACATATTCTTTTACCATGTCGCGGCCCGGGGAACCGACAACATCTCCGATAAATAAAATTCTCATACATTCCATTCCTTCCTTTTCAGGGACTCAAAAAAATAAAGTGATGCGCTAAGCATCACTTTATTTTGCATACTCTACGGCTCGAGTTTCTCTGATTACGGTCACTTTAATGTGGCCCGGATAATCAAGCTCGTCCTCAATTCGTTTACGGATATCACGTGCCAAACGATGGGCTTCTAAATCATTAATGGAGTCCGGTTTCACCATGATGCGAACTTCACGGCCGGCCTGAATCGCAAATGATTTTTCAACACCTTCGTAAGACTCGGAGATTTCTTCAAGCTTTTCAAGTCTGCGGATATAGTTTTCGAGCGTTTCACTTCTCGCGCCCGGTCTTGCGGCTGACAGTGCATCAGCGGCAGCGACCAGAACGGCGATAATGGAAGTCGGCTCTTCGTCTCCGTGGTGTGACGCAATACTGTTAATGACGACTGGATGCTCTTTATATTTGGTCGCAAGCTCCACTCCGATTTCCACGTGGCTTCCTTCCACTTCATGGTCAATTGCTTTTCCGATGTCATGCAGAAGACCGGCCCGCTTGGCAAGCTTTGCATCTTCTCCAAGCTCGGAAGCCATTAAACCGGCTAAAAACGCAACTTCCATAGAATGTTTCAGTACGTTCTGCCCGTAGCTTGTACGGAATTTCAACCGGCCGAGGATCTTGATCAGATCCGGGTGGAGTCCGTGAACGCCGACTTCAAACGTCGTCTGCTCACCCATTTCCCGGATATAGTCATCAACCTCACGGCGGGATTTTTCAACCATTTCTTCAATGCGCGCCGGGTGAATACGGCCATCCTGAACGAGTTTATCAAGAGCGATTCTTGCCGTCTCCCGTCTGATCGGATCAAATCCGGAAAGAATGACTGCTTCAGGTGTGTCATCAATAATCAGGTCAATACCTGTAAGCGTTTCAAGCGTACGAATGTTACGCCCTTCACGGCCGATGATACGTCCTTTCATCTCATCATTCGGAAGATTGACGACCGATACCGTCGTTTCTGCAACATGATCTGCTGCACAGCGCTGCAAAGCAAGCGACAGAATGTTTTTCGCCTTTTTATCTGCCTCTTCTTTCGCACGGTTTTCGGTTTCTTTTGTCATGATGGCGATGTCATGTGAAAGCTCATTTTCAACCCGGTCAAGAATGATTTGTTTCGCTTCATCCCGTGTCAGGCTCGAAATGCGTTCGAGTTCTGACTGCTGCATACGAATCATCTCATCCACTTTGCTTTCCATCTCTTCAATATGTTGTTGTCGTTCATTCAGAGAATGATCTTTCTTCTCCAACATCGCTTCCCGTTTATCAATTCCTTCATGTTTACGGTCAAGATTTTCTTCTTTTTGAAGTAAACGGTTTTCTTGTTTTTGAAGCTCATTTCGTCTTTCACGAACTTCCTGTTCAGCATCTATTCGAAGTGTATGGATTTCGTCCTTTGCTTCAAGCAGAGCTTCTTTTTTCAGTGCTTCAGCATCACGCTTTGCATCTTCAAGGATTTGCTCGGCAGCACCGCGTGCGCCCGCAATCTTTGCTTCGGCAATGGTTTTACGAACATAGTAGCCAACAACTAAACCGAGCAGAGTCAGCAAAATGGAGATGAGAACCGTCATTGGGGTCATACTTTCACCTCCTCTTGCTATGAACTTGGTTTTTGCTTAAATAAGTGCCGGCATGTACATTGTCTGATTTTCTCAACATACAGAACCTTCACAGGGAATGAGTCTTTCATACCCTTGTCAAGTTTAAATGGTTTAACAATCATGTTAAAAAACAAATGTTACAACTTCATTGTAATTGTGTCGGAAATACTTGTCAAGCTTGCCAGCTTAACGATTCGCCTTCATCTCGGAATCTACGCCATGTATATATCATACCATACCTTCAGTTGCTTTTCGTGAATGGCGGCTCGTTAGTTCGCCTGGTTAAGCAATTGGTAAATTCTGTTGTTCACCTGTCCTAATTTGGCGTTATTCTGAATATTTGACAATAAAATGACATATTTGCTTGCCGAATGGCTGAAGCTGTTCAAAATGTTGTAACCGGGCATAACACCGTGATTGGAATAGCTTCCCGGATCAATGTAAAACCCCATGCCGTAAGCGGCACTGCTTCCTGCTGTAAACATTTTTGTGAAGCTTTCTTTTGAAAGGAGCGTGCCGTTTACGATCGCTTTATCAAATTTATAGAGATCTTCAGCGCTCATATACATATCGCCCGCCCCGTACAGCTGCGATAAGTCCAAAAGGTGCGGCGTTACAAGACTGCCGCTCTCATCGACTTTGTAGCCGACAGCCGGATATTTGGCTTCAGCAAAAGTTTTGTAAAATCCGGCATGCTTCATTCCGGCCGGTTTAAACACATGGTCTTTAATATATTGTTCGTATGACTCCCCGCTGACCTGAGATACGATATAGGCGAGCACTGAATAATTGGAATCCCTGTACTCCCAAACCCCAGGCTGCCGTTTAATTCCGCGGTATTCTATATCCTTGATTAAATCAATAGGAGAAATCGGTCCCTGTCCCTCAATATGTCCGTTTATTCCTGACGTATGATTGAGCAGATTTTTCAGTGTAATGCGCGTGCCGTTAGGAAAATTCGGCAAGTATGTACTGACGGTGTCACTCGTCTGAAGCAGCCCTTTTTCTTCAAGCTGTAAGACAGCCGTCGCGATTAACGCTTTTTGTGAAGAACCGACATAATATGATGTCTCCGGATTGTTCTTAATTTTTTGTTTTCGATCCGCATAGCCAAAACCTTTTTTCAGCACAACCTTTCCATCTTTTACGACCATTGCTGTGCCGCTGAACCCGATCTGTTGCAAGTAATTGCTGATCTGTTTATTGTGATCGATTGATTTAGGTGTTTTCTCTTTTTGCGTCTTTTCTTTTTTCTGTTGAGTCTGGTCTTTTGAAGTATCAGATTGAGCGGCGGGAGCGCTTTTAACGGATTCCTTCTCCCGGTGATGCGCTGTGACGGTCCAGATCATAATAAAAACAGTAACAAGCAGCAGAAAAAGAAACAGCCCTCCCGTTTTCATCAGCTTCTTCTTTCTTTTTTTATTTATTCTTGTGCGGCGGGGGCTCGTCATCTTTTTTCCTCCTCAGATATAATTTCAACTTTCGCCATGATGTTAGACGAGTGAAGTGTGAAAAAAGTTGTAACATTCCAGATAAAATTTTCCGAAACAGCCAGTGTTTTTTGAAACACACAAAAAAAAGAGCGGAAATTGCTTATTCCGCTCTTTTGATCGTGTTTTTATTCTTCTAATTCCATCTCTTCCTGAACTTCTTCCGCTTTGTCCGTTACACCATTATTGTCTAAACCGTAATATTCACGGATTTGTTCCTGAATCATCAGCATGATGTCTTTATTTTCTTTTAAGAACTGCTTGGCGTTTTCACGGCCCTGACCGAGGCGTTCTTCTTCATAAGAATACCACGAACCGCTTTTTTGCACGATATCCAGTTCAGTTCCAAGGTCGATGATTTCCCCTTCTTTGGAGATTCCTTCACCGTACATAATGTCCACTTCAGCCGTACGGAACGGAGGAGCGACTTTGTTTTTGACGACTTTAATTCTCGTTTTATTCCCCATGACGTCGTTGCCCTGCTTTAATTGCTCGGCACGGCGCACTTCAAGGCGCACGGAAGAATAGAATTTCAGCGCGCGGCCGCCCGGTGTCGTCTCCGGATTTCCGAACATAACGCCGACTTTTTCACGAATCTGGTTAATAAAGATTGCGATTGTTTTAGATTTATTGATGGCGCCGGAAAGCTTACGGAGCGCCTGAGACATGAGACGCGCCTGTAAACCGACGTGTGAATCACCCATGTCACCTTCAATTTCAGCTTTTGGAACAAGCGCCGCAACAGAGTCAACGACTACGATATCAACAGCTCCGCTTCGCACCAGCGCTTCAGCAATCTCAAGCGCCTGCTCTCCCGTATCCGGCTGAGAAAGCAGAAGCTCTTCGATATTGACACCGAGCTTTTGCGCGTAAACAGGATCAAGAGCATGCTCAGCATCAATAAATGCTGCCTGTCCGCCTTTTTCCTGAACCTCAGCGATTGCGTGAAGCGCTACAGTCGTTTTACCTGAGCTTTCAGGTCCGTATACTTCAATAATCCGTCCGCGCGGGTATCCGCCTATTCCGAGAGCGGTATCAAGTGCAAGGGAACCGCTTGGCACCGTTGAAATTCTTGTATCCGTTTTTTCTCCGAGCTTCATGATGGAACCTTTGCCGAATTGTTTTTCTATTTGCTTAAGAGCCATATCTAAGGCTGCCTGACGATCACTCATTTATTTTTTTCCTCCTTTATCTTGCCACTACATATACTATACCTTGTTTACTGGCATTTGCCAAGAAAAAAGCGAACGCATATTCGGATTTTTTCCGCGTTCGCTTTTCTTAAAAAGAGCATTATTCCCCTTGTAAAACTTAAAAATCAGAGAAATCGCCTCTTTAAAACTTTATTTTTGATCCAGCATTTTCAAAATGAGATGGCAGCCGTATTTAGCGGCGCGCTTTCTGATTCCGGTTCTTGAGCCGGCAAAGTTAAATTCGTGCACCTCTTCTTTTCCTTCCGCCGAAATGCCGATAAAGACGCGGCCCGGCGCATGCCCTTCCTGCGGGTCGGGACCCGCAACCCCGGTAAAGCTGATGCCGATATCGCTTCCGGTCAGCTTTCTCACACCGGCTGCAAGCTCTTTCGCACACTCTTTGCTGACCGCTCCGCTTTCTGCGAGCGTCTCAGCTTTCACGCCGAGCACATGCTGTTTCACGCTGTCGGAATAACAGACAACACCCCCTGCAAATAGTTGAGACGCACCGCTTAAATCAGTCACCCACTCTGAAAACAGGCCGCCTGTAAAGCTTTCGGCAGAAGAAATCGTGATTTTGTTTTGTCTGCATGCTTTTGAAAGCTCCTTCACCAGAGACGTATCATCATATCCGTAGAAAAATTCACCGACACGTTCTAAAATGGCGGCTTCCGTTTCTTTTAAAAGCCGTTCTGTTTCTTTTTCGTCAGCATGTTTCGCCGTTAAACGCAGCGTGACCTCTCCGTCAGCAGCAAGCGGCGCAATCGTCGGGTTCGTCTGCGCATCAATGATATCTTCTAAATCAGCTTCAAGCTGGGATTCACCGATTCCGAAAAACCGCAGCACGGTTGAAACGATTTTCTCATTAGAACCGAGCTTTTTAAGAAGCAGCGGCTTCGCTTCATTTTCAAACATCGGACGCAGCTCGCTCGGCGGCCCGGGAAGCAGCATATAAAGCCTTGAGCCGTGCTCTGCAAGCATTCCCGGCGCCATGCCGAAATGATTCGCCAAAACGTCTGAGCCCTCAATAACGAGCGCCTGTTTGCGGTTATTCGGCGACATGGTCCGTTTTGTTTTCGCGAAATATTCTTCGATCGACCGGAACGCTTCGTCATTCAGAACGAGCGGGCGCCCCAGTGTGTTTGCAATGGTTTCTTTCGTCAAATCGTCCTTGGTCGGTCCGAGGCCGCCTGAAAAAATAATCAGGTCTGAGCGCTCTTCGGCAATGCGGATGACTTGCTTAAGCCGCTCCGGATTGTCACCGACAGCGGTATGATAAAACACGTTTACACCGATTTCCGCCAGCTCTTTACTGATAAACTGCGCGTTCGTATTGGCGATCTGGCCTAGCAGAAGCTCCGAGCCGACTGCAATGATTTCTGCTTTTTTTGCTATTTCCATCTTTAAGTCCTTCTTTCTTAGTTAGATGTTTTTAACGCATCCCAGTTCTTCGCAAAATACTCCCAGCCGGAAATGACTGTGAAGAGCACGGCCACCCATAAAGCGATATCGCCGAACGGGAAAGAAACGAGCTCAAACGGAAGATTATGCAGCAAAAGCGCGGCAACAGCGATGATCTGAGCCCATGTTTTAATTTTCCCCAGCATATTGGCGGCTACAACTTCCCCCGTTCCCGCCAGCACAAGTCTTAATCCCGTTACGGCAAATTCGCGGCTGATGATGATGATGACCATCCACGCCGGCGCAAGGTCAAACTGCACAAGCGTAATTAATGCCGCGGATACCAGCAGTTTATCAGCCAGCGGATCTAAAAATTTCCCGAAGTTTGTCACGAGGTTCAGTTTTCTGGCGTAGTAGCCATCCACCCAGTCAGTCGTTGATGCGATAATGAATAAAACAGCTCCCGTAAGATGTGCGACCGGAATCGATTCATCCCCTATATGAACGCTGCCCCACTGAAAAGGAACAAGCATGATAATCATAAATACAGGAATTAAAGCGATTCTTGCCAGTGTGATTTTATTCGGTAAGTTAAACATAAAGCCCCTCCAATAATATGTACTCGGACGTGAAGAAAAAGTCATCTTAATCGTTCAGATGACTTTTTCCCCTTTTATTTTTTCATCTTGATTGTGATGGTCTGCGCCATCACATCATGCGGATTGAGTTCATAGGACAGAACCTCTCCGTTGATTTTAATTTTCAGGTTAGGGGCATAGCCCGTGCGGATTTCAATCTGCTTTTGATCCGTGACGTCTTTTTTAAAGGTTTCGCCTTTTTGCAGCGTTCCTTCTTTTAAAGAACCGCCGCTGTCATCACGGACGCGGATCCATGCGCTGTCAGAAGCAATCAGTTCAAGCTTATACTTATCTGCCCCGGAGACGTTGTATGAAGAAGCCGATCCTTCCGTTCCGGCCGCTTTGATCTCCGTCTTTTCACTGCTTTTTTCTTTCTTTTTCTGCTCTGACGCTTTTGTGTCCTTTTTGTCTTTTTTGCTGTCAGATTGCGCTTCGTCATTTGTATTGCCGTCGTTTTTCAGCGCAGAATCCTTAGGAATCTCATACTTGCTCTCACTTTGGGTGACGGCTTTATCTCCGTCTGTCTGCCCGGATTTGCTCATTCCGAGCTGAATAATCGCATAAATGATCGCGATGACGATAATGACACCGATGACGACAAGGACGGTCGGAAGCCATTCCGCCGCCTTTGAAGCGGACTTAGGAAGCTCCCTTTGCATGGCGAGACCGGAGATTTTTTCCGACACATCGTCATGGTACGTGTTAGGGATGTCTTTTTTATATTCTTCAAATAACTGATCTGAATCAAGCCCGACAGCTTCAGCGTATTGCTTGATAAACGCCCGCACATAAAAATTGCCGGGAATGACGTCATAATTGCCTTCTTCCAGAGCGGTTAAGTATCTTTTCTGAATTTTCGTCGCCGCCTGGAGTTCATCCAACGACATCCCTTTTTCCTCTCTGGCTTCTTTAAGCCGGATTGCTAATTCTGTCACAACAAACACCTTCCAATATTAAAAATCAAAGCTTGAAAAACCGGTCTGATCAAAAATTTGCGGTTCTTCTGCATGTTCATATGTAATGACTTCGTCAGGATCATTTCTGAGTTCGATAATATAATCGAAATCATCGAGCGTATACTCCGAATTTTGAACAAAAATATCGGGGTGCTCCACGACCTTTGTCGCCGGAAGCCGCATAATTTCACTGACGAGCTGAAGATGGCGCTCAGATCCCCGTCTTGTCGAAACGATGCCGTCGAGGATAAACACGTTTTCCGTGCTGTATTCATCGGCAACCAGCTGGCTCCGGATCGTTTGTTTTAGCAGCGTTGATGATACGAAAAGCCATCTTTTGCTGGCGCAAACGCTTGACGCAACAATGGACTCCGTTTTTCCGACCCTCGGCATTCCCCGGATTCCGATCAGTTTGTGTCCTTCTTTTTTAAACAGCTCGGCCATAAAGTCAACCAGAAGACCGAGCTCGTCCCTTTCAAAACGGAAGGTTTTTTTGTCATCGGCATCACGCTGAATGTATCTTCCGTGGCGGACTGCGAGACGGTCGCGAAGCCTCGGTTCTCTCAGCTTCGTTACTTTAATGGTCTCCATTGTTTTTAAAATTGATTCCAATCGTTTAATTTGATCTATATGCCGGCATCTGAGCAGCATTCCCCTTCTGGAAAGGTCGACACCGTTAATTGTGACAATATTAATTGACAGCATCCCGAGAAGAGATGAAATATCCCCGAGCAGGCCGGGGCGGTTCACTTGAATTTCATATTCAAAATACCATTCGAGCTTTGCCAAATGATATACCCCCTCCATTGTGGCAAATTTTTACCTTCCTTTATCATAAAACATTTTTCTCTAATTAGAAAGAAGAATGTTGCTCTATAGAGGAAAACATAAAAAAAGAGAGGAGAAATCCCCCCTCTTAATGAGTGCTGTTATTTTCAACAAGCTTCACCATCATATTTGCGATGGCGCGCTGTTCATCTTCAGAAGCAACGCTCCAAAGATCAGCAAGCACTTTTTCCTGATGGTTTTTCGAGTCGACTTCGTTCGCAAGGTAACCGCCGATTTCTGTAGCGAGGTCAGTGATCGTTTCATCACTCATCCCTTTTTCCTGCGCATAGTTCAATCTGTCGCCAAGGAAATTCTTCCAATTATCCCAGTTTTCCAATACTGACATGTTGGGTTCCTCCATTTCATCTGTTGTTACAAAATTATTTTGTCCGTACAGATGCAAACTATACACACATTTTTTTCAGCAGTGCCAGCCGCCGTTTACGGATAATATATGCCCCGTAATATAGGAAGCCTTGTCCGATAATAAAAAGGCCGCCGCTTCGGCGATTTCCTCCGGCTTTGCCAGCCGGCCCGCGGGAATTTCATCTGCCAACGCTTCTTTTTCATCAGACGTGAACTGATCAAGCATATTTGTATCAACGGCACCCGGCGAGACTGCATTCACGCGGACGCCGCTCGGAGCAAGCTCTTTGGCAAGCGCTTTGACGAACGAATGCTGCGCTCCTTTGACCATGCTGTATAATACCTCGCACGATGCGCCCGTTTCTCCCCAGACGGAACCGATCGCGACGATGCCCCCGCTTTTTTTCCGGATCATGCCGGGCACCAGATTACGCGCCAAAAGAAACGGACTCGTCACATGCAGCTGCACCATCTCCCGCGCCGTGTCATCCGTAACGTCCGTAATCAGGCCGAAATGACTTTTGCCGCTGTTTAATATCAGAGCGTCCACAGGCTGCTTAACGGAACGGCTGAGTGTCTCCGCGCCATCCGGTGAGGACAGATCCGCCTGAATAACAGAGGCTTTTACGCCGAATGATGCGCTCAGCCTTTCCGCAAGCCTGTGTGCGGCTTCCTTATTAGAATGATAATGCAAGAGGACGTCATATCCGTTTTTTGCGAGGACTTCACTTATACTTTGTCCGATTCCGCCGCTTGCTCCGGTTACGAGCGCTGTCTGTTTCATCAATCAATACTCCTTCTTTCCCCAGAAAAACATCCCTCAGCGCGTGAGGGATGTTTTTGTTATGATTTTGGCACGACTTTGCAGACTGTCAGCCTGTCTTCTGATATTTCTTCCTTAATGACCCGCTTTACGTCTTCCAGCGTAATCTGCTCCAGTACGGTTACGACATCAAATAGACTCATATCTAAAAAGGCGTAGCGTGTGAATTGGTTGGCGATATATTCAGGCGAATTGAGCGCTTTTAAGAATGACCCGATCTTCTTTTTTCTCGCAAGGTCAAGTTTTTCCGCAGTCACGGCTGATTCCGCATCAAGCAGCATGTGTTTTATTTCGTCAGCGAGCTTATCCGGCTCCGGTGTATCTCCTCCGACAGAGGCAAAACCGAATCCGTATTCAGCCGTGTAATCAAAGCTGAAGGTTTCATCAATGTAGCCTTTGTCGTACAAGTCGCCGTAATGCGGTGAGCTTTTTCCGAAAAGACATTCAAGCATGAGGTTCATGCTGAGCTCGTGCTTCAACAGATCCTGCCCCGTTTTATAAGGGTCTTTCGCCTTTAAGCCGACAAGACATTTTGAGCCTTGCACGTTCATTTTTAATTCCTGCTCCCGGCGGAAAACCGCTTCCTGCTCCTGAACTTCTTCACGTTTGATTTCAGGCTGGTCTGTAAACGGCTTTTTCTCCTGGTTTTTCCGCACCTGGCTGATGACCGCTTCAGGATCTACGGGACCGACGATAAAGAGCAGCATATTGCTCGGGTGATAAAAAGTTTCGTAGCACTCATACAGCAGATCTTTCGTAATATGTGAGATGCTCTCCACCGTTCCGGCAATGTCAATTTTCACGGGATGGTCTTTATACATATTTTCGATAAGGCCGAAAAACAGCCGCCAATCCGGATTATCATCATACATATTGATTTCCTGGCCGATGATGCCTTTTTCTTTTTCAACTGATTTTTCCGTGAAATACGGGTCCTGAACAAAATCCACGAGTGTTTCCAGGTTTTTCTCCACATTAGAAGTGCTGGAGAACAGATAAGCGGTTCGTGTAAATGATGTAAAGGCATTTGCCGACGCCCCCTGCTTACTGAAGTCCTGAAACACATCGCCGTCCGCTTTTTCAAACAGTTTATGCTCCAGAAAATGCGCGATTCCGTCAGGGACGTGTACCATTTCTTCCTTATTTAAAGGAACGAATTGATTGTCAATGGAACCGTACTTTGTCGTAAACACGGCGTATGTTTTATTAAAGCCCTGTTTCGGCAGCACATAGACATCAAGGCCATTTGCCATTTTTTCATGATACAGCGTTTCCTGAAGCTGTTCGAAGTTTATCGGTTTAGTCAAGATGCTCCCCCCGTCCCTTTTAAGAAATAAGTCGTATCCAGCTTAATGTTCTTTCCAACATTGATAATGTCCTCTTTTGTCACTTTCTCGATATTATCAAGGAATCTTTCGATCGGTATCTCTACTTGAGCTGAGGCCTGCTGATACAGAAATTCCGCTAAACCGTATGCCGTATCAATGGTTTCTAATACTTGATTTTTAATAACGGCTTTCGTTTGGGCGATATCATCTTCTGAAAAGTCACCGTTTTGCATAGCCTGAAACTGTTCTTCAATGATGGTGACGGCCTGCTTGTAATTTTTCACCTCAATGCCCGACATGACCATCAAAAGCCCTTTGAAACTTTCCACCCTTGAGGCTGCATAATAGGCGAGGCTAGCTTTTTCACGGACATTTATAAACAGCTTTGAATGAGAGAAACCCCCGAACAGCCCGTTAAACACCTGCAATGCCGGATAATCCGGATCTGTATATGTCGTATTGGTCCGGAATCCGATATTCAGCTTGCCCTGCTTGACGTCCTCTTCATCAATGACTTCCTTCGGATCGGGCTGTTCATTCGCGGCGCTTCTTTCAAAAGGCTGCAGCTCCCGTTCTTCCGTTTTAAAATACGTATCAACGGCCGTTTTCACCTGATCTGTATCAACATCGCCGATGACGTACAGGTCCAGCTGATCTTCGCGTATGGCTTTTTGATAGGCTTCATACAAATCTTGCGGTGTAATGTGTTCAACATCATCGAACTCGCCGTTGACGTGAAGGGCATACGGTTCGCTTTTGCACATTTCCTGAACGAGACGCAGATTAGAATATCTCATCTTATCATCATATACGGCTTGAATCCGCTGTTTCAGCGTCCGTTTTTCCTGCGTGACATAAAGGGGCAGGAAGGCGCCGTTTTCCAAAGCGGGCGAAAAGACAAGCTCTGATAAAAGCTGAAGGCCTTTTTCCAATAACGGTGTGCGGTCCTTCAGATACTTTTCATTAGGAATCTCAAGCCTGAACGTAATGACATGACGTTCTCCCTTTTTTGTCAGATCAGCTGAAACGGATGTGCCGTACAGCTCATCAAAATAAGACCGCAGATCAGCGGTTTTCGGGCGGCTTTCTGTTCCGCGCAGAAGCACATGCGGAAACAGCGCTCTTTTTGTTACGAGCTCTTTCGTTAAAGGAGCCAGCATTTTAAACGTCAGCGAAACGGTTTTAAATTTCTCGGTCTTTACGATGTGGGCGGTGATCCCGCCGTGCTTTGACTTCATTTCATTTACGTAAGTCATGTGAAACCTCCTTCGTTCATTCTTTCATAGTATGTATTATGACCAAATTTCAGCATTCGCAAAAAAGAGTGCGCAGATGTAATTATATCAACTGGAGGATTTATAAGGAAACAAAAAAACCTCTGCCCGAAAACAGGCAGAGGCATTGAGCGTTATTTTTTCAAATTGAAAGGCCACCAGTTGGCTCTTCCGAATATTTTCACCATGACCGGTACAAAAAACGGAAGGACGACAATTGCGTACATGAGAAGGCCTGTTAATACCACGGTTGCAATCTGTAATAAGGAAAGAACGCCTGACGGCAGCATGGCCGCAAAGGTTCCCGCTAAAATAATGGCTGCAGAAATGATGACGGAACCCATATTTTTCATACTGCTGATCATTGCGGGTTCCGTTCCTTCTTTTTTAAGCTCATTAAAGCGGTCCATTAAAAAGATGGAATAATCCACGCCTAGAGCCATCAAAATGACAAAGCCGAAGAACGGCACGGCCCAGTTTACGCCCGGATACCCGAAGAAGTGTGTAAAGATGTATTCCGTCACGCCGATGGATGCGAAATACGTCAGTACGAGCGACGCCACTAAATAAACAGGCATAATGAGGGAGCGCAGCATCACGATGAGAATCAGAAAAATTCCCGCCAGCATAAACATGGCCGTCCGTTTGAAGTCTGAATCCGATACTTCCTTCAGATCGGCATTCATGCTGGAGACTCCCGAAACGCCGAAGGAAGCATTCTTCAGATCCGTGTTCGGAATGGCCCTTTTTACGCTCGCTTTGATCGCTTGAATATCTTGAATGGCCGTATTTGAGTAAGGATTGTGATCAAGAACGACGGTCAATTCTGTCGTTTTTCTGTCATCTGACATGTACGTATTAAACACGCTTGTGAAATCACTGTTTGTCAACGCGTCTTTCGGCACAAACCAGCCTGTCATTTCTTTGTCTGACGCCTTGTGAAGCTCACCCAGGTAATCATTCGCCCCCATCATGCCGCTTGATACTTTCTTAAGCCCTTTTACACTGTCGTTAAGGCCGGAAGAAAGTTCGCTGAGCCGGGAAGAAAAATCACCGAGACCGCTCTTCATTTTTTTCTGGCCCTCGGCGAGCTGTCCTGCCGCCGATTCAAGGCGCGGCATTTGTCCCGCGAGAGCCCCCTGTCCGTCTGACACTTGCTGCAGACCGTTTTCAATACTGGTCAGACCATTGATCATTGCGTTAATTTGAGTGTCAATCTTCTTCTGAGCGGCTGCCAGTCGGGCAAATTGTTTTTCCGCTTGCTGCAGATGAGCCTTTTGACTGTCGACCTGTTTAGAAAAAGCTTCTGCATCCGCGTTTGCCTTGGAAACGGCTGACTGTACACCCGTAAAGGCCGATTTGATTTCTTGGTAAGAGGGATCGGTTTTGACTGACGGTATTGACGCTTCCAATTTTGCAAACGGCAGCCGGGCAAGCTGCTTGTTCAAATCGGCAAGCTGTCTGCTGGCTTCATCTTTCATCGGCAGGACGGTTTTTACCAATTTTAAAGCGTTTTGCGTTTCTGAAGCGAGACCGCTGTTTTGTTTGAGCTGTGAAGTCAGCATTTGTTTTTGCTCTTCAATCCGCTTTCTCATCTGGGCGACGCCGGCTTTATTCTCGTTCACGCCAGCCTGCAGTTTATTCAGGTTTTCTCCTATATCAGAAAGCCCGATTTTCAGAGACAATGTTCCGTCAATAAGCTGATTGACGCTTTTGCCCGACTCTTCGATCTGCGGCTGTGAATCAGCTAACGACTTTGCGGCATGCCCTAATCCGTCCGTGATTTTTTCAAGTCCTGTATTGCCTTTATCAAGCCCTTCTTGAAGCTGCTTTGCCTGATTTGTGACAAATAATTGATTCAATCCGTTTCCAGCGGGGCGCGTGGCGCTTCTGACCGTTTTTACACCCTCTGTTTTTTCAAGTTCTCTGCTGATTTTTTCGATATCAATCAGGTGTTTTTCGGTATTTAATGTCTCATCATTTTTGATGACGACTGTGGCCGGAAGAAGTTCTCCCGGGCCGAATGCGTCTGAAATCGTATTAAACGCGCGGACGGATTCATATTTATCCCCGATTTCGTCAAGACTGTTGTAAGACAGCGACCCTTTGTAAAGAAGGATAGGCGGGACGGTGAATACCGCAACGATTGCAAGACTGATGAGCGGCCTTTTAAATGAAAACCGCCCTGACGTTTCCCATGCTTTGCTTTGAGGATGGGAAATATCGCCCTTAACAGGCCAAAACAGGCTTTTTCCTAAAACAGCCATAAAAAACGGCACGATCGTCATGAGCGCAAGCAGCAGCACCGCGACACCGACCGCAACGGCCGCTGCCGACTGATACAGCTTAAATGTCGCAAATCCGATGCAGGCAAATCCGATCAGCACCGCACCGCCACTGTACAAAACCGTCTTTCCGGCCGTTTTGTAGGTGACGACGATCGCTTCTCTTATATCAGCGCCATGCGACAGTTCTTCTTTAAATCTGCTGAGAAGCAGAATGCAGTAGTCTGTGCCGATCCCGAACATAATCGCAACCATAAAAATCTGCGTAAAAGTTGAGAGCGGAAAATTCAGCTGATCGACTAAAAATGCGACAATCGACTGGCTGACTAAATAAGATATCAATACTGATAAAAGCGGCACGAACGGAGCGACCACTGACCGAAATACAAGGATCAGCACGATCAGGATAAAAGCGACCGTTATATATTCAGTCTTTTTCAAGCCGTCCTGTGAGCTTTTTAACACATCTTCGTCGATCAGCGATTGGCCTGTAATGCCGTATGATACGCCGTACGGTTTCAGCTGTTTATCAATTTTATTTTTTATTTCGATGATATCGTTTTTGGATGTATCAAGCTGCAGCTGAACGAGCATCGTTTGTCTGTCTTTTGAGAGCAGCTGTTTTTTAATGTCGTCATTTTTCTCCCCGAAGTATGAAGTCACCGTTTTAATCTGAAGCGCTTTTTTATGTTCAGACAAAGTGCTGACGGCTTCTTCCAGACGATTTTTTTTGTCTGTCATTAAGCCTTTTTCGTGAAATACGATGACGGCAGAAGAAGACGGTGCATCGGAATCAGACATTTCATCAAGCAATTCATGGGCGTAAGAAGAGGAATATCCGTCCGGTACGGAAATCTGCCCTTTCTCCCGTGTCAATTCAGCCATATCAGGCGCTGTAAGCATAAATATCACCGTTGCGGCGACCCACACCGCGGCGATGATCCAGCGGGCTCGGATAATGTTTTTCATTATGTCTGCTGATCCTCCTCAGTCATCATCAATCGATATAATTTTTCATATGTATTCACGAACATCTCCGCCTCGTCTTCATCAAAATACATAATATATGATCGGACGAGTTCCTCAATCCGCCGCTCCACACGGTGAAATACTTCCGTCCCCTTTTCCGTGACATTTAAAAGTATGCTCCGGCGGTCGCTTTGGCTGCGTTCTCTATTGATGTAGCCTTTTTCATACAGGCGGTTCGTCATAGATGTAATGGCGCTTTTATTGACGTGGCACACCGCGGCCAGTTCAATTGATTTGCAATCGGGATTGAGCATAATATAGCGGAGGATGTAATATTGATCCAATGTCAGTTCTTTGTTCACTTTTTCAGCGATAATGCTGTCAATTTTTTTTAAGACGTGCAAGTATACATCGGAATAACGCTGAATCAGCTGCTTTACTTTTTCTTCATGCACCTTTTCCCCCTCCTTCCGATAGTTAATATGTTTAACTATTAAAAAGGATAACGACTTGACGGTATCATGTCAATCTTCAAAATAAAATAAAAAAAGACAGTGCAGATTACACCGTCTTTAATGATTCCTTTTTTTCTTTTGCTTGTGATGAGATATTTAACAGCGCTAAAAATACAGACACAATGCCGCAAAAAGCGGATAAAATAAAAATCAGCCAGCCTGCATTTGACATCAGGGCAGCAAAGATCGGCGGTCCCGCCGCTACTCCGATAAACCGCATGCTGTTATAAAATGAGGTGATGGTTCCCGATTCCTCGTTGTCTACGCCTTCTGTGATGACAGCGTCTAAAGCCGGCAATGCCATTCCGATACCGATACCGCTGACACACAAAAAGATAAATAATAAATAAAAACTGTGATTCCACCATAGGCCGATAAACGACAGTGTCACGGCACTCATTCCGAAAACGATGCAAAACTTCATTTTGCCTTGGTCTTTTCCGATTTTCCTGCCTGATATATATGAACTGACGGATAGAAATAAAAGCGGGATTGCCAAAAGCGCTCCTTTAGCCACACCGTCAATGCCGTATTTCTTCTCCAGTGAGTCTGATAAATAAAAAAGAACCCCGAACAGCAAAAACATAATCACGCAGCCGATGATAAAAACCGTAAAGAGCCAGCGTCCGTCACGCTTAAATATGCGGCCGACATTTTTCACAAATTCGGAAATAGAAGGCGCTTCTTTTTGTTCCTCCGGCTTAGCCACCAAAAACAATACGAGAAAAAAACTGATGAGCGAAAAAAACGGAATGAACCAAAATGGCATAAACCAAAACCATGCAGCCAAGAGCGAACCGAGAATCGGGCTTATTACTTTCCCGGCAGTGTTAGACGTCTCAATATCGCCGAGCCCCGCGGTAATCCGCTCATCATCCCCTTTGAATAAATCACCGATAAACGGCATCACTACAGGAGCCGCCCCTGCCGAACCGATTCCCTGCAGCACCCGCCCCGCCAAGATAATGGGATAAGGATGCTTGAACGCGGTGGAAGCTATCGCGGCAAGCGCTCCGCCCGCACCGGCTATGAGAAGACAAGGCAGAAGAACCTTTTTTCTTCCGAATTTATCGGACAGATATCCGGCAATCGGAATACAAATAATCGCCACAATCGAATAGACCGTTATAATTAACGATACTTGAAAAGACGATATGGACAGCTTCTTTTCAATCATCGGAAGCACAGGAATCAGCATGGAATTCCCGAGTGTCATCACGAGCGGTACAGAAGCCAGAGCAATGATATTTTTCGTTCCATTTTTCTTCTTACTCAACTTATTCACCCATTCACTATACTTGGTTGTTTCCTGTTTTATTGTGCCTTGCAGAAAACAAAGTATGTACTGAAACGGCAAATAAAAAAACAGACACATGACGCGTCTGTCTTAAAAACGTTTTCTTACAACATGAAAACTGAACTTATCAGCCCGGAAATAATTTAATGAATACAGCACAGGTTCATCATTCTGATTATAGTGGGTTTGCTTCAGCAATAAAAGCGCCGTCTCCGGCTCGCATTCCAAAACCGGTGAAATCGTATCGTGATATCCGATCGGTTCGATATCAGCAACGGCATAGCTGATCACAGACCCGGAGTTTTTTTCCAAAAGATCAAAAATAGATTCCTGTTCATGACAGAAAGAATTCGGCAGAATGTGCATCGGAATCGTATCTAAACAGTAAACGACCGGAGTGCCGCTTGCCGTTCTCACGCGTTCCAAATAAAAAAGCTCCTGCTCAGGCTCAAGCCGGAATCTAGCGATATCTTCATCAGACGGCGTGATGACCTGAGACGACAAAAAAATCGTACCCGGCACCATGTTCGCCTGCTGAATCGTTTTCGTCACGCTGTTGAGCTGTTCAATACCTGAAAGAAACAGCGGTTTTGTATGGACGAAAGTGCCCACACCGTGCCTTCTGATAATCACATGCTCCTCTTCAAGGATACGCAAAGCTTCACGCAGAGTTGCCCGGCTGACACCCATTGATTTTGAAAGCTCAAATTCAGAAGGAAGCTTTTCCTTTTCGGTGTAAATTCCGTTTTGTATATCCTCTTTGATTCGCTCAATCACTTTTAGATACAAGTGACGATTGTCAGCTTTTGTAGACATGTTTCCCCTCCGTAAACCACTTTCATAAATTATTGAACAATTGGGACAACTATATCATGTTTTAATAAAAAAATAAATAGGAATGATTTTGGTGATATCATTTTCAGTGAAAACTCTCTCCTTTTTAAGAAGAGAGCTCATCATATTGTTCCTTAGATAATAGTACTTCCCTCGGTTTGCTTCCTTCATACGGCCCGACGACGCCCCGTTCCTCCATTGCGTCAATCAGACGGGCAGCTCTCGTATATCCGATTCTGAACCGCCTTTGGAGCATGGAGACTGATGCCGTCTGCATGCCGATAATCAAATCGACCGCTTCGTCATAGAGATCATCCGTTACTTCACTGTGTGTTTCCGAAACTTCTTCCGGAATCATCTCTTCTTGGTACTGCGCTTTTTGCTGCGTAATGACATGATCAACGACATGCTCAACCTCTTCATCGGATAAGAATGCCCCTTGCACACGCACCGGCTTATTTGCGCCTACAGGCAGAAACAGCATGTCTCCGCGCCCCAGAAGCTTTTCAGCGCCGCCCATGTCTAAAATTGTCCGTGAATCGGTCTGAGAGGAGACACTGAAGGCGATTCTTGACGGGATGTTGGCTTTAATAACACCGGTAATAACGTCGACTGAAGGCCGCTGTGTCGCGATAATCAAATGAATTCCCGCCGCCCGCGCCATCTGTGAAAGTCTCGTAATTGAATCTTCCACGTCGGAAGAAGCGACCATCATCAGATCGGCAAGCTCGTCAACGATGACGACGATGTACGGCAGCTCAGGCTGCTTGACTTCTTCTTCGGCATTTGACCGCTTAATATGATCGTTATAGCCTTCTATATTTCTCGTACCCGTATGGGAGAACAGCTCATAGCGGCGCTCCATCTCATTGACGACCTTTTTCAAAGCCTGCGAGGCCTTTTTCGGATCTGTCACGACCGGCGCAAGCAGATGAGGAATGCCGTTATACACATTCAGCTCAACCATTTTCGGGTCAATCATCATCATCTTCACTTCATGCGGTTTGGCCCTCATCAGAATGCTCGTAATAATACCGTTGACACAGACGCTTTTTCCGCTTCCCGTTGCCCCCGCTACGAGCAGGTGGGGCATTTTGTTCAGTTCGGCAAGCACGGCTTCCCCGGAAATATTTCGTCCCAAGCCGATCAGAAGCTTCGCGTCCGGCTTGTCATTGAGCTTGGATTCAAGCACTTCTTTTAACGAAACCATCGCAACTTCAGCATTGGGCACCTCGATGCCGATTGCCGATTTACCCGGAATCGGCGCTTCGATCCGGATATCCTTCGCGGCAAGCGCGAGCGCGAGGTCATCGCTCAGATTCACGATTTTACTGACTTTGACCCCGACGTCCGGATACACCTCATATTTTGTGACCGCCGGACCGAGATGAACCTGCGTCACTTTCGCCTTTACGCCGAAGCTTTGAAAAGTCCGTTCGAGTTTTCTTGCATTCTCGTAAATGTTTTTCTTATCGGTCTGCTGGCCGGTATGTTTCGGGTCAGCCAGTATGTCCAGTGAAGGCATTTGATAATCTTTATTTTCAAGCTCTGTAAACGTCATCGGCGGAGCCGCAGCCGTTTCGCCACTGTCTTGAGCGCCGCCGGAAGGCTCATCTTTTGCCGCTTGTGCAGCCTCCTGCGTTTTTTCCGGGATCAGCGGTTCGGCGGGCTCTTCCTGACGGTCTGAAAAGCTTGAAATAATCGGCTCTGAATGGATGATCGGCGAAATGATTTCCTCATCCTCTTCCTCCGGTTCAGGCTCTTCTTTTTTCTTTTGAACCCGTTTTTGTTTTTTGCCCGATTTTGTTTTTGTTTTCGGCGAAGACATGTTCGTTCTGACTGTTTTCATATCCTCAAGAAATGCCTGCCATTGACTGCGGATAAACCGGCCGACGGGGCTCGTCCACTTTTTGAGCGTTTCCTGCAGTGAACGGCCCGTTACAAGAATCAGCCCCATTAAGATCAGCACGATCGCCATGATCTGTGAACCCGTTGATGCAAATAAAAAGTGGGAAGCTGCAAACAGTACCGCGCCGATCATGCCGCCGCCCAAATCAGGGGAAGCAGCCTGCTGTTTCATGTCAATCATAAACAGCTCCCACGTGTTGCCGATGACACTTGCCGACCGAATCGACCCGTGATGAGACAGATTTTTAAAGAGCTGCACGTGAGACAGCAGCAATATACTGGCGATAAT
Organism: Bacillus sp. JNUCC-22; assembly: GCF_018861275.1. Lineage (NCBI taxonomy): Bacteria > Bacillati > Bacillota > Bacilli > Caryophanales > Bacillaceae > Bacillus > Bacillus sp. JNUCC-22. The sequence continues at coordinate 1,682,243 of NZ_CP076408.1, read as the reverse complement.
ACAGTACAGCCCTGCCTTTCTTCTCGTTAAAAGGCTTGGACTCTTCTTTTTCCAAAACAGCGAAATTCCGAGAAGGAAGAGCGCAATTAAGCATAAAATAAACCACTCTCCGGCAAAAAAACGGAACAAGTACACAAATGTCTGTCCCACAACGCCGAGCTGCAAAACAGCAATAATTGAGATTGCAACACAGAGCAGTCCGCTTAGTTCGTATTTTAGATTGAGCTTACTCTCTTGTTTCTTTTTAGATTTCCGTTTTTTCTTTGCCACACTCATCACCTTACTGCGTTAAAAAATGTAAAATCATACATCATGAAGAAAAGCAGCCTTTTGCCGGCTGCATTTTTCTGTAGGATTCCCCTATTATAGCATATTTTGCCCCCGAGAAACGGACTGAATGCCGGTTAGATTTTCAGCTTGATTTTTTGTCCCGGAGCGATGTCCGGATTCAGAAAATCCATCGGGTTCGTACTTAAAATCTGTACGACTTCAGCTTCATTTCCCTTCATCTCAACTAGCAGCGGCACGCCGGCGTAATCTACCTGTTCATGCACGCTTTGCTCTATATCCTGACCGTAAACGACTTCTTGGGGCATGACGGTATAAAGGATCATTGGATCATCCTTCCTTCCTCGCCCTTTCGTTCCTCAATCAGCTGATTCAGCTTTTTTATCGCCTGTCCGACGCCGCCCACGGCATCAATTAATCCGTAATCAGCCGCATCTTTCCCGACTACGTTCGTCCCGATGTCCCTGGTTAAGTTTCCTTTTGAAAACATCAGCTCTTTGAATTTTTCTTCGGAAATATTTGAATGATGGGTCACAAAGTTGACGACCCGCTCCTGCATTTTGTCCAAGTATTCAAATGTTTGCGGAACCCCGATAACCAGACCTGTAAGCCGAACGGGGTGAATGGTCATAGTCGCTGTTTCCGCGATAAAACTATGATCACATGACACGGCGATCGGCACACCTATCGAGTGTCCCCCGCCGAGTACGATTGAGACGGTCGGTTTTGATAAGGATGCGAGCATTTCCGCAATCGCAAGCCCCGCTTCCACATCGCCTCCGACGGTGTTTAAGATGATCAGAAGTCCTTCGATTTTCGGATTTTGCTCAATGGCGACGATTTGCGGAATGACGTGTTCATATTTGGTTGTTTTATTTTGCGGCGGGAGCTGGACGTGCCCCTCAATTTGGCCGATGATCGTCAGGCAGTGAATATTGGTATCTTGGGACATTTGCGGCAGAGATGTCTCTCCCAGCTGCTGAATTTTGCTCATAATGCTGTCTTTCGCATCTGATTTTTCGGGCTGCTGTTCTTCGGTGTTTTCCATACGATGATCCATTTTATCTTTCACCCTTTCCGAATGTCTCTTTGTATTATGAACAAAGATGATGATTTCCATCCGGGACATGAACAAAAACAAAGCCGGAGCATCATGCGCTCCGGCTTTGTATACATTATACTTCCATAATGATCGGAATGATCATCGGCTTGCGTTTTGTTTTTTCATAAAGGAATTGATTCAGCGCATCACGCATGGCTTGTTTCAGCGTGGACCATTCTACGGCAGATGTTTCCGTCGCTTCAGTCACGATAGAGCGGACGAGCTCAGTAGCTTGTACAATTAAACCTTCTGATTCTCTGACATATACGAAACCGCGCGTAATGATCTCAGGACCTGATACGAGGTTCTTTTTCTGCTTATCGAGTGAGATCACGACGATGAGAATGCCGTCTTGTGATAATAAGCGGCGGTCTCTCAGCACGATGTTGCCGATGTCGCCGACTCCGAGGCCGTCAATCAACACGTTTCCGTACGTGACTTTATCCCCGATTTTCACATTCTGGCCGCGGAATTCAACGACGTCACCTTTTTCAATCAAGAAAATATCGCTGCGTTTCATGCCGATCTCTTCTGCGATTTTGGAATGCGCTTTTTGCATTCTGAATTCACCGTTAACCGGAATTAAATATTTCGGTTTCAGCAAATTAAGCATGAGTTTCAATTCTTCCTGCGAACCGTGACCGGACACATGCACGCGTTTTTGGGCGAAAATGACTTGAGCGCCGGCTCGGGCAAGCAGGTTGACGGTTTTGGAATATATCAATTCATGCCCCGGAATCGGTGTTGATGCAATGACAACGGTGTCTCCTTCTTCAATGTTAAGCTGCTTGTGCGCCTGCTTGGCCATCCGCGTAAGAGCGGCCAGCGGCTCACCATGGCTTCCGGCTGTAACAATTGCCACTTCCCGCTTCGGATATTTTTTCACATCCTGCACAGGAATAAACATTTCATCTTCGGCTTCAATATAGCCGAGCTTGCGCCCAAGCTGAAGCACGTTTTGCAGATTTTTTCCGGCGATTGCAAGTTTGCGGCCATTCTGGACGGCAGCCTGTATCACTTGCTGGATCCGGTTGATATTAGACGCGAATACAGCAATGATGACACGGTTTTCTGAATTGTTCATCGCATCGGAAATTTCACCGCTTACATATGCTTCTGACGGAGTATACCCCGGGCGCTCCGCATTGGCGCTGTCAGAAAGCAGGGCGAGCACGCCGCTGTTTCCGATTTTGGCAATTTCGCCAATATCACATGATTGGTGATAAGCAGGCGTCTGGTCAAACTTGAAGTCTCCCGTGCATACAATAGAGCCAAGTGATGTTTTGAAGCTGACTCCCACTGAATCCGGGATGCTGTGAATCGTTTTAAAGAACGATACTTTCGTTGATTCAAATGTAATGACTGATTTAGAGTGAACTTCACGCAAATCAGCTTTTCGATTATGCCCGTACTGCTTGAGTTTTTCTCTCAGTAATGCAAGCGTAAGCTTCGTTCCGTATACCGGCACCGACAGCTTATTCAATAAATAAAAGACGCCCCCGATGTTTTCATCGTGCCCGTGTGTCAGAAAGATGGCCTTCACGCGGTCAGCCCGTTCTACTAAGTAGGAAATATCCGGAATGACGACATCAATACCGAGCATTTCATTTTCAGGGTGCATCAGCCCTGCATCCACTACAAATATGTCTGAGTCAATTTCAATGACATATAGGTTCTTCCCAATTTCTCCGACGCCGCCAAGGGCGATAATTCTGACGTTTTCTGTATTTTTCTTTTTCAAAATCTGTATCCTCCTAGTCTCATACCCGTCCATCATCACTTGTTCCTATTATAACTGATATCAATTTTAGAAAACAAGAAGAAGCGGAAGGTTTAGGGAAAACCAATATGTATACAAAACGGTCAAACTCACGATAAAAATGAGAATGACCGCGTATTTTAACTGTATAAATTTTTTCTTACAGTTCGCTGATGACGCTGCTCAGGCTCAGACGTTCATCTTCATTCAGCGGGATAAGAGGAAGACGCACAGATCCGACATCAAGGCCTTTCAGCTGTAGCGCCGTTTTGACTGGAGCCGGATTAGGCGCTTTAAAGAGCTCCTTCATGATCGGCAGAAGCTTCTGATGAATCAGTGCCGCGGTTGCCGTCTGCCCGTTCGTATAGTTTTTAATCATCTGCTGCATGTCAGAACCTACGATATGGCTGGCCACTGACACGACTCCTCTTCCGCCGACTGCGAGAATAGGAAGCGTTAACCCGTCATCACCTGAATAGACGTAAAAATCTTCCGGTGTTTCGGCAATGATTTTCGTAATGGCATCAAGATCGCCGCTCGCTTCTTTAATCGCAGAGATATTCGGTATCTCCGCAAGTCTGATGGCCGTTTCCGGCGCAAGCGAAGCGACCGTTCTGCCCGGCACGTTGTAAAGCATCACAGGAAGAGACGTTTCTTCAGCTATGGCTTTAAAATGACGGTACATCCCCTCTTGGGAAGGCTTATTATAATACGGCGTGACAAGCATAACGCAATCGACGCCGGCTTCTTCAGCTTTTTTTGTCAGTTTAATGGAGTCTTTCGTATTGTTGCTTCCCGTACCCGCAATAACAGGCACGCGTCCGTTCACTTCTTTGACTGTAAATTCAAAGAGTGCAATTTTTTCTTCCGTTGAAAGTGTCGGAGATTCGCCGGTTGTGCCTGCGACGACTAAAGAATCCGTGCCGTTTTTCAACAAATAGTCGATTAATGTAGACAGTTTTTGAAAGTCTACATTCCCTTTACTGTCAAAGGGGGTAATCATCGCTGTAGATATATTTCCGACATTCATTTTTTTCACCTCATCATGATTCAATCACATTTACTTTGAAAGTTCAAACACTTCATGCAGCGCATTTACGGCCGTTACCATATCTTTTTCATGAACGAGCACCCAGATCGTCGTATGGCTGTCGGCAGATTGCAGAATCGGAATGCCTTTATCAGAAAGTGCGGAGACGATTTTAGACGTGACACCCGGAACACCCATTATTCCGGCGCCGACCGCTGACACTTTCGCACAGCTTTCCGTCACTGTCGGCTCATATCCTAATTCAGCCAAAATGCTGCGCGCGGCTTCCGTTTTACTGCCGGCTACGGTATATACGATTTCACTCGGCGTAATGTTAAAGAAATCTACGCTGATTCCGGCATTTGCCATTGCTTTAAAGACTTCAGTCTGAACGTTGTATTGCCCCATTTTGGCGGGAACCTTAAATTGCGTCACATCTTTCACATGGGCGATCCCCGTGATCAGCCGTTCGAATACATCGCTGCCGATGTTAGACGAATGATGGGACGTCACCAAAGTGCCTTTGTCTTTTGAATAAGTGGAGCGCACGCGGATCGGCACCTTTGCCTGCATGGCGATTTCCACCGCGCGCGGATGAATGACTTTCGCGCCTTGATAGGCAAGGTTGCAGATTTCCGTATATGTGACGTTCGGAAGCGGCTTAGCATTTTCCACGATTCTCGGATCGGCTGTCATAACGCCTTCCACGTCCGTAAAAATGTCGATAAACTCAGCATCTACCGCCGCGCCGAGCGCCGCTGCTGAAGTATCGCTTCCTCCTCTGCCGATCGTCGTCGTGTCGCCTTTTTCAGTCGCTCCCTGAAATCCCGCGACAACGACAGCGTCATGGCTGGCGAGTGCAGCGAAAAGCCGCTCTGTTTTCATTTCTATAATTTTGGCGTCAGTATGCTGGGCATTGGTTAAAAAGCCGGCCTGGGCTCCTGTTAAAGCTGCGGCTTTTATGCCGTTTTCCTTCAGCATGCTGGAAAAAACAACGGACGAAATCGTTTCTCCGCAAGACAGAAGCATATCCTGCTCTCTCGGAGAAATGTCGGACTGGCTGCCGTAAAGGAGCCCGATTAAAGAATCTGTCGCGTACGGGTCTCCTTTTCTTCCCATCGCCGATACGACAACAACAACTTTATAACCTTCACTGATGGCATCTTTAATGTGTGCTAGCGCAAGCTTGCGGCCTTTGTCATCTTTTACGGATGTTCCGCCGAATTTTTGAACAATGATCTTCACTATTTTCACTCCAAATTAGTCTGACGTAACAGAAGAGAGCAGGCAGAGCCTTACTCTCTTCTGTTCGCCTATAGAAAATACGTTTGTTTTATACGAGGTTCAGTTTTTGCAGGCTTTCCGCGATTTGAACTGAGTTCCAAGCGGCGCCTTTTAACAGGTTATCAGAAACAACCCACAAATGAAAACCGTTTGCTCTGTCCAAATCTTTACGGATTCTTCCTACAAATACATCGCGTTTGCCGACGCAATCAGCAGGCATCGGGTAAAGCTGCTCCGCCGGATCATCCTGAAGCGTAACACCCGGAGCTTCTTTTAAAAGCTGTTTCATATCTTCAACGGTTGCGTCATCACGGTCAAGCTCAATGTAAACAGATTCTGAGTGCCCTGTTTCAATCGGCAGTCTGACACATGTCGCAGCCACTTCCAGCTTCGGCATATGCATGATTTTTTTCGTTTCATTAATCATTTTCATTTCCTCAAACGTATAGCCGTTATCTTGGAATTTATCAATTTGCGGAATGGCGTTAAATGCGATTTGATAATGCTTTTTGTCGCCTTTAACCGGCATAATGGACGGTTCTGCAGGTTCATTGTTTAAAATCGCCTTTGTCTGGCTGTACAATTCCTTCGCCGCTTCATTGCCGGCCCCGGACACAGCTTGGTAAGTAGATACAATGACTTTTTTCAAACCGTACGCTTTGCGGATCGGTTCAAGCGCAGCCACCATCTGAATCGTTGAACAGTTAGGGTTGGCGATAATGCCGTTATGTTTGTGCAGATCACCTTCGTTCACCTCAGGCACCACGAGCGGTGTATTTTCGTCCATCCGGAATGCGCTGGTATTGTCAATCACGATGGCTCCCCGTTTTACAGCCTCAGGCGCCAAGCTTTGTGATACGCTTCCGCCGGCGCTGAATAACGCGATATGAACGCCTTCGAAGCTTTCAGGAACAGCTTCCTGCACTGTATATTCTTCGCCTTTAAACGTTACTTTCGTACCAGCAGAACGCTTTGAGGATAGTAGTGTGAGTGTTTCGATTTCAAAGTTTCTGTCTTCCAGTGTTTTCAGCATTTGCTGTCCTACGGCTCCCGTCGCTCCGACAACTGCTACGTGTAATCCTCTTCCCATCTGTAAAACTCCTTCCGCCAATTAAGCATCATTTGTTGAATTGACTTTGCATTTTACGTTTTATTTTACCATAGAATAGTCACGGATTGACCGAATTTTTTTATTCCGGAATGATTTTCTGTCATCATGATTTTTTATTCATGATGGTGTACGAGCACCGGCTGAACTTGCTGGTGCAAAAGAGCTTTTTCTACCGTAATCGGAAGGAGATCCATTCTGGCGACGAGCGATGTCGGTTTTTTCACGTGGTCGTCCTGGCCGAACGGGATGAAATATATGTTTTTTGCGGACATCAGCCTCATTAAATTCGTTCCGTTTAAACCGAGTCCGTCGTTTGTCGAAATTCCGAGCACGACCGGGCGGCCGTTGCGGATCGTGGCTTTCGCAGCCATAAGGACGGGGCTGTCAGTCATCGCATTTGCGAGTTTGCTCATTGAATTTCCGGTTAAAGGGGCGATGACCATGCAGTCGAGCGGAAGTTTCGGCCCGAGAGGCTCCGCTTTTACGATGGAATCAATCGCCTCAAAGCCTGTTGCTTCTTCAATTTTTCTGACCCAATCTCCCCCCTCCCCAAAGCGGGTATCGGTCGATTGAACGGTTGATGTCACGACCGGCCGGACTTCAGCTCCTTGACTGATAAGCGCCTCTATTTGCGGAAAAACTTCCTCATATGTGCAATGCGAGCCGGTTAATCCGAATCCGATTCTTTTCCCTTTCAGAGACATGGTTATTTCCCCTCTTTCTTTAAGTCTGCCAAAAGCTTGCTCAATACGTTCGCAATAATCTGTCCGGCTGTTTTCGGGGCCACAATTCCCGGAAGACCCGGAGCAAGCAGCGCTTTAATGCCTTGTTTTTCAGCATATTTGAAATCCGTTCCGCCCGGACGGGATGCTAAATCCAAAATCAAGGTCTTCGGCGTCATGCGCGATAAAACGCTTTGATTCAGAATCAAGCTCGGTACGGTGTTAATGCAGATATCAATATCATTTACATGTTCAGTAAGCTCTTCAAGTTGAAAAGGAGAAAGCCCCATTTCCGTTATACGGGCCAAATGAGCCGAACTCCGCGCGCCCACTTTTACCTTCGCCCCTAACGCCGCAAACGTCCGGGCGATCGTCATACCGGTGCGCCCCATGCCGAGAACGGCGACATTTGATCCGTGAATGGTATAATCCGTATGCTGAATCGCCATCATGATTGTTCCTTCAACAGTGGGAATCGAGTTGAATATCGCGATATCGTCCCGTTCAAATAATTTCACAAGTTTGCGGCCGGCTTCGCTGGCGATCCCCTCAAGATACGCGTTGGAGATGCCTGAATAAATGACGCAATGCTCCGGTGTCCGCTCAAGATAGCTCTGCTTTAATACCACTTCTTCATTTGAAAAAACCGTGGAAACAACGCCTTCTCCGGTCGTTGCCGATACGGGCAGGATGATACTGTCTATTTTTTGAAAGGGAATCTCATCGATTTTGCATTTGACGGTTCCTGTAAAACCGTCATCCAATTGGTCAAACCCTGCAAGATAAATATCGGCATGCTGTTCTGTCAGCTTTCTTATAATCTCAAGCTGTCTTGCGTCACCGCCAATGATCGCAATTGTCAATCCGGTTAACATCTGAAACGTTCACCTTCTTTACAGTTACTGGATCTTTTAAGTGTCATCCTCCTCTTCATCGTATGTGCAAAGAGAAAGGGCGGTGAATGTACAGCGTCTTTTTCATGAAAAAAGCACCGGCTGTATGAGCCGGTGCTTGCAAAAAATGAATAAGATCTACTCTTCGGGAGGCGTGATCTCCCCCGGAACGTCTAAAATGATCATGTCTGATCCGATTTTTTGGATATGATTCCAGGGGACGCGGATGTCGTGGCCTTGTTTTCGCAATCCGAACCATTTTACCGTCGGTATCAACAGCGCGGTAATTTGTCCGTCCTGTTCATTAATTTCCAAATCGGTCTGGCCGAGCACGCCGAGCCGCTCTGCCCGTTTAATGTCCACAATTTCTTTACCTGAAAGTTCACTGAGCCTCATGATAGCCACCCCCTTGTACTATATGACCCGGAGCAAAAAAAAATGCCTGCCCCGTATAGAGGCAGACTGCTTTTCCGATTAAGACGAGGCCGGCATATTGCCGGTCGGGCTGATGAGCGATAGTGCGTAATCATCCGTAAATAAGCGGCGGCTGAGGCCGTTGACGCTTTCCAGGCTGACCGCATTTAATTCAGTGATAATTTCATCCATGGTCTTATGCTTTCCGAGCAGGAGTTCGTTTTTCCCGTTCCGGCTCATTTTGCTGTTTGTGCTCTCTAAGCTGAGCATTAAGCTCCCCTTCATTTGCTCTTTGCTGTTTTCCAGCTCTTTCGGGGTGATACCGTCACGTTTTAGAACCGATAACGTTTCCTGAATGGTTTCAGACAGAAGTCCGAGCTGATTCGCGCCGGTGCCTCCGTAAATCGTCAGCATACCGCTGTCTTCATAGGAACTGTGATAGCTGTATACAGAATAGGCCAGTCCTTTATCTTCGCGCACATCCTGGAAAAGACGGCTGCTCATGCTTCCGCCCAGCACGTTGTTTAAGACGATCAAATCGTAAATGTCCGGATCTCCGACTTTCAGGCCTTTGAAACCGAGACAGAGATGCGCCTGTTCGGTGTCTTTTTTTCTGGTCAGCTTTTCATAATGAAACTCAGGCTCGCTGATGCCGCTTGCTTTGCCCTTCGCTTCGTATGTACCGAACCATTTCTCCACGTCTTTAATGAATTGTTCCGTTACATTTCCGGCGACAGAAATGACGACGCGGTCCGGCGTGTAAAAGTCATCCATATGCTGTCTGAGAGAATCGCCGTTAAATGACGAAAGCGTTTCCTCCGTCCCGAGAATCGGGTAGCCGAGCGAATGATTGCCGTATGTCGCTTTGCTCAGCAGATCGTGGACAATGTCATCCGGCGCGTCTTCATACATTTTGATTTCTTCATATACGACGTTCTTTTCTTTTTTGAGCTCATCTTCGTCAAAAGCAGAATGAAAGAACATATCAGCCAGCACATCAAGTGCGTAGTTTGCATGCTCATCCAGCACTTTGGCGTAATAGCACGTATATTCTTTTGAAGTGAAGGCATTCACTTGGCCGCCTATCCGATCGAAGGATTCTGCGATTTCACGTGCGGACCTGGTATTTGTTCCTTTAAAAAACATATGCTCAAGAAAGTGCGAAATACCGTTTGTATCCGGCGTTTCATGACGTGATCCCGTCCCGATCCAGACGCCGATTGCCACAGACCGCACCGTTGGATTATTTTCAAGCACAACTCTTACACCGTTTTGGCATGTATAGCGTTTTATCAAGTCTGTTCCTCCTATTCAAAAGACAGGCAACTGCCGCCTGCTACTTCATCAGCCTGTTTTCATCCATTAAGTCAGACACTGAGCCGAGCGCGTAGCCTTTTTCTTTGATTTTTGCAATCAGTGTATCCAGGCTTTTCGCAGTCGGATCAGTCGGATGCATTAAAATCATGGCTCCGTTATGTATTTTGCTCAACACCCTTGTTTGTAAAACAGCCGGAGACGGTTTTTGCCAGTCAATGGTGTCAACGGTCCACATGATGGTGCCCATTCCTTTTTCCGCCGCAAGATCGACCACCGCTTTTCTGAAGCTGCCGCTTGGCGGCGCAAACCATTTCGGCTTTATGCCGAGCGTCTCGCTGATTTGTGCATTGGTTTTGTCAAGCTGTTCGGAAATGCTTCCTGAAGTCAGTTTGCTCATATCAGGGTGATTGTATGAATGATTTCCGATTTCATGTCCGTCTGCCGCTATTTTTTTCCCCAGTTCCTGATTGTTTTTCAGCCATTTCCCTTCAAGAAAGAAAGTTGCTTTGACCTGGTGCTGCTTCAGAATAGGCAGCATTTGCTCCACGTATTCATTTCCCCAGGCGACATTTATCAGGAAAGCGACCATTGGTTTGTCGGGATTTCCTTTATAAATGGGTTCGGGCGCGAGAGAATCAAGATGGACTTTCGGTTTTACCTGCTCATAGACAAGGCCGTCTTCGTGAAATTCTCCGTCCTTTTTCATTTGTTTATAGGATTTTTCCACATTGACTTTTAAACCGTTATATCCCGGTATGCTCTTCCATATTTTATCAATCCGCGCGTCTTGCGGCTTCACTTCATACTCTGACGCTTTTTGCAGTAATTCTTCATAGAGCGGATCTTTTGATGCTGACACAGTTACAGCGTCTTTTTTCATTGCGTCTATGTAATCAACTGTATACGGATTTTTTAACATTTCAAACGAAACAAAAAAAAGAAATAAAAAAACGGCAAACGGCACGAATTTTTTCAACATGTCCTTCCCCCCTCACCACACATTATGTATGAGGAGGACAAGGTAGAACCCGTCTGTTGTCTTTCTCAAAATAAAGAAGCCGGGTCTCCCAGGCTCCTTGTTAGGTTTTCATTTAAGATTGTTGTTGTTCCTGTTCTTTTTCTTTCTCTTCGCGCAGCACTGCTTTACGCGACAGATTCACTCGTCCCTGTTTGTCAATTTCAGTTACCTTCACAAGGATTTCGTCACCGATTTTCACAACATCCTCAACCTTGCCGACCCGTTCGAGCGCTAGTTCAGAGATGTGAACGAGACCGTCTTTTCCGCTGAAGATTTCAACGAAAGCGCCGAATTTCTCAATCCGTTTGACTTTACCGAGGTAAAGCTGGCCGACTTCGACTTCTCTGACAAGATCTTCGATGATTTTTTTCGCTTTTTGGTTGCTGCTTTCATCAGTAGAAGAAATAAAGATGGTGCCGTCTTGTTCAATGTCAATTTTAACACCGGTATCTTCAATGATTTTGTTGATTTGTTTACCGCTCGGTCCGATAACGTCACGGATTTTATCCGGATTAATGTTCATCGTTAAAATTTTCGGCGCATATTGAGAAAGTTCTTTTCTTGATTCACCAAGCGTGCTGAGCATGCTGTTCAAGATTTCCATTCTTCCTTTTTTCGCCTGCTGAAGCGCTTCTTCAAGAATTTCTCTTGAAAGGCCTTCAATTTTAATGTCCATTTGCAGCGCTGTCACGCCTTTTTCCGTGCCGGCTACTTTAAAGTCCATGTCACCGAGGGCGTCTTCCATCCCTTGAATATCCGTTAATACCGTATAGTACTCGCCTGATTTCACAAGTCCCATCGCGATACCCGCAACAGGGGCTTTAATCGGAACACCTGCGTCCATCATGGCAAGCGTGCTCGCGCAAATGCTGGCCTGTGAAGTGGAACCGTTTGATTCAAGCACTTCGGATACGAGACGGACCGTATACGGGAAGTCTTTTTCATTCGGAATGACCGGCTCAAGCGCACGCTCTCCAAGAGCACCGTGACCGATCTCACGGCGTCCCGGTCCGCGCATCGGGCCTGTCTCCCCTACGCTGAACTGCGGGAAGTTATAATGATGCATAAAGCGTTTTGATTCTTCCACGCCTAAACCGTCAAGAATCTGAACGTCCCCAAGGGCGCCTAATGTACAAACGCTGAGCGCCTGCGTCTGTCCTCGCGTAAACAGCCCGGAGCCGTGCGTTCTCGGCAGAAGGCCGACTTCTGAAGAAAGCGGGCGGATTTGATCAACGCCGCGGCCGTCCGGACGGACTTTTTCTTCTGTGATCAAACGGCGCACTTCGTTTTTCACGAGTTTAGACAGTGTCTGTTTCACTTTTTTAATCGTATCTTCATCATGCTCTTCTTCTTCGAATTTCGCGACAACTGCATTTTTCACTTCATTGATCGCGTCTTCGCGAGCATGTTTTTCGTGAACCTGAATGGCGCTGAGAAGATCCGGCTCCGCAAGGCTTTTTACTTTTTCGCTGAGCTCTTCGTCAATTTCATACAGTTCGATTTCCGTTTTCTCTTTGCCGACTGCCGCGACGATTTCTTCTTGGAATGCGATCAGGCGCTTAATTTCTTCGTGACCGAACATAATCGCCTCAAGCATGATTTCTTCAGGAACTTCATCCGCTCCGGCTTCCACCATGTTGATGGCGTCTTTTGTGCCTGCAACGATGAGGTTGATATCACTTTTTTCAAGCTGGTCAACCGTCGGATTGATGACGAATTTCCCGTCAATGCGGCCTACCGTCACACCCGCGATCGGGCCTTCAAACGGGATATCGGAAACGCAAAGAGCGAGTGATGAACCGAACATTGCAGCCATTTCAGATGAGCAGTCCTGATCAACACTCATGACAATGCTGATGACCTGTACTTCGTTGCGGAATCCGTCTGCGAAAAGCGGGCGGATCGGACGGTCAATCAGACGGCTGGCTAAAACGGCCTTTTCACTTGGACGGCCTTCTCTTTTAATAAAACCGCCCGGAATTTTACCTACTGCATATAATCTTTCTTCATAGTTAACGGTAAGCGGGAAAAAATCTAGCGGTTTCGGTTCTTTTGATGCGGTTGCTGTGCTGAGCACTGCAGTATCGCCGTAGCGGACCATGACAGCGCCGTTTGCCTGTTTGGCAAGCTGGCCGGCTTCTACTGTAAGCTGTCTGCCGGCCCAATCTATGGTAAAGACATGTTTCTCTTGTCCCATTCGATTACGAGCTCCTCTCTTAATGTGTGAAATAATCAATTACTCCTATTATGAACGAAATGAATTGAACATATCAATGTCAAAGTAGTATGTAAAAGGATTTCATTGTTTTTTATCATTATTTTTTTCGCTTTAATACGATAAAAAAGCGGGAATCCTCCCGCTTTTTACGATTATCGACGTAAGCCTAGTTTGTTAATTAACTCACGGTAACGAGTTACGTCTTTATTACGCAGATACGTAAGAAGATTACGACGTTTACCTACCATTTTAAGAAGACCGCGACGTGAGTGGTGATCTTTCTTGTGAGTACGCAAATGCTCGTTCAAGTTGTTAATTGAGTCTGTTAGGATAGCGATCTGAACTTCTGGAGATCCAGTATCAGATTCGTGTGTTTTGAACTCACTGATGAGTTGATTTTTACGCTCTTGAGTAATTGCCATCCTGTTTCACCTCCATATCATAATTAGCCCCAGTTACCTAGCAACCGTCGGTGACTTCGGATTGCCAAGCAATGGTTTTAAGACTACGAAACATATGATACTAAAAATCGCGCCCATATGCAAATCTTTTAGAAGAAAATTTGTGTACTTTTGATGTTTTTTCCGTTATTTGCTGAAAAAACGGATCGCTTCTTGTTTGTCTTTCCCGATCTGAGCCGTCAGTTCATCGATGCCGTTAAACTTCCGTTCGCTTCGGATTCGTTTGTACCACTCGATTTTAACGTCTTCTCCGTATACATCCTGTTGAAAATTAAACAAATGTACTTCAATTGACGGCTGATCGGGACGCTTTTCATAAAAGGTCGGTTTGTAGCCGATGTTGCAGACGCCTTCATACACCTCGCCTTTTATTTCGGCTTTCACTGCATACACGCCTGTCGGCGGCACGATATAACTGTTGTGCAGGCCGACATTCGCGGTCGGAAAACCGATGGTGCGGCCTCTTTTGTCTCCGTGAATCACAGTGCCCCGGACAAAATACGGCTGGCCGAGAAGGGTGTGCGCAAGTTCAACGTCACCATCCTGTAGCGCTGACCGGATATAAGTGGAGCTGATCTTTCTGTCCTGCTCGGTCTGTTTCTCGACAGTCGTGCATCCGGCCTTGCCGTTTAAATCGTCCGGCAGCGTCTCCATCGTGCCTTTTCCGTATTTTCCGTACGTAAAATCGAAGCCTCCCACAGCGTGCCGCGCGTTTAACCCTAAAATATACTCCTCGGCAAACTGTTTTGGAGACAGAGACGCAAACGCTTCATCAAACTTTACGACATACAGCACATCAGCGCCTAAACGCCCGATCTGGCTGATTTTATCTTCAAGCGGCGTAATCAGATCCTTTGGCTCTTTGTCCCTGCCCAACACATGGGAAGGGTGGGGATGAAACGTCATAACGGCCAGCGACAGGCCTTTTTCTTCGGCTATTTGTCTGGCTGTTCCGATTACTTTCCGGTGTCCCAAATGAACGCCGTCAAAGTAGCCGAGCGCCATGACAGACGCCGGCTGCTCTTCTTTTTGTAAATGATGCGGATGAGAAATATGTATCGTCTTCACAGAACGGTCACCTTTTTTCTTATTGTTCGCTTTTTTGCATGAGCACTTTAGCCGGTTTCAGCAGTCCTTTTTTTGAAGGATGCGGCATATAAATGGCCACACATTCTCCGTCTTCAGTACAGACCGCTATACGGGCGTCAGCTGTCATTGCAGAAAATTCCGCCGGGATGTCAAACACTGACCCGTTTTCAGCTTTCTTAGCTAATGTATCACTTATGACCCATTTCGGCAAATGATTGAGCGCTCTTTCAATCGGCACGGCATGCTCTGCAACCGTTCCGTCTGAAACCTGCTGTTCAAGTTCCTCAAACGTGAAACACTCATCAAGGCTGAAATCGCCGGAAGCGGTGCGGATGAGATGCGACATATGCGCGGGATAGCCGAGTTTTTCACCGATTGTCACCGCCAATGTTCTCACGTAAGTGCCCTTTGAGCACGTGACTGTAAAGCGGAATGATGCTGTGTCTTCTTTATAAGTGACAGGGGAAGTGAGCGCGATATCTTCAATCGTGATATTCCGCTTCGGCCGCTCCACTTCAATACCGGCTCTGGCGTATTCATAGAGCTTTTTCCCGTTGACCTTTACAGCGGAATACATCGGCGGCACTTGCTCCTGCGGTCCCTTCAGTTCGTCTAAAACGGCTTTGATATCCGCTTCTTTCAGCGGCTCCTTGACAGGTTTTACGCTGACCGTTTCTCCAGTCTGGTCTTCGGTCGATGTGGAGAAGCCGAGAGTGATCTCAGCATCGTACGTTTTTGACTTGTCGGTGACGTACTCAACAATCTTTGTGGCCCGTCCGACACAGATCGGCAGTACGCCTGACACTTCCGGATCAAGCGTTCCCGTATGTCCGACTTTCTTTGTTTTTAACAGTTTTCTTATTTTCATTACACAGTCGTGAGAAGTCATGCCGACCGGTTTATGTAAAAGGAGAACTCCGTTAACCATATGTCTTTCGCTCCTTTGTTATCAATTGTATCCCGTAAAACGCAGAAAAGAGGACAGACGACACTCGCCCATCCTCTTTCCTTGTTATTCAGACGGTTTATCTGAATGCAGTTCGTGAATCAATGTTTCAATACGGTTGCCGTACTCAATTGATTCATCAAATTCAAATTCAAGCTCAGGCGTTTTGCGGAGTCTGATTCGGCTGCCGATTTCGGAACGGATAAATCCTTTCGCTTTCTCAAGCCCTTTCAGCGCCTCCTCTTTCTTTTTCTCTCCGCCGAGAACGGAGATATACACCTTCGCTATTTGTAAATCACCTGAAACACGTACGTCTGTTACAGTGAGAAATCCGATTCTCGGGTCTTTCAGCTTTCGGCTGATAATATCCCCGAGCTCTTTTTTCATCTGCTCGCCGACACGGTTTGCTCTCATACTCAATTCAATCACCTCTAAGTTAAAACCACTCTGTTCTAGTGATCGTCCGTTCTATTTCGGGAAAGGAGTCAATAAACGCGAGTACACGCTGGATCTCCTTTTCCGCCTGAACGTGAGAGGAGGAGACGACGGCGATTCCGAAGCTGGTCCGCTGCCAAGTGTCCTGATAGCCGATTTCTGCGGCCGACACGTTGAACTTATTCTGAACCCTCGTTATAATCCGCTTCAGAACGGCTCGTTTCTCCTTTAATGATCCCGCATCATAAATGATGCATTCACATTCCGCAAATCCGATCACTTTCTTTCGATTTCCTGCATGACATACGCTTCAAGGATGTCGCCTTCGCGAATGTCATTGTATTTCTTAATTGTAATACCACATTCATATCCTTGTGAAACTTCTTTCACATCATCTTTGAAGCGTTTCAGAACGTCTACTTCCCCTTCGAAGATGACCACGCCGTCACGGATCAGGCGGAGTCCGCTGTCACGTGTAATGTGGCCGTCTGTTACATATCCGCCGGCAATCGTGCCGATTTTCGACACTTTGAATGTTTGGCGCACTTCAACCTGGCCGATGACTTTTTCTTCGTATTCAGGATCAAGCATTCCTTTCATCGCCGCTTCAATTTCTTCGATGACTTTGTAAATGATACGGTGAAGACGGATATCTACATTTTCAGCTTCAGCCGTGCTCTTAGCATTTCCGTCTGGGCGCACATTAAACCCGATAACGATTGCATTTGAAGCAGATGCGAGAATGATGTCTGATTCCGTAATCGCACCGACGCCTGTGTGAATGATTTTCACTTTTACGCCTTCTACTTCAATTTTTTGGAGAGCGGCTGTTAACGCTTCGGCTGAACCTTGAACGTCAGCTTTTACGATTAAATTGATGTCTTTGACATCGCCTTGTTTAATTTGTTCAAACAGATCATCGAGGCTCAGCTTCGCTTTGTCGCTGCGCTGTTCTTCCAGTTGCTTGGAAGCGCGTGCTTCACCGACAGAACGGGCTGTTTTTTCGTCTTTAAAGACGAGGAATTGATCGCCAGCCTGCGGTACGTCGTTTAAGCCAGTAATTTCTACAGGTGTGGACGGTCCGGCTGTTTTCACGCGGCGGCCGAGATCATTGACCATGGCCCGCACGCGGCCGAATGTATTTCCGACAACGATCGGATCTCCGACATTCAATGTTCCCGTTTGAACGAGAAGTGTCGCGACAGACCCTCTTCCTTTATCGAGCTCAGCTTCAATAACCGTTCCTTTTGCCTGACGGTTCGGATTGGCTTTCAGCTCTTCCACTTCACTGACAAGCAGAATCATTTCGACAAGCTCGTCAATTCCCTTGCCTGTAAGAGCGGACAGAGGAACGAAAATCGTTTCTCCTCCCCATGCTTCAGGAACGAGTCCGTATTCAGTCAGCTCCTGCATGACACGGTCAGGGTTCGCGCTTTCTTTATCCACTTTATTCACGGCAACGATAATCGGAACCTCAGCCGCTTTCGCATGGTTGATGGCTTCGACTGTCTGCGGCATAACGCCGTCATCAGCCGCTACGACTAAAATGGTAATATCAGTTACTTCCGCACCGCGCGCACGCATTGTTGTGAACGCCGCGTGTCCCGGAGTATCTAAGAACGTGATTTTTTTGCCGTTTTCTTCGATCTGGTAAGCCCCGATATGCTGGGTGATTCCGCCGGCTTCACCTTCAACAACTTTTGTTTTTCTGATGCTGTCAAGCAGGGTCGTTTTCCCGTGGTCAACGTGGCCCATGATCGTCACGACAGGCGGACGGATTTGAAGATCTTCTTCTTTGTCAGCCTCTTCATATTTTTCAAGCTCAGTTTCTTCAAGCACAATCACTTCTTCTGTTTCTACACCGTATTCAGATGCGATCAGTTCGATTGTGTCTTTGTCAAGCTCCTGGTTAATGGTAGCCATTACGCCCAGAAGCATCAGTTTTTTAATGAGTTCAGACGGCTCTTTGCCCAGTTCCTCGGCTAAAGCTCCGACTGTTAAAGAGCCGGAAAACGTAATTTTCTCAGGAAGCTCTTTTTTCGGCTTCAGCGGTTTTTGCTGATACTGATTTTTGTTGTTATGATTGCGTTTGTTTTTGTTTTTGTTATTGTTGTTATTCTTCTTGTTTTTGTTAAATTGATTATTCTGCACGTCATTCTTCTTTCCGTCTCGAATTTTGTTTGGTTGATTCCCAGCAGGCTGCTGATTAATCCCTTGCGGCTTGTTTTTGTTCGTTTCCGCAGGCTTCTGAGATGTAACGCCGGCGCCGCCTTTTTTAAATTTCGCATCAAGCTGCTTAATGGTCTTTTCTTCAAGCATTGCCATATGGTTATTTACTACTATATCCATGTTTTTCAGCGCAGTCAAAATTTCCTTGCTTGAAACATTGATGGCTTTTGCATATTCGTAAACTCTCATTTTAGCCATTCGTTCACCCCCAAAAATATTAATCGAGCAAGCTGATCAGCTTATTCGCAAAACCTTGGTCAGTGACGGCGACAACGACACGTGATTCCTTGCCGATAGAGCGGCCGAGATCCGCGCGGCTTTCGACTTTTTTATAAGGCACTTTATAATAATTGCATTTATCGGATACTTTTTTTGCAGTATTCGCAGATGCATCTTCTGTCAGCAGAACAAGTTTTGCACGCGCATTTCTAATTTCTTTTATAACCAAGTCCTCGCCCGACACGACCTTACGAGCTCGATTGGCCAGACCCAGCAAGGGAAACCATTCCATTCCAGACATGTTATTTTTTCACCTTTTCCGCCAGTTCCAGCAATTCTTCGAAAATCTGGTCATCGATTTGTGATTGAAATTGATTTTGCAATGTGTTTTTCTTTTTCGCAGCTAAGATGCATTCTTTCTCAAGGGTGATATAGGCACCCCGCCCGTTCTTCTTTCCGGTCGGATCGACTGAAATCTCTCCTTCTTTAGAACGGACAATTCGGATCAGTTCCTTTTTAGGCTTCATTTCCCCCGTTACCACGCATTTGCGCAGAGGAATTTTTTTTCGCTTATTCACCTAAAGTCACCTCTTATTCATCCGATTCGGCTGTTTCAGGCTCCATAAAGAGCGGCTCTAAATCGTCATCTTCTTCATGCTCTCTCGGATAGATGCCAAGGTCTCTTGCATCCGTTTCACTTTTGATATCGATTTTCCAGCCTGTCAGTTTCGCAGCTAAGCGGGCGTTTTGCCCTCTTTTTCCGATTGCCAGAGAAAGCTGGTAATCAGGAACGATGACAGTCGTGGCTTTTTCTTCTTCGCTGACGATGACATCCAGCACTTTAGACGGGCTGAGCGCATTGGCAACAAATTCAACCGGATCATCAGACCAGTTGACGATATCAATTTTTTCGCCCTTCAGTTCATTGACAATCGCCTGCACGCGCTGGCCTTTAGGACCGACGCATGAACCGACCGGATCAACGTCAGGGTCATCAGTGCGGACGGAGATTTTAGAGCGGTCGCCCGCTTCTCTGGCAACGGATTTCAGTTCGACCGTTCCGTCATAAATTTCCGGCACTTCGATTTCAAAAAGACGCTTCAACAGACCAGGATGCGTTCTTGATACATAGATCTGAGGCCCTTTTGTCGTTTTTTCGACCTTTGTGATAAATACTTTAATCCGATCGTGCGGTTTATAGCTCTCATTCGGCATTTGTTCATTGACGGGCAGCAGCGCTTCAATCTTGCCGAGAGACACGTAAATAAACTTGCTGTCTAAGCGCTGTACAATTCCCGTCATGATGTCTTCTTCACGATCGATAAATTCTGAGTAAATCACGCCGCGCTCAGCTTCACGGACACGCTGCGTCACCACTTGTTTCGCCGTCTGCGCAGCAATGCGGCCGAAGTCTTTCGGCGTTACTTCTATTTCAACGACATCTCCGACAAGGTAGTTCGGATGGATGTGCTGGGCGTCGTCAAGCGAGATTTCAAGTCTTGAATCGTATACCTCGTCTACGACATCCTTTCTTGCGAACACGCGGATCGTGCCCGTCTCACGGTTCAGATCGACCCGTACGTTTTGCGCCTGGTTAAAATTTCGCTTATACGCGGAAATTAAGGCAGCTTCAATTGCTTCGATGATAATGTCTTTACTGATGCCTTTTTCTTTTTCAAGAATAGTGAGAGCATCTAATAGTTCACTGCTCATGTTAGCGGTCTCCCCCCTTAAACACTAATACTTCATTCATTAAAATGTTACAGCTAATCTTGCGTTAGCTATTTTTTCATACGGAATATTGACCCGTTTCTTTCTTGTTTTGACCGTCATCTCTATTGTAACAGTTTGTCCATCGAATTCAGCCAATTTGCCTTCAAACACTTTTAAACCGTCAATCGGTTCGTACGTTTTCATGTACACATTTTTGCCCAGTGATTTTTCGAAGTCGGCTTTTTTCTTTAATGGACGCTCGGCTCCAGGAGAAGATACTTCAAGAAAGTAGTTCTGGGTGATCGGATCGGCCTCATCCAGCTTTTCGCTTAACGCTTCGCTGACTTTGGCGCACTCCTCAATATCAACACCGTTCTCGGAATCAATAAACACGCGAAGGAACCAGTTTTGACCCTCTTTGACAAATTCAATGTCTACGAGTTCAAGCTGAAGGTCATCCAGTATGGGCTGAGCCATTTCTTGAACGGTATCAGTCACTTTTTTGCTCATGTTTTTCCTCCTTGTGCTGTCGATATCATATCAGCCGTTCCTCTGCATAAAAACCCTGCTTCAAAAGAGCAGGGGCATTGAGAAAACGATGGACATGTCGAGGCAAAATTGCCTGTTCAATACAAAAGAGCGGGTTTCCCCACTCTTTGCCTCGGTAATCGTTAGCATTTCCAATAAAACTATACCATAACCATATATTTAATGCAAATCAAACTCCGCTCGGAGGCTGTGCACAAAGCTTAAAACAGAGACAGCTGATTTTGGTCCGGAAGCGACTCAAGACAGCCGTGACGGTCTAAATACTCTAAAATGGTTTTTGACACTTTTCCGCGTTTTTGAAGATCCTCTTTTGAAAGGAACTCCCCTTCCTTCCGCGCTTTCACAATATTGAGAGCGGCGTTGGTTCCGAGTCCCGGAATTGAGTTGAACGGCGGGATGAGACTGTTGCCGTCAATGATAAATTCCGAAGCGCTCGAACGGTATAGATCGACCTTCTGGAAGGAATAGCCGCGCTCACACATTTCAAGCGCAAGCTCTAACACGGTAAGGAGGTTTTTCTCCTTCGGCGAAGCATCAAGCCCTTTAGAGCTGATATCATCCATCACCGCTCTGATGGCAGTCGAGCCTTTAATCATTGTATCAATGTCAAAGTCATCTGCGCGGACGGTAAAATACGCAGCATAATATAAAAGCGCGTGATGCACTTTAAAGTATGCAATCCGCACCGCCATCAGCACGTATGCGGCGGCGTGGGCTTTCGGGAACATGTATTTGATTTTTTTGCATGAATCAATATACCAGTTCGGCACATTGTTCTTTTTCATTTCTTCTTCCCATTCCGGCGTCAGGCCTTTGCCTTTACGGACGAATTCCATGATTTTAAAGGCCAGTGAAGGCTCAAGGCCCTGATAGATCAAGTAAACCATAATGTCATCACGGCAGCCGATCACTTCGCTCAGTTCACACGTATTGTTGTGTATCAGTTCCTGCGCATTGCCGAGCCATACGTCCGTTCCGTGAGAAAGCCCGGAAATCTGGACAAGCTCGGAGAACGTCGTCGGCTTCGTATCCTCAAGCATCTGCCGCACAAATCGCGTCCCGAATTCAGGAATGCCGAGCGTCCCCGTTTTACAGCCGATCTGCTCTTCAGTAACGCCGAGCGATTCTGTGCCTTGGAAAATCTTCATAACTTCCGGATCATCTGTCGGAATCGTCTTCGGATCAATTCCGCTTAAATCCTGGAGCATCCGGATGACGGTCGGATCATCGTGCCCCAATATATCAAGCTTCAGCAGGTTGTCATGAATGGAGTGGAAGTCAAAATGAGTCGTTTTCCATTCAGACCCCGTCGCATCTGCCGGGAATTGTATCGGTGAAAAATCGTAAATATCCATGTAATCCGGGACAACGATAATCCCCCCCGGGTGCTGGCCGGTCGTTCTCTTAACGCCGGTGCAGCCTTGCACCAGACGGTCGATCTCCGCGCCGCGCATGTGCAGGTTGTGATCGCCCGCATAGCCTTTCACATATCCGTAAGCCGTCTTTTCCGCGACGGTGCCGATCGTTCCCGCGCGATACACGTTATCTTCACCGAACAATACTTTCGTGTAGTTATGGGCATGCGGCTGATACTCACCTGAGAAGTTCAAATCGATATCGGGTACTTTGTCACCTTTAAAGCCTAAGAACGTTTCAAACGGGATATCATGTCCGTCCTTTTTCAAAGGGGTGCCGCAAGACGGGCAGCTTTTATCCGGCAGGTCAAAACCGGAACCGACTGATCCGTCATTAAAGAATTCGGAATATCGGCAGCTCGGGCACACGTAGTGCGGAGCGAGCGGGTTCACTTCAGTGATTTCCGTTAAGGTCGCCACAAGCGATGAACCGACGGACCCCCGGGAGCCGACGAGATAACCGTCATCCAGAGACCGTTTTACAAGCTTATGAGAGATGAGATAAATAACGGCGAACCCATGGCCGATGATACTTTTTAATTCTTTTTCTATTCTCGCTTCCACAATTTCGGGAAGCTCTTCACCGTAAATGCTTCTGGCGCGCTGATAGCTCATTTCACGGATTTCTTCATCAGCCCCGTCAATTTTCGGCGTGTACAGATCGTCTTTGATTGGTTTGATCTCATTGATCATCGAAGCGACTTTCTGCGTATTGTCAACCACGATTTCTTTCGCTTTTTCCGCACCGAGGAAGGAGAAAGCCTCCAGCATTTCATCTGTCGTTCTGAAGTGCACTTTAGGCAGTTCGTGTCTGTTTAACGGGTTGGCGCCGCCTTGGGAAGATATTAAGATCTTCCGGTAAATTTTATCCTCATCGTTTAAATAGTGGACATTTCCCGTAGCCACGACCGGCTTATTCAATTTTTCTCCGAGCTTCGTAATGTTGGCGATGATTTCTTTCAGCGCTTTTTCATCCCGGACGAGCTCAAGCTGCAGAAGGTGTCTGTATACTTCCGGCGGCTGCACTTCAAGATAATCATAGAAGGATGCGATATCTTCAACCTCTTCAGGAGATTTTTGCATCATGCCTTCAAAGACCTCACCCCTGTCACAGGCAGAGCCGATTAACAGACCTTCTCTGTATTTATTAAGCTGCGACCTCGGAATGCGCGGCACTCTGTAGAAATATTGAATATGAGAAATGGACACGAGCTTAAACAGATTTTTAAGGCCGGTCTCATTTACGGCAAGCAATGTAGCGTGATAAGGCCTTGATCTCTGATAAGCATTGGATTGTCCCATATTCTCATTCAGCTGATCATGATAAAAAATGTCTTTTTCAGCGGCATCTTTGAGCATTTTCAACAGCAGGTAGCCCGTTGCTTCAGCGTCAAAAACCGCTCGGTGATGCTGGGTTAATTCGATATCAAACTTCTTACATAACGTATTTAAGCGGTGATTTTTAAACTCAGGATACAGGAAACGCGCGAGTTCCAGCGTATCAATGACCGGATTTTTCGCTTTTTCCGTTTTCAAAAGACGCTTGTACGCTACATTTAAAAATCCCATATCAAAGCTGGCGTTATGAGCCACAAGCACGTCATCGCCGATCCATTCTTTAAAATCCCGGACGACATCAACGACATCGGGAGCGTCGCGGACCATGTCGTCAGTAATCCCGGTAAGCTCTATCGTCGTTGCTGACAGCGGATGGTGCGGATTGGCGAATGCTTCGAATTTATCGATGATTTCTCCGCCTCTTATTTTGACTGCGGCAAGCTCAATGATGGTGTCATACACTGCGGACAGACCTGTCGTTTCAACGTCAAAGACAACGTATGTGTCTTCTTCCAGGAGACGGTGAGCTGGATTGTATGCGATCGGAACGCCGTCATCTACGATATTGGCTTCCATTCCGTAAATCATTTTAATGCCGTGTTTTTTCGCGGCGGAATAGGCATCCGGGAAAGACTGCACAACGGCATGATCAGTTAACGCAATCGCTTCATGTCCCCATTTTTTCGCCTGTTCGACAAGCTTTCCGATGCCCGTTACAGCATCCATTTGGCTCATCGGAGAATGCAGATGAAGCTCAACCCGTTTTTCGCCTTCAGGAGCGGTGTCTTCACGGGTTTTCGCTTTTATTTCATTCACGTCATTTGCAATCATGACGAGGTCTCTGACGAATGTATCGTTTTGAATGCTTCCCCGCGCCTTCACCCACATGCCTTTTTTCAGCGTTTTCATCAAAGCGGCGTCTTCTTTTTCTCTGGCGAACATTTTTACTAAAATGCTGTTTGTATAGTCCGTGATTTTGAAAATGCAGAGCGTGCGTCCGCTTTTCAGCTCGCGTGTTTCAGCATCAAACACAAACCCCTGCACCGTAATTCTTCTTTCTTCATCCATGATGCTGTCAAGCGTCCGGATTTCTTCGTTCTCTTTAATTTGATAGCCGATGACAAGCGGTCCGGACGGTGCCTGATCCTCATCGCCCTCTTTTTCCTTCTTCTCCATCTCGATAAGCGCCTGCATCGCCCGCTCCTGATCTTCAGCAAGCTTTTGCTCGCGGAATTTCTGGACTTCTTGGTCAGATATGAAAATTTCGGTATCCAGCTGCAGTTCCGGAAAGCCGAATTGGCGATAGCTGTGCTGAATCAGCGCGAAGTATTTGTTTTTGAGCGCAGATGCTTCTGTATCTGTTTTTGTTTTCACGATCAGTTTGTTTCCTTTGAGCTTCGGCTTCTGCTGATTCAAAAGAGCCACCATCGGCGGCGAGGTTCCTTCAAGCTCTTCAATACAGCGTGTCCAATAATCCTGTACAAGCTCCTCTGTCACTGTAGGATCAATGACCTGAACAGACGATGTGACACGGGCGATGTGAGCAAACGATTGTGTTAACCTCATCATGAATGAATCATATATTTGATACGGCAGAAGAGCCTTAAAGCGAAATTGGAAATGCCAGGCTTTTTCTGCTTTATGGATTGTCAGTTTATCAATCTCTCCGTCTTCAAAGTATGTCATGAAGGTATCATCTGTCATATTAAGCTGCTGCAGAAGAATCTGAAACTGTCTTCTGTTTACTGATAACTGTTCCATTCAGACAGTATCCCTCCCTTAAAACATCATAAGTGAAGGTACCTCCGCAGGTGATGAGGTACCTTCTTTTTTCTCTATTTTAACATGATTTTGTATGATTCGTTATGGTGATTACTTCGTCTTGATAAATTCAGAAAGCTCATCCACTGAAACTTCGGCAGATTCACCGGTTTTGCGGATTTTCACTTCTACGATGCCTTCGTCGGCACGTTTTCCGACAGTGATGCGGATCGGAAGGCCGATCAGATCAGAATCAGCAAACTTCACGCCTGCGCGTTCAGCACGGTCATCGTATAATACCTCATAACCTTCCGCCTGGAATTTGCCGTAAAGCTGTTCAGCAAGCTCTTTTTGCGCTTCGTTTTTCATATTCAGTGCCAAAATATGAAGATCATACGGAGCAACGCTTTTCGGCCAGATCAAGCCTTTTTCGTCGTGATGCTGTTCAGCGATGGCTGAAAGCGTTCTGGACACGCCGATTCCGTAACATCCCATCAGCATCGGCTGCGCACGCCCGTTTTCATCAAGGTATGTCGCATTCATCGCTTCAGAGTAACGCGTGCCGAGTTTAAAGACTTGTCCGACCTCAATCCCTTCAGCGAAACGGATCGTGCCTTTTCCGTCAGGTGACGGATCGCCTTCCTGAATGATTCGAAGATCGGCATATGCTTTTACTGACGCGTCACGTTCGATGTTTACGTTTCGGTAATGACGGTCTTTTTCATTCGCGCCGCTAACGGCGTTTACCATTACTTTCACGGCTTGGTCGGCATAAATCTCAATGTCGCCGGCAGCGCCGATCGGCCCCGCAAATCCCGGCTCCGTGCCAAGTTTCTCTGCTACTTCTTCATGAGACGCAAGCTCAACCACTTCCGTGTTCAGAAGGTTTTTCACTTTCACGTCATTGACCTCATGATCGCCTCTTACTAACACGAGAACAAATCGGTCATCAGCTTTAAACAGCATTGATTTGATGCAGGCGCTCGGCTCGATCTGCAAGAACGAAGCGAGCTCTTCAATGCTTTTGACATTAGGCGTATCAATTTTCTCCAATGCCTCGGGGGTTTCATCTGACGGCTCGCTGTTCATGACAACTTCCGCCATTTCCGTATTGGCTGCGTAAGAGGATCCATCGGAATAAGCGATGGTATCTTCCCCTATTTCAGAAAGAGCCATAAATTCATGCGTGTCTTTTCCGCCCATCGCGCCCGAGTCGGCAATAACGGGACGGACGTTTAATTCACAGCGTGCGAAAATGCTGCTGTATGCGCCGTACATGTTTTGGTATGTTTCCTCCAGACTTTCTTCAGAAGCATGGAAAGAATACGCATCTTTCATGATGAATTCGCGTCCGCGCAATAAGCCGAAACGCGGGCGTTTTTCATCTCTGAATTTAGACTGGATCTGGTAAAGAGTGAGCGGCAGACGCTTATAAGATTTCACCTCATCGCGCACGAGAGAAGTAATGACTTCTTCATGCGTCGCGCCTAAAGCAAATTCACGGCCGTGGCGGTCTTTCAGACGCATTAATTCAGGCCCGTACGTATACCACCTGCCTGATTCCTGCCATGTTTCAGCCTGCTGAAGGGCCGGCATCAGCATTTCCACCGCGTTGATTTTTTCCATTTCTTCACGCACGATCTTCTGAATGTTTTGAATGACCCTGTAAGCCAGGGGCATGTAGCTGTAAACCCCGCTCGTATTTTGTCTGATAAATCCCGCTCTCAGCAGAAGCTTATGGCTTTTTGCTTCAGCATCAGCCGGCACTTCTCTCAGGGTCGGAATAAGCGTCAAACTTTGTCTCATGTCTTCGCACCTCTGATTTTTTACTAGTCAATTATAAGAATAAACGCTGGATATCGTTCCATGTGACAACCAGCATAAGAAGCATTAAGAAAGCTACGCCGATAAATACGACAAATGCTTCCTTGTCACGGTTTATCGGCTTGCCGCGGATTGCTTCAATGAATAAAAACAGCAGCCGCCCGCCGTCAAGCGCCGGTATCGGCAGCAGGTTGACAATTCCCAGGTTGATGCTTAAAAACGCCGCAAACTGGAATAGGTTGATAATACCGGTTTTTGCAACTTGATCCGTCATATCATAAATGCCGACAGGACCCGAAAGCATATCAAGCTTAAACTGGCCTGTCACAAGTTTGCTCAGATTGGTCAGGATCGCTTTTGTGACATCAACGGTAGATGTCGCGCCGTAGGCAATCGCTGCAAGCGCGCCTTTTTCAGTCGGCGCATAAGAGCCGAAGCGGCCGATTGTTTTTTTATTTTCATCTTTTACAGCTTCAGGTGTAACCGAGATATGAAACGATTTGCCGTCCCGTTTGACGGCGACATCGATTTTTTTTCCGGGATTTTCTTTTACCGCTGTCACGATGTCGGTCCATGACCTCATTTTTTCACCGTTAATGCTCTGGATATAGTCGCCTTCTTTTAAACCGGCAGCCGCTGCGCGTCCATTGTCTGTCAGCTTCCCGAGCTCAGGCTGATTCGAAGGCACGCCTTGAATGAATCCAAGCATGACGAGAATGACATACGCTAAGATGAAGTTCATTATCGGACCGGCAGCAATCGCCTTAATCCGCTTCCATACGGGTTTAGACCCGAATTGTCGATTGTAAGGCGCAATCTGCACTTCTTCTCCGTCTACGATAAAAAAAGAGGTCTGACTGACAGTAAAGCCCGCCAGTTCATCTTCTTTCCCCTGCTCGTACCCGGTAATCTTCATTTCGTGCTCAAGATCAGCCGTCTCCACCTCGATAATTAAAGCGTCGGGATATTTTTCCTTTTGATTAATGATGACTTTTTCCACTTCGTCATCTTTATTAAAAAGAAGCCCGACGGTATAACCGGGTTTGACTTCGATCATCTCCGGGTCTTCACCGGCCATGCGGACGAACCCGCCGACCGGAAGGAGTCTGATCGTATACACGGTTTCATTCTTTTTAAATGAAAAGATTTTAGGGCCGAAGCCGATCGCAAATTCACGGCAAAGGATTCCCGCTCTTTGGGCGAGCAATAAATGCCCGAGCTCATGGAAAAAAACGAGCGTTCCGAAAATAATAATAAACGCGATAACTGTATTCACGAACATACCACCTTATGTGAGTATTGAATTAACGTATCCCCGGGTGTCTTTGTCCACTTCTTGGATATCCGCAAGACTCGGATCCTGAATTACGCTGTGGCGGTCCAATGCTTTTTCAATCAGGTCCTCAATCGATAAGAATGAAATCCGTCCGGCAAGAAAAGCGGCAACGGCTTCTTCGTTGGCCGCATTTAAAACCGTCGGCATCGTTCCCCCTATTTTACCTGATTCAAAGGCAAATTGTAAGCAGCGGAACCTTTCAAAGTCAGCTTTCGCAAAATGGAGGCTTCCGATCTCCCATAATTCAAGCCTTTTTGTTTCAGGCAGAGGCAGACGGTCCGGATATGTCAGCGCATATTGAATCGGCACCCTCATGTCCGGATTTCCGAGCTGGGCGATGACGCTTCTGTCGTGAAATTCAACCATCGAATGAATGATGCTCTCCTTATGTAATACAACGTCAATCTGTTCATACGGAATGTCAAACAGCCAATGCGCCTCAATGACTTCAAGTCCTTTATTCATCATTGTAGCCGAGTCAATCGTAATTTTTGCGCCCATCGACCAGTTCGGGTGGTTAAGGGCGTCGGCAATCGTTACAGACTCAAGCTCCTGCCGCGTTTTATCTCTGAAACTGCCGCCGGATGCCGTAATGATCAGGCGCTCGATATTTTTGCTCTGTTCGCCTTGCAGCGCCTGGAAAATAGCGGAATGTTCGCTGTCGACCGGAAGAAGAGGAACACCGTATCGTTTTGCGTGTCCTTTCACTATATGCCCGGCAGTGACGAGAGTTTCCTTATTTGCAAGCGCAATTGTTTTTTTCTGTTCAATCGCTTTCAAAGTCGGGATTAAACCGACGCTTCCAAGCAGCGCATTGACCACGATATCCACTTCGTCCATGACTGCCGCTTCAATCAGGCCTTCTTCTCCGATGCCGATTTGACATTCATGAGAAAAAGTCGCTTCTTTCACTTTTTGATATGTATCCATGTCGCCGACTGCTACATATTTCGGCTGAAACGTTCTGATCAACGGGATCGCTTTCTCGGCGTTTTTACCGAAAGTCATCGAGACGAGACGGAACTGATCTTGATGCATGCGCAATACGTCTAACGTCTGCTCGCCTATTGATCCTGTTGCTCCTAAAAGACAAATATTCTTCAAAATGCCACTCCCATTCTATGCGTCCAGATCGGTCTTATTTTCATATTAGCCTTTCTCATGAAAAAAGCGCAAGCAGAAAGTATAAGAACGGCATGACAAACAAAAAGCTGTCAAATCGATCTAAAATGCCCCCGTGCCCGGGAAGGATTTTTCCCGAATCCTTCACATCATAGTGCCGCTTAAGCGCTGATTCAACCAAATCCCCGATCTGTCCGAATACAGACAGAACAAGCGTGATGACCAAAAGAACCGGGTATGAAATCGGAAGGTGCGCAAACAGCTGAAAAACAGCCGTAAAAATAAGGGCGATGACAATACCGCCGAGAAACCCTTCCACCGTTTTGTTGGGACTGATTTCGGGCCACAGCTTCCGCTTCCCGAGCGACTTTCCGACGAAATATGCGCCTGAGTCCGTTGACCATATGACAACGCAGGCATAAAAGATATACAAAAGCCCGTTTGTTTCAATGTTTCTGATTTCAATAAAATAATGAAAACACAGTCCGATATATACCGTCGCGAGAACGATAAACCCGACTTCGTCAAACGTAAAAGTGTTTTTCACGAGCACCGTATAGCTGAGCAGAATCAATACGGCGAAAATCGTTACTTCCATTTTCGCATCGAAAAAATGATACTTGTCCGGCATCATATACAGCCATAACAACAAGAGGCTGATCAGACCCGGAAAAGAAAAAAATCTGAGCTTTTTCATCCGCAAAAGCTCAAAAAGCGCTATACTTCCCATCACGTAAACAAATACGGTGAACGGCAATCCTCCGAAAATAACCAAAAATAAAAATAGTGCCGCTGCCAGAACACCCGTTAACAATCTTTGTTTCATTTCCACCATCCTCTAAATTCCGCCAAACCTCCGGCCCCGCTGTTGAAATTCTCCCACTGCCTGCAGAAAGTGATCTTCTTTAAAATCGGGCCACAGGACATCTGTAAAAACAAATTCACTGTAAGCCACCTGCCAAAGCATAAAGTTGCTCAATCTGATTTCTCCGCTCGTTCTGATGAGCAGCTCCGGGTCCTGGATTGATTCTGTCATTAAATGCCCGGAAAAGAGCGCTTCATCAATGTCTTCGATATTCAGCGTGCCGCTTTTCACCTGTTCAGCCAGTGCTTTTGCCGCATTGACGATTTCCGTGCGTCCGCCGTAGTTCAAAGCGAAATTGAGAATCAGCCCGTCATTTTGTTCTGTATCTTTTACGGCCTTCTCAATCGCCCTGTACGTATGAGAAGGGAGCGCGGATTCATCTCCGATAATTTTCACCTGTACATTTTCCTCTATTAATTCAGGAAGATACGTATTCAGGAACTCTTCCGGAAGCTTCATCAAAAAGTCGACTTCCATCTTCGGGCGCTTCCAGTTCTCCGTTGAAAACGCATAAAGAGTCAGAACTTTAACGCCGAGCTGACTTGCGAGCTTTGTCACCCTTTTTACCACTTTCATTCCTTCATGATGTCCTGCAATCCGAGGGAGTGAGCGCTTCTTCGCCCAGCGTCCGTTTCCGTCCATAATAATGGCAATGTGTGCGGGAATTTCACCCTTCAGTATGTCTTCTTTTGTATACCGTTCTAAGTTGGAAGCCGCATTCTGCTGATTCTTCCAATTTTTGAGTATGTTGAGCATGAGATTCCTCCGTCACCCAAAAAGGTTGCGTTGCTGATGATCAATGTAATCAACAGTATTAACAAAAAAACCCCCTGTAAACATGAGAGGGTCTTTTCACATTATCTATTGTACATAGTTTTTCATTAAACTTCCATGATTTCTTTTTCTTTGTCCTTCGTGACGCTGTCAATTTTTGACACATATTCATCTGTCAGCTTTTGAACGTCTTCACTGGAAGCACGAAGCTCGTCTTCTGTAATGTCTCCGTTTTTCTCAAGTTTTTTGAGGTCATCGTTGCTGTCACGGCGGACATTACGGACTGCTACTTTCGCTTCTTCCGCGTATTTTTTCACGACTTTGACAAGTTCTTTACGTCTTTCTTCCGTCAGAGCCGGGATCGCGATGCGGATAATTGTGCCGTCACTTGTCGGCGTTACGCCAAGATCAGCTTTCAGAATCGCTTTTTCAATATCGCCGATTGCCGTTTTGTCATACGGTGTGACAACAAGCATACGCGCTTCAGGCACATTGATGGAAGACAGCTGGTTTAAAGGTGTTTGGGCACCGTAGTATTCTACTGTCACTTTATCCAATAGAGATGGGTTGGCACGTCCTGCACGGACTGACGCCAATTCACGTGAATAAGCGGCAACCGCTTTTTCCATGCGTTCTTTTGTTTGTGTTAATACTTCGTTTGACAACGTTATTTCCCCCTTACGATCGTTCCGATTGATTCGCCGATTACGGCACGCTTAATATTTCCTTCTTCCATAATAGAAAAGACGATCAGCGGAATATCATTATCCATACATAGTGAAGAAGCCGTAGAATCCATGACTTCCAGCCCGTCTTTTAACACATCGAGATAAGATAATTTTTCGTATTTAACGGCTGACTCATCTTTTCTCGGATCAGCATTATACACACCGTCGACATTATTTTTCGCCATTAAGATCACGTCCGCTTCGATTTCAGCGGCACGCAGCGCTGCGGTTGTGTCCGTAGAGAAATAAGGATTTCCTGTTCCCGCGGCAAAAATAACAACGCGTTTTTTCTCCAGGTGGCGGATGGCTTTTCTTCTGATGTAAGGCTCAGCGACCTGACGCATTTCAATTGATGTCTGCACTCTGGACTGAATTCCGAGCGTTTCCAGGCTGTCCTGCAGGGCAAGTGAGTTCATGACAGTAGCAAGCATGCCCATATAATCGGCCGTCGCACGGTCCATTCCTAAGTCACTGCCCGTTTTTCCGCGCCATAAGTTGCCGCCGCCTACGACTACGGCCACTTCGACGTCAAGCTCAGCGATTTCTTTTACCTGTTTAGCGATGGATTGGATGACAGTCGGATTAATGCCGTTTCCCTGCTCTCCTGCCAATGCTTCTCCGCTAAGCTTTAAAACGATACGATTGTATTTTGGTTTTTCCATAATAACCTCCAAGTGTAAACATTGCCGTTTCCTATTATGCAAGAGAAAAAAAGGTTTGTAAATATAGTTTTAAAAATAGGGAACACAAGTAGTGTCCCCTATACTGCCTGAAAAGCCGCGAAAGATTCGCCAAGGCTTTCCGCCATTATTTTTTCACTTGGTTCATAACTTCTTCAGCAAAGTTTTCTTGGCGTTTTTCAATACCTTCTCCAACTTCGTAGCGGACGTAAGTTTTAACAGATGCGTTTTTCGCAGCCACAACTTGTTTCACTTTTTCGTCTGGGTTTTTAACGAAAGCTTGGTCTAATAAGCAAATTTCTTCGAAGAATTTGTTCAGACGGCCTTCAACCATTTTAGCTACGATGTTTTCCGGTTTGCCTTCTTGAAGAGCTTGCTGAGTCAGAATCTGACGCTCATGGTTTGCTTCTTCTTCAGACACTTGGTCGCGGGAAATGTAACGAGGATTTACCGCTGCAACATGCATCGCGATGTCTTTTGCAAGATCTTCGTCAGTTGTTCCGCTAAGAACGGATAATACGCCGATGCGGCCTCCCATGTGAAGGTAAGCACCGAACGCTTCGCTGTCTTCTTTTGAAATAACAGCAAAACGGCGAAGAGTGATTTTCTCTCCGATTTTAGCAACGTTACTTGTGATGTATTCTTCAACAGTAGAACCGTTTTCCATCTTTTGACCCATTGCTTCTTCAAGATCAGCAGGAGCGTTTGCAAGAAGGTGGTCAGCAAGCGTGTTCAGAAGCTCTTTGAAGCCTTCGTTTTTCGCAACGAAATCAGTTTCAGAGTTTACTTCTAAGATAACGCCTTTGTTGCCGTCAGTTTTAATAAGAGTAGAACCTTCAGCAGCGATACGGTCAGCTTTTTTAGCTGCTTTCGCAATTCCTTTTTCTCTCAGAAGGTCGATTGCTTTGTCCATATCTCCGTCAGTTTCAGTCAATGCTTTTTTACAGTCCATCATACCAGCGCCTGTTTTTTGACGCAGTTCTTTTACCTGCTGTGCAGTAATAGCCATTTGAATTCCTCCTTATATGTGTAAACAAGATATGTATAGATACATTTTTCTTGAAAAAAGGTGATAAAAGGCAGTCCCTCTTATCACCTTTTGATTAGGTTACGCAGTTGTCGTTTCTGTTTCAGGTGCAGTCTCTTCAGCAGCTTCCGCTTCTTCTTCGCCTTGCTTCGCTTCAAGAATAGCATCTGCCATTTTAGAAGTAAGAAGTTTGACAGCGCGGATTGCGTCATCGTTTGCAGGGATTACGACATCAATTTCATCAGGATCACAGTTTGTATCTACGATTCCGATGATAGGAATGTTCAATTTGCGAGCTTCCGCAACAGCGATGCGCTCTTTGCGAGGATCGATGATGAATAATGCATCAGGAAGATCCTTCATGTCTTTAATTCCGCCGAGGAATTTTTCAAGACGCTCTAATTCTTTTTTCAATTGAACAACTTCTTTTTTCGGAAGTACTTCAAATGTACCGTTTTCTTGCATTTTCTCGATGTCTTTCAGACGCTTAATGCGTTTTTGGATTGTTTCGAAGTTTGTCAGTGTACCGCCCAACCAGCGTTGGTTGACATAGTACATGCCAGAGCGTACAGCTTCTTCTTTAACAGAATCCTGAGCTTGTTTTTTTGTGCCGACGAAAAGGATTTTTCCGCCTTCAGCAGCAAGGTTTTTCGTGAAGTTGTAAGCTTCCTCTACTTTTTTCACTGTTTTTTGAAGGTCAATGATGTAGATTCCGTTACGCTCCGTGAAAATGTAACGCTTCATTTTTGGGTTCCAGCGGCGTGTTTGGTGGCCGAAGTGAACACCAGCTTCAAGCAATTGTTTCATAGAAATAACTGACATGTGATTTCCTCCTAATAAAATGGTTTTTTTCCTCCGCTTAGGTCATTTTTGTGCAGAACTGCCGTTTGCAGCACCCTCTGCATAAATCGTTAAGCGTGTGTATTTAACACCAAGACATAATATAACACAGCTTTATGCGACAATCAAGAATCCTTTACAGCTTTGCCGCGAAATTTTAAAAACAGCTCGATTTCTGTCTTTCCGCTCTGCATCCGTTTGGCGATTTCCGCGGGGGTGAGCCCTTGTTCATATAATTCTGAAACACGTTCTTCAAACGAATGCGCGCCGTTGTTTTCATCACTTTCAGCCCGTTCCGTTGCACTGATGAGCTTTTCCATGTGGTCCGGAATATCAGGCTCTTCTTTCGGTTCCGCCAGGGGTTCGGCGTCTTCTGCGTCCGGCGCTTGACGGCTTTTTGCGTCTTCGAGTCTTTCATTTTCTTCTTTCAGCTCAAGCAGAAACGCTGCAAGGGTGTTTTCCGTCTCTTCAAGAATCTTCTTCTGCTGGCGCTCTGTCTCCTTGAGGGCTGAAAACCTCGTGTACAGAATAATGACGGCATAAAGCAGTACGCCGTGAAGCAAAAAGCTTAAAAGCCATAATAGTGTTGACATGTTTTTCACTCGCTAACCATGAGTTCATTATTGAATTACTTTTTCAAGCAGATGCTTTAATTTAAACAGCGCCTTTGAATGAATCTGTGAAATCCGCGACGTCGAAAGGTTCAGGACTTGTCCGATCTCGGTCAAAGTCAGTTCTTCTTTATAGAATAAACTGACGACAAGCTGCTCTTTTTCAGAGAGCTCGTGAATTTTGCCCGCAAGCTGAGCGATCAGCTCGTCCTTCATGATTTTTTCTTCCGGCGGCACATTTTTGTCATCTCTGATCATCACTTGAATATTCTCACCGTCATCCTGGTCATGAAGCTTTTCATCAATTGATAAGAGATTGGCAAAAAACCCTTCATTCATCGTTGATACTACGTCCTGCTCCGTCATCCCCAGCTCTTCTGCGATCTCTGAAGGCGTCACATTCCGAAGGTAGCGCTGTTCAAGTTTTTCGATCGCCGCTTCGACTTTTTTTGTCTTCTCCCGTGAAGTTCTGGGCAGCCAATCTTCTTTACGCAGCCCGTCGATGATTGCACCGCGAATTCTAAACGAGGCATAGGTATCAAACTTTAAATCCCGGCCGGGGTCAAATTTTTCCAGGGCATCATATAAACCAAGCATACCAAGGCTCATTAGATCGTCTTTATGCACCGATTTCGGCAGTCCGACGGAAATTCTGCCGACATGATATGTGACCAGCGGCATGTAACGGCGCATTAAATCATCACCGGCTTTAGGATCTTTCCACTCTTTCCAGCGCGACCAAAGCACCTGATCTTCATAATTCAAGGATTGCATTGTTATCCCCCTACCTCATACCTTTATTAAATCGTTGTTTCACCTTGTTTAACAGTTCGAATGTGCAGCATGCAGGACTTTGGCTCAAATTCAATCGTCCGGCCGCTTGAGCCGCCCGTATCTTCACTGATGACCGGAATGTTATACAATGAAAGCTGCTCTTTGATGGCCGCTACATTCCTCGGACCGATTTTCATCAGGTCGTTTGTCATTTTAAACTTAAACATCTCCGCTCCCCCGGCGAGTTTTGCCTTCAGGGCAAACTTGCGGCAGCCGGCTTTCAAAAGCATATCAATCGTCATCTTAACGGCGGTGTCCGCGTATTTTGCACGGTTGAGCTCCGCCGTTTTTGATAAACCGGAGTCCGGCAGCATGACGTGAACGAGTCCTGCCGTTTGTTTGTCTTTATCGTATAAAACCAGCCCCACGCATGAACCGAGTCCCGAGGTCCGGATTTTATCCGGGTAACGCGCGACTTGAACATCCGCAATCCCCACTTTAACGACTGCGGCTTCCGCACGGCTCATAAAGCCGCACCCAATGAGACGAAGAGCTTTTCAAAAGAATCATAGTCCGGGAGCATAAACATGTGAGCTTTGAGCTCCTGCCGGCTGCCCTGGTCAAAAATAGAAGTATCCACGACAATGGCATGCTCTCCGACTTGGCTGAGCTCCATCAGCCCTTCACTGATAACCGCGCCGAACATATCAAGTGAGATTTCCGGCACGCTCGGGTAAATCTCAAGTTTTGTCAAATCAGCCAATGCCGTTAAATAGGAACCTGCTAAAATATTGCCGAACTCATGTAAAGCAGAAGAACTCAAATGATCTTCGCCCAACTGGTCAATATCAAAATCCGGATTTCCGATCAGCTCTCTGATAAACTGTTCCGCCTGATGGAAAGGCATGATGAGAAAGATAGAGCCGGTCATGTCGCCTTCCATTCTTAAAAAGATACTGGCGACCGGCGTTTCAGCCCCGCCGAAAAAATCAGCAAGCTCATCAAATGTCAATAAAGTCGCAAACGGCACTTCCATGTCTATCTTTCTGTTCAGCAGCTGAGCCATTGCAGAAGCCGAGTGACCCGCCCCGATATTTCCGACTTCCCGCAAAATATCCATCTGCTCTTCTTTGATCGCTTCAAACTTACTCATGTTGTCTTTTCCCCTTTAAGCATTAGGCTCTCCGGACGCAGATGCCGAAGCACCTTTATCCAGCACCGCATGCGCATCGATAATATTGAGGAGCCTGTTATCTTGCTTGACGATCTGTTTAATCCACACATCCGTTTCCTTTGTCTGGCTTTCAGGCGCGGATTCGATTTCATTTTCATGCACGGTGATGACGTCATTGGCCTCATCCACGACCCATCCGACATCGGCGTCACGGTAAGAAATGATGATAATCCGAGTCTCTTCTGTGATGTCCTGTTCAGGCTGATTCAGACGTTTTCTTAAATCAAGAACCGGGGTAATCACTCCGCGCAGATTGATAACACCGCGGATATAAGATTCCACACCCGGGACCCTCGTCGGTTTTTGCCACTTTTCAATTGATTTCACCTGGGAAACTGAGATAGCGTATTCTTTCCCGTTTATCATAAACACAATCATTTTTTCACCTGTTTTGATTTCAGCAGTCATTCGGGCACCTCCTCGTGTCGTTTTAGTAGATCAGCGCATTGCAATCAATAATCAGCGCCACTTCTCCGTTTCCGAGAATCGTAGCGCCGGAAATCGCAAAGACGCTTGTTAAATAGTCGCCGAGTGATTTCAGTACGACTTCCTGCTGTCCGATAAAAGAGTCCACGACAAAAGCAGTGGATTTATCGCCCTTTTTCACGACGATTACATGGAACTGATCGGCATCCTGTTTTGAATCCGTAATGCCGAATTCTTTTTTCAGATAGACGATCGGAACGATTTGGCCTCTGAAATCAATCACTTCTCTGTCATGCGTCTGCAGGATATCTTTCTTATCAATAACAGCCGTCTCTATAATAGAAGAAATCGGTATCGCAAACGTCTCTTCTTCCAGTTTAATGAGAAGAACGGATATAATTGAAAGTGTCAGCGGAAGCTGGATACTGAAAAGAGAACCTTGACCTTCTGCGGATTTGACACTGA
Source organism: Bacillus sp. JNUCC-22 (assembly GCF_018861275.1). Taxonomy (NCBI): domain Bacteria; kingdom Bacillati; phylum Bacillota; class Bacilli; order Caryophanales; family Bacillaceae; genus Bacillus; species Bacillus sp. JNUCC-22. The sequence goes on along the minus strand of NZ_CP076408.1, from coordinate 1,644,226 downwards.
CAGAGCCGCCGAGTGATTCGAGTTTATTTTTTACGACATCCAGGCCGACGCCCCGCCCTGAAATGTCAGAAATTTGATCGGCAGTCGAGAAGCCCGGAGCAAAAATAAGCTCGTAAATCTCATTATCTTCAAGCGTTTCAGCATCACGTTCGGTGATTACACTCCGCTCGAGCGCTTTTTCAAGAATTTTCTTTCTGTTCAGGCCGGCCCCGTCATCTTCAACCTCAATAAAGACGTGGTTGCCGCTGTGATATGCCTTAAGCACGACATGACCTGATTCCGGTTTTCCTTTATTCACCCGCACTTCAGGCGATTCAATGCCGTGATCGATGCTGTTTCTGATTAAATGGACAAGCGGATCGCCGATTTCATCAATCACCGTGCGGTCCAGCTCCGTTTCAGCTCCGATGATGGACAATTCGATTTTCTTGTTTAATTCCTTTTGAAGCTGGCGGATCATTCTCGGGAAACGGTTAAAGACGGTTTCTACCGGCACCATCCGCATATTAAGAATAATAGACTGAAGGTCGCCCGAGATTCTGGTCAGGCGTTCAACGGTTTCAGTCAGCTCATTGTGGTCAAGCTCTTTGGCGATCTGCTCAAGACGCCCGCGGTCAATGACAAGTTCTTCAAAAAGGTTCATTGAAGAATCCAGTCTTTCAATGTTGACGCGAATCGTTTTCGAGCCGCTGTGATGCTTCGGCTGTTCTTCCGTTTTCGCTTGCGGCTTAGGCTGTTTCTCAGTCTTTTTAACCGGAGCTTCCTTCACTGGTTCAGCCGCTTGCGGTTTTTCGGCCGTTTTTAACGGCGCACCGGCAGAAATTTCGACATTCTCCACTTCTGAAATGCCGCTGATGAGTTCTTTAATTTCTTCAGCAGGCTGCTTTGTTAAGAAACACACCTGAAAATCCGTTCCGAAATCTTCCGTCTCAAGCACTTCCGCGGCGGGTATCGTTTTTGCGACTTCCCCGGCTTCATTCAGCTTTTCAAATATCATGTACACGCGCACGGCTTTGAGCATGCAGCTTTCATTCAGGGAAACCGTTATTTCATAGCGGCTGAATCCTTGCTCTTCCGCCTCTTCAATAACAGTCCGTTCGAACTCGTCATAATTCCATTCAGTTGAAGCCTGTTGTTCTGAAGCCGGCGGTTCTGCTGTTTCGGCTGAAGCCGCAGTCTCATGCACCGCATTTACGTCGAGCTTCGCACTCACTTCAGAAATATCACGTTTGCCGTCTCCTCCGTCAATAATGGACTGCACCATCTCTTCTAGATGATCAAGCGCTTCAAACAGCACATCCAGCCAATCTGATGTAACGGGCATTTCTCCGTTGCGGATGGCGTCCAGCACATTTTCCATCAGGTGGGTTAAATGCGCCAGATCTGTATATCCCATCGTTGCGCTCATGCCTTTCAGCGTATGGGCAGCTCTGAAGATGTCATGCACAAGCTGAAGGTCTGCCGGATCTTTTTCCAACAGCAGCAGCTTTTCGTTACATGTCTGTAAGTGCTCTTTACTTTCATCAATAAAGACATCTAAATATTGATTCATATCCAATTGATTCACACCCTCTCTTTTTTCACACATCCGGTGATGGATGCCGCGATATCTTCCACATGTTTAATCTCATGAATGAGGCCCGCCTTTATCGCTGACTTCGGCATTCCGAACACAACACAGGATTCGTCCGATTCCGCAATCGTTTTAACGCCGCCTGTTCTGAGCATTTCTTTTACGCCCTCGGTTCCGTCGCTGCCCATGCCGGTCATAATGACGGCTACCTTTTCGTAATCGGATAAGCGGCTTGCCGACCGAAACAAATAATCGGCTGACGGTTTATGCCGGCTTTCCGTATCATGAACGTCAAGAATGATGCGGAGCCTTCCGCCTTCCTCTGCAACCGTCATATTTTTTCCGCCGGGCGCGATGTACACCCATCCGTCTTTCGCTTCTTCACCGTTTTCCGCTTCTTTGACCTGAATATCTGACAAATGGTTGAGTCTGTCTGCAAGTGAAGCGGTGAAGCCTTCAGGCATGTGCTGAACGACAAATACAGGCGCCTTTAAATCCTTCGGCAGTTTCGGAATCACCTTTTGCAGAGCCCGCGGTCCGCCTGTAGAGGTCGCGATGAATACGGCCTGCTTGGCGGATTTTGCTTTCGGTCTTTCAAATCCCGCCAAAGCCGGACGTTCCGGGATAGAAGACTCTTTCACTGCCGCCTCAGGTTTTTGTGCGCAGGACAGCCCGGCTGCAATCACCCTCTCAATCAGCTGCTCTTTAATTTTATAAAGATCAAGTGAAATCGCTCCGGAAGGCTTGGTGATAAAATCAAAAGCGCCCATTTCCAGACAGTTGATCGTTTGGTCCTTCCCTTGCTGTGTCTGGCTCGATACCATGATTACGGGAAGTTTATATATGCTGATGATCTTCCGCAATGTGTCCGTTCCGTTCATGACCGGCATTTCAATATCAAGCGTGACAACATCAGGCTTGAGAAGCTCTATTTTCTTCAGCGCCTCTTCCCCGTTTCTGGCTGTCCCGATGACTTCTATCTGCACTTCCGCAGCCAGAAAATCGGTAATCATCTTTCTCATAAAAGCTGAGTCATCAACGACAAGCACACGAATCACTGTAAAGTCCTCCTCAATAAAAAAGAAGATAATCTCTCAATAAATGCCGGTTTCTCTTCTCTTGGTTTGTTTTCTTCCGTTTGAAACAAGACATCCGTCAGAAGACGGACGGACCTGCTGGCTTTTGCTTGAGGACTTTTTATTAAAAAAGGCACCTGGTCAATGACGGCTTGACTTACTAGCGGGTCATCGGGTATGGAGCCGGCGAAACGCACCTCCGCGCCTAAAAACGTGTGAATTGCATGAGAAAGGCGGTTGTACGTGTCCAGCGCCTGTTTTTGGGCGCGGGCGCGATTGACGGCAATGTTTACGGTCAGCCGTTCATCCGCGAGCAAGAGATGTTTGATCGCGCTGTAGGCATCCATAATGGCCGTCGGCTCAGGCGTTGTCACGGCGAGAATGTCTTCCGCCGATAAAATAAACGGCAGCTGTTCTTTTGAAAGTCCCGCTCCCATATCAAACAGAACGTAATCAAAATCGCTTAATACAGCGGAAAGACCATTCATAAAAGCCGCCCACTTCTCTCCGTCTGCTTGATAGATCGCCTCAAGCCCCGTTCCTCCGGATATGTAGCGAAGGCCTTTCGGACCGGAGGACAGTGATTGCGCCAATGCGTGCCGATTCTCCATCACATCAATAATGGTGCGGGAAGAAGCAGCGCCGATCAGCACATCAATGTTGCCCATTCCGATGTCAAGATCAATGATGAGTGCTTTTTTTCCTTTTTCCTGCAGGGCAACTGCCATGTTTAATGTTAAATTAGATTTTCCGACGCCGCCTTTACCGCTGATGACGGCTAATGTCTTCGCTTTTTTCTCATAAAGCTCCGGCTTGATCATTTGCCGCTCTCTCATTTTCCTTCTTAATGACTCTGCCTGATCGGGTTTCATGTCAAAAGCATCCTTACAAACTCTTTTGGTGAAGCCGATAGGATGTCTTCAGGCACATCCTGTCCATTTGTCAAATAGGCGGCGCCGATCCTTGATTCCGACAGCACTTGAAACACGGAGCCGAGTGAGGCGGTTTCATCCGTTTTCGTGAAAATGAATTGATTGACCGGCACACCTGAAAACTGTTTCAGCACCTGTTTCATATCGTCATATTTTGCAGATGCCGATAATACGAGAAAGGATTGTAAGCCTGATTCAAACGGAATCATCTCTTGTAATTCCGTAATATACTGCTCTTCTTTAAAGTTTCTACCGGCTGTATCAATGAAAACATGGTCATATTCAGCGAATTTTTCCAGTGCCTTCAGACATTCTTCCTTTGAATAGCATACTTCAAGAGGAGCCTGAAGCAGCTCCGCATATGTCTTCAGCTGCTCGACCGCGGCAATCCGGTAAGTATCCGTCGTCATAAAGGCAATTTTTTTATGCTCTGTCAGCATTGATGAGGCCGCGAGTTTCGCAAGTGTAGTCGTTTTGCCGGCCCCGGTTGAACCGAAAAGCACGACGTATTTTGATTGAATCCCTTCCTGCCACCTGTCTGCCGAAGGGAGTTTTTTCACTAACAAATCCTGCAGTTTGGAGCTGACATTATCTTCAGTTAAATCTCCGGAAACAATTGAAGAACGGAGCAGTTCACTGAGTACGGCGTTTTGCGTATGATCAGGAAGCCCGGCTTGCTTCAATAGTCTCTCGGCTTTTTTTAATGGTTCAGGGAGCACTTCTTTAAAATGCGCCAGTTCGCCGGAAATACTTTGATCCGGAAGACGTTGCGGCTGAACAGGCTCAGCTTTCTCCGCCGTTTTCGTCTTTTTCATTTCTTCAGCGGCAGCCGGCGGCGTTTTTCTCGCTTCCCTGACGTCACGATCTAAAACCGCTATCACTTCGACGGCCTGCTGCGACCGCAGCCCCAGCCATTTTCGTTTCTTTACTTGTTTGGAATGTAAAATAACGGCATCATTGCCGAGTTCCTTTTTGATTTGCTTCGCGGCATCCTGCATTGAAGCGGCTGTAAATTTTTTTATTTTCATTAAATATCCACCACTCCAATGCTCTGTACTTCAACATTTGCTTCCAGCTCATTATAAGAAAGAACCGGAAGATCAGGGAAATACCGTTCTAACAGCTGTTTTACATACATTCTGACAGCAGGCGAGCAAAGAAGAATCGCCGACTCCTGGCGGATGGAAAGCTGCTCGGCCTCTTTAGCGACAGAACGGATGATGCTGTCTGAAACCTCAGGGTCGAGTGACAGGTAATTGCCCTGTTCAGTCTGCTGAACCCCGTCTGCAATCGCTTTTTCCACCCGGCCTGAGCATGTGATGACCTTCAGCGTTTCATGCTCTCTCGCATATTGTGCCGTGATTTGTTTGGCAAGCGACTGTCTCGCGTATTCTGTCAAAAGGTCTGAATCTGTCGTTAATCTTCCGTAATCGGCAAGAGTTTCAAAAATGGTCACCAAGTTTCTGATTGAAACTTTTTCTCTCAGCAATTTGGCAAGCACCTTTTGAATATCGCCGACAGAAAGAGGATTTGGCGTGACTTCCTCAACAAGCACAGGATAATTTTCCTTCAGATGATCGATCAGCTGCTTTGTTTCCTGTCTGCCGACCAGTTCATGGGCATGCTGCTTAATTTTTTCTGTAATATGCGTAGATACGACTGACGCCGGATCAACAACTGTATATCCCAGCATGTCCGCTTCATCTTTTGCAGCTTCGCTGATCCATTTTGCGGGAAGTCCGAACGACGGCTCTATCGTTTCAATTCCTTCAATGACGTCATCTTCAGGCGTCGGTGACATCGCTAAGTAATGATCCAGCAGGAGCTCTCCTTTAGCGACTTCATTGCCTTTAATTTTCAATCTGTATTCATTCGGCTGGAGCGCGATGTTATCTCTGATGCGCACAACCGGAATGACAAGTCCCAATTCAAGCGCAAGCTGACGTCTGATCATGACGATGCGGTCAAGAAGATCACCGCCCTGCCCCGCGTCTGCAAGCGGCACGAGTCCGTATCCGAACTCAAATTCAATCGGATCAATATGTAAAAGCTGCACAACGCTTTCCGGGCTTTTCAGTTCATCCGCCTGAGCCTCTTCTTCAAGAATTTCTTCCTCTTCTTCGCTCGGCTTATCCGCTTTGGACAGCATGTAAGCGCCGAATGCAAGCAGACCGGCGATCGGCCCCGTCAGCAGAATGCCGATCGGTGTAAGAAGACCGAGCAAAAGTACAGTTCCCGCGGCTACATACAAGAGCTTCGGATAAGCAAACAGCTGGCCTGTAATATCATGACCGAGGTTTCCTTCAGATGCCGCTCTCGTCACGACAATCCCTGTAGCCGTTGAAATGAGCAAGGCCGGCATTTGAGAAACGATACCGTCACCGACCGTCAGCATTGTAAAGTGAGACGCAGCTTCTTGTATGCTCATCCCCTGCTGCAGCATGCCGATTACGATTCCGAAAATAATATTGATCATCACAATGATGATCCCCGCGATGGCATCCCCTTTGACGAATTTGCTCGCACCGTCCATAGCGCCGTAAAAATCCGCTTCCCGGGCGACTTTTTCACGTCTGTGCTTTGCATCCTGCTCCGTAATCATGCCGGCATTTAAATCCGCGTCAATACTCATTTGCTTTCCGGGCATCGCATCGAGCGTAAATCTCGCCGCCACTTCCGATACCCGCTCGGCGCCTTTTGTAATGACGATAAACTGAATAATAATCAAGATAATGAAGACAACAAGCCCTACCAGCACATTTCCGCCGACAACGAAATTCCCGAATGTCTCAACAACCTTTCCCCCTTCTCCGTGAGAAAGAATCGAACGTGTCGTCGACACATTGAGCGAAAGCCGAAACAGCGTCAATAACAGCAGCAATGACGGGAATATCGAGAATTGCAGCGGTTCTTGCATATTCATTGTGGTGAGAAGCACGATCAACGCAAGAGAGATATTAATGATGATCAAAATACTTAACAACCATGGAGGGAATGGAATCACCAGCATTGCCACAATGAGGACAACACTTATTAAAACCGATAAATCTCTTGTTGACATGCTGTTTTTCTCTCCTTTTGAATCTGAAATTCACTATACTTTTTGTTTCGTTTTATATACATAAGCCAAAATTTCCGCAATGACTTTGAAAAACTCTTCCGGCACGGCCTGGTCAATGTCAACCTGATCATATAACGCACGCGCGAGCGGCCTGTTTTCAATCGTCATGACATCGTGTTCTTTGGCGATCTGCCTGATTTTTAATGCGAGATGGTCGACCCCTTTGGCAACAATGTAAGGGGCGTCCATTTTCTTTTCATCATATTTTAAAGCTATCGCATAATGGGTCGGGTTGGTAATGATGACATCCGCTTTCGGCACTTCCTGCATCATCCGCCTCATCGCCATTTCCCGCTGCTTCTGCTTAATTTTGGACTTAATTATCGGATCACCCTCCGATTTTTTGTATTCATCTTTTATATCCTGCTTTGACATTCTGATATTTTTCTCATAGTCAAAACGCTGATATAAGTAATCAAGCCCGGCCAGCAGCATTAAAGCCCCTGATCCCGCAAGCCCCATCCAAAGAGTGAGCTTGGAAACGAAAGTGAGCACTTCCGCAGGAGTCAAAAGCGGAAGGCGGAGAATATCGCCATAATGCAGCCAGAGCACCATAAAGGCGGCAAAACCGACCACAGTAATCTTCAAAATGGATTTGACCAGTTCAACAATCGCCCTCATGCTGTAAATCCGCTTAAATCCTTTCAGCGGGCTGAGCTTATTCAAGTCAGGCTTGAGGACTTCCGCAGAAAACAGAAAACCCACCTGCATGTAATTGCTCACGACACCTGCCACAAGCGCGACCAGCATAATCGGCGCGAGGATGAGGCTGATATCTTTCACCGTATCCACGAACAGTTCATGCACGGCAGATGCAGACAGATGTAATGATATCGATTTCGTATAAAACGTTTTAATAAAGGACAGCAGCCTGTCCCGCATATAAGGACCGAGCGCGATCAGCGAAAGAAAGATAATCAGTAAAGAAACGGCTGTATTCACATCCGTACTTTTCGCGACCTGTCCTTTCTTTCTTGTATCCTTCCGTTTTTTCGGAGTGGCTTTCTCCGTTTTTTCACCGGCAAAGAATTGCAGATTCAGTCTGAGCCTCATCATGTCACACCGACCAATGCCAATAGATTCCGCATGGTTTCAACGGTAAGGCTGAAGATGTTGCGGACAACGACAAACATCACCGCCATACAAACGATCAGCATAATAAAGCTCACGGCTATTTTCAGAGGAAGCCCGACAACGAAAACATTCAGCTGCGGCACCGTTCTCGCCACGATACCGAGCGCCAAATCAACTAAAAACAGACTGGCCACAACCGGCGCAGACATTTGAAAAGCGATAATAAACATGGCATTGAAGCTTTTTGCGATAAAAAGTCCAAAGTGATCATTTCCAAACGACGGAAATGCCTGATCAAGCGGGATATACTGAAAGCTGTAATAAATCCCGTCCAACAAAAGATAATGGGCGTTTATGCTGAGCATAAATAACAGCGCCAGCGTATAAACGAATTGTCCGATCAGCGGGCTTTGCGTTCCTGATTGCGGATCAATGACATTGGCGATGGAAAAGCCCATCTGAAAATCAATAAAGGAACCTGCTATCTGAATGGCTGTCATCATCATGAAAGCGATCAGCCCGAGGCTCAAGCCCACAACGGCCTCTTTTATGACAAGAAGCATATACTGTTCCCCTATTTCTATTTCCGGCGCATGTTTCAGCGTGCTGAAGCAGATCACCGAAAGAAAAAAAGCAAAGCCGATTCGGTGAACCGCCGGCAGATTCCGATGCCCGAACACCGGCACCGTTACAAAAAAAGCAGAGATTCTGATAAAGACCAATAAAAAAGCGGGAAATAAATCAATGATGGAATTCATTTGATTCTACCCTGCAAATCGGTTCAGATGAGAGAACAGATCAGTTGTGAACGAAAGAATCGTCGACAGCATCCAAGGACCGAAAAAGATCAGTCCAAGCATTACCGCCACGATTTTCGGAATGAACGCAAGCGTCTGTTCCTGGATTTGAGTTGTCGCTTGAAAGATACTGACGAGCAAACCGACGATCAGCGCGATCGCAAGCAGCGGCCCGCTGATCATTAGTGTTACATATACGGCTTTTTCCGCCATGGAAATTACAAATTCTGAACTCACAATTAGCACCTACCCTAAAAGCTGTCAAGCAAAGATTTCACGATTAAATACCATCCATCGACCAAAACGAAAAGCAATATTTTAAAGGGCAGAGAGATCATAACCGGCGGTAGCATCATCATTCCCATTGACATTAAGACGCTCGCCACGACCATATCGATAATTAAAAACGGAATAAAAATCATAAAGCCCATTTGAAAAGCGGTTTTGAGTTCTGATATCGCATAAGCGGGCACCATCGTCGTCAAAGGAATATCCTGAATCGATTCAGGTTTTTTCATTTTGGCATAGTTCATAAACAGCGCCAGATCCTTCTGCCTTGTATGCTTGCTCATATACTCTTTAATCGGCTTCTCGGCTTTTGTATATGCTTCATCGAGACTGATTTTGTTGTCCATCAGCGGCGTTAAGGCTTCCTTATTAATCTCTGAAAAAGTCGGCGCCATAATAAAAAACGTCAAGAACAGCGCAAGGCCGATTAAAATCTGGTTGGGAGGCATGTTCTGCGTCGCCAGTGAGGTTCTTACAAAAGACAGGACGATGACGATTCTCGTAAAGCAGGTCATCAAAATCAGAATCCCCGGCGCCACTGAAAAGACAGTCAAAAGCAGCAGTAATTTAACAGTGGAGCTGACTTCGGTCGGACTGTTTGAATTAAAAAGATTAATGAATTCATTCATGGTGATAAGGGCCTTTCTTCTTTCCTTCAGAACGGCTTTGTTTCAGCTCGTTCAGCTGTTCTTTCAGCGCTTTTGAAAACGACGGAAGCATCGTTTGCGGCTTTTTTTCTCCATCCTTACGCGGATTTACGAGCTTGGTCCATTCCACTTTTGAAGACATCGACTCTTCGTATTGGCTCAGAATCGCCTCGCGCTCTTTTTCATCTTCAATTTCTTTTAAAAGCTGTATCGTTTCGCCCACACCGACTACGAGAACGCTGTTTCCCACTTTAATCAGCTGCACGGAACGGTTTTGGCCGACTGATGTTCCGCCGATATTTTCTACATATTGAAACGGCTTCAGCAGACGGTTTCTTCTATTCATCAGTTTGACAAATCCATAGATCAGCAGAATGACGAATAATAATGCCCCAATCATCTTTACAAAATCAAAAGCGGAGACAGAAGATGCAGAAGCATCCCCTATCTCTTGATCAGCCGTTTGTTTCGATGTATCGCTTTTTTTCTCTGTTTTGTTTGTTGATTGTTTGTCAAACCATTCGTTGACGGTAGAATTGTCAGACTCCGCCGCAAAAGCAGGGAACGGATGTACATTGAGTAAAACGAAACAACAAATCAAAGCTAGTAAACCATGACTCTTTTTCAACAGTCGTACACCCTTTAGCTTAATGTTTTATTAATAGCTTCAAGCACGCGGTCCGCTTGGAACGGTTTCACGATAAAGTCTTTTGCGCCGGCTTGAATCGCGTCAATAACCATTGACTGCTGGCCCATAGCCGAACACATAATGATTTTCGCCTGCGGATCGATTTGTTTAATTTCCTTTAAAGCTGTAATCCCGTCCATTTCAGGCATTGTAATATCCATTGTCACTAGGTCGGGGGAATGCTCTTTGAATTTTTCGACTGCCTGCGCTCCGTCTGAAGCTTCAGCTACAACGTCAAAACCGTTCTTCACTAAAATATCTTTGATCATCATTCTCATAAATGCTGCATCGTCTACAATTAAAATTCTGTGTGCCATAATCTGTTTCTCTCCTCTATGTTCGCTTATTTTAAATTGTTAAGGCGGTCTGCCTGACTTAAAATATCAGTGACTCTCACGCCGAAGTTTTCTTCTATGACAACGACCTCGCCCTTTGCCACGATCCGCTGGTTGACCAGGATGTCAACAGGTTCACCAGCCAGCTTGTCAAGCTCAATAATGCTTCCCGCAGAAAGTTCAAGGATTTCTTTGACGCTTCTCTTCGTTCTGCCGAGCTCAACCGTAACGGAAAGCGGAATATCCATCAGCATATCAAGGTTATTCCTTGATCCTTGCGCCGCTTCGTTATGATCAAACGCCTGGAATTCTACCGGAGCGACTTGAACAGGAGCAGCTTTTTTTGCGGTTCCCTGTCTCTTCGGAAGCTCGGGTTTTGCCTGCGGCTCCGGCTGCATGGCAGGTTCCGGCTGCGGCGTTTCGTATGTTTCCTGTGGTTCTGATACGGTTTCTGCGGCCTCTGACTCATGCTGGTCTGCAGTCATCAGGTCTGCGATTAGATCTTTCGCAAACGTAATCGGATAAAGCTGCATGATGCTCGAATCGATTAATTCGCCGACTTTCAGACGGAATGACACTTTTACGAGCAGGTCATCCTCAGGTATTCTGTCAGTCCCTTTTTCTTCCGTCACATCCAGAAGTTCAACCCTTGGCGGAGAAATGTCAATCTTTTTACTGAACACGGTCGACATTGACGTAGCAGCCGAGCCCATCATTTGATTCATTGCTTCCTGCACGGCGCTCAGGTGGATTTCACCGAGTGACGGGTCGGCGCCCCGGCCGTCCCCGCCGATCATCAAATCCGCGATGATGGCCGCGTCGCTTTGTTCGACGACGAGCAAATTGCTGCCGTCAAAGCCTTCTGTGTAGTTCACTTCAATGGCAACATACGGATGAGGAAATTCATCACTGATTTTGCTTTTTGAAATGACGGTCACACTCGGCGTCGTAATATCCACTTTTTGATTTAAAAGAGTGGACAGCGCCGTAGCCGAGCTGCCGAACGAAATATTCCCGATTTCTCCGATCGCATCGCGCTCAAGTTCAGACAAGTTCGCCCCTTGAGGCTGTTCTGTATCCTCTGACTGACTGCTTGTGCCGTTAAGAAGAGCATCGATTTCATCTTGAGATAATCTATTGTTCATCTTGTTCACCTCTTATGTCGTGATCTAAAATTTGCACTGCCTGTCTTCGATTCACCCGGCCGGCCTGCCCTAAAAACTTCGGTTTGTTTCCGACCAATACAGTAAGAGGATCAGTCACTGATTTGTCCAGAGTTATACAGTCCCCGACTTCCAAACTTAAAAATTCTTCTATTGTCAGTTCAGAAGCGCCCAAGAGAGCCACAACGGGAATTTGAGCCGTCATGATGCGCTTTTCAAGCAACTTCGTTTCTTCGGGCTTCGCTTCATTCCGGTCTGATTGCATCCAATAATGTACGGAAAGCTTAGGGATAATCGGCTCAAGTACGACATGGGGAATACAAAGATTAATGACACCGCTGATTTCACCTATCTGTGTATTGAGAGAAATGACAACGACTGTTTCATTTGGGGAAACCATCTGCACAAACTGAGGATTCACTTCAAATTCAGTCATTTCAGGGTCAATATCAGCAATCGATTGCCAAGCTTCTTTGTAGTTGCCCAGTGCATTTTCAAATAAGTTAGAAATAATATTCGTTTCAATTTCCGTAAGGCTGTCAGCTTTGTTATGAGTGATGCCGATGCCTCCCATGACGCGGTCAAGCATTGCGTATGCGATGGTGGGATTAACCTCCATCATGATTCTGCCTTCCATCGGATGAACATCGAATAAATTTAAAATCGTCATGTTCGGTATGGAACGGATAAATTCTTCATACGGCACCTGGTCAACTGAGCTGACGGATATATGAATATACGTTCTGAGCTTGGCGGAAAAGTGTGTTGTGAGAAGCCTCGCAAAGTTATCATGTATCCGGGTTAAACTGCGTATCTGATCTTTCGAGAATCTGAGAGCCCGTTTAAAATCATATACCTTTACTTTTTTCTCTTTAACTTCCTTTTTCAGCTCTTCCGCATCCGCCTCACCCGTGGAAATGGCGGAAAGCAGTGCGTCTATTTCATTTTGGGAGAGAACTTCTCCTGACATTTTCTTCACCTCCGTATTCTGTCAAATTTGTTTTTATTGCAGATTAAAGGAGGTAATGTACACTTTCTGAACTTTTCCTTCTTGGAGATAGCTGTTTACTTTCTCTTTTAATGATTGTTTAAACGCTTCTCTTCCTTTATCTCCCTCAATCTCTCCGGCGCTTGTGTCGGCTAAAATGGAAATGATGTTGTCTTTCACCTGAAAATCGCGTTTTTCAAGTTCTTCCTTCGCTTTAGCCGAGTCGGTTTCAAGCTTGATGCCGATACGGATGATGCTGTCAGACTTTAAGTTTGTCGTGATATCGTCGACAGACACAGTGGCTGCAACGACTTCGTCAATTGTCGGCTTTTTATCTTTGCCGGAATGTCCGCTGACGACAAAATATGCTGCCGTTCCGAGGCCGGCGATGACAATTAAAATAATCAGCAAAATGATGACTAATTTTTTCTTCATTCTTCTTCCTCTATTCCCTGATCCAGTGAAAATATTTGTATGCTATGGTAAAACGATATGACTTTTTTGAGAACTGCTTCTTCCGGTTCTTTCACTACGAACTTTTTGCCGTTGGACAGTGTAATCGTCGTGTCGGGGAAGCACTCAATCTGTTCGATAAACAGCGCGTTCAGCGTAAAAGGCTGGCCGTTTAAACGGGTGACTTGAATCATGCAATCCGGAGAAGCGGCCTAACCGCCTCTCCTCCCTCCTTACCGTTTCAGATTAACCAGCTCCTGAAGGATTTCATCTGAAGTCGTAATGATTTTTGAGTTTGATTGGAAACCGCGCTGAGCAACGATCATTTCGGTAAATTCATCTGTCAGATCTACGTTTGACATTTCAAGATAGCCTGCCAAAAGCTTACCCGTTCCGTTTTCGCCCGGAGTGGTGACTGCGCTTGCAGCTCCTGAACTTAATGATTCTCTGTAAAGGTTTCCTCCTATTTTTTCCAAACCGGCGCTGTTAGGGAACGTGACCAGACCGATTTGTCCGGCATCATGAACCTCATCCCCTGCATCAGTGTATGTAACGGTTCCGTCTGCACCGATGCTGTAATCTTTCGCATCAGTCGGAATATTGATTTTGCCGCCGCCGATTTTTTCAAGATAGTACCCGTCAGTCGTAACAAGGTTCCCTTGATTGTCCTTTCCGAAATTCCCCGCACGTGTGTAAACAATTCCCGCACCTGTATTAATCTGAAAGTAGCCGTCTCCGTCAATGGCTAGGTCGGTTTTATTCTGTGTAGCCTGCGGGGCGCCGGTTGAATGAACAACATCAATGGAAGAAGTCGCGGCACCCAAGCCGATTTGTTTTGAATTGGTCACGTTTGAACCGCCGGCGACTGTCTGGCTGATCATATCTTTAAATGTAACGCGGCTTTTCTTAAATCCCACTGTGTTGACGTTGGCGATATTATTGCCGATTACATCTAGTTTTGTCTGAAAGTTTTTCATGCCGCTGATACCGGAATATAATGAACGTAACATGTTAAATTCCCCCTGAGTTTCTTATTATTTAGATGTTTCGCTGACGGCCGTGACATTCCACGGACTGACCTCTTTGCCGTTTTCAAGCACGAGCACGTAATTGCCGTTTGAATGCTTGACTGAATTGACTGGGCTTGTCTGATCCTTCCCGTCGCTGTCGCTGAATGTGACATTTTTGCCGATCCAGTTCACATACATCGTAAACGGATCTTGATTTTCTACAAATTTAGTCATCGTCGTATTCATATTCATCATTTGCTCCAATGAAGAAAATGTCGCCATTTGGCTGATGAATTCTTTGTCATCAACCGGATTGAGCGGGTCCTGGTTTTGAACCTGTGTCATTAAGATCTTCAGAAATTCGTCTTTCCCTAAATTCGTGCTGCTGTTTACTGCGGCGGTGCTCTTCGCGCTTGAAGTGGTTGAAGCGCCCGCCGCGGCATAATCCGAGTTTACTGATGTCAACTATTCTTCCTCCATTTCATTGAGAGAAAGCTCCTCCAGCATATCTCCGAAATCGCCTGACTGCTGCTGGTTCTTCTGCTCTCTCTGTCCCTGATGCTGCTGTTTATTGTGATCGGCCGTCTGCCCGTAAACAGGCTGCTGATCCCCGCTTTGAAGGGGGACTGTAAAACGGTCGACCTGGACCGACATATTCGGAAGCGATTGTTTCAGCTGAGGAAGATGCTGTTCCAGCAGCTCTTTCGCGGACTGGCTGGATGCGATTATTTTGCTTTGAAACATCCCGTTTTCGTTTGTCACCTTAATTGTGACAAATCCGAGGTTCTCGGGATTAAGACGAATCGTAAAGCTTCCGGTTGTTTTCCCGAAAGGCGTGTATTTCATCTGTTTCCAGCCGCTTATGACCTGATCCATTAACGGTTTATTTTCTGCCGGCTGCTGTTCAGCTCCTGCGGACGTTTGCTGAATGCCGGCAAGGCTTCTCGTTCCCGAAAACAGTATATGTGCAGACAATTTGCTGTCAGGCGCCTTTGCGTGAGAAACCGTGCCGCCGTTTTGCTGTTCTGTTTTCCCGGCTGACTCTTGGGATGATTCAGATGATTGAGATAACACAAAAGCTTTCAGCTCAGTTTCAGCCATATCCCATTCCTTTGTTCCCTTTTGAGAAAGGCCCGCAAGCTGCTCCGCGACGCTTTGAAAGCTCTTCAGCTCAGCGGCTGTCATGGAGTAAAGTTTAGATGCAGATTCGTTTTTCGGAAAAAATGTCTGCCGCAGGTCTTGAATCACGCGGTCTGGGACGCCTTGTTTTTTCAATGCCTCTAATAAACGGGCGCCTTCCTGGTAAACCGCCTTTGCCTGCGCGCTGTCCGGCAGTTCCTGCTGAGATGTGAAGAGCTGGGATACGGCTTCTTGAATGAAAAGCAGGCCCTTCTCAAGCGCATCCTTGACGGAATCCCCGTCTTTTGCGGAAGAATCCGGCTCATCCGTTTCAGACTTCGCCCCATGCTGTTTGCCCGCTAACATGTCTTCAACAGATTCGGCAAGCTGTTTCAATAAAGGAAGAGCTGTTTCAGCCGTCTGCTTTCCTTCAAGTGCTTTTACCGCCTCAAGCAGCTGTTTTAGCTGCAATTCTTTATCTTCCGGGCCGGCTTTCAGCCAATCACCGATTTTCGATAGGGCATCATTCAGCTCAGCGTCACTTGTTTTTGTTTCATCTCCGGGCTGCCGGGGAGAAGTGATTTCCGACAGGAGCCAGTTCTGAAATAGACCTAAGCTGTTTACATTCATCTTCACATTGCTGTTTTGCACAGTCTGCGTACGATTACCCGTTAATTCAAGCAGCTTCAACTTACATCACTCCTTATTTCCGTCAGCGGATAGTTTTTCTGTATATTTAGCCGCTTGTTCAGGAGTCATTTTCGTCAAGATTTCAGCAAGCTGCTTTTTACTTAATCCGTTTAAAATATCGAGGGCTTCTTTTTCTTTCAGCTTTACGATAATGCTTGCCGCTTTACCGCTGTCCATACTTTTATAGATGTTGATCATTTTATCTTTTCCGGCTGAATCCGCAGCGTCTTTTTTCGTTTCATCCGTCTTCGTTTTCTGCTGCTGTTCAGCTTCCTGTTTCAGTGAACGGATTTTCTGATTCAGATTATCGATTTCGGACTTGCTTGTGTCTAAATCTTTATTCAAAATGTTAATTTCACTTTTTTGTTCCTTTATGGTCTTTTCAAGAGAAGCCGTTCTGTCTTCCTTCTGCTTTTCCGCCGCGCTTTTCATTTCTTTCGTTTCGGGAACCAATTCTTTTAAAACAGGCGTTTTAGCGGCTGTTTCCTGAATCGGCTTCATTACATCAACGCCGGCAGCCCAAAGGATGATGCTTGCGACGATGATCAGAAAAATCAGCGGGATCATGATAAAAAGCAGGATTGAACCGAACTTTCCAGATCTCTTTTCTTTATCGGCCATTTCATTCGCTCCTAATGCCCCTGAATCATAAACTGCTTGATTGAAATGTCGTCCATTTCCCTCATCTCTGCAGCTTTGTCTTCAAGTGCGAACATATTAAATTGTTTTTCCCGCATTTTTTCAAATTTCTTTACTTCAATGTTTTTTTCGGTGAGCTGTTCCTGCTTCTCATTCATTTCATTTCGTTTCATGATGACAAGCTTTTGATAATGATAGATGGTGTTCTCAAGATTGGAAACGAATTGCTGATAATGTCTCATTTCCTGAACGCTCATCCCGCATTTCAGCTTTGATTCTTTGTCTTTTTCGAGCAATTCTTTTTTGCTCATATTTTCATATAGTTTTTCAGCCACTGTCTCAAATTCAGAAACCGATTGTCTGTATTCAGTCAATGTTTGGTCTTTTTCATTTTCTTTTAATTCCAGCAGCTTTTGAAATCTGAATTGGTATGCCACGATGTTTATTCCTCTTTTCCTGTCAGACTCGTCAATGCCGCAATGCTGTCTTCCAATTGAGCAGGTTCTTCCGTTCCTTGTTTTAAAAATTGAATAAGCTGCGGATAAAACTGAATCGCTTCATCAATTTCTCTTGATGATCCTCTTTTGTAAGCTCCGATATTAATGAGATCTTCAGAGTTTTGATAAGTTGACAGAAGATCGCGGAATTTGTTGGCCGCCTCTATATGCGATGTGTCTGAAATATTAGACATGACCCTGCTGATGCTTTTCAGGATGTTCACGGCCGGGAACTGCCCTTTGTTGGCAAGCGCCCGATCGAGAACGATATGCCCGTCTAATATTCCGCGCACCGTATCGGCAATCGGTTCGTTCATGTCATCTCCGTCTACGAGAACCGTATAAAAAGCGGTTATCGTTCCTTGTTCATTCGCGCCCGTTCTTTCCAGCAAACGGGGCAAAATAGCGAACACAGAAGGTGTATATCCTTTTGTTGTCGGCGGTTCTCCCGCTGCCAGGCCGATTTCCCGCTGAGCCATCGCGACCCTCGTGACAGAGTCCATCATGAACATCACATTCCGGCCCTTATCGCGGAAGTACTCTGCAATGGCGGTGGCCGTATACGCCGCTTTCAAACGCATTAAGGCAGGCTGATCAGAGGTCGCGACTACGACTATCGAGCGTTTCAGGCCTTCTTCACCTAAATCCTTCTCGATGAATTCACGCACCTCGCGCCCCCGTTCACCGACGAGTGCGATAATGTTTAAATCAGCTTCAGTCTGCTTCGCGATCATTCCCATCAGGGTGCTTTTTCCGACTCCGCTTCCGGCAAAAATCCCGATTCTCTGCCCTTTTCCTACCGTCAGCAGACTGTCAATCGATCTGACGCCGACACCCATCTTTTCCCGTATCGGCGGGCGTTTCATCGGGTTTGGCGGCGGCTGTTCCGTCGAAACGGGGGACAAACCTTTCGGAAGCGCCCGGCCGTCAAGAGGCTCGCCGAACGCGTCGACAACTTGTCCGATTAGACCCGCGCCTACTTTGATGCGGAGCGACTCGCCAGTGGCCTCCACAATGCTGCCCGGCGCGATGCTGGCCGCTTCCAGATAAGGCATTAACAGAATGTTTTCATCTTGGAAGCCTACAACCTCAGCTTTAATCGCTTTTCTCGCATGGCCTTTCGGATAAATGAGACAAACATCTCCGATTGAGCTTTCGGGCCCTTTTGATTCAATCATCAGCCCGATGACCCGTTTAACCTTGCCGTAGCGTTTGTACGGATCCGCTGTTTCAATTGAGTCTATTAAATACTGTGTCTTCATTGCTCCGCTCCCGCCTCAAGCGCCGTTAAAAGTTTTTGCTTTAATTGCATCAGCTGGGTGTCTATGCCTGCATCAACCCGTCCGAACGGAGTTTCTATCGAGCACGTTCCCTTTGCGGCTTTTTCATCGGCATATAAGCTTAATCTGCATTCTTTGTATAACAGCTGCTGAATTTCGTCCATATGCTGATGAACCGTCTCATAATATTCAGGGTCCACATAGATGGAGATGTCATCATAATCTTTTACTTCGGCTACTACCTGTTTGACCAGCAGAAGGAAAGCCTCTTTATCATCACTTTTTTGCCGCCATACTTTTTTAGCGAGCGCAACGGAAAGCTCAATAATCTCTTCCTCAGCGCTTTCCAGTTTTTCCTCGACTGACTGTCTCGCCATTTCCATAACGGCATTGGCCCGGCTGATGAGATTGGCGTATTCAGCTTGAGCCTCGGCTTTTCCCAATGCCATGCCTTCTTCATATCCTTCTGCCTTTGCTTCTTCTATCAATCTTTGTTTTTCTTCCGCCCAGCGGTTTTTCTCTTCTTCAATCTGCAGAAGAGTGTGCTCTAATTGATTTTTCGCTTCTTCAGACACCCTGTCGGCTTCTGCTTTGGCAAAAGCCATGAGAGCCTCTGGATTTTCGGGTTCCTCCCGGTCTGGATGGGAATGTGTTTTCCTGACTTCCTGCAAGGAAAGCTTGCGCCGTTTTTGTTCAGGAGAAAATGATGATTGCTGTTTAATGATATTAGACAATAATATCGTCTCCTCCGCCTCGCGCGATTACAATTTCTCCGGCTTCTTCCAGCTTGCGGACGACGCCCACGATTCTTGATTGCGCCTCTTCCACATCACGCAAACGCACAGGCCCCATAATTTCCATTTCCTCTTTAAACGTTTCAACCATACGCTGTGACATATTGCTGAAGACGATCTCTTTGACTTCCTCGCTCGCAACCTTCAATGAAAGCAGGAGGTCGTCGTTTTCAACGTCTCTGATCACGCGCTGAATCGCACGGTTATCAAGGGTGACAATATCTTCAAAGACAAACATCCGTTTTTTGATTTCATCCGCCAATTCAGGATCTTGGATTTCCAATGAATCAAGGATCGTTTTTTCCGTTCCTCTGTCTACGCCGTTTAACACTTCAACAACGGCTTCTATGCCGCCGGTCTGCGTATAATCCTGCGTAAAGGAGGAGGACAGCTTTTGTTCAAGGACCCGCTCCACTTCATTTATGATTTCAGGAGACGTTCTGTCCATAACCGCAATCCTTCTTGCCACCTCAGCCTGAACGTCCGGGTTCAGCTCAGACAAAATCTGTCCGGCCTGCACCGGGTCAAGGTAGGATAAAATCAGCGCCATCGTTTGCGGATGTTCCTGCTGAATGAAATTTAAAATCTGTTCGGGCTCCGCTTTTCTCGCGAAATCAAACGGCTTTACCTGCAAAGAAGAGGTGAGCCTGTTTAAAATGCTTACCGCTTTGTCTTCTCCGAGCGCTTTTTCAAGCACTTGGCGGGCGTAATTTAAACCGCCTTGTGAAATATAGTCCTGAGCGATTGCGATATTATGAAATTCTTCAATGATTTCATCTTTTCTTTGATGATCGACGCTTCTGACTCCCGAAATCTCGAGTGTCAATCTTTCAATTTCTTCTTCAGACAAATGCTTGTACACAGAAGCTGATACATCAAGGCCTAAGGAAATCATGAGGATGGCTGCTTTTTGTTTTCCTGTAAGCTTGTTCTGATCACGTTTCGCCATTTTCCATTCCCCCTAATCCTCGTCCAGCCAGCTTCGAAGCAATTTAGCAAAGTCTTCCGGTTTTTCTTTAGCCATTTTTTCAAGCTGTTTTCGTCTGACTGTTTCTTCCGTTTCAATTTTCTCTTCGTTGATATCAGGCAATCGAACCGGCTCGGGCGGTGTTTCATATTCATATTCTTCGTATTCATCCTCTTGTGAGCGTTTCTTTCTGATGAGGAGAATAATAAGCAGAATAATGGCCGCAAGCAGTACGCCGCCTGTAATGTATACCCAGATCGGAAGACCTGAAGATTGTGCCGAATCTGTGTTCAGGCTTGTTTTTCCGTCAAACGGCTGAACGGATACAACGATTTTATTGTTGATATCATTGTCTGTCAGGTTTTGATTTTGCGTTTCGTTTTTATCAAGAGACGTTCTGACGACCGTTCCTAAAATCTTCTGTATATCAGCCTGTCTCTGTGCTGATAAGGAAGCGGCATTTTTCGGATTAGGCGGCTCCACCATGACCTGAATGCCTAAATCACGCACTTTATACGGGCTTTCCGCGATTTCTTTATGAATGCGGTTGACTTCATAGTTGATTTTATTGCTGCTTTTTTCGTAGTCCCCGCTGTTTGAACCGCCGTTTGTCTCGGCATAGTTCGCGGTGTCATTGCTTCCCGTTCCGGCCGTTCCGCCGTTGGCCGCGCCGTCGCCTTTATACGTTTCCGCAACTTTTTCGGCGCTTACCGCTATGCCTTCCATGTTATCTTTATCGACAGGTTCGACAGTGTCTTCAGTGCGTTTTTCCTTCGTGAAGTCAACATCCGCCGTCACGGAAACAACGACCTTATCCTGCCCCATCATTGTGCCGAGCAGTGACTGAACATGTTTTTGAATGTCCTTTTCGACCTGCGACTTAATACCTTGCTGAGAAGCATAACTGTCAGAAACGGACCCTGCACCGCTGTCACTTTTGTCATAATATGTAGAATTTTGATCCATTATGACGATATTATCTTCTTTTAAGTTCGGAACACTTTTAGAAACGAGATGGTACAGCCCGTTGATCTGGTTTTGATCAAGCGAGTAGCCCGGTTTCATCTGCAAAACGATTGATGCGGACGCTGCCGGCTGATCTTCACCGACGAACACGGCTTCTTTCGGCATATTGATCATGACCTTCGAGCTTTTAATACCGTCCATTTCATTTATCAGGTTTGACAATTCGGTCTGAGTCGCCTCAACCTTTAAAACGTCAAACTCATTATCCGTCAGGCCGAAGCCCGCATTTTGTCCGAAAAACGAATAATCAATTGATCCCGTTTTCGGCAGGCCTTCCGCGGCAAGCTGGACTTTAAGCGAATCCACTTGGCTCTCAGGAACCTTAATGACCGTTCCGCCGTCAGCAAGTTCAGAAGACACCTTTTTCGTATCGAGCTCTTCTTTAATCTTCCCCGCTTCTTCCGCGGACAAATCTTTATAAAGAGGCACCATCTTTTCAGACGAAGTAAAAATAATAACGACGATGAGTAAAATAATGAATGCGGCCAAGCCGCTTACCATGAGTATCTTCTGTGTTTTTGATCTGTTGTTCCAAAACGCTGCCGTTTTGGTTTTCATTTGCATTAGAGTACGATTCATGTTAACCCCCGGTCATTCCAGTCATTCTCTTCAATCTGACCACTACATCTGCATTCTCATGATTTCCTGATAGGCTTCCACGGCTTTATTGCGGAATTCGGTAGCGGCCGTCAGAGAAATATTTGCTTTTTGGGCAGCGATCATGACCTCGTCAAGGTTTACATCCTTTCCTGCAGCCAGTTCGTTCGTTATTTGGTCAGATTTCACTTGTGACTCATTTAACGAATCAATAGAGTTTTTTAAAAGCTCCGAAAAGCTTGTTTGGTTTGAAGAATCAGTTTTTTGAGTTTGGTTTAATTGATTCGTTACGTTTTGAGTATTTTGGGTTTGTTGAAGCTGAAAAGGAGTAATAGCGTTAACCACTTACATCACCTTACTTTCCGATTTCTAACGCCTTCAAAAGCATGCCTTTGGAGGCGTTTAATGCAGTTACGTTTGCTTCGTATGATCTCGAGCTGCTGACAAGATCCACCATTTCCTTTAATGGATCTACATTTGGTTTTTGTACATATCCGTCTTTATTCGCATCAGGATTCTCCGGATCATAAACGAGATTAAAAGCGGACGGGTCTTCCGTGACACCCGATACCTTTACGCCACTTCCCGCGCTTCCTGTTCCGTTCATCTTGGAATGTAAAAGGGACGAAAATGATTCGCCTCCGGATTGGAGAGATACCAGCTTTCTTCTGTAAGGCACCCATTCGCCATTTACCTGCTTCGCTCTCGTTGTATCCATATTGGCCAGGTTGGACGATACGACGTCCATCCGGACACGCTGTGCAGTTAAAGCGGAACCCGAAATATTTAAGCTTTGAAAGCCACTCATTATTTTCCTCCTGTCAAGACGGTTTTCAGAGAATTGAATTTGCCGCTCATTCTTTCAACCAAAGCCTGATAATTAATTTGGTTTTCGGCTAAATCTGTCATTTCTTTGTCGATATCGACATTGTTTCCGTTTTGCTGGTACGATGTATCACTGCTGGACACGATAGAATAATCGTCCCCTGAACCCGTAAAGTCAACGTGCCGATAGTCGGTTTTTACCGCCTCAAGATTGGATGTTTCCTGATCTAACAAATTTCGGAAAGAGACTTTTTTTGCCTTATAGTTCGGTGTATCTATATTGGCGATGTTATTAGTTAAGACTTTTTGCTTAATGTCCGCTCTCCCCAAGGCATTCTCAAGATTTTGTATAGTTCCAGAAAATAAGTCCAAATCCACTTACCTCCATTTCAGATATTTTTCTCCTAAAAATCCTTGTCGAGAATTGTAAAACCATATGCTTATTGTAAGAAATAACAGGCTTAAAGTCTATGAAGTTAGGCTAAAAAAAAGTGCTCAATTATATCTATTTTGCATGTAGGTATTAAGTCCTAGAATATTTGTACTACAAGGATTTGTTTAATATAAGACTGAAAATAGCACAATTTCTGTTTCTTCCTCCTTTTTTCACACAGCAAGATGGATTATCTCAGATCAGATTCCAATAAGCAACTTTAAACTGCAACTTTTCACCTATTGTCCATAAAAAAAGCAGAACCCCCATTTTTAGGGATCCTGCTTTTGTCTTAATGAGATTTAAGGTTTTCCAATTCAATAAGGAATTTGTTGTTCAGAACTTTAATGTACGTCCCCTTCATTCCCAGTGATCTGGATTCAATGACGCCTGCGCTTTCCAGCTTTCTCAGCGCGTTAACGATTACTGAACGCGTAATGCCGACACGGTCGGCAATCTTACTTGCCACAAGCAAGCCTTCGTTTCCGTCAAGCTCTTCAAAGATATGCTCAATCGCTTCAAGTTCACTGTAAGACAGAGAACTGATCGCCATTTGAACAACCGCTTTGCTTCGCGCCTCTTCTTCGATTTCTTCCGCTTTTTCTCTTAAAATCTCCATTCCTACAACGGTTGCTCCGTATTCAGCAAGAATGAGATCATCATCTTCAAATTGATCCTGCAGACGGGACAGAATGAGCGTGCCCAGTCTCTCTCCTCCGCCGATGATCGGCACGATCGTTGTTAAGCCCGCTTGGAACAGGTCTCTGTTTTCCACAGGAAACGCCGTGTATTCGCTGTTGATATCAAGGTTTGAAGACGTCTCCGGAACATTGAACAGATTTCTCGTGTACTCTTCCGGGAACTGGCGGTCTTCAAGCATTTTTTTCATACGGTCATTTTCAATCTGCTGGTTAATAGAGTAGCCCAAAAGCTTTCCTCTGCGGCTGACGACGAAAATATTAGAATCAATGACGTCACGAAGCGTTTCAGCCATTTCTTTAAAGTTTACGGGTTTGCCTGCCGCAGCCTGCAGCATGCTGTTAATAATTCGTGTTTTTTGTAGTAAAGCCATGATAAATAATCCTCCTAGAATTCCTCTTATTAAATTTTCACAATATAAATTGACTTAGATCTTTGTTGTTTGCAATCGTTCCGAGCTTTTCTTCAACGTATTGCGGTGTGATGGCTACTTTTTCCATCGTCACGTCCGGCGCTTCAAACGACAGGTCTTCCAAGAGACGTTCCAATATCGTGTGAAGCCTTCTCGCTCCGATGTTGTCCGTATCCTGATTCACATGATAAGCCACTTCGGCGATCTTACGAATAGCTTCGTCAGAAAATTCAAGAGATATACCTTCTGTCTGCAATAAAGCCTGATATTGTTTTAACAGCGCGTTATCGGGTTCGACGAGAATTTTCACAAAATCATCTACCGTCAGCTTGCTCAATTCTACACGAATCGGAAAGCGGCCCTGCAGCTCCGGAATCAGATCAGACGGTTTGGCCATATGGAATGCCCCGGCTGCGATAAACAGCACGTGATCTGTTTTGACGGAGCCGTATTTCGTGACGACGGTAGATCCTTCGACAATCGGAAGGATATCTCTTTGAACGCCTTCTCTCGATACATCTGCTGAGGAAGAAGCCCCTCCGTTTTTTGCGATTTTATCTATTTCGTCAATAAAGATAATGCCGCCCTCTTCAGCTCTTAACACGGCCTCTTGGCCGACTTCATCCATATCGATTAATTTGCCTGCCTCTTCATTGGTCAGAACCTTCCTTGCTTCTCTGACCGTCATTTTGCGGCGTTTTTTCTTTTTTGGCACCAGATTGCTCAGCGCATCCTGCATATTCATGCCCATCTGCTCCATCCCGGAGCCTTGCAGCATGTCAAACATCGATGGCTGCTGCTCTTCCACCTCTACGGAGACGTAATGGTCTTCGAGCTCTCCCAATGCGAGCTGATGCGCCATGCGCTTTCTTTTCTCTTCAAGGCTTGCTTCTTCCTGCTGGTCGGCTTCATCATCATTTGCCGCCTGGTTTCCTCCGAAAAGCATTTCAAACGGATTTTTCACACCCGCTTGTTTTTTCTTTCCCGGAACGAGAAGCCGCACTATACGTTTGTTTGCATTTTCTTCAGCCTGTTCTTTCACTTCGCTGATTTTTTCTTCTTTAATGAGCCGCACGGATGTCTCAACGAGGTCTCTGACCATTGATTCGACATCTCTGCCTACATAGCCGACTTCTGTAAATTTTGTCGCTTCAATTTTTATAAATGGCGCACCGGTAAGCTTGGCGATCCGTCTGGCGATCTCTGTTTTCCCCACCCCGGTCGGGCCCATCATCAGGATGTTTTTGGGAACGATCTCGTCTCTCAGTTTTTCATCAAGAAGACTTCTGCGATAGCGGTTTCTTAATGCCACGGCGACAGCTTTTTTCGCATCCTGCTGTCCTACAATGTATTGATCCAACCGATCTACGATTTGTCTCGGTGTTAACGGTTTGTTTTCCATGCGCCTCAAGTCCTTTCTATTCAAGTTCTTCCAAAATGATCTGATCGTTTGTGTACACACAAATCTCGCCCGCGATTTTCAAAGCGGCTTTTGCAATATCTTTGGCGGACAGATTCTCTCCGGCATAGGTTTTCAGCGCTCTTCCTGCTGACAGGGCGTAGTTTCCGCCGGAGCCGATTGCCAAAATGCCGTCATCCGGCTCAATCACTTCACCTGTTCCCGATACGAGAAGCAAGGTATCCTGGTTCATGACAATCAGCATGGCTTCCAGCTTGCGCAGCACTTTATCGCTGCGCCATTCTTTCGCAAGCTCAACCGACGCACGTTTTAAATTGCCGTTGTATTCTTCAAGCTTCGCCTCAAACATTTCAAAAAGTGTGAAAGCGTCTGCAACAGATCCCGCAAATCCGGCCAGAACCTTTCCGTTAAACAGCTTTCTCACTTTTCTTGCGGTATGTTTCATGACTACAGCCTGACCGAATGTGACCTGGCCGTCTCCTGACATAGCGCTTTTCCCGTTATGCTGGACGGCAAAAATCGTTGTCGCATGAAAAGATGACATGAGAAGGGCCTCCTTTTAATTTTCTTTAAAAGCTCTCGGGTGGTGGGACATATATGTGTTTCTCAGCATTTCCTTCGATACATGCGTGTATATCTGCGTAGAAGACAGATTGGAATGGCCCAGAAGCTCCTGGACGCTTCTTAAATCAGCCCCTTCATTCAGCAGATGAGTCGCAAACGTGTGCCGAAGCATATGCGGGTGTATATGTAAAGTGCCAGATGCTTTTTTTACAAGTCCGCTTAAAATATACCTGATTCCTCTGGCGGTCAGCGGGCCGCCTCTTTGATTGACAAACAGCACATCATGAGGCTCTTTTGCTTTTTCAAGCAGGCACTGCCTTCCGCTGTTGATATACAGCTCCAGCGCATCACGGGCATATGAGCCGAACGGGATATAGCGCTGCTTCTTGCCTTTCCCGTGAACGAGCACCGTATCCATGAACAGGTCAAGATCGCCGACAGTGAGCGTACAGCACTCACTGACCCTCATTCCGGTCGCATAAAGAAGCTCAAGCAGGGCCTGATCGCGCATCCCTGACGGCTGACTTCTGTCTGAAACAGCGAATAGTTCCTCAAGTTCTTTTTCATAAAGAAACTTCGGAATCCGTTTCTCTTGTTTCGGCAGATGAACAAGCTGAAACGGATTCTCTTCAACAAGCTTTTCCCTCATTAAAAATTTATAGAAGCTTCTCAAAGCTGAAATTTTCTTGCTGATTGTTTTTCTTGACAGGCCTTTTTCATAAGCCTCTGTCAAAAATATTCTCACATCATGATATGCAGCTTCTTTCATTCCATTTATATTTTGAGCATGCAGAAACATCCCAAATTCTTCAATCGAATTAACATAATTCACAATAGTATATTGTGAATAA
Organism: Bacillus sp. JNUCC-22; assembly: GCF_018861275.1. Taxonomy (NCBI): domain Bacteria; kingdom Bacillati; phylum Bacillota; class Bacilli; order Caryophanales; family Bacillaceae; genus Bacillus; species Bacillus sp. JNUCC-22. The sequence continues at coordinate 1,617,268 of NZ_CP076408.1, read as the reverse complement.
TTTTTTTCAATTTGTAAATATTCAACGAATAACTTTAAAAAAAAGTTAACATTCTCAGTCATTATGAAGACCTCCCTCTCCGAAGGGCTTTTAAATGGTATCATATAATGCATCGAAGTTGCAATGAAAAGCTATATCGTTTTCGAAATAGTTTGAATAGTCTCAATTGCGCGTTTAGCGTATTCTTCATTTCGTTCTTTTTTGTTTTTAATTTTTACAGGCAATTCTTTTAAGAGGCCGAAGTTTGCATTCATCGGCTGGAAGTTCTTCTGATTTGTCGTCGTAATGTAGTGAGCCATGCTTCCAATCGCCGTCTCCTGCGGGAATGTCACAAGATCCTGACCGAGCACAAGTTTGGCGGCATTGATTCCCGCTACAAGACCTGAAGCGGCAGATTCAACATAACCCTCTACGCCGGTCATTTGGCCCGCGAAAAACAGATCGTTCCGCTGTTTAAATTGATATGTCGGGTTCAAAAGGCTCGGCGAGTTGATAAATGTGTTTCTGTGCATGACGCCGTATCTGACGATATCAACATTTTCAAGACCGGGGATCAGTTTAAGCACTTCTTTTTGGTCTCCCCATTTTAAATGTGTCTGAAAACCTACAATATTATAAAGCGTTCCCGCCGCATCATCCTGTCTGAGCTGAACGACTGCATAAGGGCGCTTGCCTGTTTTCGGATCTTCCAGTCCGACCGGTTTCATCGGTCCGAACAGCATTGTTTTCTTGCCTCTTTTCGCCATGACTTCAATCGGCATGCAGCCTTCAAAGAAGATTTCTTTCTCGAATTCTTTTAAAGGTACCGTCTCAGCCGTCGTCAATGCTTCATAGAAACGGTCGAACTCTTCCTCTGTCATCGGGCAGTTTAAGTACGCCGCTTCTCCCTTGTCATAACGGGATTTTAAGTACACTTTCTCCATATCGAGGCTGTCTTTTTCGACAATCGGCGCCGCCGCGTCATAAAAATACAGATACTCTTCTCCCGTGAGCTCTTTCAGCTGCTGTGAAAGCGATTCTGACGTAAGCGGTCCGGTCGCGATAACAGTCGGGCCTTCCGGAATCTCTGTTACTTCCTCAGTAAGAACCGTTACGTTCGGATGGTTTTTCACGAGATCCGTCACGCTTTGCGCAAATTCATGACGGTCAACGGCAAGCGCTCCCCCGGCCGGAACCGAGCATTTATCAGCAGATTGAATGATTGCCGAGTCAAGGGCCCGCATTTCTTCTTTTAATACGCCTACCGCATTGGCGAGTGTATTTGAACGGAGGGAGTTGCTGCATACCAGTTCGGCGAATTTATCAGTATGATGGGCTGCCGTCTGCCTGACGGGCCGCATTTCATATAGTTTCACTTGAATTCCTCTTTTTGCAAGCTGCCATGCCGCTTCACTTCCGGCAAGGCCTGCTCCGATTACATTAACTGTTTGCTGGTTCATTTCTTTTCATCTCCTGTTGTTTGTCCCTTCCACACAAAGAAGGTGAGCAAGGCTCTGCTCACCGCTACTTCTGTGGTTCTTCCTTATAATCGCATTCGACGCATTGGACTTGTATGCCTTTTTTAAGCTTTTTCTCTACGAGCATATTTTCACATTTCGGGCATTTTCGTTCAATCGGTTTGTCCCAAGATACGAAGTCGCATTCAGGATAACGGTCACAGCCGTAAAAGATGCGTTTCTTTTTTGATTTTCGTTCGACAATGTTTCCTTCATGGCACTTAGGGCATTTTACGCCGATTTGTTTGACAATCGGTTTTGTATTCCGGCAGTCAGGGAAATTGGAGCACGCCATAAATTTGCCGTATCGGCCCATTTTATAAACCATCCGGGAGCCGCATAACTCACAATCTTCATCGGCGTATTCAGGTTCAATTTCCACTTCTTTCATTTCGGCTTCCGCTTTTTTCACGCGTTTTTCGAAATCGGTATAGAAGCTGTCAATGATTTGAACCCATTCTGTCTGGCCATCTTCAACATGGTCAAGGTCTCTTTCCATTTTAGCCGTGAATTCAACGTTGATGATTTCCGGGAAAAACTCCATGATAAGATCCAGCACGATCTGCCCAAGCTCAGTCGGCACAAACCGTTTATTGTCTAATCCCACGTAACCGCGGCGCTGGATGGTGTCAAGAGTCGGCGCATATGTCGAAGGACGGCCGATCCCCAGTTCTTCAAGCGTTTTAACCAGGCGCGCCTCTGTATAACGCGGAGGCGGCTGAGTAAAGTGCTGCTCAGGCTCAATATCTTTCGATAAAACCGTGTCTCCCTCTTTAAGGTCCGGAAGCATGCGGTCTTTTTCTTCCAGCTGATCGTCTTTACCCTCTACATAGACTTTCATGAAGCCGGCGAATTTGACTTTACTTCCGTTTGCCCGGAATGTCAATCCGTTATTGCTGAGATCGACGCTCATCGTATCAAGGACGGCAGGGGCCATCTGGCTTGCAACAAAGCGCTCCCAAATCAGCTTGTATAATCTGAGCTGGTCTCTTCCAAGCACCGCTTTTAAGTCGGCAGGTTTTCTGAGCACCGAAGTCGGGCGGATCGCTTCGTGGGCATCTTGTGCGTTTTCATTTTTCTTTGCCGGTTTCCGTTTTCCCGCTAAGTACTCTTTTCCGTACGCCTGATCAATAAAAGCTGACGCTTCTTCAACGGCTGTATTGGAAATCCGCGTTGAGTCCGTTCTCATATACGTGATGAGCCCGACTGTCCCTTCTTTGCCGAGATCAATTCCTTCATATAATTGCTGCGCGATCATCATCGTTTTCTTCGCTCTGAAATTCAGCTTTCTTGCAGCCTCCTGCTGCAGAGTGGACGTTGTAAACGGCAGAGCGGGATTTCGTTTGCGCTCTTTTTTCGTAACCTTGTCAACTGTATACTTATTGCCTTTCAGCTGAGCAAGGATGGCTTTTACGTCTTCTTCGCTTTTTAAAGGAAGCTTTTTGCCGTTTTTTCCGAAAAATCCGGCTTCAAACGTCTCTTTTCCTTTTAAAAATGAGCCGGTAATCGTCCAGTACTCTTCAGGTTTAAAATCGTTGATTTCCTTTTCCCGGTCGATGATCAGCCGGAGCGCAACGGATTGCACACGGCCCGCACTGAGGCCTTTTTTTACTTTTTTCCAAAGAATCGGGCTGATTTTGTATCCGACGAGTCTGTCTAGTATGCGGCGCGCCTGCTGCGCATCGACAAGATCCATATTAATCATGCGCGGATGTTTAAATGATTCTTTAATGGCGTCTTTCGTTATTTCATTAAAGACGACCCGGCAGTCCGAGCTGAGATCCAGATCAAGACTGTGTGCGAGATGCCATGCAATCGCTTCCCCTTCTCTGTCGGGGTCGGCCGCGAGATAGACTTTTTTTGCTTTCTTTGCCGCTGTTTTTAATTCTTTTAAAACAGGGCCTTTTCCGCGGATCGTAATATATTTCGGTTCAAAGTTCTGTTCGATGTCAACTCCCATTTGACTTTTCGGAAGATCCCGGACATGTCCCATTGAAGCTTTGACTTTATATTTCTTCCCTAAATAACGTTCAATCGTTTTCGCCTTTGCCGGCGATTCCACGATGACTAGATAATCAGACATTTTCATCCCCCTCAAGAGGTGTTCTCTCTCTTTTCAAGTATCAATTCATTTTAGAGCTGCCTTTTTATGGCTTTCAACATTTCATTCTTTATGATGAACGTCATTTTATACATGAAAATAATGTGCAACTTTAAATCCTCACTATTATTAAATATTACAATACCGTTTGTCAAACGATATTTCAAAAGGGTTCCGTATACTGAACGCATCGGGGGGTCAGCTCTCCGTCAATATCCTCTGCGCATAATACAGCTTTCGCCCCTTCTTGAATGAGTTTTATAGGTCCTCCGGAATATGGATTAAATATGGAACCCGGAACGGCAAATACCTCTCTGCCTTGATCGAGAGCCTGGTAAGCTGTGATTAATGAACCGCTTTTTTCTTTTCCCTGCACGACCACAATTCCTTCACTTAATCCGCTGATTATGCGGTTTCTCATCGGAAAGTGCCATTTTTTCGGCTTTGTTTCAGGAGGATGTTCTGAGAGTAGGAGATGGTGTTCAGCCATGTATTCTGCTAACAGGAGATTTTCCCGGGGATAGATGTGATGGAATCCGCCGGCTATCACGCCGATCGTAAGCCCTTTTGCCCTGATGCTCGCCTTATGAGACAATCCGTCTATACCGGATGCAAGCCCGCTTACAATGACCCAGCCTTTTTTTGAGAGTTCGGCGGAAAGATGCCCAACCGCTTTTATTCCGTCTTCCGTCGGTTTCCGCGTTCCTACAATCCCAATTTTTCTGCCTTTTTCAAGAAGCGGCGTGTTCCCTTTTGCATACAAGACAGCCGGCGGATCATAAATCGCTTTAAGCCATGTTGGATAGCGGCTTGATGAAATCGGAATGACAGTAATGCCTTCGCGGCGGTAATCGGACAGAACTTCATCAAGTTCCGGATCCTTGCGCTCTATTTCCCGAAAAATTGCTTCCGGGGCTGTTTTCCCTTCTGATAAAACAGTTAATGGATGCGGATTCGGTAAAAAAGACAGAGAGTGATCAGCTTTCCACCATTTTAATAGAAGAGACGGGGAAATGATTTGATTAATACTGCAGACCATTAAACAGCGCGATGCTTGATCCAAATCTGGAAACCTCCTCTTTTTTTCAGCAAAAACAGGAACAGCCGTTACGGCTGCCCCTGCTTCGATCAGTGCGTTTTGCACGTTTCAAATAAGCCTTTTTCTTTTAACACCTTAATCAGCGTTTCACCCATTACAGAAGGGGTTTCCGCGACTTCAATTCCGCAGGCGTTCATCGTTTTGACTTTTTCTTCTGCCGTGCCTTTTCCTCCGGAGATGATGGCGCCCGCATGGCCCATACGTTTTCCCGGAGGCGCGGTTTTACCGCCGATAAAGCCGACAACAGGCTTCGTCATGTTCGCTTTCACCCACTCAGCCGCTTCTTCTTCAGCTGTGCCGCCGATTTCTCCGATCATGATGACGGCATGTGTTTCAGGATCTTCATTGAACGCTTTTAACACGTCAATAAAGTTCGTGCCGTTGACCGGATCGCCGCCGATCCCTACAGCGGTAGATTGGCCTACGCCGGCTTCTGAAAGCTGATGGACAGCCTCGTATGTCAATGTTCCTGAACGGGACACAACGCCTACATGACCCTTTTTATGAATGTATCCCGGCATAATGCCGATCTTGCATTCTTCAGGTGTAATAACACCAGGGCAGTTCGGCCCTATTAATCTCGTTTTCTTGCCTTCCATAAAGCGCTTCACTTTCACCATGTCCAAAACCGGAATGTGCTCAGTGATACAAATGACAAGATCAATTTCCGCGTCAACCGCTTCCATAATTGCGTCCGCCGCAAACGGAGCCGGCACGTAAATAACTGACGCATCTGCGCCCGTTGTATGAACCGCTTCTGCGACCGTATTGAATACCGGTACGCCTTCCGCTTCCGTTCCGCCTTTTCCAGGTGTTACACCGCCAACGATATTCGTGCCGTATTCCAGCATCTGCTTTGTATGAAATAAAGCGGTAGAACCTGTAATCCCCTGTACAATAACTCTTGTATCTTTATTGATAAAAACACTCATTATCTGGTCCCCTGCCTTTCATTCTTTCCTAAACTAAGGATACGATTTTCTGTGCGCCGTCTGCCATTGATTCCGCAGATGTGATGTTTAAGCCTGATTCATTCAGGATTTTCTTTCCTAAATCTACGTTTGTCCCTTCAAGGCGCACGACCAGCGGCAATGTCAATCCGACTTGTCTCGTCGCTTCAACAACGCCCTCGGCGATGACATCACACTTCATGATGCCTCCGAAAATATTGACGAAAATTCCTTTTACGTTTTGATCGGAAAGAATGATTTTAAAAGCTTCCGTAACTTTTTCTGCGGTTGCGCCGCCCCCGACATCAAGGAAGTTTGCAGGTTCTCCGCCGTAGTGTTTAATGATATCCATAGTAGACATTGCAAGACCCGCGCCGTTTACCATACAGCCGATATTTCCATCAAGGGAAATGTAGCTTAAATCGTATTTTGACGCTTCGATTTCTTTCGGATCTTCTTCATCTAAATCTCTGTATTCCATAATGTCTTTTTGTCTGTATAACGCATTGCTGTCGAAGTTCAGCTTAGCATCCAGCGCCATGACGTTTCCGTCCCCCGTAACGACGAGAGGGTTGATCTCGGCGATCGAGCAGTCCTTCTCAACAAATGCTTTATATAAACCGAGCATAAATTTAGCGGCTTTGCCGACAAGCTCTTTCGGGATGTTAATTGCGAATGCAATTTCCCTTGCCTGATAGCCCTGAAGGCCGACAGCCGGATCAATTACCGCTTTTTTAATTTTTTCAGGTGTTTTTTCCGCTACTTCTTCAATCTCCGTTCCGCCTTCTTCAGACGCCATTAAAACGATTCTTGAAGTAGCGCGGTCAAGTACAAGCCCGACATAGTATTCCTTTTTAATATCGCAGCCTTCTTCAATAAGTAAGCGTTTTATTACTTGTCCGTCCGGACCCGTTTGATGTGTGACGAGCGTCTTGCCTAACAGTTCTTCGGCATACTCTTTCACTTCATCTTTTGTTTTTGCAATCTTTACCCCACCAGCTTTGCCGCGGCCGCCAGCATGGATTTGCGCCTTTACGACATAAACCGAGCTTGACAGGCTCTCTGCTTTTTCAACTGCTTCCTCTGCTGTAAAAGCCACTTTACCTTCAGGAACAGACACCCCGTATTTTCTGAGGACTTCTTTTCCCTGGTACTCATGGATATTCATTTCCCATCCTCCTAACTTATGTAGCAAAACTAAAAATAGACTGCGCTTTCATTCTATATAATACTGGAAGAATTGTCTAGGGTTCAAAACAAAATCTTTATATCCTTCCAAACATTCTAACTTTTATTTTATTGAAAATATAAATTTAAACGGAGTCCGGGAAATGAATGGTCCTTATTTTTCGTTTTTCAGGGTTTCGTCCAGTTTGTAAACAAATGAAAAAATTTCGGCAACGGTTTCATAGAGCGCCTCCGGTATCTGATCGTCAACCGTCAAATGGCGCATTAATTCGACAAGGGTTCTGTCTTCCTGAATGGGAACCCCCGCCTTCTCAGCTTCTTTTATGATATTTTCCGCCACGTGCCCCCTGCCTGTTGCGACAACCTTCGGGGCTTGGTCTTTCTGCCGGTCGTAATGCAGGGCGACAGCTCTTCTTAACGGCGTTTGCTCTTTCATATTTTCACATCCACTTTTCTTCCGCCGTCTTTTTCTATAAACTCTTCCACAAGAGCGCTCTGGTCTTTCGGGCGCCGTTTTTTAGCCGTGACGCCTGACAGGCTGAAGCCCGTTTCTTTTACGGCTTCTTTTAAAGCCGGTACGAGAGGGTCGATGGCCGCCTGAAGCTCAAAATCAGTCTCAACCGTAATGGTCATTACATTTTGCTGAATCATGCAGTCCACAACGGTTTCTTGCAGTGTTTCAAGGTGCAGCAAAAACAGGAGCCTGCAATGTGACGGATCGAGTTTTCCGTCCGGCTTCTTCCGTCCTTTAAAGAGAACTGTGATGTCATTCTCATACGCGGACGCTCCCAGCGGAAATGACAGCACCATCTGCGTAAAAGAAGGGTTATGCTGCTCAATAAACAGCTGGCCGTTTAATTTATGAATAAGCGGTTCCGCCTCTTGTTTAACGGATTGGGGCGCTTCTTGAAGCGTCCGGACGGCTTGGAGGGCTGTTTTCAGCGCTTGTTTCTCCGGCTGCGGAGACACGCCTTTTTCAAGCGCTGTAATGAATGATAATTCATCACGTGTGCCCAGTCCTTTTTTGATTTTCTGCAAAAGGCTTAATACATCATGTTTTTCTGCATATTTCAATTCGGTGAGCTGAGCGGCTTTTTCGAAAACAGCCGCCTCCTGTTCTGTCAGATGTGCGTTTTGAAGAACAGGTGCTGTTTTAAATGTTTTTTCTTGAGAAATGAAAGCCTTAATGATCTCCGCCGTTACTTTTACAGGACGGTTTTCAGTTTTTTCTGCCGATGTCATTAATTTCTCTATAATCTGTTTTGCCGTTTTTTCAGGCAGTTCCGGATCTGTCCGTGCACTCGGAGGAGAAGGCTGGCTTGAGACTGCCTTTCCGTTTTCACGAGTCTCTCGGACAAATGGTGATTGTTTTGATTCCGTCCGTTCTCCTTCATCCATCAGCCCGGTTTCTGAGATCGGCATGCGTGCAGCCTCGGCAAGCTTCTTCAAGAGACGTTCTGCATGAAGATCCGTTTCCGCGTTTAACACGTCAGAAACCGCCTCTTTGAGCACAGACAGCTCTTTTGCCGATTGCGGAGCCTGATTGATTGCCTGAAGCAGTCCTGAGAGGAGACGCCGGGTCGGAACCGGATATTTAACAGCATGAATGGCTGACAAGACTTCCGGATGTGCGGGCAGTTCCCGTTTCAGCGCAAATACGATTGTTTCCGCCGCTTTTTTCAATTCGGCGGCCGGAAGCGATTCAGCCCAGCGGATGCAAGCTTTGAGGCTGTTTTCCGTCATCGGCAGCTTCTGCTGCATAAACGTTTCGGCAATCTGCAGAGACACAGGGCCTGGTTTGACAGAAAGAGCGTTTAACAGTCTTCCCGCCGCTTCCTGAACGGTTTTCGGGTTTCCTTCGAATTGGTCGATGACATGAAGCCGGCCCGTTTTTTCCGCCGGCTGTTTGTCATAAGAAAACCAGTAATACGCCTGCGGACGAAGGGCGGTTTCAAGTTTTCCCTGCATCGTCCGGCCGCCGATTTGGATAAGAGCGCTTTGATCGTCCAGCAAACGGAGAACCTTCCCCAACAGCAGCCTTTGAGCGCCGCTGTCTTTACCGCCGTCTTGCCGGTCCGGAGGGATTTCCGCCGTCAGCTGTCTGAAAGCCGCTTGGATTTCGCCGCTTATGTTCATGTCTTAAGCCTCTTTTCTAACAATAAGATTGAACGGGAGCGAACGTTTTTCGGTGAATAGTTGTCGGTCCGTATGCCTGAAGAGCTTCAAGATGTTCTTTCGTTCCGTAGCCTTTATTTTTTTCAAAGCCGTACATGGGGTAGGTTTTGGCGTACTCAGCCATGAGACGGTCCCGCGTTACTTTTGCGATGCAGGCTCCGGCGGCAATTGACACGCTTTTGGCATCCCCTTTTATAACTGATGACTGCGGAATGTCAAGCGGAAGGGTCATGGCATCAACAAGCAGATAATCAGGTGTTTCCGTTAAAGCATTGACGGCTTTTACCATCGCCAGTCTCGCGGCCTCATAAATATTGATCCGGTCAATGACGTCCGCATGGACAATGCCGACTCCTACAGCCGCGGCTTCTTCCGTGATCCGGCTGTAATACTCCTCGAGCTTCTTTTCCGACAATTTCTTCGAGTCCGTGAGACCGAGAATCTCGCATTCTGCCGGCAAAATGACGGCGCCGGCGACAACCGGTCCGGCAAGCGGCCCTCTTCCGGCTTCGTCAACACCCGCAATCAGGCGGAAGCCCTTTTTGGATGACAGTCTTTCGTATGCCGTCATGTTCAGCCATTGCTCTTTAAGAGCTTTTTCCTTCGCGTGCTTTTTCAGCCATTGCTCTAAAAGCGTCTGTACGCTTTTTCTCGGGTCTTTCTCACATTGGGCAAGGAAGGGGTCGCTTTCGTCCCTGACCTCTTGCAGGCGTTCTTTTACGCTTTTTACGGTTAATGTATTCACGTTCTCTTCTCCCTTACATTATGTATATCGGTATTCTGCGGAAAAAATAAAGACCCGCATCGCTGCGCGTCTTTATTCTGATGGTGTTTCAAATGAAAGCCTGCCGAATTTTTCCGTCCGGATGTCCCGAATGATGACTTCCGTTGTTTTATCATAATCAACCATTCCGCCGCCCATCAAACAGCCGCGTTTTTCACCGATCGCGTCGAAAAGAGCGGCGATATCCTCAGGGATTTCCTGAAGTCCGTAGCGCTCCTTCAAGCGGTCGGGATAATGCTCTTCCAGAAAGCGCAGCCCGAAGACGGCCACATCCTGCAGGTTGATAATCGTATCTTTAATCGCCCCGGTGATCGCCAGACGCAAGCCGACAAGCTCATCTTCAAATTTAGGCCATAAAATTCCCGGTGTATCGAGCAGCTCTAATTCCTTGCCTACCTTTACCCACTGCTGTGAAGTGGTAATGCCGGGCCTGTCTCCCGTCTTGGCAATGTTTTTTTTGGCCAGCCGGTTAATGAGCGTAGACTTGCCGACATTCGGAATGCCGATGATTAATGCGCGGATTGCTCTTGGCCTAACACCTTTTGCTTTCATTTTATCGAACTTATCCTTCAGCAGCTCTTTTGAGGACGGCACGATTTGATGCAGTCCCTGCCCGTTAACGGAGTTTATTGAAAGAGAGGGAATGCCCTGTTCCTGAAAGTGGTCCTTCCACTGGGCAGTCACAGCCGCATCCGCCTTATCGGCTTTATTTAAAAGCATAATGCGCGGCTTATTTTTTAAAATCTCCTCAATCATCGGATTTCTCGATGACATCGGGATTCTCGCATCCACCAATTCGTATACGATATCAATTAATTTCAGTTTTTCTGTTACTTCCCGTCTCGCTTTAGCCATATGGCCTGGGAACCATTGAATGGTCATGTGACTTCGACACCTGCCTTATTTACCGGAACCGGATGTTCCGATGATCTCTTATGTATTTTACGTTGCTTGTTCTGCTTTTACAAATTTCATATAAAAAAAGAGCCTGTTACGGGTAACAAGCTCTTTTCGTTCGTTATCATTATCGTCTGATTTCTTTAATACGAGCCGCTTTTCCGCGAAGTTCACGCAGGTAGTAAAGCTTAGCGCGACGTACTTTACCGTAACGTACAACTTCGATTTTCGCGATTTTTGGTGTGTGTACAGGGAATGTACGTTCAACGCCAACACCGTAAGAAATCTTACGAACTGTGAACGTTTCGCTGATTCCACCACCACGACGCTTGATCACAACACCTTCGAAGATCTGGATACGCTCACGGTTACCCTCAACAACTTTTACGTGTACACGTAAAGTGTCACCAGGACGGAACGCAGGAAGATCAGTGCGAAGCTGTTCTTTTGTGATATCTTGAATTAGTTTTTGCATCGTTTTCAACTCCTTCCAACAGATGCTCTTGGCCACAACTGCAAGGCACAGCGGAACATCGTTTTCAAGCTTCTGAAGGATAAGCCTCCTTAAGCCACAAGTAGTATCTTATCATATCTTCATCGCCTGCGCAATAGAATCTATTCGTTTTCCCACTCGGAAATCCATTTTCTTTGCTCATCAGTGAGAGGATAGTTTTCAAGAAGATCGGGACGTCTTAAAAAGGTTCTTCTGATTGATTCTTTATTGCGCCATTTTTGTATTTTTGCATGGTTGCCCGACAGAAGGGTCTCAGGCACTTTTAAGCCTCTATAATCTGCAGGCCTCGTATAGTGCGGATGCTCTAAAAGCCCCGTGCTGAAGGAATCCTCCACGTGGGATGCTTCTTTTCCGAGGACGCCCGGCAAAAGCCTGACAACGCTGTCGGCAATCATCATGGCAGGGAGCTCTCCCCCGGTCAGCACAAAATCCCCGATGGAGATTTCATCAGTGACAAGATGTTCCCGGATCCGTTCATCATACCCTTCATAATGTCCGCAAATAAACATGAGATGTTCCTCTTGTGCCAGCTCCTCGGCTTTCTTCTGCGTATAACGCTCACCTTGCGGGCAGACGAGAATAATGCGCGGCTTGGCGTCCGTACCGGCTGTCAGCTTTTCAACCGCATCAAATACAGGCTGCGGCTTTAACACCATCCCGGCTCCCCCGCCGTACGGGTAATCATCAACCGTTTGGTGTTTATTATCCGAAAAAGCCCGGAAATTGATGACGTCAAAACGGACAGCCTCTTTTTCCTGTGCTTTTTGCAGAATGGAGGAGCCGAGCACCCCTTGAAACATTTCGGGAAACAGTGTTAAAAAGTCGATTTTCATTCGTCTATTAACCCTTCCATTACATGAATCTTAATTTTCTTCTCATTTATATTAATATCCTTTACCACAGAAGCAATATACGGAATGAGCGCATCTTTTTTGCCTTTTCTTGCAACCACCCATACGTCATTAGCCCCTGGCGTCAAGATTTCCTTCACTGTGCCGATCAGTTCCCCGTCTTCTGACACAACCTCGCAGCCGATGATCTCATGAAAATAAAATTCATCTTCTTCAAGCTCTCCCAAGTCTTCTTCAGGGACTTTGATCACCATGTTTCTTAGGTGTTCGACTTCATTGAGACTCGGCATTTCTTTGAATTGCAGCAGGTGAAACTGCTTGTGAAGCCTGTGGGCGCTTACCGTTACTTTGATTGGCTCCGCAGCCCCTTCCGCAAACAAATAGAGCGTATTGCCGGGCTTGTACCGTTCTTCGGCAAAGTCCGTTTTAGAAATGACCCGCACTTCGCCTTTAATGCCGTGGGTATTTACAATTTTGCCTACATTAAACCATCTGTTTGTCATATTATCACCTCGGGCGGATTTCAATTACTACCCCGTCTTTTATGACGATGGTATTTGCCGCTGTTTTTTCATGCCAGTTATCACCGACATTGATTGAAAGCAGCGCATCGATCTCCTTTTCCTTCACTTCGCTTCCAAGCGGGAGCGACTCTGTCTGGCTTATTTGGAAATCGATCATTTTGATTTTGTCTTGTCTTTTCTCAATGGCTTTTTTAAAAGATTCCGCTACATCGGGATTCTGCTGATCTTTTTCATGTTTTCTAAGCTGAAAATAGAGCTGGCTGCATTCTCGTTCAAGCGTTTGCTTTTTTTCTGCAAAAGAGGCCAAAAGCTTTTCCTTGCTTTGCTCGGTCAGAACCTGCATAACGGTTACCCTGTGAATAATCTGCATAGGACCAGACTCCCCACTCTTCCAACATATTTCTGTTCATTTGCCTTTTTTACGTGTAAAAAAAGGGGAGGTGCCGGCCCTCTCCCTTTTTCAGTCAAATATTTCAAATTGAACTTTCTTAGAAGACTGTGCGCCAGCTGCAAAAACGACGGTTCGAATCGCTCTTGCAGTCCGGCCTTGCTTTCCGATAATTTTACCGGTATCTGACTTATTGACAGATAAGCGCAGCGCAATCTTTTGATCAGTCTCTTCCTTTGTGACCGTTATGTCTTCCGGATGGTCGACAAGCGGAGCCACAATGCTGACAATCAAATCTTCCAAGTTCTGATCAGTCATTACTTGCCTTGTTTAGCGTTGTGGAATTTTTCCATAATTCCTTGGCTTGAGAACAAGTTGCGGACTGTATCAGAAGGTTTAGCTCCTGTTTGAAGCCATTTAAGAGCAAGCTCTTCGTTGATTTTCACTTCAGCCGGCTTTGCAACCGGGTTGTATGTGCCGACTGTTTCGATGAAACGGCCGTCACGCGGTGAACGAGAATCTGCTACAACAATACGATAGAAAGGAGATTTTTTTGCTCCCATACGTTTTAAACGAATTTTTACTGCCATTTTACTAGCACCTCCGAAAATATTTCAACAAGATAGTATATTAACAATGATAAAAGTGTTTGTAAAGTGTTTTTTCTTAACAACGGTTTTATCATGTATAACCGATTACATAAAAGGTAATTTAAAGCCTTTTTTCTTCCCTTTTGTCATGTTGGTCATCTGCTTCATCATTTTTTTCATTTCCTCAAACTGCTTTAAAAGACGGTTGACTTCCTGAACGGATGTTCCGCTTCCTTTGGCAATCCGCTTCCGCCGGCTGGCGTTAATGACATCCGGCTGTTCTTTTTCAAGAACAGTCATTGATTTAATGATCGCTTCCACATGATTCAGCTGTTTTTCATCGACTTGGATGTTTTTTAAGCCTTTCATTTTGCCTGCGCCGGGCATCATTTGCAGCAGTTCGTCAAGAGGCCCCATGTTTCGGACCTGGCCGAGCTGCTCCAGAAAATCATCCAATGTGAAGCTCATCGTTCTCATTTTCTGCTCAAGCTCTTTGGCTTTGTCTTCATCAACAGTCGCCTGAGCTTTTTCAATCAAGGTCAGCACGTCACCCATTCCGAGAATCCGGGATGCCATCCGTTCAGGATGGAACGCTTCAAGAGCATCGAGCTTTTCTCCCATTCCGGCGAATTTAATCGGCGTTTCGGTGACCGCGCGGATAGAAAGCGCCGCACCTCCGCGGGTATCCCCGTCAAGCTTTGTTAAAATGACACCCGTTAAACCGAGCTGGTCATTAAAGCTTTTGGCGACGTTTACCGCATCCTGACCGGTCATTGAGTCGACGACAAGGAAAATTTCCTCAGGATTTGCGACTTCCTTTACGCCGGAGAGCTCATCCATCAGTTCATGATCGATGTGCAGCCGTCCGGCGGTATCTAAAATCACATAATCATGATGCTCTTCCTTCGCTTTTTCAATCGCCTGTCTGGCAATTTCCACCGGGCTGACCTGATCGCCAAGCGAAAAGACCGGCATATCAAGCTGTTTCCCCAGTGTTTCCAGCTGTTTAATCGCGGCGGGGCGGTAAATATCCGCAGCCACGAGCAGCGGTTTGCGGTTATGTTTTTTGCGCAGCAGGTTGGCAAGCTTCCCCGTGGTTGTCGTTTTACCGGCACCTTGGAGCCCGACCATCATAATAACGGTCGGCGGGCGTTTGGCGACGGCAATTTTGCTTTCTTCGCCGCCCATCAGCTCGGTAAGCTCTTCTTTTACGACTTTAATAACCTGCTGACCGGGTGTCAGACTCTGCATAACGTCCTGTCCGACAGCCCGTTCACTTACTTTTTTCACAAAATCCTTTACGACTTTAAAGTTAACGTCAGCCTCAAGAAGCGCAAGACGAACTTCACGCATCATCTCTTTTACGTCTTGTTCGCTGACTTTTCCTTTTCCGCGGATTTTTGAAATCGTCTTTTGCAGTCGGTCGGCTAATCCTTCAAATGCCATTGTTTGCCGCCTCCTAATCTAATTTCTCAAGCGCTTCAATCAGAGCCGTCATTTTTTCCTCTTCCTGCAACCCGGAAGCAAGCTCTTTCAGCTTTGTAAACATTTCTTTACGCTCCTGAAACTTTTTAAAAAGGAGCAGTTTTTCTTCATATTGTTCAAGCATCGCTTCAGTCCGTTTGATGTTATCGTAAACGGCTTGCCTTGAAACGTCATACTCTTCGGCTATTTCACCAAGGGAGAAATCGTCCAGATAATAAAGCGACATATAGCTCTTTTGTTTTGACGTCAGCAACGACTGATAGAAGTCAAATAAATAGTTCATTCTCGTCGTTTTTTCGAGCGACATTTGAGCTCTCCCCTTTGTTAAGTCAAATCCCTTTACAAAAACTTAGTTTACATGGTTTCAGAGCGTGTGTCAAGTTTTTATCTTGTCAAAGCAGGATGCTCTTTTTACATAATAAGTTTTTTTAAAAAAATTCATATAGACCGTCGTTAAAATACTCGAATTCTTGTTTTGATACACGATAGCGGCAATAGCCTTCGTAAAAAGCATTAAGGCATGCTTCATTTGTGACAAAATGACTGATCGCTAATGATTCATCATATCGCGGATCTCCCGCCGATATTCCCGCAGCATCGATAAACAGATAGACCTCTCCGTCTTTCACCAGCACATTATCAGTCGTGCAGTCACCGTGAATCATTGTCTGCTGAACAGGAACAGGTCTGTACCTGTCCAATTCCTTCAAAAGCTCTGCACTTCCTTCAGCCTGTCCTTTTTTGACATATTCTCCGGCTCGTTTGATTTGCAGATCGAGCCAGTCTGTTTCCGGCTGTAAACCAGGGACCATTTCGGTTTCATGCAGACGTTGCAGAAACTGGCCGAAACTTTTGATCAGCTTTTTCTTTTCAGTATCCCCTTTTGCTTTTCTTAAAGCCGAAGTCAGGGTGATTCCATCCTCAAATGACATTAGGATATGGCTGGCATGCTGTTCCTGTATCATCCCATAATAAATAGGAACAGGCAGACGACGAGTTTCCGTCAGTTTTTGTAAAACGAAGGCTTCTCTCATTAACCATTCCCGATACTTCTGTTGAAAAGAACTTTTTAGCAGAAATGCGTCTTGGCCGGTCACTATTTTTCGAACGGTTGAAGTGCCTCCCTGTTCATCCAACAGCGACATATGGTTTATCGAGCCGATCTTACTTTCCAATTCAGCTTTCAGCCATTTGTCCAACAATTGCCCCCTCCATTCCGATCTATCAATGCGTATAAAAAAAACGAGTATAAAACCGTCCATTTTATACTCGTTTTTTATTCATTAATCCTCGGCTTTTTCAACTAAATCAGAAAAGAGACCGTATACGTAAGATTCTGCATCAAACCGCTGGAGATCGTCAACCTTTTCTCCGAGGCCGACCAGTTTCACGGGGATGTGAAGCTCATTGCGGATCGCCAGGACGATACCGCCTTTTGCGGTGCCGTCAAGCTTCGTTAACGCGATACCCGTCACATTCGTCGCTTTGGAGAATTCTTTCGCCTGCGCCATCGCATTTTGGCCTGTCGTCGCGTCCAGCGCAAGGAGAACCTCATGCGGAGCCTCAGGCACTTCGCGTTCGATGACGCGTTTGACTTTTTCAAGCTCTTTCATTAAGTTTACTTTATTCTGAAGGCGGCCGGCCGTATCACAAATCAGCACATCCGCTCCTCTTGCTTTAGCCGCGTGTACGGCATCATAAATAACCGCAGCAGGGTCGCTTCCGGCAGCCTGCTTAATGACAGGCACGCCTGTACGCTCCCCCCACACTTCAAGCTGTTCAATCGCCCCTGCTCTGAAGGTGTCTCCGGCAGCGAGCACAACGGATTTGCCTTCATTCTTCAGCTTATGGGCAAGTTTTCCGATCGTTGTCGTTTTTCCGACGCCGTTTACCCCGACAAGCAGAATAACGTTCAGGCGCCCGTCCTGAATATTTAATTCAGAAATCTGTTCGTCGCCGCTGTTATAAATGTCGACAAGCTTTTCAGAAATGACGGACTGCACTTCCTGAGGATCCTGGATGTTTTTCAGCTTCACTTCATTTTTGAGCTCATCAATCAGCTCCATAACGGTTGTAAAACCGACGTCAGCGCCAATCAGCACTTCCTCAAGCTCCTCGAAGAAATCCTCGTCGACTTTCCGGTAGCGGGAGACGAGTTCGTTCACTTTATTTGAGAAGGAATTTCTTGTTTTTTCAAGACCATCTTTAAATTTTTCAGAGACGGAGTCTGTCTGTTTCGTGATTTTCTCTTTTAATTTTTTAAAAAAGCTCATCTTTCAACCTCTTTCCTCGTTACTGAACGAATTCTTTTGTTTCTTCCAGTTTGACCGAAACCATTCGGGAAACGCCGGATTCCTGCATCGTAACACCGTAGAGGACATCCGCTTCTTCCATGGTGCCTTTTCTGTGGGTGATAACGATAAACTGGCTGTCGCCGCTGTATTTTTTTAAATATTGCGCAAACCTGAATACATTGGCTTCATCAAGCGCAGCTTCCACTTCATCAAGGACGCAGAACGGCACGGGCCTTACTTTCAGAATGGAGAACAAAAGGGCAATGGCAGTCAGCGCCCGTTCTCCCCCTGACAAAAGATTTAAGTTTTGCAGTTTTTTGCCCGGAGGCTGCGCGATAATGTCCACCCCGGAATTAAGAAGATCATTCGGATCAGTCAGCTTCAGTTCAGCCCGTCCTCCTCCGAATAAAGAACGGAACACGTCGTTGAATTGAGAACGGATCTGGACAAACGTTTCATGGAATCGCTTCGTCATTTCAGAATCCATTTCTTCAATGACTTGAAACAGTGTGTTTTTCGCTTCCGTCAGGTCATTTTTCTGCTCTGTTAAAAACTGATACCGTTCGTTTACTCTTTCAAATTCATCGATGCTGCCGAGATTGACCGTTCCGAGCTCTTCAATTGAAAGCTTGATCAGTTTGACCCGTTTTCTCGCCTCTTCAGGCTCGAGTTCGAGCTGATATTGTTCTTTTGCCCCTTCAAAGGATAAGCTGTACTCCTCGCGTAAATACTGCAAGAGATTATCAAGCTCGACTTCCATCCGGCCAAGTTTTACCTCTTCATCTTTCAAAATTTCTGTTTTTTGCTTGTACAGACGCTTCATCTCTTTCAGCTCAAGCTCGTTCGTATCAAGAGACCGCTGGAGCTTCACACGCTGGTCGCGCCGGCTGGCGATCAATTCAATCGTTCTCGTTTTATCGTGAAGCTTATGATGGGCTGCTTCTTCAAGCTGCTCCTCACCGCTTGTGCTGGACGTCATCTCTGAGGTCAGGAGGCTTAAATCTTCCCGTGTTTCTTTCAGAGCGAGCTGCGTTTCTTCAAGCTCTTTTTTCAGCCTTTTGAGGTTGTCTTCCTCACTCGAGCACGCCTGTTCTTTTTTCGCAGCGGCCACTTTACATTCCGTCAGTTCATGAGAGAGCGTTTCTTTTGTTGAGGATAGGGTCTGCTTTTGTTTTGTCAGCCTTTCCATCTCTTCCTCAAGCTCTTTCAGCTGGCCGGATGCCTCACTCAGCTGTTCTTCCAGAGCTGATTTGCGCGTCTCTTTTTCCCGGCTGCTTTCCGTCAGCGATGCTTTCTCCTGATCGTAAAGCTCCAGATGGGTATTGATGTTCTTTTCAGCGACTTCGAGTTCATACAGCCTGCCTTTTACATCCTGCTGCTTTGTTCTGAAAGCTTCACCGTCTTCACGGAGACCGCTCAGCGTATGTTCAAGCTCTTGAATGGCCTGCTTCAGCGTTTTGACCTCTTTTTCGAGCAGAGCTGTTTTTTCTTCCATTTCGGCAAGCCGCGCAGTCACCGTCTCAAGCTCACGGCTTCTGCCGAGCAGAGAATTGTTTTTCTTTTTGACCGCGCCGCCTGTCATTGATCCGCCTGGATTGACGACATCGCCCTCAAGCGTCACGATGCGGTAGCGGTGCCCGAGAAGCTTGGCCAGTTCATTCGCGCCTTTTAAATCTTCAGTGATCAGCACGGTGCCGAGAAGGTTTTGAATGACATTCCGATACGCGGCATCATATGTGACAAGCCCGCTCGCTGTGCCGAGGAAAGACGGATGCTTTGAAGCCGTCTGTTCATCACGGGTTTGGAGCTGGCGCGGTTTCATAACCGTAAGCGGCAGGAACGTCGCGCGGCCGAATGAATTCTGTTTTAAATATTGAATCGCTTTCCGCGCCGCCTGCTCGTCGTCTGTGACAACGTGCTGCGCCGCTGCGCCGAGTGCAATCTCGATCGCCGTTTCATACTTTTGTTCGGTGGCAATCAGTTCGAGAACGGCGCCGCGGATGCCGCCGAGCTGCTCTTTCTGCTTCAACACTTCTTTTACGCCTTGGTAAAATCCTGAAAAATCACCTTGCATCGTTTCAAGCATATCTTTTTTGGATCTGGCCTGCTGGACGAATTGATATGCCTGATACAGCGCAGATTCTTTCTTTTCATATTGGCGTTTTTTCTGTTCATATGCTGTCTGGACTTCGCGAAAGCGGACGACCTGATTGTGAATATCCTCTTCAATGGCGGCCAATTCTTCTTCGCACGCCGCTTTGCGGACTGCAATATCGTTTCGTTCTTCAAGGTATTTTTCATTGTTTGCGGTCAGTCTCGCCTGCTGGACCGCAGATTGGGACATCTGGTCATCTAAAAGCTGCAGCTCGTTGCGAATCGACGCCTGGCTGTTTAACAATTCAAAGTAATCGCTTTTTAATTGTTCAATTTTGTCTTCTACATTTTCATTATGCAGACTGAGAGCCTGCTGCTTTTCTTTCACCTGGGCGTTTAACCGCTTCACTTCCGCACGCAGCTTATCATAGACGGCAGACTGTTTTTCAATGTCCGCTTTCAGTTCGGCTTCTTTGTTCGTGTAATGTGTAACGGATTCCTCAAGCTGTTCCCGGTTTTGCGCGGCGTTTTTTTTGCGCTCTTTCAGCACTTCTTTCCGGCCTTCCAGCTTTTCCAGCTCTTCACTTGTCACGAGCAGAACCTGCTGCAGTTCGTTGACGGATTCATCAAGCGCGTGGATTTTATCTCTCGTCTCTTCTATCATGGCTTCTTTTGCGGATAGAGCCGATGATTCCGCCAATTCTTCTTCTTTAGCAGCCTGCACCTTGTCTTTTAAACCCGACCATCTGCCATGCAGTTCTTCGATGTCAAAGGTGGTAAGGGCAATTTCGACATGCTCAAGCTCTTTCTTTTTTTCTAAGTAGTCTTTGGCGATTGATGCCTGGATTTTCAGCGGTTCTACCTGATCTTCAAGCTCGTGGAGAATATCTTCCACCCTGTTTAAGTTATCCTGCGTCTCAAACAGTTTGTTTTCCGCTTTTTTCTTTCTTGTTTTATATTTCAGCACGCCGGCCGCTTCTTCAAAAATACTGCGGCGGTCTTCCGCTTTGCTGCTGAGAATCTCTTCGACTTTCCCCTGGCTGATAATAGAGAATGCTTCTTTTCCGAGCCCGGAGTCCATAAATAAGTCAATGATGTCTTTCAAACGGCACTGCTGATTGTTGATGAGAAATTCACTCTCTCCGGAACGGTACACCCGTCTCGTCACGCTGACTTCGTGATAATCGATCGGGAGAAAATGATCTTCATTATCAAGCGTTAACGTGACTTCGGCAAGGTTCAGCCGCTTGCGTGAATCACTTCCCGCAAAAATGATATCTTCCATTTTTCCGCCCCGAAGCGAGCGGGCTGATTGTTCGCCGAGCACCCAGCGGATAGCTTCGGTAATGTTGCTCTTTCCGCTGCCGTTCGGACCGACAACGGCCGTGACGCCTTTTACAAAGTCAACGGATATCCGTTCTGCAAATGATTTAAATCCTATAACGTCTAAACGTTTGAGGAACATCCCAGATCCTCCTTATCGTATAAGTATCTCAATATTATCATAATCACCCGCTTATATCAGGCGCAGACATACTGAAATCCCCCTAGGGATACAGGGGGATTTTATTGTTTCGTATGATGTTTTTGCAATTTTGCAAGAGCTTCCTGTGCCGCATGCTGCTCGGCTTCTTTTTTGGAACGTCCGTTCCCGATACCGAGCGCCTCACCTTTAAGAGAGACTAGCGCCTCGAATTCCCGGTTGTGGGCAGGCCCTTTTTCATTGAGAATTTTGTACTCAAGCGATCCTTTTCCGTCCCGCTGTACAAATTCTTGAAGCTGGCTTTTGAAATCCATCACATGAGAAAAAGCACCATCGTTTATTTTAGGGAACACGTACACTTTCAGGAATTGCTGAACCGGGTCAAGGCCCTGATCCAGATACAGTGCGCCGATAAACGCTTCAAACACATCCGCTAAAAGCGCAGGACGCTTTCTGCCGCCCGTCATTTCTTCTCCTTTTCCCAAGAGAACAAGATCGCCGAATGACAATTCATGGGCAAGTGAGACGAGTGACGGCTCGCATACGATAGCGGCTCTCAGCTTCGTCAAATCTCCTTCACTCATGGCCGGGTATTTGGCAAATAAGAATTGGGAGATCGTCAGTTCCAAAACAGCGTCACCTAAAAATTCAAGCCTTTCATTGTCTTCATACGGCTTTTTCCGATGCTCATTCACATAAGATGAATGTGTAAATGCTTGATACAAAAGTTTCTCGTTTTGAAAATGAACCGAAATCCGTTCTTGGAACTCTTTAAATTGCTCTATTTTTTTATAGAACTTTTTTTTATCTTTAAAATGTGAGTGTTTTGACATAGTAACCTCCATAGGCACATCAGGTTCACCGCGCTCCCCGCCGTAAACGGAATCGGCAGCGCGTACAGCGTCAGACGCCGGTAACCGAACGATTAAAGGGCTAAAGCCCCGCTGTCAGGCGGGACTTTTAGCATCAGCTTATTGCTGGTTTTGTATGTAGTTCACAGCGTCGCCGACTGTTGCAATCTTTTCAGCATCTTCGTCAGAAATCTCCATATCAAACTCGTCTTCAAGTTCCATAACAAGCTCAACTACATCTAGGGAATCAGCACCTAAGTCTTCCTTGAAAGAAGCTTCAAGTTTGACGTCAGCTTCATCAACGCCAAGGCGGTCTACGATGATTTTCGTTACACGCTCTAATGTATCTGCCATAGCAATTCACCTCCCCTCAAGTATTATAGAGGATTCGTTTTTAAAAAACTAGAGAAACTAGGATGAAATTTTAAAAACAAATCTTTACATCACCATTCCGCCGTCAATATGAAGGGTTTGGCCCGTCATATAACGCGATCCTTCAGAAGCAAGGAACGTAACAACGCTGCTGATATCGGAAGGATCACCGAAACGCGCGAGCGGAATCTGCTTCAGCATTTCATCTTGGACTTCTTTAGAAAGCTTGTCCGTCATATCTGTAGAAATAAAGCCCGGAGCAATGGCATTAACCGTAATATTGCGGCTCGCAAGCTCTTTGGCTGATGACTTCGTTAAGCCGATTACACCGGCTTTTGCCGCCACATAGTTCGCCTGGCCGGGGTTTCCGCTGACGCCGACAATTGATGATACGTTGATAATCCGGCCGGAGCGCTGTTTCATCATCTGTCTTGTCACGGCTTTCGTGCAGTTGAATACACCTTTCAGGTTAATGTTAATGACATCATCCCATTCATTTTCTTTCATTCTCATCAGAAGATTGTCTTTTGTGATCCCCGCATTGTTCACGAGAATGTCGATTGAAGAAAATGCAGCGACAGCCTCTTTCATCATGTTTTGTACTTCTTCGGAATTTGATACATCGGCTTTTACCGCGATCGCGTTTCGGCCCAAAGATTTGATTTCATCTACGACTTCGTTCGCTTTCGCTTCATTCCCGGAGTAGTTGACTACTACGTTACAGCCGTTTTTCGCAAGATCAAGCGCGATCGCCCGCCCGATTCCGCGGGACGCTCCCGTTACCACTGCTGTTTTTTCATTAAGCATCCTGATTCTCCTCCTTCAGCGTTTGAATCGCCAGTTCGATGGTTTCATGGTCAGAAACCGAGATTGTTTTAAGGCGGCGGTTCACTTTTTTCACAAGGCCTGAAAGCACTTTTCCGGGCCCGATTTCAACAAACGTCGTGACGCCTTCGTCAATCAGTTTGTTAATGGTTTCTTCAAAGCGTACAGGTGAGTACAGCTGTTCGATCAATTTTTTCTTGATATCGTCTTTTTCTGTCATAACGTCAGCCGAAACGTTTGAAATCACGGGAACAGCCGCATTTTTTAACTCACAGGCGCTGAGCACCTCCTCGAGTTTTTGCGCTGCCGGCTTCATTAATTCAGAATGGAACGGTCCGCTTACTTCTAATGGGATTGCCCGTTTGGCTCCGTTGTTTTTCGCTTCTTCTGAAGCCAGCTCCACGCCTTTTGCCGTTCCGGAAATGACGATCTGGCCGGGGCAGTTCAGGTTTGCAAGCTGTACGAGATGACCGTTTTCCGTCACTTGATCCGTCACCTTTTTCAAGGACTCCGCATCCATTCCGAGAATAGCTGCCATGGCGCCTTCTCCGGCCGGCACGGCTTCATTCATGAATTCTCCCCGTTTTCTTACCGTGTAAACGGCATCTTTAAATGTCATCGCTCCCGCCGCAACAAGCGCCGAATATTCTCCGAGGCTGTGGCCGGCGGTGAAATCAGGGGTGATGCCGGATTCTTTAAACTTTTCCAATACGGCGATGCTTGTTGTCAACAGCGCGGGCTGCGCATTGTATGTAAGGGTCAATTCTTCGGCGTCACCTTCAAAAATGAGCGAGCTCAGCTTTGTTTCAAGTGTTTCATCCGCTTCATCAAAAATACGTTTTGACGCTTCTTCGCGTTCGTACAGGTCTTTTCCCATACCGATATATTGTGATCCCTGTCCGGGAAATAAAAATGCAATCTTACTCATGATGCGGTAACCTCCAGACTACTCATCTGTTTTTTCTTCTTTTACTTCTTCTTCTATAAATGCGGCCACGTTTTGGGTGACCATTTCTCTCGCCTGGCGCAGCGCATGGTAAACAGCGCGTGCGTCAGAAGAGCCGTGCGCTTTAACGACGGGCGCTTTCAAACCGAAAAGACTCGCCCCGCCGTACTCAGAATAGTCCATTTTCAGTTTCATTTCCATCAGCTTCGGCTTCAGCACTCCCGCTGCGAGCTTAGAAACAAAACTTGAAGTCAGTGTATCTTTCAGCATTTTGAAAATCGATAACGCTGAACCTTCCAATGTTTTCAACGTGACGTTGCCCGTAAAGCCGTCTGTGACGATAACGTCAGCAGCGCCTTCGAGCAAGTCTCTCGCCTCTACGTTTCCGACAAAATTCACGTTTGTTTCTTTTAATAATTCAAACGTCTTTTTTGTCAGGTCGTTTCCTTTCTTTTCTTCCGTGCCGACATTTAACAAGCCGACGCGGGGCGAGCTGATTCCGAGAACCTGCCGGGCATATACAGATCCCATAATTCCGTACTGGACGAGATGCTCCGGTTTGGCATCGACATTGGCTCCCACGTCCAAAAGAAGGAAACCGTCGCCTGAAACAGTCGGAAGCGTCGGCGCAAGCGCAGGCCGGTCGATTCCTTTAATTCTGCCGACGATAAACAGTCCCGCTGTCATGAGTGCGCCTGTATTCCCCGCTGAGATGCAGGCGTCCGCTCTGTTTTCAGCCACTTCCTGCGCCATCAGCACCATAGAAGAGTTTTTCTTTCTGCGTACGGCGCGGACCGGTTCATCCGTCGGTTCAATCACTTCATCGGCGTGCAACACAGTGATGCGGTCTGATGTTGTTGGCAAGTGTGATTCTATCGTTGTCTTGTCACCGACCAGCGTAATATGGAGATCGTCAAATGCCTCAATACTCTTCATTACTCCGTCAATAACAGCTTTGGGTGCGTTGTCGCCTCCCATTGCATCTACAGCTATTCTCATGCATGCTCCACCTTTATGATTGTTTTGAACGGTACATGTCAAAGCTGCCGGAGAACACGACTTCTTCTCCCACATAGCTGTTGACTTCAACTACCGTTCTGCCTTTTTCTTTTTCGACTGCCGTCACTTTGGCTTTCGCAACGACGCGCTCGCCTTCTTTCACCTGTCTTGTAAAGCGGATATTTGCGCTTGCGGTCAGCGCCAGCTCATCATCAATGACGGCTACGGCGAGTGAGTTCGCCTGCGCAAACAAATGATGCCCCCGCGCAATTTGATTGCGGCTGAAGACATGTTCGCGTCTTACTTCTAATATGGAAATGGCCTGGCCGTCAAGCTCCAGATCAATAATTTCACCGATCACTTCATCTAAAGACAGTGATTTCACTTCATCATCAAGCGTTTGTTCTGCCACGTTTTTAATTCTTTCCCTCAGCTCCGGTATTGAGAGCTCTAAGCGGTCTAAACGGATCGTCTGAATGCTGACGCCGAATTTCCCCGCTAATTCTTCATCTGTGATGAAGGGTGTCGATTTGATCGTCTGCTGCAATAATTTTTGGCGTTCTTTTTTGCTTCTTCTCATCTGTAAACACCATCCGGACAATTAAGACTAGGTACTAATAGTAGTATATAATCTCATAGATTGGAATGCAATGATTGTTTTTTGAAAGCCGCCGAATTTTACAGAATCAGCTTAATTTCTCCCCTTCCAGGACGCCGCTCGAAAGTAATTGACCGCGCAGCATG
This sequence comes from Bacillus sp. JNUCC-22, assembly GCF_018861275.1. Classification (NCBI taxonomy): domain Bacteria; kingdom Bacillati; phylum Bacillota; class Bacilli; order Caryophanales; family Bacillaceae; genus Bacillus; species Bacillus sp. JNUCC-22. The sequence continues at coordinate 1,591,618 of NZ_CP076408.1, read as the reverse complement.
CGGTATTCGTCATCTTTCCAAAAAGCCTCTGAAGACACCAGATTGGCCGCATCCTGGCGGGCCGTCTCCAAAGCTCTGTAGTCATGAACCATATCCGCCACCTTGAACTCGGGCATACCGCTCTGTTTTTTTCCGAAGAAATCCCCGGGGCCGCGCAGTTCAAGGTCCTTTTCAGACAGCTCGAAGCCGTCGTTTGTCTCCGACATGATTCTCATCCGTTCCTTCCCGGTTTCGGATTTCGGATCTGCCATCAAGATGCAGAAAGATTGGTGGTCTCCCCGCCCGACCCGGCCGCGGAGCTGGTGGAGCTGAGATAATCCGAAACGGTCGGCGTCATAGATGACCATAATCGTCGCATTCGGCACGTTCACCCCGACTTCTACGACGGTTGTTGACACAAGTACCTGACATTGATTGGCGCTGAATTCTCTCATCACCTGATCTTTTTCATCAGAATGGAGCTTCCCGTGCATCAGGCCGACATTCCATTTACCGCGGTAAACGTCAGACAGCATGTTATATACGTCAATCGCATTCTGTACATCCAGTTTATCCGACTCTTCAATGAGCGGGCAGATAATATAGGCTTGCCTTCCCTGTTTCAGCTCTTTTTCTATAAAAGCCAAAATCCGCTCCAGCATGTCGTGTTTCACCCAATACGTTTCGATTTGTTTTCGCCCCGCGGGCATTTCATCTATCACGGAAACATCCATTTCTCCGAAGACGGTAATGGCCAACGTTCTCGGAATCGGGGTGGCTGTCATAAACAGCACATCCGGATCCTGGCCTTTATTCTTGAGTTTTTTGCGCTGTTCGACTCCGAACCTGTGCTGCTCGTCCGTAATGACAAGGCTCAGCGCTTTAAATTCCACTTCGTCCTGGATTAAAGCATGGGTCCCTACTAAAATATCAATCTCTCCGAGAGCAAGCCGCTCCAAAAGCTCCCTGCGCCGCTTTCCTTTAACAGAACTCGTCAAGAGCGCGATATTCACATCTTCATTTGCAAATAACGATACGAGAGAATCTGCATGCTGTTCGGCCAGAATTTCAGTCGGCACCATTAATGCCCCCTGATACCCCGACAGAATCGCAGCGTACAAAGCGATGGCGGCGACGGCCGTTTTCCCTGAACCGACATCACCTTGCAGCAGACGGTTCATTCGGTAAGGAGATGTCATATCAGCGGTAATTTCCCGAAGCACGCGCGTCTGTGCGGTTGTGAGCGAAAACGGCAGGCTGTCTGTGAAAGCGGCGAGCTTTTCAGCAGGGAACACATGGCTGATGCCTTTTGACTGTTCCCTTTCCGCTTTACGGAACGCCTGCATTTTCAGCTGAAATAATAAGAATTCCTCGTAAACAAACCGGCGTCTTGCCTGCTGTAACGATTCCCTCGTTTCAGGCTGATGCATCGTCTGCAGGGCATGTTTGTAATCAGGCAGCTTGTAGCGGATTCTCAATTTTTCAGGAAGCGGATCGGCCGCACTGTCCAAATGATGCTGCAGCGCTTCCTTAATAAACCGTCTCATCATTTTTACGGTGACGTTTTCTTTAACGGAATAAACAGGCTCAATGCTTTTATCTTCTTGATGAGGACCGTTTTTTAATTCCTGCACGGAAACGGTCTGTCTGTGTTTATCCCATTTCCCGGATATCGTGACGACAGAACCTAACGTAAGTTTCTTTTTTAAGTAGGGACGGTTAAAGCAGACCGCGGTAATTAAATAATTGCCGACAAGCACCCTGAATGTCAGCCTGTTTCGTTTTTTGCCGTAATAGGTAAGAGAAGGTTCTGAATGAACCTTCCCTTCTACCGTCACTCTTTCTTCATGTTTTACTTCTTCTAAGTCCCTCAGCTCATAGTCGTCATAACGGTAAGGGAAATAATTCAGAAGATCAGAAATGTCATAGATACCAAGTTCGTGCAATGTTTTTTCTGTTTCCGGCCCAATGCCCTTAATTTCCGCTATACTAGTTTGCTGATGGTGTGTCACTTGATTTCAGCGCTCCTCCGAAAATTTTTTTCTCTAATTCTCTTCCCGTCGGTGTCGCGGCTAAACCGCCTTGTCCCGTTTCACGCAGTGCTGTCGGCATTGTCTGGCCGATTTTGTACATCGCGTCAATCACCTCATCGCAAGGAATGCGGCTTGTAATCCCGGCCAGCGCCATATCCGCCGCGATCATTGCGTTGGATGCTCCCATTGCGTTTCGTTTGACACACGGCACTTCTACCAATCCGGCGACCGGGTCACATACGAGACCGAGCATATTTTTCAGTGTAATCGCCATTGCTTCCGCTGATTGCTGAGGCGTTCCGCCCGCCATTTCCACAATCGCAGCCGCTGCCATGCCTGATGCTGACCCGACTTCCGCCTGACAGCCTCCTGCCGCTCCTGAAATACTCGCATTATTTGCTACGACAAAACCGAACGCGCCGGCTGTAAACAGAAAACGGATCATTTGTTCTGTCGTAGGGTGCAGCTTATGCTTTACGGCGAATAACGTTCCCGGCACGACCCCGGCAGAGCCGGCGGTCGGTGTAGCGCAGATCGTTCCCATCGCCGCATTGACTTCATTTGTCGCCACAGCTTTAGAAACGGCGTCTAAAATCAGATTGCCCGACAGGCTTCTTCCCGATTGGATGTATGCCTGAAGTTTCACGGCATCTCCGCCTGTTAAACCGGTCTGACTCGTGACGCCCTTCAGCCCTTTTTCAACAGCTGCTTCCATGACGGAGAGATTGCGCTCCATTCCTTGAAAGATTTCTTCCCGCGTTTTTTGCGTCACTTCCATCTCTTGGGTGATCATCACTTCCGAAATCGGAATTTGTTTTTCTTGAGTGATTTCTATTAATTCTTTTACATTACGAAACATGTCATTTTCCTCCTGACTTTTTAGTCAGCTATCTTAGTAACCTGTATAATATTAGGAAGTGTTGAAAGCTCGTCAAGCACTTCTTCTTCAATATTCTGATCGACCTCAATCGTCATCAGCGCAAGCTGGCCGACGTCCTTACGCGCCACTTCCATATGTCCGACGTTGATGGAGAATTTCGCAAGCACATTGGCAACGCCTGCAATCGTGCCGAATTTATCATTGTGAACGACTAAAATAGCCGGATGGTTTCCGGACAAACGCAGCTCAAAACCGTTGAGCTCCGTGATTTCTATTTTTCCGCCGCCGATGGAAATACCGGTAAGGGCAAGCTCTCCCTCATCATCAGAAATGACGATGCGCGCTGTATTCGGATGAACGGGCACGGCATCCTCTGTACGGAACTCTACATATATGCCCTTCTCTTCCGCAATTTGAATCGCTGTTTTAATCCGCTCATCAAATGTATCAAAATCAAGCAGGCCGCCGATAATCGCGACATCAGTGCCGTGACCCTTATACGTCTCCGCAAATGATCCGTAAAAAGACACAACGATCCGGCGGGGCTCCCGCCTGAATAAGCTTCTGGCCACTCTGCCGATCCGGGCGGCGCCTGCGGTATGTGAACTGGACGGACCGATCATTACCGGGCCGATAATATCAAAAACGCTTCTATACTTCATGCTGGTTTGCTCCTCCTTAACATCACTTCATTCAGCGCTTTTCTTTAGACTAATTGAACATTTCTCAATTGGCAAGCAGGCACACTGCCGCACTGCCGCAGGTAAATAAAGGCATAAGAATAGAAGGGCCTGATAAGCCCTTCTATTCTGCCGCAAATATATATGGATACAGAGGCTGTCTGCCGTTATGGATTTCAACCTCGATATCTTCATAGGCGCTTGCAATATACTCAGCGAGTTTCTCAGCTTCTTCTTCGGGCGCGTCCTCTCCGTACAAAATGGTGACGATTTCATCTTCTTCCCCGATCATTTCATCCAGCAGCAGTTTCGCCGCACTTATCCGATCTTCGGCGCTGCCGATAATTGAACTGTTTAAAATGCCGATAAAATCACCTTTTTTAATATCTTTGCCGTCGATATGGGTGTCTCTGACTGAATATGTCACCTGGCCGCTTTTCACATTCCGGATGGCCTCAAGCATATTGGCTTTATTTACATCAGCCGGCTGGTCAGGGTTAAACGCAAGCAGGGCGGTCATGCCTTGAGGGACCGTTTTTGCCGGAATGACAATGACATTTTCTTCAGCCACGCTCGCCGCCTGATTGGCAGCCATCACAATATTGGAATTGTTCGGAAGAATGAAAACCGTCTCCGCATTGACAGACTGAACGGCTTCAACAATATCTTCCGTGCTTGGATTCATTGTCTGGCCGCCTTCGATTACGTGTGAAGCGCCGATGCTCGTAAACAATTCAGAAATGCCCTCTCCCATTGCCACAGTCACGATGCCAAAAGGCTTCCGGGCTTCTTTCATAACGCCGGCCGGCTTTTTTTCATCATGTTCTTGGCTGATGATTGAAGTATGCTGTTCCCTCATGTTTTCAATTTTAATTTTAATCAAATCGCCGTAACGCTGTGCGAGATTGAGTACGTTCCCTGGTTCTTCGGCATGAATATGGACTTTCGCCAGCGTATCATCAGCCACGACCAGCAATGAATCGCCGAAACGGCTCAGTTCGTTTCTGAACGTCTCTTCCTTGAACGTCCGTTTATCTTGATCCAGCCTTACCATCACTTCCGTACAAAATCCGAATTCAATATCTTCTGTACTCAGCATGCTCTGCGCGCTTTTATGATGCTCGGCATTCACCATATCATCGAGTGCCGGAAGAACCGCTTTTTTCGGTACGGCCTCTCCTTTTAAAGCAGACAAAAAGCCTTCATATACACAAAGCAGACCTTTTCCGCCGCTGTCAACGACACCGACGTCCTTTAAAACAGGAAGCAGATCCGGCGTGCGGTTCAGCGACGCTTCCGCTTCTTCAATAACGGCCTCCATGAGAGCAATGATATCGGTTTCTTCTTTGGCCGAGGCGACCGCTTTTTTAGCCGCATCCTTGGCCACGGTTAAAATCGTTCCTTCAACCGGTTTCATGACCGCCTTATATGCCATATCCACTCCCGCTTGGAGTGCTGCGGCAAATTCTTGGGCGTCTATTTGGTTTTTGTTTTCAATGCTCTTTGTGAAACCTCTGAACAATTGGGACAAGATCACCCCTGAGTTTCCTCTCGCCCCCATAAGCAGGCCTTTTGACAGGGCGATGCCGACTTTGCCGATGTCGGGTGAGTCAATGTGCTCTACCTCTCTTGCACCGGATGACATCGATAAATTCATATTTGTTCCGGTATCGCCGTCAGGCACGGGAAACACGTTCAGCGCATCCACCGCGGATGCGTTTTGAGACAATGTCTCAGCCCCCGCCAGAATCATTGCCGCAAAAGCTCTCCCATCTAAGTTTCGTCTAGACAATACTCATCCTCCTCACTACGGGTTCGTTACTCGTACGCCTTGGACATAAATATTTACAGAATCAACTGCAAGTCCGATTGTTTGATTTACTGTGTATTTTACCTTCGTCTGAACATTGTGGGCTACTTCGGATATTTTAGTGCCGTAGCTGACAATAATGTACATGTCGATATGTATTTGTTCGGCTTCCTGACGGACATGTACGCCTTTTGCGAAGTTCTCTCTCCGGAGGATTTCAGACAAACCGTCTTTAATCTGGTTTTTTGAGGCCATCCCCACTATTCCGTAACAGTCAATGGCAGCGCCTCCGGCAACCATTGCGATGACTTCGTTGGATATATCAATCTGTCCGTATTTTGTCTTCATTTCAATGGACACACAGGTTCCTCCTTCAGGTGCATAGAGTTATCATTATTCTACTATATGTATCCCATTATGAAAAGAAAAGATACAGACAGCGGCCTTCAGCGCGGAAATGTGATTGGTTTTACATGTCAAGTGATTTTTCTTGAAAGTAAGGGAAACAATAGTTGCAAACGGTTTTTAGCTGTGGTAAATTATTTAAAGTATTGTATAACGAAAGCATCTGAGAAACTATGTTTGAAAAGATGTTTCGCGCAGTTAGGAGGGAAACAAATGGCACGTAAATGTTTTATTACAGGTAAAAAAACAAAAGCCGGAAACAACCGTTCTCACGCAATGAACGCTTCTAAGCGTACTTGGGGCGCCAACCTTCAAAAGGTCCGCATCCTCGTTGACGGCAAACCTAAAAAAGTGTATGTATCTGCCCGGGCTTTAAAATCCGGTAAAGTTGAGCGTGTATAAGCAAAAATGAACGCCTGCCCTTTTATGCGGCAGGCGTTTTTTATGCGTTCAAAGAGGGCAATTTCAGCTTCTTGGGCTTACTCTTTTCTAAATGAGCCCAGCATCGCCCGGACAATTCCTCCTAAAAACTTCGGCAATTTAATGGTATAAAATTTCATTTTGTCCCCTCCTATAAGTCCCGTATCCGCTGCGTTCATCACTTTAGGATTCATGGTTTTTTCCGCATATGGCAGAAGCCGCTTTTCTAATCCGCGCTCCTTACCATTATTAATATGCCTTTTGCAAACGAAAAAGTACCTCGTGAATGAATGAGTTCGTTACTAATACATAGTGTGGAACCCAGAGGAATATGACAATTATCAAGGGGATATTTAAAACCGTCGAGTGTCAGGCCGTCTGCCGCTTCCGTAAACGGAATGAAAGAAATATAGCGTCTGCTTGCTTTTTCTTCAATTGTATAACGGCCGGGCCCGAACATCTGAATGTCATTCTGCCGGTCGATCAGCTCGACATCGGTATTCTTATGTAAGGCTTTATACAGCAGCTGGATGTTCCCTAAAAAGTGATCGGCTCTTCCGCCCGTCACACCGAATATCCGAATGGTCTTCGGTTCTAGTTGCAAAGCCCAGTCAAGGGCGAGTTCAAGATCGGTATAATCTTTTTCCGCCTGATATACATGGAGGGCCGGCGCCGCTTTTTGAATCTGCATGAGCTCCTCTTCCGTAATGCTGTCAAAATCACCGAAAGCTTCCTGCGGAATGATTCCGGCCTCCAAAAGAGCAACCGTCCCTTTATCGACTCCGACCCATGTCGTATCTCCGTCTGTGTATTCGGATAGATCGGGAATAAGCTCCCGCGGGCCGCCCGCAACAATATTGATTGTCTTCATATGTTTTCCTCTCTCTTAGACGCGAAAAGAGCCGGCGGCTTTCACCGGGCTCTTTTTCAGCATGTTTATTACGCGTTTCGGATGTCAGCGATGGCTTTTTTCCGATCCGGCTGATTATATACGGCAGACCCGGCAACAAGCAGATTGGCGCCCGCTTCAGCGCATAAAGGGGCTGTTTCTTTATTAACGCCTCCGTCCACTTCAATTAAAAGCTCAGACAGGCCTTTCTCCTCAGCCAGCTGTTTGACCTGACGGATTTTCGGCAGAACCGAATGAATGAAGCGCTGTCCGCCAAAACCGGGGTTAACCGTCATTAACAGCACAAGGTCAAGCTCCTCGATCACATGTTCAATCATTTGGACGGGCGTATGCGGATTGAGCACAACTCCCGCTTTTACCCCCTGCTCTTTTATCAATTGAATGGTCCGGTGAAGATGCGGACACGCTTCAGCATGAACGGAAAGGATGTCCGCACCGGCTTTTGCGAATGCCGGGATGTAGCGGTCCGGGTTTTCAATCATAAGATGGACATCCAGCGGCAGATCAGTCACCGGACGGACGGCTTCAACGATAAGCGGCCCGATTGTAATGTTAGGGACGAAATGGCCATCCATGACATCAATATGGATATAGTCCGCCCCTCCTTTTTCCACGTCTTTAATTTCCTCGCCCAGTGAAGCAAAATCGGCGGAAAGAATTGATGGCGCAACCTTAATCATATTAATACCTCGGCTTTCTCTCTTTTATTTCCTGCATAAATTCTTTGTAATGCTCATAGCGGTACGGCTGAATCTCTCCTTCTTCCACCGCTTGCTTTACCGCGCATTTCGGCTCTTTAAGATGCAGACAGCCTCTGAATTTGCAAGAGGCGCTTATTTCTCTGATCTCAGGGAACGTGCTGCCCAGCTCTTCTTCCTCAATGCCGGTAAATTCAAGCGAACTGAATCCCGGAGTATCCGCCACCAGACCGCCTGATGTATGAATGAGCTCCACATGGCGCGTCGTATGTTTTCCGCGTCCCAAATGCGCGGAAATCTCGTTTGTTTTCAGCTCAAGCTCCGGGCTGATCGCATTTAAAAGCGAAGATTTTCCGACTCCCGACTGACCGGCAAACACCGTTGTTTTGTTCTCGAAGTGTTTCACAATGCCTGTTAAACCGCTGTTTTCTTTTGATGACGTCACATATACGTCATAACCGATCGCCTGATAGTCTTTCACGTAAGAAAGTATCGCCTCTTTCGATTCCCCGTCTGCAGCTAAGTCCATTTTGGTTATGCAGATGATCGGGTGAATGCCGTTGGCTTCTACAAGGACCAGAAAACGGTCCAATAAAGACGTGCTGAACGCAGGCTGAACGGCAGAAAAGACAAGAACGGCCTGATCGACATTTGAAATCGGCGGCCTGATCAGCTCGTTTGTTCGTTCTTTGATTTCCAGCAGGTAGCCTTCTTTATCATTTTCAGCCTGATAAACGGCATAATCGCCGACCAGGGGCGTTATTTTATTTTTTCTGAAAATGCCCCGGCCCCTGCATTGAATGATCTTGTCCTGTGATTCATCCAAGACATAATAGAATCCGCTTAACGCTTTTATAATTTTGCCCTCAGGCATAGGGTCCCTCCTTGTCAGTCATTATCTTTCGGGTATTCAATCGTTTTGTAGCTGACAACTTTATGATCGACCATCACTTGATAATACCCCTTCTGTCCCTGATCAATCTTCAGTTCAATTGTTTTTTCAGTCGGCTCTTTTATTTTAAATGAGTCATACGTATCAGAGATGCTGTGGTCCTTATCATCGATGGCGATTTGCACTTCAAGCTCGTCCCCTTCATGTTCGGGTTCGTAAGGAATGCTGATTTTTTCTTTTACCGTTTTCGCCGGTTTTTCTTCAGGTCCGAGCGAGAACGTCACTTCAACATTACTTCCCGGCTTAACCGCAGTGCCGGCTGACGGCTCTTGTTTCATGACTTGTCCTTCCGGCACGTCATCTGAATGGGCTTGTTTTTCAACAAGCTGCAGGCCGTTATCTTCAAGATACCCTGAAGCCGCTTCTTTACTGTAAGTCTTTAAGTCCCTCAGCGTAACGTCCGCCGGGCCCAGGCTGACCGTTAGATTGACTTCATCGTCGCTTGCGACCATATCGGTGCCGGCTGACGGGTCCTGATCAATTACGGTGCCGGCCTCGCTGTCATCGTTTTCTTCTTTGACATTGACATGTTTGAAACCTTTTTCCTTCAGCGCTTTTTTTGCGTCGCCGATCTGCCGTCCTTTCACGTCGATCAACTGGGTTTTCGGTTTTCCGATGCTTTTGTACAGTTTTACAGAAGAGCCTTCTTTAACGGTAGACCCCGCTTTTGGGTCCGTTTTGACCATTAATTCCTCTTCTATTTTTTCATCTTCAATATCCGTTATATCAGGATCAGCCCGGAGCCCGTTCTTTTCAAGCAGGGCTTCCGCTTTTTCGTACTTCATGCCCCGTACGTCGGGGACGCTTACATCTTTAGGCATAAATAAAGACGGGAACACGGTGACCGCAAGAACAGCCGCCATAATGAAAATGAAACAGACGGCCAGCAAAACCCACGGCCATTTCCGTTTTTTCTTTTTGGCTGGCTGCTGTTCCTTATCATCCGTCTCCCCCGGCGTTTCCGCCTGAGACGCGGCTTTTGCGCCGTCAGTAATAACGGGAATGGCTTTTGTCATTTCCTCATCATCCTGCACGGAAAATTTTTGTTCATTCAGCCTGCCGGCGTCAAAAGCCGTTCTGATGTCCGCCTCCATGTCCTCGGCGCTTTCATAGCGGTGAAACGGGTCTTTGGCGGTTGCTTTTAAAATAATGTTTTCAACGCTCTGCGGAATGGAAGGGTTCCACTTTCTGGCGGAAGGCGTTTCTGTTTGCAGGTGCTTTAGCGCTATGCTGACGGCTGATTCTCCGTCAAAAGGGATTTTGCCTGTTAAAAGCTCAAACAGCACGATGCCGAGCGCGTAAATATCTGATTTTTTCGTTGCCAGACCGCCTCTCGCCTGCTCCGGAGACAAATAATGAACCGAGCCCAGCACAGAATTCGTATGTGTGATTGTCGTAGACGTAAGCGCTGTGGCGATGCCGAAATCCGTCACCTTGATATGCCCTAAATGATCTATCAATATATTGTGCGGTTTAATATCCCTGTGCACGATATGGTTTTGATGGGCATGGGCGATGGCCGAGACGATCTGCTCCATAACGGACAGCGCTTCTTTCGGATGAAGCGGTCCGTGTGCGTTTATGTATTCCTTTAATGTCATGCCTTCCACATATTCCATGACAATGTAATAAATATCGCCTTCCTCCCCGATATCGTAAATACTGACGATATTCGGATGATCGAGGCTTGATGCCGACTGTGCTTCTCTTCTGAAACGCCTGATAAAATCAATGTCATTCACAAAGTCAAACCGCAGAATTTTAATTGCGACTTCACGTTCGAGAATGATGTCCTCAGCTAAAAAAACGTTTGCCATTCCGCCGCCGCCAATGGGCCGGAGGATATGATAACGCCCGCTGATCCGCTTGCCGGTTAGCACTTGTCTTCACCCTCTTTTGCATCTGCGGAAAACTCAATCAACACAGCCGTGATGTTATCTTCGCCGCCGTTTTGATTTGCTTTGCTGATGAGAAGGTCTACTTTTTCCTGAGGATCAGATTCGGTTTGAAGCATTTGTTTGATCTCGTGATCTTCTATTTTATTTGACAGTCCGTCAGAGCATAAAAGCAGCTGATCGCCGTCAGACAGTTCAAAAGAACGGGCGTCGGGGCTGATGGTTTCATCTGTCCCCAGCGCTCTCGTCAATACATTTTTCCGCGGATGGTGCTCGGCGTCCTCTTTCGAAATTTCCCCCGTCTTGACCAGTTCATTCACAAGCGAATGGTCCTCAGTCAGCTGAGTGAATTCCCCCTCTTGAAGCAGGTAGCACCGGCTGTCACCAATATGAGCCACAGTGACAAACTTCCCCGTGAATAAGGCGCAGACAATGGTGGTGCCCATTCCCCGGCATTCTTCATTCGCTTTAGCGTGGTCATGTACTTTGACATTCGCCTCATGAATCCGGTCTTTCAGCCAATCCTCACAAGCGGACGGCAGAGAAGGAACCGTTTCGGTCCGGTTCCACTGTTCTTCCATCGCCGCAACCGCCATCCTGCTCGCTACATCTCCGGCAAGATGACCGCCCATGCCGTCGGCGACAACCGCAAGCACCGCGTCTTCTTTTGTGAAAATGCCCGCCGCATCTTCATTATGCCGGCGGACTTTACCTGTATCTGTTTTCAAGGCTGTAATCAACCTCTTCACCTCGTCTCGTCTTGACGCTCCTTCGCGCGAAGCTGACCGCAGGCCGCGTCAATGTCATGGCCTTGCTCTCTTCTGATCGTGACATTTACACCGCGGGATTTTAACGTTTTTTCGAATGCGAAAATCTGATCTCTCGGTGTGCGGACGTAATCCCGTTCAGGCACATAGTTTACCGGAATTAAATTGACATGGCATTTCACGTCTTTTAACAGTTCTGCAAGTTCTTCTGCATGCTCGACCTGATCATTTACGCCGCCGAACAGCCCGTATTCAAAGCTGATCCGTCTGCCTGTTTTCTCGATGTAATATTTGACGGCCTCCATAAGGTCAGGAAGCTTATAGGCTTTGTTAATCGGCATCAGACGGCTTCTGATTTCCGTATTCGGAGCATGCAGAGAAATCGCGAAATTGATTTGCATTTTTTGATCGGCGAAATCGTAAATCTTCGGAATGATTCCGCTGGTGGAAACTGTGATATGACGCGCTCCGATGTTCAGCCCTTTATCGTGGTTAATGATTTTTAAGAAAGCGAGCATTTCATTGAAATTATCAAACGGCTCTCCGATTCCCATGATGACGACTGAGCTGACGCGTTCATCCGTTTCATCAAGCGCCTTTTGCACTTTCACGACTTGAGCGACGATTTCTCCCGCTTCAAGATTCCGTTTCAGACCGCCGAGCGTTGACGCGCAAAATGTGCAGCCGATCCGGCAGCCGACCTGTGTCGTTACACATACAGAATTACCATACTCGTGTCTCATTAAAACCGTTTCGATCGTATAACCGTCATGAAGCTCAAATAAAAATTTCATCGTGCCGTCTTGAGATGTCTGTTTTACAGCCGTTTTCAGCGTTGTCAGCACAAAATTGCTCTCGAGTTTTTCACGCAGGCTTTTTGAGAGGTTCGTCATTTCATCAAATGAAGAAACCCGCTTTTCATAGAGCCATTCAAAAATCTGTGCTGCGCGGAACGGCTTTTCGCCATTCTCGGTCAGCCATTGTTTGATTTCATCTAATTCAAAAGAGTAAATGGACGGCTGCTCAGTCCGCAGCTCTTTCCGTACGCTTGTCTTTTTTAATTGTGTCATTTTTTATCCCTTCTTTCTCATGCTGCTAATAAAGAAACCGTCTGTTCCGAAATAATGCGGAAGAATTTGAAGGCTTCCATCCTGAACAAAGGGTCTCGCCTTTTCAGGCAGCCGCTTTTCAAGAGACAAATCGGGTTCAAACTCAGGGTGTTCTTGTATAAACGCATGCATAACTTCTTCATTTTCTGTCCGATCCATTGTACACGTACTATATACGAGTGTGCCACCTTTTTTTACTAATGGGGCGATTTCCCTTAAAATGCCGAGCTGGATTTCTGACAGCCGTCTGCTGTCCTCCGGCGTCTTCGTATATTTCATATCGGGTTTTCGTCTGATGACGCCGAAACCTGAGCAAGGGGCATCAACGAGAATACGGTCAAACCGTTCTGCGCCAAAGGCCTCTCCCGCTTTTCGCGCATCCATCGTTTGCGCGTCGATGATCGTAAGTCCGAGCCGTTCTGCGCCCTCTTTAATCAGCTTCACTTTATGGCGGTGAAGATCAAGCGATGTGAGGCTCCCCTCGTTCTCCATCAGTTCCGCAATGTGAGCCGACTTTCCGCCCGGTGCGGCGCATGCATCTAAAACGGTTTCGCCCGGCTTCGGGTCCAGCGCCCGCGCGACAAGCATTGAGCTTTCATCCTGTATGGATACCCGGCCGTTTTGGAAAAATGCCGTGTTCGCGATGCTTCCTTTTAAAAGCTTAATCGCATCAGGAGAAAGGTCTCCGGCTTCCGCTTCCAGACCGGCTTTCTCCATCTCATTCAGCACCGTTTCCCTGTCGCTCTTTATGTGATTGACACGGAGCGTCTGCTTCGGCGGAATGAGATGAATCCGGCAGATCTTTTCAGCTGCCTCAAAGCCGTACGTCTCGACCCACTCTTTTACGAGCCATTCGGGATGGCTTGTCTCTGTGGAAAGACGGAGAACCGGGTCTTCAATTTCAGCGAATGACGGCGCCCCTTCACGCTGCAGGGAGCGGAGGATGCCGTTGACAAAGGACGCAATGCCCTGATGCCCGCGTTTTTTGGCGATCTCAACCGCTTCATGAATGGCGGCGCGATCCGGAATTTTTTCTAAATACTCCATTTGATACGCGGACAGACGAAGCAGCTGAATCACCCACGGTTTCACTTTATTCGGCTTGCGGATAAAAGGCTTCAGCATATAGTCTAAGGCGATTTTATTTTGCAGCGTTCCGTAGACAAGCTCTGTCAGCAGTCCTCTGTCCTGATCGCTGAGCGTGTTCGTTTTGATAACCGATGTAAGAAGCAGGTTGCTGTATGCCTGATTTTGCTCAAGCTTCTCAAGCGCTTCAAGGGCGAGCTCCCGGACATTAATTTTCTTCATTTGCTGCTCCTAACACGTCACCGGGCTGCACATTTTTGCCTCTTACAAAATCTTCGCCCTTCATCCGTTTTTTCCCCGCCGGCTGCAGCTCTGTGATTAAAAGGGCGGTGCTGTTTCCTGCTGCGACGACAATGCCGTTTTGCTCCGTGCGGATGACTGTTCCGGGCGCAGCTTCAGTTTTTGCCGCAACTTTTTCAGAAGCCCATACTTTCATATTTTGACCGTTCAAAGTTGTATAGGCGACAGGCCAAGGGTTTAAACCTCTGATCTGGTTGTAAATCTCTTCTCCGGGCTTTGCCCAATCAATCCGCTCCTGCTCACGCTTAATATTAGGCGCGTAAGTCGCTTTTGATTCGTCCTGTTTGATCGGTTTAATATTTCCGGAAATGACGTTCGGGACGGTCTCTGACAAAAGCTTTGCCCCCGCTATGCTTAATTTGTCGTGAAGCGTGCCGACGTTATCCGTTTCATCAATTTCCACTTCGATTTTAGAAATCATATCGCCCGCATCAAGCTTTTCAACCATATACATGATCGTCACGCCCGTTTTCTTCTTGCCTTGGAGAATCGAATAATGTATCGGCGCTCCGCCTCTTAATTCAGGCAATAATGACGCGTGTACGTTGATACAGCCGTATTTCGGGCCGTCCAGCAGCTGCTTGGGCAGGATCTGTCCAAATGCCGCCGTAACAATCAGGTCCGGCTTCAGGCTGAGCACTTTTTCTATTTCTTCTTCGAGCCTTACTTTTTCGGGCTGAAGCACGGGAATGCCGTGACGTTCAGCTTCAGCCTTTACAGGAGGGGGCGTCATGATTTTTTTTCTGCCTTTCGGGCGGTCAGGCTGCGTAACGACACCAACTACTTCATACCCGTCTTCAATAAGCGTGCGCAGGACGGGAACTGAAAAGTCGGGCGTTCCCATAAAAACGATCCTTGTCATCCAATCATCCTTCCATTTCTGCCAGTTCTTCTTCAGTGTAGTAAGCCGTAATTTTTGATGTGAATAAAATGCCGTCTAAATGATCCATTTCATGCTGAACGGCTCTGGCCAAAAAACCCTCCGCTTCTAAAATAAACGGTTTTCCTTTACGGTCGTGGGCTTTTACCTTTACGTAATCCGGGCGGGTGACATCGCCGTAAACCCCGGGAAAGCTTAAGCAGCCCTCGACTCCGGTCTGTTCACCGCTCTTTTCAAGAATAACCGGATTTACAAGGTCGATCCGGCCGCTTTCTTCACCGATGTCCACGACGGCCGCTCTTTTTAAAATGCCGATTTGCGGCGCGGCGAGGCCGACGCCATCCATTTCGAGCATCGTATCGTACATATCGTCAAGCAGTTTTTTTAATTTTTTATCAAACACTGTCACTTCATCAGCAGGTGTTTCCAGAACCTCCGCCGGGTGTGTGACGATTTTTTTCACAGCCAAAATTTCGCCCTCCAAAAACTAATGTTACATCAGCATGTACGGATTCATATCGATTGAAATCATGACATGCTTTTGCGCAATGTCGCGTTTATAGTGCTCCAGTATCTTTTTCAACTGAATCTGCAACTCGTTTTCCTGTCTGTATTTTATCACGCATTGATAGCGATATCTATCTTTGATCCTGGCGATCGGGGAAGCCGCCGGCCCGAGAATTTTCGTATCAGGCCCGCATCCCGCCCTTAAATAGTTTGTAATCTTTTCTGCGGTGACCGCGGCTTTTGCCGCTTCTTCATGAGAAACGGTCACCAGCGCCACGTAATAATAAGGCGGGTATGACTGGGCCCGTCTGTGCGCCATTTCCTGCTGAAAAAAAGTTTCATAGTCGTGCGTTTTCGTCAGCTGAATGCTGTAATGAGACGGTGTATACGTTTGAATGACCACCGTTCCCGGCTTTTCATGCCGCCCGGCCCGGCCGCTTACCTGCGTCAGCAGCTGGAATGTCTTCTCCGCGGCCCTGAAATCAGGGATGTGAAGCGTCGTATCTGCGCTTAATACTCCCACGAGCGTCACGTTCGGAAAATCAAGCCCTTTTGCGATCATTTGCGTACCGAGCAGGATATCCGCCTTCCCTTCACCGAACGCTGACAACAGTTTTTCATGGGCGCCTTTTCTTGAAGTGGTGTCCACATCCATCCTGATCACGCGCGCCTGAGGCAGCACTTTGGTAAGCTCCTCCTCCACACGCTGCGTTCCCGTGCCGAAAAAGCGGATATGTTCGCTGCCGCATTCCGGGCATGTTCCCGGGACAGGTTCCTCATGGCCGCAGTAATGGCATTTCAGCCTTTGTCCGTAGCGGTGATAAGTCATCGAAATGTCGCAATGCGGACATTGCGGCACATAACCGCAGTCCCGGCACATCACAAACGAGGAATACCCCCGTTTATTCAGAAAAAGGACGGCCTGCTCTTTTTTTGCAAGCTTCTCTTCCAGCTGTTCCATCAGTTCTCTTGAAAACATTGATCTGTTGCCGTTTCTCAGTTCTTCTCTCATATCAACGAGAGAAACGTCAGGCATGAGCTGGCGATTTACGCGATGTTTTAATGGAAGCAGCTCATAAACGCCTTTTTTCGCCCGCGCAAATGACTCCAATGTCGGCGTGGCGCTCCCGAGGACGACCGGACAGCTGTGATGCTCGGCCCGGCGGATGGCTACGTCCTTTGCATGATACCGCGGCATTTCCTCCTGCTTATAGGAAGATTCGTGCTCTTCATCAATAATGATCATGCCGAGATTTTCAAACGGGGCAAAGATGGCCGATCTGGCTCCGACGACAAGCCGGACTTCCTTGCGCTGAATCTTCCGCCATTCATCGTATTTTTCACCTGTGGATAATCCGCTGTGCATGACCGCAACCTGTGAGCCGAAGCGGCCTTTAAAACGGTTGACCATTTGCGGTGTCAACGAGATTTCCGGAACGAGCACGATGGCTTCTTGTCCTTTTGCCAGCACTTTCTCAATGGATTGCAGGTAAATTTCCGTTTTGCCGCTTCCCGTGACGCCATGAAGCAGAAAGACGTGATGGACATGATCGGCTACAGCTTGTTTAATCGGCTCAAAAGCGGCCTGCTGCTCTTCTGTAAGAGAGAGCGGCTCTGTTTTTTTGAACATTCTGTCCTGATAAGGATCGCGGTAAACCTCCTCAAAGCTTTCCGTAAGAAGCCCCTTTTTAAGAAGCGTTTTCAGCGTCGCGGAACTGGAATCGGTCTTTTTGCAAAGTTCGGCCGCGGAAATCTTTGCTCCCCCGCCGATAAAATAAGTAAGCACGGCGAGCTGTTTAGAAGCCTGCTTTGTCAATGAATCTGCGTGCCGGGCGAGTTCTTCTTTGTCCGCCCCCGCTTCGATCATGCGGATCATTTTTTTATTCGTTTTTTGGGCGACTTTATATGTGACATCAATGCTTCCTTTGCGCACGAATTTTTGAAGTGACGAAAGAATGCTTTCATCGGTAGTATCCGAGTACAGAAGACTTTTTTGATTCCTGAAAAGCTGTTTGATGTCCGGTGTCAGCGCTTCTTCGTCAACGACTTTCAGCTCTTTCTCGTACTTCGCCTTCAGTGCGGCGGGCAGCATTGCCTGAAGCGCCGTGATTTTAAACGACAGCGTTTTGTCAGAAAGCCATGAAGACAGCTGCATCAGTTCCTCAGTCAGAACGGGCGTCAAATCAAGAAGCTTCTCGACTTCCTTCATTGAGCCGCCGTTTAATTCAGACGAATCTTTCAAACCGGTCACAAATCCTTGAAGCTTGCGCGGGCCAAACGGGACAATCACCCGCATGCCGACTTCGATCATCCCTTTTAAATGATCGGGAATTTTGTAATCAAAGGGTCTGTCAATGTTTTTGGAGCTGACATCGACAATGACTTCTGCTACATTCATACGGGTTTTCGGTCCTCGGCTTTCAAAGCGGTCATTTCCTTCAGCATTTCAAAGGAAACGTCAAGTTTAGACATAAGCGCAAGCTCCCGTTTTCTTCCGTCCCGGAAATAGAAGGTGACGACATTCGTATCCGTGCCAAATCCGGCCCCTTCTGCTTTCACATCATTCGCAACGATCATATCAAGGTTTTTCTGTTCGAGTTTTCTGCGCGCATAGCGTTCGACGTCTTGCGTTTCAGCCGCAAATCCGACCAGCAGCTGGTGTGTTTTCCGTTCGCCGAGTTCTTTCAGTATGTCTGCCGTACGGTTGAATTCGATCACGAGCGAACCGTCTTTCTTCTTCATTTTGTGATCAGAAACAGCCGCCGGCGTAAAATCGGCCACGGCCGCCGTCTTAATCACCATGTCGCATGAATCAAACACAGAAAGCACGGCTTCTCTCATATCAGCTGCCGATTGCACAGGAAGAAACTGATACAGCCCGACTGGCGGCTCTATTGACACCGGGCCTGAAATCAGCGTCACCCGCGCCCCGAGACGGACGGCGGCTTCAGCAGCGGCATAGCCCATTTTGCCGGTGGATTTATTTGTGAAGAAGCGGACAGGGTCCACGGCTTCGCGCGTCGGACCGGCCGTAATGACCATATGTTTTCCTTTCAGCGGCGCATCGTCTTCAGGCTCCTTAAAATGCTCTCTGACACGCTCAACAATAAGCTCCGGC
Source organism: Bacillus sp. JNUCC-22 (assembly GCF_018861275.1). Taxonomy (NCBI): domain Bacteria; kingdom Bacillati; phylum Bacillota; class Bacilli; order Caryophanales; family Bacillaceae; genus Bacillus; species Bacillus sp. JNUCC-22. The sequence continues at coordinate 1,573,189 of NZ_CP076408.1, read as the reverse complement.
TCCTCCAGCCTTCCTTTGCCGACATATCCGCATGCCAAATAGCCTTCACTCGGCTCGATAAAGCGGACCCCGTCCTGATAAAGCACAGAGATGTTCCGTTTCACCGCCGGATGATCATACATATGGACATTCATCGCAGGCGCCACCCAGACCGGGGCCTCAGCCGCCAGCACCGTCGTTGTAAGCATATCGTCAGCAATTCCGTTGGCAAGCTTGCCGATGATATTTGCCGTAGCGGGCGCGACAATAATTAAATCCGCCCAGTCAGCGGCATCAATATGAGAAATCACCTTCGGATTTTGTTCATTAAATGTATCTGTATATACTTCATTCCGGCTCAGCGCCTGAAATGTCAGCGGAGAAACAAACTCACGCGCGGACTCAGTCATAATCACTTTGACGTTTGCGCCGGCCTGAACCAGCTTGCTCGTGAGTGCGGAAGCTTTATAAACGGCAATTCCTCCGCTTACGCATAGCAAAATGTTTCGGTTTTTCATGAAGTCTTCTCCCCTTTATGAAAGCATTGGACAAATCCCAAACGGAAAAAAATAACAACCTATGTAGAGATAGGTTGCTACGTGTGCTTGTTATTCGCTGTCTTCTCTTTCAAACGAAAGCAGGCCCGCGTCAATTTCTTCTAAAGCTTTGCCTACATATTTGTGAGAAATGGTATGTTCAATCTGCTGGTCTTTTTTGATCTGCATTTCACGCGCGCGTCTTGCAGACACGGTCACCAGCGTATATTTAGAATCTAATTTATTCATTAAAGAGTCAATTGACGGATCTAACATAAGTTATTCTACCTCCAGCATTTTCTTATATCTCGGAGCGACGCGTTCACGTTTTAAGTGCTCGGCGAGAACGATTGCGTTAATCTTATCACAAGCCGTTTGGATATCGTCGTTTTCAACGACATAATCATACGCGTCCATCATTTCGATTTCAGCTTTTGCGGCATTCATTCTGTTTTCGATTAAATCGTCGGTTTCAGTCCCTCTTGTCACGATTCTGTTTTTCAGCTCAGAAAGACTCGGCGGCGCTAAGAAGATAAACAGGCCTTCCGGAAATGCATTCCGCACTTGGAGCGCGCCCTGCACTTCAATCTCTAAGAAGACGTCTTTTCCTTCTTGAAGCGTCTGTTCGACATAATCAACGGGCGTCCCGTAATAGTTGCCGACATATTCTGCCCACTCAAGCAGTTTGTTGTTTTCAATCATGCGTTCGAATTCATCTCTAGATTTAAAGAAATAATCGACGCCATCGACCTCGCCCTCTCTCGGGTTTCTCGTCGTGACTGAAATTGAGTATTCAAATTTCGTGTCCTGTTGTGAAAATATTGCTTGCCGAACCGTTCCTTTTCCAACTCCGGAGGGACCTGAGAGAACGATTAATAACCCTCTTTCTTTCATGCGGCAATTACCCCTGCCCTTCATCCATAATTTCTTCTTTCACAGAAAGTCTGTGTGCAACTGTCTCAGGCTGGACGGCAGATAAGATAATGTGATCACTATCCATGACGACAACTGCACGGGTTCTTCGTCCGTATGTAGCGTCTATTAGCATTCCGCGGTCTCTTGCATCCTGGATCATTCGCTTTATTGGCGCAGACTCCGGGCTGACAATCGAAATCATCCGATTGGCGGAGATGATATTGCCAAATCCGATATTAATCAGTTTAATCGTCATCTTCTACGTTCCCCCTGTAAAATAGACGTCTCTAGTGTAACCTGAAGAGGCCGTCTGTAAACAATACGCACAGTCGCTATTCTATATTTTGCACTTGTTCCTTCAATTTTTCAATAGAACTTTTCATTTCAACGACAAGCTTTGTGATTTGATGATCATTGGCTTTTGAGCCGATCGTGTTCGCTTCTCGGTTAAGCTCCTGAACAAGGAAATCAAGTTTGCGGCCGACTGCCCCGCCTTCTTTTAATATATCACGGAATTGAACAAAATGGCTCTTCAATCTGGTAATTTCTTCCGTTATATCAGAACGATCGGCGAAAATGGCGCATTCCGTGATCAGCCTGCTTTCGTCGAGCGCATCCTCCGTCCATTCCTTCATTCGGGCGTAAAGACGCTCGCGGTATTGAATAACAACGGCCGAAGCGCGCTCTTTCACCTGTTCGGACAGCGTCTCAAGCCGCTCAATGTGCAGAAAGCAGTCTTCCGCCAAAAGCCGTCCTTCTTTTTCCCTCATGTCACAAAGTTCCTTTACAGCCAGCTCAGCGGCTTCCCTGATGACTTCTTCAAGCTTGTCATCACGCATCTGTTCTTCGTGTATCTGCGCAATATGTTCAAATTTAAAGAACTCCATTGCATCGGGTTCTGCGGCCAGGCTGTAGCGCTCTTTCATGACGCGTGCGGCGCTCACATATTCATCAAGGAGCTCCCAATCGATGTTCAGGCTTCTTTTTATGAGCGCGTCACTGTTTACAGTGAGAAACAGCTCTACTCTTCCGCGCTGTATATGCTGCAATATCGTTTGTTTCAGCTTATCCTCTACATATAGCAAAGGCCGTGGCAGGCGGGCGTTCACTTCTTTGAACCGATAATTGACGGATTTCAATTCAACGGTTGCCGAGAGATCGCCTTTTGTGCTGCTTGCGCTGCCGAAGCCTGTCATACTCCGTATCATATGAAACACCCAATTCTTTCCCGTTATCAAAATAAAAGGGCAATAGACATGCTATTACCCCTAAGATTATATCATATGGAATTATTTTTTTCTTGTCAAAAGTGAACCCGCCAGCAAAAAAGTAGGTATGCCCGACATACCGATAATCAGCATCCAATCGCCCGGCGTAATCGGCACTGTTTTGAAAATCGGCTGCAGCGGCGGATAATAGATGACGATGACCATCAGGAAGATAGAAGAAATGATGGCCCCGAGCAGATAGATATTTTCAAACGGATTCCGGGAGAAAACAGACGTTTCGCTCCGGCAGTCAAACACGTGTATAAGCTGAGCCAGGACAAGAGTCGCGAATGCAACAGTCTGTGCGTAGGGCAGATTTTCAGGATTGCGGTGATAGACGATGATAAACGCTAAAATGGTTGCAGCTCCGATTAAAAACCCTCTTGATACGACTTTCCAGCCCAGTTTTCTCGCAAACACTCCTTCTTTCGGATGCCGCGGCTTCCGCCTCATCAGGTCTCCTTCCGGCTGATCCATACCGAGGGCCATCGCCGGCAGCCCGTCAGTGACTAAGTTCACCCACAGTATCTGAATTGGAACGAGCGGCAGCGGCAGAGCGAGAAGCATCGCAAACAGCATCACTAAAATTTCACCGACGTTGGAGGCGAGCAAATAACGGACGAATTTTCTTATATTTTCATAGATATTCCGTCCCTCTTTTATGGCTGATTTAATCGTAGCAAAGTTATCATCTACCAGAATGAGAGAAGAGGCTTCCTTTGCCACATCCGTTCCCGTCACGCCCATGGCAACGCCGATATCTGCCTGCTTTATGGCCGGCGCGTCATTAACCCCGTCTCCCGTCATGGCGACGACGTGTCCGTTTTTCTGGAACGCTTTGACAATTTTCAATTTATGTTCAGGCGACACGCGTGCGAAGACGTAGACATTATCGACCGTTTCGATAAGTTCTTTCTCCGTAAGCTCATTCAGCGTCTTGCCGTCCATCACACGCCCCTTTTTCGGAAGAAGACGCAAATCTTTTGCAATGGCCTTTGCCGTTTCGACGTGATCCCCTGTGATCATAACCGTTTTAATGCCGGCTTCACGGCATTCTTTAATCGCCTGTCTGACCTCCGGACGGGGCGGATCAATCATGCCTGACAAGCCGAGTATCGTCAGATTTTTTTCCGCCTGCTCCATTGTCGGCTTTTCTCCGGGCTTAAGCGGTTTATAAGCAATCGCGATCGTACGCAAAGCTTGCGACGCCAGCTCTTTCAGAACCGCTTCCGTTTCTGCTTTCTTTTCTCCTGAAAATGGCGCGCTTCTTGCGCCGTACATCAAATGTGACGAGCGGTCAATCAGCACATCGGGCGCTCCTTTAGTGATGACGAACTGCTTTTTTTCCTGATCCTCTACAATGACGGTCATCATTTTGCGGACGGAGTCAAACGGAAACTCGGCAACCACGCGGTAGTGCCCGCTGAGCCAATCGTTTGAATAGCCGCCCTTTCTTGCAGCCGTCAGCAGCGCTCCTTCTGTCGGATCGCCGTCGAGTACATAATGGCCGTCTTTCAGTGCGATTTCGGAGGTGTTGCACAACGCGCCGAAAACCAGCATCTGTTCAAGAATCTTCTCATCTTTCGGCTTGATTTCCCGCTCATCTCGGGTGAAAACGCCCTCCGGCTCATAGCCGATGCCTGACACTTTAAATGTTTTTCCCCCTGACCACATATGGGTGACGGTCATTTTGTTTTGTGTCAGCGTGCCGGTTTTATCAGAACAAATGACAGAGGCGCAGCCCAATGTTTCAACCGCCGGGAGCTTTCTGACAATTGATTTTTGTTTGATCATGCGCTGGACGCCGATTGATAATGCCACCGTAACAATGGCGGGAAGCCCTTCCGGAATCGCGGCGACGGCCAATGACACCCCGGCCAAAAACATGCTGTAAAGCTCATGTCCCTGTAAGACGCCGACTGCAACGACCAATACCGTTAAAAGGAGCGCGACGATAATTAAAATTTTGCCGAGCTCTTCAAGTCTTCGCTGCAGCGGTGTTGAAAGGCTGCCGGCGGATTCCAGCATATCGGCGATTTTCCCCATTGCCGTATTCATTCCTGTACCGACGACGACGCCGACACCGCTGCCGCGCGTTACGATCGTACCCATAAACGCCATATTGCTGATGTCGCCTAACGAAACATCCGGCTTTCTCAGTTTATCAGCTTGTTTAACCACCGGAATTGATTCCCCGGTCAGCGCCGATTCCTCAATTTCAAGGCTTTTCGCTTCAACGATCCGCACATCCGCGCCAATCCGGTCGCCGCTTGAAAATTTCATGATATCGCCGGGAACGAGCTCCTTGGACTGAATTTTCTTCCAGCTCCCGTCCCGCAACGCTGACACATACGGCGTTGACAGCTCTTTTAATGCATGTAAAGACTTTTCCGCCCGCCGCTCTTGAAAAAAACCGAGAACCCCATTGACAAATACAATCGCCATAATCGCTACGGCATCTACATATTCGCCTAAAAACCCGGATATTAAGGTTGCCGCCAGCAGCACGAGCACCATAAAATCTTTAAATTGGGCGAAAAACACGGCGATCGCCGGTGTCCTCTTGCCCTCCTGAAGCTCGTTCGGTCCGTGCTTTTCAAGGCGTTTTTTCACCTCTTTTTCGGTCAACCCCTGTTTAATGGACGTATTTGTTGCTTTCAGCAAATCGGTTTGTCCCATTTCATGAAACTTCATTCTTCTCGTCCACTCCCCTGCCTCGCTTTAGAGATGTCACTCTGTAAACAAGCTTATTCTGACTCGTCCCTTTTCATGCTATAATTATCGAATGCAGGAAGAAGGAAAGGGTGTTTTATATGTCTTTTGATGGCATGTTTACATACGGAATGATACATGAATTAAACAGCCGGATCGCCGGAGGACGGATTACGAGAGTCCATCAGCCTTTTAAGCACGATGTGATATTCCATATCCGCGCTAACGGAAAAAACCATAAATTATTATTATCGGCGCATCCGAGCTATTCACGGGTGCACATGACAAACCAGGCCTATGAAAATCCGAGCGAGCCGCCGATGTTTTGTATGCTGCTCAGAAAGCATATCGAAGGCGGATTTATTGAGAAAATAGAACAGGCCGGATTAGACCGGATTATGATATTCCGCATAAAAAGCAGAAATGAAATCGGCGACGAAACCGTCAGAACGCTGTATGTTGAAATTATGGGGCGGCACAGCAATATTATTCTGACTGACGGAGAAGGAGCCATCATCGACGGGCTGAAACATTTATCTCCGTCGATGAACAGCTACCGGACCGTTCTGCCGGGATATGATTACAAGCTTCCTCCCGCTCAGGAAAAAATTTCGCTGCTTGCCGCGGATGAAGAGGACGTTTTGCGTTATCTCAGTTTTCAGGAAGGACGGCTTGACCAGCAGATCGTCAGACACTTCTCCGGTGTTTCTCCGCTGTTTGCAAAAGAAGCCGTGCACAGAGCGGGCCTCGCTAACAAAATAACGCTGCCGAAGACGCTGATTGAAATGTTCCATGCCGTGAAAGATTGCAGGTTTACACCGAACATTACGACAGCCGGCGGAAAGGAATACTTTTATCTCCTGTCTCTCACACATGTAAACGGAGAAGAGCGCACCTTTCACTCACTGAGTGAGCTGTTGGACCGGTTTTATTTCGGCAAGGCGGAACGCGACCGCGTCAAACAGCAGGCTCAGGATCTCGAGCGGTTTGTCGCAAACGAACGGAAAAAGAACGCCAATAAGATAAAAAAGCTGGAAAAGACGCTCGACTACTCAGAGAATGCGAAGGAATTCCAGCTATACGGCGAACTGCTGACGGCAAATTTGTACATGCTGAAAAAAGGTGACAAAGAAGCGGAAGTCATCAATTATTATGATGAAGAAAGTAAGACATTGACCATCCCTTTAAATCCGAACAAAACACCGTCAGAAAACGCGCAGATGTATTTTACTAAGTATCAAAAGGCGAAGAATTCCGTCGAGGTGGTAAAAGAACAGATCCGTCTGGCCGAGGAGGAAATCGCTTATTTCGATCAGCTGATCCAGCAGCTCTCCTCCGCCTCCACAAAGGATATTCACGAAATAAGGGAGGAGCTTGTGGAAGGCAAATATCTGCGACCGAAACAGCAGCGAGGACAGAAAAAACAGAAGCAGCACGTTCCTGTTTTGGAGCAATATGAATCTTCACGGGGATTGACGATTCTTGTCGGCAAAAACAATAAACAAAATGAGTACTTAACGACAAAAGCTGCCGCAAGGGATGATTTATGGTTCCACACGAAAGACATTCCCGGTTCCCACGTTGTGATTAAAAGCAGCGATCCGGATGAACAATCCATACTGGAGGCGGCTGCGATCGCCGCTTATTTTTCCAAGGCGAAAGATTCCGGCTCCGTTCCCGTTGATTATACAAAAATCAGACACGTGAAAAAGCCAAACGGCGCAAAGCCCGGATTTGTCACCTATGACAGCCAGCATACCGTATTTGTCACACCTGATGCCGACCTTGTCATACGGCTGAAAAAATAAACGCACCTCCAAGCTGAAACCCGCACTCAGCTTGGAGGTGTTTTTTATTACGTATAAACGGAGACGACACTCTCCCAGCCGTCAGAACCGATCTTTACAATATCTGATCAGTTTCCCGTCATGTCTGCCTGATCCGCCGGGGCCGTCTCTGATTAAAACGGTCACACCTGATTTGGCGGCGGATACTGTCACCTTCCCTCGTCAAACCTGAACACATCCGGCCCAGTTAATATAATCATGCCGGGTCTCTGACCTTTCCTTTGTATGCGGGCGGAATCCAGGCGGCATTGGGATCAGATAGATATTCCGCATCACTTCGCAATCCTGACCGCTTGTCGGCATATACCGTTCAAACTGCCCGCTTTCGTTTTGAATTGTTCACATTCGGGGACTGTGAGGACATTATAAAAAACACCCTGCCTGATGACAGACAAGGTGTTTTTTATGGTCTTCTTCTTTTCTCAAATAATCGATCCACTTCTTCAGCCAAATCAGCAGTAATGAGAGGCTCTAAGTCCTCAGCCAGTCTTTTCGTATGTGCCGGGCTTGCGCCGCTTGTTGATACGGATACTTGAATGCGCCCTTTGCGGATGATCTTCGGCATATACACGCTGCCCTGTTCAGCATCGCTTACACAATTGACCAGCTGCGTTTCAGAAGCGCTCGCGGCTATCTCCTGATTCACGCTGCGGTCATTTGTCGCGGCAATGATGAAAAAAGCGGGCGCGAGATCCTTCATTTCAATTTTACGGGAAACCCAGCGGATGCGCCCTTCATCCGCCAGCTGTTTAATTTCAGGCAGGGCATCGGGACTGATTACAGTAATATCCGCGTCTTCCGGAAGCACCGTTTTGAGCCTTCTTAAGGCAACATTACCTCCGCCCGCGATGATAATTCTTTTTCCGCTTAAATTAATGTGCAGAGGCAGCATACTGTCCCCCCTTAAAATCAAACTGACCGCCGGGGTTTCGAACAGCTTCTGACACACGGTTCAAAAACGCCTGCTTAATATGCGGGTGAAAACCTAAGTATGAAGCGAGATGAACATTTTGATTGACCGTTTGAAGCTTTTGAACTTCCCGTTCAATCTCAGTCATTAAAAGCCCGGTAAACAGAAGATATGGAACGATAAAAACGGGTGCTCCGTCATCCTCTTCAAGGCCGGCAAACACTTCTTTATAGTGCGGATCACATGCTGTTAAAAAACAAGGGATGACTTCTTTAACAGGTGTAATCGCCTCAAGTTTTCCGGCAATCTCACTGACTGCGTTCTTAACTGCCGGATCTGTGCTTCCTCTTCCGATCAGCACCACTTTCGCCTGCTCAATGGGCACTCCGGTATCTTCAATGCGATGATGCACCGCTTTTACGACTTCATCGTCCACTCCGATCGGAACACCATATGTCACTTTTATATCGGGATGCAGGGCCGCCGCACGGGCGATTTCAGCCGGAATGTCATGTTTTGCGTGGGCAGCGGTCAACAGCAGCAAAGGCACGGCCGCAATATGAGTGGCGCCTTGTCTGACACATGCTTCAAATCCCGCTTCAATAGACGGTTCCTGCAGTTCTAAAAAACAAATTTCCTGAATGGGAGCGTCAGCGTGCGGCATGCACCCTTTTAAAAACGCCGCCGACTCTGTCTGCGCTTTTTTCAGCCTGCTTCCGTGCCCGATGTATAAAATCGCCTGCTTCATTTACAACGCCTCGCTCAAATCCAGATTTTTCTGATCAGATGCATACCAGTCCAGTTTGCAGTGATAATTGACGACATCACCGATAACAATTAAGCTCGGGTTTTTGATTTCTTCTTTTATCACTGTGTCTGAAAGCGTGCCGACGGTGCAGACGACTGTTTTTTGCCTGTCCGTCGTTCCCCAATGAATAAAGGCTGCCGGGGTGCCGGCGTCTCTGCCGTTTTCCAGCAGCATTCTTTCAATCTGCCGGATATTTTTAATTCCCATATAAATCACCAGCGTATCAATGCCCGTCGCCAGCGCTTTCCATTTTTCTTCAAAGTCGTCTTCTTGTTTATAATGCCCCGTAACGAATGCGACATTGGAGCTCGCCTCTCTGTGCGTCACCGGAATGCCGGCATAAGCAGCAGCCGCGATTCCTGATGTAATGCCGGGAACGATCTCAAACGGAATGGCGTTTTGTGCGAGAGCCTCCGCTTCTTCGCCTCCGCGACCGAAAACAAACGGGTCGCCCCCCTTGAGCCTTACAACGGTTTTCCCCTTTTTCGCATACTTCACAAGAAAACGGTTGATCGTATCCTGTTTCATAATGTGAAAATCCGGGAGCTTGCCGCAGTAAATCAGATCCGCTTCTTCTCCGGCGTACTGTAAAATCTCTTTGTTTACCAATCTGTCATATAATATAACGTCCGCTTTCTGTATGGCTTTCATTGCCTTCACCGTTAATAAGTCCGGATCTCCCGGACCGGCTCCAACGATAAATACTTTCCCCATAGCATGTCTCCCCGATCCGTTTTGAAATCTTCCCAGAACAGCCGCGAGGCCGCACTTCAGCTATTTTACCATATCCCGCCATTGCGGGGGATATCCGGCTGATTGCGCGGCCTTTTTGGACCTATTATGCTAAGCTGTTTTTCACAAAGTCAACCAGTCTTCCCGTGCATTCTTCGCGTTCAAATTTGCCTGAATCAAGTACGAGCTCAGGCGCTTTCGGCTCTTCATACGGTGAGTCGATCCCCGTAAAGAACGGAATTTCACCATTTCTTGCTTTTTTATATAAACCTTTCGGATCGCGCTTTTCACATATATCGAGGTCGCATTTCACATAGATTTCATTAAATTCGCCCTCCGCCACAAGCTCTCTCACCTGATCTCTGTCCTCACGGAACGGAGAAATAAAAGCCGTGATGACGATGGTTCCCTGCTGAACGAAAAGCTTCGCCACTTCCCCGATGCGGCGTATATTTTCCTTGCGGTCATCATCGGAAAAACCTAAGTCCTTGTTTAAGCCGTGGCGGATGTTATCACCATCAAGCACGATGACTTGATAGCCTTGTTCAAACAGCTCGCGCGCTGCGGCGTTTGCAATCGTGGATTTTCCTGAACCGCTTAAGCCCGTCAGCCAGAGGATAGAGCTTTTATGCTTGTTTTTCTGCTGGTATTCTTCTTTCGTTATTGAGGCTTCATGCCACACGATATCACGATTTGTCACTCTATTTTCCTCCTTAAGAAACGCCTGCTTCTTCTTTCGTTTTCAGCCCTTTAATCAACACCTCGACAACTTCAGGACGGCTGAATTCCGCCGGCGGCATGACGCCGCTTCGCAGCATTTCTCTGACCTTTGTTCCTGACAGAATGACGTGGTCTTCTCTGTCATGCGGGCATGTTTTGGCCGTTCCCATGTTGCCGCATTTCCGGCAGAAGAAGCTGTGCTCGAATTTCATCGGTGTAATCCCGAGTTCATCCGCTGTAAATTGATCAAACAGCTCTTGGGCTTCATATGTGCCGTAGTAATCACCGACGCCGGCATGATCGCGGCCGACGATAAAATGCGTGCAGCCGTAGTTTTTGCGGACAAGCGCGTGGAAAATGGCTTCTCTCGGCCCCGCATACCGCATAGCCGCCAAAAATACGCCGAGGAACACGCGGTCTTTCGGATAATAATGATCGAGCAGCACCTGGTAGCTTTCCATTCTGACATCCGCCGGAATGTCATCTGATTTTGTTTCACCGACGAGCGGGTTCAAAAACAGGCCGTCAACCGTCTCAAGCGCAGTTTTTTGGATATATTCGTGGGCGCGGTGGACCGGATTTCTCGTTTGGAAACCGACAATGGTTTTCCAGCCCTTTTCTTCGAAGCTTCGTCTTGTATCGGCAGGTTCAAATGTAAACTCGGGAAACTGCTTTGACGCTTTTTTAACTAATGTGATCGGCCCGCCGACATACGTATCGCCGCGTGAAAATAATTTTTTCACGCCCGGATGCGCGGCATCATCGGTTTTATATACGTGAACGGCTTCTTTTTGTTTATCCGGCGTATAAATATCTTCGATGTCGACTACGCCGTATGTTTCTCCGCCGTAAGTCAGTTTCACCGTGTCGCCGACGGCAAGCTCAGCCGCTTTTTCTGAATCGACCGGAAGCGTGATCGGCAGGGACCAGACAACCCCGGATGCCAGACGCATATTTTCAACGACTGACACGTAATCTTTTTCTGTGAAAAATCCTTCAATCGGGCTGTACCCCCCGATCCCGATCAGCTCTAAATCAGCGAACGAAATCAAATCAAGCTCAATTTCTTTTTGGACGGATGTAAGATCATACTGCTCATTTACCCGATTAATTAATGTTCCTCCGTGCGGTGCTAAACTCATAATACATGATTCCTCCCAGTTAACAGATAAATAAACTCAGATTAATAGTTAAATGCCTCCGCCTTGTTCATGGACAGAGCGTTTCTCTTTTCGGATGGCTTTCATCAGACTGGCGGCTCCGCCAGCTGCCAAAAGCACGCTGGCCATCATAAAGATGGAATAGTAATCTCCTTTTAACAGCAGGGAGACAAGCAAATACGAAATCGACAGTGACAAAAACGGTGAAACGACCCATACTTTGAGCATCGTTTTCACGACTTCTTTATGAAAAACGTTCGGCCCGTTTTTGGCCATTCCGATACCGATAATTGATGATGATGTGACTTGCGCCAATGGGACCGGCAGACCGAAGACGGAACTGATAATGACAAGCCCCGCGCCGGTTCCTGAAAGCAGTATGCCTTCTCCGGCTGAAAATCTCGTAATCTTTTTCCCGTTGGTTTCAAGCACTTTGCGTCCTAAAAGCAGAGCGCCGAGAGCGACAAAGATGCCTCCGTACAGCGTTCCTTTGGACACGCTGAGCACGCCCGCAGCAACCAAAGGGCCCACCGCATTTGCGACATTGTTCATTCCGGCTGAAAAAGCTTCCCAAAACCCCGCAATCAGCAGCACAATCCCTAAAATCTTCTGTTTCCGATTCGAAATGACTCGAATATTCAGAGAACTGAATACCTTCGAGACGAGAAACGTGAAACAGAACGCGACGAACGGTACGAGCACCCAAAAACTCACGATGACTAAAAGATGCTGTAAAAACAATACTTTGTACGCGACGCCGACACCGACAATCGCCCCGACAGTGACCTCACTCGTCGACAGCGGAATGCCGAGCACATTCGCCGTGAATAACGATAGCGCCGCCGATCCGATAATAATGCAGACAATGGTGAGCGTAATGGTTTGTTCGGGAATGATTCCGCCGCTGATCGTCTTAACGACTTCACCGCCGCCGATAACCGCCCCTGACAGGACTCCGACCGCGCAGATGATCAGCGCATACGTTTTCTTTTTAACTGCGCCGGACCCGTAAGCGACTCCCATTGAAGCCGCGGCTCCGCTGGCTCCGATATTCATGGCAAAAAACAGGCAGAATAAAATAGCGGCTAATTCCATCGTGCAGCTCCTTTATTCATGCAGTCCGCATTCTGTTTTCGCCATGCCGTTCCATCTGCCGCTCCGCAAATCTTCCGCGGTAAACGCAGGTGAAGTGCACGGTTCACAGCCGATGCTCGGATACCCCTGATCGTGGAGGATATTGTAATCCAGCTCATGCTTGGAAGTATATCTCCAGATGTCTTTCCATGTCCAATGGATCAGCGGGCATACTTTAATCGATTGAAACTTGTCGTCTTTATTCAGGAAATTCGTGTTCGCCCGGCTCGGCCCTTGATCCCGGCGAAGACCGGACAGCCATGCCGGATGCCCCGCGAGCGCTTCTCTTAACGGCAGAATTTTTCTGATGTAGCAGCACTGGTTCGGTTCTCTTTCCCACAGTTTATCTCCGTGAGCCTCGGCCTGTTCCTCAAGAGTAAGGCTTGGTTTTTTCAAGATAATGTTCAGCCCCGGATAACGTTCTTTCACTTTTTCGATCGTTTCATATGTTTCTTTAAAGTGAAGACCCGTATCGAGAAACACGATTTCCGCGTCTTTCTTTACTTTAGAAATTAAATCGATCAGGACGATGCCTTCAATCCCGAAGCTGCACGCGTAAACAAGCTGGTCTCCGTAGTGGCCGTATGCCCATTTTAAAACGGACAGCGCGCCTTTATAGGAATCGTCTTCCGGAAATGTAATCGCCGGCTCTTCCCATGTGTCATACGTTAGCATTTTTCCTTTCCTCCTCCCGGAGACAATCAAACAGCTGTTGTTTTCTGCCGGTTGTCTTATCCCTCAATCTTTTTTCATATAAAAAACTTTCAATCCAGCGGAATGAAAGACAGTGACCCGGTATAGCCCTTATCTTCAAAATGCTGTGCATTTTTCTGGATGCGGCACCTTGCATGACACGCAGGTTGCCGGGCGTCATCGGTCCAGTCCCTCAGCCGCTCTTGATAAGCTTTTTAGATTTGTACTAAATTTTAGCACAATTCTAACAGAAGTCAACCCGAGTTTTTTGATAGGAATAATAAAACAGGCCCTGAGGCCTGTTTTATTGTCATTATTTTTTAAACCAATCTTTTGACTCGGGATTCAATTTCCATGATTTCAGTTTTTCAATGTCAGCTGAATGAATCGTTCCGTTTTCAAGCGCGACTTCAATCAGCGTGTCATAATCCGTTAACGAGTAATAAGGAAGACCCGCTTTTTTAAAGGCTTCTTTTGCTTTCGGCAGTCCGTATGTAAAAATGGAAATGACGCCGAGGACTTCCGCGCCCTCTCTTTGAAGGGCCGCCGCAGCTTCAAGCACGCTGCCCCCGGTAGAAATCAAGTCTTCAATCACGACTGTTTTTTGTCCTTTCTTAATGGCGCCTTCTATTTGATTTCCTTTGCCGTGCGCTTTCGGTTTGCTTCTGACGTAGCACATCGGCGCGCCTGTACGGTCTGCGAGAAGCGCAGCATGCGGAATGCCCGCCGTTGCAGTGCCCGCGATCATCTCCGCCTCGGGGAAATGCTCTTTCAGCAGTTTGCCGAGCCCGTCCGCCACATCATTTCTCACTTTTGGATACGACAATGTCAGACGGTTGTCACAATAGATCGGTGATAAAATGCCGCTCGCCCACGTAAACGGCTCATTCGGGCGTAAAAAGACAGCTTCAATGTGTAATAGATGTTTTGCGATAGCCTGTTTCATCGGCGAACGCCCTCCCATTCCAGTTTAATTGCTTCATATGCTTCAACGGGGTTTTCCGCTTTTGTAATTGAGCGGCCCACGACGATGGCTGACGAACCGTTTTCTCTCGCAAATGACGGAGTCGCCGTCCGGACTTGATCGTCAGCTGCGTCACTGGCCGTGCGGATGCCCGGCGTGACTGTCAGAAATGAAGACCGGACCGCTTCATAAATGGCTTTTGTTTCATGTACCGAACATACCACTCCGTCCAGCCCACACTCTTCCGCCATTTTGCCGTAATGCACAACCGTTTCTAACAGCGGCTTATGCAGCAGAAGCTCTTCCTTCGCCACCTGCTCTGAAGTGCTGGTCAGCTGAGTCACCGCGATTAAAGACGGGCGTTTTCTGCCTGCCGGCGTGCCTTCTTCAAGCCCCTCAAGGGCCGCGCGCATCATGCGTGCGCCCCCTGCCGCATGCACATTGACGAGATCAACGCCGAGGCCGGCCAGCCGCTTCATCGCTTTATTGACCGTAGTCGGGATATCATGAAGCTTTAAATCTAAAAATATATCACAGTTCCGTTCTTTTAATTGGTGAATGATGGTGGGGCCTTCCTGATAAAAAAGCTCCATCCCCGTTTTGACAAAAAGCCTTTCCTTTTCAAACAAATCTAAAAACGCTAAAGTCTCTTCCCCTGATGCAAAATCAAGCGCGATGATGGGCAGATTGTTTTTCATGTTTCCAGCTCCTTCCGATGCATTCACTTACAGATTGAAAGCCGTGTTGGCTCAGTACACGGGGGAGCTGTTCTATGATTTCCGGGCAGACGAACGGATTGACGAAGTTTGCCGTGCCGACGGCAACCGCACTCGCTCCCGCAAGAAGAAATTCTAATGCATCCTCTGCGGTCTGAACGCCTCCCATCCCGATAATCGGGATTTGAACGGCCTGGCTGACTTCGTATACCATCCGGATGGCGACCGGTTTGATCGCCGGGCCTGACAGTCCGCCCGTTTTATTTGCTAAGATCGGCCGTCCCGTCTTGAGATCGAGCCTCATCCCGATGAGTGTATTAATCATCGTCAGACCGTCAGCACCGGCCGCTTCAATCGCTTTAGCAATTTCGGTTATGTTTGCGACATTAGGCGAAAGCTTCACATACACAGGCACTGCGGAAACTTCTTTCACCGCTTTTGTCAGTTCGGCCGCCATGACGGGATCAGTACCAAAAGCAATCCCCCCCGTTTTGACATTCGGACATGAAATGTTAAGCTCAAGCGCATGCACATTCGGCGCTTGGCTGATGTGCTCGGCCACTTCTTTATAGTCGTCCACCTGAGAACCGGCGACATTTGCGATAATCGGCGTGTCAAATTGTTCGAGCCAAGGCAGCTCATGATTGAGCACATGCTCAAGGCCGGGATTTTGCAGACCGATGGCATTCAGCATTCCCGCGCTTGTCTCCGCCACTCTCGGCGTCGGATTTCCGAAGCGGGCTTCGTTCGTCGTTGCTTTAATCATAATGCCTCCGAGGCATGATAAATCGTAAAAACCGGCATATTCTTTCCCGAAACCGAAACATCCGGAAGCGGGGATGATCGGGTTTTTCAATTGGAGACCCGGCAGATTCACCTCTAACATTACAGCGCCACCTCCTCAGCTTTAAATACCGGCCCGTCAAGGCAGACCTTTACATAGGATGTATCGCTTTCACCCGTACGGCACACGCAGGCGAAGCAGGCTCCGATGCCGCAGCCCATCCGCTCTTCCATCGAAAGATAAACCTCTTTATGGCCGTACTGCTGCTTCAGAGCTTTCAGCATCGGTGTCGGTCCGCAGCTTAGCAGGACATCGAATTCGAGCTGCTTTTCACGGATGACATCGGTGACAAACCCTTTCTCTCCATATGTACCGTCAGCCGTTGCCACATAGGTGTCTCCGTACGCACGACATTCCTGTTCGTAAAAAACATCCTTTGCTGATTGAAATCCAAGCACATGAATGACGTTTACGCCTTTTTCCGTCAGGCGCTTTGACAGTTCCTGCAAAGGCGGAACCCCGACTCCGCCTCCGACTAACAGCGCGGTTTTGCCGGGTTCAATCCGCCGGACGGGGAACCCGTTGCCGAGAGGGCCGAGAACGTCTATCCTGCCGCCCTCTTTTTTCCCGGACAAAAGACGCGTTCCCTCACCGTCAGCTCTGTAGATAACGGATACTTCATCCGCTTCGAAATCGACGTCCGCAATGCTGAGCGGTCTTCTTAATAGCGGCGTGACCGCGTCACTCACCTTCAGATGTAGAAATTGACCCGGCTCGGTAAGGTGCCGGACAAGCTCTCCTTTCAGCACCATCTTATAAATCCGGTCGGCAATTTCTAAGTTGGATTGAACAGTCAAATGCGCTTTCTTCATATCGTGACTGCCGCCTTTTGATTGGTTTCGGATGCAGGCATATGATCCGCCCGGAATGTCATGCTTTCCAGTACCCGCAAAATGGCTTCGGCCGTATCTAAAGATGTCAGGCAGGCGACTCCGTTCTCAACGGATTCGCGGCGGATTCTGAAGCCGTCTCTGGCCGGCTGTTTGCCCTTTGTCAGCGTATTGATGACAAATTGCGCTTCGCCGTTTCTGATCACATCGAGCAGATTTTTCCCTTCTTCGCCGATTTTTCCAACGACTTGAGCCGGAATCTGAGCGTCTTTCAAATAAGCCGCCGTTCCTTCCGTCGCCAAGATTTTATAGCCGATGGCGTGGAACCGCTTCGCGATCAGCAGTCCTTCTTCTTTATCTTTATCGGCAACAGTCAACAGCACTGAGCCGTAGTTCGGGATTTGAATGCCAGAAGCAATCAGCGCTTTATAGAGCGCTTTTTCCAGGGTTGAATCTTTGCCCATGACCTCTCCCGTCGACTTCATTTCAGGGCCTAACGTAATATCTACTCTTCTCAGCTTCGCGAATGAGAAGACAGGCGCTTTCACGAATACCCCCTGCTGTTCAGGCTGCAGCCCCTCTTGATAGCCGAAATCAGCAAGCTTTTGGCCGAGAATGACCTTTGTCGCCAGATTCGCCATCGGAATCTTTGTGATTTTGCTTAAGAACGGCACGGTTCTGCTTGACCGCGGATTTACCTCAAGCACATACACTTCACCTTGCGACAGTACGAACTGGATGTTCAGCAACCCGATGATGTTAAGGCCTTTTGCCAAGGCTACAGTGTATTGTTCGATTTTTTTCTTAATGTCTTCGCTTAAAGACTGAGGCGGATAGACGGCGATTGAATCCCCTGAATGGACGCCGGCCCGCTCGATATGCTCCATAATTCCCGGAATAACGACTGTTTCGCCGTCAGATACGGCATCGACTTCGATTTCTTTCCCCGTCAGATAACGGTCGATTAACACCGGATGCTGCGGGTTGATTTTGACCGCATTTTTCATATAGTGAAGCAGCTCTTCTTCGTGATAGACGATTTCCATCGCCCGGCCGCCGAGCACATACGAAGGGCGGACAAGTACCGGATAGCCGATGGATGCGGCAATTTTGACCGCTTCGTTCACCGACACAGCGGTTTTTCCGAGCGGCTGCGGCACATTCAGCGCCTCAAGCGCCTGCTCAAACTTATCCCGGTCTTCCGCACGGTCTAAATCTTCAAGTGATGTGCCGAGGATTTTGACGCCGCGGGCGCTCAATTCTTCCGCAAGATTGATCGCCGTCTGGCCGCCGAATTGGACGACAACGCCTTCCGGCTGTTCCAAATCGATGATGTGCATGACATCTTCTACCGTCAGCGGTTCAAAATACAGTTTGTCTGATATGCTGAAATCAGTGGACACCGTCTCAGGGTTGTTGTTGATAATAATCGCTTCATAGCCTGCCTGCTTGATCGCCCAGACAGAATGAACGGTCGCATAGTCAAATTCGACGCCCTGTCCGATACGGATCGGGCCGGAACCGAGGACGACGACGCTTTTTCTTGATGTAACCTCAGACTCGTTCTCTTCCTCATATGTGCTGTAAAAGTACGGGGTTTCTGATTCGAATTCCGCCGCACATGTATCCACCATTTTATATACAGGCTTGATGTCTGCTTCTTTTCGCATTTGATACAGCTCTTGTTCCGGCATATTCCATTCCCGGCTGATATATTTGTCGGAGAAACCGAGTTCCTTCGCTGTCTGAAGGACGGCGAGGCTGCCTTTTTCCGCTTTCAGCTCTGTTTCAAAAGCGACCAGCTTACAGAGCTTGTGCAAAAAGAATACGTCAATTGCGGAAAACTCATGAAGCTGCTCCACTGTATAGCCTCTTCTGAACGCTTCAGCAAGATAAAACAGGCGTTCATCCCCGGCTTTTCTGATCCGTTTTTCCAAAAGTCCGTCAGAAATCTCTTCCGCATCCTTCAGTTCCAGGTGATAGACATCGGCTTCAAGTGAGCGGACCGCCTTTAACAGCGATTCTTCAAGGGTGCGCCCGATGGCCATGACCTCTCCGGTGGCTTTCATTTGCGTCCCGAGCCTGCGGTTTGCCGACTCAAATTTGTCGAACGGCCAGCGCGGGATTTTAGAAACGACATAGTCAAGCGCGGGCTCAAAAGCCGCATATGTTTTTCCCGTTACGGGATTCATCATTTCATCAAGAGAAAGCCCGACTGCGATTTTCGCCGCAAGCTTTGCGATCGGGTAACCCGTCGCTTTTGAGGCGAGGGCAGATGAGCGGCTCACCCGCGGATTCACTTCGATAATGTAATATTGGAAGCTGTCGGGATCGAGCGCGAGCTGAACATTACAGCCGCCTTCAATGCCGAGCGCGCGGATCAGCTTTAATGAAACATTGCGCAAAAGCTGGTATTCCCGGTCGCTCAAAGTCTGGCTCGGGGCAACGACGATGCTGTCGCCCGTATGGATGCCGACCGGATCGATATTTTCCATGTTGCAGACGACGATCGCGTGATCTCTGCTGTCTCTCATGACTTCATATTCGATCTCTTTGTAACCGGCAATACTTTTTTCCAGAAGGCACTGATGGACGGGGCTGAGTTTTAATCCGTTTTCGACGATCTCTTTCAGTTCTGCTTCATTCGAGCAGATGCCGCCGCCCGTTCCGCCTAATGTGTAAGCGGGGCGCACAATAACCGGAAACCCGATCCGGCCGACAAATTCCTCGGCTTCCTGTAAAGTGCGGATGATCTCACTTTCCGGCACCGGTTCATTCAGCTCATTCATCAGCGTACGGAATAAGTCGCGGTCTTCCGCCTGCTGGATGGCGGACAGCTTTGTGCCGAGCACTTCCACCCCGCATTCCTCAAGAACCCCGAGTTCAGACAGCTCAACGGCAAGATTCAGTCCGGTCTGGCCTCCCAGAGTCGGCAGGATGGCGTCCGGCCGTTCTTTTCTGATAATACGCGTGAGAAACTCCGGCGTCAGCGGTTCTATGTATACCCGATCAGCCATTTCCGTATCCGTCATAATCGTTGCCGGATTCGAGTTGACGAGAATGACTTCATAGCCTTCTTCCTTTAAAGCGAGACACGCCTGTGTGCCCGCATAATCAAATTCCGCCGCCTGTCCGATAATAATCGGGCCTGATCCGATCACTAAAATCTTTTTAATATCTACGCGTTTTGGCATACCGCTTCCCCTTCTTTCTCAGTTGTTTCGATCAAGTCAATGAATCTGTCAAATAAATGATTGGCGTCTTCCGGCCCCGGTGAAGCTTCAGGGTGGTACTGAACCGTAAATGCCGGCAATGTTTTATGCTTGAGTCCTTCGATCGTTTGATCATTGATCGCAATGTGCGTCACTTCAAGCTCTGTCTCATCTATTGAAGAAACTGTATATCCGTGGTTTTGGGCGGTTAAAGCGACTTTCCCTGTCGCAAGCTCTTTAACCGGATGATTGGAACCCCTGTGTCCGAATTTCATTTTTTCCGTTTCCGCTCCGGATGCCAGTGCAAATAATTGGTGGCCGAGGCAGATTCCGAATAACGGCACCTTCCCGAGTATGCCTTTTATCATTTCAATGGCTTCCGGCACATCTTTCGGATCTCCGGGTCCGTTAGAAAGCATGATGCCGTCCGGCTTGAGCTGAAGCACTTCTTCCGCCGTTACATTGTACGGCACAACGATAACATCGCATTTTCTTTTGTTTAACTCTCTTAAAATGCCGTGCTTCATACCGAAATCGACGAGTACGATGCGTTTGCCGCGGCCCGGACTCGGATATGCCGTTTTCGCAGATACTTGAGCGACTTGATTTCTCGGCAGTTCCGTTTCTTTCAGCCTTGCAAGAACCTCTCCGACATTCTCCTCACTTGAAGCAAACGTTCCTTTTAATGCGCCGGCCGTGCGGATCATTCTTGTGAGCTTTCTCGTGTCAATCCCTTGTAAGCCGGGGATATTTTTCATTTTCAAATACTCGTCAAGCGTGTAAGCCGAACGCCAGTTGGAAGGCAGCTCGCACAGTTCTTTTACGATCAGCCCTTTTACAAAAGGAGTGATGGATTCAAAGTCATCTCTGTTAATTCCGTAGTTGCCGATCAGAGGATACGTCAGCGTCACGATCTGCCCGCAGTAAGAAGGGTCTGATAAAATTTCCTGATAACCGGTCATTCCCGTGTTGAATACGACTTCACCCGCGGTATGCTCCAGGCTCCCGAATGCTTCACCCTCAAATACCGCTCCATTTTCCAGCACTAGTCTTCTTTTCATTTGACGAGTCTCCCTTCTTCGTATGCAAGCTTACCGGCAGCCATCGTTGCAACAGGCCAGCCGAAGCACTTCATCTTGTTGAATGGCGTATTTTTTCCTTTAGATAAAAATGTATCTTTGTCAATGGCTGCTTCTTTTTCCAGATCAATCAGGGTGATGTCAGCCGGCGCCCCCGGTGCAAGCGTTCCGTACGGAAGATCAAATGCCTCGCAAGGTTTTACCGTCATGAAATCAACCAGCTGCTTCAGCGTCCACGCCCCGTTTTTCACAAAATGTGTGTACAGAAGCGGAAAGGCTGTTTCTAAACCGACGATACCGAAAGGCGCAAGCTTCATATCCGTGTTTTTCTCTTCTTCTGTATGCGGCGCATGGTCAGTGGCGATGAAATCAATCGTACCGTCTAAAAGCCCTTCAATCAGCGCCTCTCTGTCCTCTTTGCTGCGAAGCGGCGGATTCATCTTAAAATTGGTATCAAGTCCCGGGATATCTTCGTCACAAAGCAGCAGGTGGTGCGGCGATACTTCCGCCGTCACGCGGATTCCCGCTTTTTTTGCGTCTCTTACGGCTCTGACGGACTCTTTCGTGCTGATATGACACACGTGGTAATGGCAGCCCGCCGCTTCCGCCAGCAGCACGTCACGGGCGATATGTACCGCTTCACAAATGGAAGGTATGCCGTTCAGGCCGTTCGCTTTTGAAAAAGAACCTTCATGCACGCTCCCTCCGTAAATAAGCGAGTTATCCTCACAATGAGCGACAATCGCTTTATTCATTGAAGCCGCCCGTTTCATGGCTTCATACATCATTCCGGCCGTCTGAACGCCGACGCCGTCATCGGTGAAGGCGAATGCGCCGGCTTCATGAAGCGCCTCAAAATCTGTCATTTCTTCGCCGGTTTGTCTGATCGTAATGGATGCGTAAGGAAGAACCCTGACAGATGAGGTTTCTTTGATCCGGTTTTGCAGCCATTCCATCTGCTCTTTCGTATCCGGCACCGGTCTTGTATTCGGCATGGCTGCGACTGTGGTAAAGCCGCCTCGCGCCGCGGCTTTAGAGCCCGTCTCAATGGTTTCTTTTTTCTCGCCGCCCGGTTCTCTGAAGTGAACATGAAGGTCTACGAGTCCCGGTGAAACGAACAGTCCGTCAGCGTCGATCACCGTTTCTCCGTCTTTCGCTGTCAGAAGCCCGGTTTCCGAAATGAATTCACCCGTTACCCGGATATCCTGTGCCACTTTTTCTCCCTGTTCATTTAACATCCAGCCGTTCCTAATGAGATAAGACATAAGCCGCTTCTCCCCTTTTCACATTGGTTTGCAGTGCTCTTTTTAAGACTGCCATTCTGATATACACGCCATTTTCCATTTGTTTAAAGATTCTTGATTTTCCGCATTCCACTAATGTTGTGTCAATTTCGACTCCTCTGTTCACCGGTGCGGGATGCATGATGATGGCATGCCGCTTCATGCTCTCCGCCCGCTTTGCGGTCAGCCCGTATGCTTCCAGGTAGCCTTTTTGGTCGGCTTCTGTCTGATGCCTTTCATTTTGGATGCGGAGCAGCATGACGACATCTGAAGCTTGTATGGCTTCATCCGTCTGTATACAGGTGCCGAAGGCGTTTTTCTCATCCTGCCATTGCGGCGGACCAGAAAACAGCACGCGTGCGCCGAGCCTTGTCAGCACCTCGGCATTTGACCTTGCCACCCTGCTGTGTTTGATATCGCCATGAATGGAAACCGTCAGGCCCTGAAAGGTCTCAAATTCCTCTTGAATCGTCATTAAATCGAGCAATGACTGAGTCGGGTGCTGGCCGCAGCCGTCGCCGGCGTTTAAGATCGGAATATTGACTCTGCCGGTCAGATCTTTGTAATATTCATCCGTGCTGTGCCTGATGACGCAGGCGTCCGCTCCGATTGATTCCAGAGTTTTGACCGTGTCGTATAAGGACTCGCCTTTTTGAACGCTTGTGCTCGTATCGTCTAAGCTGAGCACGTTCATCCCGAGTTTCTTTTCCGCCACTTCAAAGCTGAACCGCGTTCTCGTGCTCGGTTCAAAAAACAGATTCGCAACAAATTTTCCCGCGAGATCGGGGCGGACTGTTCCCTCTTTTATCGCTTTTGCCTCACGCAGCAGTTCTGTAATTTCAGCTGCGCTCAGTTCAGACATCGCCGTTAAATGATTCATGTTTTTCTCCTCCGTTTCCGCTTGAAGGCCGTAAAAAAACACCCCGGTCTATAGACTCGGGGTGCGGTTAAAGAGAGAAGCAGCGTACAGCTTCTTCCCGTTATAACCCTTCCAAGCCTCTCTGGACTTTCTTTAAAAGGTTTTACATATGATTTTGTTTTTCTGATGCAATCGCGTCTTCTTCATTTGCATGCGGCAGGATAAGGTTCAGGATGACTCCGACGATTGCCGCAAGCGCCATGCCGGATATTTGGAACCCGCCTTTTGATACTTGAATAAAAGCCCCTCCGACACCGATCACGAGGATGACGGATGTGATAATTAAATTTCTCTTGTTTTCATAATCAATGTTGTTGTCAATCAGCATTCTTAAGCCGCTGGAGGCGATAATTCCGAAGAGCAGGAAGGAAACGCCTCCCATAACCGCGGACGGAACAGAGCTGATCAGCGCTGATACTTTTCCGATAAATCCGAAGCACAGCGCAATCACACCCGCGCCGCCGATGACAAAGACGCTGAAAACTCTCGTAATTGCCAGGACACCGATGTTCTCGCCGTATGTCGTCGTCGGCGGGCCGCCGATTAACGAAGCGATAATCGTCGCTACGCTGTCCCCCATTATGGAGCGGTGCAGTCCCGGCTTTTTAATGAAATCCTGTCCGACGACTTTACTCAGCACCATTTGGTGGCCGATATGTTCTGACATCGTCACGAAAGCGACCGGCACCATCGCAGCCGCAATGCCCAACGTCACTGACGGCGTATAGTCTTTGAAAGGGATGATAAATTCAGGAACGGCGAACCATTTTGCATCAATGACCGGCTGGAAATTGACGATGCCCTGTGTCAGCGCAAACAGATAGCCGCCTATAATGCCGATCAATACCGGAATCAGGCTTAAAAATCCCCGTAAAAAGATGGCGCAGATAATGGTGATGGCCAAAGTGACGCCGGCTACACTGAAATGTTTCAAGCTGTAGACGAGTTCCTTTGCATTCGGATCGGCATACATTGCCATATTGACGGCTGTGCTTGCCAGTCCGAGGCCGATGACGATGATGACCGGCCCGACGACCACCGGGGGCAGCAGCTTCATCAACCACCCCGTTCCAAGCTGCCTGATGAGAAGCGCGATCAGGCCGTACACAATTCCCGCCAGGAAAGCGCCGACCATGGCAGCCCCCGGCCCTCCCGTCGCCTTCACCAAGATAATCGGTGATATAAAGGCGAATGATGAGCCGAGATAAGCGGGAATCTGGCCTTTTGTCACCAAGAGATAGGCGAGTGTCCCGATTCCGCTCGTGACAAGCGCCACTGCCGGGCTCATTCCGACCAGTTTCGGCACGAGTATGGTTGAACCGAACATGGCGAATAAATGCTGCAGGCTGAATGACAGCCAAGACAATGGATTGGGGACGTCCCTGACTCCCAGGTTTACTTTTTTCTTACTCATGGCGTTTTCCTCCCGGTTGACTTTCAAATGGTATAAAAAAACCTCTTTGCTTTTTGCGCAAAGAGGCATACAAAACCCGGCCGCGTCGATCCGCCCGGCTTTGTGTTTTAAAATCCTCTTTGCAAACTCTCTGGAATGCATTTAAAAAGGGTGATTATTCATTTTCGTAAATGGCGACCATATCAGTCTGATCAACTTCGCTCAGCTGAACCATCACTTTTTCAGCTTTTGAGGTCGGAATGTTTTTCCCGATATAGTCCGCTCTGATCGGCAGCTCCCGGTGCCCTCTGTCGACAAGCACGGCAAGCTGTATCGATGACGGCCGCCCGACATCAACGAGGGCATCCATCGCAGCTCTCACCGTCCGGCCGGTATAAAGCACATCATCAACCACAATGACCTTTTGGTCTGTGATATCGGCCGGAATGTCCGCGCCTTTTACAAGCGGCTCTTCATTGCTCGTTTTTTTCGTCAGGTCGTCACGGTAAAGGGTGATATCGATTTCCCCGACGGTGACCGGATTCCCTTCAATCTGTTCGATCCGCTCGGCCAGCCGCTTCGCTAAATAAATGCCTCTTGTTTTAATCCCTACAAGAATGCAGTCATTCATTCCTTTATTCCGTTCGATCATTTCATGGGCTATCCTTGTCAGCGCCCGCCTGATCGCCTGTTCGTCGAGAATAACAGCTTTTTGATTCACTCGTGACACCTCTCCATTCGTATATAAGAAGAAAAAACCCCTCCTGCCAGAGCATAGAGGGGTTCCTTTCCAGGACGAAGACACACGTGTATCTCTTCTGTCCTATCCGTTATCCTTCTCAGCCTCTCTGGACTGTGTTAAAGAATCTATTCAGCTTGTTTTTATTATTTCAGAAAAGAAAGTCGCTGTCAATGGCTATTTCTCAAATGTTCAATGAGTTTTTTCATATCTTCAGGAAGGGGCGCTTCAAACTCCATGTATTCTCCCGTCCGCGGATGATCAAAACCTAATATTCCGGCATGAAGCGCCTGACCATTGAAATCAATGGTTTTTCTCGGTCCGTACTTCGGATCGCCTGCCAAAGGAAACCCGATATATTTCATATGAACACGGATCTGATGCGTTCTTCCGGTCTCAAGACGGCACTCTACGAGCGTGAAATCTTGAAAACGCTCAAGCACGTGGAAATGCGTGACGGCGTTTTTGCTGCTTTCTCTTGTTACGGTCATGCTTTGACGGTCTTTTTTATCTCTTCCGATCGGAGCGTCAATCGTTCCGTCATCATGTGAAATCACCCCGTGGACAACCGCTTTGTACTTTCTGGTCACGGTTTTATTGACGAGCTGATTAACGAGTGATTCATGCGCCATATCGTTTTTAGCGACCATTAACAGACCGGAAGTATCTTTATCAATCCGGTGGACGATTCCCGGGCGCATGACGCCGTTAATGCCGGAAAGGTCGTTGCAGTGAGCCATCAGTCCGTTTACAAGCGTCCCAGTCACATGGCCGGGCGCCGGGTGTACAACCATGCCCCGCGGTTTGTTCACAACCAAGACGTCCTGATCCTCATAGTAAATGTCCAAATCCATCGGCTCTGCAAGCACGTCCAATTCTTCCGGTTCAGGAATGGTGACGTTTACCTGATCGCCGGGCTGCATTTTATAATTCGCTTTTACGGATTTGCCGTTAACGGATACCAATCCCTCTTTTACCCATTGCTGCACTTGAGTGCGTGACCAGTTTTCTCCCGTTGAAGCCAAAAATTTATCAATCCGTTCGCTCTTTTGTTCAGGCTGAACGGTTATCTCAAATTGATTCATGTTATTGCTCCTTCTTTTTCCCGCTGTCAAACAGCATATGAATAAATAAAAGTATTACACCGACGCACAGTGAGGAGTCCGCGATATTAAAAATCGGATAGTGATAATCCACGATGATGACATGAATAAAATCCACCACTTCCTGGCGCGCCGCCCGGTCTATAAAGTTTCCGGCCGCACCGCCCAGCATTAAGCCGAGAGAAATTCCGAGTAACATCTGCCCTTTTGCATAACGCTGTATGTAATAAACGATTCCGATAATCACGGCGATGGTAATGACGTAGAAAAACCACATTTGGCCGGCTAAAATCCCCCACGCCGCTCCCGTGTTGCGATGAGATGTGATATAAAGCACCTGATCGATGACAGGTATGCTTTGTCCCAATTCCATATGGCTGACGACAAGCCATTTGGTCAATTGGTCGGCAATAATAATAAAAAGAGCGATTAGATAATAAAGCACACACGTTCCTCCAGTATACAGTTACTTTTATCCTTTATGAATTTTATCAGTAAAAGATGCCAGAGTAAAGGCAGATCATAAGCGCATGCAAACAGACGCTGTCACTCATACAGCGCCTGATCATATTCATAATCTCCGGGTTCCCAATATGGAAGGGTTTTCTTTTCAAATTGAGCGGGATAATAAAAATCATCAGCGGTTCTGGCCGTCGGCAGCACCGCAAGTTTTTCAATCGGAATGGGGTCGCCTGTTTTTTCACAATAACCGTACGTATTGTTTTCAAACTTAGACAGGGCAAGAAGAACGTCCTGAAGTTCTTCTTTTATATGATAGATCAGAGTTGCTTCTTGGTCGTTCATTGAAGGTTCAACAGATGCTGACATTTGAAAGCAAGAATATTCGAATAATCTTGATTGAAGTTCTTCTTTCATCATGAGAAGCTCCGTGTGGATTGCGGTCAGTTGATCATTCATTCATCACAACTCCTGCTCTTGATGTTATAGCTTTATTGTTGCCCCCAGGGCGCCATTTGAAGCCCATAAGATTTTTCCTGTCGTTCTAATCGATGACATTAGTGGCATGTAAAAAAAGCGCCCGGCTGTCACCGGGCGCTTTCTCATTCATTATTTTTGATAATATTTTTCAACGATTTCCGCATTGCGCAGTGATAGTGTCGGATATTTCGGATTGGCTCCGACATCTTTAGAAATTACGCGGGAACGTTCACACATCTGGCCTTCCGCTTTTTCTACGGTCATTTTTCCTGTTGTGAAGCTTTGCGCGTTTTCCGGTGCTTCACTTTCGTCTCTTACTGTCAGTTCTGAGACGATAAACAGCTGCGCGATGTTTTCTTTAATGGATGACAAGAGGTCGCGGTTTTCTTTGTTCGGATACAAAGTCAGGCTCGCTTCCAATGATCTTCCGATAATTTTTTCGTTACGGGCTGTTTCCAAAGCTTTCAGCACGTCGTTTCGAAGCTCCATGAAGCGGTCGAACTTTTCTTCTGTCGCTTGACTGTCCGGAACAGCGATGGTTTCCGGCATATCTGTCAGCTGCACGCTCGCTTCTTCAACAAATGATAAGTGAGACCACATTTCATCCGCCGTATGCGGGAGAATCGGCGCCGTCAGCTTCACTAACGCCAGCAGCGTTTCATAGAAGACGGTCTGCATGCTGCGGCGGTCCGGATGGTCCGCATGCTCGATGTACACAACATCTTTTGCAAAATCAAGATAGAAGGAGCTGAGCTCGATCGTACAGAAATTGTGAATGCTGTGATAAACAACCGCAAATTCGTATTC
The DNA here is from genome assembly GCF_018861275.1 of Bacillus sp. JNUCC-22. NCBI lineage: Bacteria > Bacillati > Bacillota > Bacilli > Caryophanales > Bacillaceae > Bacillus > Bacillus sp. JNUCC-22. Next base: position 1,544,947 of record NZ_CP076408.1, on the reverse strand, counting down.
ATCGTACGCTTTTTTCACCTTATCGATCAGCTTATTCAGCTTGATCAGCATATATTGATCCACTTCGCGGAGATCTTTTACATCAACGGCATTGACGCTTGGATTGAAATCGAACAGGTTGCCGTGAAGGAAGCGGAACGTGTTGCGGACTTTCCGGTATACTTCCGCGACCTGCTTCAGAATATCTTCAGAAACCGGGTGATCGGCCTGATAGTTTACGGAAGATACCCATAAACGCAGAATTTCAGCTCCAAGCTGTTTTGCGATTTTTGTCGGGTCAATCGTATTGCCGAGTGATTTACTCATTTTACGGCCGTTTGCATCAAGTGTAAATCCGTGGCTTAATACGCCTTTATACGGCGCTTTGCCGGTGACTGCAACAGCGGTGGAAAGAGATGAGTTAAACCAGCCGCGGTATTGGTCAGAGCCTTCAAGGTATAAATCAGCCGGACGGACAAGATCATCACGTTCTTCAAGAACGGCCTGATGGGAAGAACCTGAATCAAACCACACATCCATAATGTCTTGCTCTTTCGTGAAGATTCCGTTCGGGCTTCCCGGATGTGTAAATCCTTCCGGCAGAAGGTCTTTTGCCTCTCTTTCAAACCAGACGTTTGAGCCGTGCTGTTTGAACAGCTCAGACACGTGTTCAATCGTTTCGTCAGTGATGATCGGCTCACCGTTTTCTGCATAAAATACCGGGATCGGAACGCCCCAGACGCGCTGTCTTGAGATACACCAGTCACCGCGGTCGCGCACCATGTTGTAAAGGCGCTGTTCGCCCCACTCCGGCACCCACTTCGTTTGTTTGATGGCATCAAGCAGATCGGATCTGAAATCTTTAATTGACGCAAACCATTGCGCTGTCGCTCTGAAGATGGTCGGTTTTTTCGTTCTCCAGTCATGCGGATAGGAGTGTGTAATAAACTCGAGTTTCAAGAGCGCGCCGTTTTCTTCAAGCTTCTCCGTGATCGGTTTATTGGCTTTATCGTAAAACATTCCTTCAAAGCCCGGCGCTTCGTCGGTCATGTTTCCTTTTTCATCAACAGGGCACAGTACTTCTAAGCCGTACTTTTGGCCGACGATAAAGTCATCTTCCCCGTGGCCCGGGGCAGTATGAACACAGCCTGTTCCGGCATCGGTTGTGACGTGGTCACCGAGCATGACGAGTGAATCTCTGCCGTACAGCGGATGTTCTGCAGTGATGTATTCTAATTCTCTGCCTTTATATGATGCGACAACTTCGGGATTTTCAAAGCCGCATGCCTCCGCTACGTTTTCGATCAGTTCAGCTGCCACTACATAACGCTTGTCTCCAACCTTGATGACATTGTATTCAAGATCAGGATGAACGGAAATTCCGAGGTTGGCAGGCATCGTCCACGGCGTCGTCGTCCAGATGATGAAGCTTTCTCCGTTTTCCAGAACGCCTTTACCGTCTTTCACCTTAAACGCAACATAAATAGACGCGGAACGTTTGTCCTGATATTCAATTTCCGCTTCTGCTAAGGCAGATTCACTGGAAGGCGACCAGTTGACCGGCTTCAGACCTTTATAAATATAGCCTCTTTTCGCCATCTCGCCGAAAACGCGGATCTGCTGCGCTTCAAATTCAGGCTGAAGCGTAACATACGGGTTTTCCCAATCGCCTCTGACGCCGAGACGCTTGAATTGTTCGCGCTGTCTTTCGATCTGCTGCCATGCATAATCTTCGCAAAGCTTGCGGAAATCAGCGACGGACATTTCTTTCCGGTTTACTTTTTTGTTTTTCGTCAGCGCCGTTTCAATCGGCAGTCCGTGCGTATCCCAGCCCGGCACGTACGGTGCGTTGTAGCCGCTCATTGATTTATAGCGGACGATGAAGTCTTTCAGGATTTTGTTCAGGGCATGGCCCATGTGGATGTCTCCGTTTGCATAAGGAGGTCCGTCATGCAGCACGAATTTCGGGCGGTCTTTCGTCCGTTCTTGAACAAGACGGTAAATGTCCTGCTCCTCCCAGTCTTTTTGCATGTCCGGCTCACGATTTGGCAGATTTCCGCGCATCGGAAAATCTGTTTTCGGCATTAACAGCGTATCTTTGTAATCCATTTTCATTCCTCCACAACATTTTTCAGAAAATAAAAAAAGCCCTCTCATCCCATAAGGGACGAGAAAGCTTATCTCGCGGTACCACCCTTTTAGAAAAAACGGATCATCCGTCTTTTCCTCTCGAACATCGTAACGTGATGGAACGTCCTTTCCTACTCTCGGTTCAGAAAGGAAACTAAAGGGCTGATCTGCATGATTCCGGCCATCCCGGGCTTTCACCTTCCCCGGGTCGCTTTATAGCCTGTTTTGAGTCATGCCGGTCCCTTTCAATCGTCTTTTCATCTGAATTTATGAACGTATTATATTCGAACGGGCCGGAGAATGTCAAGAAAATCAGAAAATTATTCTTTTTCCTCAAATACCGCGTCGACTTCGTATTCCAGCAGATGATCCCAATCATCGTTCTTCAGCAGATCGAGCTGCGCTTCAATCAGCATTTGGAAACGTGTTCTGAAGACTTTAGACTGTTTTTTCAGCTCTTCGATTTCCATTGCGATTTTTCTTGATTTGGAAAGCGACTCATTGATGATGCGATCAGCATTTTTTTCTGCTTCACGGACGATCAGCTTCGCTTCTTTCTGCGAGTTGCGCTTTACGTCTTCTGCGGCTTCCTGGGCTACGAGAATTGATTTATTCAGCGTTTCTTCGATATTGGCAAAGTGGCCGATTTTTTCGTCCAGCTCGTTCACTTTCGCCTCAAGCTCCGTTTTTTTACGGAGTGCGATTTCGTAATCTTTTCTGACCTGCATTAAAAATTCATTTACTTCATCTTCATCATATCCGCGAAAACCTTTTGTAAACGTTTTGTTATGGATATCATTCGGCGTTAATGGCATATTGCCACCTCCATTTTTACATTTCAGTACGGTTATCTAGTTCACATTATAAAACAAATACGGCACAGATGGAGAAAAAAACTGAAAAAACGACTCATTTTTGCCGTTCAAATGTAACTTTCCATTTGTCTTTTTTCGTTTTTCCGTCAACTTTTGCCAAACTGCATCGTCCGAAGCCGCGAATCGAGAGCATGTCCCCTTCAGCAACCTGATAAGACGGATCTTCAATGGCTTTCCAATTCACCTTAACGAGCCCGTTTTTCACAAGCGCCTGCGCTTTCTGCCGGGATTGCCTGCTCATTGAAGCGCAGACGGCGTCGAGACGCAATGAAGAAACCGTGTCATCCCTTATTTCGACATCTGAAGCGGGAATGTGAAGAGCGGAAAGCTCGATTTTCTCAAGCTTTACCGGCGCTTTGCCCGCCTTGGTCAGCTGAGCGCTGACAAAATCGGCGATTTCACCGGAGACGATCAGCTGCACGGCTTCCTCTGAGAAAATCAGATCGCCGTATTTCTGCCGCTTTAAGCCGATCCCCATTAATGATCCGAGAAGAGAGCGGTGGTCAATACTGACGAATTTTTCAGCGTATTGAACGTCAAAAGCCCGAAGCTCAAAATCATCCTGTTCAGGTTCCATATATTCAGGGTATAAAATCGCGCGTTTGCGCTCAGCTCTGTCATATCCTCCGAAAAACGCAAGACCGCAGGCGTCGCCGATAACGGCTTTTACAATGACCTGTTCTCTGGGATCTAAGAAATCAGTCAGCTTCATCCGATACTGGTCCAGGACAATCTGTTTCCATTCAAGCGCCTGATCAATAAAAGGCCGCTCGTCTTGTCTGAAGTGCTGGTAAATATCGCTCATGTTCTTTCCTTTCTATGTAAAGAGGCTTGGCTGGTGCCAAGCCCGTATCAAACTGTCGCATTCAAGTATACATTGCGATCATGCGGTATAGGCCCCAAAGTCCCGTCGTGGCAAACCGAAGCACGATAATCGCTACAATCGGGGATATATCCAGCATGGCAATGGGCGGAATGATCCTTCTGAACGGCTCTAAATACGGTTCGCAAATCGCTGCGAGAAACCGTCCGACCGCCGTTTCTCTCGTACTCGGCACCCATGACATAAAGATATAGATGATCAGGGCAAACGAGTAGATGTAAATTAAATAACTCAGAACGGAAAAAATTTGATAAAGAATCATCCTGCTTTACCACCTCTGATGTTCGTCTTCATTTATAAGCTCCGAAATCGTGCCGGAAACGTCGACATTATCAGGCGTGCACAGAAAAATATCTGAACCGATTCTCTGAATGTCGCCGCCGATGGCGTAGACGGTACCGCTTAAAAAGTCGACGATTCTTTTCGCCTGATCATGCTGGATGCGCTGCAGATTGACGACAACCGCCCGCCTGTTCTTTAAATGATCGGCGATTTCCTGCGCTTCCGCATATACACGCGGTTCACTCAACACCACTTTAGAGGATTTCTGAACACTTTGCAAGCTTACTACGTTCTGCTTGCCCTGCGGCTTCTGAGCGTAAGCAGGCTGTTTATCTTTCTGCTGTTCATGCTCTTCCGGATGATCCTGCTCCGTTTCAATGTATTCGTACTCGTACTCCTCCTCATCCATTGAGAAAAAGTTTTTCAGTTTATTTTTCATGCTCATTTGTTTACACCCCCCGGTTCATTTCCGACTAATGAAGAGCCGATTCTGATAAAAGTTGCGCCCTCTTCAACAGCGATTTCATAATCATTTGACATGCCCATTGACAGTTCCCGGCACGGTGCGTTTGTCTGATGCAGTTTTTGCACCTGATCCCTCAGATCACGCAATTGCCGGAAGCAGGCTCTGATCGTTTCTGTATCGTCTGTCAGGGGAGCCATCGTCATCAGGCCCTCTACAGAAATGTTTCTAAACTCAGAAAGCTCTCTGATAAAGGGGATGACCTCCTCTGTTTTTAAACCGTGCTTAGACGGCTCAAGCGAAGTATTCACCTGCACAAAACAGCGAACCGCATGCTGCGCCCGTTTTTCAATCTCTTTTGCCAATGACAGTCTGTCTAAGGAATGAATATAAGATACACGGTCAACGACGGCCTTCACCTTTCTGGACTGAAGACTGCCGATAAAGTGCCACTCCGGGCTGCCTTTGATGACTTCCTGCTTATGGATAAGCTCGGCATCCCGGTTTTCTCCCAGACTTGTAATACCGGCATCAACGGCCTCTTGAGCCCTTTCGGCTGATACGTATTTTGTAACCGCGATGACGGTAACATCTTCGGGGCTTCGGCCCGATCTGTTACATGCTTCGTTTATTCTTTCGTTTATATGTCGTAATTGATCAGCAACACGCAAGATCTTACGCCTCCTTCATTCCGATAAAGGACATCATGCGTCCCGTTTTCCCTTTGTCGCGGCGGTGTGAAAAGAATAGTTCACGCTCTCGTTCGGTGCATAAACCGCTGACTGAAATGTTTTCTTCCGGAATGCCGCAATGTATCAGAAGAAGACGGTTGACCTCTTTTAAATCAAGCTGATACTGGCCTTTTTCCGTTTCGCATATGGCGGATTCAGCCGTAAAAGGCAGCGCCCGCACTTCATTGATGACGCGGTCGTCGACTGTATAGCTTCCCGCGCTGATGGACGGACCGATGACAGCCTGAATATCTGTTAAACGGGAGCCTTCTTCGTTTACCCAGCGTTCCGTCATGATGCGTCCGATTTGTTTGACCGTCCCCTTCCATCCGGCATGGGCAGCGCCGATAATGGATTTCACCGGGTCATAAAAATACAAGGGCACACAGTCCGCAAAACAAAGGGCCAAAAAAAGATTCGCATCTTTCGTGTAGAGCCCGTCCGTCCCGCGGAATGCGGAAGAATAGTCTCTCGCTCCTTTTCCTTTATCCCCGGCTGTCACGCGCCGGACGCGGTTTTCATGTGTCTGGTCGGCGAACACCCAGGAATCCAGATCAGTACCGCATAAGGACGCTATGACTTCACGGTTTGTCACAACATCATGAGCTTCGTCCCGGACGTGCAATCCGGTATTTAATGACTCATACGGAGGATTGCTGACACCGCCGTTTTTCGTTGTGAATCCGGCGATGACCTTTGTGTTAAGCTGATTCACACAGTTCCAGTCTTCTATCATGAGTGCCGAGGGGGTGGTAAGACTAAACGGGTGATATGTATTCATGGAGATCCAACCTTTCGACAAACATTAAAAAAGCGTAATTTCCCACTCATTTTAACACAATTTTAAGCATACGTTTAGCGGCTGATTGAAAAATGAGATAAATAAATGTGCCGGAAACATTGAGATTTCCGGCTTTTTACAAGTAAAGGGAGGATTACGCTCCCCCCTTTGGTTCGTTTACACGCACTAAGATGACATCTTCCCCAATTTTAACTATATTTCGCCAAGGAATGATCATTTCCTCTTCTTTTCCGAAAAAACCGAGAACTTTTCCGCTGCCGCCTAAAATAATCGCCTGAATTTTTCCCGTTGTCACGTTAATATCAATATCACCGATGCTTCCGAGTTTTTTTCCGTTCGACACGTTTACCACATCTTTTATTTGAAATTCAGATATGCTGATCATCCGTATCACGCCCTTTGCCCGTTCTTTTTCCTATTATATGAACGGCCGGGCTGAACCTTGTCACATCGGGCAATCTTTTTTGCGGCTGCACCAGCCGAGGATAAATCTCAGCATAATTTTCGTATAGTCCATAAGCTCATCAACGGACACTTCCTCGTTTACGGAGTGGGCGTTTTTTAAATCGCCGGGACCGTATATGACGCTCGGAATCCCGGCATGATAAAGCCACCCTCCGTCAGTTACGGTTTGGGAAACATCAATGACGGGCTCCTGTTTTCTGACGGCTGAGTGTGATGCAGCCAAGACAGAAACTGCCGGATGATCCGGGTCGATTTCCAGCGCCGGGAACACCTCTCCTCTGTCTTCAATCATCGAAGATCCGCCCCATTTGAACACCGGCCTGTTTTCTTTGAGCCACAGATCACTGTCAGCGACACGATTAATATAGTCTTCGATTTCTGCGGCTGCTTGTTCGTGCGTTTCGTTCGGATAAAAGTGGACGGTGATCCATAACCGGCATTCATCGGCGACAAACGCTGCGTGTCTTCCGCCTTCAATGACGGCAGGGTTGATCGTATTGGTGCCGGGCGCAAAGCCGGGGTAGCTTTTCGTTACCGCCCAGTGGCGCTCCAGCTCTCCCAAGGCAGTGATGATTTTCGCCATTTTTTCGATGGCGCTCGCTCCGAATGTGCCTCCGCCCGCATGAATCATATTGCGCCTCATGCCGTCATGAAATGTTTGTTTGCTTTTCAATTCTATCCAGCCGGTGATGACTCCGCCCTGCCCTTGAATATGCAGGCTGCTCGTATCCGCGACAACGGCAAAATCCGCGTGATAGCCGCGTTTGCAGCATTCCAGCGTCCCCGCCTCACCGACTTCTTCTCCGATTACAGACTGTACAATGAGGTCGCCCGGAAGCTTAATGCCGGCATCATGGATCAGCTTCAGAGAGAAAAGAACACACGCCAAACCCCCTTTCATATCAGCGGCGCCCCTTCCGATCAGCATGCCGTCTTTTACGTGCGGCTGAAACGGGTCAGAGTGCCAGTCTTCGCCCCCGGCTTCTGCCACATCAATGTGTCCGTTTAAAATCAGGCTTTGATGCCTGCTTGAATCTGTCCCTTTTAAAACACCGACTACATTCGGATCTTCCGGATACACATCCCACATATCGACCGAGCAGCCCGTTTCTTTTAAAAATCCGGCCACCCACTTTTGGGCTTCTGCCGTATTTCTTGCTGGCGGGGCCGGAGTGGGAAAGGCTATCAATCTTTCAGCAATATGTATGAAGTCGTGCCGCCGTTTCTCCGCCTGGTGTAACAGCATATCAATCTGATGCATTGGAAATCTCCCCTTTGGCTGTATCAAAAAAACCGTTTCATTCATGAAATGAAACGGGTAAAAAACGGGTCTTCCTCCGCTTTTTTCACCGCTTCCCTCCGCCGGCATGATCCGGATCAGGTCCTTTAAGGGTTGAGACAACGTCTCTCTCAGCCGCATGGCAGCACCCCCAGGGTGAATTTATGTTATTTTACGGATGATGCCTCTTTTGCACGTGTTAAAAACGGGCGGCCATTGTTCCATAAGACATTGACAGGCATATCGAAAAACGCTGTAAGCCGCTCGTCAGAAAGCATGTCCCTGATTTTCCCGGAGGCGAACACCTCGCCCTGTTTTAAAAGCAGCGCCTGATCAAACACCGGCAGAATTTCTTCAGCGTGATGGGTGACATAAAGGATGGACGGCGCATTTTCTTTTTCGGCGATCGACGTAATCGTGTCCAGCAGCTGCTCCCTTGCCATAAAATCAAGACCCGTCACGGGTTCGTCCAAAATCAGCAGTTCCGGATCAGCCATAAGCGCCCGCGCAATCAGCGCTCTTTGTCTTTCCCCTTGTGATAATGTTTCATACCGTCTGTCGGCGTAACCGATGGCGCCCAAATCCTTCAGAAGTCCGATCGCTTTTTCCCTTACCTGCTCACTCGGAGTTGCGTACAGCCCGATTGAGGCGTACGCGCCGCTGAGGGCGATTTCAAAAGCGGAGTCCGCGGCATATAATTTGTGCTGAAGACCTGCCGAAACAAGACCGATTTTCCTTCTGAGCCTGTCACCGAGCTCTGTTTTGCCGAATTGATGGCCGAGCACCTGCATCTCTCCTGAAGTGGGGAAGTAATAAGAGCATAACATATTCAGCAAAGCCGTTTTTCCGGCTCCGTTTAATCCGTACAGCACCCAATTTTCGTTTTTCTCGACGCGCCAGTTAATATCTTTCAAAATCCATTTCCCGTTTCTTTTTAATGACACACTGTCCAGCTGTAAAATCATTGCAGTTTCCCCCGTTTGCTTTGTTTAAATTTTCTAAAAACTTTTACACATTAGAATACATTACTTTTTTGCAAGCGTAAACCATCGCATGAAAAAAGCCTTTAAACAAGGTTTAAAGGCTTTTTCCGTTATTGATGGATATTCTTATTCATTTGTTTAATGGCTGCCTTTTCAAGCCTTGAGACCTGAGCTTGGGATATGCCGATTTCTTCAGCGACTTCCATTTGGGTTTTCCCTTGGAAAAAGCGCTTTCGCAAAATCATTTTTTCCCGTTCGTTCAGTCTTCTCATGCCTTCTTTCAGAGCCAGCTCCTCAATCCATTGTGTATCCTTATTGCGCTCATCGCTGATCTGGTCCATCACGTAAATCGGATCGCCGCCGTCATTATAAATCGGCTCAAACAGTGAAACCGGATCCTGGATGGCGTCAAGGGCAAACACAATTTCTTCATGGGGCACTTCAAGAACTTTGGCGATTTCCTCTGCTGTCGGCTCCCTGCTTGTCTCACTGATTAACCGCTCTCTTACTTGAAGCGCTTTATATGCGATATCGCGAAGCGACCTCGAGACGCGGATCGGATTATTATCCCGCAAATATCTGCGGATTTCTCCGATGATCATCGGTACAGCGTATGTTGAAAACTTAACATTATGGCTTAGGTCAAAATTATCAATGGATTTCATTAGTCCGATGCAGCCGACCTGAAATAAGTCATCAACATACTCTCCTCTGTTGTTAAACCTCTGAATGACGCTTAAGACAAGGCGCAGATTGCCGTTTACAAGCTTTTCCCTCGCTGAATCATCGCCCTCATCCTGTAATTGCCTAAACAGCTTTCTCATCTCTTCATTCTTGAGCACCGGTAATTTGGAGGTATCCACCCCGCAAATTTCGACTTTATTTCTTGACACGTTTTTCCCTCCCACTAGGAGCTGCTGTACAACGTTAAGTATCTCCTCGGGTGGGAAAAATATGCACCGCCATTTTACAGAAATAAACATCCGGCTGCGGCAATCCTTGCAGCAGTAAGGGCTGTCAGATGGAAAAAATTTTACACCATTTTGTTAAACTCTTTTCTCAGTCTTTTGATAATCCGCTTTTCGAGCCGGGAGATATAAGATTGTGAAATCCCCATCATGTCGGCTACATCTTTTTGGGTTTTTTCTTCTTCTCCGACAAGCCCGAAACGCAGTTCCATAATCTGCTTTTCTCTTTCGTTTAATTGCTCAAGCGCTTTTTTCAAAAGTTTTTTATCCACATTGGCTTCAATGTCTTTTGTAATAATATCATCATCTGTGCCGAGCACATCCGAAAGCAGCAGCTCGTTTCCGTCCCAATCAATATTCAGCGGTTCATCAAAGGACACCTCTGAACGGATTTTATTGTTTCGGCGCAAGTACATTAAAATTTCGTTTTCGATACATCGCGACGCGTAGGTGGCGAGTTTGATTTTCTTTTCCGGATTAAAAGTGTTTACCGCTTTGATCAAACCGATGGTGCCGATGCTGATTAAGTCCTCGATGTTGATGCCGGTATTTTCGAACTTGCGGGCAATGTAAACGACAAGACGTAAGTTTCTCTCAATCAGGATGGCCCGCGCCGCCTGATCCCCGCTCGGCAGCTTTAATAAGAGCACCTGCTCCTCTTCTTTAGACAAAGGCGGCGGCAGCGCCTCGCTTCCTCCTATGTAATACACTTCATCGCTTTTCAGTCCGAGTTTCATCAGCCATTTATACCACAAATATGTCAGACGCAGCTTAAGTTTTTTCATCTTCCTCCCCCTTCTAAATACAACGCGTTTTGAGTATGATGAATAACAGACTTTTCGTCAGGAAACATGTTTTACAGCCTTCCCTGTCAGCATCTTCGGATGAACGATTCCGTCAAATTCACCGTCCGCGGATAATGGTTTTGTGCTGATGCCGATCAGGCATTTTTCACAAGCGATCATTTCGTCTTTTGTTAAAATCGTGACGTAATCCGGCTTTAAACAGAGTAAAAATTGATTGTCCTGGCCGACGCCCCTGTATGGAATCAGCCTCAGCTTATCCGCATGGCGGAACGAATCATCAAGCTGCTCTATCACTTCAAGCGGACTGGCGGATTTGATGAGGTCCGTTTCCTTTTCGCTGAGAATCAGAGCGAATTTGTCAATGTGAAGGATCATGACCGGCGTTTTCGTCAGCGGATCATACAGCTGATTCCCGGAATCCACCAATCCTTTCGCGCGGATTGTCTGTCCGCTGAATTCCGCCTGCACCATGACAAGTTCATCGTACTGAATGGACTTCGTCTCGATGTCTTCAATTCTCTTTTTCGAGAAAAACCATATGGCCGGAAATCCGATAACTACAAACATCCAGCTGATCGGGTCGCCGAATCCGGTCTGGATTGTGACCATTACCCCTTGCTGCACAATTGATTCTGTCTGCAGCAGGGAATGTACGCCGATCATTCCCCCGCCGACGAGAAAAGTCGCGAAATAAAAGGCGAACAAATTTTGAAAAAAGTATCGGAACCGTTTAAAGCCAAAAGCCGTAAGCACGATGACTACTGAAAACGCCATTTTTCCCGCCGGATGCTCCACAAAGGGAGAAACAGGCGTAAACATCAGAAGCACAATGGCTGACCCGATGAAACCGCCGGCGGCCACTCTTCTTTTTTTTACCTGGCGTTTTAAAATAAAGGCGGTCAATAAAAGCAAAAGAGAATCAAAACAAAAGTTCAACAGCCAAATGACATCCAGATAGATTTTCACATCTGACCCCTTTCCTCTTTTGTCTTACTTATCTGTTTCTCTCTCTTGTTTCATAAGTATAAAGCAAGCTCTGTGGGAAAGTCTGTCAATTAATGTTGAGGGTAAAGTACAATTTTTAAGGGATAACCGTTTTATTTGTCGAGGGCCGAAAGGGTTGCTTTCCTATTGTCCGTTTCAACTAAAAAAGCGCTGCCGTGATCTGGCAGCGCTCTGTTTTTACTCATTGATATAAAGTTTTCCTTTAGCCGTCTGTCTCGTTTCATTTCCGTAGTCATCTCTTGCGATAACGTCAATTTTTGCTCCGCTTGCTTTGATGGAAGAGGTCGCCGTCCAGTAACCCTCATATCGTCCCGGAGAAATTTCTCTCAGCGGAAGCTCTGTTGCGTTTTGGCTCCCTGCCCGGGCGTTTGTCAGAGGCAGACGGATAACGAAGGAAGCGTCTAATTTCTTTCCGCTTGAAAAAGCGATTTTCACTGATTCTCCGGCTTTTAATTCCTTATCCGCTCCGGGAACCAATCCGGAAATGACGGGAGCATTGTAATTGACATCGATTACCGTCTTTTTCGTTGTTTTGTTACCCGCTTCATCTGAGGCCGTGACCTTGATCTCATTGCTGCCGTTTTCCAGAAGGGTTCTCGCTTGATAAGAACCGTTATTTACTTCAGCTTTTTTTCCGTTCACCTTTACCCATTCTAAATGGGCGTCGTGCACTTTTCCTTTTACGGTCACTGCTTCTTTATTTGTTTTATCACCTTTTGCCGGACTGTCAATCGTCACATCCGGCTTATCCTCATCCAGTATGACCGTGACAGGGCGTGACTCATCGGTTGACCCGCTGTCTGTCACAGATGCCGCCGTCAGCCGATTGGCATCTTCAGTGAGTGTGACGCCGGCCTGGAAATTGCCGTCTGCATCTGCTTTCGTTTCTGCGGCGGTTTTACCGTTATTGGTAAGACGGACAGCGGTTTTTGGTGAAGCCGTTCCCTTCACCGTGATTGACTTCTTGTTTGTAAATGACCGGTCTTCAGGCGACGTTATGTCAGGCACAGAAGCTTCGTAGTCGACCAAAGCCCTGATCATAAAGTTTCCGTCTGATTTATCGGTTTTAGACCAGCGGCCGTCGAGGTATTGCCAGTTTCTGTTCGAGTACGGACTGCCGTCATCAGATGACAGGGCAGGTGTATAAGGATCGGGTTTCGTCTGGCGGAACACAAGATAAAAATCCTTTCCGACCGCGATTCCTTTTGAGCTGAGATCCACTTTGGTCCATTCGCCGTTTCGAAGCGCTTCAGCTTGGAACGGGCCGGCAATTTTGCTGCCCGGAGCTCCATCAGGGCCGGATGCATCATATACTTCTGCTTGAAATTCGGTACCGCCCGGATCAGGCCAGTCGGCGCCCCAAAATTTAAAAAGGCCTCCCGTCAGCATACCGTGTTCTTTTCCGTCTTTGAGCGTCATCTTAACGGCAGATTTGCTGCCGGCTTTAAAATATGACAGCGCGGCTTCTTCCGTTCCGTTATCATAGGCAATTTCCCCTTCATAACCGATATACGGCTTAAGCTTGACGTTTTTTTCAGCATCTCCTTTGATGTCAACGGAAAATTCGCTATTGTAAAAGCCTTTTGCCGCTACTTTGATTGTGTAGGAGCCTTCGTACGCCTTAAGCGAATATTCCCCTTTATCGTTTGTCACCGCCGGTTCAATTGCGGCATCCTCAGCCACATAAAGCGCAGCCCCTTTTACCGGTTCGCCTGTTGACTGATTGGTGATGGTTCCTTTTAGCGTGCCGGACGGCATTTGCTCCAGTGTAAAGTCTGCCTGTGCGGTTTTGTCTGATTGAATAGAAACTTGTTTCGAAGCGGACTTAAATCCGTAAGCCTCGGCTTTCAGCGTATAGCTTCCCGCCTTATGCGACAGGCTGTAGCTTCCGCTTGCAGGGTCGGAATATACGGATTTCCCCGTCTCGGCGACACTGATTTGCGCTCTGAGAGGGAGGAGGTTTGTTTCACGTTTTACTCTTTTTCCGGGTGATTTCACTGCCGGTTTGGCCTGTTTCGGACTGACGGCTTTTTTCTTCAGGTGGCCGGGAGGTGTTTGTCTATTGTGTTTACTTTTTTTAGCCGCCTTGCCGAGAGGGCTGCTTGAAAGCCGGACATCATCGATATACCATCCGTCTTCATTCAGTACTTCGTCTGACTGCATATTAAACATGAGCTTTATGTTTTGGCCTTTATACGCAGATAAATCTGCCTCTTCATCGTTCCATCCTGCGGAGTCACCATTGTAAACGGCCGCCTGCTCCCAATTTGATTTTCCTTCCGGAAGAACGAACACATACCCGTAATCAAAAAATTCTTCGAGCTTGTGCCAGCTTTTAAATTGCAAAAACAGCCGTCCTGTTTCCGGAACTTGAATCGGAGGCATCACCAAATTCATGTTGGCTGAATCGGCATAAGGGCCGGACAGATTCGTCGCATACACTTTATCTCCGGAAAATGCGGCGCCGGGCCCTGAACCCGGGATACCCCATTCCCATTGGTCATGTGTCCCGTAACTGGACCAGCCCGCCGGCTGTGATTCAAAATCCTCTTTGTATCCCGCCGTAATGCTCGGTTTCACGTCAGCCCGGTACGTATCAGATTCTACAGAATGACCTCCGAAATCTTTTATGGTCCATTTATAACTTACCTTGCTTCCCGTTACATCCGGAATCTCCGCCTGGTATGTTCCCTTTTTTTCATCACCGCTTTTTTGAACGGCGGCTGTCGTTTTCCACTTTCCTTCATCAAACTGATAGGAAAGGATGACTTCAGTTACGCTTACATCGTCTTCTGCTGTAACCGTTAACGGAAGGTTTGCCCCTTTGTAAGCCGCTGAGACCGGTTCATGGTGAAAGCTCGGCGGATTGTGATCTTCGCCCGCAGAAGAGACCTTGCCTTCTACGCTTCCGATTCCGTCCGTTACGGCAGAAACGGCATCAAAAGCGTTAACGAGACCGTGGCCGTAACCGTTATTCGGTGATTCCGGAAAAACGGAATCTGTCAGCTTTTCGGCGGTGCGCGTCAAAACGTCTTCCATTTCATCGACCGTAATAGAGGCGTTCGCCTGCCTTAACAAAGCCGCCGTCGCCGCCACATGCGGCCCGGCCATTGAAGTTCCGTCCCAGCCGCCTTCGTATGTTCCTCCAGGAATCGAAGAACGGATATTCACTCCCGGAGCCGAAATGTCCGGTTTTGTTTCATGATACGGTGAGGGGCCTTGAAGTGAGAAATCAGCGAGTTTCTTGTCGATGTCGGTCGCACCTGTCGCAAATGCTTCAGGATAATTGGCCGGGTTTGCGATTGAACCCGGTCCTCCCGGTGTAAATAAGTCTTCATTTCCCGCAGAGAATTCCGGGAAAATCCCTGCTGCTCTCCACGCATTCACCATATCTCGGTACCACTCGTCCATTCCCGAACCGCCTGCCCAGGAATTATTAACAACATCCGGCGCCATCTCGGGATGCGGCGTGCCGTTTTTATCTTTAGGCGCGAGCACCCATTCACCGGCATCCAAAATATCGGCATCAGTTCCTCCGTCACCTGAAAATGCTTTTACTGCGATCCATTTCGCCCCCGGAGCCACACCGATTTGATTTGAGCCGTCAGGTTCTGAACCCGTCATGGTCCCTGTTACATGAGTGCCGTGTTCAAGATCATCGTAGGGAGCGTCTTTATGGGACACGGCATCATACCAGTTCATTTCATGATTCGGCGCTGCGGGATTTTCAGGATCGTAACCCCGGTATTTTTCTTTAAGCGCCGGATGATCCCACTGAACTCCCGTATCAATGGAGGCGACAACCGTGCCGGTTCCGTCGTATCCTGAAGCCCAGGCCTGCGGCGCATCAATTTGGCTGATATTCCATTCGATGCCTTCCTTTGCTTTGATCTCTTTTTGTTTTTTCTTCATTTGAAAAGGAGCTTTTGATTGTCGTTGAGTAAGCTGACGTTTTTCATTCGGAAGAACTTTTTCTACTTCAGGAAATGAGGCGGCTTTTTCCATTACCTCTTTCGAAGCAGTGACTGCCATTCCGTTAACAATATAATAGGAATGGATGTGATCAGCCTTGCCTTTCTTTTTTTGTTTTTCCAAATATGTTTTCAGATTCTGCTGCGCATCATGAGCCGCCAGTTTTAAAGAAGAAACGACGGCTGACCGCTTTTGATATTCGGTTTTTGCTGCGGAAAGCGATTGAGACTTGGCGTTTTTTTCTGCTTCTTTGACCGCTTTTTTCGTATTGGCTTTCTCTTTAAATTTGATAAGAAACGGGACTTTATCATTTTTTTCAAAACGCTTCTTGACTGAATCGGAAATCTTATGCTGAATGCTCTTAGAGGAAGAAAGATCTTTGGTGAAAGAAACTGCCCCCGGTGTGCTGTTCGCTCCGGCTGCACCCGGAAACAACAGGGAACTGACGACAATCGCGCTTAAAACGGAGCCTGTCCATCTGTTTCTTGTTTTTTTCTTCAATCGTATCCCCCCTTATTTGGTAACGCCCTATAAAATGTGTATCCCTCCTTCATAATTGGAATCGTTTGTTATTTCGATGCTGTACGTTAAATGTAGACAATCTTCCATCCAGATATTGTCACATTCTGTAGAAAGCCGTATGAAATTAAAAAACAATCAATTCGTCATAGGTATAAAGTTTCTTTTTTCACTGTATAGATCATGGGGATAGGAAGGAAGACTGTGCACAAAAGAAAAAGGACAAAACCATGTGGTCTTGTCCTTTTTTACATCAGCCGCGTTTGTTGCGGTTTCTTAAAAATGTAGGAATGTCGAGGGCATCATCCGCCGGCTGTGATGTATGGCGGTTCACCGTGTTTTGATGCTGTGTTTCTTCTCGTTTCGGCTCGCGTTTCGCAGCGTTTTGGCTTTGAGACTTCAATCCTTGGTTTAAAGTCGGACGCTGCGGTTTTGAGTCATCTTTTTCCTGTTCGATAAAACCGGTCGCAATAACGGTGACGACGATTTCATCTTTCAGATTTTCATTGATAACTGAACCGAAAATCATGTTGACATCAGGGTCAGATGCAGAAGCGACGATGTCGGCTGCTTCCTGCACTTCGTAGAGGCTCAGGTTTGTACCTCCCGTAATGTTCATCAAAACACCTTGCGCTCCGTCGATTGCCGCTTCCAGTAACGGACTGGAGATCGCCTTTTTGGCGGCTTCAGCAGCACGGCTTTCGCCCGTAGCGATCCCGATACCCATCAATGCTGAACCTTTGTTGGACATGATGGTTTTGACATCGGCAAAGTCCAAGTTGATTAAACCAGGCGTCGCTATGAGGTCAGAGATACCTTGCACCCCTTGGCGAAGCACGTTATCAGCTTCACGGAATGCTTCAAGCATCGGTGTGTTTTTATCGACAATTTCAAGAATGCGGTCATTCGGAATAACGATCAGTGTGTCAACGGCTTCTTTCATTGCCGTGATACCGCCTGCAGCCTGCAGCTGGCGTTTTCTTCCTTCAAATGTAAACGGTCTTGTTACGACACCGACAGTCAAAGCGCCTAAGTCCTTTGCGATTTGCGCGATAACCGGTGCGGCTCCCGTTCCGGTACCGCCTCCCATTCCGGCTGTAACGAACACCATGTCAGCGCCTTTCAGCGCTTCTTCGATTTGTTCCTTACTTTCTTCAGCGGCTTTTTTGCCGACTTCCGGATTCGCTCCCGCTCCGAGACCGCGGGTCAGCTTTTCCCCGATCTGCATTTTCACTTCCGCTTTTGACAGGTTAAGAGCTTGCGCGTCCGTGTTTACCGCAATGTACTCTACACCCTGCACTTCATTTTCAATCATTCGGTTGACCGCGTTATTACCGCCGCCTCCTACTCCGATTACTTTAATTGATGCTAAGCCGTCTATGTTTGTTTCGAAATCCAACATGCTAAATCCTCCTAATCTGCCGAATGACTATCAATCTATTCCCAAAACATGCTTAATAGTTTTTTCATTTTGCTCGGTTTGTTGTGTTCGGCTTGTGTTTTTTGTTTTGCTTTTGGACGCTGCTGCGCCTCTGGCCGCTGATGATGTTCTTCTTCGTGAGAGACCGCGATTTCCTGCACGGCTTCTTCCGGCATATGAAAGCCTATTTTTCTTCCCTGAATTCTGGCATTTCGGCAGGCAAATTGTATCAAGCCGACACCCGTCATATACTGAGGGTCTCTTACACCGATATAATTCGGGCTTGCGACCCTTACATTGTGCCTCAGCACTTCCTGTGCCAATGAAAGCACTCCGGGCATTGCGGCCTGTCCGCCGGTCAGCACAAAGCCGCCGGGCAGATCTGTAATTCCCATATGCTCAATTTCGGATGCGGCAATCTCAAGAATCTCTTCCACTCTTGCTTCAATAATATTGGCAATTTCCTGCTGTGTAAAAGATTGCTTTTGATTCGTTCCTATGACGGTGACTTCAAATACTTCATCTTCTGAAGCCTCATCGTAGAATGCATGTCCGAATTGTTTTTTTACTCTTTCAGCCTCTTCGGTGGAAGTGCGCAATCCGATCGATACATCTTTCGTGATGTTTTCGCCTCCGAGCGGAATGACGGCTGTCTCCTTCAGGTGCCCCTGTTCAAATACCGCCACCGTCGTCGAGCCGCCGCCGATATCAATCATGGCGACTCCGAGGTTTTTTTCGTCTTTTGACAAAGCCGCCGAACCGGCCGCAAGCGGCTGCAGGCAGATATCAGTAATTTCAACGCCCGCTCTCTCCACACAGCGAAGTAAATTATGTAAGATCGTTTTGGAGCCGGTAATCAGCGTGCCTTCTACTTCCAGGCGCACGCCGAGCATTTTTTTCGGATCGGTAATTTCGTCTCTTCCGTCAACGATAAACTGTTTAGGAACGACGTCAACGATCAGCTGCTCATGCGGAACTGACACGACCTGTGCCGCTTCCATTACCCTGCGGACGTCTTCAACGTGAATTTCTTTGTTTTCACTGGAAACAGCGACAACGCCGTTCGTATCTTGAATATGAATATAATTTCCATTAACGCCGACAATGGCTTTTTTCAGCGGAAAACCTACCATTCTTTCAGCTTGGTCAAACGCTTTTCTTATAGAATGAACGGTTTCATCTATATCAACGATTGAGCCTTTTTTCAACCCTTCAGACGGTACATTTCCCACTCCGATAATGTTAAGGGAATCATCTGTCATTTCTCCGACGATCACTTTTGTATTGGACGTACCGATGTCAAGACTGACGTAAAGTTCATTGTTGTTCATTCTATGGCACCTCCTCACATTTCGATCAAATTCTATTCTATTATTTGCGGAACAACAATACAATGAATGTGGCTTTACAAGTGTGTAACAAAAACAACAGCATCAACAAATTCTTATCTGATTTCTCACAATTTATGTTTAATGAAACTATTCGTTATATTCTATGTATATCCTCTTTTATATCGCATTTTTTTTATTTTTTTTAGAGACGGCCCACCTTACCGTAAGATTTCTTGTCACGGTGTCATACTGTGCAATCCAGATGCAAATATATCCGCTTTCCCTTAGTCTACACTAAGATGAACCTCCAGAAAAGCTATAGATATTGCCAGAAACATCCGAAAAAAGAAGAAACAGGAGGAAAATTCCAAATGTAATGCTCACTGCAGAAGACACGCCCATTGCATTGAGAATTTTCCGCTTGTCCGGCAGCCATATCCCGGGCAAAAACAAACATAGTCATAATGATTCCGCTATCGGTTATATCGGCTGCCCCGCTGATTGTAATAGATTCTTTTGAACCGCCTTTAAATTAGTTCTTTAGAACTATTAATCATTTTCTTTTTTCTTGCCGGATTTACCTTTGTTAAATTCTTCAAAATACGTAGCGACTTCTAAGTGGATAATCCCCTTTTTCCCGCCATCCAGCTGGGAAACGATAGAAGGATAGGTCTTCATCCGGCCGGCAAACGTTTTAATAGAAGCGGTAACTACATACCCGTCGTTCATATACAGCTTGATCCGGTCCTGATCCATTTTTACCGGTGTATAATAGATTTCAGAAATCGACTGCTTAAGCGAACCGGAAAGCTTATCAAGCTGCTCCGCCATTTTGACCCGCTTTTTCGCGTTTGTCCAGTCAACCAAAATCGGGCCCGCGTCATCCGGCGTGACTTCGTTCGGCAGCACAGTGCCGTTTTCGAGCACTTCATAATACACATCATGTCGCTGCAGATACGCGATCGTCTTGTATTCTTCAATGTGAATGCTGACTTTGTTAGGAAATACTTTTGAAAGTTCCGCCTTTTTCACCAGCTTATTCTGCTCAATCTTTTCTTCTGTTTGTTTCTTGTTCAGACTCCAGAACTCGGTTTGTCCGTTATGTATATCAGAAAGCGCGTTGATCTCTTTTACAGACACGTTTTCGTTTCCGGAAACGGTGACAGAAGACACTTTGCTGATCGGCATCTGCAAGTACACGATGATCAGCACCATCATAAAAAAGAGCACAATGAATGAAATCAGCCGGCGGTTTGCTTTTTGTTTCCGCTGCTCTTTGATTTTCGGAATCCGCTCTTCAATATTTACGATTTTTTCTCTTTCATGATTTGGGTTCACTGCCTGTCCACCTCACTAAGAATGAAACAGCTTGACATTCGTCTGATTGAAAAACAAACGGCATGCTGTGATGCCGTTTGACATTTGTTAAAAGTATATCACATGAGCTCATGTAATCAGAGAACCTTTTAACGATTCCCTCCGATGATTTCAACTTCTGTATGCATGTCAACATCATACTGCTCACGGATTGTCTTTTTCACATATTCAATCAGGTCGAGAACGTCCTTGGCAGTCGCTCCGCCGGCATTGACGATAAAATTCCCGTGCATTTCGGACACTTTCGCTCCGCCGATCTGATGTCCTTTTAATCCCGCTTTTTCAACGAGGTTTCCGGCATGATTCGGCAGCGGATTTCTGAATATGCTTCCGGCGCATGGGCTTGAATACGGCTGCGTATTTTTTCTGTAATCTTTGTTCTGCTGCATTTGCGCCGTAATGGCTTCCCGTTCCTTTTGCTCAAGCTGAAGAACTGCCTCGAGACAGACACCGGGGCGTTTTTTCTGTAAAACAGACGTTCTGTAGCTGAAATCCATCTCTTCGTTCGTCAGCCATTCGATTGTGCCGTCTTCAAATAAGATACGGGCTTTCACAAGAATCTCACTCATATCAGATCCGTGCGCCCCGGCATTCATATAGACGGCTCCGCCGATTGATCCGGGAATGCCCGCTGCAAATTCGAGACCGGACATTCCTTTTTTACTCATGGAAGTCGCAAGCCGGACGACCGAATAGCCGCCTCCGACCGTCACCTGATCACCGTCAATCTCCAAATGATCCAGACCCGCGCCCAGTTTGATGACAACTCCTCTTATGCCTTCATCAAGCACGAGCAGATTTGAACCGCGGCCGATAACCGTCCATGGCAGATCATGTTTTTTCACAATATCCATAATATCTTTGACCGCTTCCACACGGTTGGGGATGATCAAAATGTCCGCCGGACCGCCGATTTTCATCGTTGTATGGTTCGCGAGCGGTTCTTGTTCCAGCACTTTGCCGACTTCGCGGTCTCTTAATTCCTGAATTACGTTCTCCATCATAAACCTCCGCATTCCATTTGCTCTATTTTTTTATGTCTTCCATGATACTGTACAGTCTGGCTGCCGCATCCGGAACACCGAGTGATTTTGTCCGCTCACTCATGTCTTTTAAGGTTTCTTCATTCATGACGATTTTGTCCAGCGCAGCGATCAGTTTTTCTCCGCTGAGCTCGGTTTCCTTCAGTACGATTGCAGCGTCATGCTGGCTGAGCGCCTTCGCATTGACTTCCTGGTGATTGGCTGTCACATACGGGCTCGGAATAAGCACGCTCGGAATGCCGAGAGCGGTGATTTCCGCAATCGTCGTCGCTCCGGCTCTGGCCACAATGACATCAATTGATTGTAAGTACTCCGGCATTTGGTGCAAAAACGGTTTTGTCACCATATTATCAGCGGCTTTTCCGCCTTTCAGCTCAGCCGTTACCTTCTCGTAATGCACTTCCCCGGTAATATAAAGCACTTGGTAAGGCCTCGTTTTCAATTCTTCCTGCATATCTATAACGGCACGGTTAATGGGAGCCGCGCCTCTGCTTCCGCCGAAAATGAGCACCGTTTTTTGATTGTCTTTCAGCCCGAACTCAGTTAACGAGCGGCCTGTCTTAATTGAGACGACTTCAGAGGCTCTCGGGTTTCCCGTAAACACAACTTTTTCAGCAGGAAAATGCGATTTTGCCTCTTCAAAGCAAATTGCCACCTTATTAACATATTTCGAGAGAAACTTATTTGTGATGCCGGGCAGGCTGTTTTGCTCATGAATGATCGTCGGAATCCCCATTTTTGCCGCCGCGTATACAACCGGACCGCATACATAGCCGCCTGTACCGATAACGGCATCCGGTTTAAACTCTTTTAAATATGATTTGCTTTTCGTCACGCCTTTTAAGAAACGCATGACGGTTTTTACATTTTCAAAAGAAAGTTTTCGTTTGAAACCTGTAATTTCAATGGCGCGGAACGGGATATTTTCCCGTTCAACAATTTTTTTCTCAAGACCGTTCTCTGTTCCGATATACAAAAATTCCACATCCGGATGCCGGCGCTGAACTTCTTTAATAAAGGCCAGGGCCGGATAAATATGTCCTCCGGTTCCGCCTCCGCTTACTGCAATACGCATTCGTATGTCCCCCTTAATCACATAGCGATAACCCTGTTTTTTAGGACAGGGTTATTGATGTTGTCTGTTTTTTTATAGATAACGAATAAATCATGAGTGATGAGGCAAGATACAGATCAATACCTCGAGTACCGGCTGACATTTAAAAGCACGCCGACCGCTGCGAGCATCAGCGTCAGTGATGAGCCTCCGTAGCTTAAAAACGGCAGCGTAATTCCTGTTACCGGGATCAGCCCCGTCACAACGCCGATATTAATCATGACTTGAATAGCTATCATAGAAATAATACCGATGGCGACAAAGCTTCCGTATAAATCCGGCGCGCCGAGGGCAATCCTGACGCCCCGCCATAATAAAATACTGAACAGCAGCAATATGAGCGAACCGCCGATAAAGCCGAGTTCCTCAGATAAAATAGCAAAAATGAAATCGGTTTGCGGCTCCGGCAGGTAAAAAAACTTTTGCCGGCTTTGACCCAGCCCCATTCCGAAAAGTCCGCCCGGACCTACGGCATAGAGCGACTGAATGATCTGAAATCCGCTTCCAAGCGGATCCTCCCACGGGTTTAAGTAAGAGGTAATCCGTTTAATCCGATAAGGAGCGGACAGAACTAGTGCCGCAAATCCGCTTAAACCGATGAGTCCGAGGAACGCAAAATGAGCGATTCGCGCACCGGAAACAAAAATCATCACGATGCACGTGCCCACCATTACCGTCCCCGTTCCCAGATCCGGCTGGCACATAATAATAATAAATGCAGAAAACACGATTCCGAGCGCGGGAACGAATCCGCGTCTGAATGACGTAATATTCTTCTGTTTTTCAGAAAGAAATTTAGCCAGAAACGCAATCATCGCGAGTTTCATAAACTCCGAAGGCTGAATGCTGAACGCTCCCACTCCGATCCAGCTTCTTGAACCGTTCCGCACCATTCCGACTCCCGGAATCAGCACAAGCACAAGCAGAAAAAAACAAATGATCAGAAGCAGCTTCGACCATGTGCGCCATGTCCAATAATCCACATTCATAATGAAAAACATGGCAATGACGCCGATTCCCGCAAACAGCAGCTGCCGTTTCGCGAAGAAAAACGAGTCGTCAAATTTATAATCCGCCCATACCGCACTTGCACTGTAGACCATAATTAATCCTATTGTTAAAAGCAATAACGTAATGATAACTAATAACAAATCAGGCGCTGTTTTTTTAGTAGTCAAAGCAATCGACACCCCAAGCATAAGTCATTTAGGGCTGCCGATGAACAGAGACAAGCCCTTACTTAAGCATATGCACGGCATCTATAAACATGTCACCGCGTTCTTCAAATGTTTTGAACTGATCCCAGCTTGCACACGCGGGTGACAAGAGGATGACGTCTCCTTCATTTGAGAGCGCAAACGCCGCAGATACTGCTTGTTCAACATTATCGACACGTTTGACATGTTGTATTCCCAGCTCATTGCCCAGTTTTTCTATCTTCGGCGCTGTCTGTCCGAACGTCAGGACCGCTTTGACATTGTCCATATACGGTTTCAGGTCGTCAAAACCGTTGCCGCGGTCCAGTCCGCCTGCAAGCAGAATAACCGGAGCTTTGAACGCGGAGAGCGCTTTGCTTGTGGCCAAAATATTCGTCGCTTTGCTGTCATTATAAAATTTACGATTCTGGATCGCTGTTACATACTGCAGACGGTGTTTGACACCGGTAAAGCTTGTCAGCACCTTCTGAATCGCTTTATTAGATGCGCCCGCCGTTTTGGCTGCGGCTACAGCGGCTAATATATTTTCTAGATTGTGCGCGCCCGGCAGTACGATGTCATCAACAGGCAGAATCGCTTCATCGCCGAACATCAGCATTCCGTCTTTAATGAATGCGCCGCTTGACAGTTCCTGATGAACTGAAAACGGAACGATGCCGGCTTTTCCGCTTTCGGCAAGCCGCACGACTGTTTCATCGCTTTGATTCACGATGGCCGTATCACTCTCAAGCTGATGAAGATACACGTTCTGCTTGGCTTTTTCATAGTTTTCACGGCTGTGATGGTAATCCAAATGAGCGTCGAACACATTTAAAATCAGGCCGATTTCAGGTCTGAACGCATGAGTCCCCATAAGCTGGAACGAAGAAAGCTCTGTGACGATCCATTCATCACCGTCAGCATGATAAGCCACTTCACTGGCGACAGTGCCGATATTCCCTGCGATCAGCGTCTTTATCGAATCAGCTTTCAGCATTTCATAAATCAGGGTCGTCGTTGTTGTTTTCCCGTTTGAACCTGTAATGCCGATGAATTTTGCATTGGTGATATAATACGCAAGCTCGATTTCCGTCCAGACCGGGATGCCTCTTCTTTGCGCTTCCTCCACCATGATATTTTCATACGGGATTCCGGGATTTTTGATCAGAATGGTAATGTGATGCTGATCAAAAAGTGACGTCGGATGCTCACCGCAGATGACTTCAATTCCTCTTTCTGAAAGCCTTTGGGCAGGTTCGTTCTCTTCAAAGGCTTTTTGATCATTCACGACGACGTTAATGCCTTTTTCATGAAGAATCGACGCAGCCGCATATCCGCTTTTCGCCAGTCCGAGGACCAGAAAGTTTTGTTTTTGCAAAAAAAGTTCGTTTTCCACTTATAACCACACCTCGATGTAAATTCCTAAAACGGCAAGCAGCAGTCCCGCAGTCCAGAATGTGACGACAACTCTCCATTCAGACCATCCGACCAATTCGTAATGGTGGTGAAGCGGACTCATCTTAAAGATTCGTTTTCCTGTCGTTTTAAAGCTGATGACTTGTAAGATAACAGATAAGGTCTCAATAACAAATACTCCGCCGATAATGACGAGCAGAATTTCAAGCTTCGTCAAAATGGCAACGGTCACGATCGCTCCTCCGAGCGCAAGCGAACCGGTATCCCCCATAAATACCTTGGCGGGATGGGCGTTGAATACAAGAAAACCGAGAACGGCGCCGACAACGGCAACCGAGAAAATCGCAACGTCATATTGTGACTGGTTCCACGCAAGGATGGCGAAAGCGCCGAATGCGATAGCCGCGGTACCGGACAAGAGACCGTCCAGACCGTCTGTCAGATTGACGGCATTTGAACCTCCGACAAGCATAAAGAGAACAAGGATAAAGTATCCCCAGCCGAGATCGATTGACAGATGTGTGCCCGGCACCCTGATGCCGGTTGAAAAATGGCAATAATGATATACTCCGTAAAATACAATGGCAATAATGATCTGGCCGATCAATTTCTGCTTCGACGTCAATCCGAGATTCCGTTTCATTACTACTTTAATATAGTCATCCAGAAAGCCGAGCAGGCCGTATCCGATCGTGACAAACAGCAGAAGAAACATTTCCGCGCTCAGATGCGAAAATTTCTGCGTCATGACAATCGCCGTAATGGCGATGGATACGATAATCATGACTCCGCCCATCGTCGGCGTCCCTGATTTTTTCATATGTGATTTCGGTCCCTCTTCCCTGATACTTTGGCCGAATTTTAAACGTCTTAAAAACGGGATAAGAATCGGAGATATCAGAACACTGATTAAAAATCCCATTATTATTGTAAATAAAATCACTTGCTCAAGCATTGCTCTTTTCTCCTCCCGTTTCGTTCAAACGACATACGTATTTATCATATTCACATTGTGTCCCCGTAATTCTATTCATTTCCCTCATTCTAACACTCTTTCCTGTTTTACTTTTTATTCAGCTCAACAATAGCTCTTCCCGCTACTTCGGCGTCATCAAAGTCGAATGTTTCATTGCCGATCTGCTGATAGGTTTCATGCCCTTTCCCGGCAATCAGAACCACATCTCCCTTTTTCGCGTTGGCAATGGCAAAAAAGATAGCCTGCTCGCGGTTTGCGATACTGTGATAGTAGGTGCCTTCTACCCCTCTTTCCATATCTCTTAATATGGCCAGCGGGTCCTCGCTTCTCGGGTTATCTGAAGTGAAAATCGGTTCGTCGGCAATCCGCACCGCAATTTCCGCCATTTTCGGGCGTTTCGTTTTGTCCCGGTCTCCGCCGCATCCGACGACGACGAAAAGCTTGCCTTCTGTCATGTCTTTACATGTATTCAGAACGTTTTCCAGACTGTCAGGCGTGTGCGCGTAATCGACGATCACAGGAAACGGCTGATTATGATTCACCAGTTCAAACCGGCCTCTGACACCTTGCAGCTCTTCAAGAGCGCTTGTGATCGTATCAAACGGCAGTCCCGCTGCGATCGCTGTCGCCGCTGCAGCCAGTACGTTATACACGTTGAAGCGGCCGACGAGTGAAACCGTGATCTGCTTTGTTCCTTTTGGCGTAACGAGTTCAAAGCTTGTGCCTTGCGCAGAGATCTCGATTTGTTTCGCCATGACATCGGCATCGTTCTCGATTCCGTATGTAAGGATGTGCGCCGCCGTCACTTTTTCAAAATAAGCACTGGCTTTGTCATCTGCGTTTAAAACGGCCCGCTTCGGCTTTTCATGGTTAAAGGAGCTGCCCAGCTGGGAAAACAGGAGGCTTTTAGCCTGTCTGTAGTCTTCCATCGTCTTGTGATAGTCTAAATGGTCCTGCGTCAGGTTCGTGAATACGGCGATATCATAATCGCAGCCGTGAACCCTGCCGAGTGACAGGGCGTGAGAAGACACTTCCATAATAGCTGTGTCAACATGCTCATCATTCATTTTCTTGAACGTTTTTTGCAGTGTGACGCTTTCGGGCGTTGTATTTTTGACCGGGAATGTCTCATCCCCGATTTTAATGTACATCGTTCCGATTAAACCGGTCTGTCTTCCCGCTTTTTTGAAAATCTCATCAACCATGTGCGTCGTTGATGTTTTGCCGTTTGTTCCGGTGATGCCGATAAGCTGAAGCTGCTTTGTCGGCTGCCCGTAAAACGCGTCAGAAAGAACGCTGAGCGCCCGCTGTGACCGGCGGACGATAATGACAGGAACATCGACGTCAAGCTCTTTCTCGGCAACGATGGCCGCTGCGCCGTTTTCTGCGGCTTTTTGGGCAAAATCATGTCCGTCTACCGTATACCCTTTTATACACACAAAAAGACTCCCTTTTCTCACTTCCCTGGAGTCCATCTCAATTGAAGTTATGTCAGGGTCATGAAAGTCATTTTGAACAGGTTCGGCCATTAAATATGTAAGCAGCTTTGTAAGTTTCATTGTATCAAACCTCTCAGAAATTCTATTCATTCTTTTATCATGATAACCGTTTATAAAAGTCAGAATGGCTTTTAAACATACAGTTCATATTTTAGCGTAAATAAAAGGATACATCCAGTTAATCTTAAAAGTTATCTTCTTTTTTTCTCTTTATGATAAGAGGCAGCCGAAAACAATCGGCTGCCTCAAAAAGACTCATTCTTCACTCAAGTAAACACGGATCTTTGAGCCTTCTTTTACTTTCGTTCCGGCTGCAGGTGATTGTTTCACAATTTTGCTTCCTTTTCCTGAGGAGTCAATATTCAAATTGACAAGCAGCGACTCAAGATCAGAGACAGACATCCCTACAACATTCGGAACCTCTATTGTTTTTGTGTCGTTCCATTGATATTTTTTCTCGATTTGATTTTTTCGCGGTTTCACGCCGAGCTCAGGCAGACTGTCTCTCATCATATTTCCGACAATCGGCGCGGCGACGGTTCCCCCGAATTGAATCGTGCCTTTCGGATTATCAACCGCGACATACACGACAAGGCTCGGGTCATCAGCCGGCGCAAAACCGATAAAGGAGACGATATGGTTGTTTTCGAGATATTTGCCGTCTTTGACCTTTTGTGCGGTACCTGTTTTTCCGCCGACGCGATATCCTTCCACAAAGGCATTCCGCCCCGTTCCCTGAGCGACGACGCTTTCTAAAGCATATCTGATCTGCTTTGACGTTTCCTGGGAAATAACTTGCCTTTTCGCAATCGGCGATTGTTTCTTAACGGTTTTTTTCGTAACGGGATCAACCCACTCTTTGGCGATAAATGGAGTATAAAGCGTTCCGCCGTTTATTGCTGCGGAAACGGCTGCCACCTGCTGAATCGGCGTGACGGAAACCCCTTGTCCGAAAGCGGTTGTCGCCTGTTCGACCGGGCCGACTCTGTCAAGCGGGAATAAGATCCCCGTTCCTTCCCCTTGCAGATCAATGCCTGTTTTCTTTCCAAAGCCGAAGTCCTTAATATATTGAAACAGCTTTTGTTTTCCGAGCCGTTCCCCCAGCTGTACAAACCCGGGGTTGCAGGAATTTTGAACGACTTCAAGATAAGATTGCGAACCGTGGCCGCCCTTTTTCCAGCATCGGAGGCGGGCGCCGTCGACCTCGGCAAATCCTTTGTCATAAAAGTGGTCTCTTTGCAAGTTTACTTTTTGCTCTTGAAGAGCCGCCGCAAGCGTAATAATCTTAAAGGTCGAACCCGGTTCATATGTGCTCCATACCGGCAGGTTCCGGTTGTAAACAGACGGATCCACCGATTGATAGTCAGCCGGATCAAAATCAGGACGGCTTGACATGCCGAGCACTTCCCCGTTTTTCGGATTCATTGCGACCGCAATCATTCCGTCCGGGTTATATTTCGCCGCTGCATTGTCGAGCTCTCTTTCTATAATCGTCTGAACCTTGGCGTCAATCGTCAGTTTCATATCAAGTCCGTCTTTCGGAGGGGTGTAATCATCCGCTTCATCAGGCATTTTCTTCCCCTTGGCATCCGTATAAAATTTTACGGATCCCTTGACACCTTTTAAGTCATCATCATAATAAGCCTCCAAACCGAGAAGGCCCTGGTTATCAATACCGGCAAAACCGAGAACATGGGACAAAAAGCTTCCGTACGGATAATGGCGGATGCTGTCTTCAGCCACATAAACCCCTTTTAAGTCGAGCGCTTTGATTTCTTTCGCTTTTTTATTGGAAATTTTCCGCCCCTCGGGTGAGATTTTTTCTATGGAGGTTTTCTTAGTAATGTGTTTGTAGACCTTCTCTTCCGACATATTTAAAACTGACGCGAGAAGCTTGCCCGTTTTGATGGGATTTTGGATCTGGCGCGGTACGACAAAGACGGTCGGCGCGCTTTTATTAGTAGCCAGCTTCACGCCGTTTCGGTCAAGAATCTCTCCCCGCTCAGGCTCAAACGGCAAATTCCGGCTCCAGGAATCCTTAGCCAGTGAAGTCAGCTTTTCTCCCATCACAAATTGGACATAGCCTAATCTGCTGTCAATGATCAAAAAAATGATTACGCCAATAAGCAAAACCAGTAATAAACGTTTTCGAACCGTTACATTTGAAACGCGCAAGGGACCGTCCACTCCTTATTTAGGCTTGTTTCAATTTATGCCTCAGCTTGGACACATAGAACGGCGGCGCATAAAAAAGAAGCCCGCGGGCATCCGCGGACTTCTCTGTCCCGTTAATCAGGATTTTTAAATTTCACCTTGATCACGGTATTTTCTTTCAGTTCTTTGCCTTTTTTCACACTTTGGCTTGAAGCGTAACCTTCACCGCTCACATCGATGTGAATGCCTGATACTTTGCTGAATTGAAGCACTTCCCGTCTCGACCATCCGGACATATCCGGCATCGTCATCTTTCCGTCTGTTTTTAAGAAGATTTTCTGATTGGTGATCACATCTTCTCCGGCTGTCGGATACTGCTCTTTTACGGCAACATCGCTGCCGATGACAATCGGTGTGAGATGTTCATTTTTCGCTTCCTTCTCAGCGCTCTTGACCGTCTTATCTGTCAGGTCAGGCATCTTTTGGCTTTTCGTTTCTTCCTGACCGGAATCTGTTTTTTCCGTCGGTTCGATATTCATGTAGTGGAGGCTGTTTTTCATCGTCGGGTTAAAGATTTCCGCGACAGGATCAGAGCTGCTTTGCCCCGCTTTTAATTGCGGCTGCTGCACGGCTACATAGATGACGAGCTTAGGATCATTTTTCGGCGCCATGCCCATGAATGAAAACACATAGTTGCTCGTTCCCTTTAAATATCCGCCCGTCCCGGCGATTTGCGCGGTTCCCGTTTTACCCGCGACGTCAAATCCTTCAATTTTATAAGGTTTTCCCGTTCCGATGTCTGACGTCACGACTTCTCCGAGCAGATTCCGGACTTTTTTCGCCGTATCGGCTGAAATCGGCGTGCCTGCTTGCTCTGGTTTTGTCTGCTTGACGACTTTTTTCGTATCGGGGTCGACAATATGATCAATGACGTAAGGTTTCATCATTTTGCCGTTATTGGCAATCGCCGTGACGGCCTGAAGCTGCTGGATCGGCGTTATCGCCGATGCTTGGCCGTAAGCCGTAGACGCTTTGTCAAAATCATATTTGTAGTTAATTTTACTTGATACTTCACCGGGCAGATCAACCCCTGTTTTTTGATAGAGCCCGAATTTGTGCAGGTACTCATTAAACCGGTCAAACCCCAGTTTTTCGTTGGCCAGTTTGGCAAAAGCAACATTGGATGACCTCATAAGGCCGTCATGGAAGCTTGTCATGCCCCAGCCGGCGCCATCGTTCCAATCTTTAACAGGTCCGCCTCCCACTTTATATGTTCCTGATTTATATTTCTCGTTTGCGGAAAACACATTTTCCTGAATCGCCGCAGCAAGCGTAAAGATTTTCATCGTCGATCCCGGTTCATACGCGTACGACACTAAGTCGTTGTAATAATTGGTGACGTTTCTGATATTCGGGTCGAAACTCGGACGCTGCCCCATCGCAAGCACTTTGCCTGTTTTCGGTTCTACGACAGCCGCCATAATTTTTTTCGGTTTATATTTTTCCGCTACTTTCGTCATGCTGTCTTCTAAAAAGGTTTGAATTTTCTGATCAATGGTTAAATATACATTGTCACCGTTTTTAGGTGCGGTGATTTTTTCTTTGCTGTTCGGAAGTTTCCAGCCGGATTTATCACTTTCGTAAGTGACGGATCCGTCGCGTTCCGTCAGATAGTTGTTCAGTATTTTTTCAAGCCCTAAAGAGCCTTGTATCTCGTTTGTTTTTTCATTCACATCGGCATAGCCGAGAACATTTGACAAAAATACACCGTTCGGATAGTAACGCTTCGTATCTCTTAAGAAAGAAATACCCGGAAGATTCATTTTTTCGATCTTTTGTTTTTTCGCATAAGAGATATCGCGGCCGGCTGAACCGAATTCCACCTGCTTCGCGCCATCCCTGTTTAAGATGTCCAGAATCTCGCTTTTATCAAGATTGATAACGGTCGCCAGTTTTTCCGCCGTTTTCTCTTTGTCTTTGACATGCTGAGGATGCTTCTTGTCGGTCGTCATCTTTTTATCAAGCACGGCAATGAGCTTATATGTCGCCGTGTCCTCTGCAAGCACTTTACCGTTCCGGTCAAGAATAGAGCCGCGGCTCGCTTCTATCGTCCGCTTTTTTTCGTGCTGCTCGGTCGCTTTTGTTGCAAGTTCTACACCGTTTGCTTTACCGGTTAATTGAATGTACGCCATTCTCCCGAGAATGACAAAGAAAAAGAGAGCGAAACAAATACTGAGTATCGCTGCTCCTCTGTTCATAAACTTATTTTTTTTCGGCATGGGTTATCATTCCTGTATGTTTTTCACTTTTTTATCTTTCAGATTCAAACCGTGCTTTTTGGCGATATCCATCAGGCGCTGCGGCTGGCTTAAGTCAGCAGCCGTCTTTTCGAGATCACCGATCTGCTTATTCTTCTCAGATACTTTCTCCTCCAGTTTTTGCACCTCAATATTGGATTGGTACGCCGCGTATGCCTTTGATACGATAAACATTGATGTGGAGAGAACGGCAATGGCAAACAGGACGAGCAGCACCTTTTCCCCGAGTGTAATGGAAGCCCTCTTTTTGACAATCACCTTTTTTTCGGGACTTATCACTGGCCGTTGTTGTTTTTCCTGCTGGTAAGCTAAGTTGCTCATAGGCTGATGACCTCCTTTAATGTTGTCATTTGCTGCCCGTTATTTTCGTTTCTCCGCAATGCGGAGCTTCGCTGACCGGGCGCGGTTATTTTCTTCAAGCTCCTCTTTTGATGCCGTAATGGGCTTTCTTGTAATCAGCTTTAATTCCGGTTCAAATTCTTCCGGTATCACAGGAAGACCCGGAGGCAGTTCGGGAAGTGATGATTTTTCCTTGAATGTCGTCTTGCACATTCTGTCTTCCAGCGAGTGAAAAGTGATCACAGACACCCTTCCGCCCGGCTTCAGCACCTCTATCGCTTGCAAGAGGGCCTCTTCAAATACTTGAAGCTCGTCGTTTACGGCGATTCGTATGGCTTGGAATACACGTTTGGCCGGATGACCTCCGCTTCTTCTTGCCGGAGCCGGTATCGCGTCCTTTATTAGATCGACCAGTTGGCCGGTTGTTTGAATAGGCGATTTTTCTCTTGCCTCTTCAATTTTCCGGGCGATCTGCTTGCTGAATTTTTCTTCTCCGTATTTAAAGAAAATCCTCACAAGGTCCTCATACCGCCATTCATTTACGACTTCTTTCGCCGTAAGGGCGGCCGACTGGTCCATCCTCATGTCCAGCGGTGCGTCATGATGATAGCTGAATCCCCGTTCCGGTGTATCAAGCTGCGGAGAGGATACTCCTAAATCAAATAGAACTCCGTCGACACTCGTAATGCCGTGTTCATGTAAACACTCTTTTAAATAACGAAAGTTGCTTTTCACCAGAATGAGCTGTCCTTTGTATTCGGACAATGTTTTCTTTGCGTTTTCAAGTGCCGTGTCATCTTGATCAAAGGCGATCAAGCGTCCTTTTTCCGATAATTGCTGCAATAAATATGTACTGTGCCCGGCGCCGCCAAGGGTGCAGTCCACATAGGTTCCGTCCGGTTTGATATTTAAACCGTCGACGGTTTCACGAAGAAGTACTGTCTTATGCTGAAACATTTGTGTCGGTCCCACCTTTATCAGGAATGAATTGAATTGTCAGTTGTTGTTGTGATGCACGAAGATCCATTATATATCAAATCCAATCATGTTTTCAGCAATTTCAGCGAATGAATCTTCTTGCTCTTCTGTGTATTGTTCCCATATTACCTTACTCCACAATTCAATTCGATTGGAAACCCCGATGACAACACATTCTTTTTCCAGTTTTGCGTAATTCAG
Source organism: Bacillus sp. JNUCC-22 (assembly GCF_018861275.1). Lineage (NCBI taxonomy): Bacteria > Bacillati > Bacillota > Bacilli > Caryophanales > Bacillaceae > Bacillus > Bacillus sp. JNUCC-22. The sequence continues at coordinate 1,511,443 of NZ_CP076408.1, read as the reverse complement.
AAGAGATGACGCAATATTAACCCTTCCCTGCTTGTCCAGTTCGCATTCGGTCGCACCGGAAAAAAAGAATCGGGTAAATGCGCGGGCGTCTTTTTTGGTGAGCGGCAGAGCCTTCAGCTTTTCTTCAATCAGCTTCCATTCATTCATCGGATAGCCGAAAAGGCATTGGTCAAGTCCTCTTGTCAGCACAAACTGCTCACCGAGGCCTTCTCTGAATTTTGCGGGTACGATCATGCGGCCCTTTGCATCAACAGTATGCCGGTATTCACCCATAAACATGATAAGGACCCCCACTTTCTCCCCTAAACTCACCACTATCCGCCACTTCTCTCCACAACCTCATTTTACACTGTTTACACATAAAAAAAAACCCTGAACTATTCAGGGTTCTTTAAAACTTTATTTCAAAGTTTGACAATCTGATGTTGGTTTTGAAAAGAAAATGGCAGATGTTTGAAGGTTGTGAAGAATTTTGGACCGTAGCGGTTCAGATAATACATCACATTCCAAATCCGTTCCTGCGGAGCGCCGAGCGGTCTGATGCTGTTTTGGATTCTTTCATAGTCACGCAGCACAAAGCCTTCTTTTTCTTCAATTCTTTTCGTTACCGTCCGTTCTAAAAACAAGAGCTGATCTTGAATGAAGGCGGCATTCTTCTGTAAGAGCGGCTCAAGGCTTGAATCGACCTTCAGCGCTTCGTCCCTTGCGCGTTTATGGACAGCTTCAATCTGCGACTTCGCCTGTTCCATTACAGAAGAAAACTCTTCCGGAATCTGCTCTTCAAAATAAGTGTCTTTCAGGTGTCCGGTGCCGTGTTCGATCGCTTCCTGAAGCGGGATATTCCGTTCTGAAAGCTTCTTTTCAATATGGCGCTCTAAAATCGTAATGTTCAGTCTCGGCATTACCGGGGTCATGCGAAAGCCCATTAATGAGAAAGCCCGCTTCAGCTCACCCCAATAATTGATCTCCCCCGGTCCCGCGATAAACGCCAGAGTCGGGATGAGAAACTCCTGCATAAGCGGCCTTGTCACAACGTTATTGCTGAAACATTCCGGTTTTTCTTCCATATGGGTATGAAGCTCGTCGTTCGTCCACTTCAGATCAAGCTCCTTAATGACAAAAACGCCGTTTTCTTTTTCAATTAAGAAACGCTCTCCCTCGTGTTCGTAAAACAGATTGGCCTGATCTTTGTCCGATTCAATAATCGGGTGATAACCGGCTTCCCGCATAAGACGCTGCTGGTCTGACACGGCTTTGGCAAGCTCATGATTGTGTTTTAAAATCTGCTGAAACATACCCGTTTCCAGCTTTTTAATCCCCGGATCTCCCGAATTCATCAGAATAAGGCCTTCTTCTTGAAACAAGTCGGCGATCAACAGTTCAAAAAAGTCCGTGAATGTCTCTGATGAGCGTAAACATCGCTTCACGTTTTGAAGGAGTGTGTTTGTGTGATCCGTCTCCTCAAAAGCAGCGAACACTTCATCAATCCAAGCCGCGCATTTTTCCTGATCAAGCTCGGTTTTAGCCGCCGATGTTTTTTTCCAGTACGACTGCGGCAGTTTCTGTTTCACCGGACCTTTATTCTCTGTTGACGTATGCACAAAATTGATTTCTTCCAGATCGTGATCTTCACCCGCCACCCAGAAAATCGGAACGACAGGAATCTGCAACGCCTCTTCCTGCTGTCTGGCAAGTACGATAATGGAGATAATTTTATGTATGGTGTAAAGAGGCCCCGTTAAAAGACCGGCCTGCTGGCCGCCTACTACCGCTGCGCTTTTTGGATCTCTCAGTTTTTCGATGGAGGCCTGCATGGCGGCGGAGTGAAATTTTTCGTGATAGGAGGATAAATAATCCGCTAATTCTTCTCTGGCAAACGGCCGCGAAGACAGGTCATGAAGCCGCTTTTGCCATACGTCCTCTGAATGAATATCATAATCAAAAAATGAAGACATGTTTTCTCCATCTATATAGTGCTGCACAAACTTATTTTGACTTTTGATGGAAAGTTCAGTTAGCTGCATCTGTCTGGAACTTCCTTTCTCCAATAAATAGTTAGGTTTCCGAAATGAGTATAGCATGTTACCGGAAAACCTCAAAAGACTTTGTTTCAGTTTCTTTCTAACGCTTTTATGCTGCGGTGTAAAAATGGGAGATGAACGGCCGGCAATCCGCGGCTTTCCGCTTCTTTTACAAGGTAGCCGATAATCGCATCGGCCTCTGTCCGCCTGCCTGCCATGATATCGACGAGCATGGAGGAATGATTTTTTTCCGTCAGTCTGCAAACTTCGCAAACCTTGTTCCACGCTTTTTCTCTATCAGCGAGGCCAAGTATTGTCTCCGCTTCTTCAAACACGTTTCTCATATATTTTTTGTAAGCGTCATTTCTTAACAGCTCTCCGTTTTTCACGCGCAGCAATGCAGTTAACGGGTTGATGCATACATTTATGATCAGTTTTCCCGTTAACAGCCGATACCAGTCGTTTTCATCATATACGGGAAAATCCCGGTGCATGCCGGAAAAGATGCTTTTGAGCGTTTCCGGCCGGGATGCGCTGAATACACTCCATCTTACGGCTCCCGCTCCCGTATGTTCAACGGCATGATCTGATATCTTTTTTGCTCCGTGCTCAACAGTGCCGGCATAAAGCGAATGATCCGTATGCCAATCTTTAATGTCGTGTATGTGTCCCATGCCGTTTTGCAAAAATAGCACATTCGTCCCTTTTATCGTCTCAAGATCCCGCAACACAGCACTTAGCTGGTGCTGTTTAACGGCTGCGATTAAGAGGTCGAATCCGGAATTGAGGCCGGTTTGCGCTCTGCATGCCGCCGTACATTCTATTCCGTCTTTCAAAAGCCGTATACCGCCTGAGTTAATCGCATCAGTCTGCTCCGTCCGCCGCGTAATGACCGTTACCTGATGGCGGGACGATAAGTAGTAAGCACATAAAAGGCCTACCGCTCCGCCGCCGATAATTCCGATTTTCACACTGTCACACCCTATATCTGCATTTTTCCATATTATCATAGCAGAAGCCGCCGCAAATTACTTCAATTTCGTTTTGAGCAAAAAGACTGGCAAGCATATTATAGTTGGAATTTTCAATTAAAGCGTTTACAATAATGGTAGAACACAACAAAGGGGGAGTTTGTGTTGAAAATAGAGCGACTGCTCATCAACTTTAAGACACTCGAAGAATTTAAAAGGTTTAAGGAATACGGGATGCAGGAGCTGTCGATGCTTGAAGATCTTCAGGATAATATCATTGAAAATGACAGCACCTCGCCTTTTTACGGGATTTACTTCGGGGATAAACTAGTGGCGAGAATGAGTTTATATCAGGTAAACGGAGGCACGAATCCGTATTTTGATCAGCGTCAGGACTTTTTGGAACTTTGGAAGCTTGAGGTTCTTCCGGGCTATCAAAACAACGGATACGGAAAAGCGCTTGTTGATTTTGCAAAATCCTTCAGAATGCCGATCAGGACGAATTCACGCATGAAATCAGCAGATTTCTGGGATAAGATGAATTTTGAGCCCGTTAAATATGATATGGCGCGTGATAAAGGAGAAAATCCTTATATCTGGCATCCCGATATGGACGGTGAAATGACATCCGGAGAAACGGCATAATAAAAAACCGGCCGGGCCGCCGCCCCCAGGCCGGTTCATTTTACAGGCTCTGCGCCGATTTTCTGTCGTCTTCTTTTGAATTGACCATCCTTCTCGCTCTGTCCATAATGTCAATTAACGCTTTATAATCTTCTTCCGTCATCTCCAGCTTGTTTCTCAAGCTTTCATTTTCCTCACGCAGATCCTCGACTTCTTTTTGCAGCGCGGTCAGCTGTTCTGTGAGTTTTTCTTTTTCATGACGCACATCCGCTGCGGCTGGCGACTCTTTAAATTGCTGCAGAAACAAAATGACATCATCAATGGACAGCTCTTTTTCTCCTTCCGCCCTGCGGATCGGAGACTGTTTGACGGTTCCCGGCAGATTGGCGGAATGCACCCCGATCTGCTTTCTTAATTCCTTCCGCTGTTTTTTCGCCAGTTCTATCCCTGACTGATATTGTTTTCTGACATAAGAATTCCATCTGAACCCGCAGGCGGCAGCCGTTCTCGTCAGCGCTCTGCCGACTTCTTCAAAAGCGGAAAGCTGGGTCCCGCCTTCCCGAATATGCCTGAGCACCACTTCTGCCAGCAGCAAATCTTCATCTTGCGTCCACGCGTCTTGTCTCGTTATCGTCAATCGTATCTCCCTCCATATTTGCTCATTTACCTCATACATATGCCGCTGATAGATTAGATAGACTACTGGGGCTCACAATTTTTTCGGCGGGAGCAGGCTGGAGGGGCAAAAAAAAGAAAAGCGCAGGAACCGAGATTCCCGCGCTTTTCTTCATACATTAATTGCTTTTAACATTTATGTCTTTGCCGTTGTATGATCCGCATGCTTTACATACACGGTGAGACAATTTCATCTCTCCGCATGACGGGCATTCTGTCATACCAGGTACATTTAGTTTGAAATGTGTACGGCGCAATCTTTTTTTCATTTTAGAAGTTCTTCTAAAAGGTACAGCCATTATTCCCACCTCCTTAAAGAGTTAAGATTCATCATCTTGTGTTAAGAGCTTTTTCAGATCCGCAAGTCTGGGGTCGATTTGATTTTTCTTGTCTTCCTCAGAAATCACTTGCCAATCCTTCCCCACTTGGGGAGCGGCTCCTTCTTTTTGTTCAGTTTCACAAAAGACTTGCATAGGAATTTCTAAAAGAATCTCTTCTTTTATGATCGGAGTTAAGTCGACGGTATCGTCTTCAGCAAAATGAACGTCCTCATCTTCTATATCATCCGACTTATGAAATCTAAACAGTTCTTTTGTCGCGATTGTAAATGGATACGGCACATCAACTAAAGTTCTTGAGCACGGCAAAACCATTTCGCCTGAAATCGTAAAGTCAAACGAAACTTGCTTGGATTCAACCTCCGCGCGGCCCTTCACCCGGACGGGAGAAATGCGGCGGATGTCAGAATTCAATTTTGTCAGCTCATTTAACTCAACTGTTTCATCAAATTCAAAGCTCTTTTTCGCCATTTGATGAAGCTGATAAATCGTCCATTTCATTTGTATCACCTCAGGAAAGCAACAAACATGATTATAGCTTTTCAGAATGTTTTTGTCAATATTTTTTCTTTACAGCATAATGCCGCCGTCATGCAATCGTTGACAGCCGGATAGGCTATGCATACACTAAACGAAACGGACTAAAATATGCACTTCATTTGCAAATGTACCACACGAAGCAAAACATAGCAAGAAAGGCGGGACAAATATGAAAGCAGTCGGCCTGGTTGTTGAATATAATCCCTTTCATAACGGACACCGCTATCATGCGGAACAAGCAAAAATCAAAACGGACAGCAGCGTCGCGGCGGCGGTGATGAGCGGCCCTTTTTTGCAGCGCGGGGAACCGGCCGCCGTCTCAAAGTGGGGCCGGACAAAAATGGCGCTGGAAAACGGCGTGGATATCGTCATTGAGCTCCCTTATATATATGCCGTACAAAAAGCGGAATTATTCGCGCGCGGCAGCGTTTCGCTTCTTCATCATTTAGGATGCAGCAGCTTGTTTTTCGGCAGCGAAAACGGGCGGATCGAACCCTTTATTGAAGCGTCTGAAGCGTTCAGCCGAAAGGAAGATGACTGCAGCCTGATTCTGAAAGAGGAGCTGAAAAAGGGTCTCAGCTATCCGGCCGCCGCCTCAAAAGCTTTTTCACACATATTCAAAGGGCGGGACATGCTCGATTTGTCCAAGCCGAACAATATTCTCGGTTTTCACTACGTTAGAGCGATACACACCTCCGGTTCCGCTATGAAGCCTTATACGACAGCCAGAATCGCTTCCCAATATCATGACGCCGAGCTTCCCGGAGATAACAGCCGGATAGCCAGCGCAACAAGCATCCGGAAAGCGCTGATAGAAAAAGGAACGGCGGCCGTAAGGAGCTTTCTCCCGGAAGCGTCTGCGCGTGAGCTGGAGGCATACAGAAATTCATACGGCATATGGCACAGCACGGAAGACTATTTTTCATATGTAAAATACAGCCTCAGCACTCTTTCCGCTGAAGAATTGAGCCGAATCTATGAAGTGGAAGAAGGCCTTGAGCACAGAATTCTGCGCACCATCAGACAAGCCCGATCCTATCGCGAAATGATGGAACGATTGAAAACAAAACGATACACGTGGACGAGGCTGCAGCGGATGAACACGCACATTCTGACACGGACGAAAAAAGAAGACATGCATCGGCTCTTGCAGCCTTCAAGCGCTCCTTATATCCGTCTTCTCGGAATGACGAAAAAAGGACAGGCGTACCTGTCGGCAAAGAAAAAAGAGCTTACCGCACCTCTCGTCAGCAAGCTCTCTTCTTTCTCTCATCCCGCTCTGGATCTGGACATACTGGCGGGACGGGTTTACAGCCTGCCGATAAACGAACCTGAACGCACATTGTTTGAGAAACAGGAATTTTCACAAGCGCCGATCCGCTATGATGAAGACGAAAAGTGTTTTTTGAATGCGTAAAAAAAGCACCTGTCTGTATCAGGTGCTTTTTACTTTCAGCTGATCCAAATAGTCAAGTGCGTCCTGCATGGTGTCGACAGGGACGATTTTCATATCGGACTTGATTGCTTTCGCCGTTTTTACCGCATTTTTGTAATCAGAATTTTCAGCTCCGTTTTGATTCGGCGCAAAGAAAATATCTTTTCCCGCTTTGTCTGCGGCGACGACTTTCTGATCGATTCCGCCGATCGGTCCGACTTTGCCGTCCACGTCGATTGTCCCCGTTCCGGCTATATTATAGCCTTTTGTTTCGTCAGGTTTTGTCAGCTGGTTGTAAATTTCTAAAGACATCATGAGACCCGCAGAAGGCCCGCCGATGTTTTCAATGCTGAAATGAAGATCCGGCTTCACTTTCACGTTCCGGTCCGTATATAATGCGACACCGATTCCCGCTCTTTTCGGGTCGTCCGGGAATGATTTCAGCACAATGTCAACGGTCTTTTCTTTCGTGTCCCGTTCAATGTGAAACGTTACTTTTTCCCCCGCTTTTTTGCTGCTGATATAATCAATCAGCTTTTCAGCGGATTCGTATGTTTTCCCGTCCGCGCTGATGATTTTATCACCGACCTCTATTTTTCCTTTTGCCGGCATGTCAGAGACGACTGAGCTGGCATAAATGCCGTTAAATGAGTATTTCACCTGTTTCCCGGCTTTTTGATAAGCGGCAATGACCGCGTTTTCTTGGGAGCTTTTCATCATTTGCAGCTGGCGCTTCATATAATCCGAGTCCGATTCGCCCTCTTCTTTTATGCTTTCATCAGGGACGATTTCTTCGTAAGGATGCACTTTCGCCCAAAGATATGTATACGGATTGGCGGGGCCTACTTTGACAGTCATCAAGGAAAGGCTTCCTTTTTCAGGATAGCCTCCGTCCACCTTAATCAGCGGTCTCAGCTCTGATGCTTCTCCCGGCTGTGTGATGTAATACGGGAGCTTAATAAATGTAACAGCGATTAATAAGATCAGGATGATAAACACCCAGCGAAAATGTTTTGCTTTCATATGAGTTAGCCCTCCCAGTTCTCTATTTCTTGTTTAATCCGGCCGATCATCCGGTCTGCGGCTTCTTCGCCCGCTGTGATCATATGATCAATGTTGGCAAAAGAACTTGAGCTGAATGATTCAAGAGAAGGGCGGATCATGACGTCTGCGGCAATGGTCTGGTGACGGACCAATTCATTTTGCAGTATATCCATACTTTGCATGATTACATCAAAAATATGTGCCGCTTTTTCCGTTTTTTTCACCCGGGATACGTCCGAGGCGATGACGATATCAGCACCCATATCTTTTACGGCGGAAACCGGGATTCTGTCGACCACCGCGCCGTCGACTAACATACGTCCGTTCATTTTTTGCGGGACGAAAACGCCCGGTATGCTGATGCTCGCGCGGACGGCTTCGGACACTGAACCTTTCGTAAAAACGAGTTTTTCGCCGGTCTGAAGGTCGCAGGCCACGATGCCGAGCGGGATCCGCAGTTCTTCTATCGGCTTGCCGTACGTATAGGCATGAACGAGCTGCCTGATGCGGTCTCCTTTTAAAAATCCGAGCTTCGGCATCGTATAATCCGCGTACAGCCGCCGCTTAAATGCTTTAGCGACTTTTTTCATCGTGGCCACGTCATGCCCGGCCGCATAAAAGCTTCCGACTAATGCTCCCATGCTGCTGCCGGCAATCATATCAATTGGAATCTGATGCTTATGTAAACTGGATAACACTCCGAGATGAGCGATGCCTCTTGCCCCTCCCGAACCTAACGCTAACCCGATTGTAGGTTTGGCCAACGCGACGAACCCCCTAATAGACATCCTATACATGAATTCTATGGTCTAAATTGAACCCCTATGCTCGTATATTAGTACAGGATGACAAATAGGTACTTGCCCGGCCGCCTTTAAGGTCTGTTCTATATTTTATCATGATATAAATGTCAGTGTGCAATTTTAGCATCGGGGAGGTAAGAATGAATTTGTCTAAGTTTCATACATTTTTGATTTCATTGTTTTTCATTTTTTTGACGGCTACGGTTATTTCACACCCTCAGGCCTCATTCGAAGCCTCCAAAACCGGTCTTTCCATGTGGTGGGAGGTAGTTTTTCCTTCATTGCTTCCGTTTTTTATTCTATCTGAGCTTTTAATCGGATTCGGCATTGTCAAGTTTGTCGGCCTTTTACTCGAACCCTTTATGCGTCCCATTTTCAGAGTGCCGGGGGTCGGCGGATTTGTACTGGCTATGGGCATGGCTTCAGGCAATCCGGCCGGCGCGAAGCTGACTGCACGGCTGCGCCAGGATAAACAAATCTCCAGAGTAGAGGCTGAACGCCTCGTCTCTTTTACCAATTCATCCAATCCGTTATTTATATTCGCTGCTGTGGCAGTCGGCTTTTTTCATAACGCGTCTCTCGGCATTCTGCTGGCATCGGCTCACTATCTCGGAAACATCGCCGTCGGCCTGACGATGCGTTCATACGGACGGAAAGAAGAAGCGGCGTATACCGGTAAAAAGACGATCGCTCTCCCTTCTCTGAAGGAAGCATTTCTGGCCCTCCACAAGGCGCGGCTTTCGGAAAAGCGGCCGCTCGGAAAAATTTTGGGCGACGCCGTCACCTCTTCTGTACAAACCTTGCTGATGGTGGGCGGTTTTATTATATTGTTTTCGGTTTTCAGCCGGTTATTATCAATCGTACAAGTCATGGATGTGCTTTCTGTATTTACAAACGCGCTGCTTTCGCTTTTTCATCTTCCGGCAAATCTGGACATCCCTCTTATCAGCGGAATGTTTGAAATTACACTTGGGAGCAAGCTGGTCAGTGAAGCTGATGCCGCCTTGCTGCCGAAAGCCATGATTGTGAGTTTTATTCTCGGGTTCAGCGGCCTTTCCGTACAGGCCCAGGTAGCCGGCATTTTATCGGAAACAGATATCCGCTTTAAACCGTTTTTCGCGGCGCGTATCCTTCAGGGCATTTATGCCGCACTCTTTATTCTCTTACTGTGGAAGCCGCTTTACCTTGCATTGGACGAACCTTACCAGTCCGTATTCCTCCCTTTCCGCGATCAGGAAGCGGGATCTGCTGCCGTCAGCGGCTGGAATACACTTGTTGAAACCGGGCCCGCCATCACGCTGACAGCTCTCGCCGTATACGCATTGATTTATTGTTACAGGCTGTCAGCACGGACAAAAAAAGGATGAGACGCCAATCAGCGCTTCTCATCCTTTAAATTTCTGCATCAGCGCCTGTTCAACTTCCGGAGGAACAAACTCTGAAACAGGCCCGTTATATTTTGCGACTTCTTTTACGATGCTTGAACTTAAAAAAGAGTACTGATTGTTCGTCATCATAAAAAAAGTTTCTATTGATTCGTCGAGCACGCGGTTGACGGAAGTCCCCTGCATCTCATATTCGAAGTCAGAAACGGCTCTGAGCCCCCTGATAATCGCCTTCGCCCGCTTTTTTTTCGCATAGTCGATTAACAGTCCCTGTGACGTCTCGACCGTAACATTCGGTATGTCTTTTGTCACTTCTCTTAACAGCTCACATCGTTCCTCAACTGTAAACAGCGGCTGCTTAGAAGAATTATTGAGCACGCATACGTACACCTGCTCAAACACGTTTGCCCCCCGTCTGATAATGTCCAGATGTCCGTAGGTGACGGGATCAAAACTTCCGGGACATACAGCTATACTTGCCACATCATTACCCCCTATTTCGGTATATCGTCACTCCTGTAAGCCCGTAAATTTCCCTTCTTGTTACAGAAAGCGCGCCGACGGCTTCAGGAAGCGCAACGGCTTTATCATGCTCGGCTACGACAAAACCGTCTTCATTCAGCATGTTCTGCTCATCAATCATTTCGATAAGCGCTTTCAGCTTTTGTTCCTTATACGGAGGATCTAAGAAAATTCCGTCAAAACCTTTTTCCCGTTTCGCCGCGGCATAGAGGGCCCGCTCTGCATCATTGCGGTATACTTCCGCTGAAGACAGCAGATCAAGCGCTTTGATATTCGCTTTTACCGTTTGGATGGCTTTGAAATCACGATCCACAAAGATACAGCGGTCAAATCCGCGCGACAGCGCTTCAATCCCGAGACCGCCGCTCCCCGCAAACAAATCAAGCCCCGTTCCTCCGTCAAAATACGGGCCGATCATATTAAAAATAGACTCTTTTACTTTATCCGTCGTCGGCCTTGTTGATGTGCCCGGCACAGCCTTTAAGGCTCGTCCTTTTCTTGAACCGGAAATTACTCTCATTATTCACACCACTTTTTCTGAAAACTTTGATGTTACTCATCGGCTGAGCCGTTATGTATCAAAACAATCCCTATCTTATCATAAAGCATTCTTTCAAACAATGAACGTGAAAAACGTGTATACATATTCACATTCCTGTCAAGACTACGTGTAACAGCATCAATGAATGATGTTGTTGCCAACCGCGGAGAAGACTTACGTTTCCCCATAAGTTCTTCCTCCGGTTTCTCCTCTCCCTTTTCCTTCTCCTTAACTTGTTAAGGAATAGAAGGACCCCGCAGGTATCTGCGGGGATTTTTTTATATACCGACTTTATAATCGTACTCTTTCGCCTTATCAAGCTTTGATTCAAATTCCAGCTTTAAAAAAGGTTTATAAGAAGGCTCTACCTTCTTCACATAAGAATAAGAAGAAATCTTTTCCATTGTTTTTTCGATTAGGTCCATATCGCAATACAGCACAACGTATTTCAGCCGCTTGGAAACATAATGAACGTTGCCGAATTTTCTCAGCATTTTGCTGTGTTTTAAGGAATGCAGATATACGATTATGCCTTGGCGCTTATTTTCCATCATGATCACCCGCCTGACTTTCTGTTCATTTTATGTAAAAGACGAGACGGCCGTCTCGTCAGGAAACTTTGCATCCGCAGCCGCCGCCGGAACCGCACCCGCCGCCGCAGGATGACAGGCCGTCAAAATAAGGATTCCCCGTCGGAACTTTTACATGCTCCGAGACGGCCGTTCCGAGTTCAATGCTGATCTCGTCAAGCAGCGACTGAAGCTCAGTCTCCGCTTTTTTAAATTCGGCCACCTTATCGTTTAAATCCAGTTCCCGCTTCATTTCTCTCATTTTGCGGGAAATCTCTCTATAATCAGGATGGTATTTGCCAAAACGCTGCACATCCTCATACTGCTCTTTAACGCTCATAAAAGAACGAATGATCCGCCCTGCCTCTTCATCTTCACGGAGACGCTTGTAACAATCGCGGTAATTTTCAGCCGTCTCAGACTGCAGAATCATGCCGGCAAGCTGCTCCGCTTCACTTTGAAGCTTGACGGACTCAATTGTTGCATACATAAATACGCACCTCCAGTTGCTAGTTTACCATGAAACCACCCAATTGGAAAATGCGGCGTTTAAACGCTTTTTAATCCTGTGAACGCATGGCGTGAACCATCTGCATCATCATCTGCGCCATTTGAATCCCGTTTGAGAATTGGCTTACTCGATGCGGTATCGTCTTTTCATAAAAATTCATCATGTCAAGCTGAAAGGAATTGAGATCGTCCGGTTTTCTCGCAAGTCTGCGGTACCAGACGGGACGCTGCCGTATAAACCGTTTCCGTTCCTCATCTGCGGATATGAATTCCTGAACCTCTTTTCGCATACACGATCCCCTTCTTTAATCCTTTCTGAACGAAAAAGGATGTTGTCCGGAGCCTTGCCGGGGCTGCTTCGTGCTGCTCCCCGAAAATTGGCTTAAAAGGCTTTGCAATGATGAAATGGATTGGCTCATTTTATTGATCTGCTCATTCATTTGGTTGATATCCATCTTTTTGACGGCAGTGACCATTTTTGAAACGAAATCGTTTTTTTCAGCTGGTTCCTGTTTGGTTTCCGCGTCGGAAGAAGGCTGAACGGCCTCGTCTTTAAAAGGGTCCCATATCGGATCATCCTCGCCCAGAAGAACCCAATTTTCATAGACTTCCTGCCAGCTTCTTTGTTCCTTGCGAACATTTTGGATCAGTTTGGGATGCTTTTTTACGAATTGTTTAAAATCATCGATTGATTGCCGTGATTGCTGATTCGCCACAATTCTCACCCCCTCCGAAAAGTTTTGCCTGCTATAATGTATCGGTTCATGCGCCTTAATGTTCGCCTAAATTGCGAAAAAAAGCAGGTATATATAAAAATTGTTTTTTTCGGCAGGAGCGCCGCTCGCGAAAAAACATAAAAAAACCGCGGGGGACGCGCCCCTCTGCGGTTTTTTACTGCCAAGGCTTAATGAAGTTTTGCGTATAATACTTCTGATCAACGCCGACACCGAGGTGCGTATAATCCGGGCTTAACAGCGCCTTTCTGTGGCCTTCGCTGTTCAGCCAGCCCTCCACGGCTGCAGGACCGTCCACATAGTTGTAGGCAATATTTTCACCGGCCTCCCGGTATTTCACATCGCCTTTTTCCAAGCGGTCCTTCAGAGTCCCGTATTTCTTTGAGACGTGAGAGAAATACTTGTTATCCTTCATGTCCTTGCTGTGACCGAATGCCACTTTTGCGGCGCCTTCGTCCCATTTCAGCCTTGCAAGTCCGTGTTTTACGCGGATGACATTTGTAATATCGAGAATCTGCTGCTCACTCGCTCGTTCAATGTCGTTCCATTTTTTATCAGAAACAGGCTCGGGTTCTGTCAGCTTTCCTCTGTACATGACTTCATACGGCCTTTGTTTCACAAGTGTTTCCGCATCAAATGCCCTGATGCTTGACAGATTCCCGTCAAATTTGTCCATGTACAGCTGAACATACATTCCGCCTATCTTAACGGTGGGACGGGTATTGATATCTTCTTCAGAAAATTCGAACCGATACGTGTTTCCCTTGTCAGTCACATTGACAAAAGGAGAAACCTGCGTCGTTTTAAAAACTTCGCCCGTCGATTCGCCGATCTTAAACGGTTTTGCGTTGATGCCGCTTCCCGAAGCGTATAAAGTCACGGCTTTATCATTCAAAATACCGACTTGTACGTATTGGTCTTTCCCCTGGTTGTACACCCACCACTCGTAATCGTAGGCAGAAGGATCTTTCCGGGACGGTTCCCCAAGTTTCTTTTTCACATCGGCGGCAGATTTCCCCATGAGAGAAAGCAGTCCGGATGACGGCATTTTCAGCCGTTTTCCGCTCTCTTCTTCATTGGAAACCTGAGGCTCCTCCTGATCCGTCTTTTTCTGAGGAGCCGATCCATATTGTATAAACAGAACATACGCTCCGTAAATAAGCAAAAGGATAACGAGAGCCCTTGCGATATTTTTCAACCTCTCACCCCCATATGTTCAAACCGTTCTGTTTTTGTTTACTCTTATACAGTACAGCCTATTTGCATCGTCCGTGATTTATGTTTAATGGATAAACCCCTCCGGACCGCCGTCTTCAGAAATGTCAGACAGCGCCCGGCCTGCTTGCTCATTTGATTGCTCGGCCAACGAAAGATCGCCGAGCGTAACAATGCCGACCAGTTTTTTATCCCTTGTGACGGGAATTCTTCTGAGCTGATGTTCAGCCATCAAATGGAGCACCTCCTCCACAGAGGCGTCTTCTTCTGCACTGATAACCCGCTCTGTCATTGCGTCGGTTATTTTTTGAGAGTTCGGCTTTTTTGAAGCAATTCCCCGTAATACGAGATCTCTGTCTGTCACGATCCCGACAAGTGTGGCGCCGTCTTCATCCACTATCGGAATGGCGCCGACATCTGCGTCTTTCATCTTCACCGCAGCTTCATATACATTATCTAATACTGTACAATATTGCAAGTCTGACGTCATGAGCTTATTGATCTTTGTCATTGCGGAATTCCTCCTTTTTTCTGCTACTATTGTCGTCAAATTTTTCTTTTTGCATACTTTCACCGTATGAATCATTGAAAGTGTAACGCTTTCATACTATGATTGTCAGGAAAGGGCATTTTTAAAAGGAGGGGGAAGGTTTGAAGTTTGAAAACAGCGGTCTTGAAGGGGTAACAGCGGAGCTCAGCCGCTTGAATGATCTGATGGAAGGTAAAGGGCTCATTCTGGCTGGACAATGGGATTATGAAAGAGTGACTTACGACAAAAAGTTTTCAGTACCTGAGGGGACATTTTATCTGCGGATTCAAGGAACGGCAAAAGAGGGCGATGTCGGCGGCAGCCGGGCCGTGATTCAGCTGAAGGCCCCTCTTTTAGGAAAGCATTATTATCCGCACGGCGTAGAATACGGCAGCGCTGAAGAATTTCCGGAACATGTCGTCGCTGAAAGCAAAGCTTTACTGCTTGAATTGGAAGAGTCATTAAAAACAGTGCAAATGTAATAAAAAAGTACAGCATATTCTGCTGTACTTTTTTTCATGAGACGGTATGCTCGATATACGGCGGCTCTGACAGCGTATCTTTTTCCCGTTCCGTTCTGACCCACTGAAAAAAGATGACAGCCAAATATGTTCCGTAGACCGCCTCTTGAATGATTTTCATCAGCACTGCCCCAAGCTGCTGATCTTCCAGAGGAGGGAGCGTGTTAAACATCTCCGGTCCGGATAAAGGGATCTCCTCCAGCAAATCTAAAGGAACGCAAAGCTTCATTGCTTCGGCCCAAGCCGCCGGATCTGTATACGTGGCATACATGGGCGCCCCGCTGAACATAATGAGCGCGCAGGCCGGCGTTAACAGAATCCCGTCTGCCATAATATACCCCAGCTTCATTAAACCGCTGAGACGGGGCAGACCGTCCACCTTATGCACAAGCGGCCACCACATAAAAAACGCCGTTACAAAGATGAGTCCGTTCATCAGCGTGTGATACAGCGAATCCGTTTTGACGAAATCAAATATAAACGGGATGTGATACAGTGAAAAAATACCGTTAAACAGCACTAATGCGATAAGCGGCATTGAAAAGAACGAAAACAGCGGCTTTACGACAGGACGGAAGATCAGTTTTTTCCATGCCCAGCCGGGAATTCCGGAAATCAACAGCGGCGGTACGACTAAAAACAGAACCGCCATCTGCGTCATATGGGCGCTGAACATCACATGGCCCAATAAATCAACCGGACTTCCCGCAGCCGCGTAAAAAAACAGCGCGGAAAGCACAAACAGCACCTTCTCCTTAGCGGCCACACGTCCTTTATGCCGGCTGCACCAGTAAAAGTAAACACCTGTTATCACGGCAGTTATACAAAACAGATACGGGCTCCACATTGCGCGAAACCCGAACATTTCCAAATTAATCAAATCTCTCACTCCCCGCCGCCCCGATTACCACCAAATAATCGTGACAAATGCAAGCACGGTGATAAACGCGACAAATATTCCCGAATACAGAAATAATGACGGCGCTTCATGCCCCTTCTGGCTCATATGCATAAAGTAAAACAGCTGAAAGATGACCTGGATGACCGCAAGCAGGATCAGAAACGGCATCGTAAACCATCCGGCAATGCCGTCAGCAGCCACCGTCAAAAACGCGACAAGCGTAAGGCCGATCATCAAACCGAAGGATATGACCTGATATTTCATCTCCTCGGCATTTTTCTTTTTTCGATATTCGAGATCCGTACTGACAGTCCCTCTGTTTTTGTTATCGTCCATCGTTATCCCACCATCCCCATCAAATATACAACGGTAAAGATAAAGACCCACACGACATCGATAAAATGCCAATATAAGCTGGCCACATAATATTTCGGCGCATTATAAAGGCTGAGCCCTCTTTTTGCATTCCGGATCATCAGCGCGCTGATCCACAACAGCCCGAACGCCACGTGTGCTCCGTGTGTGCCGACGAGCGTGTAAAACGCTGAGCCGAGCGCAGAGCTTGTAATGGTAAAGCCGAATTCGTGAGTGTAATGCATAAATTCATAGATTTCCACCCCTAAAAATCCTGCTCCCAATAAAACGGTAACCAAAAGCCACACCTGCATTTTTTTAAAGGAGAAATTTTTCATATGATACATCGCATACACACTCGTTAAGCTGCTCGTTAAAAGAAGCATCGTCGCGATAAATACGATCGGCAGCTCAAACATCTCAGCCGTTGACGGCCCTCCGGCTTTAGATTCCCGTAAAGCAAGGAATGTTGCAAATAGCGAGGCGAACAGAACCGTTTCCCCGCCGAGAAACAGCCAAAATCCCAAAAACTTATTTTTCCCCTCCAGCGTTGCTTTTTCAGGAGAAGCCGGAAAGGTTTCAGCCGTCATTTTTTCCTGCAGCTGCATTACGCCTTCACCCCTTTATCATCATTCGGCAGATCTTCTTTGTGAATATGATAGCCGTAATCATCGACCACAGAGCGAAGCAGCATGGTAAAGAATGTGATGCCGAGCCCTATGAAGATAACCGGAAGCCCCCATGAATAATCGGAGTGGTATAAAAACCCGAACGCTGCGACAAACAGCCCGAAAGATATGATAAACGGCATGATGGATCCGTTCGGCATATGAATGTCCTCTACAGGCTCTGCAGGCGCCATCCCTTCATTTCCGGCCTGCTTTTCAATCCACAGCGGGTCAAGGCCCCGGACAAACGGAAGCTGTTTAAAATTATATTCCGGCGGCGGCGAAGAAACCGCCCATTCAAGCGTACGACCGTCCAGCCACGGGTCGTTCCCGACGTATTTCCCCTTTATTGAGGTATAAATAATATTGACGACGAGTAAAGCAGCCGCGCCCGCCATGAAAAACGCGCCGATTGAACTGATCAGGTTGCCGGTATCAAGCCCCTGGCCGGGCAGATATGTGTAAACGCGCCGCGGCATTCCCATCAAACCGAGGAAATGCTGAATGAAGAAGGTAAGATGAAACCCGATAAAAAATAAGACGAACGAAATTTTCCCCATCGTTTCATGAAGCACCTTCCCGAACATTTTCGGCCACCAGAAATGCACCCCCGCCAGGATGCCGAACACAACGCCGCCGATAATGACATAGTGGAAATGCGCTACGACAAAATACGTATCGTGGAACTGATAATCTGCCGCTGCGGCCGCCAGCATGACACCCGTGACTCCTCCGAGTACGAAAGAAGGAATAAAGGCGACGGCATACAGCATAGGCGTCGTGAATTTGACATTTCCTCCCCAGATGGTCAAAAGCCAGTTGAAAATTTTAATGCCCGTAGGCACCGCGATCGCCATCGTCGCAACCGCAAATATCGCATTAGCGATCGGTCCGAGTCCCGTCGTAAACATATGGTGAACCCAAACCATGAACCCGAGAAAGCCGATCAGCACGATCGCAAAGACCATAGACGAATAACCGAACAGACGTTTCCTCGCAAATACGGGAATGATTTCTGAAAAAATCCCAAAGGCGGGAAGAATTAAAATGTATACTTCCGGATGCCCGAAAATCCAAAACAGATGCTCCCAGATTATCGTATTGCCGCCCAATTCAGGATTAAAGAAATTCGTTCCGAACAAACGATCCAGCATCATCAGCGCCAAACCGACGGTGAGCGGAGGAAATGCGAATAAAATGAGTGCCGACGCCACAAATGTCGTCCACGTAAACAGCGGCAGTCTCATATACGTCAAACCCGGCGCCCTCATATTAATAATCGTGGCGAGAAAGTTGATCCCCGCAATCAGCGTACCTAAGCCTGATATTTGCAGGCCGAGCACGAAAAAGTCTATGCCGTGCCCTTTCGAATTCAGCGCAAGCGACGCGTACGACGTCCAGCCTGCATCAGGAGCGCCTCCTAAAAACCAGCTCAGATTCAAAAAGATGCCTCCGAAGAAAAACAGCCAAAATCCGAGCGCATTCAGAAATGGGAACGATACGTCACGCGCCCCGATCTGAAGCGGCACAACCGCGTTCATCAGCCCGAATAACAGCGGCATCGCCGCCAGGAAGATCATTGTCGTGCCGTGCATCGTCATAATTTCATTAAACTGCTGCGCACCCATAAAATCGTTCCCCGGCCTCAAGAGCTGAATCCTGATAAGCATGGCCTCAAGTCCGCCGACGACGAAGAAAAATCCCCCGGCGATCATATATAAAATCGCGATTTTCTTATGGTCAACCGTCGTCAAATAATCCCAAAGCAAAGAGCTTTTTCTTTGCTGTCCTGTAAGCGTATTCATCATTTACGACCTCCCCCCTGATATCTCCCTGTCCTCACTTGTTCTCCGCTTTCAGCCCTTTTAAATATTCATACAGCGCATCCGTTTCAGCGTCCGAGAGCTTCGGATAAGTGCCTGTCATTTTATTGCCCGGTTTAATGCTGTCCGGATTTTTCAGCCAGGCTTTTATATTCTCTTTATTCGCATCCTTAATGCCGGCCACTTTGACCCGTTCACCGAAGGTAGCGAGGTTCGGAGCCGTTCTTGCCGCTTCAGCCCGTTTATCATTGGGCTCAACCGCATGACAGCTCAGGCAGTTTTTTTCCTTAAACAGCTCTTCTCCTTGCGCGGCTAAACCGGAGTCTGTTGTATGCTTATAATTTTTCATCGCTTTCGTCCATTGTTTAAATTCTTTTGACGGCAGCGGCTTCACTTTGAAATCCATCAGCGCATGTGAAGGTCCGCACAGCTCTGCGCATTTCCCGAAGAAATATTCTCCCGCTTCTTTGCTGCGTTTAGAATCGAAGGTCAGAAAGAAAGTATTGTCATTATCCGTATTCGTATCGATTTTTCCCCCGGCTGACGGAATCCAGAAAGAGTGTTTCACATCTGAGGACTTCAGCTTGAAATAGACGCGTTCATCTGTGGGAACGATCAGCTCCTGACTTGTCACAAACCCGTAATCAGGATACTCGAATTCCCACCAGTATAAATTCGCCCTTACATTAATCACGAGCGCATCCTCTGCTTTACGGTTTTTCTTATCCATCGGCGACGTATCCGCCAGCGCCAATGTATCGATGACAACCGGAATGACAAGAATAATCAGAAGCAGGATCGGAATAACGGTCCAGGTGATTTCTAAAAAACGGTTCCCCTCCACCTGTTTCGGTATCGTGTCTTCCCCTATACGCGACCGTCTGAATCTCACAATGACGTAAAAGAAAATAACTGCTACGACCGCAACGACGACAACCATGATAAGTGTGCTGAGCACCGTCAGATCATATTGTTTATCAGCCACTTCGCCGGCAGGCTTGAGCGTGGACAGAAACGGTTTTCCACAGCCGCTCAATAAAAGCGGCATTAAGGCTAATAATGATAAAAGACGCCAACGCTTTAACATTTCACCCAACCCCTTTTTTGAATCAGTACGAGATGCACAAGCAGTAAATCTGCTTCCAGCCGAAATACTTCTTTTCCTCATTTCTTAAAATATGAGATTTTTTACTTAAAATTCCATCTATGTATAAAAGCAAAGCCGCCTGATTAAACAAAAGGTCAAGGCGGCGTTTACTAGTTGTCATTGTTTGTTTTGGCGATCAAACAAGCTCATTATTCAATTAAAACAGCGTAAAGACCACCATCGCTACAAAATAAATGGTCATGTAATTAAGCGAATAGACAAACATAAGAGTTGCCCACTTCATGATGTTTTTCATGCGGAATCCCATCAGTCCGAGAACAAGCCATCCGACATTCAGCAAAGTGCCGAGAATGACGATCGGAAGACCGAGACTGCCGAGGAAAAACGGAAGCGGCAGCAGGCATGCGACCCAGACGATAATCTGTCTTTTCGTCACTTCAAAGCCGTGCACTACTGGAAGCATCGGAATATTCGCTGCTCTGTAATCTTCCGTCTTCTTAATCGCAAGCGCTAAAAAGTGCGGAATCTGCCAGATGAATAAAATCATGAATAAAACCCACGCGACAACACCGATGTGCCCTTCAACCGCTGTCCAGCCGATTAACGGCGGCACGGCGCCTGATACACTTCCGACAACCGTATTAATCGTATAACGGCGTTTGGTCCACATTGTATAAAGAACAACGTACGTAAACACGCCGATAAAACCGATGACTGCTGCCATCACGGTGGTCATCAAAAGCATGATAAGTCCTAAAGCAATGAGTAAAATTCCTGACCACAGCGCTTGATTCGGCTGAATCTTTCCGGTTACCGTCGGTCTTACTTTCGTGCGTTCCATTAAATGATCAATATCACGGTCGTAATAGTTGTTAACCGCACAAGAACCGGCGATGATCAAAGAAGATCCTATTAATGTAAGAAGCACGGTGTTTAAATTGCCTAAAAAACTCAGACCGGATATATGTAACGCAAGCCACATGCCGGTAAAAGTCGTAATTAAATTCGAATTGACGATTCCTATTTTGATAAGCGAAAGGAAATCCTTCCATGCCGTCGTCTCTTCAATCTGTCCGTCTATAGCTGTATCGTTTAAAATTCTGGAATTAGCCATAACGTAAACCTCCCTTACAAACCTAAAGCAGGTTTTTTAAGACCTGCAACTCTATCATACAAGATAATGACCTGTAAAAAAACATCCTCTTAAATATTAAACGAGAAACAGGAATTTATTTGTGAACTTTTTATGAATTTTACCAAATCCGCCGGTTTCATAATAAAGCGGTTACTTTATTTCTATCAGACCCATCTGGAATAATCAACCCCATTATCTAAGAAGTCCTGATTCTATTATATTTTTGTGAACAAACAGAATTGAGAATTGCCACAAAACACATATTCGCTTACACTTGGTACGTATATCATTTTGTCCAGTTTGTTAAGAAGGTGAATGTAAAATGAATAAAGCTTTGAAAGCGCTCGGCGTGCTGACGACATTCGTTATGCTCGTCGTGCTGATCGGCGGCGCTCTTGTCACAAAGACAGGATCGGGTCTCGGATGCGGAAGGCAGTGGCCGCTTTGCCACGGCCGGTTTTTCCCGGAGCTTAACGCCGCTTCTATCATTGAATGGAGCCACAGACTCGCAAGCGGTGTCTCAATCGTTCTCGTGCTGAGTCTCGCTTTTTGGGCATGGAGAAAAGTCACGCCTGTTTTCCGTGAAACAACCTTTCTCGCCATTATGTCCATTATCTTTTTATTTTTACAGGCGCTTCTCGGCGCATTAGCGGTTGTTTTCGGATCAAATGCGCTCGTTATGGCGCTTCATTTCGGCATATCGCTGATTTCTTTCGCTTCTGTTCTGATTTTGACGCTGCTCATATTCGAAGCTGATAAATCAGACAAAAAGCTCGTCAAGCCGCTCAGAATCGGCAGAAAAATGCAGTTTCATATGATCGGCCTTTCGATTTACACGTATATCGTCGTTTATACGGGGGCTTATGTACGCCATACGAAATCAAGCCTTGCCTGCCCTGACGTTCCGCTTTGCAGCAGGCTGAATCACGGGCTTCCGTCCCATTTTCAGGAATGGGTGCAGATGGGCCACAGAACGGCAGCGCTGCTTCTGTTCGTATGGATTCTTGTCGCTTTTGCACATGCGATGCGCTCTTACAAAGACCAAAAACAGATTCTTGGGGGCTGGATAGCGGCTGTTGCCTTTGTTGTATTACAGGCGCTCTCCGGAATCATGGTTGTTTATTCAGAAATGGCCACCGGCTTTGCACTTGCCCATTCGCTCTTTATTGCCGGCCTGTTCGGCGTCTTATGCTATTTCTTATTATTAATCGCCCGCTTCCGCTATGAATCAAAACAGCGGAACATCTGAGGCACATGAAAAGGCCGAAGCATTAGAGCTTCGGCCTTTACACATAAAAAACCTGATCGCACACGGGGGCGGATCAGGTTTTTTTAGGTTCATTTTTTACGCTTTTTCAATTTCGATCAGTAAATCGCCTGTCTGAATCGGTTCACCGTTTTTCACATGAATCTGCTGTATCGTCCCGGAGAACGGCGCCTGTACCGTCGTCTCCATTTTCATCGCTTCATTAATCATCAGATGATCGCCTTTATTCACCTTTGCCCCGGTTTCCGTTAACAATTTAATGACGGTTCCCGGCATGGATGCCGCAATGTGGCTCGGGTTTGTCCGATCTGCTTTTAATTTTTCCTGTACGGACGATTTAATGCTTTCATCTTTAATGACCACCTCGCGCGGCTGGCCGTTCAATTCGAAATAAACGACACGTGTCGCATCTGGCTGCGGTTCACCGATAGATACAAGCTTCACGATCAGCGTTTTTCCGCGCTCAATTTCCACTTCGATTTCTTCACCGAGTGTCATGCCGTAGAAGAAAGTCGGTGTGTCCAATACGGAAATATCATCGAAGCGTTCCGCCGTTTTAACATATTCAGTAAACACCTTCGGATAAAGAGCATACGCGATTGCGTCCTGATCACTCAATTCCATCTGATGCGTTTCTTTCCATTCTTCTTTAATACCTTCAAAAGATACCGGTTCAAGCAGCTCACCCGGTCTTACCGTGATCGGCGTCTGTCCTTTCAGAACGAGCTTTTGCAGTTTTTCCGGAAATCCGCCGTGCGGCTGGCCGATCTGCCCTTTAAAGAGCTCTACGACTGAATCCGGAAAATCAAGCGTTTCGCCTTTACCATAAACATCTTGTTCTGTTAAATTGTTTTGCACCATGTAAAGCGCCATATCTCCGACGACTTTGGAAGAAGGTGTTACTTTCACGACGTCGCCGAACATGCGGTTGACGACGCTGTACATGTCTTTCACCTCATTCCAGCGATCACCCAGGCCGACTCCTTTTGCCTGCTGCTGCAGATTACTGTACTGGCCGCCCGGCATTTCATGATTATAAATCTCAGTATGCGGAGACTTCATCCCGCTTTCAAATTCACTGTAATACTGACGGACGGATTCCCAGTATTGCGACAGTCTTTCCACCTGCCGGACATCCATTTCAGGACGGCGGCTGTTTCCTTCAAGGGCATGATAAAATCCGCTTGCGCTCGGCTGTGAAGTCAGACCCGCCATTGAGCTGACGGCGACATCCACGATGTCCACACCCGCTTCAACAGCTTTGGCATAGAGAAAGACGCCATTGCCGCTCGTATCATGCGTGTGAAGATGAACGGGAATATCAATCGTTTCCTTCAGCGCTGAGACAAGTTCGTATGCGGCTTGAGGTTTCAAAAGACCGGCCATGTCTTTAATGCCGAGAATGTGGGCACCAGACGCCTCAAGCTCTTTCGCCATAGAAAGATAATATTGCAAATCATATTTCGTCCGGGTCTTATCAAGAATATCTCCCGTGTAACAAATCGCAGCCTCCGCCACTTTTCCGGTTTCACGGACGGCATCGATGGCCAGCGTCATCCCTTTTACCCAGTTCAGGCTGTCAAAGATCCGGAATACGTCAATACCTGACTCCGCTGACTGCCGGACAAATTTTTGGATGACATTGTCCGGATAGTTTGTATAACCGACGGCATTTGATGAACGAAGCAGCATCTGGAACAATGTGTTCGGCACTTCCTTGCGAAGATCTTCAAGGCGTTTCCAAGGGTCTTCTTTTAAGAAACGGTACGCTACATCAAATGTCGCGCCTCCCCACATTTCAAGGCTGAACAGTTCAGGCCACAGGGCAGCCGTAGGATTCGCGATTTTTTTCAAATCATTGGATCTGATCCGGGTTGCAAGCAGGGACTGATGGGCATCCCTGAACGTTGTATCGGTCAGGAGCACGGATTTTTGCTCTTTCACCCAGTCAGCAAGCCCCTCAGCGCCTCTTTCATCAAGGATCTGTTTCGTACCGCTTGCCGGCTTTTCCCCGATACCTAACGTAACGGTCTGAGGCTTATCAAATGCAGGTTTTTCTTTTTTTCCGATTCCCGGAAAACCGTTCACCGTGACATTGCCGATATAGGAAAGCATTTTTGTTCCGCGGTCCTTCTGTTTTGGGAAAACAAACAGCTCAGGCGTTGTGTCGATAAACGATGTGTCATATTGGCCCGTCAGGAATTTTTCATGCTTTGCCACGTTTTCAAGAAACGGAATATTGGTCTTAATGCCCCTGATCCTGAATTCCTGCAGGTTGCGGACCATTTTCGCTGATGCCTGTTCAAACGTCAGCGCCCATGTCGACAGCTTGACGAGCAGTGAATCATAATAAGGCGTGATGACGGCGCCCTGGAAGCTGTTTCCCGTATCAAGGCGGACGCCGAAGCCGCCGCCTGAGCGGTAAGCCATAATTTTACCCGTGTCAGGCATAAAGTCATTCAGCGGATCTTCAGTGGTCACACGTGATTGTATCGCATACCCGTTTGTAAAAATGTCTTTCTGCTCAGGGATATTGACGGCACGGCTGTGCAGTCCGTGGCCCTGCGCCACGAGGATTTGCGTCTGAACGATATCAACCCCCGTTATCATTTCCGTAATCGTATGCTCCACTTGCACGCGCGGGTTCACTTCAATAAAGTAAAATTCACCGCCCGCTACGAGAAACTCCACGGTCCCTGCGTTGATATAGCCGACATTTTTCGCAAGCGCCACAGCCGCTTCACAGATTTCGTCCCTTAATTCAGGCTGCAAAGATACACTAGGCGCCACCTCAATGACCTTTTGATGGCGTCTCTGAACGGAACAGTCCCGCTCATACAGATGGACGACATTGCCTTCTTTATCTCCGATCACCTGAACTTCAATATGCTTAGGATTTTCGATCAGTTTTTCAACATACACTTCATCGTTTCCGAATGCGGCTTTCGCTTCTGATTTGGCCCGCTCAAACGATTCTTTCAATTCGCTTTCGTTTCGGACGATTCTCATTCCGCGGCCTCCGCCTCCGAGCGATGCTTTAATAATAAACGGAAATCCGTGGACTTTTGCGAATTGTTCGACATCTTTTAATGTTTCAGCCGGTCCGTCACTCCCCGGAATAACGGGGATGCCGGCTTTTTCTGCCTGCTCCCTCGCCTTTACCTTATCTCCGAACATATCCAAATGCGCTGACGTCGGTCCGATAAATACGATGCCCTCTTCTTCACAGCGTCTCGCAAATTGGATATTTTCAGAGAGAAATCCGTAGCCCGGATGAATGGCATCTACGCCGTTTCTTTTTGCGATCTCAATAATCCCTTCAATATCAAGATACGCATCAATCGGTTTTTTGCCTTCTCCCACAAGATAAGCTTCATCCGCTTTATAGCGATGATAGGAGCCCGAATCTTCTTTTGAATAAACGGCTACCGTTCTGATGTTCAATTCTGTGCACGCCCGGAAAATCCGAATCGCAATTTCTCCCCTGTTTGCTACTAACACTTTTTGGATGGATTGTTGTGACAAACTTTTCTCCCCCTTGGCCTAATAAATATGTAGTTTATAATAAAGGAATATCCGTCCTGTGTATACACTTGTTTTTTAGAGATACACAGATTTTTCCGTCTGCCGTCTTTTTACCCCCTTAGACGGAACGGGCTCCCTCTTTTTCTTCTTTTCTGAGTACTTGACATGCATGCTGACATTCACCAATATACCGGCGCTCATTAATAACAACAACATTGATGAGCCCCCGTAGCTGATAAACGGCAGCGGAACACCTGTAATCGGAATTAAGCCGCTGACACCGCCGAGATTGATAAAGGTCTGAATCGCAATCATGCTGGATATCCCGATTGCCAAAAGGCTCCCGAACGGATCTTCACATTTTCTCGCAATATAAAAACCTTTTAACACGACAAAAGCCAGCAGCACAATGACAAACAGGACGCCGAAAATGCCGAGCTCCTCTGAAATAACCGCCATAATAAAGTCTGTATGCGATTCAGGCAGATAACCGTATTTTTGAATGCCTTCTCCAAGACCGAGACCGAAAAAACCGCCTGAGCCGATCGCATAATACGAATTTATAATCTGCAGGCCTGATGTGCTGGCGTATTTAAATGGATTTTCAAGGCTTTCAAACCGGCTCATACGCCCGGGTGTCAAAATATCGTCCCATTTCAGATAGATGATCGGGCTGACAAGGAGCAATACGATTCCCGCCATGAGCACCAGCCTGAGCAGGGTCCTTCCGCTGAATCCCGAACACATAATGACGCAAAACGCGATCAGACCGATAATCATCGCCGTTCCGAAGTCGGGCTGAATGGCGATAAGCGCACAAATGACTACGGTGACGATCACCGGCGGAGCAACCCCCGTCAAAAGCTGATCGATGTAGCTTTGTTTCTTTGCGTATACCGCGGCAAGGTACAGTATCAGGGTCAGCTTGACAAATTCCCCCGGCTGAATGGCCATTCCGCCGATTTTAAACCAGCTTTGCGCGTTTCCGGCAACATGTCCGAAAACAAACAGCGCGCAAAGCGCAGCCACTGACGCAAGCAGTATGAATTTCTGAATCTTTTGATGGGCGAACACTTTGTACGGAAAAACGGCCGCGATGATAAACAGCACAAACCCTGCGATGACGGCGAACAGCTGCCGTTTAAAGAAATAGTCGCTGCTCACGCCGTAACGCATAACGGCGGTAATCATGCTTGAGCTGTATACCATTACCAATCCGAAACTGCACAGCAGAATGATAGCGCATATCAATGAATAATCGTAAGATTTTAACATTCTTTTAAACATAACATCCTCTTTCCTGCTTAAAGCTTACGTTTAATACCTATTGCGTATTATATTTTACTATAATTCATAAACATTTTACGCAGTTTCTTTATAGTTTTTCGGATGAAATGCAGATTAAGAGACCGTCTTACGAAAAGAAGATGCAAAAAAAACGGTTTACGGTTATAAAAAAACCCAAACCGTTGAATAGTTTGAGTTTGATCATTTATTTTCCTGTAAACGCGTCATGCAAAGCAGACAGTTCTCTTTCAAGTCTGTCCAGCAGCTCTTTGCCGTCGTTTTCGTCAACTAATCCCAGGCGGACAGCAAAATCGATTTCCCTCGACAGTCCGAACATCTGAGTATCCAAGACCTCTTCATACAGAGGACATTGAGGCATCGTTAAGTTATCCATTTGTACTCGGATCAGCTTCAAAATCTTCTCAGCATCTAACTTCAACAGCTCGAATGCTTTCTGCTGATGGTCAACTATAATCTCTGAAGCCAAAAGTATCCCTCCGTTCCCCAGGCGAGTACCTAATTCTTCTATTTATCATAAAGGGTATCAGATGAAATTGCAAGAGAATTTAAGCAGATGTTATGATAAAAAATGTTTCAAAAAATACTCAGCCTGTATTTCTCAGACATGATTTCCAAAAGCTTCACACCCGCGATGCTGTTGCCTTTTTCATCAAGCGCCGGGCCGAATATACCGATTCCGAAGTTGTACGGCGAAATGCCCATGATCCCTCCCGAAACGCCGCTTTTAGCGGGAATGCCGACCTTGATCGCGAATTCCCCGCTCGCATTGTACATGCCGCATGTCACCATAAACGTCTTGCAGATTCTCGCCACATCTTTTTTAATGACCTGCTCCCCGGTTTCCGGATGCTTGCCGTCAAGGGCGAATACACAGCCGATTTTGGCTAAATCCAGACTGCTCATCTTAATCGCGCACTGTTTTGTATACAAATCCATGACCTCTTCAACATCGCCTTTAAAAATGTCATACTGCTTCATGTAATAACACATGGCCCGATTAATCATGGATGAACTGAATTCCGATTCCGCGACATGTCTGCAATATGTAATGTCCTGATTATTCGCAAGTCTTCTGATGAATCCGAGCAGGTAATCCAGGCGGTCTTTCGGCGAATGCCCTTTAATGAAACCCGTAACGATGAGAGCTCCCGCATTAATCATCGGATTTAAAGGCTTGCCCGGATTCACTGTTTCAAGCTTAATCATGGAATTAAACGGGTCGCCGGTCGGCTCCTGACCCACGCAGCTGAACACCTTTTCCTTTCCGTAATCCATCAGTACGAGCGCCAGAGAAAGCACTTTCGAAATGCTCTGCAGCGTAAATGTCCGGTCGGCGTCTCCTGCCGTCAGACATGTATTTTCCGCATGATAAATCGTGACCGAAAGGCTGTCTTGTTCAGATTCAGCCAGAGCCGGAATATAGTCTGCCACTTTGCCTTCTTCGGTCCTTTTTTTCGCTTCCTGAACTAATGCGTCCAGCTCTTGGTAATGCCGGCATACCATGTCGATCATCCTCACTTCGCTGCCGTTGTATACATCTAATTTGCGACGCAAAGTGACAATTCATGCGAAAACTTTTATACTTTAAGTAAAGGGGGGGCTTCACCATGAGCGTTATTCAGGTAAAAGGCAATGTTACATATCCGATTACAATTGATCCGAGTGTCTGGATTTTCGATGACCGCAAGTTTCCGTTTGAAAAAAATCAGCCCGTTCATCCGGACGGCTCTGCAGAAACCCAGGAGCATACGCTTGATCCGGAACGGGTGATCAGAGAAGGGCGCATTTCGCCGCCGACTTTAAAAAGCGAAAAACGTTATGAAAAAGAAAGACTGATGAACGGCAGCTTCGCCATGAAGCTCGGCGCTGTTTTAGCAAATGCCGAGCCAAAAGAAAGCGCTGTCCTGTGCGCATTTATTTCAAAATCAGAAAGAACCGAAGTGCCGCTAGAAAAGGCGATGGACGCAATCGCGCATTTCAGCGATGCGGGGAAACCCCTTCAAGACGGCGGCCCGGTCCATTTTTACGTGGACGGAGACTTTGAAAAACCGATAACGGGCGTCACAGAAATCGAAGTTTTATAACAAATCGGCGGCGAGCTGTGCAAGGCCGGATCTCTCACCTTTCACAAGCTTCACGCTGCCGGAGACGGTTTGTTCTTTAAACCGTTCTACCACATAAGCAAGTCCGTTATTTAAACTGTCTAAGTATGGGTGATCTATTTGCTCCGGATCGCCCATCAGGACAATTTTGCTGCCCTCTCCCACCCGAGTCAAAAGCGTTTTGACCTCGTGCCTCGTCAAATTCTGAGCCTCATCAATAATAATAAACTGATCCGGAATGCTTCTTCCCCGAATGTATGTCAGCGCCTCCACCTGAATCGATCCGATTCCTGCCAAAATCGCTTCAAGTTCACCCGGCTTTTTCGCATTGAATAAAAATTCAAGATTATCAAAGATCGGCTGCATCCACGGCTTGAGCTTTTCCTCTTTTTCGCCCGGCAAATATCCGATATCCTTTCCCACCGGGACGATGGGACGCGCGACGATCAGTTTTTTATAAATACCGAGATCCTCCGTCTGCAGAAGCCCTGCCGCGAGAGCAAGCAAGGTTTTTCCCGTTCCCGCTTTTCCGATCAGGGTGACGAGCGGGATATCTTCCCTCAGCAGGAGTTCAAGCGCCATTGTCTGCTGGACGTTCTTCGGCCTGATACCCCATACGTGCTCATCATCGAAAACGAGTCTTTTTACGGTCTCGCCTTTCTTATCTGTCATGCCGACCGCAGACGAAGATCCTCCTAATTCATCTTTCATCAGCACAAATTGATTCGGATAAACCTGATGCTGCTGAAGCTCCTTGACTGAAATTTGTTTGTTTTTATAAAACGAGGCAAACCGCTCTTTATTCATAAATATATCTTTGTACCCGCTATATATTTCATCATGGTCAACGACTCTGTCGTTTAAAAAGTCCTCCGCCAAAAGCCCGATGGCATCCGCCTTTACCCTGACAAGCACATCTTTGCTGACCAGGATGACGAGGCGGCCGTTTTCTTTCGTTTCCTCCTCAAGGCTTAAATTTTTTGCCACCGCCAAAATGCGGTTATCATTCGTTTTTTCGATAAAAATTTCTTGGAGCTGGTGAAATGACCGGTGGTTCAGTTCAATTCTGAGCGTTCCTCCGCTTTCAAGCGGAACTTTCTCGTGCAGCCTTCCTTTCTCCCTGAGCCCGTCTATCAGCTTAGATACGTGCCTCGCATTTCTCCCGACCTCGTCCATATACCGCTTTTTTGAATCGACCTCTTCCAGCACGACGGCGGGGATGACAACTTCGTTTTCTTCAAAGGAAAAAATGGCGTTAGGATCCTGCAAAAGTACATTCGTATCTAACACATAAATTTTACTCAAGTCTCAGCCTCCTGAAATAAGGATCAAAGCCCATCGTGTGCTTCTCTTTCCGCGAAATACGGGGATGCCTGCTAAAATATATGATTTGGTGAATAAAGATAGAAGGTTAATTCAACAATAAAATAAATGAAAGCATTCAAGGAGGAAATCTGACGTGCGAATTCTTTTCATTATCATACAAGCCTTGTTTATCCTTACCGGCTGCACTGCTGTACAGGACGGCCGCGGCCGCAATATTCAGAACGAATCAGCCGATCAGCGCGATGCAAAACCGATCCATGTGAAAAATACGGCTCCTGAGACAGCTGAAAATCCCGGCCGGACAGACATCGCTAAGCATCTCGTCGAGGTAACCGAAAAAATCCCCGGCATTTCAGATGCCACCGCGGTTGTACTCGGAAGATACTCCGTTGTCGGTATCGATGTGGATGACAATTTAGAAAGAAGCAAAGTGGAGAGCATTAAATACACGGTTGCCCAGGCGTTAAAAAACGATCCTTACGGCGCCAATGCCGTTGTCGTGGCTGATCCTGATACGGTTTCCCGTCTGAGAGGCATGGGCAGCGACATTAAGGCCGGCCGCCCCGTTTCAGGCATTTTGGACGAACTTGCCGCCATCGTCGGCCGTGTCATGCCGGAAGTCCCGAATGATGTGACCGACAATGAAAAAGAATCACCGACTCAATCGAATGATGATCAGCTGAACCAAAGAGACCAGAACAAGCTGCAAAAAGAACAGAACGATCAATCGGATCATCATATGAAAAACCGCCGGTAAAAAGCAGCGCCCGCTCCAAAGGAAGGGCGCTGCTTTCTTTCCCTTTGGCAGGAGGGGCATCCATGATATAATGCTTGTCATAGTGAAAGAGGTGAAAAATCAATGAGAGTAAAATGTTCCATTTGCGACAAAATCGAACAAATTGATGATGAAACACTGACAGCCAAACGCCTCCGCAATCGTCCGATTCATACATATATGTGCCGGGAATGCCATGACCGAATCAAAGTCAAAACGGAGGCGCGGCTGAATACCGGACACTTTTCCTTTCATCCCGGACAAAAAGCGAAAAAAGATAAACTGAAAAAATAAACCGAATAAAAAATGACCCGCCGGAAGGCAAGGTCATTTTTTTATTGCGGTTTAGCTGACTGGCTTTTTTTGGACTGGTGCAGACGGATTTTGTAAATGATCAAAATCAAGGCGGCGACAACAAGCCCTTCTCCGACCGGCAGAAACACACCGAAAAAAGTCAGCACGGTGCAGCCGAGCACGAGAAAGAGATAAACTGCCGCAGCCTTCAACACCGGCAGCCGTTTGGCAAAGCCGAGTTTAAATACAATCACCGAAAGCACGACGATCGTTCCGTATAACAGCCACATTCCCGTCAGCGGATGCTCATCCACTTGGTAAAGAGCCGCAAAGAACGACAGCCGTTCACTTACTTCATTCAAAAAGATCCCCCTCCCCTTTTCCGTTCGGGTTCTACCTTTTCAAATTCTGCAAGTGATTAAGACATTCCTGCTGTTTTTTTCTTTTTCGCCGCTTTTTCACGTTCGTTTTTATTCAGGATTTTCTTTCTTAAACGGATGGATTCCGGCGTTACTTCACAGTATTCATCTTCGTTTAAGTACTCGAGTGATTCTTCAAGCGACATAATGCGCGCTTTCTTAATCGTAGTCGTTTGATCCTTCGTAGCGGAACGGACGTTTGTCTGCTGTTTCATTTTGCTGACATTGACGACAAGGTCATTGTCACGGTTATGTTCGCCGACAATCATGCCTTCATATACTTCTGTTCCAGGCTCAACGAAGATGACGCCGCGGTCTTCAATACCTTGAATTCCGTAAGATGTCGCTTTTCCGTTTTCCATGGAAACGAGCACACCCTGACGTCGGCCTCCGACTTGGCCTTTTTGCATCGGCTGATAGCTGTCAAACGTGTGGTTCAGGATACCGAAACCGCGTGTCAGTGACAGAAACTCAGTAGAATAGCCGATGAGTCCGCGTGAAGGTACGGTAAAGATCAGGCGGACCTGGCCGTTTCCGTTATTAATCATATCAAGCATTTCGCCTTTTCTCGCACCCATTGATTCCATAACAGAACCGGTATGCTCTTCAGGCACGTCAATCTGCACGCGCTCAACAGGCTCGCAGCTTACGCCGTCGATTTCCTTAATGATAACTTCAGGTTTAGACACTTGAAGCTCATAGCCTTCACGGCGCATGTTTTCAATTAAAATGGACAGGTGAAGCTCACCGCGTCCTGAAACAACCCATGCGTCAGGTGATGCAGTCGGTTCGACACGAAGACTGACGTCTGTTTGAAGCTGCGCGTTCAGACGCTCTTCAATTTTGCGGGCTGTGACATATTTGCCTTCACGGCCTGCAAACGGGCTGTTGTTTACGACAAATGTCATTTGAAGCGTAGGCTCATCAATGCGCAGAACCGGCAGCGGCTCATGGTGGTCAGCCGGACAAACCGTTTCACCGACATTGATGTCTTCCATGCCCGAAACGGCAACGAGGTCTCCCGCTCTCGCTTCTTCAATTTCCACGCGTTTCAATCCTTGGAAACCGAAGATTTTCGTTACGCGGAATGATTTTACCGTTCCGTCAAGTTTCATCAATGAAACCTGCTGACCCACTTTCATCGTGCCGCGGAAAACGCGTCCGATACCGATACGGCCGACATAATCATTGTAATCAAGCAGCGCCACTTGGAATTGAAGAGGCTCTTCGGCGTTATCTACCGGGGCAGGGACATGTTCAAGAATCGTTTCATACAGTGATTCCATATTTTCGTCCTGCTTTTTCGGATCCAGACTTGCCGTTCCGTTAATCGCAGAAGCGTAGACGACAGGGAACTCAAGCTGTTGTTCGTTTGCGTCAAGCTCGATGAACAAATCAAGCACTTCATCAATGACTTCTTCCGGGCGGGCAAAATCACGGTCGATTTTGTTTACGACGACAACCGGATTTAAGTTCTGCTCAAGGGCTTTTTTCAGTACGAAACGGGTTTGCGGCATGCAGCCTTCATATGCGTCAACGACTAACAGAACGCCGTCAACCATTTTCATAATCCGTTCTACCTCTCCGCCGAAGTCGGCGTGTCCCGGAGTGTCCAAAATATTAATGCGTGTATCTTTATAGTTAATCGCAGTATTTTTCGCAAGAATTGTAATACCGCGTTCACGTTCAAGATCGTTTGAATCCATTGCGCGTTCGGCAATATTTTCGTTGGCACGGAATGTTCCGGCTTGGTGAAGCAATTGGTCTACCAAAGTCGTTTTCCCATGGTCAACGTGGGCAATAATCGCGATGTTGCGAAGATCGTTTCGAAGTTTCACATTTTCATCTCCTAAAAAAATTAGATAACTTTCATATTATACCACACATCCTCTTTAAAAGCGTTACGTTTTTCTGTAAACTGAAAGTATGACGTTAAAGGGGATGGAAATATGAAAAAATTGAATTGGCTCTTATTATTATTTGCATTCGCAGCAGTCTTCAGCATGATGCTGATCGGCGTATCAATCGCTGAGAAAAGCGCATGGGGCATCATCGGAAGCATTGTTCTCGTTATCGCCATGATGGGAAGCGGTTTCACTGTAAAGAAAAAAATGCGCGAACAGGGACTGCTTGATTAAAAGCATGACCCTTTGCAAAATTCCGTAAACATGGAAAGAAAATATCTAATGAAGCCTGAATCAAAGATTCAGGCTTTTTTACATCCTCAAAACAGGCTGAGATGTAAGGCTTATCTCCCCCGCCGCCTAGTCAGGAAGCCGGAAATGACAGCTCCCATTCTAGTTACATCAGCAGATTCCCTCAGAATATGCAGTCTGAAATAGTCCGGCATCGTTATGCAGAAAATACCATACCTCCTATTTCAATTCCATCATTGTCTTTTTATACTTGTGGCTGTAAGCAAATACACATGACAAGGAGAGAACGAAATGAAAACACCTTTTTTGAAGAAAACCGCTGCAACTGCCGCCGCAACCGCCTCAGCCGCCTTGCTTGCATTCAGTCCGCTTGATTCTGCCGGCGCAAAAACGATTCAGGCAAATGAACCGCATGTCCTGCAGGCTTCCGCAGAGAAAACACCGGAAGACGCGGCAAAACTCATTGACATCATCAGCCAATCGATTTACGAAAAAGACGGTGTCTATTATTTTGACGGTGAAAAAGCGGTTGAATTGGGATTAGATCAAGAACAAGCCCAGATCATTCAAAAGCTGTGGGACAGTTCAACCGAATTTTTAACCGTACTTTCCCAATGTATTGAGAAAACGGACGGCGAATATACATTTAATAAAGAAAAAGCGGTGGAGCTCGGCTTTACGGAAAAAGAGGCCCTTATCGTTGATCAGCTGTTCACCGCTTTTTCCCAAAGTCTTCATATCCTTCAATCTGCGCTGATTGAAGAAGACGGTGTGTATACGTTTGATCAGGAACTTGCTGAAAAAGCAGGAGCAGGAAAAAAAGAAGCAAAGCTGTGTGCCGGATTCTTTAATTCACTGCCCCAGGAATTGCTTGAAGGCATTTATACAGCCTTTCATCCGGCTGAGTAAACGGATTAAAACGCCCGGTCATTCAGCCGGGCGTTTTTTTAAATCAGCAGTTTAAGGACCAGCATGATAAGGAATACAGCGCCGAACAAACAGGCTGCTTTTATCAGCAGCTTCCCGTAATACCGTTCCTTAAACCGCCTATCTTCTTCTGCATAACAGGCTGGCGCCTTCATCTCAGGGCTGCCGAGGTCAAACGGCTCCTTCATCATATGATATAAACTCCCGCACTTACCGCATGATTCAAGATGGCGGGAAAAAACCGCTCCGTTTCTGTTTCACAATCGCCTTCAATATATAAAGGGAGTAAATCTCTCACTAAACAGCAAGTCATATCTGTCCGTCCTTCCTTTTTTCCCCCAAGTGCTGTTTCAGCTGCATTCTGCCCTGTACAGGGTGCTCTTCACCTTCGAAAGACTCCAGTCCAAAACATCAGCAATCTCTTCGTAAGACAGCTCTTGAAATACCTGTCGAAATGCTGAATAAAATGACTGAAAATCTCTTGTATCTGAAACAATCCTTTTCGTTTATTAAGGCCTCACCCGTTTAGACAAACGGCTATAAAAAAAGTTTTACAGATTGGAACATTTTTCCCCTATCATTTTTCCCGACTTCATTTGTCATTTTTTTCAGAATAAATCGCATCATTCGACTCATGTCTGATTCAACACGTGCCTCTCGGCTTATCCCCCGATGCTGGCCGCCGGAAGCCTTTCCGGGACGATTCTATCAATTCATCAGCGGAGTCTAGTTTTATATTGCAGAATGAGAGAATGCTGGTTTATTATAACAATATAAGTTTTCATTATTTTCAAAAAGGGGGATTTATTGTGGGTTTAGGTAAGAAATTGTCTGTTGCTGTCGCCGCTTCCTTTATGAGTTTAACTATCAGTCTTCCGGGTGTTGAGGCCGCTGAGAATCCTCAGCTTAAAGAAAACCTGACGAACTTTGTGCCGAAGCATTCTTTGGTGCAGTCTGAGTTGCCTTCAGTCAGTGACAAAGCAATCAAGCAATACTTGAAACAAAACGGCAAAGTCTTCAAAGGCAACCCTTCTGAGAGACTGAAGCTGATTGACCACACGACCGATGATCTCGGCTACAAGCACTTCCGTTATGTGCCTGTCGTTAACGGTGTGCCTGTGAAAGACTCGCAAGTCATTATTCACGTCGATAAATCCAACAATGTCTATGCGATTAACGGTGAATTAAACAACGATGCTTCTGCCAAAACGGCAAACAGCAAAAAATTATCTGCAAATCAGGCGCTGGATCATGCTTTTAAAGCAATCGGCAAATCACCTGAAGCCGTCTCTAACGGCAACGTTGCAAACAAAGACAAAGCCGAGCTGAAAGCAGCGGCCACAAAAGACGGTAAATACCGCCTCGCCTATGATGTAACCATCCGCTACATCGAACCGGAACCAGCTAACTGGGAAGTAACCGTTGATGCGGAGACAGGGAAAGTCCTGAAAAAGCAAAATAAAGTGGAGCATGCCGCTGCAACCGGAACAGGTACGACTCTTAAAGGAAAAACGGTCTCATTAAATATTTCTTCTGAAAGCGGCAAATATGTAATGCGTGATCTTTCTAAACCTACCGGAACGCAAATTATTACGTACGATCTGCAAAACCGACAATATAACCTGCCGGGCACGCTCGTATCAAGCACTACCAACCAGTTCACAACTTCTTCTCAGCGCGCTGCCGTTGATGCGCATTACAATCTCGGCAAAGTGTACGATTATTTCTATCAGACGTTTAAACGCAACAGTTACGACAATAAAGGCGGCAAAATCGTATCTTCCGTTCATTACGGCAGCAAATACAATAACGCGGCCTGGATCGGCGACCAAATGATTTACGGTGACGGTGACGGCTCATTCTTCTCGCCTCTTTCCGGTTCAATGGACGTAACGGCCCATGAAATGACACACGGTGTTACACAGGAAACAGCCAACCTGAACTATGAAAATCAGCCGGGCGCTTTAAACGAATCCTTCTCTGATGTATTCGGATACTTCAATGATACTGAGGACTGGGATATCGGTGAAGATATTACGGTCAGCCAGCCGGCTCTCCGCAGTTTATCCACTCCGACAAAATACGGACAGCCCGACCATTACAAAAATTATCAAAACCTTCCGAACACTGATGCCGGCGACTACGGCGGCGTGCATACAAACAGCGGAATTCCGAACAAAGCCGCTTACAACACGATTACAAAAATCGGCGTGAAAAAAGCGGAGCAGATTTACTATCGCGCACTAACGGTATATCTCACTCCGTCATCAAACTTTAAAGATGCAAAAGCAGCTTTGATTCAATCAGCGCGGGACCTTTACGGCTCTCAAGACGCTGCAAGCGTAGAAGCGGCCTGGAATGCGGTCGGCTTGTAAACAAGAAAAGAGACCGGAGAAATCCGGTCTCTTTTTTATATCTGAAACATTTCACAATGGCTTCACCATGATCATATATGTCTTTTCCCGATCGTCTTTTTCAAGCTTAAGCTGTTCAAAGCCGCATTGGCTTAAAAACAAAACCCATTCCTGCCTGTCCAGGGGAACGGCTGAAAACATCGCTTTATGCTCCCCTCTCAGCCGGCCCGCAATCTCTTCAATGACCGCGCGTCCGATTCCTTTCTCTTTTGCCTCCGGAGCGATGGCCACGGTTCCTAGCCACGGTTTTCCGTTTGAAGGCGCCCATTCCAAATGAAAACTGACGGCGGCAGGAGCGCCGTCAATCTCCCATACGAGCCATGTTCCATTGTACATGGAGTATGCAAGCATAAACTCCGCCGCATTTTTTGTTCCGAACTCTTCGTTTTTCCACACCGGGTGTGCAGCCGCCAGCTGCTCCAGAAACCCGAGATCTTCTTCTTCAAAATCTCTACCTGTCAGCATGTAAATAGTCGTCAAAGATAATTTTATGTATTGCCGGATTGCCCGCAAGCACGCTGTGGTTGTCTAAAAACGTAAACGGTTCGCCGTCTGTGGTCGTGTAAATGCCCCCGACTTCGTTCAGCAGCACGCAGCCGGCAGCGTAATCCCACGGAGCGAGCCTCATCGTAATGTATGCGTCAATGCGGCCGGCTGCAACACTGGCCAGCTCAAGTGCCGCCGAACCGTAGGAACGCGTTCCTCTGACCCGTTTTACGAGCGGCGCCAAAATACTCGGGTCAATCCTTCTGTTTTCCGTCACCCATGTGGCATTGATTGCAATAATGGCTTCTTCAATGGAAGCTTCTTTTAAAGGAGCAAGCGGCGTGTCGTTCAGATAAGCCCCTTTTCCGCTGAATGCGTGATACAGTTCGTCCTGCATCACATCATAAATTAAGCCGATTTTGCCTTTTCCGTCTTCAAAGATGCCGATGGAGATCGCGAAATGCCGCTTTTGATGGACAAAATTCATCGTTCCGTCAATCGGATCAATGATCCAGACGATTCCGTCAAGGGAGCGGAGTTTATCCCCCTGCCCTTCTTCTCCGAGAATCCGGTGTCCGGGAAAAGTTCCTTGTATACGGTCAATGAAAAAGCGCTCCGTCTCTTTATCAATATTTGTGACTAAATCATTCGGATTTGATTTTGTTTCAATCGTCAAGCTTTCCTGCATGGATTGTCTGATTCTCGTTCCGGCTTCTTTTACCCATTGTTTTGCGATATCATCAATTTCCGTCCAATTTGTCATACCGTGTACCTCTTTTCTATGTATAGCTTATTCTATAGCATACTGATAAAGGCGATGAAAAAGCAAGGAAAATGAAAAAAATGCCTTCTCACGTAAAAACGAACCATTTCCTGCGGTTCGTTTTTACTATTCTTTATCCGTTAAGCCGAATCCATTCTTTTCTGAGACGTTCCAGTTTTCTTTTGCTAAGATCGATTTGATCTTCATTCTCTTTTTGCATGGCCTCATACAGGGTTGCCAATTCATAATCAACCTCTAGTCTCCAGACAGCTACACGGTTATTTTTTTCCTCCCTGAATCCTTCCTTCACCACTTGCCTCATTGTCTTTCGCCCCTTCCAGAGATCATTTGTTAAAAAAGCATCCCATTTTCCAATTTATTAATGATACTTCTTATATCGTATGGAAACTTATATTCGGCTGTAACAACATTCTTAAAATTGTGTGTTTACCTATTCGTTTTTTACCACCAATCCTCTCGGCTCAAACGTTCTCAATGTTTTTGCGGCCGGCGGCGGCTGTGGTAAAATATGAATACTTACGATAAGGAGGAAAAAGATGACTCAGATGCGTTTTACAAAAGAAGACTTCGATACATTTACAATAGAAGGTTTAGATCCGCGCATGGAGGTGTTAAAAGAACAAGTCCGTCCGAAGCTGACCTTGTTAGGAGAGCATTTCGCACCGACATTGTCAGCATTGACAGGCGATGAAATGTTTCCACATGTCGCCAAGCACGCGAGAAGATCTGTCAACCCGCCGGCTGACAGCTGGGTTGCCTTTGCCAACAGCAAACGCGGGTATAAGAAACTCCCTCACTTTCAGATCGGTTTATGGGACACTCATATGTTTGTATGGTTTGCCATCATTTATGAATCTCCGATAAAAGAGGAATACGGCAGATTGCTGGAAGCGAAGCAGGAGGACATCACAAAACAGATTCCCGGTCATTTTGTATGGTCGCCGGATCATACGAAGCCAGGGGCGTACAAGCAGTCCGACATGGATCAGGAGCAGCTGAAAACATTATTTGAACGCCTGCA
Source organism: Bacillus sp. JNUCC-22 (assembly GCF_018861275.1). Taxonomy (NCBI): domain Bacteria; kingdom Bacillati; phylum Bacillota; class Bacilli; order Caryophanales; family Bacillaceae; genus Bacillus; species Bacillus sp. JNUCC-22. The sequence goes on along the minus strand of NZ_CP076408.1, from coordinate 1,471,673 downwards.
GACAGTGAAAAAAGCAGAGCTTTTGTGCGGCATTCAGCTGCAAAAAGAAGACGTGATCAACATGAACAACAATGAATTCCTGCAAACCATTGAAGATGCTTTTAGGAAGCTTTCCTTTTTATACACACTGACTCAGAAAGTCTCATAACATAAAAAGCGGGCCGATTGCCGGCTCGCTTTGTCTACATTTTGATAATCGCTTGATCTGATTGTTTCGCCTGTTTCACAGTCCGATACGGGGAATAGGTGCTGTCAGCTTCAAATTGGCTGCAGATTTTCTTTTCCTCCGCTTTCCCGGGAACGATTTCTTTAAAGCGGCGGTACGCATTCAGAAGTCTGTCTCGGTCAGCTCCTTTTTCATAGGCGTTTTCCACCTGCTGAAAAAAAGCAATGACATCCACGGCCTCCTCTGTCGTCCAGTCCTCATTCATCGGATATTGATATTCCAAATGTCTTCACTCCTTTATAATCATGCTCAAAATAAGCATCTTCCATAGATCATAAATTGTTCTTTACTTTCTTTCAAGTTCATAATATAATTCATTTGTTTTACGTTTAAAAAACGGGTAATAAAACTGAATGTAATACAAACTAATCCGTAGGTATTATGATAAAGGTGGGAAAACAATTGCCGCAACATGAAACACCCCTGTACAGCGGACTGAAAAAGCACGCGGACAGACAGCCTGTCCAATTCCACATTCCGGGCCATAAAAAAGGCGCGGGAATGGACCCGGAATTCAGACAATTTATCGGAGAAAACGCGTTAAGTATAGATTTAATTAATATCGAACCTCTGGATGATTTACATGCGCCAAAGGGCATCATTAAAGAAGCCCAGGATCTGGCCGCTCGAGCATTCGGCGCAGACCATACCTTCTTTTCCGTACAAGGGACGAGCGGCGCCATTATGACGATGGTTATGGCCGTATGCGGACCCGGAGATAAAATCATCATCCCGAGAAACGTTCATAAATCCATTATGTCGGCCATTGTATTTTCCGGAGCGGTGCCGATTTTTATTCACCCGGAAATTGACGATGAGCTCGGAATTTCTCACGGCATTACGCTTGAGTCCGCCGAGCGGGCTTTGACGGAGCACCCTGACGCAAAAGGCCTGCTTGTCATAAATCCGACGTACTTCGGTGTGGCAGCTGACTTAAGCAGCATTGTAAAGCTCGCGCATTCTTTCGATGTGCCTGTGCTTGTCGATGAAGCGCACGGCGTGCATATTCATTTTCATGATAAGCTTCCTCTGTCCGCCATGCAGGCGGGCGCTGATATGGCAGCCACAAGCGTGCACAAATTGGGAGGCTCCCTGACGCAGAGCTCCATTTTAAATGTGAGAGAAGGTCTTGTTTCCAAAGAAAGAGTACAGTCGATTTTAAGCATGCTGACGACAACGTCAACATCCTATCTGCTTCTCGCTTCACTGGATGTCGCAAGAAAACGCCTCGCTACAGAAGGCCGCGATCTTCTAGAAGATACGATTCTGCTGGCGGATCAGACACGGGAACGCCTCAATCAAATTGAAGGCATCCGCTGTGTCGGCGAAGAAATCACAGGGTCTAAAGCTGCCTTCAGTTATGATCCGACTAAATTAATCATTTCGGTCAAAAACCTCGGACTGACGGGTCATGACGTTGAAAAATGGCTCCGCGAATCATATAATATCGAAGTCGAGCTGTCCGATTTGTATAATATTTTATGTATTTTCACCCCCGGCGACAGAGCGGGAGATGCCGACCGTCTTGTAAGCGCGCTTACAGACATTTCAAAGCAGGCTTCCGACAATGACTATGCTCATCAGCAAACCGAAGTTCTGCTTCCTGAAATTCCTCTGTTAGCGATGACGCCAAGAGACGCGTTTTACGCAAATACGGAAGTCATTCCGTTAAAAGAATCCGCGGGACGGATCATCGCAGAGTTTGTCATGGTGTACCCGCCGGGAATTCCGATCTTTATTCCGGGTGAGATCATTACTGAAGAAAATATCAGCTACATTTTTAAAAACTTGGACGCCGGCCTTCCTGTGCAGGGTCCCGAAGATGCAACGCTTGAAATGATCAGAGTCATCAAAGAGCAAAGAGCCATCCAATAAACATAAAGATGCCCGAAACGAAATCGTTTCGGGCCTTTTTACGCTTTTTACTCTTCTTCAAGATGACACTGGCATTGTCCGCAGCATGTTCCGTATAACGTCGTGACCTTCTCATCCTCAAAGTAATGAATCGCTTCGTTACAGTCTTGGCAAACAATTGTACCCATCTGTCATTCCCCATTTCTCAGAATTTGAAAACGCTTAATTTTCACTTGTTGTTATTATATTATTATGTCACATTTAATATGTCAACTGATAAATTGTATAACACATTTATTTTTTACGGTCTTTTTATAGCTCGAGGGTCAATCACAGTATATCCTTTATGACGCAATCCTTTTACAATGTCCGGCATGGCTTCCGCCGTCCATTTCCGGTCATGCATCAATATGTTGGCCCCGTCCCGCAGATAAGGACTGTTCAGTGTGATATCGGTAAGCGCTTTTTTGGATTGATATTTCTGATCCCAATCATACCCGAAGGTCCAGTTCATTTTCACCATACCTTCTTTTTTTATAAGTCTGTCACTGTAGTCCGTATTGCTTCCGAAAGGCGCCCTGAAAAATGCGGGTTTCTCTCCTATTACCTTTTCAACCGCTTTATTGACGCCGATGATTTCTTCCCGTTGTTTTTGTTCGGAAAGATCTTTTAAGTTTTGATGAGTCATTGTATGATTACCGATCATAAAACCTAACTCATGAATATGCTTAAGCGCTTTCTTATTTTCATCTTTTTTCAAAAAATGTCCGTTTACAAAAAAGATCGCTGACGCATTGAGATCGTGCAGTTTGTCCGCAATCTCAGCGGCATGCTGATCAGGCGCGTCATCGATCGTTACCAATGCGATCGGTTTTTTCTCTTTCTGTTCATCCATTTTTTCCACAGAAAAGCTTTTCGGATTGATATAGTAACGGGGCTCCGCCTTCTGTTTTTTCTGTTTTTCCTCTTTTGTATGGTGGTTTTCCCGTTTGGCATGATTGGCCGCGGCTTGAGAATGGGGTTTGTTTGTTTGCATCTTTTCATTTGATTGGCAGCCGGCGAGTAAGCACATACATATGACAGCTGCAGCGGCTTTATACATGACAATCCCTCCTGATATGGTTTTGCTCTCAGTATAACGAAAAAACAGCGCTCTCACGAAAAACAATGTGCCTTTTTTACACATCGGCTGCGCAAGTTGTCACACGTATTATTTCTTCATTAAAAACGGTTTCAATTATATAACAATTCAGTAACAAGCCTTAGGTTTTTCACCTCTCGTGATACACTTGATATAGTCCTTTTAAATGGATGAACCCATATATTATATAAAACAGAGGAGTAAGATAGATGCGCTACCGTACGGTGATTCCCTTTTTTTTGATGCTGTTCGTTCTGTCAAGCTGTTCGGTTTCTACTGTCAGTCCATTCACAAAAAACCGGATCGACAGCATTCATCACACTCAAATCTTGTTTTTTTCCGATGAAAATCATATAGATAAAGAAGTGCCTTATTACGATGCGATTCTTGATTTAGAAAAGAAATATCCCCATCATGTCGATCAAATGAAGGTTTATGACAACAGAAAGGGATGGGAAGAGGAAATCAACACGTTCCCTGCGCTGATGGTGATCAATCATCGGCATGTGGTCATGAAGATTGAGGGATCCGTAAAGAAAAAAGAGGATATCATCAAACCTATGCAGCATGTGCTTGCACAATAAAAACAGCCCCCGCTTTTACAAACGGGGGCTGTTTCTTTGTTACATTATTATTTTACGATATGGATCGGGCTTCCGATTGCTACTTCGGCAGCTTCCATAGTGATTTCGCCCAATGTCGGGTGAGCGTGAATTGTCATTGCGATATCTTCAGCAGTCATTCCGCCTTCGATCGCCAGGCTCAATTCAGAAATCATGTCAGAAGCGCTTGCGCCGGCAATTTGCGCACCGATTACAAGACCGTCTTCTTTACGAGTGATCAGCTTCATGAAGCCGTCAGTTTCGTTAAGAGACAGCGCACGTCCGTTTGCTGCAAACGGGAACTTAGCTGCAACGACTTCAATGCCTTCTTCTTTCGCCTGTGCTTCAGTGTAACCGACAGAAGCCAGTTCAGGCTCAGAGAATACAACCGCCGGAATACCGAGGTAATCGATTTCAGCCGGCTCTCCTGAAATAGCTTCGGCAGCGATTTTACCTTCGTAAGACGCTTTGTGAGCCAATGGAGGTCCGTCAATGATGTCACCGATTGCGTAAATGTTCGGTACGTTTGTGCGGCACTGCTTGTCTGTTTTAATGACACCGCGGTCAGTCATTTCGATACCGACTTGCTCAAGGCCGAGCTCATCAGTGTTCGGACGGCGTCCGACAGTGATTAATACGTAATCAGCATCAACCGTTTTTTCTTCGCCTTTTACTTCGAATGTAACTGTTACGCCGTCAGGTCTTTCCTCAACGCCTTTAGCCATGGCGCTTGTATGGATTTCAACGTTGCCTTTTTTCTTCAGTCTGCGGGTAACGAGAGAACTCATTTGTTTTTCGAAGCCAGGAAGAATTTCATCTCCGCCTTCTAAAATAACCAATTCAGTTCCGAAGTTCGCATACGCTGTTCCAAGCTCAGTACCGATATATCCGCCGCCGATAACAACGAGCTTTTTCGGAATTTCTTTAAGCGCAAGTGCGCCTGTAGAGTTCAGAACGCGTTCGCTATATTTGAAGTTTGGCAATTCGATAGGGCGAGAACCGGTAGCAATGATTGCGTTTTTAAATGTGTATGTTTGCGCAGAGTTCTCATCCATTACACGGACAGAGTTGCTGTCTACGAAATAAGCTTCCCCTTTTATAACATCCACTTTATTTCCTTTTAAAAGACCTGCAACACCGCCGGTAAGCTTATTTACAACAGAAGCTTTCCATTCTTGGACTTTTGTAAAGTCAACCGTTACGTTCTCAGCAGTGATCCCCATGTCATCTGAATGTTTTGCATTCTCGTAACGATGGCCTGCATTGATGAGCGCTTTTGAAGGAATACAGCCGACGTTCAGACAAACGCCTCCAAGAGTTGCTTTTTCAACGACTGTTACTTTTTGTCCAAGCTGAGCAGCGCGGATGGCAGCTACATAGCCGCCGGGTCCCGCACCAATCACAAGAGTATCTGTTTCAATAGGGAAATCTCCTACTACCATAACATTACGCCTCCATTAAAATAAGTTGTGGATCGTTCAGTAAACGCTTGATGTGGTTTAACGCATTTTGTGCAGTTGCTCCGTCAATCATACGGTGGTCAAAGCTGAGAGAAAGAGCTAAGACAGGAGCAGCTACAATTTCACCGTCACGGACGATTGCTTTTTCAGCAATACGGCCGATACCGAGAATCGCAACCTCTGGATGGTTGATAACCGGTGTGAACCATTGGCCTCCGGCAGAACCGATATTTGTGATCGTGCAAGAAGCGCCTTTCATTTCCGCAGGTGCAAGCTTGCCTTCACGCGCTTTTGTAGCAAGGCTGTTGATTTCATCAGAGATTTCGAAAACGGCTTTACGGTCGGCATTTTTCACTACCGGCACAAGCAGGCCTTTTTCGGTATCCGCTGCAATTCCGATGTTGAAGTAATGTTTTTGGATCACTTCATCTGTTTTATCATCAATAGATGTGTTTAAAACAGGGAATTTTTTCAAAGCGGATGTTAATGCTTTGACGACGTAAGGCAGATAAGTCAGCTTGATGCCTTGATCAGCAGCAACTTGTTTGAACTGTTTGCGGTGAGCAACAAGATTTGTTACGTCAACTTCATCCATAAGAGTTACGTGCGGTGCAGTATGCTTAGAGTTCACCATTGCTTTCGCGATCGCTTTACGGATACCGCTCATTTTTTCGCGTGTTTCAGGGAATTCGCCTTCAGGAGCCTGAGCCGCTGCAGGTTTAGCTGTTTCCTGAGGTGCAGCTGTTTCTTGCGGTGCCGCTTCTTGAGCCGCTCCTCCATTTGCAAAGCTGTCGATATCTTCTTTTACAACACGTCCGTTATTGCCTGAACCTGTTACTTTACGGATATCCACGCCTTTTTCACGGGCATATTTGCGTACGGAAGGCATGGCGATCACGCGTTTGTTCGGATCAGCTTCCACTTGGTCCTGCTGTCCTGCGCCGGTTTCTTTTGCAGGCTCTTTAGGAGTCTCTTCTTTAGAGATATCCTGCCCTGCTTCAGCAGACGACTGAACTTGAGCTTCAGTTTTCGCATCTCCTGAATCATGGCTTCCTTTAAATTGAAGATCTTCGTAACCAGGTGCGTCAAACGTAATAATCGTTTGTCCAACAGTTGCAACTGTTCCCTCTTCAACTTTTAATTCTAATACTTTTCCTTTAACAGGTGAAGGAATTTCTACCACTGCTTTATCATTTTGCACTTCAGCCAGAACATCGTCTTCTTCTACCTCGTCGTTCGGCTTAACAAACCATTTTACGATTTCGCCTTCGTGGATACCTTCCCCGATATCCGGAAGTTTAAATTCAAATGCCACAGTTTTCGACCTCCTAGTTGATTAAGCAAATTTTAGTTATGCATTCGCAAGCATTGAACCTAGTAAACAGACTCCTTCATATAAGAGAAAAGGACTCTCTTTACCGTCTTTTATGATGCCTGATTAAAATTCAAGAACTTTTTTCGCAGTTTCAAGAACGTCTTTATGGTTTGGAAGCCATACGCTCTCAGCAAGCGAGAAAGGAAATACTGTATCAGGCGCCGCAACACGCAGAACCGGAGCTTCCAGGCTCAGAATCGCGCGGTCATTGATTTCAGCTACAACGTTGGCAGCGATGCCGGCTTGTTTTTGAGCTTCTTGCACGACAATTGCGCGGCCTGTTTTTTCAACAGAAGCAATAATCGTATCAATATCAAGCGGACTTACAGTGCGAAGGTCGATAACTTCAGCAGAAACGCCTTCTTTTTCAAGCTCTTCAGCAGCCTTAAGCGACTCATGAACCATCGCGCCGTATGTGATGATAGAAAGGTCAGTACCTTCGCGTTTCACATCAGCTTTGCCTAGCTCAATTGTGTATTCCTCCTCAGGAACTTCCTGACGGAAAGAACGGTAAAGTTTCATATGCTCTAAGAAAACAACCGGATCATTGTCTCTGATAGAGGCAATCAGCAGTCCTTTTGCATCGTAAGGAGTGGAAGGGATAACAACTTTAATACCCGGCTGCTGAGCGATAAGGCCTTCCAAACTGTCAGCGTGAAGTTCAGGTGTATGAACCCCTCCGCCGAATGGAGAGCGGATTGTCACCGGAGAAGTCCAGCGTCCGCCGGAACGGTAGCGGAGACGAGCCATTTGTCCTGAGATTGAATCCATTACTTCATATACGAATCCGAAGAATTGGATTTCCATAACAGGACGGTAATCTTGCAGGCCTAAACCGAGAGCGAGACCGCCGATACCGGATTCAGCAAGCGGCGTGTCAAATACGCGGTCCTCACCGAATTCTTTTTGAAGGCCTTCAGTTGCACGGAATACGCCTCCGGCAACGCCTACATCTTCCCCGAAAAGCAGAACGTTTTCATTGTTTTTCAGTTCTGTGCGTAACGCATCAGTGATCGCTTGAATCATTGTCATTTGCGCCATGGCTTACTTCGACTCCTTCGCTTTGTAAATTTCAAGTTGTTCTTTCAAGCTGAACGTCGGCTCTTCAAACATATTCTCAATCAGCTCTGTTACTTTCGGTTTTGATTCACCGTCAGCCTTTTTGATAGCTTGTTTGATTTCTTCTTTGGCCTGTTCAATCACTTTGTTCTCTTCTTCTTCAGACCATAGTCCTTTGTTTTCCAAGAACTTGCGGAAACGTACGAGCGGGTCTTTTTGCTCCCATTCATTTTCTATTTCTTTCGTACGATATTTAGTCGGATCGTCACCGGACATTGTATGAGGTCCGTAACGGAATGTAAGAGTTTCAATAAGAGTCGGACCTTCACCGTTAATTGCGCGCTGGCGTGCTTCTGCGGTTGCAGCATAAACGGCTAGTGCATCCATTCCATCTACTTGAACACCTGTAATACCGACGGCAACTGCTTTTTGGGCAATTGTCTGTGCGGATGATTGCTTTTCTACAGGAGTTGAAATCGCATAGCGGTTATTCTGAACAACGAAGATCGCTGGTGCTTTAAATGCTCCGGCAAAGTTCATTCCTTCATAGAAGTCACCTTGAGAAGCTCCGCCGTCACCAGTGTAAGTAATAGCTACCGCTTTTTTACCGCGCTTTTTAAGACCTAAAGCTACACCTGCGGTTTGAATAATTTGAGCACCAATAATAATTTGAGGTGATAAAGCATTTACTCCCTCAGGCATCTGATTACCTTTAAAATGGCCTCTTGAGAACAGGAATGCCTGATGTAAAGGAAGACCGTGCCAAATCAGCTGAGGAACGTCACGATAACCCGGAAGGATAAAGTCGTCCTGTTCAAGCGCGAAGTGTGATGCAATTTGAGAAGCTTCCTGGCCCGCTGTCGGTGCATAGAAACCTAAACGTCCTTGACGGGAAAGAGAAATTGAACGCTGGTCTAAAATGCGGATATACACCATTCTTCTCATTAATTCCTTTAACTGATCATCTGAAAGATCAGGCATTGCGTCTTTATTTACGACTTCTCCTTCAGCATTTAAAATTTGGAACGTTTCAAACTGCTTATGAATAGCATCAAATTGTTTTTTGCTATCAACAATTGAAGTTTTTGTCTTTGCAGCCATTTTTTAAACCACCTCTTCTTTTGATTTAACAGGGTTAGGATACCGTTTAGCCATCCGTATTAAAAACAGTCTTATCATGCTCTGCAATTCTAAAATTAATCATTCAGAAATTCACATAGCGCTTAAGCAAAGATAATGACGTTTAAACTGTACTAATAAAAAAAGATTTTTTATTAGTACAATATGATCAACAACCATAGTTTACAGTAATTAAACAAAGCCGTCAATCATTTATAACCTCATTTTGAAACCGCTTATAAAACTTAAGATCATATTGCGCCAAACTGTACTATAAAAGACTTTAAACTGTATTATAAAAATGCTCTACTGTACTATAATTAAAAAAAATTACAAAGAGTAAATTAAGTTATTTAACTTAGGGGCGGGCTTTGAAAAGATGCCGCGGGATAAAAACGGGCAGTTAGCAATCGTCCCGCCTGCCGAACAGACGGGACGATGCTTTTGTCTAATTATTCAATACCCGCCCACACGATATTCAGCGGCGTCAGCACGGCATGAGGATGAAACTCGGAAATCGGAGTGAAAAATACATACGTAAAATCTTCGGCTGGATCAGAAAACATGCCGCACCAACCCATTCCAAGATGTGAGAAGGTGCCTTCTGTCATGAAATAATGGTCACCGGCCGGCCACAAATTAATGCCTAAACCAAAGCCGCCTTCCTCTCTGGGCGCTCCGAAGAAGTAAAAAGGAAGACCGGGCTTTATTTGATTTCTCAGCATCGCCTCGACTGTTTTTCTTCCAAGCAGCTTCTTATCTTTCAATCTGCCTTTATTTCTAAACATTTCAGCTAACTTCCAAATATCTCGCAACGAAGAGTACAGACCGCTTGTCGCTTTATTCGGAAAATACGGGTGATGACTTTTTTCCAGCTGTACGCACTCGTGCTCATTGATCACACAAACTTCTTCTTTTAAAGTATCAGGCACATAAAAATACGTTCTTTCTAATCCGAGCGCTTCAATAATATGCTTTGTTACATACTGTTCGTAGGATACGCCTGTTACTTTTGAAATAATGATGCCAAGTATAACAAAGCCGGTTCTGGAATAGTTCCATGCTTCATCCACTCCGTACTCCAAAGGCGTACTGACCAGATAGTTTATCCATTCTTCCTCATTCGTTAAGTCAATGCCTTCAGCCTTTTGAATATCCAGCTCAAAACTTAATCCCGCCGTATGAGTCAAAAGGTGCAAAATTTTAATTTCTCCGAAACCCGGTTTATCAAACGCTGGCAAAATGAGCTTGACCGGCATTTTCAGATCGAGCAAACCTTTTTCGACGAGCTGCATGACGGCTACAGCGGTAAACACTTTTGTCAAAGAACCGATTTCTCTGATTGTATCAAGCTGAAATGTTTGCTTTTCTTTTTGGCCGCCGGTAAATTCCCCTAACGACTCAGCTGCAAAAACCTCACCTCCTCTTGACATCATATAACTCGCACATTGCAGATCTCCATTGTCTATCATCGTCTGATAATGGCCGTTAAGAGCGTTAATTTGTTTCATATCAAATGCCGGATTGCTTAATGTTTGTTTCATTGTTTTCTCCCCCTGTACTGTATGTATCGTTTTCATCCCTTACTTACTGATTTCTTGATGAATTCTGACACCGCTTTATTAAATTCTTCCGGATGTGTGATGTTCGGAAGATGCCCCGCTCCCTTAATTTTCTTTAATTCTGCATTGCTCAGCAGTTTCTGCAGCCTTTTTGTTTCTTTCTGATCAACTACGCTTTCCTTCTCACCCGTAAGGATAAGCGTTCTTGTATGAATGTCTTTTAAAAAGCCGATCGTAGAATAGCCTTCTTGTTGATGTATCTTCATAAAACGTTCAATAGAAGCATTTAAGAATTGATTACTGTATAAACTTTCATATTCATGCGACTTTCCTATAGCTATAAAATCATTTTTCAGTTTTTCCTCGACACTGCTTTCAGGGTCTTCTTCGTATGCGGTGTAACTTCCGGAAAGAATGAGCGTTTTTACTTTTTCAGGGTATTCATAGGCTATCCTCTGCCCTATCATGCCTCCCCAAGAAGCTGCCGCAATGTGGATCGGCCAAGCAACCCCTATCTCGTTCAGCACTTCGATAAAAGTCTGAGCCAGCCCGCTCAGTGTAAAATCGGCGCTCCCCTCACTCAGCCCGTAACCCGGTGTGTGTATGACAATTACATTAAATTGATCTGCCCACTCCTTCATTTGTTCTTTCCACATGTAAGCAGTGGTAGCAAAACCGCAAATCAGTAAAATTGTTTCACCCTTACCGCTCATCAATATTTCCATATGCCGGGCATTTTCTGTGTTTGCCAGAAAATGAACGGTTTCCGTTTCTTCTGTCTGGTAAAAAGCGATGAGTTTTTTTGCGGCATCGCTTTGATTGTGCTGAAGGGCTCCTTTCTTCAGTCTGCTCCAATAATGCAAATAATCGTCGAGATGACGATTGGAAGCCGTGCCGAGTATTCGGAAAGGACTCTCGGCTTCTTCCGTAACGACTGACGAAGCATCAAAATCGGCTGCAATCGCTGAATCTCTTACCAGAGGCGGTGCTGAACGGGCGGATAACGGCTTGAAATCGTTTTGTATTTTTTCTTTTTCTCCGTATAACACGATCAGCTGGTGGCCTCGGCCGAGAAGCGAGTGTTCAAAAGCTTTGATTCCGGCAGTATTTTCTAATGGGTGAAGTCCGTACTCCGTTTTCATAATGTCTTGAATGCCGGGATCAACTGACATGCCTCCGTCTTTCCAGAAAGGCCAATTTACAGCGATGGTTTTTCCTGATCTTCCCCCCGCCTTTCTCATACATTCCCTCCACTCGGCAAAATGCTCCAGAAAACGATTGGCATAGGCGTAATCGGCTTGACCCAGACTTCCGATTTCTGAGGAGATGGAAGAAAACAAAACAAAAAAGTCTAAAGGCATATTTCTGAGCGCTTCATCCAAATGAATCACACCATTGACCTTTGATTGCAGCACCGCTTGAGCTTCCGCGTCTGTTTTATTCATAATGAGTGAGTCTTTTAACACGCCTGCACTGTAAATGACCCCGTTGATTTCGGAAAAATCAGCACGAATTTTTTCCGCTAACTTGATGACCTGCTGCTTATCTGACATGTCAGCCTGGATATAAGAAATGCTTGCCCCGTCATATCGGATGCTGTCTAATTTTTCTTCCATGTCTGCTGTCATTTTCGATCGCCCGGCAATGATAACGCTGGCTCCGTGATTTGCATAAAGAAACGCTGAAATAATCCAGCCGATGCCGCTTAATCCTCCGATGATGAGATACACCCCGTTTTTTGCAAACTTGGCGGCCTTTTGTCCTGTTTGCGGCGAAGCGTCTTTATATGCTGTCACCCGCCTTTTTTGATCGCTGTCATATTTCACAGCCTGATGATGTCCGGCACTTAATTCATTGAGAAGCAAAGGTGCTTTTTCAATGGTTTGTCTTGAAGAAATCTCAACCGTTTTACACTTTATATTCGGCTGCTCCGCATTCAGCGTTTTAAAAAAGCCTCCAATCGCGGCGTAAACCGGATTTGTATATTGACCCTTGTCATGTACGTACAAAATGTTGATGTTTTCTTTTGTTTTTTGACGGATCAACGCTTTGCTTAAATAAAGGATTGAATAAAAGCTGTGAGTCAAATCTAACGCTGCCTCAGTATAAGCTTTTTTTGACAGGTAATGAATGATTGACGCCGGAAATGCTCCGGACTTTTTCATATCTTCTAACAGTCTGGAGTAATGAGCAGACTGCTCCGGATTAAATTTATAATGCTTTTCATTTACTATTTCATATTCAGCGGCGGCTTCCGCATAAATAACATTTTCACTGCCGATGTACTTTCGGATTTCATCACTCAATGAACTGCCGAAATCGAAAATCAATGTATTTTCCTTAGGTACTTCTCCGGACTTTAATGGCGATTCTATCCATTCTTTTTGTAAATACAAGGAATCAAGCACCGGCTTTTCAGACGGCTCTTTCGTTTGCGTTTTTTCTTTAAAAGCTGCGGCCGGCGTATTACGCACATCATATTTTTCTTCTAAATAAGCCGCTAAATCATGAATATTGTTATAATCAAAAAGCAATGTCGGATACAATTGTGTATCCAATCTTTCCTCGAGCATTTTCGATATATGCAGCAGCTGTTTTGAGTCAAGACCCAGTTCGTAAAAAGATTGGTGTTTGTCCGCTTTATTTGGCGGTGTGTTTGTAACCTCTCCAATAATGGATGACAGCTCATCTGTTAATGTTTTATGACTGTCTTGGTGCTGAACTGTATCAGAGATAGAGTCTGTAATGTCAGCTCCGTATTTCTCCTGCAGAAATTCCGTCAATTCACCGATTGTGGAGTAATCAAATAATAAAGTCGGGTACAGCTTTGAACCTAACATCAGTTCTAATTTTTTGGATAAGTCTAATAATTGTTTAGAATCCAAGCCCATCTCGTAAAAGGAAATTTCATTCTTCACTGTTTCAGCAGGTTTTTCAATCATGCCGGCTATCTCTTGGATCAAATTATTTCTGATCATTTCTTTATTGTTCGCTACGCTGCCGACCTCTTTAGCTTTTTGGGAATGCTCCAGCCTTTGTATTGATTTTTCATTTCTGACTCTTTTCACACCGAATCGCTCATAATAAAAAGCAAGCTCTCCATCAGGCCTGTATACTTCTATGTCCGCATATAAAATGTCTTTAGAAGGCGGCTGCGTTATACTGGTTTTATTAATATACACAAAACAAGACCCAGTTGTTTTATGCAGTGCCCGGAATGTCTCAATATATATTGGGATAAACGCATTTGTTCCTTCATCCGGCAAGTCTGATGTAAGGATTCCCAACAAGCTGAGAGACCCATCCAAAAATGCGGGATGCATGTAAAAGTCATCTGAATATTCTTTTGAAAGTCCGCTTAAACTGACCTCTCCCAGAATATAATTTTCACCTTCATATACCGTACCTTCCAATTTCATAAAATCTTTATGAATCAGGCCGCCCCTGCGCAAATTACGATAGGCGGCTTCAGCATCCGAAATCCGGACGGCCCCTTTCTTTAATTCTTCGATTGAAATTGTCTTTTCGTTTATCGCATTTTTTCTTATGATTTCCGCCTGCAAGTTGACTGACGCTTCACCTTCCGCCTTTTCAGCGACCCATTTCCTGCTTGTTGTTTCAACAAGCCAGCCGTTTTCTTGTTCCGTAAACTGGAAGGTGACTTTTTTATCAAAATGGACTGACGTCGCAACAGGTTCACGAAATAAAACATGTTTGATTTCAAAACTTCGGGGGGATATCCCTTTCTCAGCTAAAAATCGTGTTATTAAATCCAGATACGTTACGCCGGGTATCGTACGCACTTGATGAAGGACATGGTCTGAAACAATATAATCGTCATGTTTGACTAATACGCTGAACCTCATGCAACTCGACAACCTTTCTTCTTTTACAAAGTAAAGAAACAGAGCAGGTGCTACTCTGTTTCATCAATAATTTCAAGAAGCCGTTTTTTATTCTGTTTGATTTGTTTTTTCCGATTTGAATCCGGCCAGTACTCTTTTCTGACAAACTCGGCAGGCGGCAGCGGCGTTCTGACGGAATGATATGAATCATTCAGGCCGCATACCAAAAGGTGGGCGTTTGTTCCGCCAAAACCGAAAGCGCTGATGCCCGCCCTCCGTTTTCCATCCTTCCAGCTTCTCAGCTCTGTATTCGGATAAAAAGGCGACTTTTCAAATTCAAAGCGGGGATTTGGCGTTTCACAATTCAATGTAGGCGGAATTTCCTTATGCCATATTGATAAAATCACTTTAATGAAACTTGCCGCTCCGGCAGCGCTTAATAAGTGTCCGATATTGGTTTTTACACTTCCTACTCCGCAAAATTGCGTTTTGTTTGTGTCTCTTCGGAATACTTTTGTCAGAGCCTGAAGCTCAATCGGATCTCCAATCATCGTGCCTGTGCCGTGTGTTTCGACGTAGCTGACTGATCCGGGAGTGATATCGGCTTTTTCAAATGCATCTTGAATAACCTGCTCTTGAAGCTTAGGATTCGGGGTCGTAATTCCCATTGTCGCACCGTCGTTATTAATAGCTGATGCTTCAATGATACCGTATATCCGATCTCCGTCAGCTTTCGCTTTCTCCAGCGGTTTTAACAGAACAGCGCCAAAACCCTCTCCGGGTACAAAGCCGTTTGCCCTTTCATCAAAAGTAAAACACTGACCGTCCGGCGAAAGAGCTCCTCCTTCTGTTAACATCAGGTAAGGAATTTCATCCAAAAGCAGATCCGCTCCTCCTGCCAGCGCCATCTCTGAATCACCGTTTTTTATGCTTTGGCAGGCTAAATGAATGCTGACTAATGAAGAAGAACAAGCGGTATCAGAAACCATGCTTGGACCGTGAAAATTAAAGAAATGCGACACATGTGAAGCAATAAAGTTTTGACTAAGCCCGACGATGTGGCTGCTGCTTTCTTTCGGCAGTTTGTGACCGTAGCCGCCCATTCTGGAACCGACAAATACGCCGACTTTTTTTCCCGATAATTCCGTTTCTTCATAACCGGCATCCCGTACAGTCTGTACACTCGTTTCTAAGAAATGTCTTATCAGCGGGTCCGTTTGGATGGCTTTCTCCTCTTCCATGCGGAAATACTCCGGATCGAAGCTGCCGATTTCATTGATAAATCCTCCCCATTTGCTGATGCTTTTTCCCTTTTGCTGCACCGGAGAGTAATTTTCTTCTATATTCCACCGGGAATCAGGTACTTCTTTAATATGATTCTTCCCTTTTCTCAGATTGTCCCAAAATTCCTCTTTATCAGCCGCTCCAGGGAACTTACATCCGATTCCGATAACAGCTATCTTTGCAGAGGAAGCCGTCTGCGGTTCTGTATTTCGGCTCGTCCCAGACTGCATATCTTGCATATCTTGCTGATTGCTGCTTTGAGAATCAGTCTGTTCGATTTGTTTCTTCAACGGCGGCGCCGTCTTACCGATATATTCCGCAAGACCATGAATCGTGTTGTGTTCAAGAAGCACAGTAGGGTCAATTTTTTTCTGAATCATTGCTTCTATTCGATGTATAATGCTGACAAGTAGTATAGAATCCACACCGTATTCCTGAAAATCCGTATTTGGGTTAAGCTTTTCAAGGGGAATGCTCAATTCCTCGGCAAATACGGCAGAAAGTTCACTGACAAGCCCTTCTGAATGATCAAAAGTGTCGGGAGTCTCCTGTCTTCGGACTGGAACCGAAGCCTTGCCGGTTTTATTGATGTTCAGGAGACTGTCTGCATGAAACACTGTTCCTTTTTTCACGATAGGAATGATATTGGCCGATTTTCTCTCCAGTGCATGATACAAAATCGCCAGTCCTTCCCGTGTGGATAGAGAGTCCAGTCCCAATTCATCATATAAAGGACTCGTCACAGTACCCATTCCGACTTCTTTCCAGCTCGGCCAATTGATGGACGTGAAATACGTTCTCCCCTTTTGAAAATGATAAGCCGCGAAATAGTCCATATATGCGTTTGCAGACGCGTAATCAGTCATTCCTTTCGACAGTTTGGGTGACTGTGCTGCAATTGATGAAAATAAAATAAAGAAATCCAGCGGCATATTATTAAAAATCCGCTCCAAATTCTGAAGTCCAGTGACTTTCGGCCCGTACACCGTCTTAAATTCACTCATTCTTTTATGAATAAAGGCCGGATTTCCGCCGCTGTGCAGTCCGGCACAGTGTATGACACCGCTTATATCTTTAAATTCAAGGCTTACTTGGTGAAAGAATGAACGCAGCTTCTCTTCATTTGTGAGAGAACCGCTGTAATACAGATAGTTGACACCTTTCTCTTCAAAACTTTGAAACAGTTTTATATTGCTGACTGTCTTTTCGTCCTGTCTGCCCTCTTTCAGCAAATGATCCCATTCACTTCGCAAAGGTAATGGACGCGTACCCGTCAGCACGAGTTTTTTCACTCCCCGTTTCACCAAATCTTCAGCTATTGCTCTGCCAATGCCCCCTGTGCCGCCGGAAATCACGATGGCTTTATCCGCAGGAAATGAAACAGGCTCGCCGGTATGGATTCTTTCTTCTTCAAAATACGGAACATATCTGACGCCGCTGCGATAGCATACTTCATTCTCTCCGGTACATTGCCTTTCATTCTTAAAGATTTGTTTCAGCTCATGCGTTTCTTTCATGCTGTCTATATCTATTGTTTTCACATGAACAAAGCCGTATTCCGCAGAAAGGGCTTTCAGAAAAGCCGCTGATTCTGCCCCCGTCAGCTTTGGTTTTTCCGCTTTAAATACCTGCAAGCCATTGGTGATTTGTAAAATGGATAATGGTGTTTCCTTTTTACTCCGCTTAATTATTTCTTGTATAAATAAGAATTTACCATATGGGATGCCGTTCTGATTGTCACTCTGGTTTCCGATATCTGAGAAATCAAATATATTTTCGACCTGCCGCTCACCGCCCGAGAAGATCTCACGGATAACGTCGTATGCGTGGTTTTCATCTAATAAAGAACACTCAAACATTTGATCAGAGTGTTTTATAAATGAAGAGTGATGTTTGATGACAATCAGATTCTCCTGATCTATATCCGAACAAATGGTGCGGGCAATTGATTCTGTGTCTTGATTTACAAATGCTACTGTCAGTCCGTACTCTTTTGTTTCGGATGGATTGACAAACGGATTCTCCCTCCATTTTTTTTGCAAGTGATGTTGAAAAGAATGCTGAGGGATCTCTGTCTTCTCAGTCCTGGACGGAACCCAATAACGTTCTTTTGCAAACGGATAAGTCGGAATTGAGATCCGTTTACCCGGCTGCTGTAAATGTTGATGAACGGATTTCCAGTCGATATCCGCCCCCCAAACCCATAATTGAGCCAGCTTTTCCGCTTCACCGTTCTCAATAATGGTCTTTACAAACAATTCACCTGCTCTGCCTTCCGTTAACGCCTTCATTTTTTCAGCAAATGCATCTGCTGATTGCTGATGAACATATACGCCTGGAACTTGCTTGTCACCGCGGCAAAACTCAAATAATTTATCTTTCATTTCTTTAAGAGAGGTACCGATAATCGCCGCTCTGGCCTCCATCGCTTCTCTGCCCGATTGTGTAGTGTATGCCAGATCCCGTAAAACGACGCTTTCCGATTGGCTGCCTTCCATCACTTCATTCGGGAACAGGTTTCTTATCGCTCCGGCATATTCCTTCAATACGTATTCAGTAACCGCTTGAATGGAGGGGCAATCAGTTAATTCATACATCGTGAGTTCAATATGAAACATTTCGTTAATAAAATCCGCCATCCGGCTTAATTCCAAAGGCCCTACGCCAAATTCACTCAGGTGATCAGCAATATTAATTTCTTCCGGATGGATATGAAGCAATTCCGAAACAAACGGTTTGAGTACTTCATACACCTTTTCTCTCATATCAGGCTGCTTATCCTTTACTTCAGGACTTAGTGAACGTTGGATAAAATCTCTCATGTTTTCGGCATACTCAAGAAGACGTTCATTGTCTTTGGCAGATAACAGGACAATATGCGGTTCGTTCTCAACATGTTCTGTTGAGACGTTTGTTTCTTCATATTCTTCTATAATGATATGAACATTCGTTCCTCCCGCTCCGAATGAGCTGATCCCCGCTCTTCTCGGAACAGTTACTGTTTTTCCGTTTTCCTGCAGTTTTGGTTTCTTCCAATCTTGCAATGACCGCTGTACATAAAAGGGAGATGCTTTAAAATCGATATTTGGATTCAACGTCTCCGCATGTATGGAAGGAAACAGTTTTTTCAGTTTCATTTGCAAAAGAACCTTTGTCAAACCGGCAATTCCCGCTGCGGCCTCAAGATGGCCGATATTTGATTTGACAGAACCGATGGAACAATATTGAGTGTGCTCCGTAAATTCCCGAAACGCTTTTGTTAACCCGGTGATCTCAATCGGGTCTCCAAGAGAAGTTCCCGTTCCGTGAGCTTCAATATAACTAATTGTACGAGGGTCAATACAAGCTTTCTGAAGCGCGTCCTGTATCAGTTCAGATTGACCATTTGGATTAGGAACCGTAAAACCGTTTGTTCTCCCTCCGTGATTGACCGCTGTCGCTTTAATCAGCGCATAAATATGATCTCCGTCCCTTACCGCTTCCGCCGCCGGCTTTAAAAGTACGGATCCCACTCCTTCTCCCGGTACATAACCGTCACCGCCCTCGCCGAATGTCCGGCATCGGCCATCACTTGCAAAGAAGCGGCTTTGATTTAACAATGTATATTTATTGGGATGAAGCGTAAGATTGACCCCGCCGGCAACAGCAAGTGTGCTTTCTCCTCTTCGTATACTTTCACAGGCTAAGTGAATGGCGTTAAGAGAGGATGAACACATTGTATCAACCGCCATACTCGGCCCCTTAAAGTTAAAGAAATACGATATTCTGTTTGCTATTGCAGAAAATGGAGACCCGACGGCCAGTTCATTTCCTTTAAGTGATTCTTCAACGCCGAAAAATTGATAGCTTCCATATGTGACGCCTGCAAATACTCCGACCTTTTTGCGGGTCAGATCTGAAGGTTTATAACCCGCATCCTCTATGGTATTGTACACTGTCTCTAAAAAGAGACGTTCCTGAGGATCAAGAAAAGCCGCTTCTTTCGGTGATATCCGGAAAAATAAAGGATCAAACCGGTCTGGATTTTTCAGAAAACCTCCCCACTTATAGCAGCTTCCCTCCAGCATTTCTTTCCGGTCATCGGGAATTTCGCTTACGCAATCCTGTCCATTCATCAGCACATTCTGGAACTCCCTGATGTTTTCCGCACCCGGGTATCTGCCGCTGACACCGATAATGGCTATATCAGCAGAAAGGGGATCGGCCGCCATGTGCTCTTTTGAACCTTCTCCTTCAGAGCGTACCGGCGCTTTTGTTTCCACTGGTTTTCTTTTTTGCTTTTTTTGATATGAGACAAGTTCAGATGTTCCGGCCGGTTTCAGCAGTTTCATCATTCGTTCGCTGTGATGACTCAGGAAATATTCGGCTAACTGCGATATTGAATGATATTCAAAAAATAATGTTTTCGATAATCTGCCGATACTTTGCTCCAGCTTTTTGGTCAGACGCATGATCATCACTGAATCAATGCCGTATTTCTCCAGATATTGTTTTTCATCTATGAGTGAGGCCGGTAATTTCAATTCCTCTGACATTATATTTTTCAGATAACTGATGATATTTTGTCTTAATTCATCGTTTTGCAAATCGGCATCTTCCTGCTGGTCTGAATGTAAGCTGATTGTGCCTGCACGCTTCAGCACATCCTCAATCTTTTCTTTACGGCCTTTCAGGGCAATCAGCTGTTCAGATGATTGACACAAGCTGTTCTCCAGAGCCTGTATTCCGTCACCGTCACCTAACGGGTCAAGACCGAGTTCCTGTTTCATGTAGGATATTCCTTCATCGTCAATATTCATCCCGCCGGAAGTCCATAGCGGCCAATTGACTGACACTATCCTTTCGGCAGACTCTTTTGCGCTCATAACTGCTGCATACTGATCCAAACAGGCATTGGCGAAAGCATAGTCACATTGGCCGGCTGAGCCGAAGACTGCCGATGTGGATGAAAACAAGACAAGTAATTCAACTTTCATTTTTTTGATTTCTTCCGCCAGCCACAGCGTGCCATAAACTTTCGAACCTGTGACTTGATCAATTTCTTCTTTTGTCTTTCTTAAGATAAAAGAGTCACGGAGTACGCCGGCACTGTGAAATACTCCATGTAAGGTGCCGAACTGCTCTTTTGCAAAAGCAAACATCCGTTCAGCATCACTTTGTTTTGAAACATCAGATCGGATATATTCAACTGTTGAACCTGAACTTCTTAAATATTCGATCTTTTTCTCCTGCTCATCAGTTAAATCAGAGCGCCCTGTCAATATGAGATTCGCTTTCCATTGTTCCGACAGATGTTTTGCCAGAATATAACCGAGACCGCCCAGGCCTCCTGTAATCAGATAATTCCCATGATGTTTCAGCGGCTGGGTTAAATCGAATGAGCCGGCTTTATTATAGCTTTTCGTAAAACGTCTGCCGTTTTCATAGCGCACTTCAAAATGGATATCCCGTTTTTCGTCACACTCTCTCTGATATATATCCGCTATTGCTGGAAGAGCGGCTCCCGCACCCTCTGATTGCGTAATATTGATAATCTGATAGTGAAAATTGGGGTGTTCCTGGTGAACGGTTTTCACCAATCCGCCGAGAGCATGATGCAGCGGCAGTTGTTCTTTATTCTCTGTTTGAAAAATATGCGTCAGCTTTATTATCTTTTTCCATTTTAGTTCAATCAGCGCCTGTGTAATAT
Organism: Bacillus sp. JNUCC-22; assembly: GCF_018861275.1. Lineage (NCBI taxonomy): Bacteria > Bacillati > Bacillota > Bacilli > Caryophanales > Bacillaceae > Bacillus > Bacillus sp. JNUCC-22. The sequence continues at coordinate 1,450,457 of NZ_CP076408.1, read as the reverse complement.
ACAGAAGAGAAAACAATCCGTTTTCCAATTGTTTCTGTATACCTCCCTTACTCATGTCAGCCTGAGAATCAGACCACAAGTGAAGAATCTTTTCGGGCAGCTGATAATGATCATGAATGTATCGGAACAGCTTTAGATAATCGTCTTTTTTCACGTGGTTCATACAAATCGTATCATCATGTAAAACAGCAAATTCTTTTCCGCGGATGACAAACAAGAGAGTACAGTCCTTAAACAAACCGCTCAATTCTTGTATTTGCCGTTCATTTTCTGCAAAAATCAGGAGCAATCCCGTCAAGGGTACGCTCTTCTTACTCGGAATGAACGATTCTGTCCATTCCGGCTTGTAATATAAAAGCGGATGGTTCGATGCCCGTGATTTTTGATTCTGAATGGATGTCACACGGGCATAGCCTTCGTCAGCCGACATTTGTCCTGTTTGAATCAGATCAAGAATATCGCTGAGTTGTTCACGTTTTCCGTTCATCATTCTTCCCCCATTAATTGTTTCAATACAGCCTTCTGATCAATATCATTGGTTTCCAATTGTCGCAGGAGACGAATGAGTTCGTCGTCCGTCTGAACAGTGTCTTTTTCATGACCATATCTGAATCTCACATCTCTGCACTCTGCCAGAATGCTTCCGTTTTTATCTGTAAATGTCATATGATACGTTACATCACGGCTGTTCTGCCGGTTCTCTTTTTGAGTATAGACATAAAAATTTTGAGCGAGAGGCTGATAGACATCCGCCGCTCCCATTCCGATCAATTCCGGGAAGGTTTCTCCGCTGACAAAAAACGCACTGGCTTGAATCGCGGACTCAAGCGCTTCAGGAGAGATCGTAAAATTCTCTCTTTTTGCATAAAGCTCATCCGGCAATGAATGAAGCGACAGCATTCCGTCACTGTTTTTCGCTGATTCAATGACAAAAGGCGCTTCAGCAGGATGTTCAGTCATTTTTGATTTGACTTCAGCAATATCAAGCGCTTCAGGAAACATACCGCTTTCAGGCTTAGCAATATGCGCATTTCCCCTGGCAAGACGTACTTTATTCTCATTTTTTGTGTTTGCATATATGTCAAACCGCGCAAAGTCGCGCTCAGGCGTCAGCGTAATCATCAGTTCCCGTATATCAGTTATTCCGTTCATGCTTTCGGTCCACAATAAATCAGTCAATGTATGAACTGGTTGTCCAAATGCCGCCGCTGCATTGACGATAGCCATTTCAGCCAAAGATGCATAAGGGAAAAAGGACACGTTTCCTTCAGACAGACTTAGTGCGAACGGATGATTACGGCTGATTTTTTTCGTGAAACTGAACTGATTAAAATCGGACGTGTTACTCCCCAAGAAAGGGTGAGTCGGCTTACTCACATCCGCTGAAACAAGTGCTTCCCCTTTTTCCGCTATCCAATACCGCTGTTTGATCAGCGGTTGTCCCGGAATAGAAATCCTGCGAGCATTCCGATTCACCTCAAAAGTCTCCCAATCTATCTTTCTTCCATTTACCCATTTGGATGCTGCTTCGGCGTAATCTGAACAAACGTGAGGCATTTCATTGTGAACTTCTGATTCGAATGTATTACCGGTATGACTGAAGTTGCTTTTTTCACCCCTGATATAAGCTGAAAGCTCTTCAGCAATGACCCGCCCGGAATCTGCCACTATCGCCAGCCGTTCTTCCATATGATCGCGTCCCGTCTGAAGTGTATAGGCAATATCCTGAAGACGCAGTTTATCATTGTTATCCTTCGATTCATTTTCTGATAGAAAATCAGCCATAACCTTTGCATATTTTATCAGCCGTTGTTTGTCTTGAGCCGATAAAACAAAGATCACTCGGCCGCTTTGATGATCAAAAGCTTTTGGCGGCTCATACGCTTCCAATATAAGATGCGCGTTTGTTCCTCCTGCCCCAAAAGCGCTTACTCCGGCTCTCAAAGGATGAACAGCATTGCTGTTTTGCGGAATATTCCATTCAGCCGCTTTCCGCTGCACTTGAAAAGGAACCTGATCAAAATCTATAAACGGATTAACAATATCGGAATGCAGAGAAGGAACAAGCTGCTTATTCTTCATTTGGAGAAGCACTTTCGTTACCGCAGCGATTCCTGCCGCAGATTCTAAATGTCCGATATTTGATTTCACCGAACCGATGGCGCAAGGATGGTTCAATTGATAGGAATCTTTCAGTCCTTGAATTTCAATCGGATCGCCTAATGACGTACCCGTTCCATGCGCTTCAATATAATTGACGGTATTCGGATCAATGTCAGCTTTACGAAGCGCTTCTGAAATGACCTCCGCCTGCGCATCCGGATTCGGTATGGAATATCCGCTCGTCTTTCCTCCATGGTTAACGGCGCTTCCCTTAATCACACCGTATATTTGATCTTGATCTTCTATTGCTTTTTTCAATGGTTTTAACAATACGGCCCCGACTCCCTCACCGGGAACATAACCGCTTCCGTCTTTTCCAAAACTCCGGCATCTGCCGTCACTTGATAGAAACTGTCCCATGCTGAGGAACTTATATTTATTCGGATGTATTGACAAATTCACTCCGCCGGCTAATGCCATATCGCTCTCTCCGCAATGTATGCTTTGGCATGCGTAATGAATAGAGGTCAGTGATGAAGAGCACATTGTATCCAGAGCCAAACTCGGACCTTTTAAATGAAAATAATAAGACACCCGATTGGCAATTGAAGAATAGACGGACGCCGGCGAGAAAGCCACTCCATTTTCTTCTCCTTCAAATAGTTGATATTGGCCCCACATTGCACCGACAAATACACCGACTTTCATCTTTTCCAGCATGTTTCTCGGGTACCCTGAGTCTTCAAAACAATGTTTGGCCGTTTCTAAAAAGAGCCTTTCCTGGGGATCCATAAGTTCTGCTTCCCTTGGGGAAATATGAAAGAAAAGCGGATCAAATTGATCGGCTCCGCTGATAAAACCTCCCCACTTGCTGTAAGACTTCCCTTTCATATCTCTGTCTTCGCTGAAGAAATCATCCATATTCCAGCGGTCAGGCGGGATTTCTGTAATACAATCTTTTCCGCTCTTTAAATTCTCCCAAAATTCAGGTAAGTCTTCAGCCATCGGATACTTTCCGCTTAATCCGATAATGGCAATGTCCTCATGCCTTGTATCAGCTTTCTCATTTATTTGGATCTCGCAGTTTTCATCCTCTATGAAGGTATCTTGAAGTGCAGATTCCAATTTTTCTTTGTCACCTTCAAACACGATCAGCTGTGATGCGTTCAGAAAGAGTGAATCTTGAAAAGCTTTGATCCCATTGGTTTTACTAAGAGGAACCATACCGATTTTTTGTTTCATCCATTTTTCAGTTTGTTTATCCACTTTCATGCCGCCGTCTTCCCATAGCGGCCAGCCGATGGCTACTGAGACGCCGGAGCGTTCTTTTTTCCGCCTCATTCCTTCACGCCACTCAGCGAAAAGATCGATGAACCGGTTGGCCAATGCGTAATCCGTCTGTCCGATATTCCCGTACATCGAGGTGCTTGATGAAAACATCACAAAGAAGTCCAAAGGTTCGGTTTGCAGCAAGCTGTCCAATAAGACCGTCCCATTTATTTTCGGAGCGATCACTTCCTGAATTTCATCTTTTGATTTTTGAATCAATAAAGCGTCGTGCGTCACACCGGCACTGTGTATCACACCGTTGATTTCTCCGAATTGCCTTTTAATGGTTTTTATGATTCGCTCTGCATCGCGGCTATCTGAAAAATCACCTCTTATATATTGAACCGAAGAACCGCCTGCTTTCATTCGGCTGATTTTGTTCTTTTTGTCTTCCGTAAGTTCAGAACGGCCCGCTAAAATAATATTGGCTTTCGTTTGGGCTGCGATATGTTCTGCAAATATAAGGCCTAAGCCGCCGGCCCCTCCTGTAATCATGTATACTCCGTTTTCTTTAAAGGTGAAATCTGAGTTTGGAGCCGGTTCTGCTTCCCGTAAGGCACGGACCCAGCGCACATTTCCTTCATAATAAAGATCGGTTTCTCCCGGATGAGCTTCCGTAGATTCGACTCTGATGATTTCAGCTGTAAGTTCCGTCAACGATGACTTGTCTGAAACTGATATCCCGATTGTCTTAAGGGCCAGTTTCGGGTTCTCAAGCACAATAGACTGCCCTGCGCCATGGACTGAAGCGTAAAGCGGCTGATCATATTTATGGTCCGCCGGATAAAGGAAAAGCGATACAACCTTTTTTTCCGTCTTGCTGCGCATCAATGCCCGGCTGAAAAAGAATAGCGGGTAAGCCCCCTTAGAAAGCTGTTCACTTATTTTTTCCGGGCCGGCAAATGACCCTTCCGGCCACCCGTAAACCACGGTGTCGGGCATTTGCCCCCTTTTTTTCAGATCAGCTGCAAGCCTGTCAAAGTGAGCTTCCTCCCTGTGATCTATCTCATAAACACCGTCTCCGTGATAGGAGAAACGATTCCCTGATAAAACGAGAATGATCTGTGTATTTTCGAATCCATTTTCAGCATTTTCCCGCATAAAATGAAAAAGCTCTCTGTCATATTGAAACAGCAGGCATGTTCTTTTCTTTTTATTTCCGCAATTCGGGTCCCAAGCGGCAGCCTTTTGTCTCCAATGCGGCGTTAAATAGGTCAGAGCCGTATGATTCTCTCCATGATGAAGAGGGAGGTCTTTTTCAACGGAAGTTTTTTCGCCGCTCTCTGCAAAATAGTTTGCAAGTTTTTGAATCGTCGGATACTCAAACAATAAAGTAGGGTACAGTTCCCTGCCTGTTTTCTCTTCCAATGCCTTTACGGCTTGCATAAGTGTTACGGAATCGAGGCCTTGTTCATAAAAACCTTTTACCACAGAGAGTGTTTCAGGGGCAGTCCCTTTGATATCTGCGATCAGCTGCTGAATGTCTCCTTCTGTTATAAGAGCGGAAAGATTTTCGTTTTTACTTTCTTTCATGTCAGGCTTTTCAGCCGGTTGATTTCGCGTTAAGAAATAACTGGACATTCTTTGATTTTCTTTAATATACGCGGCGAGTTCCCGGATCGTTTTCTGCTCAAACAGGAGTGTAGGATACAGCTGTTCCCCTGTTTTGTTTTCAAGTTCTTTGACAATGGCAAGCAAAGAAGCTGAATCCAGGCCCTGTTCATAAAAACCAATGTCTGTCCTTATGTCACGCAGATCTATATTTGAAACCCCGGATATTAATTCTTTAAGGTGTGTCTCAATGCTTTCGCTTCGATTTATGATTGAATCTTTTCTGATCAGGCTGTCTTTTGGCTGAGAAGCCGCTTCAGTTTCCAAACGAGTCTGCTTCAGATTTTCAATTAAATCTTTTGAGCGAATATGTTTCACAGACAGCCGCGTAAAATAAGCGATCATCTCCCCGTATGCATCGTACAAACCGTAACTTACTTGGATGACATCCCCTGAATCATGATTTTGGTCTTGCTTCTCTATGTACACATAACACCTGTCTTCCAGGCGCTTCGTCATACGGAACGATTCAATATGGATGGGAATATACGTCTTCATCCGGCTTGCCGGAAATCCTTGTGTAAAATATTCGGGACATGCCTGATAAAGGATCGATATGATGGTAGACGCATCAAGAAAAGTGGGATGCAATTGAAAATAGCCGGTATATTGATTGGCAATTTGGCTGAGCGACAACTCTGCAAGTACAGAATGATCAGACGCATAAACCTTCCCCAGACTCTTCATAAATTCAAAATGCTCTATATCAACCTTTTTTAAATAGTCATAACATATCTCCATATCGGCTTCACGGACGGAGGCATGTTTGATTTCATCGATATGAATTGAACTCATGCTTTCCGGGAATTTCTGCATGAGCCTGCAGGTCATATTCTCATCCCAGCTTTCATCCAGGATGCGGTCATCTTTTACCTTTCTGCTCTTCGCCTGAATTTCCCATCCCTGTTCCAATCCCTGAAAACGGATGCGGATTTCTCTGTCAAAGGTATTCGATGTTGCTACAGGTTCCAAATACAAAATATTCTGACACTCGAGTTCTTCAATAGGCAAACCTTTGCTCAGCGCCATACGGTATATCATATCTAAAAATGTGACACCGGGTATAATCCGGGTGCCATGCACCCGGTGATCCCTGACAATATAGTCCGTATGTTTAATTGTTAATGTGAACTGATAGTTTTGATTACTGGCCACCTGTCTCATTCCTTTTCTTTTCTTTATAATTCTTTGAAATCAAGTAAAGGAATCAGCAATTCTGACTCTTCCTTTTCTGGAGTTTCTCCATTGTCGATCCAGCATTGTTCCTTATTGAATATAATCGGAGAAAGCGGGTGTCTTTTTGTCTCTCCATATCCTAATGTGAGATGGCTGTCGCTCAATATCATATGTGCGTTCGTGCCCCCGAATCCAAAAGAACTGATTCCGGCTCTCAAAACCCCTTTTCTGGGACGCCATTCTTTTAAAGACGTGTTCGGAAAGAATGGCGACTGATCAAATTTAAAACGCGGATTTGGCGTTTTACAATGTAATGTCGGCGGGAGCATCTGATTTTTTATGGATAAGGCAACCTTTATAATACTCGCTATCCCCGCTGCGCTCATTAAATGTCCGAAATTCGTTTTTACGCTGCCTACTCCGCAAAATTGCCTTTCTTCCGTAACCTCCCGGAACACTTCTGTCAGCGCTTTTAATTCAATCGGATCTCCTATCATCGTACCGGTGCCATGCGTCTCGACATAACTGAGAGTATCTGCATCAATTCCGCCTTTTTTCAGGGCTTTTTTTATCACTGCGCTTTGCGCTTTCGGATTAGGTGTTGTCATTCCCATTGTCTGTCCGTCATTATTAACCGCGGATGAGTCAATTACCGCGTAAATTCTGTCACCTTCGGCAAGGGCGTCATCAAGTCTTTTCAAAAGGACTGCGCCGCATCCCTCTCCCGGTACAAAGCCATCTGCCTTCTCATCAAATGTATGACATTTTCCTTCAGGTGAAAGCGCCCGAGCCTCACTCAGCATGACGTAAGGCTTTTGATCCAGCAAAATGTCAACTCCGCCCGCAATCGCCATATCTGACTCTTTTGACATCAGGCTTTGACAAGCGAGATGGACGCTGACCAATGAAGAAGAACAAGCCGTGTCTACAACCAGATTCGGTCCTTTCAGATTAAAAAAGTGTGAGATATGCGCGCCTATGAAATTTTGTCCTATACCCACGATCGTATTTTTTGAAGGGGAACCTATTTTGGACATAAACGTCCCGGTCCGCGAACCGATGAAGACGCCGACTTCTTTGTTTGATACTTCTTCTTTTGTATAGCCGCCGTCTCTCAATGTCTGGACACTGACCTCAAGACATTTTTTGATTAACGGATCAAGCTCTGATGCCTCACTTTTGTTCATATTAAAAAACGCGGGATCGAAAGACTCAATATCTTGAAGAAATCCGCCCCACTTACTGATACTTTTTCCCTTTTCATAGGTGTCAGAGTAGTATGAAGAAATATCCCATCGCGACGCCGGGACTTCGCGGACACTATTTTGTCCTTTCTTCAAGTTTGTCCAGAACGTTTCTGTGTCCGGAGCATCCGGAAACTCACAGCCCATTCCGATAATAGCGATTTGGTTCAGACTGGTTTGTTGTATTTGAGATCCGCTGTCCCGTACTTCGGAAGCATTTTGATTTATATGTTGCTCTTTTTTCCGAACCTCAATGTTTTCTGAATCAATTTGAGGACTGATCCCCTCACTTGCAAATAATTCGTTTAAATAGACGCCCAGTTGTGAAAAACTCGGATACTCCAGAAAAGCTGATGGTTCAATTTTTATTTGAAATGCATCTTCCGCTTTTTTGACAAGCTGAACCAGTAAGATTGAATCAACTCCGTAATCCGCAAAAGACGTATCCTGATCTAAATTCCCGTAAGGTATTTTCAGCTCCGCAGAAAAAATCTCCATTAACTTCCTGATTATAGCTTCATTGTCTCCCTGACCAGAAATCACTTTTTCCTCAGCATCCGGGTTATTTTTAGCAGCTTGAATTCTTGTCTGGAGCAGCTGCTGCAGCATGAATTTCTCCGGATGTGTCTTTGCCGGTATAAGGCATGGGTATCCGTTTATCGTCATCATTTCATCCAGCATGGCAATACCTGTTTCTGTTGAGTGTGAAAGTAAACCAAGTGCCTGATATGATGGACTTGTCACCTCGCCCATCCCAATGTCCTTCCAGCTCGGCCAGTTAATAGATTGATAATATGTTCTGCCGGCTGCATGCTGATACGCCGCAAAGTAATCCATAAAAGCGTTCGCCGCGGCATAGTCACTTGTTCCGGCGCCTAATAAAGGAAAAGCGCTCGCAACAGATGAAAACAAAATGAAGAAATCAAGTTTGTCATCAATAAAAATGTCATGGAGTACCTGCATCCCCTGCACCTTTGGCTCAAATACTTCTCTTATTTCTTGATCAGATTTATGAATAAAAGCCGGATTCGAATGATTGGCTGCACCAGCGCAATGAATGACCCCGCCGATTTTGCCGAACTTCAGTCTCACCTTTGAAAAGAAGCGATGTAATGTTTCTTTTTCCGTGAGCGGCCCGGAATACACTTCCACCTGAACTCCCTTTTGATCCAACTCATGCAGCAGTTGTAATTTCGAATAAAGAGGTGACTTTTCATCGGTGTCTTTTAACATGCCGGCTATTTTATCAGATTCCGGAAGGTCGGTTACTCCCATCAACACAAGTTTTTTGACTCCCTTGCCGGCATAATGTCTGGCAAGTTCTGCTCCGATCCCTCTTGTTCCCCCTGTAATAATCAGGGTTTGATCCGTACGGCATACTGGCAGACCGGATAGTTTCCGGTTTATTTCCGCTGCATGTAATTTCTCGACGTATGGAATATAACGTTCACCGTTCCGGTAGCAGATTTCACTATACAGCCCGTCAGCGTAAGCTTCATCTGTGATTACCTGTCTCAATTCCGCCGCAGTCCCGACATGACCGTCTACATCTATTGTTTTTGATTTTATCTTTTGATACTCCGCACTCAGCATTTTATATAGTCCGGCTGTTTCGGCTCCGGCTAACGACGGCTTGTCATTCAGAAATGTCTGCAGCCCTCTGGTCACATGTAAAACGAAAAGCTGTTTACGTGTCTTTATGATTTCCTGCAGCAGTGTCAGCTTCCCGATTGTGCCGGTGCGTGCCCCGTTTTGATCACTCCGCAAATCTGACAGGTCAATCATGCCGATGATTTCCGGATTTTCTTCTATGACTGCTAGAGCCGTTTTTTTGGCTTCTCCATCCGAATGATCCCAGTTATCTGCGCAAATGACAGCGGATTCAATCAGAGGATCTGAATCAAACAATTCGAATGCAAGCCGCTCACTTTCACTATTAGCCAGGATCATCACCTGTCCTTTCGTAAAAGCGGAAGGCGCAGCCTTTTGTTTTTTCCACGATTTTTTTAATACATCAAATGATAAGTCAGTCGGTGCGTGTGGCAGACTTTGCGGTACACCTGTTTTTTTCTGTTTCTGTGCAGCTTTTGCGGCAGGCACCCAATATCTGTTCCGTTCAAAAGGATATGCAGGAAGAGAGACAAGCTTCGGTAATTCCGCAGTGTACATCTCTTCCCATTGAACGTCTCCTCCGTTCACCCAGTGAATGGCCATTTCTCTTGCACTTTTAAAGTGGGCGGCTGACAGGGCATTCTTTTGACCAGCGCCTCGGCGGGCCTTTCCCCTATATAAACCGTTTAACTTATGATCTGACCGCAAATACATCGTCAGCTTATTGCGAAGATCGTCAATGCTGCTAACCTCAACAGCGAGCCGCTCTTCCATAGCGTTTCTCCCGGTCTGCGAGGTGTACGCAGCATTAGCTAGTGACGTTTTTGGCCCCAGTTCATTTATATATGCATCAATCAAGAGTCTGAGCCGTTCTTCATTTTTGGCAGAAAGCAGAATAATTTGCGTCTTGTTGCTCTTTACCGTTTCCATCTTTTCTTCATTCTTATACTCTTCGATGATAATGTGGGCATTAGATCCTCCAGCGCCGAACGAACTGATGCCTGACGTTCTGGCTTGATTTTGCGGCGTCTCCCAATCGGTCAATTCAGACTGCACGTAAAACGGTGTTTCCTCAAAATCAATATTAGGATTTAAGTTATCGGAATGAAGGGAAGGAGCAAGCTGTTTATACTTCATTTGCATCAGCACTTTTGTAATAGAAGCAATTCCGGCCGCAGCCTCTAGGTGTCCGATATTTGACTTAACCGAACCAATTGCACAACGATAATCGCTTTTCGAGCTGTGCAAAGCTTTGGTTAAACCTGAAATTTCAATCGGGTCTCCCAAAGATGTCCCGGTGCCATGCGCTTCAATATAACTTATGCTGTCTGCATCAACCCCCGCCTTATCAAGAGTTTCACTGATGACGTTTGCCTGCTCGCCCGGATTTGGCACAGTGTATCCGTTTGTTTTTCCGCCGTGATTTACAGATGTTCCCTTAATCACACCGTAAATCCTGTCTCCGTCAGCCTTCGCGGCAGAAAGCGATTTCAAAAGAACGGCCCCGACTCCTTCTCCCGGCACATATCCGTCTCCTCCCGCTCCAAAGCTTCTGCAGCGCCCATCGCTTGAAACAAAATGATTTTGGGAAAGTAAAGTATATTTATCCGGGTGTAAAGATAAATTCACGCCTCCGGCAATAGCGAGGGTGGATTCTCCTCTTTTTATACTTTCACATGCAAAATGAACAGCAGAAAGTGAAGAAGAACACATTGTATCAATTGCAAGGCTGGGCCCGTGCAGGTCAAAGAAATATGACACCCGGTTTGCGATAGACGAATAAGAAGACAAGAGCGCCTGACGTTCCTCATCATCTGAAGCACCGGCTGCAAATAACTGATAGTGGCTGTAGGTGACACCGACAAATACACCTGTCTTATGCCGTTTCAACTTTTTCTTTGTGTAACCCGCATCTTCAAACGTGTGCCATGCTGTCTCTAAAAATAACCGTTCCTGAGGATCAATTAACTCGGCATCACGAGGCGAAATTGAGAAGAACAGCGGATCGAATTTATCAGCGTCTTTTATAAAACCTCCCCATTTGCTGTCATGACGGGCATTGTCACCTGTGTGATAATATTTCCGAAAATCCCAGCGCTCTTTCGGTATTTCCGTTATACAATCTTTTCCGGAAGAAATATTTTCCCAAAACTGTTCCACATCTTTCGCCATCGGGTAGCGGCCGGCTATACCGATAATCGCAATATCTTCCTCAGAAGGTGCGGATGGTATGCGGGAAACGGAAAGCTTCTCCCGTTTCGCCGGAGCCGAATGATCAATTCGCTGTTCGGCTGCCGGTAAAAACGCCTTCTGCAACTCATGCTGATAGTGTTCAAGAAAATACTCTGACAGCTCTTCAACACTGCTGTATTCAAAGAAAAGAGTCTTAGACACTCTTCCAAAATACTTTTCCAGACGGGAGTTAAGACCTAAAATCGTTAGAGAATCAATTCCGTAACGGTCAAACGTATCCTCGGGTAAAATACTGTCCGCCGGTCTTCCCGTTTCCGCTCCGACGATCTCTGTCAAAAGACGGACCGTTTGCTTTTTCAGATCTTTTTCATGTAATTGCGGCAGATTACTGTTGTTTTCAGGCACAGTCTCTATCTTTTTATGGTCAGTTGAGAGTAATTCACTTATTCTATCTTTGTCTCCGCTGATAACAGCCAGCTGAGAAGCAGAGCGGCTCATACTGTCCTGAAAAGCGGCAAGCCCTGCTTGGGCGGATAAAAGTTCCAGCCCTGCATGTCTTAAAGCCTGCAGCTCTCCCGGCCCGACTGTCATATTGCCCGCATCCCATAACGGCCAATTAATAGAAAGTGTTTTCCCGGGACGTCCCTTAATGCTTCGATACTGGGTGAATCCGTCCATACATCCGTTAGCGAAGGCGTAGTCGCTTTGACCCGCATTAGGCAGAACGGCCGAAAGGGATGAAAACATAACGAAGAAATCTAAAGGCTCTTCTTCAGCTGCTTTATCCAGCCAAACGGTTCCGAATACTTTAGGCGCTATAACTTCTTCTATGCTTTCTTTCGTTTTTTTTATGATAAATGCATCCTTAACAAGTCCGGCACTGTGCAAAATTCCGTTTAATTCTCCGAATGTCTGCTTAATGTGCTTAATCAAAGCGTCCGTCTCTTTTTCCTTTGAAATATCTGCCGGGACATATAAGGCTTCAGCGCCGAGATTTTCAAGAGCACTTAATTTTTGCGCCGTTTCACGGGAGGCCGGGGAACGCCCGGTTAATATCAGCTTGACTTCTGCCTGTTTCGCCAGATATTCAGCAAACAGATACCCGAGACCGCCGGCTCCTCCCGTAATTAAATACACACCGTTCTTTTTTACACTGAAACTATGTTTCTCCCCATCTTCTTTTTTTACTCTTTGAAGCTGCCTTTTATAATAATGCCTCGGCTCATAACAGGTAAAGTGGTCCGTCTTACATTGATTGTTCCATTCAAAAGAGATGACATCTGCAATATGCTGCTTTGTAAACGGCTCGTCAAACATTGATTTCAGCTCTGCAGCCTTACATGTGAAATTCGGATTTTCGGCCTGTACGGTCTTAAGAAAACTTTCAACCGCGTTATAAATCGGCTGAACCTCGCCCTCGGCATTTTCATACAGATACAAAATTTCTGCTTTCGGACAAAGTTTGTTCGCCATGAAGGCCTGAAACATTTGAAACAAGGAATACAGACTTTTATTGAGCTGCTTTCTCATTGCATCTTCTGTATTTTTGAAGAGCCCGGCAGCCAAAAAATGAATAATATGGCGGGGTCTTATATTTTGAGAACGCAGAACCCCGCATAACGCATCATAATCCTCACCTTTTGCAAAGTTCATTGTAAAACGACCGTTCCGGCAATCTTCGAAACGCTCGCCGGAAGTCACGTAAATGAAAGGCGCCTCATAACCTTCAAGCTGTCTCTTCATTACGGTATACATGCTGTCGTCTTCGCAAAAAAATAAAATTGGCTCTTTCGTATGCGGGAATTTTTTACTGCCTTTAAATTCATGTCTATCCCATACCATTTCATATAGATGGGTTGTCCCCAAGCTCTTAATTAATTCCAGCCCTTCTTCAGGCGTCAGGCTGCATTCTTTCACCTTTTTCACGATTTGCTCAATTTGCATCGTTTTTTCATTCATGGAAAAGCAACTCCTCTATCAGCTCTGACGTCTCTTTCGTATTCATCTCACCTGTTTGTGCTTTTTCAAGAAGCGACATGATTTCTCCATCTGCTGTATCTTTATTTGAGTTGTGAAGCTCAGTGTTCGAGAAAGCCTCAGCCTTCTGCGCTTCATCTTTATTTAAATGAATCCAATGTCTGTTCTTACTGAAAGGATAGAGAGGAAGAGACAGTTTAACCGGTTTGAGTTCCTCCTCATACAAGTCTTCCCAGCTGATTTCACAACCGATCGTCCACAACTGAGCCAGTTTGGCCGGCTTGTTTTGCTGAATCAGTGATTGTACATATGCATGACCTTCGGGGCCGCCGAATAAAGGAGCGTACAGACTATCAAAATCCGTTACATTTCCTTCATAAACACCTTGCAGCCTGCTCCCCTGGATGTAACCGTTTAATTTTTCAAGAAGATCTCCTGTATTCGAGCAAGTGATCGCAAGGCGGCATTCAAATGGTTCCCTTCCGGTTTGCAGCGTATATGCTATTTCTTCAAGACTGATTCCGGACTTTTCTCTAAAATTGCCGTTATGCGGTTTATCAGCTGATCGATTCCGGACGCTGCTGATATAGCGGCACAGCTCGCTCAGGGTCATTAATTCCTGAAATATGTCTAGTGATATTTCTGTGCCGTACATTTGGTTTATATAAGAGATTAATTCGGAATAAGCCAACGGATCAAATCCGAATTCAGAAAGAGGTGTCTTTGCATCTATATCTGCGGTATCTAAACGCAGGATACCCGCTGCCGCTTCCCGAACCGCCTCTTGCACATCACGTTCCTGCACCTCTTGCTGACTGAATTGAACTGATAGTTCTTCATGTAAAAACGTTGTTAACTCTTTGGCTTTAACCATCAGCCTTTCCTTTGTTTTGGCCGATAGAACAATGATTTGTTCCCGCTCGGCAGTTACTGCTTTATCTTGGCCGTATTCAAATTCTTCCACGATGACATGAGCATTTGCCCCGCCGAATCCAAAGGAACTGACTCCGGCACGGCGCGGAACTTCATTTCCTTGTCCATCTTTTAATCTGGCCCACTTCATTGTTTTATTGATAATATGAAACGGCGTTCCGCTTAATTGAATATAAGGGTTCAGTTCCTTGACATGTAGTGTGGCAGGCAGTGTTTTATACTTCATGGATAGTAATACTTTAATCAGCCCCGGCATTCCAGAGGCGGGCTCTAAATGACCGATATTCGTTTTTACTGAACCGATGCCGCAATATTGATCATGATTCTTTCCTGAATGCGGCTCAAAAGATCCAAACGCTTTTTTCAAGCCTTCAATCTCAATCGGATCTCCCAGTTCTGTCCCGGTTCCGTGTGCTTCAATATAAGATATCGTATCAACAGGAATATCGGCATTTTTGTAAACAGACGTTAACAGTTCTGCCTGAGCTTCCGGGTTCGGCGCGGTCAATGAAGCAGATCTTCCTCCGTGATTTTCTCCGGTTCCTCTCAGAACTCCGTAAATATTGTCTCTGTCATTCATTGCCGCTTGCAATGGTTTCAATAACAGAACAGCTGCACCTTCACCGCGGACATAACCGTCGGCAAGTTTATCAAACGTCTTACACCGGCCGTCCCTAGACAAAATACCGAGTTTATCAGTATACATATGCGTGACTGGATCTAAGAGCAGCGAAACCCCGCCTGCTACCGCCAGCTCACTTTCGCCATTTTGAATCGAGCGCACAGCTCTGTGGATTGCTACAAGACTGCTTGAGCAGGCTGTATCAATGGACTCACTCGGACCTCTGAAATTAAAATAGTGGGATACACGGTTGCTGATGAGCGCCTGGCTGTTTCCGGTTCCCGCAAACGCATGCGCCCCGTCCGAATGCCTCATCAGCAGCTGGCGGTAATCATTAAATTGAATGCCCGTAAACACCCCGATATTTTTGCCAGACAGCTTTGAAGCTTTGTAACCCGCATCTTCTATCGCTTTCCAGGTTTCCTGCAAATAAATTCTGTGCTGAGGATCCATGAGTTCTGCTTCCCGCGGATTAATATTGAAAAACACCTCATCGAATTTATCGGCATCTGTGATAAAGCCGCCCCATTTCGAATGTACTTCGCTGCTTCCTTTGCCTTCAGCGTATTTTTTCCAATCCCAGCGATCCGGGGGAATTTCCTGAATCAAATCTTTTTCATTGATTAAATTGATCCAAAACTCATCTGCATTTTTTGCTCCCGGAAAAACACAACTCATCCCGATAATGGCAACTGGCTGCTTCTCTGGATGATGGTCAGCCTGTCTTGTTGTCTTTTTTTCAAACGGAAAACTTCGCGGCGGATTCACGGTTTTCCCGGTGGTTTTCTCGGCGTGCACTTTCCTTTTTTCAGAAATGTTTTTTTCTGCATCTGTATTCCCTTTTGCAACAGTACGCAGTTCACTGTTTAGAAATTCTGAAAGAGACTTAATATGGCTGTAAGTAAAGAAAACGGCAGGTGTCAGCTTAAGCTTGTATTTTTTATTCAGTCGGACAGCTAATGTTTTCAAACTGATAGAATCAAAGCCGAGATTACCGAAATTCTCTGCCGTATCCAGCTGTTCAATGTTAATTTTCAATAATTCCGATACCATTTGCTTCAGTTCTTCCAGGACATTGTCTGTATAAGCCGGTGCTGTATAAGAAATTTCCTCTTGACGAACCGGAAGCGTATTTACTTTTTGATGCGGCAGATCTTTTTTTGCTGGTGTTGTTCCGGCATCCCCGGTAACAACCGAAATTTGCGGACAGTCATTTGCCAAAATCGTCTCAAAAGCCGCTATCCCTTCTTCCGTTTCCAAATAATCAAACCCGGATGCGGAAAGATAAGCTTCTTCCGCTTCTTTGTTTAAATGCATTCCGCCTTTACGCCACAACGGCCAGTTAATCGAAATGCTCTTGCCTTGTCTCTCTTGCCGGCGGCTCTGTTCGGATCTCCAATTTATATATTGATCTTGAAAATAATTGCATAACGCATAGTTAACCTGTCCAAAATCTCCGAAGACCGAAGAAATAGAAGAAAATACGATAAAGAAATCAAGCGGCTCATCTTTCGTTAATTCATCTAAACATACCGTGCCTTCAATTTTAGCAGTCATGCCATCTGAAAAATCAGCCAGATTCATCTCTGTAAATAACCGATCATCGGCATGACCAGCTGAATGGATAACGCCTTGAATAGAGCCCCAAGTCCGTTTCGTTTCTTCTATGACCCGTCCCATCGTCTTTTGATCTGCGGCATCAGCTTGATAATATACCGCATCTCCTCCAAGCGCCTGCAGCCGGTCAATGTTATGGCGTTTATCAGCTGTTAACGGTGACCTTCCCGTCAATACTAATTTTGCTTGATATTGAGAGGCTAAATATTTTGCGAAAATCAGGCCCAGACCGCCCAAACCGCCCGTTATGAGGTAAATCCCTTCCTGTTTCAGCTGATGAGAGTGCTCTGTATGATTGAATACATAGTCCTTTAATGTCTTAACATACCTCTTGTCATTAATATATTTAACTTCTTCAGCCTGCCGTTCCACGCGTGAAACCATTTCGTTAAGACAAAATTCAGCCATTTTTTCAATTGATATACGTTCTGAAAAACCGATTGACTTCACATTCTCTGCGGATGGCACCAACATATTTGCCGTTTTTAAACAGCCTGCAAGAGCGCCCGTATACGGATCATTCACGCCTTCTTTAAAAGAGTGAACAAGAAGCAGAGAATGAAGATAAAGAGAGGCGTCACTGCGGGCGCTCAGAGCTTTTAATAAATAAAAAATTGATTCCAGGCCGCTGAGAAGGTGGTCACCCGCGTAAAATGTTTCTCCCGTGTGCAAGATGACATCAGGAGAAAACCCCTTTTTCTCTAATTCTTCAAATAAACGAATGTAATCTGATGTCACTTCCGGGTTTACACAGAATGTCAGCAGGTCCTGATCGATCTGCCGCTGATCCGGCGTGACGAGAATGACACGGCTGTCTGATTGATTTTTCAGAGCTCCAGCCAGTGCTTCATCTTTTGCAAAGACCAGAATTGTTTTTGGCTCCCTATCTTTGATTTCAATCAGAGGGTTTTTTTGATCCCACTTATGCTCATAAAAACGTACATTTTTATTAGGCTTTTCGCCAAAAACCAGCCCGCTCAGTTCCATCAAAATCCCGCCGGCATTGTCTAATACATACATATCATAAGCCGAATCGCTTTCTCCAGTTTGTTCTGCATATACATAAACGGGTTCAGTCTCATGATCAAAAATCGTACATTCTTTAATGTTTTCCGGGAGCTCTCCGGCATTTTCCCCCGCAAGGTATATGACGGCTTGATATACGCTCTCAATAACTTCCGGTTTGATTATGCACCCTTTCGGCCCGGCCTTTGCTTTTATTTTTAAAAGTACCTGTCCGTTCCTGCTGACGCAGTGCTCTGCCGCTTTCAGACTGTCACTGCAGCTGTATCCGAATTCGGCAAGCCGCTGATAAAACGCTTCGTACGGAATGGGGTCTGCGCGCTGAGACAGAAACGGCTCAAGATGAATATTTCCGTTCTCGTACGCCCCGCCTTCTAATTCGAGCCGCCCTGAGGAATAAATGGATGAGTCGCTCTGTTTTTCTATAGAATACGATGCACCCTGATTATCCGGGGTTAATACAATCCGGATCTGCTCATTGCTTCCGCTTTGTAACATCGGTTCTCTAAAGGAGAGCTCTGTTAATTTAATAATCGGATTCCCTGAAGCCATCGCTCCGGCAGCTCTCGCCATTTCAATCTGGCTGAGAAACGGAAACATTTCCTTGTCTTGATACTTTGTTTTTATATACAAACCGGTATCGCTTACATTGATAAGAAACTTCTGTGCTTTAAAATCAGATATATTGCATGAAATGTAAGGATGCAGATCGTTATTAACGTTCATCCGGCGGCTTCCCATATTTTGCGCATCTATTCTGCACAGCTCTTTGGCAAATGGATATCCGGGTGCTGATACCCGTCTCAGAGTGGCATCTTTATAAAGTGACGGCCAATCTACCCCGTTACCGCCAACCCAGTATTCAGCAATCTTCAAAAGATCTCTGTTTGCGGCTGCTTCTTCAATTTCAACTTTATTCATCCTTTGAGCTTCTGTTGTGTCTTTGCCGCTTGTAAAAATATGATCCGTCGCGTTTCCGAGAGTATAGTCTGTCAGTCCTTTAAGCAATTCATCTCTTGTGGAGGCGATAACAGCCAATCTGTGCGGCATTTCTTCTCTGCCGGTTTGTAAAGTAAATGCTGTATTTCTAAGTGTTTCTAATGGATAATCTCTGGCTGCTATATGTTCTTTTGCGCGTTTTGCATATTCTGCCAGCCTGTCGGCATTTTTTGCAGAAAAAACAAATAAAAGCTGTTCAGGTTCTTCAGCCGCGAGAGGAGAGATAGCTTCATCCGCAAATTCTTCTAAAATAACATGGGCATTAGCTCCTCCTGCCCCGAAAGAACTGATTCCGGCACGCCTGGGAACGGATGACTCCCATTTTTCGGCACTGTCCGGTACATAAAAAGGTGTTTTTTGAAACGGTATATTTTCATTCAATTCAGCAGAATGAGTCAGTGACGGAACAATCGTTTTATGTTTCATTTGAAGAATAACTTTCGTAATGCCCGCTATGCCTGCAGCAGCCTCAAGATGTCCAATATTTGATTTAATCGACCCGATCGCGCATGTTTTCTTATCGCGTTCGGCATCTGAAAATGCTCTGGTCAGACCGGTGATTTCAATCGGATCTCCTAAGGCGGTGCCTGTTCCGTGAGCTTCTATATAGCTGATGCTTTTTGGATCAATAAATCCTTTTTTTAAGGCTCTCGTAATGACCTCACTTTGAGCTTTGGGATTCGGCACGGTATATCCATTCGTCTTAGCACCGTGGTTGATGGCTGTTGCCTTAATAACTGAATAAATCTGATCACCGTCCGCAATAGCCTTTTTTACAGGTTTCAGCAGCACGGCACCTGTCCCTTCTCCCGGCACATAGCCGTCTCCTCCGGAACCGAAGCTTCTGCACCGGCCATCACTGGATAAAAATCCGCCTTGAGTCAGGAGTTCATATTTATGAGGATGAATGGATAAATTGACGCCTCCTGCAATTGCAATTTCACATTCATTCCTGATTAAACTTTCACAGGCAAAATGAACAGCCGTTAATGATGAGGAACACATCGTGTCCAAAGCAATACTTGGTCCGCTGAAATTAAAGAAGTACGATACCCGGTTGGCGATTGATGCATATGAGGAAGAAACGGCCGCTTCGTGACCAACGCTGTACAGCTGATAGTGGCCGTACATAACCCCTGCAAAAACACCGACGTTTTTTCGTTCAAGCGTTTTCTTTGCGTACCCCGCATCTTCTATGGTGTGCCAAACCGTCTCTAAAAACAGTCTCTCCTGCGGATCAATTAATTCAGCTTCGGCAGGAGAAATATTAAAGAACAACGGATCAAAATGATACACATCGTCAATAAATCCCCCCCATTTGCTTTGGTTTTTTACTTCATCGCCCGCTGCGGGCTGATAGTGCAGCCCCGAATCCCACCGATCCTCAGGTATCTCAGTTATACAGTCTTTACCGTTCAATAAGTTTTCCCACAGAGTATCAAGATCATTTGCCATCGGGTAACGTCCGCTGATACCGATAATCGCGATATCATTGTCATGATACTTCTCCTGCTGCACCTGATTTTTCATCTGGATTTTCTGTTTCCCGTTAACTTCGGCTGTCTGTTCATGATCTTTTTTCTTCTGAGATGGGGTGCTGCTCCCGTTTTCTCCTAACCGGAGTTTATGAAGAAGAGTATCCCTGTGCTCCTCAACGAAATACTGTGACAATTCTTCTGCAGTCTGATATTCGAATAACAGCGTTTTTGAGAGCGCGCCGAAATGTTTTTCAAGCTCATTCGTCATATTGATAATCATAACGGAATCAAGTCCGTATTTTTCCAATGCCTCTTCTGCATCTATTTTGTCCGCAGGCATCCTGAATTCTGCAGCAATCACTTTGATGATGAAATCAGATGTTTCAGCTTTCAGTTTCTCTGAATCAAATGATTCGATATTTCTCCCTGTTCCTTCATCTGCCTGAATATTGTCTTTTCGTTCATATAATTGCTGAACATGATTGTCAATTTGCTCATCTCCGTAAAATACAGTAAATTGCGAAAAACCGGAGGACAATGCGACTGCAAACGCTTCTTTACCTTCCTCTTTTTCTAAAGGATAAAAACCCGCCTTTTTCATTGTCTCTACCGTGCGCTCATCCACTTGCATGCCGACTTCTTTCCACAGCGGCCAGTTCAGAGAGAGAGAAATCGTATCAGAATCCTGGGCAGAACGCATATTCATGAAATGATCCATATAACTGTTTCCGAACGCGTAATCAGATTGCCCGACATTTCCCAACACTGCGGAAGTAGAGGAGAAGCAAATGAAAAAGTCAGGATTTTCTTTC
Organism: Bacillus sp. JNUCC-22; assembly: GCF_018861275.1. Taxonomy (NCBI): domain Bacteria; kingdom Bacillati; phylum Bacillota; class Bacilli; order Caryophanales; family Bacillaceae; genus Bacillus; species Bacillus sp. JNUCC-22. The sequence goes on along the minus strand of NZ_CP076408.1, from coordinate 1,429,729 downwards.
TCAACAGCATCATTCAGCCACATCGTACCCAATACTTTCGGTCTGATTACCTGATCGAATTCCTCTCGTGACTTGTTAAGAAGGAAAGAGTCACGGATGATTCCCGCGCCCTGAATGACCCCGTTTACTTTTCCATAAGAAGTTTTGGCTTTTTTGACTACATATTCGGCTTCTTCCTTATTGGTAATATCAGCCTGAACATAAACAGCTGAAGAACCGGCATCCTCTAATCGTCTCAGCTGTTTTCTTATATGATCTGAAAGCGGAGATCTCCCCGTTAAAACAAGGCAGCATTTTGTTTGAAAAGCCAAATATTCTGCAAAGGTAAATCCTAATCCGCCCGCGCCTCCTGCGATAATATATACTCCATTTTCTCTCAGCGGCACATCTCCGCTTCCGGAATTTTTTTCGGGTTCATACATTTTGAGCTGTTTAACATAACGCTGCATGTCTTTATAACGGATCTCTACATCTGAAGGCTGGAAATCACTCAGCTCATTGCGTATGATATCAGCTGCGTGAACAGCTGCTATTGACTGCTCCATCTCAATGCTTTTTGCTGAGATTAACGGATTTTCCAGCTGCAATGTCCGCAAAAATCCGCTTGCCGCCGCGTAAAGAGGCTGTTCTCCAGAAAGATGTGAAAAATATCCATATAACAGTTTGATCGGTTTGCGGCAGTTATTTTTGAAGAGCGCCTGTTGTAATAAAAACAAAGAATAGACTCCGCTGTCGCATTGTTCACGAATCGCTCTCTCTGTCTTTTCAAACGGCATGTCTGACCACAAATGCACCGCTTCCCGTATATCTGACTTCTCTTCTTCTATAAGCCATCCTAACAGGTTTATGTAATCTCTTTCAGAGCGGGGGTCGATTTCAAATACACCGTCCCCGGTTTTTCGAAACTCTTTCCCCGGCTTAACCAAAATAACCCTTGTATCATGCAATGCAGCAAGTTCTTTACTCACATCTTCATTTTTATCAAATAATAAAAGGCTGCCCTCACGCCGGCCGCCTTTTACATGAATGCTGAGATCTGTCCGCTGCCAGACCGTCTGATAATATATCGCCTGTCCGTTACCCCCTGCGGAATGAGAACCAAGCTGCTGTATCCGCTTTACTCCTTCTTCCAAAGAAATGATGCCGCTTTCTATGTCAGAAAGTACTTTTTTTCTAATATGACGGGCTTCTTTCATAAAAATCTTCATCCCCTTTACAAATGGCACTGCCGCAAAATGATAAACTAATCCTGCATACGCTCCAGCGCATAATCTGCTTCCTCCGCAGTCAGTTCGCCCGCTTTTAATTGTCTGAGGAGCTCTTTTACTCTCTCGTTCTTTCCATTGGAATCCGCTGTTGCACGAGTCTGTGCCTCCGCGGAAAACGTTTCTTTTTTACGAATGGTTACATCCTTCAAACCTGCAAGTCTTTCTCCTTGTTCATTAAGCAGCTGAATATCGTAAATAAGCTCGGATTGACCTTTTTGGCCTGTTTTACGCGCATAAGCCCAGCATTCTGCTGAAACCTTTTTCCGAACCGTAATCTCTCCTATTGAAAAAGGAACATAAACAGATGCCTCTTCTCTTCCGTCCGTAATTCCGAACAAAGATTGCAGAGCCCCATCAATTAAAGACGGATGCAATGTATAATGTTCAAGAGCATATGCGGCTTCTTTTGGCAGCAATAAGTGTGCAACCGCTTCCGTTTTTCCGCCCCATAAACGCTGAATCGGCTGAAAAGCGCGCCCATACAGGAACCCGTTTTCCCGAAAATACTCGTAACATTCATCTTGTTCACGGACAAAAGCACTTCTGTTTATCATCTCTTGTCTGTCGATGTTCTCTATATCATCATCACTGTAATGATGATCATAATCTAATTCCCCCGTCACAAATCCAGTCCTTACAGCAGCATCCTCGTCAGGTGACATGTTAAATAATATGCTGCCGTCTTTTACGGAAATGTGAGTGTAAATGGTCAGGCTCTCTTGCAAAAGCATGGCCGGTCTTGCAAATATCACGTTTTTTAAACGAGTGACCTTTTTCTTTCGATATGACCGCGTTCCCGCTGCGCATGCCATTTCAAGAAAAGCAGCTGCCGGGAGAATGCTCTTGTTTTTTACGATGTGGTCTTTTAACCAAATCTCTTTTTCTCTTAATGTCGTTTTAAAAAACTGCTGTTCCAGAGTAGATTCATTCGAATCCAGAAGCGGGTGCAGTGAAGACTGCTGCGGCAATATTTCCGGAAATACTGCACTTTGGTTTCGAGGCACCCAGTAAGACTCCTCAGCAAATGGATATAAAGGAAGCTTGACCTTTTGCGGGGTATATTCTTCATATAACTCTCTCCATTGAATATCAGCCCCGAAAGACCATAATTTTGCAAGAAGATTCAAGTCCTTTGTCTCCATCATCGCCTCGAGGAATTTATCTTTCCTCTTTTGATCATGAAAGATAAAGACTTTATCAAAATCTTTCGTAACATTGCCTTTGTATACGCCCTCTCCAATTGTTCCTTCAGTACAGAAAGTTCTCAGCTTCTCCTTAAGTCCCGGCAAATCGGAAGCTACAACAGCAAGTCTGTCTTCCATCGGTTCCCTGCATGTCTGCAATGTAAAAGCGATATCAGCTGCCGAGGCCTTTGTCTCCCGCTCTGTGAATTGCAGAAGGCGCCGGGCGTACTCTTTCAGCCTGTCTTCATTTTTGGCAGAGAGAACTGCGGCAAACGGACCGCTTATTGTTTGTGTGTCCGCATGGTTTTGATATTCTTCCACAATGACATGGGCATTTGCTCCGCCCGCTCCGAACGAACTGATTGCTGCTCTCCTGTTGGAGGCGCCTGATTCTTTCCGCCACTCTTCTTCTTTCTGCTGAACGTAAAAAGGCGTCTTTTCAAATCGGATATTTTGGTTCAGCTGTTCCGAGTGAATGGATGGCGCCAATTTCTGATGCTTAAATTGTAAAAGAACTTTTGTAAGGGCTGCTATACCTGCGGCAGACTCCAAATGTCCGATATTAGACTTCACTGAACCTATGGCACAAAATTGTTTATCGTCCGTAAATTTCTCAAACGCTTTTGTCAATCCTGCGATCTCAATCGGATCTCCGAGCGAGGTACCCGTTCCGTGTGCTTCCAAGTAGCTGACGGATCGCGGACTGATGCCCGATTTCTTGAAATTTTCAGCAATCAGCTCAGCTTGTGCATTCGGATTCGGAACTGTAAATCCATTGGTTTTTCCGCCATGATTTACAGATGTTCCTTTAATCACTCCGTATATATGATCCTGATCAGCAATTGCTTTTTCCAGAGGTTTCAAAAGGACGGCTCCCGAACCTTCTCCCGGGACATAGCCGTCTCCGCCCTCTCCGAAACTTCTGCACAATCCTTCGGTGGAAACAAAATTACCTTGACTCAGCCAAAGGTATTTGCTGGGATGTATGGACACATTAACGCCGCCCGCAAGCGCAATTTCACTTTCCCCTCTTTTAATGCTCTCACATGCCAAGTGAATGGCCGTCAGCGATGATGAACACATCGTATCCAGTGCAATGCTCGGGCCGGAGAGATTAAAAAAGTATGAAACCCTGTTCGCAATAGATGAAAAGAAGGAACTGAGCGCAATCGGATTGCCCCGCGCAGTTTCTTCTGCGCCGAATAATTGATATTGTCCGTACATGGCTCCGACAAACACACCGGCTTTCATACCGTCAAGCTTCTCTTTTGTATATCCTGAATCTTCAAACGTATGCCAGGAGGTTTCGAGAAAAATTCGCTCCTGAGGGTCCATCAGCTCAGCTTCTTTATGAGAAATGTGGAAAAACAGCGGATCGAATTGATCAACACCGCTGATAAAACCGCCCCACTTACTGTTGATTTTCCCCTTCTCCATTCTGTCGGGACTGTAATTCGATCTGAAATCCCAACGTTCCTCGGGAATTTCAATAATACAGTTTTTCCCTCCGGCAATGTTTTCCCAGAACTCCTCAAGAGTATCGGAATTCGGATATCTTCCGCTCACACCGATAATGGCAATATCCTCACCCGGCTGAACCATGCTCGGTGCAGATGTATCCTTCTGCTGCCGGTGCTGTTTTTTACTCAGATTTTCTCTTTTCTTCGGCACTCTTGTTACCGGAGCTGCCCCTGCGGCCTTAAGCACTTTTTCTTTAAAAGATGTTAGGAAGAAGTTTGAAAGCTCTTCAATGTTCTGATATTCAAAAAAGATTGTTTTGGGAAGATCCCCGAAAGTATCTTCAAGCTTTGAAATAAGTGACATGATCATAAGTGAATTGATTCCGAATTTCTCAAAAGAGTCTTTCGCATTTATTTTATGTGCTTGGATTTTCAAGACACCGCTGATGATCTTGATTAAATAGTCATTTACTTTTTCTTTCGCAGCATGTTCCTCTTCTTCATCGTGTTCCGCCGTGAGTGTATCTTGATCTGCTGCAGCTGTATTTCTTTGAATCGAAAGCGCTTTTATCATTTTATCCCGCTTTCCTTCTGCAGGCATTAAGCTGGTAAATGAAGACCGCAGCATTTTCAGAAACGCTTCCAAAACAGAGGAAGTTCGCATCGGAGTCATTCCGTATTTTTCTTTTATTTGGTTGATTCCATTGCTGTCGAGACTCATCCCGCCATCTTTCAATAACGGCCAATTGATTGAAAGGGTTTTTCCGTTTCGGGAGAGCTGAGATCGAAGCACTGCAAAACTGTCCATAAAATGATTTGCGTACGCATAGTCACTTTGGCCGGCATTTCCGTAAGCGGAAAAAGAAGAAAAGAGAACAAAAAAATCAAGATCTTCGTCTTTTGTCAGCTCATCCAGCCAGATTGTCCCGTAAACTTTCGGTTTCAGTACGTCCGTAAAATCACTGAGACTTTTGTTTACAAGAAATGAGTCACGAAGGATGCCGGCAGCATGAATGATCCCGTTTATGCTGCCGTACCGCTGTTTAACGCCGAAAATGAATCGCTCTGCCTCTGTTCGATCTGTTATGTCCGTCCGCTGATATTCAACAATAGAGCCGCTCTCATTAAGCTTACTGATCCGTTCTTTTTGATCAGCGGTTAAAAAAGAACGGCCTGTAAGTATAATCACGGCTTGGTTTTCTTTAGCGATGTGTTCCGCAAACAGCAGCCCGAGTTTTCCCGCTCCTCCGGTAATGATATATATGCCGCCTTTTTGATACGTTACAGATCCGTTATCGTGTTCAGGAATATCAATATGCTGCAGCCCTTTCACATAACGGGTATGTGAGTCTATTAAAATCTCACATTCATCCGTTCGAAAGCGCTGTATTTCACTGATTGCAGCATCCCACATCTCGGAAACCGGAGAATTTTTGTCAGAATCCTCATGGCGTATCTGTATGGTTTTCGCTTTAAGCTTGGAGCTTTCCATGTTTACCGTTTTCATGAACCCTCCGACAGCTTCATGAAACGGCTGATTCAGACCGCTTGTCCAATAAATATGCAATAACGTAACAGGTTCGTTTCTCCGCATTAAAGCTTTTGATAATAAAAAGAGCGAGTTTATTCCTCTGCGAAGAGTTTCGTTAACGGATTCTTCAGTGAATTCTCTGATTTCTCCGTTCCATAAATAAAGCACGACATCAGGTGTAAATCCGTTTTCAGCCAAATCAGACAGCAGCATTTCGACATGATTTTCATCAGAAGGATTGATTGTGCATCTATTCCGTTCAATTCTATAATCAGAATCGGGCGTTACGAGAATGACACGGTTATGATCTCCATTCATCATCTCGGCATGCTGAAAAAGACGGTTATCCTGATCAAAAATCAGCATATTCCCCGGTGCCTGCTGATTCGGCATATCAATGTGATTTGTTCTTACCCAATCGTTCTTAAAAAAAATGGTTGGGGACGGAGCTTGTGATTCCGGCTCCGCCTTTTTTTCCATTTGTTCTTTTCTGTAAGTGCGAATTAGCTCCAGTCCTGCATCAGGAGACATTTGCTGTTCTTCAATTAAGGAAAGTATTTGTTTGATCTGCACTATTTTCCCTCCAGCAGCTGATAAACTTGGTCAGCAGAAAGTTCACCGTTTTTCAATTGTTCCAATAAGAAGAGAATTTCCTGATCTTCATTTTTATGACCTGCGGTTAATTCTCCCCCGGTCACTTTTCTGACAGTAAAGTCTTTCATGCTCACGGCTATTTCGCCGCTCTCGTTAATAAAATCAATGTTATACGTATAAAAACCGGTTTCTTTCACCGAAACATGGCATCGGGCAGTAAGCGCCCTCTTAATGTGAAGCTCTCTAAGTGAATAAGGAACAAATAAGCCGTCTTTCTCATTATCTCTTAACAAAAATGCCGCCGCTTGAAAACCGCCGTCAATTAATGAAGGATGAAGTGTAAAATGTGAAAACCCGTTCGCTAAATGATCCGGAAGCTCCAATTCTGCCATTAACTCCATATCACCGCGATATACGGCTTTCAACGTTTGAAAACCGCTATGATATGTCAGGCCCATACGACTGAAGCGGTGATAACACTCTTCCCGGTTTATGACCGCCTTACTGCTGCGTTTGAACTTATCAATATCGACATACTCAGCATTGCTGTTTATGTCTCCGAATACTGTTTCACTTTGTGTGCAGATTTGCTGCACGCCATCCGGCCCCTCTTTACATATCGTTACGTTCAACTTATCTTGTTTCATTTCCAAGTCGGTATAAATGTGCAGCGTTTTTCCTTTATATAATATAGGTCTGTTCCACATCACGTCTTTTATTTTAGATACTTTACTTTCTCCGCTTATTTCCGCACAAACAAGAGCCATTTCAAGCGAAGCGGCTCCTGGCAGCACATAGTCTCCTGAAACAAGATGATCAGTGACGAAAAATTCAGTTCCGGAAATAACAGTTTTAAATGCTTGTTTCTTTAATGTTGAGACATTCTCGCTGATTAATGGGTGAAGACTTTTGCTATTAACCTCGCTTTTGTTCTTTTTCGGGGTGAACCAATAACTCTCTTTTGCAAACGGATAAGTTGGCAGCGGCACTCTATTCAATTTCTTATTGCCGATTGTCTTCCATTCAAACTCGGCTCCATTGGCCCACCATTGTGCGAGCAGCTCCTCTTTTCCGCTTTGAAGAGCCTCCTCAATCATATATTCAGAAACAGCTGTGGGCTCTTCAGTGTTTTCGCTTATAAATACGCCTTTTTGCACCTTGCTGTCATCAAGAAAGCTGACGTATTTATCTCTCAGCTCAGTCAGACTCGCTGCACATACGGCAATTCTTTCGTTCATTGCTTCCCGGCCGTTTTGCAATGTAAATTCCATGTCACTGGCATTAACGGTCATGTCACCGGCAATCACGCGATCCAAGTACTGAAGCATAAGCCGGATATACTCAAGTAATTGATCTTTGGTTTTCGCAGATAAAACAAAAATATGTGTGTTACCGTTGTTTTCCGGCACTTCTTTTTGAGGTTCCCTATATTCCTCTAAAACAATATGCGCGTTCACACCGCCGAATCCGAATGAGCTGACACCCGCTCTCCTCGGCAGATCGTTGTTCTCTTTATCTTTTATCGGATTCCACTTTTGAGCGGTTTCTGTGATATAAAATGGCGTATTTTCCAGTTTGATGTATGGATTGAGTTGTGAAAAATGGGCGAGTCCCGGAAGTTTGCGATATTTAAAAGCCAGTAACACTTTCATCACTCCGGCTATTCCGGCAGCGGTTTCGAGATGGCCGATGTTTGTTTTCACAGACCCGATTCCGCAGCATTTCTGTTTCGCAAAAGGAATGTCCCATTCTTGATATAACGTTTTAAATGCCTTTATGATGCTGTTTACTTCAATCGGATCGCCAAGACTTGTCCCTGTGCCATGCGCTTCTATATATCCCGCAGTGGCAGGGCTGACCCCCGCCTTCCGCCAAGCTTCGGTTAATAAGTCCGCCTGTGCGTTCGGATTCGGAGCTGTCAAAGAATTGGCGCGGCCGCCGTGATTTACGGCTGACCCTTTAATCAAACCATATATATGATCACCGTCTGCCTGTGCTTTGCTGAGCGGCTTAAGCAATACTGCAGCCGCCCCTTCACTCCTTACATAGCCGTCAGCGCTTTTATCGAACGTTTTGCACTTTCCGTCTTTGGAAAGCATACCTGCTTTATCAAAAGCTATAAACAGAGTAGGGCTTGTCATAATATGCACTCCGCCTGCAATCGCCATTTCAAAATCGCCTCTTTGAATCCCCTCAGCCGCACGATGGAGTGCAACTAACGAACTTGAACAGGCAGTGTCAATCGGTTCGCTCGGACCCGTCAGGTTCAGCTGGTAAGAAATACGATTTGCCAATATACAATGATTTAAACCGGTTGCGGTCTGCGCCTGAACAGAGACACCATTTTCATTCAGACGTTCAGCATAATCCGTTGTGGCGACCCCTGCAAACACCGCGGTTTTCGTCCCTGCCAAATCAGACGGCTTATAGCCCGCATCTTCTATTGTTTTCCATACAGTCTCCATAAAAATTCTTTGCTGGGGATCCATTAATTCTGCTTCGGCGGGAGAAATCCCGAAAAACAACGGATCAAAACTGTCCGCGCCTTTGATAAATCCGCCTTTTTTTATTTTTGTTCTATTGACGTCCCTGATCGGATCGCCGTCAAACTCTTTCCAGTTCCAACGGTCTTCAGGAATGTCTGTAATCATATCCCGCCCTTTTTCAATTCCTTCCCAAAAGTCTTCCAGCGTATCTGTTTGGGGGAAACGGCCGCTTATTCCCACTATTGCAACCGGTTCATTCATATGTCTTTCCTCTTGCCTAGCTTTGTTTTCAGGCTCAGGGGAATGTTCATAAGATTCCGGCGGAGGCGTGCTGTACAATGTTTTTTCGTCAGCTGCAGAAAAAGATTCTGTCTCAGCAAAAAGGATTTCTCCGTATTGCTCGATTACATAATCAGTCATTTCAGCCAGTGAATTGCATTCAAAGAAAATGGACGGCAATAATTCCGTACCATATTGTTGATTGATTTCATTTCCGAGTCTGGTAAACGTAATAGAATCAAATCCGTACTCGCCGAATGAAGTCTCTTCTTCTATTTCCTTTCTGTCAATCTTCAAAATACTTGACATCATCTTTGCGATGCCCTCAATCAGATTTTCTCTCCGGTCTTTCGCCGCAGATTCATCTGAAGAAAAAGAACCGCAGAGATGAAGCTCCTCGGAATACTCACTCTTTAAAAACTCAAGAAGTTCATTAAAATCAGTAAGACCGAAAAAATCTGACGGCATCATTGATATTCCTAATGTTTCGTTTAATTCGTTGCCCAGCATTGTAAACATAATTGAATCAAATCCGTATTCACTTATCGGCAGTTCAAAATCAAATTCCCGTTCTTCAATTTTTAATACGCCGGTGATGATGCGCGTCAAAGTGCTTTTTAAAGATTCAGTTATTGACAGCTCTTTCGGTTCGTAATTTTCGTCGGCGATTGCCGGGTCACTTTTGCCGCTGTCAATCGTTATCATTCGTTCCAGCTTTAATTCATTACCGCTAAATACCATTATTTGATGTTCACACCCTGTCATTGCTTGATCAAATGCTGCAAGGCCTTCCCGTTTTCCCAGAGGCAGCATTCCGAAACGGTCATAAAGGAACTTCTCTGAATGAATATCAATTTGCATACCGCCTTCTTTCCATAAAGGCCAATTAATCGAGACTGTTTTTCCAGGTTTATTTTCCGCCGCTCTCATTTCCGCAAAATAATCCATAAACCGGTTTGCATAAGCATAATCAGTTTGTCCGGCATTCCCGATTATTGCGCTGATAGATGAAAACATAACAAAAAAGTCCAGAGGTTCTCTGTCTGTATACCGGTCAAGCCATATCGTTCCGTAAACCTTGCTGGCCAAGACTGAATCGAGATCCTCTTCACGCTTATTGATGAGTAATGAATCTTTTATCACACCGGCGCTGTGAATAATTCCTTTAACAGGACCTAATTTGTTTTTGACGAGTTTTATCAGGTTATTGACATTTTCCTTATCAGAAATATCGGTTCTTACATAAAAAACCTCTGATCCGTTTTTTTCGAGCTCTTTTACATTGCTTACGGCTTCCTCAGAAAGCTCTGACCTGCCGATAAGGACAAGTTTTATTCTCCCTTTTCGCACAAGATGTCTGGCGAAAATCAGTCCCAGACCGCCTGTTCCTCCTGTAATGAGGTAAACTCCCCCTTCTTTTACTTCCATCTTTTCGGGGGGCTCGGCACTTTCAATTTCTGCAGAGTGTTTCACCTGCCTGATTCCATCTCTGTATCTGATTTCTGAAGTATCATCGCTGATGATTGTTTCTTTCACAAGGTTTTTTAATTCAGGCAGACCGGTGTTCAGCTGTAACTGAATTTCGTCGCTGTGTATTTCAATATTTTTACCGGACAACATAGGATGTTCTAAATGAAGCGACCTAAAAAAGCCGCTGATTGCCATTTGATAAGGTAAGATTTGATTTTCCCTTGTGAAAAATACATGTGATATCAGGATTTTATGTCTTGGGATTGTTGCTAACAGAGCTTTCGTTACATTGAAAACCGGCAAAACAGCCTCTTCCAGCTTTTCACGAATGTTCTGCTCAATTCCCGTTTCAGGGCTCATCCCGATTAAAATGACGCGGTCAATTGTCACTTGTCTTTCTTTAAGAATCGCCAGCAATTTCTTATAGCCGTCAAGTTTGACGCTGTTCAATTCAAAGGAATCAGCTTCTTTTTCTTGAAAACTGCCGCCATGGCGGACAAAGATCATGTTCAGGCCGATATCTTTATATGCCTGGCGGATCAGCGGTTCTGATATATCCCGACGGAGTGAAATCACAAGGCAGCTGTTTAAACCGCTGGCTTCAGGCTGATGAAGCAGAGGGGCCCGCTTCCACATATCAGTGTAATACTTAACTGAATGCCGCTCATCCTGAGTCTGCGGTGCAGCCCTTAATGCCTTCAACGCTAAGTTTTTTATTTTAAGACTTACAGATCCGTTTTCATCCATAAATAGTATATGAAACCTTTTGACATCATCATGTTGTCTTTCATCGGCAGCTGTAATGTAAGCATAGCCGTTTGCCGAAGGTGCGTGAAGAATCTCCAGCTCACCTAATTCAAAAGGCAAATATGCGATGTGATCGTCTTGCTGACCGGACGTAAACCCTGTTGTGGATTGAAAAATGCCATCCAATAAACACGGTTCCAGCAGCGTGCCGGATTTTTTATGAATGCTCTCAGGAAGTGATATTCGTGCAAGAACAGCATTTTCATGGATAAACAGCTGTTTTATTACCTGAAAACTGGTTCCATAGTCCAAACCGCTCTGCCGGAAATCCCTGTAACACTCAGCGCCGCTGATTAATCTTTTCTGTCCGGTTAACCAGCTGTCCAATTGAAAATGCTCTGTATGAGAGGCATCTTGATCTCCGCATGTGGTAATGTTTCCTTGGCAGTGAACTGCCGCTTCAGGTTGCATATCGGTTTTCACCACAAATCTGCCGTCTTTTTGATTCGGCAGCAGATCTATAATTATCGTCTTTTCTTTTTCAACGGTTATCGGAACCGCCCATACAACCTGACTCAGTTTTATGACTGATTTTCCGTACAGCCTCTCTCCCGCTTCTCTGGCCGCTTCGATGATTGCCGCTCCGGGCAGAACCGTTTTCCCATGTACAACATGGTCTTTTACATAATATTCAGAATCTGAAAGCGTTTTATAAAATCGGCACTCACCTGCTGAAAAATCAAATAAAGGAGCTGTACCGGCTGCTGATGTTGTTTGCGCCTTATTTGACACCCACAGTCTGTTTTTTAAGAAAGGGTAAGTCGGCAGGGCAATTTTTCTCGGTTTTCTGCCGGTGCGGAAATCTTCCCAGCTTAAATTGCCTCCTGATACCCAAAATTCAGCCATTTCGGTTAATGTGGTGCTGCCGGATTTGAGCGGAAGATCCGATTGCTGCTGTCCGCGTTTATGATTCGGTTTTTTCCCTCTAAATATTTCGTGATCATCAATTCCATTATAAAAGTGATTTAATTTCAACATCAGATCATCGATATTATTTGAAATGACAGCAAGCCTTTCCGGCATGGCTTCACGCCCTTCAAGAAGGGTATACGCAATATCAGAAAGGTGAAGCGGCTTGTTTGTTCCCGCTTGCTGTAAAAACTCGCCCTGCTTATGACGGGCCTTTTGAAGATATTCCTCCAGCTGTTTTGCTGATTCCCGTAAACTCAGTGAATGCTTGGCTGAGAGTACGATAAGTTCCTCACTTTCCTCACGCCTCGTATGACAGTCAGCAGCAGACTCATACTCTTCCACAAGGATATGAGCATTTGCCCCGCCCGCTCCGAAAGAACTTAATCCCGCACGCCGCGGATATTTGCTGTCAGAATGTTTTTCATTCGCGGGTTTTATCCAGTCGGCGGTTTCCTGCTGGAGGCAAAAAGGTGTCTCTTCCAGATAAAGATCCGGATGCACCCGTTCAGCATGCAGTGTTGCGGCTATTTTTTTATACTTCATTTGTAAGATAATCTTTGTCAGGCCGGCAATACCCGCGGCCGCTTCCAGGTGGCCGATGTTAGATTTAATCGATCCGAGAGAGCAATATGAAACATCTTCGGTATAAGCTCTAAACGCCTTGGTCAGGCCTCGAACTTCAATCGGGTCACCCAGCGGCGTTCCCGTGCCGTGGGCTTCAATAAAGCTGACACTTCTGGCGCTCCAACCGGCCGCTTTAAGAGCTCCTTGAATTAAATCCGCCTGTGCGGCAGGATTAGGCACCGTATAGCCATTTGTCTTTCCGCCATGATTAATTGCCGTTCCTTTAATGACGGCGTACACAGTATCATTATCACGTATGGCATCTTTAAGCGGTTTAAGAATAACGGCCCCTACACCTTCCCCGGGCACGAAACCGTCGCCGCCTTCTCCAAAACTTCTGCATTTTCCCGATTTTGAAAGCATTCCCATCTGACATCGGTATAAATAGTCAGAAGGATGAAGATACAAATTTACTCCTCCCGCAACCGCAACCGAGCACTCACCCTTTGTTAAACTTTGGCAAGCCATGTGAATTGCCGTTAAGGATGAAGAACAAGCCGTATCTACAGGGACACTGGGACCTGTAAAGTCAAATGTGTAAGACACTCTGTTCGCGAGAGACCATGGGAACGAATTTGGAAGTACATCGTTTTTGTCAGTCGGTATTCTTTCGCCGAGCAGCTTGTAAGAATTGGTCGTCACTCCCGCAAATACACCGACATGTTTTTCGGTCTGCTTTCTCAACCCTTCAATGGTATATCCCGAATCTTCAAATGCTTTCCACACGGTTTCGAGAAATATTCGTTCTTGTGGATCCATCGCTTCTGCTTCTCTCGGCGATATTTGGAAAAACAAAGAATCAAATGATTCAGCATTCTTTAAAAATCCGCCCCATTTGCAATAAATTTTCCCCTCATGCGCTTTAGCGGGGTCTGGATCATAGTAGGTCTCATAATTCCATCGTTCTTTCGGAATTTCTGTGATTGCGGTTCTCTCTTTTGATAGAAGCTCCCACAATTCTTCGATATTTTCAGCCCCGGGATAACGGCCGCTGATACCGATTACCGCTATCCCGTCAAGATGTTCTTTTTCCTCCGCCGCAGGTGCAGTGATGTTTTGTTCCGGTCTGGCGGGGGTAATGCTCTGAATCTGTTTTCCTTTTTCCTCCCGTGAAAATAAACGCCCCAGCCGATCCGGATATTCCTTTACAAGATGATCTGCTAAATCTCTGATTGTATGAAATTCAAATAAAAGCGTTTTCGAAATTGCTCCCAGTGACTGCTCCAGCTTTGTGTTGCATTGATGAATCATAACCGAATCCATTCCATATTCAGCCAGATGCACATCTTGATCGATCTCTTCCCGTTCTGCACCGACCTCAGAGGAGATGATATTGGTTAAAAACAAAACTGTCTGATCCAAAATATCGCCTTGAGCCAAAGGAATGGCACTGCCTGTCTCTGTTTCGTCCGTCAAAAATCTCTGCCGCATAAATTGTTCAAAGCGCTCATGATCACCGCAGACTGCAATATTATGCAGCTGACCCGAAGTTACAATCCGCGAAAACCATTGCGTTCCGTCTTCAGCAGGAAGTTCTTCGAGCCCGGAACCATGAAAAAGAGACGTCCGCCCTTGACCTGACAGGTTCGCCCCCATTCCGATGTCTTGCCATAAAGGCCAATTGATTGTCAGCGTGCGGCCGCTGCGCAGAGAATTTTGCCGTTTCTGTTCCCGATATTCGGCAAAATGATCTAAAAAGCCGTTTGCATATGCATAATCACATTGGCCTTCGTTCCCTGCAATAGAGACGACTGAAGAAAAAACGGCGAAAAAATCCAATTCCAGCGACTTCGTTGCATGATCAAGATTCAATGCACCATGAACTTTCGGAGCAATCACCTCTGAAAGTTCATGCTTTGTTTTTCGAAAAAACAGCGAGTCTCTGATAACTCCTGCACAATGAATGACGCCATGAAGACCTGCATGCTGATCGGTAATACCGTCAATCATTTTTTTTACCGCTTCTTTATCGGATATATTCGCCTGTATATAATAAACCTTTGCTTTAAAGCTGTTCAGGTATTCTAAATGTTTCTGCTTATCTCCGTTTAAAGCAGATCGCCCCGATAGAATAATGGTGGATCTTTCAGTTTTCGCGCAATATTCAGCGACTTTACTGCCAATCCCCCCGAATCCCCCTGTAATTAAATACACTTTATCTTTTTCAGGGTATTGAATGGTCTTTCTGTTTGTTTCTCTCTGCTTCACTAACATCCGTGCATATCTTACGCAGCCTCTGTAAGTGATATGAATATGCCGATCAGGCGCTGTGTTTATTTCTTTATGAAGAATGTCAGCCCTTTCTGAAAATGAAACAGATGCCGAATCATGTTCAAAGCAAACCGTCTTACAATGCAGCTGCGGATATTCTTGTTTTACCGATTTTAAAAAACCGTTCACACCTTCAAAATACGGCAATTTTTCTTTTTGATCTGCGCTGAATGTATAAATGAACGTTACTTTGTTTATAAGGTTCTCGCTGATTAAAGCCTTAGTCAGATAAAACACGGAATAAATTCCTGATTCGAGTGTTTCTTCCAGTTCAGGCCGTTTTTCAGACCACGTATGCAAAATTGCATCAGGCGCTGCGCCTTTTTCTTTTAACAGACGAATGACACTTTGATAATCATCGGGACGCTGCCTGTTGATCGTGAAAACACTGTCGCTTATCTGCTCTAAACGGTCACCGGGCATAATAAGATATGCGGACGTATTCTCTCTTTTTTTCAGCTCTTCAAAATAGTCTTTGTTACTTGAGAACAACAAAATAGTACAGACTTGTCGGCTGCCCGCTTCATTCTCAAGTGCGGTTTCTTTCCATACCGGCGTATAAAGTGCCTGATTCTTCTTTTCTGAAAAAGCCGCGTCTGATTTTACCGGCTGAGGGTTTAAAGAAAATTGAGAGCGCTCAAACGGATAAGGCGGAAGCGGTGCTTTTCTTTTATGATAATCACCTAGTTTCGCCCATTCAATCTCTTCTCCTGAAAGCCACATTTGCATAAATGAATGATATAGAGCCTCATCGGCTGGTTTGTCCGCTTCAAAAGCAGCCGCTTTGTTTAGTTTTGCTGATGGAGGGAGCGATCCGAATTTAAAAACTGAAAAATCAGAAATATTCACATCCGGCTCCGTTCCCTTTTCTTCCGTGTGAAGCGGCATATGGTCAGCTATCTCCTGAGACACGGCATCCATTTGATTGTATTCTGTCATCAACGGAAAACGAGTTTTATCATAAAAACCTGCCGGCTGCTCATTAATACAAGCAACAGCCTGTTTAATTCCGTCTTGCTTTTTCAATAACATGCTCAGAAAAAGTTCTTTAGACAAGATTCCTTCATCCAGTAAATTTAATATTTCCAGAACATAATCATTATTAAAGAATCCATCATAATCTGTTAAATCCCATCTCTTATACAGTCTTCTCATAGAGGCAAGGATAGCCATGATCGCTGCTTCCTCATCAGCCGGCAATGCATTTCTTTTATCCGCCGTGCGATTCACAATATAAGATAAAATCTCGATTTCCTGAGTCTTTCCCGCTTTATCCCACTCTTCTAAAAAACCTTTAAACGTATATTGGTGCTCAAGAAGCAGCCGTGTTTTCCCGTACAGGCGGTCTGCAAAATCAGCCGGGAAGCTCAGACCGTTCAGCAGCATCCTTACATATTCTTCATTTAATCGAACCGGCGGGTACGTTTTTGAAGTGTACGGATTGACAAATGGAATGGACGGCGGCTCACAGGATATGTGCGAAGGTTTTTCAGCGCCTGTGATGACAGAAATGGCCTTTTCAATTTTGATGATATCCGCTGCTGCAAGAGCGACGTAATATCCGTCTCCGGCGCCTGTAATGAGGCTTGGCTTAAAACCGGATGCCAGGATACTTTTTATGATTTCCGTATTGATAACTAAAGAATACAAGCGGATTTTCTCAGGTGTCCATTTTCTTTTAAATGAACTGTGCAATGTTGGTATACCCTTCAGCACCGGCCTTACGTTCTTTTCTAAATCAGGGAACACCCGTTTCAAAACGGCAAATTGTTTATAACTTTCCCATTTGAAGTCACCGATGGCAAGCGCCCATTCAGAATCTTGTTTCCTCCGAAAACTCAATCCCTCTTTAAGCTGATTTTTAAATTCCTCCTTGCTGCCTGCCAATAAACCAGCCCTGTAATCAAACGATGTCCTTGTTAAAAGGGTGCTGCTGATCACTTCATTTGATATTTTGCAAAATTCCTCAGAATCGTCAGCAAAGGTTCTCCAATGATGTATCATTTGTTTCATGCTTTCTTCACTTTTAGCGGAAAAAAGGAAGGGTACCCTTCCTTTTCTGTCAGATTCGTCTTTTGTATGTATAAATTCTTCGATGATGACGTGAGAGTTGACACCTCCAAAACCGAAGGAGCTGATTCCCGCCCTGAGCGGAGCCCCGTCTGCCGCCTTCCAATCACTTGAATCAAGCGCCGGCCTAAACGGTGTTTTTTCAAACTGTATAATTGGGTTTACCGTATGTACATTCAGGCTTTTCGGCACCCTCCGGTGTTTCATCATCATTAGAACTTTTATCAATCCGGCCATTCCCGCTGCTGCTTCTGTATGACCGATATTTGTTTTCACACTTCCGATCCTGCAATATTGAGTATCCTCAGTATATTGCCGATACGCTTTTGTCAATGCTTCTATTTCTATCGGATCGCCCAGAGATGTACCTGTGCCATGTGCTTCTACATAAGAAACCGTCGCAGCATCGACAGCAGCGTTGTGTAAAGCTTCTGAGATGACCCGGCACTGCGCTTCTGCTCTGGGAGCGGTTATGGAACGGGTTTTACCGCCATGATTAACAGCTGTCCCTTTTATGATCCCGTATATATGGTGACCGGCTTTTACTGCATCACCAAGGCGCTGCAGCAATACAACGCCTGCCCCTTCTCCGGGAACGTACCCGTTCGCTGCTGCGTCAAAGGTTTTACATTTGCCGTCAGGACTCAGCATTCTGGCTTTAGAAAAAGAAATATATTTTCCGGGTTGGAAATTCAAGTTTACTCCCGATGCGATTGCATAATCGCTTTCTTTTGTCCGCAATGACTTAACCGCTTCATGTAAAGCAACAAGCGACGATGCACAAGCGGCATTTACAGACATGCTTTTTCCGGTCAAACCGAATGTGTATGAAAGCCGGTTGGAAAGCATAGCTTCGAAACTTCCTAAACAGGCATAACTGTCGATTTCCGATTCAGCATGACCTGTCTGCCGGTAGTCAGAATTCATAATACCCGCAAAAACAGAAGTGGTTTTACGCTGGAGATCCTGCAAAGAAACCCCGGAATCTTCGATGCACCGCCAAGTTTCTTCTAAAAGGATTCTTTGCTCAGGATCCATGTTTTTCGCTTCCCGGGGAGAGATATTAAAAAACTTATGGTCGAAATGGTCAGCTTTATGAATAAAACCTCCCCACTTGCTGATTGTTTTGTTCGGTATACTGATATCAGCTGAATAATAAAGTTCGGGATCCCACCGTTCAATCGGCACTTCCCGGATGGAATCTTTGCCGCTATTTATGTTTTCCCAGAATTCATGATAATGATCTGCATCGGGGAATCTGCAAGCAACCCCGATTATCGCGATATCCGCACTCTGTTTATTCAAATGAACCATTGGCCTCCACCCGCTCCTTCTTTAGTGTAGAAATAACGTATCCAATCTGCGCCTTAGCAGACTTTCGGTCTCATTCATCAATTTTTCACCAATGTCATCGACATGTCTGTTTCTCCATGATTCCAAATCCGTGCCCTTTACCCAATGATTAAAAGCGCCTAAAGACGGGCCGCAATGAACTTGGAAATTCACCTTTTGTTCTTCCTGCCCTTCCAAAGCAAGCAGACATCCTCTCTGCAAATACCACTTAAATAGTAACAGCATCTTATATTTTTGATTGCGCTCAGCTTTTTGGGCCAGGTTCGGCTGTTTTTCTATTAAGCTTTCGTAGATTTCATCAACAGTCTTGTTAAAATAATCATTTTCGAGCTGAATTTTTGTCTTTTCATCTATCTCACTCAAAGACTCATATTGTTGGTAGATTTGAAATAATTTATTTGCCCTGACCGGAAACAGCGTGCCCTTTTTCAGCACCTGCACCTTTGTTCCGAACTCAAACAGAGTCTCCGAAGGCGCATAAGCAGTATCGCATATTCCTGTCTCACTCAGCATTTCTTTAACAAAACCGCTTGTTTCGGCTTCAACTGTACATTGATTAATGGATCCCGTCATAATAAAATCAGCGCCCATTAAAAAAGCAGACGCGGCAGACTCGGGAGTCCCGATTCCTCCCGCAGCCCCGATCCTTATCTTCCTTGCGTATTTGTGTGTTTCCATCATTTCATCCCGCAGGTTAACAAAAAACGGCAGCATCGCTGTCAATGAGCCCTGTTCAGTATTACTTCCGCAATCTGCTTCAATAATGATATCGTCTGCTGCCGGAATACGGCTGAGCCACTCCGCCTGCTCTTCCGTCAGCATACCGTGCTGACACATTCTCTTTACGATACTTTGAGGAGGCGGACTCAGAAATGCGGCCGCAACTTCCGGCCGTGAAACTTTGGCAATGATCCGATTATGAGGTATGACCCTGCCGCTTTTGTCTATCTTCAACTGATGCGCTTTGTAATAAATTAATGGTGCGCTGACAGAAAGATACGAAGACGCTTCTATTACTCGTACGTCATGCTTGATATATAAATCTATCAATTCCTTTTCTCTATCTTGATGATCCGGCTCAAATCGCAGATTCATTCCGTAGGGCTGGCCATTTTTGAGTGTCTTCTTAATAGAAATAAGGGCCTGTTCAATTTCCCTTATAGGTAAACCCGCTGTGCCAAAGAACCCCAGCATTCCTTTCTTCCCGAGGCGGATCAGCATTTCAGCGGAAGAGATCCCTCTATGCATCGCACCTGCCAAATACGCGTATGTCAAACCGTAATCTTCTTTGAAAGATTGATCACCCAATCGGGACACCGGTGAAGCTGCACCGCTCTCTATATTTTCAGCCAAGAGGCTATGCTCTTTCCCGCTTTCCGAATTGTCCTTGTTCCCTTCAGAAAAAAAGAGACTGTCTTCCGGCGCACTGATAGTAAGCGGTTCCTCATCTCTTTGTATGGTTTGAATTAATTTAGTCAGAATGTTTCCAGGACCGATCTCTTCAAACAGAGTGACGCCTTGTCCCATTAGATACCTGATGCTTTCAGTCCATTTTACCGAGTTTGTTATTTGTTCAATTAAATTCCGTTTGATATCTTCTTGTTTATAAGGTCTTGCCGTATAGTTGGAAATGACCGGGAAATTCAATTCAGAAAAATGAAACTCCTCGATAAATTCCGCAAATTCACGCTGTGCACTTTCCATGAAACGAGAATGAAAAGCTCCGCCGACTTGCAATACGATATAAGCTTTCGCCCCTTCTTTTTCAAAAAAAGAGGCTGCCCGCTTTATCTCTTCTGCAGCCCCTGCTATCACAATTTGTGAAGATGTATTGTAATTGGCGATATCTATTTGGCCGAGTTCATACTTTTGAAGTATTTTTTTTATGTGATGCTCATCCAGTCCGATCACGGCAGCCATTCCGCCCTCGGAAGCCTCACTCATTAACTCGCCTCTTTTAGCAACCAGCCGGAGACCTGTTTCAAAATTAAAAACGCCGGCCGCAAAAAGCGCAGTATATTCACCCAGACTATGTCCTGCAACAGCATCAGGGCGTGTATGACCTTCTTTTAAACCCTTTAAATATTGCAGTGCGCTCACTGTATAAATTGCAGGTTGTGTATACTTCGTATCAGTCAGCCTCTCTTTTTCATCTGAAAGGCATAAATCCTTTATGGAGTATCCTAAAATATGATCTGCCTTTTTAATGAGCTCACTGAATTCATCGAATAAGTCTCTGCCCATTCCTTTAAACTGCGCTCCCTGTCCGGGAAAGACGTAAGCAAGCATTTGTTTTCCTCCTGTTCCGTATTTCTGCCGTTTCTTTTCGTTCCGATTTTGATTAACGTTTTTCACTTCAATTTTAAAATTGTCGTTTACTCTCAGCACCCTTACTTAATAAGCATTACGAAGCAAAATAAAAAAACCTTTATGCCGGATAAAGGTTTAAAAGCAAAAAGCATGTACAAATATCATATTGCCGCAAATATAAATAGATAGAATTTTCTGATAATTAAAACCACATTTTCATTCTGTTTTCTATATATCAATATAATAAAAACATTCCAACGTGCCGAAACAACGATTGGTTTTATGTGAATATTTCCCTAAATAAATACTATACCATGATTTACTTGTTGTCAATGGGAAACACACGTATATACCAATTCTTCAGCCGCCTTTTTACAGGCGGCTGAACTCGGTTGTTATCAGTTCATCAGCCCATGCCGATATGCCTTCACTATACTATTTGCGGAATAATAGTTCTTTCTCTTTGTTGTAGTCTTTAGTAAATTGATTGAACTCATCTGCTTGTTTATGCACCTTTTCGTAAACTGAGTTTACTTTGCTGATTTGCTCTTCCAGCTGCGCTAATGTGAGCTTTTTATCTTTAATCAGCTTATAAAGGTCCTTATCAAGTGATATGGCTTTTTCGTACTTTTTGTACAAAAGATCATAAGATGCATACCTTTTCCCCATTAAAGCGACAGCATGCCCGGCTTTTTCTTTTACTTTCTTATCCTTTATTTCTTGAGAAGTTTTTTTTGCGGATTCAAACACTTTTTTTGAATCATCAATACTGTCTTTTTCTGCTTTCAGATGTTTTTTTCGCTGATTTGCATTGCTCAGAGCCTGATCAGACAGTGTGACAATTTTCTGGTAATCATCCATATTCAGTTTAACCGCGCTGTCGTATAGCTGATGCTCTTTTTTCTCCAATTTTTCTAATGTTTTCTGCTCTTTTTGAAACGGTTTTTCCGCTTGAACGGCTTTTTCCATCGAGTCATGAAGCGATTCAACCGGATCTTTTCCCCCGCAGCCGGCAAGCAGCATACTTGCGGCGCCGAGCGCTCCGATTCCTGCTAATACCTTTTTCTGAATCATATTCACTTAGAATCCCCCAATCTTGACAATTTCCACTATAGAAGCCCGAACGCTTTTTGACAATAGCTGAGCTGTAATTGGCATGACCGTGTAAAGACGCTTACGGTGCTTTCAAAGAATACTTGCGTAAAAAATTGAGAAAACAGGGCGGATGACCATACATCTTTTTGGCTTTTACATAGTTTATAGTAGACGCCGGCCCTGCTGACAGAGGGTCAGCGTAATTAAAAGAGGAGGTTTTTTTATGTACGGATATGGATTTGGCGGCGGATTTGGCGGCGGTTGTTGCGGCGGCGGATATGGTTATGGCGGCGGTTACGGTTACGGCTGCGGCGGCGGATACGGCCGCACATTCGCATTAATCGTCGTATTGTTTATCTTATTAATCATCGTCGGTGCCGCTTATTTAGGCTGCGGCTGCTGACCTTATACACCATGAACATCGGCCGGCCTGCTATGGCCGGCCAATTGTTTCGTTGCGCCGCGATAAAGAAATTCGCTATAATTTACATATTAAGCTTTAGGAGTGAAGTTTCTTGATTACTATGGAAAATATTGTACGCGACGGACATCCCGCGCTCAGAGAGATCGCTGAAGAGGTCCAGCTTCCCGCTTCTGACGAAGAAAAACAGCATCTTGCTGATATGATTGAGTTTGTGAAAAACAGCCAAAATCCTGAATTAGCCGAGAAATACAAGCTTCGTCCGGGCGTCGGTCTTGCCGCTCCCCAAACAGACGTAAAAAAACGGATGATCGCCGTCCATGCAGAAGATGCGAAAGGCACTTTATACAGCTATGCTCTTTTTAACCCTAAGATCGTCAGCCACTCAGTGGAAAAAAGCTACTTGACGAGCGGAGAAGGCTGCCTGTCGGTAGACGAACCCATTCCCGGCTATGTGCCGCGCTACGCCCGCATCCGCGTAAAGGCGGTGACGCTTGAAGGAGAACAGATTGACATCCGCCTCAAAGGTTTTCCGGCCATCGTGTTTCAGCACGAAATCGATCATCTGAACGGCGTGATGTTTTACGACCATATTGATAAAGAAAATCCGTTCAAAGAACCTGAAAACGCCATTGCCATTGACCGTTAAAAATAACCGGCACTTCCCAAAGTGCCGGTTTTCTTTATTGCAAAAGGCCCAGTTCTTTGACGGCCCAGCTGATTCCTTCCTCATCCACCGGCTTTGTGACGAAATCAGCGGCAGCTTTTAATTCCGGAACCGCATTTCCCATCGCCACCCCGGTGCCGACAAAACGGATCATCTCAAGGTCATTTAATCCGTCGCCGAATGCATAAGTGTCACTTACGCCGTACGGAAGCCGCTCAAGCACTCTTTTAATGCCTTCCGCTTTTGAACCGCCTTTCGGAAGCACATCCGTTGACAATTCGTGCCAGCGGACGTAATCAAACTCCGGAAAAGCGGCATATGCTTTTTCTTCATGTCCGCGGCAGAATAAAAGCAGCTGATAAATTTCTTTTCCTTTATAAAAAGTTTCATCAACTTCGGGATAAGGCGCTTTCAGACTGCCGATTCCTTCCGAGACGTGCGGATGTCCGGGGACGGTCGTTTTCATCGTGTCTTCCGCCATAAATACGACGGGGTGCTCCCCTTCTGCCGCCTGCTTTAATAAACGCGCAACCGCATCTTCAGGAAGCGGATTTTTATAAATGACCTCACCTTCAAATACGACATACTGGCCGTTGTATGAAATAAATGATTCAATCTCAAGCTCTTCCAGAATCGGTTTTACCATAAACGGGGACCTTCCGCTGGCGATAAAAACGTGATGGCCAGCCTCTTTAAGCGCCGTCACGGCGTTTCTTGCGCTATCGGGAATATGTTTATCATGGTCATAGATCGTGCCGTCAATATCAAAAAAGATCAGTTTTGGATTCATGTCAATTTCTCCTTTTTCCCGTTTATCAGTCGTGTCTTTTTCAATATCATCATACAGAAAGTTTTTCTTCCGGAAAACCGCCTTGATGAAATTCCAGTTTTACCCACGAAAACAAATTCATTTTTTCCGCATACTACTGCTATAAAAGGCTTTAAAGGAGGTATACGATGCTGCGCCGATTACGGAAGAAACTCAGAAGACAGTGGGGCGGAATGCTCCGGAAAAAAGTCATCGCGTAGAAGGGATCTTTCGGTTTTTGAAAGTCCCTTTTTTGCTCGAGACTTTCCTTATAATCCGTTTTCGAATATAATAGAATAAGCGAGTCTAACATACGGCATTTAAGGAGAGATTTGGATGATTTATAAGGTATTTTATCAAGAGAAGGCTGACGAAGTACCTGTTCGGGAAAAAACAGATTCACTTTACATTGAGGGCGTTTCAGAACGGGACGTCAGAACGAAACTGAAAGATCAGAAATACAACATTGAATTTGTTCAGCCTGTGGACGGTGCTTTTTTAGAATATGAGAAGCAGAGCGAAAATTTTAAAGTATTGGAGTTATGAGCGGAATGAAATTTGTAAAAAATGACCAGACTGCCGTTTTCGCCCTCGGCGGATTGGGCGAGATCGGGAAAAATACGTACGGGGTGCAGTTTCAGGATGAAATTGTACTGATTGATGCGGGAATCAAGTTCCCGGAAGATGAACTTCTCGGCATTGATTACGTAATCCCCGATTACACGTATTTAGTAAAAAATGAAGATAAAATTAAAGGTCTGTTTATCACCCACGGTCACGAAGACCATATCGGCGGTATTCCGTACCTGCTCAGACAAGTAAATATTCCCGTTTACGGCGGTAAACTCGCGATCGGCTTACTTCGGAATAAACTTGAAGAGCACGGGCTGTTAAGACAGACTAAATTAAACATCATCGGTGAAGACGACATCGTGAAGTTCCGCAAGACGTCAGTATCCTTCTTCAGAACGACACACAGCATTCCGGATTCATACGGAATCGTCGTCAAAACACCGCCGGGCAATATCGTACATACCGGGGACTTTAAGTTCGATTTCACACCGGTAGGCGAACCGGCAAACTTGACAAAGATGGCTGAAATCGGGAAAGAAGGCGTTTTGTGCCTGCTTTCTGACAGTACAAACAGTGAGGTTCCTGATTTCACCATGTCAGAACGCCGCGTAGGCGAAAGCATTCACGATATTTTCCGAAAAGTGGACGGCAGAATTATATTTGCGACATTCGCTTCGAATATACACCGTCTTCAGCAGGTGATTGAAGCAGCCGTTTTAAACGGCAGAAAAGTTGCTGTATTCGGACGCAGTATGGAATCGGCTATTGAAATCGGACAAAATCTCGGTTACATTACCTGTCCTAAAAATACGTTTATTGAGCATAACGAAATCAATCGTATGCCTGCCAATAAGGTAACGATTTTATGTACGGGAAGCCAAGGTGAACCGATGGCGGCGTTATCGCGTATCGCTAACGGGACGCACCGGCAGATTTCCATTAATCCCGGAGATACGGTCGTCTTTTCTTCCTCTCCGATTCCCGGAAACACAATCAGCGTAAGCCGCACCATCAACCAGCTGTACCGTGCGGGCGCAGAAGTCATTCACGGTTCATTGAATGACATTCATACATCCGGACACGGCGGACAGGAAGAGCAGAAATTAATGCTCCGCCTGATCAAACCGAAGTTCTTTATGCCGATTCACGGTGAGTACAGAATGCAGAAAATGCACGTCAAACTCGCGACTGATTGCGGCATACCTGAAGAAAACTGCTTTATCATGGATAATGGCGAAGTGCTGGCCCTCAAAGGCGAAGAAGCCGCTGTGGCAGGCAAAATTCCGTCCGGCTCCGTTTACATTGACGGAAGCGGAATCGGTGATATCGGCAATATCGTGCTCCGCGACCGCCGCATTCTTTCAGAAGAAGGCCTTGTTATCGTTGTTGTCAGCATCAATATGGACGACTTTAAGGTTTCGGCGGGGCCTGATTTAATCTCAAGAGGTTTTGTATACATGAGAGAATCCGGTGATTTGATCAATGACGCGCAGCAGCTGATTTCGAACCATCTGGAGAAAGTAATGGATCGGAAAACAACGCAGTGGTCCGAAATTAAAAACGAAATTACCGATACACTTGCTCCGTTCCTATACGAAAAAACAAAACGCCGCCCGATGATCCTTCCGATCATTATGGAGGTCTAAAAAAAACTGCACTCGTAATGAGTGCAGTTTTTTTATTGCAGCGGAATATGCTGAAAGGCTTTGACATCAAACAGACCGGCTGCTGTCATTTTAATATCCGGAATCACCGGAAGCGCTAAAAACGATAATGTGAGAAACGGATTGAAATCACCGGTGAATCCGAGCAGAGGAAGCTTTTCATGAAGCACGCCCAAGCTGTCATTGACCCATTCCGCCGACTTATCAGACAAAAGCCCGGCGATCGGAAGCGGAACGGAGTGAAGCAATTCTCCGTTTTTCACGGCTGTTAATCCTCCTCCGGTGTCACGGAGCCTGTTGATTGCTTTTGCCAAATCGGCATCGTTTGTACCGACGGCGATGATATTATGGGAATCGTGAGAAATGGTTGTGGCGATGGCGCCTTCTTTTAACCCGAACCCTTGTACAATCCCGAGTCCTATCATTTTTTCGCCGCTGTGCCGCTCTGTGACGGCGATTTTTAATAAATCATTTTCTGTATCAGGACAAAACGCGTCAGCAGACGGTGCAGGCACTTCTTTTTTTCTCGTCTCCAAATGATTCGGTATCATTTCGATTACTTTCATTTTCCTGCCCTCATGAATCGGCATATAAAAATCAGATTCAGTCAGCGGCGATCTCAGCCGCACTGTATCCAACAGCGCCTGGTCCGGCGAATAGGAACCGGCAGACTGTTCATAAACCGTTCGTCCGTTCTCGGCAACGGTCCGGCCGGCGACCATGGTCTTCGTGACGGCAGCCTCCCGTACATCTGAAATGAACAGCAGATCTGCGTCAAAACCCGGCGCTACCGCCCCTTTTGTTTCAAGGCCGTAGCACTCAGCCGCATTTAAGCTGGCGAGCTGATACGCAAGGAATGGATCAAGTCCCGCCTTTATCGCCATTTTGACTTGGTGGTTCACACTTCCTTCTGAAAGCAGATCATCTACATGCTTATCATCCGTACAAAAGAAAAAGCGGCGCGCGTTTTTTTCATTCACCGCCGGCAGCACATTGAGCGTATTTTTTGCCACCGATCCTTCGCGCAGCATGACGTACATTCCCCGTCTGATTCTGTCCAGCGCTTCTTCTTTTGTCGTCACTTCATGATCATTTGACACCATTGCGGTTCTGTATATATTGATGATATCTGAAGACAGTCCGGCTAAATGCCCGTCGATCCGTTTTCCGTGACGCTTGGCATCAAGCAGTTTCTGAAGCATATCCTCTTCACCTTCCGCAACAGACACATAATCCATTACTTCCGCAAGCCCGAGCACCTCTTTCTCCTTATAAAAAGGCTTTAAATCCTCGGCTTTTAATACGGCTCCCGAGCGTTCAAAGCTAGCGGCGGGAACACAGGAAGGAAGCATGAAACGGATGTTCAGCGGCGCCTTTTTCGCCTGCTCTATCATAAATGAAATGCCTTTTGCTCCGGAAACGTTCGCAATTTCGTGAGGATCAGTAATGACAGTAGTCACTCCGTGAGGGAGGACGGCTTTAGCAAATTCAATCGGAGTAACCATAGAGGACTCGATATGAACATGTCCGTCAATAAAGCCCGGAACGATCATTTGACCTTCTGCATCAATGACTTCTTCCCCTTCATATTCGCCCAGCCCGACGATCACTCCGCCCGTAATGGCGATATCTGCAGAAATCCATTCCTGGTTAAATACATCCATGATTTTTCCGTTTTTAATGACGGTATCGGCTTTTTGTCTGCCGGCTGATGCATTCAGCCGTTCAGCCAGTGTTTCTTTGTTCAAAATGAGGCCTCCTCTTTTTCTTTATATGGTACAATATGCTATCGGATCGCCTGATCATAGTCAATAAAAATTGCAGAATATACCGCTTACATGATAAATGTCTTTCTATTCTGACATAATAAAAGACCGTCCTTTTACGGACGGCTTTTCACTTTGTGTGAAGCACTCTTTTTTCAAATCGGGAAATGTCCGTAAGAGAGCCGATAACGATGAGAATATCTTCTTTTTGGATCATTTCAGTCGCCAGCGGAGATACGATCACTTCTTTTTCTCTCTTGATGGCCACGATATTAATGCCGTACTTCGCCCGGATATCCAGATCAAGCAGTGTGTTGCCCGCAAGCCTGCTGTTGGCCACGATCTCCACAATGCTGTGTTCGTCGGACAGCTCCAAATAATCAAGCACATTATTTGATACGATGTTGTGGGCGATGCGTTTTGCCATGTCACGTTCAGGGTGGACGATGTGATCGGCCCCGATTTTCGCAAGCACTTTCTCATGATAATCGTTCTGCGCTTTAACCGTGATCGTGTTCACGCCGAGTTCCTTTAAGATCAGCGTCGTTAAAATGCTCGCCTGTATATTTTCGCCGATTGCCACAATGACGTGGTCAAAGTTGCGCAGCCCTAAGTTTTTCAGCACCGATTCATCGGTTGAATCGCCGATGACCGCGTGTGATGCGATTTTGGCGTATTCATTTACTTTATCTTCATCAATATCCATCGCCATGACCTCAAGGCCTTCTTCACTTAATGCTTTGCAAATACTTCCGCCGAAGCGTCCGAGACCGATAACGGCAAACTCTTTTCTCATAACAGTACTCCTTTAAACAATATCTCTAATAGGAATAGTATCACATTTTCGGCAATGAGTTCATATAGCGTTTAAGCTTTTCTGAAAAGGCGGGCGATAAATACAGATCCGATCCGCGTTCGATTTCTTCCTGATAGTGACCCGGAGGCGCAATTTCCTCAGCTTTATCAAGAACGAGAAACGTCAGGACGCCTCTGTATACACGGCCGCCGGCACACACTTCTATGAACGCGGGACGGTATGTGTGGTTATCAACACCTTCTCTTTTGTACAGATAGGTTGCCGCTTCAAACGGGAGCTTGTACAGCACGCCTTCAGTTCGTCCCCCGTCTTCAACAAGATCGGCTCTGGAACCGTCAGGACGCCTTAACGTGAATCTCGTCGAATACCCTTCAACAACCGCCCCTCCGACCGGCTCGGCAAAAAAGTGGTCGACCCCCGCCTGTTTAAACCGGGCATTGTCCATACAGGAGCCGTATGCGAAATAATAAACCGGACTGTCATCCTCCCGTTTCATAAAACGGTATTCTTTCCAGTCTCCGCTTTTGATACGGCTGAATGAGGCACACTGGTCGGGCTTTACGACATATGCGAAGGCGGTTTTATTCCCGGCATCCGTCGTCACGGCAACCTCTTTTCGATCAAAATCAGCATAATACGCATCCAGCTTACGGATCATCTGATGATCTGTTTCATACAATTCCCCGTACACAAAAGCTGTTTCTGCTAAAGACGCCGCAGGCTGACCTTTATCCGTTTCGTACAGCACGCCGTTTATCGCAGCCTGCTCGCACACACACGGAGCGCCTTTCAGCAGTTCATGGTTTTCTTCACGCTTCCGTAACAAACCGTATGCAAAAAGAAGCAAGTTATTTTTCCTCCTTTTGGACAGCAGCCGCTTCTAACGGCAGAATCACCTGAAACGTACTGCCTTCTCCATTTTTGCTCTTAATGTTAAGTTTACCATTATGCTCCTTCAGAATTCGTAAACAAATCGGAAGCCCGAGACCCGTTCCCTGATCTTTTGTTGAGAAAAACGGTTTCCCGATGTTTTCAAGCTTTTCTTTCGACATGCCGTTTCCTTCATCCTGTATGCTGATCACCGCGTATTCTTCATCCCGTTTTGTATAAATATGAATATTCCCGCCGTCAGGCATCGCTTCAATCGCATTTTTAATAATATTGATAAATACCTGTTTCAGCTGGTTTTCGTCACCGTTGACCATACAGGACTCAGTCTGCCTGAAATCCTTCTCAATCACAGTGTTCGACAGCACCGCGTTCGTGTCAAGAAGCGTCGCCACCTGCCGTAAAATATGGTTGAGATGATGAGCGGTAAACGTCACGGTCTGCGGCTTGGCGAGCAGAAGCAGCTCCCCCAGCACGAGATCAATCCTTTTAATCTCCGAAAAAATAATATCAAAATAATCCGTTCTTTCCGGATACTGGGCTTTCATCAGCTGGAGAAAGCCGCTGACTGACGTTAAAGGATTTCTTACTTCATGGGCGATTCCTGCCGCAAGCTCCCCGGCAATGGCCAGCTTTTGAGATTGCATGGCGAGGCGTTCGTTCGTTTCCAGAAGCTCATCGACAGCTTTTTTCCGTTCACTGATATCAGACATCGTCCCCAGGCTTCCGACAAATTTCTGTCTGCGGTCATAATACAGCTTATAATGGACTTCTCCCCAAAAGATCGAGCCGTCTCTTTTAATATATTTGGCCGTAAACATTCCTGACGGGGACTGCTGCTTGATTTGGGAGATAATATAATCAATGATATGTTTTTCTTTTATAAAATAATCATTATACATCGTGCCCATACATTCGCTGATGGAGTGGCCCGTAATCGCCGTCCAGGCCTGATTCAAATATGTAATATTCCCTTGTGCATCCGTCTGAAAAACGATTTCCTGCAGATTGTCCATGATCCGGTTTTTCTCATCTGAAAGCGCCTTTGCTTTCTGCTCGCTGTCCTTCAGCTCCGCCAGCAGCTGCTTTTTATTATCCACATAATAAGCCAGCAGCCAGACGCTGATTAATGTGACGGCGGTAAAGGTGATGTCAACGGGCCAGTTAATCGGATTCCGTTCAATCATATAAAATAAATAATCCCAAAACATAATAAAAATCATTGCCAAGATTAAGGAAATGATACGCGCTTGATATTTTCCCATAGTCCCACCTGCCGCTAGCATTTCTACATATATTGTAACATTGTTGACTGCATTATTGACTAAAAAATGATAACTATTCCCAATTAATTGAGCAGGTTCGCTTACTTTTCCCGTGAGTTTTTGCACAAGTTCATAATAAAAGGACGGAATGATGCTCCGCCCTTTTTGCTGATTATGATCTATCTTTTAACGCTTCCTCGATTTCCTCAAGCAGCATTTTCGCTCCTTCAGGACTTAAAATAATTTTGCCGTTGCCGTACTCCTGATTTTCGGGAGTAATTTCCCCCGTCATTAAGCAAATGCCGTGCGGCTTGTATTTTTTCAAGACAATTTTGTCTCCGTCAACGAAAAATTCAATACTATCTTTAATAGCGATATCCAATGCTCTTCTCAATTCAATCGGCATGACAATACGCCCGAGTTCGTCTACTTTTCTTACTACACCAATTGATTTCATAGAAATCCCCTACTTCCTTTAATGTCTCTTCTTTATGTCCAAGGAAAATCCTTCATAAACGTAGACGAAAGGAACGGAGCAAAAGTTTCTCAGCATCCGGAACTGAATGTTTTTTTACAGAAGAAAATCCTTTTGAAATATGGGATACAGACTTTCCCTCCTTTTTTACAAAAACATTTCATTCCCGGCGGAAACCCCCAAAAATCGTGGTTTTTCTCAGAAACTTTAAATGTAGAATCAATTAAATCAGGATAGGGATTGGGTGAAAACATGTTTCAATCAACTGAGATCGGAATCGACTTAGGAACCGCTAATATACTTGTTTACAGTAAAAATAAAGGAATTATTTTAAACGAGCCTTCCGTTGTCGCTGTAGATACAACAACGAAAGCGGTGCTTGCCATCGGAACGGATGCCAAAAGCATGATCGGAAAGACGCCGGGGAAAATCGTCGCCGTTCGGCCGATGAAAGACGGTGTCATTGCTGATTATGATATGACAACTGACTTATTAAAACACATTATGAAAAAAGCCGGAAAAAAAATCGGAATGACTTTCCGCAAACCGAATGTCGTCGTCTGCACGCCTTCAGGCTCAACAGCCGTTGAACGACGCGCCATCAGTGACGCTGTCAAAAACTGCGGAGCGAAAAACGTTCACTTGATTGAAGAACCCGTAGCCGCTGCAATCGGGGCCGACCTCCCTGTTGACGAGCCGGTCGCAAACGTCGTCGTAGATATCGGCGGCGGTACGACTGAAGTCGCCATCATCTCATTCGGGGGCGTCGTATCCTGCCATTCGATCAGAATCGGCGGCGACCAGCTTGATGAAGATATCGCCTCGTTCGTCAGAAAAAAATACAACCTGCTGATCGGGGAACGTACGGCAGAACAAGTGAAAATGGAAATCGGTTTTGCATTGATCGAACATGTGCCGGAAACGATGGAAATCCGCGGGCGTGACCTTGTAACCGGTCTGCCGAAGACAATCAGACTGCAATCTAATGAAATTCAGCACGCGATGCGTGAGTCGCTCCTGCATATTCTTGAAGCGATCAGAGCGACACTTGAAGATTGTCCGCCGGAGCTCAGCGGTGATATCGTTGACCGCGGCGTCGTGTTAACCGGAGGAGGCTCCCTTTTAAACGGGATGAAAGAATGGCTGACAGATGAAATCGTCGTTCCCGTTCATTTGGCGGCAAATCCGCTTGAATCAGTGGCTATCGGCACGGGGCGTTCATTAGACGTCATCGACAAGCTGCAAAAAGCGATTAAATAATAAGATTATGCTTCTTTTTTCTCCACCCGGCTCATATTGTGAGAACTGGAGAAACATTAAGGAGGAAGCATATGCTTAGAGATGTGGGAAGACGCGTAGCAGTAGCCGTCATTTTAAGCGGAATTATTTTGGGGGGTATGAGCATTTCACTGGCCAATATGCCCCATTCTCCGGCCGGCGGCGCCGTAAAACTGAATCACCCGTAAAGACGCAGCAAAAGCTGTGTCTTTTTCGTTTGTGCTCCTTTCTTTCCTTTATGAGGCGATATTTGATATGATGAGAAAAACCGATGAGGAGGAATGAACGATGAGTTCGTTTACTGAAAAGTTACATACATATGCTCAGCTGGCGGTAGAAGTCGGCGTCAATGTCCAAAAAGGACAGCATGTCGTAATCAATGCCTCAACTGATGTCCGGGAACTTGTCAGACTGCTTGCCAAACATTCTTATGAAAAAGGCGCTAAAAACGTCACAGTAAATTGGCAGGACGATGAACTGTCCAGATTAAAATACGAGATGGCACCTTTTGAAGCGTTTGAAGAGTATCCTGAATGGGAAGCAAAAGGAAAAGAAGAGCTCGCGAAAAAAGGGGCTGCGTTTATTTCTGTCGTCTCATCCGACCCCGACCTATTAAAAGGCACTGACGGCAAACGGATTGCAGCGTTCCAAAAAGCCGCCGGAAAAGCATTGCATACATACAGACAATATATTCAATCAGATAAGGTCAGCTGGACGGTGATCGGAGCCGCTTCAACAGGCTGGGCGAAAAAAGTGTTCCCGGATCAGCCGGAAGAAACAGCCGTTCAGCTTTTATGGGAAGAAATTTTCAAAACGACCCGCGTAAATGAAGAAGACCCTGTTGAAGCATGGAAAAAACATGATCAAAACCTTCATGAAAAAGTGGAACACTTAAACAAAAAACATTACAGCGCCCTGCATTATCAGGCTGAAGGAACAGACTTAACCATTGAACTGCCGAAAAAACATGTATGGGCAGGCGCAGGAAGCGTGAATGAAAGCGGGCACGAATTCATGGCCAACATGCCGACAGAAGAGGTTTTCACCCTCCCGCAGCGTGACGGGGTGAACGGCACGGTTTCCAGCACGAAACCGCTGAGCTACGGCGGCAACATTATTGATAACTTCACTCTTACCTTTGAAAACGGCCGCATTGTCGATGTGAAAGCTGAAAAAGGCGAGGAGATTTTAAAAGGCATCGTCGAAACCGATGAAGGCTCACACTATCTCGGTGAAGTGGCCTTAGTGCCGTACGATTCACCGATTTCACAATCAAATATTTTATTTTACAACACACTGTACGATGAAAACGCCTCTAACCACTTGGCGATCGGCAGCGCGTATGCCTTTAATATTGAGGGCGGCAAACAAATGACACGGGAAGAGCTTGTCAAAGAGGGCTTAAATGAAAGCATTACACACGTAGATTTTATGGTCGGTTCCAAAGATATGAATATCGACGGCATTACGGCGGACGGCAAAAGAGAACCGATCTTCAGAAACGGAAACTGGGCATTTTAATAAAAAAAGGAGGCGATCAGGCCTCCTTTTTTTATTTCGCTTCATACATTTGCAAGTTGGCGCAGACGGTTTCCAAAACAGGTGTATCAACTGACAAGCCTTTCGCTTTCTCAAGCAAAAATCCGTGTAAATGATCACCTTCCGTCACCCTGCCCTTTTCCATATCTCTCAGCATCGACGATTTCATATGGTAAGACATGCTTGTCAATGTGCGATAACTCTCTTCTTCCAGACCAGGATCTTTCGGGATGCCGGCAGCCTTGAAAATGGCTCCGATTTCAGCAAAGAGGCGCTTTGCCGTGTTGCGGCCGCCTTCTGTATCTAAAATCGGTCCGACCGGCTGTTGAAACAGAGTGGTCACTCCCGCCTGCGCGGCAATAAACATATATTTTTTCCAAATGTCCTTTTCAATATCCCGGCTGATGATGACATCCGCTTTCACACCTGCAAATGCGTTTTCCAGCTCGTTCATACGTTCTGTGCGTTCCCCGTTCCATTCACCGAAAACAAAGCGGTGGGCAGCGCTCGTATGAAGAATTTCCCCTTTGTCGTTAAGGGCGCTCTCAATAAAGCAGAGGCCGCCCAGCACCTGCCGTTTTGAAAAAGCTTCAAACAGCTGGTGATAGTGCCTGTATCCGTTTAAAAAAGGAATAATGACCGACGAAGGTTTGACAAACGGTTTGACATCCCGAATGACGTCCTGCAAAGAATACGCTTTTGAAGCGATGATAACCGCGTCAAATGCTCCTTCTTCGCCCGCCATGATTAATTTCGGCTTGATTGAAACATCACCTTTTTCACTTTTGACGGTCAATCCCGTCTCTTGTAATTGTTCCGCCCGTTTCTTGCGGACGAGAAACGTCACGTCATTTCCCTTTTCTGCAAGACGCGCGCCGATATATCCGCCCACTCCCCCAGCTCCGACAACTAAAAACTTCATGATGCATTCCTCCGTCTCTTTTCAAGTTATGTATTCATTTATTGTAACGGGAAGTCAGAAGATTGAAAACTTTTTTCATAAATAAAAAAGCAGAGTCTCCCCTGCTTCTTTATTACGCGTATAGCTCTTCAAGCTTTTTCTGTACATCCGCGTTTTCAAGAAATTCGTCATAAGACATTTGTTTGTCAACAATGCCTTTAGGCGTTAATTCAATGATGCGGTTGGCAATTGTCTGTACAAACTGATGGTCATGAGATGAAAACAGCATAGCGCCTTTAAAGCTGATTAAGCCGTTGTTAAGCGCCGTAATGGATTCCAAATCTAAGTGGTTTGTCGGTTCATCCAGAATTAAAATGTTCGCGCCGGAAAGCATCGCTTTTGAAAGCATGCAGCGCACTTTTTCTCCTCCGGAAAGGACGTTTGATTTTTTGTTGACTTCTTCTCCTGAGAACAGCATGCGTCCTAAGAAGCCGCGCAGAAAGCTTTCGCTTTGGTCATGCGGCGAGTATTGGCGGAGCCAGTCAACAAGGTTCGCATCGCTGCCGTCAAAATACTCGCTGTTGTCTTTAGGGAAGTACGCCTGAGAAGTGGTCACGCCCCATTTAAATGTGCCGCTGTCAGCTTCCATTTCCCCGGAAATGATTTTAAACAATGTCGTAACGGCAAGTTCGTTGCGTCCCGTAAAAGCAATTTTATCTTCTCTGTTCATAATAAAGCTGACGTTATCAAGCACCTTAACCCCGTCAATCGTTTTTGTTAAGCCTTCAACCCGCAGCACGTCATTTCCGATCTCGCGTTCCGGCGTGAAATTGACATAAGGATAACGGCGTGATGACGGTTTGATATCATCAAGCGTGATTTTATCAAGGAGTTTCTTTCTTGATGTCGCCTGCTTTGATTTAGAGGCGTTGGCGCTGAATCTGGCCACGAACTCCTGAAGCTGTTTAATCTGCTCTTCTTTTTTCTTGTTGGCTTCCTGAGAAAGCTTTAAAGCAAGCTGGCTGGATTCATACCAGAAATCATAGTTGCCGACGTACACTTGAATTTTATTAAAATCAAGATCGGCGATGTGCGTGCACACTTTATTTAAAAAGTGACGGTCATGGGATACGACGATGACTGTGTTCTCAAAGTTGATTAAAAACTCTTCCAGCCACTGAATCGCTTTCAGATCCAAGTGGTTGGTCGGTTCATCAAGCAGCAGAACGTCCGGCTTGCCGAACAGCGCCTGTGCCAAGAGCACTTTCACCTTTTCTGAACCGCCTAAGTCCGCCATTTTCTTCGTATGCAGGTCTTCAGAGATGCCCAGGCCCTTTAACAAAATAGCGGCTTCACTTTCAGCTTCCCATCCGTTTAATTCCGCAAACTCTCCTTCAAGCTCAGCGGCGCGGATGCCGTCTTCATCTGAAAAATCAGGCTTCATATAAATCGCGTCTTTTTCCTGCATGACTTCGTATAAACGTTTATGTCCCATAATAACGACTTTCAGCACTTCGAAGTCTTCATATTCAAAGTGGTTCTGCTTCAGAATGGCAAGACGTTCGCCCGGGCTCATATGGACATCGCCGGTCTGCGGCTCCAGCTCACCGGATAAAATTTTCAAAAATGTTGATTTTCCGGCACCGTTTGCGCCTATTAATCCGTAGCAGTTGCCCGGCGTAAATTTAATATTGACATCTTCAAATAACTTGCGATCCGCAAAACGCAAGCTCACATTATTTACAGCAATCATTTAGAATCCTCCATCGTGTCTATCATCATTAAAAGTATACCATGAATAAAGGGGAAGAGAAATGTTTCCCTGCGAATATAAGGGTTTTGAAAAGACGCAAGCGCCAAACCCGAAGCCCTGTGATACAATAGATATATATACATATTCATCACGGAGGAACAAGTTGAAGCTTTTAACACTCACAGAATATTGTCTTATGATTTTCTTTACCGGGGTTTTTCTGGCCGTCACAGGCTTTACCGCACGTGACATCGGCTTGTACGTCGGAATCGCCCTCATTTACACGTTTTCGCATCTCTTTTCAAAACGGATGCTTGAAAAACGCGGCAAAGAGAAGCAGCAGGTGAATCTTTTTTTCAGCGTTCTGGCCATTGTCGGATCAGTGCTGGCCACGGTAATGTTCATTGCCGTCGCCGCCTCGTTTGCCAAATAAAAAACGCCTGCTGTCCGAATCGGGCAGCGCGGCGTTTTTATTTTGTCTGACGCATATCATGAAACGGGAAGAACACAAACTTCGAGGTGCCGACGATCCGTTTTTCGGCAATTAAACCGAGTCCGTTCCGGCTGTCCATTGAGTTCAGCCGATTGTCGCCCATGACGAAGTATTTGCCTTTCGGAACCTTTACGGGGCCGAAATCTCCCGTCAGGTTGACTCCCAGTTTTTTCGCTTCTTTTTTATTGCTCGCGAGGTACGGTTCATCGATTTTTTTGCCGTTTATATAAAGCGTGTCATTTTTCATTTCCACCGTTTCTCCGGGTTTTCCGATGAGCCGCTTTACATAATGGACTTTCGATGTATCGCCGTTAATAATGACGATGTCCCCCCGCTCGATTTCTCCGATATAATTGACGCTTTTGTTGACAAACAGCCTTTCACCGTCATGTAATGTCGGGTACATTGATGATCCTTCCACTAAGTACGGTTCAAACAGGAAATGGCGGATTAAAAGCGCAAGAGCGACCGCTATAATGATGGCCTTTCCCCATTCCCAATACGTGTTGGATTTTCTTTTTACCGATTTTTCAGAAGTAGGTTTTTGTTCTTCAGTCAACGTGGTTCCTCCTAGACGATCACTGTTACGGTTTCATGTACTATCTTTACTTTATCACAACTCATCACCAAATACATAACGCTTCTATGCGCATATGATTGAAAAAAGCGCCCGTAAAGGACGCTTTTTGCTTATTTCTCTACAACCGGTTTTTTGACGATTCCCAAGATAACCGCCGTTACAATCGCTCCGATCACGATGCTCATTAAGTAAAGCAGCGGATGGTTCGTAATGAATGCAACGAATATTCCTCCGTGCGGTGCAGGAAGCGTTACCCGGAAAAACTCTGTCAACCCGCCCGCTACCGCAGAACCGACAACGGCTGCAGGGATGACGCGAAGCGGATCAGCCGCTGCAAACGGGATGGCGCCTTCTGTAACGAAAGCTGCTCCCATGAAGTAGCACGTAATACCGGCTTCACGGTCACGTTTAGAGAATTTGTGTTTAAAGAATGTTGTCGCCAGTGCGATTCCAAGCGGCGGAGCCATTCCGCCCGCCATGATGGCCGCATGCGGCGCATAGTTTCCGGCCCCGATCATCGCGATACCGAAAGTGAACGCCGCTTTATTGAGCGGGCCGCCCATGTCGATAGCCATCATACCGCCTAAAATAATACCCATTAAGACAAGGTTTCCAGTTCCAAGGCTTTCAAGCCAATTTGTTAAGAAATTCATAAACGCTGCGACAGGTGTGTTTATGACAAACTGCATCAGGACACCGGTGATAAAAATACCGAGCAGCGGATAAATCAATACAGGTTTTAATCCGTCAAGAGTCTGAGGAATAAAGACAAACAGCTTTTTCAAAAGGACTACGACATAACCTGCTAAGAATCCGGCAATCAGTCCGCCCAAGAATCCGGCATTCGCCTGCGTAGCCATAAATCCGCCGACCATACCCGGCGCAAATCCCGGACGGTCCGCAATACTCATTGCGATGAATCCGGCAAGAACTGCAACAATCAGCTTTAACGCATTATCGCCGCCGATAAAGTTCAGCGCTGCGGCAAACGTGTTGTATGTCGGGTCTTTCGGATCAGCTGAATGAATTCCCCAGAAGAATGAAATCGCAACGAGAATTCCGCCGCCGACGACAAATGGCAGCATGTTGCTGACACCGCTCATTAAGTGTTTATAGAAAGTACTTCCGATGCTTGTGCCTGATTTCTGTTTCGGGCCGTCTTCATCTGAAGCGGAAGATCCTCCGCCGCTGCCCTCGTAAATCGGCGCATCTTGGTTAACGGCTTTTTCAATCAGTTCCTGAGGACGTCTGATACCGGCCGTTACAGGCACTTGAAGAACATGTTTGCCTTTAAAGCGTTCCATTTCAACCTGTTTATCAGCCGCCACGATAATCGCAGGCGCGTCTTCAATTTCTTGAGCCGTCAGCTTATGTTTGATACCGCTTGAGCCGTTTGTCTCGACTTTAATGTCAACGCCGAGCTCTTTCGCTTTTTCCTTCAGTGCGTCAGCTGCCATGAACGTATGGGCGATACCTGTCGGACATGCCGTAACGGCAAGGATTTTGCCCTTTCCTGACGGCGCTGCCTGTTCTTCCTGCTCTTCTTCTTCCTCATCGTCATCTTTGTCATGCTGATTGATGATGTCAATGATCGCATCTTCTGATTCAGCTTCAAGAAGCTGTTTGCGGATTTCCTCACGCATGAGAAGCGTTGAAAGTCTTGATAATGCCTCAAGGTGCGTATTATTCGCTCCTTCGGTTGCCGCAATCATAAAGACCAGGTGTGCCGGCTGACCGTCTAATGATTCATAATCCACACCATCTTTTGAACGGCCGAATGCGATGGCCGGGTTAATGACGCTCGCCGTCTTCGCATGAGGGATGGCAATGCCTTCGCCGATTCCCGTCGAGCTTTGGCTTTCACGATTTAAAATGGCTGCTTTGTAAGCCTCTCTGTCATTTAATCTGCCGGCTTTGTCAAGCACTGTCACCATTTCATCGATAACGTTTTCTTTCTCTTTGCTTTCTATATTGAGATGAATTGTATCTCTTGTTAACAGCTCAGTTATCTTCACTTTTCTTTCCTCCTCTATAGACGTGTGACTTTAACTTCAGGAAGAAGCTGCTGTACAAACTCTTCAGTTCCGAGTTCTTCAGAAAATGCCGTTGCGCTTCCGGAAGCAACTCCTAAACGGAACGCATCTTCCAAAGGCAGCTGTTTTGAAATTCCCGCAAGGAATCCCGCGACGACGGAATCACCCGCGCCTACCGAATTGACAAGCTTTCCTTTAGGAACATTGGCGAGGAAAACCGCCTCTTTCGTAAATAAAAGCGCACCGTCGCCAGCCATCGAAACAATCGCATGTTCAGCGCCTTGTTCAATCAATTTTTTACCGTAAGGAACGGCAGCTTCGGCTGAATCAATGACCGTATTGAACATTTCGCCAAGCTCATGATGATTCGGCTTCATCAAAAACGGTTTCATTTCTGTCGCTTTCATCAGCGCTTCACCGGAGATGTCCACCACTACCCGGGCATTCTGCTTTCTGCATGCCTCAGCAATTTTTTCATACGTGTTATGCGGCAGGGAAGAAGGAATGCTTCCCGCTAAAACGACGATGTCTCCCTCTTCCAAAGCGGAGAACTGTTCTAAAAAGGCATTGAACATTTCGTCTGAAATCGTCGGGCCCTGTCCGTTAATTTCCGTTTCATCGCCCGTTTTCAGTTTTACATTTATACGTGTGTCTTCATCTACCTCAGAAAAAGCCGTTTCCAGACCTTCCTGCTGCAAAAATGACGTGATATAATTTCCGGTAAATCCGCCGACAAACCCCAATGCTTTTGACGGCACATGATGTCTTTTCAGTAATCTCGAAACGTTGATGCCTTTTCCGCCGGGATACTTCGTGTCATAGCTGGAACGGTTTAAACCGCCTACGGCAAAATCTTCAACGTGAACGATATAGTCAACAGACGGATTGAGGGTTACAGTGTAAATCATGGTTTCACTACCTTTACGACAGTTTTTTCTTGGTAATTATCGAATGCAAGTTCTTCAGCTTCAGTGGTAATGATAGCGGCATCGCCCAAGGCGGCGAACGCTGCGAAAGAAATCTCGCCGAATTTAGAAGGATCGGCTAAAACATACGCATTTTTCGCCTGTCTCACAGCCTTTGTCTTCAGAAGAGCCTCATCCGGATCGGGTGTTGTAAAGCCGGCTTCAATGTGCACGCCGTTCACCCCGAGGAAGCTTTTGTCAAAACGGTACTGGCTGACCGCCGTTAATGAGGCGCCGCCGATCAT
Source organism: Bacillus sp. JNUCC-22 (assembly GCF_018861275.1). Lineage (NCBI taxonomy): Bacteria > Bacillati > Bacillota > Bacilli > Caryophanales > Bacillaceae > Bacillus > Bacillus sp. JNUCC-22. The sequence continues at coordinate 1,388,884 of NZ_CP076408.1, read as the reverse complement.
CGCACCTGTTCTATGCTTCACATATCCTCCGAGAAGATAAAAGGGGATCCCTTTCCTTATTAAAGCGTCGATATGCATAACTCCGTTTGTGACAACCACAATGTCCTTAGAGGGATCTATAAAATCAATCATGTGCAATGTAGTTGTTCCCGCATCAAGATAAATACAGTCACCTTCTTCTAATAAAGATGCCGCTTCTTCTGCGATCTTCAGTTTATCCTGAAGGTTTTTGGAGGATTTTTCAAGCATATCGGGTTCTTGCCTGCTGTTGGAAAGTTTAGACGCCCCGCCGTGAACGCGTTTTAAAAATCCGCGCTCTTCAAGTGTTGATAAATCTCTTCTGATCGTTGATTCAGAAGCATTTGTCATACTTATCAGCTCTTGAATCTTCACCACATCACGCTTTTCAATCTGATCCATAATCAGCTGATACCTTTCAGGAGTGAGCATATTCCGCCTCCTTTGGAAACGTATTCATTTCGGCTGCAAGATAATTGTAAACGCTTTTTTTACTTCTAGCAACTAAAATCACTCAAATTCACTCAATAACTATCAAAATCTTTCACATTTGTTCATATTAACGTATGTACATAGGGTTTGTAAACTGTAAATTCGACAAAAAGGGGGACAATTGTATGACATTTTCTTTTTATCATAAATGAAAAAAGTCTATTATATTCATTCAATCATTAAAACACAAAAAAACCCCATGCAGACTGCATGGGGTACGGGTTATTCATACCGTAACGCTTCAATCGGATCTAAGCGTGATGCTTTGTTGGCGGGCAGCATACCGAAAATGACACCGATCAGCATACTGAACAGCACGCCGATACAAACCACCTGCCAGGAAACGAGCGACGGCCAGCCTGCGATAAGGGAAACGAGTGATGCTCCCCCGTAGCCGAGACAGATTCCGATTAAGCCGCCGATTAATGTAAGCACAACAGATTCAATTAAGAATTGTGTCAGAATCTGTCCTCTCGTGGCACCGAGCGATTTGCGGATGCCGATTTCTCTTGTCCGTTCCGTCACTGATACAAGCATAATATTCATGACCCCGATCCCGCCGACAATGAGAGAAATACCGGCGATCGAACCGATGATCGTCGTCATGACGGTCGTGACCTGGCCGATGCCCGCCGCGATTTCTTCCATATTCATGACTTGATAGGCCTCTTTTGTACCGTGATTGTCATTTAAGAGACGGGCCGCTTCTTTTCCTGTTGATTTGATTTGATCAGCTGACTCCGTCTGAACGGAAACGTTGCTGTAGTCGTTAGTACCGAAAGACGTTTTCAGCATGTTGAACGGCACATACATTTCACTGAGTCCTAACGATAAAAAGCCGCTCTCTTCTTTCAGTACGCCGATTACTTCAACGGGCTGTCCGCCGGCCCAGACGATTTTTCCGAGCGGAGACGTTTTCCCGAACAGCTTTTCAGCCATTTTTTTCGAGATGATTCCCGCTCTTTTCCCGGAAAGAAAATCATTATCCGTAAATGTCCGTCCATCTTGAACATCCAGTTTTTTTACGTCCATGTAGCCGCTGTTAATGCCGTTCAGCGTAATATCCGTGTCTTCTTCATGGTAACGGGCCGTCATGGATTTTACCGCGGAAGCGACAACCTGCTTTACGCCGTCCACTCCTTTTAATCCATTAATATCTTCTTCTGTAAAACTCGCTTCCTGTAAGGCGTTCGGATTGGCTGTTAATTCTTCATCACTGGGCATGTAAAACAATTCAATCGTATTGCCCGGCCCGCTGATGGATTGCTTCAGCATTTGCTCTCCGCCTTGGCCGACAGCCACAACAACAATTACTGAACCGACGCCGATAATGATTCCGAGCATTGTCAGAATCGATCTCAGCTTGTGAGCTCTTACGGAACTGAGGGCCATTCGGAGATTTTCTGACAGGCTCATTCCCCCACTCTCCTCTGCTCAGCATCGCGGGAAACGATCATGCCGTCACGGACGAAAATCACTCTGTTTGTACAGTCCGCCACTTCAGGCTCATGAGTGACGAGCACCACGGTCACGCCCTCTGCATTAAGCTCTGTGAACTGCTCCATAATGGAAATGCTTGTTTTCGTATCCAGCGCGCCGGTCGGTTCATCAGCTAAAATGAGCTTCGGTTCGTTCACGATGGCTCTTGCAATCGCGACACGCTGCTTCTGGCCGCCCGACAGCTCATTCGGCATGTGACGCATCCGATCCGCCAAACCGACTTTTTCCAGCGCGTGCTCAGCCCGTTCCTCACGCTCTTTTTTGCCGATACCGGCGTAGATCATGGGGAGTTCGACATTTTTTCTTGCATTCAATCGCGGCAGCAGCTGAAACTGCTGAAAGACAAATCCGATTGATTTGTTCCGGACCGCCGCAAGCTCTTTTTCAGTGCATGAAGAAACATCTTCGCCCGCAAGCCTGTAACTGCCGGACGTCGGTCTGTCCAGACAGCCGATGATATTCATGATCGTAGATTTTCCCGATCCCGACGGTCCCATAATTGACACATATTCTCCTTCTTCAATCGTCAAGTCAATTGAACGGAGAACATCAAACGTCTCCTTGCCGATCTGATAGCTTTTTTTCACCTTTGAAAGCTGAATCATCTATGCTTTCACATCCGTTCCATCAGTCAAACCGTCAGCCGGATTCAGAATGACTTTATCATCCTTTGAAAGCCCCTCTTTTATCTCCGTAAGCTGATTTGCGGTATCGCCGACTTTAACTTTCACGCGTTTGGCCTTCCCGTCTTTCACCGTAAAGACCCAGTGCTCATCTCCGTCTTTTTTGACCGCGGAGGACGGCAGCGTATCGGCTTTCCGTTTGTCGGTTTCAATGTTCATAATTAATTTAAACCCCGGCTTGCCCTCCGGAAGGTTTCCGATCAGCTTAACCTGAAACGGATACTGCACAGCCTGTTCCGTGCTTTCCCCTGAAGCAGCGCTTGACTTTTGATCAGGAACGAGGCCGACAGCCGCCACTCTCCCTTTCCACGTTTTACCGGGGATGGCGTCTGAGGTAATCGTAACGCTTTGTCCCTTTTTCACTTTCAGCGTGTCGTATTCGGACAAATTGCCGGCAACGATCAGGTGTTCCGGGTCTCCTATATGTATAACCGGTTCTTGAATATCCGATTTTTTAGAAGCCGCTTCTTGATTTACCGAGATTACCGTCCCGTCCATCTCACTCTTAACATTGAGATTCGCCACCTGATTTTCAAGAGACTGCTTTTGCAAATCAGATTGCTTTAATTCGATTTCCGCCGTTTTTTGCTGAAGCTGCAGATCAGTCCGTTCGGATTCAATTTGTTTTTTGGCTTCCGCTTCTCCCACTTGTTTTGCCAGATCTTGTTCCTTGCTGTTTAATGCTCTGAGTTTTTCTTCAACTTGTTCGATTTGCATCCGTTTTGATTGTTCTGTCAACTCGTTTTGTTCTTTATCAAGATTGAGCTGCTCATTTGTATACGTGACTAACGACGATCCTTTTTTTACTTTGTCGCCTTCTTTTACTTTCACTTTATCAAGAGTTCCTTTATCCGCTTCATAAAAAACATACTGTTCTTTAGAGAATTTAAGTGTTCCCGGAACCATAACCGTAGAGGAGATTTCTCTATTTTCCATGGTTCCGGTTTCGATTTTTTTCCCGGCGCTGCCGCCCGCGGGAGCGGCAGACTTATAAATATTGATACCGATGAATACTGCAACAATTACGGCGATGCCGATTCCGATCCAAATTTTTTTCATGTTATACACCTGCTGTCACTGAACTTAACAGTCCTCCGACTGCCGAAACTAAAAGCATAATAACAAACAGGACAATCGCGGAAGTCCAGGCCGCTTTTTTCGAAATGCCGCCTGTATAGCGAAGTCCCAAAGCGAGCAGAATATAGCTCCAGATGCTGAAAATGTCGAACGCGCTTAAAAAGACCGCGACGCCGTCTCCGGCCGGTATGACACTCGCCAAAGATGTTACGGCATACAATGAGCCCGCACCGGTAAAATAAGTAACAAGACCGTTAATAACTAAGCCGATATTGGTAATAAATGCCGTAAACAGGCTGAGTGAGAGCATTTTTTTGTAAGTTGTCACGCCGCCTGAAATTTTGACGCACAGCCAGTAAATGAGCGGAACGATAAACAGAGCGATAATGCCCCCGAAGATTCCTCCGAACATCGTGCCGAATTTAGCGAAGGTTTTGGTCATTTCAATCTGATCATCCGTCAAACCGTCAAGAGATGAGCTGTTCAGCACTTCTTCATAATTCATCCCAAGACCGCGCAAAATACTGCCGGCCGCGATGAGAATGATGACAATCAGGAGAGGAATGCCGATGACCGGCTTTTCTTTTAATCTTTTAAACTGCACAACAGGACTTGTAATGACGCCGAAAATTGACGGCTTTTCCGTTACTGCCGTATTGCTTTTTTCCAGGTTTGGTTCCATATTGCTGATGCCTCCTATGTATTATTCTGTTTATACGTACGCTTTAGGCTGAGAGAAGTTTCAATTTTTTTGCCGTTTGCGTATTTATGCTAAATTGTAACACAAATTCTCAGCTTTACGTTCCATAATTATGTAAAAAAAAGCATTGTCTGACCGGTATGACGGGAGGCTCAAAGCCTTGTGAAGGCACTGTCTTCAGCCTATTCATGCAGTCAAAACCAGCTCAATCGCAAATTCCTTTAAATCCCATTTAGATATTCTCTGGAATTCAGCGCCTATATACAAAAAAGCCGGATGGCAATGATGCACATCCGGCTCTTTTTTCACCCTCCGCTTACAGGAGGGATAAAGGCAATGGTATCACCTTCTGTTACGATGCTGTTGTCTTTTACATATGTTTCATTGATTGCGATCATGGCATTGTCAATCGTCTGAAGGCCGTACCGTTCCTTTAGCAGCGTTTTTACAGCAGACGCCGCCGTCTCTTTTTCGTCAAGTTCAATGACCGGTGTTCCCGCCTGCTCCGCAAGCCCGGCAAACAATAATACTTTAATCATCGCGATTCCCCTTTATGCAAATCCGGTTTTCCGTTCGGATAGGGCGTTGTTTCCAGCTGATCGCCTATCCATTCTTCTCCGTCTTCCCAGATTTCTTTTTTCCATATCGGCACAATCTGTTTTATCCGTTCAATTGCATATTCATTCGCCTCATATGCCGCCTTTCTGTGCGGAGAAGACACGGCGATTACGACCGCTGCTTCTCCGATATCAAGGACGCCGACACGGTGAGTGATTGCAGCTTCGGCTCCTTCCCATTTCGCACTGATTTCATCGCCGATTTGAGAAAGCATTTGAACAGCCATCGGTTCATACGCTTCATATTCGAGACGCACCGTCCGCCGTCCGGCAGTCCACTCTCTGACCGTGCCGATAAACGTTGTGATGGCGCCGGCTTCACGCTTTTCAACTTTTTTTACGATATTTTCCGCAATGATAGGTTCCCTTGTAATTTGAAAACGTTCCATTTATGCAGATTCCCCTTTCAGCTGCGAAAGCACAAACATCATGGCAGCCGGATCGTCCGCATGGAAAACGGGCATGCCTGCATCTGCCGGCATATGCTCCGTATTTCTGCTGATAACCGCGATCACGCGCTCCAAATGCTTCAGCTTTTGCCAATCTTCGCTGTCTTTGATCATAATGATTTTCGGATGCGGCGCATGTTTAAATCCCTCTATGAGAAGACCGTCAATTCCCAGGCATTCATACAGACTGATCAAACCCGCCAGATCCCATTTTTTTCGCGCCGTAAGCTGCAGGACGCCATCCCCTTCTACTCCCGTAACCGCGGCCCCGGCTTTTGAAAAACGCTCCGAGTCTTTTCCGTCAGAAAAAGGTTCCGGTTCTCCGCCGTGTCCGTGATGTTTTAAACATCCAATATCGCACTCTTTCGGCGCCGCTTTCAGCACACGTTCAATAAACGTTGTTTTACCGCTGTTTTGAAAACCTACGATCTGGACGATCGGGAAAGAATTGACCACGGCCATTCACTTCCATTCTCATCACGGATGAGGAGCGCGTGAACCGTCCGGCCCGCTTCATACCCCCTCGTTCCTCCCGGCAGAAGGATAAACGCGTTTGCTTCGGCTAGAGATGTGACTGAGCTTGATTTGTCGAGACCGACCGGTGACGCCATCATCTTTCCGTCCTTATGATAAACAAACGCCCTCACAAATCTCGTAAATGGATTCGGTTTCGGAAAGTCGTTTGTTAACACGGCTTCCGCCCATCCGGAATGAGGTTTTTCATTCAGAAGCCATGTCTGAATCATCGGTTTGACAAACAGGGTGAATCCGACATAACATGCGGACGGATTGCCTGAAAGGCCGAACAGCAGCATGTCATCGGCCCGGGCGACAGTTGTCACGCTCCCCGGGCGCATTGCCACTTTGTTAAAAAGAACTTCCGCTCCGAGCTTATTATAAATGTCTGGAAGAAAATCAAAATCGCCGACTGACACGCCGCCGGTCGTGATCAGAAAATCAACTTTTTTCATAGCTTCCTTCACCGCATCATAGCTGTCATCAAAATCATCGGAAATTTTCCCTAAGTTCAGCGGTACCGCGCCCGCTTCAATGACCTGGGCATACACCATGGCAGCGTTGCTGTTGCGGATTTTCCCCGGCTCAAGCGGATCGCTGACATGAAGAAGCTCGGTCCCCGTTGCGATAATGCCGACAACCGGCTTTCTGACCACTGGAACAGAAGCATAGCCGAAGGTTGCTAAAAGAGCGGTTACGCCCGGCGTGATTTTCGTCCCTTTTTTTAATAGCGAGCTGCCTTTTTTCGCATCTTCTCCTTGATATGAAATATTATCACCCGCATGAAAAGGGCGTTTCACTGACATGTAATTCGTCCCGTTTTCAGAAAACGTTTTTGTCAGCTCAAGCATCACTACGGCATCCGCACCTTTTGGAATCTGCGCCCCCGTCATAATGCGGACCGCTTCATAAGGCCCGAGTTCTTTTTCTGACACGGCGCCTGCTCCGATATGGTCAATGACTTCAAAGGTGACGGCATTGTCACGGGAAGCCGTTTTTGAATCGCTCGCCCTGATGGCAAACCCGTCATACGGGGAACGGTTAAAGGCCGGCACATCATGATCCGCCTTAACATCCTCCGCCAAATAGCGGTGGAGACTGTCCTCAAGCGCCACCCATTCGGTATCCCCCTGTTTTTTATACCGGCTCACCCGGCGGACTGCTTCGTCCACCTGAATCGGCGTTCTTTTTTCAAGCATAGCAATATCTCCCCTTCCTACAGTCCGATCACCCTGGCCAGAACTGAATTTGCTTCTTTTATATCGTTTGTACCGTGAATCAAAGCCCGTCCGTCCTGAAAAATAACGATTCTGAAGCGCTCATACGCCATGTGCAGCAGAAATTCATTTGCTTCCACTTTACCGATCTGCTTCAGACGTTTGACAAGCTCTTCTTTATCCAGCCTCTTTAAGGCTTCCGATCTGATTTGAACGGTGTCTCTTCCGCACAGCACGCTTGCTTTCGGCCTGTTTTCAGGCTGCAGATACGGATATACGGGCTCCGCGCCGCAGGAAGGGCAATGATCCCGTTTGATCTGATCCACATTTATGCTCATATTGGTGTTATTCCACACGTCAAACGTGAAAAAGCGCCGATTTACCGCCGCATGATTTCCTGTCAGCAATTTCAGCGCCTCAGCCTGCTGATAAGCGGAGACGATATGAACCGCCGGAGGTATGATGCCTGCTGTATCACATGTCGCTCCGCCCACGGGCATTTGCTCAAACAGGCAGGATAAACACGGCGTAACCCCCGGAATAATCGTCATGCACATTCCCTGACTGCTGACACAGGCACCGTAAATCCAAGGTGTTTTCGTTTTCAGCGCCAGATCATTGATGACCATTCTCGTTTCAAAATTATCTGTCGCATCCACGATGCAATCCGCTTGTTCGATCAGCGGTTCGAGCGTTTCCGCCGTACCTTCCGCCGCGTAAGCATCGATATGTATATCACTGTTTACCGCCAAAAGACGCGCCTTGGCCGCCATTGCTTTCGGCAGGCGCTGTCTCGCGTCTTCTTCTGTATACAGCTGCTGTCTTTGTAAATTGCTCCATTCCACATAATCCCGGTCAATAATCGCCATACGGCCCGCTCCGGCTCTTGCCAGGCCCTCTGCCGCTGCTGTTCCGAGGGCTCCGGCTCCGACAATCAGGACACTGCTGTCAGCCAGCGCCTGCTGCCCTTTTTCCCCTATCGGCTTAAATCTTGTCTGCCGCGAATAGCGCTCTTCCATCTGTGTTGTCCCCTTGCATTTTTATTTCATCATACCATGTTTCTTCCCGATCAGTCTTGATTTGAAGACTCGACATGCGCCAAAAGTCTGGTGTAATCGTCCTGTGTGTTGATATTAGCGAACTCCTCCGGCCCGGCGCCGATGTCTTCAGCCTGCACATAACAGACAGACAGCCGTTTCAGCGTGTCTGTCATTTTCAGTTTGTTTTGTGTCAGCTGATCAAAAAGCACATCCTGCACCCGCTTATGATAAACCGCCAAGAGGGGCTGCTCTCTGTTTTCACAAACCGGTATGACAGCGTCCAGGTTTCCGGTCAGCTTCATTTCAAGCGCCGCCATCGTTTTTCTTTTCACGAGCGGCGTGTCACAGGATATGACCGTATATATTTCGCCTTCCGTTTGTTTCATTGCCGTATAGATGCCGGCAAGCGGGCCCATTCCCCGAAACCGCGGCTCATCGGCAAAAACATGCCGCTCCCTGTTTGATAAGAACTTTTTTATATGTTCAGGGCGGCTGATAATTACCGTTTCTCCGCCGCCGAAGGCTTTTTTCGCCTGTTCATAAAACATGCCGCCCTTCCACTTTGCAAAAGCTTTCGGTTCTCCGAATCTTCGGGAAGCTCCCCCCGCTAATATTACATTCACCCGTTTCATGTCATCTCTCTCCCATTCTATATAAAAGCATAGCAAACGCCTCAGCCGAAATACAATATTACGGTGCTTGTCTGTTTAATTAAGAGGAATAGCCGTTGATCCTTTCCCATATTGTAGTGTTAACATCATGAGGGAGATGGTTCTTATGAAAATATCCGGTCCGTTTTTCCACGACACTTCTCAAGAGAACCTTTACTTGAAATCCGAACTTTCCAGATGCAGAAAATTAATTTCAGAATTTGAAGCAAGCTACTTCCATCAAAAAAATAATAAGCTTCAGGAGGAAAACGCCAATATTAAAGAGCGGCTTCACAAGCTTTCTGACGAATTGGAAGCCATGGCTCAAAAACACAAACAGACAAGTGACACGGAACGTTCTTTGCATGAAATCAGAGCCGGGCTGCTCGATAAAATCGTCATTCTGCAAGAACTGCTTCAGCAGGAAACGTTTCGGCGGAAAAATGAGATGGAAGAAAAGCACCGTCTGCATCTTACAAATGTAAAATTTGAAGAAGAAAATAAAAACTTACATACCCGCATCCGCTCACTTGAGACCGCCATTCAAACTGAACGGACTTCTCACGAAGATATGAAACAGCGTTATCATGCCGCTGCAGACGAAAATACCCGGCTCCAAACACAAATGATAGAAAAAGAATACCAGCTCAAACATATTAAAATAGAAATTAATCATATGAGAGATCGAATACTAGAAACAAAAGAACGGCTTGTAGAAATAGAAAAAACGAAAGAAAAGTTATTTCAAGAAACCATTCTTTCGTATAAACGGCAGCTGGACGAAAGTGATGCTTGGATTGCCGGCCATTTTGCTGATATTGACAGCCGCACGGCGGAACCGGCGGAACAAGCTCTGGAAATCCCTTCTGTTTCTAAAGAGACTGTTCAGGCAGAAGACTTGCTTAAAGCCGTTACCGAACAAGTCATCTCCCTGCAAAAACAATTTGTACAATCAGAGTCCCGCGATCAGTCGTTTGATGAAAAACTGGATGCGTTGAAAGAACGTGCTGACGGCGAAAAGCCTTTCCAAAAATATGTCGTCAAGCTTGAAAAAAAGCCGGGAAAAGATGCGTCACTTCCACAGAATAAGCGGGAAAACGCAAAAAAACTGCTTGAGTAACGCAAGCAGTTTTTACTGTTTTATTATTCAGCAGCCGTATCATTTGCCGTTTCTGATGTTTCCTGAGAAATTTCTCCCTCAAGAATATATTGGCCGCGGTATGGTTTTTTCACTTCCGGATACATTTTAATTAAGCTTTGCATAAATGTTGTCATATTAGGAATTTCAAGGCCGCTTTCCTTTTCAATTTCCTTTTGCAGTTCGGAACTTTTGATCGCTGCATTGTGGCGTTTCAATGTTTTAATCGCTGCTTCGCGCAGTTTTGCCGCTTTTGATCCCGGTCTCGCCGTCCCTCTTCTTCTTCTTGTAGAACCGTCTGGAATGCCGGCGGGAAGAGACGTAATAGACTGCATCTGCGGCTGGGAGGATTGAGGTTGTGTCTGCGGCTTTTGATAGCTTCTCATTTCCTGTGCTGCAAGCTCTGCAAGCACCGGGAGAGAGTCACTTTTTTTCTCCGGACGAAACTCTTTTTTTGTATCGGACAGGCTGCCTGTATTGTCTAATTCTCTCAGTTTTGCATATATTTTATCACGTTCTATTTGATATTCACGAATGACTTTTACCTCTGCTTCGTTCAATTGTTCTAAACGTAAGCGCAGCGCTTCTCTTTCATTAAACATGTGTAAAACCCCCTGTCAAAAATTTAAACGCTTTTATTAAGATATTAGATTACAAAAGTAATTTTATCAACTATTATTTTATCATTTTACTATTTTATTTACTCTATGAAAAAGTGCTTATTTTCTGAAAATGGTACTTTATATACAAAAATCCCTTATCATATAGGGGATTCTGGACAAAGTTCCAATTTATTCAACCATTTCAAAATATAACTTGAAATTACTTGTTTAATGAAAATTAGCGTAATATCTACAATTTTCGACTATAATATGTAAAAGATTATGATATGGATAAAACAAGCGGTACAGCGTGTTTACGGCTGTTTCTCTTATTTTTTAAGCCACACATGTCATATTGGAATTTTTTATCCAATAGACACAAAAAAACCCTGTTACCTAACGGCAAAGGGTTTGCGGAACCGAGACAATAGTCCGACGGAGATTGTCCCGATTACTCAGAAGCCTGCTCCGATTCTGAAAGTACTCGGCTGACGCGTTTTTCAAGCATTTTCATCCCGCTTCCTCCCGCTTGAAAATGGCGGAACTGTCCGCTTTTATCAAAAACGTAATAAGCCGGCACATATTCATTTTCAAATGCTTCAGTCAGCGTATGATCGCTGTCGACGTAAATCGGCTGAGAGATATCGTGTTCAGCCGCTGTTTCCTTGATTTTCTCAAGATCAAGATCATCTTCGGAACGGGGCATGTGAACGGCCACCACATTCAGCTGATCTTTATATTTATCACGAAATTCGTTCATCTCAGGCATCGCTTCTTTACACATGCGGCAGCTGGCGGACCAGAAGTGAATCAGTGCCGGCTTTCCGCCGACCAGCTGTTCCTTCGTGACTTCTCTGTTAATCCATGCTTTAGCGCCTGTCAATTCAGGCATTTGCTGACGTAATTTCATCTTATTTCCCTCCTTATGAAAAAGGTTTTTTGCCGGGGCTTTCAGTTTCGCCGGGCAACGTACTCCTGTTTTCCCTCCAAAGGATATCATTTGGCTGAATCACCATGTTAAAATGAGTGTGGCGATTTCTTAGTTCATATCTTCACAAAAATGATGATATTGAAACCGGCAATATGAACAAATCATAAATGAAATAACTGATTTCTATTAAAAGGTTTATTTTATTTTAAAAACGGGTATATCACTTTTAGCTTTTTCTGCAATAGACTTGAAAGGAAGACATCACTATGATTGATTTAAAACACTTTGATTGGGCCGGGCTTCTCACATCTGCCGGGATTTTCATCATAAAGCTGGCTCTCATTATTTTAGCGTACTTTATTTTCCGGGCGGCAGGAAAAAAGCTGATCAAGCATCTGTTTCAGAAATTCGAGCAACAAAACAACCTATCCACAGGCCGTGCTTATACTTTGCGAAGCCTCGCGCTTAATGTATATGGATACATCCTGATTTTCGTTTTTATCGTGATGATTTTGGATTTATTTCACTACAATCCGAGCGCTCTCATTGCCGGCGCCGGCGTGGTCGGTCTCGCAGTCGGCTTCGGGGCTCAGGGGCTTGTCAGTGACATCGTCACCGGATTTTTTATCCTTTTGGAAAAACAGATCGACGTCGGCGATTATATTACGGTTGCCGGCTACAGCGGCATTGTCGAGCAGGTCGGTCTCCGTACGACGCAAATCCGGAGCTTTGACGGCACGCTTCACTATCTTCCCAACCGGGGCATTACGAATGTGAGCAACCATTCCCGCGGAACGATGCAGGCGCTTGTCGATATTAAAGTGCCGCTTGAAAAAAATCTTGATGAAACCATTCAAATCCTGCAAACCGCGTGTGACAAAGCAGCCGCTGAGCTCCCGCAGATTAAGGAAGGGCCGGACGTCATCGGGGTTCAGGATTTAAGCACGTCAGAAATGGTAATCAGAATCATTGCCAAAACAGAAAATATGGAGCAATGGCGGGTTGAACGCGTACTGCGGAGAGAAATAAAAATCGCGCTCGACCGTTTTAAAAACGCCGCTTCCGCCGAATAGAAAAACCGAAGCGTAAGCTTCGGTTTTTTCTTTTTATTGAAATTTTTTTTCCACTTCGCTGCAGATTTCGTCGGCGGTCATTCCGGAAGCCGTAATGACGGGAGCCTGAGTTGACGTATCGGCAATTCCTTGGACATTGCTGTCAAGTCCGGTTACGACACAGCAGTCACAATTCTTCGCATCCTCAGGAGTCTTCATCATCACTACGTCATATCCTTTTTGTTTTAACGCCTGTTCTACATCCGATAAAGATTGTTCAATTCCAATTTTTTTCGTCATATTGAACACCTCCGTTATGTAGAATGCTCAATTTTTGTTAGATTATTCTTCTTTTCGGATTTAATTGGCATACTTCGAAAAATATCCGACCATGACATTTACCGCGGTTTCCATCGCATCTTCATCCGGGTTCAGCTTTGCGTGATGAAGCCCGTGGGATGAATCGGCCCCCAGCCAGAACATAAAGCCGGGATATTTTTTCAGCATATATCCGAAATCTTCTCCGGTCATCGCTTCTTTCGCCGTTTTCACGTCAGCAAGATGATGATCGCTGACAAATTGCATAAATTCTTCGGTCAGGCCGCTTGTATTATAAACTTGATGATAAACGGACGGATACGTGACTTTTCCTTTGCATCGGAAGCCGATTTCAATTCCTTTGACAAGCTCTTCAATCCGCTTTTTCACCATACACATTGATTCCCCGGAAAGCGTCCGGATGGTTCCCTCCAGATGAGCATGCTCTGCGATGATATTTTGCGCCGTGCCCCCGGTAATCGTTCCGACAGTTATCACAGCACTGTCAAGCGGATCCGTATTTCTGGATATGACCGTCTGCAGCTGCGTGACAAGCGTGCTCGCGGCAACGACCATGTCGTCTGCTGTATGCGGATATGCCGCATGTCCGCCTTTCCCCTCAAGATCGATGACGAGCTCGCTTGTATTGGCAAACAGCAATCCGCTTTTGGTGGAGATTGTGCCTACAGGAAGCTCAGGTGCTATATGGAGAGCGGTAATCAAATCCGGCGTCCATTTTTTCAGCACATCGCTTTCAAGCATCGGTTCCGCTCCGCCCGGTCCTTCTTCAGCCGGCTGGAATAAAAAGAGCAGATCATGTTTGACGGGATGATGGACAAAATGATCAATAATGCCGAGCGCGATGGTCATGTGCATATCGTGGCCGCATGCGTGCATAAAACCGGGGTGTTCAGATGCAAACGGAAGCCCCGTCTGCTCTTCAATCGACAGAGCGTCTATATCCGCTCTGTAGGCGAGCATTTTTTCCGGAGCCGTGCCGTTGACTTTGACAAAGATGCCGGTTCTCCAAGTTTCGATTTCAATTCTTTCCTCCGGATATTGGTTCAATAGATTCAGCAGGTACTGTTGGGTTTTATATTCCTGAAAGCCGATCTCCGGAATGCGGTGCAGATCTCTTCGGATGGCAATGAGCCGCTCTTTTTCCATATGTATTCCTCCTTGAGATAAGAATAAGGCGTGGATTTTATCATCCACGCCCATTCTATCAAACCATTCCTTACAGCTGGCGTAATTCCTGTTTGATTTCTGTTTTGCCTTTTGTTTTTTCATCGATATCTTTGATTTTTTTCGCAGGTGTTCCCGCTACAACGGTATATGGCTCGACGTCATTTACAACGATGGCTCCGGCAGCGACAACCGCGCCTTTACCGATTGTTACGCCTTCAAGCACAACCGCATTTGCGCCGATCACAACGTCGTCTTCCACGACAACAGGCTTAGCGCTAGGCGGCTCAATAACGCCCGCTAATACAGAACCCGCTCCGATGTGGCAGTTTTTGCCGACAGTCGCGCGTCCACCGAGAACAACGTTCATATCAATCATCGTACCTTCGCCGATGACTGAACCGATATTAATAGATGCACCCATCATGATAACGGCATTGTCGCCGATTTCGACTTGGTCGCGGATAATAGCGCCGGGCTCGATTCTCGCTTTAACATCTTTTAAATCAAGCATCGGGATCGCAGAGTTGCGGCGGTCATTTTCAATGACGTAATCCTCAATTTTGTCTTTGTTTTCTTCGATTGCGCTTTTAATTTCAGCCCACTCGCCAAAAACGACGCCGGATTGGCCGTTCAGGAATGTTTTAGCGGAATCGCCAAAGCTGATTCCTTCAAGATCGCCTTTTACATACACTTTTACAGGCGTTGATTTTGTACTATTTTGAATAAATGAAATAATTTCATTTGCATCCATCATTTTCATATGTATTGTCCTCCTCTGATTTTCTACCTCATTACTGTAACAAAGGAAGGATACAAAGACAAGAAAAAAAGGAACAAGCCTTTATTCTGCCGGCTGGCTGCACAGCGCGGCAAACTGTCTTCCGAATTCCCGGAGCTCTTCTTCCTCACTGCCCTCAGGGTTGTTTTCAATTTTGACCGACGGCAGCACCACCCGCCCGCCGCGGGCTGTGATTACTTTTTCCAATTCGTCAACCGCTCCGCAAAAAAACTCATAGGACGTATCTCCGGAACCGAACAAAGCAAATGTTTTTCCTATAAACTCCAGGTTTTCCATATCTTCAGCAATATCGAGCATTTCATCAGGAAGATCCCCGTCTCCCCACGTATATGTGCCTAATAAAATATACTCGTAATCATTAAAAAGTTCGGCATGAATATCCATAGCTTCATATCTGTCTACGGATGCTTGTGCTTCGATCAGCCCTTTTTCAATTAAATCCGCCATCGCCTCGGTGTTTCCTGACATTGTGGCGTAAACAAGCAATACATTCCCCATCTTCGTCTCTCCTTTATGCATAAAAACTAATGTGCGAGCCGAACCGCCTCATACGGTCTGACAAACTTACTTTCGTAAAGGCCCGCGCAAAAAAAGTTTTCTTCCCGGTTGGCCACCCGCCATCCGTGACCGCGGATCGTATCAAACCACTTTAATTCACCGGCGGCGAGATCAGCTTGATAAATACGCGAAAATCCGTTTTCGTCCTGTGACGATGTGACATAAATAATCCCGTTATCCTCAGAAACGTCGAGAAATGATTTTTCCCGTACGGCGGGTCCGGCTGTAATGGCAAACTCCTCTTGC
Source organism: Bacillus sp. JNUCC-22 (assembly GCF_018861275.1). Taxonomy (NCBI): domain Bacteria; kingdom Bacillati; phylum Bacillota; class Bacilli; order Caryophanales; family Bacillaceae; genus Bacillus; species Bacillus sp. JNUCC-22. The sequence goes on along the minus strand of NZ_CP076408.1, from coordinate 1,373,093 downwards.
GTCCGCACGTTTCGGACGGCAACCTCCCCCCGTTCTCCCTTTGCCGCGCCCTTTGCTGCAATGAGCCAGTCATTCTGATACATCATCATTGAAGCCGTCATGCGCTGCCTTTCGCGGCTTATACGCCGGATGCGTTCTTCCATAAGATCATACGCCCAAATGCCGCCATGATTCATATGAATCCGGGTGCCGATATAAATCGTCTGCCCGTGTAAACAAAGCGAACGGATGACAGGCGGCTCCTTTAATTGTGAAAAGGGCTTAGCCACATGCCAAGTGACGCCGAAATCATCAGATATGTAGAGGCAGTATGTGCCGTGCGCACAGACAAACCCGTCATTCCGCCCGGCAACGGCCCATACGGAGGCGCTGGTCGGAAATCGGGAGGCCGTCCAAGTCTTTCCCTGATCGGCTGATCTGAGGACGGCGCCTTTTTCTCCAGCGGCGAATATGTAAGGCCCTATGTAAGTCAGCACATGAATTCTGCTTTTCACTCGGAACAGTCTTTTCCAGCCTTCTTCCGCGGAAAAATGAAAAATACCTTCGTCTTTCACTGCGACAAAATATCCTGAGGTCACTGATGCCATGACAGCCGTCGCGCCTTTATGAAACATGGCACCGGTCTCCGTGGTGTGCGGCCCATGCAAGAAAACCGCGGACAAATTCTTTGCAGCATTCTTGATCTTCAGCCGTCTCGGGCGCCAGCTCGATTTTCAGCGTTTCCGGATATAAATTGGCTCCGGCCTGTTCAAACGCATCGTAAAACAGCGTGACCGCTTCACAAAACTTCGGGTAGGCGTGATCGCCTGAACCGAAACAAGCCGTTTTCAGTCCGTTGAGCTGGCTGTGCAGAATATCTTCGTAAAAATCTTCCGCTTCGTAAGGAAGATCACCGTCCCCCCATGTGTACGTGCCGACAAAAACATAATCATATGCTTCGAGAGAATCCGCATCTGCCTCGTCCATGTCGAGGCAGTCAACTGCTATCTGATGCTCGCTCAGTGTTTCTTTTATAATGCCGGCAATATCCTCTGTATTCCCCGACATGCTTGCATATATCATTAATGCTTTCTGCATATGATCACCTCGTAATTGATAATGATTTTCATTAACATATATAACACTTTAAATGATAATGATTTTCATTGTCAATAAAAAATAAAAAAAAGACAGCATGATTGCTGTCTTTCTAAAATGGGCGTTCCTGCTTCAGCATATCTTTAATAACAGAAACAAAAGCCTGCACCTGTTTTAATTCAAATGCCGGCTCATAACCGAGCAGCCATGTGTCACGGCCGATCGGATGGTCCTTTGTATCAAGCAGGGGCATTTTATTTACTTTATCTTCCTCTTCTAAGGTGACTGACGGCAGAATGGCATAACCGATCCCGTGCAGCGCCATCTGCTTGCACGTTTCAATCTGATCGACGAGGATGGTCTGTTTCGGCGAGGTTTTGAATTTTTGATGCCACCAATGCTGAATTTCCTGAAAATATGTACTGTCACTTTTGAATTGGATAAACGGCCGATTGGTATGGGCAATATCATCAATACAGGAAATTTCCGTATCAACCAAATATAAATGATCGGTCATTAAATAATCTTTCCGGCCTTTCCATTCCGGATTTCCCCGGATAATGCCGATATGTACCTGATCTTCATACAGACTTTTCAGCATTTCGCTGCTCCACCCTGTAATGAGAGAGACCTTTGCATTCGGATATCGTTCCACATATGTTTTTAACACTTTCGGAAGCCAGTGCTGCCCGATAATGGAGGCGACGGCAAGTTTTAATGTACCGTGAATCTCACCCTCAAGTTCATCAATGTTTTCTCTGATTCTTTCTTGCCGATCCGTGACGTCATTTGCAAATTGTATGATTTTTTCTCCTGCCGGCGTTACCGTAAGTCCTTTTTGAGATCTTAGAAAGATCTTTGTTCCCCAGGCTTTTTCAATGGTCTGCAATCGCTGGGACAGAGCCGGCTGTGACACGAATAACCGTTCGGCAGCCTTCCTCATGTTTAATTCCTCAGCTAAAACTACGAGCATATGAAGCTCTTGAAGCTGCATGTCGTCCTCCTTTTCAATGCCTTTCGTATTTCTTATCTACCATTCTAATAAAATAAAGGCTGCCGAGGCAAGCGCCACTCATATGTATGCGTTTTCTTTTTCCGGCATGCAAAAGAACAAATAGGCTGATCGTGCGAGCCTACTTATTCAATGATCTGATATGGCTGCTCAACTGTTTTAACACGACTCTTCTCGTGAAAATGCCTTCAAAGACGCCTTCATCATTTTCAACGCAGACAAAGCCGTTGTTAATGACCATGCTGAACCCTTTGATAATCGGATCATTGATGTGGAGACGGGGAATGTCTTTCAGCATGACTTCCTCAACCGTAATTTGATCCAGCTTCTCAAACTCGATCCGTTCAAGTCCGAAAATGCTGTTCATAATCATATTTGTCCCGATCAAACCGTGCAGACGGTACGAAGCGTCAAGGACGGGAATGGCGGTATAGCCGGTTTTCGTCAGCACTAATAGAGCATGCTCAAGGTTGTTTCCGACTTGAACGTGCGCCACTTTATCCGCCTCGATCATAAATTGTCCGACTGTTGCATCAAGAAGCTGATCTGATTGTAAGCTAATCATGTCACTTCGACCCCTTTACATTTTTCATCAAAGCATGTATTCCCTATATTGCAATAATATAAACATTATCATTTTTTGTCGAAAAGTTTCCGTCAATAAAAAAGATACTCTTTGCAATCGAGTATCAATTTATAGGCCGCTGATTAATTTTCATTCCGAAAACGGTCATAGAGCGTTACGAGTTTTTTATAAGTGGTTCCATCAACGCTTTTTGACCCTGCTTCTATATCGTTGATTTCGCTGGTCAAAAGCTCAATGGCATATTCTTGATTGATCAGGATATTCAGCAGAAGTTTCTGTTCTTCTTCCGTAAATCGTTCACCGATAAGACTCATACGTAATCAGGCCCCCTATTTTTAACTGAATACCTCCGAAAGCAAGGTGAAATTTGCTTTCAGCTCTACCGCTAGAATAAGTAAACAGAAAAAAATCGTCAACCGCATAATTCGACATTTTGCGGATTCTGTATGAAATATTATTTTGTGTAACGATTGGCATAACTGAATGCTGTGCAGGAATCGGGCTTGATTTTCGCTTCAATGCCCATCGAGGTAATGCGGCCGGTCATTTCTTGTATCAATTCTTTTGTCAGCCCTTTTTGACCGATATCCAGATGCACTTCAAATGAAAGATCCGCCCCTTCATCCGTAAAAGGCAAGAGCAAATCTGTCAGTTCCATAAGACGGCCGTCGAGGATATGCGCAGCCATCTCCTGGCTGAATGCGGTTTCCAGCGAAATTTTTTCGCGAAGGCTATGTATCGGTCTTGCAAGATCATGATTTTTCAAACAGCCCCAAGCTCCCTTGCCTGTACGGTGCAAGTGTATAGCCGTAATAAACTTTGTGAAGTCGCGGTAAACTTGTGAATCAGTCCCTACAGACAGCACGTATGCTGAACGGGGGTCTTTATTGACAAAGCGTTTCAGCCGCTCCGTCACGTCTTGAAAGGTCATCTGTGCCTCAGAAAGATTATAAAACAGAAAAGAATCAGCCATGTACGGACACTCCTCTTTCCAGAGTCTACAACCAAACGAACAAGCACGTTCCTTTGCATAATTTAATAAAGCTCCGCTTGCGGAAGACCGGAAGCTTGGTCAGCCTGAAAAATCAAATCAAATTACTGAAGGAGCTCAAAAATTTCAATAGAAATCATGTCAATGTTATCAAACGGATATGTGTTAGGTTTTTCACCTTTTTGGAAAACCGTCAGTTCAAACGTTTGATTTTTTTCGAAATATTTAACACTGCAAATTTTTTCGCCGTTAACTTCAAAATAACGCTGCATCGGCTCGTTAGCCGCTTCCGCTGTTTCTTGCAGACTTTGCAGCCGCGTGATGATACCCATTAATTGTGACATTCTAAAAAAAGACTCCTTTCAAAAAACAACTTCAAATCAACAAGTATTTATTATAATACAAGTTCTACAGAGCATCATACCATAAAGTAGACCGGGATGGCATTTTCCCGCTGGATTTTCAAAAAGAAATAAACGGGAAAACCGTGTTTTCGAATAGTTTGAAGCTTTTTTCGGAATGTCATACACCTTTCAAAAATAATTTTTCACTTTTTGAGCCGCCATTATCAAATGTATGTAAGGAGAAGCCCTTTTATGAGGAGATAGCATAAAAAAACTTGGCGGGGGTAGCGCCAAGTTTTTTCGGATCTTGATCTGATAGAGGGGTTGGGGAACAGAGAGTAACTTCTCTCTATAACTAAATGATAATGATTATCAGTATCATTGTCAATCGTTTTTTAAAACTTTTTTCAAATGAACAAAAAAAGCGGCATACAGCAGCCGCTTTAAAGTAACCCGTCCTGTTCATATAAATAAGAGTAAGGCAGATCGATAAATAAATACATATTGTCATCCATCGGGTATGAAAAGGTTCTGATCATCTCACCTGTCTCAATATCACTGTACAGGTCACTGAAAAAGCCTTTTCTTGAATTCCGCATCTTCATGATGTTTTCTAAAAAGTACGGACGCCAGCTCCAGTTTTTCTCCATGTATTCAGGCTGATAAAGCCATTCGCCGGACTGCTTGAACACATTTCCCGTCAGCTGATAGCCTTCTTCATCACACATATAAATTCTGAAGCAGCAGTCGGTCAGGTTTTCCGCCAGTTTTTTAATAAACTCATCGTCCGCCTGATGGGTTTTCTTTAGCTCGGAAACTGCCTGATTGACCCGCTTATAAAAATTCTCAGAGTGTTCATATACCGTTTCCAGCTTCTTTTTTTCTCTCGTAATAAATTGCTGAAACTCCGTTTTCAAGCGTGCTTTTAACAGGCTCCGGTCTATAAAATCCCCGCTCGGCGCCTGCAGATAATAGCCTTGAAAAAATCGGCCTCCGTTTCTCCATGCGTACTGGAGCTGGAAATCAGCTTCTATATCTTCATACAGCAGCGCGGCGCCGATTTTTCTCGCCAGCAATGAAATGCTGTACAGCACATGCTCATATGATGGTGACGGCTGAGATACCTTCAGCGCCTGCAAATCTATTTTCAGAAGGTCCGGTGAAAGGAGCGCGATTCTGTCCAGGTTGCTGCTCTCCTTACCTATATTGTCCACCGCGATTTTAATGCCGTATGTACGATAGTAGGCAAGCATATGGTACAGCTGTTCAATGTCGCCTTCGAAATTGTGCTCGGTGATCTCAAGCACAATACGGTTCAATTCAATGCCCTGCTCTTCGTATTCTTTCAAAAGCTCAAGAAAGCTTTCGCCGTGGTCAAGCATCAATACATTCGCATCCTGATTGATAAAAATCAACAGATCACGGTCAGCTTCTTTAAACCGCTCCAGCGCCTGCCTGATGACTCTGTCATCGACCTCAAGCTTATATTCTTCCGGAATGCCGGAATCTAAGAAAAACGGCCCGAGGCTCTCAATCTCCGCATCTGCCAAAATCCGCCCAAGCACTTCGTAGCCTACGACTCTTTGTTCCTCAGCGTTAAAAATCGCTTGGTAATACGGAATGACATCATCAATATTCGTCAGTATATCAAGTGGGTCCAACATGTTATCACCTGCTTCTCTATCTTTGTCTGATTATACACAATTATATCAGCACCACAAATGTTTAGATTAGGGGAAAAGGAGGCAGTATGGCCGCAGCTTAAAATAAAAGGGGGACATTTTTAAGATCACTCTTCAGACCGGTTAATTAAGGACGTTATTGATTTGTTTCACAATCACAAATAAAAGGATAAATATAAGAGCATTATAACCGGCAGCTGTCCAAAAATAATGGCTCCAATCAGTGCTGTTAAATATCCAATCATCATCATGTTCCAACTGAAAGAAAGTTCCTTTTTTATCTAAAGTGCCAAATGTAAGAGTTGTTAACCCGCCAACACTCTCGGAAACGTCAACTCCATACATTGAACCCGCATGATCAGTATGATGTATTGGCATATACGTATAATCAGATAAAATTGTTTCCGCCAGCTTAGTTGGCAGAGACACATATAATACAGCCGATGTATCGCCTCCGAGCCCACTCAAATACTCCCTGGCTTTAATAAATTTCGTTTCATCAGGAAAATCGATGTGATATAGCTTTTCAAATCTGATTATTTCATCAGATGTAAGATTGGTATTTTGATAATACTCCGGAGTAAAAGCACAAATAATAAAGTACCAAATATTAAAGATGATAACGAAACTGCTTACATAGTACAACGAACCATTTTAATAATTTCTTCAATTAATCGCCCCTTAATCTTTCAAAATTATATCATAATTTTGAATAGAAAATAAAACAAGCGAACGGCGGCTTTAACGTTCGCTTGTTTTGCAAAATAATCAATATATGAAAAATTAAAACGGATAAGGATTCAGCCATTGCCCTCCGTCCATTGTGATACAATCCCCGTTTATATAGGATGCTTCATCAGAAAGCAAAAACGCTGCCAAAGCGGCGATTTCCTCCGGTGTGCCCAATCGGCCGAGCGGCACACTGTTCATCGTGCGGGCCATCGCTTTTTCCGATTCAAACAGCTTCTCCGCACCGCCTGTTCGTTCAATCGGTCCGGGGGCTATCGCGTTTGTGCGGATGCCGTACTTGCTCCCCCACTCAACGGCCAGCGTTCTTGTCAGTGACAATACCCCTGCTTTGGCTGCAGCGGAATGAACGACACCCGCTCCCGCTCCCCATGCGTATGTAGCGGCCATATTTAAGATGACGCCCTTCTGCTCCTGCTCGATCCAATGCCTTGCCGCTGCTTGGCTGCAGAAAAATGTGCCGTTTAAAACAATCTCAATAACAGCTTTCCATCCATTGGGCGTCAGCTTCTCTGCCGGGCAAATAAAGTTGCCGGCCGCATTGTTAATCAGCGCATCAAGCCGGCCAAAGACTTTTTTCGCTTCTGAAATCATGTCTGAAGCGGCGGAATCAGAACGGACATCCATTTGAAAACAGGCGACCTGCCCCTCAAAGGTCTCAATTTCTTTTTTTGTTTCCTCAAGTGCTTCATGGTTCCTCCCTGTCACCATGACGTGCCATCCTAATTCAGCCTGTTTTTTCGCCATTGCTTTTCCCATGCCGCTTGATCCGCCTGTAATGATTACCGCTTTCTTATCCATAACAAACCCACCCCTTTTTATTGAATGAATAATCATTCATAATTTTATCATAGATGTCTTTCCGCGTCATTACATGCTGAGAAGGGATTTTTCAGCCAAGCTGATGATATAATAGAACAACTCTGACAAAGGTTGGTTTTACATATGGAGAAAATGACCAGAAGAACATTTTTAAAAAGAGGATTCGGCATTTTGGGTGCAGCTCTCGCAATGGCTTGCGGAGGTTACGGCTATGCCCGTTATATTGAACCGCGCATGATTGAGATCACCCGGCATACAATCACCAGCCGCCTGATCCCCCGCGGCTTTGACAATTTTAAAATCGTTCAATTCAGCGATACGCATCTCAGTGATGTGTTTACATCCGGTGACTTGAATAAAGCAGCGGAAAAGATCAATCAGCTGAAACCCGATCTGCTCATCTTTACGGGAGATTTAATTGATAAGCCGCATTTATTTAATGATCACCAGCATGCACTCGCCGTGCTGCAAAATCTTGAAGCTCCCTTCGGCAAACTTTGTGTTTACGGAAACCATGACCACGGAGGCTACGGTACGAACACGTACAAGGCTCTGATGGAAGCGGCTGATTTTCAAGTGTTTCGAAACGGCTACCGTCAGGTGCAGCTGACAGATGGAAGCCGGATTGAATTCGCGTTTTTGGATGATGTAATGCTCGGAAAACCCGATTATGAAGGCACCCTGTCACGCCTTTCCGAAGATGCGTTTTCCATTTTAATCGTCCACGAGCCTGATGCCGCTCTCAAGATAGGCGGATATCCCGTAAACCTCCAGCTGTCGGGACACACTCACGGCGGCCAGGTCCAGTTCCCGTTTTTCGGCCCTCTCATTACGCCTCCTTACGGAAAAACGTATACCGACGGCATGTATACACTGCATGACACAGCCGTTTACGTCAATCGCGGGCTCGGTACGACAAGACTGCCGTATCGATTTTTAGCCAGACCGGAAATCACGCTGTTCACATTGAAAACCGAGCAAAAATAAGACTTTTATCCTGATGCACAGACACCCCCTCCGTAATATGTATATGGAAAAGAGCAAAAAGGAGGGTGATGAAACTGCTGACATATCAAGTGAAACAAGGAGAAACCATCTCAAGCATTGCGCAAGACTTCAGAATAAGCACTGCTGCTCTCCTTCAGGCAAATCCCTCAATCCAATCGGTCATATACGCGGGACAGCATATTATCATACCGAATCTTCCCGACCCATCCACCATTCCCTACTCCATCATCGTGTATATCGGAGCGAAGAAACTGGAGTTATACCGCCTTGGCAGGCTCATCCGTACGTACCCCATCGCAGTCGGAAAAATATTGACGACCACGCCGACCGGAGAATTTTACATCGTGAACCGCCAGCCTAAGCCCGGCGGCCCGTTCGGCGCTTATTGGCTCAGCCTCTCTAAAATTCATTACGGCATTCACGGAACAAATAATCCTTCCTCCATCGGCAAAGCGGTATCAAAAGGATGCATCCGGATGTATAATCAGGACGTCACTGAACTTGCCGCTACCGTTCCTAATGGAACAAGGGTGACTATTATAAGATAGAAAGATCTTATTTGTTAATGGAACGAGCTGATGATAATATATTACAGTGGGACCTTTAGGGTAAGGAGCGTGTTTATGGATATATTTAAAAATCGCAATTTTGTCCGTCTCTTTTTCGCAGCACTCGCTTCTCAAATGGGAACGACTGTAGGTAATATGGCTTTCGCTTTTTACTTGCTGGACCATTTTTCAAACCAGCCGGCATACACGACTTTGGCTGAGCTGATGTATTCACTGCCGACAGTTTTCGTATTTCTGATTGTCGGTGTCGCAGCTGACCGGCTTGACAGGAAAAAGGTCGCAGAGAATTGTGACTGGATCAGAGCCGGACTGACGATCGTATTGTTTGCCGCATTATACACCGGGAGCATCCCTCTCGTATTCTGTATTTTGTTCATCAGAAGCGCCGTGACCAAGTTCTTTTTCCCGGCGGAAGCCAGCCTTGTACAAGCTATTCTGCCTAAGGAGCATTACGCGAAAGCGGCGGGACTTAACCAGATCCTGTTCAGCATCTTCATGGTATTCGGCGTAGGTATAGGCGCGTTTATGTATAAAACGATCGGTATTCACGGAGCCATCATCCTTGATTTTGTCAGCTTTATTGTATCAGGCTTTCTGATCCGCGCGTGCCGCATTCCGAAAGAAGCCCGTCAGCCGAACGGCCCTTTTAAATGGGGAGATTCGTTTCTGAAAGACTCGGTCGCTGATTTTAAGGAAGGGATCGTATATATTGTTAAAAACAAATTGCTTGCTTCCCTTATTTTCGGCTTTTTTATCTTTGGTTTTGTCAACGGCGGCTTTGCCGTACTGCCGATGTTTACGATGAAATACGGACTTGCGCCTGATCATTACGAATCACATACTTCCATCTTCACCGTCGCACTCGGCTTCGGCCTGCTTGCAGGAAGTGTGATCGGAACGATGATCGCAAAAAAAGTCAAACCGCATCATTTGATGTCGATTCCTATTTTGGCAGCCGGACTGCTCATTTTTGTCCTCGGCTATACGGATAAGCTGTGGATTTATTATGCGGCGGCTTTCGTCCTCGGCATGTGCATCGGCCCTGTCAATATCGCCATCGGCGGCTGGATGCCGAAAATCGTTCATCCGAAAATAATGGGCCGGGTCAGCGGCTGGCAGGATCCTTTTATGATGTTTGCCCAATCGATTACACTCGGACTGGTTGCCCTGTTGTTTCCGAAATTCGTTACCAATATTGATTACCTTTATTACGGCATGGGAATCGTGATTTTAGCGGTATTTGTGTTCTATTTTATCGCTCTTCCGAAATACAGCGCCGAGGCAGCAGAGATCGATGTGCAGCAATCATTAAAGGCTGATTCTGAAAAACATGCGAAACCTGTCTAATAAAGGAAAAAGATGCGCCCTTTTCATCAGAAAAAGGCGTATTTTTATAATCAATATTTGCATTTCAACGCTAAAAAAGTATAATCTATATATGAACTTGATCAATGCAAAGGAGAGAAATAATGGACGACCACGCTTATTCGAAAGAGCTGCAGCCAACCATCGAGAATCTTTCAAAAGCTGTTTATACTGTGAACCGCCATGCAAAAACCGCCCCCAACCCTAAATACCTTTATCTGCTGAAAAAACGGGCATTACAAAAGCTTGTGAAAGAAGGCAAAGGGAAAAAAATAGGGCTTCACTTTTCAAATAATCCCAGGTTTAGCCAACAGCAGTCAGACGTACTTATCTCTATCGGAGACTACTATTTTCACATGCCTCCAACAAAAGAAGACTTCCAGCATCTTCCGCATTTAGGTACGTTAAATCAATCGTACCGCAATCCTAAAGCACAAATGTCTTTGACAAAAGCGAAAAACGTATTGCAAAAATATGTGGGCTTAAAGGAAAAACCGCTTGCCGCCAACAGGCAGCAGCCCGCTTATCATAAACCCGTATTTAAAAAACTTGGTGAGAGTTATTTTTAATTCCGCCGCAAAAAAAGCCGATGCGTCATGCATCGGCTTTTTCTATTCAATCACGTACGTATCCACTTTTTTAATGAGCTCGCTGATTTCAGGCTTGCTGATCTGTTCATCTGCTCCGACTACTTCGCCCCGGTGGCGCAGGTCGTCCGTAATCAGGGACGAGAAAATCATAATCGGCACATCAGAGCTTTGCGGGTTATCCTTAAGGAGCTTCGTCAAACGATGCCCGTCCATTTTCGGCATTTCAATGTCACTGATAATCATGTCAATATGGTCTGACAGGTTTGCTCCGTTATCCGTCAGTTCCACGACGTAATCATACGCTTCTTTTCCGTTTTCAAACGTAACGATTTCACTGTACCCCGCCTCAGTCAGCTCATCCGTCAAAAGACGCATCAGAAGCGGAGAATCTTCAACGATGATCAGTTTTTTACCCGCCCGTCTTTCATCAAATCCTTCCTGATGGACATGATAAGTCTCAACTCCGGATGCCGATTCAATATCATAAATGATCTTTTCATAATCAGGCAGAAAGATCATCGTGTCTTCCAGTTTGATGATTCCCGTTAAATGCCGCTCCATGCCCTGGTTCAAGGAAGTCGGCTTTTCAATCGCCTCCCAGGACACCCTGTGGATTTGTGAAACGGAACCGACGTGAAAGACGATTTTCCGCTTGTTGAATTCCGTTACGATATATTTATCGTCTTTTGCTCCTTCGGCATCAACGCCGAAAAAGGTATACAGACTGATGACGGGAAGAATTTCGCCTCTCAGCTTAATCATCCCTTCTACGTCTTTATGAGACTGAGGCACAGATGTGACATCTACCGGCTGAATGATTTCCCGGACTTTCATCACATTTATGCCAAATGTATTGACGCCTACTTCAAATTTGACGATTTCTAATTCGTTTGTGCCTGAATCCAATAAAATATCGTATTGTTGTAAAGACAATTCAATCCCTCGCTATCCGCATTCAGTATTGTACTGTATATATCGGCTGGAAACGGAAAAAGTGAATGTATTCGGTCCAACTGGCCATGAACTCTTTATAAAAAGATGCTTTTTTCTGATATCCCATTGACTTTTTGACATCGAGTGGTAAAATAGTCAAGGATTTTTCAGGAAGAAGGGTGTAATAAATGGGTACAGTAGTCATATTCGACCAAGATCAAATGACGGTGTTAGAAGATATCAGCAAAACGGCTTACCTGCAAATGAAAAAAGAGGCGAAAGAGCGTCCCGACAAGCCCGCTCCATACATCTTATGGCGGGAAGACGTCAGCTTTGAATACGGGTATTAATGACATTCGCCACATATCACAATAGATAGATCATGATACAATGAAGACAATCATTTCAGCTGGTTGTCTTATTTTTTTCTGAAAGAAGGTATGTTTTCACATATCGGACATATACTCGGGATAGTTCAATAAAAAGATGACAAATGCTCAGCTAGTGGTAAAATAGGATAAACTCAATATATAGTATAAGGTGATGAATTATGGAACATTTGCTTAATCCGAATGTAAAAGAAATTGAAATTTCAGGAATTCGCAAATTCTCAAATCTTGTAGCTCAGCACGACAATGTCATTTCGCTTACGATCGGTCAGCCGGATTTCTTCACGCCGCACCATGTCAAAGCGGCTGCCAAAAAGGCAATCGACGAGAACGCAACGGCATATACTCCGAATGCGGGCGGCCTTGAGCTGAGACAGGCCGTACAGCTTTATATGAAGAAAAAAGCTGATTTGAATTATGAAGCTGAAACTGAAATCATCGTCACAACCGGGGCAAGCCAAGCGATTGACGCGTCTTTGCGGACGATTTTATCTCCGGGCGATGAAGTTATTCTCCCCGGACCGATATATCCGGGCTACGAACCGATCATCCGCATGTCGGGCGCCGTTCCGGTCCATGTGGATACGACGACACACGGATTTAAGCTGACGGCGCGGCTCATTGAAGAATCGCTGACACCAAAAACAAAATGCGTCATTCTTCCTTATCCGTCAAACCCGACCGGAGTGACATTGTCTGAGGAAGAGCTGCAAAACATCGCAGCCGTCCTGAAGGGCAGAAATGTTTTTGTCCTGTCTGATGAGATTTACAGCGAATTAACCTATGACAGACCGCATTATTCGATTGCGTCTTATTTGAGAGACCAGACGATCGTCATCAACGGCCTGTCAAAATCGCACAGCATGACGGGCTGGAGAATCGGTTTCATTTTCGCACCGAAAGAAATTGCCAAGCACATCTTAAAAGTTCACCAATACAGTGTGACATGCGCGTCTTCAATCTCTCAGAAAGCGGCTCTTGAAGCGGTGACAAACGGTGTTGATGATGCGCTTATTATGAGAGAACAGTATAAAAAGCGGCTTGACTATGTATATGACCGTCTTGTTTCAATGGGGCTTGACGTCGTAAAGCCGTCAGGCGCATTTTATATCTTCCCTTCCATTAAGTCATTCGGAATGTCATCGTTTGATTTTAGTATGGCTCTTTTAGAGGATGCAGGTGTGGCTCTTGTGCCCGGCAGCTCGTTTTCAAAGTTGGGTGAAGGGTATGTGAGGCTGTCATTCGCATATTCACTGGATACATTGAGAGAAGGCTTGGACCGGCTGGAAGCATTTATTTTAAAAACGAGAGAATCCATACAGACTATTTAAACAACGGCATAACGCCGTTGTTTTTTATTGTTTCGGGAATGTAATATGAAAGGCCGTGCCTCTGTCCGGTTTGCTGTCTACTTGGATAGCTCCCTGGTGGTTTTTAATAAGGTTGAATGTGACCATCAGCCCCAGGCCGGTTCCTTTTTCTTTCGTTGTCAAAAACGGTTCGCCTATTCGTTTCAGCACGTTTTCCGGTATCCCGTCACCCTCGTCTTTCACCGTCACATTAACGGAATACTCATCTTCTGTCATGATGATGTGAACCGTTCCCCCATCCGGCATCGACTCAACGGCATTTTTAATCAGATTGATAAACACCTGTTTCAGCTGATTTTGATCACCGTTAATATACATGCTGTCATGTTCGTAATCCGTTTTGATAAAAATCCCTTTAAGATTTGCCTGCGTCTCTAAAAGAGCGGTCACTTCACTTATAATTTTCTTTAAGTTTACACGCTCTTTCACGGCGTTTTGCTGAGGTTTGGCAAGCATTAAAAGCTCACTTAAAATTAATTCGATTCTGCTCAGTTCAGAAAACACAATTTCAAAGTAATGTTCGTTTTCCTCCATCGTCGGCTTCATGAGCTGTAAAAATCCTTTGATCGCCGTCAGCGGATTGCGGATTTCGTGAGCGATTCCCGCCGCCAGCTGCCCTGCGATAGACAGCTTCTCCGACTTCAGCATTAATTCCTCCGTCTGCTTCCGCTCAGAAATGTCACGCAGAATGACCTGCACGGCCGTTTCTCCGAAAAACGTCGTCGGAATGCAGACCATTTCCGTGTAGATCAGCCGGTTTTTAAAGGTAAACCACGATTGCTTAATAATTTCTGACTCGGTCTTTCGGTTGATAATATTTTGGATCCGCTGTTTCACGCCGTCATGATCACAGGGATGAAGCTGATCATAGACGTTTTTCCCGATTAAATCTTCATATGTTTCAGCCTCAAACAGCGAAATGCCCGACTCATTCATGAATACCCATTTATCATTGTGAATCACGGCGATCGTGTCAATTGAATTCTGAATGAGGAGCTGATAACGTTCTCTGCTTTTTTGCAGAATCGTTTGGAATTTTTTCCGTGAAGAAATATCAATCAGAAGCAGCAATTCCGCCCGCTGATTTTTATATGTCGTCGGTGCCGCCTTTACTTCTAAATGAACGGGCGTGCCGTCGAGCCTTCTCCACGTCTGTTCGATCATTCCGACTTCCATTCCTTTTTGCATCCGCACAATTCGGTTTTTCACAATGTCGTGGTACTCTTCTTCAATAAACTCATAAGAGCGCCTGCCGATTACCTCGTCTTTGCTGTCGGCTCCCAGCATGGCAAGCATCGCGTTGTTGGCGTAGGCGATTGTGCCGTTGATGCTGACATATAAAGGATTCGGCAGCATTTCGACAAGACGCTCGAATTCGCCGTTTCCAGCCGCATCTTCCGACTGTTGTTCTGCCTTTTGCTTCTTTTGTTCATACATATAAGGCCGGCGGGGCGTCTTCTCCTCAAGCACCTTGATTTTGAGGATGATTTCCCGATCCGTCCCCTCCATTTGCGGTGTGACAATTTCCACACCCGCTTCAAGCCATACGATGGTATGATCTTTTTTAATAAGACGAAAGGTGCAAGGCATCAAATGATGCTCATTATAGAAGTAACTTTCAACCAAAAATTGATCTTCTTCATGCAGGAACGTTTTGAGAAATGACCCAATCATCTCTTCCTGAGAATAACTGAAGTACGATTTGCAGTTTGCAGAAATATACATAATACGCCCGTTAGACGTCAAAACGGCATGAAGATCGGTTTTCGATTGAAACTGTTTGACATGCTGAGTATCCTGTTCCACAGAATCCCTCCTTTGCATTATACTCGCACTGCAGGCTGGACACGGACTGATATAAAAAGAAATTCCACTAGATTGATTCGCTAAAAAATGAGCATTCTCCTTCTATTCTTATTGTGAACGTCAATTTTCCTGAATGAAAGAAAGGGCGCACGAGATGTTCGGCCGCCCTTTCATTTGTTATTTTTTATTGTATTTCTTTTCAAGTTCTTTGTAAGCGTCAATTGCTCCCTTGGCAATGTTTTTGCTTACATGATCTTTATCATTTCGAACAGACGGAACGACGACGCTGAATGCCACTCTTGGATGTTCTGACGGATAATAGCCGACAAAGGTCAGGTTATACGTGTACTTCCCCCACCAGTTTTTGTTCGTGCCGTAATAGTGTGTCTCCGCGGTTCCCGTTTTTCCGGAAACATCAGCGCCGGACCCCTGGAATGTTGAATAAGCCGTTCCTTGAGGCGAGCTTGTAACCAATTTCATCCCTTTATGAACTTGATCAAAATCGCTCGGGCTGTTATTTACTTTGTTCAAAATTTTAATATCTCGCTGTTCAATCGCTTTTCCAATCTTGTTTTTGCTGTCCGGTTCATGAATGCTTGTGACGATCCGCGGCTGGACGCGATACCCGCCGTTTGCGATGGCTGAAATATATTGAGCCATTTGAAGCGGCGTATACGTATCAAACTGTCCGATCGCAAAGTCAAGCAGCAATCCCCCGACCATTTGCGGATTTGACTGCATGCCCGCTGATTCCTGCGGAAGATCAATCCCGGTCTTCACACCTAGGCCGAATTGGGCGTAGTAGTTGCGCATTTTTTTAATATCGTCTAATCCGGCAGGCAGTGTGCCGTGCGGGACGTAAGTAATGCCCGCGATATGCATGGCCACATGAAACATATATACGTTTGAACTTCTTTGCAGCGCGGTCAGCTCAGTAATAGCTCCCATTTGTGTCCACGATTGTTTTTTCGTGTCGCCTTTAAATACAAGCGGTGCATCGACAAACGTTTTATAATGCGGGAGGCCGCTTTGGTAACCTGCGAGAACAGTCGCTCCTTTAACAGAAGAGCCCATCTCATATTGGGTCGTAAATGCTCCGATCGCAAAATCCTGTGTTTTATTTGTTTCGAGATCGATGCGTTTCCCCGCCATTGAGAGAATATCCCCGTTGTTCGGGTCCATCATGACGGCAAATCCTCTGTCAACCATAAAGTTGCCTGCGGCGCGGCTTCTTCTCAGCTCTTTTTCAATGACTTTTTCGACTTTCGACTGTAATTCCATATCGAGCGAGAGCTGCAGATCGTAGCCTCTGCTGCCTTCATCGACGGGCTTTTGGCTGACGACTTCACCTTTGCTGTTTTCCACATACTCTACTTTTTCTTTATGTGCGTTTAAATAGTCTTCATACTGATATTCAATGTAGCTTTTTCCCACTCGGTCATTCAGTGAGTAGCCTCTTGTGACATAATAATCTTTCCGTTCGCCCAACAATCCCTGTTCCGGGGTCGTCACACCGCCGAACAGAGAGTACAGCGTTTTATCGTACGGATATTTCCGCGTCCAGTCATTGATCACGTCAATGCCGGGGAGCTCTTTCAGGTGCTCGGATACGACGGAAACTTCTTCATATGTCAGGTCGCTTTTTGGTTTTTGCTTGTTGTTTTCATGCTCGTCAAGCAGTGAACCGCTGTTTCCGTTTCCGTTCAGCTTATTCGGGTCCATTGATTTGACGACTTGCGGCTGATAGGCGTTGCCGCTTGAAAAACGCGTATAAATCGCCGCGATTTCCAGCTCTTTTTTATTTTGTTTGATCGCATCAATCTCCTGCTTCGGGACGCGTTCAATCTGGCGTTTGTATACTTCTTGGGATTTCAGGCTGTTTTCTGAATCCTTCATAAGCTTTTCCGCCTTCTTCGGATGTGCGGCAAGCCAGTAATCAATGATATTTCGATCCTTCATAAATTCAGTATCAATATGAATCAGTGCGGCGAGATTTTTTGCCGTTTTCAATTTGTCCTTTGCCGAGGTTTTTGAGGTAGAAACGTATACAATTTCAGGCACAGCCTGGTTATCAACCGCCACTCTGTTCCGCTTGTCATACATCTTTCCCCGCGGTGTCGGATAATAGGCGGTTTTTGCATTTGCCTTCTCCGCATCCTGGCGGTGTTTATCCCCTTCGACAATCTGGACGATGCCGAGTTTAAAAATCAGTGCCGTAAAGAGAAGGAAAACAACTAAAAAATAGAGATTCATTCTCAGCGCTCTGTAACGTTTCGTTTTTTTCTTTGGTTCACGCGCAACTTCAGCCACTTTCTGTTACACCTCTCAAATCATTGAATATATTTACATAAACAGATTTTAATTGTAACATTTTTGTAAAAGTTGTTACAGCGAAAACGGGTAAAAAAAACTGTCAAGATCAAATTATCTTAAAATATATCTAACACTTCAAATAATTTGAAGAGATGTAACGGATTTTAAAAAATAAATACAGATCGTTTTTCCCGGTATAGAGCCATTTTTCTGCGCTCAATTACAATTATGACAAACGTTTGTTGTCAAAGGAAATGGCTGCCTGCATTATGACAAAAAAGCTGTGATAAGATTTTTCATGTAGAAAAAACAACTTCTCTGGGAGGCTATAAACTTATGAAAAAAGCATTTCTCTTATCTGCCGCCGCGGCAGTCAGTTTGATTACATTCGGAGGCATTCAGCAGGCATCTGCAAAAGAGCTGTCATGCCAGCACGTCGTTACTGTGAAAAAAGGAAACACCGTACAGCATCTGACTCTTCAAGAGGCTGTTGAAAAACTACATATGAAAACGAGCGCGAAACAGCTGAACGTTAAAAATGAGAAAGAACTGAAACAGCAGCTGCAAAAACACGCAAAGCATTCTGATATGACAGTTAAAGACGTTCAAAAAGAAACACCGGCAAAAACGGCTCCGGCAGCTGCTGAAAAACCGAAAGCCGATCAAAACCAGCAAAACCAGACGGCTGACAATGCAAAGCAGACAGATAACACAAACAACAGCAGCGAGAAAACTCCTTCATCTGTCAGTGCGTACGAAAAGAAAGTCGTTGAATTGACAAATGCAGAGAGACAAAAGCAAGGCTTAAAACCTCTGCAGATTGATGAAAAATTAAGCAAATCAGCTCACGCAAAATCACAAGATATGAAAGACAAAAACTATTTCGATCACCAAAGCCCTACTTACGGCTCACCTTTCGATATGATGAAGTCTTTCGGAATCACTTATAAGACTGCCGGTGAAAATATCGCCAAAGGACAGCCGACTCCTGAAGCTGTCGTTAAAGCTTGGATGAACAGTGAAGGCCACAGAAAGAACATCATGAATCCTGAGTTCACTCAAATCGGTGTCGGTTACGTAGAATCAGGAAACATCTGGACACAGCAATTCATCGGAAAATAAATAATAAAAAAGATTGCCCCCGCGGGCAATCTTTTTTTATTTCACCCAAAGCTTATAAATACTTTGAGTTCCGCTGTTTTCTTCTCCTTGCGCGGAAAGCTTGTCGTATAATGATTTGGCAAGCGCCAATCCGGGCATCTCTTCTCCCATGAGCTCCGCTTCTTCAAGGGCGATGCCCATGTCTTTAATAAAGTGTTTCACGTAGAATCCCGGCGCAAAATCGCCTTTCAGCATACGGGGGGCGAGATTTGACAATGACCAGCTGCCAGCCGCTCCGGTTGTAATGCTTTTCAGCACTTGTTCCGGGTTCAGACCGGATTTTTCAGCGTAAGCCATCGCTTCAGCCACTCCGACCATTCCCGCTGCAATCGCGATCTGATTGCACATTTTCGTATGCTGGCCGCTGCCGGCCGGCCCTTGATACTGAATGTTTTCCCCCATAACGGAGAAAAGCGGCAGGCATGCTTCAAACGCTTCTTTTTCTCCTCCGGCCATAATGGCAAGCGTTCCGTTCCTCGCGCCGATGTCTCCTCCGGAAACGGGTGCATCCAATGCGTGAATGGACTTTTCTTTGGCTTTCTCCGCTATCTTCTTCGCCAGAGACGGTTTTGATGTCGTCATGTCGATGACAAACGCCCCTTCTTTTGCGTGCCGGAGAATGCCGTTTTCGCCGAAATAGATTTCCTCGACATCACTCGGGTAGCCGACCATGGTAATAATAATGTCAGCTTTCTCTGAAAGGTCTTTGACCGTCTCCTGCCAGACCGCTCCCTTATTCAGAATCTCTTCCGCTTTTTGTTTCGTCCGCGTGTAGACTAAAACAGGATAGCCCGCTTCTAAAATGTGCGATGCCATACTGTTTCCCATGACGCCCAAACCGATAAATCCGACCGTTTTGTTCACTGCGCTTTCCTCCCCTGATGCGATTCATAGTATTATTCTTTCATGTCTATATTACCTTATTATAGGCTGATAGAGACCGCATTACAAAGTGAATTTAGAAATGGCGCTGATCAGATCTTCGCTTGCGCTCTTTAACATATCAGTCGATTGCTTCACTTTTTCAAGCGTAACGAGCTGTTCATCAGTAGAAGCATTCACTTCTTCCGCCGCTGCCGCAGATTCTTGAGAAATGGCGGAGATGCTTTGAATCGCTTCTTGAATCGCGGCTTGTTCTTCACTCATTTTTTGAATGTCATTGTAAATATGATCTATACCTTGTACGAGAGACTGCATTTCCGTCGTAATCAGATTGAGAACCTCACCCGTTTCATGAATGGCGCTGTTTTGTTCATCATTCATTCTGCTTGCCTCGATCATCGCGTGCGACGCTTCTTTTGTCTCTGATTGAATCAGCCGGACCGTCTCACTGATATGGCCGGAAGAAAGAGCTGATTGTTCAGCAAGCTTGCGGACTTCTTCCGCGACGACGGCAAAGCCACGGCCGCTTTCTCCCGCTCTTGCGGCTTCAATGCTCGCATTCAGCGCCAAGAGGTTCGTCTGGTCTGAAATGGCGGATATTGCCGTCACGACTTCTTCTATGTTTTTCGTTTGTTCTTCCAGGTCATTCAGCATTGCCTCTACTTTTTTCGTTTCTGAATTGGCTTCGTTTGACTTCATCAGCAGCTGCCCGAGCGCGTCCAATCCTTTGTAGCTGGCATCCTCTGAAGATTTTGAGAGTTGTTTTATGCTGCCCGCGCGATCTGCGATTCCTTTTATTTTGACTGAGAGATTTTCTGATTTTTCATTGATCGTCTCAACCTCTGACGCTTGCTCTGTCGCTCCGGCGGCGACTTCCTCTATCGCTTTTGCGATTTGTCCGCTCGTTTCATTTGTTTCTTGTGAAATGACGGTTAGCTGGTCAGATGTATCAGACACATTTTCTGAGGAGGCCTTAACCTGTTCGACCATCTCTTTCATATTTTCAACCATTTGGTTAAAGTCTTTTGTTAACTCGCCTACTTCATCTTTTGATTTCGTCTGGGCGCGGACGGTTAAATCTCCCGCTGAGACCGAGTTTGTTTTGGCGATCAGCTGCTGAATCGGCCCGGTTATCGTTTTTGCTAGGAAATAGCTGAGTCCGATCGTAATCACAAGGGCGATCAGTGACATAAAAATGCTCACCGTGTTCATTTTATCAGCTACTCCCATCAGCTGATCTTTTTCAAACTGCGTTCCGACTTTCCATCCTGTTTCTTTTACCGTTTGGTAGACGACCATGTTCCCCTGCAGCTCTTTGATGCCTTCTTTATCCGTAGTGATGTCTTTTAACGTCTGATCTTCCGACATATTTTTTCCCTGTTTTTCCGGATGCGCCAGAAGAGAGCCGTTTTCATCCGCCAAAAACGCAAATCCTTTATACGGTACCTTTTGCTCGTTGACCATGCTCTGAATGGAGGACAGCTTCAGATCTAAGCTCGCCACTCCGACGACGGTTCCGCTGTTTTGAATGGCTTTTGACGCCGTCACGATCATGTCTCCCGTCACTGCATCTTTGTAAGGGTCAGTCCAGACAACCTTATCGGGTTTTTCGGCCGCCATCTTATACCACGTTCTATTTGTCGGATCATAGTCTTTGGCAAAGTCGGCCTTTGGATATGTAAACATTTGTTTGTTTGCGGTTCCGACGTACGCAAGCGCGACATATTTGTCATTCTGTCCGATCTGTTGTAACTCATCGTTAAAAAGCCGCGCGGTTTCTTTCTTCCCATCTGATAGAAAAGACCGGGACAATTCACCGCCTGCTAATCTCAATAATACGGTCTCATCATTTTTCAGCTGAAGCTCAATGTTCTGACCGAGTGAATTGGTGACATTCTCTGTCGTACGTTTTGCTTCCTCCGTCATCATCGGTTTTAATGTCAAATATGAAGAAACCGTTAAAAAAACAACCGTTACGATAAGCATTGCCGATACAAACACAGCAATTTTGATATGCATTTTTTTAAACATAACCATCCCCTCCTGAGAGTTATATCGGTCTTTCGGCCATGAAAATGAATAAATCTTGAAATAAATATCAAACATTTCCGCCATTTGGCGCTGCAAAAAAAGAGCCGTCATACCGACAGCTCCGCCTTACGTAAAATATTCGATTTTCGCTTTCGGAAAATAGGTTTCGATATAAGATTCGAGTGTTTCCCTTAAGTCATGCTCTTCGTCTTTTTGGTATATATACTTGCCGATTCCGTAGCGTCCCCATTTGTATCTGCGCTTTTCTTCATCCAGCTCAAGCTTTGTTTTCGGATAGTTCTTCTCAATCACCCGTTTGGCCGGTTTTGTAAAACGGTGCTGAATCAGTTCAAATGTGATGTCATGCCGAACGTCTTCATCAAGCGCCGCATCAAGTTTCTCAAACAGTTCCTTATAGCCTTCCTCCCAGCCATCGTGAATATAAATCGGCGCCACGATGAAACCGAGCGGATAGCCCGCTTTAGCGACTTTGACGGCGGCTTCTATCCGTTTGTCGAGCGGAGAAGTTCCCGGTTCAAAGTTTTTAATGACATAATCCGCATTGATGCTGAATCTGAACCTAGTCTTTCCGTTATGTTTTGCATCAAGCAAATGATCGACGTGGTGAAATTTAGTCACGAATCTGAGCTGTCCCAATTCGCTTTGTCCGAAATGTTCAATGGCTCTTTTTAATGTATGTGTCAGATGATCGATTCCTACGATATCAGACGTACAAGAGGCTTCAAATCTTGTAAATTCCGGCGCCCGTTCTTTCATATACTCATCAGCCTGATCCAGAATCTCTTCCACATTGACATATGTCCGGATGTAGGGCTTTGACCCCATCGTCGTCTGCAGGTAGCAATAGTGGCAATGCCCCATACAGCCCGTCGCAAATGGAATGGCATATTCGGCGGACGGCTTTGAAGAATCGAATTTCAGTGTTTTCCGGACGCCGATTACCAATGTTGATTTCGCATTCCGGTATTGCTGCAAGTGATTTTTTCCCGGAATATTCCGGACTTGATTATGCGATGTCGTTTCTCTGATCTCAAGCCCCATGTTTTCAAACTTATTCTTCAGCTCTTGTCCTAACGGGTATTCGAGCGCTCTCGGTTCAATATAAACAAGCTGGGGCACAAACGGCTTCAGCATAGACAGACACTCCCTTTACATATTCTCATGTTGTTACTTTCCGTTTAAAAGAGAGTGAATATGCGTTGTAAACATTTCCTTTGATCAATGATACCGGTCTTCTTCAAAAAGCTCGCTGTAAAGCGCTTCCGCTTCCTCATATGTCGAAAAGACCGCGTCATCTTCGGCCAGCGGATGATAGGTTTCGTATAAAAACAGAGACAATTCTCCCTCATGATACGGGTGATGGACGATCTCCGCCTCTTTAATATGGGCAACATTGGCGGCATGCGGATTGCGGTAAATCACATAGACCGTATCCCCCGCTGCAAATGATTTTGTCATAATAATCCCTCCTGTTGAAAGTTATTGTTCCCCCCTTTTTTCCGAATATGAAAAAAACCAGACGGCTTACACCGTCTGGCTTTTGTATTACTTATTGAATGTTTCTTTAACGAATGCGACAACCTCTTCTGTCGTGCTCATAGACAAGATTGTTTCTTTGAATGATTCAGCTTCTTTTTTAGAAAGCTTGCTGATCTGCGTTCTTGCCGGAAGGATGGATGTAGCGCTCATCGAGAACTCATCTAAGCCTAAGCCGAGAAGAATCGGAATCGCAATTTCGTCTCCCGCCATTTCTCCGCACATGCCGACCCATTTGCCCTCTTTGTGAGCGGCTTCAATAACAAGGGTGATCAGACGGAGAATCGCCGGATTGTATGGCTGATACAGATAAGCTACGCGCTCGTTCATGCGGTCAGCAGCCATCGTGTATTGGATCAAGTCATTTGTTCCGATACTGAAGAAGTCAACTTCTGCGGCAAACTGATCTGCGATCACGGCTGTAGACGGAATCTCTACCATCATACCGACTTCAATATCGTCAGCAACCGCTACGCCGGCTTCGACGAGTTTTTCTTTTTCTTCGAGAAGAATCGCTTTCGCCTGTTTAAACTCGTTTACTGTCGCAATCATCGGGAACATGATTTTTAAGTTTCCGTATGTACTTGCACGAAGCAGCGCACGAAGCTGAGTTCTGAAGATTTCTTGCTCTTCAAGGCAAAGGCGGATGGCTCTGTAGCCTAAGAACGGGTTCATTTCTTTAGGTAGCTGCAGGTAAGGAAGCTCTTTGTCACCGCCGATATCCAATGTCCGCACGACAACTGACTTTCCTTCCATACGCTCAAGAACCGTTTTATAAGCGTCAAACTGCTCGTCTTCCGTCGGAAGCTGGTCGCGTCCCATGTAAAGGAATTCCGTACGGTAAAGCCCTACAGCTTCTCCTCCGTTTTCAAGAACGCCTTTTACATCGTCCGGTGTGCCGATATTTGCGGCAAGCTCTACATGATGACCGTCTTTAGAAACAGTCGGTTCATTGACGAGCTTCGCCCACTCAGCTTTTTGCGCCAGGTAAGCACTGTGCTTTTCTTCATATTTCTTTAACGTTTCACTGGAAGGATCGATGATCACATCACCATCGATGCCGTCTACGATTACCGTAACACCGTTTTCAATTGTCCCTGTAGCCGCTTTTGTGCCGACAACAGCCGGAATTTCAAGCGAACGGGCCATGATCGCGGAGTGTGAAGTGCGTCCGCCGATATCAGTTGTAAAACCTTTTACAAACTGGCGGTTTAATTGCGCCGTATCAGACGGTGTCAAATCTTCAGCCACGATAACAACCTCTTCTGAGATCATGCTCGGGTTCGGAATTTCCACGCCCAGCAGGTGCCCCGTCACACGTTTTGTTACGTCACGGATATCCGCCGCACGCTCTTTCATGTATTCGTTATCCATTGATTCAAACATAGTAACGAACATGGAAGCTGTTTCTTTCAAAGCGAATTCAGCATTGACTGAATCTGTGCTGATTTTCTCCTTTACCGGGTTCAATAGCTCAGGATCACTCAGAACTAAAAGGTGCGCGGAGAAAATGTCAGCTTTGTCTTGTCCCAGTTCTTTTAAAGCATGCTCTTTAATTTTTTCAAGCTCTTCTTTAGAACGTACAATCGCTTCATCAAAACGGCTTACTTCAGCCGCAGCATCAGCAATGTTTTTCTTTTCAACCGTTAAGTCCGGCTCTTCAAGCCGGTATGCTTTCGCAATCGCAATTCCGGCTGAAGCGCCTATTCCTTTTAATTCTTGCATTACTCGCCGAGTCCTTCGCTTTTCATTGTTTCTTCTAAAGCATTAAGAGCATCGTTTTCGTCAGCGCCTGAAGCGGAAATTGTGATTTCAGCGCCTTTAGCGATACCTAGAGACATAACGCCCATGATTGACTTAAGGTTTACTGTTTTGCCGTTATATTCTAAGTTTACGTCAGCATCGTATTTGCTTGCAGTCTGTACAAGAACTGTCGCAGGACGAGCGTGGATCCCGGAATCTGCTGTTACTTTAAATGTTTTTTGTGCCATGATTATCATTCTCCTTTAAATTAAAGCTATTTTACTACACAATATTATATCATACAGCCGTACTTGTCATCTGACAAGCACGGCGTATTTATATGCTTATTTTCCGATTTTCACAATATCTTTTTGTTCCCGTTTTACGGTACCTTCGGCCGAAAGGGAAATCGCTTCACCCTCGGCAAGATTTGTAAAGACAATCGGTGTCATTAATGAAGGAACATGAGGTTTAACCGCTTCAAGATCAACTTCAAGCAGCTTTTGCCCCGGTTCAACCCGGTCACCCTCAGAAACAAAAGAAGTGAATCCTTCGCCTTTCAGGCTGACTGTGTCGATTCCGAAATGAATCAGGATCTCTCTTCCGCCGTCAGACTGAAGGCCGATCGCATGTTTTGTCGGAAAAACATTCAGCACTTTTCCGCGGACAGGCGATACGACGATTCCTTCTTCAGGAAGAATCGCAAAACCGTCGCCCATCATTTTTCCTGAGAACACCTGGTCAGGCACATCGGTAATCGGATGGATTTCGCCGGTGATCGGAGAAGCGAACACTTCTTCACCCTGCTCGTTTCGGAGCGGATCTGCGATAACCTCTTCAACCTGCTGGCTGACTTCTTCTTGCGCGGATACTTTCGGTTCAGGGCGCGGCGTGCGTCCGGCGATAATATCCTGCATCTGTGTTTTTAAACCGTCAGAACGCGGGCCGAAAATGGCCTGAATGTTGTTTCCGACTTCAAGAACGCCTGAGGCGCCAAGCTGTTTCAAACGAGTCTTATCCACTTTCTTCTGGTCGTTGACCGTAACGCGGAGTCTCGTGATACAAGCGTCAAGGTGCTTAATGTTTTCCTGATCACCCATTGCCTGCAGGATTTCATAAGGAAGGTCGCCGGCTTCGCCTGAGGCGCCCGCACCTTCATCCGCAGCCTCTTCTTCACGGCCCGGCGTTTTCAGATTGAACTTTCTGATCGCAAACCGGAAACCGAAGTAGTAAATGACGGCTAATCCTAAGCCGACCGGAATGACAAGCCACCAAGCCGTCCGGTTAGGCAGAATTCCGAACAGGAAGTAGTCAATCAGACCGCCTGAGAAGGTCATACCGATTTTTACATGCAGCAGCTGCATGACCATAAAGGAAAGTCCCGCGAATACGCAGTGAATCGCAAACAGGATAGGAGCCACAAACAAGAATGAGAATTCAAGCGGCTCGGTAATTCCCGTTAAGAAACTTGTCAGAGCGGCAGAACCCATGATTCCGGCTACAAGTTTTTTCTTTTCAGGCTTCGCTTCATGATAGATTGCAAGCGCTGCCGCCGGAAGACCGAACATCATAAACGGATATTTCCCCGTCATAAATGTTCCCGCCGTCAGCTGTACGCCGTCTTTGATCTGAGCCATGAAAATCCGCTGATCTCCGCGGATGATGTCTCCGGCCGCATCTTTATAGCTGAAAAATTCATACCAGAACGGCGAGTAGAAAATGTGATGAAGACCGAACGGAATCAATGACCGCTCAATCATCCCGAAAATAAAGGCCGCCAAGGTTGGATTCGCTTCCACAAGACCCGTGGAGAAGGAATTCAGACCGTGCTGGATCGGAGGCCAGATCACTAACATAATAAGACCGAGAATTAATGCGGAAATTGATGTGATAATCGGGACGAACCGCTTACCCGCAAAGAATCCGAGGTACTGCGGAAGTTCAATTTTATAAAACTTGTTGAACAATAACGCGGCCAGAACCCCGACGATAATACCGCCGAACACGCCTGTCGCCAAAGTGGGTATCCCCAGCATGTTAATATAGGCCGGATGGTTTTCCGCAAAAAACTTTGCCCGTTCAATTTTGTCAGACGGAATACTGCCGTTTGCCATAAGCACGGCGCTCATGGATACGTTCATGACCAAGTATCCGATAATAGCCGCGATTCCGGCAACACCGTCTCCGTTGGCAAGACCGATCGCAACCCCTACTGCAAAAAGAAGCGGCAGGTTGTCAAATACGATTTGGCCGGCGCTTTCCATGACGTTCGCCACAAGCTGAACGTTATCATTGCTTAAGAAATGCATGACTTGAATCATATCTTTGTTCTGCATGGCATTCCCTAACGCAAGTAAGATCCCCGCAGCCGGTAAAATCGCAACCGGAAGCATAAGAGCACGGCCGATTTTCTGGAGAACGCCGAATAATGCTTTAAACATAAAAGATGTACCTCCTCTGTTAGCTAGTGTGACCTTACAGCGAAAATTCATGACAACGAATTCACTGGCGCAAGTCTTCAGTTTAACCGTTTACATTTGCCCTTTTACACAACAAAAAAGGCATGAGTAAAAAGGGTGTGCAAAATAACGGGACCGTTCTTCCCGTTTTTTACCCTCAATCACTCATGCCTGATCGAATCAGTGACACGTTTTTAAGGTTTCAACTGAAATTATGAAATTTTATTGGTTAATCGGTACAAATGAAGCGTGAGATAAACCGCTTCCGCCTCATGAACTGGTTTTTTCAGTATTTGCTGCAAGATTTTTATCAGTTTCCAAGCAGTATTGTAGCATAGCGGGTATTCATTTTTCAATAATAACATTAACTTTTCTGGTTCTTTTGTCTGCTCTTCCCGATTAATCCTGTCTATGGTAAATCTGATATGCCGGATCAGCCGCAAATAGTGGACGCTTTCTTTATTCACTTTCATCTGGAAAGATTCCTCAATCACCTGAACGAGCCGGGACATCAGCTGTGAATGCTGATTGACCTCTGAAAGGGGCCGATTCGTCAGGGCGGAGTGGATATGCAGAGCGATAAAGCCGATCTCTCCTTCCGGAAGGCAGATTCCCGTCTTTTCATTAATCATGCCGACG
This sequence comes from Bacillus sp. JNUCC-22, assembly GCF_018861275.1. Classification (NCBI taxonomy): domain Bacteria; kingdom Bacillati; phylum Bacillota; class Bacilli; order Caryophanales; family Bacillaceae; genus Bacillus; species Bacillus sp. JNUCC-22. The sequence goes on along the minus strand of NZ_CP076408.1, from coordinate 1,345,017 downwards.
ACTTCACGGGCAATTTGGAATTCTTCCGGATAAAGCGTTTCGGTTTCCATGAGAAACGGGTTTTTAATGTCAAAACCCTGCTGCAGCCGCTTTACCGCAAAGGCGATATGGTCAGTCAGCGCAATATGGATATGCTCATTTAACGGTTGGCTTGTCCGCTTCTTGATATGATAAATGACGTCATTGGAGATGTCGACAAGTGTCTCGTCCACATAACCGAGGAGCTTTTTAAATTGTTTTTGTTCTTTTTCATCCTTTAAGATGAACATCTTGTCATACCCTTTATCTTCAATGACATCCGCTTGTTTTTTTCCAAAGCCGATCCCTTTTCCGATTAAGACGACCTCACTGTATCTATCATGTGTTGCGATGAGCACATTGTTATTTAATACCTTTTCAACTGTAAAGGACCCCTTCATGATCCTCAGCTCCTTTGTCATTCAATACCTCATATCGTACAAAACGAACGGAAAGCGCGTCAATTCTTTTTTTAGACGGTTGATCGTTCAATAAGGCGGTAATCAAGAACTTTCCTTGCCGGAGGCCCGCCGCTGATCCTGTTCTCAAGCATGTGAAAAGCCTGCTTTCCCATTTCTTTTGTTTGTATATCTATTGTGGAAATACCTAACATCTTGCTGATATCATGATTGTCGATGCTCAAAATCGCAAGCTCTTCCGGGATGCGCGTCCCGTTTGCCTTGGCTTCAAGGTAAAGACCTGCGGATACTTGATCATTCGCCGCAAACAGCGCAGTCGGTTTGTCATCCCAGCTCTTCCATTTATGAAAAAGGGCTTTCCCGTCAAGCAGCGTCAGCGCCTTTTCCACAACCAGCTCTTCCCTGTAAGGCTGCCCGATCTTCTTGAGCGCCTCTTTGTATGCGGCAATGCGTACTTGACTGTTTTTTCCCTTTTTTCTGGCCAGGCTGATCGCTATTTTCCGGTGTCCCTTTTCTATCAGATAATCCAGACCGTGCCGAAATGCTTCCCGATGCGGATTACTGATGGAGGAAAGCCCCGCCGCATCAGTGTACTGGCAGAGGATGAGCGGTTCTTTCACGGTAAGCAGATGTTCATCAGGAATTGCTTTGGAGCAGATAATCAGGCCGTCCACTTGGCGCTCCTGTAATTGTGATAAGGCAAAACGTTCTTTTTGCTGCTGATAATCTGTCTGGTATAAAGAAAGATGCACGCCTGACGCTTCGGCAGCCTCGGCAATACCTGCAACAAGGTCTGCAAAATACGGCAGATTCACCGACGGAAGCACAACGCCGATCATATCGGAAAAACCTTTGGATAAATGTACAGCATGAATGTTGCGCGTATATCCGAGCGATTGCATCGCTTTTTTCACTCTTTCTCTTTTGTCCTTACTTACATAAGGATGATCGTTTAATACTCTTGATACCGTTGTAACGGAAACCCCGGCAGCGCCGGCAATGTCTCTGATCGTAGCCATGGCGTCCCCCTTTCTTTTTTCCCTTGATCTGGAATGCGTTTCATACAGTAAGCTAGAAACAGAAACAGCCTATTCGTTTGAAAGGAGAAGAACAGCGATGGGGATTCTTTGCTTAATCGGTTTGTGTCTGGCCATAGTCGGCGGCAGTTACCTTGCCATGCGGCCCCTGAATGAAAAGCATGACATCAAACCATTTCAGCATTTTGATGATTTTTTCATTTAAAAGGTGATAAAAAAGGACGCTGCGTTCCAGAACCGTCCTTTTTTATCACAAAGCTTTTTATTTCAGAATCGTTAATTCTTTCGGATACTGCGTTAATGCTTCGGCGCCGTCTTTTGTGACGAACACATCGTCTTCAATGCGCACGCCGCCGACATCCGGCACGTAAATCCCCGGTTCTATCGTGTATACCATGCCTTCTTTGAGGAGTGTGTCGTTCGCGCTGCTCATTGATGGATATTCGTGAACCGAAATCCCGAGTCCGTGGCCGAGGCGGTGCGGGAAATAGTCTCCGTATCCGGCTTTTTCAATAATGCCGCGGGCTTTTAAATCGAGATCGCCGATTCTGACGCCTGGTTTGCTTAATTGAAGCGCCGCCTGTTCAGCTTTAAGCACCGTTTCGTAAATCTCTTCCTGTTTCGGGCTGATTGATTGGTATGCGAATGTTCTCGTAATGTCTGAACAGTAGCCGTCAAGAATAACGCCCAGATCAAACAGAACGAAATCGCCTTTTTTCAACCGGTCTGCACCCGGATTCCCATGGGGCTGGCCTGATTTTTCCCCGAACAGCACCATCGTTGAAAATGACATGCCCTGCACGCCTTTTTTCTTCAGCTCAAACTCAATCTGCGCGAGTACTTCGGTTTCACTCACACCCTCTTTAAGCGCCGCGACACCGACTTCAACTCCGTAATCCGCGAGTTTTGCCGCTTCCCTGAGAATGCTGATTTCCTTCTCATCTTTCACGAGACGGAATTGGTTGAGCGTTTCTTCTGCCGAAACAAATGCCGCGCCCCCTGAAGCTTGTTTGAGCTGTTCTGAGCGGGAAAGAGAGATCGAATCCTTTTCAACCGCGATGGAATCAAGCCGCACATTTCGTTTTGTGAGCTCGGCTTTGATCAGCTCCCACGGATCTTCGTGATCGCCGTAGCCGATAATATCATGCTCCCACCCGGCGCTGCGGGCTTGTCCGGCTTCCATTCCCGGACAAACGAAAAACGGCTCCTGTTCCTGAAACAGGAACAATCCCATTAACCGCTCATGCGGATCCGTGTAAAAATCAGTTAAATAAAATACGTTTTCCTTAGTATGTATAAACGCCGCATCATGTCCTTCTTTTTTCAGCCAAGATGAAACACGTTCTAATCTGTTCATTTTCTGCTTTTCCTCCTTACCAAAGTGACTCTTTATTCATTCTATCAGTTTTCCGGCGTTTATGCTGTGAACGAACATTAAAAAAACAGCCGCCCGATGTGCGGCTGTCATGTTTATTTTAATAATCTCAGTCCGTTCAGAATGACCAGAATCGTGCTCCCCTCATGCCCGATCACGCCAAACGGCAGTTCCATCACCTGCAGAAAGTTAGCGCAGATCAAAAGGCAGATGACCGAGAGCGAGAAAACAATATTCTGCTTAATAATCCGGTTCATTTTCCTTGAGAGTCTGCACATTTTCACAAGCTTGTGAAGATCATTTTTCATAAGGACTAAGTCAGCCGTTTCAAGAGCCACGTCCGTTCCCCCGCCCATCGCAATACCGACGTCAGCGGTTTTCAGAGCGGGCGCGTCATTAATGCCGTCCCCCACCATGGCGATTGTGCCGTACGTTTCTTTCAGCTTCTTCACTTCTTTTGCCTTCTGGTCCGGCAGACAATCGGCAACAACCGTCGTCATGCCGGCCTCTTTTGCAATGGCAGCCGCAGTTTCAGACTGATCGCCGGTGAGCATGGCTGTTTGAATGCCCAGTGATTCAAGCTCAGCCATCACGGCTTTGGCTTCAGGTCGGATTTGATCCTTTAAGGCGAAGCAGCCCGCAATCCGGTCATCTTTTTTAACAAAGACCAGTGTAAAACCTTTATCCTTTAATTCTTTTCCCGATGTTTGCAAAAAAGCATCTGCCGCATCTTCACCTGCAAACCCCGCTTTTCCGACCATCCATTTGACGCCTTCTATTTCAGCCTGAACACCGAATCCGGACGTCTCGTCAATCGATAGATGTCCTGCGGGCGCGGCGCCCCGGCTTTCGGCAAATTCAGCTATCGCTTTTGCAAGCGGGTGGCTTGATTGCTTTTCTATCGTATACACCGCTTGCATGATCTCATCTTCACTCACATTTTCGGCAGCTTGAAACGCCGCGACTGCCGGCTGTCCCTTTGTTACCGTGCCGGTTTTGTCAAAAGCGATCATCCGTACGCTTCCCAGCTGCTCTAAAAACACACTTCCTTTAACCAATAATCCGTTGCGGGCCCCATTTGAGATAAGGGAAAGCGCAGCGGGCATAATAGAAGCAACAAGCGCGCACGGGGAGGCGACCACCATAAACACCATCGCCCGGTAAAAGGTTTCACTCCAGCTCCAGCCTAAAGCGAAATGAGGAACGAATAAAAGCAAAGCCACGGCTAACAGCACGCCTTTGACATAGACACTTTCGAACCGCTCAATAAATGCCTGAGCCGGTGACACGCTGTTTTGGGCTGATTCCACCAGCCGGATGATTTTTCTGAATAAAGACTGTTCATTTGTTTTCGTCACACGGACCGTTAAGGAGCCGTTTCCGTTTACCGTTCCTGTAAACACAGAATCTCCTGCTGTTTTTTCCGCCGGCATCGCTTCACCCGTAAGCGCCGATTCATCGAGGCTCGTCACGCCAGACTCAATGATCCCGTCTGCTGCTACGCGTTCGCCCGGCTTAATGACGATCATGTCACCGATCTTAAGTTCAGCAGCCGGCACCCGCTTTTCCCGTCCGTCCGCAAGCAGTGTCGCTTCCTCCGGTTCCAGTTTCATTAAAGAGGTTAAATCACGGCTGCTTTTATTCATCGTATATGTTTCGAGCGCGCCGCTTAACGAAAAAATAAAGATAAGAACAGCGCCTTCAGCCCAATAACCGATCAGGGCGGAGCCGACAGCCGCAAAAATCATCAGCAGTTCCACATTTAACGCCTTCGTCTCAATGGTATCCTCAATTCCCTCTTTCGCTTTTGCAAATCCTCCGATCAGGAAGGCAAGGATATACAAAGTGACGGACAGGCCTTTTGTTTCGGTAAAAAACCAGGCCGCAAGAATAAGGACGCCGGATACGAGCGCCGCAATGAGTTCTGCATGCTGGAGCCACTTTTTTCCGGCCCGCTCTTCTTGTATGTGCTGTTGTGGATGGGTTTGTGTCATCACTTGTTCATTCATTATGAATTCTCCTCTCTAATTGAGAACGTAAATCATCTTCAATTCTCCGATAAAAGTAAAACAGCCGCCTGACAGGCAGCATTTTCACAGTGTTATCGCAGTGTTTTCTTTATTATAGCATGCCGCCGGAAGATTTCAATTATAATTGTTTTAATTTCTTTTTGATAATAATTATCATTAGTGTTTCATCAGCTGTTCATTATATGCAAAAAAGGTGCGGGAGGAATTCCTCCCGCACCTTTTTATTTCTCTGACCATTCTTTTAATTGTGAGGCGGTCATCGGACCGACGATCTTTTTTTCGATTTCTCCTTTTTCATTCAGCAGAAATGACGTGGGAATCGTCATGATATCGTATTCCTTCATAAGCTCGCCTTTCGTGTCAAGAACAATCGGGAAAGTGAGATGGTGCTGACTGACAAAGTTTTGAACGGTATTTTTATTTCGCTCGGCATTCATCAAATTTACCGTTACAAGGCTTACATCATCGGACTGATGCTGTTCAAAATACGTTTGGAACTGCGGCAGTTCTTTTTTGCACGGCGGACACCACGATGTCCAAAAATGCAAAATCGTTTTCTGCCCTTTATTCGGAATCGATATCTCGTCTCCTTCAATCGTCTTCATCAGAAACACGGCGGGAACTGCCTGTTTTTCTGATGAGGCTTTTGCTTCAGGCATCCAGACGGCGGCAGCTATCAAAAGGACTGCACATACAATTAGGCGGTTTTTATGCATATGATCTTCCTTTCACGCGTTTCGGATAGCTTGCCCTTCCTTATTGAAATGTATCAGCCTTTTCAGCTTTCGATCCGGGGCGCTGTTCTTCCGCCGCCCGTCAAAAACACGGAGACACCGAGGTCTTTGCAGATCGTCGCGTAATGTAAACTTGTCAGAAGAATCATGCCGGTATTCATGCCGAGTATAATGCCGAGCATTTGCAATTCCGGCATAGAACCGAGCACATACATCATCGAAAGCCCCACAATGCTGCTCCATACGTTATGATAAAACGCCGTTTTTACGTGGCCGATACCGATCAGACAGGCCTGAAGCGGCATCACAAACAGATGAAAAAGAAAAAACGGCCACAAAAGCTGCAAATAATACTGCGCTTCCGGAGACTGAAAAAACAAATGGGTCAGCGGGCCCGCGAACTGAAACATGACCCAGACTGCCGGAATGCCGTAGCCGAATGTAATAAAAATCGCTTGTCTCAGCCGTTTCAGCACAATATCATATTGGGACAGCGCATACGCTTCTGAAATGCTGGGAATCATGACGACCATCAGCGAATGGGCGATAAATGCGGGAAACGAACCGATTGTCATCGCTACACCGGCAAGCATGCCGTATTGATCAATCGCGGCTGTCCCGGCTGCCCCGGACGCCAGCAGCGCTCCTTTCACTAAAAAGGGTTCAATGGCGTTTGTCACCGCATGAAATATACGAAGTCCCGTTGTCGGGATGGATACGGCCAGGAGGCGTTTCCGCACGTCTTTCCCGCGAAGATGAATGTGCTGATGGCCGGAAAGCGCCCTCCGCGCCAAAATAAACTGCGTATACAAGTAAACGAACACCACGACATCGCTTGCGACCAGCACAAATAATGAAATGAGCACGGCCATATCAATTTCAAAAGAGTACCATTGAAAAAAGATAAACAGACAAAGCACTTGAATGATTTTTTTCATGACATTCGCAACCGCGATTTTTCCCATTTGCTGCACACCCATAAAATAACCTCTGGCGATGGATGTAAAAGCGACGACTGGAATCAGCCCGATGACAATCCCTTTAATAAACGGGTGATACGTATCGAATACAGGAATGAACGGCAGCGCGATGCTTGCGGCCGCGGTTGAAAACGCGGTAAAAACGGCGGTCATTCTGAAGGCATGACGGAGCATGCTTTCATGCAGCTTCCGATTGGATTCCGCGATGAATTTTGAAATGGAGATCGGAAGCTCCAGACTGGCGATGACGATAATTAAAAAAATGGTGGGCAGAATGCTCATGTAAAGTCCCATCCCATGCTCGCCAAGCTCCCGCGCCAGTATCATATTCACGACAAATTCCAGACATTCCGCGAAAAAGGCGGCGATGGATAAAAGAATGATCCCTTTCACAAATCGATTCATGGTGTCTCTCCTTGTCTCTCGTTCTTCCATCATCATATGAGACAAGTTCTGAAAATATTTTCGATTTCTCAAAATTGAAAAAAGCATAGCCGGGATATTTTTTATCCCGCTATGCTTACATCGCAAATACGTGTCTGCCGATCCGTTCGATAATTTTTCGGGAACGGATCCAGTGGTCAGATGCCGTTTTCGGATTGTAGAAAAACAACGCGTCCGTTTCTCTTCCCGGATGGTCAAGCGCCTCATTTGCGGCGGCGATGGAATCCTTATCCGGCTTTTGATTAATGCTTCCGTTTGCTACCGGTTCAAATGCATTCCTTTGATAGATCACACCCCGAATGGTATCCGGGAAGCCGTTTTTTTCAGTGCGGTTCAGCACTACGCTGGCTACCGCAACCTTCCCTTTATAAGATTCACCTTTCGCTTCTGCGTGAACGAGACGTGACAGAAGTTGTCTGTCAGCGCGGGAATACGTTTTTTTCGGCGGCTGATAAGCCGTCTCTTCCGGTTTTGCCTTCTTCTCTTGGTGAGATGACAGCTTTATCGGTTGGATAGAATGCTTATGATCCGTTTTTGAAAGCTTCGAAACCGAGCTTTTTTTATTTAAATCAGCAACCAGTGTGCTGGGTTCTTGCTTTGGCTTCTTCGCAAAAGTAAACAGAGCTTCTGTATGTTCAATTTTTGATGCAGGCATAAAACATAGAAAAAAGACAGCCAAGGCAGCAAATTTTGTCGTCATACGATTTCCTCCTTAAATACTTCACTACCTTAACAAGAGCTGTGCGCAAATTCACGGTTAAAGATTTTCCAGTGCTCCCAATCAGCTTTTATGATGGAAGAAGTTCGTTAACAGCCTTGTTATTGGCAGGAAAACAGCCGTCATTTTCACAACATTAACCAAATAGCAGTAAAAGTATCCATCGGAGGGATTTTACATTTTGTTTACATCTGTTACAGCAAGATGAAATGAGAAACCAAAAAACAAAAAAAAGACTCCTCAAGTGCGAGGAGCCGTCAGCTTCTTGGCTGTTCTAAATACTGAAATACAACATCTCCGCCCTGCTGTGCAATACCGCGGAAATGCTTAAAATCTTCCTGCTTCGATAAAACTGCTCGAAATGCAAGAAAATGTTCTTTCTGCACCCTGAATTCTTTGATTTCACCAGTGCGCATTTGGTTGATACATTCTGAAATTTCCTCAGGCAGCAACGAACACAGCCTCCTTTTCTCGGCTTTTTCCCGAAAATCAATATACCATCTTTCCCCCGCCGGGACAATGATTGAGCGGGCTGATACCCATATCGCTTTACTTCTTAAAGAAAATACTGCAAAATATTTTCAAACAGGATTTATGATAAGGAGAGGAAGCTCGTGAAAATTGCTAAGGTTGGAAACGTCATTGAATTTAAAAACGGATTAACCGGTATTGTTGAAAAAGTAAATGAAAACTCCGTCATCGTTGATGTAACCATCATGGATAATTATCGTGACCTTGAATTAGATTCCCTCACTGTCGTCAACCATAAGAATTATAAAATCATCAGAGACTCCTATTAAACCCCCCGAACAATCCGAACCATTTACATATCCCGCACAAAAGCTGCCGCCCGGCAGCTTTTTCAAATGAATTCAGATCTCGGTCATTTCTACAAAAAAATCATCGGTCTCACCTTTATTGTAAAGATTTGTGACGGATGTATAGTAGTTGGTTATTTTACCGCGGAATTCAAGCCCGCGCTCGGGCGCCTTGATATCAAATGTTTTTTCATACAAAAGAACGGCAATATCATGATACGTTTCAGAGGTCACCTTCAATATAAATGAAATCATGCGGCCGTTTTCACCCGCACTTTCTTTACAATCATACATTTTCAGTCTTACACCGTTTAACTCTAACGGCTCCATAACGAACACTCCTTCTTTTTACAGGACATGCTATCATGCTGACCATTCCTTTACAATTGATCCGCTCCGAATGAGAAAAAACTGCGCAGGCCTTTACAAACGTATGTTCCCTATTTTATAATGAAACAGACGAGCTGCCATCCAGCACCCGTCACGTATTGAAGCGGCGAGTACACTCCCCCCGGGTTTACTCGTCTTTTTCTTTTCTCCAAATGATCTCTCTTTTCCTTATAGAAGTTCTGTGCAAATATCATGCACCTTTTTGGCGGCGCGGCACAGACGAAAAATACCCCCGCTTAAAAGGCGGGGGTATTTAGGTTATATTCCGAGACCGTACTCCGTCTGAAAATTAACGGTTGTCAATCGTCTCCGGACACATATCATGATTCATCATCCGATGTTCGGCCATTTTTTCATATTTTGTTCCCGGTCTGCCGTAGTTTGTATTATACCTGTGCTAGCCCGCCATCTACGAACAATTCAACACCCGTCAAGTAACTGCTTTCGTCTGAAGCAAGGAAAGATACAGCGTTTGCTACTTCTTCAGGTGTCCCAACTTTTCCAGCTGGAACAGTATTTCTGGTATTTTCCATTGCTCCTTCAAGTGCATCACCAAAAAGCTCATCGTATGCAGGTGTAAGAATAACTCCTGGACTCACCACATTTACACGGATTTCAGTACCTTTTAGGTCAAGAATCCAGTTGCGAACTAGTGCTCTTAATGCTGCTTTAGATGCTCCATATACACTAAACGCTGGGTTGCCAATTGATCCAGCAGTAGAGCCCGTTACAATAATAGAACCTACTTTGTCCGGGAATAGTGATAACGCTTTTTGAACAGTAAAGATGGTTCCTTTAACGTTAATGTCGAACGTTCTATCAACCTGCTCTTCAGTAATTTCACCTAATGGAAGGAAGTTGCCGGTGCCTGCATTAGCAAAAAGAATGTCCAACTTACCTTTTTCCTGCTTTATCATGTCATATAGTTTGTCTAAGTCTTCAAGCTTAGAAATATCACCTTGAACACCGGTTACGTTCTTGCCAATTTGGTTAACAGCTTTATCAAGTTCGTTTTGTCTACGTCCCGTGATATAAACATATGCACCTTCGTTTACAAATTTTTGTGCTGTAGCAAGACCAATCCCACTTGTTCCACCCGTTACAAGCGCTATTTTACCTTCAAATTTACCCATACTTAACACTCCTTTAGAATTGATTTTATTTTATGTCTAGTACCTTTAAGTACTTGAAGAACAACTTACAAGATATAGTATCCTTCAGTAAGCACATTATCGGAAGTACCTACTTTTTTGTGATATAGTAACTAAAAAGTAATAAATGTGGAATGGAGAGCTTTAGACATGAAAAAATTTAGCTGTGGGTTTGAAGTGACAAAGGAAGTTATTGGCGGAAAATGGAAAGGCCTTGTATTATACTTTTTAATGAATGGACCAAAGAGAACGAGTGAATTAAAGCGCATGATCCCAAATATAACTCAGAAAATGCTGATTCAAACACTTAGAGAGCTTGAAGCCAGTGGACTTGTGAGCAGAAAGATGTATAATCAAGTACCGCCGAAGGTTGAATATTCATCCACTGAACTTGGAGAATCTCTTAAACCTATCTTGCAGGAGCTCTGTCAATGGGGAGGCCATTATGCGGAGCAAAAGTATGCAGAAGGTGAATATGAAATTGTACAACCAGAACAACTAAAGTTAGGATTGATGTAGCTGCTGAAGTAAATGCTAAACAACTTCAATACCATCACCTAACAGATGAAGAACAGTCAGAAATAAATGAGATATTCAATTTTGAAAGTGAAGTTCTAATAAGAAGTGTCATGGACTATATTCAGGAAAACTTTGATGAAATTCAAAAAAGAGCTGTTTCAAATGTTAAAGAGAAGGTTCAGAAACTTAGCCAAAAAATAAATGAAGATATTGATAATAATATTTAATGCCTATGATCTCTAGATAGGCATTTTTTCTTTCGGATAAAAAAGAAAAGACGTACAAATTGTACGCCTTAATCTGCTTCTGTACTATCAATTTTTCACTGCATAAAAGTCACAGTTCAGGTTGCACCTCAGGTCACACTTTTATTGAGCTTAGTGCTGGTCACACTTCGCTGTGACTCGGTCACAATTCCGCTGAAAACCAGCACTGAATGTTCGGATTTTACTGTGACTCCACTTCGTTTCACACTCCGTATCACACAACGGAATAATTACCGATTATCAATCGTCTCCGGGTACATATCATGATTCATCATCCGATGTTCGGCCATTTTTTCATATTTTGTTCCCGGTCTGCCGTAGTTTGTATACGGGTCAATCGAGATTCCGCCTCTAGGCGTGAATTTTCCCCATACTTCAATGTAGCGGGGGTCCATTAATTCGATCAAATCATTCATGATGATGTTCATGCAGTCCTCGTGGAAATCTCCGTGGTTGCGGAAGCTGAAAAGATACAGCTTCAGCGATTTGCTTTCCACCATTTTTTCGTCCGGAATATAGCTGATGTAGATGGTTGCAAAATCCGGCTGTCCCGTTTTGGGGCAAAGCGACGTAAATTCCGGGCAGTTGAATTTAACGAAATAATCACGGTTCACGTGTTTATTCGGAAATGATTCCAAAACCTCCGGCGCATATTCAAATAAATAGTTTGTCCCTTGATTCCCCAGGAGCGTAACTCCTTCTAATTCTGATTCTTTTCTTGTCATATAAATCTCCCTTTCTATTAAACTCCCCGTTTATTGCCCCAAAGCAGCGTATGCAGCTGAGGCAGGACTCTGACGAGATTCAGATCCGAATCGGCTGAAACCTTATCAACGAGTGTTTCGTATTTTCCGAGCAGATGTGCGATCAATGCCCGGTCGTCCGTCGTATGGACGTTATCGTTTCCGACCTGAAGATAAAACGGGATATTCGGATACCGCTTGTGCACGGTTTTCGCGAATTGCAGATCTTCATCATTAAAAATGACGACCTTTAAGCTGACCGCGTTAAGCCTTTTTGCCGCATCAAGTGAAGACACAATGTGATCGAGCTTTGCAAAATCGGTTGTCATCCCCGAACTTGGCGGCTTCGGTGAAATCGTCAGGTCGTTAATCATTGTGAACCAATCCTGATAGACCGTTCCCTGCGTTTCTAAAGCGGCGCGCACCCCGTGCTCTTTCAGCAGCAGAATCAGCGCGTCAAGCTGCTTTAACAGCGCCGGGTTTCCTCCTGAGATGGTGACATGGGAAAAGGCGTCTCCGCCGATTTCTCTCAGCTCGCGGTAAATGTCTTCCGCCGTCATCCAGCGGATATCTTTTTTGGCAGAGCCGTCCCATGTAAAAGCGGAGTCGCACCAGCTGCAAGAGTAGTCGCAGCCCGCCGTGCGGACGAACATGGTTTTCTGGCCGATAACCATGCCCTCCCCTTGTATCGTCGGTCCGAAAATTTCTAATACCGGAATTCCTTTAGCCATTCCTATCACCTTTTTTCGGGCGGTATACGCAATAGCTTGTCGGGGTTTCCCTGACAAAAATCTGCACGCAGACCGGCTGATTCTCCAGTGTTTCGAGGTAGGACTGCACCTTATCGTAAATCGTTTTGGCCACGACCTCGGTCGTCGGCAGTGAATATCTGTCATCATCAGCAGAAAACTCGTCATGGTCATTCAGCAATGTATGGTCATAAGCGCCGTGCACCAATTTCTTCAACACGCTGAAATTCACGAGAAAGCCCGAATCGTCCAGTTCATCCCCCGCAACTGTAATATTTACTGTATACGTGTGCCCGTGGACTCTGCTGCACGCTCCGGCGCTTTCGCGGGGAATAAAGTGCGCGGCTGAGATGTGCATGTCCTTATTCAACTCAAACGAATAAGGATGCTGAACCTGCGGGTAAATTTGAGAAAGCAATTAGTTCCGCTCTCCTTTCATTTTCATATATTCATCATATCCTTTATTGCGGAGCAGGCATGCCGGGCATTCGCCGCATCCGTCCGCAATGATGCCGTTATAGCAAGTCAGTGTGTTATTCTTTACAAAATCAAGCGCGCCGAGCTCATCCGCAAGTTTCCACGTTTCTGCTTTGTTCAGCCACATAAGCGGCGTATGAATGACGAACGGCTTTTCCATCGCCAGGTTGACGGTGACATTGCAGGATTTGACGAACTCGTCACGGCAGTCCGGGTAGCCGCTGAAATCAGTCTCGCAAACACCGGTGATAATGTGGCGCGCGCCAATTTGATATGCAAGAATCGATGCAAAGGATAAAAATACAAGGTTGCGTCCCGGCACAAAGGTTGTCGGCAGTTCCCCGTCCTTCGCTTCAATTTCGATATCATCTCTTGTCAGCGCATTCGGCGCGAGCTGATTTAAAAGAGACATATCAAGCAAGTGATTTTTGACACCGAGCTTTTCGGCAATCGATTTTGCCACATCGATTTCTTCTTGGTGACGCTGATTATAATGGAATGTAACGGTTTCCACTTCTTCGAAATTTTGCAAAGCCCATAATAAACAAGTCGTGCTGTCTTGGCCTCCGCTGAACACCACAACTGCTTTTTCTTTTTTCATGTCTTTCTCTCCCTTATCTATCATTCCATAAAAAAAGCGCCTTTTTCGGAGAAGGCGCCCTAAAAAACATAAAAAAACCGTATCCAAGGATACAGCTCGTCCTTAGTTTTTTATAGAGGGTGTAGCTAGAACCTCTCCCGCATCAATACGGATTTTCTTCTTTTTTCACTTTTGCTATCATACCATAATGTTGTTTCCCGTGACAATAAAAAAACAGCCTGAACCCTGTGTCAGGCTGCAAAATCGGGTTTAAGCCCCGCGTTTTTTCCCCGGAAATACCATCAGCGCAATCCCGATCAGAACAAATAAAGCAGGCCAGAAAACAGAAACCGGAATGATCGGCTGATTCGTCATCATAAAGCAAAGTGCTGTCAAGGTCAGCACCGCAACCGGGATGAGCAGCGCCTTCTGTTTCCCGCCGAACAGCCACAGCTCAAATAAACCGAATGCCGTTGCCAACAGGTAAACAGGCCATGTCACACCGGAGTAGGACCAATTGGTTGCCGTTTCAAAGACAAACAAGATCCCCGTAATCAATAAGATGCCGCCCGGTACGAGAAGTCCCGCGTTTTTGACAGGTTTCGGGCCGAAAATCGGAATGTGAAAAGCGGCGCCCAGCAAAAGAATGAGAGCGGGCCAGCCGCGTTCGCTGATGACTTCATTTGCATTGGTGAATATGCCGAAAATGCCCGCGGCGCACAGAACCGCCGCAGCAGTCAAAAGCCCTCTTTGCCTTCTGCCGAACAGCCAGGCTTCAAACAGGCCGAACGCAACGGCAAAGAGGTAGACAGGCGATGTCACATTTGCGTATGTCCAATCCGTCAGCGTTTCAAACCATAACAAGCAACCCGTCACAAGCAAAATGCCGCCCGGAATAAGAAGGCCCGATCTTTTTTTCGGCTGCATAAAGGCAACGGCGTGAAACAAAAGCGCGGCTGCGATGATCAAAAGCGGCCACAGCCCCGTCATCAGCATACCGGCAAAGCATAGTGCTCCCACGGCTGTCAGGATGAAAGCAGGAATCAATACACCTAACTTCCTCCCGCCGAAATACCACAGCTCAAACAGACCGAGAGCAGGCGCCCATATATAAACAGGCCACGTCACGCCCGAATACGTCCATCCCGTTGCCGTTTCAAAACAAAACAGGCAGCCCAGCACAAAAAACATACCGCCCGGAACGAGCAGTTCCGCCTGTTCAGGCGTTTTTTTCGCAAAAATAAATCCGGCGTGAAACCCTGCGGACATTATAATGAAAAGAAACGGCCACGCCGAACCTGCGGATATATGAATAACTCCCGCCCTCTGTAAAAAAAACGCAATGCCGATACAAATAAAAATAAATCCCAATAATACACGTCGAGCTTTCATCTCTTACTCCTCCCCATCATTTCCCAATTCATTATACAGAAATGTTAGGAAAAAAGAAGGGGAATTCCCAAAAAATACAGACATTTTCCTTATATCCTTATTTTTCTTTCGGGATTTTTTTGCAAATCAATGCGCCGATGAAAGCGAGGCTCACATACCCAAACACCGGATAAACGGTGGAAATCAGCTGTCCGTAGCCGATTTGGCTGATAATGAAAGCAAACGCCAAAATGCCGCCGTAAATATATGTACTTTTTATATGAAGAAAACTGTTTAATTGTTTTTCCAATCCGTATAAATTGCCGATGACCGACGTAAACACTTCCCCGAAAATAATAAACAAATAAATGATATGAAGCGAACGCGAATACGAATAGACGACTTGAGCCATCGGAATGTCAAACTCCAGCACATCCGGCAGCACCGATAATGATAAAAAGCTCGCGGCAAGCACCAGTGTCAACAGAACGCCGCCAAAATAAGCCCCCCTTCTGATCACCTTCTCTGAAGACATTTCATTCGCAAGCGGCACAAGGACGGCTTGGGCGAGCGATAAATTTAACGCGCCGTAAGAGACGGCGGACAAAAGCCAATTCCACTTGTCAGGCCATACCCATTCGTCCGCGTTTCTCGTGCTTGTAAATACAAATGAATCTGCTGTCACGATAAAAGAGAAGGAAATTAAAAGCGGCACAACCAATATATTGACGCCGAACACACCTTTAACGCCGCTTGTCATGACGGCAAAGCTCAGTACGATCGTCAAAAGGATCCCCGCTTGTGCGGACCAGCCAAGCTGTTCATGAAACAGCGCTCCCGCTCCGGACAGCATGACAGAGGTCACTCCCAGCAATATAAACATCATAAACATATTAACGGCGCGGCCGATGGACTTGCCAAATAAATATGTGTTCAATTCCTGATAAGATGCTGCATGAATCCGTTTGGAAATGATCATGATTTTGGCGCCTAAATATGTAAACATCAGACCGCTTACCACGATACCGAACAGACCGATCCAGCCAAACTTCAGAAAAAACTCAACGATTTCCCGTCCCGTGGCAAAACCGGCTCCTACAACCGTGCCTACGTATACAAATGCAAGCTGACTTGCAGAACCTTTTGTTTGTCCCATTTCACCCTCCGGCTAAGCGCAGATTTGTCCAGGCCTTTATATATGCTTATGAGACAAGTCGCCCGAAAAGACGAACAAATCGTCCTTCCCCGGAGAAAACAGATTCAGCTCTCTCCTCTAAGCAAAAATATTGAAAGAAAAAAAGGGCCGGCGTATACTCTTCATCAAGAAAGGTCAAAGCATTTCATTTCCTTTCTGACTATATTGGTCAAAAATAATCAAACCTCACAAATATCACTTATCATGCTGTAAACATTTATTTTTCGGGGTTTGGAACAAAACACTTGAAAGTCAAAGAAGGTCAGAGTATACTATTAATCAAAGAAGGTCAAAGTTAAGACCTTATTTTCTAATCCATTTGGTCAAAGATGATCAAACATTTTTCGAGGAGGTTTTGGCAAATGCGTTGTCAACATTGTCAGAAAAACGAGGCGACGATTCGCCTGAACATGCAAGTCAATTCCATTCAAAAACAATTCGTTTTATGTGAAACATGTTATACAGAATTAACCCGAAAACCGTCTATGAGCATGGGGCCGCAATCATTCGGATTCCCGTTTGAGCAAGGTTTCGCTCCCAATCAAAATAAACAGCAGGCCGGCTCTGAAAAAGGCCTGCTCGACGAGCTCGCTCAAAACGTCACAAACGGCGCAAAAGCAGGTCTGATTGACCCTGTGATCGGCCGCGATCATGAAGTGGCGCGCGTAATTGAAATTTTGAACCGCCGGAATAAAAACAATCCGGTGCTGATCGGTGAGCCGGGCGTCGGTAAAACGGCTATTGCAGAAGGCCTCGCGCTTAAAATCGCTGAAGGTGATGTGCCGAACAAATTGAAAAACAAAGAGCTTTACCTGCTTGACGTCGCTTCTCTCGTCGCCAATACAGGGATCAGAGGCCAGTTTGAAGAAAGAATGAAACAATTAATGAACGAATTAAAAGAACGGAAAAACGTCATCTTGTTCATTGACGAGATTCACCTTCTTGTAGGCGCCGGCTCTGCCGAGGGATCAATGGATGCCGGGAACATCCTGAAACCGGCGCTTGCCAGAGGCGAGCTGCAGGTCATCGGGGCGACAACGCTGAAAGAGTACCGCCAGATTGAAAAAGATGCGGCGCTTGAAAGACGCTTCCAGCCTGTCATGGTTCACGAGCCTACAATAGAACAAGCCATCAGCATTCTGGAAGGCATTAAAGATAAATATGAGAAATACCACGGCGTCACATTCAGCAATGAAGCGATAAACGCCTGTGTTACGCTTTCATCCCGTTACATTCAGGACCGCCACCTGCCGGATAAAGCGATCGACTTATTAGATGAAGCCGGCTCTAAGGCGAACCTGGAGCTTGATACCGTAAATGAAGAAGATGCGGCTGAGAGACTCAAAGCAATTGACGCGGAGAAAACAAAAGCGCTTCATGAAGAAAATTATGAGCTTGCCGCGAAACTGCGTGATGAAGAAGCGGCGTTGGAAAAGCAGCTGGCACAAGAAGCTCCGGCCTCTTCACCTAAAATCGGGGCGGAGCATATTCAAGCCATCATTGAACAGAAAACAGGCATTCCGGTCGGAAAACTCCAGGCTGATGAACAAGTCAAAATGAAGGAACTTGAAGAGCATCTTCATCAGCGCGTCATCGGTCAGGAAAAAGCCGTGAAAAAAGTGGCGAAAGCGGTCAGACGAAGCCGCGCCGGCTTAAAATCCAAAAACAGACCTGTCGGCTCCTTCCTCTTTGTCGGACCGACCGGAGTCGGAAAAACCGAGTTATCAAAGACACTCGCAGATGAACTGTTCGGTACAAAAGATTCCATTATCCGTCTCGATATGAGTGAATACATGGAAAAACACGCCGTATCAAAAATCATCGGTTCACCGCCGGGATATGTCGGACACGATGAAGCCGGTCAATTAACGGAAAAAGTGCGCCGCAATCCGTACAGCATCGTGCTGCTCGATGAGATTGAAAAAGCCCACCCTGATGTCCAGCATATGTTTCTGCAGATTATGGAGGACGGCCGTCTGACAGACAGCCAGGGCAGAACGGTCAGCTTCAAAGATACCGTTTTGATTATGACAAGCAACGCTGGAACCGGCGAAAAACAGGTGAAAGTCGGATTCCAATCTGAAGAGAGCGTCCTGGAAGAACAAACGTTGATTGATTCACTGAGCGCGTTCTTCAAACCGGAGTTTTTAAACCGGTTTGACAGCATCATTGAATTCCAATCCCTGAAAAAAGAACATCTCGTGAAAATCGTCAGCCTGCTTCTCACAGAGCTTGAAGACACATTAAAAGAGCGCGGCATCAGCCTGAACGTCACCGATGATGCGAAAGAAAAAATCGCTGAAATCGGCTACCACCCAGCTTTCGGAGCACGCCCGCTCAGAAGAACCATCCAAGAATTGATCGAGGACGAAATGACAGATCTCTTATTGGATAACAACGATATAAAAGCCTTCCATGTCGTAATGGAAGAGGACGGCATCAAAGTCCGGGCACAATAAGAAAAAAGCGGTTCCCTCCTCGCGGGGAGCCGCTTTTTTGTTTCTTTATCCATGTCAGAAGGGAGAAACTGTGAAGAATTCGGGAACAATTTCTCAATCACCCTAAAGTTCCATGCACTGCCACCGATATTAACCATAGAAAGCTAGTATAAAGGATTTGGTGAAAACTATGGATAAAACATCGATTATCGGTATCATCCTCGCCTTGATTGCTTTAAGCGTGGGCATGGTGCTGAAAGGGGTCAGCTTAAGCGCACTCGCTAACCCGGCAGCTATTCTGATTATTTTGTTCGGTACGATTTCTGCGGTGATCATCGCATTCCCCGGAAAAGAAATCAAAAAAGTGCCTGCCCTTTTTAAAGTGCTGTTTAAAGAAAACAAACAGCTGACAATTGCGCAATTAATTCCTATGTTCTCTCAATGGGCGCAAATCGCCAGACGTGAAGGTCTGCTTGCATTGGAAGCAAGCATTGAAGACGTGGATGACGCATTTTTGAAAAACGGCCTGAGTATGGCGGTTGACGGACAAAGCGCAGAATTTATCAGAGATATTATGACTGAGGAAGTTGAAGCGATGGAAGACAGACACCAGGCCGGCGCAGCCATCTTTACACAAGCCGGCACATATGCGCCGACACTCGGCGTTTTGGGTGCGGTCATCGGCCTTATCGCGGCTCTTTCCAACATGAACAATACCGAGGCGCTCGGACATGCCATCAGTGCGGCTTTTGTCGCCACCCTTCTCGGGATTTTCACAGGATATGTACTATGGCATCCCTTCGCCAACAAACTGAAACGCAAATCAAAGCAGGAAGTCAAACTGCGTGAAATCATGATCGAAGGCGTTCTGTCAGTGCTTGAAGGACAGGCCCCGAAAGTGATCGAACAAAAACTTCTCATGTATCTTCCTGCGAATGAACGCGCAAAAGTCGCTGAACAAGAAGGAGAGGCAAACAATGGCGAGAAAAAAGAAGAAGAAGCATGATGACGAGCATGTGGATGAGTCTTGGCTGATCCCGTACGCGGATTTGCTCACCCTTCTTTTGGCTCTGTTCATTGTATTGTTCGCCATGAGCTCGGTCGATGCGGCGAAATTCCAAATGCTGTCTAAATCATTTAACGCCGTGTTTACCGGAGGCACGGGTGTTCTTGAATATTCAAGCGTCACCCCTCCTGAAAACGAAAAAGACGGCGTTGATCAGTTAAAAAAAGACAAGGAAAAAGATAAAGAACAGAAAAAGAAAGAAAGAGAAGCAGCCGACCGCGAAGAACTTGAAGGCGTGCAAAAGCAAGTCAATCAATTTATAAAAAATAAAAAGCTTGAAACTCAGCTGGAAACAAAGCTGACTAAAGAAGGACTCTTAATTACCATTAAAGACAGTATCTTTTTTGATTCCGGACGGGCGGATATCCGTCAGGAAGATATTCCGCTTGCCAAGGAAATCTCGAATCTCCTTGTGCTGAATCCGCCAAGGAACATTATTATCAGCGGACATACGGACAATGTACCGATTAAAAACTCACAATATCAATCTAACTGGCATTTAAGCGTCATGCGGGCCGTCAACTTCATGGCTATTCTCACGGAAAACCCGAAACTTGACGCAAAAGTATTCAGCGCCAAAGGTTTCGGAGAGTATAAACCGGCCGTGTCGAACAAAACCGCCGAAGGGCGCAGCAAAAACAGGCGCGTCGAGGTATTGATACAGCCTAGAAACGCCGCGACTGACCAAAATCAGTAATATAAAAAAGGAAGCCTTTCAAATGGCTTCCTTTTTTATTTCTGATGAAAATGTTTAGCGTTTAACCCCACTCTTTTCAGCATTTCCGTACACATTTCTATCTCTTCATCACTCAACACACTGATCATTTCTTTAATTTCGTCAGCATGATCAGGGAAAATATCGTCCAAAAGACGGATTCCCTTTTCGGAAATCTGTGCGAAAGTCACTCTTCTGTCAGTCGGCGAGGCTTTTCTGATGAGAAGTTCTTTTTTCTCTAATTTGTCAACAACGTATGTAATACTTCCGCTCGCTAATAAAATTTTGTCGCCGATCTGCTGAAGCGGCTGGTTGCCTTTGTGGTACAGCAGCTCAAGCACCGCAAATTCCGTCGGGTTCAGGCCGTGCTTATGAATATGTTTATTCATATGGTCGTTAATAGATCGGTACGCACGTGACAGTACAATAAATAATTTCAATGAGTTTTCTGTTTTATCCGTCATACATTCAATCATCCTTTTACAAAAGAAACCGTTACAGAGAAACATTAATAAACAAAATGAAAAATGTCAACAAAAATGTTTCCAAAATTTCTCTTCTTTTTGTCTGACCTTAATAAAATAATTTGTTTTTCTATCATTTTGGTTATTTTTTCTTATTAAAGAAGTATAAAAATGATATAATACCTCTATTCAAGTGTAATGTTGGAGCGATGCAGAGTGAATACATTTAAAGGTGCCCGGGGAAAGATCAAGCTTTATCTCATATTGGTGATCATCCCGGCACTTATTATCAGCTTTTTCATTTATGAAAAAGAAAAGCAGAAAATAGCCGATAAACACATACAGGAAGCCAGTATGATGCTCAACCTTCACCGCAATAAGCTCAATTATTTAATCGGTGAAACAAAAGCACGGATGACAACACTTGCGATCGCTGTCGATAAGCCTGTCAATGAAGAAAAGATCATTGACATTCTCGATCAGGCTTTTGAGGATGAACCCAGATTCAGCGGTCTGTATATGCTGAATTCCAAAGGTGATGTCATCGCAAGCACGACTGATCTGAAATCAAAGGTGAATTTGGCCGACAGACCGTATTTTACGAAGGCGAAAAAGACGAAAAAAACGGTCATCACAAATGACTACTCCAGCAGAATTACAGGCCAGCGCATCTTCACGATCTGCGTGCCGGTGTTAGACGCAAAACGGGAAGTCACGGATTATTTAGTAGCCGCCATACAAGTCGATTATTTGAGAAATATGATCAATATGCTGAGCCCTGACGTTTATGTCAAGGCAACCAATCAGAATAAAGTGATATTTGCCAGCGGACGGGCTGATCAATCAGAAGGTGTGAAACCGGTCAGCGGCTATCTGGATGATATTAATTGGAATATCAATGTTTATCCGAAACCGGTTGAGCTGAATGAGCTGACCAAAAGCGTGCTGCTGCCGATGTCCAGTATTGCCGTGCTGCTGAATATTCTGTTCATCCTCGTTCAATATTATTTGCTTAAGCGCAAGACCCAGCTGGAGCGCGCTCAAAATGAAGCGCAGAAATTGGAGCTGATCGGAACGCTTGCCGCCAGCACCGCCCATGAAATCCGCAACCCGCTTACAGGGATCAGCGGCTTCATTCAGCTTTTGCAGAAAAAATACAAATCGGAGGAAGATCAGCTGTATTTCTCAATTATTGAGCAGGAGATTAAACGGATCAATCAGATTGTCAGTGAGTTTTTAGTGCTTGGAAAACCCACTGCTGAACGGTTGGAAGTGAACTCGCTGCAGGATATTCTTGATGAGATTATGCCGATTATTTATTCTGAAGGGAATCTATACAATGTGGAAGTGAATGTGGAGATTCTCGTCAATCGGCCGCTCAAGGTCAACTGCACGAAAGACCATATTAAACAGGTGATTTTAAATGTCGCGAAAAACGCGCTGGAATCCATGCAGGAAGGCGGCCGGCTGTCCATCTATTTAGAAGCCCGCGATCATAAAGCAGTCATTAAGGTGGCCGACAACGGAATGGGCATTTCTGAAGATATGCTTGAGCACATTTTTCTTCCGTTTGTAACGTCAAAGGAAAAAGGCACCGGCCTCGGCCTTGTCGTATGTAAACGAATCATGCTGATGTACGGCGGTTCGATTGACATTCAAAGCGAAGTCGATAAGGGCACAGAGGTCACCATTACCCTCCCTGCCGCTTCTCGATGAAAAAAAACACCCTGGATCGGGGTGTTTTTTATTTAAAGAAGAGTATGTGTAAGAGGATATACGAGAGGAACGGCATCATAGCCGGCAGATAGTACGAGGCGCTTCGTGAGCCGTGTCAGCGGAAAAATGTGCTGACTGTACGCGGTCATCTTTCGGATGCGGCGCTTGATCAGGAAGCGCATTCAGTCTTCGTTATCTGTTTTATCATCAATCATTTGTTTGCTTCATATGCAGGCATGACGTCACCGCGGGAGAACAAGCCTATTTTCTTCACAAGGCCCTGTATTCCTTGGTGATGTGTACGATCACGGTTTACCAGCTGCTGATACGCGTTCATCAGACAGTCCAGTTCCTGGCTGTGCCTGATCGTGTCATATCCTGTAAACCCTTGCCTGTTAGCCGCATCTATCATCATTTTTCTTTTTTTATCAATAGATACAAGCAATTTTTCTTGTTCAGAATAACTGCCCATTCACTTCACCCCTCACCGCTAAAAGAATAGGAAACAAGTTTGATTGGGTTATTGAGCATTATTACAGATTATACTTTATTTGTAAACATTTTTTTACTAAATAACTTATTTTTTCATTTCATATTGGAATCTTTAGCATGAATACGAGAATAATACCCATTCGGGTAATGATATAAACAGAATGCGGCATATTCAAGAATTAAAAAACAGCCACAGCTGACTTTATATTACAATAAAAAACCTCTCATGCCGGCGTGGGCATGAGAGGTTCGGGCGTCTATCAGTTTTGCACACTTTCATTTTCGTAAATCGGCACCCAGCCCTCAGTCGTCACGAAGATTCGGATTGCGACGACCCGGCGGTCTTCCTGAAGCGTAAAGTAGTGGCGGATGTTCTCCGGAACTGAAATCAAATCTCCCGGATTTAAACGGACGTCGAAAAATGTGCCGTCTTTGCCTTGAATGACGAAGATGCCGTGTCCGCTGACGATAAAGCGGACTTCATCATCCGTGTGGTGATGTTCTCTTTGGAAATTTTTTAATAATTCATCAAGATTCGGCGTGGTGTCTGATAAAGAAATGACATCCTGAGACTGATATCCGCGCCGGGCTGAAATGTCCTGAATCTCCGTGTCAAACACCGCGAGAATCCGTTCTTTTTCATCTTCGGTTAGGTCGTATTTTTCCGAAAGCTCAGACGGAAGTTTTTCAATGTTCCACTGCTCATAGATCACCTCTTGTTCGTCTAAGAAGCGCGCTACTTCTTCCTGATGTTCAATGAGCGTATTTTTTTCGTCATGAATTCTGATGGTCGCCATTTTCTATTCCTCCTTTTATTTTACCAGCTGCGGCCGAAGTGACAGAAGCTTGAGGTGACAGCTGAATAAAAATTCATAGGCTTCCAGCACCCTTTTCGCTTCAAATGCGGTCCGCCCCCATGCCGTAATGCCGTGATTGCGGATTAACACCGCGCCTGAGCCGGCGTCCGCATGGTGCGCGAAGTTTTCGGCCAATGCCGGGATATGCGCCGGATTGTCAATGATCGGAACGGTCACGGACGCGTTTTCCTCCCATAATCCGAGCGCCTTAATCATCTCCTGCCCCTGAAAAGTGATTTGTTTTTCATCCCCGTAAAGCTCTGAGATGACATTATTATTGACAGTATGGACATGCAGACAGCAGCCGGCGTCTGTCTTTTGGTATAAGTAAGTATGGAGAAGCGTTTCCGCTGAAGGTTTTAAAGAATGGCCGGTCTCAGCGGGCTTCCCGTACTCATCGATTAAGAGAAAATCTTCGTCTGTTTCTTTTCGTTTGTCTTTTCCGCTCGCCGTAACGAGAAAAGTCAGCGGCCCGTCGGATACTTTGATGGAAAGATTCCCGCTCGTTGCCGGGAACCAGTCTCTTTCAGCCAGCTCGCGTTTTACCTCGGCAAGTTCGCGCCAGCGTTCTTCTTTTGCAGCCATGCCTGCACCTCCCCGATGTTTTCAATGCCTGTTTTCACCTCATGAAAATCTTGAAAAGGCAGATGCCGGAGGCCGAGTTCTTTGCATTCAGTCAAAAGATAATCTCTCGCAAAGCACATATCGGACAACTTTGCAGCCTCGACATCCGTGACCGAATCACCGATCATAACGAGAAATTTCTGCTGATCGGATAGCTTCCGGATGACTGACGGTTTGCAGCAGCCGCATTGATTGGTACAGTCTCCATCACAAGCGTGCGGCCAGTCTATATGAATATATTCATGGTCAAAGGATGCATGATTGCAGAAAATCCGCTCCTTTTCTACGATCCCTTCCAAAAGCGGATGCACAAAAAAGTCCATTCCCCCGCTTACGATATAAAACGGGAGGCCGTTTGACCGGACAAACGAGACAAAATCCAAAAAGCCGTCCCGTATTTTCGCATCCTTCAGGATAAAGCCGGTCAGTTCTTCTTTTAAGCTGCTCGGCAGCAGTCCGAACATCCGGCCGACTCCTTCTTGGATTGATATGCTTTTAGACAGAACACCGTCTTTTATTTCAAGCCACTCAGGAGGCGCGAATTCTTTCATCATACTGACAATGTTGTCGTTCATGGTGACCGTTCCGTCGAAATCACAAATAATCAGCGGCGTGCGGGTCATACGGCTTCCACCCTTCCCCATTTGTCTAATGCGAGCTGAAGATCTTTGCACGACGCGGCTTTTTCTTCAATCGGCTGCGCTTCAAGCACCGCATCAATGACGGCGCGGAACGCTCTTCCGCCGCCCTCGGCTCCTTTCGGATGGCCGTGAATGCCTCCGCCGGCATTGATGATGTGATCGATGCCGAAATCGCGCATCAATAATGGCACCATACCGGGGTGAATGCCTGCTGACGGGACGGCAAACGACGGATGAAAGACATCGTCTTTTACACATTCATCATGGATTGCAAGTGCGGACTCCTTCGGAAGAGCAACGGATCCGTAAGGTGACGGAAATAAACTGAAATCAGCGCCGCAATAGCGGTTCAGCTTGCCGAGCAAAAGCGCATGCGACAAGCCGTAAACAGGAGATGATGTGAACGCGCCGCTGACTGCCGGGTGCGCCATGATCGGAAGCGGGATTTCCCTGTCTTCAGCAAGGCTCTGCATCACATCTAAACCATAAGCGAACACATTCAATAAAAGCGCGTCCGCCCCGAGTTCTGCCGCGCGCCTCGCTTTATCCCGCAATTCAGCGGTCCTTCCCGTAAGGTTTACGGCATACAGCGTTTTATGCCCCGTCTCCTCCCGGGTTTCCTTCAGGACTTGTTTTCCTTCGATAATGCGGGTTTCAAACGGAGCCAGTTCATTTTCAAAGAAAATTTCGTCGTCTTTAATCAGATCCACGCCGCCGAGCGCCTGCTGTCTGAGCTGTTCTTTAATGTCGGCGAGATCCCGTCCGATCACGCCTTTAAATATGCTCATCAGAAGCGGTCTTTCAAATTCGCCCAGCAGTTTGCGGATACCGTATATACCGAATTTCGGCCCGGGAAGGGAGCGTTTAAACCCTTCGGAAAATTCAAGATCAGTCAATTTTATTTTTCCGTCCAGTGACAGCTTTCCGAATACCGTCGTCAGGACGGCCGGAATATCTCTTGAAAAGTTCGCCTCGGGATAGGCGATGGTGATGACGGATTGTGTTTCGTTTTCTGAGGTTCCTTCTATCTCCTCAACTTTTACGACCCGCCCTTTATGTTTTCTGAGCTGTTCCTGCTTCACCAGGGGCAGGTCAGTCCAGGAGCCTACTGTCAGCCCCGCCGCAATCTGTTCCGCCCGCTTTTCACTGTCCGTTGTGTCTGTCAGAAGATATGTTGCCAATACCTCGCTCATGCGTGAACGCCTCTCTTTCTTTCGCAAAACATAAAAAAACCTCTTCCGTATGAGCAGAAAGAGGCTTCGTGTTATGTCCGAATCTTATCTCTCAGCTCCTGCTGCAAGAATTAGCACCGTGCTTTATCAGTCGGTTGCCGGGCTTCATCGGGCTCGTCCCTCTGCCTGCTCTTGATAAGAATAATGATTTTATAAAGTATTTTGAATTATCGCATTGTTATCCTGATATGTCAATGCTTTTTCGGGTGAAAAGATTCAGTTTCCCGATCCGTTCCGCAGCTTCTTTAAGTCTTTCTTCACTTGTCAGAAGACCGACTCTTATATAGCCTTCCCCCCATTTTCCGAACCCGTTTCCGGCAGCGACCGCGACATCCGCTTTCTCGAGCAGCAGATCTGAAAACGACTGTGACGTATAACCGTCAGGCACAGGGAGCCATGCAAAAAAGGAGCCCGCCGGAGCCGTCACATCCCAGCCGATATCGCGGCAGGCTTTAATCCATGCATTGCGTCTCGATTCATATCTGTCATTTTGCGCTGCGACGCATGCCTGATCCGCTAAAAGAGCGGCTGCCGCCGCCTGCTGCGCCGCGGGAAACAAGCTGACAAACATATGATCCTGATATAGGTTGATCGCTTCGATGACAGAAGCGTTTCCGACGGCAAATCCGACCCGCCAGCCCGCCATATTATACGTTTTGGACAAGGTATAGATTTCGATTCCCGTCTCTTTTGCGCCTTCGGTCTGCAAAAAGCTCAGCGGTTTATGCCCGTCAAAGCCGACGGCTCCGTACGCGAAATCATGAATGACACAAATGCCGTTTTGCTCCGCAAAACCGACCGTCTCCTCGAAAAACGCCTCTGTCGCCACAGCGCCGGTCGGATTATTCGGATAATTGAGATACAGCAGCTTCGCCTCACTCCGCACCTTTTCAGGAATTACGCTGTAATCAGGGAGAAACCCTCTTTCTTCTGTCAGCGGCATCATTTCCATTTTCGCTTTTGCAAGGGCGACGCCCGACCAGTAATCAGGATATCCGGGATCAGGCACCAGAATGGTATCTCCCGGGTTTAAAAGACATTGCGGAAGCTCAACAAGTCCCGCCTTGCCTCCGAACAGCACGGCGACTTCCGTTTCCGGATCAAGCGTGACCCCGTACTCCCTTTCATAAAATGCAGCGGCTGCTTTTTTGAAGCTGTAAGCGCCCCGGAATGATGAGTATTTATGATTTTCCGGCCTTTCGACGGCGCGCTTCATTTCTTCAACGATATGCTGAGGCGTCGGCTGATCAGGGTTTCCCTGCCCTAAATTGATGACGTCTCTGCCTTCTTTCAGCTTTTGATTCACTTTTTGCACCAATGATGCGAAAAATTGTTCCGGCAGCTGTTTGAGTACATCTGAGATTTCAAAGTTCATATTTTCACCTTCTAAAAATGTCTTGAAATGATAGTCCATCATCATATATGGTTAAATAAAAAAAGTAAAGAGAAACTTGAGGTGTTAAAAAATGAAATGGACCGTTTCCTGTTTGCAATTTGATATTTCATACGGAAATCCTTCAGAAAACTTTAAAAAAGCAGAATCTTTGATTGAGCAAGAAAGCCGCCATGCTGATGTAATCGTGCTTCCTGAGTTGTGGACGACCGGCTATGATCTCACACGGCTAGACCAGCTGGCGGATGAAAACGGCAAAGTTTCGGAACAATGGCTTAAAGAAACGGCAAAAACATACAACGTACACCTCGTTGCCGGATCTTTTGCGGTCAAAGAAGGCGAAAATGTCTATAACACCATGTACATCGCCGATAACAGCGGACAGATCGTGAAGCGGTATCAGAAAGCCCATCTGTTTCAGCTGATGGATGAACACCTTTACTTGGCAGCAGGAAACAGCGACGGTTCCTTTGAGCTTGACGGTGTCAAGTGCGCCGGGCTGATCTGCTATGATATCCGTTTCCCCGAATGGATCAGAAAGCATACGTCCCAGGGCGCGAATGTCCTGTTTATCTCTGCGGAATGGCCTCTGCCCCGCCTTGATCATTGGCGAAGCCTGCTTATCGCCAGAGCAATTGAAAACCAATGTTTTGTCGCAGCCTCTAACTGCACGGGGTCCAATCCCGATAATGAATTTGCCGGCCACAGCCTGATTATTGACCCGTGGGGCCGGATTTTAGCCGAAGGAGACCGGACGGAAGGCGCAGTCCGGGCGGAAATCGATGTGTCAGAAAGCGCGGACGTGCGGGGAACCATTCCGGTTTTCCAAGACTTGCGGCGTGATTTATATTAATTTTCAAAAAAATGTTGACAAGAATATCCGGCACCTGCTAATATTTTCATCAACTGATTAATCCGAATTGTGATACAAATCAATATATTTTTCTCTTATCGAGAGTTGGGCGAGGGATTGGCCTTTTGACCCCAACAGCAACCGACCGTAATTCCATTGTGAAATGGGGCGCGTACATTTTGCGCCGAGACGATTGTCTCATAAGGCACGGTGCTAATTCCATCAGATGTTATCTGAGAGATAAGAGGCGGACTGCACTGTTTCAGCCTCCTTCTCTTTCAGAGAAGGAGGCTTTTTTTCGGGCGTATTCTCCGTCACGATCTCTTACTGCCACTACATAATTGGAGGGTAAATCCATGTCAGCAACTAAAACAAGTCTTTATGAACAATTAACAGAAAGCTCCGCCGCCGCGTTAGCCGTCAAGCTCGGCTTATTCCAAAGCAAAAGCACTCTGACATGCCGTGAAATCGGCGACGGCAATTTAAATTACGTCTTTCATGTTTACGATAACGAAAACAAAAAAGGACTGATTATCAAACAGGCGATTCCTTACGCGAAAGTCGTCGGTGAAAGCTGGCCGCTTACCATTGACCGGGCGAGAATCGAAAGCAGCGCCCTCATCCGCCAGGGCGAACACGTGCCGCACCTCGTTCCGGCCGTTTACTATTCCGATACTGAAATGGCCGTCACGGTAATGGAAGACCTCTCGCATTTGCGAATTTCAAGAAAAGGGCTGCTGGAAGGGCAGCATTATCCGAACTTATCGGTTCATATCGGTGAATTTTTAGGGAAAACGCTCTTTTACTCATCCGATTATGCGCTTGATGCGAAAGTAAAGCAGCAGCTCGCAAAGCAGTTTACAAATCCTGAGCTTTGCAATATTACGGAAAGGCTTGTGTTTACAGAACCGTTTCTCGACCATGAGACAAACGATTTTGAAGAGGAGCTGCGCCCATACGCAGAAAAAGTTTGGAACAATTCCCGGCTGAAAGAAGGCGCTGACGAATTGAAAGCCATCTTTCTGAATTCCGCGGAAACATTGGTTCACGGCGATCTGCACACGGGAAGCATCTTCGCAGATGAACATGAAACAAAGGTGATTGACCCCGAGTTTGCTTTCTTCGGACCGATCGGGTTTGACATCGGCCAATTTATCGCCAATCTGCTGTTAAACGCCCTCAGCCGCGACGGTGACGACAGACAGCCGTTATATGATCATACTGCCGCCGTATGGGATACATTTGTGAAAACATTCAGTGAAGCATGGGAGAAAGACTGCTTGCCTTCCCGCAGACACCTGCTGGAAGACACACTGAAAAACGCGTTTGAGGAAGCGGTCGGTTTTGCGGGATGCGAACTGATCCGGCGCACGATCGGACTCGCTCATGTGGCTGACTTAGATGAAATCACTCCGTTTGACAAACGAATCGAACGGAAGAAGCTGGCGCTTGACATCGGCGCCTATTATATCGAAAACAGAAAAGAACTGAAGCATATCACCGAGGTTCTGGACCAATTTAAGCTCCGTGTAAAGGAATGATGCAGCATGACCAATGAATTTGCCATCCCCCGTTCTGTAGAATGGAAAGAAACCTACATCCGCATTTTAAATCAGCAAAAGCTTCCCGACGTCACTGAATATGCGGAACTTAAAACAAAGGAAGATGTATTCGACGCGATTGTCACGCTGAAAGTAAGGGGCGCCCCGGCCATCGGTATAACCGCGGCGTTCGGACTCGCGCTCTCCGCCAAGTCGTTTGAAGCCCGCGACCTTTCAGATTTCCGACGTCAGTTCGCGGATGTCAAAGCATATTTAAACAGTTCAAGGCCCACTGCCGTCAACCTCGCGTGGGCGCTTGACAGACTGACGGATTCCATCAGGGATGCGACCTCAATCAATGAAGCGAAGACAACGCTCGTTCATGAAGCCATTCAAATTCAGATTGAGGATGAAGAAACATGCCGTATGATCGGCCAAAATGCGCTGCACCTTTTTAAAAAAGGCGACCAGATCATGACCATCTGCAATGCGGGCTCGATCGCCACAAGCCGGTACGGTACGGCGCTTGCTCCCTTTTACTTAGCGAAACAAAAAGACCTCGGCCTTCATATCTACGCATGTGAAACAAGACCCGTTCTCCAAGGATCACGGCTGACGGCGTGGGAGCTGATGCAGGGCGGAATTGATGTCACGCTCATTACCGACAGCATGGCCGCCCATACAATGAAGGAAAAACATATTTCTGCAGTCATTGTCGGCGCTGACAGAATTGCAAAAAACGGTGATACGGCCAACAAAATCGGAACGTACGGCCTCGCTATTTTGGCAAACGCCTTTCAAATTCCGTTTTTTGTGGCCGCACCGCTTTCGACATTTGACTTGCAGATTGAAAACGGCTATCAGATTCCGATTGAAGAGAGAGATCCGGATGAAGTCAGACAGATCTCCGGCATACGCACCGCTCCCGAAGATGTGCCGGTCTTCAATCCGGCCTTTGACATCACACCGGGCAGCCTGATTTCCGGCATTATAACCGAGAAAGGAATTGTGACCGGCTCTTACACGGAAGAAATTGAACAATTATTCACTGACTGCCAGCTGAGCTGAAAAACCGCTGATGATATTGCCTCAGGCAATGTCAGCGGTTTTTTTGTCTGCACAATGTAATCACTTCATCTTTTTGGACGGCTGTAATGAGATGCATTTTAAAAAACAGCTCTGCATAACCGGCTATCTTTTGCGGACGGCTCATTTTCATCAGGCTTCGTCCTCCTTTTTCATCAGACCAACTTTTTTCACTTAATAAAATGATATGTCGGACGTGAAAAAACGGAACGTGCCATACGCTTTATTTTTCTTTATAGGATATTTGTTCGATGTTCAGCAGCACCGCTTTTACATCCGTCTTCGTGCCCGCGTATCCCGTTAAGGCGCTGTTTTTGCCGATTACCCGATGGCAAGGGATCAAAATCGGCAGCCGGTTTCGTTTATTGGCTTGTCCGATGGCGCGCACCGCTTTCGGTTTTCCGATCGCTTCAGCCATATCGCCGTAGCTTCGGGTTTCCCCGTAAGGAATCATCGTCAGCGCGTTCCATACCCTTTCCTGAAAGGGTGTGCCTTTTTGTCTCAGAGGCAGAGAGAATTGCTTTCTTTCTCCTGAAAAATATGATGCCAGCTGCTGTTTCGCCTCCGACAGCAAAGCGGTTTCGCACGGCTTTACGCCGGGCGCGTCTTTCCGCCATTCCTCAAAATCTTCCCCGGTGAGAAACAGGCCGGTAATAAAGCTCTCTTCCTCTGTTACGATGACGGTTCCAAACGGCGCTCTCACACTTGTAAAACAGATCATTCCCCGCTCCTTCTTTCCTCGGTATTCTGCCGGACCGGAAGCGTCAAATGAAAAACCGTGCCCTTCCCTTCTTCACTTTCCACATGAATGCGGCCCTGATGCTCTTCGATGATTTTATAGCTGACCATGAGGCCGAGGCCCGTTCCCCTGTCTTTTGTCGTGTAAAATGGTTCACCCAGACGTTTTAATTTGTCTTCGGAAATGCCTGTTCCTTCATCTTGAATAGAAATCAAAATATGGTCTTGATCAGAAGACTGAATGGTCACGTAGATATTGCCGCCGCCCGGCATGACTTCAATGGCGTTTTTTAAAATATTGATAAACACCTGTTTTAATTGATTCGGTTCACAGTAAATCGGCGGGATGTTTCCGGTCAGGTTCAGATGGATCTGCACATTGACAAGATTGGCCTGGGCATTCAAAAGATCAGCCGTGTCTTTCATAATCTGCGTCACGTCTTTTTCTTCATATAATATCGCCTGGGGTTTCGCTAAAATTAAAAATTCAGTGATGATAGACTCGATGCGTTTTAATTCTGAGGTAATGACGTTAAAGTACAGAGAATATTCGCCTTCAATGCTTCCTTGAAGAAGCTGAATGAACCCTTTCAGCGCCGTCATCGGGTTTCTGATTTCGTGGGCGATGCCCGCCGCCAGCTCCCCTACAACATGAAGAGTGTCGGATTTCCGCAGCCTCTCTTCAAGCTCTTTGGCCTCTGTGACATCTTTAAAGATTGCCAGATTCATATTTTGAATGATATTTCTTTTGAAGGAGAATTCCAGTTTGCGGCTGTCGCTGCTGCTTAACAGGAAGGGGATTTCATTATCCATTCCTTCTAAATCAATCTTTCTGGCGGGAACACCCGCGTTTTCAATATCAAATAGAGAAAGAATATCCGGAACGGTGTACGCTCTCAGCTCCTCATCCGGCATACCGAGTATACGGCTTGCGAGAGGATTCGCGTCAATAATGCGGAATTGGTTGTCAAATAAGACCTTGCCGTCCATTGAGCCGTTGAATACTTTTCTGAATTTCAGCTCGCTTTCCCGCAATTCTTTTTCCATCCGCTTACGATCGCTGACATTTCTTAAAATGGTTAAATGCTGACCTTCAAGTATGGTTCGTTTTGATGTGAACTCAAGCTCTTTAAATTGGCCGTTTGCCATCTGAAACAGCATTTCTTCACGGATTTCTCCGTATTTTTCATATTTCTTCTTAATCTGCTTGTATTTTTTCTGCGGATCAACGATAAACGTACATAAATTCCGCTCCACCAGCTTATCCATCGGCAGTTCGAAAATGCGGCACGCCGATTCGTTTGCTTTGGCAATCTTTCCGTCATCAGACCAAATGACAATCGCGTCCATGGCGTTTTCAAAAATTTCGCGGAGTCGCTCTTCGCTTTTAAAGAGTTTCAATTCCATCAGCCGTTTCTCTGTTATGTCTCTCATAATAGACATGTAGAACCCGCTGATTAAGTTGGACGTAATCGTAAATTCAAACAGCTTCTCTTCGCCCGACCGAAGCTTGACAGGCAGTTCTCCTTTGGCGTTTCCTTTTCTGCGGAGGGTTTCCCAGATTTCTTTCAGATGCTTTTTGTTTTCTCCGTCGGTAAAATGGCGGAGCGACAGATGGGACAATTCATTCTGGCCGATCTCAAAGCTTTTGCAAAAAGAGAGGTTCGCATCAATAAACCCGCCGTCCTTATCAAACAGCACGATGCCGTCGACAGCCCTGTCAAACAAATCTTTAAACAGCTGCTCGTTCATGGAGAATTCGCGCTCTAATATTTTTTTAGAGGAGATATCCCTCATCACCACAAAAAAATAATCCTCCCCAATTCCGTCTCTGGCGAGGAATTCAATGTATTTCGTCGCGCCGCTGTCAAGCTTAATCGGCACCTCTTTCCACAGATGGCCTTTTTTTAAAAACTTTTTCACGGCCTTATTCAGTTCTTCCTGAGGCACGGAATATAAAAAATCCAGGACTGAGCGGTTAATGAGGCTCTCTGCCTCAATCTGCATCATCCGGGCCGCAGCCTCGTTCGCCTGGACGATTTTCATTTCCTTACGGCATATAAAAATGGCATCAAGCGTGTTATTCATAATCACGTGATACCGGTTCAAATCACTCTTCAGGCGGTCATTTTCCTCTTTCATCCGCTTCAGCTGCTCTTTCAGCGACTCGTTTGTTTGCAAATCCAGAGTTTCAGCCATTCAGTACACTCCTTCTTCAAAAACCTATCCTTCAATATTTCTACAAAATACCTCATCTTCCTTCATTCGCCCTATACATTTCAGAAAATTTCAATGATATGACAAGTTAAAGTCTTTTTCTACGATCCTTACCTCCCCATTACATCATCCTAACAATCCCTTTTGTCCTCCTTCAATTTTTTGTTTTTTATTTTAAAATGAACACCAACAGGAAATAATCATGCAGTGGATGATTTTTGAAGAGAAGGTGATGCTATGACAAAATCGCGAGACAGTTACTTTGACAACGCCAAGTTTATCTTGATTTTTCTGGTGGTGTTCGGCCATATCCTCCGGTCATTTATTAACGGAAATGAGTTTATGCTCCATCTCTACAAATTCATTTATACTTTTCATATGCCGGCCTTTATCCTGGTTTCGGGCTATTTCGCAAAAAACTTTAAGCGGAAAGGTTATGTGAAGAAGCTGGCTGTGAAGCTGATTATTCCGTACTTGATTTTTCAGGGCATTTACTCAGTTTTTTACTATTTGATTCAGGATGAAAGCATGGCAAGCGTCAATCCGATTGATCCGCAGTGGTCTCTCTGGTTTTTAGTCAGCTTATTCTTTTGGAATCTGCTGCTTTACCCCTTTACGAAGCTGCCGAAAATGTGGGCGCTTGGGGCGAGCTGCGGGCTTGCCGTCATGATCGGGTATCTTGATTTTATCAGCAGCACGCTGAGTCTTTCACGGACGTTTGTTTTTCTACCGATGTTTCTCGTCGGGTTTTATTTAAAGAAACAGCACTTTGATTTGCTTCGGGCTAAAAGAGGCAGGCAGATTGCCGCGGGCGTACTGGGGATTGTTTTCCTGTTATGCTGGTGTATTGATTTTGATTACTCGTGGCTGTTCGGATCGGAGCCTTATTCTACATTCGGCACAGTGTCGCTGTTGAGCGGTCTGTCGCGCATCGGCTGGTATGTTTTGGCCTTTGCCGCCACTTTCAGCTTTTTGGCGCTCGTTCCGCAAAAGCGTTATTTCTTTACGAAATGGGGGACGAGAACGTTTTACGTGTATCTGCTGCATGGATTCATTATAAAAACGCTGCGGCAGATCGGGCTTGAAGATCACTTGTCTGATTATCAGAATTTAGTCATGCTCTTAATTTTAACGGCCGCTCTTACGTCCATTCTCTCCAGCAATGCGGTGAAAACGGCCGCACAGCCGTTTATTGAGCTGCGGATCACCGGCTGGCTTGAAGCGGTGAAAGGAACAAGAAACGGTGCTTATTCGAAATAATGCAAAATACCTCTTAAGCGTTGCCGCCTAAGAGGTATTTTTTATTGTTTGCGGTCTTCTTTTTTCTTTGGCTTCGTCTGTTCAAGCGTTTCAATCCATTTTCCGGCGTTATAATCACCGAGCTCGCTTGCAAACTCTTCTTCAAGCAATTTAGGGTCCATCGGCTTTTTATGGTTTTGCATGTCTTTGCTGTGGCGGTTTTTTTTCGTCATGTTACTCGCCTCCTTGTTTGCCGTGTTTTGATTTGCGGTTTGCGCCTCTCAGTCCGGGATCACCGTCATATTGTGTTTTGTATGCATCTTTGTCCATGCTCTCAGTCGGTGTGTTGTTGTTGGTCAAAGCTTCATTCTTTGCTGCTTTGCGTTTCATTTGATTTCCTCCTTCTGTCAGCAAATCTGTTTTGAATTCATCAAGCATTTCTTTCAAGTCGCGCACTGTCACGTTTTTGGCCTCATCAATGAGTTCATAGCCGATCTGTCCGTTCGGCTCAAGCAGCACATATTTAAAATCTTGAATGTCTCCGAGGCCTTCCTGCCTGATCCTCATTGACAGCTGAGCTTCGGTAAAACGCATTTTTTTTAAGTTTTCCGGGATGATTTTTCCGTTTCTGACAACGGCGACGGTTTTTCCTGAAAATAAAAACTCAAAAAAGCTTGATTTGATTTCTAAATATTCCATCAGGATTAATACCGCAATAAAAATCGCCGCCGCGAAAATGGTTTCCCATAAATTATGTTCAATGAACGGCTGAATAATAATCGAGCCGATCGAAATCATGATGACTGTCTGGGTCACCGACAGCTGGCTGATTGATTTCCGTCCGGCAATCCGCAATAAAAAGGTACCGACCGCTATCATAACTACCGACTTCCAAAATACGGCAAACAATGACGTCACCTCTTTACAAGTAGAATCTCCAAAGAAACTGTTTCCACACATCCATTTTACGGCAATAAAAAACACCGCTTTCTAAAAAGCGGTGTCAGCCGATAATCATTCTTTCCTTCGGATAGTGATAATTTGCTTCGATTTCTTTTCGGCCGATCAAATAAAGGAACGTCAAAATGCCGATCCGGCCGATAAACATGACAATCATGATCACGCATTTTCCGATGTCGCTTAAATGCGGAGTAATCCCAAGCGACAGGCCGGTCGTTCCGAATGCGGAACACACTTCAAAAAGCAGTCCGAGGAGCGTCTGATTTTTCTCCGTCACGGACAGAATCAGCGTCGATCCGAACACGAGCAGAATCGCCATCATCGTGACGACCAGCGACTTCATGACATCAGCCTGATGAAGCTCGCGTTTAAAGACCTTGACCGCTTTATTCCCCCGGGCAAAATGAAACAGGGCAAGCAGGTTAAGCGCAAATGTCGTCGTACGGATTCCGCCGCCGACCGAGCTCGGTGATGCGCCGATAAACATGAGGGCGCAGATGAAAAATAATGTCGGCGCCGACAGCTGGCTGATATCAATTGTCGCAAGCCCGCCGCTTCGCGTAGCGGTTGATTGAAAGAGACATAAAAATAAAACATCATGCCAGCTTTTCCCCTTCATGACATGGCTTGCTTCAAGCGCATAAATGCCCACGGCTCCGAACAAAACGAGCATTCCGAACGTAACGGTCGTAATTTTCGTAAACAGCGTGAATGAGTATCTGCGCTGTTTTGAAAACAAAAAGTCTTTTACTTCTACGAGCACCGGAAAACCGATCGCACCGAAAATAATCAGAAGCATCGTAATAAACTGCACGAAATAGTCATGTCTGAACGGGACGAGTGAATTTCCCGTAATATCAAAACCGCCGTTTGTCGTGGCGCTGACGCTCGCAAAGAATCCATGCAAGTACGCCTGTTCAAACGAATCATAATACGTTAAAAAATATGTTCCTAAGATGATGCCGCCTAAAAACTCGATTAATAAAATCAAAAACAGCACTTGCTTCATCAGGTTGACGATACCGGAAAACTGCGATTGATTCTGATCCACCATAATGAGCTTCCGTTCCCGCAGACCGATCCGTTTGCCCATAATGAGCCAGACGAATGTTCCGAGCGTCATGATGCCGATTCCGCCGAATTGAAGCACGAAAGCCAAAATGACAATCCCGGCCGTGCTGAATGTATCAGCCGTGTTGACGACCGTTAAACCGGTGACACTGACTGAGCTGACAGCCGTAAACAGCGCGTCTATAAACGACCAGCTGGCCCCTTGTTTGTGGGCGGCCGGCAGACTTAGCAAAATAAATGCCACCGTTACAGCAAGAAAATAATATAATGCAATCAGCTGTGCAGGCGACAAGATCTGTATGAATTTCTTCAGTTTTAATTTCATAAGATAGTTCCTTCTGCCTCTCAAATGTAGTACGTAATTATTCTAATGATATTGGGAGAATTTTTAAAGGTCTTTTTAGAAAGATTTTTCATTACCTTATGTAATTTGCCGATCTTTAAACAAAAAACCTCTGAAACGATTGTCAGAGGTTTTGTTGATTATTTTGCTTCCAGCCTGCGGATACGCTCATCGAGATCAGGGTGTGTGGAGAACAGTGACGAATGCTTTTTGCCGTTAATTTTTAACGTCTGCACCGCCGTCTGGTCCTCTTCATTCACATGTCCTGTATAAGACTTCAGCGTACGCAGGGCGTGAATCATTTTATCCTTGCCGGCAAGGTCTGCACCGCCGCGGTCAGCGTGAAATTCTCTATGACGCGAGTAGGCGAAGACGACAAGACTGCCGAGAATGGAAAAGATAATCTGAAACACGATCATCGCGATAAAGTGAACGACCGGCGCGAGGTCTTCTTTGACAAAGCGGCTTGCAAACCATGCCGCGATTCGGGAAAGGAATACGACGAACGTATTGACGATTCCCTGCAGCAGCGTCATCGTGACCATATCACCGTTTGTGATGTGTGCGACTTCATGGGCAAGAACCCCTTCCACCGCAGCATCATCCATCTGCTGCAATAAACCTGAAGAAACTGCGACAAGCGAACGGCGCTTAGAAGGCCCGGTCGCAAAAGCATTGACCTCCGGGGAATGATAAATGCCGACTTCAGGCATTTTCGTCATCCCTGCGGCACGGGACAATCTGTGCACACGGTCAACCAATTGCTGTTCTTCATAGCTGAGCGACTGTTTCTTCGGATTTAACACCCGGACGCCCATCATCGTTTTGGCCATCCATCTGGACATTCCGAGAGAAATAAAAGAACCGACAAAACCGACGACAAGACTGAACACGAGCAATGCCATCAGATCAATGCGGCCATTTTGTATATACGAGCCGACACCGGTAACGCTTGTAATAATCGTAAGCACAATTCCGATTGTCGTAATGACCAAAAGGTTCGTTAAAATAAACAGAAATATTCTTTTCGCCATAATTACCTCCGTCTTTTTTAAGATCAAAAGAACTTATTTACTTAAATTATAAATGATCTGTTTGAAAATGCAACATTTTCGACGTATGATGTTAATGTAATTCTCATTGATATTAGAAAGTAACACGTAATCAATCAGAGGTGAACCATGAACACGTTTAAACTGACCCGAACTGATATGGTCCGGCTTCTTTACGCGTTAAAAGGCCAAGGAGACGCAACCCCTCTCCAAATCTTATTGCAATCAGCGGATATGACCTTGGATGAAGCGGAAAGCCGTCTGCATATCCCTGAATTTCTTACGAGATTCGAACGAAAAAAAGAGAAAAAGGAATACGGGCTTTCAACTAACGAGATTGTCGAGCTGGGAAATCTGTGCGAGCTGACGTCTTTAAAATCAACCGCCGTCCAAAACTGGGTGAAGCGCGATATTAAAGATTTAATCGGCCACCCCTTACTCGGCAAAAAATATACAATTGAACAAGCTGTCATCCTTCTCATTGTACGTGATTTAAAATCAATTTATGACTTCGAACATATACGCGGCATATTAAAAATCGCTTTTAACACGATCACAGACAGATCAGATGACGTCATCAGCCCGATCAGCTACTATGAAAGCTGCGCCCAAGTGATTGATTATCTTCATCATAAGGCAAACCCGCCGATGAAGGAAACGAGCCTGCAGGAGCTCGTCGAAGAGCAGACGGACAAGCTCAAAGGCTGCTTTAAAGAACTCGGAAGCGGACAATGGAACGATATCAGATCCATAATCGCCGTCACGGTGCTCTCCGTTTTGACTTTCCATATTCAAGCCTCAGCCTACAAAATGATCAGCCATTTATTATAATTCATAACGCTTCTTCGCCCCGGTGTCTGCGCCGGGGTTTTTTTGCTGTACAACAATTGCCAGCATAATCAATACCGTTCCGTTTGAAACTAAAATGCGAAAACACATCTTGCCAGAGAAAAGGAGATGAAAAAGATGGCGAGCAGAAATAAACTCTTAGTTCCAGGGGCTGAGCAGGCACTTGACCAATTTAAATACGAAGTGGCTCAAGAATTCGGCGTGAACCTTAGCTCTGATACAGCAGCACGCGCAAACGGCTCTGTAGGCGGGGAAATGACAAAACGTCTTGTACAGCAGGCTCAATCACAATTAAACGGGAAAAATCAATAATGCAGCTTATTCGCCGGGACTTCTCGGCGAATTTTGATATTTATCGGCATTCTCCTTTC
The DNA here is from genome assembly GCF_018861275.1 of Bacillus sp. JNUCC-22. Lineage (NCBI taxonomy): Bacteria > Bacillati > Bacillota > Bacilli > Caryophanales > Bacillaceae > Bacillus > Bacillus sp. JNUCC-22. The sequence continues at coordinate 1,305,045 of NZ_CP076408.1, read as the reverse complement.
CGTGCCGGTAGCCGTTCGGATTCCTTCGGTCTGACGAATCTTCATGATGCCGATAGGATTCCCAATGTTCATTGCGATCATGATTCCAGTAATGATTGTAATACTTTTGCTTAGGCTCTTTGTCATTTCCGTTTTCCTGAGGATTTTGTGTTGGGGGCTGCTCTGTTTCCCCATCTTGTTCCTTTTGTGTGTTTTCCTCTGATCCGGAAGCTGCATTTTTTTCGGTTTGCTGATTGCCGTCCTGACTGTCCGGCTTCGCTTCTTCCGTACCGGGCGTTGTTTCATTGTTTCCCGGCTTCTCTGCTGCCTTTTCTTCATCAGGAGCTGTCTTTTCATCAGCCGCCGGCTTGTCTGTGTCCGGCTGCTCGCTTTGATCAGCGTCTGTTTCGGTATCTTTTTGATCTGTTTCATTGCCGTCGGTTTGCTTTTCAGGCTGTTTTTCTTCTGTTTTCTTTTCGTTTCTTCTTATGTAGCTGCCTGTTGACATCCCTTCCTGTTTTGCTTTTTCTCTTGTTTCCATATCAGATTCAAGCGATTGGACCTGGTAGGTGCCCTTATATTTTTCAGTCATGTCAGCCAGCTGTTTTTTAACGCCTTTTTTATATGTATTGTCATCTGTATTTTCATAAACCGTGGAAATTAAAATCTCTTTTGATTCCTTTACATATCCATGCTTGCTGCAATCGGTAATAATATTACTGATGACTTCCTTAAAATCGCTGCTTTTCCAATCTCCAATGTCACTGATGACCTGTTTGGCGTCATGGTTCAGCGGTGTCAGTTCAATGACTTCATATTTGCTGTTTAAAGCCATTTCAATGCTGGGATTAATGTCAAGCGTCATATATGCGTAAGCTTTGTTATCAGAAAAAACCGGGAGCAAAATTAAAATAAACAAAATAATAGCAGTCATCGTAAACACTCCCAATTTAAAAGGGCGCAGTTTCAGAAAATCAAAAAAGCTGGCCCTTCTTCCCATACGCGTTTCGCCTTCGAACGTAATTTCCTCTCCGATTTCACAAGTGCGGTGATCATTTTTTGTTTTTAAAAATTGTCCGTCAGGGGTTAGCAACGTGACGAATTTTTTATTTTTCTCTACTATGATCCCTCTTCTCATGAGTGCAACACCCCTTTAAGATAATCTTTTAAATAAATATAATCACCGGTAATAATAATACTCATGGCGATGATATATTTTCTGTTCCGTTCGATCGTTTTTCTGCTGACCGACACGAGCTGCTCCAGCTGTTTGACAGGAAGCTGTTTTTTATGGTGCAAAATGGACGCCAGCTCTTCATTTTCAACAAGCGTGTAGGCTACCTTAATCGCATTCTGCCTCGCATCTGTATGCTTCGGCGATTGTTCCAGCAGCTCTTTAAAAGACAGGCCGTATTCTTTCAGCTGCTTCTGAAAAAAAAGAATTTCTTCCCGGCGCTGTTCCTGTTCTATCTGTTTGCGGTATTCATCAATGGAAAGCTCCGCTTCGATAAGGCTCTGCGAAGATTCCTGGTCGTCGCCTTCCTGCACATCCATATTGATATGCTGAGCGGTTCTTGCTTCTTTTCTGATATAGTCTATCACTTTTCTTTTTATAATCAGCTCTGCAAATGCAAGCAGCGAATTACCTTTTTCAGCCGAATATTTTTCAATGGCTTCGTTAAACGCGATCAGCCCGATGCTGAATTCGTCGTCTTTTTCATCTATATATCGTTTACAAACGGATGAAACCGTCTTCGCGATAAAAGGCTTATATTGCTGTATTAAATCGTTCTGCAGATCTTTGTCGCCTTTTTGTATTTTTTCAACAGATGTTTCAAGCGTTTGCTTCTTTTTTCCCAATTTAAACAAAAGGCTAAGCACTGGTTTCACCTCAGTTCCTCCCTATAACTACTCATAATCATAGCTAATTTAGTAGGGATTCGCAAAGGAAGAAAAAGAGAAATCGATTTCATTTGTCTCAATTATGACAAGCCAATAAGACGTACTATACATGATTTCGTGCCCCCATGCAGAATTAAGGGGGTTTTCTCTGTGTTTTTTGTAACAATGCTGTTATAAAATTGTTATCATATGTCTTAAATGTAAGCGCTTCAAACAAAAAAGGGAACCTGCTTTTTAAAAAGCCAGACTCCCTTTTTGATCATTTTACGCGTGTTCTCTTTTTTCCGATGCCGCGCCAGACTCTATTTGTTTTGCTCCTGACATAAACCATCCGCAAATCGCAATGGCAGCCAGAACCGCCCAGAAAATGATTTTCCAGGCCGCCGAATGGATGACATCTGCCGGAATTATACCGAGTTCCTCATGGGCCAATGTATAAAGAGCGAGCTTCACGCCTACCCATCCGACAATCACAAATGCCGCCGTTTCAAGGCCCGGCCTGGTTTTCAGTAAGGATACGAACATTGATGCCGCAAAACGCATAATGATTAAACCGATTACGCCGCCGGCTAAAATAACGAGAAACTGACCGCCGTCCAAGCCGCCGATGGCAGGAAGCTGTGTTCCCGGGAGCGTTACGGCAAGCGCGACCGCCGCTAAAATGGAGTCAACGGCAAAAGCGATGTCCGCGAGCTCCACTTTCAAGACAGTCTGCCAAAACCCGCTTTCTTTCTGCGTTTTCTGACCGGCGTTATCTTTAAATACATACCGCTTCAGCAAATGGCTGACCGCAATGTAAAACAGATATAAAGCGCCGACGGCCTGGACCTGCCAAACATTCACCAGAAAAGAAATGGCGAACAGCGACCCGAAACGCAAAATAAATGCGCCCGCCAATCCGTAAAATAAAGCCTTCTTCCTTTGTTTTTCAGGAAGATGCTTCACCATCACAGCCATCACCAGCGCGTTATCCGCCGCCAAAATCCCTTCCAGCCCGATTAAAACGAGAAGAACCCATCCGTACTCCAATAATAATGCAAAGTCCAATCCATTCCCTCCGTTTCTTTTTTCTATCATCCGAGCTTATACCGGCGGTTTTTTACGCAAAAAAGACCTTTGCCGATATAAGGCAAAGGTCTTGCTAGACATGAATGATTGGCATGCCAACAAAGCCGATGGATATGATCCATGAATTGACGACTTTGTTTCCGGAATATCCGGACGCTACTCCCCTTTGGGATTTCAAGAAATATTTGTTTATACGCTCATGATAAAGCCTGTTTCATCATTTGTCAACGCTTAACTTTTTTAACAAATTGAGAAATTTCTTCTGTTTTGGCCCGCTGTTTTCTTCTCTTTAAAAACATCCAAAGAATGAGAAGCAACACAATGAATATACCGAGCGGCAGCATATATTGATCGAGAATGGAACCGACGCTTTTCCAATTTTCCCCGAGTTTCATTCCGAGGTATACGTAAGCAAATGTAATCGGCAGCATCGCTGCATATGTATATAGAGAGAACACCCAGACATTCATCTTCGCAATGCCGCACGGTAAAGAAATCAGCGTCCTGACCCCCGGTATAAAACGGCCGCTGAACGCGACCAAACCTCCGTGCTTCTGAAAGAAATCATCTGATTTCTGCAGGGATTCGGGTTTTAGCCATATATACTTTCCATATTTCAGCAAAAACGGCCGACCGCCCAGCCTGCCGATTCCATATAAGACAAGCGGACCTGAAACACCGCCGAGCGAACCGGCAAACACGGTCCCGGCAAGTGTCATATCCCCTTTTGAGACCCAATAGCCCGCAAGCGGAAGAACAATTTCCGCCGGGATGAATTCTATACTGAGCGCCAAAAAAATTCCGGCGTAAGATAAGCTTTTAAACGCTTCAATTATTGATATGATGAAATCTTCGATGATTTATCACTCCCGGCTTACGTCTATATTCTGAAACTTAAGAATGATTTTAACACAAAACCTTGAGTCTGAAATATCTTTTAGACATGCCCGTTATAAATGTGAGTCGTTTCAGATCGGTATAGCGGGAGGGAATGACATGCGCAATACAACGTCCCGCCTGTCTCCTGATTGCTTGTCTGGCGGCGGTTATATCACTTAAGTTCTCCGGAAAAATCACCCCTCGCGGTAAGCAGCGGCTGACCGCGGATTCAGTTCATATGGGAGCGGGAAATTTTCTCAGTCACTACATGGGAATGCGGGGCATTTCCCGGGGAATGATTTTGTATAATCTTTTTGATCACCGCTGATGATTTTCAGGGACTTCAGCGCTTTAAAGAACTTACCGATTCACTGATTGTAAATAAAGAATTCATTTCCTTTTCAGCCGACCATTTCCGCCTGAGGAAATGGAACAGCCGCTCCATGCCGCATCACCCATAAGTTGCTACACATGGAACGGACCCGTTTATCCACAATAAAGACAAAAAGGAGTTTTTATTCATGCACACGATGTGGAAGGGTTCGATCAGTTTCGGCCTCGTCAATATCCCGGTCAAGCTCTTTGCGGCCACTGAAGATAAAGATATAAAATTCCGCAGTCTTCATAAAGAAGACCATGCGCCGATTAAATACGAAAAAATCTGCACCGGATGTGAAAAGAGTCTGGAGCCTGATGAAATCGTGAAAGGCTATGAGTATGTAAAAGGGAAATACGTCATTATGACAGACGAAGACTTGAAAAACGTAAAACAGGAACATGAAGAAAAGGCGGTTGAGATTGTTGACTTTGTCCAGCTGCAGGAAATTGATCCGATTTATTTTAACCGGTCGTATTATGTCGGGCCGGGAGATAACGGCACAAAAGCCTATACACTTCTGCGGGAAGCGCTGAGGACGACGGGTAAAATCGGGATTGCCTCCATTACGATCCGCTCTAAACAGCAGCTTGCGATTCTTCGCGTGTATGACAATTGCATCGTGATGGAATCCATTCATTATCCGGATGAAGTCAGAAATGCCGGACATGTGCCGGGCGTTCCCGAGCAGACAGCCGTTAATGAAAAAGAGCTGCAGACGGCGATTACGTTAATTAATGAGCTGACAACCGAGTTTGACCCAGAACAATACGAAGACACATACCGGAAAGCCCTTCTCTCTAAAATTAACGATAAGCTCGAACATGAAGAAGCGGGCGTGACACCGGCTGCTGCCGGCCCGCGCGAAGATGTCATCGATCTTGTCAGCGCGCTTCAGGCAAGCATTGACCGGACGAAGCGGCCGGATCGCGAACAGGCTGCACCGGCGCGGACAAAAGACGCCGCGTCAGCAGGCGGCGGAGGCAAAAAGCAGAAGACGACCAGACAAAAAGCCGGAACGTCTTAATCATGGTGCTGACGATGCAGCCGATTTTGACCTCTGTACCGCCTGAAGGCAGTGAGTGGCGCTATGAGGTAAAGTATGACGGATTCCGCTGTCTTCTCCGCATAGATGAAAGCGGCGTTACATTAACCAGCAGAAACGGACAGACGCTGACGAATCAATTTCCGGAAATCACGGCTTTTGCGGCCCGGTGTTTTCAGCACATGAAAGACAGGTTCCCCATTACGCTTGACGGAGAGCTTGTCTATTTAATCAATCCGTACAGAGCGGACTTTGAGCATCTTCAAATCCGCGGTCGTTTAAAACGGACGGAAGCAATTGAAAGCACCGCTGATAGACGGCCGTGCCGCTTTCTGGCATTTGATCTCCTCGTTCTGGAAGGCGCGGGCACCGTCACATTACCGTATGTGAAACGGAAACGCGCCCTTTCCAAACTGTTTAAAGAAGCAAATCTTCCCGCCTGCCCTCATCACTTAGCGGAAGAAGCGATTCAATACATTCCGGAACACACTGACTTTGATGTGCTTTGGGACAAGGTCGTCCGCCATGACGGAGAAGGTATCGTAGCAAAAAGAGCATCAAGCGGCTGGGCGGAAAATAAACGCTCTCCCGACTGGCAAAAGTATAAACATATGAAAACGGCACATGTGCTATTAACCGGGTTTAATCCGAAGAACGGGTATGTAACGGCCTCTGTTTTAAAAGACGGCACCGCCGTCCCGATCGCTTCCGTTTCCCACGGCATGCAGGCGGAAGAAAAAAACGCCGTCAGAACCATTATGGAGACCCACGGAAAAAAACAAAAAAGCGGCGAGTATACACTTGAGCCTTCTATCTGCATGACCGTGCAGTATTTAACCATATTGCAGGACACGCTGCGTGAAGTATCTTTTGTGTCTTTTCAGTTTGAAATGGATTGGACGGAATGCACGTATCAGCAGCTTATCCTTCACTCTAAAACGCTGCCGCCGAAGCTGCAGTTCACAAGCCTGGATAAGGTTGTTTTTAAAAAACGTGAAAAAACGAAAGCAGATTTCCTTAGTTATATGGTGAAAATGAGCGATTTTCTTATGCCCTTTCTTAAAGATCGGGCCGTCACGGTGATCCGTTATCCGCACGGCGCGCCCGGCGAATCTTTTTTTCAAAAAAACAAACCGGACTACACGCCGGACTTTGTCTCAAGCGTGTTTGACGGGAGCCACGAGCACATCGTATGCAGCAGCATACCGTCACTTTTATGGCTGGCTAATCAGCTGGCGCTTGAATTTCACGTTCCGTTTCAGAAAGTTCATTCTGAAAGGCCCGCAGAGATTGTCATTGACCTTGATCCCCCGTCAAGGAATGATTTCCCTATGGCTGTGGAGGCTGCGCATGTGCTGAAACAGCTGTTTGACTCATTCAGCATTACGTCATTCCCGAAGCTCTCCGGAAATAAAGGCATTCAGCTCTACATCCCGCTTTCACCGGAAGCATTCACCTATGAAGAAACCCGTGCGTTCACAATGCTCATCGCCGATTATTGCGTCAGGACGCGCCCGGATCTTTTTACGACAGAGCGGTTTATCAAAAACCGAAACGGCAGACTCTACCTAGATTATTTGCAGCATGCCGAAGGGAAAACCATTATCGCCCCCTATTCGACCCGGGGCAACGAATTGGGAACGGTTGCGGCTCCCCTTTATTGGAGCGAAGTCAACTCCTCTTTAACACCTGATGATTATACGATCGATACAGTAGTGAACCGCGTCAGGACAGAGGGAGATCCGTTTTATGATTTTTACAGGAATCCGCAGGACGGCCCGCTTTCAATCGTGCTTGAGCAAATCAAGAGAAAGAGCTGACGCTTTTTGTCAGCTCTTTTCAGTCTGATACGTGCACATCAATTTTTCTTTGGAAATAAATAAATAGCAGGAATAAGGAATGTTTTTGAGGGTGAGCTGTTTTGCAGTAAAGTATAAAATGGGAATATGGGCCGCTTTCTTAAACAGCCTGTAGCAGCCGCTGGACGGTTTTATCACATCAAAACCGAGTCTCGCCGCTCCTTTATGAAGCATTGTAATGCCGACGACTCCCTTAATCTCGTCTTTCCGTTTATGCTGGTTAATATAATCCGCTAAATGAGGCATGGATTGATATACCTTCTGATATAGCATAATCCCCCTTCTGACCGCGCTTTCAATAGGCTGCAGCTCTTTCAGGAGTTTGACATTATGAAGATGAATTTTAACTAACACGTCGTTTTTTTTAATTCTGGTTCCGTCGCTCAGGATGACTTCTTTTCCTTTATATCTAGTCAAACGGACGCGGAATACATTCGATTGCCGTTTATCAATCAGCGTCAGCCGGGTAAAGAAGAAATAAAGCGGATCAAGTAAGTACCATATAGACAGCAGACAGCTTCTCACATGTTCACCTTCTTTATATTCAAAGCACCCTCATATTTTGGCATGGGGCGTGTCACATTATGATTGGTAAATAATGATGCCGACCTGTATCAGCTTATGCAAAAACCGCTTCAGGCTCTACTGTCCGGAACAGAAAAAAAACACTCTTCGTGAAGAAGAGTGTCTGTATCCGCTTTCTTTTAACGGAAAAGCAAATGCTGGCTGTGAATTCCCGCTTTTTTCAGTAGGGCTATCAGCTGTTCCTGTTCCTCAGGCATAAGTCCTGAAAACGCTCTCGCAATTCTCAATGAATGAATCGGATAAATTTTATCCAAATACTCGTTTCCTTTATCAGTTAAATGGGCGTAAACAGACCGTTTGTCCTTCGGGTCTTGTTCTCTGACCAAAAACCCGTTTCTTTCAAGCTTGTCGATGACATAGGTGACATTCCCGCTGACAAGCAAAAGGCGCGACCCGATTTGCTGAAGCTTTTGCGGTCCTCTCGTATAGAGCAGCTCCAAAACGGCAAATTCAGTCGGATTAAAACCATGTTCTTTACTGTCGCGGATGCTGTGTTCAGACACACTTTTGAAAGCCCTTGCAAAAACTTTGTACAAATTCATCGAACGCATCACTTCTTCTTCGTTAAATGATAATCTCATCATATCTACCCCGTATTTAAGATTTTTATAAAAAAATAATGTAAACCCTTACAATTCATAAGAGTCGTTCTTTGTTTTATATTCTATTCGTGCCGTTTTTCAGAATTCCTTCTTTTTTATATAAAAAAATACCCTTATACATCATTTAATTTGTATAAGGGTTCCGTTCTTTATAGGGAATGTTCCGAAAAAAATACGCGTATTCCTTTCTCAGCTCCGTAATTGTCATGGAATTGAGTATTTCTTTCGTATAGACTCCGATCTGCAGAAGCTTTTTGGAATAATGGTTTCTCTCTTTGTCCAATGCATTTTGAAGCAAACGACTCATAGCGGCCTCCTTTGTTTTCCGTTATTCTATGATCAGAATAACGCTTTTATATCAAAGACGTATAAAGCCATTGTAAAACTTCTGTAGATTATGATGTTTTTCGGTAAAGTCCGTTCTGGACGGCTCTGAGCAGCGGAAAAGCGTGTTCCCCGGCAAGCTGCATGAACGCCTCCAGCATTTCATCGCGTTTCATATCTAATTCAATGATTTCTTTTGCCAGCGAAACCGCTTTTTCTTTCTCCATTCCTATCCTTCCTCCTCATTGTGTCTGTACAGTAAGCATAAAACGGGGCACAGAACCATGCATTAACCTTGTCAATTTTTCTGCCGCTTTTTTTCTAAAATTTTCTATTCCGCGTCAGAAAACCTGACAAGCGTCAGGTTTTTTCTCTTTTTTTCTTATATAATATGAGTAAAAGACATCCAGGGGTGGAAAAATGACGACAGACGAACAATCTTACAAAGATAAAAAAGTAATCTCGATCGGCATTGTAAGCGAATTAACCGGATTGTCAGTCAGACAGATCAGATACTATGAAGAACGGAAATTAATCTATCCGCAGCGTTCATCACGGGGAACGAGAAAGTATTCCTTCGCGGACGTTGAGCGGCTGATGGATATTGCCAACAAGCGGGAAGACGGCGTGCAGACGGCTGAAATTTTAAAAGACATGCGAAAAAAAGAACAGGCTCTCAAAAACGACCCGCAGCTCCGCAAAAAAATGCTGGAAGGACAGCTTAATGCTCATTTTAAGTATAAAAACCGCTGATCAAAAAAGTCCGCCTCCTGTGAGACGGACTTTTTTTATAAAGCATGAAGAAATGCAGTTGCAATGCCGAAATAAATTAATAAGGACAAAATATCGTTCAGCGTCGTAATCAGCGGTCCTGATGCAATCGCCGGGTCAATGTTCAGTTTATGAAGAATAATAGGGACGATCGTTCCGGCCATCGTACCGATAATCAACGTTGCAAGCAGCGATGAACCGACGACAAAACCGAGCGTTAAGTCTTTCTGCCAGACGGTTGCGACAATCGTAATCGCGATCGCACAGACGATGCCGATATAGATACCGGTTCTTAATTCACGGAAAATCAGTTTAAAGATGGTTTTTTTATTCATTTCTTCTTTAGCCAGTCCTCTGATGACGACGGCGAGTGACTGTGTGCCTGTATTACCCGTCGTTCCCGCAATCATCGGCATGAAAAACGCGAGGGCGACGACTTTTTGCAATGTATCTTCAAAATAATTCAGAATGCTTCCGGAAATCAATCCGATAAACAAAAGCAGAATGAGCCACGGCAAACGGCGGTACGCCGCAACGTACGCTTTCGTATCAAATGTAATCGCCTTACCGGAGGCTGCGAATTTTTCGTAATCTTCATCGGCTTCTTTAATCACGACGTCAATAATATCATCGACAGTGACAATACCGACAAGCACATGATTTTCTTCCACGATCGGAATGGCTAAAAAGTCATACCGCTGGATCAGCCGGGCGACTTCTTCCTGGTCTTGGAGCACCCCGGCCGAGATGACACGCGTAAACATGAGATCCTGCACTTTATCCTCAGGCTCGCCGAGAATTAAATCTCTGTAAGAGAGCACTCCGACAAGCTGCTTGCTGTCATTAATTACGTACAAATAATTTATTGATTCTGCGATTTCTGCAAAGCTTTTCAGCTTCACAACCGCATCTTTTACTGTATAATGCTGCGGAATCCAGACGAAGCGGTTCGTCATCATCCGTCCCGCCGATTCTTGCGGATAGTTCATCAAAAGCTGCACGGCCTTTGATTCCTCAGCCTCCATGCTGGATAAAAGCTGTTCTTTCAGTTCTTCATCCATCTCTTCCAGCAATGCGGCGAGATCGTCGTTATCCATTTTATTCATTGCGAGAGTGGCTTTCGTTTTACCGACTTTATGCAAAACGGCAAGCTGAAATTCCCGCTCCAGCTCTCCGATCATGTCGGTGATGTCATCAACCGTCATATATGACAGATAGCGGGCCCGGTGCTTTTCCGGCATTTCTTTAAACAAAAATGCCATGTCATAGGGCTGAAGCTCATCTATCATGTTTCGAAATTCTTTTATTTTTCCGTCCCGCAATAAAATGATAATGCGTAATATGAGTTCGTCATAGGTCATGTTTTGGACCATCGGGACTCGTACCTCCTTTACGGAGACGCGCCGTCCGTCAAGGGAAGTGCGGCGGTTTGTCTCCTCATCATGTCGTCACTGGTTATCTGGCTGTATATGGGTACTTCTTCTGACATACTCGAATGGGGAGAATCCATACTCCGCACCTCCTTATCATGCTCAGTCGTGTACGTTTTGAGGCATAAAAAAAACCTTCTGATATGAAGGCGAAAACAAGCACGGCAAATAAACGTGCGGGGCCTCCAATCGTAGAGCTTTAGCACTGTATGGCATAGGACAGCCATCCAGCTGCGTTAAGAATCACCTTATGTCGATGATTCCTGTTGACCCATTGGCGTCTTTGGACATTTTTGGGCAGCAGCGTATCTCCATACAGGAGCCTCACCTAACGAAGTTCTTATTTGAATTGACACACTGAGATTACAGAAAAAAAAGGAATGTGTCAACCTTAAATTTGTGATTTCAGCACATGCCTATAAAATAAACGGAATAAAGGCATAAAGCCCTTATTCCGGCAAATCGCTTTCATCCTCTTCTGAAAGGAAATGATAGGATTCATGCAGCATGAGCGCGTACTCCCCTTCTTTTGTCGGATGCGGTACATACTCAGCCTCGTTGATATACTGCTCTTCCCTTTTCTTCATATGACAGACCTCCTGTTCAATTTTAGATTGTCCAAAAGAAGATCCGTTATCATAGGAAAAAAAATTACTTGCGGAGCGGGACATGCAGCTATATTTTTCGGATCGTGAAAAAGTTCCTAAGCAGCCACGGGCCCGGTTTGAAACCGAGCGTTAATTGCCACGCGCCGATCGCCTGCAGTCCGAACTCCCGAACGAGAACCATTTTTTCACTCATGCTCCGCACATCCTCAAACCACACTTCATGCGTTCTTCCATTTTCATCAGTATACCGGAAGTAAGGGGAACGCTCCTGCTGGGAATAACGGATCACTGATTGATGCTTCATGGCCGTTTCCATGGCGCGCTGATTGGAGATGGCGGATCCGATCGTTCCCGGACGGTACGGAATCACCCAATCATACCCGTATAGCGGAACACCGAGAATCACTTTTCTTCTCGGCACCCTGCTGATGGCAAAATTGATCGTTTGCCTGACCTCTGTCAAAGGCGCCACGGGTCCCGGCTCACTGCCGGCGTGGTGCCAGTCGTACGCCATAATGAACATATAATCGACGACGGCTCCGATTCCGCCGTAATCATATCCCCTCAGCCACGGCACTGCATCACTTGTTTTCGCCGGAACCGATATCGTTAACGCGAGCTGATGCTCTGAAAGCCGGGTTTTTAACTGCCGGAGAAATCCTGTGAAGAGGTCCCTGTCAGCTTCTCTGACCCGTTCAAAATCAATATTTACACCGCCGTATCCCTTTCTTACGGTTAAGGAGACGATATTGTTGACGAGATTCGTTCTTGCCGTCGGATTTTGCAGCACTTGATGGGCTAATTCCGGACTGAATCCCCCTTCTGTCAGATTCGTAATGACGGCAAGCGGGCGCACTCTGTTCTGCCATGTGGTTTCTATTGCGGTTCTGTCGTTTAAATCGTTAATGATATCTCCGTTCGGGCCAAAATGATATTCAAACAAAGAAATCGCCGAAGAATACGGCGCAAAATCATTAATTAGCTCTCTATCCGCTTCAGGCGTCCGAATGACATAAAATTGCAGGGTTCCCGCAAGATAGTTAGAGATATCAGGGATCTTCACTTTCATACCCGCCCGCAGCCGGTTCGGCGGAATATCCGGGTTTGCCTGCATCAGCTGCATCTGCGGCACATAAGCCTTACCTGCGATAACGGCATACGTATCATTCGGCTGAACCGTATATTCATTAAGAGGGATTAAAAGCGCCTGCCCCGGAACGATATTCGTTTCCTCAAGCCCATTGACGCTTCTGATGCTGTCAACAGGGTATCCGTACTTTCTGCTGATGGAAAATAACGAGTCACCAGACTGCACTGTATGAACAAACATAGATGTCCTCCGTTTCCTTTTGATCAAAAGGGCTCTACTTATCTTTATGAATGATCATCCGGTCCGATTCCAAACTCTGTTTGAAGAAAGGCTGTTTACAAATCAGACATGATCAACTATGATGATGTCATCATAAAAAACTGTATAGGAAACGCACTAGGGGTGCTGTTATCGGCTGAGATAAAACATGCGGCAGGCATGTTTTGATCCCTTATAACCCGATCTGGATAATACCAGCGTGGGGAAGTGCAGATTGACCGGAGCGCAGGGTTTTTCCCCATGCGTTTTCGTTCTGCTGCTGCATATTCCCTCGATATGCAGTTTTTTATTTTTCATTAAAAAACGGGGGAGGACACCGCAATATGAAACTGAATATGAACCGCCTGTAAAATCATCTCTTTCATACATACGACTATCCGATAAGAAAGCAGGAGATCACAATGAAAAATTGGAAAATGAGAGAAATTGTCGTCATGTCCGTCATCAGTGTTGTATTTGCTGTCATTTATTTAGTATCAACTCATGCAAGCAATATAGCGGCAGGATTTTTCGGCCGGATGAGCTACGAACCGATTTACGGTATCTGGTTTATCGTCTCGGTGATTGCCGCGTACATTATTCAAAAACCGGGAGCGGCTCTCGTTTCTGAAATCATCGCCGCGTTTGTGGAGTGCTTACTCGGAAATCCGTCAGGACCGATGGTGATTCTGATCGGGATCGCACAGGGAATCGGTGCGGAAGCGGTCTTTTTTGCGACACGCTGGCGGATGTATACCCTGCCCGTGCTTCTTTTATCCGGTATGGGTTCTTCTGTGACGAGCTTCATTTATGACTTGTTCGTTTCCGGATACTCTGTTTTGAATCCGGGTTTATTAGCCGTCATGCTTCTCATCCGTCTGGTCTCAGGTGCGCTTCTTGCCGGCCTTCTCGGCAAAGCAATCAGTGATGCGCTGGCTTACACAGGGGTGCTGAACGGCATGGCGCTCGGAAAACAATTCAAGAAGAAAAAGAAACAGGTGAACCAAGATGCAGGCATCTGAGCCCCTTCTATCGGCCGGCCGTCTTACCTTTTCTTATGATCAGGATGAAAAGCCGATTCTTCAAAACGTGTCCTTTCAGCTCCGCAAAGGAGAGCGGGCTTTATTGCTCGGGCCGAGCGGATGCGGCAAAAGCTCGCTCGCTCTCTGTTTAAACGGTCTGTACCCGGAAGCATGCGATGGGGTTCAATCGGGAACCGTTTCTTTATACGCAACACCTCTTTTACATCTGACAGAGCCCGCCGCCAGATCCATCGGCGTCGTGTTTCAAGATCCGGACCAGCAGTTTTGCATGCTGACGGTTGAAGATGAAATCGCCTTCGGCCTGGAAAATTTGCAATATACAAAAGAAGATATGGACGCAATCATCGATGACGTTTTAGAAAAATTAGAGATCACTCATCTGAAAACGCGAACGATCGCTTCGCTGTCAGGCGGTTCAAAACAAAAAGTGGCGCTTGCCTGTATCATTGCGATGGAACCGGAACTCATTATTTTGGACGAACCGACGGCACAGCTTGATCCATATTCCGCACGTGAATTAGTGCGGCTGATCAAAGATCTTCAAGCAAAAAAAGGCTTCGGCCTTCTCGTTATCGAACATCAGCTTGATCATTGGGCTCCGTGGATGGACAGGACGATTGTCCTTGACGAAACGGGTCAGAAGGTGATGGACGGAGAGACGGACGTTATCTTTGAAACAAAGATTGAAGAGCTGATGCAGCTCGGCATTCCGATTCCGCGTGTGATCTCATTGCAGGAGCACGTCAGCATTCCTTTTACATTGTGTAAAGAAAAGCTGTTTCAAGAATCTGTACCGTCTCTGCCCGAACCCCGGCCCGCCGCGCTTTCGGCAGAAGACGCGCTGAGCGTTCACGAGCTGTCATTCTCAAGAGGGGCAGACGTCATTTTTCAGGATGTGAGCTTTTCCGTAAAAAAAGGTTCAATCACCGCGATTGCCGGCCCTAACGGAACAGGAAAAACAACGCTTCTTTCTGCCGCGGCCAAGCTCATCCGTCCGCTGGGCGGAGACATCAAAATAGACGGCAGACCGATTGATTCCTATTCTGAAAAAGAGCTGCGGCGGCTGATCGGATATGTTTTCCAAAATCCTGAACACCAATTTGTCACAGATTCCGTCATTCAAGAGCTGATGTTCGGTTTTGAAAGCAGCAGAGCCGCAAAGGAGAAAGCTCTTCAGCTGTTAACCCGATTCGGCCTGAGACGCCATGCCTCACAGCATCCGTTTTCTTTAAGCCAAGGACAAAAACGCCGGCTCAGCGTCGCAACGATGCTTATGCACAATGTGAACGTTTTGATGCTTGATGAACCGACTTTCGGACAGGATGCCAAAACGGCGCGGGAGTGTATGCAAATGCTCCGTGAGATTCAAAAGGAAGGAACGGCTGTTTTGATGGTGACACACGATATGGAACTCGTCTCAGATTATGCCGACACGATCCTTGTGCTCTGCGGCACGAAACTGGTATTCCGTGGAACTCCCGACGCTTTGTTTTCTGATAACACCGGGATCGCCGAGCAGGCGCATTTGGCTTTGCCGCTGCGGTATGAATGGATGAGACACGACAGGAGGCGGAGAAATGAACTTGCGGCTGGAGGCTGTTAACCCGTCAATAAAGGCGGCGGCTGTATTGTTATGCGTCATTATGCTGTCGTTTATTTATAATCCGTACACCCCTGCTTTGTTTTATATCATCATTGCGGGAGGCGTCCTCTCGGCGGGGCGTGTGCCGCTGAAAAAATGGCTGCTGTTCACGATTCCGTTTGTCATTCTGGCCTTCGGTTCTTTATGGACAGCCGCCGTATTCGGAAACGTCCCGACAACCGGAAGCAACCTGCTGTTTAAGCTCGGGCCGATTGCCGTCAACAGTGATAACGCGGCGCTCGGGATTTCTATCGCGTTTCGTATTTTATGTTTTTCCGCTTTGTCGATGATGTTTCTTTTCACAACCGATCCGATTCTGTTCATGCTCAGTCTGATTCAGCAGTGTAAGCTGCCGCCCAAGCTTGCATACGGCGTTATCGCGGGGTTCCGGTTTCTCCCTCTTCTGAAAGATGAAATCCTGATCATCCGGCAGGCGCACAGAATCAGGGGCGCGGGGTCTGATTCCGGGCTGAAAGGAAAGCTCTCCGCCTTCAGGCGCTTCACCATTCCGCTATTGGCAGGCGCAATCAGAAAGGCGGAACGCACGGCGATCGCGATGGAATCTAAAGGCTTTACGGGGAGCCGAAACCGCACGTTTTACAGAACTGTTACCGTGCGCCGCGCCGACTGGTGCTTTTTCCTGCTCGTGCTTCTGTTATTCGGCGCAAGCTGGCTCATTTCATTGTTGTTTGTATAAAAACAGGCCGCCGGAGTGATTCGGCAGCCTGTTTTGTTATGTATGTTATTGATGATAATTGAGAGCCTGAGCGAGATTGGACTTGATCGTAATATCTGAGAAATTAATGCCGAGCTGTACGGCGGTTTGAGCGATTTCCGGCCTGATTCCGGATAAAGTGGACGTGACGCCGATCAATTTCAGCGCCTCAACTAATTTAAAAATCTGATGCGCCACCATCGTATCGACAACCACTACACCCGACAGGTCAATTAACAGATGTTCAATCAGCCGTTTTGCACATGTGCTCAGCGTATTTTCAAGAATGAATTTGGCGCGCTCCGTGTCAATATCGCCGACAAGCGGCAGCAGCGCCGTCCGTTTGCTCAGCGTGATAACCGGCGAGCTTAACTCCAAAATCATTTCTCTTTGCGCATTCAGCTGCATTTTTGAATTATGCTCGGCATGATCGACAAACGTGTAAATCGTAAAATCAAATACTTGTACAATTAAATTCTCCCATTTCTTCCTTTCTCCCTGTGCAAACGAAGATTCATGTTTATCGGCAAACGCATCATAATAACTGACATATAGTCTCCGGTTTCTCATGAATTCACGGACCACATACTGGACGGGAGTATCCAGATGCTTCTGGTCTTTCGCAAGCTCAATCACCCACCGCTCGAACTCTTCTAAAAATTCTTTTTTCGGCATGATATACATTTTATTAATATGCCGGTAAAATTCTTTATCCTGCTCCGTCAGTTCTTCTGTGATGACGGGATTTGTCAAAGAATAAATCGAATTCGGATCCGAATCTTCCATCGTTTCGATCCACTCTTTCGCAATTTGATCCACTTGTTCTGAAAAATAGCTGTATAATGCTTCACTTATCTTCATATCTCTTCTCCTTTCCCATTTCCAATTATAGCGTCAGCGGATCATGAATGAAAATAAAAGTTGTTAAACTATCCATTTATTTGAAATTTTTTAGTGCGATAGATTACGCCTTTTTTATGAAAATGCTTCAAATGACTCTTTCCGGCCGGCATGCTCTGCCATAAAATAGTAGCAACACCCTTGTATCCACTCGCAAGCATAAAAAAGGAGGGCTTTTTTATGAATGGTGAAATGCATTTGATTCCTTATGTCACGGATGAACAGATCATGGAGGTAAACGAGCTTCCAGAGGGTATTAAAGTGATTAAGGCGCCAGAGTTGTGGGCAAAAGGGTTTAAAGGCAAGGATATTAAAATCGCGGTGCTTGACACAGGCTGCGACATCAATCATCCTGATTTGAAAGACCGGATTGTCGGCGGGAAAAACTTCACCGATGATGACGAAGGCAAAGAAGACGCGATTTCCGATTATAACGGACACGGGACACACGTTTCCGGAACGATTGCCGCCAATGATTCAAACGGCGGAATTTCGGGTGTCGCGCCGGAAGCAAGCCTTTTAATCGTTAAAGTTCTCGGCGGTCAAAACGGCAGCGGCAAATACGAATGGATCATTAACGGCATCAACTACGCCGTTGAACAAAAGGCCGATATCATTTCCATGTCACTCGGCGGGCCAAGCGATGTGCCAGAATTGAAAGAAGCCGTCGCAAATGCGGTAAAAAGCGGTGTTCTGGTCGTTTGCGCGGCAGGAAACGAAGGCGACGGAGACGAACGTACAGAGGAACTGTCGTATCCAGCCGCTTACAACGAGGTGATCGCAGTCGGATCAGTCTCAATCGCCCGTAAATCGTCTGAATTTTCAAACGCTAATAAAGAGATTGACCTGGTGGCTCCGGGAGAAAATATTCTCTCCACCCTTCCCAACCATAAATACGGGAAGCTGACGGGCACTTCAATGGCCGCCCCGCATGTGAGCGGAGCGCTTGCCTTAATAAAAGGGCTTGAACAGGACGCGTTTCAGCGGACGCTTTCTGAGGCTGAAGTCTACGCCCAGCTCGTGCGGCGGACCCTTCCTTTGGACATCGCCAAAACATTGGCCGGGAACGGATTTCTGTATTTAGACGCGCCTGAAGTACTGATGGAAAGAGCCGAACAGGCACAGCTGCTGTCTTTCTGATATTTTTCTCATATAATGATTAATCAGCTTGTTACATCACCAATTTTTAAAATGTGAGATTTTCTATTGACAGTGATCTGAATAAGCTGATAAGATAACCAACAAATGATGTAACTTTTCAAAAAAATTTAAATATTTTCTCTTATCGAGAGTTGGGCGAGGGATTGGCCTTTTGACCCCAACAGCAACCGACCGTAATTCCATTGTGAAATGGGGCGCGTGATTTTTGCGCCGAGACGACTGTCTCATAAGGCACGGTGCTAATTCCATCAGACGTGATCTGAGAGATAAGAGAGGCTTGCATTTTGAAGTTAAAGCCTCTTTCTCTCATGAGAAAGAGGCTTTTTTGTTACATCTCACTTAAAGGAGGAAACTTAATGACAACAATCAAAACTTCGAACCTCGGTTTTCCGAGAATCGGCTTGAACAGAGAATGGAAAAAAACGCTTGAGGCTTATTGGAAAGGTAACACTGACAAAGAAACGTTTCTTAAAGAACTTGACGGTTTATTCTTATCAGCTGTCAAAACACAGCTTGACCAACATATCGATATCGTGCCGGTCTCTGATTTCACCCATTATGACCATGTGCTTGATACAGCCGTCAGCTTTAACTGGATTCCGGAAAGATTCCGCAGCATCACGGATCCCGTTGATACATACTTTGCGATTGCCCGCGGTGTAAAAGACGCCGTTTCCAGTGAAATGACGAAATGGTTTAATACCAACTACCATTACATCGTTCCTGAATATGACGAAAGCATTGAATTCCGTCTGACGAGAAACAAACAGCTTGACGACTACCGCCGGATCAAAGAAGAATTCGGAGCGGAAACGAAACCTGTCATCGTCGGTCCGTATACATTTGTCACGCTTGCGAAAGGATACGAAGAATCAGAAGCGAAAGCGATTCAAAAACGCCTTGTTCCTCTTTATGTTCAGCTGCTGAAAGAACTTGAAGCTGAAGGCGTAAAATGGGTTCAGATCGATGAGCCGGCCCTTGTGACAGCTTCTTCTGAAGACGTCCGTGCCGCAAAAGAACTCTATGAATCTATTACAAAAGAGCTTTCAGGGCTGAATGTCCTCCTGCAGACATACTTTGATTCGGTTGATGCATATGAAGAACTCGTTTCTTATCCCGTACAGGGAATCGGGCTTGACTTCGTGCATGATAAAGGCAGAAACCTTGATCAGCTGAAAAAGCACGGCTTCCCGAAAGATAAAGTGCTGGCAGCCGGTGTGGTCGACGGCCGCAACATTTGGAAAATCGATGTTGAAGAACGCCTTGATGCAGCTCTGGATATCCTCAGCCACGCTGATGTTGAGGAGTTATGGATTCAGCCTTCAAGCAGCCTTCTGCACGTGCCGGTGGCGAAACACCCTGACGAGCATCTTGAAAAGGATTTGCTGAACGGCCTGTCATACGCTAAAGAAAAACTGGCGGAACTCGGCGTCTTAAAAGAAGGGCTTCTGTCCGGCAAAGCGGCCGTCAGTGAGCAGATCGAAGAATCAAAAGCGGCACTTAAGGCTTTAAAAGCATTCGCAACAGGAGCGAACTCAGCTCAAAAAGAAGAGCTGAATCAGCTGACGGAAAAAGATTTCTCCCGTCCGGCAAGCTTTGAAGAACGATTGGCGCTGCAGAATGAATCACTCGGTCTTCCCCTTCTGCCGACGACGACAATCGGAAGCTTCCCTCAATCTGCAGAGGTGCGGAGCGCACGGCAAAAATGGCGGAAAAAAGATTGGACGGATGAACAGTACCAAGCCTTTATTAATGCGGAAACGAAGCGCTGGGTTGACATTCAGGAAGAAATCGGCTTAGACGTGCTCGTTCACGGAGAATTCGAGCGTACGGACATGGTCGAATACTTCGGTGAAAAACTGGCCGGATTCGCCTTTACGAAATATGCATGGGTGCAGTCTTACGGTTCACGCTGCGTACGTCCGCCTGTCATTTTCGGAGATGTCGAATTTATCGAACCGATGACGGTAAAAGATACGGTCTACGCCCAATCGCTGACGGAAAAACACATGAAAGGCATGCTGACGGGACCTGTCACCATCTTAAACTGGTCATTCCCGCGTGTGGATATTTCAAGAAAAGAAATCGCCTTCCAGATCGGGCTTGCCCTCAGAAAAGAAGTAAAAGCGCTTGAAGATGCCGGTATTCAGATTATCCAAGTGGATGAACCCGCGCTCCGCGAAGGACTGCCGTTAAAAACGCAGGATTGGGATGAATATTTAACTTGGGCCGCAGAAGCATTCCGGTTAACGACGTCTTCTGTGCAAAATGAGACGCAGATTCATACGCATATGTGTTACAGCAACTTTGAAGATATCGTAGATACGATCAATGATCTTGACGCGGATGTCATTACAATCGAACACAGCCGAAGCCACGGAGGATTTTTAGAATATTTGAAAGAACATCCTTACGTGAAAGGCCTCGGACTCGGTGTATACGACATTCACAGCCCGCGTGTGCCGGCAACTGAAGAAATCTATCAAATTATTGATGACGCGCTTGAAGTGTGTCCGACTGACCGCTTCTGGGTAAACCCGGACTGCGGACTGAAAACAAGACAGCAGGAAGAAACCGTTGCGGCATTAAAAAATATGGTCGACGCCGCGAAACAGGCACGAAAAAAACAAGCTCAGCTTGTATAATGAAAACAGCCATCCGCAAATCGCGGGTGGCTGTTTTTTCTGGGCGTGCTACTTATTCTTCAGCGCCTCCGCAAGTTCACTTAGTGAATCATGCTGCTTAATTTGATAGCCCCGCCCTTCTTTTTGCAAATACCCTTTTTGGCAGAATTGCGTCAGCACATGCAAGAGATGACGGTAAGATACACCCAAATAATCACAGACCGTTATGTGCTTCTCTTTATAACCCCCTTCATAAGCCGTCTGCAAAATAAAATCAGCCAGCCGGTTTTCAAGCGGAAACGCCAGACTTTGTGAATATTTCGAAGCCATAAGCGTTGCCTTAGCACTTAAAAACTTAGCCAACTCACGCAGGAATTTCGCATCCTGCAGCAATTGCGCGCGGCAGCGGTAAATAGGCAGAGCAAAACAAACAGTCTTCGCTGAGGCTTGAATTCCTTTTGTGTAATACACTTCATGTAATAGTTCCATCTCTCCGATGTAATCATTTTTGTTGATAAAATTAATTAAAGAAACTTTCCCGTTTTGATGGGTTACATATATTTTCGCTTTTCCTTCAATCACGTAAAACAGGAAGTCAGGCCTCCTGCCCTCTTGAATAATCCATTCGTCCCGCTCATATTCGCGCACTTCCATAAACTCTTCAGCGGGGAAAGAGAATAAATGCGCGATTGAGTGTTTTTCTAACTGATGCCGCTTTTTCTCGCCTTTATAAATTTCCATCGTCCACCCCAAAAATATGAGATATCTCATATTGTCTTTA
Source organism: Bacillus sp. JNUCC-22 (assembly GCF_018861275.1). Taxonomy (NCBI): domain Bacteria; kingdom Bacillati; phylum Bacillota; class Bacilli; order Caryophanales; family Bacillaceae; genus Bacillus; species Bacillus sp. JNUCC-22. The sequence goes on along the minus strand of NZ_CP076408.1, from coordinate 1,283,403 downwards.
TGTCCTTACATGATAACATGCCAATTAAAGGAGGAACGGGAATGAAAGCATATCGCTGGATGAGTCTGCATTTTTTTAGTTTTTTTATGACATGGGGTGTTTTTCTGCCCTATTGGACGGGATGGATGGTGCATATAAAAGGGGTTTCCGTATCCGAAGCCAGTTTCATTATGAGCCTGGGCTTGGCGGCAAGAGGGATTTCCACATTATTTTTCTTCCCTTATTTATCAGGAAAATTCAGCAGCAAAGCCTTATTAAACGGCGCCAGAATCGGGACGCTTCTCGCACTTTTATGTTATATTCCCGCTGATTCTTTTCAAAGCCTGCTTCTTGTCACATTAGTGCTGCATGTGTTTTACCCTGCTTTAATGCCTGCTTTAGACAGCGCTTGCGGCGTCCTTGTACAGCATAACGAATTAAAGGCTTATGGGACAAGCCGCCAGTGGGGGTCCGCGGGTTTTGTTTCAGCCGGCGTCATCCTGTCCGTCTTTACAGGTATATTCGGAGATCAAGCGATTTTATGGGCACTGCTTTTGGGCACCCTGATATTCGCATGTCTCAGCTTTATGCATGCGCCAGCTGTTCTTTCAAAACGGCCGGAAACAGACCGCGCAATAAAAGAGGGCATGTTTGCCTTATTCCGCATCAAATATTTCGGTCTGGTGCTTGCAATCGTTATCTTACTGCAGGCGGCACATGCATCTTACTACAATTACGGTTATCTCTTTTTGCAGGAAATCGATACGCCCGCATATGCCATCGGAATCATCATCAACATCGCCGTTATCGCGGAGATTATCTTCTTTGCAATCGCGGACCGATACTTTCATCAATTTACAGCAGGCTCTTTGCTCGCCCTGGCGGCGATTGGTGCTACCGTACGCTGGATACTCGTATTTGCCTTTCCGCATGTCATCATTTTCTGTATTGCGCAGACACTGCATGCCTGTTCATTCGCGATGGGACACTATGCATTTATGAAATACTTAATTAAAAATATTTCACCCGCGCAAATCCCGAAAGTCCAAGGCATATATTCAGCGCTTGCACTCAGCTGGAGCACTGCGGCATTTACTATTTTCGGAGGTTTTTTATATGAAATTGAACCCCGGTATGCCTTTATCGGAATGATTGTTTGTACGATCCCATCCATGCTACTCGCCCTTGTATAAAGAAAACTTGAAATGAAAAAGAGAGTTTTTGCAGGAAACGCACAAGATATATAGCCATCGCTTTATAGACGATCACATGTCCCGCTGTCATTTTGACCGATTTGCGAATGCTGTGCGATGTATTTTCTCTATATTTAAAGTATTTCCTTCATATATGAGGAAATTAATGAAGGGAATTCGTTCAGAAACTTGGACAGAATCCGTGAATATAATGATACAGTACTGCTTACGCTCATTTCGGGGAACTTTGTTCGTAATAAAATGATTTTCAGCCAACTCATAAGGAGGGACATTGTGTCACAGCCTAATTTGCCCAATATCACCCCTGTCGTTACACTTTCCAGAGACGATACCATCAACCTTCTTCTTTCGTCAATTGCTATGGAAGAACTGGGAATGGCACATATTCTGAATGCGGAAGGGGAAAAAATCCAATACGCGCTCGGAACGATTCCCGGATTAACAGGACCCCCGTCAAGTCTTGCTGATATTCTTAACCTGAATGAGAGCGTCCGTGATACGCTTGACAGCTTAATGAAACAGGAGCTTCTTCTCGGTTCAAAATTGGACAGTATCTCAAATATCCCTACACTGGCGGGCCCGACTGGTGCTACGGGGCCGCCGGGACCAGCCGGCGGGCCCGCAGGACCTACGGGAGCAATCGGACCGGCCGGAGCGACGGGGCCAACCGGACCGACGGGGGTTACCGGTGCGGGTCTTCAAGGGATTTTTGCTTTTAATCCGCTGATCGCCCCTACTTACACGACCGGACAGGTTGTCTTGTATAACGGCAGCTCTTACGTCGCAAATGTAAACAGCCCTGCGGGAACCCCTGGAGCCTCAGCTGACTATACACTTTTAGCTGCGGCGGGAAGCACCGGCACTACTGGCGTTTCCGGGCCGACTGGAATCACCGGCGCTACTGGCGGTACCGGACCGACCGGAATCACCGGCGCTACTGGCGGCACCGGACCGACCGGGATCACCGGCGCTACTGGCGACATCGGACCGACTGGAATTACCGGTGCTGCTGGCGGCACCGGACCGACCGGAAGCACCGGAACAAGTCTGACAGCAACTTCCGGCTATGCGAGCAATACGGGCGGCGGTGTTGTCGCAGTTATTGTCGGCGGTACGACCATTTCCTTACCGAATGAACAAAACCTTTCGGCAGATATTACGGCTAATGCCGCAAATACCATATTTACCGTTGCTCCGGCGGGACGGTACTATATTTCCTACCATATTAATTTAACGGCCGGCTTGCTTGTAAGTTCGCGTATTTTAATCAACGGCACTCCTCCTGCAAGTTCGATTATCGCCCCGGTCGCGTCTTTGGCAAACTTTAATAACTCCTTTATTGTGACTTTGCCAGCAGGCAGCACCATCCAGCTTCAGCTGTTCGGATTATTGGGTGCGGCCACATTGCTTGGAGGAAGCACCGGTGCAGCTTTAAACATTATTCGATTATCTTAATGGAACATGCAAAAAAAGGATCAGGCGTTTGTCCGCTGATCCTTTTTTAATTGAGACAGAAGTTCTTTCGCGGGTTTAAATTGAGGATTGAACTTCACCGATTTTTTGGCGTAAGCGATGGCCGTCATATCATGGTTTAATGCAGCATGGCATTTCGCCATATAATAAAAGGCTCTGAAATCGGCGGCACCTTTTAAAATGAAGTGATCAGCGTTTTCTCCTTCAACCTGCGTTCCGTTTTCAAATGCTTTGATTGCCGCTCTGTACTTTTCCAAATGATATAATACAAGGCCTTTATAATAATGAAGATTGCTGTAATCAGGATATAGCTTGAGCACTTTTTCAATCCCTTGTTCGGCTTCTTCATACCGTTTGAGCTCAAGCAATATTGTATATTTCAAATAATACAGGAGAGACGGAGGCATTCGTTTTTCGCTTAAAAATTGAAAAATTGAGCCGTTGACAAGATGTAATGCTTTTTCATAGTCTTTGATTCTGTAGCATTCACTTGCCAAATGATAGACAAGCCACGGATCAGGATTTTCCTCTGAAAGCTCTTCATTTAAAATGCTGATATTCCGTTTATGTTTTTGCTTGATCTTTTCTTCCTGCTCCAAGTAGCCGTAGTGATGAATCACACATGGGAGCGTGAAAAAAGCATTGTTTTCTTCCTCATTGGAAGCCGAGATATTCTCGTGAATTCTGCCTTGATACAGAAGGCCTTTATGATTGCGGAACAGTCTCGGCTGCATGCTTTCAAACGCTTCGTTTTCATCGAGCTGCTTCCCCGTATAATTGATGATTTTCATAAGACCCCGGCTCGGTAATCCGTCATGAAGCAGCGAAGTTAAAAAACGGCCCGTCTCCTGATCGAGCTCTTCATCCGCGTCAAGCACTAAAATCCAATCTCCTTCGGCATGCTGCAGGGCGTAATTTCTGGCCTTTGCGAAATCATTCTCCCATTCGAAATCAAACACTCTTGCCTGAAAGCTTTTGCATATATCTTTTGTATTATCTTGTGATCCGGTGTCTGCGATGACGATCTCATCAGCGATGTCTTGTACACTTGATAAACAACGGGAGATGTATCTCTCCTCGTTTTTCACAATCATGCAAAGAGTCAGTTTACATTCAGCATTTCCGCTCATTTTCTCACCTTTCCCGATTTTGGAGTTGTTGATTGAACCAAGGCCGTTCAGGAGTGCCGTTCATCGTGATGATGACAGGCCGCACCCATCTGACGGCAGGTTCGGCAGTTTCCGTATTCCATTCCTGAAGCTGCCTGACAGCCCGCTTCGTAATCGGATGCGCCCGGAATTCGCGCGGGCTTTCAGAAATGAATTTTTTCGTTCGTTCCGTAACTGTCTTCATTTCAAGAAAGTGCCGCTCATACATCTGCTTCTGCTCTTCTTCCAAGCTGATCATTAAAAACAGACGGCCGCCTGTTTCCATCTGCCAGCGGCACAATGCGGAGAACAGCCTGATTTCTTCTTTGTAATTTGAACCCCTTCTTTTATCCACGGTCACAGATAATATATGTAACAGCGCAATCGTGAGACAATGCATGGCTTCAAAAGATGCCTGTTTCGCTTTTGAGATGCTTGGATACGGCATATGCTTCACCCGTCTCTTTTTTTATGAACGCTCCCCGCCTTTTTTCTTCCAACCGCAGTCCTCACAATCCCCGCACTCACAGCAGCCAATGCGGCCGTAAAACAGGCCGTCACACGGATCTTCCGGATCACTGGGATCGTCTGGATTCCACGGGTCATCAGGATCGCCCGGATCACTCGGATTGCTCGGGTCGTCCGGATTCCACGGGTCATCAGGATCGCCCGGATCACTCGGATTACTTGGATCATCCGGATTCCACGGGTCATCAGGATCGCCCGGATTACTCGGATTGCTTGGGTCGTCCTGGTCCATACAGGCTTCAGAATCCTGTAAGAAGATAATGTCCTCAAGCTTCGTCTGCAAAAGGAGTTGTGATTTCATGACGGTGCGCAGGAGCCGTTCAGTGCTTCTATTGATTGATGACAATTCCTCCAAGGAGGGATCGCCGGAAGCGCCGAGAAACATTTGAATCCTTTCCGCTTCCGCCTGCAGAATATGGGATAGTCCGATTTCTTCCATAGCCACGGATGAAAGAAGGAGGTTCAGGGTCTCACATCTGGAGAGTGTAATGTCGGGGGTGATGTTCGGTATGTTTGGAAGAGACATCGATTTCTCCCTCTTTTCTCTTGGTGTTATTATGCAAAAGTGCTATATCGTATTCTTATTCCGGGAGAGAAGAGATCATTACTGATGTTTTCGTTAATAAAATATCCCGGATATAAAATCCGGGATATTCGTTCGGTTATTTATTTTAATTCAAGTTTGACGTCTACATTTCCTCTTGTTGCTTTTGAATACGGACAGAACTCGTGAGCGGCATGCACAAGCTTCTCCGCCGTTTCTTTGTCAAGATCTTTTGTATCAATGACGAGCGTTACGCCGATTTTGTAACCTCCGTCACTCTCATCTTTTAAAAGGCTGACCTGTCCTTCAATTTCAGAGGTCATGTCGATTTTTTGTTTTTGGGCGGCGAGCTCAAGCGCTCCCCCGAAGCAGGCAGCATATCCTGCCGCAAAGAGCTGTTCAGGGTTTGTGCCGGTTTCTCCGTCTTTTTTTGCATTCGGCATGATGATGTCAAAATCCAGCACCCCGTCTTCGGATTTAATATGTCCTGCTCGTCCGCCGACTGCGGTCGCTTTTGAAGTAAATAATGCCATTATTATCAGCCTCCTCATTGTACTTACTGTATATATTGCCCCTGCTCATATTTTTAAACATGAGGAATAGGAAATGGACTGTTTTTCGGCTACAATAGGGGTAACGTTAACAAACAAAGAGTTGGTGAAAGAAGTAATGGCAGAAAAAGATTTTGAACATATGAAACTGGAGAATCAGCTTTGTTTTTTGCTGTACGCAAGCTCAAGGGAAATGACGAAACGGTACAAACCGCTGCTTGATAAGCTCAACGTAACTTATCCCCAGTATTTGGCGCTGCTTTTATTATGGGAGCACGAAGAACTGAATGTGAAACGGATGGGTGAGCTTTTGTACCTGGATTCCGGAACGCTGACACCGATGCTGAAACGGATGGAGCAGCACGGAATCATCATGAGAAAGCGATCGGCTGAAGACGAGCGATCCGTGACGATCAGGCTCACAGATGAAGGACGGGCCTTGCAGAAAACAGCGGCGGATATCCCCATTGCCATGCTGGAACAGACGGGACGGTCAAAAGAGGAATTAAAGCAGTTAAAGCAGTCGCTTTATGAGGTTTTGAATACGCTGCACGGCAAAAAATAAGGATGCCCCGAATGGGCATCCTTATTTTTATTCTGCTGCCAGAAGCTTCACTTCAATATTTCCCGCTGTCGCTTTTGAATACGGGCAGACACTGTGCGCTTTTTGGATAAGGGCTTCAAGCTCCTGTTTATCAATGCCGGATGCTTTGACCTCAAGCGTAACGCCTAGTTTATATCCTTGGTCTGCTTCATCTTTCAGCAGACTGACATGCGCAGTGACCTCTGTTTCAATACTCAGACGCTCTTTTCTCGCTACGAGCTGAAGAGCGCTGTCAAAGCAGGCTGAATATCCTGCGGCAAACAGCTGTTCAGGGTTTGTAGCATGTTCGAGCCGTTTTGCTCTTGGCGTTCCCGGCATGGCAACATCAAGATTCAGCACTCCGTCAGAAGACGTAACTTTCCCTTCACGTCCGCCGGCGGCTGATACGGTTGCAGTAAATAATGGATTTGTCATGTGAATTCACCTCTATTATATTGTGTACAATTTAATTTTACACAATATAATAGGAACCGTCAATCTTTCCGATAAAAAAAGCCTACCCTTTTTGAAGGATAAGCTTAAAAGATTATACGCGGATTTGTCCGTTTCCTTTGATGATGATTTTTGTAGATGTTAACGCCGGAAGCCCCATCGGCCCTCTCGCGTGAAGCTTTTGCGTGCTGATGCCGATTTCGGCTCCGTATCCGAATTCAAAACCGTCCGTAAACCGGGTTGAAGCATTATGATACACGGCGGCGGCGTCAACGGCGGTCTGGAAGTAAGCCGCATGCTCGGCGTTCTCCGTCAGAATGGCTTCTGAATGGTTTGTGCCGTACTGCTGAATGTGGCGGACCGCCTCCTGTACGTCCTGCACCGTTTTCACACTGAGAATCGGCGCCAGGTACTCCGCTCCCCAATCGGCTTCTTCTGCTTGTTTCGCTTGAGGCTCCAGTTTGCAAATCACCTGGTCTCCTCGGAGCTCCACCCCTTTTTCTGTCAGCTGATTCAGCAGCTTTCGTCCGTGTTCTTCGGCCCATTTTTCATGAATCAAAAGAGATTCAATCGCGTTGCAGACCGAAGGACGCTGTGTTTTGGCATTGATGACGACCTCGCTTGCCATTTGAGGATCTGCTGACTCATCTATGTACACGTGGCAATTGCCCGCTCCGGTTTCTAAAACGGGTACGGTTGATTCCCTGACCACTAGATCAATTAAATTTTTACCGCCGCGCGGGATCAATACATCCAGCCCGTCATTTAATGTAAAGAGCTGTTTGGCGGTTTCTTTGCTTGTATCTTCTATGAGCTGAACGGCATCAATCGGAAGCTTTGACAGCCCCAGTGCGCGTTTCATCACACTGACAAGCGCTATGTTGCTGTGGATGGCGGAAGAACTTCCTCTGAGCACAACCGCGTTTCCGGTTTTCAGGCAGAGTGTGGCCGCGTCTACGGTAACGTTCGGTCTGGCCTCATAGATCATGCCCACTACTCCAAGGGGCACGCGGATTTTTTCAATGGATAATCCATTCTCTTTTTGAATGGTCTCCAGCGATTCACCGACGGGATCTTCAAGACCGATCAGCAGTTCCACGGCGTCCGCGATATCGAGCAGGCGTTTTTCATCAAGAGTCAGCCTGTCAATAATGTCAGGTGTCAGTCCTCTGTTCCGTCCCGCTTCAATATCTTTCTGATTCTCTGTTAAAATCAGCCGGCGTTCATTTCTGAGTCCGTCTGCGATACATTGGAGCGCTTCGTTTTTTTCAGCCGTCGTTTTCATGACCATTTCGGCAGCCGCTTCTTTTGCCAAGGCCGCTTTTTGCAATACTTCACTCATTTGTGTTCCCCCTCGTCAAATAAATTCACCCAATCATCTCTGTGAATCACTTCCACCTGCTTCGTTCCTGAAAGCTGGTCGCTCCGCTTCCCTTTGACTTCTAAAATTTCATCGGATGAGTACTGCGTCTGCCCTTTGCCGATAATGCCGCCGGGCCCTTTGACTTCCACTACGGCCCCTTTCGGAAAACTGCCGCAGACATCGGCGACGCCGGCCGGGAGGAGACTTGACCCGTTATGGATCATCGCCTGCTCCGCTCCCCCATCAATGATGATTTCCCCTGATATCGGAGAATGAAACATGATCCATTGCCGTGTATTATTCACTGAGGACAGGTCTTTATCGCCGATATAAGTGCCGTCGCCTTTTCCGTCTAAAATCACCATCAGTTTTTCCCGTCCGGAGCCGGTTCCGATAAATACCTTTACCCCGAGCGACAATGCGGTCTGGGCGGCGAGAAGTTTTGACTTCATGCCTCCGGTGCCGACCTTTGAGCCTGCTGATCCGGCATATCCGAGCAATTCAGGTGTGATGTCATTCAGATAGTCGAACCGCTTTGCGTCCGGGTTTTCATTCGGATTGGCATCGTACAGCCCGTTAATGTCTGTGAGAATCATTAATTGGTCTGCATGAATCAAACCGCTTACAAGCGCCGACAGCATGTCGTTATCACCGAACGTCAGCTCTTCGACTGATGTGGAATCATTTTCATTAATAATCGGCACGACTCCCCGCTCCAACAGTTCCATTACAGTGGCATAGGCATTTCTGTACCGCTCTCTTTTTGAGAAATCATTTCTTGTTAATAAAATTTGTGCCGGCGTCAGACCGTATCTTTTTAAATGGTCCATATATTGCTGCATTAAAAGCGTCTGGCCGACTGCGGCAGCTGCCTGCTTTCCTTTTATTGTAACGGGTCGCGACGGATAGCCGAGAGCGGAAAAACCCGCTGCCACCGCGCCTGAGGTAATGAGGATCACTTCATGCCCGTTTTCTTTTAATAAAGAAATGGCTTCCGTATGTTCCTTGATTTTTGCTTCATCAATACTTCCGTTACTGTTGGTGAGCGAGCTGCTCCCGATTTTCACAACAATTCTTTGTTTTTTCATCGTTTCTCCTCCGTGGCAATCAATCCAAACCGGCTCTCTTCAATAAAAAAAGCCCATTCCGTCCTGAAAAATAAGGACGAAATGGGCTTTCCGTGGTACCACCTTGTTTGAACGCGTTTTTCACGCGTCCCGCTTTCCTGTAACGCCAGGTTATCGCGCCTGAGTTTTCCCCTCAGGACTCCAAGGCAGGTTCGGCAGGTTTCATGCGGCAAAATGTTTCAGCGGGCCATTTTGCTCTCTGTCACAGAAAGTTCTGCGTACTGATCCTCTTCAACGCTCAATGATTTTTTTATATTATGCAAAGAAAACAGGTTCTTGTCAAGACATTTTCATCCATAAAAAACAGTCCGCCTCCCCGGCGGACCGCCATTAATTAAATACGATCGTTTTGTTTCCGTGAACGATGACGCGGTCTTCCAGATGCCATTTTACGGCTCTTGCCAACACGCTCCGCTCAATCGTTCTGCCGATATTCTTCAGATCCTCTGCGTGATCTCTGTGATCGACGCGTTCAATATCCTGTTCAATAATAGGCCCTTCATCAAGATCGTCCGTCACATAGTGAGAGGTCGCGCCGATTAATTTCACTCCGCGCTCATAAGCCCGTTTATACGGGTTAGCGCCGATAAAGGCCGGCAGAAATGAATGGTGGATGTTAATAATCCGATTCGGATGGGCAGATACAAAATCAGACGTCAAAATCTGCATGTAGCGGGCAAGAACGATCACATCAATCTTATACCGCTCCAGCAGCTCAAGCTGGCGCCGCTCCACTTCGGCGCGGATGTCTTTATTAGCTTTCATGTAATGGAACGGAATATTCAGCGGTTCGACCACTTCTTTGGCCTCTTCGTGGTTGCTGATGACGACCGCAATTTCGGCCATCATATTGCCGCTTTGCCATTCCCAAATCAGTTCATGAAGGCAGTGCAGCTCCTTCGATACAAAGATCGCCACTCGCTTCAGCTCACTTGCCAGAGACAGGCTCCATGTCATGCCGAATGTCTTGGCGATTGAGGTGAACGCCTGCTGTAAGTCCTCTTTTTTCTCACGAATGCCCTTGCAGTCGAATTCGATCCTAAGAAAAAACCGTCCGCCTTCAGGGTCAGTCGTATATTGATTTGATTCAATAATGTTTGCGCCATGTTCAAACAAAAACGCCGACACGGCCGATACAATTCCCGGCTGGTCGGGGCAGCTGACGAGCAGGCGCCCTTTTTCCTCATTCCCGCGGCGGTATTCTTTCAGCCGCTGTGTCATATATGAATTCATCTGTTTTAATCCCTCGTATCTTCATAATTCGTAACTTACTAATAGATTATACTGAAGATTTGATAAAAATCAATTTACGAGAGAATTTTCAGCCCTACGGCAGCGCATAAAATAAGCGCAATGAAAAAGATGCGCTTCGCATCCTTCTGCTCGCCGTAGAAAAGAATGCCGGCTAGTGCGCCGCCCGCTGTGCCGATACCGGTCCAGATCGCATAGGCCGTGCCCATCGCGATTGTTTCCATCGCATAAGAAAGCAGGGAAAAAGAAGCCGCAAATCCGGCGATAATGAAAAGAATCCATTTGACTTTCTTTTCTTTTTGAAATTGATTCATTAAAATGACCCCGAGCATTTCACAAAGACCCGCGGCTATCAGGCTGATCCAATGCATTACGCCTTCTCCTCCTTCGTCTCAGGCTTATCCTGTGTGACCAGCTTTAATCCGATGACACCGATCAGCAAAACGCCGATCAGCACGATTTTCACCGGATCGGCCTGTTCTTTGAAAAGCAGGATTTCACTGAGCACGGTGCCCGCTGTCCCGAGCCCGGTAAAGACCGCATATACCGTTCCTACGGGGAGGCTGTCTGTCGCCTTGATTAATAGATAAAAACTGATGATGATTCCCGTAATCGTGCCGCTCCACGCCAGTGCCGAATCAGCATGTTTCAGGCCGGTGACCCATACCACTTCAAATACGGCCGCTATGACCACTAAACCCCATTTCATGTTCTTCACCCTTTCTGTATCCGGACAATACAAAAAAGCCCGGATAGTCGTCTCACATGAGATTGACTCTCCCGGGCTTTTTTCCCTCCGTGTGCATATGCGGGATATGTCCGCATATGTGTTTTCTCTCGGACCAGGCCATGTATGAACATGCGGAACCCTAGAAAACATGTCTGTTCGTATCATACTACATTTCGCCGAAACGTTCAACGTCAGATGTGATGTCAAAAACCGTCAGCTGCCTCTCCCATTTGGTAACGGTCTCACCGGGCACCATACCGATTTTTTCCGCGACACGGACGGAGGCAGCGTTTTCCGGATCAATCAGCGCCGCTATGCGTCCGTATTGCTGCGTGTGAAAACCGTAGTCCAGACAGGCGTTCGCCGCCTCTGTCGCATAGCCGCAGCCCCAGCGGCGGCGGGCAAACATATAGCCGATTTCCATCAAAGTGTGTCCGTTTACCGTCTGCGGAACGATTCCGCATTGACCGAGAAATGCGCCCGTCTCTTTATCCTCTGCGATCCAAAGGCTGACGCCGTATCCTGCGGCCAATCGTTTGTTCCAGGCAATCCATTCCTTCGTTTCCTGTCTGCTTTTAAGAGAAGGATAATATTTCATGACCTCTCTGTCGGTAAACAGCCTGTACAAATTTTCTTCATCGTCATCCCGCATAGTCCGCAGACGGATACGCCCGGTTGTCAGGATGGTGCCGGAAGACTTATGTTTCATCATGCACGCCACGTCTCCTTTCCCTGTAATAGATTATGGATCCGGCAGGAAAAGTCCTTTCTCAGCATAAAAAAACCGCTTTTTAAAAAAGCGGTTTGACGATTACCAAGGTTTATCTGTTCCGAGCGCCTCGGCCAGGGCCTTGCTGTGTTTTAAGCGGTTTTTTCGTTCTCCGGCGCGCTGAACGGCCGTATTGTGAAGCATGACTTCTTCCTCGGTTTCCGGCACGATCCGCGGAACGGGTACCGATTTCCCGTTTGAATCAAGCGCGACAAAGGTCAGAAACGACGTTGCCGCAAGCTCGCGTTCGCCCGTCATCAGATGTTCTTTAATGACTTTGACAAACACCTCCATAGACGATGTGCCGACCCATGTGACGTAAGATTCAAGGCATACGGAATCCTGTTGGCCTATGGGGCGCAAAAAATCTACAGAATCCATTGAGGCCGTGACTGTTTCACACCGGCAGTGGCGGGCCGCGGAAATTGAAGCGATATCATCAATGTAGCTCATCAGCTTTCCGCCAAACAGCGTATTGTGATTATTCGTATCAAGCGGAAAAACCCTGCTTGTTTTAACAACCCTTGTTTCTTTGCAAAATCTTGATTCTGGCAACTTCATATTATTTAAACTCCCCTTTGGTGTCTGGTCGTTTTGACTCATTCATCTGTACCCTATTAAACAATACTTTGACCGTTTTGTCTAAAATTTTAAATATTAAGTTGGTTAGATATTCTCTCATAAATGTTTCATTATTCATCACATCCGGGAATAATAAACGCACATTGAATACCGATAGGAGGATATCACATGAACGTATCCATTCCCAAATCCACGCGAAAACCGGCTTGCCACAGTGAGTTTGATGCTTTGCAGACAGTCATCTTATGCCGGCCGGAACACATGACCATCAAGGATATTATTAACGGAACGCAGAAACATTTCAAACAAGAAAATATTAACATACCCGTTGCCCTCAAACAGCATAGTGAGTTTATTGACATTTTAAGATCTCATCAGATTGAAGTCGTCCTGCTGCCTGCCGATCCCGCATTGCCTGAGCAGGTCTTCACCCGGGATATCGGATTTGTCTTAGGCGAGACGGCGTTTATTTCAAACATGGCGGCTTCAGTCCGGCAGGGAGAAGAAAAAGTGTTTCAAGACCTGCTTGACAATAAGAAAATCCCCTATACGCGACTGAAAAAAGCGAACATTGAAGGCGGCGACATCTTGATCGCAGACGGCACCGTTTACGCCGGGCTGAGCAAGCGCACGGATAAAGCGGCTGTCCGGGAGCTGCGGGAGGCGCTGCCGGAGATGACTGTTGTGCCGATCCCTCTCAAGGAGGATTTTTTACATTTGGACTGTGTATTTAATATGATCTCGGAAACGGAAGCGCTATACTGCAAAAATGGCTTGCGGCAGAAAGAAATTGATCTTCTCGCCGAACGTTTTGAGATGATAGAAGTGCCTGAAGAAGAGCAATTCACGCTCGGCCCGAATATCCTGTCAATCGGCAATCAGACAATTATCAGCCTGCCGCAGCACCATCATACGAACCGCGAGCTCAGAAAAAGAGGTTATACAGTCATTGAAACCGAGTTTTCCGAAATTATTAAATCAGGCGGTTCCTTCCGCTGCTGCACCTTGCCGCTTGTCAGAACATCTTAAACATTTACAAGGCAGTTTCCTTCAAGATACGTTAATATAGAGAAGACAAGACTCTAAAGGGGGAAACCGAATGGCTAAGTACATAGGATACGCGGGAACATATACAAAAGGCGGAAGCGAAGGCATTTATTGTTTTGAACTTGATACAGAAGTGAAACGGCTCAGCCGGCCGAAGCTGGCAGCAAAGCTCGGCAACCCGACATACGTCACTCCGAATTCTGATAACAGCATGCTGTATTCCATTGAAAAGGCAGACGGAAAAGGCGGTGTCGCAGCCTATCAGATTCATCAGAACAGCGGGGAATTAACTTTTGTGAACCACCAGCTGATTGAAGGCCCGTCTCCATGCCACGTCAGCATTGATGATAAACATGAATATGTGTTAACCGCTAATTACCACAGCGGAAAAGTGCACGCCTTTCCCGTCAATGAGGACGGAAGTCTGCAGGAGCCGGCTGCCGAAGCCGCTCATACGGGAACAGGTCCTCATGAAAGACAAGAGAAACCGCATACCCATTTCGCAGGCTATACACCTGAGCATAACTACATTGCAGCCGTCGATTTAGGGACGGATACGCTGTATACTTACCAAATGAAAAACGGTTCGCTCACAGAGGTGAAAACTCATTCTTTCACACCGGGTTCAGGGCCGCGCCACATCGTTTTCCATCCGGCGGAAAAATACGCCTATGTCATGACGGAAATCAGCAATGAAGTCATCGCGCTTGAATACAACCCGACCTTAGGTGAATTCAGAGAGCTGCAGGTCATTTCCGCTTTGCCTGAAGGCTTTACGGACAAATCGCAAGGCAGTGCGATCCGCATATCTAAAGACGGCAGATTTCTTTATGCCGCCAACCGCGGACATGACAGCATCGCCATCTATAAGATCAACCAATATTCCGGTGAATTGTCTCTTATTGAATGGGTGCCGACAGAAGGCAACTGGCCGCGTGATTTCGCGTTTGACCCTTCCGAGACATTCCTTGTCGCGTCAAACGAAGAAACGGGAAATCTGGTTTTGTTTGAACGTGATCCGGAAACAGGCAAATTGACTCTGCTTCAATCTGACATTCCGGTTCCGTATCCGGTCTGCGTGTCATTTCTGCATCAGGTTTAATCAAAAAAGAAAGCTGACTTTATATTGTCAGCTTTCTTTTTTGTATAAATGGCAGGCGACAAAACGCCCCGCCTTCACTTCTTCAAGCTCAGGCGTTATCTTACCGCAGAGCTCCATCGCTTCAGGACACCGCGTCCTGAATACACAGCCGCTCGGCGGGTTAAGGGGGCTCGGCAGCTCCCCTTTCAGAATAATCCGTTCACGCTTGTCCTCAAGAAGCGGATCAGGAATCGGGATTGAGGATAAAAGCGCCTTCGTATAAGGGTGAAGCGGTTCCCGGTAAAGCGCAGCGCTTTCTGTAATTTCCATCATGCGGCCCAAATACATCACGCCGATCCGGTCGCTGATATGCTTGACCATTGATAAATCGTGGGCGATAAATAAAAATGTCAGCCCTTTCTCTTTCTGAAGCCTTTTTAAAAGGTTGACGACCTGAGCCTGTACCGACACATCCAGCGCGGAAATCGGCTCATCCGCCACGATAAATTCGGGATGCAGAGAGAGCGCTCTGGCAATCCCGATTCTCTGCCTCTGTCCGCCGCTGAATTCGTGGGGATACCGGCTGCCGAAATCCGGATGGAGCCCGACAGCTTCAAGCAGTTCATCCGCCATCATCAGACGGGCTTTTCTTGTATTGTAAAGATTGTGAATTTCCATCGGCTCCATAATAATTTCCCTTACGGTCAGGCGCGGATTTAACGAGGCGTAAGGGTCTTGGAAAATCATCTGCAGCTTGCGGAAGAAGACCGACCGCTGTTCTGCCGCGGCACGGTGTATATCCGTCCCTTCATATGATACCGAACCGGCCGTCGGGTCATACAGACGGAGAATAACCCTTCCGAGCGTCGATTTACCGCATCCCGATTCTCCGACAAGTCCGAATGTTTCCCCTCTTTTAATGTGAAAGCTGACACCGTCGACTGCTTTTACGGCTTTCTTTCTTCCTGCGTCAAAATGCATTTTCAGCCCGCTGACTTCAAGGAGCGGAGATGCCGTCATTTTCTATTCCCCCTTTTCACTTATACAGCGGCGTACGGTGCATAATTCTTTTTCATAGACGGTTCCTTCCAAAGACAGCACTTCGATTGTTTTTCCCGTTTTCGGGGAGTGCAGCATCCGGCCGTCTCCCAGCGCCAAACCGACATGGTGGATCGCGCCTTTTCCTTCTTCATAGGCGAAAAACAAAAGGTCAGCCGGCCGGATATCGTTTACCGCCGCGCTGCATCCGGCTTTTGCTTGGTCCTTTGCATCACGGGGAAGGGCATAGCCGTTTGCTTTAAATATCGAATACATAAACCCGGAACAGTCAAACCCGAAACCGCTGAGTCCTCCCCATAAATACGGAAGCCCGAGAAACATCATGCCCGTTTCGATGACATCGGCCGCCCGTCCTTCCGTATGCCGGCACTCGTCTGCGTCAGCTTCATTTACGAACCGTTCTCCGAGCGGCGTCACCACCCGGAAAAAGCCTTTCTCACGTCCTGATGCCCGAAGACGCGTTAAGAAACTTACTTCCAAGTCCGGTTCGCCGTTTGTGTGATATAAAATAGCTGTCGGTTTGGTAATCCATACGGCGGGAGAAGATGTATGAAGGCCGTCTTTTGAAAGCTGGCTTTTTTTCATCCACCCCGGATATCCGCGCACATCCTTGTTTGAAGGCTGGCCGGGAACGGCGACAAAAGCCCATTCCCCTTCCTCTTTGAGAATGATCACCTCTTCCCCGAAAAGCGCTTGCGTTTGGACAAGGTTGTCTGTGCATAATTGCAGCCGCTCTTCATATCCCATAGACGCTAACCATTTTCTGATCTGCGGAGGGTTTTCGAGCATGGGCGTATCATACGAACGGGGAGATGACGGCAGCGTCCATACATTGGCTGCCGCCGCTGTAACGGCTGCTCTCATCTTTTCGCCTCCTCTTGTATCGACACACCGGTAATGCCGAGACCCGGTTCATCGGGAATCGTAATCTGACTGCCGCTGTATGTGATGCCGCCTTGAATCAAATCATCTTTCAGCATAAGCGGCGCATCAAAATCAAACCTTGTCACATTCCGTTTGGCCGCGGCAAAATGAGCCGCGGCGGTGATGCCGAGCTTGGTCTCAATCATGCTGCCGACCATGCATTCCACGCCGCACGTTTCCGCCATCGCATTGATTGTTTCCGCCTGCTTTATGCCGCCCGCTTTCATCAGCTTAATATTAATTAAATCGGCGCTTCTCGTCTGCAGCACGTGAAAGGCCTGACGGGGGGTAAAGACGCTCTCATCCGCCATAATCGGCGTGTCTACGGCATCTGTGACCTGCTTCAGCCCGGCGATATCGTCTTTATGAACAGGCTGCTCGACAAGCTCAATGCCGAGGCCGGCGTCTTCCATCTTTCGGATCGCAGTCACGGCTTCTTTCGGCGTCCAGCCTTGGTTGGCGTCCAATCTCAGTTTGACGTTTCCGCCGACACGTGATCTGATCGCCTGAATCCGCGCAACATCTTCCGATATGTCACCTATGCCGACTTTTATTTTTAAAATATGAAATCCTCTGTTCACATAACGGTCTGCATCCCCCGCCATCTCCTCAGGAGAATTAACGCTGACGGTAAAATCTGTTTCCAGTGTATTCCGATAGCCGCCGAGAAGCCGGTAAAGCGGCTGTCCGTGCATTTGCGCCCATCCGTCATATACAGCCATATCCACCGCGGCTTTTGCGCTTTGATTTCTTTCCAACAGCCGGCTGATATCATACAGAACAGCTTCCGTGCCGGAAAGGCTCCGTCCCAAGAGAGCGGGCTTCAGCACATCGTGGACGGCGCTTTCAATACCGTCCGCGCTGTCGCCTGTAATGACAACCGTCGGCGGCGCCTCCCCCCAGCCGGTAAGACCGTTGTCAAAAGTAAGCTTCACAATGACCGATTCAGCATTGTAAACCGTGCGCAAAGCGGTCTTAAACGGCTTTTTCAGCGTCACGGACATCCGTCCCGTTTGAATATCTGTTATCCTCACGCCTGATCACTCCCTTCCGGAAATCCCCGATTCAATCGTTACCGCTTTGGCCGCCGTATCCATAACCGCGCGGACTCCGATCGGAACGGCGAAGCTCGGTGAACAATGGCCGATTTTAAAGCCTTTAAGCGCAGGCTTCCCTGATTTGACAATGTAATCGTTCAGCACTTGCTCTAAGGTAAGGGACTTTTCTTTGTTTTTTGGTTCGCATTGGTGAAAATCACAGACCAGGATTCCGGCTGCGTCTGACAGTTTTCCGGCCATCTTTAATTGATTCAGCATTCTGTCGATTTGATACGGCTCCTCTTCAATATCCTCGATAAACAGCAATTTGTCTTTCGTATCAATTTCAAACGGCGTGCCGAGTGTGGACGTAATGAGCGACAGGTTGCCGCCTGCAAGCTCTCCCTCGGCCCTTCCGCCTGTCAGCACCTCAAGCGGAGAAATGTCCTCCGTATAGGTGAATTCCGTTTCTGTAAAAAGCTGATGATACGACGCTTTCGTCAGGGGATCAGCATTCTCAAGCCCGACATCCGTGCTCAGCATCGGGCCGTGAAATGTGACGAGCCCCGTATTTTGATGAATGGCGGTATGTAAAAACGTAATATCGCTGTATCCCCAGAAAATTTTCGGATTGCGGCGGATTAAGCCAAAATCGATGTCGGCGGCAATGCGGCCCGTGCCGAATCCTCCGCACGCGCATATCACCGCTTTGACATTCTGATCACTAAACATGTCATGGAGATCATCAAGGCGCGTCCGGTCTTCTCCCGCCAAATAGCCGTGACGGGTCTTCAGCGCCCGGCCGAGTTTCACTTGAAGGCCAAGCTCATTCTCTAAAAACAGCAGCGCGGTTTGCAGCGTCCCGCTCTCAGGCGGGCTTGCGGGCGCAATCACACCGACCGTGTCGCCTTTTTGCAGTGCTTTCGGTTTATGGTTCATGACTTTTTCAATCTCCTTTCCGGATTGAAAAGTGAAACACGCCGCTCCTTTAACGGCAAAAGAGCGGCATATGTTTCCGCTGTAAGATCAGGACTTTTCCGCCCATTTCAGATCAATGTAACCGACGGGGTGCCGGACAATGCCCTTCACGCCGCTGTTCTGCAGATGCACCTGATTGTAAAAGTAAATCGGAATGATCGGAGCCTCGTTCATGAGCAGTTTTTCCGCTTTATGCATGAGCGCAAAACGTTTTTTGGCATCGGCTTCCTGTTTTGCCTGCTTGATGTAGCCGTCGTATGCCGCGCTGCCCCAGCCGGTGCGGTTCATGGAATTATCCGTCTGGAAAGCCTCAAGAAAACTGATCGGATCTGCGTAATCCGGTAAAAATGAGCTTTGAGAGAACTGGAACTTCAGTCCTTTCTGCTCTTCTAAAAAGACGTTCCATTCCATATTGGCGAGCTTAACGTCTATACCGAGCACACTTTTGAGCTTCTGCTGAATCGCTTCCGCTATTTTCTTATGCTCCGGTTTTGTGCTGTATGTCAATGTAACGGCGGGCAGCTTGTCATAATGCTCTTCTGCCATGCCTTTTTCCAGCAGTTTTTTGGCTTCTGATTCATCCGGATTTAATAAACTGCCGCCCGCTTTGCGGAAATCTTTCCCGTCAGGCTGAGTAAATCCCGGGGATACAAAGGCATGTGCCGGCTTTTCACTGTTCTTAGTCACATAATCCGTGATTTCTTTCTGATCAATCGCTGCCGCGAACGCTTTTCTGATCTTTTCATTTTGAAACGGCTCCATTTTTACGTTAAAACGATAGAAATAGAGTCCAGCCTGATTCCACGTGCGGACATTTTTTCCTCCCATCAGCTGCTCGCTCAGCTCTGCCGGCACAAAGGCGGTATCCAAATCTCCCGACTGGAACATCTGATAATCGGTATTCCGGTCACTGACCATCGCCCAAGTGACTTTATCCAGTTTCACCGTCTTTTTATCCCAATACGTCTCGTTTTTGACCATCGTCATGCTGTCGTCATGCTTCCATTCCGTCAGTTTGAACGGCCCGTTGCCGACAAAGGTTTTTGCTTCAGTGAACCATTTCGGATCAGCCTTGGCGACCTTTTCATTAATCGGGAAATACGCCGGATTGGACACGACGCTCAGAAAATAATCCTGCGGCGCCGCCAATGTGACGATAAGCGTTTTTTTATCTTTTGCCGTGACTTTCACGTCTTCTTGTTTGCCTTTTCCGCTGTTAAATTCTTCTCCGCCTTTGATCATGTAGCCGAGAAAAGCGGAAGATGCGCCCGTTTTCGGATCGAGCATCCGTTTCCAGGCGTATACGAAGTCTTCCGCCGTAACGGGATCGCCATTTGTCCATTCGGCGTTATCACGGATATTGAAGGTATATGTCAGCTTATCAGCGGACACCTTCCAGCTTTCCGCCATGGCCGGTTCGGGCTTATTATCTTTTCCGAGCCTCGTCAATCCTTCCATGATGTTATTCAGCGGCTGCCAGGAAACATTATTAAATCCGATCGGCGGATCAAGTGAGGTCGGCTCATTTTCGTTATTGAGCCGCAGCACCGTTTCACCCCCCTGTTCTTTTGCTTTTCCGGGTTCTGTCCCCGCCTGTTCATTGGCTGTACAGCCCATCAGAGCAAACGAAACAACAGCAATCACACCGATCGCCCATCTCTTTTTCATTTCAATCCCCCTTTTCCTCTGCTGCCGTCAGCTGCTGCTTCAGCCGCTCTGCACGGTGATCCTGAAGCCAGCAGTTGACGATATGGCTTTTGGATTTCATGGTTGTTGCCGGGTATACCTTTTCACAGACGATCATCCTGTCCGGGCAGCGGGCGGCAAACGGGCAGCCCGGCGGCGGATCGAATAAATCAGGCGGCGTCCCGTCAATCGGCGACAGCTCACTATCCTCCATATCCAGCCGCGGCACTGAACGAAGCAGCCCCTTTGTGTATGGATGAGCCGGACGGTAAAAAATATCATGCCTCGTGCCGATTTCGGCGATTTTCCCCGCATACATGACGGCGACTCTGTCAGCGGTCTGAGCGACAACGCCGAGATCGTGTGTGATCAGAATAATAGACACGCCTGTTTTTCTTTGAATCTTCTTAAATAATTCAAGGATTTGTGCTTGAATCGTCACATCAAGGGCCGTTGTCGGTTCATCGGCGATCATAATTTCCGGCTCGCAGATCAGAGCCATCGCGATCACGATCCGCTGCCGCATGCCCCCGCTTAATTGGTGGGGGTACTGCTTCAGGCGGGATTTCGAGTCCGGGATACCGACCAGATCCAGCATGGCGAGAACTTCGGATTCAGCTTGTTTTCTTGTCATGGCGCGGTGTTCCAACAGCGCTTCTGAAAGCTGATTCCCTATGGTCAAAGTCGGATTGAGCGCCGTCATCGGGTCCTGAAAGATCATAGAAATATCGCGCCCCCGGATTGCCCGCATTTCCCGATCCGACATTTGGCAAAGGTCTTTCTGTTTAAATTGTATGCTTCCGGATTCAATCTTTGCCGAATGTTTCGGAAGAAGGCCCATCACGGCTTGTGACGTCACGCTTTTTCCGCAGCCCGATTCACCGACGATCGCAAACGTTTCACCTTTATATAAATCGAAGCTGACGCCTCTGACGGCTTTTACAGTGCCTCCGTATGTTGAAAAAGTAACATGCAGATTTTGAACGGAAAGAACTTGCTGCGCCATTTTTCCTACCTCCTCAGTTTCGGGTCTAACGCGTCCTGCAAGCCGTCTCCAAGTACGTTAAACGCGTACATCGTCAAGGAAATGAAAAAAGCCGGGAAAAACAGCCGCCACCAATGGCCTGATAAAATCGCCGGCAGCCCGTCGTTTGCCATGACTCCCCAGCTTGCAAACGGCGCCTGAATGCCGAGTCCGAGAAAACTTAAAAATGATTCGGCAAAAATCGCCGCCGGCACCGTAAGCGTCATTTGGACAATAATGGCTCCCATCGTATTCGGCAGCAGATTTTTCTTAATGATCCGAAATGTTTTCGCTCCAAACGTTTTCGAAGCCAATACGTGTTCATCATGCTTCATCCTCAGCACCTGCCCTCTGACAATCCGCGCCATGCCGACCCATCCCGTCACGGTCAGAGCGACGATAATGGAACTGAGCCCCGGCCCCATCAGCACCATTAACAAAATGACAACGAGCAGATACGGCAATCCGTAGAGAACCTCGATGATTCTCATCATGGCGCTGTCTGTCCGGCCCCCTTTGTAGCCGGCGACGCCTCCGTAGATAACGCCGATCAAAAAGTCGATCAGCGCCGCCATCACACCGACAAATAAAGAGATCCTCGCTCCGTACCATGTTCTTGTAAACACGTCCCGGCCAAGTTCATCGGTTCCGAACCAGTGTGAAAAAGACGGCGGAAGATTCTGCTCGGCGAGCGTCTGCCTTGTCACGCTGTGCGGTGATATCAGCGGACCGAACACAGCCGATAGAAACAGGCAGCATAATATCACAAGCCCGGCCATCGCCAATTTGTTCTTTTTAAGCCGCCGCCACGCATCCTGAGTGTAAGACAGGCTCGGACGCTTGACCGACTCGGTTTCACCCTTTCTTTCCGCGCCCGGCTGAAACCAGTCATCAGGCACTTCTGTGTGTTTTACCGTTTCTTGCGGGAGATTCATCAGGATCACCCTTTCTTATGAAGTTTTATGCGGGGGTCTAACAGGCCGTATGCCAAATCAACCAGAAACAGCAGGACGATCAGAATCACACTGTAAAATACGGTCGTTCCCATGATGACCGGGTAATCACGCTGATTGATGCTTTCTACGAAATATTTGCCCATTCCCGGTATGGCAAAAATTTTCTCGATGACGAAACTGCCTGTTAAAATACTTGCGGCAAGCGTCCCGAGTACTGTCACAACAGGCATAAGTGCGTTTTTTAAAGCGTGTTTGATCACAATTTTGACGGGAGAAAGCCCCTTTGCTTTTGCCGTGCGGATGTAATCCTGAGTCAGCACTTCGGCCATGCTTGATCTTGTCAGCCTCGCGATAATGGCCATGGGACCGACGGCAAGCGCAACAGTCGGCAGGACCATGTGAACGGGACTCGTCCAGGTAGCTGCCGGAAACCATTTCAGATGAACCGCAAATTGCTGAATCAGCAGCGTAGCCATAATAAAATTCGGAATGGAAATCCCAAGCACCGCAAGGCTCATGGCCGCATAATCGAGAAATCCGCCGCGCCTGAGAGCGGCCATTATGCCGAGCGCGAGCCCGGAAATAACAGCGATGATGATCGCCGTTATCCCAAGCTCAAATGAGACCGGAAACCCGCGTTCAAGCATAGCGTTTACACTGTCTGACGGTTTTTTAATTGAAGGACCGAAATCAAAGGTAAGAATGGATTTTAGATAGATGGCGTATTGAGTGATAAGAGGTTCGTTCAGATGATAGTAGGATTCGAGATTTCGCTGAACCGCTTCGTTTGTGCCCCGCTCTTCGTTAAAAGGCGAGCCGGGTATCACTTTCATCATGACAAATGTCAGAGTGGTGATGACGAGGACGGTCATAATCATGGCGATAAAACGTTTGATAAAATACCGCAGCAATGCCGTTCACCCCTTTAACAGAATGTTGTTCTCATGGCGAGTTCTGTCATGACGAGCATGGCCTGATAGGCTTCCGGCATGTCTTTTGCCTGAAATTGAACGATTGTCGTTCCCGGGATGATTTCTGTGCCCGGCATTAAATGGGCCCATTCAGCCTGTCCGTAGTTGGCAAATTCAATGCCTAATACAGGTCTTTCAGGCGGAGTCAGCGGTTTGACCTTATCTTTATTTTTGAGCGCATAGGCTGTTTTTTCGGTCAGGAGCCGTCCGGCTTTTTGAGGGGACAGACATTTGACCGCGGTTCTTGAAATGGTTTGTTTGACGGCGGCAGTCGTCACATTCGGGATCAGCTCCTCCGCCTCTTTTGCGGCGCAATCATCTCCGGCAGCCATGATGACAGGGACATCGTAAAATCCGGCGAGATAGGCATTTAACCCCAGTTCACCTACCGGCTTATCATTTATGTAAAAGTGGCGGACGCCGAATATCATGCTGTGCGACATGACGCCCGGCATCGACGCTCTCGCATGATAGCCGATAAACATCACGCCTGAATACGATTCATCAAGGCCCTGCATCATGGAAAACGGCTTGACATCCCCCGTAATCAGCTCTGCCTCAGGGTGAAGTTTTTCCGCGAGCAGATTATTCATCTTTGAGTGGCTGTCATTCACGGTCACTTCCGTGCATCCGTTATTAAACGCTTCTGCGATGCACCAGTTTGCTTCTTCGGTCATCAGAACCCTGCCGCGCTCATAATTGTGCATGCGGGAATTGACAAATGTTTCATCAGGCAGTCCGGAAATCCCTTCCATATCCACAGATAGATACAGTTTCATGTAATGCCTCCTTTTTTACTTAAAATTTCGATATTAAATTATGAATATTCTAACAAATTATATTAAAAAAGGATGAAACATGCAATATACCATTCTGCCATTATGGGAAAAAACAAACCCTTTTCACCGGGAAAAGGGTTTGCTGATAGAAAAAGTTACATACTGTTTTTGCTTATATGATGACGCTGAAACTGTCTGACCGCACTTCTGTATTCATGATCGGGAATGACCTGATGCCTGATCGGTTCAGGAGCCTGCGGCGAAGACTGTTCAGCCGCCTGCTTACGGACGGCATGCGGTTTATGCGCCAGCTTATGTCCCATGCCGGTCGCATTCATGACAAATGATAAACACACTAAAAGCAAGCTTAAGATGAAAGCAATAAGAAACAAATCGCTGTATGTCCCCATCAGCAGGTCATGCGGTGATTGTGTGCCGCGCGCGCCCCGAAGCGTGCCGGAAGCATCTCTTTTCGTAAAATACCCTATTAAAACAGGTGCGCCCATATAAATGAAAAGCCTCAAAAACTGAACTGCCGTCATGCGTTTCACCAGTTCCGGAAGCGGTCCGCCCAACGCGGCTCCCATCAGTCCGGCTGCCACAATAAGCCCTGTCCCGGCCGCCAGCATCACGAAAAGCCCCGCAAATAGAATAAGCGGTATATGATGATCCGCCGTCATCCATTGGAAATTCACGAACACCAGTATAACAGAGCCTGTTATGCCGAGCATGCCCGGACCGACTTTATCATATGCTAATGCACTGATGACAGCGGCGATGGCCACGCCTCCCAAAAGGCTCGCATAAAGGAATATCAGTTGAGTTTGTGACATATGATATGCGGTCTGAAGCTCCCCGTGAAATGCAGAAAGACTGACCGCTATGGAAATACTGCCCGCAGCGATCATGAAAACACCCAGAATCGGCTTTGGAATCAGCATAAGTTTAATCGAAATCAGCGCATGTTCGTTTCTGTACTGCATGATCAGCAAGATCAGAAGAATGACGATGCTTCCTCCAAATCCCGCCAATGTCTGCCATGATGAAAAGCCCCATTTCGGCAGATGAATAAATGTATAGGCGGTCAGCACGGCTGATACACCCGCTAACAGAAAACCGATGCCGTCAAATGGAGATTTTTCAGCATTTTTATGAGCGTCATCCCGCAGCCACATATAACTGAAAATGAGGCCGAAAAAAGACAGCAGGCCAAAAATGCCGAACAGCCAATGCCAATGGCCGGCGCTTGCCGCCGCCGTGCCTAAAACGGTTCCCATAATGACGGACCCGTAAAATCCGCCGATCAACACAAATAATGCGTAATTCCGGCGCTCAATCGGAAACGAAAGCACCAGCATCGGGATCATAATCATCAGCATAGTGCCCGCCGCAGCTCCCTGTAAAAAACGGCCCGCGGCGAGCGGATAAATATCATTTGTCACAGCAGCAAGGAGCGCTCCGATGACACCCGCGGCCATCGAAATCATATAGACAGGCCGGGAGCCGAATCTTTTTCTTAAATACGGCCCCGCCGGCACGAATAAGGCAAATGCCATATTACCGATAATAATCGGATGAAAAGAGTCAAAGTTTTCCCCGCCGACCGTCTGCCGGACAAGGCTTTGGACAGCCGAAAGAGCGGTATTCGACATCAGCCCCGGCCCGACCGCCAATACAGCAAGCAGAGAAATGATCCAGTGATGTTTTTCTTTCATGTGACAGCTCCTTTCTGACTATTTGACAAAGTGAAAAAGCTAACAGATCTCCCCCATTAGCTTGACAGAATTTTCATATCTTTTCATGTGAAGGATTGAACATAATATCTCATTTATTATTTCAAATCCGATGGAAATTGTCAATATAAAGCGCCGCCGTCCGATTTCGTCTTTTTCACAATTTCCCACAATCTTTTCATTATTATCCCACACTTTTTGTTTAAGATGGAGTCAGTAATAATAGGCAAATCATGCTATGATGAAATAGAGAAACGGAGTGAACATGATGGATAACTATCGTGATGAAAATCGGACAGACCAAAAAGAACAGGAAGTCCTTTTAGTAAAAGAAAACCCGCAGACGTCCGGACATTCCGCGCCGGACGAGGACAAGAAAAAACGAAGCTTCGGCTGGTTCAGACCGCTTCTCGGCGGAGTGATCGGCGGAGGGCTCGCCCTCGGCATCTATAC
Organism: Bacillus sp. JNUCC-22; assembly: GCF_018861275.1. Taxonomy (NCBI): domain Bacteria; kingdom Bacillati; phylum Bacillota; class Bacilli; order Caryophanales; family Bacillaceae; genus Bacillus; species Bacillus sp. JNUCC-22. Next base: position 1,257,380 of record NZ_CP076408.1, on the reverse strand, counting down.
ATTTACGCCGCTTGGAGACCATCAGACTCAAGATACTTCCAATCCGGCTCCCGCTCAGGAAACGTCATCGGTAACCGCCAAGCAGACATCTTCTGAATCAGACAGCGGCAAATCGGCAAACAGCTCATCGGCAAATTCAAGCAGCATTTCGAATATGGTGGAAGACATTTCACCGGCGATCGTCGGGATCACCAATCTGCAGAAGCAGCAAAGCAGTTCCGATTTATTCGGATTCGGATCAAGCTCAGATTCAAACTCAAATTCATCGGGTGAAGATGCGGAAACAGGATCGGGTTCAGGCGTTATTTTTAAGAAAGCAAACGGCAAAGCGTATATCATTACGAATAACCACGTGGTCGAAGGCGCCTCTTCCCTTAAAGTGTCATTATATGACGGCACCGATGTAACAGCTAAACTCGTCGGCAGCGACTCTCTGACAGACTTGGCCGTTTTAGAAATCAGTGATAAACACGTGACAAAAACGGCAAGTTTCGGCAGCTCATCCGCTCTCAGAACGGGTGAATCCGTCATCGCCATCGGTGATCCGCTCGGAAAAGACCTTTCCCGCACCGTCACACAAGGCATCGTGAGCGGCTTAAACAGAACCGTCTCGATCTCTACGTCAGCCGGCGAGTCCAGCATCAACGTCATCCAAACCGATGCCGCCATCAATCCCGGAAACAGCGGCGGACCGCTCTTAAATACAGACGGCAAAATCATCGGCATCAACAGCATGAAAATCAGCGAAAGTGATGTAGAAGGCATCGGCTTTGCCATCCCGAGCAACGATGTAAAACCGATCGCCGAAGAGCTTCTCACGAAAGGACAGGTGGAGCGCCCTTATATCGGCGTGAGCATGATCGACTTGGAACAAGTGCCGCAAAACTATCAGGAAGGCACACTCGGGCTTTTCGGCAAACAGCTGAATAAAGGCGTTTATATTCGCGAAGTGGCGCAGGGCTCACCTGCAGCCAAAGCCGGATTAAAAGCAGAAGACATCATTATCAGCTTAAAAGGGAAAGAGACCGACACGGGCAGCGAACTTCGCAATATTCTCTACAAGAATACGAAAGTCGGCAGCACCGTTGACGTGAAGATTATCAGAAACGGCAAGGAAATGACGAAAAAAATGAAACTGACTCAAAAAGAAGAAACATCTTCTTAACAAAAATCCAAGGCAGCCGCCTTGGATTTTTTATATACAGATGAAACTTTAGGCCTGGATCAGCCGTATGACTTAGTGTACAAAGGAGGATACATACACATGAAACAAACCGGACTTTTGCTGGTCGTTATCGGCCTGATCTTACTGCAGCTGAGCATTCAGCTTCCTCAGCAAAACGCTGCTTGGGGAATGACGCTTGGTGCAAGCATTTTACTGAACCTTTCGGGAACCGGACTGATCATGCGCTCTCTGCACACGCAGACCGGCCGCAGATGAATAAAAAAGCCGCGGGACATTCTGTCATCCCGCGGCTTTTATTTCACATAAAAGCACCCTGTCCGCTGGCCGGACAGGGTGTTTCGGTTAAGACATATGCTGGTCCCGATAAATCTTTTCGTTTTTCATGCCGTACGCTTTTTGCACGATATAGAGCGGACGATCTTTTGCTTCGTCATAAATCCTTCCGATATATTCGCCGATCATTCCGAGCATTAATAGAACAATGCCGCTGAATAACAGCTGTATCACAATCAGAGAGGACCAGCCCGTAATGGTGCTGTTCGTAAACAGCTTCATGTATAAAACGATAAACATATAGAGAAAACCCGCTCCGGACATGATCATTCCCGCATAGCTTGCCGCCTTGAGCGGTTTATGAGAGAACGTTGTGATTCCGTCCATGGAAAGCTTCAGCATTTTTTTAAGCGGGTATTTCGTTTCTCCCGCAAGCCGCTCATCTCGTTCATATTCTACAGCAGTCTGCTTAAAGCCGACCCAGCTGACGAGTCCTCTGACAAAAGGATTTTTTTCTTTTAATCTTTTCATCTCATCACAGACTTTTCTGTCCAGCAGGCGGAAATCTCCGGTGTCGAGCGGAATATCAATATCAGTCACGCTCCGCAGCAGCCGGTAAAACAGAGAGGCCGTCTGTTTCTTGAAAAAGGTTTCTCCCTTTCGTTTCGTTCTGACGGCGTACACCACATCGTAGCCTTCTTTCCACTGCTCAATCATATCAAGGATTAATTCAGGAGGGTCCTGCAAATCGGCGTCAATGACGGCGATTGCATTCCCCTCTGCATAATCCATACCCGCTGTGATCGCGATCTGATGTCCGAAGTTTCTGGAAAAATCGATAATTTTCACTCTCGGATCAATCAGACTTTGCTCTCTTAAAATCTCAATACTGCGGTCTTTGCTTCCATCATTGACAAAGATCAATTCATAATGCTCTTTTGTTTGATCCATGACTTCTTTCAGGCGCTGATAGGTTGTCTGAATGACGAGTTCCTCGTTATAAACCGGGACGACTATTGAATATTGAATATGTCTGCTCATGTTTTTTCCTCCTATTCATCAGATTGAAGTTCGTATAATGAAGCTGACTGATTCATTCCGCCCGGCCCGCCGCTCATTCGGCTGTTTTTACCTGTGGCCTTGCTGCTTTTTGTATCAGCTGCATCATGATTTTTCGTTTTCTGATCTGTGCTTGATTGCCATTTATCTGAAGATACTTTCTTTCCGTTTTTCTCAACCCACTGCACAATATCGTTATTTCCGCCTTTGCCCATTCCGGATGTTAAGAAGTATTTTACTTTCCCTTGTTTTACGAGCTTTTTAAATTGAGTCAGCGTAATGGCCGGGTCAGATCCGCTGAATCCGCCGATCGCCATGACCGCTTTTTTCGTTTTAATAATGTAAGGCGCCGCCGTGTTGGAATCGGTTGTAGCAAATAGATAGTCCGCTCCGGCGTTATGTTTCTCTAAATAGTTGATCAGTTTTGTATTGACAGATGCGTTATCCATTCCCATGCCTTTTCCGCTTGTTGAAGCGAGCTGAGGGCCTGTTTCAGGCAATGAGCTGTTGCCTCCGTACAGAAGCGGTGTGCTCGCCCAATAAATCGGCATGACCATCAAGACGAGAAGGGCTGCAAGTGAAACATAGTAACTGAGCGGTTTTTGGCGCTGTTTGAATACGAACAGGGCGATTGCTGCCACTGCGCCGAGAACGCCTGCTCCGATGCTCCAGCCTGCTCCGATTTGATCATTGTAGTTTCTGAGGATAAACAGCTCAAATCCGGTTGTCACAAGAATAGCGGCCGGCAATAGCCAAGTTTTCCATCCCGCCTGCTTGCGGTACAGATGAACGAGGGCGACCCATCCCGCACCGACAAGTGCCGCGATCGGAGGCGCCAGCATAATGAGATAATAATGGTGGAAAAATTCTGCGACACTGAAGAATCCGGCAATCGGCACAAGCCACGCTGCCCAAAAGATCGTTTCCTTCTGTTCTGCTGATAATCGTCTTCTTTCTCTCGCCCCGGCGATCAATAAACCGGCCATTCCAAAAATCGCAAACGGCAGGAGCCAGCTGATCTGATCAGATAATTCCGTTTGGAAAAGGCGCAGCGGACCAGGGGTTCCCGTTCCGAACATTCCTGAACCTGATTGCATTTTCGAGCCGGTGCCTGCACCGCTTTTTCCTCCGCCGCCGGGACCGCCTCCGCCGCCATCTCCGCCGCTTGAAGGGCCTCCTTGACCGCCGCTTGGCATTTTCCCGTTAGATGGAGGTGCCGTCATACTGCCGTTTTGTGATTTGTCTCCGCTTGCTGAACTGCTGCTTGAAGACTGGCCAGGCGGCTTTTGCATTTGTGAAGAACCGCCGGAAGAAGACATCTCTTTCGATGCGTTTCCGTCCGGCCCGCCCTGGCCGCCGCCGGAACTTTGCCCTGTCAGCCGCTGAATCCCGTTATATCCGAAAGCCAATTCCAATACGGAGTTTGTCTGGCTGCTTCCGACATATGGCCTTTTGCTGGCAGGAATATTGTCAACAATGAGCGGCCATGACAATGAAACAGCTGTTAAAACGGCTAACGCGCTTACCAATGAAATGATTTTTTTCTTAATCGTGGTGTTTGCCGCAATCATATAGAACAGCAAGAAGGCCGGCAAAATCATATAAGCCTGAAGCATTTTTGTGTTAAAGCCTGCTCCGACGACAAAAAATGCCGCCAAAAGCCAGATCAGTCTGCCTTTTCTGATCGCTTTAAAGAGAAGCCATGTGGCGAACAAGAGGAAAAAGACCAGTAAAGCATCGACATTGTTCGTCCGCGCGACCGCTACTGCGATCGGTGTACACGCCATGACAAATGAGGCGATGCGCGCCGCCGTTTTTCCGAACGTCGGCTTTATTAATAAGTACATGAATAGAACTGAACCTACACCCGCCAATGCCTGAGGCAGGATGACGCTCCACCCGTGCATACCGAATATCAGCGCGCTGATCGTTTGTATCTGGTATGTAACAGGCGGTTTATCTACCGTGATAAACCCGGCTGCGTCAAATGAAGCGTAAAAGAAATTATGAAAGCTTTGAAGCATACTCGTTACCGCTGCGGTGTAATAAGGATTCACCGTATCGTCATTCCAGATGTTGTACATATTCAAGAATGCGGAAGCGAGTAAAATGAGAATTAAGACTGCGTCTATCTCGCGTTTTTTCATTTTCACCTGTGTTTTCACTCCTTTTGTTTAACTTTGAACAAGTGTAACAACCAAATGTGAAAAATTTATTAATAAACAAAGACAATTATTTTGCCGTTTACAAATAGGTAAAAAGAATGACAAAACGGGTAAAAAAGCAAAAAAAAGATGCCCCCGTCAAGCCGGGAGGCATCTGTCATGATTTCTGATTTACTGAATCGGTTTCAGCCGCGCTTCTATTTCAGAACGGCGGTGTTCGAGATAAGGCGGGAGCGCAACCGTTTTGCCTAGCTCTTCAGGTTTTTCATCAACCATAAATCCCGGACCGTCCGTTGACAATTCAAACAGAATTCCGTTCGGTTCCCGGAAGTACAGCGCTTTGAAATAATAACGCTCTACAATGCCTGAGTTGCTGAAACCTTCTTTCGTAATGATGCGGTGCCATAAAGCAAGCTCCTCTTCATTCTGAACGCGGAAGGCCACATGGTGCACGCTGCCTTTTCCAGGACGCTCGCGCGGAAGATCGTTTCTTTCAATGAGATGGACTTCTGTACGCGCGCCTCCGTTTCCGGATTCGAGCACCGTAACCGTGCCCCGGTCTTCATGCGTTTCTTTCCCGATTTCAGTGAAGCCCAGCACATCGGTTAACACACGCAGCGTCGGTTCTGCATACGGGACGGTCAATTCAACAGGACCAAGACCGCGGAAAGAATATTCTTCCGGTATGCCGCTTTGCTTCACCGCTTCACCGATGTCTTTTCCTTTTTCGTCAGCTGTCAGCACAAGCCGCTGTCCTTCATGATCCCAAAAAGCGAGTGTCTCTCTGCCCGCTATTGTCATGATGTCGCCATGAGCGACCTGATGCTCTTCAAATCGTTTTTTCCAATATTGAAGCGCTTGTGCATCCGGGACACGCAGGCCGATTGAAGAAATACTGTTTGTTCCCGCATGAAACGGCGCAATCCGCGGAATTTCGAAAAACGTCAATTCCGATCCCGGATTAGCTGTTTCATCACCGTAAAATAAGTGATACATCGTCGGTTCATCCTGGTTTACGGACTTTTTCACAAGCTTCAATCCCAGGATGTTCCGATAAAAATCTAAATTTTTCTGCGCATCAGCCGTCAATGCTGATACATGGTGTATTCCATTAACTTTCATTATGTTATCCTCCAGTCAATTATCTCGATTTCGAGATATTTTATATATACAATTTATGTTATCCGGATCGCAAAGTCAACCCATCTGCTTCACAGACGGTCTGCAGACTGCCGCTCCCCAAATAACGAACCTTCGATATTAAAAAACCATTAATGTTCGTTTTTAAAACGGTATTTTTTCCTTCTCAAAAGCAGAAACCTTTATCTTTTAGGGAAAACAACAAAATCAGAAAATTTATTTTATTTGCGTTTCAGCAATTAGGGTTTACAATATGGAAAATAGTTTTTTCAGCATGACGATTTTACATCTGGAGGGAAAGGATATGCAGATTGAAGAGAACGGACTTAAAAAAGAGATCGGCCTTACCATCGCCCTCTCACTTGTTATCGGCACCATCATCGGTTCCGGCGTATTTATGAAACCAGGCGCCGTGCTTGCCTACTCCGGTGATGCGAAAACTGCGCTTATCGCGTGGCTGTTAGGAGGCATTTTGACGCTTGCCGGCGGCTTGACCGTTGCGGAAATTGGCACTCAGATTCCGAAAACGGGCGGACTTTATACATATCTCGAAGAAGTGTACGGCGAATTTTGGGGCTTTTTGTGCGGATGGGTTCAAATTATCATTTACGGCCCCGCCATTATCGGAGCAATCGGCTTGTATTTCGGCTCTTTGATGGCGCACTTGTTCAATTGGGATTCCGGCTGGTCTAAATTGATCGGGATTTCAGCCGTTTTGTTTTTAAGCATCATTAACATTATCGGAACGAAATATGGCGGCATCGTCCAGGGAATTACGACTGTCGGCAAATTGATTCCGATTATCTGCATGATCGTGTTCGGCCTTTGGAAAGGCGATCAGCATATTTTCACAGCCGTTACAAGCAGCATGTCGGACATGAATTTCGGCGCTGCCATACTGGCCACCTTGTTTGCTTATGACGGCTGGATTCTGCTTGCGGCACTCGGCGGCGAAATGAAAAATCCGGAAAAGCTGCTCCCGAGAGCGATGACGGGCGGACTGCTGGTCGTCACCGCCATTTATCTTTTCATTAACTTTGCGCTGCTGCACATTCTTCCTGCGACCGACATCGTCAAACTCGGTGAAAATGCGACCGGCACCGCTGCCGGAATGCTGTTTGGCGACATCGGAGGAAAATTGATCAGCGTCGGAATCATCGTCAGCATCTTCGGCTGTTTAAACGGAAAGATTCTCGCTTTTCCGCGTGTCTCATTTGCGATGGCGGAACGGAAACAGCTGCCGTTTGCCGGACAGATTTCGCGGGTGCATCCGACGTTCCGCACCCCGTGGATTGCCGTGTCATTTCAGATCGCGCTGGCCATTATTTTTATGATCGCCAGCAATCCCGATAAGCTGTCTGAAATCTCTATTTTCATGATTTATATTTTTTACGTCATGGCCTTTTTCGCCGTGTTTATCCTCAGAAAAAAAAGCGGCGGAAAACCGCGCGCCTACAGCGTGCCTTTGTATCCGATCATTCCTGTTTTGGCCATCGCGGGTTCACTGTTTGTGCTGATCAGCACGATCATTACAGATACACTGAGCTGCGCGCTGTCCCTCTTGATCGGCCTCGCCGGGCTGCCGCTTTATTTTTGGCTGAAAAACGGCAGAAAAAACTGACAAAAACGGTTCCTTTTACGGGAGCCGTTTTTTTTCTGGCAAAATCACGTGCAAAAGTTGACAGCAAATTCACATCTTTTGTTATACTTTTTAAGCAAGATGTCTGAATTCGAAGTATGTTACGTTTTTTTGGCGAAGTGGGTAACATAAGAAAAACAGGATGAGACACGTTTTTACGAAAAAATCAAGAGGCGTTTTTTTCGACTTTATCTGTTTTTTTTCGACAAAAGGCTATATAATAATTTGATGTGTGCATTGTCTCATTCAAACAATGGAGGGTTTTTAATGATAAAAAGAAAAAAAGATAAGTTCTCACTCCTTTTAACAGAAATCGCAAAAAACATAGACGAAACCGCAGAATACTTTGTCAACTTTAAAGTGACGAACCAGACGACTTTAAAGGAATTTGCCGATACGTTAAAAGAGTTTGAAACAAAAGGAGATAATCATGTTCATGTCATGATTAAAGAGCTGAACAAAGCTTTTATCACTCCCATTGAACGTGAAGACATCCTTGAGCTGACAAACAGCCTCGATGACGTGCTTGACGGAATCGAACATTTTTCAGCAATGATGGAGATTTTCTCGATCACTTCTTCCGATGAGCATATCGATAAGTTCAGCGGATACATCAGAGAGTGCGCGAAGGAAATTTTAATCACGATTGAACTGCTTGCAGAAAACCGATTGAAGGACATTCACCCTCACGCCATTAAAATTAAGGAATACGAGCACAGCTGTGATAACCTGCACCGTAAATCATTAAAAAATCTGTTCGGCACAGAAACCGATCCGATTAAAGTGATTCAGTACCGCGAAATTTACGAAACGCTTGAGGAAATTGCCGACTCTTGCCAAAGCGTTGCCAATAACCTTGAAACCATTATTATGAAAAACGCGTAACGAGGGGTTATAATGGATACTCTATTACTTTTAACGATATTAATTGTCATATGCGCTTTGGTATTTGACTTCATTAACGGATTTCACGATACCGCAAACGCAATCGCCACCTCAGTTTCGACAAAAGCGCTGAAGCCGCGGCACGCAATCGTTATGGCCGCCATCATGAACTTTCTCGGAGCGATGACATTTACCGGTGTGGCGAAAACCATTACAAAGGACATTGTGAATCCTTATACATTAGACAACGGGTCAGTTGTCATTCTGGCGGCTCTACTCGCCGCAATCGCCTGGAACTTGATCACATGGTATTTCGGCATTCCGAGCAGCTCTTCACATGCGATTATCGGAGCGATCGCCGGAGCGGCCATTGCAGCGTCAGGTTTTGCAACGCTTAATTATAAAGGGTTCATTAAGATTCTCGAAGCACTTATTTTATCACCGATCATCGCCTTTGTTCTCGGCTTTATCGTATATTCGATCGTGAAGCTGATTTTTAAAGACAGCAATTTGGCGAAAACAAATAAACGTTTCCGCAGAGTGCAGATTTTGACGGCTGCCATTCAGTCCTATACACACGGAACGAACGACGCGCAAAAAGCGATGGGTATCATTACGATGGCGCTTATGACGGCCAATTTACATAAAAGTGATGCCATTCCTTTTTGGGTGCAGCTCTCTTGTGCCCTGGCAATGGGTCTCGGCACATCCATCGGCGGCTGGAAAATCATTAAAACCGTCGGCGGAAAAATTATGAAAATCCGTCCGGTAAACGGCGTATCTGCCGACTTAACCGGCGCAGCCATTATTTTCGGGGCCACGTTTATTCATCTCCCTGTCAGCACGACGCACGTCATTTCGTCTTCCATTCTCGGTGTGGGCGCTTCCCACCGCGTAAAAGGCGTAAACTGGGGAACGGCTAAACGGATGCTCATTACATGGGTCATCACCCTGCCGATTGCAGGTACACTCGGCGCCATCGCCTTTTTCATCCTAGATCTCTTTTTCTGATGACATCCGCTTCTTTACAGAAGCGGTTTTTTTTGTGACAGGAAAATGATGTCATGACATAGAATGAACATAGCAGACCATTTTTCAAATTGTGAGGGATGCTCATGCTTTTGTTTTTTCAGATCATGGTGTGGACGATGGCGGCCGCACTCATTTTATATGTGTACGCATCCTGGCGGTATGAGGCAAAGGTAAAAGAAAAAATGTTTGCCATCCGTAAAACGTGGTATTTACTATTTGTACTGGGCTCCATGGTCTATTGGACATATGATCCCGAATCGCTCTTTGCCGCATGGAGACAATATTTGATTGTTGCCGTCTGCTTTGCCCTTATTGATGCGTTTATCTTTTTGAGCGCGTATATCAAAAAGCTCGCCGGCAATGAATTAGAGACGGATACGCGGGAAATTTTAGAAGAAAATAACGAGATGCTTCACTCCTATCTTGAAAAACTGAAAACCTATCAATATCTGTTGAAAAATGAACCGATCCATGTATATTATGGAAGTACAGAAGCTTATGCGGAAGGCATCAGCAGATTGCTGGCCGCTTATGCCGAAAAAATGAATGTCACGGCTTCCTTGTGCGACTATTCCGCACAATCGGATAAGGACCGCTTGACGGAGCATATGCCTGATGCGGCGGACGTTCAGTCCCGTCTTAACCGTAAAGACGTCTACTATGATCAAAAAGGCAGGCTTGTGCTTATTCCGTTTACAGTCCAGAACCGCCATTACGTGATCAAACTCACGTCGGAAAACCTGTTGACGGAATTCGATTATTTGCTTTTCACATCGCTAACGAGCATTTATGATTTAATGCTGCCAATAGAAGAGGAAGGTGACGGTTAAATGGAGCAGGCATTTCAAAACGGGCAGCCGGAACAAAGAGCGAAACCGTTCAAAATGTTTAAAAAACGTTCAATGACAAGTATCGCAAGTTACCAGGTCAGCCCTCATACCGCCAGAATTTTCAAAGAAAACGAGCGGCTGATTGACAAGTATAAACAAAAAAAAGCTTGATTACACTAAGGACAGGAGACACGGCTCTTGTCCTTATTCCTTTTTTCCTTATCTTTCATATAATAAAACCAACAAAGAGATGCGACAGGTGATGATGTGAAGAAAATTGTCAGGCGCGTAAAGTTTGTGGATTACGGACGCTTCGGGCTTTCCGCTTATTCGCTGAGGATGCGGGCGAGGAATCTCAGGCTATTGAACCGGTTAAAAAAGAAAAAAGGCTGAATCCCGCAATGTGAACGGGACTCAGCTTTTTTGTTAAAGCTGCATCAGAATTTTCGCTTTTACAGCGGGACCGTAGACGCCGTCAGACGTCAGTCCGTTTACAGATTGGAAGCGGGCCACGGCATCTGCGGTTTTCGGACCGTAGATACCGTCAATTCCGTTATTGACAGCTCCTTTTTCAGGATAGAAATAAAGCGCGGCGAGCGCGTTTTGCACCTGGTATACCTTTTCGCCGGACGTGTACGGCTCTGTCAGCTGAATCACCTCGTCCGGAAGAGAATACAGTGCTTCAACCGGCGGGCTGACGATCAGTACTTGTCCGACTTTAATCAGGTTCGGGTCAGCGATGTTATTCCATTTCTGCAGATCGGCCACGCTGACGCCGAATTTCCGCGCGATCGCCGACAGCGTATCTCCTTTTTGGACGGTATACGTCTGTCTTTCCCCAGAACCGATTCCCGCTTTAAACTCATCCCATGTATCCAACAGTCTTCTCGGACAAAGCTTTCCTGACCAATGCTTGTGCGCAACGACATTTGCAAGCGGGATGCCGTGCGAGGTCATTAATGTGCGGATGAGCCATTGGGCGTTTGCCACGGCCTGTGAAAAGTTGCCGTCTGCGTTTTCACAAATTTCAATACCAATGGATTTACGGTTGCCGTCCCCGTTTCCGTCACCGGCATGCCAGCCGTTTTCGTTCAGCGGAAGATGCTGATAAATTTCCGTATCATCGACTGTGAAATGCCAGCTTGTCGGTGTATCGGGATTTTTCACATAGCTTGCGTGACTTTTGGCGTTAGCTCCGACTGCGGTATTGGCTGTATTGTGCACCGTAATGTAAATCGGTGTCATTGCATAGCCTGGACGGTTATTGTTTCCTGCCGGGATAAAATCCTGTGTGATTTTTACCATATTCTCATCTCTCCTATTTCGATAAATTGTTTATTTTTAATAAAGCCTGCTGTTTTTTCCCTTTTGCTGTAACGTAATTGTTTTTAAACCAGGCGGCGGCAGTCGTTATGATTGTAAAAACGGCCGACCCGGCGGCATACAGCGTATCTGCAAGCTGGCTGACCTGGTCCTCCTGAATATTCAGCGGCGATTTGCCGAACATCAGCAAAGTTTGATTCAATAAAGCAAGCAAAAGAAGCACCGTCCTGACGACCGTGCCTTTGTCCGCGAATTTCATATCGGTTTCCCCCTTACTTTTGCAGCAGATTGTACATGATGGCGATGGCTCCGCCAATGACGCCCGTGCAGATTGCTGTCACGATCGCTCCTGTAATGGTCCGCTTAATCCATGTTGTGTTTTCGTCAATTTTGTTCAGTTTTTCATTCAGCGTCATGATTTGCTGATCCTGCCGGTCGGATACCCGCTCTAATGCGGCTACCCGCTGTTCAAGCACCTTTTGTTCACCTTTGATGCCTGCGAATTCTTTTTGCACCGCTTGTTCATCCAGAAGCACTTCCGCTCCCCCCTCTTACATTGTTCTCACCTCCCTTCGGAAGCTTCATTCTTACGAAAATGCCGTGCCTTTGACAGAAAGGCTCCCGCCGGAAATGCTCTGGATTTCCATGACGATTTCCTTAAAGCCGGCAATATCAAATGACCACACTTCTTCTGTGCCTGACGTACCGGCGGCTGATGTCCCGTCATCAGACCTGATTCCTCTGATCGGCACATTTTTTCCCGAGATGGATCTCCCCCAAAACGCGACATGGCCCGACTCAGCCGTGCCGGTGATTTCGACGAGAAGTTTTTTCCAAGCGCCCGCCGAGAAGATGCTTCCCTCGCCCGCCTCTGCTGCATTTTCATGAAAAATCACGTCTGTATATGAAAACGCCATATCACCGCCCGTACCGACAGATTGGTATAAAACAAATTCGGACTGTTTTTGATTTCCGTTTTCAAAACGGAACCGGTAATATCGTTTTGTCAGGAAGACCCACCCCGAAGCGGTCAGCACTCCGCCTTTGACTGCGACAGAATGTGAAGCCGTCCACGAATTGTTATCCTCACTCTCTTCGATAAAAAGAGTTCCGCTGCGGTCCGAATAAGCCCACCCCTGTACTCTGTCTATTAAGACGGCTCCTAAACGGTCTTGTCCGAATTGGCTGTATACTTCAATCGCTTCTAGCGGCGTATTGGTAAGAAGCTCTGCCATTCCGGACAAATCAGCAACAGGTGTGACATAATCGTTTTTGTTACCGCGATAAGCTTTTACGGCGCCGGGTCTGCCAAGTTGATCGGCGGGAAATTCAAATGAATGCTTTTTCATCGGCCGTCCTCCTTTTCTCATTTATTAAAAATGACAAATAAAAAAAGCCGTTTGGCTTATGACACAGCATTTTTGTAATTTTCGTATGTTTCACCCGTTATTTCTTGAAATTCCTCAGGCGTGATATACTTCGCGGCCACACCTTCAGCCAGATCTTCGGCAGAGCAGTCATCATAGCCCATAGCTTGTTTTACCATTTCTATTGAGGCCCACTTATAAAACAAAGCGTAAACCCAAAAGTTAAGTTTTTTCATTTTTTCATTCTCCTTTTACGTTTAATAATTCTAATTTTAAAGACGCTAATTGCCTGCCGAGTGACTGCTGCGCTTGTTCGGCCGCTTTTCTGGCCAATTTCTCATTCGCCAGCTGTCCGCCGAGGCCTGCAAGCTGGTTTGAATGGGGAGCTGTATCTTTTTTTAAGCTGTCTTTATATGCTTCGTCAGCCGTTTCCACCCATTCTTGTTTTTCTTCATCAAAAAACGGACGCCACATGCCTTCGCCGTTTATTTCCGGCGGAAAGTCCGCAGCGTTAGGCGGCATCATATAATCTCCTGTCTCAGAATCCGGATAAAGCTCAATCGGAGTGCCTGTATAAATGTTGTCATTGTCATACGGAAATATTAATTTCATATTCTCGCTCCTTTACGTGAGTGCCAAAACAAGATCAATATAATAGCCGTTCACGTTATTTTCTATATTGGCCATAATTCCCGTCAGCTTCATATCTCCATTAGAATAAATAATAAATTTGCTGTAACCGGTGGTGCCGCTGGCTGCAACCATCGTCACAACGCCTTTGGCCGGCGCACAAGAGGATGGCACACTCCCGAATACCACTTCTCTGTCCGTAAGAACGTGTCCGTTCAGGTGAAGGGTGTTTCCCACTTTGCGGTATTGAAGCGGCCTGTCTCCTGATTTAGCGCCATTTTTATAAGGAACATTTATCCAAGGTACATTCTCAGTATCAAGTTCAGTAACGAGGCGCCGCCAGCCCTGCCAGCCCAAGTTCAAATCCAAATAGTTCGTGAACATATTATTTTTATAATCAACGGCAATGACATACCCAAACGTTCCCTTTCCCTCACTGTCAAGAGAGGTAAAATGAAACATGCCGCGGGTCGAAGCGTTGCTCGGACTGTTTGCCGCTTTGCCGGTTGAATAAAAGGTGCCGAACGCCCTGCCGTTTTTAACGATTTTTTCAAGAAAGTTATCATCATCACCAATTGTAAGAAGATAGCCGCCGTTATCGTTTGTTATTTTCGAAAGCTGTGCGCCGTTCCACATATTTTTATCCGCCTGTGTGACATGGATGTCTTTTTTATTGGCGTGAGCGTCTACTTTTGCTTGAGAGCCGGCATCTGTTTCTCTTTGGCTCCATTCCGACCATACGCCTTTAGTGCTGAAACTTCGGACGTATATGGGATTTCCGGCGGTCACTGTGTCTATAAACATTTGGACAAAAGTCGGTGATGCTCCGCGGGTTCTTTGCATTACAATTAATTGTCCGTATTCCGCAGGCTTATTTTCCGTATGCTGAACTGATATATAGTAGATACCGGACGTTTTTATATTGTCTAAGTTTGTTTCCGTTACCGTTTTAGCATTCCCGTCATTGTCAGTCAGATTGAATAACTGCCCTGCATTCCATTTGTCTTTGTCAGACTTGGTTACATGAAGATCTGTTTTGTCGGCATGCTCATTTACTTTTGCTTGTGCTCCGGCAGCTGTTTCAAATGGCATCCATTCCGTCCAGATGCCGTTTTTCAGCGTTTTTCTCCAAAATCCCCCGTCATCTGAGAAAGCGGCCGCCTCTCCGTTATTCTTTGAAGAATAAAGGTATATACCCTCTGACGGTTTAGGCGGGGTATTTATTCCAGTTGCAGCTGCTGAGAAAGTAAAGGTCTTATTCTGGCTGGCAGCGGTCTGATGAAAATCCTGTCCGTCAGAGATATCAATAAAAGCTGAGCCATTATCTTTTGTCATTTTAGACAATTGCCCGTTATTCCACTTCTGGCGCTCTTCCTTCGTCACATGCCGGTCCAGATCTTGATTGTGCTGATCAAAATCTTTCTTTGCTGCCTGTTGGACATTGTCTACGTTTCCGAGACCGATTTGCGCCTTTGTCGTTTTGTGCGGGTTGTTCATGTCGTTTTTATGGGCCGCCAGATCCGTGTGGGCGTCTTTTATGCCTTTTTCCCAGCGGTTGACGTCATCTTCGTTAATCGGATCGTCTGGAAGCCAGTCTGTTTTTTCTTCGTAAGCCATCGTTACACCACCTCAAAGGTAAATCTTAAATCAAGCGTTCTGTTGTTGCTGAGATCTAAATTTGTTTTTCGTTCTGTGATGACGCTTCCTGTTTCGTCAAGCATCTGCACGGTTTCAATGTGTTTGACGTCTTCTTCCCTGCGTGTGAGAACGGTGACTGCGGCATCTTTTACGGAAATGTCCGCAATCGGAGTTTCTTTTCCGTTTAACAGCACTTTTGTGATCCTGTTTTTCAGATCGGCTGCGGCACGCTGTCTGTAAGCGGCTGATATCATGGTAAGACCACCTCGTTATTGTTGAGTGTGACGGAATAACCGACCTTCAGTTCACTGACTTTTCGGTATCTCCGATTGTTGAGAATGACCCGGTCTTTGATTTCCAGTGTTTCGTTTAATGCGGCTCTCAGTGTATACGCCAAATGAGCGGGTTTGATTTTTTCAAGCGTTTCAATCAGCTCGTTCATGTGCTGCAGGTCATCAAGCCCGATATCGGCATAAAAACGATACTGCCTCGGAAACATCCGAACGTAAGCTGACGGATGTTTTAAAAAACGGTTTAGCGCCTGCTCGATCGCTTGATGTGTGATGGGCGGAATATTCGACATCTTTGAAATCAGCCTGAGCCGTCTCATATCCTCCGTGTCACCTGATTCCCGCGGTATTTTTAATATTTTTTCCCAGCGGTCAAGCCCCCACGTCGCCGTCGTGATAAAGAGCTGATCTGTCAAATCGAAAATATCGTTATTCTGCCGCTCAAACTCAGGAGCTTCCGCCTCAAGCAGTTGTGCCATCTCCTTTAATCGGGTTAAAAACGGCGGGAGGTACGCCGTCATCTCATCGAGTCTGCTCAAGGATTGTCACCTCTTTGAGTTTAGGAATTTCCACGTCACTGAGCACGAGGTTTTCCGCCGCACCGTTCATTTTGATATCGGCGTAGTCACTGACGGATGCCGAGTTATAAACGATGTTGTTTATTTGTGATAAACGGACGGTGTTTTCTTCGAAGGCCATTTTCTTAAATAAATTCAGGACGCCTTTTTCAATCTCCGCTTTCACGTCATCGATCGAGCTGTTCAGCTCAGGCAGCACGGAAGCGGAGATTTCGATTTCCTTCCATACGGCGCTTTCCACCGTTACTGCCGCTCCGATCGGCGCCTGTCCTTCTCCCTGCCCTTCGTCCGGATCAATATAATCCTTTACTTTCTTGATCAGAATATCTGATGCCGGTTCCAAATTCGCATTTGTGATGACAACCTTCACTGTTCCGGCTCCGTTCCAAAGCGGAAAGATTTTCGCCCTGCCGACGCCGTCAACCTCTTCGGCCCATTGTTTATAATGCTGTTTATTTGCGCTGACTGCCTCCCGGCGGACACGGGTAAAATAGCGCGCCCTTAAGCTGTTGTCATCTTCTTCCTCACGGCCGGGAATTAATATATCGCGCACGACTGCTTTCTCAAGCCCGGGTATCGTATCAAGCGGCAGCAGGTTCTGCCCTGAAATGCCGGCATTGCCCGCTTCACCGGCTGTTTCACATTCAAGCGTTCCACCCCCCGTATATTGAAAATACAGGTTATCAACGAAGAAACGGGAGCCTGGCGGAATGGTGATGCCCGCTGTGAATTCTCCGGCTCTGACCGCTTTTGTGGCAGGTGTTCGTTCAATTCCCGCTTCAGCAGCCCGCCTGTCCAGAAATTCTCCCTGAGCCGTATCAGAAAACACGAGCTCCAGCACGGTATCAAGCCAAATATAAGACTTTGCGAGCTCAGCAGCCGCAGGCGCGAGCGCATTGTAAATGACGCTGCCTTCTCTCGTATCAATATCTGCCGTAATGCGCGCCAGCATTCTGTCCATAATGTCGTCAAACGTCTGAGCTTCAAACATCCTCACCCAGCACCTCCTCTATCTCAAGCATGCCCTCATCAGTTTCAACGGTAAAAGAGACGGTGAAGGCATCATCTTTTTTCTCAATCTCAAAATTGGTAACGGCCAAAATACGGTCATCATACAGCAAGGCTTCTTCTATCAGTCTTGGAATCTCCATTTTTTTATAAGCATCCGTCGTGTTCTGATCTGAAAGTACTTCCTGAAGTTCGTTTCCGATATCATGGCTGAAAACCGAATATGAATACCGTTCTGTGTGAAGAGCGATATAGACGAATTGTCTGATTGCGTCCAGTCCGTTTATCAGTTCATTGGTAATCCGGTTGTTTTCAAAATCAATTCGGTAGGTTTGTGAAGTCTCAACAGCCTCACTCGCATCCTCCAAATCTTCAAATTCGATTTCCGGTGTCAGGGCCATTGCACCCGCTCCTTTTTGATTTGATCATGTAAAAAAGCCCTCTTCGGATGATGAAGCGGCTTTAATAGGCTGATATTCTCGTACATCTCCGTCCGGATGACGGTTAAATTTTGTCTAGTACAAAGAAAGACTGTCCTCCTGTTAAAGCGCCGGTCATCACCCGATCTCCCGTCTGAAGCGGATCCTCTCCCCCGGATCTCAGCCGCTTCGGCACAATGAGTGCATCAGACGGAATCAAAAGTTTGTCGTGATCTTTCAGTTTCAGCTCGAGCGGCGAAACGGAGGTCACTTCGGCCGGCATCAGCTCCACCGGCGCTTCGGCGTCAACCGCTCCGACGGCTAAATGTTTAATGGCATCACTTAATCTCATCAGGATGTCCCCTCCGGAAGTGAATTTTTCTCCGTGACGTCAATCGTCATGGTATGTTTTGTTCCTTGGAATTCATGGCGGTCCGTATCTACATAATAGGTTTTCTTCAGCCCGATTTCCGGAATTGAGATATAGACAGGCAATCCGCTTTCCAACCCAGGAATACCGATCGCCTGTATATTTTTCAGCTCTTTCTTAACGCCTTTTTTCTCAGCCTGCTTCACTTTTGCGCGCTGTTTCAGCTGGGCTTCATTAATGTCGTCAGAAACCGTTTCGGTATACTGCAAAACGCCGAATGTTTTCATGCCCGCGCTGTCTGAGACGGCAGCCTTCACGGTTTTATCGTCTTTTTGCAGCCGCATGACGACACGGGTTGCGGTGTCATCAATTGAGGTGCTGTATTGATACCCTGTGATATTAACTCCTGTTTCCAGCACCCATATGTCAGACGGCTCCGGCCATTCACGCAAGCCGAGCCTGCCTTTTTCTGAATAGAGCTGATAATTGCGCCCCGTCTGGCTTTTTGTCTGCTTTAACGCTTTTAGCATCATATCGTAAAGGCTTGTATCATTTTTAAAAACGAGTGATTTAATGGTATGGCCTGTGTTGGCAATGGATGTGACGGGAATTTGAAAATCGCTGGCGATCCTTTTCAATATTTGATCGGCGCGCTTGTTGGAAAACACGTAAACGTCCTGGTTTTTCACAAGGTATTGAAGCATATCGTATGCGGTGAAGGCGACGGTATGCTCATCGGGCGTTCTTGCAAAAACAACGCCGCGGAACAGCTCTTTTCCGTTCCATTTGAACAAAACCGTATCCCCCTCTGATACACCGTAATACGTCTGGCTGCCCTGCTTTACGACAATCGTCGCTTCGATGGAGCGGGGCGCCTGATATCTGTGTCCTTCCAGCGTGACGCTTTCTGTGACAAGCTCGAGCCACTCCGTTTCTTTTATGACAAATAGTTCAATCATCTTTTCACCCGTTTCATTGCGGTATCTTCAGCTTCTGCCCCGGGAAGATCCAATGCCCCGGCTGCCGGATATTCCGTTTGCTGCGCTTAATCATGGCGGTTTTATTCGCGTTCCAGATTTTCCGCCACTCCGTATGGTTTCCGTAAAATTTGCCGGCGATGTCCCAAAGCGTATCCCCTTTTTTGACGGTATATGTTTTGGGTGAGGCTTTGGACGGGCGCTTCGCTTTCGTTTTTTTCTTTTGTTTGATTTTTCTTGGCGAAGCGGTTTTATATTCTTTCAGTACGATATCAAAATTCCGGTCGCCGATTTCATTGTCACCTTCGCTGTAATTAAAGCTTTCAATGCTGCATGTGACATTGATTTTTGTTCCTGTAATCAAAAACTGAACGGGTTTTTTCGCTTTCATCCATGCTTCAATGGCTGAAATGGCTTTTTCCGGCGAAGGGATGCTTTGATATTCGGCAATCGGGCTGTACCGTTTCGGAAAAAAAGAAGAGAACGAAATTTCTTTCGCTCCCGGTTCTTCGATAAACGTCACCTCTCCAAGTCCGGTGACTTTCACGGAATCATTCTGCACGCTGTTTGCGATATCAATCGCTTCAGGAAGAACGGGAAGCCGGAGCTTGTCCTTCCCCAGAGACAGCCAAAATTCGTAAACAGATTTAGTCAAAAGCAACAGCCCCCTTTGCTCCGGTATAAATGTCTTTTTGCAATTCATCAATCAGCGCCTGTTTGATTTTGGCGGCGAGGCTGTCGGCGTCCTGTCCGTTATGGAAATGCTGATCGCCGCTGAATTCGATTTTAATTTCTTTTGTTCCCGTTTTTTGAACGGTTTGTCCGCCGCCTTTAACGGCTGCGGAAACCGTGCCGGCTGAAAGCGCCGCCGGTTCCGTCTGGGACGGATCGGACACTTCCATGCCGAGCGCTTGAGCGGCTTGTTGCAGCAGATAACGGCCGCGGATGCCCCGCTCTTCAGGGATGATCCACTCCCGTTTGTTCCCTTCGCCGACACGGGCGATCTGCTCCTTGGTAATCAGACCCCCATTGGCATAACCGACGTAAGGGCCTCCATGAGCCATACTTTTAATCCCGGGGACATTGCTGATCGAGCCGTATCGGCTTTTAATATAGCCGATAGCGGCAGCGGCGTTGTGAATTGGATTTCTGATATCATTCATGCCCGGCGCTTTGTGATCTTCAAAGGTGCTCGGAATCGTCTGCATAAGCCCCTGTGACGGGTGTCCGGCTTTGGCGTTGCTGTCCCATAGATTAATGGAATTAGGGTTGCCGCCTGACTCATGCTGTGCGATCGCCATTAATCCCGGAAGCCAGCTGATCGGCGTATTGGTTGCTTTCATTGCGGCCAAAAGCCACTCTTTGACGCTTCCTCCCGCTGCACCCATGCCGGAAAAGGCTGCTGCAAGCGAACCTGCCTGTTTTTCGGCGTATTTTTTCACGTCAACTGAGCCAAGCCCTTTGACGACGCCGACTGAAGCAAAGCGCCCGAGACTCATCATGACACGGGAAGGAGAGTGAATATCAAGCTCTTCCCTGAATGCGTCCTCGACTTTTTTGGCCATATCTTTGGCCGCCTGTTTGACTTCGCTTCCTTTTGCAGTCATCCCTGATACGAAGTGTCCGATCAGGCCTGACCCCCAGCCGTTCGCGGAATCTCTTGATTGCACAAACGGTTTATTGATATGTGTGCTTACGTATTGCGACGTTCCCGTATCTTTTGCATTCTGTCCGGCCGAATATCCTCTCACCGTTGCGGCGCCCCATGATGACGATTGATTAACCGCCGATTGATAAGGTGTTTTCACCTTTGTTTTTAAAAATGAATCGGTGCCCGTCGGCGAAGTATTCTGACCTTTGGCATAGCCCGCAACGACTTGCTTTCCGTAACCGGATGAAGACGAAATGAGGGCATTGAACGGCGTTCCGATGTTTTTTTCCTTCCAGCCGTCCATATCCACCGCTTTTTTGCTGATTCCGCTGTCAAAGCCTTCAGTAAACTGTTTGCCGAGTGATGAAGCCGTCCCGCTAAGTCCGGATGCCTCTACAGACGCTGCGGCCGATACAGATGCAGAAGAAGAAACACCGCCCGCTCCCGCCGGAACAGCAGAAGACTGAGCCGAAGCCGCGCCCATATCATCGACAACACGCATGCCGAGCTTAGACGCAGCTTGTGAAAGCAGCATCTTTCCGCGTCCGCGATTGTTGTCAACGGGAATGACAAATTCTTTACCGGCTTCACCGATCCAGGAAATGGTCGGCTTTGTAATGTAGCCGCCCGTGGCATTTTTGTCATAATGAAAGTCATTGTAAGCTTTATTTTTCCCTTTCTGAAAACTTGAAGATACTCCAGAAAACCAGTCTTTCACACCATTCCCAATATTCCCTGCAGTTTCTTTTACCTTACCGCCTATATTTTTAGCAGTGCTAACCACTTTCCCGCCAGCACTTTTAATAGCATCCATTGAATCTCCTAGTATATTTTCGCCCCATTGTTTAACCGAATTCCATTTTTCAGACCACCAATCTTTGCTAAATAAAGTTTCCTTGATTTTACTTTGAAATTTATTCCACAATTCCTGGCTATTTTCCCAAGTATCTTTACCCCAGCTTTGTACGTTTTTCCATTTCCCATTCCACCAATCTTTATTAAAGACCGTTTTCTTTACGTTTGATTGTACGTCATTCCATATAGAAGAGGCTTCTTCCCATTTTTCGGATGTCCAGCCTTTTACTCCTTCCCATTTTCCTTTCCACCAATCACTGTTAAAAAGAGTAGATTCCATAGCACCATATGCATAACCCGCTTTTTCTGCCCACCAATTCGAATTATTAAAAAATGACGTAGATGCAGTACTCTTAATATTGTCCCAAGTATCCCCAAGACCGCCTAATGTATTGCCTGCAGATGTTTTTACTCCGGTCCATTTCTCGTTCCACCAGCTCCCATTAAACAGCGTTTTGGATATATCTTCTTTTAACTTGGAAGTATCAAACATCTTACCAATTGATTTACCAGCTTCTTCACCGCCGTATGCACCTATGGCTCCACCTGCCAAACCGCCTGCAGCTCCGCCTATTACAGTGCCTGCAGGCCCTGCGAAACTGCCGATTGCCGCACCAGCTTCGGCGCCGGCAATACCTCCCGCTTCCATACCGGCAATACGCCCTCCGACTGTGCCAACTTTTTCTCCGACATTATCTTTATTTGTACCTTGAAGATCAAATAAAGATAACAAATTCCCCACATAAGGAATTGCTTTACGGAATTTCCCCAGACCTTTTAGTGCTTTTCCTAATTTGGAGGATTCTTCACCTGCTGAGGTTAAATCACCGAACCATTTTTTCATCTTTGAACCAGCCGTTTTGTTCCCTGAAGATTTCTCCTGACGATTCTTTATAACTTTACTAGGCACTCTAATTGTTCTTGAAGGGGCCTTTCCAGGCGTTTTCCTTGTACCTGGGCCTTTTCTTTTTTTACGGGGATTTTTATTTCTATTTCTTCCCGGCACGCTGCTTCCTCCGCAATCGCAACAGCACCCTCCTGTATTACGGTTTTTAATTTTGCTTTCTGTTTCCTCTTTGCCTTCAGAATCTTTCTTTTTTTGAGGACCAAGGATTTTGTCAATGATTTTATCAAAAACGTCATCCTTCAGCTTTTCCATCAGCCTTTCCTTAAATCGATCCACAAACGCCTTTCCGATTTCTTTAAGTGTATCTTTTATCCAAGGCCATGCTGATTTTGTCCACCAGTCTTTAAGCCAGCCTTTTATTTTACCAGCCCATCCAGGCTTTTTGTCAGACTCATTTTCTGAAGGTTTTTTGGAATTCTCACTTTCACCTTTTTTAGGCTTATCTTCCTTATATTCAAGAGGACTTCCTTGGTTCTTGACTTTGTCAGTAACCTTATCCTTTACTTCCAGTTTGACATAGTAGGTCTTTTCAAATTGCCTGAGAACAGATGTTAACCGATTGACGGTTTTTGTGATCTCGTCAATCACTTTTAATTTTACAATGTAGCCCTTTTTTAGATTCCGCTTAATATAGCCTATTATTTTTTTGACTTTCAATGTAATTTGATCATCAGCTGTTAGAAGAAAGGAAAATGCATGATTTGATAACATTTTTTTCAGTTTTTTATAAACAGGTGTCACATGTTCGGTTAAAGAAACAGAAATATTCATTTTTTTGGGGAGAAGCTTCATTTTTTTTTCTAAAGCTTCCAGTCTGCCGGTAGCTTGGTCAACAATAGCCACTTTAATCTGAAGGGATTTTGCGAATTTCAGAATAATATAATCATTGATTTTTCTCAGTTTGTAGAAAACTTGATCTTCAGCTCTAATACTGATTTTAATCTGTCGATTAATTGTCTTCGCTTTTTTCTCAACCTCTTTAAAGCCTTTATGTATCCTTTTCAGTTTTTTGGATACCTTGTCCTCTAAATCAAAACGTGCAGTCAGCTTTGCCAATTTATGCCCCCCCCTTTCTTCGATTCTTTTTCAAGCAGCTCCAGTTTATAATTGATCAGCCCGTATAAGAGAGCCTTAAAAGGTTTCTCCGCCTCATATAATTCTAAAATCTGGGACGGTGAATAATGAAGCTCGTGCATCGCGTAATAAAGATACACGGCTTCTTTATTACCATCCTTAATTAGTTTTTTGCTTCTTCTTCCAGATCTTCAAGATCATCTTCAAAACCATTGATCTCAATCGCTTTATTCAGCCAATTTGCATACTCACCGCCGACAGAGAGTACACGTTTAGCCACCTCAACCGGGTCTGCTGTTTTATACGCTTCACGCAGTTCCTTAGAACGAAAATCAGGATAAATTGTGGATTCAATAGCGATTCGTGCATAGAAACGCTGAGAGTCTAAATCTTTAATTCGGCCTCTGCCTTTCACATTTTTAAAAGTCGTATTTTCTTTCTCCAGCTCATCAATCCGTTCAGTTGTAATAGGCTTTAATATAAATGGAATGACATTCCCTTTTTTATCTACAAAACGTTTTGAAATTGCAACTTTTATTTCTTCAGCTTCTATTGTTTGTCCAGGCATAAAAAATGAAAGATCATATACATTTTGTTGTTTTTCACTCATACAGCATGCTCCTTTTATTTAAAAAAACCATCGCTGTTGCGATGGTTTTAATACTTTTTCATTTTTTCTTAAAACGTTTCAGAAAGCTTTTCCGGCACATCGAAATCTTCAAAGGTAAACGGCACTTCTTCTTCGAGTGCTTCTGAGTCTACGTCCAGGCCGGCGATTTTTGCAGAATCAAAGTTGACGTCATACAGAGTGACGCGTTCTGTTCCGCGGCCCGATGATTTGTCATCAAGAACGGCTTGCAGCGTAAAATACGGGTCGCTGCCTTTTTTGACGTAATCCATCATAAGGACTGCGAATTTGGATGTGACCTTATAGAATGTTGCCGTGCCCGTTCCGTTGGCGCCTGTTGTTTTATGTCCCGTCATGCGGCGGCCCATGATGTTTACTTCTGATTTGTTTTTTTCCACGTTTGCTTCAAACGTTTTAATATGCGCCATCTCTTCTCCGTCGAGAAATAAACGGCCTTCTTTTCCTGAAATCGTGTTTTGCGCTTTTAATGCCATCTTAGTTTACCTCCACGTTAAAGTAGAATTTTTCTGCCGCATCCACAGGCTGTACGGCGAGATCGATTAAAAAGCCGTCGCGGTCTTCATTCAGCCCGATTGTAATGTCTGTATCTGAGTCAAAATTTGCGATGCCGCCCGCATCCTGAAGCGTAGTCAAATATTGAATGATCATCGTTTTGACGAATTGAAGGCCGTCATTTGTCGCAGGAAGATCGCTGCCCGTGCCTTTTTTCGATTTAATTAAGGCTTTCAGTTCTCTTGTCAAATCGTTATTCACCGCATCAAGCACACGGACGATTTTGTTTTTCGCGAACTTTTTGTTTTTCTCTGCCGTAAATGTCACCAATGAGTTGATATCTTTTTCAACGCTGACTGACTTATCACGGGCATCATAAGAGAAAAGGAATTCACCTTTGGAAAGACGTCCGATCACTTCATCATGAGTCAGGCGGTGCAGCACATCGACGGCGCCTTCGTATTCAACGAATGTTAAGGATTGATTAAATGCGGCGCTGGCACTTGCGCCTGCCACCCAGGCGGTCGCATCTTCAGCTTTAATCTCGGTTCCGTCTTCCAGCAGCACACCTTCAGTAACATTGATAATGCCTTCATAATCCCCGCTGTAATGGGCGGTCACCCCTTGCACTTTCTGTCCCTGCGCATCGCGAAGGCGTTTAATGAATGCGGCAAATGTCGCTTTCAGCTGATCGTTTTCCGCGACAGGAAGAGCGATGACATCGAAATTCTCCGTTTCAGCAGCAGCTAAAAAATCCGTATAGTCTGAGTTGACCGGTGCTTTATCAGTTCCGCCCGCGAGACGGATGCCTGCCTGCGGGTTTAACGTTTCCCCGGATTCTTCCTCAGTGCCTGTCAGCGGGATGGAAGCCGACAGTTCGCCCGTTCCCGTGAATGTGACATAGCCGTTTGCTTTTAATTCTTCGGCTTTTTTCACCGTTTGTTTGTCAACTTCCGCTTCATCCATGTAAGTGGTCACATCGAAAGCGGTCTGATCAAGGACGTTTTCACTGATGCGGATGATGATGTCATTTCCTTTTGAACCGCCGTACAAAGCGGTTGCTTTAACACCTTGTGAAAGATCGGCGCTCGCTCTGATTCCCTCTGTCAGACGGTACATCAAAACGGTTTTTGCTTTCTTTTTCGCCTCACGAAGCAGAATCAGTGACGGATCTTCAATACTGAGCCCCACTTTTTTATTCAAATCTTCAATGCTTGAAATGGAAACGAATGTTTTCGCTTCCCCCCACCCGGATGCGACGGGAAGGGCGACAATCCCGCGTTCACCGATCGATACCCGCTCCTGGGCGGTTGTTTTAAAGTTAAAATAGATCCCGGCACGTTCTTTTTCTTTTCCTTGCGTAAATGTTCCGCCGTTCATTATTGCATGACCTCCTTGGTTAAAAATGCTTCAATGTAAGACTTAGCTTGCGCTTTTGTCATTTGTTTTTGCTTCACGCCGAATAAAGCACCCTGGAGAATCTCGGGTTTTACGCCGAAAAGCTCCTTCGCGTGCTTTGTTAAATCCGCCGTGTCATAAAGAACCGCTCGTTCCGCCGCTGCGGCGTTTTTCTTTTTATATTGTTTCACTTTTCTTTCACCCCGCTGTTAATGTCCACATCCCGCAGTGCGGGAGATGTTTGTTTCTGATAGTAGTAGCGGCTCGTCCAGCGGATTGTGATCACTGCCTCGCCTTTGTCTCCGACTCTTGTTTCGATACGGCTGATGCGGACGAAATCACCGGTATCCTCCCCTGATTCCGTAAGCAGCGGAATCAGCTGTCTTGATTCTCTCACCGCATCGGCGATCCGGTCGGCTGCATAGAGCGCCTGCACCGAGTCGGCATGGAACAGCTTCACATTCAGACTGTATGTCTTCTTAAAGGTGGAGACTGTGTCATTCTCGTCAAAAACATACGGGGGCGGAATGTATAGTGACGGCACCTGAAATTGTTCAGGCAGTTCATTTTCATATACGGGCACGCCGCACTGCTGATACAAAAAAGCGGCGATTGAACCGGTTTCGCGATTCATCCGATATCTCCCCCCAACGTGTTAAGCCACTGATTGAAACGCTTGTCCAGCGATTCGGCGAAGAGTGTTTCATACAAAAGAAGGGCTTTGTCCCAAAACCCATTCCCGCTGATCCACTGTTTTTTGAGCGCCATTCCCGTTGAAGCTGACGGATCATAGATGAACCGGGAGCCTTGAAAATATCCGGGCACCCATCTGACATTTTCATCTGAGACGGTCCAATGTCCGTCATTTATGAATGAGGCATACTCTACATTGGTGCCGATTTCAAGGGTCAGTCCCCCGTTTTCAATGATCCATACATGATCCTGCGCTCCTTTTCGGAAAGAAGACAGCAGGTTTTCTGTATCAATTCCTCCCGAATGAATAAGCTCCTCCCGTACCATGTCGAGAAAATCCTCTCCTGACTGTTCCAGCCATTCGCCTGCCTGACGGGCAAATTCTCCGGATGATGCCTTTTGCAGCGACCGATTCCATTGTTCAAGGTTTTTTATGTTCATAGTCTGTCATCTCTCACAGCGATAACCTCCCAATGGTGCTGTCTTGCTTTCTTCGGCATTTCCAGAATATACGTCTGTCCTTCCCAAATGATTTTGTCATTGACACGCACAGCGGCCTCTTTCGGAAAATGAACGAGAAACCGCTGATATACCTTATGATCAGGCGCAAGCTGAATAAGCTGCTGCTGTTTTTCAACAAACAGACACGGCACGTCTTCAGCATCGGGCACTTCCGGATAAGAAAAGACAGGCTGGAGCTTTTCGGCGGGAATCCCGAAGCGTCCGGCCTTCGGAACTGACACCGTCTCATGATAAATATCGCATCTGTCAGTGAGCAGCCGTTCGTAGCTCATAAAGGTCTCACCTTTGCGATTGCAGAAACCGGGGAATAACCCGGCGTGATATATTCACAGAGCAGATGGTGCACCGCCGGTTTTCTGATTCCGCCTTCACCTGCCACCGTATACGAGTAGTCGCCTATCTTTTCAGATTGATAGGCGGAAGCGGCTGCTTCATTCTGGTTGATCAGCGCAAAATATTGAGAAAGCTTTAATAACGCAAGCTTAATCTTTTCGGGAAGCGGTGAGTAAATAGGGTCAGTGAACGAATGCCCCGCCATTCTGGCCGCTTCCGCCTCCGCCTCCAGAATGTCCTGTATTAGAAGCGGCTCCGGCCTGTTTTTGACTTGATCATAAACTGAATATGAAACAACGTCAGACGGCTGAATTAACATAACTGCCACCCCCGTCTTATTCTTTAACGTTTACGATTTTGGCGCTTGCATCTTCTTCTTCAAATTTGCTGTCAAGTTTAGCCGTCAGTACGATAATAAATTTGCGGCTGCGAATATCTTTATCTACTTCGATTCGGATATTCCGTGAAAAACCGAGAATGATATTTTTTGGGTGAGTCAAAATGATGTCAGACGCATCGTATTGGGAGTCACCTTCTCCGACCGAGTACGGCTGCAGATTGGACACTCCTTTGACCGGAACGCCGAATGCTGAAGACAAACCGCCCTGCACCGCAAGATCCCCCAGATTGGTCTGACGGTCAGCCACACGGTCTTTCCATTCAATCTCCATGCCTTGAGATGTGTAAAATCTGAATTCCTGAGGCAAGCGCAAATATTTAGCCGGAATGGCTTTTAAGCCTTTTTTAAATGTGGCTCTGGACAGCTCTTCCCCGTTTCCGTCAATGACGTGAGATACAGTCTGCTTACGGATTCCGTCAAGCTGTGCCAAGTACGGATCAGAAGAAGATGTATCGCCGTTTACGACAAGCTCCTCAATATCGACTGCCGCCCGCTCCGCCAAAATCTGCATGATCGTCTGCTGCAGGCCGTCTTTTTCAATATTATTTTCAAGCGTGTCATAGGTGATATTAATTTCCGCAATGACTTCTTTCGTATTCAGCTGCACCGTACTTGTTGCCGGGACGGTCAGCTGATCGTCAGTTAAGGCTTTTCCTTCCTCAGCGGCACGCAGAATACGCTGTCCGAAACCGATTTTTTCAAATTTCTGCGAGTCATTTTCCATTTGAATCACACGCGATTCGCTGAAAATGGTCGGCGTGTTCTGCACCATGCGGATAAATGCTGAAGCTTGTGCGGGGTTCATTAAACCGCCGCTTTTTAAAGCGGAAAGTGACATTTCCGCCTTTCTGATGATATCTTGATTTCTCACTCTACAGTTCCTCCTTCTGACTGGGCTTAAAGCAGTCCGCTCCAAATGGATTTTTTAACAGGCTCTTGGCCGCCCGTCTCTTCTTCCGGCTGCTTTGATGCGCCTCTTACTTTTTCAAGCGCTTCAATGCGTTTAATAATCGGCGCGAGCATGTCCTCAACAAGCGTTTTCAGCTTTTCTTCATCAGACGGCGCAGCCGCCCCGTCTTTGTCTTCCGTGTTTTGGTCCAAGCTGTCAAGCCGCTTTAAAAGCGGGTGCAGCGCGTGCTCAATCGATTCTCTAACGTCTTCTTTTCTCATCTTGTTCAAGTCCTCTCCTTTGCGGTTTCTTGATTTGCGGTCACGGTCGAGAAATTGCTTGACCGCGCCGAATAAGCCGGCTTGCTTTTCTGCCGGCTTTTCGTAAACGTCAGCGGTTCCCGCCATGCTGTAGCCCGTAATGATACCGGCTTTAATCTGATCCCATACTTCATCGGAAGCTTTGGTGACAAGCACCCAAGATCCTTTCCGGATCACAGCATTCCCGATTTCAAAGTCATCCGGGGCGACGTACGACTCCACCACCTCGCCGGTCCCGCCTTCAAAATTATGATTTGTATCGATGTTGCGGGCGTCCGCCAAAAAACCGTGAGCGGCCTTTTCAATCTCTTCAGCCGTCATATAATCGCCATGGGCATCCGGGACATCCGGCTCGTAAACGATGCCGTAAACAAGCTTCTGCTCATCCGATTCGCTTTTTGTAAACACCTGCACCTTTTTTTCAAATGACGGAAGGCCTCCGGCTGATTTTGTAAAAAAGAATTCCGTTTGGTTCGCCGCCTTATCGACATAGCTCACAAAACTGATGACGGCATTTCTCAATTCTCTCGGCACGAGATGTTTTCACCCCCTTTCAGGATTGCTCCTTTTTCCCTTTCAGCACCGGCCGGCTGTAGTACTCTTCAGGCCACTCCTCAAGCGTCTTGCCGAGCACTCTTCCGGCCAGATCACGGAGGTCATTAGGAGAGACCGCGCCGGCGGAAATAAATGGTGTAAGCACCTTCGCAATTTCAAGCGGATCGCGAAAATCAGGCCCTTTTAATGTAAGCTGTACATCGTGGAGACCCAGTTCAGGCAAAAATAACGTGTTGAGCTTATTAATCAGCGTTTTCCGCTCCGGCTGAAACACCTGCTCCTCCGTTATTTTCCGTGCCGTATCGGCGGTGGCTTTGTTGTATTCCTGCGCCTCGCCCGTATAAAGCGGCGGGAGACGGAAAGCGGAGCGGAGTTTATTTCTGCTTTTGTCGTCATATTCAAGAAACAGCGCATCATCCTGCAGAATTTCCGCAAGTGATTTAATTTCCACAGACACGGGCGTAATGTCTTCGCCTCCGTGAAGGTCTTTTTCCTTCGCAATGCCTTCCGCCTCAATCAGCAGAAATTTGTGGGCATTTTCCACCCCTTCCAGGTCATTCATATAATCCTGGAGTTCTTTGTACGATGCTTCTGACAGCATGCCGTTTTCAACCGTAATGGCGGCCGGCACGTGACGGCCCTGCTTGAAATACATAAAATTCAGTTCTTCCGCTTTCCGGGCGCCGTATAGATTGACGATATTGCCGACCCAGCGCGGAATTCCGTAAGTGCCGCTGCCGATTTTTAAGTGAATGGCTTCATTTGCCCGGTATTCTTCAGACAGGGTCTTTACGTATTCGCCGGTTCTCATGTCCATCATGCGGGGGTCGCCGTATTCCTTAAAAAACACTTTCCTACCGTTCAGCATCTGAACATATTTACGAAACCGTTTTTGCCTTTTAATCGTTTTGGATGCGCCGTTTTCTTCATAAGAAAATATAACTTCAACGGGATCAGTCACACCGCACACGCGCATATGTTTCACATCCAGATATTCAATCCCCGCTGGTTTTCCCGCCCCGTCCCGAAGCACTTCGAGAAAACCGTTGCCCGTTTTTTCACGGTCTTCTATCGCATATCCGAGGATCGTCTCGGCCGATTCATCAAAATGAAGACATTTGTAAAAGCTCTCCAGCTTCATCCAGTTTTTTTCGGCCCGGGCCTTTTTTGACGGGGAGCAATCTGGGCTATTTACATCAAAGGTATATTCCACATCAAACCCAAAACCCGTAATATTGACCCGATACGCGTCAATGCACTGCTGAAGAATCGTCGAGTATTCGGCGATTGTTTTCAG
Source organism: Bacillus sp. JNUCC-22 (assembly GCF_018861275.1). Classification (NCBI taxonomy): domain Bacteria; kingdom Bacillati; phylum Bacillota; class Bacilli; order Caryophanales; family Bacillaceae; genus Bacillus; species Bacillus sp. JNUCC-22. The sequence goes on along the minus strand of NZ_CP076408.1, from coordinate 1,226,536 downwards.
TTCAATGAGATTATAGGGCGGTGAAATGATGTCTTCGCCGTACAGATCGGCAAATTGATCTTCGTTCATCTGCCTTGCCTGCGGCGCGGCCATTTTTGATTTAAAGACGGTGGCTCTAACGTTTTGATAGTTCGGCAACGCCTACCTCCTCCTTTCCCGATTCGGACGTCTTCGTTTTTGTGATGCATCTTTCAGATCCGCCGCGTCATAGTCATCCAGCGCATACCAAATGGCTGAAAGTGTGTGGGGATCAATTGAAAACTCATCTTCCGACAGAGCGCCGTTTTTGTTTTTTGCGTACGTTAAGTTCTGTAATTCGCGGATCGTATGTTGACAGCTGTCTGAGCAATAGATGTGTTTGAACCGTTTCAGTTTTTTTGTATACTGAAGTCTTGAGCCCGGAAACTTTTTGGCCGCAACCATGCAAAAGCCCTGCCTGCGAAAATATTGGATGCTTTTCGGCTCAGCCGAATCCGCTTTGATCAGCTCTTTTTGATCCGCCAATTCCTGAAGCTCCTCAGCTGTCTGATCATCGGTCATTTTGTTTTTGTAATACTCCCAGAAAATATAAAGCTCTTTTTGATCCGGATCGACGGCAAGCCGGATGACCGCATTGTATGACTCTTCAAAACCGAAATCCATGCCGGTCCGAAACAGGGGGCGCCTGATGGAAGCAATCCGCTCCGTTACTTCGTTGTGCTCCATGACCTGAAACTGCGGAAACACGCGGATGCCGTTGACGCCGAACTGTCCTTTGCGGGCGATCCGGTATAAATCGGGATCGTAATGCCGTAAACTGTCCAGCTGCTTTATATAGCTTTTCGGCAAAAACAGATTATCGCACGCTGTGGAGTGGTGGTAATACGTATCTCCCTTAACGACGGTGCCTTTTTCATACAGCGTCTGATCATCCAATACGAAGCGTTTTTTTTGCTCATCACGAAAAAAATGCCGGTACGTCCAATTGGAGGTGCCGACGGGATTTGTGGTGCATATCATATGAAGCGAAAGCTCGGGATGGCGCAGACGCCCGATCAGCTCCTTAAAGCCTTCATACTTCACTTCAGAGCATTCTTCAATCCAAATCAGTGAAATATGATGAATGGATTTCAATTTGGCCGGGTTGTCCATCCCTTTAAACATAATCCGGCTTCCGTTTGAAAATCTCAGCTGCATCGGTGAAGACACGGCCTTTACGGCATGTCCCAGCTCAAGCTCCCCGATAATATCTTCAAACAAGGCAAAAGTAGAATCTCTGTGCGTATCGAAAACTTCCCGCACGACAAGCGCCGTCCGCTTTTCACGAAGCAGCTTCAGGATGATTTTCAGCGCGGTATGATAGCTTTTTGACGAGCCGTAGCCTCCGACGAGAAATTGGTACGTTTCATTCCAATTGAACAAATAATCTTCAAAGCGCGGGTTGACCGCTTTTTCAATCATGACCGTTCCTCTTTCCGCGTAATGACAATGTCAATCGGCTTTTGGCTGTCTTCTGTTTTTTCCATCTTCTGCTGTGCCAGCTTTAATTTTTCATTTTCGATTTTTTGTTTAAATTGATCGGGGAAAAGGTCAAAGTACAAGGACAGCTTTTCAAGAGCCTTCATCTTGTCGGCAAGCTTTATTGCAATGCCCTCTTTTCCGAGTTTTGCTTCTGTGACGATGGTTCCGTCCAGAAGGTGCGAATCTTTAACGTCAACGTAGCTGATTTCCTGCATAATCGGCTTATCATTTTCGTCAAAGAGCGGCCCTGATTTTCCGAAGGCCTGAACCTCTTTTTTTCCGAAGGTTACATAATCGGTAATGTCGGCGAAAGCGATTTTCACATAGACTTGAAGAACGTCCATTGCTTCGACAAACACTTTATTGACCATTTCCTTTTTCATGCGGCTGATTTCTTTGGCGACTTTTTCGTTTTTTAACAGCCTGCTTCCCGTCACATGCGCGCTTTCCGGTGAATACCCGGCTTTTATCGCAGATTGGGTGGCGTTAAAGCTTTTCACATAATAAAGACAAAACAGCCGCTGGCGTTCGTTTAACTCATCACCTTCGCCCGGGGTGTTTTTTCCGCCGCTTTCCGCGTTCTTATGAAGCGCCTCGTCCCAGCGCCCTTCTTTTTTCCATCTGCCGATCGTTCTTGCGGATACGCCTGATTTGCCGGCAAGGGCGCGATTTGTGATGCGGCCTTTATGAGACTGATAGATTGTAAATGCCTGTTTTCTTTTTGCGTTTTTCATGCTACGGCATCACCGCCACCTCCGACATGATTGTCTATAATAAAAAGCGGCTTCTAATCGGGCCGCTTTTTGTGATCGTCTGTTCACTTCTAGGTGGCAAACGTATGACAACTTATGAAGCAGGCGATTGATTTCTTTGTTCCTGCTGTTTTTGAATTTTCAGAAGCGCCCGTTTGACCGTCGTCTGTACGGTTGATTTCTTTACGTTCAGCAAGGCGGCGATCCGTTCATATGAAAAGCATTCCGCTTTGTGGAGCAGCAGCATTTCTTTTTCTCTATCCGTTAAAACGGCTAATGCGTCCCGCAGTCTGATTCTGTCTTCTTCAGTCACATTTGCGGACGGTTCAAACATCAGCGCCTGCGAATAGGTTTCTATGATTCTCGGATCTTTAATCAGCATTCTCTGATAAGCGTCTCTTCGGTCTATCGCTCTTCTTATGCCGGGCTGCCGGCCTTTTTCAAGCCATTCGATGACATATTCCACATCTGTAATGATCGTTCTGATGATTTTTTTATCTTTCAGTTCTTCTGAAGTAAGCACCGTTTCATCGGCTTCCTCCAGCTGCTTGTACCACTTTTTCGTCTCTTTCAGCGTGCGTTTATATTCAAATAGTAAGTCTTCCATGCAGATCCTCCTCTTTTTCGGAACAAAAAAAGGACACCAACCAATGCGCAGCATGTACGCGATTGATCAGTGTCCGCAGGCTTTCCGTCTTGGACGTATTCTGTTTTTAATTCAATTTAAAGCCGATTTCATATTCGACCCGGGCCAGATCTCCTTTTCTCGTTTCGACAAGCGTTTTGCCGTGCTCCGGCGCTTCGGCGAGCCATGCTTCCTTCTTCAGTCCGTCTACAATGATGACCCGCACCTTGCCTTCTTCCAGCTGGCTTTGTAATGTTGTATGTTCAATGTCGGTCAGTTTTTTAGGATTCATGTTTTACGTCCTCCGTTTTTTTCAGGATGTTTACTTCATGTATGAGGCTTCCGAGCTCATTTATGAACGCTTCTTTTTCTTCAGAACTTTCTCCCCGGAGCAGGCGGAGAGCCGTTTCGGCCGCCTCAAAAAGTTCCGGGGCCTTTGCCATCAATGCCGCGTTGATCTGCTGAGAGTATGAACTTAAGTTGAAAACGGCCGCGATGAGCCTTCCGTTTGAATAAGGGAACTTCTCTTTATCCGCTTCGCTGTAAGCGGAATAAATGTAAATGGGTTTTTCTTCTCCGCTGTGTACGGCCCGCCATGGAGCGGGGCTGTGTTTTTCTTGCAATGGTTATCCTCACTTTCCATCAGCCTCATGCCATGCTTCAATTTGCTTTTCTATCCGTTTCGCCCTGAACAGCAGGCAAAAAAGCCATTTAATATATTTATACACGTGCATCAAGCCTCGCTTTTGCGTCTTGAACCATTCGCTCAAGACGTTTAATGACCGGCGTTAAATCAGTGCCTGTTTTGCAGTTCGGGCAAGGGTGAAAGACAGCGCCGAAACCCGTTTCCGTCACAATGACCTTCTTCGGCCCGCACAGCTTACACATTATCTCGCCCCCTCTAATCTGTGGTTTACGTCAAATGAATTGCCATTAATGATGACTAAATAATCGCTGCACATCTCATAAATTCTTGTGCCCAAGGCTTCATCAACCTGCACCAGTCCGTCACAGGCCAGCTCGCTCGAGATAAGAACCGGCTTATGATTTAAATAGCGGTAATTCACGACGGCGTACATTTGTTCAATCTGCCAATCGGTCGCCCGGGGTTTTCCGTTCAGCGGTTTGAACAGATCGTCAATAAAAAGCACATCCGCCTGTTTCATACGGCCAAGCTTTGCATCAAGCAGATCAAAATCATTTTTTAAATCCGTAAATCCCTCCACAAAAGGAAAATACAGCACGGGTGTCTGCTTCTGTCTCATGACATAATTGCTGAGAGCGGTCAAAAGATGGGTTTTTCCCGACCCCGGACGCCCTAAAAGGGCAATGCTGTTTTTCCGGCAGTTTTTAATCTTGTCGAAGTTTTCAACATATTCAAGGGCGCACTCATATGCGTCGACGACTGCCTGAGGCTTGCCCCGCGTGATAAATCCTTTGAAATCCAGCTTCCGAAAGGCGCCTGTAATCTCACTTGCGCTGAGGATGCGCTCTGCTTTTCGTTCGGCGGCGCAGCGGCACTTAACCCACACATCCATTCCCAGCTGGTTTTTGAGATAACCGCCCTGATCTTTACAGAGCGGACAGTCAAAGCGGCTTTCGTCTGATTCTTCCGGTCTGTCCGCCAGTAATGGACGTTTTCCGTTTTTCAGGTCGGCCAGTATCTGCTCGATCGTTCGTTTTGTCATGTATCGTATTCCTCTCTTTTTTTGTTGTGATTGTCCTTCCCGCAATTCGTGCATTCAAGCGGTCTTCCATATACTTGGCGCAATAGCTGAAAGCCTTGATCGTTTCAGCTGAAGATGTGCGCCGCTGTTCAAAAGCGGTAAAGCATTCGCCGAGCCATTTGATTGCTTCTTGTGCTGACGCACCGAGGGAAACAATACGGGCGATGGCCTGATAATCCCGGGGCGACGGGTATACGCTCCGCCCCTCCTGTGCAGACCTTAATCTGATAAAATGGGCGGCAATGTCGTTAATCGTTTCTTCAGCAGTATGATTTTTTGTTATATCTATTTCTCTCCGGACATTTTTGTCCCGGTGATCCGCCGATATTGTCCGGTCAGTTGCTTCCGGGCGGGTCAATGTCTTTTTCGGCGTGAATCTTTTCGAGTGCTTTACGGAGACGATGAGTCCGTAAGGGGCGCGGACGGTTTTGATATATTCATGCTGTTCCAAAACCTCAAGCCACCGTCTGACGGTTTTTTCGCTGACGGCAAATACATCGGCCATCTCTCTTGCTTTTACGGGCTTATGACCAAGGACGATCCCCCACTTTACACCGTCTTTTACGTGTTCCTTTGTCGTTGAGCTGATGAACCATAAAAACAGCCAAATGGCGGACCCTATTTTGTCATAATGTTCTGAATTCAATAATCCGGAATAGATGAAAAACGGGTAGCTTTTACGATTCATAAGGGACGTCTCCGTTTGTCTTCAGACCTATATAGCGTTCATACTGCAATCGGTTATCAAATCGGAATACCGGAAGTCCGCAAGCGGTAAAAGATATCGAACCGCCTGCTTTTCCTAAACATCTCTGGTCAGCCGGATTGCTGCTGAAACGGATGATTATCGGCTGCATCTCTCACCCTCCTGATCAATTTTTTATCGTATATTGATACATTTCGTATCCTTATGATGTTGATTATATACGATACATTTCGTATCATCAAGACCTTTTTGATACTTTTTTTATCATCTCTTTATTTTGATACATTTTGTATCTATAATCATAAGTAACTTAGGGTGTTGAAAAAAGAGAGGTCATTCGGATGATAGGCGGAAGATTAAAGAGTCTCAGAGGAAAGAAAACGCAGGAAGAAGTCGCAAATCATATCGGTGTCTCGCGCGCCAGATATTCTCATTATGAAAACGGCCGATCTGAACCCGATTACGACACGCTGCAAAAGCTTGCGGATTATTTCAAAGTGTCGACTGATTATTTGTTAACCGGAAAAGAACCTTCAGATGAAGACATGTTTGCCGATCCCGACCTGCAGATCGCATATCGGGACATGCAGGACTTTTCCCCGGAGAGCAAACAGCAGGCCATTGAATTCATTAATTATTTAAAAGAAAAAGAGAAAAACCGCAGGCCGAAACATAAATAATCCGCTCTTTTCCTTTAAACTGCTTAACGTTCAGCCGATATAAAAGCTGAATGTTTATTTTTAAAAGAAAAGGGAATTGATTCAAAGTCCGATCAGGGCTTTTCTTTCTCGCTTAAAAAAGAACATATGTTCGAAAGGGTGTATTCAATTGGGCGATTTTTTAACACATCTTGAGGAATACGTCAAAAACTTATATTGCCGCATGGGAATGACCGCCCCTCTCCATATTGATATGCAGATGATTGCCAAGGAGCTTGACATTTGGATTCATTTTGAAGATACGCACAGTATGATGCTGAAGCGGGACGGCATGTACAGCATCGTCCTGAATCAAAAAAAGTCACCCGAAGAGCAATGGCAGGATTTTGCGCACGAACTGTGCCATGTACTGAAGCATACCGGCAACCATTTTCATATGAACAAGCTGTTCAGGGAACTGCAGGAATTTCAGGCCAACCATTTTATGTACCACTTCTGTGTGCCGACCTTTATGCTGTTAAACATGGAGCTTCCCCAACGGAGAAGCCATGCCGTTATTTTAATCGCAGCCGCTTTCCGGGTGACGGCATCATTTGCGGAAAAAAGGCTGGAGCTGTTTGAACGGCGTAAAGCAGGTATTCAATTTCAGAAGCGGCTCGCTTGTCTGTTATCCGACAAGCGGCCGAATGTGTATTATGAAAGCGGACAGACACACTTGCATGCCGCTGAAGAAAAAACGCCGTATTTTATTGAAAATTAGCGATACTCCGCCGCCAGAGTGTCGGCATTTTAAATCGCAGGAAAGGTTTTTTGCATCATGACGCTGTTCCCACCGTGCTGCCCGCCACGCACTTCTTGCGCCGCATAGCTTCAATGAATGTAAGAACGGGCCCCCTGTTCATTTATCATAAAAACCGGCCTTCACGGCTTCTACATACCGAAAAAACAGATCGGTTGGCGTATATTTTTCTCCCCGGCAGCCAAAATTGCTGAACAGCGCGTGTCTCTGCGCCGTGCTCACTTCCAATTGCAACCCCATTTTCCTTTTTGTCCGATTGACAATGTTGCCGGGGTTTACACCTGCCAGCCGATCATTCTTCTCTGTCAGCTCGGCATCAAACCCCGCTTCACGCAGCAGATCACAAATCAGTCTTGCTTTTTCCAGATCCGCGCCCCCGACGAGTGTATTTGCCTTTTTCAGATCATGATACCCATGAAAAGCCAATCCGTAATGATGGGCGGTCACTTTTTCTAAAGCCAGGGGTTCGTCAAAGCGTGTGCTTGTCAAATGGAGAGAACGGTTATCGCACCGCTTCGTTCCTTCAAATAAATAAATTGAGCTTTGGTCAGAAAATGCCCGCACCAGCTCACTGACACCCGGCTCAATCCTGCCGCCGTGGGGAGCGAGGACGATACATTTACTTCCCTCTTTTTCTTCATAAATAATTCTGTATTCCGATTCAGCAGCAGATAGGGCTGCGAAATTATCATATCTATCTTTCATGTGTAACATGCTCTCCTTTTCCAGTCAGCACCAGTTTACTCTACTCACCTGGGAATGGAAACCTTTTTATAGTATGATTTGATAGAATACGTATCAGGGGGGGGATATATCATGGGGTTCATCAATGGATTGCTGGGCAATGCGTCGACAATATCGACGGCTGAAGCAAAAGCAGAACTGGCTCGTATTCTGCTGGAAGGTGAGAATGTCAACGCCGCATTTAAGCTTGTCCGAGATATCATTGTCTTTACGGATAAGCGTCTTATTCTTGTTGATAAACAGGGACTCACAGGGAAGAAAACGGAGATTCAATCCATTCCGTACAAGAGCATTTCCAGATTCAGCGTAGAAACTGCCGGCCGCTTTGACCTTGATTCAGAGCTGAAAATTTGGATTTCAGGCGCGGAGCTTCCCGCTGTCTCAAAGCAGTTTAAAAAAGATGAAAGCATTTATGATATTCAAAAGGCCCTTGCAGCAGTTTGTATGTAAGAAGAAACGGAAGCCCGGGGGGCTTCCGTTTTATTGATTACAGTTTTTCTTCAATTTTCGCCTTCGTTTTCGGGCCGTAAATTCCGTCTGCCGTTAATCCGCTGACGGATTGAAAACGTTTTACGGCATTTGCCGTTTTCGGACCGTAAACGCCGTCCGCCCCATGATTTTTTGCTCCTTTATCGGGATAAAAATAAAGAGCGGATAAAGCGTTTTGCACTTGTTTTACGTTTGTCCCTTTCGTCAGCGGTTTCGTCACTTTGATCACACCGGATGGAAGCGGATAGGAAGACACAGCCTGACTTTTTGAAGAAGAACCCGTCTGAGCGAGCTTGATCACTTGTCCGACTGTAATGTGATTCGGATCGGTGATATGGTTGATGCTTTGCAGCGATTTTACGCTGACACCGTGCGATGCGGCGATTTCCGATAAGGTGTCGCCTTTTTTCACATGGTATTCAGACGCGGAAGAAGCAATAGAGGCTTTTTTCGCCGGCATACTCCCGCTTAATTTTTTTTCAATCTTCGCCTTCACTTCATCCCAGCGGCCTTCAGACAAAATGCGGTGCGGGCAGTACTTTCCGTTCCAGTCCTGATGCTTTCTGATTCTGTCAATCCCCCAGCCCCGTTCTTTCAAAAGCTGCGCCGCGAACGCAATCGCCAGTTCTTCTGCGGCTCTGTACCGTTCGCCGCCTGACTTGCTGTAACAGATTTCTATAGCAATCGACTTTCGGTTTCCGGTACCGTTCGTGCCGTCTCCCGAATGCCAGGCATTCCGGTCCAACGGAATTCCCTGGATCACTTCTTTGTCATCAACCGCAAAATGATAGCTCGTTGATTCGCTGTTTCCCGTCATATAGCTGATTTCATTAGCGGCGGATGCGTCGTTTGCCGTGTTATGAATGGTAATATACTCCGGCGTCATCGGATTCGGACATTTTAACGCATATTTATCAGCCGATACGAGCCGTTTTTTCACTTCAATCCCCACTCTTCATCTCTCCTTATGCCTTTTTCATCAATAGGTGGCATTCGTAGGACAGATAACTTGAGCATATAGACCCTGCATTCGGATAAAAATGGAATGGATACGCATGCAAAAAATAAGACCCTTCCAAAGAAGGGTCTTTATGTTATGTTTGGTTGCGCGCGGCAATATGGAATGTGCCGTCCGCTTGATTTTCCAAATGGCTTTCATGGCCGATCACCTGTGTAAAGCTGAACCCGACAGCAACAAGCAGCAATCCTGACAACAGTTTAGATTTCATATAGACAATCTCCTCTCTGGATTTGTTTTTGGGCGTGCACCATTTTTTCATAAAACGTGAGCGCTTTTTCAGGCTGTCCGTGTTTCATGTAAAATTTGGCAGCATCATGCGCCAATTCTTCCACATACGGATACAGCATGTGTTCTTCCAGAAAATCAAACGTGTGCCTGACGGATGCGTTATCCATTTCCTTGCCGTATAACGCATGTAAAAATTGGAACAGATTCACAAACAATTCATCATTGTATTCGCGGGCGATACTGAGCCCGAGGCGGTATTGCTTCTCTGCTTCGGCTGTAGTGTTCTGTTTATAAAGAACCTGTGTTAATGAGTAAATAGAATGCGGAAGATTATCGAACTTTTCTGACCTGCAAATGGAAACGGATGTCTCAAAATATTCGGCTGCTTTAGAGAGGTCTCCCATTTTTTCGTAACAGTTTCCGAGATTATATAAGGCTGAACTGATAAGACGGGGATTGCCTTCTTGTTTTGCAAGATCTAAAGCAAGTTCTAAGTGGGGCAATGCTCTTTCTGGATACTGCATGTCATCATAATTCCCTGCAATAACGAATTCACATTGGATTCTGCGGACGTTGTACGTCTCATACGATTGGTACGTTTCAAGGGCTTGAACGGCATAACTCATGGAGACGTAGGTTTGTTTCAGGTTGTAAAATATCTCGGCCATTTTAAAAGCAAACTCAGCTTTCTCGATGTCATCAGAAACGAGTGCAAGGTTTTTTTCAGCCCGTTTGTAATACATCATGGCGTTTAGGAACATTTTCTGTTTAAATTCGTACATTCCTCGAAAAAAATTAAAGTAGTAATCAAGCAGTCCTGTCAGTTTATACTGGTTGCCTTCAATGTCTTCCAATAATTCTGAAAACTCAGGCTGAGAAGGGTCCTCTTTTAAGGGCTTGATGTAATCCAGCATGACACGGTGTCTGAATTCCATTAATGAATAATACAGCAGCAGATCCTGATCTTCTTCCATATCCTCGATCTCTCTCTCTACTTCACGTTTGACGCGCTCCGCCTCAAGGACGTGAAACTGCCGGATATGGGTATACCATTCATTAATTTTGAGCCCGACAAAAGAGGACGGAATAGTCTGCTTCATCCTCAATAAATCCCCCCTTTTGGAATGACCGAGATATGTCATATTTTATCATATTTGCTAGAAAAAGAAGAACGCAAAAAGACCGCAATTGTCGAATTTCGGATATCCGCAACGATTTATCTCCGTCACAAGCTTATTGCTTGTTTCTTCCGTGCCGTTGATATAGCATATCCTTGCAGCTTTTTATTCTGTATTAAATGGGGGTTTTCACATGACAGCACAAAATCAATTGGTCAGCCACTTTCTGTCACATCGAAACGTGACGATTGAGCTGGCGGAAAAAATCAGCCGCGAACATTACGATTACAAGCCGGCAGAGACATCAATGTCCGCTCAGGAACTTGTAAAACACATGGTTTATTCTTTTCTTATGTTTGCAAACGTCATTAACGACGGAAACGCATCAGCCATCCAGAACAAACCGAAAGAAGAAGCAGAAACAGACCTCGTCAAACTGGCTGAAACGTGTACTGAAAAAACGACAGACATCCTGTCACAGCTGACAGAAGAGCAGCTGAACCGCGAAATTGACCTGACCGCCTCTTTCGGCAGAAAAGTGACCGGCGCGGCTCTCCTTCAGCTTGCCATGGAGCATGAAATTCATCATAAAGGCAATCTTTTCGTGTATGTCAGAGAAATGGGCCACACGGAACTTCCGTTTTATCAGCAAAAATCATAATCCGGCCATCCGCCGGTCTGCGACATAACAGCAGGCTGGCGGATTTTTTGTTCTGTATAAAATTTTCCGAAAATTTAATTGATTACCGCCTCTTAATCATATATAATCTGATAAAAATAGTAGGATTATTCAGGAGGCACACAGATGACAGTAAGCATTGTGTTTATGGGTTTCTTTGTCGGAACGCTTGTCGGATTGACGGGTGTGGGAGGAGCAGCGCTTTTGACTCCTTTACTGATCGTTTTGGGGATCAACCCCTCAATCGCCGTCGGCACTGACCTTTTATATAACTCCATCACCAAACTGTTCGGTGTCGTTTCTCATTGGAAGCAGCGCACCGTTCAATTTAAACTTGTCGGTTACTTGGCGCTCGGAAGCATTCCCAGCGCAACAGCCGCCATCGGTGTTCTTCACTTGTTTCCCGCTTTTCACCAGCATCAGGAGCAGATTATCAAACAGGCGCTCGGCTACGTACTGACCCTTGTCGCCATTTCCATTATCGCCCGCCTTTTTTTCGATAAAAGACTGCGGCCGAACCGCTGGCAGCAAAAAACGCTTGAAGAAAAGCGGACACTCATGATACTGATCGGCGTCATTTTCGGCTTCATCGTCGGCCTGACATCTATTGGGTCCGGCTCATTATTTGCAATCGCCATGTTATACCTGTTCAGAATGAAAACGGCAGAAGTGGTGGGAACGGATATCGCACATGCCTTTCTGCTCGTAACTGCTGCCGGTCTGTTAAACGCAAGCTTCGGAAGCGTCGATTACCTGCTTGTATTGAATCTGTTGATCGGCTCTGTGCCGGGTGTGCTTCTCGGCAGCTTCTTTTCGCCGAAATTCTCACCGCGCCCCCTGCAGTTTGTGATGGCGGCGATTATTTTAATCAGCGGAATAAAACTAATATAAAAAAGGCGGTCTGTTGTCAGATCGCCTTTTCCCTTATAACGTCACACCGGACTTAAAGATTGCAAGCTCCCGAAAATCGTTTTTTTCGTTATTGACGAATTCTCCGCTTGCAACTTTAATAATGTATTGAATAAAATCTCTTACAATGTGATCTTCTGTTGTTTGGTCTTCCGCCAATCTGCCCGCGTTGTAATCAATCCAATGAGGCTTTGATTGAAATAAATCGGTATTTGTTGATACTTTCACAGTCGGGACAAATGTGCCGAACGGCGTGCCTCTTCCGGTTGTAAACAAAACGATGTGACAGCCCGCCGCGGCGAGCGCTGAAGAAGCGATTAAATCATTGCCGGGCGCACTGAGCAGTGTCAATCCCTTTGTTTTCAGTGTTTCACCGTATGTCAGCACATCAGAAACCGGTGCAAGACCGGCTTTTTGGGTGCAGCCGAGCGACTTGTCTTCGAGCGTTGAAATGCCGCCTTCCTTATTCCCAGGTGACGGGTTTTCATAAATCGGCTGCTCGTGCTTCATAAAATATTGCTTGAAATCATTGATCAATCGGACTGTTTTATGAAACACTTCTTCACTCGCCGCACGCTGCATGAGAATCGTCTCAGCGCCGAACATCTCAGGCACCTCCGTTAAGACCGTGCTCCCTCCCTGTGCAATCAAGTAATCTGAAAATCTCCCTAATAAAGGGTTTGCGGTGATGCCGGAAAAACCGTCCGACCCGCCGCATTTCAATCCGATGCTCAATTCTGACAGCGGAATCTCCTCACGTTTATCTCCCTTTGCCGCAAGGTGTATCTCTTTAAGAAGCGCAGTACCCGCTTCAATTTCATCTGTGACAGCTTGTGATTCGAGAAATTTCACCCGATCTCCATTCACTTCAGAAAGCGTTTCCCTAATCGCCGCCAGCTCATTATTTTCACAGCCGAGCCCTAAAACCAGCACACCGCCCGCATTTGGATGACGGATGGCGTTCATCAGCATTTGTTTCGTATTCTCATGATCATCGCCAAGCTGGGAGCAGCCGTATTGGTGCTTTAAAACCAGCACATTGTCAAAGGGCGCAATGTCTTTCGCCTCTTTTACGAAGCGCTGCAGGATTTTCTCAGCGACGCCGTTAACGCAGCCGACTGTAGGCACGATCCACAGTTCATTCCGGACGCCGGATGTACCGTTTTCTCTTCTGTAGCCTTTAAATGTCCGGTTCTCATTTGTAAAAGGATTGTCCTCGAAGCGCGGTGAATACGTGTATTCTTGCACATCGGATAAATTCGTTTGCAGATTATGGGTATGAATATGCTCGCCGGCCGAAATCCGCCTTGTCGCACGCCCGATTGAAAAACCGTATTTAATGATGCTGCCGTTTTCTTCAATGGTTTGCAGCGCGATTTTATGCCCCCGCTTTACAGGGTCCTTCACTTCAATCGTCAGTCCGTCTGTATGCAGCCGCTCCCCTTTGTTAAAATGGCGCATGGCGAGAAGCACGTTATCGTTTTTATGGATTTTTATGACCTCTTTCATTTCACTTCCCCCTTTTTGCCGCAGCATTCATGTATCGCCTGCTTCATACCCCGCTCATGAATGACAGACAGAAAAAAAGCCGTTCGTTCAGTCAGCCCCGGAAGATGGTTCAGATTCTTTCCCCACAACCGGTCTTCTCCTAATATGGCAGACGCCGCTTGAAACATATCATCTTTGCAATGGGACCGAGCCATTTGAAAACGGTTAAGAACCTCCTCGCAGTCAGCCGGTTTGTTCGGTCCGTTCCAGTATGAATAGATCATGGCGCTGAACGAAAATACCAGCTTCTCAGGTAGCCGGCCCTCCTGTTCGATATAAGCCTTCAGCGTCGGCAGGTTTCTTGTTTTGAATTTCGCGGCGGCGTTAAGGGTAATGCTTTGCAGATAATGGTGGATATAAGGGTTTTTAAACCGCTGTAACACATCTGCCGCGTATTGGGTGACATCCTCCATTTGCAGCACAGGGAGGATTTCTTCATTGATCAGCTCTTCAATGAATCTGCCCGTCACCTCGTGCTCAGCCGCTTCCCGGACGGTTTGCAGTCCGTATAGTAAAGCCACTGGCGCCAATGCCGTGTGAGCGCCGTTTAAGATTCTCACCTTTTTTGTCCTGTAAGACGTAAGGTCAGACGTGATCAGTGCGTTCAGCCCGGCCTCAGCAAAAGGAAGCTCATTCTGAAGCTGTTCCGGCCCTTCTATCACCCACAAATAATAATGCTCACCAACCACAAGCAGACGGTCTTCGTATCCGAGAAAATCGGTAAGTTCTTCCGCGGTATCAACAGGAAATCCGGGAACAATCCGATCCACGAGGGTATTGCAGAAGATGTTCGCGTCATGAATCCATTGAGTAAAACCAGGTTCCAGCTCCCACAGCCCGGCATATTGAAGCACGGCCGCCTTCAGTTTCCGTCCGTTTTCTTCGACCAGTTCACATGGAAGCACAATACACCCTTTCTCGGCGTCACCCGCAAATGCCTTATAGCGGAAATAAAGGAACGCCGCTAATTTCCCGGGGAATGTTTTTTGAGGTCTATCCTCAAGCCGGTCGCCTTTCTCAAACGTAATTCCCGCTTCTGTCGTATTGGAAATGATAAAACGAAGCTCCTCTTGTGCTGCCAGCCGTTTAAAGGAATCATAGTCAGAAAAAAGATCAATGCCGCGGCTGATGGATTTGACGATCATGTGTTCTTCAGCCGGTTTTCCGTCCTTTATCCCCTGCAAAAAAAGCGTAAATAAACCGTCCTGCTCGTTTAAACGTTTTATTTTCTCAGAGCCTCTCGGCTGTACGGCGACAACGCTTCCGTTAAAATCCGTCAATTGATTCAATTGATCGATCTGCCAGTCAGCGAAAGCCCGCAAAAAGTTGCCTTCACCGAACTGAAGGACTTTTTCAGGATATTGAATGTATTCGCCGCACATCTTTTTATTCAGCTGCTGCAAGCTGTCCGCCTCCTTCTGTATTTATGCACACGTTAACATTTCTCCGTGTGAAAACCCGGATATTCAGACGGGCCGTTATGTGAGTTTTTTAATGGAATCTCTTATCATCACCTCGGTGTTTTCATATATTTTTTCCGCCGCCGTATCCGGGTCGGCGATTAGCGCCAAAATCTTCTCTGCGCCAAGTATGCTGATGTTTTCAACCGGGCGTTTTACTGTCGAAAGCCTCGGCGTCATGTATTGGGAAATGCCGATGTCATCAAACCCGATAACGGATATATCTTCCGGAACGTTCAGGCCCTTGGCGAAAATGGCGTTCATCGCCCCGATCGCCATATCATCGTTTGAACAAAAAACAGCCGTAGGCGGTGATTGAAGCGCCAAGAGTTTTTCCATCGCCTGACTGCCGCTTTCCATATCATAGCGGCCTTTTACACTGTATTCATGCTTAATCGGAATAGAATGATCAATTAAAGATGTCAAATAGCCTTCTTTCCGCTGAGAAGTTGACCTGAATCCTTCCTTTCCCTCAATGATCGCGATATCTCTGTGTCCGTTTGCGATCAGGCAGTCGACCGCCTGTCTGGAGCCTTCTTTATCGTTTGACAGGATATTCGTGATGCTCCGGTCATCAATGTCCCGGTTCAGCACGACAAGCGGGATGTTTTTCTCGCGGATATGATAAATAAATGAATTATCACTGTCGCTTTGGCTCATTAAAATGATTCCGTCATATCTCATGGGCGTAATGGTTTCAAAGCTTTTCAGGTCGTCAATCGCGCGGACGAACAAATTGTATTCCTCACTGATTGTGCGGTTTACACCTTTGATGGTATCGGAAAAAAAGCTGTGTGAGGTTCCGTTTGTGATGCTTGTAAAAAACAGCCCGATCGTATGGGACTTTTGCATGGCAAGGCTTTTTGCATTTACATTCGGTGTGTAATTCAGCTGTGAAGCGAGCTCTAATATTTTCTGTTTTGTATGCTCTTTAATGTAGGGGCTGCCGTTAAGTGCCCGGGATACGGTTGTGTGGGATACGTTGGCGAGTTTTGCGATATCTTTTATGGTTACCATCGTTTTTCCTTTCTTTCTGTATGCTGTCATTTATTTCTATTGTACCATTAACGGACAGTCCATAAAATCACTAAAGTTAAGGTTTTGCATGATGTAAGTCCTGAACGAGCTCGGCATGCTGCCGGTCCGTCAGCTTATACATCAAACCGATAATCAGCATGGCGCACGCTAAAGCGAAAGCCGGGTACAGCAGCAGAAGCCCTTTAATCCCGATCAGCGTGCCTTTTGTCTGAGATGCATTCGGGATATAGCCGATAACGCTCAGCCCGATGCCTGAAAGAAAACCTGATAAAGATTGGGCGAGTTTTCTGGAGAAGTTGAAAAGCGAATATGTCGTCGCCTCCTTCCGTTCACCCGTCTTCCATTCCCCGTAATCAATAATGTCCGACACAAGCGCCCACGTAATGCCGTTTGGTATGCTGATCCCGATAAAAGCAATGCTCGCTAACGCCGTAAAGATATATACATTTGACGGCAGACAGAAATTCAGCGCATCAGCCGCGGCGCTGACGGCAAAACCGATCATCACCGTTTGCTTTTTTCCGAAACGTTTGACGAGTTTCGGCATAAACAAAACACCTAAAAATGAAGAACCGATGATGATAAAACTCATGTAGGACATCAGCTCCGCATTGTTGAGATTGTACTGGGCGAAGTAAACAAGCATAGCGGATTTAATGTTATATGCCGATATTGAGAAAATCGTCATGAAAACGACGGTCAGAAGCGGTTTGTTGCCGATAAAGCATTTGAAAACCGACATGACGGACAGCTTTTCTTTCGGCGCTTCACGGACGATAATTCTTTCTTTGCAGTTTCGGTAGCAGATCATAAATCCCGCGATTCCGATTACGGCCATCATTCCCATGACTGCCGGGTAGCCGATGTGAACGTTATCAAAATGAACAAGAATCGGGATGACGATGACACTTGTAATGAGCAGCGCGCCGAGGGAGCCTATCTGGCGGAATGCGGAAAGCGCCGTTCTGTCCTCCGCATCCTGTGTAATGGCCGCGCCGAGAGAGCCGTACGGAATATTGACGAAAGAATAAGCGACCCCCCACAGCATGTAAGAAGCATAGGCGTACACAAGCTTCCAGGTGACGCTCACGTCCGGTGACACAAAAATCAATACGGTCATGACCGCAAGAATAATACTTCCGAATAATAAGTACGGCCTGAATTTCCCCCGGGGTCCGATCTTTTTTCTGTAGTCAATGGCCGAGCCGACAATCGGATCAGTCAAAGCCGCAAACAGCTTGCTGACCAAAAAAATACTGCCGGCGAACGCTGCCGGAATGCCTGCGACATCTGTGAAAAACTTCAGCAAATAGATCTGCCCGAGATCAAACATAAATCCGTTCCCAAAATCTCCAAAACCATAGGATACTTTTTCTTTCAGACTCAGCTTATGCTCCTTCACTTTTGCGGCAGGTGCTGTCACGACAGGCACATTACTCATAGGCCACCTCTTTCATTCCATTTTTTAAAAGCGGAAATATTCCTCAGCATTCCGGTAACAAATCCCCTCGACAATCTTTCCTAAAAGCTCCATATCGTAAGGCGCTTCGCCTTGTTCCGCCCAGCCGCCGATCAGCGTGCAGACAAGCCGCCTGAAGTATTCATGGCGGGGATAGGACAGGAAACTTCTTGAATCCGTCAGCATCCCGATAAAACGGCTGAACAGGCCTGTGTTTGATAACGCTTTCATTTGCTGGAGCATTCCATCTTTCGTGTCATTGAACCACCAGGCTGTGCCGAATTGAATTTTCCCCGGTGTTTTCCCATCCTGAAAGCTGTTGATCATGCTGGCGATAATATAGTTGTCATTCGGATTCAAAGAATACAAAATCGTTTTAGGCAATTGCCGCTTTTTTTCGGCGGCATCTAACAGCCGGGCAAGCGGTTTTGCGATACGTTCATCATTAATTGAGTCATATCCCGTATCAGGACCGAGGCTGCTGAACTTATTTGTATTGGTATTTCTTAACGCGTTAATATGGAACTGCATCGCCCAGTCCAGTTCGGCGTAAAGACCGCAAAGATATTGCAGTGTCCGTGTTCTGAATTTCTTTTCATCTTCAAAAGACACATGCTCTCCGCTTAATCCGGCTGCAAAAATCCGGGCCGCTTCCTCTTCGGTCGTCTCGGCATAAACCATTTGATCTAACGCATGATCCGACACTCTTCCCCCGGCATTGTGAAAAAAGCGGACGCGGGATTCTAACGCATCTAAATACGATTGGTAGGTGGTGACAGCCATTCCGGAAGCGCTCTCCAGCGAACGGACCCAATCGGCAAAACCCGGGCTGCTGATGTCCAGTCCTTTGTCAGGCCGAAATCCGGGCAGCACTTGAACCGGAAAATCACTTTCTTTCAACAGTTCGTGGTATGTCAGCGCATCGGCAGGATCGTCGGTTGTGCAAATGACTTTGACATTTGATTTCAGAATGAGATCCCTTGCGCCAAACCCGTCTCCCTGCAGGAGCTCATTCGTTTTTTTCCAAATTGCCGCGGCCGTTTTTTCATTCAATACGTCATAAATGCCGAACCAGCGCTGCAGCTCTAAATGCGTCCAGCTGTACAGCGGATTGCCTATCGCCATCGGCACCGTTTTTGCCCAGGCGAAAAACTTCTCTTCATCTGAAGCGTTTCCGGTAATGCAGCGCTCTTCAATGCCGTTGGCCCTCATGATCCGCCACTTGTAGTGGTCACCGTAAAGCCATGCCTCCGTAATCGTTGCGAAGGTTTTATTTTCATAGATTTCCTTTGGGCTTAAGTGACAGTGATAATCAATGATCGGCATGTTTTCGGCGTATTCCCTGTACAGCTTTACGGCCGTTGTACTATCCAGTAAAAAATCATCACCCATAAAAGCTTTCACACTTTCATCCTCCCTCTTAAAAAAATGTTAACGTTAACAAAATGGTTCTTTTTTATTTTAGCTTCCTCTTTCTCACATATCAATCATTTTTATTTTATTTTTCAGAAAATTGTATCCGTTAAAAAAAAGACACTGCCGAGAAAGTCCGGCAATGTCTTCTGTGTGATCTTAAGGATTAGTAAGCGAGGCTGAATAATCCTTTGATATGTGTTAAATAACGTACGTTACTTGCTTCTTTCATTAAAGATGCCGGAAGACCTTTCAGCGGAGTAGAGTTCGCTCCGATGATGGCAACCGCGTCTTTACGTCCGAGGCTTGCAAGCGTACCAGAGTTTACAGGCTTGAATGTTTCAAGCGTTTTTCCTTCTAAGTAAGCGAACAGGTTGTAACCCACAAGTTCACCCATCTGCCAAGCGATTTGCGCTGTCGGCGGGTACGGACGGCCGTCCGGCGCAAAGTATACAGCGCTGTCTCCGACAACGAATACATCTTCATGAGAAGTAGATTGTAAGAAATCGTTAACCGTCGCACGGCCGCGGTTCACTTCAAGGCCGGATTCGCCGACTAACGGGTTGCCTTGTACGCCGCCTGTCCATACAAATGTGTTGGCAACGACTTTTGAACCGTCTTTCAGATCAATAACGTTTCCTTCAACATTTGTAACAGGAAGACCTGTTAAGAACTCAACGCCGCGTTTTTCAAGACTTTTTGTCGCGCGTTCGATAAGATCATCAGGAAGAACAGGAAGAATTTTCGGACCTGCTTCTACTAATTTCAGTTTGATATCTTTCGGATCTACGCCGTATTTTTTCGTAAGGTTCGGCATGATGTCAGCAAGCTCACCGACAAGCTCAACGCCTGTTAAGCCGCCGCCGCCGATAAGGATCGTTGCATCAGCTTCGTTTTTCGTTTTAGCGTATTCACGCACACGGTCTTCCACGTGTTTGTATACTTTGTTGGCATCAGCAGCAGATTTCAGCACCATGCTGTTTTCTTCGAGTCCAGGAATGCCGAAATAAGCCGTAACAGAACCAAGTCCGACAACAAGCGCGTCATAAGTCAGCTTAGAACCGTCAGAAAGGGCAACTTCTTTCTTATCAACTGAGAAAGAATTGACTTCTGCGATTTTAATGTCGACGTCTTTTCCTTTCAGAAGTTTTTCAAGCGGCATAGCAACAGCCTGTTCAGACACGTTGCCGGCTGCAAGGCGGTGCAGTTCCGTAATGATTTGGTGAGTCGGGTATTTGTTCACAACGGTTACGCGTGCTTCATCTTTACTGTAATGTTTGCGAACGGTTAAAGCAGAAAGAACTCCGCCGTAACCAGCGCCTAAAATGACAATATGTTTTGACATCGTATATCCTCCGTCCTTTATATCAATTTGAATCTGAGATTATTTTTGTTTTTCGTTCATGATTTCAAGATAGCTGTTAGCAAAACGGAACAGCTTTTGAGCTTGAGGGTCTTTCAGCATGCGCAGCAGGCCGAAAAGTCCGATCGTTTCATTGCTTGCATCCGCGCGGTCTTTTGCTTCGATCGCAGTAGCCGCCACTTCTTTCGCTGTTTCTTTCACCGGCTCAAGAATTTCTGTAAGCGCACCCACTGTATCGCTCTTCAATACTTCGTCTGTCGCTACAGACTGTGCAAAATCATAAGACTTCGTTAAAATATTTACTAACTCAGTCAGTTTTGGAAGCTGATCCACTAAAACAGTCAGTGATTCTTGAACTTCAGGTTTTAGCAGCTGATCAATAAGATCGCGTTGGCCTTGGCTGACAGATGCATTTGTTTGATCGATTGTTTCTGGCATATCCGATTCTCCTTTACTATAAGCAGTATGCTGATTTTTTTGGAAAGGGTAGCCTTTCCCCCTTCATGCAGAAAAGCATGAAAAAGCAAGATTGTGAATTCATGCACAATCATTTACAAAAATAAATGTTTACTACCCAGTTTTTCACTTTGCCATATCCAGTATTATTTTTATATCAACAAAAACAATTGAATAAGTCAAAATTTCTTTTTCCTCTCTGAAAATAGCAAACATAAAAAACCCCAATTTGATTTACTCTTATATAATAACACTTTTTGAACAAAATTTGAACGTGAATTGTTTCGTTTATGAAATTATTTATATGGCGGGGGTGTAATAACGTTTCTTTTAGGCTATTTTTTTACAGACCATCCGCTTTTCCCCTGTCATTTTTCCCACAATTTTAATAGCGGGCCCGTTTTTCCCGTAAAGGGGTCGCATTCCGGGAGCGGGACACGGCTGATTTCTTCTGAAGTTCTATCATTTTTCTCCGTTTTTGTATCGTACTGCCGGCCGCCCGGATAAGCCCCGATCACGGTAAAATCAGAACTGCCCGACAGTTTTTTATGTCCGGTGCCGGCCGGAATGACCGCTGCGTCTCCCATTTGAAGAACGGCGTCCGCTCCTTGTTCCCCGCCGAACCTCAAAACCGCGTTTCCTTTTACCGCGACAAGAACTTCGTGCGTGGTGCTGTGAAAATGGTGATACGGAAATACTCCGCCCGTCCAGCTGTTCGACCAATCGTGCCGGCGGAGGACGGACTCTGCTTTCTGTACCGTTTCTTCATTAAATACCGCGTTATAAATAACAAGCGGAAGATTCGGGTTATTCGGAATGCGGCCGTCATCTTCAAAATAAAGCACTTGAATATCCTCTTTCTGCATTGTTTTCACCTCCGTATATGTCTGTTTCCCATTCATCATTTGTTAAAACGCTATTTTCTCATATTCCATTGCGAAGCCTGCCGGTGAATAGTATAGTATAAAAAAATATGTGTCAAAATGAGGGATTTAATGAAAGCCATCGTGATCGGAATATTGGCATCTCTGTTTTTTGCAGTCACCTTTATTTTAAACAGGGCGATGGAGCTTTCCGGCGGAAGCTGGATGTGGAGCTCTTCCCTGCGTTTTCTTTTTATGGTTCCGTTTTTATTTTTGATCGTTTATGTGAAAGGAAAATGGGCGCCGCTCTGGCATGAAATCCGAAAAAAACCGTTTTTTTGGCTGAAGTGGAGTTTTACCGGGTTCGTGCTTTTTTATGCCCCGATTACGTTTGCGGCGGCATATGGGCCGGGCTGGCTGATCGCCGGCACGTGGCAGATTACAATTGTCGCGGGTGTGCTTCTGTCGCCGTTTTTCTACGAAACAAAAAATTCACCGGCGGGCCCGGTTTCCGCCAGACAAAAGATCCCGCTGATTTCGCTGGTTACTTCCGTCATCATCCTGATCGGAGCCGGTCTGATTCAGCTTCAGCATGCGGGTTCTCTGTCCGGCCGCACGATACTATTCAGCGTTGTGCCGGTCGTCATCGCCGCTTTTTCCTATCCGCTCGGCAACCGCAAAATGCTGGAACAATACGGCGGAAAACTCGATACGTTTCAGCGGGTGCTCGGCATGACGCTCGCAAGCCTTCCGTTTTGGCTTTTGATCGCCGCTTTCGGCTGGCATAGAGACGGGCTTCCGTCAATGGGACAGACATTCCAATCCTTTATCGTCGCACTCAGCTCTGGCGTTATCGCAACAGTATTATTTTTCCGCGCCACCGATATGGTGAGGAATGAGCCGCAGAAGCTCGCTGCTGTTGAAGCGACGCAGTCCGGAGAGGTTCTTTTTGCACTGATCGGCGAAATCGTCTTTTTATCCGCGGCGTTTCCGTCACTTCTTTCATTTGCCGGACTGTTCATTATTATTGCGGGAATGGTCATGCATACATTCGCTTCCCGGCAGACAGACCAGAAAACGGCTGAGCAAACGTCAGCCAATCTCACCGGTTCCTGATTTTTTTACGAAAGGTGTCCTCCTGTATGAAAGAAGAAATTCCGGCAATATCTTTTCTGTCAGCCGGCAAACGCTTTGAACAAAACAATACGTCCTTTGATGTCCTAAGCCGTGTAACCGGACATATTCAAAAAGGTTCTATCACGGCGTTGATAGGGCCTTCCGGCGCGGGAAAAAGCACATTGCTGTCACTGTGCAATCTGATGAATACACCTGATGAAGGGGAAGTGCTTGTATTCGGAAAAGAAATAAGACACTGGGACATCAGAGAGCTCAGAAAAACCGCGGGCCTTGCATTTCAATCAGCTCCCGTCCTCGAGGGAACGGTGCGGGACAACCTTCTGCTCGCAGAAAAACTCCACGGGGCACAGCACTATACGCCTGAAAAGCTCGCAGATTTTACAGACCTTCCGCGCGTGCTTCTGGATCGAAATGCAAAAGAATTATCCGGAGGCCAGCGGCAGAAGCTCTCATTAGCGCGAACCCTCGCCGGACTGCCGTCCATCCTGCTGCTGGATGAAATCACATCGGCGCTGGACCCGTCATCCGTTCTCATCATTGAGAAACTGATTACGAAACTCCATCGGCAAAAACAGCTGACGGTCCTGTGGATCACCCATAACCTTGAACAAGCGGAACGATTATCCGATACGGTATGGTTTATGGCTGAGGGACGGCTTTTAGAGACCGCGGAAACGAAAACGTTCTTTAAGGAACCGAAACACGAAAAGGCCCGGGCGCTTTTACAAGGGAGCGGGTGCTGATATGAATGATCTTTCTCTATTATTGACAAGTATATTTGTCATTATTGCTTTATTCCTGTCTAAATCTTTTAAAGCCGGGGTCGAAAAGGATATGATCGTCGCAACCGTCAGGGCCGTCATTCAGCTTCTCATCATCGGCTATGTGCTGTCGCTGATTTTTCGCGGTGATCACCCGATATTTATCATATTAATGGTGCTTCTCATGCTCACGGCCGCTTCGCACAATGTCTCCAAACGGAAAAAAATGCGGATCGGCTCATTTTGGCGCGTTTTTCTGACACTGGCGATCGCGGAAACCGTGACGCAGGGACTTTTACTGACCCTTCACATCATTCCGTTCACTTCAAGATATGTCATTCCGATAAGCGGCATGGTCATCGGAAACTCCATGGTGCTCTCAAGCCTGTTTTTAAGCAGGCTCAGTTCGGAAGCAGACCTGCGGAAAGAAGAAATCCAGCTGATTCTCTCTCTCGGAGGAACGCCTAAGCAGGCCGTCCGGCAGATATTGACGTCCAGTATGAAGCTCAGTATGATCCCGACGCTTGAAAGCCAGAAAACATTGGGTCTCGTTCAGCTTCCCGGCATGATGACGGGGCAGATTTTAGCGGGGGCTGATCCGATACAGGCGGTGCGCTTTCAGCTGCTGATCGTTTTTACAACGATGGCCTCCGCTCTTCTTACATGTATCATACTCAGCGCCTTGACATATCCTTCCCTTTTCACGGAACACTGGCAATTAAAAAAATTCAGCAGGGAAGCGTAGGCTTTTTTCCCTGCTGAATGATGGTTTATGACAAGGTCAGAGATTCATAGTAACGGGATAATTCAATAATCATCGCTCCCATCCGCTCAATGTCCGGAGCAAGGACCCTCTTTACCCCTTCATCCCGGATCGCTTCAGCCGTCACTTTGCCGACTGCGGCGGCAAGCACTTGTTTTTCGAATGCCTGCTGCAATTCTTTTGTGGATCCTTTTTCTTTTGCATAATCAAAGAGAGAGCGCACTTGAATGGCTGTTGTAAAACATACGGCATCGACCTCTCCGTTTAACAGCTCTCCCAGCAGTTTATCAACCGTCTCCCTTTCAGGCGGAATATGCTGATACGGCAGAACAGGGAATACCTCCGCTCCGTTTTTCTCAAGGAACTCCGTTAAGACCGGCGCTTTTTCGCCATGAAGCTGTATCATGACTTTTTTATCTTTAAAGTCAAATCGTTCCAAGGAGCGGATCAGCCCTCTTGTTGTACCGTCTTCATCTGAGGCATGCGGCGTGATGCCGAGCTTTTTTAAGGCCGCATATGTTTTATAGCCTCTGCAGCCGATTTTCGCTTCATGAACGGCCGCTAAAAATTCTTCTTTCAGACCGATTTTTTCCGATACCGACAATAACGTTTCCGTACCGATGCCTGTGGTGAATATTACCCAGTCGGCTTTTTGCCCGGCAAATGTTCTTACGTCGGGTTCAATTTGATCCTCCGCCAGGTATACGGTTCCTTGGAGGGAACGGACGACCGCCGTTCCGCCCTGCTTTTCTATTAATCTTGTGATCTCTTCTGTTTTCCGCGAACCGCCGATGGCAATCCGTTTCCCGTTCAATCCTTTTCCCATCGCTGTTTTCTTCTTCCCTTCAGATGCCGGGCGCCCTATGGCAGGCCGTCATTTATTTCTATTATTGTTACGCAATCAGCCGGGAAAATCAAGCTATGCTCCCGTTGAATCCCCCGTGCAGTTGCTGTATCATTAACCGGGCAGAACGATTTGATTCGCGGAGGGATTTTCAATCATGGAAACAAAAAAAGAGTTCGAGACAAAAGGATACGATACTTCGGTCATTTATGAGTTCAATGAATATCCTGATGTTCACAGCGGCCGATGTGACAATTGCGACTACACGCTGTTTAAAAGCTCAGTGAAGGGCGGAAAATTTTTGAGGGAATGCCGGAGATGCGGCATGAAGAAAAACATATAACAAAACAGGCAGCCGTCTTCCGGTGCGCTGCCTGTTTCTCAATCAATTTTCGACGGCCGCCTTTTTCAAAAATTCTTCAATGGCGCAAACAGCCTGTTTGGGGCCGCCAGTTTCTTCTATTTTCTGCTGCATGCTTTTCACGCGGCTGAGGATGTTTTTATCGCCGTATACGTTTTGAACGTCTTTTTGCAAACGGGCCACAGTGACTTCTTTCGGCGGCAGATGCACGCCAAGCCCCAATTCATCCACACGCTTTGCGGTGACCTCTTGTTCGTGCATTTGCGGAACGACAACGAGCGGGACACCCGCATTCATCGCCTCCATTGTACTGTTCATCCCGCCGTGAGATACGAACAGCTTTGCTTTCTCCAGCACATCAAGCTGAGGAACGTGCTGGCGGATGATAAAGTGATCGGGGACATCCGAAAAACTTTCCGGATCAATTGTTGTGCCGACTGACATAATAACCCGCCAGTCCGAGTCCCGAAACGCGTCAATACACATCTGGTAAAATTCAGGCCAGGCGTTAAACGCCGTTCCCAGTGAGATGAGCATAAGCGGACGGTCATCGGCTGCATCAATTTCCAGACTTCCCGTATTTGTGCGTTCTCCAAGAGACGGACCCACAAAACAGAATCGTTCATCAAAGGTTTCCTGTTTCGGCTGAAAGGCCCTTGGCATAAAGACAATATTCAGTTTTTCAGGCATAAAAAATTCTTCCATTGTCATCCGTTTCAATTGTTCATTTTCAATCTGCTCCTGGTATTCTTCTATCGCCTGTTTGGCCGCTTCCAGTGTTTCTTCGTCTCTTCCTAATTGAAAATACTCATTCATTGCATAGCTCGGGCAGAACTTTACGGCCGGGATGCCGCCATTATCCGCAAACAATTTTCCGGCAAGAGCTAAAAAATCAAACAGGACGATGTCAGGAAGGTCGTCTTTGTACAGCTCTTCCAGCTGCGGAAGCACTTCAACCGCTTCTTCCAGAAACATCACAAACGCATCATTTTTATTTACCCGTTCTTTTATCGTCTCCGGGTCCGCCTTTATGCTTGTGCGGTATAAAACGGGAATGGCGCCCGTTTTGGCAACGGAAGCTTCGAATTCCTCAGTCGTAGCGAATGTCACTTTATACCCGCGATTGACAAGTTCCTCGGCTACAGGCAGCGTGGGATTGACATGACCGTGAGCGGCCACATTAATAATGGCGATATGTGTTTTTCTCATCTTTTTTCTTCTCCCTTATTTTCGTTTATCTCCGCTTCTAAAGACTCCAGCCCGTACATGACACTGTTTCGGATCGGCTCAATCCGAACGGGCTCAAGGTGTGAAAAGGCTTTTACAATTCCTTTCAGCGCGACTTCCGCTTCAAGTCTGGCAAGCGGAGCGCCTAAGCAGAAGTGTACGCCGAATCCGAAGGAAAGGTGCGGATTCGATTGGCGATGAATATCAAATACGCCCGCCTTCTCAAATTTGTTTTCATCACGGTTGGCAGATGCAACGTAGCAGAGAACGATCTCCCCGCTTTTCAAGCGGCGTCCGCGCAGTTCAGTGTCGTGCCGGACCGTCCTTCTGACAAACGGAGCGGGAGCGCGAAAACGCAGCGTTTCTTCCACCGTTTGCGCGATGAGAGAAGGGTCCTGTCTCAGCTCTTCATAAAGGCCGGGCGTCTCTAATATGCTGTAAACCGCATTTGAAATGAGATTAGTCGTTGTTTCATTTCCCGCCACTAAAAGCAGGTTGCAAAACGGGATCAGATCTTCTGCCGTGAGCTTCTCTCCCTCTTCTTCCTCTTTTATCAAAATAGAAATAATGTCTTGGCCGGGCTGTTTTCGTTTGCTTTCTATTATTTCCGCAAAAAACGCCGCCAGCTCCGCCTCACATTGGTCACGTTCCTGCTGATTTTTCTCCGCCGCTTCAGGACTCGCATCTTTCGGCATGCTGACGAGAATGTCCGACCATTTTTTAAACTGATCCATACGTTCGGACGGAACGCCTAATAATTCTGAAATCACCATGACCGGCAAAGGGTAAGAGAGATCTTTAACGATATCAATCCGCCCTTTGTTCTTTGCCTGTTTCAGGAGATGATCGGTAATGTCTTTAATTCTCGGCTCCCATTCCTTCAAGACGCGGGGAGTGAAAGCGCGATTGACGGCGGATCTGATTTGGGTATGCTTCGGCGGGTCCATATTCAGCATGGACTTTGCAATCGAGCTTTTCACATCAGTCATGAGGCTTGAGAACGTCTCTTTATCACTGATGACTTTTTTGACATCATCGTATAAAAACACACTCCAAACCTTCGTTTCTTCATCAAAGTGTATAGGGCTTTCCCGTCTCATTTTTTCGTACCAAGGAAAAGGGTTGTATACGTCCAGGCCGTTTTTTCCTTTCATCAGGGTTCTTTGGATGGCTTGTCTCGTGCTCCTCAGCTTACTCATGTTTCATCACTCCTGATTGTTTCATATTTGAATAGTTGACGTACCTTGAATTTTATCCTAGCACATATTTTCAATTTTTTTCTATTCATAACCTTAACTATTAACATAACACAACAAAAGTCATGAATCCGGAGGTGAAATTTCTCCCAAGAAAACAGCAGAAGCGCACAAAAAACCCGAGCCTTCGGCCAGGCTCGGGAGATATGTTCACTCATTCGTCTGCGGTTTCTGGTGCTGCTTTTGGTCTTCAGGGGGCTGCGTATTTCTTTCCATATCGTCCGTATCAGCGCCCATGCCTTTCAGGAAAGAAAACAGCAGAGTGACGGCCTTGTTGATTTCCGGGTCTTTTAAAGCGCGGACGATATCAAAATACCCGGTCTTCCTGCCGCTGTCTTTTTCCTCGACGGCCTTTGTGACCCCCGCATTGATTTTAACGATAAACGGCTCAAGCTGTTTTACATCGAGCATGCCGAGAACGCCGCTTAACAACAGGAGATTTTTCAGCATATTGGCCGTTTCCGGAGTATTCGCCTTCTTCACGAGGATATCCATCACTTTGTCTCCCTGGCCGAAGAGCCCGCGCAGAAGCGCCAAAACGCCGCGCTCGTTCATGTGCTGAAGAATATGCAGAGATTCCAAAATCGCGTCTTTATTTCGTAAAAGAGCCGTCTCGATCTCTTCTAAGTCCTTTTTTCGTTTGTCTTCTTCTGTGACGGTCTGTTTTCGGATGCCGCTGATTGCTTTAGCCATTTTGCTGTTTCCCCCTTTTTACGGCGTCTCCCGGGAATACATAATCTTTACGCGCCCATTTCCGATCAACCCGGACACCGATCTGCGGCTGCGGGTTTCCGTAACGGAAATTGATTTTCGGAAGCGGATTAACGCCTTCTTTTTTCAAAATCTCCATCTTCGCTGATGTTTCTTTATAAGCCGGTGTATCGGTATCCTTATCGGCATAGCTGCTTGTCAAAAGGTTAATGGCGGCGTCTTTTGAATCGTTCATCGGAAGATAGACTTGTTTGCCTTTTACCCTGTCTGTGATGACGCATTTGACTTTCACATTTCCGTACGGTGATGTCAGACGGACAAGCGTTCCGTCTTCCAGCCCTCTTTCTTCGGCGAGTTCGGGCGAGACCTCAAGGAACACACTCGGTGTTTTTTCGGATATTCCTTTTGATCGGTAAGTCAGATTCCCTTCGTGAAAATGCTCGAGCAGCCGCCCATTATTCACATGGATATCATATTCTTCACCAAATTCTTTCGGCTCGGTCCACTGAACGGGATATAGAATCGCTTTGCCGTCTGAAAACGGGAACTTATCCGTAAATAAAAGCGGTGAATCGGTTCCGTCCGCTGCAACCGGCCATTGCAGTGAATTGTAGCCTTCGAGACGTTCGTAAGTGACGCCTGCGTAGAGCGGCGAAAGCATCGCCGCTTCTTCCATAATGTCTGCCGGATGTTCATAGTGCCAATCAGCGCCCAGACGGTTGGCGATGTCCGTAATGATCTGCCAATCAGGCTTTGAATCGCCCAGCGGTTCAAACACTTTGTAAAGGCGCTGCACCCTCCGTTCCGTATTCGTAAACGTCCCTTCTTTTTCAAGGCTCGGGCTTGCCGGAAGCACGACATCGGCGAACTCGGCCGTACGCGAAAGAAAGATATCCTGCACAACGAAGAAATCAAGCTTTTCAAATGCGGCATGAACATGGTTAATATTGGAGTCGACAAGCCCCATTTCTTCTCCTTTTAAGTACATGGACTTCAGTTTTCCTGAGTGGATGCCTTCGATCATTTCATGATTTGTCATTCCGATTTCTTTCGGCAAGTCTGTTCCCCACCCCTGCTCATACTTTTTGCGGGCTTTTTCATCCGTTACTTTTTCATAACCGGGGAAGCTGTCAGGCATACTGCCGAAATCACTGGCTCCCTGCACGTTATTATGGCCCCGAAGCGGATATGAGCCTGCGCCGGGCTTGCCGTAATTTCCGGTCACAAGAAGCATGTTGGAAATGGCCGTGCTCGTATCACTTCCTCCGATATGCTGGGTGACACCCATCGCCCACAGTGCGCACACGCTACCGGCTTCATGAATCATCCGGGCTACTTTGATTAGGGTATCCTTGTCCACACCGGTATGTTTTTCCGCATATTCCATTGTATAAGGTTCAAGGCTTTTCACGAATTCATCTAATCCGTTCACTCTCTCCTTCAGAAATGCAGTATCCGCCAAATCGTGATCAAGCAGATATTTCGATACGGCATTCAGCCAGACAATATCTGATCCGGCACGCGGCTGGAAAAACACATCGGAGCGCTCGGCCATTTCATGTTTTCGCAAGTCAGCCACGACGAGCTTCTGTCCGTGCAGTTTATGTGAACGTTTAATGCGTGTGGACAGGACGGGGTGAGACTCAGACGTATTTGAGCCGATAATCAGCACGAGCTCAGCTTTTTCTATATCTGTAATCGACCCTGAATCACCGCCGTATCCGACCGTTCTGAACAATCCGGCCGTGGCGGGAGACTGGCAGTAGCGTGAGCAGTTGTCGACATTATTTGTGCCGATGACAGCTCTTGCAAGCTTTTGCATCACGTATGATTCTTCATTCGTGCATTTGGAAGATGTGATAAAGGCAAGTGCGTCCGGGCCGAAATGTTCTTTTATATCAGTAAATTTATCAGCGATCAGCTGCAGCGCTTCATCCCATTCCGCCTCCCGAAACGAGTCTCCTTCCCGGATAA
Organism: Bacillus sp. JNUCC-22; assembly: GCF_018861275.1. NCBI lineage: Bacteria > Bacillati > Bacillota > Bacilli > Caryophanales > Bacillaceae > Bacillus > Bacillus sp. JNUCC-22. Next base: position 1,195,946 of record NZ_CP076408.1, on the reverse strand, counting down.
GCGGTTTGGTAAGGCGCTTTTCACTATTGACGAAATCCCAGCCGAATTTCCCTTTCACACACGTCGAAATGCCATTTGCTGGCGCCTCGGCCTGAGGTTCTACCTTTAAAATGTCTCTTCCTTTCGTCCATATATCAAAACTGCAGCCGACACCGCAGTATGTGCATACGGTTTTCGTTTTCTTGATTCTTTCATCCCGCATGGCCGATTCCATGTCCGATATGGCCAAAATCGATCCGTATCCGGTTTCGACCCCTTTTGTGATGTCAATCATCGGCCGAAGCGTCTCTTGGTTAATGCCTGTTAAATACCCCGCTTCGCCTTCCATGCCTTTTTCCATCATGGCATTGCACGGACATACCGTCGAGCAATGTCCGCAGGAAACACATGATGATTCATTGATCGGCACATCCTGATCCCAAATGACCCGCGGGCGTTTCCGCTCCCAATCAATGCTTAACGTTTCGGTTACCTGTACGTCCTGACAGGCTTCGACGCAGCGTCCGCACAAAATGCACTGGTCGGGATCATATCGGTAAAACGGATTTGATTCATCTTTAGGATACGGTTTTTGATCGAACGGAATGCTTTGATGATTGATTTTCATTTCCTTTACGGTATTATGTACTTCGCAGCTCCCATTGTTGTAATCACAGACCGTGCAGTACAATTCATGGTTGTGCAAAATGTTGTCCATGCCGATAATCTGCGCTTTTTTCACATCGGACGAAAGCGTATCGATGACATCTCCGTCCTTTATTTGCGCGGAACACGAACGCACCAGTTCCCCGTTAACATTGACGATACAGGTATCGCACGTTTCAATCGGCCCGAGACTCGGATGATAACACACGTGCGGCACGTCAATTGAACTATTGTTCAAAAGCTGCAAAACGGTTTGGCCGTCCGGCGCTTCCATTTCAACCCCATTGATTGTAACTTTCTTTGTACCAGCCATTTTCTTTTCCCCTTTCTGTACCCCTCTATACATCCTCTATGATTCCCAGCCGGCCTTTCACTAAAACATCTCGTTTATCTCAGGAAACATACGGGTATGAGCGGTAAAAAGGAGGCGTTCACATATGTTGAAGAAAAAAACACTCGCCACGGGATTATCGGCAGTGATGCTCACGGGATGCGCATTCGGCGCAGAAGCATTTTCGGTTATACAGCCCGTCCATGCCGCAGCCGCTTCAAAAACGGAAAATCAACGTGCACAAGAACTGGTGAACAGCCTTTACCAATCGGCGTTTAAAGGGGAAATGCCGCAAAATGTGAGAGGCCTGAAAATCAACCAAAGCACAAGACAGGACGTTTACGATAAAATCGGCGAGCCGGAACAAAAAGCAGACAGCCGCAATCCATTTGATTTATACAGCTGGAACATGGGAAACCCCGGTTATGGATTTTCCTATCATAAAAACGGAAAAATCTCGGAAATACGCTATTTCGGAACAGGGGTTGAGCGGCGCTTAAACCTCGGCAGCGTCACACCTGACGTCTTAAGCAAACAAATCGGCAGCGCTGACAAAATCCTGACAGTGCCAAAAACGGGCGAAACAGATTACGTCTACCATACGGGGCAGTATGAGCTCCGCTTCGTCATCGGCAGTGACCAAAAAGCAGACCACGTCAACCTAAAAGCCAGATAACGCAAAAAAAGCGGCCTCCCGGGCCGTTTTTTCATAGACAGCTTTTCCGTCGTTCCTTACAATACATGGGAGTACAAAAAAAGGGGAACAGTGTGAAGTGAATAGACATCCATTGACATACGGAATATGTACCGTTTTTATCATCGCCCTCGGTTTGCTGTCCAGAACCGCATACATCACCGCCCTATTGCCCGGCATCATAAACGCTTATTTAGGAGATGCCTTGTGGGCGGCAATGATTTTTACAGGATTCGGGCTTTTATTTCGGCACATCCGGACGGAAACAGCCGCTATCCTGAGCCTCTCGTTTTGCTGTCTGATTGAATGCAGCCAGCTGTATCACGCGCCTTGGATTGACGCAATCAGAAGCAGCACGCTCGGCGGGCTGATCCTCGGCTGGCAATTTGTCTGGAGTGACATTTTCGCCTATACCCTCGGGGTATGCGCTGCCGCATTTTTAGAATGGGCCGTAAAAAGAAACCGCCAGTCCCCTTCATAATCGGAGCATGCCGCCGATATGAAGGGATAAGGAGGTGGAAGCTATGGATATCCCTGCGTTATCAATCGCTATGCACCAAGCATCTCTGGCGCAGAATGTAAATATCGCTTTAACAAAAACGGTCATGCAGCATGCACAGGCTGCGGCGGAAGAAACAGTGAAAATGCTGCCGTCCCAGCACCCGACTGCCGGACATTCAATTGATGTGAAAGTGTAAAAAAAGATGCCGGATGATAACCGGCGTCTTTTTTTTTTGCCCGTTGTACGTACACCATACCCGGCATACAGGAATAAGGTAAACGGAACCAACATTTGAAAAGGAGGTTTTCCTCTTGTACGATCCTTTCTATCATGAATACACAGCCGAGAGCCACGAACGGGTGCCATATCATTATCCGCGGCCGCCTTATTATTTCCCAAGACCATATCCATACTATCCGCGGCCGCCTTATTATTTCCCAAGACCGTATCCATACTATCCGCGGCCGTATATCCCGTTCTATCCCTGGTATTAATGTTTGAAAAGAAATGACTGCAGACAGGAGGCTTCCCCTGTCTGCTATTCAACTTTGACCGACAGAATATACGGGAGAGCTTGAACTTTTTCCATTACCGCCGCTTTCCCGCTTTTGCTTTTCACCCTTCCCTTCACTTCAAGCACCGCCTTATTCAATTCATAGGACGTAATAAGAATTCCTTTTTCCTCAAGAGAAGTTAAAATATCATGCATGACGGCTTTCTCCTCAATCCTGAAACTGACAGACAAAGAATGCGCCGCCGGTTTAAACAGAAAATTTAACAGTTCAAGCCCGATTAACGCCAAAATCGTGCCGCTGATGCCGATGACATACATACCTGCCCCGATCGTCAGCCCGATGCCCGACGTAGCCCAAATCCCCGCGGCCGTCGTAAGCCCCCGCACGACATGCCGCTGCAAAATAATCGTGCCGGCTCCTAAAAATCCGACGCCGCTGACGACCTGCGCCGCCACCCGGCTCGGATCAAAGGACGTATGGCTGTTGGATAACAAATCAAAAAAGCCGTATTTGGAAACGATCATCATCAAGGCGCTGCCGACGGCCACTAAAAAATGCGTCCTCAAACCGGCTTCCTTCGCCCTGAATTCTCTCTCCAATCCAATAAGAGCCCCAAGCAGACCCGCAACCGCCAGACGAATCACAAAATCAAGTTCCATCCGTCTCTCTCCTTTCTTTATCTTCTTACCCGCTTTTACAACCCAATCATGCGGTGTATCTTTTTTAAAAATGCACCGACTAATTGACATAAGAAGGTTTTATGAAATATATTCTGTGTTTTTTTATATTATTGTTATTTAGCTTATTTATTTTAGGAGGATATAAAGCATCTGTTTCTCACCCGGATTTCCCGGTGCCATTATTCGCTATGCACAGCAAAACAAAGGAATATGAAAAAGGAAAATACGTTTCAAACTATACATACCGTTTCGCAAAAGAAGAAGAAGGTCCGAGCGGTTTATACCAATTGGAAATAGCCGAAAAAGGCTGGAAACTTAAAGGGCAGGAAGGACTTATAAAAACCTATGAAAAGCGAGGAGAACGTGTTTCACTTTTTTTCGGTACGGGGGAAATAAGCGTCATTGAAGAATGATCCTTCTCAAAAGACAGGCTGAAATCCCAAACGGCATATCTTTTACGACCCCTTTATCTCTGCGAATCTATAGATTCAACCAATATCTCAATTAAGGCGAACACCTTTCTGATCCAAAAAATGCCGCCTCCGATGAGAAAATTATTATAAAACAAAAACGCAACTGAAAAAGGATAAGCACCTCATAAAAAAAGCCCTCTTTCTAAAAAGAGGGCCGCAGAAGGAAACAGGTAATTATTTATTTATCTAAAGTGTATTCACTCACATTAAAAGTAAGAATGTTCCCAAAAACAATATGGTCCCTTCTATTTTGAAAAGGCCCTATATTATTATAGTGCTTCTCGATAACATATCTAGATAAGCCTATTCCAGAACTTTTTTGATCATACCATCTGATAAAATCTTTAATCTCTTCCATTGAAAGATCAAATTCTTTCTCAAGACCTGTGGTCATTGTAACAAGAAGAATTGCCCGATTACTGGCGGGCTGTTTATTTGGTGGTTCCTCAGGATTCTTCGGTTCTCCATCTTTATCCTCTTCGGTCTTTACCGGAGTAAGAGCATGCAGATATTCTAATGCATATCCAGACGGCGTTAGACCGCCAAAAAGATAAAGATTGTCTCCAACTGCGGCTATTCTGGCATCATATCTTTCAAAAGGATAGGGTTTTTCTACGCTAATTTCATCTTTAATTGGATCATATACTTTTGTTAAAGGCTCAATTACACTTGGATTTTTTCTACCGCCAATAATGTAAATCTTATTATTAAGGACAGCCGTCGAAGTATTTTGCAAAGGCCCTAAAAATTTTTTGCGATTCCATCTATCCAAACCAGGATCATATTCGTAAATATATTCGTTTAGATCGCTTCTGATATGTCCTTGAACTACTTCTTTAGTTTGCCCGCCAACTAAATAAATCTTTCCGTTAAAAACTTCAGTTTCTGTTGCATATATATTAATTGGGGGCGATTTTTTAACACTCCAAGTTTTGGATAAAGTATCAAAAGCATAATGTTGCGAATGAGCAGCATCGGTGTCGAATCCCCCAATCAAATAAATTGTATCGTTAATAACAGCGGCTGATGCATGGCAAGTCGGGGTCGGAATATCAGGTGCACTTCCCCATGTATTTGTTTTAGTATCATAGACATCTACAGAGCTGTAAACATTTGCTCCCTTATAACCGCCCAATACATAAATATAATCACCTATCACTGCTGTGCATGAACCTACCCTGGGCGTGGGTATGTCTAATCCTTGCGTCCATTTTTGACTTATGGTGTCAAAACTATAATTTTTGTTATATTTTTGATTACGTGCACCTCCTAATACATAAATGGAGTTACCCACAACTGCTGATTCAAAAGCATAATTAGGTTCAATCATATCAAGTAATCTTGTCCACTTGTCATATTTCTCTGCCAATTTATTCATTCCTCTCATCTTTGTAATAATTCTCATCTATAGATGGCGATCGTATGACAAGAGATTCATTTAACTAAGCGATCTAAAATCACTTACTTTCAATCAAAGAAATATTGAAAAAGCCTCTCGATTTAAAAGTGATTTGGTTTTCACTCCTCGGTTATTGGCCAGCAGTTTACTAAAAACTTAGTACATAAGAGTAATATAGAATAACACCTCTCGATGAATCCTTAATGAAGCTCATAATAGCTTCAATCAAAGACATTTCACATTACAATAAAGATCACACTCAATCCAACTGCATCTCTCAAACAGAATGTCCGGCAATCACCTCAAAAAACGAGGTGAAATCTGTCAGTATCCCGTCATCCGCCAGTTGTTTTTCTTCAAATAGCGCGCGGTTTTTTCCGAGCGGGTCAATGGCTATAATCTTGCCTGCACCTGCTTTTTTTGCCGCTATGAGCCCCGAAAAGGCATCTTCAATAACTAAGCAATCTTCAGGTCTGAGCCCTAACTTTTCCGATGCGATGAGAAAAATATCCGGCGCCGGTTTTCCAGGGAAGCTCCCGTCATCAAACGTGACTTTGTCAAAATCAAACCACCGATCCAACTGAAAGACGTCAAAGTAAAACTCGACATTTTCCTTTACCGTAGCCGTGGCAATAGTCATCGGCGTTTCTGATTTTTTCAAATGGTTCAATACGCCGGTCAATCCCTTCGTCAGCTTTAACTCATCTTTGTTTTCAAGGCATAATTCTCTGTAGTAGGCTTCTTTTTCAAAAGACAGCTTCTCGATTTCTTCATTTGTTAAATCGCCGGAAATAAAATACGTCAGGATTTCACTGTTTGTTCTCCCGTGAATGTTCACGAAAATGTCTTCATCAGAAATGGTTTTCGGCGCGTATTTTTTCACCATGAAAAACCATGCTTTTTCGTGCAGATGCGAATCTTGAAACATCGTGCCGTTGAAATCAAAAATAACCCCTTTCATCGAACCGCCCGCCTTTTTATTTTTTTGCGATTTTGACATCTACATATTGCTCGTAATGAATTTGAACATCTTTCATCACTTTATCATCCGTAATCAGATAGTCCATATCGTGCAAGTTATAGAACACGTAAAAATCTTCCCGGTTGAATTTTTTATTATCCGCCAGCAAAAATTTCGTCCGCGAATTATTCAGCGCGATTTGATGGGCTTCCCCTTCTTCAATGCTGTAAGAAGAAATCTCATCATTATGTATGCCGTTTGCGCTGATGAAGGCTTTCGTAAAATTGAATTTCTGCAGATTGCCGTTCACGATGGGTCCGACGAAGGCACCGGTATTTTTTCGGAAATCGCCGCCAATCAGGATGGTATCCGCAGTGTCACCATGTTTTAAAATATCAAATACGGGATAGTTGTTTGTGATAATCCTGATTCGCTTATGCAGCAAGTGTTTGGCTAAAAGTTCAATCGTCGTGCCGGGCCCTAAAAAAACGGTATCGCCGTCATTTACATAGGAAGCTGCGAGTTCCGCGATCTTCTCCTTCTCCTCCATTTGAACACCCAGTTTTTCATTATGCGATAATTCGTGATCAATGGAATAAGAAATGCTCTGTGCGCCTCCGTGAATACGTACGATTTTTCCGGCCTTATCCAGCTCGTCCAGATCTCTTCTCACTGTCATATCAGAAACATCCAGTTCATCGATAATATCACTCACCGTAATAAACCCCCGCGAGTTTACGATATCGATGATTTTTAAAAGACGCTCTTTTTTTAACATGTTCAATCATCCCCTCAACTTTACACACAATCTAACACACCGCGGCAATCCGGTCAACAAAAACAAACACTAACAAACAACATAATCAACATATAAAACAATGAAAAACTTATATAACCCCTATGAAAACAGATGTTATTTCTTTATGAAGCTATTGACAACAAAAATGTATGCGTTTACTATTAAACAAAAGATAACAATTACAAACATTAACAAACTTCAATTCACACATTGGCGAAGGAGGATTCAGTAATGCTCAAATTACCTCATGACTTTATTTTCGGCGGGGCGACTGCGGCATATCAAGCGGAAGGCGCCACAAAAGAAGGCGGCAAAGGGCCTGTGGCCTGGGATGAATTTCTTGAAAAACAGGGAAGATTCAGCCCTGATCCGGCAAGTGATTTTTACCGCCAGTTTCCGGAAGATATTAAACTATGTGAAAAATTCGGAATAAACGGCATCCGCCTTTCTATAGCCTGGACGAGAATTTTCCCTGACGGCACGGGCAAAATCAATCAGGAAGGTGTTGATTACTATCATCGTATTTTCTCAGAGTGCCATAAACGCAACGTCACCCCTTTTGTCACGCTGCATCATTTCGATACACCGAAAGGATTATTTGATCAGGGAGATTTTCTCAACCGCGCTGCAATAGAAGCGTTTGTCAGCTATGCGGAGTTTTGCTTTAAAGAATTCAGCGAAATCAGATATTGGAGCACGTTTAACGAAATTTATCCCACAGCCACCAACCAGTATTTACTCGGGGTTTTTCCGCCATCTGTTAAAAGTGATATCACAAAAGTCATTCAATGCCTCCATCACATGATGGTAGCGCATGCGATGACCGTCAATCTTTTTAAAGACGGCGGCTATCCGGGAGAAATCGGTGTCGTCCACTCATTGGAAACAAAATATCCCGCCAGTGACTCAGAAAAAGACCGCCACGCCTGTTTTCTGGATGACGCGTTATCAGTGAGATTCCTCCTCGACGCCACCTACCTTGGGTATTATTCTGAGGAAACCATGCGGGCTCTGGATGAAATCTGTGAGGCAAACGGCGCTTCATACGAGTTTTCAGACAGTGACTTTGACGTGATGAAAAAAGCGTCAACGCGCAATGATTATCTCGGCATCAATCATTATCAATGCCATTTCGTCAAAGCGTACGACGGAGAAACCGTTATTCACCATAACGGAACGGGCGATAAGGGCACTTCGGTCTATAAAGTAAAAGGAATCGGCGAAAGAATTTACAAAGAAGGCCTGAAGCGGACCGATTGGGACTGGCTCATTTATCCTGAAGGTCTGTATGACATGCTGATGCGCATCAAACGGGACTATCCGCAATATAACAAAATTTACATTACCGAAAACGGCATGGGCTATAAAGATGAGTTTGAAGACGGCATCATTATGGATAAGGCAAGAATCGACTATTTAAAAGTCTATTTAGAAGCCGTCAGTAAAGCGATTACCGACGGAGTCAATGTAAAGGGGTACTTCTTATGGTCCTTAATGGATTTATTTTCATGGACCAACGGCTACAACAAACGTTACGGTCTTTTTTACGTCGACTTTGACACCCAAAAACGATATCCGAAAGAATCGGCCTACTGGTACAAACTTGTAAGTGAAACAAAAACAATCATTTAACGATCATACATGGTGAAAAGAGTCTCTTTTCATCATGTGTGCCGTCTTTAGGAGGTTTTTTTCATGACAAAGGAAGAATTGCAGATGCTCGGTTTTGAAATCGTCGCCTATGCCGGCGACGCCAGAAGCACTTTATTGAAAGTCCTGAAAGAAGTCCGTGCCGGAAACTTCGAAAACACGGAAGCAGCATTGAAAAGCGCCGATGAAAATTTAACCCTCGCCCACAATGCGCAAACGAAAATGTTAGCTGAAGAAGCTGACGGCAAGGACATGGAATTAGGGTTTATTTTCGTTCACGGTCAGGACCACTTGATGACAACCCTTTTGCTCCGTGATCTTATTCAGGATTTTATAGAACTCTACCGAAGCCGCCGATAAGGAGTGGAAAAATGAACGGTATCATCAAGCAAATCGAAAAGGGAAAACCGTTTTTTGAAAAAATCTCAAGAAACATTTATTTAGGCGCGATCCGCGACGGCTTCTTAACTGCCATGCCTGTTATTTTATTCGCCAGCATTTTTATCCTCACCGCCGCTGTGCCGGAAGTGTTGGGTTTCACTTGGCCTAAAAGTGTTTCTGAATGGCTTTGGAAAGTTTATAACTATTCAATGGGCGCCCTCGGTCTGATCGTTGCGGCAACAAGTGCGAAATGCCTGAGTGAATCAATGAACCGAAAAATGCCGAAAAACAAAGGGATCAACCCCGTTTCAGCGATGCTTGCTTCAGTCGTCGGGTTTCTCATTTTAAGCGTCACTCAAATCGATGGCGGATTCTCCACGGAATACCTCGGCACAAAAGGTCTTTTAGCCGCTTTTGTATCCGCTTTCATAACAGTGAACGTTTACAGATTCTGCGTGCTGAAAAATATTACGATTAAAATGCCTAAAGAAGTACCGGGTACCATTTCACAAACATTTAAAGATGTTTTTCCGTTCGCTTTTTCCGTTTTGGCCATGGTGATCGTTGATTTATTGATCAGGAACACGCTGAACGTATCGTTTGCAGAGGCTCTCTCCTCTCTCTTATCGCCGTTTTTTACCGCCGCAGACGGTTATCTGGGGATTTGTGTCATTTGGGGAATGATGGCGCTGTTCTGGTTTGTCGGCGTTCACGGGCCTTCTATTGTGGAACCGGCCATCGCAGCTATTATTTACGCAAATGTGGAGGCGAACCTTCAGCTTCATAATGCCGGTGAGCAGGCGTCCAACGTGCTGACCGTCGGACTCGGGAACTTCGTCGGCACAATGGGAGGAACCGGCGCAACCCTTGTGGTTCCGTTTATCTTTCTTCTTTTCGCGAAATCCAAGCAATTGAAAGCAGTCGGAAAAGCATCCGCGGTTCCGGTGTCTTTCGCAGTAAACGAACCTCTGCTCTTTGCTGCGCCGATCATTTTAAATCCTTATTTTTTCATTCCGTTTGTTGTAACGCCGATGGTGAATGTCTGTCTGTTTAAATTTTTCGTGGATGTCATCGGAATGAACAGTTTTATGTATGTTCTTCCGTGGGCCACCCCGGCGCCCGCCGGCTTGATTCTCGGAACCGGCATGGGGCTCTCGGCTTTTGTGCTGACAGCTGTATTAATCATTGTCGATTTCCTGATATACCTGCCATTCTGTAAAGCTTATGACAAAGTATTAGCGGCGAAAGAAGCCCAACACACCGAGCCTGAAACCGCGCCGCAAACATTACAGCCCGCCATGGCCGGCGCCTCCGAAGACGCGTCCTCCGTCATCAGCACAAATCTTCAGGAATCCTCATCCGCCTTGGAACACAGCACCAATGTGTTAGTGCTGTGCGCCGGAGCGGGAACGAGCGCCATGCTTGCGAACGCACTGACAGAAGGAGCCGAAGAATATAACGTGCCGATTACCGCCTCAGCAGGCGCCTACGGATCCCATTACGACATCATGAAAGACTTCGATATGATCATTTTGGCTCCGCAGGTCGGCTCTTATTACGATGACATTAAAGAAGATGCGGACCGCCTGCAAGTGAAACTCATCGCAACGAAAGGAGCAGAATATATCAGCCTCACCAGAAATTCACAAAAAGCCATTCAGTTCATACTGGAGCATACCTCAAAATAGAATCGGAGGTTTATCATGGAAACCAAACTTTTGAAATCAAGATTCGAAGACATTTTCAAGAGAAGTAACGGAGAACTGTTTTTCGCACCCGGCCGGATCAACCTGATCGGGGAACATACGGATTATATAGGCGGCCACGTTCTTCCATGCGCGATCACGATCGGAACTTATGCCGTATGCGCAAAACGCGGAGATCACCAGATCCGGTTATACTCAGAAAACTTTCCTGACAGCGGCATTGTCTGCCTTGATCTTTCCGCCACAGCATACAAAAAAGAAGACGGCTGGGCCAATTATCCGAAGGGGATGATCCATTACCTTCTTAAAGCCGGCGGCCAAATAGACAGCGGAATGGATATTCTTTTTCACGGTACGATTCCAAACGGAGCCGGTTTAAGCTCCTCCGCTTCCATTGAAATGTTAACAGGTTCCATTTTAAGAAAGTTATTCAGCCTGGATGTTTCCGATACTGAACTGGCGCTTATCGGAAAAAGAGTCGAAAATGAATTTATCGGCGTGAATTCAGGCATTATGGATCAATTCGCAGTGCAAAAAGGCAAAAAGAACATGGCCATTCTGTTAAACTGCGATAAGCTTGAGCACGAAATGATTCCGGCTGCTTTTAACGGATATAAAATCGTCATTATGAATACGAACAAGCGCCGGGAGCTGGCGGCTTCAAAATATAATGAACGCCGCAGCGAATGCGACGCAGCTCTTTCAGAACTGCGGCAATATCGGAATATCGCATCACTTGCGGAATTGACGGCAGAAGAATTCAACGAACTCGAATCCCTTCTCTCCTGTGAAACGTTGCGTAAAAGAGCCCGGCACGCGGTCAACGAAAACGAGCGGACCCTCTCAGCTGCGGAGGCTCTCAAATCGAATGATTTGAAAACGTTCGGCGAGCTGATGAATGCGTCCCACCGTTCGTTACGCGATGATTACGAAGTGACCGGTGACGAATTAGACGCGCTCGCTGAAGCAGCCTGGAAAGAAGGAGCGCTCGGAGCGCGGATGACGGGCGCGGGGTTCGGCGGCTGCGCCATAGCCATTGTGGAAAGTGAAGAAACCGCCGGCTTTACCCGGGCCGTTTCATCTCACTACCGCAGCAGGACAGGACTTGAAGCTTCTTTCTACATCGCGGATATAAGCGATGGCGCGGCTGAATGGAGGGAAAAATAAATCATGGCGATTCTCGTTCTCGGCGGAGCCGGCTATATCGGTTCTCATGCGGTTGATCAATTATTAAACAAAGGATTGAAAACGATAGCTGTTGATCATCTGCAGACAGGCCACCGGAAAGCTGTTCATGAAAAAGCAGTTTTTTACCATGGAGATATCCGTGACAAACCGTTTCTTCGCTCTGTGTTTGCGAAGGAGAACGTAACAGGCGTTCTCCATTTTGCCGCTCAATCCCTTGTCGGCGAATCAATGAAAGACCCTCTTTCATATTTCAATAATAATGTGTACGGTACGCAAATTACGCTGGAGGTCATGCAGGAATTCGGAGTGAAACACATTGTGTTTTCTTCATCCGCCGCTGTATACGGCGAACCTGAAAAAGTGCCCATCACAGAAGACATGCCGGAAAAGCCGGAAAGCGCATACGGCGAATCAAAACTCATGGCAGAAAAAATACTGAAGTGGTGCGAAACCGCCTGCGGCATAAAATATGTCTCGCTTCGGTATTTTAACGTTGCCGGCGCGAAAATGGACGGTTCCATCGGAGAAGATCATCATCCGGAAACCCACCTTATCCCTATCCTTTTACAAACCGCGCTCGGTCAGCGCGAGGAGGTTTTGATATTCGGCACTGACTATGAGACAAAAGACGGCACGTGCATCCGCGATTATGTCCATGTTTCCGATTTAATCGATGCCCATATTCTCGCTCTGGAATATTTGCAAAACGGCGGAGACAGCGGCATTTTCAATTTAGGATCAAGCAGCGGTTTTTCCGTATCAGAAATGGCGGAAGCGGCCCGGCAAGTGACCGAAAGAGACATAAAAGTAAGAGCGGCCGCAAGAAGACCCGGTGATCCAAGCACCCTCATCGCTTCCAGCGATAAAGCGCGGAACATTCTGGGCTGGAATCCGAAACAAACGGACATATCGGAAATCATTGCGTCAGCATGGAATTGGCATCGGCATCATCCAAACGGATACAAGGACAAATGAAATGGAGGCGGCGGTCATTGAAGTTTTTGAATCAGTGGCAGGGTTTCTGAAAGAAAGCACTGTCTTAGGCGACATAAATGAAACAGATGTGATTTATACAAGAAACAGACTTCTCGATCTGCTCGGACTGACGGATTATGCAGATCCGAAGCATATCAAGAAACAAAACAGGCTTTACTATTTGGACGAATTGGTGAAAGACGCGGTAAAACGGTCAATCATAAACGATACGCCGGCTGAAAGAGACATGCTGGGAAGCAGAATCATGGACGTGATCACACCGGCCCCTTCTCTGATCAATGCCGCATTCAGCAAATTGTTATCAGATTGCCCGAAAAAAGCAACAGATTATTTTTATAGATTGAGTCAAAACAACGACTATATTAAGACGCGGGCCATTCGAAAAAATATCGTGTACCGCTCACCAACACCTTTTGGAGAATTGGACATCACCATTAATTTATCAAAGCCCGAAAAAGATCCTAAAGACATCGCCGCGGTAAAAAACAGTCCGGAAAACCGGTATCCGACATGCCTGCTCTGTATGGAAAACGAGGGGTATGCCGGAACACCGCATCACCCCGCCCGTTCAAACCACCGCATCATCAGGCTTGACTTAGCGGGAGAACAGTGGGGGTTTCAATACTCTCCTTATGCGTATTACAGCGAGCACGCTATCTTTCTTTCAAGCGTGCACAAGCCGATGAACATCAGCCGCGACAGCTTCAGAAGGCTTCTGGCCATTACGGAAATCTTCCCGCATTATTTCGCGGGATCAAACGCAGACTTGCCGATCGTAGGAGGCTCCATTCTTTCTCACGATCATTATCAAGGCGGCGCCCATGAGTTTCCGATGGCAAAAGCGGGTTCTCTCTACCCTTTTCATATGCGTCATTTTCCAGACGTTCAGGCCGAAGCCGTGAAGTGGCCGGTATCAGTGATCCGCCTTCGCGCAAAAGATCCGGATTTGCTGACCGATGCCGCTGCGTATGTTTTTGAAAAGTGGCGGGAATATTCAGACGAAACCGTCAGCATCATCGCAAAAACGAATGAACCCCATAATACCGTCACTCCAATTGCCAGACGCAGGGGAACGGATTTTGAAATCGATCTCGCTCTCAGAAACAACCGCACCTCCGAAAATTATCCGGATGGCATTTTTCACCCGCATCAAGATGTCCATCACATCAAAAAAGAAAATATCGGTCTGATTGAAGTGATGGGACTCGCCGTTTTACCTCCCCGCCTGAAAGATGAGCTGGCAGAAGTGAAAAAGTATTTACTGAATGAACCTCATGACATCAAAGACATTCATCTTCCGTGGGCCGAAAACATCAAAGCGGATGAAGACGTGACACCGGAAAATGCAGCCGCTGTTTTACAAAAAGAAACCGCGAATGTATTTTTACGCGCGCTGACCGATGCAGGCGTTTTTAAAATGACACCCGAAGGAATTCAGGCGTTTCAGCGTTTCACGACGTTATTGGAGAATGGCAGCTGAAACATTCAGAGTGAAATCAATCAACAATCTTTTTTATCAGGAGGTATTGTGATGTTCAAAAACCGATTGAAACGTGTATTTGTAAACGCAATCTGTCTTTCTCTCATTTTCACTGCTTTTACATTCTTTGAGAAGTCTCCTAAAGCAAAAGCGGAAGCCCCGTTTGCCTATGGCGCTGATATAGGATGGCTGAAACAAATGGAGGACGAAGGTGTGCGCTGGCTGGATGACGGCGGAAAACAGAAAGATGCCTTGCAGATTCTTAAAGATCACGGAATAAATGCCGTGAGACTGAGAGTGTTTGTGAATCCGCCAAGCAGCTATTATTGGCTGAAAGACGGCACAACATGGACCATGCTCGGCTATAGTGACAAAGCGGGCGTACTTGCAGCGGCAAAAAGGGCAAAAGCGTTAGGAATGAAGGTAATGGTTGACTTCCATTACAGTGATGTGTTCGCTGATCCCGGCCACCAGATCAAGCCGAACAAATGGACCGGCTATTCAAACAGCCAGCTGCAGGCAGCCGTGTATAACCATACGTACGATGTCATGAAAGAACTTAAAAATCACGGCATCTCCCCTGATTGGGTGCAAGTAGGAAATGAAATGAATTCAGGAATTTTACTGCCCGACGGCAGCACGAACGATTTCAGCAAATTGACCGCCTTACTGAACAAAGGCTATGACGCCGTGAAATCCGTCAGCCAGGCCACCAAGGTCATCAGCCATTTGGCACACGGCACGGACAACGCCCTATTCAGATGGTGGTTTGATCAATTCATTAAAAACGGAGGAAAAACCGACATCATCGGCGTTTCGTTCTATCCCTATTGGGAAGGCAAGCCGTACTGGGAGCTCACCAGCCATTTATCATCTAATTTGAATGACATCGCCTCACGCTACAACAAGGAAGTCATGGTGGTTGAACTGGGCGGAGATGAAAATAATCCGAAAGATTCCTACTGGACCATAAAAGACACCATAAAACTGGTGAAAGCGGTTCCGAACGGCAAAGGAATCGGCGTATTTTACTGGGAACCCGAAGCTCACTCCAGCGTTCTGTCAGACGCGTACCCATTAGGCGCAACCGCCAAAGTGTCTAAAAACGTCTTGAAATACACAACCGCAATCGACGCTTTTCATGATGCCGCAACAGGAAAATGATTGATGCGAATCTCAAGCAGGCTCATTGTGCAGCCTGCTTTTTTATAAGGCTGTAGTGTTGGCCTGTTATGAAACAGAGCAAGTAACGAATACGGAAAGAAAAATACCCGAAAACCCACGTTTCGGTTAAAAAGCCGCTTTTTAAATAGAATACTTCTTCTCTTCCCCCTCCTTCTTATTTCTGCGCACTATCTCTCAGTTCCTAAATAATAACTTTACGATTGTTGAAAAAGAAACAAACATTTTATAATATTGTGTAAGCACCACCGAGCAGGAGGACGGGACATGGACAAAAAAGAACAGCTCCTCACGGATTTCAGGGACTTTTTTAACAAGATGGTGTGGCTGAATAGGCTGAAGATGGAAGAAAGCCTTAAGGGGCATAAACCTTCTGAAGTGCATTGCATCGAATTCATCGAAAAAATTGAAGACGCCAATGTGACTAAACTTGCGGAGTCCCTTTATATGACAAGAGGCGCCATAAGTAAATTAACGAAGAAGCTTATCAATAAAGGCCTTATTGAAAGCTATCAGAAGCCGCTTAACAAGAAAGAAATCTATTTCAGGCTTACTGAGCAAGGAAAAGTCATTTATAAAATTCACGAGGAATTGCACAAAGAGTTTCAAGAACGGGACAAAATCGTGTTTGAACAAGTAACTGATGAACAATTTGACACGATGCTGAACTTCGTGGAAACATACAGCAGGCATTTGGATTCAGAAATAAAGAAACTTGGTGCAGACATGAAATCGGAATAAATATGAATAAAACCATAGGCAGCCCTTCTCCATGAAAACGGGCTGCCTTTTTATATCCCTCTTATTGTTGACAAAGAAACAAAGTCACTCTATTATTTTGTTGACAAGGAAACAAAGACAGCAATTTTGAGAGGAGAGTAATATGTCAACACATAAAAGAAAGGAACTTCGGGTGCCAAAAGAAGTTCTCACAGCCGCCTGGGCTATTGCACTGGGAGCAATCGCTCCAATGCTTGACTCTACGATGGTAAACATCGCCATCGACAAACTGACCAAAGACTTCAACACGACATTGGATACCATTCAGTGGTCCGTTACAGGCTATGTCTTAGCACTTGCGATTGCAGTACCCGTATCCGGCTGGCTTATGAATAAATATAACGGTAAGAAAATCTTCATCGGCTCAGTCATCGCCTTTGGTGTCATTTCTGTTTTTGCGGGGATGAGCCGTGACGTTTCCAGCTTCATCTTCTTCCGTTTGCTTCAAGGATTCAGCGCCGGTATTATGACTCCGCTTATGTCAACACTCTTGGTTAAAACGGCAGGTCCGGAAAACCTGGGAAAAGTGATGGCAATCGTCAGCACCCCTATGATCTTCGGCCCGATCTTAGGACCTGTCATCGGAGGCTTCATCGTCCAAGGCGCTTCATGGCATTGGATTTTTTACATCAACGTGTTCATCGTTTTGATTGCTGCACCGCTTATGATGAAAACCATTCCAGAATTTGAACCATTCAACAAAGATCGTAAACTCGATATTTTCGGGATTATCAATTTGTCATTAATGAGCGCGGCATTGATGTACGGTATTACAAAAGCGGCGGATCATGCATCATTTAACAATAGCGACACCATTTTATGGGTGGGCATCGGTCTTGTTTCAGCAGTCATTTATCTTGTATATAATCTGATCCAGAAAAACCAAACCGTGCTGCCTATGAATTTGTTTGCAAACAAGAGCTTCTTATCATCTTCGATCGGGTTGTTCTTAGCGAATGTTGCCATCATGGGGCCGATGTTAATACTTCCGCTGTTTTTTCAAAACATTCGTCATTTCACGGCAGCCGGAGCAGCACTCGCTTTAATCCCTCAAGGAGTCGGAATGCTCGTGACTCGTCCGCTGATCGGAAAAATGATTGATAAGATCGGTGCGAAATACGTGGTTACGGTCAGTCTTGTTCTTTCGCTGATCGGATCTATCCCGCTTATTTTTATCACCGATAACACAAATATGATTTGGATTTCCGTCGTATTATTTATCCGCGGCACCAGTTTTGGAGGAATTATGCTCCCATTAATGAGTGACGCTTATACAGGTCTTGACAGCAAACAGCTTCCGGAAGCGGGTGTCGGTATTCATATGATTGAAAACCTCGGTTCCAGCTTTGGGTCAGCTGTGATCGCAACCGTTACCGCAACTGTCATACAAGGATTGCAGCCGACGATTTCGAACAGTTTAAAAGGCTACCATGCCGGATTCTTAGTATCCGTCATCATCCTTGCGGCCATCTTCATTCCAAGTCTGTTCCTTACCCATAAAAAGACTGCCATATAAAGAACTTTTTAAAGTAAAAAACCCTTGCACAGCAAGGGTTTTAGTGAATGAAACTGATGATTGTTGCCGGCAAAGTCAGCCAACAACAGACAAAGCCTTTTACTCATTCACATTGCTTTTCATTAACCATTCTACTTCCGTTAATTCTTGTTTTTGAACGTCTTTTGTATGTTTTTTCGTAAAATGGACTTTAACAGCTTCTTCGTTTTCCCAAATCTCCCAAAGCATGAGTTTGCGTTCTGATGGTTCGAGCGGATAAGCATGGAACTGAATACAGCCTTCTTCTTTGTTCGTTTCTTCCTCAAGTTTTTTGAACTCTTTCATTATTTCATTAAGGTCTTTATCACTGATGATTTTTAAGCATGCCGTTATGTAATGCATCGAAATTCCCCCTCTTCCCATCTTTTTATGGCTTTACATTATAACATTTATCGAAAAACGAAACCGGCATACCGCATTCTCAACATATAAAAAACCGTCCATAAAAAATGAACGGCAATGTTTATTTAAGAGCATTTAGAGCGACTTTTGCAGCCTCAGCGATAAGAGCATTATTATAATTGGCATCTTCCGTAAACCGGTTTGACAGGATTGCCAAAACAATTGGGGCTCTGTCAGGCGGCCAAACGATCGCAATGTCGTTTCGTGTGCCGTAGCTTCCGGCTCCGGATTTATCGCCGACTTCCCATCCTGCAGGAGCGCCTGCCCGAATCAGTTCGTCGCCGGTAGCGTTGCCCCGCATCCAATCTGTTAAAATCGTGCGCTTGTCAGCCGTGAGAGTGTTACCCAAAGCGAAAGTCTTAAGGTCAGTCGCCAGTGCTTTTGCGGTGCTTGTGTCACGACGATCCCCGGGAATCGCAGAGTTTAGATCCGTCTCGAATCGATCAGCTTTTGTTACATGATCCCCGATCTGTTTCAATGACTTTTCAAAACCTTTGGGGCCGCCAAGCTGCTGGAGCAATAGGTTCCCGGCGGTATTATCGCTGTAACGGACAGCGGCTTCTGAGATTTCTTTCAGGCTCATGCCTGTATCCAGGTGTTTTTCTGTGATTGGAGAATATGTAACTAAATCGTCTTTGCTGTAGCGGATGATGGCATTAAGTTTTTCATTTGAGCTTTTCTTCAGAACAGCAGCTGCAGCCAGAACTTTATAGGTTGATGCGTAAGCAAACCGTTCATTCGGCCGATAGGCGATTGTCTTGTTTGAACCTGTATCAATCGCATAAACGCCGAGCCTGGCATCAAATTTTTTCTCAAGCTGAACAAATTTCTGATTCGTTATACAGCTTGTCATTTTTGCGTCCTCTATGGATTTCGCTTCAGCATGCGCTGAGCCGAATAAAGGATTGAAACCGGTAAAGCTTAAACATAAAAGTCCAATGCATATTCCAAATTGTATTCCCGCTTTATTTTTCACATCCAGACCTCCTCATTATAATGTTTTTGTATACATCTTCTAATTAACATTACAAACAGGATGAAAGTCAATATATTTCCTGTGTGATGTTTTCCGTGACAGTTAGGAAATCAGCTGAAAATTTAATTGAAAACACCCCTGACTCTTCAATGGATAGTGTTTCTTCCGGCAGATATTTCGAGAAGAACCCATGTGATACAGCGTTTGATTTCTTGCCGGAGCCGCCCCGCCGCTGTTTTTACGATTTAATGGTGTTCACTGACACCCCGTATTTCTCGGCAAGATCCTTGTATTTCATGCCTTTGACGTAATCCTTATACGCCTGTATGTGCTTTTCAGCCATCTACATCCACCGCCGCCCCCTTCTGATTCGTGTTTGTTTTTGAAAAGATATTCCCTCTAAACCGACGCCGCACTCAGACCGTTAACCGCCAATAGTTTTTCTGAGGCTTCCGGAATCGGTTTAAAGAGAATATAAAAAAGACACCTCTAAGGTGTTTTTAGAGGTGCTATGTGATTTTATGATACTTCCTGTATAACTTCAGATAAGTTTTGGAGGTACTATCTAAGAAAACCAAAAAATGTTTGTATTTAAGGTAATACGCCTCTTCGAAATAAATTTCTGCTCCCTCACCTTCCAAAAACAGCCCCCAAATATGTAAATCATCCGCCTCTAAAAGATGAATATTCTCTTCAATTAGAGGCTTAACCAAATCAATGGCAAAGTCCCAAGCGCTTGAATTGGGTTCCCGTAATGGTTCATTATTTTTACGGAAAATATCAGCTAAATCTAAGCTATCATAAACTTTTAATTTAATAATATACAGTTTATTATATAATAATTTCAGCTTATCCTTTTCTAATAGCTGAACATGACTTCTTTTCTCTTGCCAAACTTCCTTAATTAAGGTTATGCCGGTAGTAAAAAGAATGGTAAAGGCGGAGGCGAGAATCGGAATACCTACTAATTTAAAAACATCTATCAAATTTTCACCTTCTTGAGATTTATTAAATCACTTTAATTCTTGAGAACAAAAATTTGATTATCTATTTTTCCAGTTCTCCGTTCTGACTCATTAAAATCCATTTTGCAAAATTTCAGTTTCTCATTCGTTTCCATTACAATTCTTATAACAATCTTATAAATATAATCCAACTCCGTTTTTTGGAACACTTCTAATTGAATCTCATCAAGATCTTTTTTTGTATAATATTCATGACAGTACCTGTATCCTACTGCTAGTTTTAATAATTCTTGTGATGCATATTGTTTATTTCTCATGATTAGCGCAATTATATTTTTTTTGTCAAACCTAGTTATCGCGGTCTCTACATCTTCTCCTATTACTTTTTCTTCTCCTGTAACCAAATTGGTTTGTATTTTTTTAATTCTTTTAGCCAATTCTATAAAGGGAACCTCCTTCATAGAATTCAGCTCATCAATGTGATGAAACTTCCTTAAAAACTCCGATTGACATACTATCGCATAAAGTTCCTTATATAACTCATTAAGCTGCTTAAAGTAATGATCTCTTTTGAATTGTTTTATACTTACCATGAAATCAGTTTTATTTTGAACCAATTTAAATAAAATGTTAACTATAAGCGTTAATATAGCGGTAGCTATCGCAAGGCCTAAACTATCTGCTAAATCCATTATTTCACCCCTCTCCCTCTTTATTATCTGCAAAAGAGAGTGACAATGGAACCACTGGCGAAATTTGTCGAACGATTTATCGGAGTCAGTTTACAGAAAACATAAAAAGCACCCCGAAGGATGCTATAGACTCAAGAAATTAGACTTATTAATAATTCTTGGAAGTTGTCCTTTTCTAGAACTGTCTCTTTTCTATCACTTTTTGACCTATTATCAACAAGAAACCATGTCCCCTGTCGAATTTCTAAATAGAGATCGCTTACAGGTACAGTCGTTCCTCCTAATACGAAGCGGACTTTAATTTCATCTATCTTCTCAAAGTCTTTCATAGGCGAAACTATCAGTATCTTTTTTTTCTCAAAATGAAGGACAAGACCGATTACATCTTCATACAATCCAAATTGATGGTTTGATTCATCGAATTTGACGAAACCATTATTTTTTGTCTCTTCAAGCCACAGCTTCATGGAACTTATGATACTTCGAAATTTTTCTAAGTTGTTATCCCGTGTTAGCTGGATAATATTTTGCGCATTTTCTTCTTCTCTTTTTTTCTCTGCTAAGAAATCAGTTAACTTATCACTCATCTTTTCACCTCCCACCTTATTATCGGTTAAGGATATGACAAAGGAACTATTTGCAAAATTTGTCGAACGAAAGTGTCTTTCATAAATAGGTGGTAACCGTAAGACAAAAATGCACCTATTGAGTGCTTGAAGATTCGTCCTGTGTATTTTGTTTTTTTAATTCTTCATATTCATCTTTACATTCTTCGATTATATCTTTTAGATAGTTCCTTTTATCAATTTTTCCAGCCATTCTGTACAAATATAAACCATATCCGATTGCAATAATTAGAAAACATAAAAAAACATAGAACACTGCCACTTGAAAAACAGGTGAGTAATCTATTGATTTTGTCAGACTTAAAAATTTTTCTTTACTTAATTTTTCTTCACCTAAATAACTTCTTAATAGAGTATTGTAGAAGGTAAGAGTTACAGTTATTAATGCTATCGCCATTGTTGCTACAATAGATAACAATACTGCGAAAAAAGTAAAAGGAATGTTATAAATAGGTTGACTATCTTTGGCACCTTCAATTGACGACTTCGTCCTACGTAACATTCTCTCTATATCGGTTAAATCGTGATCCATTACAATTGACTTTCTTAAGTCTGCTTGTTCATCAAATGTTAAATTGTAAATTTCCCCATACCTGTTTTCCAAATATTTTTTTACATATTTTGATTTCCCAAATTCTCTAGTCATTTTTTTCGCCTCCCAAATTATTATCGGCAGCTAGGGAGCGTATTAGAAGCTATTGCAAAATTTGTCGAGAATTCCCCAGTATAAAACACCCTTTTGACAGGGTGCTCATTTCCTTCTATGTTTTTGAGAATCCAAAATATTCTCTTTCAGATAAATCCAGTTCCGAGACGTTTCTTTTCATCGGCTCGAATTCCCCTCTTTTAACTAACTGGTTTAGGTATTGACGAGTGAAGCCCAATAATTCAATTGCTTCGCTTGTATTAACGGTTTCCTCATTTAAGAACCGTTTAATTGCATCGCGTTCTTTAAGATTGTACATTAACATCATCCTCTTTGAATTCCCTGAATTGCAACAATAAACAATACCATTATACCTATATAAATAACAGTATTTAAATATTTTTTGAAAACTTTTCTTATATTTCAATAAATAAACAACCTATTCATGCTAAACAGAATAGGCTGTGATCTGCTCTATTTTTCATTTTCAGGCGGGAACGTTCAATGTTCTTCTGCACAGTTCCTTTTTTAATCCCCAATAACTGCGCGATCTCTTCGGCAGACGGCGCAACGGCCTCTGCTATAATACAACGGATAAATGATTGCCTTGAGTAGTTTTTTTCATTGTCATTACTTCCCCTGTTTTTTGTATTCTGCGATTTCCCTAGGGGTAGCCTTCCGGACTCCGTCTGTGTCTGTCCTGTTTGCCACTTGAGCGCCTTCCATGTTTTTTATCTCGCTGACTACTCCCAAATGCTCTAAATACACATGATCACCAATCTTGAAACGATTCAGTTTGGCCCGCTCCTCTGTCATACTCCTGTATTCAGTCGCGGCTTTCATTTTTAATTCAGCCAGACACATTTGACAAAGGGTTACTGTTACAGAATTGCCGTTAAAATCAGTAAACGAAACCGATCTGACAGATTCCTTTTCCGGGTGCATCGTGCATGTTTTCTTCATAGGCGATGGCCGTGTAAATTCAATCATTCCGCTTCCTCCTCAAAAAAGTCGCTTCGTCCCTCTGACGTAACAGCAGATGAATGGGAAGTTCCATACACCCGCATTCAAACCGTCACAATTACATGGAGATTGCCTTTCCTTCGCCGTCTGACGGATATTCATCCATCCTGCATAGCTGTAAGCCTATATTCCTTTATATTCCCAATGCTTGCCGTACTTCCCTGTTAGGATGAAATTTCCAAAGCTGTGGACCAGTTGCCGCATGTTGGTGCCATGCGAAAAGCCATGTGGACCGCCGTATCCCAATTCATATAGGTAAATTCAGCCCTCTAATATGTGTGTATGTTTTTTAAAGGAGATGCATCACATGATGTTCTAATAACCGATTCAACCTGAACAAAGTGATTTAGTCGACAAAAAGATTGCCGAGAGCAAAAAGAACGGTGAATCTAAAAACGATTGATCTTTCTGAATATGAATTGCTAGTCAACGCATATTCCAAATTAATAAGATAAATAAAAATAGACCCCCTCACAGAATGGTGAGGGGGTCTTGAGTATGTGGCGATATTTCTTTATTAAACTCCAAATGTCTGCATCTCAATACCGTCTGCAGATATACTTTTTCTAGATTGAAATATTTTAAGCATGGATAAGGTAACAACTGAAATAAACGAAGAGATGCAAAAATGGATCGAAGAGGTGATGATTTTGCCGCCATGTTAATGTACAAATATTTAATTAAAAAGGGAGAATTAAACTAGGGTTAGATGTTTCAAATTAACGTACTTCAGAGCTATGGAGAAGAATCATAAAGTACTTGCTTAATTCAGATTCTTCGATTTTGTAAGTACCCTGCAAGAACCATTTTCTTTTGTTCTCCGCACCTTTTTATTCACACCCAGCAACTCGAGCAAGGTCGTCTTCTTCCTAAGTTATTAAAGAAGAGATGTGTTTTTTGGAATAACTACAAAACGCACTGGCCAAAAAGGCCTTGTATGATGACACGCCAATACATTCTCGGTTTTAAAACTTTTTTACTTTTATTTTTTCCACTTAATACTTCATCGTGATGCTCTGCTTTATTTTTCACCTTTATCATTAAAATAAGAGAACCACAATAAACTTATAAACCCAGCGGCTCCTATAATTATAGATATAATGTAAGTCCAATTAAGTAAATCCAAAAACTTTCTCCTTTAAAAAAATTCCAATACATCCAAATAAAAAGATTAGTTCTAACTGTAAGAAATTTTAACATTTTATGTTTTCTTCTGATTAATAAATTCTTTAGTCTTCCTCAAATTTATTTATTCTGCTTAACATTCTCCTATCATTTTTCGAAGCTTTCTTCAGCGGTCTTTTCTCATATGATGACCCTTTATTAATCACAACAAAATCCGAATTATTTTGCACATAAACTTTTGAGTCAGATGATTCATAGTAACCCATAACGTTTTCTAAAACCGTCTTGGAATTGTCTTTATTATATAGATCATAGTTGACCGGCGGTCTGCTGATTGCAAATTTCCCAAAAACAGCAAAATCATCCTTACCGGGAGTATGGCTCGCTCCTTTAATAAATATGACGCTAAATATTAAAATCAAAAAAATTGCAATTAAAGTTCCTGCAAACATAAATTTTTCATTTCTTTTCCAGTTCAACATAAACACCCTTTTCTTTATCATTCCGTGTTGATATAAGTAAATTTCACAATTTATGTACTAACAAATTTAAACAAGCAGCTTCCATTCAAATACTTAAATCGCTGCTGATAAAGGTCTTTCAGGATTGATGCCCATTCACCCCAGCCTTCCGCAACAATGCTTTTTTCTCTCCATCCTCAATCCGTTCACTTCAAAGTTACTCACTCTTCCGAAAGTGTTTTTACTTAGACTCAGTTACTTAACCCGCAACTTTTTGTACAAGAATAGAGTCCCAAACCCAAAAGATCAGAGCAAATAATACGCAGAATAAATATATCTCATAACTCGCTAGTATAGACCCTATTGGATTATAAGGTTCAAAGAGAACGGCCATGATTAGCCATGTAACAAATGAAGATACTGTGTATATTAAGAGATATTTTAAATTGAACCTTCTAGGTTTCCGGTTTAAGATAAGCTGCAATGGCAATTCAAAAATTAAATAACATGTCAACATGATCCCGCTAATTATAAGATAAGGGACATATTCAGCTTGATTCAGGATGATCACATATACCAGTGTGGCACATATGACCGACAAAATAAGGACAGCTAGGTATCTTACCACCATCAAATCTATCTCCCCCTTACGATTAAAAAACAAAAATGCTTGAATTGCTATTTTTCGTAATAATAAGATTTAACCCAAGGATAGATTCTGCCCTTATTTTCACACCATTCAACAAATCCCTTTGATTGTTTTTCTTTAAACAACATCCAGTCATTCAACAAACCTTGATAATAGTTAAGTTGTTCGTTATTGGTTTTTCTTGTTTGTTGACAGTCTATCTTGTTGTTCAACTGCCGGGACTTGGTAAGAAGTGCTTGATCTTCTTTAATATCGCCAAGATATAAATCTTCGGATATGTGATGAAAGGAATACCACAAGGCGTTTAAATGAATATCGATTAACGTTAATAAAGATAGTTGTTCATTACTTCCACCTAGTCTAAGTGCATTATTCAAGTAATCGACACGGTTTTCAGCATTTAAAAACACACCATACCACCTGTATGGTCTTGGATCTTCGGGGTTAGTCTTCATCCACGCTTCAAGCAAAGGCTTTAAAAGATCCATTTCTAAAGGGTGAACAAGTATATGGTGAATATCATCTGATGTTTCTAATAAAGCAAATAGCCAACAAGCAAAATTCTGTTGTGCATGATTATCCCACGTTTTGGCTTCATCGATAAACGAAGATAATGCTTTAAAGGATTCTTTACGTAACCCTTTTTCTTTGAGAGAACAAAACTTTTTAAATAATGGGTATTCATCCAGTCTGTCATTTTTTAAGATATTAGTTAAGACATCTATCATGATTCACATCTCTCTTTGCCTAGAATAAACTTAAACAATTTGAAATACGACATACAATGCAACTTCAGCTACAGCAAATAAATCATATATCTAGCATAATTTAATACATCTTGATCAGTATTTTTCTCTTTTTTAAAAGTCCATGCAAATAAACCTAATACAGTTGCCACTAATGCAATTTCAATTATTGTTAATATTGACATACCTTCCTCCTAAAAAAGGCGAGAGTTCCTTATGATGCATATTTACTTAGTTTCTTCAAAAGAATAATGACAATAAACTGAGTTGCTTTCTTCATATCTAATATATGTATCTTGGGTTAAGAACTTTGTATAGCCGGCTGTTTTGAGTATCGCTTTACTCATCATGAGCATATCCTCCTGGATATCATAATCTGTTTGAATATCCAAATTAACTTTAAATGCTGCATGTAACTCAAAGAACGAATCGTCAAATTTAAATTTCAAAATTTTCATTGCGATCCCCCGATCTGTTTCATTGAAATGCGTCAATTTAGACTAAAACTATAAATCAACCTCAATCGCCTTTTCATATGCCGAATGGAAAATTATTTTGTTATCTTTCCATTCGGCATTACCTGCTCCTAACACATCAAGGTCGTCTTCACCCTCGGTATTTCGGGTCATAATATATACGGTGTCCTTATTCACTTTTCTCATTAAACCAGGGTATAAACTAGGAACATGCACATAAAAATCGTAAAAGTGATTCGTTTCCCCTAAGGTGGCGTTTCTATATTCTATGGTTACTGTTACATTTTTAGCTGGCGAAGAAATAGTCCCGTATGAATCACCAGTTGCCGCCAACAATGCAACTATAAGTACTACTGGAATTGTTAAGCAAATTACATATAATTGCCGTATTTTATATCTACGAGCTAACACAAAAAAACCGACTAAAGTAAGCAGTACAGGGAAAATATAATTTGTTTCCACTACAAAGCTTAAGTAATAACCATCATGAGACATTAAGAAAACAGTTAAATCAAATGCTAAAACCAATACAAAGAAGATTGTTGCTCCATTTATTTTGCGTAATATTTTGTTTACCATAATCATTGCCCCCGTTCATACACCGCACTCGATCATTTGCGATCTGCAGCCTTAGAGTTGCATTATAGCAAAGTAATAGGGGCATCAGTAATAAAGAACAGAAAGACCTATGACAATTTTTAGATCGTACAGCGATCTTTTTCTTCATTCTTCCATGGTAATATCTTGTTGAAGTATTTCGTATGAAAGGACATGATCATGAAAGTTTTCGAAGCAAACAACCTGCTGGCTGCTGCCAAACAGCGCGCGGGTGAATATAAAAAACTGCGCGGTTAGATGGTCAACCTGAAAAAAAGCGTGACAAGGCATGGCTGATCTTGGTGACAATGATTTCTCAGGCCGGGGAGCCGACAACAAAAAGCATGATAGGCGGGAAGATTATACCAGATACAGAAAAGAAACCTGACAAAAATGGAGTGTATATGACAAAAGTTGAAGTCGGGTCTGTAAAAGATAGCGGACTCAAGTTTCTTTCCAAGAGAATGGAACCGCGCTGATGTATTAAAAGCAATTGACGAAGCTTATCATACCAGAAAACAAGTACGTTCAAATAAGTATAGGGGGAATCACTTCAACAGGAATTAAAATTGAAATGTATTTAAATAGTGACGGAACAATAGCAACAGCATATCCGTTATATCAAAAATAATCTTAAAGGTGACCGTGACACATGAAATATTCATACAGGTTTGATAAAGATCCATTTGGTGATATAAAAATAGTTCTACCAGAAGAAATCAGCATTTTCTCTGACTTCATTGAAAATATTACAACAATAGAACAAACTGATGAGTATATAGAATACATTCAGAATGTTTTAAATGGGATACATGAGGATTTTGAAATTGATTTAAATGGGATAAGTGTATTGATAAAAAAAGATGTTACCGATGTTGAAAACCCTTTTTTAATCGATGACCCTTATAAAAACTCAATAGAAACAGACCAATTTAAAGAGTTGTTATTAATATGGAGAAATAAAATTCCTGAGATATTTAAAGATTAAGTACATTCATTATTCTACGAGCCGGTATTCAAATTGCCCAGAGGACCAAAATATTAAAGCCTTTCTCATAAGAGAGGGGCTTATATAGTGCGTGAAATTTGAGTAACATGTCAGACAGCACTTGCCGAAAAGGTCGGAAAGTATAGTTCTGTTCTGAGTGATCAAAAAAACATTAGTAAAATAAAAAAAGGCTCTCTAATCCTGATAGTAGACCTCCTAATGCCTTAAACAAGTTACAGAATAAATAAAACAATACATTGAATGGCTCAAGATAAAAGAAAGCCCTTCTCTTATGAGAAGGGCTTTATCTATGTTTTAAATAGGATAGACTGTCTTCAGTCCGTAGAAAAGCACATCGAGATTGCTCGTAGTATTCCGTAAAGTACGTTCCTTTTTGACGAGTTTTCCTGTTCTATTTACGGACATATTACCGCCTCCGTTCGGTTAAGTCACCGAAATAAAACTGCTACCTTGTCGTTGGTAGGACCGCTACCCTGCGCCTTAATACGCCTAAGTCATCGCCTAAGTCAACGCAATAAAAAACGGCTAGAAACGTTGATATAACGCCTCTAACCGCCGTGTATGATTCCGACTGGGCTCGAACCAGCGACCTCTACCCTGTCAAGAACGAGACACGTATTCTGACTAATCTTTAACAATCCTAAATAATTGCCCAAACCCTTGCCATATCAAGCTTCACGGGATTTAATTTCCTGATTGGTATTTGTTGTTTCTAAGTAGTTTAAAATGTTCGTGTGACTCCATGGTGACACGAAAAGACCCGCTGCACAATTTGTTATGAATGGAGTAACAAAACAGGACTCCATCCAACCCTCAGAATTATAGGAGTGTACAAATCAACATACCTTCACCTTGAGGGTATGCAAAAGAAATCTTTAAATCCAATTTTGGGTTAAACCATGTACAAATTGACGACGGTTCAAAAACACTTGCTGCACAATTCGGCAATTTGACGATTCGATATCTGCTGTTCACCGAAATCGGTAATCATTTCGTATCTGCTCATCTTTTCGGAATTTCCGAAAATCATTTTAGAGTTGATCACGCAAATTTTGCCTGATCATATTGTGTTTTGAATTAGTTCGTGCCAATTTGGCACAATCAAACGATACCGTTTAGTCGTTCACATTATGAACGAGCTCTATACTTACTCATCGGAAATTTAGAGAACGGACTTTTCCGTTTTCTAAAATATCCAGGAGACAATTTGTCCGTTTGCTCTATGGTTTGAAAGATTACTTCGATTCTTTTGACACCTTAAAAATTGTTTATTATTCTTTATTGTGGTAAAATAATGCTTGGTTTTCTCTGGATGTTAATCAATTAGTATACAAGACTTTAAGTAATGAATTCTATTCTCTTTTCAACATAGAAAACAAATTGTTATGATTTGGAGGCATTAAATGTGAAGAAAATACTTTTAGTTGTTCAACTTGGATTGTCTTTTCTGATCTTTCTATCTTTAATTGCTGTGAATTGGTATCAAGGAAGTGAACTTGCTTCAGATATATTCGAGTGGAACTATACAGCTAAGTTCTCCAAACTATTTAATGGGGTTGATAAAATCACCAGCCCAGATCAAATTTCTCAATTAGATTTTTTCATTTACTCTGCTAAACACTATCCAGTGGTTACCACTTTAATGATATGTTCATTTATTTATGTTCTGATATCACTCTTCTTCCTATTAAAAACATTGAAAAACAAATAGATAATATATGACATATGTGGTATAATTTACCCGCAATAACTACATATGGAGGTAAAAACATTGAAAAAAGCTTTATTTTTAACTTTCTTTGTCGGTTTGTTGATTTTTGGCTCTCTAACCCCTATTTCTGCTAGTGCAGAAGAATCAAAAGGAACTAACACCCCAGCTTCAACTCAAGTAGAGTATTATGATGCAAACAATAAACTTGTAAGTGTAGAGAGCTATACGGAAGAAAAGCAAGCTACAAGCACACCTTCTACAAAATTCTTCTCATTGGCTGCATCCAAAAAAGGTGTTTCGTATTATGATTTCGGTAAGACGACTTTCTCAAACTATATTTGGGTAAAAGGTGGATACGCCTTCAAAAACCCTGGTGCAATGTCTATAGAATTAAATAATAGACCTAAACAATTTGAAGTAAGAATGTATGCTTCTAATAAAAAAACTTACATTGGTAAAGGTGTAGCTAAGAATGCATCTGGGTGGGTTCCATTTGATTGGAGATCACTTAGAAAAAAAGGAAGTTCATACACTTTTAAACTAGTGAGTGCCGCCAATTCTGGAAAAATCACTGTAAACAATGGAACTCTTGAATACAATGTTAACTAAATTAAAGTGGTTGAGAAGAAGCAGGTTATACTTGCTTCTTCTTTTATTGGCTAAGATTATTATTTTTAAAAACTCACAAACTCCCCTTATACTCATTCAGCAGCGTTCTTCTTTTCGCTCGGTTGTAGATCATATCGTACCGTATTCTCGCCTGTCTTCGTTGGGATATTGTTAACGTCTTATCTCCCATCATCTTGAGAAACATTTCTAAATCCTCGTACTCCTTCTTGGTTACAGACACTTTCAATCGTTTAACCTCCATTCATCGTCAAAACTTTTGTTATTTGTCTTGACTTTTCTTTTGATTTTTTGCTTGATTGGTGAGACTTTGGACAACGGCTGGGCAAGTTGTCTGCCTGAATTTGCTTGTAAAAAAAATAAACAAACTCAGGCAGGCGACTGAAACTTGATTGTATATCAACTAATTCTCAAGAGCTTTCAAAATCATTAGGTAAGTCCGGAGCGTACATTAGTCAAATTGAAAATGGACACAACAAGAATCCGGATTACAACACATTATTAGAGCTATTTAGAAAGCTTGGAATCGCAGAAGAGAATTTAGAAATGTACTTAGAAGCTCTTGGTTTTAAGTCTCCTGAAAAAATAGCAGCTGAAAAGGCAGCAGAAGAAGCCTGGATCGAACGGGAAATTGAGTTAATGAATGATCCTGAGTACCAAAAACACTTACTTGAACAAGCTGAAGCTATACGAATCCAAGAGCAACATGCAAGCTATGATGAAATGATAAATAAAAAAATAAATGAGATTAAAAACGACCTTGATTGGTACTATACGATAAACCCTAGTGAATTCGGCACAGTCATCGAAAACCTTCATAAGCTGATGTTATCAATGGGAGATTCCCCTGAAACTTCCGATTTCTAGTTTCTTTATTCCGTAAAGATATAACAAAGTTCAATAAAGACGCTAAGGAACATATTATCAGTGCATTAAAAGAAGGTTACGAAAAAAGCAATACCGGATGGGGAGAGCGCCCTAGCTGGTAAAAATAAAAAGGAGAACGATTAATGGCATCAGTAAAAAAAGATAAGAGAAACGACAATTGGTACTATGTGTTTGATATAGGGAAAGATGAGAACGGCAGACGGAAGCAGCGTAAACGAAGTGGGTTCAAGTTAAAGAAAGATGCAGAAGAAGCATTAAGGGAAGATCTCCAGTTATATCACTCTGGGGATCTTCTTAAAGATAATGATTCAACCTTCAAGGAATTGGTTGAGTATTGGCTTAACATCAAAACTCCAGATGTAAGCAACCAAACTCTAAAGGTTTATCATTATAATTTGAAAAATCATATACTCCCCGCCTTTGGAAGCATGAAACTAAGCGATATAACAACTCAAAAGGTACAAGCATTTATAACAAGGTTAGTTAATGCCGGCTTATCTGCTGCCACAATAAAGAAGATATATCATGTACTCAACAATGTAATGAAAACAGCTGTCCAAGATGAGTTTATTAGAAAGAATCCAGTCGAAAAAGTTAGGAAGCCATCAGTTAAGCGCAAAGAAGTTGAGTTTGGTCAGCGGAACAGATGTCTTTATTTCTGGATCACACTAAAAACAGTCGTTATTATATCGCATTTTGGTTAGCGATTTCTTTCGGGCTTAGACAAGGTGAAATTTTAGGCTTGCGTTTCAAGGATATAGACTTCAATAATGGCGTTTTGAGAATTGTTCAAACACTAGAACACTCTGGTGGCCAAACAAAATACGGTGGAAAATCATCGACAAGCACACGCACCATCGACTTATCAGAGCATGATATCCATATACTGAAGAAACAAAGAAGTCGTGTACTGAAAGATAAGAGTTTATGCGGAGGACTCTATACAGACCGAGATTTAGTTGTATGTACAGATACAGGGAATGCAATCAATCCAAGGAACCTTTTAAGACAGTTCAAAGCTTATTTAAAGCAGCTTGATTTACCTGATATCCCATTCCATAACCTTAGACACTCTCATGCATCCTTACTGTTAACAAAGTTTCATCCTAAAGTCGTTCAAGAAAGGTTAGGGCATAAAGATATCCAGGTTACGCTTAACACCTATTCGCATTTAATGCCAAACATGCAAAAGGATGCTTCCACATTTATCAGTGGCATCTTACAAGGCAAACAAAAAGAGGAATCACATTAAATTGTGACTCCTCTTTCTTGTGACTCCAGTGTGACACGAGTAAGTGTCCAACACGCTGAAACCCTTGATGATTCCGACTGGGCTCGAACCAGCGACCTCTACCCTGTCAAGGTAGCGCTCTCCCAGCTGAGCTACGGAATCATGATATGTATGTGTTGCTGGGTATGTTGTTGTCTCTCTGACATTTATAATTATATATCCTGATTTCTCATTCGTCAACACTTTTTTTATCTAAAATAAAAAAAGGGCGCGTCGCAAAATTGACGGCGCCCTTTTCGTTTATGATCTCACTTGGGCAGGGGTTATTTTTTTCAATGCCTGTTCGAAGTCCCGTTCTAAATCTTCGGCGTTTTCGACTCCGACGCTCAAGCGCAGAAGGCCGTCTGTGATGCCGCGTTTCTCCCTCTCTGCTTTCGGCATGGCGGCATGCGACATGGCTGCAGGGTATGAGAGAATGGATTCGACAGCGCCGAGGCTGACGGCAAATACCGGAAGCGATACGTTTTCGACCAGCTTTTTGACGGCTTCTTTGCTTTCCAATTCAAAAGACAGGACGGCGCCCGCTCCGCTCGCTTGCCGTTTATGGGTATCGGCTCCCGGGTGTCCGGCAAGGCCGGGATAGTAAACGTTTTTGATGGCGGGATGCCCGTCAAAATAGGCAGCCAGCCGCTCAGCCGTCCGGCTCGCTTTTTCCAGTCTGACCTGCAATGTTTTTAAGCCTCTCAATACGAGCCAGCAGTCCTGAACGCCGAGCACCGCTCCAAATGAGTTTTGCAGCTTATACAGCTGATTGCCGAGCTCTTCATCCTTTACGGCGGCAAGGCCTGACAGCACGTCACTGTGTCCGCTTAAAAATTTCGTCGCACTGTGGAGCACGATATCTACACCGAGATCAAGCGGACGCTGCAGAGCAGGCGTCATAAAAGTATTGTCAAGGTATGTCAGACAGCCGTGATCCTTTGCCAGTTTGACGACGCCCTTAATATCCGTGATGCCGAGCGTCGGGTTTGACGGTGTTTCCATATAGATGGCTTTCGTATTCGGCC
Source organism: Bacillus sp. JNUCC-22 (assembly GCF_018861275.1). Lineage (NCBI taxonomy): Bacteria > Bacillati > Bacillota > Bacilli > Caryophanales > Bacillaceae > Bacillus > Bacillus sp. JNUCC-22. Next base: position 1,162,112 of record NZ_CP076408.1, on the reverse strand, counting down.
GGATGGCGCGGGCGACCGCTTCTGTGTCCGTCATATCGACAAAGGTATGTTCGATCCCGAAACGGGACAGAACCTCAGTCACCATGCGGAATGTTCCGCCGTACACATCCTCCGTGACGAGGACATGGTCGCCTTGGGATAAGAGCAGAAATGCCGTCGAAATCGCCGCCATTCCCGAGCTGAAAGCAAAGCCTCTCGTTCCGCCTTCAAGACCTGCGATCGTTTCTTCAAGCGCTGTTCTTGTCGGTGTGCCTGAGCGGCTGTAGTCATATGTCCCGAATTCTTCAAATGAAGACTGATGGAATGTGGAAGCATGCTGGATCGGGACGCTGACGGCTCCGGTGGCTCCGTCTGTTTTAAATGGATTGTGCACGAGCTGGGTTTCCAGCGTCCAATTGTGATTACTCATATGACACGGCCCCCTCTTTTACTTGCTGTAATGCCTGCTTTACATCCCGCTTCAAATCTTCTGCATGTTCAATGCCCACTGAAAATCTCAGCAGACGGTTGCAGACGCCGTTTGCGATACGGATGTCTTCAGGAATATCCATGTGCGTCTGTGTCGCGGGGTATGTAATAAAGCTTTCCACCCCGCCGAGACTTTCTGCGAAACAGATCGTTTTCAGCGCCTTTAAAAACGGATTGACCCATTCCTCTTTTTGCAGCCGGAAAGACAGCATCCCGCCTTTTCCGGGATATAACACATCGGCGATTTCTTCTTCCTGTTCTAAAAATTCCGCAAGTTCACGGGCGTTTTCTTCATGACGGCGCATTCTGAGTCCGAGTGTTTTCATCCCTCTCATTAAAAGCCACGAATCAAACGGCGGGAGAACGGCGCCGATCGCATTTTGGTGATTAAACATGATCTCGCCGAGCTCTTCATCCTTTACGACAGCAAGACCGGCAAGGAGATCATTGTGCCCGCCTAAATATTTTGTGGCGCTGTGAATGACGATGTCCGCTCCCAGTTCAAGCGGACGCTGGAGCACCGGGGTATAAAACGTATTATCCACAATCAAAAGCAGGCCGGCTTCTTTCGTAATCCGGGCGATTTTTTCAATGTCCGCCTCCTGCATTAACGGGTTTGTCGGTGTTTCAACAAATACCGCTTTCGTGTTTTCCGTTATTTTGGAGCGTAAACAGTCTTCATCGCTGAAATCATCGTAAATAAAGCTTAAGCCGTATTTTCTCCATTCGTTTTCAAACAAACGGTACGTGCCTCCGTATAAATCGGAGGATACAATCAATTCATCTCCGCTTTTAAATAAAGCCATAATCGTTTGAATGGCTGCCATTCCCGAGCTGAAAGCAAAGCCTCTCGCACCGTTTTCCAACACGGCGATAGCGTCTTCAACGAGCTGGCGTGTCGGGTTTTTCGTACGCACATAATCAAAGCCTGTAGATTCTCCAATTCCTCTATGGCGATAGGCGGTGGACAGATAAATCGGCGGACTGACCGTTCCCGTTGCTTCTTCGCTTCTATTTCCGATTTGGGCTAATTTTGTATCAACATGCTGCGTCATCAGTAAGCACCATCCTTTTTCAAAAATAAAAAAGCCCCCTCTTCATAAGAAGAAGGAGCTTTTCTCTTCCTCTTATCTTCCAAGCATGTGAATCGCTTGCTGGATTTAGCACCTTGGCACTTTGCCTTCCCGCGGCAAAGCAAACCGGTTGCTGAGGTTTCAAAGGGCCAGTCCCTCCACCTCTCGTGATAAGAATATTGTTTTGTATTTTCTGATTGTTCTATATTAACGCACTATAAAATGAATTTCAATAACTTTTTATTTATCTGAACTCTCGCAAGAAGTGCATCTGAAGAAAGAAATTTCTAATAATTCATGGTACAATAGGAAAAAACCATCAAGACAAGAAGCGGCCTGGAGGAATGCGAAGTGGCATCAAAAAACGGAATCATTCATGAGAAAAAACTTTTCTCCCATGAGCTTGAAGAGGAAATGACCGTTTTGGTCTACCTGCCCGCCACCTTCTCCCCCCTGTATAAATATCATACGATCATCGCTCAGGACGGCCATGATTATTTCAGATTAGGGAGAATCGGGCGGCAGGCGGAAGAGCTTATGTCAAAAGGGGAAATTGACCGCTGCATCATTATCGGCGTCCCTTATAAAAATGTGCGGGAGCGAAGAAACACATACCATCCAGAAGGCTCTAAGTTCGCCTCATATAAGCGATTTATCGCAAATGAGCTCGTTCCTTTTATCGACAAAGAATACCCGACTTATCAAGTCGGATACGGCCGCACCATGATTGGGGATTCCCTCGGCGGAACCGTTTCGCTCATGACGGCGATTGACTATCCGAATATGTTTGGAAACGTCATCATGCAGTCTCCGTATGTTGACGGGCACGTGCTGGATGCCGTCCGGCAGTCGGAGGATCTCAAACAGATTTCCGTTTATCATCAAATCGGAGAAAAAGAAACCGGCGTTCACACGACGGACGGGCAGGTTCTTGATTTCACCGCGCCGAACGAAGAGCTCAAACAGCTGCTGGAAAGCAAACAGTCTGAATACACGTATGAAACCTTCGACGGGGATCATAAATGGACCTACTGGCAGCCGCTCATCACGCCGGCGCTGAAAAAAATGCTGTAACCATTCATTTAAGGAGGGAACTTTCATGAAATACGGTATTGTTTTATTTCCATCAAAAAAATTACAGGATCTCGCAAATTCGTACCGGAAACGCTACGACCCGAGCTACGCGCTCATTCCTCCGCACCTGACGCTAAGAGATCCGTTTGAAGCGACAGAACAGGAAATCGAGCAGGTCGTATCACAGCTGAGACAGACGGCGAAAGAGTCGCATCCGCTCGTTCTGAAAATCACAAAATACAGCTCGTTTTCTCCTGTGAATAATGTGATATATATGAAAGCAGAGCCGACGGAGGAATTAAAATCTCTGAGTGAGAAATGCTACTCAGGAGCATTATCCGGCGAGCCGGAATACAGCTTCGTTCCGCATGTCACGGTCGGCCAGAAGCTGTCGTCAGATGAACATTCCGACGTACTCGGACAGCTGAAAATGCAGGACATTTCCCACGAAGAAGTCATCGACCGTTTTCACTTGCTCTATCAGCTGGATAACGGCTCATGGACTGTGTACGAAACATTTTTATTAGGCGGAGGAGAATAACTGCTTGGAATCCATCATCGCAAAAACTGAAAAACAGCTAAACGACGCTTTTTTCATCAGAAAAGAGGTCTTTGTTAAAGAACAGCACGTTCCGGAAGAAGAAGAGATTGATCAATTCGAAGACACGTCAGAGCATATAGTCATATATGACGGCGGCCAGCCGGTCGGAGCCGGCAGATGGCGCTTGAAAGACGGGCATGGAAAATTAGAGCGCATCTGCGTGATGAAAAGCCATCGTTCTTTAGGCGTCGGAGCCATCATTATGCAGGCGCTTGAAAAAGCGGCGGCAGCCAAGGGCGCCGACAGCTTTATCTTACATGCGCAGACGCAGGCGGTTCCGTTTTACGAAAAACAAGGATACCGCGTCACATCCGGCGAAGAATTTCTCGATGCGGGCATCCCCCATCTGGAAATGATAAAGGAACACAAACGATAAAATCAAAAGCACTCCTGTTGATATGGCAGGAGTGCTTTTTTTATGAAAATAATACTATTTCATGAATTTTATTGCATTTTATGGAAGGTTAATGTATGTTTAGTATGCGAAGTATTACAATTCATACAAAAAGTACAATTCATATTTCGGAGGGATAAACATGACGGCACCAAAAGGAAAACACATATTCGGGACTGTTAAAGTGGGTACAAAAGGACAGATTGTCATTCCTAAAGAAGCAAGAGATGTTTTCGATATAAATCCGGGGGATTCACTGCTTATGCTCGGAGATGACCAGCAAGGTATCGCACTTGTTAAACAAGAACTCTTTTTCGAATTTGCAAAAGATATTTTAAACGCTAAGCAAATAGATGAAGATAGCGAGGATGAGTAAATGCACGCGATTGAGCTGAAGCAATTAACGAAACATTATAAAGAAACCGCCGCCGTTGACCGTCTTGAGTTCTCAGTTGAGAAAGGGGAATTTTTCGCTTTACTCGGTGAGAACGGAGCCGGAAAAACGACATTAATCAGTATGCTTTGCGGACTCCTTTCTCCGGATGACGGTGATGCATCAGTGCTTGGACACAGTATTTTGACTGATTTGGATAAAATAAAACCGAAATTGAATATGTCCCCGCAGGAAACAGCTATCGCGCCTCATCTAACCGTACGGGAAAACTTGGAATTTATAGCCGGAGTCTACGGAATTCCGAAAAAAGAAGCAAAAAAAAGAACAGATGAGATGCTCGAATTGTTTCAATTAAAAGAGAAAGAAAGAGCAAAAACAAAAACATTATCAGGAGGAATGCAGCGCCGCCTCAGCATCGCAATGGGAATGATCACCAAGCCGGATATTTATTTCTTAGATGAGCTGACATTAGGGCTGGACGTCCGTTCACGCCGCGAGTTGTGGAAAAATCTTGAGGCATTAAAGGGTGACATGACGATTATTTTAACGACACACTATTTAGAAGAGGCTGAAGCCCTGGCAGATCGTATTTGCATTTTAGAAAATGGGACTTTAAAAGCACTGGGCACGGCGGAGGCCCTGAAAAAGCAAACTCATTCAGCCACATTTGAAGATGCCTTTTTAGCGATTTGTGACGGGGAGGCGGGTCTTTATGCTTGATTTCGCCATTCGCAACCGCAAAGAAATTTTTCGTGACCCCCTGTCTATTATCCTTGGAATCGCACTGCCTGTTATTCTATTGTTTCTGTTTACGGCGATTGAAAAAAATGCGCCGCTTGATACCTTTAAAATTCAGCACTTAGCACCCGGACTCATTGTTTTCGGTTTCGCTTTCCTTACGATGTTCTCTGCATTGCTGATCGCAAAAGACAAACAGACCGCCCTTTTGACCCGTTTGTTTGCTTCCCCTTTAAAAACAGCCGATTATGTCATCGGTTATGCACTGCCGATGCTGCCGTTAGCCATTTTACAAATCGTCATTTGTTTTATCGCAGCAGCGGCTGCCGGTTTATCCGCCGAGTGGATGAATCTTCTCGCAGGTATCGCTGTCTTGCTGCCGATTGCGATGATGTCCGTTTTCTTCGGTTTATGTTTAGGGGCTGTGTTTACGGACAAACAAATTTCAGGTATCGGAACGATTTATATTACACTCGTGCAATTTCTGGGCGGGGCTTGGATGGAGGTGAGCCTGCTCGGTGACACATTCAAACATATCGCTTATGCCTTACCGTTTGTTCACTCGATCGAACTGGCCCAGGAAGTCATATCCGGAGATTATTCTTCCTTTCATCAGCATATTTGGCCGATAGCGGGATATACCGTTTTGGCGCTTGCACTTGCTTTCCTCAGTTTTATGAAAATCAGGAAGAGATAAAAAAAGCCGGCACTCCGTAATGGGAGCGCCGGTCTTCTTTATTACGTTTCTTTCAGAAGGCTTATCGTATGCGGCAGCAGACGGTCATCCCCCGGACTGCCATGGCCCGGAACGACAATGCTGATGTCCTGATATCTTTTCATGACTTTGCGGACGGCGCGCGGCCACTGATCCGGATAAAAACCCGGAGTAGGTACGATTTCCTTTGTTTCTAAAGCCTTGATTAAGCATCCGCCGAATAAGAGCTTCTCCTCAGGCAGCCAGACGGTCATATTGTCTTCCGTATGACCTTTTCCCGGATAAAACGTTTCAATTTTCATATCGCCAAACTGCAGCTTTGTCACGTTTTTCAAATCTCCGAGCGGCCGGTCATATCCTTGCTGTCGGGCCAAGTCGGCGGTCAGCTTCGTGCTGTGCACCTTTACACCGTATGTATACAGGGTGTTCAGCCCGCCGATACGATCGTCATGAGCGTGTGTCACAATGGCATCGGTCATCCTTTTGCCGGGAAACCGCTGTTTTATTTGTGTCATTAACTGCTCTGTGAGACTGTCATTCCACGGAGTGTCAATCAGTACGATTCCTTTGGAAGTCTCAAGAAGCAATCCGTTCGCAGGGACGGGACTTCCGTCTGCCGTACCGGTGCTTGTATGCATCCAGACATGCGGCGCCAGCTGTGTGAGAGTGACATCTTTTGCTGCGGAGCTCTCCGCCGCGTCTGCCGGTTTCATTCCGGCAGTAAAGAGGCCGAATAGAAATAACCCCGCAATTCATAATGAAAGCTTTCTCAAATTGAATCATTCCTTTCCGCATCTTTCATATATACGACTCAAAAAAGCCCGGATATATCCGGGCTTTTTCACACGTATTGATTTATCAACCGGCCTTTTCCCATGATTTGCGGCAGACGGGAAAGAGAGCGCTTACGTTTTTCCTCATGTACTTTCTTTTCTGCGGCTGCGGTGTTTTCCTGGCGGCGCTCCACCTCTCTGTACACCCTGTCATTGGCAAGGGCGGCCGCTTTCGTAATGCCGGCATAATCAGACTTATAACCCGCTGCCCGGTTTGCGTATTGAGAATACTGCTGGTTTTGAATCCGTCCTGCATAAATCATATGTACCCCTCCCCTTCGCTTTCATTTCCCTTAATCTTACTTTTTGAAACGCTGTTCTTTTGTTATGATATTCTTTGTCTATCAAATGGATGAACACCTTTTAATGGGAGGACCCCTTTTTGAAATGCGCCCGACTGAATAACCGAACGATACATTTACATACATATTCTAGAGAACATTACCAATTCCTTTTTGAAGAAGCTCAGAAAGGAAATATTTTTTGCGCACATTGTGAGCAGCCCGTCTTGATGAGGCTTTCGATTTTAGAGCAGCCCGCATTTTATCACCGGCAAAAGGGAGACTTCACCGCCTGTGAAAAAGCATGCGCGGCCGAGGAACCACAAGCGGAGAAAGAAAAAGAAGAGTATAAGGAAGCCGGCATGTTCCGCCTGCCGAAAGGAAAAGCGATTTCAGAGAATCCGAAACCGATCGTCTCAGAATGGAAAAGCCCGAAAAAAGTGCCTGCGGCCGAACCGTTTTCACCAACATCCGAGGCGGCTGATACATCTTTGTTCCCCGGCATCGGCCTGAACCGTGAACAGATGAAGGCAGTTACTGAAACGGACGGGCCTTTATTAGTGCTTGCCGGAGCGGGAAGCGGAAAAACAAGGGTGCTGACAGCACGCGCCGCCCATATGATTGAACACCTCGGCATTTCACCTGAGAATATGCTGCTTGTGACCTTTACGACAAAAGCCGTCGCCGAAATGAAAGAGCGGATGGCAAATGAGTACGGTCTGGCAGCCGGAAAAGTCTCCCGTCTCGTGACCGGAACATTCCACAGTTTTTTCTATAAAATACTCTGTCATTATGATTCTTCAAAATGGAACGGCAGCCAGCTTTTAAAAATGGAGTGGCAAAAAGAGCAATATGTGAAAAAGGCGCTCTATGAAGAAAACTTGGATGAAAAAGAGTTTCCCGTCGACCAGGCGCTTCAGCTTATCGGCTGCTGGAAAAACACGTATCTCCCCCATGAGACCATTCCGCTTGCGGACGACTGGGAGAAAAAAGTGTACAGGCTCTACGAACATTACGAACGGCAGAAGCAGGAAAAACGGCAATTTGATTTTGATGACATGGCCCAAGGCTGTTATGAACTGTTTCAAAGCCGGCCTGATATTCTCGCGCAGTACCAAAACAGATTTTCTCATATTTTGATTGATGAATTTCAAGATATCAATCCTGTCCAGTACAACATTATGCAAATGATCGCAAGCCCAGAGAATAACCTGTGCTGCGTGGGTGATGACGACCAATCCATTTATGCGTTCCGCGGCAGCAGCCCGTCTTTCATTTTAGATTTTCAGAAAGATTATCCGGCAGCAAAGACCATTTACTTAACGGCAAATTACCGATCGCCGCATCCGATCGTCTCAAGCGCTCATGCCGTCGTAAAGAAAAATAAAAAACGGTATGAAAAAACACTTTCTGCCGTCAAAGACGGCGTTCACAATCCCGTGATGTTTTTTCCTTACGATGAAGAAGAAGAAGCGACCATGATCGTTTCGGATATGAAAGAGAAGATTCAAAACGGGGCGAGTCCTGACGATTTTGCCGTGCTTTACCGGACAAACAGCGCCGGACGGGCCATTTATGAAAGACTGCACCAATCATCGATTCCTTATCATGCCGACCGGGGCGTGCAGACGTTCTACAGCCGCAGAATCGTACGCCAGATCCTCGCCTACTTATATGCGAGCCAGAATGAAGATGATCCGGATGCGGTGAAAGACCTGCTGCCCGCCTTATTTTTAAAGCAATCCGCCCTGCAAACGTTAAAGGCGCTGTCAATTACGGAAGATTGCACGATGATTAAGGCAATGACGAAACTGCCTGACCTGAAGCCTTTTCAAATAGGGAAGATCAAGCAGATCGTTCCGTTTTTCGCAAGCATCCGGACAATGAAGCCGGTTGAAGCCATCACCTTTGCAGAAAGCAAAATGGGTTTTTCCGAGTATTTAAAAAAACGGGGCAATGAGGGAAACAAACTGGAAAAAGGCTCTGATGATCTCAGGGATGTCAAAGTGGCCGCCAAAAAATTCAAAACCATTCCCGATTTTCTTGCGCATGTCGATCATATGCGCGCCGCTGAGAATCTGAAAACCGATGAAAACGGCGTCGAACTGCTGACCATTCACCGCTCTAAAGGTCTTGAATTCAATACGGTCTATATTTTAGGCGCGGCTGACGGCTCGATCCCCCATGACTTCGCACTTGAGACGGCCAGACAGGGCGATCCCGCTCCGCTCGAAGAAGAAAGACGGCTTCTCTATGTCGCAATGACAAGGGCCATGCAGCATTTATATGTATCTTGTCCCGCGTACAGGCGGGGAAAAACAGCGCGCAGCTCAAGATTTCTCGAGCCCCTTCTTCGGACGGACAGACGGAGCGCACTCAGGATATAAAGAACCCGGCAGATCACTGCCGGGTTCTTCTCACATAAAAAGGCCTTTTTAGCAAGGCCGGCTGACGCCTATTTATTGTTCAGCATTTTAGAAATGGTGCCAAAATCAAGTTTCTCTTTACCGCTTGTAATAGATTGAACGATTTTGTCTTCCAATTCTTTCGGAACACGCTTGTTAGCCAGCTGGGACACCTTCTGAATGACGCCTCTCACCGTGTTTTCATCTTTGAAATTGGCATTTTGCAATGATCCTGCAAGGTTCATGACATCCTTCATGCTGACGCCTGTTTTCTTCTCAATATTTTTGAAAAATTGATTATCCATGGTGTGCCTCCTTTTGTGGAGTAATACGATATTGTATGAATAAAGAGCGGAACATGTGCCCGTAAGACAAGGAAAAAATTCCGAGTGCCCCGTCTCTATACTCCTTCATACATCAGGGAAGCACGGGACTGAACGGTCCCGCGCTTATCCAAGGTCTTGCTAAGGTTTAGCCAAAAAAGGATGCACCGACAATGATCAGAAGGATGAACAATACGACAACAAGAACAAATGTTGAGCCGTATCCGCCTCCGACATAGCCGCCTCCGTATCCGCCGCAGCCGCCATAACCGCCGTAGCCGCCGCCGAATCCGCCATATCCGAATCCCATATCTAAGCACCTCCTTTACTCCCTATACTCTATGTGAGCCGACTTGTTTGGCTTGGATAAATGCATAGGGCCGGTGCGGATTTCATTCATTTTAGTGAGAATGCTCATTTTTCTTCAGTTTTGCTTCTGTTTCGGCGGCAAACACATCTATCCATTCCTCAAAGCGCGATCCCGCTTCATCAAACTCAGACAGCTGTTTTTCAATAGATAAGATATATTTGTCATGCTCCCGCTGGTTTTGATTGTGCCGGCGGTATTTACCGTTTATGAATGATTCAAATATATTCATAACATCCCCTCCTCCTATGATCTATGCCGAACAGAGGCCGGCGTTCGGCAAAAAACAAAAAAACCGGAAGCTCCGGTTTTTTAGAAAACGGCTATTTCGGTTTTTTCTTTTGGCCGCAGCCGCAGCCTTTTTTCTTGATTTTTTTTTCGTAAGGCTGATGCACAGTTGATTTGTATGGAGAATGTTGGGAAGGTTTGCTTGATTGACTCATGGTGATCCTTCCTTTCCTTATGTCATATATGCCAGTTTATGCCGAAGGTGACGGTAAGTTGCTGGTGGAACCGCCTTATTCCTGCAGAAGACGAGAAACCGCAGCTTCAATGATCCCGGCCGCGCCGGCTATGGCTAACAGCAAAATCAGCCATTGCGCAGCCTCGGGTACCACAATCTGGACCGCAATTAAAAAGGCGGCACACCACACGCCCGTACACCAGTAGCAGCTGAGAAGTTCACCGATAAATGCCCTGATGCCTTTTCCTTTTATGACAATGTAGGTTTCTGTCGTGCCGTCGGGTGCGGTTTCTGTTTTTTCCTCGTGAAAAAGGCTCCGAAGCGGCGCCATAATGGTGTCAAATACGAAAAGCCTGGCCAGCCGGAAAACGGCAAACGATAACAGAATAAATGAAAGCCAATTGATAACCACCTGTTCACTCCTTTTCAAAACTTGACCTCTTTATACATATGCGAAAACCCTGATCTTCATGAATCGCACCTTGTCCGGTAAAAAAATAGGTGCGGTTTAGTTGTTTTTCTTATTCCGCTCGGCGTTTCATTTGCATTATATAAAGTATGAATGAGAAAGGAGTGAAGGTTATGTCGTTTGAAGAAAAAGTCGAAACACTGCAACCGCAAATATACGAACAATTATCCAACGAATTCGAGCAGACGATCGAAGTGATTGATTGCGAAAATGTCACAATAGATACAACACATATAACGGCCGCTCTTTCTATACAAGCCTCAGTTACTACGGCGATTATCCTCGCGACACAGCTCGCGATCGCAGATGAAGACACAGCCGACCAAATAGCAACCGAACTGCTGATCCTGGATGATTGCCAAATAAAAAAGAGGACCGTCATTCAAGTCCTGAACAGCCGCAATATTAAAATCACACTGACTGCAGACGATATTATGGCCTTTGTACAAATTTTGTTTCAATTATTAAATATACTTTTTGCTGAACTAGACATCCTTTAACCTTTCTTTTCAAATATTTAAATAGAGGTGAGAACAAATGGCAGATAACGAAAAATTAAAAAAAGAACTCGAAAATCTACCAGAAGTGGATCCGCTTTTAAAGGTGCTTGTCAGCAATGTCTTCAAAAAACACGGCGTGACAAAAGATAAAATGCGGGAAATACCTGATGAAGAAAAAGAAATGCTGATCGCATTAGTCAAAGACATGCAGGCAAAAACAGAAGCTTTTCTTGAAAGCCAGAAACAGAAAAAAGAGCAGGAAAAAGCGCAAGATCAGCAGACCAATCCGCAAACCCGCAGAGAACAATTAATCGAACAGCTCCGGCAAAGACGCCAAAATCCCGGTCAATAACTAAAAAATAGTGATTTTTATCAGGATAGATGCCTGAGTCAAAGTAAGGGGCCGGCTCATTTAATAATAGTAAAAGAAAAGGAGGAATAGATATGGAAAGCAGACCATACTCTTGGGTTGCACTTGATCCTGAATGCGAACATCCGCGAGAAGAAAAAGAAGAAAAAGAAGGCAGAAGATGTAATGTTTGCTGTAACGGACATGGATTTGGCGAAGATAATGCCTTCCTTGACCAAGACCTTGCTCAAGCGAATATCAACAAACAAGTTTCTGAAGAAGCGATTATTATCAGAGACTCTTGTGATATTAACGTAACGTCAACAGACGTTCAAGCAGTCGCTTCAGTCATGACAGCGATTAATGCAGCAGTCGTAACGGCCACTCTCACTTCAATCGCTGACGGAGTCATCGCTGAATTGGTCGCACAAGACTTATTGCAGCTAACAGCTAACAAACAAATCAACCGTCAAAAACTGCTCATCGAAAACTCCCGCGGCGTAAACGTGACAACAGTAGATGCCGATATCGCAGTTTTGATCTCAACAGCGACAAATTTACTGATTGCTGTCTTAGTCATCACCCTTGTCCTCTAAAAAGAAAAAGCAGAGCTAAAAATGCTCTGCTTTTTCTTATTTTCTCCGCATATGATGAATATATAGACGTTCACCCACACCAAGTGAGGCTCGCGTACATATGTTGTTAAAGACAAAAGTCAAATACCCTAAAAGAAGGAGCTGAAATCCATGAGCTGCGGAAAACACCATGGCCGAGATGAAAGTTGTGTATGCGATGCAGTCGAGAAGATTTTAGCAGAACAAGAGGCTGTTGAAGAACAATGCCCGACTGGATGCTATACCAATCTGTTAAGCCCGACGGTTACCGGTAAAGATACCATCCCGTTTCTCTTGTTTGATAAAAAAGGCGGTTTGTTCTCCACATTCGGGAACGTCGGAGGCTTTGCGGATGACAGCCAGTGCTTCGAGTCTATTTTCTTCCGGGCAGAAAGAGTTTGTGATTGCTGCGCAACGCTTTCAGTATTGCGCCCCGTAGATGTGCACGGCGACACCCTCAGCGTCTGCCATCCTTGTGACCCGGATTTCTTCGGTTTAGAAAAAACAGATTTTTGCATTGAAGTTGATCTGAGCTGCTTCAGCGCCATTCAATGCCTTTCACCGGAGCTTGTTGACCGGCCTGAGCCGCACAAAGAGAAAAAGCATCACGGATAGTCATTGATTCGCATCTTTCCTAAAGAAGAATCCCCTTCCAACCTTCTATTACAGATGCAATCATCAGCCCGCCCGGACTTCCGGGCGGCTGACTCTCCGATATCGTTTAATCCGGTATATAAAACGTGAAGTCAGGAGGGATATTATGAGCAAGCATACAACATACTGTGTGCGTGAAGCGGTAGAAAATATTGAAGACCTGCAAAATGCGGTCGAGGAAGATTGCCCGGCCGGATGCTATTCCAACCTTTTATCGCCGGGTTTTTCATTAGGCGATACAGTGCCGTTTGTGCTTTTCACTTCTAAATCATCACCGTTTACCGCATTCGGAAATGTCGGCGAGCTGGATAACGGTCCGTGTTTTAACACCGTTTTTTTCAGAGTTGAAAGGGTCTGTGACGGCTGTGCCACATTAAGCCTGCTTATTGCTTTTGACGAGCATAAGCACATTCTTGATTTTACAGATAAAGACTCTCTCTGCGATGTATTCCGTTTAGAAAAAACGAACTATTGCGTTGAAGCCGATCTCCATAGCTTCTGCGCCATCAATTGCCTGAACCCGAGACTGATCAACCGCACACATTCTTAAATCAAAAAGCATAAAAATAAGCTGCCGGATTAAGAATTCAGGCAGCTTTTTGTATGGTTAAAATCCAAGCGGATGCAGCGAGGTAATATCGTCTATTGCGAGTTCTGCCGGCGCTCCGTTGCTTGTCGTCCGCAGGAAGATCGCATTATTTTTTCTGCCGACGATTACGCCTCTGTAGGTTTTCCCGTTGGCTTCTATCAGACAAAGGGTCCGCGGCATATTATGCGGCAGCTTCGTTAAGAAATCAATTTTTTCAAGAATGGACATTCTGCTCATCGGCTTTTTCACGCGCTTTGGCGGAACCTTTTCCTCTGGGGCGGCATTGTGAACCGCTTCAGGCTCTTTTTCAGCGGCATCAGACTCTTTTTTAGCGGCGTCAGGCTTGGCAGTGTCCTGCTCTGCTTGCGCCGGAACTTCTTGAACGGCTTCTTCTGCGCGGCTGTGCTGTTCAGGTACTTGCTTTTCTGGTTCGACAGCCACTGCTCCTTCAGGCTGAGTTTGACATTCTTCCTCCCGCTTTCCATGCATCGGCTCTTCTTCCGGCGGCTGAGGCGCTTTCCTTTTTTTGATTAATATGTCCTGCATTGATGATTGCGTGTCTGAATAATCCGCCTGAACAATATACATGAGCGGTTTTTTTTCCGCGTTTCTGTTTTGTTTTGACATCTTCATCCCTCCGATTCTGTCATGTTTTATTTATATGACGGAATGATTAAAATCAGAAGAAAGAAAAAAGCAATCCCTGAAAGGGACTGCTTGTTATTTAACGTGCGGTAATATGGAATCCTGAATCAACGTGAAGATTTTCGCCCGTGATGCCTCTTGACAGGTCACTGAACAAGAATGCAGCCGTGTCGCCCACTTCTTCAGGTGTTGTCGTGCGGCGCAGCGGCGCGCGCTCTTCAATTTCTTTCAGGATGGAGTTGAAATCACTGATTCCTTTTGCAGACAGCGTACGGATCGGTCCTGCTGAAATGCTGTTGACGCGGATGTTTTCTTTTCCTAGGTCAGCGGCTAAATATCTTACGCTCGCATCAAGAGACGCTTTTGCCACACCCATTACGTTATAGTTTGAAACGACGCGCTCTCCGCCGAGGTAAGTGAGTGTAACGATGCTTCCGCCTTCAGTCATAATCGGACGCGCCGCTTTTGCGACCGCTGTCAGAGAGTAAGAACTGATGTTATGCGCAAGCAGGAATCCTTCGCGGTTCGTATTTAAATATTCGCCGACAAGCTCTTCTTTGTTTGCGAACGCGATGCAGTGCGCGATGCCGTGAATCACGCCGACCTGCTCTTTAATGCTCGCAAAGCAAGCTTCGATCTCAGCGTCATTTGTCACATCACACGGAAGGATGATGGAATCATTTCTTTCTAATGTAGCCGCAAGGTCATGAACTGATTTTTCCAAGCGCTCTCCCGCGTAAGTGAAAATGAGGCGCGCTCCGGCTTCATGCAGCGAACGGGCGATTCCCCATGCGATACTGCGTTTATTGGCAACGCCCATCACAACGATGTTGCGGCCTTCAAGTGAGAAATTCATATGTATAAAGCCTCCTGTAATCGTCTTAAAGACATAGTTTTAGTACCTGATCTTAATTTTTATCATATCATAACCTTGTCCAGATTGAAAGCATGGGAAAAAGACCGCGGATGTAGAAGCGGTCTCTTTTTTATCTCGTCTGCAGACTGTTCCTTTTAAAGGCAAAATGATTGGTCGGGCCGTGTCCCTCTCCAATGCCGAGCGTATGTTCCACGGCTTCCCGCACAAAATTGACGGCTGTCACAAACGCGGTCTGAATGTTTTTCCCCTTTGCCGTTTCCGCCGTCAGCGCGGCTGCGAACGTGCAGCCTGTTCCGTGGGTGTGTTTGGTGTCAATATAAGCGTGGCTGATTTGGGTAAAAGACGAACCGTCAAATAATAAATCAACGATCCTCCCCTGTTCAGGCTGGTGTCCGCCTTTTATGATGACATGCTTTGCACCAAGCTTGCAAAGGCGTTCGGCCGCTTTTTTCCGGTCCTCAAACGTGCGGATTTCCATTCCCGTCAATACCTCAGCTTCCGGAACATTCGGCGTCACCGCATAGCTGCGCGGAATTAACAGCTCTTTTAACGCGGCCTGAGATTCCTCACGCAGCAGGGAAGCGCCTCCTTTGGCAATCATGACGGGGTCCGTGATGACATGATCAAGCCCGTACTGATCCGTTTTTTCCGCAATTTCCGCAATCATTTCCGCGCTCCACAGCATTCCCGTTTTTACAGCGTCAGGCCGCAAATCTTCCGCCACCGCGTCAATCTGGCTGCCCAGCGCTTCCCGGGTGAGCGGATAAATGCCGTGAACGCCCAAAGTGTTCTGGGCGGTGACCGCTGTAATGGCTGACATCCCGAAAACGCCGAGCTCCTGAAAGGTTTTGAGATCCGCCTGTATACCGGCGCCGCCTCCTGAATCTGATCCGGCAATCGTCAATGCTTTGCATATGCTCATGATGTTTTTCTCTCCTTTCGCATTATCCGATCCATTTATGATAAAAGGATTTCGCTCTGCTGATATCACTTGTGCCGTGTATTAATGCTCTGCCGTCACGAAACAGTACCATCTTGAAATTGTCTTTGCAAAACGAAATTAAATACGGGTTGGCTGAAACATCAAGCCCTGTCCGTCTGAGCTGTCCCGCAAGTTTTTGCAGATCAAACTGTTCAGAGATCCCCGCTCTGATCTGCACCGTGTTCCGCCCGCACAGAACCGCCGCTTTTGTCTGATTTTCATAGGATAAAAATGGATAATCGTTCGTGCCGCAGCTTGGGCAATCAGCCGACTTAAGACGGGCGACGTTTATTTCTGACCGTTCATTTTTCCATAAATCAAAGGAACGGAGAACATGCTCGATAGATCCGCCCGTTAACAGCTTCAGCGCATCTGCTGCCTGAAAAACGGCCGTCTGCAATACAGCCGGGCTGATGATTCCCGCCGTATCGCATGTCATACCGCCTAAAGGCAATGTCTCAAGCAGACAATGAAGGCACGGCGTGACACCGGGAATGACGGTAAAAGAGAGCCCGTAGCTGCCGACACAGGCGCCGTACAGAAAGGGAATCCCTTTCTGTACAGCCGCATCATTCACAATCAGCCTCGTTTCAAAGTTGTCAGCGGCATCCACGATGAGGGAGGCGCCACGAATCAATCCGGGTGCGTTTTCCGCAGTGACATCCATGACAAATCCCTCGACCTCTACATCACTATTTATAGATCGAAGCCGTTTTTCAGCCGCCGCGGCTTTCGGCATTTCCTGTCTGACATCGTCTTCGGTATAAAGCTGCTGGCGCTGGAGATTACTCCACTCCACATAATCTCTGTCAGCGATCGTTACCTTCCCGACTCCTGCTCTGACAAGCATCTCCGCACTTGCCGTCCCAAGCGCACCCGCGCCGATAATCACGGCATGAGACGACCGGAGCTTCTCTTGGCCGGAGGGACCGATCGGCTGAAACAGCTCCTGTCTGGAATATCTGTCCATCATACCGGAAGACCGTCTCGCGGACTGCTTGCAGTTCCGTAATCTTTCACCGGAATTCTCCCCGCTTCATAAGAAAGGCGGCCCGCTTCTACGGCAAGCTTCATCGCCCGGGCCATCTTGACCGGATCAACAGCGCCTGACACAGCGGTATTTAACAGCACGCCGTCTGCCCCGAGCTCCATCGCGTAGGCGGCGTCTTTTGAAGATCCGACGCCGGCATCGACAATGACCGGCACCTTCGCCTGTTCAATGATAAAGGATAGATTCAGCGGATTTAAAATTCCCTGACCGGAACCGATCGGCGAAGCGCCCGGCATAATGGCATGCACCCCGAGCTCCTCAAGACGTCTTGCGAGCACGACATCGTCTGACGTATACGGAAGCACGATAAATCCCTCTTCGAGCAGCTGTTCTGATGCTTTCAGCGTTTCAACCGGATCAGGCAAAAGTGACCGGCTGCATCCGATGACTTCTACTTTTATCATGTCACAAAGCCCTGAAGCTTTGGCAAGCCTTGCGATTCGGACCGCCTCTTCAGCCGTTGCGGCGCCGGCCGTATTCGGCAGAAGCGTATACTTAGACAAATCAAGCTGTTCAAGAAAGTTAGGCTGAGACTCTTCAAAGATGTTCATCCGCCTTACCGCAAAGGTTAAAATATCTGATTCCGAGACAGCCACCGCCTCTTTCTGAATCTCAAAACTCGGATATTTTCCCGTTCCTAACAGCAATCTTGACTGAAACTGTTTTCCGCCTATTGTTAACATCCTCATCCGCCTCCTACAAAATGGACAATTTCTATGACATCGCGGTCACACAAACTCGTATTTTCATAATTCTTTTTTTCAATGATTTCTTTATTTCTCTCCACAACTACGATTCTTTGATCAAGCTGGTACGATTCAAGCAAATCCTGAACCGTCCCCTCATTTCGATTCCAATCAATTTGTTTTCCGTTCAGCTGAAGGATCATATATGAACAGCCTCCTTGCGATCAATTCGAAACGCTTCTTCCCATTCCTTTTTAATCTGTCTTTCCAGGATCATATCCCGCACCATTTCAGCCGTTGCCGGCGCCAACAGGATGCCGTTCCGAAAATGGCCGGCGGCGAAGATGATCCCGCTGTCTTCAGGATGCCGCCCGATAAACGGCTTTCCGTCTCTTGTTCCCGGCCTGAGACCCGCCCAAAACCGGTCTATTTTCATATGTTCGATGGCGGGAAGCATGGTTTTCGCTTTTGCAATGACGGCCTCAATTCCTCCGATGTCAGGCGTATCGCTCCAGTCGTCCTGTTTCATCGTGGCGCCGATGACCAGCCGGCCGCTTTTTCTCGGGACGACATAACAATGATCATGGTAAAGGGTTTTGGTCAGCGGGATATCGTCATTCCACACGGAAAGGCATTCTCCTTTCACAGGAAAAAAAGGCTGTCCCAAGCCGAGCTGGCTGAAAAACCGGCCGCTCCATACCCCGCTGGCAACTGCGACTTTGTCAGCATAAACATCCCCGCCGGATGTTGTGATGCAATATTCTCCGTTCACCCGTTTTACGGAGGTGACTTGTTTATGCTCATATATGTCAGCGCCATAGCGCCGCGCCCCTTTTGCATACGCTTTGCAGACATAATACGGTTCGACATGGACATCGTCTTTTATAAAACTTGCGCCGAGAATGTCTTTTGAAGCGTAAGGCTCTTTTTCAAGGGCATCTTCCGCTGAAAGCCAGGTGACGGAAGGCAGATCATCCATCTTCCGTAGACGGGCGATATCTTCTTCGGTATACGCCAGTTTAAGCATTCCGCCGTTATGGCGCCTGATGTCAATGCCGCAAGCTTCCTCAAGCTCTTGCCCCGCCGCTTCATACAGCCTTTGACTGTACATGGCAAAATCAAAAAACGCATCCCGGTTTTCACATTCCGCATGAGCGCCCAGCATTCCCGCGGCAGCGCTTGTCGTTTTTCGGCCGACTTCTCCGGCTTCAAGCAAGACAATGTTCTGCTGCGTCTTCGCCAGCTCATAAGAAATGGCGCACCCGATAATTCCGCCGCCGATCACCGCCGTATCATAGTGCTTCTTCATAATCGGCCTCCCTTACCGCGCGTGCATACCGCTTTGCCGCCTCCTCAGGATTTTCAGCTGAGAAAATACCTGACATGACGGCAATTCCGTCCGGTTTCGCCTGCTTTGTGTGTCCGATCGTCTGCAGTGTCATTCCGCCGATTGCGATGACGGGGATGGAAAGCGTGCGTTTGATCTCTGAAAGCAGGCTGATGCCTCTTGCTTCAAGTCCTTGTTTACATTCGGTTTCAAATACATGGCCGAACACCACATAATCCGCATCTTCCTTTTCAGCTTGGATGGCTTCTTTCAGCGAATGAACCGAACGTCCGATATGAAGATGGGGAAATCTGCTTCGCACCTGCTTTACGGAAAAGCTGCGGGACGGAAGCTGAACACGGTGTATATTGGCAAAAAGCGCGATATCCGCCCTGTCATTGATGATCAATTTGTCCTTATCCGCACCGCCCTTTTTCAAAAGGGTCAAAAGCTGCATGATTTCTCCCGCTGTTTTATCCCGCTCACGGATATGGATAAAGCTTACTTCGCGCTGAATCGAAAGAATATCTTCGGCCAGCTCGGCAACGGATTTGCGATTATCAGTTACCGCGTGCAGCTCCAAAAGATTCCACCTCTTTTCCGCCCTTCTCGGACCAGCCTTCTTTTTGATAAGCCATTCCCCAAAATTGATATTCATAATAGCTTGAAATCACAAAATTCTCTTTCATTTTCGCACGGATGTCTTCTGTGCTGTTTTCAGCAATCTCGTCAAAACGGCTGATCTGTTCTTCGACTTGCTGTCTGAACCAGTCTCCGCCGTATGTACCGATCCATTTTTCATAAATCGGATGCTCCGGTTTGCACTCCTTTAAGTGTTCGCCGACTTCATAATAAAGCCAATAACAGGGCAGAAGCGCAGCTAATATTTCTCCAAAATTGCCGCTCATCACCGATCTGTACATATGAGACGTATAAGAATAGGCGGTCGGTGCCGGTTTAAATGCCGCACGCTCTTCTTCCGTAATCCCTAAAAGCTCCGTAAACTCGCGGTGCAGCGCCATTTCCGCTTCATATGTCCCTTGAGCGTGGCCCGCCATCCTGCCCGTCGTAAACAAGTCTTCGGCATATGCGGCGCCGAACGCCTGAACTTTTGCAAAATGCGTCAAATAGTAGGAATCTTGCAGCACGTAATAGCTGAAACGGTCTATCGGCAGGCTTCCGTCACCGATTCCCGTTACAAACGGATGAACAAAACTTCCGTCCCACCATTCGGCAGCCGCCAGTCTGCATTCTTCAGAAAATGTCATCATTTCTTCCCCCCTGATAAAATAAAAAAACCACTTTCCCGCATCGGAAAAGTGGTTTGGAATTTAAATGGATAAAAGGAACCCCAAAAAAATACCGCTCCACTTCCCTACGCAGGTCTGAACCTGTTCAAGTTATGAGGGTCTAAAAGTCTCACTTTTATCTCAGCCCTTATGAAGGACACCCCTAGTGGTCATACGATTAATGATTTATTTGTTATGCCTTCTATATTATCACGAATTGCAATTTGGTCAAGCTTCAAGGATTTTTCTCAGTTCCGACACGTAGTTGCGCGAGCCCGTGACGATGAGACGGTCTCCTGTTTTCAGCCGCGTGTCTCCGTGCGGAACGATGCTGTCCACACCTCTGAAAATCCGGACGAAAATCACATCGCCCATCAGCGGAAATTCCCGCAGAATGATGCCGTTATACGCCGGGTTTTCCAGATTGATCTGATATAACGAAGACTCCTCATTCGTCAGGAGACTCATCACGCCCGGCGCCTCAATTAATGCGCGCAAGAGCGTCTTTGTAGACAGAAGGATAGAAAAAATACTGATGCCCTCTTCTTTCAGTTTTGTTTCATGCTCAACCGAGCCGACGCTTGCGATGATACGCTCAGTCCCTTTCTCTTTCGCTATTAAGGCGATTTCGGCGTTCACATCTTCATTTCCCGTCGCCACGACAAGAATATCCGTTTTGAAAATACCGTGCGACTCAAGCGTGCCGGGCTCGTAATCAGAAATCGTGTCAACCGAAAAAACGGATTCCGCAAGCGTTTCCCCGGCATTTTCCTGATACACATGGACGACCCGTACTTCATATTCCTCATCGGGCAATTCCAGCGTAACCGGAAGTGTCATTTGGTTGGCGCCGATAAATGTAATGCGCTTTTTTTCCTGCGGCGCACTTTGCCGTTTGTATAATTTCTTAAAGCCGATCGGCGTGATGATGCTGGCAATAACCGCAACTAAAGTCAGCGCGCCGGACATATTGGCGCTGATAATGTGGAGCCTTTCTCCGATCGTAGCCGCCGCGATAACAAGCGACAGCGTGGACGTCAGCAAAAAGCCCGAAGCAAACACGGTTCTTTTGTCATACCATTTCTTTAAGTAAAACACCGGGAACATCTTGCTGATAAACAGCGCAAGCAGAAGCAGCGGAATCATCGTTAATGTTTTCGGATCTTGGAAGAGTGTCCAAATGTCCAATTTCACCCCGACCATGACGAAAAAGATCGGAATTAAAAACCCGTAGCCGAAGGAATCCAGCTGTTCCACCATTTCTTTATTCGGAGACAGAAGCGATACCAGAACGCCTGCCAAAAACGCGCCGAGAATATTTTCCGCCCCGAGAGATTCCGATAAAGCGACAAGCACGATAATCAGTGTGAAAATGGCTCTCGTGCCGATCTGCACGGTGCCTTTGGACATCGACTGCACAAATGAACGGTGTTTAAAGATCCTGCCGAAGAAATACAGCACGACCCCCGCGGCAAAGAGAATCAACAGAAGCCACATATTTCCGCTGTCTTCTCCGTAAAGAGAAGAGAAGAAAGCGAGCAGAATCATCGTAGCCAAGTCCGCGATAACGGCGACAAGCAGGATGATCTGGCCGATATTGGAGTTCATGATCCGTTCTTCCTTTAAAGTCGGGACCACCACACCGAGTGATATCGTCGAAATAATAAGCGTCATTAAAAATGCGTTTTGAATAAAACCGGCTAATACAAAGGTATAGGACAGCAGCAATGATAAAATAAAGATGCCGAAAAAGATAATCAGTGCGGCAGAAAACGTGTTGGGCGCTTCCTTGCCATTCGGAAGGAATTGTTTTTTCTTCCCTTTCTCAAATGAAGAAAAATCAATTTCCAAGCCGCTTAAAAACATTAAAAAGATAAAGCCGAGAACAGACAGCGTCTCCAGCCACGTATCTCCCTGAACGACAAGATTCAGGCCGCTTTTTCCGATAATAAGCCCCATGATGATCTCCGCGACGACGACGGGGATGCTGAGCTTAAACCGATGTAAAAGGAGCGGCGTCAAAAAAGCGACGATCAGAACGACGACTAAAGATGCGACTGATGTGTGTTCCATTCGTAAATACCTCCTTAAAACAAGGGTTATAAAAGCCCGCTTAAAGCGGGCGAAACCTTACTTTTTTTTAAAAACATAACGCATATTCTAACAAGGCTGAACGCGAAAAAAAAGTGATAAGGCTTTATTTCTTTAATTCTTTTTTTAATTTGTGCAAAAACAGCGTAATTAGGTATAGGAATTAGCCGCATAATAAATAAAAAACCGTTAATAAGGAGGCAGACACGAATGGCTTATGACATCATCAGCGATATACACGGATGTTATGACGAAATGATCGCGTTAATACAAAAGCTCGGATATGAAGTGAAAGACGGAACGCCCGTTCACTCTGAAGGCAGGACGCTTGTCTTTGCGGGGGATTTAACGGACAGAGGCCCAAAATCCGTAGAAGTGATGCGTTTTGTGGCAAAAGCATATGAAAAAGGAGCCGTCCGTTATGTCCCGGGAAATCATTGCAACAAACTGTACCGTTACTTAAAAGGAAACCCCGTAAAAGTGATGCACGGACTGGAAACGACGGCAGCCGAACTGAAAGAGCTGTCTCCCGCCGACAGAACGGAAGTCTCCAGACAATTTATCCGATTATATGAGTCAGCGCCGCTTTATGACATTTTACATAATGGCGATCTCGTTGTCGCCCACGCCGGCATAAAAGCTGACGATATCGGTAAATACTCGCGTAAGGTAAAAGAATTTGTTCTGTACGGCGATATCACGGGTGAAACGTATCCCGACGGCAGACCCGTCAGAAGAGACTGGGCCGCCGCTTATGAAGGCAAGGCATGGATTGTTTACGGCCATACCCCGGTAAAACGCCCCCGGATCGTCAACCGTACAATCAACATTGATACAGGATGCGTCTTCGGCAATCAACTGACAGGCTTTCGCTTTCCGGAGCATGAAACCGTCTCTGTGGAAAGCTCAATGCCCTATGATGCCTCACGATTTCGCGAGGATCACGGAAGGCAGGCATGAAAAAAAGCCCGAAACCGGCAAACGGTTCGGGCTTTACATGTGTTCAATTAATGTTTTCATATCGTCAGGCACCGGAGCGTGAAAAACGAGCGTTTTTCCGGTCATGGGGTGTACGAATGAAAGCCGCTCACTGTGAAGAGCCTGCCGCGCAATTCCCTCATTTTTTCCGCCGTACAGTGTATCACCGACTAACGGATGGCCGAGGTAGCTCATGTGCACTCGGATTTGATGCGTCCGCCCCGTTTCCAACCGCAGGGCTGCAAGCGTAAACGCATGTCCCGCTTTTTCCGTTTGAAAATGCGTCACCGCTCGTTGTCCCTCCGGCGTTACCATCCGCTCAATAATACTGTCGTGTTTTCTTCCGATGGGCGCGTCCACCGTTCCTTCCTTCTGAGACATGATCCCGTGTACGACAGCGAGATACCGCCTGCTGACAAGCCCCTTTTTCTGCGCTGCCGACAAAAGAGAATGGGAAAGCCGATGTTTGGCGATCAGCATCGCCCCCGATGTATCCCTGTCAAGGCGGGTGACAAGATGAACCGTTGATTGTACGCCGCTTTTTCGGTAGTGGCTGATCACTCCGTTAGCGATGCTTTCCGACGGGTGTTCTCTTGATGGAATTGAGGAGACATACGGCTGTTTATTGACCACAAGCACATGGTCATCTTCATAAAGAATATCAAGAGGAACCGGCTCAGGCAAAAGCGTTTCACTCACATGCTCCTTCGGAAATTCAATCTTAAGCACGTCTCCTTCCGCTAACACGGCGCGGACGGTTACATGCTCTCCGTTCACAAGCAGGTCTCCCCCGCCGAATTTAATGTCAGCGAGAAGCCGCTTTGAAATGCCGAGCTGCGCCGTATATTCTTTTACCGTCATGCCGGCTTCCCGGGCAGTCATGTTCTTTTGGATAAAAAAGTTGTCCAATCCGTTCCCTCTTTCTATTCGCCTTTTCCGATAAAGGAATCCTGCACCCTTTTCCAAAACGGAAAAGGACGGAATCTTGCAAATCTGACTTTTTCATTTGCCACACGGCATAGAATGGACTTGACATCCTTATGCAGCAAGGTTAAATGATCAATTGTGACTTGAAAGTCGACGTCGTTTCTCGGTTTGATGACACAGTTATGATGATCGGGAAGCAAAAGCGGCGAGCCGACAGTCCTGAACACTCTGTTGTTGATGGATGCCATTTCCGCAAGCTGAATCGCTCTGATGGAAGGGTGGATGATCGCGCCGCCTAACGCCTTATTATAAGCCGTGCTTCCGGAAGGCGTGGACAGACATAAACCGTCCCCCCTGAACGTTTCAAACAGCTGGCCTTTAATTTCCACGTCAGCGACGAGACTGCCTTCTATGCTTTTGATCGTACATTCGTTCAAAGCCAGATACCGCTCCTCACGCTCTTCATCATGATAAGTGACAATCACCTCAAGAAGGGGATACTCCACGGTATGATACGGCGTTTTGGCAATGGCCAGAACAAGTTTTTCTATCTCCTGCGGAACCCAATCGGCATAAAAACCCAAATGCCCCGTGTGAACTCCGACAAACGCCGTTTTATCGAGACGGTCGCTGTACCTGTGAAATGCGTAAAGAAGCGTTCCGTCACCGCCGACGGAAATCACGATTTCCGGCTCTTTTTCATCCAAGGTCATATCAAAATCGAGTAAATACGCCTGTATTTTGCTTTTCAGTGTATCTGAAACCTCGTCTCCTTTTGAAGAAACGGCAAATTTCATGCCATTCCCCTCCTTTCCTACTGGTGGTCTCCCGCTTTTTTCTTTCGCGAGAACGCGGCTTGGGCTTCCTGGATTTCTCCGCGGATTTCTGACATTTCTTCATCGAGCCGGGATGCGGCTTCTGAGGCCCGCTGCAGCCTCAGCTTTACTTTTTCGGGAATGTTCCCGCTGTATTTGTAATTCAGTGAATGCTCAATGGTTGCCCAAAAGTTCATGGCAAGCGTCCGAATCTGTATTTCCACAAGAACGTGCTTTTCACCGGACGTTGTTTGTAAAGGATATAAAACGACAAGGTGGTAAGACCGATATCCGCTTTCCTTATGCTCTGCTATGTAATCCCGCTTATCGACAACGGTAAAATCTTTTCTGGCAAACAGCATATTTTTGACGATCTGGATATCATCGACAAATTGGCACATGATACGCAGCCCCGCGATATCCTGCATCGTTTCAATCTGATGAAGCGGTATGCTTTTTCGTCTCGCTTTTTCAAGTATGCTCGCCACCGGCTTCACGCGGCCTGTCACAAACTCAATCGGTGAGTGGTCATCTTCATACTCATAAAGGGTTCTGACGCCTTTCAGCTTCACCTTTAATTCTTCAACAGCCTGGCGGTATGGCGCTAGAAATTGCTCCCATTGTTTGTCATCCATCGTACATCCCCCAATTCCGAACCTGTTCTAAAGAAATACGCTTTTCACTTTTTCTTCCATATCTCCGTAGTTTGCATTATCTTTAATATTTTCAAGAAGATAATCGAGTTCTTCATGCAGCCCTGAAAGTTCAACCGTTTTTCCGCCGGCCTCAAGGACCGCCGGTTTTCTTTGGTCTAAGGCTTCTTTCAGATCCGGCCAGATATGTTCTTTTATAATGACATATTCAAAAGAGTCAGCTGATTCAAGTATGTATACAAAAGCAAAGTGATCGGAATCAACAAGCATTTGACCTGAGGCTTTGCGTTCCGCTCCGCTTAAGTCCTCTCCGCACTTCAAGCGGAGCGCGTCTTCTGTTAATGATGCATTTTGGATTTCAATTCTCTTTTGCATAATGTTCTCCTTTTTTAACAAAGTACAGCATTTATTTTATCATATCAAGGTCGATATTGATAAACGTAACCTCTAAAGAGATAATGGGAATTATACAATTTTTCGTCCTGAAAGGAAGACTGTCATGACCCAAGAAATAGAAATTGAATTCAAAAACCTGCTGACAAAATCAGAATTTCTGAAGCTGAGTGAAGCACTCTGCATGAAAGAACATGATTTTAAACAGCAGGTCAATCATTATTTCGACACGAAAGATTTTTCCCTGAAACAAAAAAAATCAGCACTCCGCATCCGAGAAAAAGACGGCGCGTTCGTTCTGACGTTAAAAGAGCCTGCCGCGGTCGGTCTGCTGGAAACCCACCAAGAGCTTGCGGCACCTGATCTTGACGTCTTCAAGATTCCGGAAGGCCCCGTCAAACGTCAGCTGGAAGGTCTCGGAATCAACTCAGAACACATTTGCTATTTCGGAACGCTGTCGACCGCACGCGCGGAAAAAGAATCAGAAAAAGGCTTAATCATTTTAGATCACAGCCGATATTTAGAGAAAGAAGACTTTGAATTGGAATTCGAAGCTGCTGACTGGGATGAAGGAAAACGGGCGTTTGAACAATTGCTCAAGCAATTCGGCATTCCAGAGCGGATCACGAAAAATAAAATCCAGCGTTTTTATGAACAGAAACAAAAAAAGGTGGAATGACACAGTGAATATAACGAATTGGGCGGCCCTTCTCCAGCTGCAATCAATGGCGCTGCAATCAATCTCTCATACAAGCACGGCTTCAGGCGGACAATCTTCAGAAAGCCCGCTTGCCAATTTCAGCGCGCTTCTCAGCCAGTATACGGACACAGCCGTCCGGCAGCAGCCGGAATCAGGAATTTTAAACGGTGTGCGGACCGCTCACGCTTCTTATTCACCGAGAATTCCCGTTTCATCCGGCTCCGCGGCTGCTTCACAGACCGATTCCCCGGGCATAAAGTCTCCGGATGCGGCTTCTGATATCAGCACCGGAAACTTTTCAATAGACAGCGCCATTCAGAAAGCGGCCGAAAAATACGGAGTGGACGAAAAGCTGATCCGCGCGGTTATTAAACAGGAATCAGGCTTTAATCCGAAAGCGGTCAGCGGTGCGGGGGCAATGGGACTGATGCAGCTCATGCCTTCCACGGCAGAATCACTCGGGGTGTCAAACCCGCTTGATCCCGTCCAGAACGCTGAGGGCGGCACAAAGTACTTAAAGCAGATGCTCACGAAATACGACGGAAATGTATCTCTGGCGTTAGCCGCCTACAACGCAGGCCCCGGCAACGTAGATCGGTACGGAGGCATTCCGCCGTTTAAGGAAACACAGCAATATGTCAAAAACATAACCCGGCAGTATTACGCGTAAACCAGAGAGGCTTCCTTCGCCCTCTGGTTTTTTTGCGGAGTGAAATCTTACACATGAATGAAGGCGATGTGATATGATATGAAATACAAGCGCCTGACAGAAAGGCACTTTGTTTGTAGAAATAAAATGTTATTGCTAAAATATACAGTAACTGAAGATAGTAAAACTGAAAGATAAATTCGCAATGGGAATTATGATTCCTATTAGCCATATAAAGGAGTAGTCAACATGGGACAATCGTTTAACGCACCATATGAAGCGATTGGAGAGGAACTTCTATCGCAACTTGTTGATACTTTTTATGAGCGTGTCTCGTCTCATCCCTTGCTGAAGCCGATATTTCCAAGTGATTTGACTGAAACGGCCAGAAAACAAAAGCAATTTTTAACCCAGTATTTGGGCGGACCTCCTCTTTATACTGAAGAGCACGGACATCCCATGCTCAGGGCAAGGCATCTCCCCTTTCCGATTACGGCCGAGAGGGCTGATGCGTGGCTAAGCTGTATGAGCAAAGCGATGGATCAGGTCGGGCTGGAGGGCGATATTCGTGAATTTCTGTACGGGCGTCTGGAACTGACGGCCAGGCATATGGTAAACCAGTCAGAAGCGGAGGATCGATCATATTGACGAATTATCAGCATGAGCAATACTTCGCCCATTGCCACGGACATCCAAAAAAACCGCTCGAAATTTACATGTTTGTCGACCCTTTATGTCCTGAATGCTGGTCGCTGGAGCCCGTCATAAAAAAATTAAAAATCAAATACGGACGTTTTTTTACGCTGCGGATCATTGTTTCCGCGAGTATTACATCGCTGAATAAGCAAAAGCGGAAAAAACACCTCCTTGCCGAAGCTTGGGAAAAAATTGCGAACCGTTCCGGGATGCCCTGTGACGGAAGCCTTTGGCTTGAGCAGGATCAGCCTCTTTCATCGCCCTACCTTGCCGCACTTGCTTTAAAAGCGGCCGAACTGCAGGGAAGAAAAGCGGGCATTCTGTTTCTCCGCAGCATGCAGGAAAGCCTGTTTGTTTCCAAGCAGAATATTACGGATGAAGACGTTCTTTTAGAGATTGCCGAAAAGACGAAATTGGATGTTGAAGAATTCAAGCGCGACCTCCATTCGCAAAGCGCGGTAAAAGCGCTTCAGTGCGATATGAAAATCGCGGCGGAAATGGACGTCACCGTCAACCCGACATTGACGTTCTTTAACAGCCTGCATGATGATGAAGGGCTGAAGGTTCCCGGCAACTATTCTTATGACGTATACGAAGAGATCTTATTCGAAATGCTCGGGGATGAACCGAAGCCTTCTGAAACGCCGCCTTTGGAATGTTTCATTGAATATTTCCGGTTTGTCGCATCGAAAGAAATCGCACTCGTTTATGATTTGAGTCTAGAAGAAGTTGAAAAAGAAATGAAAAAACTGGCATTCGCCAAAAAGGTCGCCAGAGTGGAAGCAAAGCACGGTCTGTTTTGGAAATCTCTGGCCGGCACCCAGGAGGATGTCACCTGTTGTGATCATTAAAAAAAGCTGATTCCTTACGGACCCGGCTTTTTTTGTGCAAATAAAGAAACCGCGCCGGGATAAGCGCGGTTTCATATGTCTTAACGACAACAAAGGGGATGGGAGAAATTTTTCACGGTCAAACAAAGGGGTAATGTTTGTTTGTGATCAATTTCACATCCTTATCATATCAAATCTTGTCGAGTTTTGACAAGCCATAAGATTAATGTTCATATTTTTGTCACAAAACATAACTGACTGCTTGTTTTCATAGAATATATCAATCATAAACAAGGAGGGAAATCAATGCTCCGCACCGTATTGATCATCGGAATGATTGTGTTTTTCTTCTTTTTAAACCTGCTGGCCATGATGCACATGCTGCCGATTTACATTACATCTCCCCTGCTGTTTCTGTCCATATTGTTTGCCCTGTATCGGCTGAATCACAGAAAAACGTTTAAAGGGTTTTAAAAAAAGCCTGCGCATCTTATGCACAGGCTTTTTTGAACTACGAAGGGTTCAATTTCGAAAGAAGCTCTTCCATCTCGTTCAGTTTCTCTTCAAACATTTTGCAGGCCGCCTCGATCGGTTCAGGCGATGTCATATCGACTCCCGCTTTTTTCAGTATGTCGATCGGATATTCCGAGCTTCCCGCTTTTAAGAATTCGGTATAGCGCTCCACCGCAGGCTTGCCTTCTTTTAAGATCTGGCTGCTCAGCGCTTGGGCCGCACTGTAGCCTGTCGCATATTGATACACATAATAATTGTAATAGAAATGCGGAATTCTTGACCATTCCAGACTGATTTCTTTATCAATCACCATGTTGTCACCGAAATACTTTTTATTCAGATCATAATAAAGTTCGTTCAGCAGTTCAGGCGTTAGCGGCTCGCCTTCCTGTGCTTTCGTATGAATCAGATGCTCAAATTCAGCGAACATCGTCTGTCTGAACACTGTGCCTCTGAATCCTTCAAGCATGTGGTTGAGCAGGTACAGACGCTGTTTTTCATCCTTTAAGCTGTTCAGCATATATTCACCGAGCAGCGCTTCATTAGTCGTTGAAGCGACTTCAGCGACAAAAATGCTGTAGTTACCGTACGGATACGGCTGATATTTTCTCGTATAGTAGCTGTGCACGGAATGGCCGAACTCGTGAACGAGCGTAAACAGATTATTGACATTATCATGCCAGTTCATCAAGATGTACGGATTCGTGCCGTATGTACCGGACGAATAAGCACCGCTGCGTTTTCCTTTATTTTCGTATACATCGACCCAGCGGTTTTCAAGTCCTTCTTTTAAAATAGACGCGTATTCCTCGCCCAGCGGAGCAAGTCCTTTGAGCATATACTCTTTCGCTTCCTCATATGTGACCTTCATTCCCGAATCTTTTACAAGCGGTGTGTAAAGGTCATAAATATGGACTTCATCAAGGCCGAGAACCTTTTTCCGCAGGTCAATGTAACGGTGTAATAACGGAAGATGTTTATTGATCGTTTTAATAAGGTTATCGTAAACTTCTTCAGGGATGCTGTTATTGGATAAAGCCGCTTCCCGTGCTGATTTATACTTTTTCACACGGGCGTAAAAATTATCTTTTTTCACAGTGCCGCTGAGTGTAGTCGCCATCGTGTTTTTATACTGTCCGTATGTTTTATATACGGCTTCAAATGCGTTTTTACGGACTTCACGATTGCTGCTTTCCAGGAAATTAATAAAGTTGCCGTGTGTGATTTGAGTTTCCTTGCCGTTTTCATCTTTAATCGACGGAAACGTAATATCGGCGTTATTTAAAACGCTGAATGTATTGGAAGGCGACGACAGCGCTTCAGAGGCTTCCGCAAGCAGGGCCTCTTCTTGTTCGCTCAGCACGTGCGGACGCTGTTTTGTAATTTCTTCAATTGCATGGGAGTAAAGCTTAAGCTCCTCTTTTTCCAGAATAAACTGGTGCAGCTTGTCCTCCTGAATCGCCAGAATTTCCGGTTCAATGTAAGCAGTCGCGCTGGCAGCCTGAGAATACAGGCTTGCGGCTTTATCGTTCAGCCCTTGGTAGAAAGAATTTCCCGTATCCTGGTCTGAGCGCATATGCGCGTATGCATAAAGTTTCCCAAGGCGGTTCGTCACTTCATCCTGTGCCGTAAGCGCAGCGTATAAATTATCAGCCGAATGAGCAAGCGTGCCTTTAAAAGAAGATAAATTCGGGATTAATTCTTTAACTGCTTGAAATTCTTTATTCCAGGCCTCATCACTAGGAAAAATATCCTCTAGTCTCCATGTATGCTCTGCCTTTACTTTACTTCTGTCAGGCAGCTGTGCTGCTTTATTTTCCTCAGTCATGGTGATCCCCCTCGTTTTCTTTACTTCAAGCCAATTGAAAAAACGATTGTTTCTCCAAAAACTTGTGTTGTGATTATCTTCCGGCTTTTCACTGCCTTTTGTCAAATCATATGCGGCATATAAGACCGAGCATACCAATAATACAGTGAAAAAACGAAAACAAAATGCTTGTACGCCCCTCACATTCGCCACCACCTTGACGTTAGGGTGAACGAAATGAAGCATTCTCATTCCCCAAAAAAGAGCAGATCCCGCCGGCGCAGCTCTTCTGCCGTTTGAGGGAGCTTCCGTTGAGATGAGGGCATATATACTTCATTCTCAATTTCCCTTAAAAAATCCTGCAAGCATAAGAAATCAGCATATTGTTTTACCGCCATTCTGATAAGGCTATTTTGGGAACCATACCGCATCCGAATCTCCTTACGCCTGATTTTTTGCCGCAAATCATGAACCATGCCGGATAATCGGATCGGCGCGCCTTTTTTAGAAAGTTCCGCAAGCCGCAAGTATAAATGGCTCTGCCACACAAAAACGGGACTTGCAAACACAAAGCCCGCTGAAACGGGAATAAACACTTCAGAGGGGAGAAATGGAAATGCAACCTGATGTCTTTCGTAAAAAATACGCCGGATAAGACCGGCATCTTCAGATAAAAACCGCCCGCTTTTGTTTCGGAAGCCGGCTACGGCACGTCCCCACGAGGGAAGTCTGACGCTGTGCCGCCCTTCCGGATGACAAATGTCTTTCAGGTTTGCTTTGTGAAGAGGGATTGCGGTTAAGCCGGCATAAGAATAGCCGGTGTAAAACGGAGTGATGGAATGCAGCCTGTAAAAGGAGCGGGCGTCGGGGCAGTAAAACAGTAAGGAGGAAAATGAATGGACTTCAAAGAACTGCCAGTGAAAAGCAGAAAGCCGGAAAAATTGCGCGGCCATCCGTTTTAACCGTTTTGCTCCGATGATCCAGACCGGCCGGTACCCGGCGTTTTTCAGGCCTGCCGTCCGGCTCTTTAAAGAGTCCGCCGAAAGGTTCGCACATTGAAATTCAAAAGCCAGCCTCTCTTCTCCGCTTTCCGCCGTCAAGTCAGGCCGCTGTCCAGCGGAAGTCAGATACGGTTCCAGGCTGACGCTGCACCCTTGTGTCTTTAGCCAGAGAAAAAGCTGCCTTTTTCCTTCCAGATGGTATTCGCTTTCAGGTTCGGATTCCCCCGGACACAGCCTGCTTTTTTTATGAGCGAAGTGCGGCAGTTTCTCCCGTCCCAGTTTGATATCAAGCTCACTTTTGCAAACGGGGCAGAACCAGCGTTTCTTTCTCAGCTCCGCCGCTTTTTCCTTTGAATAGCTTCCGGCCAGCTGAATGAGCCGTCCGTCGGCAGTCACAGCACTGAACATGTTGCATCTTCTCCTTTCCTGAATCTTGTTGTATTCAGCAGGGAGAAGATATAATCCTGTTTGCGGATGAGAGCCGTTATACGGTTTTCATCCGTTCATCCTGTCATTCAGAACAAAAAAAACCGATTTCTGCTGAGAGAAATCGGTTTGTTATGATGCAAAGTGTTTTTTTATTGTATATAACGCATGATCAGCGATCACCAATTTGCCGTATTCTTCAAGACGGTGAATGCTGACTGATGATTCGTGCGCGTACTCCAACAGGATGCTTAGCTGATTTTCAACCTCTTCATCAGTTTGCTCATAAAAATCTGCATATAAATAATATCGGTCTTCAAACGAATACAGGGTCGTTTTGATTCCGTTAAGATTCAATTTTGATAGCGAGATGAGATCCTCAAAATCATCGAACCGCAAAGTGAACTGAAGCTTTTGCTCCTTATCTTCCCGGCTCTCGGCCTGCTCTTCTTTCTGGAAATCATCAAGTAAAGCATCGAGATTTTCATCTGCCGGCTCTTGTTTTTTATCTTCCGGGATCGGCAGTTCGAGTTTTTGTCCGTCCTTGGAAAGCTGGGCTTTTGTTACGATTATTTCCAGTCCTTTGTCCAATGCCTGAACCTGAATCCAAAGAGGACCCTCGACAGCGAATTCCTCTTCATCATGCACTTCATCCATGACTTCCCAGAACAGTTCTTCACTGCGCTCGCGATTGTACCAGATTTCTTCTCTGTCAAAACCGCGATCTTCAATATCACCATAAGACATATAAAATTTTACAGTATGCTCATTAATTCTTTCTATTTCCATTTTGCCAACCTTCCCTTCTTTATAAGATGTTGAAGGGACATCTAAGCTCCCGATGAATAGTACTTTACTACACTTTACCCATTCCGTCCACATCTTAACCTTATAGAAGACAGCGCAAATTCTTTATATTTCTATTTTATGATAAAACAGTTATAAAAGAAATAAAAAAGCATTTTCACAGCGAAAAACAGGCTTTCTCCCGGTTCCCATCATAAATAGCGTACTGCTTCATATATTAGCTGTACAAGCAATCGATCTATAAGCGAGGTGTTACCATGCCGCACGATTACCTGCTGTCCCTTCTGCTTATTATCGGGATTGACCTTATTCTCGGCGGTGACAATGCCGTCGTCATCGCGATGGCCAGCCGGAATCTGGCCCATAAACAAAGACAGCAAGCGATCATCTTCGGAACATTTATCGCAGTCGTCTTGAGAATCGTTCTGACGAGCGCTGCGGTCTATTTATTGAATGTTCCTTTTTTGCAATGCGCAGGCGGGGTATTTTTATTGTATCTCGGCTATCAGCTTCTGATTGAGAAGAAAGATGCGCAGCATGTGAAAAGCAGTTCTTCTCTTTGGAAAGCCATCCGCACAATCGTTATGGCTGATATCTTTATGTCGCTTGACAATGTCATCGCAGTAGCCGGCGCTTCTCACGGTGAGCTGACACTTGTAGTGATCGGTCTCTTCATCTCGGTGCCGATTATCATTTGGGGCAGCAAGCTCGTTCATGCCGCCATGGACAAAATGCCTTTATTGATGTACGCCGGAAGCGGTCTTCTCGCATTTACCGGCGGTGAAATGATTGCCGGAGACAGCAAGCTGTCATTTTTCATGGCAGAACACGGCATTATACAGATGATGCTGCCGATTTTGACCGTCGTTTTTGTTATCCTCGCCAGTATGATTTACCAGCAGACTGAAAAATAACAAAAAGCCCAAACCGCGATGGTTTTGGGCTTTTTCCATGCTTATCGTAAGCTTATATCAGTTGGCAAGACGCTGTGCTTCTCTTAATTGGAAAGAACGCACTTTTCTTGGCAGGAATCGTCTGATTTCATCTTCGTTATAGCCGACTTGCAGACGTTTTTCATCAATGATAATCGGACGGCGGAGCAGTCCCGGATGCTCATTGATCAAAGTATATAAGTCTTGAAGCGGCATAGATTCAACATTTACGTTCAGTTTCTGGAATACTTTAGAACGGGTAGAGATAATTTCATCCGTACCGTCTTCAGTCATACGCAGAATCTGCTTGATCTCATCAATTGATAACGGCTCGGAGAAAATGTTTCTTTCTACAAACGGAATCTCGTGCTCTTCAAGCCAAGCTCTTG
This sequence comes from Bacillus sp. JNUCC-22, assembly GCF_018861275.1. NCBI lineage: Bacteria > Bacillati > Bacillota > Bacilli > Caryophanales > Bacillaceae > Bacillus > Bacillus sp. JNUCC-22. The sequence goes on along the minus strand of NZ_CP076408.1, from coordinate 1,127,344 downwards.
CTTTTCTGCATGACGTACAGCTAGGTGATGTGTATAATGTAACCATTAATCTTCACTCCTCTAATTAGTAGGATGAACATGTTTGTATTCTCAAATTGAAATGACTTTAAAAAAGGAATCTTTATAGGTATTATACTATAAAAAAGTAAGTGTGAACAGTCTCCTGAGAAAAAAATGTGTCAATCCGGCAAATTTACGGCTGGCGGATTTTTCCCCATTCTCAATTAGCTCAGCTGATCGAAAATGTTTTTTCGTTTTTTCTCATCAATGACTTTGAGAACTTCATCCGTTTTTTCGTATGATTCTCCGTACCATTTTTCATCTTTATAAGTGTGAATGTTTTCATATGTCTGTTTCATCGCTTCAAACATTTCTTCTTCTGATTCCGTCTTAGGTGACCAGTACAGAATCTCCATTTTGTTCACTTCATTCGTAGCCAATGACCGGCGCCGATACCCGATTGACTGCGCGTGCTTGAAATGCTCTCTTTGATAAAAACGCAAGCGTTTCTGTGTATCCGTGTCATCCTCGTCAACAGGCTCCACCTCAAGCAGAATCGGCTTGTTTTTCTTTTTCAGCCTGCCGATCAGCTTGCTTCCGAGGCCTTGTCCTCTGGATTTCTTTGACACAAACAGGTAATCAATAAAGATGAAAGAGTCAAATTCCGCATACATCAGCACGTGGTACTGCCCCTCTTCTTTATGATAAACATCGCTTTGCTCCTTTAACAGAGCTTCCATATGCGCTTTTGATTTCATTTCTTCAATCGGAAAATATTCACTCAGCTTTTCGTACCAGTTCATTCATTTGCTCCTTATGGGTTCGTTGTCTTCACACTTTTAGATATACCCCATTTCCGATTGTTTAAACAATCTTACATCTATTAAGACGTGTGATCCTTTAACATGGTTTCAATTTTTTTAAAATGGTGTGTAATCGACGTTTTTGGTATAGCGGTTTGCCGCGTCCCACAATAAAAATTCGTCAATTCCTTCATCATGCAGCGCTTTAACCTGGTCTTCCACCTGGCGTTTTCCGTACTTTTGATAATTTCCGCTGCCGAGATATGATGCCGTGAAGTCCTGAAGCCACGGACGCGATACAGGCTGGTGTTTCAGCTTAGACAGTTTTTTATTTTCCACCTTTGCGTATTCTTTGACGACTTTGTAAGGCTCAAGATCCGGTTTATCAATGCCGAAATAGCTTGTCCAATGGCTCGGGTAAATCATGGATGAAATGACATCGACCTGTTCTGAAATTTTGCTGAAATTCTGGCCGATCCCAGGCGCTTCCGGCAGCGTGGCTGAATAGCCGAAAATATCAACCGACACATCCGCGCCGTACGGCTTGAGTTTTTTCTTCGCATAACCGACAAAATCGGTGACGGCGTGAACGCGTTTTTGCACATTGCTGTCTGCTGTTTTTCCGTAATCGCCGTGTCCGTATGTCAGTTCGTCATCACGTTTTTCAAATCCTTCAGGAAAACGGACATAATCAAACTGAATTTCTTGAAAACCCATCTTTACGGCTTGTTTTGCAATCTTTACATTGTAATCCCATACTTCTTTCATAAACGGATTGACGAACGATTCGCCGCGGCCGTTTTTCCAGACACTTCCGTTTTTTTCTTTAAAAGACCACTCCGGCTTTTTGTTCGCGAGTTCGCTGTCTTTAAATACGACAATACGCGCGATCGGATAGATCTTTTTTTCCTCCAGCTTTTTCATCATCTTTTTTGGGTCTTTGATGTACGGCTTGGCGATTTTGGCATACTCAGAATGGCCGTCCGGCTTAAAGGTGAGGTTTCCGTTGTCATCCTTGACATCAATCACCATTGTATTGAGCTCCGTTTTGTCCACAAAGTCTGTCAGCTCCCCGAATTTGCTTCCTCCCGCTGAATGCCCTGTGACGTAAATGCCCCGCACCTTATCAGGATGTGAAAAATGCAGCCCTGACGGATAAGCGAACCGTGCATTTGATTTCGGCAGTTCTTTTTCGGCCAGCGCTATTTTTACAAGCGGCTGCTCCTCTTTCGCAGCGGCGTGGGCCGGATAAGCGGCTGCACTGATAAACAGTCCCGCACAAATGGCGCACAAAATGGTTTTCATACTGATCTCCCCCTTTTTTTCCATTATAGAAAAACGGGAGCAGGCTTAATAAACTTGAATGTGCGCAAAAAAATCCTCCAAGACTGAGTCTTGGAGGATGATACGTTTATAGATAGGTTTTAAATTCAGCTTCTGTGCACATGACAAAATGTCCCGGTTTCACTTCTCTGAATTCCATTTTTTCTCCGTCTTGCAGCTGATGAACTGCCGGATCGTATTTCTTTCGCGTGCGATTTCTTTCATAGTCCGGATCAGGGAGCGGGATAGCGGACAGCAATGATTTCGTGTATGGGTGAAGCGGGTTTTCGTAAAGCTCATCCGCCGGCGCAAGCTCCACCAATTTTCCGAAATACATGACGCCGATGCGGTCGCTGATGTATTTGACCATTGATAAATCATGGGCGATAAACAGGTAAGTGAGCCCTTTTTCTTTCTGCAATTCTTTCATTAAATTGACGACTTGCGCCTGAATGGAGACATCAAGCGCCGAAATCGGTTCGTCCGCGATGATAAACTCCGGATCAACCGCCAGCGCTCTGGCGATTCCGATACGCTGGCGCTGTCCGCCCGAAAATTCATGCGGGTAGCGGTTGGCGTGCTCTTTATTTAAACCGACCGTTTCCAGCAGTTCGTGAACCCGCTGCATCCGCTCTTTTTTCGTTTTTGCCAGGCGGTGAATATCTATTCCCTCGGCAATAATGTCGGCGACTGTCATTCTCGGATTTAAAGATGCGTACGGATCCTGGAAAATCATCTGCATTTTCCGGTTAAACTCCAGCAGTTTCTTGCGGGATTTTTTCCCGTGGACATTTTCCCCGTTAAAGAGAACTTCCCCGCCGGTTGCCTCATACAGCCGGATAATGCTGCGGCCCGTCGTTGATTTACCGCAGCCCGATTCTCCGACAAGGCCGAGCGTTTCGCCTTTATAAATATCAAATGACAAATCATCTACGGCTTTTACCGTTCCTTTCTGCGTGAAAAAATGCTGTTTTAAGTGTTTGATTTCGAGAAGCTTCTCAGTCATTTTTTTCACCTTCCTTCATTAAAACAGGATGCTGATACGTATTCGGAAGCTGACGGATTTTAGCCTTCACCGCTTCAGGCGGCTCGACCTTAGGCGCATCAGGATGCAGAAGCCACGATTTCACAAAATGCGTATCAGACACTTTATACATCGGCGGTTCCTGTTCAAAGTCAATTTTCATCGCATATGAGCTGCGGAGCGCAAATGCATCCCCTTTCGGAGGGTTCGTCAGATCAGGCGGCGTGCCCGGGATGGCCGTCAGTTTTTCCTGATCGGTGCTGTCCAGGCTAGGCATTGAGGCAAGCAGCCCCCACGTATACGGATGGCGCGGATCATAAAAGATTTCATCCACCGTGCCCGATTCGACAACCTGACCCGCGTACATGACAGCGACCCGGTCGGCGACATTGGCGACAACGCCGAGATCATGCGTGATAAAAATGATAGACGTATCAATTTTCTTTTGCAGATCTTTCATCAGCTCAAGGATCTGTGCCTGAATCGTCACATCAAGAGCTGTTGTCGGTTCATCGGCAATTAACAGTTTCGGATTTGCCGCAAGCGCCATCGCGATGACGACACGCTGTCTCATCCCGCCTGAAAATTCATGGGGGAATTGGCCGATCCTTTTTTCGGGCATCGGAATTCCGACGAGATCAAGCAGCTCTATGGCGCGCTTTTTCGCGGCTTCACTTGAGATTTTTTCATGTTTGAAAAGCACTTCCGTAATTTGTTTGCCGACTCTCATCGTCGGGTTCAGAGAGGTCATCGGATCTTGGAAAATCATTCCGATGTCCTTTCCCCTGATGGCCTGCATTTCTTTTTCGGACATCGGCACGATATCGCGTCCGTCAAAAAGAATCTGTCCTCTTTTAAAGTAGCCCGGCGGCATCGGGATCAGCTTCATAATCGCTTGGGAGGTCACACTTTTTCCGGAACCTGACTCCCCCACGATCGCAAGTGTCTCTCCTTTATTCAAATGGAAATTCACGCCGCGGATTGCCTGTACCTCTCCGCCGTATGTTTTAAATGAAATGGCTAAGTCTTTTACTTCTAGCAAACGTGTCACTCATATCACTCCTTATTTGCGTAACTTAGGATCCAGCGCGTCTCTTAACCCGTCGCCGACAACGTTAAAGCCGAACATCGCCAGGCAGATAAAGCCGGCAGGGAAGAACAGACGCCAAGGGTAATAGGTTAATGCAGGCAATCCGTCTGAGGCCATCGTTCCCCAGCTCGCAAGCGGCGCAGGTACGCCGAGGCCCAAATAACTTAAAAACGCTTCTGTAAAAATCGCCGTCGGAACCGTCAGTGTCATCGTTACGAGGATAGAGCCCATCGCGTTCGGGACGATATGCTTAAACAAAAGCCGGCCGGTTTTGGCGCCGAGTGTCTGTGAAGCAAGCACATACTCCTGATTCTTTAATTGCAGCACCTGTCCGCGGACAATCCTCGCCATATTGATCCAGCCCGTGATCGTCATGGCGACGATAATGGTGAGCAATCCTTTCGGCAGAACAACCATCAGCAAAATAACCATTAATAATGAAGGAACAGCCCACAGAATGTCGGCGATGCGCATCATCACTTCATCTGTGCGTCCGCCGCGGAATCCGGAAATGCTGCCCCAGATTACGCCGATTAATAAATCAAGCACGGCAGCTGCGACACCGATAAAGATGGAAATCCTCGCGCCCACCCATGTCCGGACGAATATATCCCTTCCAAGGTCATCCGTGCCGAACCAATGATCTTTCGACGGCGCTTTATCCGCATTTAATAGATTGGTAGTGGCATAATCATACCTTGAAAAGACAGGCGCAAAAATCGCCATCAGAATAATAAGAACGATCAGTACGAACCCGACCATCGCAAGCTTATTGCTGCGGAAGCGGAGCATGGCGTCTTTCCAGAGGGAAAGGCTTTTTTTATTTATTTTTTCGGCATCGCCGGCATTAGCTGAAGCTGGTTCAAACATATTTTTAGGAATGTTCTGCATGGTCTAGGCTCCTTTCTTTGCTTTGGAAAGCTTGATTCTCGGATCGATTAATCCGTACAGCACGTCTACAATTAATACGCATAAAAGCAGAAGCACGCTGAAGAACACGGTAACTCCCATAATGACCGTATAATCACGGTTTGTAATGCTGTTTACAAAATGCGCGCCTAAACCGGGAATTCCGAAAATGGATTCAATGATGAAACTTCCCGTTAAAATGGATGCCGCCATTGGCCCCATATATGTCACGACCGGCAAAAGCGCGTTTCGAAGCGCATGGCGCACGGTGACTGACGGACGGGAAAGTCCTTTAGCTGTTGCAGTCCGTATGTAATCGCTGTTTAACACTTCAATCATGCTTGAACGGGAGAGTCTGGCAATGAACGCCATCGGCATGGAAGCGAGCGCAATAGAGGGCAGAAAGGTGTATGCCCAGGATTCCCACCCTGCGACCGGGAACAGTTCTAATTTAATTGAGAAAATATATTGCAAAATCGTCGCCAATATAAAGCTCGGAACTGAGATCCCAAAGATCGTTAAAATCGCAATGGTATAATCCTGCCATTTATTATGGTACAGGGCAGCAAGCACCCCGAAAAGCACACCGAACGCTAAAGCGAGGAGAATAGCTTCTGCACCGAGAGTGAATGAGACGGGGAAGCCTGAATTGATTAAATCATTAACACTTTGGCCTTTATATTTAAAAGAAGGTCCGAAGTCCCACATCGCTACAGATTTTAAGTAGCTGACATATTGAACGAAAAGAGGCTTGTCCAGGCCATAGTGTTCGTTTAAGTTTGCCTCAATTTCAGGCGGCAGCTTTCTTTCGCCGGAAAATGGTCCGCCCGGCGCTGCCTGCATTAAGAAGAATGTGGCGGTCACAATCACAAACAGCGTGATGATCATGTAAATGAATCGTTTACCGATATATTTCAGCAAGGTGAACACCTCCATGTTTTTTACAATTTTATACTTAATCAGTAAGAAAGGTATATGGGGACATCCTCCCCATATACCTTGGGTCTTTTGTTTTCAGAACCGTCTTTTATTCAAAAGAAGCATTTCTGAAGTAAACTTCGCCTGTTCCTGTCAAGATCACATTTTTGAGGTTTTTATCCTGCACCCAAGGATCCGTATAGAAATAAACTGGCGCGACCGGCATTGCGTCAATAAAGATCTTTTCTGCTTTTTTCAGCTCTTCGATACGTTTATCCGGATCCGTTTCAAGCTGAGATTGGTTCAGCAGCTTTTTAAACTCAGGATCTTCCCATCCGGTATCATTGTTTCCGCCTTCTTTATCACGGAACAATTCAAGGAAGTTGATCGGATCGTTGAAATCGCCGAGCCAGCCCATACGCCCGATTTGGTAGTTCTGGCTGTGCAGCTTGTCGATGTAAACATTCCATTCGGAGTTATCAAGCTCAACTTTGACGCCCAAGTTCTTTTTCCACATTTCCTGTACGGCCTGCGCGATTTTCGCATGCGCGTCATCCGTATTGTAGGACAGTTTGATCGCCGGAAGGTCAGAGGCATTCTTGACGCCTAATTCCTTCAGTCCTTTATTTAAGAATTCTTTAGCTGATTTGACGTCATTGTCTTTGAAATAACCTTTTGTGTTATCCTTGAATCCCTTCATTGACGGCGGCACCGCAGCCATGGCCGGGATCTGTTCGCCCTGCGTTACATTTTTCACGATGGACGAGCGGTCGATCGCATAAGCAAGGGCTTTACGGATGTTGACATTGTTCAGCGGTTTCTCTTCTGTGTTGAATTTGTACCAATACACGCCTGCGATCGGTTCAACGTGAAGAGATCCGTCTTTTTTCAATGTCGGCAGAGATTCAGTCGGAAGCTGGCCGAGCGGCATTCCTGCCCAGTCAAGCTCACCGGCCTGGAATTTTTTCAGTTCGGTGTTGTTATTGTTAATCATCACCATGTTGATTTTCTTCAATTTCACAGCGTCTTTATCCCAATATTGATCGTTCTTTTCGAGCGTGATGGAACCGCTGTGTTTCCAGGCCGTCATTTTGAACGGGCCGTTTGACACATAATTTTCGCCCGCATTTGTGTTCCAGTTTTTATGTTTTTCCGCGATTTTCTTGTTGATCGGCATATACGTATAGAATGAAGTTAATTGCGTGAAATAAGGTGTCGGGTTATTCAGTTCAACCTTTAATGTTTTGTCATTTACGGCTTTTACGCCTACATCATCAATCTTTCCTTTTCCTGTATTGGCAGCTTCAGCGCCTTTGATGTAGTAGAGCTGATAAGCGTATTGTGATTCGTTGTTCGGGTCAAGCGCCCATTTCCACGCATATTCAAAATCCTGCGCCGTCACAGGGTCGCCGTTAGACCATTTCGCACCGTCACGAATCGTAAATGTATAGGTCTTTCCGTCTTTGCTTGTTTCAATTTTAGATGCCATTCCTTCTTCAGGCTCACCTTTGGAGTTTACGCGTGTCAATCCTTCAAAAGTCTGGCGGATTACGCCTCCTGAAACGGAATCATTCGCTAAACCAGGATGCAGTGAGAACGGCTCGGTTTTAATATTGATATTAAGTGAAGTCTGTCCTTTGGTGTCTTTTTTACCGCCGCCTGATCCGCCGCTGAATCCGCCGCACGCACTTAATACAAGCGAGAAGATAAGCATCAAACCTACAATAGACCAACGCTTTTTCATGCACTAACCCCCTAATCAAATTTTTCAGCCTTTACTACTAAATACTCAGAAATATCAGACAAAATAACTTAATATTTTTCTAAACTTTAATTGTGTTCCGTCTTTTCTGATTATTTTATGTAAAGAAGCTGTAACAATAGAGTGAACAAGTTCATTATAATGAAATGAATAATTTATTGCAATACTATTTTCTCAATTTAAAATATTTAAATTTGGTCAGTTTTTCTGTCAAAAAGGTGATACACTTCTATAGTTTAAAGCATGACCTAACTAAATTTTTTTATTGCAATTTCCAGTTCATATTGCTTTTTACATATAATATTCGTTATACGAAATGTTGATATGCGTTATCATTTAAGCATTTTCAGTTCTTTTTGAGGATTTCCAGCCCTTAAGCAAACTGGAAATAAGCTTGTATTCCTCTGATGACATTTGGCTATAATTGATTTATAATAGATCAATCAAATACATTTGTTGTGATTGCGATGATGAAGAGTAGTACACATTTTCATCCGTTTGAAGAGAGTCTGCGGTGCTGGGAGCAGGTAACGGGCGATGTGGAATGGACTTCTGAGCAGCTGACCGAACGTTAGTAGGCCCAGCCGGAGCAGCCTCCGTTACCAACGTCTCGAGCGATTCCATTGTAATGGAATAATCAGGGTGGCACCACGGTTCATTCGTCCCTTTTTTCTACGGGAAGAATGGGCTTTTTTTATTATGTTTTAAGAAATGAGGTAAGAACTATGAAGAAAACGATTTTTTCTGGCATTCAGCCGAGCGGTTCCGTTACCCTCGGCAACTACATCGGCGCAATGAAGCAATTTGTTGATTTGCAGCATGACTACAACGGCTACTTCTGTATTGTCGATCAGCATGCGATTACGGTTCCGCAGGATCGGCTTGAGCTGCGGAAGAACATCCGCAACCTCGCGGCTCTTTACCTGGCCGTCGGACTTGATCCCGAGAAAGCGACCCTCTTTATCCAGTCGGAGGTTCCCGCTCATGCCCAGGCGGGGTGGATGCTCCAATGCGTCGCATATATCGGCGAGCTTGAGCGGATGACGCAATTTAAAGATAAGTCAAAGGGCAAAGAAGCCGTCGTGTCAGGACTGTTAACCTATCCGCCGCTGATGGCCGGCGATATTTTACTGTACGGAACGGATCTTGTTCCGGTCGGAGAAGATCAAAAACAGCATCTTGAACTGACCCGCAACCTGGCGGAACGCTTCAATAAAAAATACAATGACATCTTCACGATTCCTGAGGTGAAAATTCCTGAATCAGGCGCGCGCATCATGTCACTGGCTGATCCGCTCAAAAAAATGAGCAAATCAGATCCGAACCAAAAGGCATTCATCACGCTGCTTGATGAGCCGAAGCAGCTCGAGAAGAAAATCAAGAGCGCCGTGACTGATTCTGAAGGCATTGTAAAGTATGATAAAGAAAACAAACCGGGCGTTTCTAATCTTTTGACGATCTATTCTATTTTAGGAAACACATCAATTGAAGAATTAGAAGCTAAATATGAAGGCAAAGGGTACGGTGAATTCAAAAGCGATTTAGCCGAAGTCGTTATCGGCGCATTGACACCGATCCAAGAGCGCTACCGTGAATTAATTGAGAGCGACGAACTTGACCGCATTCTCGACGAAGGAGCGGCGCGCGCAAACAAAACGGCCGGCAAAATGGTGAAGAAAATGGAAAACGCCATGGGTCTCGGACGGAAAAGAAGATAAAGAAAAGAGGCGGGAGAATCCCCGCCTCTTTTTTAGTTCACTTTTGATTCCTGCTCCATTTCCCAAAGCTTTTCGAAAAACGGCTGCCCTTTAATCAAATTTTCACAGAACGCAAGATGTTTATCTGACCAGCCTTCAATTGTTTCATTGTAAAGCATGTCCCAGATCTCTTCAAAGCTCATCCGTTTGATCTGCTCATACATATGCGGATTCCATTCCGTGTACCAATACACAATTTCCGCACGGTTTTTCAACCCTTTCAGCTGGTCGAGCGCCATAAACATCAGCTGCTTGATCTGCCGCTCTTTTCTCGTCAGCCCTCTGACGTGCTCCGGCGCCAATGACAAAATGTGATATTCCTTTGAAGACTCCAATTGCGCCGGCTCAAATTGAAACGATTCCGGTTCTACATCCTTTACCATTTCATAAACAAGCTGCTCCTGTCTCGGAATCAGGCGGCTCTTTCTGACCGGAATGGTATACCCGATCGTATCCACGGCAATGATGCCGATCCCGTCTGTCACGACAAAACAATACTCCAGCTTTGTCCGCTCATGATTTTTTCGCACGTATGACTTTTGGTGGACTTGGTCAAGCAGCTCTTTCGGAAGCTCTGATAAGTCGTTTTCTATGTAATGAAATAATACCGACGGCACTCTGAGCAACGGCGTCTGATCCAAAAGTTCAACCGTGTCTTCCTTCCGCCATTCGTGAAAATGGCATACATTGTAGCCGTTTTCTTCCCCTTCAAACCAATTGACCCATACATCATGAAGAAATAACATATTCGACCCCTCACTTTACAAAAACTGTTGTCCACAGTATAGGCAAGGGGTAGATAAATTATTCCATTTTAATATGAGATTTCCGCTTTGTCCTCAATTGAGCCATATTGCTGGGCTTTTTTTCAATTGATAATAAGGCTTTGTATCCTTTCATTTTAATAGTAAACAGTGAAACAAGCACCAACAATCCGCCTGACAGTGCTGTGATGAGGACGACACCAAAATACTTTGATAGCAGACCAGCAATTAGAATCCCCATTACAAGACCAAAATTTGAAGACATCTGCAACATTGCCATAGCACGGCCTCTATATTCGGAAGGCGTTAATCCTAGAAATAGACTGCTTATTGGTACATTTAGAAAAGCGTTCATCAACCCTATTCCCAATACCCATAGGTAAACCGGAAGTAAACCGGCCCATTCTTCTGCACGTTCTAAAGGAATCACCGTGAGCATCCATATTCCCATCAAAACTGTGGTGACTAAAAGCAAATAACCAGGCTTCAAATATCTTAAAAGCAAAGGGCCCATCATTGCACCTATGACTGCACCGATTCCAGCAACTGCTTCAATCATTCCAAAATGAAAACCAGGCACTTGAAATATATGTAGCAGCAATGAATTAGAAGTCGTATTGAAAATTCCAGCCGCAAACATTACTTGCGCCAATAGCAGGATTAAAAAGGAAAGCGGAGCAGTTTTAAGAATGACTTGAACACCTTCTTTAATGGAACTGCTCATAGGTTTTATAACTGATGGATTCTCAGTGTTCGCTAACTGCTGTTTTTTTAATGTCACTACTGTTACTGAGATGAACAAAGCTGAAAAGAAATAGGTAGCGGCGTCTATGACTAAGAGATATGATGGTGATAAAAACATCAACAAGATTCCCGCAAAACCCGGTCCTGCAATCTGCATAATAGAATATATGCTTTGTGACACAGCCATGGCTTCAGAAATATATTTCTCACCTGCTACAATCGGTACAAAAGATGAACGTGCAGGGTAAAATAAAGCACTGCCTACCCCTGATAAAAAGACCAAAACGATCAGTGCGTAAGGATACTGTACTGTAAAAACCATGAGAATTAAAATAACGGCACGATATAAATCAGCGCCAATCATAACAAAATGTTTTTTAAATCGGTCTGCAATTGATCCAGCAAATAAGCCGAATAAAATCATCGGAGAGTATTGACAAAAAAGCACAAATCCAATCAGCAATGGGTCTTGCGAAGCCATACCGATGATATATAAAATTGCAATGGTTGTCAGCCCGTCCCCGAAACGTGACAGAAGCTGGGCCAGACAAAAAGTAATAAATGATGTGTTTTTAAAAAGAGGAACCATTCATTTGACCCTTTCCGTCTTTTTTTTCTAACTAAAAAATATATTATTCACCCACTGTCTAAGTATATGGGATCTTATTCTACCCATGAAAAATGCGTGCTATTAAAATAACACGCATTTTCTGTGCAATCATAAATTATTAATCTTCAATAATAATTTTTATTCCTCTCTTCAACTTTTTCACCCCCTTTCAAGTTTTCACTTAGAACAGATAACCAATATACTAGGAGATTCAATAGTATACTCACTTCCATTAAAATCCCCGTAAATATGTTCAATGTTAAAACCCGTTTGTTCTAATGCGTTTTTTATTTCAGTAACAGTATATAACCTCATTGTTATAACATGATGACTTGTTTTATTATTGATCAATCTTGTTTGGTTTATTTTCAGTGTGCCATTTAATAAATCAAGACTTCTTTTCTCTAATGCATAACCTGATTCATCATTACCAAACCAAATGATAGGGTTAAAATGTTTAATTAAATACTCTCTATTTGCAAGATGCAACAATAATTTACCACCAGTTTCTAAGCATAAATACATTGTTTCCAGCATCTTTTTGTTTTCTTTATCGCTCATATATACAATAGATGTTTCCATATTCAAGACAACATGATATCTATGTTTTGGTACAAAACACCTCCCATCCGCTAAAAAAGTGGGAACATGAGCATTAGATTTATCACTTATATGTTTCAGGAAGTTTTCATTAATATCTAATCCGTGAATATTGTAGCCTTCTTCCCACAGCTTTAGTAAATGTCTTCCATGACCGCAGCAAAAATCCATGATTTTAGGGTTTTCAAAATGCTTTAAAATCCTATTCTTAATGAAGTTAATTTCATCATCCAGATCTCTAGCAAGCAAATTTGAATAGACTTCTTGATAAGCTGAATTAAAAAATTCAGTGCCTTCATCTGAAATAGCATTCTTAGAGTCATGAATCAAACTGTTCCCTCTTCCCTTTTTATATTAAATATGTATTATTTTGTAATTATATTATAACTATGTTCTTCGTCTATTTCAATGAATAAATTTATTTTTCTGATTATTTTGATTCAAAAGAAGACTCTAGTTAGCATAATTTTCACTTAACGTAGAGTCCAAAAGTGATCATTTCACATTTTTCGGATCAAGCGCATCACGCAGCCCGTCACCGACAAAGTTGAAACACAATACAGTAAGAAGGATGAACAATCCCGGAAATAACGGGTACCACCAAGCCTGAATCATAATCGTAAAGTTCTGTGCATCCTGAAGCATATTGCCCCAGCTTGCGATCGGCGGCTGGATACCGAAACCGAGATAACTCAGCGCCGATTCGGCCAGAATAACCGATCCGACTTTTAAAGTGGCTGACACAATAATTGGTCCCAGCGCATTGGGCAGGATATGTGAAAAAATAATTTTATGTGTTTTTGTTCCGATTGTTTTAGCGGCTAATACATATTCTCTCGATCGCAGGGATAAAAATTCTCCCCTGACCAAACGAGCGGTTGTCGTCCAGCCTGTCAGGCAGAAAATTAAAATTAATTTGTCCACGCCTGGCTTAAAGATTGTAACAAGCGTAATCAATAAGAAAATATCAGGAATGGAAAGAACAATATCCACTAACCGCATAATAACAGCATCTGCGAAACCTTTAAAATAGCCCGCTACCGCTCCTAAAATCGTCCCGATAAAAATAGAGCCGACAACAGAGGCAAATCCGACTAGTAAAGAGATTCGCGCGCCGTACAGAATCCGGCTGAAGATGTCACGTCCGAATTTATCCGTTCCCATCAAATGTTCTAGACCCGGCGCTTTAAATTTATCAAGCAGGTTTTGCTGCTCTTGAGAATAAGGAGCAATCACCGGTGCAAAAATCGCTGACATAATAATCACGAACAGAATCACAGCACCTGCAACCGCCAGTTTATTTTTCGAAAACTTTTCCCAAAAGATTTTTGTCATGGTTTCCGGTTTCTCAGCAATATTTTCTTTCAGCCCGATCTCCGGTGACGGAGATGTGTTCAGCTCAGCCATCGATGTCCCCCCTTTTAATATTCAATTCTCGGATCAACCACTGCGTATAAAATATCAGCGACAAGGTTGCCAATGACCACAAGGACAGCTGAAATGACGGTCATCGCCATAATGACGGGATAATCACGCTGAAACGCTGAATCAACAAACAGCTTTCCTAACCCCGGCCATGTGAAAATTTGTTCGACAACGACAGATCCTCCGATAAACGAGGGAATCATCAAACCGAAAATTGTAATGACGGGTAATAATGCATTTCTCAATCCGTGTTTAAATAATACACGGTTCTCTTTGAACCCTTTCGCTCTCGCTGTACGGATATAATCCTGATTTAATACATCAAGCATATTGGATCTCGTGTATCTCGTCAGTCCGGCCATGTCAGCTGTAGCTAATACGAATGCAGGCAGAATTAAATGATGAATCCGGTCAAATATATTGAAATCGGCATTCAGCGTCTCGACACCGCCGGTCGGAAACCAGCCGAGATTTACTGATAAAATCATAATCAAAATTAATCCAAACCAAAAGTTTGGAATGGCCAGACCTATAAATGAGGTAAACGTAATGCCATAGTCGAGCTTTGAATAAGGCCGCTTTGCCGACAGGACACCGAACGGAATAGAAATCATAAGAGCCAAAATCGTTGAGACGAGCATCAGCAGCAGCGTATTGGGCATTCGGGCCATAATCAATTCTGAAACAGGCGTTCCTTTTCTGACAATAGACGTTCCGAAATCGCCCTGCACCATGTTGCCGAGCCACTTTAAATATTGAACGTACTGAGGATCATTCAAACCGTATTTTTCAATAAACTGCTCTCTGTCAGCCTGGCTGATTTTCGGGTCCATCATTAATGTCATCGGATCTCCGGGCGCGGCTTTCATAATAACAAATGATAAAATTGTAATTCCCAATAAAATCGGGATAGACATTAAGGTTCTTCTGATAATATATGCAGCCATATACTTGTCCCCCTTTACTTTCCTTATTAAAAACAGAAGAGGGAGAAAACGCTCTCCCTCCCCTTTAAGGGAAAATTATTTTGCAAGCCACCATTTTTCGATATTATACAATTCACGTTTCGGATGATATTTGAATCCTTCAAGATTTTCCGGCATTGCCATATGGTTGTTAGGGTAATACAAGAACGTATACGGCTGATCTTCCGCAATTTTTTGATAGATCTGCTCATATTCTTTTGAATACTGCTTTCTGTCACTGATTGATTTTGCATCTTTCATGAGCTTATCCGCTTCGGCATTTTTATACCAAACGTAGTTTAAGCCCTTTTTAATCTGGCTTGAATGGAAGATGTCATATTGATCCGGGAATGTGGATAAACTCCATCCCATGACCATTGCATCAAAATCCCAATTCGGAGGGTTCATTTGTTCAACGAGAGCGCTCCATTCAACGATCTGGGTCTTCACTTCAATGCCGATTTTTTTCAGCTGTTCCTGGACGACGACAGCGATGTCTTCACGGACTTTGTTTCCTTGGTTCGTTTTAAGGGTAAACGAGAATTTCTTTCCGTCTTTATCCAGGATGCCGTCACCGTTTGTATCTTTCCAGCCGGCTTCTGCAAGCATCTGTTTCGCTTTTTTCTCGTTGTACGCAAATTTCGGAACTTCTATATCTTTAGGATAGTTCCAAGATAAAGGGGATTCTGGAATGTAGGCTACCTTGCCGTCTCCGTCTAATACTTGGCTGACGATTGACTCGCGGTCAAGAGCGGTTGTCAGCGCCTGACGGACCTTTTTATCTTTAAATAATTCATTTTTTTCATTCCACCCGATGTACACGTAACTTAATGCCAAATCAGTAACGACTTTCAGATTATTAAATTTTTCAGCCGTTTTGTAGTCAGTGGCGGGCACATTAAAGAAATTAATATCGCCTGCCTGCAGCTGAGCAACGGCAGCATTTGCGTCGGGAATGACTTTATACGTTACAGTATCTAAATACGGCCTTCCTGCAAAATAATCATTATTCGCTTCGAGTTTAATATATTGGCCCTGCTTCCATTCTTTAAACTTAAATGGTCCTGAACCGATCGGTTTCTTTCTGTTAAACTCATTTTCTTCTAAATCAGCAATCGGAACATTACCGAGAATGTGCTTCGGCAGAATGGCTGTGCTGTCTAACGCATTATTGTAAAAATTACCGTCTTTATATTTCAGCTTGAACAAGACTTCGTAATCGCCTTTTTTCTCTACGGATTTCAGCATTTCATATGTTGATCCTCGTTCTCCCTTGTAATCTTTGCTTAAAGGGACACTGTACGTAAATACGACGTCATCTGCAGTCAGTTCTTTTCCGTCATGAAACTTAACGCCTTTTTTAATTTTCACATCATATGCTAGGCCGCCGTCTAATTCTTTAATATTTTCAGCGAGTGATAATTTCACGTTCAGTTTTTCATCCGTTTTCGTTAAAAAGCTGTACAGCATATTTTCAATATCCGTACTTGCGTCATCCGTAGAATACAGAGAGTTAAAAAGTGTGGGTTCCCCGATTGACCCGACAACCAAATCTCCGCCTTTTTGCGGTTTTCCTGCCGGTTTGGATTCGGTGCTTGTGGATTTTGAGCCGGAGCAGGCTGACAGGAAGATGGCAAACGCCATAAAAACACTTAGCATCATCAGTGCGCTTTTACGTAATTTCATATCAATTCCCCCTTTGTGATATATATGCAGCAAACTGGTTATGTAATCCGGCATACCCCCTCTCGATGCTTGTCATTTCAGGCATATAAATGGCAAGCGACGTAATGGCCGGGAGCGGCTTCTTCAAATGCCGGGATTTGTTCCTTGCAGATCGGTTTGGCCATCGGGCACCGCGTGTGGAACACGCAGCCTTTCGGCGGGTTTGCCGGGCTTGGCAGTTCTCCTTTCAGGATGATTCGTTCCCGCTTGACGGCGTCTTTTTTTCTCGTGACGGGCACTGAAGACAAAAGCGCTTGCGTATAAGGGTGAAGCGGATTGCCGTACAGCTCGTGTTTATCGGTCAGCTCCATCATTTTTCCCAGATACATGACGCCGACTCTGTCGCTGATATGGCGGACAACACTCAAATCATGAGAAATAAACAAATAGGTCAGGTTGAATTCATCCTGCAGTTCTTCCATCAGATTGATGACCTGGGCCTGAATGGAGACATCGAGTGCGGAAACGGGTTCATCCGCAATAATCAGCTCGGGATTCAACGTCAGAGCCCGCGCAATCCCGATCCGCTGGCGCTGCCCTCCGGAAAATTCGTGCGGATAGCGGTTTGCAAAGCTCGGATGAAGGCCGACTTTCGCCAGCAGCTCCTCCACTCGCTCGTTCCGCTCGCTCATGCTGTACATATGGTGAGTCTGGAACGGCTCTTTAATAATGGAACGCAGCGTTTTCCTCGGGTTAAGGGATGCGAAGGGATCTTGGAAGACCATCTGGATGTTTTTGCGGACGCTTTTTCTCAGCTTTTCTTCAGATAAGCCGGAGATATCCTGACCCTTAAAAAGAATCCGGCCGTCTGTCGGCTTGTATAAACGGATCATCGTCCTTCCCGCCGTTGATTTGCCGCATCCTGATTCACCGACGATGCCGAGCGTCTCCCCGCGCTTCAGTGAAAAAGAAACACCGTCAACAGCCTTTATATCACCGACTTTCCTTTGAAAAAAACCGGAGCGGATCGGGAAATATTTTTTTACGTCTTTCAGCTCTAAAATCGTTTCTTGGCCTGCAGCTGTCATTTTGATTGGGCACCCTCTTCCTCATATAAAAAACATCTTACAGAACGGCCGCTTTCATGCGTTATCAGCTCCGGCTGCCCTGTTTTACATTTGTCCATCGCTTTTGAACACCTCGGGGCAAATCGGCAGCCTTCCGGAAGATTATCCGGTGTCGGGACACTGCCTTTGATCGCTTTTAATGTATCAATCTCTCCATCTATCACCGGTATGGAGTTTAACAGCCCCTCGGTATACGGATGAAGAGGGTTTAAAAATAAGTCCTCCACACTCGCGCTCTCTACGACTTGTCCGCAGTACATCACGATCACCCTGTCGGCGGCTTCGGAAACCACACCTAAATCGTGAGTGATCAGCAGAATGGAAGTATCGAATTTTTTGCAGAGGTCTTTCATCAGCTCCAATACTTGGGCTTGTATCGTCACATCAAGCGCCGTCGTCGGCTCATCAGCGATCAGAAGCTTCGGATTGCAGCTGAGCGCAATGGCGATCATCACCCTCTGTCTCATCCCTCCGGAAAGACGGTGCGGATATTCTTTCATTACTTGTTCCGCTCTGGAGAATCCGACGAGTTCCAGAAGCTCAACGGCTTTTTTAGCCGCTTCTTTTTTATTCATTTTTTTATGGTATTCAAGCACTTCGGTAATTTGTTCGCCGATGGTCAGCACCGGATTCAGGGAAGTCATGGGCTCCTGAAAGATCATAGAGACGTCATTTCCGCGGATTTTGCAATATTCGTTTTCGGTGAAGGAGGCCAGGTCCCTGCCTTCAAGCTTAATCGAGCCGTCCATAATTTTTCCGCCCGAGCCTTGGACAAGTCCCATAATAGAAAGCGAGGTGATGCTTTTGCCCGAGCCGGATTCTCCTACAAGAGCGACGGTTTCGCCTTTGTTAATGTGAAAATCAACCCCGTCGACTGCGGGGATCGGCTGTTTCTTTCTGAAAAAATAGGTCTTTAAATTATTCACTTCTAATAGTGTGCTCATGATACGCCCCTTTCTCATTCCGCTGAAGCAGAGGGAAACATACGTTTCGCTATCACAAAATATAGAATAGTCGAAAAATTTTATAGTTGTATATTATTACATCATTATTACAAAAGCAAGAATTTTTTAGGATAAATGTAATATCCTTAAATAATTTCCATTCTTTTAATCTATTAAAGCGTTGCCTCCAGAAAGGTTTTTGAAGGGATGGCCAATGCTTCTTTTACTGTTTTTTGATGGCCGGTTAAATATTTTTTTACTATATTGAATCCGACGGCATAGCCGAGCATTGAGGGGAAGTATCCTTTTCCGTATAACAGCTGGGAAAACATTCTGCTGTCTCTCGTTAAGCGGAGGTTCGGCTTGACTCTTTTTTCAAACAGAAAATCAAGCTGCTCAGGCGTATAGTAGGACGTCCATTCCGCCGTAAGACTTGAGCCGAACCGCTCATATACAGCATATTCTGCCAGCCCCTCCATCATGATTGTATCAAGAAATGTCTCGTCTTTTTCGTCCTTTGTCACATGTTCTAACCGGCAGACGTGATTATATTCATGTGTCATAAGGGCGGATACAGCTGAATTGGAACTATCCGACGATAGAAAGAGGAACATTTTGTCCCGAAAGGCCAGACCGGATTTTGATCCGAATTCCTGACGGATTTTCCGGTTTCGTTCGTCGACGGGCAAAACTACGATCGGCACGTCCGGCCCGTTCCACTTCTCCTTTAAATAAGCTTCCTCCTTTTGAATATGGCTGTAGCATCCTTTTTCTTTCAGCCGTTTACTGGTCCTAACGCCGTCCTTCAAATGGCGGAACATGCCGTGGTTTTGCAGCATCCCGAGTATCGGCTTCCACTCTTTCTTATCGGCCCCTGCAAAAAGCGGCAAAAGATGCGGGGCCAGATCATTTACGGATGCCGCCTTTTCCATCCATTGATATGTCTGCTTGACGCTCATACCGGTTCGCCTCCTCTTGTTGTTATCATATGCACACACAAAAAAACCGGCCACCTTTTTCAGGCAGCCGGTCAAAACTGTATTATTGATATTTTTTAAAGATCAAAGTGGCATTATGTCCGCCGAAGCCGAGCGAGTTGCTGAGAACGATGTTGACATCCTGCTCGCGCGCTTTGTCCGGTACATAATCTAAATCACACTCTTCATCAGGTGTTTCGATGTTAATCGTCGGCGGGATAATGCTGTCTTTAATGGCCATGACGGAGAAGATTGCTTCAATTCCTCCGGCAGCGCCTAACAAATGACCCGTCATTGATTTTGTCGAACTGACGGCGAGCTTGTACGCATGATCACCGAAAACGGTCTTAATGGCTTTTGTCTCGTATTTATCATTGTAGTACGTGCTTGTGCCGTGAGCGTTGATGTAATCAATTTCTTCAGGCTTGATGCCCGCATCTTTGATTGCTTCCTGCATCGCTCTCGCACCGCCTTCCCCGTCTTGGGCAGGCGCGGTAATGTGATAGGCATCACCCGTTGAGCCGTAGCCGACAATTTCCCCGTAGATTTTCGCACCGCGGGCAAGGGCATGCTCAAGCTCTTCAAGCACGACGATCCCCGCGCCTTCTCCCATGACAAAGCCGTCACGGTTTTTATCAAACGGGCGGCTTGCCGTTTTCGGATCAGGATTTGTAGAAAGGGCTTTGTTTGCGCTGAAGCCCGCAAATGACATTCTTGTCAGCGGCGCTTCCGTTCCGCCCGTAATCATCGCATCGGCATCGCCGCGCTGAATGACTTTAAACGCGTCACCGATAGAGTTCGTTCCCGTCGCACATGCCGTCACCGTACAGGAGTTGACTCCTTTTGCTCCGAGAGCGATTGAGATTTGGCCTGTCGCCATATCCGGAATCATCATCGGAACAAAGAACGGGCTGACTCTTCTCGGCCCTTTTGTCAGGAAGATTTCGAATTGGGATTCAAGCGTTTCAAGACCGCCGATTCCGGACCCGACCCAAACGCCGACTCTCGGCGCGATCTCGTCTGTGATGTTCAGACCGGCATCTTGAACTGCCATTTTCGCGG
The DNA here is from genome assembly GCF_018861275.1 of Bacillus sp. JNUCC-22. Lineage (NCBI taxonomy): Bacteria > Bacillati > Bacillota > Bacilli > Caryophanales > Bacillaceae > Bacillus > Bacillus sp. JNUCC-22. Next base: position 1,106,875 of record NZ_CP076408.1, on the reverse strand, counting down.
CTACGACAGCGTATTGCGTGAAGCGGTCCATTTTTCGCGCTTCTTTTTTATCCATGTAATTTTCAATATTGAAATCTTTCAGTTCAGCAGCTACTTTCGCCGGATACTCGTCCGATTCCACACGTGTGATCGGTCCGATTCCGGATACGCCGCCGATTGCATTTTTCCAGCTTGTTTCGGCGTCGTTTCCAAGCGGAGACAGGGCTCCAAGCCCTGTAACGACTACTCTTTTTTTACTCATCTTGTGTGCACCTCACCTTTTTTTATCGTCCCCAGCGTATTGCTATGGCGCCCCATGTCAATCCTCCGCCGAAACCGACCATGACGATGACGTCGCCGTCTTTAATTTTGCCTGCTTCCAGTTCCTCTACTAATGAAATCGGAATGGATGCTGCGGATGTGTTTCCATATTTATGGACTGTTTTAGACATCTTTTCAACCGGAAGCTCCAAACGTTCCCGTGCCGCTTCCATGATGCGGATGTTTGCCTGATGCGGAATCAAAAAGTCTACGTCCTCTTTGGAGAGGCCGGCTTTTTCAATGACATTTACACTCGATTCACCCATTTGCCGGACGGCGAATTTGAATACTTCTCTTCCATGCATGATTGTATGCCCTTTTTCATCTAAGTACAAGTGCTGACCGCCTGTACCGTCTGCTCCGAGCTCAAATGACAGTATGCCTCTGTCGTCGCTGACCGGTCCGATGACCGCCGCTCCGGCTCCGTCTCCGAACAGCACAGCCGTATTGCGGTCGTCCCAGTCGGTAATGCTTGAGAGCTTTTCCACGCCGACCACGAGGACATGTTTGTATGTTTGCGATTCAATGAATTGTTTGGCGGTTACGATACCGTACATAAAACCCGCACATGCGGCGCTGATATCCATCGCGCACGCTTTTTTGGCCCCGAGCTTCTCTTGTATCATACAGGAAACGGTGGGGAAAGACTGGTCAGGAGTAACCGTCGCCACGAGGATCATATCAAGCTCCTCAGCGGAAATGCCGGCCTGATCAAGCGCTTTTTGCGCAGCCTCAGCGGCCATGCCGGATGAATACATATCTTCCGCGGCGATTCTTCTTTCTTCTATACCTGTTCTCGTACGAATCCACTCGTCCGATGTATCTACCATTTGTTCAAGATCATGATTTGTCAGCACTTTCTCCGGGATGTAACGGCCGACGCCAAGAATTCCAGCTTTCATTGGAAAGACTCCTTTTTTATAATGAATTTAAAACTAATTAGTTATGATCAATTATTAGTATCAGGTACTAATTCTACCCTATTTTTTTTCTGTTGGCAATATATTCGTCTAAACTATCGGACGCTGCTCCTCATAGAATAAAAGGAAGACGAAAGGAGGCTTCACTATGGATATTTTCTCCAAAATGATGTTCGGCGATTCCAGAGACCGGGATAAAGAACCGGAAGAAAACCCGGAGCAGCCTCAGGCTGAAAACGAAGAAGAGATCGATTACAACCACGTGATGAATCAGCTGGGGTCCATCATGAACTCTCTGGATCAATTAAAGCCTGTATTTAAAGACTTCGCGCCGATGGTGTCCGCTATAAAGAAAAAAATCATGTGAAAAGCCACTTCATGAAAAGTGGCTCTCTTTATTTATTCAGCTCCCCGGCATCAGATCTGCCAAGCTCATACGCTTCCGCCATGACCGATGTAAACAGGTCCATAAACGGCTGAATCATTTCCATAGACAGATCTATGCCGGATTTCTCAAGCTCCGCCTTTGCTTCCGGCAGGTATTTCATCGCGATCTGCATAAATTCAAGAGACTTTTCATGCTGCATGTGTATCCACCTCTATTCATTTGACGGCAGTTCATTTGTTCGGTTATACGTTTTTACAAGGTCTGAGATTTTGTCTTGAAATGCTTTGTCCACCAGAGGGCTGAACGTCCCCATTTCAACGACTCCTTCCCTGAAATCAAAGTTGTGATCTCCGCTCTTGAGCGAACCTTTATTATATTGCTCGGCAATTAATGTATAGGCTTTATCTACGTTTTGCACCGTGCTTGTCAGCACCGTGTTTTTGCCGAGATTCGATTGTTCGGCGACATAGCCGATGGCGTAAAGCCCGTCTTTTTTGATTTGCTGAATGACAGGAACATTATACCCGTCTCCGGCCGGATATACAACATCCGTGCCTTCCGCTTTTAACTTCTCGTAAAGATGCAGCGCTTCATTGCCGTTATCCCAGTGGTCCGTAAATTCAGTATTGACGGTGATATCAGGCTTTTCATATTTCGCCCCTTTGATAAAGCCGTCTACTTCAGGCTGCCACAAAAAGGAGGCGATGACGCCGACCTCATTGGTTTTTGACATATGGGCGGCTGTCATTCCCCCGAAAAAACCCATTGCTTCTCCCATAAGATGAACGCTTGTGACATTATCGCTTTTCGCCGTTCCGTTTGCGACGACGAATTCCATGTCGGGATAATCCTTGCTGATCATATTGAAGATTTCCTCGTATTCATTTCCGTGCCCGTATAAAAGATTGACTCCTTTTTTATGAAAATCATCTATCGCTTTTAAAATATCTTCATCGGATCTGATATTTTCTTTATAATAAACGTCAACGTTAAATTCAGATTGTATCGCTAATAAACCTTTGTAACCTTTTGTGCCCCATACCAAGTCACTGATAGTATCGGGAAAAAGCATTCCGACCTTCTCAATTTTTCCTTTAAACGGAGTTTGTGCGCATCCGCTCAATAAAAGGAGGACAGAAAAGATCATGACAAGCCTGGTGATCAAGCCATGTTCAACCCCTTTTCAAACTCATAACATGTATAATTGATATACGTTTATTGTAGCGGTAATGCACATAACATGGAAGGTATTTCTTAAAAAATGTCGAATATTGATGAAAATTGTCTTTTCCATTCTTTAATTTTTTCTTCCGCTTCCGTTTTTTGCGTTTTTTCTTTTATTTCCAGGGTAATAATCTGATTTTCGTCTTCTGAGCCGTATGCCTCAAGCTGATTCATCAGCCCGCAGACTGCGTCTTCTAAAAAGATCCTGCTTTCGCCATCTTCTTTTGCTTCTGTCCACGGACCGTAAAGGGGAGGAAGGATAATCGCTTTTGCCGTATCCCGCTGACCGTTTTTTTCCCAGTCTCCGTGATCCTCACTGTAAACAATCCAATATAAAGGCTCAGCCCTTTCTTCAGGCAGACACCCGCTCCCGTATTGAACGCAGATACGATCGTATTCCTTTTCACCGATTTCATCTATTATTTGAAAAAGCCCGTTTCTCGCGAGCCACATTAAACGTTCTTCTAAATACAGCTGCCTCGTTTTGTCCTCCGGTTCTGCCAAAATGACATCAACATGCACACCCTCATCCATCAACCGTTCGCACAATGAAAGGCCGAGAAATTCATCTGCTCCAATGATCAGCGCTGTCTTCATCACATCTGCCGCCTTTCCGGTTTTTCATTCGCACACAAGCCAAACAGCCCTCTGAAAAGAGATGGCTGTTGTATTCTATTCATTACAGGTCTTTTTCATGACTGCGGAAAAACCGGCAGATGGCTCTGTACATACGCGCAGGGTTCTCAAGCAGGTGATACGTGATATCAGTCTTGCTTCCGGTCTTTTCCCGGGCTTCTTTATACGCGTTCGCATGCAGGGTGTACGGATACGGCGCTCCGGTCGTTCTTTGCCATATATGTACCGGCACGCGGGTGCGGCAGCCGGTAATGGTCTGATAGCTCAGTGAGCTTGCCTCTTTTTCAGAAACACCGAAGCTTTGTGCCGTTTCCCTCAGAAACTGCTTATAAAAAAACTTATTTTCTTTCTCTGATTCAAAATGGGCTTGAAGGTCAAGACAAGGATCTAACATTGCGGCTGAACGGATATGCTCCGCTGAAGACTGCAGCAATTGATCGGCGATAAGGGCGCCCATGCCTTCTGCGAGCAAGTGTATTTTCGGATTGAGGATTTCTTGTTTCAGCACATAATGAATCAGCTGTCTGGCGTAAAGGACGGCTTTTTCCGAACCCCAATGCCGTCCGTATAAATTGCTGTTAAAAATGGTGTATCCTCTGTCAAGCATCGTATTTAACAGCTGGTTTCTCCCTTCATGTTCGAGCCAAAAGCTTGAGTCCCGGCTGACAAAGTGGGTTCTGTCCCCCAGAATAAAGATACAGAAGCCATTCGGCCGATACGGCAGATGGATGACGTTCAGCTCAGATCCGAATTGGAAAAATCTTTCCGTAATCCCCATGCCTGCCCGCCTCCTTTTACTCCTAATCTCTCTATTGGCTATCATATGTAAGAAGAATGAAAACGGATCGGATAAACTCCTATTTGCTGCTATGTTTTGGCTATTATCCCGAGCACAGGAACCGAATTTTCCATCAGACGGCCGGACAGGCGGGCAAATGTCAGTTTCAGGCGCGCTTTTTGATGAGAAAATGACCTTCCGCCCGCGCTTTATGTATGGTATGATACAACGTAGAATAAAATGAAGGACGAGGTGGAAACGTGCGGTTTATTATCGGTTTTATTTGGACGTTCCTTTTAACACATATGGCCTGTTATTTGGTCGCCTCCATGAACAGCGCGGCGTACAATTTCAAGCAATCATCCGTTATTGCCGTGGTTATTGCGGTGCTAGTCTTTGTTCTTGCGGAGATCATGCCTGTCAAACAGGATGCAAGCCAGCATTAAATAAAAAAACCTGCTATTCAGCAGGTTTTTTTGTGTTCACGGTTTTCGTTGATACGTCCACAATCTGTTGTGGTTTGAAGTTTCAGGGAACATTTCCCCCACCGTAAGCTTGATTTTTTGCGGGTTTTTGACCATGCTTCCCGTTTCGCCGATTTCAACGTACACACCGTTATTCGGCGCTTTTTGTCCCGGGCGGAATTGATGCTGCTGTCCCACGTCATTTCCTCCTTTTTCTTTTTTATGTAGTATGCGCTTGTATGCGGAGAAATATCAAAAACCGCTGAATGAGATTCAGCGGTTTTTTTGTTCATCCTGTTTGTAAAGAAGAGCTTTCAGGAGCGCTTTTTGCGCGTGAAGCCGGTTTTCCGCCTGCTGAAATACCGCAGAGTTCGGACCGTCGATAATCTCGGACGTGACCTCTTCTTCCCGATGCGCGGGCAGGCAATGCAAAAATGTATAGTCGGGTTTTGCGAGACTGACGAGTGAGGCGTTGACTTGATACGGGGCAAACACATTCAGCCGCTGCTGCGTCTCTTCCTCCTGCCCCATGCTCGTGAAGACGTCGGAGTAAATCACATCTGCATCCCGCACCGCTTCCTGCGGATTTTCGGTAAGGGTGATTTTCGCTCCGGAAACAGCCGCCGCTTCTTTCGCGGCATTCACCGCCTCTTCCTCTACTTCATAGCCTTTCGGCGAAGCAATCGCAATGTCACAGCCCATTTTTGCGCAGCCGATCATAAGTGAATGCGCCACATTATTTCCGTCACCGATATAGGCGGCTTTTACTCCTTTCAGTTTTCCTTTTATTTCTTGTATCGTTAACAGATCCGCGAGTGCCTGACACGGGTGATACCGGTCGGTCAGCCCGTTTATGACGGGAATGTCTGCATGCTCGGCAAGCTCTTCGACTTTTTCATGCTCAAAGGTGCGGATCATAATGGCATCAACGAAGCCGGACAGCACCTTCGCCGTATCCGCGACCGTCTCCCCCCGCCCAAGCTGCAGGTCGCTGCTTGAAAGAAATAGTCCCGTTCCCCCGAGCTGGGCCATTCCCGCTTCAAAAGACACACGTGTGCGGGTTGAAGATTTTTCAAAAATCATCGCCAATGTTTTCCCTTGGAAAATCGGCTGTATCGGATGTTGTTTTAATAATGAAGCTTCTGTCAGAAGCGCTTTGATGTCTGACGGGCTGACATCTTTTAAGGAAAGAAAATCTTTGCCGTACAAATGGGTTAATGTGTGTTCCGCTTTTATTGTGTGCATGATGCCACTTCCTTTTGATAAAGATCTTTGAGCGATACAGGCTTAGGTTTGCCGGAGCCGCTTGCTAAAAATGCCTTTACGGTTTCCGGTTCAGTAAAGACCGTCACACCGTGCGTCATGGCTTCAATCCGTTGTTTACGCGCTTCTTCAGAGTGATTGAAATTGATATGGACCGCTTTATCCTTTCGCTCTGCCCATGCCGGGAACGCATCTTTGCATACGGTAAATCCCGCCTCTTGAGCCTGACGTTCCAATTCCGCATCACAGCCTTCCAGATAGATGCTGCCTTTTTTCTCCCAGACGTGCGCGTAGATTTTTTTCAGGGCGCTTTCTGCGTCAAACGCGACACACATGCCTTCTCCGGTCGACTTCATTTCCGGCCCGGGCTTTACGTCCACATCCTGAATGGCGTGCGAAGAAAAAACCGGGAATTTCACTGCCGTTCCGTGCTGATTTTGAACCTCGGGCTTGATGTCTTTAAGGGAAGCGCCGGCCAGCAATCTGGCGGCAAGCGGGATCATCGGCACCCCCATCACCTTAGACACGACAGGAACCGTGCGGCTTGCCCGCGGATTCACTTCAAGAACGAGAATATCCCCTTTGTCATCAATGACAAACTGAATGTTCATGATGCCTTTAAAAGCCAGTTTTACCGCGATTTTTTCGGCGGCCTCTCTTATATTCCGCTGCATATCAGGTGTGACAGACGGACCCGGAAGAATCGCAAAACTGTCGCCCGAATGGACGCCGGCGCGTTCAATGTGCTCTGTGTAAGTCGGCACGAATACTTCATGTCCGTCGGAAATCAGATCGATCTCCAATTCTTTTCCTGTAATGTACTGATCGATCAAAATCGGATACGGCATGCCCGCTTCATTTTCCAGCAGTTCTGACATTTGCGCTTCTGAATCAACGATGATCATGCCCATCCCACCGATGACATAAGACGGACGGATCAGCACGGGGTAGCCGATTCGGCTTGCTTTTTCCGTTGCTTCTTCTTTTGAATAAGCGGTTTCGCCTTTGGCATGTTTCAGGTCAAGGTCATCAAGCAGCTGATAAAACAGATCCCGATCCTCCAGCGCATCAAGGGTTTCAAAGGATGTTCCGAGCAGCGGAATGCCCGCTTTTTCCAGCGGTTCAGCGGCATTGATCGCGGTCTGCCCCCCAAACTGGACGATGGCAAAATCAATGTTTTCATGTTCCGCCACGTTCAAAATATGTTCTGTCGTCAGCGGTTCAAAATAAAGCCGGTCAGCGATTTCATAATCCGTGCTTACTGTTTCCGGATTGTTATTGATCATAATCGTTTCATACCCCAGCTTTTGCAGGGTCAGAACGCCGTGGACGGCACTGTAATCAAATTCCACTCCCTGACCGATGCGGATCGGGCCTGAGCCGATGATGAGGGCGCGTTTTTTCTCTTTTCGGCTGATATCTCCGTCGCTTTCCCCGAGGTAGGTGGAGTAGAAATAATTCGTCTTGGCATCAAATTCAGCGGCGCATGTATCTACGATTTTAAACGACGGGACGATGCCTGATTTCTTTCTGAGAGCACGGATGTCTTCTTCCGTTTTTCCCGTGAGAGATGCGATCATGACATCCGTGAAGCCTTTTACCTTCGCCTGCTTTAAAAGCGGCATTGACAGATGATCCCCTTCTTCCATCAGCTCGTTTTCCAATGTGATGATATTTCGGAATACATGGAGAAAAAACGGGTCAATTTTCGTTTTGGCATGGATGTCTTCTATCGTTTCACCGCGGCTTAACAGTTCCATGACGACGAAAAATCTCCGGTCATCCGGCGTTACCGCTAATTCCCACAGCTGATTGATCGTACAGCCGCCGAGTTCAGGCAGGCGGGTGCCGATCGTTTTCAGCTCAAGGGAGGCCGCCGCTTTTTGAATGGCCGCTTCCATATTTCTTTCAATCGCCATGACCTCTCCCGTCGCTTTCATCTTCGTTCCGAGCGTGCGGTCGGCATGTTTAAATTTATCAAACGGCCAGCGCGGGAATTTGACGATGACATAATCAAGCGCCGGTTCAAAGCTTGCATAAGTAGAGCCCGTCAGCGGATTTTTCAGTTCGTCGAGCGTATAGCCGACGGCAAGTTTCGCCGCCATTTTGGCAATCGGGTAGCCGGTCGCTTTTGACGCGAGGGCTGAAGAGCGGCTGACACGCGGGTTCACTTCAATGACATAGTACTGTTTGCTGAACGGATCCAGCGCAAATTGAATGTTGCAGCCGCCGACCACATCCAGCGCCGAAATAATCGCCAGGCTTGCTGAACGCAGCATCTGATATTCTTCATCCGTTAACGTCTGGGACGGTGCGACGACGATGGAGTCCCCTGTATGCACGCCGACGGGATCGATGTTTTCCATATTACAGACGGTGATGCATGTATGATTGCTGTCGCGCATGACCTCATATTCGATTTCTTTAAAACCGGCGATGCTTTTTTCGACGAGGCATTGGCTGATCGGGCTTGCTAACAGCGCCTGTTTAATAAGCGTATGAAACGCTTCTTTCGTTTTCGCGATTCCGCCTCCCTTTCCGCCTAACGTGTACGCCGGTCTCAGAATGACCGGAAATCCGATAGACTCAGCGAAACGGAGGGCGTCTTCTTCGTTGTCGACGATTTCGCTTTCCGGAACGGGCTGATCGAGCTCTTTCATCAGGGCGCGGAACTGCTCCCGGTCTTCGCCTTTTTGAATGGTTTCCACCGATGTTCCCAAAAGCTTGACGTGATGCTTCTTCAGCACGCCTGCTTCTTCAAGCTTAACGGCTAAATTCAATGCCGTCTGGCCGCCCAAATTGGCAAGCAGACCGTCCGGTTTTTCTTTTTCAATAATGGCCTCGATGCTGTCGGTTGTGAGCGGTTCAAAATATATTTCATCGGCAAACGCCTCATCCGTCATAATCGTTGCCGGGTTGTTGTTGACTAGAATAACGCGGTATCCTTCTTCTTTCAGAGCCATGCAGCCCTGCGTTCCTGAATAATCAAATTCTGCCGCCTGGCCGATGATGATGGGGCCGGAGCCGATGACTAATATGCTGGAAATGGTTGTATCTTTAGGCATGAGCGATTTCTCTCCTTGCTGGTATCACTTTCTCTAGAAATTCATCAAATATCCACTCGCTCTCAGCCGGTCCGGGATGAGCTTCAGGGTGGAACTGGACGCTTAATACGGGAAGGCGCTTATGAATGAGCCCTTCCACTGATGTATCATTGACATGATGAAATCTGATGGACAGCTCGTTTTCGTCAATTGATGCTTCATCAACGACATAGCTGTGGTTCTGGCTTGTCATAAACACCCGTTTCGTTTTCCGGTCAATGACGGGATGGTTGGCACCCCTGTGGCCGAACGGCAGCTTATACGTATTTCCTCCGAAAGCCAGGGCAATCAGCTGATGCCCGAGGCAAATGCCGAGTGCGGGGAAATCACTGAGTAATGATGTAATCCGGTTCATGTACGGCGCAATCGCTTTCGGGTCGCCCGGGCCGTTTGAGAGCACGATTCCGTCAGGCTGAATGTCGTAAACAGCGTTCATCTGCTGATACGGAATGACCGTTACTTTACAGCCGCGCTTTACAAGTGACGAGGCGATTGATTTTTTATAACCGAAATCAATCAGCGCAATATGCCGGTCTCCATTCCCCATTGACGTGATGTCTTCAGACTGCGCCAGCTCCGCCGGGTTTTCTGTTCCGGATGCTGCCGGAATTTCTCCTGTTGTTGACACGGCAGCGTTCATCGTGCCGCCGGAGCGGATGGTTTTGACGACGGCCCGTGTGTCCACTTCGGTTAAGAGCGGGATGTTCCATTTATTTAAATACTCTCTCAAGCTTGAGACTGCTTCATGGTGAGAAAAATGTTCACACGCTTCATAGACGGCAACAGCCTTGACTTGAGGAATCTTACTTTCAAGGTCTTTTTCATTAATTCCGTAGTTTCCGATCAGCGGATACGTAAAGACGACGATCTGACCCTTATATGACGGGTCTGTAAGCACTTCCTGATAACCCGTCATTCCGGTGAAAAAAACCGCTTCGCCAACACAGCGGGCTTCTTTTTCAAGTTCACCGCCGAATGATGTTCCGTCTTCCAATACTAAATAGCCTTTCATCTAAAGCCCACCTCTTGATGAATAATTAATTAAAAATATGAATTTTTATACTTTTATATCGAAAAAAAATTACCGTTTCACTGCCGAATGCGCTTCGATCGCTGCCTTAAGCATACTGACGGCCGACAGCATTTCTTCTTCAGAAACCGTAAGCGGCGGGAGCAGCCTGATGACATTCGGTCCGGCCGGAAGCACGAGAAGCCCGCGTTCCTGCAGATCTCCGATGATGCCGGACACGGGACCTGCGCATTCAATGCCGATTAATAACCCTTTTCCGCGGATTTCTTTTACAAAAGGCCCTGTCAGTTCACGGTTCAGCTGCGCTTTTAAAAATGATCCTTTGTCTGCCGCCGCCTGGAGAAAGTCCGGCTGAAACACAATGTCCAAGGTTGCTTTCACAGCTGCCATGGCAAGCTTATTGCCGCCGAAAGTCGTACCATGCGTACCCGGCGTAAAGGCGTCGCCAAGCTTCTTTTTGCCGATCACGGCTCCGACGGGAAAACCGTTTCCAAGCCCTTTCGCAGCAGTGATGATGTCCGGCGAGATGCCGAAATGCTCATAGCCGAATGCCTTGCCCGTCCGGCCGATTCCGGTTTGAATCTCGTCTGCGATAAGCAGCGCCTGTTTGTCTTTGCAAAATGTCTGTAAGGCTTCGATGAATTCCGGATCGGCGGGATTGACTCCCCCTTCTCCCTGCACCGTCTCAAGCATGACGGCGGCGATATCATCCTCTTTTGAAAGCGTGCTGAATGCCGACGGATCATTGAACGGAAGATAGTGAAAGCCTTGAAGCATCGGTCCGAAACCGGTCTTGATTTTGTCTTGTCCGGTGGCGGCCATCCCCGCATAGGTCCGCCCGTGAAAGGATTGATGAAATGTTACAATTTTTGTCTTTCCCGTTGCTTTACGGGCAAGCTTAATGGCGCCTTCATTCGCTTCGGCCCCGCTGTTGCAGAAGAAAACGAGATCCCCCGCGCTATGTTCGGCAAGCTTTGCCGCGGCTTTTTCCTGAAGATCATTTTCAAACAGATTGGAAACGTGCCATACGCTGTCAAGCTGTTCTTTCACCGCTTCTGTGACCTCATCATGACAATGGCCGAGATTGGAAACGGCGATGCCCTGAATAAAATCGAGATACGTTTTTCCGTTTTCATCCTCTGCAATTGTCCCTTTCGCTTTTTTGATATCGATGGGCCAGCGGCTGTAGGTTTGAAATAGACTGCTCATGACACGCTCTCCTTTTCTTTGACAATTTTTGTTCCTTGGAAGGCTTGATCGGTGAAAAACGCTCCTTTTCCGTTTACGATCATCACTTCCTCGACATCTTCACTCAGTGCCGATAATGCCGAGTTTACCTTCGGAATCATCCCTCCTGAAATCACGCCGTCATCTATGAGGGCCTGAATCTCTTGCGGCGTCAAAGTATCCAGCCTGCTCTCTCCGTCCATAATTCCTTCGACATCCGTGACAAATAAAAGTTTGTCGGCGTGTAAGGCTGAAGCGACGGCCGATGCCGCGGCGTCTGCGTTGACGTTCAGCGTTTCGAAATCACTTGTCATGGAAAGCGGAGCGATAACGGGAATGATGCCTTCTTTCATTAATGCGTGAATGATTGACGGATCGGTTTTTTGTATTTCGCCGACTTCTCCGTATTTGTCTTGATTAAGATAGGATGCTTGAAGGAGACCGCCGTCCTTTCCTGATATTCCCGCGGCTTTCAGCCCGTTTTTCGCGAGTTCGGTTACGAAAAATTTATTGATCGTCCCTGACAAGACCATTTCCGCTGTTTCCAGCACCGGTTTGGTCGTTTTCCGCTGTCCATCGACAAATTCCGTTTCAATCTGCAATGTTTTCAGCATTTTTGAAATGTCCGGGCCGCCTCCATGGACGACGGCAATGTTCCAGCCCGATTGCATCAGCTCTTTTACATTTTGAAAAAAATCGGCGGATAACTCGCGGATCACGCTTCCGCCGCACTTAAAAACGATCGTTTTCTTCATGCCGCTCCCCTTTGTTATGTGCGATAGCTCGCATTGATTTTAATATAATCATAGGTTAAGTCACAGCCCCATGCCCGGCCGCTGCCGGAGCCTTCCTGCAGGCGGACTGAAATCGTAATCTCATCACCTGATAAGTACTCCTTGGCATCAGTTTCCGAAAACGGCTGAGGTTCGTTGTGTTTAAACAGACACTGGCCGCCGAGGAAAACTTCCACTTGTTCGGCCGTTACGCTTGCCGCACTGTGCCCGATTGCGCCGATGATGCGCCCCCAGTTGGCGTCTGTGCCGTAAACGGCGGTCTTCACAAGGCTTGAGCCGACGATTTTTTTGGCGATAATATTCGCCTCAAGGTTGTTTTTCGCGCCTTCGACTCTGGCTTCAATTAATTTCGTCGCTCCTTCACCGTCTCTGGCTATATCTTTGGCAAGGTCTTCGCATACAAGCTTTAATCCCTTTTTAAAAGCCGGCCAGTCAGGGTGCTGATCCGTCAGGCAATCATTCCCCGCGCAGCCGTTTGCCATCACAAGCACCATGTCATTCGTCGATGTTTCTCCGTCAACGGTGATTTGGTTAAATGAAACATCCGTAATCTCTCTAAGCGCGTTTTTGAGCGCCTGTTCTTCCACGGCCGCGTCCGTTGTGACAAAGCCGAGCATTGTCGCCATGTTGGGGTGGATCATGCCGGAGCCTTTCGCCGCTCCGCCGATCGTGATGATGTCTCCGCCGATCACCAGTTCATAACACGTCTGTTTCGTCACTGTATCCGTCGTCAAAATGGCTTCTTCAAATGCTCCGGACACGGACGGCGCTTGACCGAGCTGTTCAATGCCCGCTTGAATTTTTTTCATATCTAAAAGCTCGCCGATCACCCCGGTTGACGAAACCGCAACAAGCTCCGGCTCAATGCCGAGCTGGCTCGCGAAGCCGTCCCGCATTTCATAGGCGTCCTTTAATCCTTGGTCTCCCGTACAGGCGTTGGCAATCGCGCTGTTGACGATAACCGCCTGAAGCATACCCTCTTTTTTCAGGCTGGCTTGCGTCACTTTCAGCGGTGCTGCCTGAAAATGGCTCTGCGTATATACCGCTGCACTGACTGCAGGCGCTTCGCTGATAATCGCTCCGAGATCTTTTTTTGAATAGCGCAGACCGCAATGCACGCCCTTTGCCTCAAACCCTTTCGGCGAGGATACGCCGCCTTTTATTTTCGTGATTTCCTCACTCAGCTGAATCATATTTTTGAATCCCTCTTTCGTTCTATGGATAGACTGGCGTCATCGTAAGTCCCGTTTCTTCCTGCCAGCCATTCATGATATTTAAATTTTGAACCGCCTGCCCTGCGGCGCCTTTCATCAGATTATCTATGACAGAAACGATGGTGGCACGGTTTGTTCTTTCATCCACGGTGACACTGATATCACAAAAATTGCTGCCGTATACCTCTTTCGTCGCCGGAAATTCACCTTCCGGCCTGATTCTGACAAAATATGAATCTTTGTAGAATTCGGAATACAATTCTCTTACCTGTGCAGCAGACATACCCGGAGGAGCCTCCGTATACATCGTCGCCATAATGCCCCTTGTCATCGGCGCCAAATGTGCGGAAAACGTGATCGGGCCTGTGCCGGGCTGCCAAGCCGCTAATTGCTGTTCAATTTCCGGAGTATGCTGATGCTCATTAACCTTATAAATTTTGAAATTATCATTCAGCTCAGAATAATGAGTGCCCATGGATGCTTTTCGGCCGGCGCCGGATACGCCCGTTTTCGCATCAACAATCAGAAATGAATCTTGTAAAAGCTTATTCTTCGCCAGCGGGGCGAGCCCGAGCAGCACAGCCGTCGGAAAACATCCCGGATTGGCAATCAGCTTTGCAGTCTGAATCTCTTCTTTTTGCAGTTCAGCTAAACCGTAAACCGCGCTTTGAATCGTTCCTTTCGGAGCGGCCTTCCGCTTATACCACTTTTCATACACGGCCGGGTTTTGAATCCGCAGATCGCCGGATAGATCAATGACCGGGATACCCGCCTCCGCCAGCTTGGGCGACCACTCTCCGGAAACGCCGGGCGGCGCGGCTATGAAAATGACATCAATTTCGTTTCGGATCGTTTCTATATGAAGCGGCCGAAGTGATTGTGACGCTATATTCCTCAAATGCGGATATGAAGCGGCATATTCTTTTCCTTCGTCGCTCGATGAATATAATATACAATCTTCTGCATAAGGGTGATGGTTAAGAATCCTGACAAGTTCGGCGCCTCCATAACCAGTCGCGCCTATAATACCTATTTTCAACGGGTTCACCTTCTTGGTTTTTGTGAAATTATTTAACATTATAACATGAATAAAAATTAATTCAATTGTATATTTAATATTTTTTCATTCATTTTCCATCTGTTTTCGCTGACAAAAAACCCCCTCTCGATCGAGGGGGGGCATAAGAAAAACAGGCTGATCGGATCAGCCTGTTTTTTTCAGCATCATCAGCCCGCTTATAAAAAACAGCACGGAGCTGGCGTAAAAGATAATATAAACCGTAAAGAAATCAGCGAGAAACCCGCCGAGAATAATGGCGGCAGCTGAAAATACGGCCGTCCAGAAATGATAGCTGCCGACTTTTTTTCCCCGCTCCCCGCCGTCGGTGTAATCGGCGATCATGATTTTCTCGCCGTGTTTTTGCATCGCGCCGAACAGGCCCAAAAGCACCTGCACAACATAAACCTGGTGCACGCCGGTAATGTGCGGGAGCGTCAGAAGAAGCACCGCCATCCCCCACGAATTTGCCATAAGGAACCAGCGGGAATCCAGTCTTGCCGACAGCCGGCCGAGCAGCGGATGAATCAATGCGCCGCTCAAGCCGAACAAGCCGTATGAGAGACCGAATTGCGTGTAGCTGGAACCGATGTTTTTAATAAATAAAATATAAAACGGAAAGATCAGGCTGCCGGCAAAAAAGACACTGCTCTGTGACAGGATCAGCCATTTTAAATGGTTGTGTTTCATGATTTGTACCTCTGATAAAAATAATTCATAAACAAGTCATCCGGATCATATTTGTGTTTTTTCTGAAAGAACATATCGCTTTTCGGATATGCCTCACGCATCTGCTCTTTCGTTTGATACAGCATATACGGGAGATAATAACTGCCGCGGTGGCGCAATGCCGTATCCGTCATTTTTCTGACAATCCGCGCCGCACTCGCCTGGCTGTCTGTTGAAAACCCTTCATTGATTAAAAGAACGAGTGAAAACATGTCTTCCTTTGCGTATGACAGATCGGCTTTTTCATTTTTTTGCACGTAGCGGATCGTAATATTTACGAGGTTGAGATCTTCATGTGACAGCGTCTTGCGTAAATCATGAATGTACGGCGCAAATTCGCCGACGGGCACGAAGTATTCTTGCAGCACATCGGTGTTGTCCGTGTTTTCATATTCCAAAAATTTCGATTCTGACCGCATGACATTGTTCCTGGAGACTTTCACACCGTTTTGTCTGAGAAAATAAGACTGCTGGGTTGACCAGAACCAATTTCTTCCCCAGTCATACCGGCGGGAGAGGCCGAGCGCGAATTTCGTCAGCGCCGGATGCTCATCTTCTTTCAGTTCATTGTGCCGCTTTAATTCTTTCTGATTGTCTGAGAGTGTGTAATCAGTCACATACATATCGTGCAAAAAGCCTTTATCCCCTGTTGCGATCCGCGCGAGATGCATGCGCACGGCGGGGTTGCGCCGAACATGCTGCGCAAAATATTGACTGTATGTATCAGCGTTCATGCGTTTCGTTTTCATTTCATAAAGCTCATCATCCGTCAGCTCAATATCCGCGTCCAGGATGACGCCGAACAGGCCGTAGCCGCCGATGACGGCTGAAAACAGGTCATCTTTCGGAGTAACGGTGATGACTTTGCCGTCCGCCTTTAAAAGATGAAACGATTTGACCGTATCAATCAGCGAACCGTACCGGATATCCCGGCCGTGGGCGTTGGCGCTCAGTGAGCCGCCGATCGTAAAAATGTTTTGCGATTGCATGACTTTTACCGCGAGCCCGTACGGATTGACATAGCGCTGAATATCATTCCACGTCGCTCCCGCCTGCACCCTGATGATTTTTTTCTTTCGGTCGAGACCGAGTATTTTGTTGTAGCCCGTCATGTCGAGAACGATACCGTCTTCATAATACGTCTGGCCGCCCATTGAGTGCTGGGCGCCTGCGATTGAGATCTTCAGATGCTTTCTCTTTGCTTCCTTAATGGTTTCGACCAATGTTTCTTTCTCTTTTCCTTTGACCGTCTGCTTAATTTTCACGGGCATGAGACGGCTGACATCCGTCATTGTCCCTGCCTGCTGCACCGGCTCTTTGTGAAAAGCGGAAACAGCGAACAGCGCCGTATAAACAAGAATGCTAAGGATAATGAGAAGTAATTTTTTCTTCATGGATTCCTCCCTCGCATGCAGCCGGTCTATTATATCATGCCTCACGTCCGTTTTTTTCCTTTTTAACCCGATACCGTAAAAAACCCCGAATGGTGGGAAATTCGGGGTTTTTTAATGACTTGCCCTTCTTTCCGCACGCCGGTCTGCAGCGGCAAAGCAGACAGAACGGCGCCCGACAGAATCATGTTTAGTACAGCTCGAAACGGTCAGCCGGAAAACACCGGGCATAAAAATACACAGAAATCCTTAAAATGATTTTTTAGTCAGTATATAATCGATATATATGCAGATGTATTACCAAAAGAATTGTTTAAAACAAACATGTTAAATGAGGTGGGGAAAATAAACATAAAAGGAATCAATCATCTTCTTTTTTCTGTTTCAAATTTGGAAAAATCTATAGAATTTTATGAAAAAGTATTTCATGCACAACTCCTGGTTAAAGGGCAAAAAACAGCATATTTTGATCTGAACGGGCTTTGGCTTGCACTTAACTTAGAGGCGGATATACCAAGAAATGAAATACATAAATCCTACACACATATGGCCTTTACAATTGACCCAAAAGATTTTGATGCAATACATCAAAGGCTAAAAAATCTAAATGTAAGTATATTAAATGGGCGTCCTAGGGATAAGCAAGATCATAAGTCAATTTATTTTACTGATCCCGATGGACATAAATTTGAATTCCACACAGGTACACTCCAAGACAGACTGTCCTATTACAAAAAAGATAAACCTCATATGAAATTTTATATTTAAAGGTTTGTTTGCGATCCAAAACAAACCCTCACTGTCGCTTATCCGCGTTGATTTTTTCCTTGTAAATGCAGACAAAAGAAAAGCACCTCCAAACTTTAGGATGTACCTAAAATCCGAGGTGCATTTTCTTATTACTGAATCCCTAATGCGATTTTTGCGTAGCGTGACATTTTGTCTCTTGTCCAAGGCGGATTCCAGACGATGTGGACCTCCGTCTCTTTTACATCCGGAATGTCGGCGAGCGCTTTTTTCACCTCGTCGACGATGATCGGAGCGAGCGGGCACCCCATTGATGTCAGTGTCATCGTAACGTGCGTCAGGCCGTCGTCATCCATATCAACGTCGTATACAAGGCCGAGATTGACGATATCGACGCCGAGCTCAGGGTCAACAACCTGCTCCAAGGCGCCCATGATGTTTTCTTTTAATGCTTCTTCCACGTTCCATCACTCCTTTTTCCTCAGTATAACGTAAAAGCGGGTTTTGTTAACACCTTTGTGCTTTATAAATGCTTATCGAACCAGGCGACGGTTTCTAAAACGGCGTATCTCGGGACTTTATGATCAGCCCGTTCGTCTTTCAGAAACTGAAGATGGTCAGGCCGGCTGCTGTAATGAGGTTTAATCGTTTCATAAAAGCCGCGGGTCGGTGCATACGGAACGACTTTGTCTTGAACGCCGTGCCAGAACAGCAGCGGGCGGCTGCGGAGTTTTTCCGGTTCCAGACTGAGATCGAACGGTTTGAGCCGCGCAAACAGTTCATCGACCTGTTCTTTTGTGACGTCAATGTCGATGTCCTGCTTTTGAATGTGGTCAATCTGCTGCTGAAAAAATGCCGTATAGTTCGGGCTTCCCATCAGACTGACGCCGGCTTTGACCCAATCATACGCGGCCATCGCGCCGAATGTCGTAATTCCGCCCATTGACGTGCCCGCAAGACCGATCCGCCCGTCTTCAATCAGACCGCGCGCTTCAAAATCCTTTTTCAGCACGTCAAGCTCCTCGATTTCATTTAATACAATGTCCCAAAAATGGACGGCGAGCTCTTCTGCTGACAGCTGTTCAGCGCGTTCACCGTGGTAAAGAGCTTCCGGCAGCACGGCCCTGAAGCCCTTTTCAGCAAGCAGGTAAGCGAAATGAAGATTATGCTCCTTCGCGCTTGTAAAACCGTGAATAAAGAAAACAAGGGGAGCGGGACGGTCCCGATTTTCTTCTTTTACAATATGTAAAAACGGAATGCCTGATACGGTTTGATGATCAATAAGAATCACGTTGACTCCCTCCTTAGGATAACCATAATCATAAGTGTAACATGTAGACAATAAAGATGGTAAAAAGCTACACTGTACATAAGTGAAAAACAGCAAATTATATGACAAAAGGAGTTATTTATGGAGACAAAACCTTATCTCATCGCCTTAGATCTGGATGGAACTTTATTAAAAGACGATAAAACCATTTCCCCTGAAACGGCACGGACGATTCAGAAGCTGAAAGAAGCGGGCCATCATGTCTGCATCTCAACCGGGCGCCCGTTCCGTTCCAGTTCGATGTATTATGACGAGCTTGGGCTGACAACGCCGATTGTCAATTTTAACGGGGCGTTTGTCCACCATCCGAAAGACGAATCATGGGGACGATACCACACGTCTTTATCGGTCGATGTGGTCAGACAGCTTGCCGAACTTACAGAGACCTATCAAATACATAATGTGCTCGCTGAGGTCATTGATGATGTGTACTTCCATTATCATGATGAGCATTTAATTGAGGCGTTTCATATGAATACGGCGAATGTCACATTCGGCGATCTGCGTGAAACGGTCAAGGAGGATGTAACGTCCGTATTGATTCATGCAAAGGAAGAGGACGTCGCGGATATACGCGCACATTTATCCGATGTGCACGCCGAGGTCATTGACCACAGAAGATGGGCGGCTCCGTGGCATGTGATTGAAATCATTAAACACGGGATGAATAAAGCGGTCGGCCTGAAGAAAATCAGCGACTATTACCAAGTGCCGAGAGAACGGATCATCGCGTTCGGCGACGAAGACAACGATCTTGAAATGCTCCGGTTTGCCGGGTGCGGCGTAGCGATGGGAAACGGCACGGATGAAGTCAAACAGGCCGCCGACCGCGTCACGGGATCAAATGAAGCGGACGGAATCGCCGAATTTTTAAAATCCTATTTCTCCCTGTGAGGTTTTGCCGCTCATAACACAAAGCCTTCCGCCCATACTAAAACAGACGACTCATCTCGTCTAAATATGGAAGGGGGACATTGCAATGGGTAAACGAAACAAATCAAAACGGTTTATTCAGCAAGGCAAGGACTCTGTCAGTCTTCATGACGCAAGATTTCCATATCGGTCTACATTAGAGGAAGCACAGCATGATGCAGCAAAAGATTCGGCTGAAAGGCAGGTTGACTTTTAATGAGAAACGAACTGTTTTCTCAAGCCAAGTCATTTGTCCAGCAGGCCGTCATGATTGCTAACGGTTTCGAGGACGGCGATCAGGAAAAAGCTGTCTCACGCGCCAAAAACGCCGTGTCTTCCGCGTACGCCAATTCGACGGATGCAGAACGTCAGCAGCTGCACCAATTTCAGGATCAGCTGGAGAAATTGCAATAAAAAAAGGCGCCCCGTTTAGACGAGGGCGCCGCTTTTTTATTTCACTTCAAATGTTTTTACCGTTTTCAGTCTTTTTCCGATCTGATCGGACTTCCCTAAAAACGTCACCGTCACCGTGTATGTTCCCGGACCGGGCACGTTCTTCCACACATCTGAAAAGTCATACGTTTCATTCGGCATTAAGGTCACAGTCTGAAACGCCTGAGTAAACATTTTGTCTTTTGAATAGCGGTACAGTTCTTTGTGATGTTGGTCATGTACGGTCAATTCGAATTTCTGCCCTGAGCTGAATGTGAAATCGATCGGGCTGCCGCTCTTATTTTTTAAAGACATTTGAAATTCGATCTGCTGATCCGTCTGCACAGGGTTTACGGCTAATTCCGCTTGCTGTTCATTCATCTCTCCGGATACCTCCTCAGCGGGCTCCTTCTGCCCGGATTGACTGCTGCATCCGATCAGTAAAATGACCGGTAATAACAGGCCAAACAGCCACTTCATTCTATCCGCTCCTATCAGTCTTTTCTGAAGAAACCAAAGATCCCCGTCGTTTGCACGATGTTTGTGAAGGCTTTCGGGTCGACTTCTTTCACGATTTTCTCAAGGTCATACAATTCGTACCGCGTAATGACGATGATCATCATTTCTTTCTGTTCGTTTGTGTAAGCGCCTTTTGCCGGCACCGTCGTAATGCCGCGGACCATTTTCCCGTAAATCGCTTCTTTGATTTCATCGGCTTTTTTTGTAACGATCATGGCGGTCAGTTTCATGTGGCGGGTGTGAATGGCGTCAATCACCCTTGTTGTGACATACAGAGCGACAAGGGTATATAATGCTTTCTCCCATCCTTGCAATAATCCTGCCGTCAAAATGATAATCCCGTTCAAAATGAAGAAATATGTGCCGACCGGCTTATCCTTCCATTTGGCCAGCACCATCGACACGATATCAAGACCGCCTGTCGAAGCACCGAATTTCAGCGTTAAACCGATGCCGATAGCTGAGATGACTCCTCCGAATACGGTATTCAGAAGAATATCGTGCGACAGTCTCATTTCCGGGAGAATTCCCATAAAGACGGACGTCAGCGCTACGCTTAATATGCTGTATACAGTGAATGATCTGCCGACTTTCAGCCACCCTAACACACCGATGGGAATGTTTAAGAGGAACATGAGAACTCCTGTCGAAATATAAAAGGGGGCGTATTGATCAACGACGCTTGACAGCAGCTGGGCGACACCGGTAAAACCGCTGGCATATACATTCGCCGGTATCAGGAATAAATTCAGTCCCGCCGCATACAGAAACGCGCCGATGACGACGATTGTTAATTTTTTTGCTTGTTCTAGTACCATGGCTTGCTCCTCCGCTCATTTTCATTAATAGCTTTTCCCTTAAAATAAAGTTTTGAACACTATTTTGCCACATTTATATGATATAGTTGGCATCACTCTCACCAATCGGAAAGAAGGGAATTATGATGACAGTTCACCTTATTGCTGACAGCGCCTCTGACCTGCCGAAATCTTATATTGAAGAAAACCGGATCGGGTTCATTCCGCTGCACGTAACACTTGACGGAAACGAATATGAGGACACGGTCACCATTCAGGCGGATCATATATTTCAAGCGATGCGGGACGGGAAAGTTCCGAAAACATCCCAGGCATCACCGGATACGATAAAAAAAGTATTTTTACAATACGCGGAACTGGGAGAACCGGCGATATACATCGCCTTTTCCTCAGGTCTTTCCGGCACCTATCAGACGGCGGTGATGATCGCCAATGAAGTAAAAGAGGAATTTCCCGATTTTGATTTACGGATTGTAGATTCCAAATGCGCTTCATTGGGCTGCGGCCTCGCGGTGATGCACGCGCAAACACTCTGTGTTAACGGGAATACAATACAAGAAATCGAAACGTCTGTAAAGAGCTTTTGCGCACGGATGAAACATATATTTACGGTCGATGATGTCGCTTATCTCGCGCGGGGCGGCAGAATTTCAAAAACGTCCGCTTTTGTCGGGGGGCTTTTGAACATCAAACCGATTCTGCATGTGGATGACGGCAGGCTCGTGCCGCTCGAAAAATTACGCGGACAAAAGAAACTGTTTAAACGGATTATAGACATGATGAAGGAAGAAGGCGGCGATTGGGCGGATCAAACCGTGGGGATCAGCTACGCAGATAACGAGGAGACGGCGCTTCGGATGAAGGAAATGATTGAAGAAGCGTTCCATCCGAAAGAGACCATTCTTCATTCAATCGGCTCTGCGATCGGCGCGCACTCCGGGCCGGGCACGCTCGCGATTTTTTTCCTGAAGCCATAATTTCAATGCGGGCGGGCATCCTAACGGACAGAAGGGAGGCTTTGCCGCATGAAAGATGATGACAAAAAACCGTTGGACAATAACGCCGTAAATCAGAAAAAGAACCGGCTTGCCGAAAAAAACCGGCAGGCGGGAAAAAACCAGAATTCCAAAAAACCGGACCATCTGTAAAAGCAAAACAGCCCTCTTGTGTATGAAGATAGAGGGCTGTTTTTTGTTCTATATGCGTCTAACATCACTTATCACGAATCCGCTTTCAGGCAATGCCGGCATTCTGGACAGGCTGAAGCTCAAATCTTGGGACGGAACATCGTACTCTATTTCATTGGCAAGAAACGCAAGGGAAGTTTTCATGACTTCCACGGTCATTCCCTCACCCGGACAGCGGTGGCCGTTAGCCGGATCACCTCCGCCCTGGGGAATGAAATCAAATTTATTTTCCTCCCGCACCTGAAAACGTTCCGGGCGAAATTCATTCGGATTCTCCCAAAGCCGGGAATCATGGTTTGTCCCATATAGGTCAAGCATGACGGATGCACCCTTTTTAAACTCACAGTTCTTCCATACGAAATCTTTTTTCACAACGGCTCCTAAAAACGGGGCAAACGGGTAATACCGCCGAACTTCATGTGCAAATCTTTCGGCCTCCTGATCATCTCCCGACCTCAGCTTATCCCAATATTCAGGGTAATCATGCAATGCAAGAGCTGAAAACGTAATGAAGTAAGAAATGGCGGCAATCGGGCGCAGAACATTAATAAGCTCAACAGCAGCCATGTGAGAATCAAGTCTGTTCCCATCAAGTTCTGTATGAAAAGCCATTTCATACAAGGCTGAGCACTCCGGCGTTTGCAGCTTGCCGGACCGCACATCCTCAATGACCTCCTCTATCCATTTCTCCGTTTTCAGCCTCGCCCTTCTGCCTTTCCAATGACGCGGTCCGACAGCGCCGAATGCGTCTACCATATCGGTGAAATCCTCCGCCCGCTCTTTCACTTCTGAGTCTTTCAGCGGGACGCCGGCCCACTCACAGGCAGCCCGGCACAGCACTTTCTTCGCTTCATCAAAAAGGACAATTCGGTTTGAACCCTCCCACTTTTCCGCAGATGCTTTCCACTGTTTTGCCACCGCTTCCGCAAGCCGTTTTTGCCGGGGCGGCGTCATCAGCGACATAAATAGAAGCTTCCTGTGCTTATGCCGTTCACCGTCCATTGCCTGGATTGCCCCTGTTCCGAATAACGTTTTCTGCACCCGTTTGGGGAGGGCCTGCTGCCGCTGAAATCGTTCTGTGTCATAAAAAAGCTTTGCGGCTTCCGCTCCGCTCATACAAATGAATGTCTTCCCTAATAAACGGGCGCGAAACACATCTGAGCGATAATTCTCCGCTCGGTTTTTCACAAATACATAACCATCGCGTAATAAAGCCAGACTATTATCAAGACCCTTTTCATGCGGAATTTGTTCATCCATCCCGATTCCTCCCATCTTTTTTCACCTTTCACGAAAAAGAATAAATATAAACACAAGTATATTCAGTATTTGTGTTTCATTCAGAAGTTACTCATGTCAGGCTGCAAAAATCAGGGGCGGGCAAAAGCCCGTTACAAAGTAAACCGGCGGACCTGATCGTTTAACCGCTCTGTCAGGCTCACCAGATTATTGACGCTTTCTGCCATTTTATGAAAAGAAGACAGCTGCTCAAGCGCGGAGGCAGAAATCTCTTCGCTTCCTGCAGCCGTTTCCTGAACGACGGCGCTGATGCTCTCGGCATGCTGGAGCACTTGCCCGCCAAGCTGTTTCGATTCGATGATCCGTCCGTCCAATTGAGTAAGCTCCGCCTTAATATGGGCGGCTTTTTGTTCAATATGGGCGAATGATTCTGACGTTTTCTCCATCAGCTCCTGCTGTCTGTCCGCTAAAGCGACGCCGGTCGTGACAGCTCCGGTAATAGACGTGATGCCGTCTTCAATTTGCTTTACCATATCGAAAATCTGCGCGGTCGCTTTGGCTGATCCGTCTGCGAGCTTCCGTATCTCCTCGGCAACGACGGCAAATCCTTTTCCGGCCTCGCCTGCTCTGGCCGCCTCGATTGCGGCGTTTAATGACAGCAGATTGGTCTGGCCCGCAATGTCAGAAACGGTCTGCGCCATCATACTGATGCCTGCCGCATGCTCTATGAAGAGATCGGCGGCTTCGGAAATCTCTTTTGATGTCTCATTGCTTTTATCAATGGCTTGCTTGGTCTCGGCTAAAGCACCGCGCCCCGCAGCCACCGCCGCAATCGTCTCTTCGCTGCTTCTCGTCGTTTGTTTTGAACGTTCGGCGTTCGCCTTTGAATGTTCATCCATTTGTTCAATGAATTGCACCGCATGCTGCAGATCTTCTGAAATGGTTTGGGAGCCTTGCGCCATTTCTTCCGTCGACACGGATACCTGCTCGGTCATGTCCTTCAGCGTCTGGTTTTCCTTCGTCAAACCTTCCGCGAAAGTCTCGACTTCACGGCCGACCTCTCCGATCGCCTGAATTAAGGTGCGGAGCTGTTCAGCCATCATTCCGAATGAGTCATTCAGCTCTTTCAGTTCGTCCTTCCCTTTATAATCAAGCATTTCAACAGCAAGGTTCCCTCCTGCAATACGACGGGCATTTTCAGCCATGCGGCGGATCGGCCCTGCAATTCTCTTCGTCAGCCTGATGGAAGATATGACGGTGACGGCAAGTATCACGATGGTCAGCACGGCTGCGCTGTAAACGATAAACTGAATCTGGTCAGCCGTCTGCTTCTGCATGTCTTCATAGTGATCCCGGCTTTTCAGATTCAGCATATAAATATCATTCAGAAGACCGTTGATGCGGGCCGCCGTCCTTGTCGCTTCAGCCGGGCTTTTCGAATCAAGAGCAGCGTCCGCCTCCGCCTGCCATGATTCGTATTTTTTGGCGAGTTTGTCATAAGCGGCTTTGTCTGCACCGTCCGTCATCGTTTTTTTGAGCGCCGCCAGTTTGTCTGAGCTGCTTTTCATATAGCTTCGCACATCTTCTTTCTGGGCGTCTGCGAGCGTATAGGAATAGCCGGTGATGCTTTCTTTTAACGTATTAAGGTCAGCTTTTGCTTCCTGAACGTTTAACAGCGCGTCCACTTCATCTTCATTTGAAGCCTGAATCTTCATCATGTTTACGATGGTAAAGCCGATGACGGCGGCGAAGCAAATCATCGTAACGGCTGCGTTAACGAGCAGCCTTGTCCGTAATGTCACTTCAGATCGCCTCCTTTTTCAATCAGACTGTTTTTCATATCCGTGATCTTTTTCGTCAGCCCGCCTGCGTTTTTGACAACTCTGATCTTAGCTAAGTCCATGCCGTTTTCCTTCAGTCCGTAAACGAGCTCTCCGCTTTTGATCTCCTTGTTGTCTTTTAAATCTTTCGCCAATTCATAGATGACATGGTCGACGTTTTTCACTAAAGAAGAGATAACCGCGTGCTCGGCGGTGTAATATTGATCGCTGTCAACACCGATGGCGTATACTTTTTGCGCCTCCGCTTCTTTCAGTGCGCCGACACCCGTGAAGCCGGCCGCCGTAAACAGGACATCGGCTTTTTTTCGGATCATGTTTTGGGCGATGCCCTTCCCGAGCTTATCATCATCAAACGTACCGCTGATGTCCGACAGCACGCGGATTCTCGGTTTGACTGATTCCGCGCCTTTCAGATAGCCTTTTTTAAACCGTTTAATGACGTCGGCATCTGAACCGCCGATAAATCCGATTGTGCCGGTTTTGCTCGTCATGGCCGCCAGCGCTCCGGCTAAGAAGCTTCCTTCATCCTCTTTAAACGTGACGGAGGTGACATTATCCAGGTCTGATACGGAATCAATCAGCACAAACCGCTGCTTCGGATATTTTTTGGCGACCTTTTCTAAATCCGCCTGCATGCTGTAACCGAGCCCCACCACAAGATCATTGCCTTCCCTGACAAGCTGTGTCAGTCCTTTTTCGTATGTACCGGTATCTTTTATTTCCCTATAGTCAAATGTGATGCCGAGCTCGTCTCTCGCTTTCATCAAACCTTGAAAGCCTGAATCATTAAATGATTGGTCGCCGAGGCCGTTGTCTGTCAGCATGATGCCGATTGTTTTCGTTTTTTCGGCCGCCGTTTCCTCAGATTTGCCGGCACATCCCGCCGTGCTGAGCGCAAGCAGCAGTACAGCCGCAAATATCGCCATTTTTCTCATTAAAACTCTCCTTTTGTTTTTTTCTACAGTTATATATCGGTTCGGATGTCAGAATATTTTATTTCAATAAAATATGTATGTTCGGCAGGATGTTAAACAAATGAGGGTATAGGAGCTTTTGAGAAAATAAAAAACATCGGTTTTGGTTCACCGATGTTTTTGCAGAAAATTTATTGTTTTTCGTATGTCCAGCCGTCTTCCTGATAGACCTTGCCGTTTTTCATCAGATGCCCGAGCGCCCGCTTAAAGGCGGCTTTGCTTAAATGAAACCGTTCGCGGATATCGTCAGGATGGCTTTTGTCTCCGTAAGGCATCGCGCCGTTTCTTGATCTCAGATAGGTCAGAATTTCTTCCGCGTCAACCGAAAGCGCATCCTGCTTTCTCGGCAGCAGGGACATGTTGACGGAGCCGTCTTCCTTCACCTCGATGACACGTCCTGTCACGCGGCTGCCGAGTCTCGGCTCTTCTTTTCTTTCTGAAGGGTGAATAAACGCTCGGATGCCTTCATCGGTAATCAGAAAAGAGCCTGATGCAATCAGTCTGTACACCGTACCCGTCAGGTCTTTATTCATGACGTCTTCCTCTGCATCCGTAAATAATTCACTGATGATATCCTCGGGCGCCGGCTTGGCAAACATGCGCCCGCGGCTTGTCACCTTCAGCATGCAATACAGTCTGTCTCCTTTTTGCGGCCAGACGGATTTGTACGGAGGCAGGTGCTCCGTTGCGACGAGCGCGTCTTTTGACAGACCGACGTCGACGAATACGCCCATATCTTCCACAGCGTCCGTCACTTCCACCCATCCGTAGTCATAAAAGCTGATGAGCGGCTTTTTCATCGTCGCCGCGAGTCTTTCCTGATGATCGACGTAAATAAATACGTCCACTTCATCTCTGTCTTCGATATCCTCTGTGATTTCACTGTTATGTAAAAGAACCGTATCCTCGCCGTCGGTTAAAAAATAACCGAAATCGGTTTGGTGATCTATACTAAGCGTGAGCTGCTGCCCTGGTCTCATGTTATCGTCCTTCCTGATTCGCCCGTATGAGGCTGATGTTTTTCTCATTTTTTCCAATATGCATAAATTCATGCTTTATGCTGTTGGACATTTCTCTTTATTCTACTATAATCAACTCATAAGTGAAATGTTATAGGAGGTTTTCTCATGGCAAAAGAAAGTTCTTTTGATATTGTATCCAAAGTTGAATTTCCCGAAGTGCAGAATGCGATTCAGATGACGCTGAAAGAAATCGGCACGCGCTATGACTTTAAAGGATCGAAAAGCGATGTAACTTTAGAAAAGGAAGAACTCGTCCTGATTTCTGATGACGAGTTTAAACTGAATCAGCTCAAAGATGTGCTGAGCGGCAAGCTGATCAAACGGGACGTGCCGACGAAAAACATTGAATACGGCAAAATCGAAAATGCATCGGGAGGCACGGTGCGCCAGCGTGCGAAGCTTGTACAGGGCATTGATAAAGACAACGCCAAAAAAATCAACGCGGTGATTAAAAACTCCGGCTTGAAGGTCAAGTCGCAGATTCAGGACGACCAAGTGCGCGTCACCGGAAAAAATAAAGATGATCTGCAGCAGATTATTGCAGCCGTCCGCGGAGCAGACCTGCCGATTGACGTTCAATTTATTAATTTTAGATAAATTATGTGATTCCTATTGATTATTGTCTCTATTTTCGGTAAATTTGGAGAAAGGGATTTTCACAGTTAAGTTTTGGAAACCCATGACAATTACATGAACGTTCTTATCAAGAGAAGCCGAGGGACTGGCCCGACGACGCTTCAGCAACCGGTGTAGTGGTTTACCCAAACCATGACCAAGGTGCTAAATCCAGCAAGCTAAAAACAGCTTGGAAGATAAGAAGAGAGACAAATGATTACAAAGTCTTCTTCTTAAGAAGACTTTTTTTATTTCTCTTTTTTCCTTGCTGAATGTGACGAAGGAGGCAAACAATGGGACTATTACAAGACTTAAAAGAACGGATTTTAATCGGAGACGGCGCGATGGGCACTCTCCTCTATTCCTACGGCATTGACAGATGTTTTGAGGAACTGAACGTATCAAAGCCCGAAGAGATCAAGCGGATACATAAGGCTTACGTGGAAGCCGGGGCAGACATCATCCAGACAAATACGTACGGCGCGAATTTTATTAAGCTCTCAAGATACGGACTTGAGGACGAAACGAAAAAAATCAATCAGGAGGCGGTCAGAATCGCGCGCGCTTCCTCAGACGGCGCTTATGTATTGGGAACGATGGGCGGCATCCGCACCTTTAACAAAAACGCCTACAGCCTGGAGGAGATTAAACGCAGCTTTCGGGAGCAGCTTTATTTATTGCTGCACGAAGAGCCGGACGGTCTGCTTCTGGAAACATACTATGATTTAGAAGAGGCGCGCGAAGTGCTGAAGATCGCGAGAAAAGAAACGGAACTTCCGATTATGCTGAACGTATCCATGCACGAACAGGGCGTGCTGCAGGACGGAACGCCGCTTCGGGAAGCCCTCAGGTCCATTGCCGATCTCGGCGCTGACATAACGGGAATCAATTGCCGGCTCGGCCCGTACCACATGATTGAAGCGCTCACCGAAGTGCCGATTTTCCGTGACGCTTATTTATCGGTCTATCCGAACAGCAGCCTTCCGTCTTTAGAAGAAGGCCGGCTTGTTTATGATACGGACGATGCCTATTTCCGGGAGAGCGCCGTACAGTTCCGCACTCAGGGCGCGCGCATTATCGGCGGCTGCTGCGGTACGACGCCAAACCATATCAGAGCCATGGCTGAAGCGGTCCAAGGACTTTCTCCCGTCACTGATAAAGAAGTGAAAATCAGACGGGAAGAAGAAGTCATCTCAGTCCGCAACGAACGGACCGAGCCGGGTTTAAACGAAATCGCCGCTCAAAAACGGTCAATTATCGTAGAGCTTGATCCGCCGAAAAAATTGAATTTTGACAAATTTCTGCAAGCGGCGGATGAATTAAAAGAAACCGGCATAGAAGCGCTGACGCTCGCCGACAATTCATTGGCGACACCGCGGATCAGCAATGCCGCCTGCGGTTCATTGCTGAAAGAGCGCCTTGATATCCGTTCTCTCGTTCACATTACATGCAGAGACCGCAACATCATCGGCCTTCAGTCACATTTAATGGGGCTGGATACGCTCGGGCTCACCGACATTTTAGCCATCACGGGTGATCCTTCAAAAATCGGCGACTTTCCGGGGGCTACCTCCGTCTATGATTTAACGTCCTTTGACTTGATCAGGCTGATTAAACAATTCAACGAGGGCATTTCTTTATCAGGGAAACCGCTCGGCAAGAAAACGAACTTTTCCGTAGCCGGAGCATTTAATCCGAATGTCCGCCATCTCGATAAAGCAGTAAAACGGCTGGAGAAAAAAATCGAGTGCGGAGCTGACTACTTCGTGTCCCAGCCTGTCTACTCGGAGCAGCAGCTCATTGACATTCATCATGAAACGAAGCATCTCAAAACACCGGTGTATATCGGAATCATGCCGTTAACGAGCAGCCGCAACGCAGAGTTCATCCATCATGAAATCCCGGGCATTAAGCTGTCAGACAGCATCCGCGAAAAAATGGCGCTCGCCGGCGAAGACAAGCGGAAGCAGAAAGCCGAAGGCCTCGCCATCGCCAAGTCGCTTCTCGACACGGCGTGCGAACTGTTTAACGGAATTTATTTAATCACCCCGTTTCTCCGTTCTGATTTGACGTCAGAGCTTGCAGCTTATATTAAGCAAAAGGATGAAAAGCGGGCTGATGTATATTTGCATTGACGCGGAAGAGGCCGCCTGATATGACAGGCGGCTTTTTCATGGTACGATACAGAAAAAGAATCAAGCAAAGGAGGATTTTTTCATGGTTGAAGTAAAACCCATCACCGCAGAAGACACATACGCGATCAGACACAGCGTGCTGCGCCCCCATCAGACGATTGAGGATTGTAAATATGATCAGGACAGCGTCAAAGGAGCCTTTCATCTCGGAGGTTTTTATGACGGGACATTGATCAGCATCGCTTCTTTCTACCCGCAGAACCAGCAGGCTTTACAGGCAGCGCCCGCCTACCAGCTGCGCGGCATGGCGACGCTTGAGGAATACCGGACGCAAAAAGCGGGAAGCACGTTAATCGCCTATGCAGAACGAAAACTGGCAGATATGGGGGCGGCGCTTGTCTGGTGCAACGCCAGATGTCACGTAAAGGGATATTACGAAAAGCTCGGCTGGAAAAGCACGGGCAGCCCCTTTGACATACCCGGCATCGGCCCGCATGTGATCATGTATAAAGAACTCGCCTGAAACAGACAAATGCCCTTGGGGACATGTCTCTAAGGGCATTACCTTGAATGTCACGCCTGCTTTTATATACGGTACTATTGACGCCCTCCCGCTTTTTTAATACCCTTTGTACATTACACAACAGCAAGGATGGCAGGCAGAACGATATCTGTCAATTGCCGTTTTCAGCTATTAATTCAGAAAAGGAAGTATGAGATGAATACGATCCAAAAACCGAAAATCCCGAAAGAATTGCCGGTGCTTTCTTTCACAGAAGCGCTTCAGGACGACCTCATAAAAGAAGTCGTCATAGAAAACGCCGTCGTAAACAGCAAACTGGACGGCCTGCGCGCCGAAAAAGTCATTTTCAGAAACACCGTTTTTACGGATGTCTCTTTCAGACATATGGAATGTACGGATGTCCTGTTTGACAAATGTGATGTCTCAAACGCTGATTTCAGCGGAAGCATCATCCATAGAACGGCGTTTCAGCATTCAAAACTTCTCGGCTTGAATCTGGCGGATTCCGCCATGCGTCATGTACGGTTTGAAGACTGCCTCGCAAATTACAGCTCCTTCAGCTATTCCAATATGAAGCATGTCCGGTTTGACACGTGCGCTCTTACAGAAAGCGAGTGGAATGATGCCGTTCTTGAATACACAGATCTTGACGCCTGTGATTTGAACGGTGCAAACTTCATCGGCACGTCTCTTTTTAATATGGATATCAGCACGTGCACATTTGATCATCTGCACGTCTCACTTGAGAAGCTGAAAGGATGCCGCATCTCTCCGGCGCATGCCGTTACATTCGCAGAAGCGCTCGGAGCCATTGTGACGTGAGCTTTTATTAAACGAAACGGCGGGCGGCATCCTGAATAAATGCTCGGCATTGGTGATGTGGGGTGCTGCTTTTTATTTTGCGGCGCTTTTGTTTCGATAAAAGGAATTCGGCCAGGCCATGTTGAATGTACCGGAAGAAGAGGGGGAATTGGAATGTCAGACATTTTAAAGCTGTATCACTACCACAGATGGGCAAATGAGCAAGTTATTCAGCATCTGAAGACGCTGCCCGCGGTCAGCTTACAGCAGAAACTGAAAAGTGTTTTTCCGACTGTGAACGCCGTGCTTGTGCATATATACCGGGCTGATTACATTTGGCTTCACGTGCTTTACGGAGAAACTTTCGAACAAATCGTCTCGCAGTTTGATCAATTTGAAAAGCTTGACGGAGATTTTGAGGCGATTGAACATAGAATGACTGAACTGGACAAAGAATTCAGCGAATTTTTAAAAGAAATGGAGAACCCGGAAGGTCCGATCTCTATTTCTCATCCGCGCCTGGGGACGCTTCAGACGACATATGCCGATGTGATCCGGCATGTTGTGAATCACGGCACATACCATCGCGGCAATATCACCGCGATGCTTCACCAAATGGGCTATAAAGGCGTGCCGACTGACTACATTTTTTTCTCATACGAATCATAAAAAAGCAAAGGCCTCCCGGGCCTTTGCTTTTTCACTTCGAATCTATCATAATCCGGCATAGCCGGAGGCGCCCGGGGTGAGCTTTACTGGCCTTCCGGTTTTAAAAGATTCCGTCGCGGCGATCCCGATTTCTAAGTTAATCGTGGCATCGATGTCTGTCACAATCGGCGTTTCCCCTTTTTTCACACATTCGGCAAAGTGCTCAAGCTCCAGACGGTAAGCGTCTTTAAAACGTGCTTGAAAATCCGGAATAATGTCGCAGCTGCTGCCTGACTCCGTTAAAACGGTGACATGGCTTTTCCGCAGCGTAACGACCAAGATGCTTCCCGCCGTCCCGATCACTTCGGCGCGGATAAACCGCCTCCTACTTTTTGTTCTCTGGTTTTGGGTCAGTCCGTTTTCCGGCTTACGAATTTGCGGTATTCAAGCGGCGAAATGCCTTCAATCTGTTTAAACAGTTTGGAAAAATAGGTCGGGTCCTCCATACCGATGGCGTCCGCGATTGCCCCCATTTTGTCATTGGTTGCGGACAAAAGACGTTTCGCCTCCGTCATTCTGACTTTGTTCGTATACTGGCCGGGCGTGACGCCGAGCACCTGCTGCATACAGCGGGTCACGTAGTCTTGGTTGTAATGAAGAGCCGAAGAGAGCGCTTTGATGGTTGTTTTCTCCTGATAGTGCTCCTGCAGGTACCGGGCGGCCTCCCATGCGACTCTTTCCTTTGCGGACGGGATTTGGAACGCTTCTTTCTGAAGATGGAGCAGCAGCTCTTCAAACAGAATCTGCTTTCTGAGCGGCAGATCGGAGTTCTCGGCGCTGTCATCGGTCAGCACACTGAATTGCCCGGCCATAAACTGCGGGCGTCTCACCTTCCCTTTTTGCGGCAGGGACAGCCGGTAGCGGGACGGCTCTTCAAAGCTCCCTTTTTTTCGCCTCAGCTCCGACCAATTGTTCCCGGTTGTTTCCGCCATCTCATAAGCCGCTCCCTCAAAATGAAGCCACGAATAGGATGTCGTTTCTTCACTGCCTTTTGTCCCGTAATGTTCAAGCCCGGGAGAAAGCAGAATATATTCTCCCGCTTCAACGGAAAAGGCGTTTTCGTCTTCTGTAATGTAGAGGACGCCTTCTTTCACATACAGCAGATCAAACACCGGGAAGACCCGTCTCACATGGGTTTCGCCTTTTTTGAACACTCCTTCTCCCGCAGCGATAAAGACCGGGAACGGAGGAACTGTGAACTCGAGAAAGGACATATTTTCGGCCCTCCTTTTTAAGTCGGATTTTTGCAAGAAGTTTCGTTTCTCTCCCTTTTTATTATAAGAAAATGGAGGTACACTTTTAAACGTTGATTTTGTCAGGAAAGGGGTTAAAAGAAATGAAACAAGCGATTTTAAAACGGGCTGCGTTCAAACAATCCTCTGATCACAAACTCTCATTATACGCGCTGACTTGGCCGATATTTATTGAGGTTTCATTATATATGTTTATGGGAAACGCCGACACTCTTATGCTTAGCCAATACTCTGACAACAGTGTGGCGGCCGTGGGTGTCAGCAATCAGATTTTAAATTTAATTATCGTGATGTTCAGCTTTATCGCAACGGGCACGACAATTGTGATTTCACAGTTTTTAGGATCTAAACAGAAAAAAGAGGCGCAGGAAGTGGCTTATGTATCAATAGGAGCGAACTTTGTCATCAGTCTCGCCATCAGCGCCGCCATATTTTTTGCGGCCGTTCCGCTGCTTCATGTGATGGGTCTTTCCAATGAATTGATGCCGGATGCCAAAGTCTTTTTGCAGGTGGTCGGCGGGCTGTCCTTCATTCAGGCTTTGATTATGACGTTCAGCGCCATTTTAAAAAGCTACGGTCATACGAAGGATACGATGTTCGTTACGATCGGGATGAATATTTTAAATATTGCCGGAAACTTTCTTGTCATTTTCGGGCCGCTCGGCCTTCCGGTGTTAGGCGTCGCCGGTGTTGCGATGTCAACGTCCTTTGCGCGGATCATCGGGCTGATCGCGATGATTGTGATCGTCAAAAAACGCATCGGACTCGGTCTGACATGGCAAAAGATTTTTCACGTCCATAAAGAGCACTTGCGGAAACTCCTGAAAATCGGGATTCCGTCTGCCGGCGAACAGCTGTCTTACAACATTTCACAAATGGTTGTCACTTATTTTATCGCCATTATGGGCGCTCAGGCGCTTACAACAAAGGTTTATACACAAAACATCACCATGTTTATCCTGCTGTTCGGAACGGCGATCAGCCAGGGCACACAGATTTTGATCGGCAGATATATCGGCGCCAAACGGTTTGACGACGCTTATGACCGCTGCATGAAAAGTCTGTACTGGGCGCTTGGCATTGCCGCTTTGACATCCGTGATCATGACCTTGTTTTCAAAGCAGCTGATCGGAATTTTCACAAGCAGCCCTGACATTATTGCGACGGCGAGCATGCTGATCGCCATGACGATCATTCTTGAGCCCGGCCGTTCATTTAATGTCATTATCATCAACTCGCTGCGGGCTGCCGGAGATGCAAAATTCCCCGTCTACATGGCGATGATTTCCATGTGGGGTATCGGACTGCCTCTCGCTTATCTGTTCGGCATCCATTTCGGATTGGGGCTTATGGGCATCTGGATTTCATTTATCGCGGATGAATGGGTCAGAGGCATTCTTATGTACAGAAGATGGCGGTCGCGGATTTGGATTCAAAAAGGGATTGCATAAACGCCCGGAGCTTCGTTAAGAAGCCGGGCGTTTTTTTATGCTTGCGAAAGCCGTTTTCTCATGTCACCGAGCTCTGACCGGTAATGTGCCAGCAAACCGGTAACGGCGGGCCTTGAGTATAACGGAAACAGCTCCAGCTCTTCAGACGCCTCCTCGAAATACGCCTCAGCCTCGAATGCGATGTACTCCCATACATTCATAAAAGCTTTGTTGACGGTATGGCTCTCCAGCTCTTCTTCCGTATAGCCGAATTGCTTCATCACCTGGCGCGGGAGACGCTTTTTCGCCAGCTCGTCCGTATGAATCCCCAGAAGCACCCGGGTCAGCTGAATGGCTGCTCCTAATGAAACGGCTGCATGGCGGAGTTTCTCTTGGTTCCGGCGCGCGCAAACCGGCAGCAGAAGCAGGCCGAGGGCTCCGCCTGTTTGGCCCGCGTACATCAGCAGGTCATCAAACTCTTGATACGTTACTTTTTCTCTGTCAGAGATGTGGCCGGCGATAAACTCACGCAACGGCTCTTCTTCAAGCGCAAATTGCTGCCGCACATCGGTGAGCGCCTCCCACAAAAAGCCGTCGGCGCGTGACCCGTTCAGAAAGTCTTGTGCCGCCTGTTCAAATCCTCCAAGTTCCTGCACATCAAGCCGGTCAGCTTCGTGAAACAAAGCAAGCACCGCCCATGCGGCCCGCCTGTTTTTTGGCGGCAGGGATGAGAAAGTCCGTTTATATAAAGGAAAGTGCGCCTCGGCAAGCTGGGCGCATGTTTCGTATTCGGTCATGGTATCACTCCTCTGTTTTTTAGTGTACCATATGTTTCACAATAAAAAGACCGATATCCTTCAGCGGAAACCGGTCGCGGCACTGTTATTCTTCTATATCGATACGGTACGCCTCAAACCATGTATGGATCTGGGCAAGATGGGCGATCAGCTGCGGGCCTTTCATCAGCTGGCCGAACCACGGAACCTGAAAAGATGAACCTTCTGTCTCCAGCAGCATTTCCAGCTTCTTTCTGTCAAGCAGGGTGTGAAGCACGGAATCTTTCTGTTGTAAAATCGTTTTCAGCCATTCTGTGACCCCCTGCGTGTATTTCGGGTGATGCGTTTTCGGATAAGGACTTTTTTTGCGGTACAAAATATCTTCAGGAAGCAGTCCTTCAAGCGCTTTCCGCAAGATACCTTTTTCCCGGCTGCCATGCATTTTCATTTCCCAAGGAATATTCCAAACGTATTCCACAAGTCTGTGGTCGGCGAACGGCACCCGTACTTCAAGACTTGCGCCCATGCTCATGCGATCTTTGCGGTCGAGCAGATTTGTCATAAACCAAAGCATATTTAAGTAGAACAGCTGCCGTCTCGCTTTATCTGTTCCCGTCTCACCATCTAACAGCGGCGTTTCCGCAATGGTTTCTTCATATCTCGCATTCACGTATTCTCTAAGATTCAGCCGTTTTTGCCACTTTTCATCCAAGAGCGTGACCCTCTCCTCAGTCGACCTCATCCAAGGAAATCCCTCTTCTTCTGCCGCTGTGTGAAACCACGGATATCCGCCGAAAATTTCGTCCGCACATTCTCCGGAAAGGCTCACGACAAAATCTTTTTTAATTTCCCGGCAGAACCATAATAGCGATGAATCAACATCAGCCATGCCCGGCAGGTCTCTGACGAGAACGGATTCCTTCAGATGTTCAATCAGCTGATCCTGCGTAATCACGCACTTATGATGCTGTGTGCCGAATGCATTTGTCATTTTATCGATCCACGGGCCGTCATCATTCGGCTGAAAGGCGCTCGCTTTAAAAAATTTGCTGTTCTCCTCATAATCAATTGAATAAGTATGAAGGGGATCTCTGCCTTGTTTCTCAAAATGAGCCGCGGCTATCGCGGTTATCGCGCTCGAATCAAGCCCCCCTGATAAAAACGTGCAAATCGGCACGTCAGATACGAGCTGGCGTGTCACTGCATCCTGAAATAAGTACCGAATGTGAGCTGCGGTTTCATCGAAGCTGTCTGTATGCTTTTCGCTCTTTACATTCCAATAACGCCATATGGACAAACCGTCCTTTGAGAAAGTGAACGCATGGGCGGGACGCACCTCGTGAATTCCTTTAAACACCCCGCAGCCCGGAGTTCTGGACGGCCCGAGTCCGAATACTTCCGCAAGTCCGCCGCTGTCTGTGCGGGCTTTCACATCAGGATGAGCAAGGATGGCTTTCAATTCCGACCCAAACAGAAAGGAAGAGCCGTGTTCTTTATAAAAAAACGGTTTGACGCCGAGCCGGTCTCTTGCCCCGAACAGCCGCTTGCGCTTTTCATCCCAGATGGCAAAAGCGAAAATACCGTTCAAGCGGTCCACGCACTCCTCCCGCCACTCAATATAGCTGTGCAGCAGCACTTCTGTATCAGAGGTCCTCTCAAAACGGTGGCCCCTCGCCTGAAGCTCCTTCCGCAATTCCTCCGTGTTATACAGCTCGCCATTATAAATGATGGTGTACGTTTCCTCTTGATGCGTGCAGGCCATCGGCTGGCGGCCGCCTTCAATGTCAACGACCGAAAGTCTTTTATGTCCGAATAAAACATGGGGCTCTCCCCAGACGTTTGAATCATCAGGCCCTCGTTTTGAAAGAGTGTCTATCATATTGTTCATAATATGTTTCTCTTGGACGAGCTGCTTTTGAAAATCGACCCAACCCGCAATTCCACACATGTGATATCAGCTCCAATCCCGTTTCTGTCGGTATCAAATTCGTTTCTATCAGCACTTTACCCAGTTTATGCAAAGAAACGCAGATAGTTGATTTGTCCCACTAAGAGTTGTATGAGACAAGCCCGATTTGGAAAGAACGGAAGAGAAGAAACAAACAAAGGAGACCGGCACGGTTATGAAACGAAAACAGCTTTTCTCAGAAAAAAACAAATGGGGGCGCGGCACCCTGATGATAGAGGACGGCATCTGCCTCATCGAAAACGATGAAGGCGATATCCTGCTTGCAGACAGTCTAGCAAACGCAGACGTATTGATGAAACGCGGCGGCAGATGGCAGCCGGCACGGATTTGCGGCGGCGCGGCCGAAATCGGTGCAGACACCATCCCCCTGCTCGGCGGGGAAGAAATCCGTTATGAAAAGGCGGTCAAACGGCCGCTGTTAACCTTGCTCGATTCGCTGGACGATGAAACGTTCCTGCTGTTTCTCAGCCATCTGCACGGGTTCGGCCTGTCTGTATATGATTGCGTATTTTCCTACAATCAGGCGCTGTTTTCCGGTGAAGGCGTTTCGTTTTATCACTTCTCGGCGGATGACGCACAATGCGCCCTGCAGCATCACCGCGGCAGCTCGGGTAAACACGACAGATTTGAATGGACGGCATCTGACGGGCGGCGCTCCATTATGTATTCTGCGGCAAAACAAGACGGCACCGCGTAACAAACAGGCGGCACCTTTTAAATAGGTGCCGCCTGATGTATTCAGCTTTGTTTTTCACGCTGATTGATGCCCGGCGTTTGCTTTTACCCTTCACAGCCGTAGCTTTTGCGGCAACAAGAGTGATTGACGCTTTTGGCATCCTGCACATCTCCTTCGCCTCATCAACATCCCCTGTCACGGCATTTCTCATTCAGCGGCACAGTTGCGCAACTAAAAAAACCCGGATGCATCCGGGTTTTTCAAGCGATGGATTAAAATACGTGAAAGCCGATCGGCAAGTGAAGGCCGAGCAGCACCGTCAGGACGAGCACGATAATAAAACCGATCCACAGTCCGCCGGTTGATTTGCCTTTTTTCTTACGGATGACGAGCATTTCCATCAGTCCGATGGTAATGATGCCGAGCAGCATTTTTCCGGCGTATTCTCCGTTCCAATTCGCAAAACGGACAAAAAGCTCAGCTCCGGTCAGAATAATAATAATGTAGAATAAGCGCAGAATCATATGCGTAATTTTTGCGCCCTTCGCTTTTCCGGAACCGTACAGCCCGTAGCTGACAAACACCAGGATAAGCGCAACGACCCATGAAGTAATATGCCAATGTGTCATTATGTTCAATTCCCCCTATCAGATCAATCTGCCTCACTTATGGTACCACAACAAGCCGCTCGGAGCATTATCAATCGTGCGATGGACACACAATTATCCGATTTGGTTCGACAGCGTGCCGATCGGTTCAATTGTAATGTCAATGCGGTCCCCCGGCTTTAAAAATTTCGGCGGCTTAAACCCTTTTCCGACACCGGACGGCGTCCCCGTCGCTATAATGTCACCGGCTTCAAGCGTCATTCCTTTTGACAGCGTTTCGATTAATTCAGCTATCGGAAAAATCATGTCCCCCGTTGATCCTGATTGGCGCAATTCTCCGTTCACCCGCGTTTCAACTTTCAGGCTTTGCGGATCACTGACGGCCGACTTATGTACAATGACCGGGCCCATCGGGCATGTCGTATCGAGGCTTTTGCCGATAAAAAACTGTTTATGTTTCTTCTGCAGATCGCGCGCTGTTATATCATTTACAATTGTATAGCCGAATATATGATCAAGCGCATGTTCTTTGGAGATGTGCGATCCGCTTTTTGATATGATTACCGCAAGCTCCCCTTCATAATCAAGCTGCTCCGTTACGTCCAAGTGGCTGTCCACTGTTTCTCCGTGTCCTGTAACGGCAGCGGGGGCTTTCGTAAAAACCATGGGATGCTCCGGTATATCAGCCTCACTCCCCATTTCAACAGCATGATCACGATAATTTTTCCCGATGCAGATCACGTTCTTTGAAGGTCTTGGAATAGGCGCGCAAAGCTTTACGTCAGACAGCGCATACATAAATGAACCCGACTCGTCATTCGGTTTTTTCGCCCATTCCGCAAGCTGTCCGGCATGCGCGACAAACTTATCTCCTTTTTGAATGCACTCGATCAGCGAACCCGGAATCGTCTCAAGTTCAAACAATTTTTTTTCAGCCTTTTGCAGATCTAAGATTTTGTCATCATCAATGATCAGACCGACAAATGTTCGGCTGTTCAGTTCCCCTGTCGCAAATTTCATGTTAATCCCCCATCATTTTTAAATCTGGCATTCCTTTATGTATTCTTCCTCCGGGCGGGAAATTCCTCTTTTAAACAGGCTGAAAATAAGTGTAAAAGAGTATCAAAAATTGTCACTTTTTTAGTCATATTGACGAAATAAAACCTTCTTGGCCAAAATGGGTTATACTATTATCATCCTATGTTTTCCAAAATAATCGAGAATTGGAGATCACACGATGAACAAAATTGAAGAAAAAAGATTAACTTTATTCGAGACAGCGCAAAAATTCGGAATCAATGCAACGGAGACCATCAGGTGCAGCCAGGAGCTGGACAGCCTTTTAAACGGGTGCCGGGGCGGGCTCATCCAACAAACGAAAGACAGCGGGCTGAACCCGGCCGCACAGATTGAGCACGGCCGCACCGCAGGAAAAAAAGAGGCTTTCTCATAAACGTGATATGTATATAAATCTGTATCATTTATGTATAAGACCCGGCATGCGTAAAGCGCCGGTGTTTTTACGTCTAAAGTTTTTTCCGCTCACAAAAATGTGCATTTGTCATAAGCTATTTTAGGCAGGCAGCCCAGATAAGCTCCTGAAGTGCAGTCATGAAAATCTTCACGAAAAGGATGTGCTCGTATGCCCGCAATTGTCGGAGCGTTTAAAATTAATGCCGTCGGTACGAGCGGAGTCGTTCATATAGGCGACTGCATCACCATTTCTCCAAAAGCAGAGGTTAAGACATTTGCCGGAGCGGGCAGCTTCAATACCGGAGACAATCTCACACTGACGAATTACAGGAATTCAACGAATGTGTACGATAATGATGTAATCGATCAGCCGATGGCAGGAAACGCATAAAGGAGGCGCCGTATGAATTTTTACGTCAATCAGTCGATCCATATCAATTACATGCGTGTAGAATCTGTCAGCAATTCCTCCATACTGCAAATCGGAAGCGCCGGTTCAATTAAATCTCTTTCCAATCTGTACAACACAGGGAGTTATGTTGAGCCGGCGCCGCCTGTCACCGCGGGGCAGCAGACTGTAACAACAGGGGGAGGTCCCGGCACCTCATCATTTGTACCGCTCCAGCCGCCAAGCCGGTAGTTTTAATGAAGGAAACGAGACGCGAGGTGAATGTCATGTATGATCAATCCGTTTCATCCTACCTGCAGAATTTAAATTCTTTCGTCCAGCAGCAGGCGCAGCAGATTCAGGAGCTCGAACGGCAGCTGAAAGAATTCCAAAATGAAATTTCAACGCTGAAGCAGCAGCCTTCTACAAGAATCGATCGGCTCGAGTATAAATTTGATCAGCTGAAAATTGAACGGCTGGAAGGAACGCTGAATATCGGATTGAATCCGACTGATCCGAATGCCGTGCAAAACTTCGAAGTCGGCCAGACATCTCCGCAGGTCGGAATGATGCAGCAGGAACAGGCGGGCCAGCAAATGCAGCAAATCCGCCAAAACGTCGATATGTACCTGAATGAAGAAATCCCCGCGCTTTTAGAACAGCTCGAAACTCAGTATGAGAGCAGGCTGGACGAAACGAACAAATATCATATTATTGAAGATATCAGAAAGCAGATGGACAGCCGGATTCAGTATTATCTGTCCCATGTCCCGAAAGAAGAAAATACGGCGCCCGCGCAATATGCCGAGCAGATTGCCGAACATGTGAAGCGTGATATTGTCAGGGCCGTTGAGCACTTTATTAAGCACATACCTGGTGAAATGAAAGGTGATGATCCGTCATGATTTTTACAGTGATTAACCGGAATATTGAAGTCGGCGACATCCGGTCTACCGGTGTGTCCAGTTCTTCCTTATTATTAATCGGCGACACCGATTCCGTCTATCTGTCTTCCATCTTTGACACGCCTCCGGAATCTCTTATTATCGGGCCTTATGTGCCGCTGGCGCCGGAATAATGTTAAAGCGCATTTCACGCCTCCGGAACGCCAAAATCAATTCAGTCGGGATTGCGAGTGTCTTTCAAGCAGGCGATACGAATGAAATCAATATGCGGATCAAAGTATTGGCCAATCAGCGTACTATTGCCTTATA
Organism: Bacillus sp. JNUCC-22; assembly: GCF_018861275.1. NCBI lineage: Bacteria > Bacillati > Bacillota > Bacilli > Caryophanales > Bacillaceae > Bacillus > Bacillus sp. JNUCC-22. Next base: position 1,064,766 of record NZ_CP076408.1, on the reverse strand, counting down.
CAGAGACGATGAAGGCTCATTTAACAAAAAAGAATACCAGATCTTTCGGCAGCCGGCCGTCATGCCGTTACCGGAAACGGGAGTCCAAAGCGCATTCTGCCATGAAAACCCTTCAATTCGGGTAAGGAATGTGAAAGTTCAAGGGGTATCGTCAGCGTCCGTGGTTCAAATCGGATCGACGTCGATCGTTCTGGGAGATTCGCGGCTGAAACATATTAGGCAGATTGTCACACCAAGCTCACAATCACAGCAGCCCTGACATATAATGACGGTGAGACTTCTATAAAGGGTGTCGTTTATGCCAGCAATTACCGGACCTATAGCTATCAATTCCATATCGGGCGGAGTCGTAAACTTTGGTGATTCCTTTTACCTTTCTCCAAAAAGCTCTTCTAAATCTGCGCTCGGTTCGGGAGCAGGCAATACCGGAGATTTCCTGTTATTAAACAACGTTGTCAATGCGACAAACTATATAGACCCCGATGTCAGCGATCAAAATGTGGTAGGAAACGCCTAAAAAGCAGCCGCTCTTTCAGAAGAGGGCTGCTTTTGGTTCAGCGTTATGTTCGTTCATTTGCTTTTTTTGTTTTTACAAGCTTTTCCGGCGGCTGTTTTCTGATCCATTTCACAAACCGCGCGAGTTTCGGGTCACGCCGCAGCTCTTCTATTCCCGCGAGCCTTGCCGCAAGCTCCTGATTCGTATAGAGCGCGTGAACCTGTTTATGACAAGGGATGCAGAGCATTGCGGTCGGAAGGAATGTCCCGCCTTCTTCCTTAGGCGTTAAGTGGTGCTCCGTCAGCCGCACATGATGGCGGCCGCATAATTCACATGTGCCCTCGGCAGAATCGGCCATAATTCCTTCTCCTTTCTACATGATCTCCAATGTGACCCGGGTGCCTTTCCCGCCCGGTTCGGACGGATGAACGATTAATTTTTTCGGCAGACGCGCTCTCAGCTCCTGCACATGGCTGATCACTCCGACGGATAAGTTGTCCGATTGCAGCTTTTCGAGCGCTGTGACAACGGTGTCTAAGAGCCCTTGGTCAAGAGTCCCGAATCCTTCATCTAAGAAAAAGAATTGCAGCGGGTATTGCCCCCTCAGCTGAATCTGGGCGGACAAGGCAAGCGCAAGCGACAGCGATGTCAGAAACGTCTCCCCGCCGGAAAGGCTTGATACGGGCCGTTTGACGCCTCCGTTCGCGTCATCACGCATGACGAAACCGCCTTCTGAATCGACTAATATGGCATATCGCTGCCTTGTCAGCGCTCCGAGACGGGCAGAGGCGTCCCGAGCCACGCTTTCCAGCTGTTCTTCCGCTAAAAATTCGACGAATGTATTGCCTTTACATACAGACTGGAGCTTATCAAGCCTGTCAATCTGTGTCTGCCAGCTTTTCAGTTCGGCTTCAATCTCTTTAAAGCGCTTATGCTGTTTTTGCATAACCGCGAAGGCTTTTGCCTGTGCTCCTTTTTCCTCCATGGCGGCCCCTAACTCAGCCTCTGCCTGCTTCAGCAGAGAAACGGATGCTGTCCATTCTTCCTCCGATATCCGGCGCTCGGCTAATTTATCAGTAACACGGCTGATATTTGCCGATAGCTGTTTTGAGGTGTCCAGGAACTCATCAATTTCTTTTTTCATTTCCTCTGCACGCCCTTGCGGAAGCAGACTTTTTTTGACTTGGTCCGGCTCGGCAAACCCGGTGTCTTTTGACCTCACGCGCCAGTCGTTTTGCGCTTTCTCAAGGGAGGTCTCAGCATCCCTGAGTGACATGAGACTCCCGGATTCCCGGCCTTTTGCGTCATTCAGTGATTGCTGCGCCTGCTTCAGCGCGTCGAATAGGGACTGTTCTTTGGATTTTAACAGCTGTAATTCCTGCCGCACCGCTTCAAGCTTTGCGGAAATTGATGTTTCTTCGGCTGCTGTTCCGAGCTCTTGTTCATATCCGTCAATCACCTGCTGCAGGCGCTCAGACGCATAGTGAAGCTCGAGCCGTTCCCGTTCAAGCCGATGCTTCATCTCCTGCAGGCGTTCTTTCTCCTCTTCATGTTCCTTGAGGAATGCGATGCTTGTTTCAATGCGCTTCTCACATTCTTCTGCCTGCCTGTCCTTCTCATCTATCGAAGCCTGCCAGGCGTCAATCCGGTTTGGCGGAATATCACCGCAGACTTCATTGTACTGATTCAATCGGCTTTCTGACAGCGATTCAAGCTCTTCTAATGAATGTCTGAGACGGCCGACTTCTTTTTCCTCGTAGCGGATTCGTTCGGCAAGCTGCTCAGCTTGTTTCACCGTCTGCTGATGCGCGCTGATCAGTCTTGTGACCTTCTCTTTTACCGACAGCATATCCTGTTTCATTTGTTTCCACTCCAAGCGGACGGCGCTGAACGCTTCATCAAGCGGGCGTCCGCTGATGGAGGAAGCGGCTTCCAGCTCCGGAACCCGGGCGCTTTGCAGAAACGGACATTCTTCGGTAAAACGCCCCGACTGTTCTTCTAATGCAACCTTGGCCGTCAGCACCTCCTGAGAAAGAGCCGCCGCCTCAGAAAGCAGCGCTTCAACCTGCTGCAACTGTTCCTGTACAGCCGTATCAGGCGAGAATGTTTCATGAGCGGAACGCGGGCGGTCATGCTGCGTCGAGCCGCATACAGGACAAGGCTTTCCTTCGATTAGTTTTTCCGATAATTCTTTTGTTAATGCAGCCGTTCTCGCTTCCTCTGAGCGCCTGCGGAGATCGGCTTGCGTTTTGTCAGCCCGTTCGGCTGCGGCTTTCAGTGAACGTTCCGTTTCACAGACCATATGGTAAACGGTTTGAAGCGTTTGATAAGCGTGCGTAATGTCTTCCTCTTCCGTTTTCGCTTTCGCTGTGAGCGACTCGCTTTCTCCGTTCAGCTTCTCCACGTTTTTCAGCTGCGTTGTCAGATTGGCCCGCTCTTTCGTGATTTGTTCCTGTGTCTGCTGAAAGCCTGCCGCCAGCTGTGCTGCGGTCTGGCATTTTTTCCGTTCATCGGCGGTCACTTGAACTGCTTTCAGCTCTTCTTTCAGCTCATTCTGCCTGTTTTGGCCGCGGGTCAGGCGGTCTTTCACTCCGGCCAGCTGTTTCGAGGCGGCTTCGTATTCTTCCTCTTTTTTGCTGTGTTCCGCATTTGTTTTTTCCGCTTCTTTTTTCGCTTCAAGCAGTTTTTGTTCAATGGCTGAAAGTCTTTGATACAGCTCTTCTTCCTTGACAAGCTTCGGCTCCTGTTCGGCCTTATGGGCCCGCCATGCTTCATAGGCTTCATTTTGCCGGGTAAATGAAACGGTTTCCGCCTCTGATTTCCGTTTGGCCAGTTCGTGTTCCTGTTCGGCGCGCTGCTGCCGGCGGACGGCTTCTGTGTAACGGTCTGCGTACGGCTCAAGGGCGAGAGCTGTTTCCGCCTCTTTAAGACGCTCAGTCAAATCCGTGATGTACGGGCGTCTTTCCTCAAGCTTTTTCTCCCGGCGCTCATATTCATCTCTTTCTGTCTGCAGGTTCCAAATTTCCTGGTGATTCTCAAAGCGCTCTTTTGCCCGGACCCGTTTCTTCTCAGCTTCTTCAAGCCGTTCGTTCGCTTCGTGAAACTGCTGTTCAGCCTGCTTCAGCGCATCTTCTCCTGCGTCTCCGAGGCCGGATTGTTCGGCCAGCATTTCATTTTTTTTCGCTGCCGCTTCCTGCGCCCGCCGCCGCAATTTTTTGACAAGCCTGTCCCCGTACTGTTCCAGATTAAACAGGCGCTGGAGCATATGTCTTCTTTCCGCGCCTTTAAGCGACAGAAACTCGGCAAACTTTCCTTGCGGCAGCACGACGGCTCTTGTAAAGTCGTCAATGGTCAGGCCAAGAAGCTCCTCTACCTTTTTGTTCACTTCATTCGCTTTATCGGCCAGCACCGTTTGTTCGTCTTTGATTTCAATCAGGCGGCAGAGGGCGGTTTTTACTTTCGTTTCATCCGTTCTCTTAAAAACGCGCTCGACCTTGTAGGAAACCCGGTGGCCGGATTGAAGCGCGAATGTAAATGAGACGGCGAGCTGCTCTTCGGCATGATTCAGGATGCCGTGCGTATTATTTGCGGCGCGCTCCACTTTTCCGTATAAAGCGAGTGTCATGGCATCAAGGATCGACGATTTTCCGCTTCCGGTCGGCCCGAAAATCCCGAACACCCCGGCTCCTGACAGTCCGGCAAAATCAATGGTCTGTTCCTCCCTGAAGCTGTGGAGCCCTTTTATCGTTAACAGAATCGGCTTCATGTCGCATCCTCCTCATCATCTGCTGACGCAAGCTCTAAAAACAGCTTGACCATCTCCTCATCCGGCACGCCGCCGCCCGTTTGTTTTTCATAAAACTTCTTAAATCGATCCTCAATTGATGTGTGTTTCACTTCAATCCGGTCATTTTCGGTCTCTTTTTCTTCAAAAACCGGCCTGATATGGATAAAGCCGGGATGCGCCTTTCTCAGCCGATGAATTTCCTCGAGAGAAAGCTGATCCGTCAAATGGATATCAAGATCGATCCAGGCATTCCGGTCACGCCCTTCATCAAGCCAGCCGTGAACCTCGCTCAGCCCCTGCGCTTTCCATTTGACGAGCGGTTTACCGGAAGACAGGAAAATCTCTTCCCACTTCGCTTCTCCGCCGGGCTTCGCTTCTACCACCGTCACCGATTTGGCATAACCGGCTTCTGAAAAGCTGTATGCCAGCGGAGAGCCTGAATAACGGGCAGCCGTCTTGGCGCGCTTGATCGTTTGCGGACGGTGGAGATGGCCGAGAGCCACGTAAGCCGCATCAGCCGGCAGGCTGTCAGCGGCAACTGTGTAAGCGCCCCCGACTTCAATCGGACGCTCTGAATCAGTCTGATTTCCCCCCGCGACATAAATGTGGCTCGCCGCGATTTTCACGGCATCGTTCCGGCACAGTCCGCACATGTGAGCAAACGCCTCTCTGATTTTCACATCGTAATGATCGCGAAGAAGCTTTTCCTCAAACGTATCAGAAAGCACTTCGTTTAATCTCGCCTCTGACGGATATGCCAGCGCGGCTACGGCTAACAGCTCGTCCGTCGACGGCACCTCAATATGCACAGGTTCTGTCCGCGGATAGCCGATTAAATGAATGCCGCGCTCATTTGTTAACGGAGAAGCCGCCGCCAGCCTGTCGGGATTGTCATGGTTTCCGGCAATGACGACAACCGGGCGCTTTCCGCCGTCAGAAAGCGCGGAAAGACTTTCGTAATACAATTGTTCAGCGAGCGCAGGCGGGTTGACCGTATCAAATACATCCCCCGCCATAATGACCGCATCAATATTTTCTTCCTTGACAATGGTATTCAGCTCTTCCAATACCTCGGCCTGCTCGCTCAGCCGGCTTCTGCCTTCCAGCGTTTTGCCGAGGTGCCAGTCAGCTGTATGTAAAATGCGCATACCGCATTCACCTCACTTTTTGATAGAAAAAAAGATCCGCTCCAAAAAGGAGCTTCGGATCTTGTTACAGTGTAAGAACGTGACCTCCATCGAAAAAATAGAGCGCACGCCCTTTCACTTTCGTTTTTGTAATTTGTTCAACCGCTTTTGTATACAATTCGATTTGTGTTTCATACCTTTTTTGCAGAATCGGAGCCGCGCCTTCAAATCCGTTCCGGAATTTCCCCTCTATCCGATCAGTTTTATAGTCCAGCAAATAGAGACCGTCCGCAGTTTCATAGAGGCAGTCAATAATCCCCTGCACGAGCAGCGGTTCACCGGCCGTTTCGGCATCCTTGTACACCTCGCCGGCCGGAAGCGCCATACTGAACGGCACTTCCCGGTCAATCCGCAGCGCCCCGAGAAGGTCTTTCCCGATTTCAGTTCCGAAAAACTGGACAATTTCTTCTATATCAATAGCTTCCTGCTGTTCTTCTGTCAGCAGCTCTTTTTCGTAAAGCATCCGGACCGTCCGCTCCGCTTCTTCGGCAGTCGGAACGTGCGTCAGCGGTATGTGCTGCATCACCGTATGCATCGCCGTCCCTTTTTCGGCGGCTGTCAGCCCTTTTTTCATCATAAAACCGGGACGCCTGTATAAAAGCGTGTCTCCTGACGGTTTGATGAGAGAGCGGCCGCTGTATTCATCCTCGTATTCTTGCTTTCTCTTCAGCTCAGAAACTGACTGCTTCGTTCTGATAGCCGTCAGCTCTCGGTACGGATATTCCCATTCAAGCAGACGGCGCGCCTGATCATCAAATGAAAACGAATCAGGAATCGGCTCGCCCTGCTGAATCGCTTTGAGACGTTTGCTCTTTTCTTCAGCACGTTCTTTTGGATTCTCTTCCAGCAATTCACTTTGCTGCAGCATCCGGATGTGAAAACGCGACGGGTCGCGCGCGATATCCTCAGATGAGGAAAGTCCCGGCGTCCTGTGCGCCTCCATGTCACGGTGGCGGATGAGCGCCGGCCCGATAAAGTCCAAATAAGATGACGCCTGATAGCGGTCGAATTCAGAAAGAAGCCAATCGGCCCGGTCTGCTTGCGCCTGCCATTTGGCCAGCTGTTTTTCCCGGTTTTTGCAGGAACCGACGAGAAACAGCTTTTCCTTCGCTCTGGTCAGCGCCACATACAATACGCGCAATTCTTCGGATAAGAGCTCTCTGCGCATCTTTTTCTTCATCGCCACAAGCGGAAGAGTCGGATAGCTGATTCTGAGTTCCGGATGGATATACTTCGTGCCGAAACCGAGCTCTTTATCAAGCAGGTATGATTTGTTGAGATCCATCATATTAAAACTTCTGCCGAGTCCGGCGGTGAAAACGACGGGAAATTCAAGTCCTTTGCTGCTGTGGATCGTCATCAGCCGAACGACATCCTCCTGCTCGCTGAGCGCCCGGGCCGTCCCCAGATCATCGCCGCGCTCCTGCATCCGTTCAATGAACCGCAAAAAGCGGAATAACCCGCGGAACGCCGTCGCTTCGTACGAGCGCGCCCGGTCATACAAGACGCGCAGATTGGCCTGGCGCTGCTTTCCGCCGGGCATGCCGCCTGCATAGTCAAAATATCCGGTATCGCGGTATACTTCCCAAATCAGCTCAGACACCGAATGATTCGTCGAAAATGACCGCCACTTTTGCAGACTGTCATAAAAAGTTCTCAGTTTTTGATACAGTTCATCATGTCTGTCAGCGTTCGCTATATATGCTTTCAGCGCTTCATAAAACGGCGCTTTTTTCTTTTCAAGGCGTATCAGCGCAAGTTCATTTTCGTCACAGCCGACGATGGGCGAGCGCAGCACGGAAGCAAGCGGAATATCCTGATACGGATTATCAATCACCTTCAAGACTGAAAGCGCCGCAGCCACCTCCACGGCTTCAAAGTAACCCGACGTCAAATTGGCGTACACCGGAATGCCCTGGTTTTTCAGCTCTTCCATTAATTGCGGCGCCCACGGCATGGAACGCAGCAAAATCACGATATCCCGGTACTGGATATTCCGGTGTGTTTTTGTTTTGCCGTCATATACCTTAAACGGAGATGAGACAAGCTTTCGGATCTCCCCGGCTATCGCTTTCGCTTCCCAGTGCACGGTTTCAAAGTCTTCGGCATCCTCGGAGCTGTCTGCGCTATCAGCGCTGTCAATGAGCAGCAGTTCCGTTTTTGCCGCGTCATTCGGCGGATACGATGCGCCGAGCTTCAATGCCGCCTGTTCATCGTAGTCCACTTCGCCGATTTTTCCGCCCATCAGCTGCTTAAACAAGAAATTCGTACTGTCCAAAATATCGGAGCGGCTGCGGAAATTTTGGTTCAGGTCAATTTTCTGCCCCGCGCCTTCCCCGCTTTCTGTAAACCTTTTATATTTCCCGAGAAACAGCAGCGGCTCAGCAAGTCTGAAACGGTAGATCGATTGTTTGACGTCGCCTACCATAAACAGATTTCCCGCCTCTTCATTCCCGCTTTTAACAAGCTGCAGGATAGACTCCTGCACAAGGTTCGTATCTTGATATTCATCAACCAGAACTTCATGGAACTGGTCTTGATAATAAACTGCCGCTTCGCTCGGCACCCGCCGGCCTTCTTCATCAGCCGCAGTTAAAATCGCCAGGCAGTAATGTTCCAAATCTGAGAAATCAATAATTGATTTTTCTTGTTTCGCCGCTTCAAATCGTTTTCCGTACGATATCACGAGCTGAACGAGCGTTTCGATGACAGACTTCATATCTGCTAAACTCTTTAAGTGATCTTGCGGACTTCTTGTAAAGTAATCATTCTTTAACTTTTCGATCAGTTTCTTCGCGCCGTTTCGCAAATCGGTCGCTTCGTCCAAAAGCGCTTTGTCAAATTCATCACCCTTTACCGCCTTCGCCCGCTTAAATGAGACTGCGGGAACCCGTTCATACAGCGCATCGAAGTCATGCCGGCAGCTGATCAGCTCTTCTATCTGCTGAAGGTCATCCAGAAAATTATCAGCGCGCGGGGCCGGCCCGCCGGGCGCTTTTGTCAGTTCAAGCGCCTTTTCAAGCTTTTGTTTTGCCCCGAAGAGCGCCATTTCAGCATCTTCTCTCACATACTGGTAAAACGGAAGCTCTTCCATTTTGCTTTCTTCCGTCACGTCATACAGGCGGACAAAGCTTTGCAGCCACGCTTCCGGGTCAGGATGCGACCGGGAATACTCGTACACCCGTTTGACAAGGTCTTGAAGATCCAGATCATGCCTGTCTGTCGTATATCTGTCCGCAAGCTCAAAAAACGCCTGATTCCCTTTTGCGTATTCATCTTCAAACAGCTCATCAAGCACTTCGTCTCCGAGCAATTCGCCTTCCGTCTGGTCAGCCATCCGAAAACCGGGGTCAAGATCAATCATATAATAATATTTTTTAAGCACTTGCAGACAGAAAGAGTGAAGCGTCGAAATGCTCGCCCGATTCAAGAGAGAGAGCTGCCGTCTGATATGCAGAGATCCCGGATTTTTGGCGAGCTCTTTTTCTAATGCTTCCGCGATCCGATGCTTCATCTCCGCTGCTGAGGCGTTTGTAAAGGTCACCACAAGGAGCCTGTCAACATCAACCGGATCTTCTTCCGCGGTTATCTTTCTGATCATCCGTTCCACGAGCACGGCCGTTTTACCTGATCCGGCTGCGGCAGCGACCAGAATATCGCGGCCGGAAGAAACGATGGCGCTCCATTGGTCATCCGTCCATATGCTGTCTTTCGGTTTAGGAATTTGCATCATCATCCGCCTCCTTCTTCAGCCAATCCAGTATGGTGCCGTCTTTTTCCGCTTTCAGGCTGCGGTATTCATTTTCCTTAAGCGACTCATCAAACTGGCACACCGATTGAAACGCACAGTACGTACAAGGCGTCTTATCTTTCAGCTTATACGGAGTAATGGACACAAGCCCGTCCGTTATCGCTTCGCCCGCCTGTTCAAATGTCCGCCGCACATGGTCTGTCAGCAGATGAAAGTCCCGTTCGCTGACCGCGGCTGAGTCGGATCTTAAAGAACCGTCCTTTTTCAAACCGGCATTGACGATATTTGAACGCCCTTCCTCCAAAGTCGTGTCCATCAGGCTGATCGCCTCCCGGTCACCGAGGAGAAGGCCTTTCATTTTAAATTTCTTAAAAATTTCCTGCTCGATTTCATCAAGCCCCATCGGCAGACTGGCCTGAATCATCGGATCGTGGATATGGAAATACAAAACGCCTGCCGGGGTCGCTTTCATGCCGAGCCAATCTTCGGAATGTGTAATCGATAAGTCAAGATATGTGAGCATTTGCAGAGCGAGCCCGTAATACACCTCAGCCAGATCAAGCCCCCTGTCGCTTGATTTATAATCAACGATTCTCAGCAGCAGGCCTTTTGAACTTTCCGCTTTATCCACGCGGTCGATCCGTCCGACGAGTTCCATCGTACAGCCGTTTTTCAGCGTGAAAGTGAGCGGCGGCAGCGGCCCGCTTCCGCCGAAACCGAGTTCAAGACCGACCGGGACGAAACCGCTCGCCTTCGCATGCTCGCTTAATATGCCAGAAACACGCGTGACGATCTTCTGCAGTTTTTCCTTCACATAAAAGTGTCTGTTTGAGCTGAGCAGAATCTCTTTTTGCAGCTTTGGCGCAAGCCGTTCCACCGCTTCATAGGAGAAATTCCGGCACTGATCTTTCGTCAGATCGCGCCATTCCAGCTTCTGCTCACGAAGCCGGTCTGAAATCAGCTTCAGGCTGGAGTGAAACAGCTGGCCGATATCCGGCGCGTCCAGCTTGAAAAACTGCCGCTCTTTTAATTGAAGCCCGTGAGATGCAAAATGAGAAAACTGGCAGGCATTAAACGCCTCCATCCGGGAGACGCTTCCTTTAATATGCTCGCCGTAAAGCTGGCGCGAAACAGGCCGTTCAAGACGCTTCGCCTCATTGCGGAAAAACAAGCTTGAAAACAGCTTTTTCGCACGCCGGTGATCAGGCTCTTTCATCAGCACATTGTATGCGCTCCACCATACGTCACTGATCTCGTACTCTCTTGTCCACAGCCTGAGCTGACTTGCCGTATATGTCTGAGCCACCTGTTTATTGACGAGATACTGAAGCTGCTCTTCTTCGCTTACCTGCTCGGGATCAGCCGCTGACAGCTTTTCCTGATGATCGGGAAACAGCTCGCCAAGCCGGTTTACAACGATTGACGGCAGGAGCGTTTTTCCTTCCGCATCGGCAATCGGGTATGACACATAAAGACGGTCAGACGGACTCGACAGCGCCATATAGATGAGAAAATGCTCATCAAGCAGCCGCTCACGCCCCGCGGAAGACAGCTCCACTCCGACTGCTTTCAGCCACTCCCGGTCATCATCAGACAGCACGCCGTTTTCATCCGGGCGCGCCGGAAGAACGCCGTCATTGGCCCCGATGACGAATGTGCAGGACGTGCCGTACATTCTTGAGAGATCCATATTCCCTACAAATACTTGGTCAAGCGCAGGCGGAATTAAAGAAAAATGAAGCGATTCCGTTCCCGTTTCAAGCATTTGCTGGAACAGCGCCAAAGATATTTCATCTTCACCCATCATGCCGGCAAACTCCTCGAGAAGCTGGATAACGGCATCCCACGCCTGGCCGTGCTGCTGCGCTTCGATCATGTTTCCGGCCTCTTCGGCCCGCTGCCTTTTCCGGTCCAGCTTCAGGGGAACATCGGTATCTTCCAAAAAGAGATAAAGAGCCTCCGCCATGCTTTGAACCGTTTTCGCTTTTTTCATCCGGTTTTGAAGCCGGACAAGGGGCGCGGCCATCCACTCTTTCGTCTCATTCAGCATGTTCTCCATCTCTATTTCCTGATCCGTCTGCGCGAAATCCTCATCGAGCGATACGAAGCGCCTGTATACAAACCGCTCGCCGCTCGTCCAGCGCTCCCCTTTAATGCCGTAGGCGATACAGTAATTTTCAAGCTGATCAACCTGCTCCCTTATTTTCTGCTCCGGCTGATCAAGCGGGAATAACAGTTCGGTTTTCGCACAGCGGAACACCGCTTCATATCTCCAGTTCCCCTTCACGACATCCAGGCTTGAACGGATGAATTCAATAAGCGGGTGATGCTGCATAGAAGCTTTTCCGTCAATAAAATAAGGAAGCCCGTAATCGGCAAACACTTCCTTCAGCAAATCTTTATAATCTTCCGGCTGACGGATGAGAATCGCCATATCTTTGTACCGGTATCCTCCGTCCCGGACAAGTGATTGAATTTCCCGGGCAATACCTTCAAGCTCAGCTCTTCTGTTTTGCGCCTGCATGACGGTAAAAGCTTCCTGTCCGCCGGTATACGCCGCGGCGGGACGCACATCGTACTGCGACTCTATACAGGCAAGCTCCGGCGCATGCTGATGCCGCTTCGTGCCATGCAGTTCCTTGCAGGAAATATCGGCATTCAATTCCTTTGCCGTCTGATAAAGCTTATAGTATGTGCTTCCCGTCATTCTGAACAGATCGAGCTCATCCGGTGCCTGTTCCGCCGAAGGGCTGTCCGCCGTCAGCGAGAATGTGACATGTTCAGCATGCATGATCAGCTGCTCCAGCACCCTTAATTCCTGCGGCGTAAATTGATAGAATCCGTCGACGTAAACACGGGCGCCTTTTACAACGTCCGCCAAAGGAATCTGCTGAGCGAGCAGCGTCAAATAGTCCTCTGAATGCAAATAGTGTCCGGCGAGGCTTCTTTCCATCTGCTGATATAAAATGCCTAAATCATGAAGTTTTTCAGACAGCATCCGCTCTCCGCGATATTCTGACGCCGTTCCGCTTTCCGCCATGCGGCGGACATCTTCAGGCTCAATACAGTACCGCTTAAACTCTGTCAGCATCCGTTCCACCTGCTCAGTGAACCCGGTTTTGTCACTCGCTTTTTGATACACTTTAAACTCGTGCTTATATTCTTCAATCAGTTTCCTTAAAAGCATCTGCACACCCGTCGTCGTCACAAACGGGCGGTTCATGCCCCCGGTATGCTGAAGCACGCGCCACGCCAAACGCGAAAAACTGAACACTTGAGCGCGTATCATGCCGCCGATATCCGGCGTTTTAGCAAGCTCATATTCCATTAAAAACGTCATTTGATCCGGGACTAGAAAAATGATAGGTTTCCCGAACGGCTCCCGGCGCAGTTCATCTTGAATGCTGTCGATAATCAGCCTCGTTTTCCCACTCCCCGATCTGCCTACTAAAAACTCAACACCCAAATTAAAAGACCCCTCTCTTTTTATCTTTCTACATTTTATCGAAAGTTGACGAAAATGACCAATCTCATCTGCTGGTAAAAACGGGATGACTGTTTTAAAAAATTTCGTTTTTGACCAAAATAAAGAAAAAAGGACTAATGATGATGTCAGAATATCCCGAAGTAATTGTACGGACGGCTCTGTCGTTCAGCATTCTGTTTATCGGCGCCCGGATACTCGGTAAACAAACCATTTCACAGATGACGCTTTTTGATTTCATTGCGGCCATCTCGCTCGGCGCCATCACGGCAAATCTGTCGTTTAATACAAAGCTGCCGATTCATTATCATGTCATTGCCTACATTATTTTCGTGGCAATCATTTACCTTGTCGCATATCTTTCTATGAAAAACAGGGTCCTTAGGGGTTTCTTTGCAGGCAAACCGACCATTATCATTCAAAACGGTAAAATACTTGAGCATAATATGAAAACGATGCGTTATACCATCGACTACTTGAACCAGCAGCTGCGTGTAAATGACGTATTTGACATTTCTCAGGTTCAGACTGCCATCATTGAAACAAACGGCAGCATGTCAGTGGAGGTCAAACCGGAATTTGCGCCCGTTACAAGACAGGATCTCGGCATCTTTGCCGGACATGAAAAGAACTTTGCCGTTGAGCTGATTATGGACGGCCGGCTGGTGGTGAAAAACCTGGAAGAAAACCACGTATCGGAAAAATGGCTGAGAGAAGAATTGGACAAGAGAAACCTCAAACCGGAAGACGTTGTATACGCTGTGCGCGGAAGCAACGGCCGGCTTTTTGTCGACACATACGACGACCATATTACATCGCCGCTAGATCAAGAATAAAAATGACATCCGCACATGTCACGGGCTGCCGCCGTATAATACCCTATAAACATCCGGGGGTGAGTCCAATGCACGAGAATTTTTTTCATTATACAGCCATCTGCAGTGACGATTCTGTGCTTATCAAGGATCTGGTAAAATCCATAAACGGTGAATACAGCGCTGTGATTTGCTACTCAATATTAGCCGAAAAAGCGCCGACCGCAGAAATCAGAAGACGAATCGAACATATCAGAGAGGAAGAAGTGCGCCACCTGCACGCTTTTTCTTCTCTGTATACGTCAATTACCGGAAAACAGTTGACGCCGAAACAGACGGAGCATTGTCCGCACACATACAGAGAAGGAATGAGGGCGGCGTTTTATGATGAGCAGAAAACGAATGATTTTTATTTGCAGGCATCCGATAGAGCGGTGCATCCGGAAGCGAAGCGGTTATTTGCCCGCACGGCATTTGACGAGCAGCGTCACGCCGTCTGGTTTTTATACGATATGGCCCACTCTCCTTTCCACCATACAGGGGGAACGGTATCAAACGCGCCGAATACAAGCTACACCGAGGTAAATACCGGAAAATAACGGTTCAGGCAGATCACGCTCCCCCGCCGGGAGTCTTCAGACCGCAGACAAACCCCGTTCTTTCAACATGAGAGAATGGGGTTTACTTTTCGAGCTGCGTGATACTCTCTAAAAAACGGATAACTTCTTCATTGTATAATCAGCAAAAACCCTTTATAATAAAATAAACCAACCGGTCGGTTTTTAAGGAGCCGAACCTCATTTGGCGGAAAGGATCTGTGTGAAGTGACAAATACAAAAGGCGGCGCCGGAAAGAGCGAAAAGACAAAGAACAGGCTCGTATCCGCTTCGCGTGACTTATTTGCAAAAAAAGGATATTCAGAAACATCGATTCGGGATATTTTAGAGGCGGCCGAAATCAGTAAAGGCAATCTATATCACCATTTTAAAGGAAAAGAGTTTCTGTTTCTTCATATCATGGAAGAGGATCACCGCGTGATGATCGAGACGTGGAGGGAAATGGAAGCTGATCTGAAAGATGCTGCCGAAAAGTTGACGGGCTTTGCGGAGCTGCTCAGCCGGATGAGCATCAATTACCCGCTTATGAGAGCAAGTGAAGAGTTTTATGCGAGTGCGTTTACGTCAGAGGAGGTCGTAAAGCGGCTCAACAAAATTGATATTGAATATGACGATGTGATGAGAGAGATCTTAGAAGAGGGAAATCAAGACGGCAGCTGGTCCATTCATCATGTCGAATCAAAAGTAAAAATCCTGCTATCCGTCTTCTACGGTTTAGATGTGTTATATAAAAACGATACCATTCAGCAAAGAATCGAATTGCAAAAAGAAGCCATCTCCGTGTTTATTCACGGGTCGATCAGCGCTGATAAACAGAATGACAGCTGACAAAGGAGAAACAACATGCAAAAACCGATCAGAGAACAAAAGGCTGTACTCATCATCTTATTAAGCAACATATTTATTGCGTTTTTAGGCATCGGATTGATCATTCCCGTTATGCCGCTGTTTATGAATGTGATGCACTTGACGGGCAGCACAATGGGATACCTTGTCGCTGCCTTCGCCGTTGCGCAATTAATTGCATCCCCCATTGCGGGGAGATGGGTTGACCGCTTCGGCAGAAAAATCATGATTCTCGCCGGACTGTTTTTGTTCGCATTATCCGAACTGACCTTCGGATTGGGCACACATGTCTCCATTTTATATTTCGCAAGGGTGCTGGGGGGCATCAGTGCCGCTTTTATCATGCCCGCTGTTACAGCGTATGTCGCAGATATTACGACGGTGCAGGAAAGATCGAAGGCGATGGGCTATGTATCTGCCGCCATCAGCACAGGGTTTATCATCGGGCCCGGCATAGGAGGATTTATTGCCGATCACGGCGTTCGTATGCCGTTTTTCTTTGCGGCGGGAATTGCATTTATCGCAGTGATTTCCTCTGTCTTTATGCTGAAAGAGCCGTTAACTAAAGAAGAACGCGCAAAGCAGCTGGAAAGCGTCAAAGAATCAACCTTCTTAAAAGATTTGAAAAAGTCGATTCATCCAAACTACTTGATCGCCTTTATCATCGTTTTTGTTTTGGCATTCGGACTGTCGGCGTACGAAACGGTATTCAGCTTATTTACAAACCATAAATTCGGCTTCACGCCAAAGGATATCGCCATTATTATTACGTTCAGCTCCATTGTGGCGGTCCTCATTCAAGTACTCGCGTTCGGAAGACTTGTCAACTTCCTCGGGGAGAAAAAAGTCATTCAGCTTTGTCTGATCATCGGCGCTGTGCTGGCTTTCGTTTCTACGGTGATGTCAGGATTTTTGCCCGTGCTCGCTGTCACCTGCATCATTTTCCTTGCGTTTGATTTACTGCGCCCGGCACTGACTACTTATTTATCGAAAATCGCAGGAAATCAGCAGGGGTTTGTTGCCGGTATGAACTCAACATACACGAGTTTGGGCACCATTTTCGGCCCGGCTCTGGGCGGTATTTTATTTGATATGAATATTCACTTCCCGTTTCTGTTCGCAGGTGTGGTTTTATTTCTCGGTCTGGGATTGACCTTTGTGTGGAAAGGAAAAGCGGGCGAGGTTTCGGAGTAGGGTGCACTCACCCATCTCCGGAGCTTTTTTTGCGTTTGCGATAAGAAAAATGAATGGATTATGAGAAATAATTCATTATTTATTTATCTCAAAATCTATACTATAGTAATAGTAAGGTTAACGAGCTTAACAATTTAATATGAATGTTTCAGGAAGAAGGGTTTTCATTGAAGAAAGACAAACATCTCCTTACGGATATCTGGTTTATTCTCATCAGTGCGGCAGGGGGGTTTCTTCTTTCGCTTACAGGGATGTCGATCGCCTGGATGCTCGGAACGCTGGCCGCCGGCTGCATCCTCTCCATGACGAGGCCCCGCTGGCTGTTCATGGCGCCTGACAGAAGAGGGATTCACCGCAGATGGCTTGCAGCGGGTCAAATGATCCTCGGCATCGAACTCGGCCAGAAACTGAACCTGTCCGTTCTGTCGGTTTTACGGGAGCATTGGCTTCCGGTAGGCTTCATGCTGATTTTCTCTATCGTGATGGCGCTTGTTTCCGGATATGTGCTCTTTCGGTTCAGCCGGACGGACATGATGACAAGCTTTGTAGGCACGGCGCCGGGCGGTTTATCCGCCATGCCCGGTATCGCCCAGGAAGTCGGCGCAAACACCGCGATTGTAAGCCTTATTCAGCTGACGCGCGTCCTTTTGGTCGTCATGACAATACCGTTTCTCGTCATTTTCTTATTTACCAAACAAAACGGTGCAGCTCAGACATCAGCCGGAGCCGTTTCGGCAGGAGCTTCACATCCGGGCCTTACTCCCGTCTTGTTAACGGCCGGATTTATTTTGGCTGCCTGGCTTGCAAGCAAAGGCGCAAAACGGCTGAAATTTCCCGCCCCTTGGCTGCTCGGCAGCATGATCGGCGTTGCTGCTGCGGAAATCGGCGTGTCCGCCTTGGCGGGCAAAGACATGCTGGCCTGGTGGCCGCCGGAAGCGAACCAGCTGTCACAAATTTTTCTCGGCGCCACAATCGGATCAAAAATGTACAAAAGCATGTTCACCGGTGTGACGAGAGTGCTGACCGTCGGATTTATTTCTTCCGTCGGATTAATCGCCGCCATGATTCTGAGCGCGGTTGCGGTTTCTAAATTAACGGGCATCTCCATGATTACATCTGTTCTCGCCTTTTCTCCCGGCGGGATCGCCGAGATGGCGGCGACTTCGATCACCCTGCACGAAGACTCGACTTTCGTCGTCGCGGTTCAGGTCATCCGGATCGTTCTCGTCATCGCCATGCTTCCGCCTTTCTATCGGCTGCTGCACCACCTTTCTCAGTTGAAACGGGCACACGGCGAAAGAGGCCGGGCAGAAAGAGGAACATGATCTGAATAAAAAACACGCATATGGATGCGTGTTTTTTATTTGAACAGCTCTCCGCCGCCATTTACAGACCGCCAGTTTGCTGAAAGATCACGGAACAGCCGTTCAGCAAATAACAGTTCTTCATCTGTATAGCGGTCTAAAAACGCCAAGAGCCGCTTTTTTATCAATTCATGATATTCATGATGTAGGGAATGCAGCTCTTTCCCGGCAGGAGTCAGCCGGAAATAGACTTCTTTTTTATTGTCGCTCAGCCGGGTCCTGCGCAGAAAGCCGGCTTCCAAAAACTTCGCGCAGCTTCTCGACACGGTCGGCTTTGTCGTCTTCATTTTTTCCGCTATTGACGTGACATTGATCGGTTCATGATCTCCGATACACGACAAAATGTGAATTTCCGTCAAGGTCAGCTGTAATTTTTTTCCGTTTTCTTCACGGAGTTCGTCCATCCGTCCGGCCAACGACGCCCTGATGTCCTCCTGACACCTCTCCTGCTCGTGAAAAATATCTGTCAGCCCTTCAAGAATCATGTGTTTTGCATGGTCTGGCTGTCTTCTGTCCAACTGCTGAATCACCCTTCCGTATTGATTGTTTCTTTTACTATAACGTTTTGTTACACAAGAAACAATCACACAGGCGCATAAAAGGGTATCAGATGAATCCCCATCTCTCCAAACCGGCCAGAACAGCTTCTTCCGCTTCACGTCCCGAGCCGCCGGCTGCCCATGCCGCGTGGCCGTCCGGCCGGATTAAAACGGTGTGGACGTCATCCCAATCGGCACGTGTTTCAGCAAGCTCCGCCCTGACAGCTGCCACGCTGTCCGTATCAATACCGGCATGAATGCTCCCTCTTAATGATAAAAGCACAAAGGCGCCCTTATGAAGAAAATCATACAGCCGGGCCGGCCGCCCGTCATGAAGGATCAATTCGATATCCGGCAGGCGTTTTCCGTTCAGGATATGCGGCGGCAGCTCCGCATCCGGTTCATAATGCAGATCAAGCGCGGATACTTTTCCCGCCAATAAACGGTTGGACTCCTGAAAATCCAGCAAAGCGGTCATCGTTTCTCTTAATGCCATCCCCGACTCGGTAAAATCCATGAGCTTTATCTGGGTTTTTATATTGTGCAATACTTCTTTTCCTGTGCTGTGCCTTTCCTGATGATAGCTGTCCAGAAGATAAGGCGCCGCTTTCCCCTTCATTTGCGCCGCCAGCTTCCAGCCGAGGTTGAAGGCATCCTGAAGCCCCGTATTCAGGCCTTGGCCGCCTGCGGGAAAATGAATGTGCGCCGCATCACCGGCCACAAAAACCCGGCCTGATCGGTATTGTTCGGCCTGACGCTCGGCATTGCCGAACCGCGACATCCATACCGGATCACCCAATCCGAAATCAGTGCCGCATATCCGCCGCAGGTCTTCTTTCAGCTCATTTTCGGTGACCGGCTCTTCCTTCCGCTTTTGCGGAGCGTGCGGAGAAACGATGAGAACGCGGAAAAGTCCGTCCGTAAGAGGGACAATCACAACCGATCCCTCCAGGCGGCACGTTGAAAAAAAGGAAGATTCGGGCGGATGTTTCAAAGCGGCATCACAGAGCGTTCCTGTTAAGTCGGCATCAGTGCCCGAAAAAGCGATGCCCGCCTGTTTCCTGACAATGCTCCCCGCTCCGTCTGTACCCGCGGCATATAAGCTGTGAAGAGTGCGGATACCGCTTTCGTCCCGGAACACCGTCTCCACTCCGTCATCCGTCTGGGTGACAGCCATCGCTTCCGCCCCGCGGATGATGTCTGCGCCGAGACTTGATGCATACTCCTCCAAAATCCGCTCCGTTTCTGCCTGAGGCAGCATTAACGAATAATTCTGCTTCGTATCCAGCCGAGAAAAATCCAGCCGTGTATCCAGCATGGAAAAATGGCCGGAAGACACCTTCGTCCCTTTTTCCAAAAAGCGTTCCAATATGCCTCTCATGGCAAAAAGCTCAAGTGTTCGCGGATGCATAATAAGCGCTTTGGAATATGGCACCGTCTTCTTCAATCGTTCAATAACAGTCGTTTTCACTCCGGCCAGCGCCAGTTCTGATGCAAGCATAAGCCCGACCGGACCTCCCCCGATAATGGCAGCCTGTGTTTTCATCTCATCAGCCCTCTTTCATATTTTTTGTTACACGAGTAACAAAATCACCAAAAAATAAAACGCCTCCTTTTTGTTTCGCGCGTAACAATTTTCATTATAGTCTTCCCTCTGCTTTTTTACAATCATTTCCGAAAAAAAGACGCCGTTTACTTGGCGTCTGATTCACTGATGACTCCGACAATGTCTTTATCCTTAATCGGACCGAAATGACGGCTGTCGAGGCTGTATATGCGGTTGTCGCCAATAACAAAGTATTGTCCCTTCGGTATGCTTTTGCGCCCGGTCGTTTCCTTCAGCGTATAATCACCGGTCACATGGCTCCCGGCGGACAATGATGACTTTAACGGTTTTAAAAACGGTTCCGCCACCCGTTTTCCATTCACATACAGCTGATCCTCCCTGTATGCGATTGACTCGCCGGGGAGCCCGATGACACGTTTGATCAGCACTTTGCGGTGCGGGCCTTTAAACAGGACAATATCGAAACGGCGGATCGTTTTGTAACGATGGGAAAACTTGTTGACCATCAGCTCATTTCCTTGTTTAAAGGTCGGATTCATGCTGATTCCTTCGACTTTATAATCAATAAAAATGGCATTCTTTAATTGTATGGCCAAAACAACGATAAGCACGCCGGCTATAAACCAAAATCGTTTTTTCAAGATTCCTGTCTCCCTCCGTCTTTCTCATGCTGACTGATTCTCGTCTGTAAACGCCGTTCGATATGCTTTCCGGCATACCACAGCACCGCGATCACCGTAATGGCGCCCGCCATCCTGAAAGGCTGTGTCATGAGCGCGTGTAGATCATATCCGATAAAGCTGATCATAAAAATCATGACCATTTTCCCCATAGCGGCTGCTGATATAAACTGCAGCGCCCCGACCCGTGACAGGCCGGCAACGATATGAACCGCAGCGGACGGCGTAAAGGGGAAGCAAAGCAAAATAAACAGCGGACCGAAACCGTGCCGCTCAACCCAGAGCATCATCCGCCTTATGGTCTGATGCCTGCGGATGAAACCGAAAGCTCTTTTCTGTCCGAAACGGCGGACGGCATAAAACATCAGCATCGATCCTGCCGCAGATCCGAGCCACGACAGAAAAAAACCTTCCCATAACCCAAATGCATTCGTATTCGCCACCACAAATACAACAAGCGGCAAAAACGGAAGAAACGCTTCAATAAAAGGCAGTGCAACCGCAGCCGCCGGGCCGAAAGCTCTATAGCTTTGGAACCATTCCGTCAGCTGTTCCTCAGTCAAATATGATAAAAATTGCTCCAACGTTTATACTCCTTAACGAGTTTGTCTATCCTTATTCTACACATTATCTCCAAAAAACGAAAATGTTTACGAGATTTTCCGACTTGAAATATCGTGTAAGCGAGTATAAAATAAGAACAAACGTTCTCTTTTTTTAAGAAAGAAGGAGTATTTATGCCTGACATCCGGAGCGGCACCCGCGATCTCATCGAAAAAGGGCTGTTTCTGCCCATGGCGGCTGCCATCCTGAACCGGGACCTCGAAGCGCTTGATTCGTGCCCGTTCAAATTAAAACAACCCTATAAACAGCTTATCAGCTGCTCTTTAAAATTAGCACAAAAGGATTTGAGTGATGTTCGAAAAGAGTTAAGAAAGCGTAAAATTAAAATATACGAAGCGGAAAGAGACGAAGCATTTACGCTTTATATATGCACCATTAACGGCTATGAAGAAAAACACCGTTATTTCAACCCGAGAATACGGGAACAGGTAACCGCCTTATTAGAATATTACCTGTCTCTTGCGACCATTTAAAAAGCAGCCGGGACTGCTTTTCCTTTTCAACTGATAAATTTCAGACTATTCACACTATACATTCGACATGATTTTCTTTATAATCGGGACACGCTGTTTTCAATGAAAAGGAGGAATGTTATGAAACTGATTCATGTTCTCGCCGCCCTGCCCTTTTTCGGAATTCTCGCCGGCATTCCATTTGCCAACCGGGTGACGCCTTATGTTTTCGGAATGCCTTTCATTCTCGCGTATGTCGTCATCTGGGCGGTGCTGACTTCCGTTCTGATGGCCGCCGTTTACAAATTGGACAAAGAAAACAAGGCGGGTGAGGCGGAATGAACGCAGCATTTCCCGTAATGGCCGCCGTGCTCCTGTTTTGTGTATATCTCGGAATCCGGGCCCGAAAAGGAAAACATATGGACCTTGAACAATGGACGGTGGGCGGGCGCGGCTTCGGCACGATGTTTGTCTTTTTATTAATGGCGGGAGAAATATACACGACCTTTACATTCCTCGGCGGAAGCGGATGGGCTTACGGAAAAGGAGGCCCCGCCTTTTATATTATCGCGTACGGCTGCCTTGCCTACATTTTGTCATATTGGCTTCTGCCAGCCGTGTGGACTTACGCCAAACAACACAAACTGATGTCGCAATCAGATTTTTTTATTTCAAAATACAACAGCCCGCTCCTCGGCATTCTCGTATCGCTCGTCGGCATCGCATCCCTCATCCCCTATCTCGTCCTGCAGCTGAAAGGGCTCGGATTAATTGTTTCAGCAACGTCATACGGACAGATTCCGCCCTCAGCCGCTGTCTGGATCGGCGCTGTCTCCATCACGATTTATGTGATGATATCAGGAATCCACGGTTCAGCGTGGATATCAGTCGTTAAAGATATCATGATTTTAGGCATCGTCCTGTATTTAGGCATTTATCTGCCCATTCATTACTATGGCGGATTTACGGAGATGTTCAAACAAATTGACGCCGCAAAACCCGGTTTTCTCACGCTGCCGGAAACCGGACAGAGCGTTTCCTGGTTCAGCTCAACGGTTTTGCTGACCGCCCTCGGCTTTTATATGTGGCCCCATACATTTGCCGCTTCCTATTCGGCGGAGCATCCTCGGGTGTTTCGGAAAAACGCAATCATCATGCCTCTTTATCAGCTCGTCCTGCTGTTTGTCATCTTTACCGGATTTGCGGCGATTCTGCAGGTGCCCGATTTAAAAGGGACGGACACGGATCTCGCGTTATTAAAGCTGTCTGTGAAAACCTTTGATCCCTGGTTTGTCGGACTGATCGGATCGGCGGGCATTCTGACGGCGCTTGTACCCGGTTCAATGATATTAATGGCCTCAAGCACGCTGTTCGCCAAAAATGTGTACAAAGCCATTCTGCCCGGCACGACTGACGAAAAAGTCTCACGGCTCGCAAAATACGCCGTACCCGTCATCGCGCTGATATCCGTATATTTTACGCTGAAAGGCGGAAATACCATCGTCACCTTGCTTTTAATGGGCTACAGCCTTGTCACCCAGCTTTTCCCCGCCCTCTTATTCAGCCTGCCGAAGCGGCGTTTCATCACAAGCCACGGCGCTTTTGCCGGCATAACGGCCGGGGTCGGAACGGTGGCCTTCATTACGCTGACCGAATCAACCATCGGAACCCTCTTTCCGTTTCTTCCGCAGATCGTTAAGGATATGAATACAGGCATCATCGCACTGGTTCTGAACATTGCCGTCATGTTTGCAGTCAGCGCCGCAGTCAGAAAAAAACAAATCAGCGCAGCCGAAAAGGCGGCTTAAATGGTAAGATAGCGGTAAGATACACGAAAGGGGAAAAACGCATGATCATGACAACGACCGAAACCGTCGCCGGAAAACAGATTACGGAAGTGAAAGGCTTGGTGACAAGCAGTATCGTCCAGTCCAGACACATCGGCAAAGACTTGCTTGCAGGCTTAAAATCTGTCGTCGGCGGCGAATTGAAAAGCTATACTGAAATGCTGGAAGACTCCAAAAAAGCGGTGAAAGAGCGGCTGATCAGAGAGGCGGAGCAGCTCGGAGCGAACGCCATCGTCGGCCTGCGGTTCGAACTGACCGCAGGACAGAACACATCCGAATTAATCGGATACGGAACCGCCGTCACCGCCGAATCCATTTAAAAAAACAAGCCTCTTTAAAGAGGCTTGTTTTTTTATTTCTCACATGCGATATAGTCTTTATCTTGGTCAAGTCTTTTATTTGCATTGTAAAGCGCTTTTGATACATACGGCTTGTACTTTGTTCTGCCGCCCTTGTTTTTCACTTTCGACGATTTGGCCACTCCGCCCTTATACACCTTATTCAGCGCCTTGCAGTTTTGATACGTTTTCACCTTTGTTTTCGCTTCTGCCGTCTGCCCCGCTCCGTATGAACATCCGAACACAAGACCGAAAGACAAAAGCACAGCTGCCGTCTTTTTCATTTCTATCCTATCCCCTCTCCTGAGTTATGCGGTATTGCTGAACATATCATAGTTCAAATAATATCCATTTACAAGATAAATAGGAAAATAGTTTTAATTTACGTCCGCCCGTATATCTTTTATGGAATTTTTCCCAAAATCTTTTATAATATGAATTGATAGCGCGATCTGACTATGATGATAGGAGGAGAAATGATGATGAAAAAAGGGCTTTTTGCGGGTGTGCTCACTACAGCCGTTCTATTCGGCACATGTACGGCGGAAATTCCGGGGTTGATCAATCCCAATACGGCGGAAGCGGCGTCCCAGCTCAGCAAAGGAATCGGCGGAAGGGCCTACCTGAATAGCACGGGTTCTGTACTCGTCACGAAAATTCAGCTTCCAAGCTCAATTCAGGTGTCAAATGGGACAGCCTATATTTACTCAGGATTTACCGGAGGCACAGAGGCTGATATCGGACTTCAGTACAGTGACACCTATCATGTATGGAAACCGATCATGAAAGTCGGTTCAAAGGGACAAGGCCAGGTCAAGTATCTGGAAGGAGAAAGCCAATTCACCTATACGAAAGGCTTTCGGCCCGGCAGCACCGTACAGCTGACCATCTACAAAAATCTGAACGGCAATACCCGCGCCACATACTGGGGCACGAATAATGACGGATACACCGGCCGCATCATCTCAGAACTCGCCCAAACAAATGTAGGCTCTGTCTCAAAATGGAAAGCGCTCGCCACCGTCGCGGTCACATCAGAGGATCAGCGCCCTTACATCAAATCAAACTTCTCAACAGCCTTTACGAACATCACGATCGACAATAAAGCAGTCACACCTGTGATTGATACACAGGATTTTGCCAAATTGACAGTGTCAGGCAGCAGCGTCAGCATGTCTGTCATCAAATAAAGAATTTTGAACGCACGATTTCTGTCATCGTGCGTTTCGTTATGTCAATACTGCCGCCGGGTGAAAAATTGGAAACGAGGCGGATTTTCATGTACACTTTATGTAAACCACAAAAATGATTGACGTTCAGTCATTATTCATACAGGAGCGAAATTTATGAACAGAGAAAAAAGGCTTGAATTAAAGAAAGTCAAACCGAAACATTTGCAGCAATTTAATCAGCTGCTCCGATATGTTTTCCAAGTCACGAACAGTAATCTGCATGAAGTGGGATGGAAGGAACCCGAAATCGCCTCCGCAAAACTCCCCGTTTTGGAACAAGCGCATGTATTGGGCTGGTTTGACAAAGACAAACTCGTTTCACAGGCGGCCGTTTATCCATTTCAAGTCCGGATTTTTAATAAAACGTTCGAAATGGGCGGTGTGACGGGGGTCGGAACATATCCCGAGTACGCCAATATGGGATTAATGGCGAAACTGTTATACAAAGCATTAGTTGACATGCGTGAGCGCGGTCAGTCCGTATCCTATTTGTTCCCCTACTCCATCCCTTACTACAGAAGAAAAGGCTGGGAAATTATCAGCGATAAAATGACGTTTGAGGTGAAAGACTTTCAGCTCCCGAAAATGAGCATCGTTTCCGGTGAAGTGGAACGCGTCGAGCCGGAACATGAGGTCATTAAAGAAGTATACAGCCGATTCGCGCATAAAAGCCATGCGGCCATGATCAGAAATGAACTGGCATGGGATGAATATTGGCGCTGGGATTTAGAAGAGCTTACGGCTGCCGTGTATTATGACCAATCCAGACAGACGAACGGTTATGTTCTTTACTGGATTGCAGATGAAGTTTTTCATATTAAAGAAATGGTATATGTAAATGAAGAAGCGCGAAGAGGCCTGTGGAACTTTATTTCGGCTCATTTCTCCATGGTGACAAAAGTCGTCGGCGACAATTATTCTAATGAACCGATCGCCTTTCTGTTAGAAGATGCTGAAATTGAGGAAACGATTTCTCCTTACTTTATGGCCCGGATTGTCGATATTGAGCAATTTATCAATCAGTATCCCTTTAAACCGCAAAAAGAGAAGCGGACATGGTCTTTTACACTGGAAGATCCGCTGCTTGAATGGAATCAGGGCGTCTTTACAGCGGAGATTTCGCCTGAAGGAAAAGCCGTTTTAAGCCCGGGCGGCGATGCTGATGCGGCGAAACTGGATATTCAGACGATGACGGCATTATTATTTGCATACCGGAAACCAGAATACCTACACCGCACGGGCCGGCTCGAATGCAGCCCGGACACATTGGAATTCATTGAGGATTTGCTGGAAACGCAAACCCCTTATTTCTCGGATTACTTTTAATAAAATGACTCTGGTAAATTCAAATGTCGATTTCTATATAACAATTAGAGGAACCTCATTTGTTGAGGTTCCCCGTTATTCTCCAACTCATGCACCGGTTAACTTCACATACTGTCAGCCGGCTCAGGGCTGTCCAATTTTAGTTAGAATATAGCTTTAACAGGTCTTGTGCCGGAAAACGATCTGCATCGTTCGCCTCAACAAAATATGCCAACTGCCATTTTTGTGTTTCAATAGCTTGTTTGCTGGTGGGATTTTCCCATTCAGGGTAAACTCTAATTGCCATTTTTCCTTTTGCAGCGGCTGTTTTAAGGATGTTTTGCTTTACTAGAACTTCTTTTGGAAAAACAAATTGTCCAAAATGATTATTACTGGCAAAAGTATTGATAACCAATAAATCAGCAGCCTTTTCATATGAGAAGGCTTGGTTTTTACCATCTCCATCTTTTTCCCAAAAAGCAACAAACTGTCCTATCTTGTTAGGCGTTATTTTTGCGACTCTGAATCGAACTGATGTTGAATTCAGCTGAAACATACCGGCCCCATACTCTGAGTTTTGAGCTTCTTCTTGAATATCATGTATCGTTAAGTGATTTGGTTCATAAAAAATTTTATTTACATATGTTAACGCCTTATAAAATTCATTCACTGCTTCGTACTCCTTATTTTTTATAGTACGTCATCCATTGCTTCTTGATTAAAATGGGCTGATCATGTGTTTCCAATAAAAAAACAGCCCTCCTCAGGGTTGTTTTTTAACATTTCTTTCATTATTTCCGCCAAAATGCTGAGCAGTCCGCCTTATCCTGAATATTGAATTGAATCATGCGTTCAAGCAGCTCTTAATGCACCGGTTCAGTCCATTGAATTCTGAACAAACGGGAAGTAGCGCTGTAGCCGGCACGGGCAATGTCGTCGGCAAAATGCGCAATTCCAGCTTCTTCGGGGGAAACACTTACATGATGCTTTGCTGCCGCAAAGCCGATAATAAAGGTGCCGTGATCGGTAAACATCGGCGTGTTCCACTTGATCTGCGCTTCTAAGTTCGGAAATTGGTCAGCCGTCCACGAGAGGATTTCCTCCATTCGCAGACGATGATCAGGGCTGTCGATACTTGATAAATAGTCTTTGAAAACGTCCATGTCTTCCTCCTTCAACATCACGTCCGCTAGCGCCAAAACCCCGGATTTTCAGCTTTTTCCTTGATGTTAAATTCGATGATCTTCTTAAGCAGATCATAGTGCACCGGATCAGTCCATCGAATTCTGAACAGACGCGAAGAAGCGCTGTACCCAGCCTGGGCGATGTCATCGGCAAAATGCTCCATCGTCTCTTTTTCAGGCAAAATGCTCAAATGATTTTTTGCCGCGGCAAACATAATGATATAGGTGCCGTGATCGGTAAATGTCGGTTTGTTCCACTTGATCTGCGCTTCTAAGTTCGGAAATTGGCCAGCCGTCCACGACAAAATTTCCTCTGCTTTGAGACGGTGATCCGGGTTATCGATTCCTGATACATATTTTGCAAACACATCCATGCCCATCTCTCCTAAAATGAAATATCATTACTCTTTACATCATCATAGCCAACAGACGGACACGATACAACTCTGCCCGGGCATGTAAATCGAAAAAAGCCCTCCCCAAAAGGAGAGGACCCGTCCCTTCACATCACAGCTTTCTCTAATATCTCTCCCCCAGCTCCCGCAAAATAAAGTCATAGATCATTCTTGTCCGCTCTTCTTTCGGATACAGCATGAATTCCTGCCGCTTCGGGATATGACTGCCCATCCTGTCCTGAAAAGTGGTTCTGAGATAGGCGGTTCTGTAAACCTGATTTTCAAAAGAATGATAGGATACTTCCAGTTCCATCGTTTTGCCGTTTGAGAACGTGACCGCTGTGTCATCAAATGCCGTCGGTTGAAAATCTTTAACGTGCACATGCGATATCCAGCCGCATTGAGGCCTTGCAGAAGAAAGTGTAGGGAATAAAAAGATGTGATTTGAAGGGTCCACCATAATCGGCGGCTTGTGAGAAATTTTAATCGCTTCATATGTTCCCGCTTTTCTCCCGGCATAGCTGGAGCCAAAGTAGCGGCAGCTTCTGTCGATGATGTGAATCGGCTTCATGCTGACATACAGAATGCAGTCTTTTTCAATGACCTTCGACCCCATTTTACCGTCTATTTCCTCAGGCAAAACAGCGATGGTTGAACGATTTACTTCATAGCTTTCTAAGGGTGCGTGTGTTTTCTGGCACATGATGTGCAGCCTCCAATCCTTTTCTTGAAAATTTATACTAATAATCTATCATCTGTCATTGAAAAACGACAGGTTTTTTTTGAATATAGCTAAAAATCACCTTTTAAAGATGTAATTTAGTCTTAAATTACTATTTAAATATTATTTTTCTTTTTCATTTCACCTCATTTATACAACGATCATTTTCGTTTTTTCGTCAATTTGCAGGATATGTCGATATATTTCCAAGTATTAGTTGTCTAAAGATTATAAAAATTAATTGATTTTTCCGGCCGTTATCCATATACTATAAAAAAGGCATTGGGGGGATTCTTTATGAAAGAGAAAAAGTCGTACACTGAGCTCATGAAGTCCCGCAACACGCAAAAAGCAAACGAATTCGATGTGACAATGGCCGATATTTACATTCAAATGGTGCTTGATGAATCCTTGTATAAACGCCGGATCGCCATGCTGACAATGCAGATTAATAAGGCGCTTGATGATAAAAATAAAGAAGCGTTCCTCACGCTTTCAAAAGAATATGCAGCACTCAAACAGAGTGAATAAGCCAATCCATATGGATTGGCTTTTTTTACATTATCCGTTTACGATGGTGCCGCCGTTCACATGAATCGTCTGACCCGTGACATAGGAAGAATCATCGCTTGCTAAGTACAAATAGCTCGGCGCCACTTCAACAGGCTCTCCCGGGCGCTGCATCGGCACGTCTGAGCCGAAGACTTCCACTTCCTTCGCCGAGAAGCTTGCCGGGATCAGCGGCGTCCAGATCGGCCCCGGCGCCACTGCGTTTACCCTGATGCCCTGAGTGACAAGAGATTGGGAAAGAGATCTTGTAAACGTGACGATCGCTCCTTTTGTCGCTGAATAGTCAATCAATGTTTTGTGGCCTTTATAGGCGGTAATGGAAGCCGTATTAATGATTGAACTTCCTTTTTTCAGGTGAGGGAGCGCGGCTTTCGTTAAGTAAAACATTGAAAAAATATTCGTCTGAAACGTTCTGATGAGCTGGTGGCTCGTGATTTTCTCAATCCCCGGCTGTACGTGCTGCTCACCTGCGTTGTTGACCAGGATGTCAATGGAAGGAAAGGCTTGGCCCGCCTGGCGGATGACATCGTTGCAAAAGGCTTCGTCGCCGACATCCCCTGCGATCAGCAGACACTTCGCCCCCTCTTTTTCTACATATTGCTTCGTCTCTTCGGCATCCTGATGCTCATCAAAGTAAACGATGACCACATTAGCGCCTTCCTTCGCGAATAAAACGGATACGGCGCGGCCGATCCCGCTGTCTCCGCCCGTGATGATCGCCGTTTTCCCTTCAAGTTTTTTCGCCGCTTTCGGTTTGTCAAAAACGGGGCGCGGGTCCATTACATATTCAAAGCCCGGCTGCCGGTTTTGATGCTGCGGCGGCAAGGTTTTCTTCTTCTGATTAGCCATTTTGATCACTCCTTTACATTAATTACTATATTATGAGTAATTTGAGCATCTTATACGAATTTCATGTATGAATAGAGTCTTATTGGAAAAATTAAGAATATACAACAGAGGAGGTAAATCTGAATTGACTACTTTTTCAAACGAGGAACCGGCTTCCTATTGGAAAGCAACAGCTGACATTCCTACCTTTCCCGCCCTCACTGAAGATACGGAATGTGACGTTGCGGTTATCGGCGGAGGAATTACGGGCCTGACAACGGCATACGAACTGACGAAAAGAGGTTTCCGTGTCGCTGTCATTGAAGCAGACCGGATTTTAAACGGGACCACCGCGGGCACGACCGCAAAAATCACCGCCCAGCATGATTTCATCTATGCCGATCTTATTCAGCAGATCGGCCTGACCAGCGCAAGGCTGTATTTCGAAGCCCATCTCCGCGCCATGGAAGACATGAAGCAGATTATGAAGGACCTTTCGATTGAATGCAGACTGGCTGAACAAGACGCATATCTTTACACCAATACAGAATCAGGCGTCAAAAAAATCCGCAGTGAGCAGGAAGCTTATACCAAGCTCGGCATTGAACACGAGCTTGTGAAAGAACTTCCCGTCCCCGTTGATTGCAGGCTCGGCCTCGCCATGAAGAATCAGGCGCAATTCCATCCGCTTTTATATGGTGCAGCGCTCGTCAAAGAGATCGTTAAAAACGGGGCGCGGATTTTTGAACAGACGGCTGCGATCGACATAAAAAAAGAACCGCAGCCGGAAGTGGTCACGAAAAACAGACACGGCATCAAGTGCAGCTACATTGTCTGCTCTTCCCACTTTCCTTTTTATGACGGAGGCGGGCTTTATGCCGCCAGAATGTATGCCAGCAGATCCTACGTACTCGCGGTAAAACCGAAACAAGCGTATCCGGACGGGATGTATCTCAGCATAGACAAGCCGTCCAGATCACTGCGATACACCGATTTGAACGGTGAAAAACTGGTTCTTGTCGGCGGCGAAAGCCACAAAACAGGCCAAGGAAAAGAAATGTCCGAGCATTACGAAGCGCTGAAACAATTTGCGGAAAACACAATCGGGGTTGAAAGCATCCCATATCATTGGTCTGCACAAGACCTTGTCACCATTGACAAAATTCCGTTCATCGGTCCCATCTCAGGCGATGAAGAACATATTTTGGCGGCGACCGGTTTTAAAAAATGGGGCATGACAAGCTCAGCGCTCGCCGCGAAGCTTTTGGCTGATCATATTCAAAACAAAAAGAACCCGTTTTCCGGCCTGTTTATTCCGTCACGCTTCCACGCAGATCCGGGACTGAAAAAACTGATTTCTTATAATGCCGACGTGGCCAAACACCTTATCTCAGGCAAACTTGAGAGGCCGGACGCTTCACCTGAGACTCTTCGGCCCGGGGAGGGAAAAATCGTAACGGTAAACGGCAAACGGGCCGGCGCCTATAAAGATGAAAAAGGCTGTCTGCATCTTGTCGATACGACATGCACCCATTTAGGCTGTGAGGTTGAATGGAATGACGGCGAACGGACGTGGGACTGTCCTTGTCACGGGTCCCGGTTCACACCTGACGGCGGGGTTGCCGAAGGTCCCGCCATCAAGCCGCTGAAACGCCTCAGCCAAGATTGACTAAACCATTCTGTACGAATGGTTTTATTTTTTTCTGCATTAAAATATTTTTATCAGATTCCTTCATTCAAGTTCCTTCCATACCGATAAAAAGAAAAAGAGAATATCTGGGGGAACTTATATTGTTATTTAAAAAAGACCGCAAAAAAGAAACAGCTTATTTTTCAGAAGCCGATGGAAAAAAACGCATCGCGCTTTCAAATCAATATGCAGATGTCCAAAAACAGCTGAAAATGGTCAGGCTCGGAAACGAAGAACTTCATGTGCTTGAAGAGCTGCAGCCGTTAATTAAAGAACATATCTCAACAATCGTCGATTCCTTTTACCGAAACCTGGATCACGAAAAATCATTAATGACGATCATTAACGACCACAGCACGGTCGAGCGCCTGAAAAAAACATTACGGCGTCATATCCATGAGATGTTTGCCGGCACGATTGATGATGAATTCATTGAAAAAAGACAGCGCATCGCTTCCATCCACTTGCGGATCGGCCTTGAACCGAAATGGTATATGGGAGCGTTTCAGGATCTGCTTCTGTCGATGATGAACATATATGAAGCAGCAATCCCGGATTTGCATGAACTTTTAAAAGCGATCAAAGCGACGACGAAAATATTGAATCTTGAACAGCAGCTCGTCCTTGAAGCATTCCAGAGCGAATATAACTGCCAGCGTGACGAACAAGAGGAAAAGAAAGCCCGTCTTCATCAAAAAATCCAGGAAACATCCGGATCACTCGCTGATTTGTTTTCAGAAACGAGCAGAGCCGTGCAGGAGCTGGTCGATAAATCCGAGGGCATTTCCGAGGCGTCAAAAGCCGGCACCGTCACTTCCGTACATGTCGAAGAAAAATCAATCGGCGGGAAAAAAGAGCTTGAAAGCCAGCAGCAGCAGATGAATAAAATCGACGCCAGCCTTCTGCAGATTGAAGAAGAAATGGACAAGCTGAATGACATCGCCCAGCAGATCGAAAAAATCTTCGGCATCGTGACGGGGATCGCCGAGCAAACGAATCTCCTGTCACTCAACGCTTCAATAGAATCCGCGAGAGCCGGGGAGCACGGCAAAGGGTTCGCCGTTGTGGCGACGGAGGTAAGAAAGCTTTCAGAGGATACGAAAAAAACCGTTTCCACCGTATCAGAGCTCGTGAACAATACCAATACACAAATCAACATCGTGTCCAAACATATTAAAGATGTAAACGGACTTGTAAGTGAAACGAAAGAAAAAATGGCGCAGATCAACCGTCTGTTTGATGACATCGTCCAAAGCATGAAAACGAGCAAAGACCAGACAGGCAAAATCGACGTTGATTTGCAGGCCTTTCTCGGCGGCCTTCAAGAAGTCAGCCGCGCGGTTTCCCACGTTGCATCATCCGTTGATTCACTTGTTATCCTTACAGAAGAATAAAGATAAACCGACCGGCCTTTTTCATAAAGGGCCGGTCTTTTTAATGTTAACTCGAAATATAATAGAGTTGACATATATAAAGACTCGCTTTATTGTATAAACATATTTTGATAAGCTGGAGGAATACATAATGAAATTGACAGAAATGATGCAGATTGCCGTGTTTACCGCCATTATGGGACTTTTGGGGCTGCTCCCGCCGCTTTTCTTATCCTTTACGCCGGTTCCGATTACGCTCCAGACGATCGGTGTGCTCTTATCGGGAAGCATCCTAAAACCGAAAGCGGCGTTTTTAAGCCAATTGCTGTTTTTGCTGATTGTGGCATGCGGAGCGCCTCTCCTTTCAGGCGGCAGAGGCGGATTCGGGGTTTTTTTCGGGCCGAGCGCCGGATATCTCATCGCATATCCGCTGGCGGCATTACTGCTGAGCCTCAGCATCCAAGGCCTTCGCTCAGCTGCTGTCCCCCATCTGTTTATCAGACAGTTCTTGTTCGGCGTGCTGTTTTTGTATGTCATCGGCATTCCCGTTCAGGCTTTTATGATGCACATTGATATCTTGACTGCCGTAAAGCTCAGCCTCATCTATGTGCCCGGAGATCTGCTTAAAGCGGCCGCAGCCTCATTCGCAGCCGTAAGAATCAGAAAAACTCTTCAAGCAAGCCGGCTTTTGCCGACGAAAGGAAGCTGATTTTAGTCATCATGATTACATCATCATATTCAGATACAGCCGGACAAGCGCCGGAACAGATCGCAATTCAGACAGAAACAGAACAGATCACCTATCAAACTTGGAACAGGCTAGTTAACCAAACCGCAAACTGGCTTGGCAGCCTTTCAGGTAAGCCGGAAAACATTGCAATATTACTGCCGAACGGCATCCCTTTTTTACAACTTTTCGCAGGGGCGGCGCATGCCGGCTGCACGGCGGTTCCGTTAGATCCCCGCTCGGCAGCGGCGGAACTCGCGGACCAGCTGAACATCAGCAAAACCGGCCTCGTCATCTGTGACCGCCGGCTGAGCGGCAGACTGGACGGCGTCAAAACGCCTGTCATCCTGTGGGATGAATGCAGGCCTTTGATCGAGGCGGAAAAAACGGAAGGCGCTTTTATCAAAAACGCCGGCCTGCCCTTTTATACCGGATTCACCTCGGGATCGACCGGTAAGCCGAAAGCCTTCACCCGCTCTCACCGTTCGTGGCTGGAGAGCTTTTCTTGTACGAAACGTGAATTCGGCATTTCCCCTGATGACAAAGTGCTGGTACCGGGCACGCTTCGCTCGTCACACTTTTTATACGGCGCCGTCAGCACTTTGTTTATCGGCGGAACCGTCATCCTTCAAAGAAAATTCAACCCGGCCGGAATGAAAGACCGGCTCAGACAAGCTGACGTTCTATATACCGTTCCGACAATGACGGACGCCCTGCTCTCACTAGAGGCGTTTCCGGATACACCGCTCAAGGTGATTTCTTCCGGTGCAGACTGGCCCGCTTCGTCTAAACAAGTGCTGTCAGAGCGCTATCCCCATTTGCGGTTATACGATTTTTACGGAACGTCTGAGCTGAGTTTCGTGGCGTTCTTATCGCCTGAAGACAGCGCCCGAAAGCCTGACGCCGCGGGCCGCCCGTTTGAAAATGTTACAATCGAAATCCGCCGGCCCGGCGGAGAACGCTGCATGCCGGGCGAAACGGGGAAGATTTTTGTGAACAGCCCGATGAAATTTTCCGGATACATCAACGGCGCAAAACCTGATGATTCCGGCTGGATGACGGTTGATGACATGGGATATATTGATCGGGAAGGCTATCTTTATATCGAAGGACGTGAAAACGGGATGATCGTATCAGGCGGCCTGAATGTATTCCCTGAAGAGATAGAACGTGTGCTCAACCGCTGTCCGGGCGTCAGAAAAGCGGCCGTCATCGGCATTCCTGATGATTATTGGGGCAGCATCGCCGTTGCGGTGATCGACGGAGATGCAAATGTAAAGGAACTGAAGAAACAGTGCCGCGAGCAGCTGGCGGCATATAAAATCCCGAAAAAATGGCTGTTTTCAGAAATACCGGAAACAGGCGGCGGAAAGATCGCCCGTGCCGCCGTACAAAAGCAGGCAAAGGACATGATGGAATGGAAGCTGTAATTACGGATGCGAAACGGACAATTTTCGCCCGGGAAAACGGCCTGTTAAAAGACTGTCTCCCAGAAGATTTGGCAGCTCCGCTGATCCGCCATTTGAGCCGGAACATGCCCGAAGACATTGATGAAGTCCTGATCGGAAACGCGACGGGCCGCGGCGGGAATCTCGCCCGGCTGTCAGCCTTGGCCGCCGGACTTCCTTTGAGCGTGTCCGGTACGACCATCGACAGGCAGTGCGGCTCCGGACTGGACGCCGTGAGGGTCGCGTGCCACTTTGCTAAAGCCGGTGCGGGGAGCACATACATCGCGGGAGGAGCGGAGAGCAGCAGCCGTTCCCCTTTCTCATCCCGGGCGCGCTTTTCTCCTGAACACATCGGCGATCCTGATATGGGCATAGCAGCAGAGTATACGGCACAGGCTTACGGCGTAACGAGAAAGATGCAGGACGAATATGCCCTTCTCAGCTATGAACGGAGCGTCAAAGCGCACGAAGACGGCTTGTACCGCCCGGAAATTCTTCCCTGTCACGGATTCGCCGCTGACGAAAACATGCTGAAAAAGCGGAACATGGAGCCTCTCATCTCCCGTGCCAAGCCCGTCTTTCAGTCCGGAGGCTCTGTCACCGCCGCCAACAGCTGCGGAATTTCTGACGGGGCGGCGGCAGTTTGTGTGATGGAAGAACAAAAAGCGCGGTCTCTCGGTTTAAAGCCGGGATTGCGTTTTATCGGAAGCGCGGTAAGCGGCGTCCATCCGCATTATCCGTCAGCAGCTCCGGTTTATGCCGTCAAAAAACTTTTGAAGGAACGGGACCTGTCACCGGATGATATTGATATATACGAAATCAACGAGGCGTTTGCCGTCAAAATATGCGTTTTTTCACAGCAGCTTCGAGTGCCGTATTCTAAAATAAATGTCCGGGGCGGCGCTCTGGCCGTCGGGCATCCGTACGGGGCTTCCGGGGCGGCGCTTGTCACCCGGCTTTTTTATGAAGCAAAAAGACGCCCGGATGCCCGCTACGCAGCAGCAGCGATCGGCAGCGGAGGGGGAGTCGGACTGGCGCTTCTCTTTGAAGTGTTAACGTAACGGCAGTATAATAGATGATATCGATAAAAAATTGATCGGAGTGGAGACTTTATGACTGCCGTTTGTTTAGTAAGACATGGAGAGACTGATTGGAACGCCCAAAAGAAGCTTCAAGGCAAATCGGATATTCCGTTAAATGCGACGGGAGAGCGTCAGGCGAAAGAAACAGGAGAGTACTTAAAGGGGTCCGAATGGGATGTCATCGTCTCAAGCCCGATGAAACGGGCCAGAAAAACAGCTGACATTATTAACGGGTTTTTAAATCTTCCCATTGTCGTCATGGAAGATTTCAGAGAACGGAGCTACGGTGATGCGGAAGGAATGTCTTTACCGGAACGGTCGAAGCGCTACCCGGATAAAAACTACCCGAACATGGAGACAGCAGAAGAGCTGACAGACAGAATGCTTGCCGGTTTAGTGAAAGTTCAGGAGCGGTTTCCTGAGCAAAAAGTACTGATCGTCGCTCACGGCGCAGCCATTCACGCCCTCTTGTCCGCCATTTCTGACGGTGATACCGACATACAAAAAGCTAAGCTTGTCAATGCGTGCCTGAGCAATATCGAACGAATTGAAAATAAGTGGCGCGTCAAAGATTACAATGTAAGCAGCCACCTGTCAGAATCATAACAAAAAGGCCCGAATTCAGTTTTGGGCCTTTTTGGCGAGCATTTTTTTCTGCAGATCATGTAATATGGCGTCCGCACCGTCAATGCTCCGGCGCTCCGTCCATACCGCCCTGTCCGCGCGGTAAACGTGTCCGTTTTTTACGGCCGTCAGCTGTTTCCAGAGGTGATTTTTTTCGGGTTCTTTCTCACCGTCCAACAGCACGATGTAATCAGGATCGATATCCAAAAGCTGCCCGGGCGTCATTTTGATAGAGTCTGATTTCCCGCCGGAATCCGTCTGGACGGCATATGTAAACCCTGCGAGCGTCAAAAGCCGGGACGTAAAAAACTGATCATCCTTTACGGAAATGCTGTCATTTGCAGCGTCAATTAATAAAATCGTGCCGCCTTCTGCATCCAGCTTTCTTTTGATGTCATTCAGCTTTTCTTCCTGAGCCGACAATTGTTTCTCTATGATGCCCTCTTTACCGACCGCCTTTTCAATAGTAAGGGCAGCGTCAACCGCATCCTGATAATCCGCATCTTCATTTTTTAAAGCGATTGTCGGAGCGATCTTTGTCAGTTTTCGGTAGATCCCCCTGTGCAGGCTTGAGTCTGCAATGATGAGATCGGGTTTTAACGAAGTGATCTTTTTCAAATCGGGATGTGACGGGGGCCCGACGGACGGACTGCCGTCGTTTCGCTCCGTCCGGTTATCCGCCGCGGCCGCCGGCTTTATGCCGAGATCATGGAGGGTGTCAATAAAGCCCTCATTCAATACGGCGATGCGCTGCGGGTGCGCAGTCACATGCGCGGTCCCCAGATCGTGCCTGACGGCGGTTTCATGTTCCTGTTCTGAGCATGCCGTTATGAAGAGAACGGATAAGATCATCAGCATACTGAAAATTGGTTTCATCTGTTCCCCCTCTTTCGTTTTTCCGCAATTATATCATTGACAATATAAGTATCAATGATATTCATTATCATTATTTTTATAAAATGGTTTCACAGCTTTTCTCCGTCAAGAAAGCCGAAGACTGATTCATGCCGGCCGCTTTATTTCATTCCGCTTTCGTTTCCATCAGACTTCTGCATTCAACAAAAGGTGACATTTATCCTGTTTTTGCCTCAGCTTCCAAAAATGGAATCAAACCGTTCGACCCAGCAAACAAGAGAGCGATTGCGGCTGTGTACAAATACTCATGTCCTTCCATCGGTTTTTTCCATTAAAATTTAAATATTTCGGGTTCCTATTAAACGAAAGAGAGATGATATACCTAAATAGAAATAAAACAAACTGAAAAAAATTGGGTCTACTAAAATATTATTCCATGCTATACAATTAATCCACAGAATAATCTGTCTATTGGTTGTTCTGCAAATGAAAAAAGGAGTGGATAAAGAGTGAGAGGCAAAAAGGTATGGATCAGTTTGCTGTTTGCTTTAGCGTTAATCTTTACGATGGCGTTCGGCAGCACGTCTCCTGCCCAGGCGGCAGGGAAATCAAACGGGGAAAAGAAATACATTGTCGGATTTAAACAGACAATGAGCACGATGAGCGCCGCTAAGAAAAAAGATGTCATTTCTGAAAAAGGCGGGAAAGTTCAAAAGCAATTCAAATATGTAGACGCAGCTTCAGCTACATTAAATGAAAAAGCTGTAAAAGAGCTGAAAAAAGACCCTAGCGTCGCTTACGTTGAAGAAGATCACGTTGCACAGGCGTACGCGCAGTCCGTGCCTTACGGTGTATCACAGATTAAAGCCCCTGCTCTGCACTCTCAAGGCTTCACCGGATCAAATGTTAAAGTAGCGGTTATCGACAGCGGTATCGATTCTTCTCATTCTGATTTAAAGGTAGCAGGCGGAGCCAGCATGGTACCTTCTGAAACAAATCCTTTCCAAGACAACAACTCCCACGGAACTCACGTTGCCGGTACAGTTGCGGCTCTTAATAACTCAATCGGTGTATTAGGCGTTGCGCCAAGCGCATCTCTTTACGCTGTAAAAGTTCTCGGCGCTGACGGTTCCGGCCAGTACAGCTGGATTATTAACGGAATTGAGTGGGCGATCGCAAACAATATGGACGTTATTAACATGAGCCTCGGCGGACCTTCTGGTTCTGCAGCGTTAAAAGCGGCAGTTGACAAAGCCGTTGCTTCCGGCATCGTAGTCGTAGCGGCAGCCGGCAACGAAGGCACTTCCGGCGGCTCAAGCACAGTGGGCTACCCTGGTAAATACCCTTCTGTCATTGCGGTAGGCGCTGTTAACAGCAGCAACCAAAGAGCATCTTTCTCAAGCGTAGGTTCTGAGCTTGATGTCATGGCACCAGGCGTCTCTATCCAAAGCACGCTTCCTGGAAACAAATACGGCGCGTACAATGGTACGTCAATGGCATCTCCGCACGTTGCCGGAGCGGCTGCTTTGATTCTTTCTAAGCACCCGAACTGGACAAACACTCAAGTCCGCAGCAGTTTAGAAAACACCACTACAAAACTTGGTGATGCTTTCTACTACGGAAAAGGGCTGATCAACGTACAGGCGGCAGCTCAGTAAAACATAAAAAACCGGCGTCGGGCATGGCCCCGCCGGTTTTTTTTATTATTTTTCTTCCTCCGCATGTTCAATCCGCTCCATGATCGACGGGTGGCTCCCTCTGAAAATTTTGACGAGAAACGGCGGGTTGACCCGGCTCAGTCCCGTATCGGCCAAGTCCTGAAACGTCTCAATCGCCGCTTCCCGGTTTCCGGTCAGCTCGATGCCGTAACGGTCGGCGGCATTTTCCTGATACCTGGAGACGGCATTCGTAATCGGATCAGAAGCAAAACTGAGAACGGATATGAGCAGTAATAACAGCGGGAGGGCGGCCAGATCTTCAGGCCCCTTTATATGAAGCATTCGGCCGAAGAATTTGGACAGCCGCTTATAAAGCTTGTCAATGATATAGAACCCGGCTAATGACAGCAGCAGATACCCGGCCAGTCCGATGTACACGTGCTTCATCACATAGTGCCCCATCTCATGCCCCATAATGAACAAAATTTCCCGATCCTTCAGTTTGTTAAGCGTCGTATCCCACAAAACGATTCGCTTATTCGAACCGATTCCCGTCACATACGCATTCAGCGCATTTGTTTTCTCCGACATATTTACTTCATAAACATGGCTGGCCGGAATGTCGGCCT
Source organism: Bacillus sp. JNUCC-22 (assembly GCF_018861275.1). NCBI lineage: Bacteria > Bacillati > Bacillota > Bacilli > Caryophanales > Bacillaceae > Bacillus > Bacillus sp. JNUCC-22. Next base: position 1,024,857 of record NZ_CP076408.1, on the reverse strand, counting down.
TGTCGGCAAGCGACAAAATTTTGCTTTCCAGCTCCTTATCTTTCAGCGGATAGAAATCATTGTATAAAGGATCAATCACGACCGGCTGCAGGAAAAACAAAAACAGGGTAAACGGCACAGTAAGACACCAAGCGTAAAACCACCATTTTTTTGTATGCTTTGTGATCAGCCAGTAAAACACAAGCACACACACGGCAAACAGCGGAAAACTGATCCAGAAATCAATGACATGGTCTCTTATCCAGCTTGCTGTTGTCTGCGTCGAAATATGATACGCAAGCGAAACCCGATATCCGATCCACTCAAGCGGAAGCGAAGCCGCCGTAACGATGAGTGAAATCACAAATACGAAGCTTACGATTTGCAGCACCCGAAAGCGCACCGCTGCTTCCAGCCAATGCTTTATTTTTTTGGCAAGCCCCGTAATGAGCAGCAGAAAAAATAAAAACCAATCTAACGGCGCTCCGATGAAAAATAAAAAATCCTTTACATTTGAAAAGTTTTCAGCGGCTGCCAGGCGGCCCGGGTCCATAAACGAGGACGGATCGGCTTTCGTTCCCTTTACGGCCTCCGGGACGGCGGAGTCTCCTGTCATAAAGAAATACCAATAGAAAAAAAGGCCGTACAGCACATAGGCAAGCCCCGCTGCCGCTATCCATTTGCGCATGGAAGTCTCCCTCCTTAGCCTTATGACTTACTCCTATTGTAAGCATAAATGCAAATAAATAGAACCAAGCCTCCGAAACGGATGTTAATCTTTTCACAACAGAAAAGAATGGAACAACAGGAAGCGGGAAAGACTAAAAGACGGAGTGATGAATATGAAAAAAATAATCGCGTTTATTGTCGTAATCGCCCTTTTGGTTATTGCTTTCTTCTATGTATACAGCCGGACCGGCGATGTGTTTCCATCAAGCAACGCAGATCTGATTATTCTGTCTGAGCACGGAAATAAAGAAATCAAAATTAAAGACAGGCAGAATGTAAAAGATATGCTCGATATCTTGAACCAAGGAAAACAAGTCAAACTGACCAAAAGCGTATCTCCCGATTATGACGGAACGGTCAAATATCATGAAGACCGTTTTGATTCATTCAGCATGTGGCTCGAAAGCGGCAATTATATGATGTACAAGTATAAAAACACGTATTACAAACTGACCCGGCATGATACGAAGCTTGTGCAAAGCATCATTAAGGAAGAATCACAGAGCTGACCGGATCAGCATGTAAAAGCGAAGCCGGGGGGCTTCGCTTTTCGTCCGTCATTTCGGAAGCATGTCCCGGACCGCCCGTCTCAGCAGCTTCCCGGTCGCGTTCTTCGGAATCTCATCAAGAAAAATCACTTCCGCCGGCCGTTTATATTTTGCCAAATGTGTTTCACAGTAATCAAAAACCGCCTGCTCTGTCAGCTCACCGTCCCCAGGCACTATATAAGCATGCACCGCTTCCCCCGTTTTGGCGTCAGGAACGCCGATGACCACGGCTTCTTTAATGCCCTCATGGCTGTAGAGCACTTCTTCTACTTCGCGCGGATAGACGTTGTATCCGCCGACGAGAATCATATCTTTTTTTCTGTCGACGATATAAAAATAACCGTCTTCGTCGCGCTTCGCCAAATCACCCGTGTACAGCCAGCCGTCTTTCAGCGCGTGCTCCGTCTCCTCGGGCATCTTGTAATAGCCTTTCATTACATTCGGCCCTTTCACGATCAATTCTCCCACTTGATGGTCGGGCAATTCGCGTCCGAGTGTATCGACGACTTTATTTTCGACATGTAAAATATTCGTCCCGATCGAGCCGGGCTTTCTCCCCCGGTCAAACGGATTAAAACAAGTAACCGGAGACGCTTCAGAAAGTCCGTACCCCTCCAGAATGGTGACGTCAAAGGTTTGTTCAAACGTCTGCAACAGAGCGACCGGCATGGAGGCCCCGCCTGAAATGCACAGTCTGACGGACGCAAAATCATCCGCCTTGCCGTGCTCGTATTGATACAGATAGTTATACATCGTCGGAACGCCGGCAAAAATGGTTGCCTGACGGCTTTTAATCAGTTTAAACACAGAAGCCGGGCTGAATTGCGGCTCAATTAAGACACACGCTCCGCTCATCAGAGGCGCATTCATACAAACGGTTAAACAAAAAACGTGAAACATCGGCAATGCCGCCACAATTTTGTCTTTCTCATTCATTCCTAAGTATCCGGCGACATCATTTGCATTGGAGAAAAGATTCTGATGGGTGAGCATGGCGCCTTTCGGTTTTCCGGTCGTCCCTGAGGTGTATAAAATGACGGCAGTATCATCTTTGGACAATGTCGGATAAGTTCTGCTGCGCTCCGTCGGGCGGAGCATTTTTGTAAACGTTGTCATTTTTAAGCGCAATTGAGGGTCTTCTGTCGATGGAGCGTTCTCTGCTGTCTGGCTGATAATGATATGCTCCAGCAGCGGCAGCGAGCCGTGCAGGCTTTCAAATACGGGAATTAAAAGGTCGATGCCGGCGATCGCTTTGACATCGCCGTTTTTCAGCATGTATGCGATTTCTGAAGGTGTATATGCCGGATTAACAGGTATGACGACAATTCCCGCTTTTAACGCGCCGAAAAACGCAATAACAAAATCAGGCGTATTTCCGAGCAGCAGCGCGAGATGATCCCCTTTTTTCAGTCCCCTGTCCTCCAAGCCGTTTGCAAATGCTTTGATTTTACCTGCCAGCTCCTCATACGTCATGTACTGATCTTGAAACAGACAAGCTGGTTTTTCCGGTTTCTGCGATGCCGTTTCTTCCAATTTGGAAACCAGATTCATTTTCCCACCCCTTTAAAAAAGTAATGAATGAATAGTCATTCATTTATCCGGAATAAACGTTCACTTTTATTATAGAAAAATATAGAAAAACACTCAAGGGCAAAAAGCCCCGAGTGCCGTAAAACCGGAAACTATAATTGTTTCAGCGCTTCACTGACCGGCGTGCCGCCCGCCGTCAGATCGAATGCTTTTTCATACGTATTCGGTTCATCAAGGGATGCGATAACGGTCTTGGCGACATCGTCTCTTGAAATGGAGCCTCTTTCTAAATCGGCCGCGGCTTTGATATTTCCCGTGCCGGGATCATTTAATAACCCGCCCGGCCGGATAATCGTATACGTCAGACCGCTCGCTTCAAGAATTTTATCCGCATAATGCTTTGCGGCGTAATACGGCTTCAGCGCTTCATTCCAATTGTCGCGGTTATGAGCCTGAAGGGCGCTTACCATAATGAACCGCTTGATGCCGGCTATCTTTGCCGCTTCTATCGCTTTCGCGGCTCCGTCAAGATCAATCAAAAGCGTCTTATCGTATCCGGTGCTTCCTCCTGATCCGGCGGTAAACACAATCGCGTCACAGCCTTCAGCGGCTTTCGCGATGTCTTCCGGGCTTCCTTCCAAATCTGCAAGAACGGCTTCTGTTCCCGCGGCTTGAAGCGCTTCTTTCTGCTCTTGTTTCCGGACCATCGCCCGCAGCGTATGCGTGCCGTCTTTTTGAAACAGCCCGGTCAGCCGCTGTCCGATCTGTCCGTTTGCTCCGATGAGAAATACTTTCATCATGATCCCTCCCCATTCATTATGGTTCTATCATTTCACAAAAACGGGCGCTGATTCAAATCATGCGTTCGGCAAATGTTCTAATAAATCAGCTCGAGGAAATCTTCCAGCTCTATTTTGCCGAAATACTGTTTCAGATCGATTCCGGCCAGCGCCTCCTTGATACCGGTTCGGTCATACTGTTTTCCGGTCAGCGCCTGTTCGACTTCACTCACATCTTTCGCACCGAAGAAATCACCGAAAATTTTGCAGTCCTGAATGATTCCTTTTTTCACTTCAAGACGCAGATCAATCGATCCGACCGGATAACGTTTCGAATGCTGAAGGTTAAATGCGGGCGACCTGCCGAAATTCCAGTCCCAGTTTTGATAGCGCTCTTCGGAAATCTTCCGGATCGCTTTCCAGTCTTCATCGGTCAGTTTATATTCCGGCACTTCGGAAAGATCATTTGTATTAAAAATATGGTGAAGCAGGTGCTTTTTGAATTCATCCGCCGTCATTTTGTCATCAAGAAACTCGCTGATGTTGGCGACACGGCTTCTGATCGACTTAATGCCTTTTGATTCGATTTTGTCTTTTTTCACTTTCAAGGCTGACACAACATGATCAATGGCGGAATCCAGCATTAATGTTCCGTGGCTGAAAATACGCCCTTTCGTCGAAAATTGAGCGTTGCCGGAAATTTTTCTGCCGTCCGCCACGATGTCATTTCGGCCGCTTAATTCAGCTTCCACACCGAGCTGGCGCAGCGCCTGAATAACGGGTTCGGTGAATTTTTTAAAATTGTGAAAGCTGTCGCCGTCATCCTTCGTGATAAAACTGAAATTCAGATTCCCGAGGTCATGGTAAACCGCACCGCCTCCTGACAGCCTGCGGACGACGATAATTCCGTTATCTTCTACGTATTTCGTATTGATTTCTTCTATTGTGTTTTGGTTCTTCCCAATGATAATCGACGGCTGATTGACATAAAACAGCAGGTATGTCTGTTCAGGGTCGAGATGCTTCACGCAATATTCCTCGATCGCGAGGTTGATCCTCGGGTCGGTTATGTTTTGGTTGTCGATAAATAACATGGTGCTCCTCCTTTATTTCTCCCACTTCAATCCGGAAGCGGCGATTGTCACTTCGCCCCCGAACACGGATTCCGCTTCTTCTTTCAGCTTCCGGTGCTCGCCGAAATGAGGCAGATGCGTGAGAATCAGCTCCCCCGCTCCGGCCTCCTTCGCGATACGTCCGGCTTCCAAACTGTTCATATGGCCGGCTGACGTGCCGTCCTGGTCTGCGTAAAAATTGCACTCGCAGATCAGCAGATCGGCATTTTCCGCAAACGGGATAAACGCGTCCTGGTAGCTTGAATCAGCCGTATACACAACAGAAGCTGAACTGTCAGTAATCCGCATCGCATAACAAGTGACCGGATGCACTGTTTTCAGAAAGGTAATGGTGAACGGACCTAGAGAAAGCGGGCGGTCCGGCTGATAGGCCACTCCCTTTGTATGCGTTTTATATGTAAGGCGCTCAAACTGTTCTATATCAGCATCATGCCCGTAAATCGGCAGTGCATGCGTCCCTTTTCCGAGAAAGGAGCCGACCTGTTTGGCAAATTGAAGCGGCCCGATATCAGCGATATGATCATGGTGATAATGGGACAAAATGACGGCATCAAGCTCTTCTGCCGGAACATAGGCAAACAGCTTTGATAATACGGCGCTTCCGCAATCGACGAGCAGAGAATAACCGCCGGACTGAAACAGATAGCCTGAAGTTGCTTCGTTTGCGGCCGGAAACCCGCCGCAGCATCCAATAACTGTAACTTTCATATAATCCTCCGAATGTTTATGATAAAAAGATCCTTTCCTCCAATATACCTATTTTTCGTACAAATTGCATGTTTTAAACATTGTGTCAAAACAGCCGTTGATTTTCCAAAACTGTTATAATACAATGTAGAGACAAAACAATGAAAGAGGGATGGGTATGTTGGAAAAGATGTCGGATTTTTTCAGAAATTTACCCGGTAAGAAATGCGAAGAATGCGGAAATGAGATTGTTGAGCAGTATGAGTGTCACATTAATCTGTGCAATGACTGCTTGAAAATTAAGGATATGTGACAATAGGGCGCCGCACAATTCTAAGTTGTGCGGCGCCCGTTTTTTCGGCCGTCATCATACTTTCTGAATAGGGCGTTATTCACCATTATTAGCAATTATCTGTACGTTTTAAAAGATTCAGTATTTTCAATCTATATTTTTCTATAGACGGATTGTTTTCTTTTCTATTATAATTTGTTCTAATAGCTATCTTTTTAGATACTTATTGCACTTTTTTCTTCGGGAGGTAATCTATGAAAAAATTACGCTTTGGACTAGCGACGCAAATTTTCGTCGGACTCATACTAGGGGTTGTAGTCGGTGTCATCTGGTACGGCAATCCCGCCATTCCAACATATTTACAGCCTATCGGCGATTTGTTTTTACGCTTAATCAAAATGATAGTGATTCCAATTGTCGTCTCCAGCTTAATCATCGGCGTTGCCGGCGCGGGAAGCGGAAAACAAGTCGGAAAATTAGGCTTCAGAACGATTTTGTATTTTGAGATCATTACCACTTTTGCCATTATTCTCGGGCTGGCTTTGGCGAATCTGTTTCAGCCGGGAGCAGGCGTTAATATACATGAAGCTCAAAAGACAGATATCAGTCAATATGTTGAAACAGAAAAAGAACAAAGCGGTAAATCCGTTGCGGACACATTCCTGCATATCGTACCGACAAACTTCTTCCAATCATTAGCCGAAGGAGATCTGCTTGCCATCATCTGCTTTACCGTGCTGTTTGCACTCGGCATCTCGGCAATCGGTGAAAAAGGAAAGCCCGTATTGGCCTTCTTTGAAGGTGTTTCTCATGCGATGTTCCATGTTGTGAACCTCGTCATGAAAGTTGCGCCGTTTGGTGTTTTTGCGTTGATCGGTGTTACCGTTTCCAAATTTGGGCTCAGTTCCCTGCTTTCACTCGGTAAACTGGTCGGTTTAGTATATGTAGCTTTGGCTTTCTTTCTCATTGTTGTATTCGGAATCGTCGGAAAGCTTGCCGGTTTAAACATTTTCAAATTCCTCGCCTATATGAAGGATGAAATTTTATTGGCGTTCAGTACGTCAAGCTCCGAAACCGTACTCCCCCGCATCATGGAGAAGATGGAGAAAATCGGCTGTCCGAAAGGTATTGTTTCCTTTGTTGTGCCGATCGGATATACCTTTAACTTAGACGGATCTGTGCTGTACCAATCAATCGCCGCTTTATTCCTCGCTCAGGTATACCACATTGACTTGACCATTTGGCAGCAGATTACCCTTGTGCTTGTCTTGATGGTCACTTCCAAAGGAATGGCTGCCGTGCCCGGGACTTCTTTCGTCGTCCTGCTTGCGACACTCGGCACAATCGGCGTTCCTGCAGAAGGCCTTGCATTCATCGCCGGTGTTGACCGGATTATGGACATGGCCCGTACGGTCGTCAATCTGACCGGAAACGCGCTGGCATCTGTTGTGATGTCAAAATGGGAAGGCCAGTATGATCCCGTTAAAGGCGCGAAGGTCATGAGCCTCGCCAAAACAGAACAAAACACAACCATCTCAGGTTAAAATGAAAACCCTGCACGGAATGATTTCCGCGCAGGGTTTTTTATGCCATCGGCGATAAAACGTACCGGTGCAAAAGCTTCGCCGTATTAAGAAGCGATAATTCATGCGTGCGTTCAAAAGCGTGTGAAGCGTCAATTCCCGGGCCGATCAGCCCATGGACGATGTCATGGCCCGAACGGATGGCTGCTGAGGCATCAGAACCGTAATACGGATAAATATCAAGCTGATAATCAATGCCATAGCGCTCCGCAAGCCCGGCCAGATGTTTTCTGAGCTGATAATGGTACGGGCCGCTCGCATCCTTCACGCAAATGGAGACGGTATATTCATCCGTAGACTGGCCGTCGCCGATCGCCCCCATATCAACAGCCAAGTATTCAACGGTCTCAGGAGGAATGTTGGAATTGCCGCCGTAGCCGATTTCTTCATTATTAGAAATCAGAAAATGCGTCGTATACGGAAGTTCGATTTTCTCTTCCGTGATGCAGCGGATTAAATTCAAGAGCAGAGCCACGCTCGCTTTGTCATCAAGATGCCGGGACTTAATAAAGCCGCTCGGCGTAATCTGCACGCGCGGGTCAAATGAGATGAAATCGCCGACCCTGATGCCGAGATCGGACGTCTCTTCCTTCGTCCGGACAGGCTCATCAAGACGGACTTCCATATTCTCCTGATTCCGCTCTGCCTTGCCGGCGTCCTTGTAGACGTGCACTGAAGTCTGATGCATTAAGATGGTGCCTGTATAGGTTTTGCCGGAAGAAGTTTGGATCTCGCAATATTCCCCTTCAATCGAGTGATATCGGAAGCCGCCGATCAAGTCAATCTTCAGCCGGCCGTCCGCCTTTATCTCCTTTACCATCGCGCCGAGCGTATCGACATGCGCCGTCAGCAATCTGTGTTTCTTGTCATCACGGCCGGGAATTGTGACAAAAAGACCGCCTTTGCGGTTTCTGTAAGAGGAGACGCCCCATTCTTTTAAAAGACTTTCTGTATAGGCGATAACCTCGTATGTATTGCCCGTCGGACTCGGAATCGACACCAATTCTTTAATCAGTTCCATCGTATGTTTCATATTTTCCACAGGTCATTCCTCCTATCAATTATATTCTTCTTAAAATATACTCTTTTGATCCACAACCCGTCCAATCTTTTCCTTCTCTTTTTTCATAGAATGAAGGGAGCATGAGCATAGGAGGGAAATGTATGATCAGCCGTAAACCGCACAAGCGGAAAAGATTTCATAATGATTGGTTTGAGGATTGGTTTGAGGATGATTGGTCTGGTGCAGCCTTCTGGGGCTGTAAAAAAGAAGAAGATCACTGTAAAAAGAAAAAAGAAGACCCTTGTAAAAAGAAGAAAGACAAAAAGAAGAAAGACAAAAAGAAGCATCATCATTCATGCCGCCGCTGCTGCCGTCATTGGTAATCGTTCACACAAGCCCGTTTTACAAATAGATATCTCATGCTCCCCAAACAGCGGATGCTGCTTGGGTTTTTTTATTAAAATTAGTACCAAGTAATAATATCAGGTGTTATAATCTGATATAAAGGAGTGATTTTTTCATGTCAAAATCTAAAATTACAGCAATCGGTACATATGCTCCGGCACGCCGATTAACAAACGCGGATTTGGAGCGCATCGTCGATACATCTGATGAATGGATCGTCCAGCGCACCGGTATGAAGGAAAGACGCATTGCCGGCGAACATGAATTCACATCGGATTTGTGTGTGGAAGCGGTGAAAAACCTTGCAGAACGATACAGCGGAACTCTTGATGATGTCGATATGATCCTTGTCGCCACAACGACGGCGGACTATGCGTTTCCAAGCACCGCGGCACGCGTGCAGGCTTACTTCGGCTGGCCGCACACGGGGGCGCTTGATATTAACGCCACATGCGCCGGACTCACTTACGGCCTTCAGCTCGCAGACGCATTAATTACCGCCGGTTCCCATCAAAAAGTGATTGTCATTGCCGGTGAAACATTATCAAAGGTAACGGATTATACTGACCGGACGACCTGCGTTCTTTTCGGAGACGCTGCAGGCGCCCTATTGGTGGAACGCGATGAATCAGCGCCGGGCTTTTTGGCAGCCGTGCAAGGAACAGCGGGAGGAAGCGCGGACGTGCTGTATCGCACGGGACTGAGCACAGAATTAAACGGCGAGCCGCTTAAAGGTGGAGGAAACATGGTGCAAAACGGGCGCGAAGTATATAAATGGGCGGCCAGAACCGTGCCTGAGGAATGCAATGCCCTTTTAGAAAAAGCCGGCTTTTCAAAAGACGATCTGGATTGGTTCGTTCCTCACAGCGCCAACATGCGGATGATCGAATCCATCTGCGAAAAACTGCCCTTCCCGCTTGAACGGACGTTGACAAGCGTTGAATATTACGGCAACACTTCATCGGTTTCTATTATTCTCGCATTGGATGAAGCTGTGAAAGCAAAAAAACTGTCGGAAGGCCAGACGCTGGTATTATTCGGGTTCGGCGGAGGATTGACGTATACCGGACTGTTGGTGAGATGGGGATTTTAATAGTACGACGATTGAAATCTAAAAAAAAGAGGCCCTGAGCATCTGCTCAGAGCCTCTTTTTCTTATGCTGTTATTTCTTCTTCCGTTTTGTGTTCTTTTTTGCTTTGCACCGTAAAATACACGATGGTCAGCGCGATCATGACAACGGCGATGCCCAACAGAATGGATGCCTGCTGCCACATATAGCCGTAATCGCCATTTGAAATGACGGCGCGGAACCCGTTGATGCTGTAAGTCATCGGCAGTGCCCCGTGAATCACTTGATAGAATCCCGGCAGGAGTTCAAGCGGGAAGGTTCCTCCGCTTGCCCCGAGCTGGAGCACCAGAATGATGACAGCGATAAAGCGTCCCGGATTCCCCATCGTTGTCGCCAATAATTGAATCATGGACAGGAACGCGATGCTGGTAATCATCGTAAAGAGATAGAATCTCCACGTGCTTTCCACATCAAGCCCGATTCCTTTTAACAGAACCGTGGCGACAATAACGGATTGAATCAGTCCGACAAGCAGAATAACACTGAATTTGCTGAGGAACCATTCAAAACCGTTTCTCGGACGCCCTGAAGCTTCACTCAGAGGGAATACGACCGTCAGCATCAATCCGCCGACATACAAGCCCATAGAGAGAATATAAGGCGTCAGTCCGGTACCGTAGTTAGGCACGGAATGAATCGCGTTATCGTCCGTTTTTACCGGATCGGCAAACATGCTGTACGTTTTGTCATCTGTCTTAATGTCCCCGGTTTGATCGGCCGCATCTTTCAGCTGGCTGGACAATTGTCCGGTGCCGTCTAAAAGCTTGCTTAAACCGGTGCCGAGAGACGCTTGACCCTGCTCAATTTTGGACGAGCCGTCATGGATTTTGTTTTGCGCGTCCAGCAGTTTCGTTAAGCCGCCTGATACTTGGCCGCTCCCTGACACTAACGCTTCTGATCCTGATTTGAGCTGTCCGAACTTGCTGTTGTATTCGCCGATGCCGGCTGTCAGTTTGTTTTGGCTTTCAAAAACGGTCTGCGCTCCGCTGTATAATTTATCAGTTCCCGCTGTCAGCTGGTTAATCGCGTCTTGTACCGCCGCTGCGCCGTTATACAGTTTCGATGTGGACTGAGGCAGTGCTTTCAGCTGATCAGCCTTCGCTTTTACATCTTTGAGCGCGCTTTTTATGACTGACATATCCGGAAGCTGAATATCTCCGCCGGACGGAAGCTGGCTGACGATATTGTCTAAATCCGGAAGGTCAGCCTTCGGAAGCTTCTCATTCAGAAGCTGAACAAGTTTCGCTTTTTGCTCATCCGTTAAGAAATCACTGTCCTTAATCACCTTTTTGACCGCGTCATCCCGGGCATCCAGACTGTTTTTCAGATCAGAAAGCTTCTTCTTAAACTGCTGCAGGTCCTTTTCAGTCTGTTCGAGCTGCCCAACCGCGTTTTCAATGTCTGACAGGTTGACTGAATTGATCGCATCTTCAAATGCCGCCGCTTTTTGCGACACTTCCTGCGCCTTGCTGTTTAACGCGCTTAATCCATTCGTTAAATCCGGAAGCTTTTGCTGGAGCTGCTTTTGTGCGTCAAGGCTTGTTTTCAGCCCGCTGGCCACTTGGCCTCCTCCTGAAGCAATCTGTCCTGATTTATCTTGAATTTCGGCGCTTGCGCTCTGAAGTTTTGCGATAGAGCTGTCAAGCGTTTGAATTCCGCTTGTCACTTTCGCCGCGCCGTCTGCAAGCTGCTGTGTTTTATCGCCGATGGTGGCGGTGCTTTCAGTAAGCTTCGCTAAATTTTCCTTCAGCTTGGCGCTGCCGTCTTTCGCGTTTTTCGTGCCGTCGTCTATTTTCTTGGCTCCGCTGCTGGCTTTGCCGAGCCCTTTGGCAATATCTTTAAAGTTATCAAAAATGACTTTTGCGTATTGCTCTGTCACTTCTTTCGACACGGAGGCTTTCAGTTTGTCGATCGCCTTTTCCCCGATTGTCGCGCCGACATAGTTTGATCCGGCATTCGTATGATATTTCAGATCCAGCTTCTTCGGATTTTTATCCATTACCGTGCTGGCGTTTTTAGAAAAATCTTCAGGAATCTCGACCAATAAATAATATTTAGCATTTAATAAGTCCTTTAACGATTGATCAAGATCGCTTGAAAAATGCCAATCAAAATTATCATTTTTCTTTAACTCTTTCACAAGATCGTCACCGATCTGAAGATGTTTCCCTTCGTAGTCCGCCCCTTTATCCTGGTTGACAACGACAACCGGCAGCTGATCCACCGTGCCGTACGGGTCCCAGTACGCCTTCAAAAACACTCCGCTGTAGATCAGCGGAACGAATAATATGGCAATGATGGGGATTAACAGTTTCTTGTTCGTTACAATGTCTTTCCACTGGCTTTTTATTGTATTCAACCCTGTTGCCTCCTTCCGCAAACTGACTCATTTGACAAAACGGTCACGGCACCTAAAAAGTGAAGGATCATCTATTATTTAGATAATCCTTGACCAACATACATTTCCAGCAATTCAGCGATCGTCTCTTTTTCAAGAGGCGGATGGTTTTTTTCCCAGTCAAATATCAGCGCGATGTAGAGCTTGAGCATCACAAAAGCGGTCAGTTCCGGATCACACGGTTTAATGCTTCCGTTTTCAATGGCTGTTTCTATCTTTTCTTTAATGTATGACAGAATGGCCCGCTCCATTTTCGCAATGACATCCTGAACGGCTATTGTACCAATCTCGGCGTTCTCCTGAAAAATTTTAATAGTCAGCTGGTGTGTTTTTCTGAATTCCAAAATCGCGACAAGCGCCCGGTGGACATTTTCGTGAAATGAAAGCTCCGGTTTCATCGCTTCGTCTGCGTGTTCCTTCATTTCTCTTAAAATAGTGGTGAAAATATCATCAAACAGTTCTTCTTTGTTTTTGAAAAACGTGTAGATGGTTCCCTTCCCCACATTTGCAAGCTTTGCCACCAGATCCATTGTCGTTGCTTTGTAGCCGAATTGTGTAAAAGACTTCGTTGCCGCTTCCAGAATGAGCTTTTTCCGATCGACGGACATGTTTCCCACCTCGTTAAATTGACCGTTTGAACGTTTTAGTCATTTTGTACATAAGATAACTTATCACAGTCGCAAAGAAGATTCAAATGTTTTCTCTCTTTATTGGTGTTCCCTCTACAGAACGGGAACATGCAAAAAAACCTCCGTTTTACGATAACGGAGGCTGGTACGTTTCAAATAAATAAGCCAGTGAATCGTATACGGCGGCTTTTCCCTGGTCGATACAGTCGGGGATGCCCACCCCTTCGAAAGACGCGCCCGTCGCGTATACGCCCGGATAGGAAGCTTTCAGCGCATCTCTGAACTCTTTGATGCGCTCCTTATGGCCGACATGGTATTGCGGCATGCTTTCGTTCCAGCGGGTCACACAGGTCATTTCCGGTTCGCCATTTATTTTCATTACTTTTTTCAAATCTTCCATTACGATTTTAATGATCTCGTTATCTGAAAGATCTACGATGGATTCATCTCCGGCCTTTCCGACGTACGCTCTGAGAAGCGTTTTGCCCTCCGGCGCCGCGTGCGGCCATTTTTTATTCGTCCATGTGCAGGCCGTGATGGAGAAGTCGCTGTTTCTTGAGATAACAAATCCCGTACCTTCATGCTCCATCTTGACGGCACCCTCAGGAAAACCTAAGGCAACATTGGCAACGGACGTAGAATGCATGTCTTTGAGACATGAAACCGCCGGCAGATCAGAAAGCATTTTCGCCGCGGCTTTATGCGGGGCTGTCACTATGCATCCTTCCGCATAGAGCACTTTGCCGTTATCAAGCGTCACGGAATATCCTTTCTCCTCGCGGCCGATATGGGTGACTTTCGTGCCTTTCATCACCTTTGTCAGTGTAAGCTGCTTTTCCAGCTCCTCCACCAACGTTTGAAGCCCTGTCGTCAGCGTTAAAAACTGGCCCTGCTTTTTGGCCGTCAGCTGCTGTCCCGAAGGCTGCGGACGCGATTTTTTCATACCGAGAATCAGGCTTCTGTGCTTCTGCTCAGTCTGATAGAATTGCGGAAACGTGGACATGAGGCTCAGCTTATCAATATCTCCGGCATAAATCCCTGATAATAGCGGTTCTATTAAATTCTCAACGACTTCGTCACCGACGCGTCTGCGGAAAAATTCACCCAGAGACTGATCTTCCTTCGGTTTGCTCGCAGGCAGGACAAAGTCAAGCGCCGCCCGCGCCTTTCCGGGAACAGAAAATAAACCGGTGGAGATGAACGGAGCGATTTTGGTCGGAATGCCCATCACCGCGCCCTTCGGCATCGGATGGAGCGTCTCGTTGACGAGCACGTAAGACTGGCCGGTCGCATTGTTGACGAGCAGATGCTCAAGCCCCAAATCCTTGACGAGCTGCGGCGCGCTTTTTTTCCTTTCCAAAAAAGAATCCGGCCCCCGCTCAATGATGTAGCCGTCTTTATGCGCCGTCTGAATTTTGCCGCCCGCTCTCGGGCCCGCTTCAATCAGAGTGACCTCAAGCGGCAGCTGTTTTTCTTTGATTTCTTTTTCCATGTAGAAGGCGGCGGCTAATCCCGTTATGCCGCCGCCGATGATGACCAGATGTTTTTTATCGCCACTCATTTTTATCGCCTTCTTTACCGTTTAATTCTACTTGTCCAGCTCTTTCAGCACGACCGCTGCAAGCGCGTCGATAAATTCAGGCTGTGCGTTCGGCATAGCCGGACGATAGTAGCTTGCGCCGACTTCTTCGGTCACAGCTTTGCATTCATAATCATTATCGTAAAGCACCTCTAAATGATCGGCAACGAAGCCTGCGGGCACGTATACAAATGCTTTATAAGGATGCTTTTGGTACAGATCGCGCGTGAGATCCTGCACATCCGGCCCGAGCCACGGATCAGGGGTATTCCCTTCGCTTTGCCAGCCGACTGCGTAATCGGTAATTCCGGCGCCTTCGGCAATCAGTTTTGCGGATTCCTCCAGCTGGTCAGGATACGGATCGCCGTATTCTTTTATTTTTTCAGGAAGGCTGTGCGCTGAGACGATCAGCATCGCGTCATCCCGTTCTTCTTTCGGCATTGATTCATACGTTTTCTTCACCTGGCTGACCCAATAATCAACGAATTTCGGTTCATCATACCAGCTTTCAACAGACTTGATGGTCAAGCCGCCGAGCTTCTCCGCTTCTTCTTTCGCGCGTTTGTTGTATGACTGGACGCTGAATGTTGAAAAATGAGGGGCGAGCACAAGGCTGACAGCTTCTGTAATGCCGTCTTTATGCATGTCCGCCACCGCGTCTTCAATAAACGGTTCAATATGTTTTAATCCGATGTACACTTTGAATGTTACGTCATCCTGGATTTCATTTAAACGCTGTGCGAGCTTCTCCGCCTGCTCCTGCGTAATTTTTGCAAGCGGAGAAATGCCTCCGATCGCTTCATATCTGTCTTTTAAATCTTGAAGCATATGAGGCTCCGGCTTTCTTCCGCGTCTGATATGCGTATAATAACGTTCTATGTCCTCTTCTTTGTAAGGCGTTCCGTAAGCCATGACAAGAAGTCCCATTTTCTTTTTGCTGCTCATTTTGTTACACACCTCTTTTGATGGTCTGTCCACCTTGATTTTGACAGGAAAATCTTCTTATAACCAACGATCTGCTCAGGAAGATTGTTCCGTTTTTTTGGCCGCGGAATATTCATGTACAAACGCCGTCAGCTTTTTCAGCGTTGCCGGATTGACATCAGGGAATACACCGTGCCCTAAATTGAAAATAAACCCGTCCGTTTTCATGCCTTGATCAAGTATCGCTTTCGCTTTTTTCTCGATGACTTCCCAAGGCGCAAGAAGAAGCGACGGATCAAGATTGCCCTGAACCGTTTTTGTAATGCCTTGTTTTCTGGCGTCATCTATGCCGAGTCTCCAATCAAGACCGACGACATCAAGAGGAAGGTCATGCCAATCCCCGGCCAGATGGCTTGCGCCTACGCCGAACATGATCAGCGGAACTTGCTCTGCTGAAAGCTCCCGGAATATTCTGTCCATCACCGGTTTTATAAACTGCCGGTAATCTTCGCGGTTCAGCGCGCCGACCCATGAATCAAAGATCTGAATGGCTTTTGCGCCGGCGTTAATCTGTGCTTTCGCATAAACGATAATCATGTCCGCGAGCTTGTCCATCAGCATTTGCCACGCTTGCGGCATACTGTGCATAAACGCTTTTGTTTTGTTGTAATTTTTAGAAGGCCCGCCTTCAATCATATAACTGGCCAGCGTAAAAGGCGCTCCCGAAAAACCGATGAGCGGAACATTCAGCTGTTCGTTTACGAGTAATCGGATCGTTTCCAGCACGTAAGGAACATCCTGTTCGGGATTCAGTTCGCCGAGCTTTTCAATATCCGCAGCAGAGCGCACCGGCTGATCGATCACCGGGCCGATTCCGTTTTTTATTTCAACATCCACTCCGATATAAGGAAGCGGCGTCATAATGTCTTTATATAAAATGGCAGCGTCCACTCCGTACTGCTCGACCGGGAGCCTCGTCACATACGCGCACAGCTCGGGCTGATGCGTAATTTCGACTAAGCCGTACTTTTCCTTCAGCTTGCGGTATTCCGGCTGAGACCTCCCCGCCTGTCTCATGTACCAGACAGGGACGTGATTTGTTTTTTCTCCCCGTGCCGCTTTTAAAAACGTATCATTAAACGCTTCTCGTTTACTCATCTGAATTTCCACCTTTCCTCCTGCAACCATACGTTCGTGTTCTTCGCCCATTACACTATACCTTGTTTTTTCAAAAGCGTATAGAATTGAGGCTTAATGTTCAAAAAATCGCCGAATTCATGATTAAGAAGAAAAAAGCTTCGGCTGAACGTATTCCGTTCCCTCTCCTTCTTGATCCGTCTGTGAATTATATGGAACGACTTTGTATGAAGCCCCTGAAAACAGATTGGCGTACGGTATGTCAAAGCTGCCTTTTCCTTTCACCGAATCCAGAAGTTTGTCTTTTCCGTCTTTCTTCTCATATATTCGGTAAACAACCCGATCATCCTTTTGAATATCCCATTTTAATTGAACCGTAATCAGTCCCATCGCCTTAAATGTATAACGGGCCGACAGGGACTTTACCGCCTCCAGCTCAATCGGGCTGCCCAGTTCCTTCACATTTTCAGGCTTTTTGAATGTCCGGCCGTTTTCCCCCGCTTTTGTGACGATATCTTTAAAGAGTCTGACCGGGTATTGGCTTCCGCCTTTCAGGTAATGGGTTTTATCCGTTTTGTCATAGCCCATCCAGACGGCTCCCGTCAGTCCGGGAGTGTATCCTGCAAACCAGGCGTCCTTTGTCGCGCCGGGGACGCCGGGAAATGTGGTCGTGCCGGTTTTCCCCGCCAGGTCACCTTGATAGCTGCCTTGTGAAGCGGTTCCTTCTTTTACGACCTGCTGAAGCATTCTCGTCATATTCCATGCCGTCTGTCCGCTGAAGACGCGCGTTTTGCCGTTTTTAGGCCCGGATAACGTTTCTCCGTCTTCGTCCGTGATGTTCTCTATAAAAAATGGCTTCGTATACATTCCGTTTGCCGCAAAGGTATGATAAGCTCCGGCAAGCTGAAGCGGGGTGACGCCTTCTGACAGACCGCCAAGCGCAATCGCGAGTCCGTTGTCAGAAATGTTCATGCCGTTTTTCTCAAGATACGATTTTCCCGTATCTACGCCGATCTGCTTCAATGTCCAGACAGCGGGCGCATTTATGCTGTAAGTGATCGCATCCTGCATCGTCACTTCCCCCTTGTACTGTCCGTCATAATTTTTCGGTTCATACCCGTCGTAGGACGTCAGTTTGTCTTGGAGAAGCGAATACGGTTTGAACTTGTCTTCCTGCATGGCGGGCCCGTATACGGCAATCGGCTTAAACGTTGAGCCCGGCTGCCGCTTCGCCGTAACCCTGTTGTATCCTTTTGTCACGTAGTCGCGTCCGCCGACTGCCGCGCGCACGCCTCCGGTTTTATTATCAATAAAGACGGCGCTTCCCTCTGCCGCCTGATCCGTCCCCGGAAAATAGCCGCTTTCCTTCATGAGGGTGTATGCCGTTTTCTGCAGCTTGGAATCAAGTGACGTCCGGATCGTATAGCCGCCTTGAAGCAGCTGTTCACCTGACATCGAATAACGGGATTCCGCCTCTTTGATGACAAGATCAATATAACTGTCAAACCAAGGCGTTTCTGATGTTTTCTTGACATTAAGCCCCAATGTCCGGCCCTGGGCTCTGACGGCTTCCTTGGCGCTGATATAGCCTTGGTCGTTCATCATTGCAAGAATCGTATCGCGGCGTTCTTTATTTTTATCCGGATGCTGAATCGGCGAATAAAGAGATGGCGCCTTCGGAATCGCTGCCAGAACGGCTCCTTCCGCAACGGTTAAATCTTTTACTTCTTTATTAAAGTAGTAGTGGGACGCGGCTTGAATGCCGTAAACGCCATGGCCGAAATAAAGCTGGTTCAGGTACATTTCAAGCAGCTTGTCCTTGCTGTAATCACGCTCAAGATTGATGGCGATAATGACTTCCTTCGTCTTGCGCAAAAATGTTTTATCATGAGTCAGAAAAATGTTTTTCGCCAGCTGCTGGGTGATCGTGCTGCCGCCCTCCACCTTGCCGCCTGCTAAAACATCCCGGAACACCGCCCGGCCGACAGACTTCACATCAATGCCGTGATGTTCGTAAAACCGTTTATCTTCAACGGCGATAAAGGCATCTCTCACATCTTCCGGAACCTGCTGAATGGATACCGGCTCGCGATTTTCCGTATAGAGGCTCGCGATTTCATCACCGTTTTGATCGACGATTTTTGAAGATGCGTGCAGTATTAATTTCTTTTCATCGATGACATAATGGCCGAGAAATATAATGATAATGTATCCGATTAACGCGAGAAAAGCGGTTGCCGCCGCAATTACAGCCGGAATAAAGAATCTTTTTTTCTTTTTCAGCATAAGTCACCTCGCCTTTCTTAACTTGTAGTATGGGAAATATTGTTTCGAATTATGTCAGAATGAGTCGCCAATAGAAACTTATACCACTCTTTTGATATACTAGCAAGCAGGAGGTGGCTGATATGAAGGTTTATATTACATACGGGACAGCCGATTTTTTAAAGACGATTGCAAAGAAACACCCGAGTGAGAATATGGTGCTGATGCAAGGGGGGGATAATGCGGTTTTAATTCATGAAACAAATGGAGAAACCGTTTTTCAGGCGCCCCATTCCTATGAAAGCATCGACAGCGTCGGGGAAATCAAAAATCCGGGCTACGCCGTCCTCAACAACATCGCCGTTACCCAGGAAGGCCGTCCGCTGTTTGAAAACCGGTTTAAAAACCGCGCCGGCAAAGTGGAAAATGAACCCGGTTTTGAAGCCATCCGCGTATTAAGACCGCTCGAAGGCGATACGTATGTCATTTTGACCCTGTGGGAAGAGGAAAAAGCCTTTCAGGGCTGGCAGCAGTCAAACTCTTATCAGGAAGCTCATAAAAAACGCGGAACATCTGCAGGCATCGACACGACGTCTATTTTCTCCCGCCCGTCTTATGTAACCGCTTATTACGCAATAGACTGAAAACCGCCGGAGATTCTCCGGCTTTTTTGATGTCCCGATTTTACGCATCCTTCTTTGCACCTTCCGCCCGCCTATGAATAACCTGTAGCAATCCTATTTATAAACGGAGTGGTTCAATTGGGGATCGGCGTCTACTCGGTACATCTGCTTTATGTTGCTTTTATCGCGGCCATTATCGTTTTTATGCTCCTCAGGAAAGATACAACCTTTATTTCACTCGCCGGCATTTTTGTGATTGCGCTATGGACGACGCATTCATTCTCCGCTTCGGTCAGCAGCCTGTTTCACAGCTTCACGTATGCCGCCGGAGAATTGCTGCCGACGATTTTTATCATTTGTTTTATCGTGGCGATGAGCGGCATTTTGACCAAAACCGGTATTAATGAAGAGATGATTTCTCCGTTTGCAAAGCTGATGAAGGGGCCGGCAGTCGCGTATTGGGTTATCGGCTGTCTGATGTTTGCCATCTCTCTTTTTTTCTGGCCGTCACCAGGGGTGGCGCTGATCGGCGCTGTGCTGCTTCCCGCAGCGATCCGGGCGGGCCTTTCTCCGATCGCCGCGGCTATGGCGATGAACCTGTTCGGCCACGGATTCGCTTTATCGGGGGATTACGTCATTCAGGCGGCCCCGAAATTAACGGCCGATGCCGCGGGCATTCCCGTGAGCGATGTCATGCAGGCAAGTATTCCGCTCGTTTTGATCATGGGGTTAACGACGACAATCACCGCTTTCTTCCTCATCATGCGGGATCGAAAAAAAACGAAGGCCCCCCTCTCCTTGGACAGCTCCGGTTCTTTGGACACAAGTATGTACCTGCCGAAAAAACTCAGGGTGATCCTGGCGGTTTTCATTCCGCTTGTTTTTCTCGCCGATATTATCTGTATGATCGTATACCGTCTGCAAGGAAACGATGCGACGGCACTCGTCGGAGGAACCGCGATCGGTATTCTCCTGATCATTCATTTCATTGTATATAAAGAGCGGCATTTAGAAAAGATCACCGAGTATTTTATCGGCGGTTTTCAATTCGGCTTTAAAGTATTCGGCCCCGTCATTCCGATCGCGGCCTTCTTTTATCTCGGTGACGCGGGGTTTAAAAGTATTTTGAACACCCCGCTGCCGAAAGGATCTGCGGGGATCGTCAATGACCTCGGATTGGCCCTGTCCCATTCTTTTCCGATGTCCGGAGAATTCGCCGGCATCGCCCTGGCCGCAGTCGGTGCCATTACCGGGCTCGACGGGTCAGGGTTTTCCGGTATATCTCTTGCAGGCTCGATGGCAAAGCTGTTTTCCGCCGCGCTTCATACGGACCCGGCCGTTTTAACGGCGCTGGGCCAGATTTCAGCGATCTGGGTCGGGGGCGGAACATTGGTCCCTTGGGCACTGATCCCCGCTGCGGCTATTTGTAAAGTTGACCCGTTTGAGCTTGCCAGGAAAAACTTTATCCCGGTTGCGGCCGGGCTAGTCGTCACAACGATCGCCGCCATCATCATTCTCCCGTAGCAAAAGGATTGAAATCTTCTGACATTTTCTATACAATCATGGGAAAAGCAGACGAGGGGGACATCGCTTTTGACGTTAACGACACTTCAAAAAAGCTTAAACGCTCAGCTTGACGGGCTGTATGAGGAAATGGTTGAAATCAGGCGTCACCTTCACATGAATCCCGAGCCATCCTTTAAGGAGAAAAAAACGCCGGCGTTCATCGCCTCATTTTATGAAAAGCTCGGCGTTCCCATCCGGACGAATGTCGGGGGCAACGGTGTCACAGCCTATATTGAAGGGAGTGAACCGGGACCGGCCGTGGCACTCAGAGCTGATTTTGACGCTTTGCCGATACAGGATGAAAAAGATGTGCCCTATGCTTCACAAATTCCCGGCGTCATGCACGCCTGCGGGCATGACGGACATACGGCGGCTCTGCTTGCGGTCGGAAAAGTGCTGTACCGCAACCGGGAAAAACTGAAAGGGTCATTTGTGATGATCCATCAGCACGCCGAGGAATTATCTCCCGGCGGAGCAAAAGCAATGATTGAGGATGGCTGCCTCGAGCATGTCGATGCCATTTTCGGCACTCACCTTTGGGCGACTGAACCCGTCGGGACGGTCTTATGCCGCCCGGGCGCAGTGATGGCCGCCGCTGACGGCTTTACGATTAAAGTCATCGGCAAGGGCGGCCACGGCGCGATTCCTCACGATACGAAGGACGCCGTTTTAATCGGCTCACAAATCGTCACGGCTCTTCAGCATATCGTCAGCCGGCGGGTAAATCCGGTGCAGCCGGCCGTCATCTCAGCCGGCTCGTTCACCGCTGAAAATCCGTTTAATGCGATTGCCGATCAGGCAGTCATATCAGGCACCGTCCGCTCGTTTGACGAAAGTGTGCGCAGCCTGCTCGAAGCAGAAATAGAAGCCGTCGTAAAAGGAATCTGTTCCATGCACTCCGCTTCCTATGAATATCGTTTCAAGCGCGGTTATCCCGCCGTCGTTAATCATCCCGAGGAAGCGGCGCACGCGGCGGCAGCCGCAGCGGAAACAGACGGCGTCACGAAGGTCATTGAAGGAGAGCCGCAGATGGCCGGAGAGGATTTTTCCTATTATCTGCAGCATACAAAAGGCGCATTTTTCTTTACGGGCGCCGCTTTAGAAAACGCGGAAACCATTTATCCCCATCACCACCCGAAATTTGATTTTAATGAAAAAGCGATGCTGACGGCCGCCAAGGTGCTTATCGGCGCCGCGGTAAGCTACCCCCGATAGGGCATAAAAAACAGCCGGTACATTACGTACCGGCTGCTGTGATTCTTAAATGAAAAACGTGCCTTGCCGTCTCACCGAGCTGTGACAGCAGTTTATAATTGGCCGCTCCGCCCACGGCGGCTCCGACGACCGGCAAAAGCTGAAACAATTTCACTACGTCCAGATAATCGCGGTATTCCTGCTGAAAAACTCTCCAATCGACATCATGCTTTTTCGAATCCCATTGTTCAATCATTGAGTATATGCGTTTCCGCTGTTCACCGCTTGAGAAAGCCAGCTGAAAAATAAACAGCAAAAACAATCGCTCATCCCTGTCTTTCACATCATAGCCGTAAATGGAGGCAAGATCGAACAGACATTTCATTTTAATGGATAACAGCAAAGGGAAATCAGCCATCCCTAAAAAAATTCCGCCGGCCCCCGTACCGATACCTTCGGCTGCCGCGACCTTTTGGTACGATGCGACGGTTTGTCTGGCGAGGGCATCTTTTTCAGCAAGCGTCATACCGTTTGTATCCCGCTTGCTTTTCACCAGATTTGAACCCGCCATTGTTGCTTCGGTCATTTTTTTAATGCTTTCTGTGATGACGGCATGAATTTTATCGGGAATCCGCTCATTTATTTTCGCCTGCATTCCTTTAGAAAAACGTTCAAGCATAGAATCTTTGCGCAAAAAACGCGCTTTCCATTGCAGTGCTTCCTGTATCAGCTGCTGATCGTCGGTCATCTGTGTCTCCTTCTTTCATTGAGGTTTCAAAAACCCGATTGATTACAGCTTGCCGTACTTTTTCAATCTTCCGCCCATATACGAAGGCATGATCACAAAAATCAGAACGGCTGAAGCAACGGCCGCATACAGCGCCCCGCTGACTCCCGCGGCATAGGCTGACGCTGCACAGAACAGCAGCGCCTGCACGGTTAATGCCGATTTCATCAGCGAAAAGAAACTTTGCAGCTTCGCTTTCTGATTGACCGGGTAAAGCTCCTGCAGAGAAAGATGATGAAAATGCCCGAACAGCGGGAGAAGCTGTATTCCCGTAATAAAGACGGTAAATACGGTTAACGCCGCCGTTATCCACGGATTGGCGGAAACGAGCATAATAATCAGGATAAAAATAATCGTGAGCCTGACCTGAATGCCGAGATAATCATTTGAACGCAGAAAAGCCCGCGCATACATATAGGAGAACGTTTTCCGCTGTTCGAACGGAATCATTCTGAGCAAAAAGTCGAGATACGCCCGGCGTTTTGCCTGTTTTTTCAGGTGAGGCACATCGGTAAACAGATTGGCGATTCTGTAAAACCGCTGCTTCCTTCTTAATTCATATTCAATATGGGCTTCCCATTTTAATGATTTATGTTTTGCGGCCGATGTGAAATACACATAAAGGCCGGCCATCACAATGTAGACGGCGGCAGCGTACACATAAAACGACTGTAAGACGAAGTATAAAAGCAGCATATTGCAGATAAAGCGTATGACCGCATCCATCATTTTCATGCTTCTGTCATTCATAAACGTCATCCGCCACTCCATGGCCTGATTCCACGCTTTTACCGCCAGCATCTGAATAAATACGGCGGCATACGACGCAAGCGACGCCCCCGGACTTACAGCGAAAAACAGAGGCATGCATACAAGCGACAGAGCAATAAGCGGAAACAGCTGTGACAGATAGCTGTACTTAAATGAATGCTTAAAGTATGTCCCCATTTTCGGTTCAAGCGGCAGCAGAAACACGAGGTCCGCTTCCTTTAGCAGCGTCCGGACGTATGAACCGGTCAGCACAAATGAAAAGAGCACCGCCATCACCCAAAATGACGGAAAATGAACGGGAATGTCTTTGACCCACTTGCTGTACCAGCTCGCCGCGCCGGCAATAAAAAAGATCAGCACAATGACGAGATGATCATTGAGCATATATTTCATATACATTCTGGTTTCCTTTATATGCTCTTCAAGCCGGGACTGCCAAATCGTAGACATATTATTCATGGCCGGCGTCTTCCTTCGTCAGTTCAATATACAAGTCATCAAGAGCTGCGTCTTCCATGCCGAACTGCTCTCTCAGTTCTTCCAGTGTGCCGCTTGCCCGCACTTCGCCGTTATGTAAAATAATGAAAGCGTCACAGTAGCGCTCTGCCGTAGCCAGGATATGCGTTGACATCAGCACGCTTGATCCGGCTTTTTTCGCGGCGTCCATCCGCTCCAGCAATGCATTGATCGCAAGCGGGTCAAGGCCGAGAAACGGCTCGTCAATGATATAAAGCGAAGGCTCCGCGAGAAACGCGCACATGATCATGACTTTCTGCTTCATCCCTTTGGAAAAGTGAGCGGGAAACCATTTCAGCCTTTTTTCCATTCTGAATTCTTTCAGAAGCGGAGGAAGCCTTTTTTCAAGCGTTTCTTTGGAAAGGCCGTACGCCATGGCCGTCAGCTCCAGATGCTCTTTGAGCGTCAGTTCTTCATACAGCACCGGCGTTTCGGGGATGTACGTAAATTGCGAGCGGTAGCTTTCCTTATCCTCCGAAAACGTCTTGCCGTTCAGCTCGATCGAGCCTTTATGCGGGTCCATTAATCCGATAATATGCCGGATCGTCGTGCTTTTGCCCGCGCCGTTTAATCCGATGAGTCCGACAATCTGGTTCGGCTCAAGGGTGAATGAAACATTTTTTAAGACCGGGTTTCTCGTATAACCGCCGGTTAAGTCTTTTACCGATAGCAGAGACATAATTTCTCCCCTTCTGATTCGTTTTTCTTCATAGTACCAAAAATAAAGTCTGATTTGAAACGATTCCCTTTTTTTCTCACGTGAAAAGTGTGCATAGTTATCGTTTTGGCGGACATCATAATGTATGTAGAAGGAAACAGCTTTAATCAACTGAAAATGAGGTGTTTATAAAAGACGTCTTAGAACAGTTGGATGAAAATCAACATGTCCTGTGCTTACAATTTCTTCACACACTGCTTTGATGATGTTCTTCATTCATGATGAAATAATCAAATGAGGTGTTTGTCCCAGGAATGATTAAGCAGACCCATAAGTCTTCATTTTAAAAACAAATGAGGTGCTTACAAAAGGCATATTCAATTTTCTGTGATAAAGCTCGTACTTCTGCATCAGGGTGAACGCGCAGCCGTTCATCCTGTTTTTTGTTTTGGCCGTTTTTGTGGTACGATGAGAATATACATATATTTCTTTTCAGGGAGGAAACCCATCTATGCACAAAGCGGACGATTGTATTTTCTGCAAAATCATTGCCGGTGACATTCCGTCTTCAAAAGTATACGAAAATGAACACGTCGTGGCGTTTCTTGATATCAGCCAGGTCACAAAAGGCCATACGCTCGTGATTCCGAAAACACATATCGAAAACGTGTACGAGTTTACGCCTGAACTTTCTAAAGAATATTTTGAAGCGGTGCCGAAAATCGCACGCGCCATCCGCGATGAATTCGAGCCGATCGGGCTGAATATTCTCAATAACAACGGTGAAAAAGCGGGCCAATCGGTGTTCCATTTTCACATGCATATCATTCCGCGTTACGGAAAAGGCGACGGTTTCGGGGCTGTCTGGAAGACCCACGCCGAAGACTATACGCCTGACGATCTTCAGGAGATCGCTTCAACCGTCAGAAAACGGCTTGCCTCATCTTAAAGATGAGGTTTTTTTGCGTCCGGAAACACAAAAAACATAAATTATATTTTTTTATATCAAAAAAATCAAAAAATTGTGATAGGATAATTGTATTATTTCTTACACTAAAGCGGAAAACAGGGAGAGATCGTAAACATGGAACGTACAACGAATTTCAATGCAGGACCCGCAGCCCTTCCACTGGATGTGCTGCAAAAAGCACAAAAAGAATTTGTCAACTTCAAGGATACCGGCATGTCCGTCATGGAGCTGTCCCACCGGAGCACGGAATATGATGCGGTGCACCAAAAAGCAAAAAGCCTTCTGAAAGAACTGATGGATATTCCCGACGATTATGATATTTTATTTCTTCAAGGCGGCGCAAGCCTTCAATTCTCCATGCTGCCGATGAACTTTTTAACACCGGAAAAAACGGCGCACTTCATCGTAACGGGCGCATGGTCTGAAAAAGCACTCGCCGAGGCGAAACTGTTCGGAAACACATCCGTCACGGCAACAAGCGCAGATTCAAACCACAACCACATACCGGAAGCGGACCTCTCAGGAATCAAAGACGGCGCCTACCTGCATATTACGTCAAACAACACGATTTTCGGAACGCAGTGGAAAGAGTTCCCGAATTCACCGATCCCGCTCGTAGCCGACATGTCAAGCGACATCCTGAGCAGAAAAATTGATGTCAAAACGTTTGATGTCATCTATGGCGGAGCCCAGAAAAACCTCGGGCCGTCCGGCGTCACGGTCGTCATCATGAAAAAATCATGGCTTGAAAACGAAAACGCCAACGTCCCTAAAATGTTGAAATACTCCACTCACACAAAAGCCGATTCACTGTATAATACGCCGCCTACATTTGCGATTTATATGCTGAGCCTCGTCCTTGAATGGCTGGCTGAAAACGGCGGTGTCGAAGCGGCTGAACGGCGCAATCAGGAAAAGGCCGACGTCCTGTACGGCACAATCGACGCAAGCGGCGGGTTTTACGCGGGGCATGCCGCAAAAGACAGCCGCTCTCACATGAACGTCACGTTCACCCTCCGCGACAGCAGTCTCACGAAAAAATTCGTTGAAGAAGCGAAAGCGGCTAAAATGACCGGACTCGGAGGCCACCGCTCAGTCGGAGGCTGC
Organism: Bacillus sp. JNUCC-22; assembly: GCF_018861275.1. NCBI lineage: Bacteria > Bacillati > Bacillota > Bacilli > Caryophanales > Bacillaceae > Bacillus > Bacillus sp. JNUCC-22. The sequence continues at coordinate 997,935 of NZ_CP076408.1, read as the reverse complement.
AGGGCGTCTATCTACAACGCCGTCAGCCTGGCTGATTGTGAAAAACTGGCTCAGTTTATGAGAAAGTTCCAGCAGGAAAACGAATAAATTTCTTCTAACATAACGGTTCCTTTGATATACTGTTTGCATATCAATTTTTCCGGCCATCGCAATAAATGACGAGCATATTATTGGATGGCGAAAAAGCTTAGCAGAGGAGAGCTTAGTATGAAAACAAAAGAATTAGTCATTATGGCCCTGTTTGCGGCAATCGGAGCGGTGCTTCATTCCATTATGCCGCCGGTATTATTCGGAATGAAACCCGATATGATGCTTGTGATGATGTTTATGGGTATTCTGTTATTCCCCCGTGTGCAGAACGTGCTGATGATTGGGATTGTAACGGGAATCATTTCCGCACTCACGACATCTTTTCCGGGCGGACAGCTTCCGAATATCATTGAAAAACCGGTAACGGCGTTTCTGTTTCTCGCGCTGGCGCTTTTGGTGAAAAAGAGCGTGAAAACAGCGCCCGCCGCCGTCATTACGATAGCCGGCACCTTCATCTCCGGTTTGCTCTTTTTGGCGCTGGCCCTTCTGATTGTCGGCCTGCCGGGCGGATTCACCGCATTGGTGCTCGCGGTCGTCCTTCCGGCGGCTGCGCTGAATACGATCGCCATTATCATTATGCATCCGATTGTGCAGACGATCTTAAAACGGTCCAATATGATTGAAACGGTGAAATAACCGCATACCGAAACCTCTTCCGGCCGGAAGAGGTTTTTTAATGTGTTTCAGCATGTTTTATACGAGAAGTTTTGTGAAAAAGATAAGGAACAATGCGAGGGCGGTTCCTGCTGAGCAGACAATGGCCTTTTGGCGGACGACCCGCTTCGGCGGATAAGAAGCGGCCTGACCGAGCAGTTTCAGGTAATAAACGGCGCCCGCCGCAAAGACAAGAGCCATACAAGATAAAACAATCATAAAGACAGACAACCTTCTCCCTCCTTTTCCCTTAAAAAATATGCTAAAATAAAGCAAGCTATGTATAGAAGTTTATTCTTCTGAACAAAAATGATAAAAGTTATGAGAAAAAAAACGGGGTGATTTCAAATGGCTGACGGACGTTCCCTTTTAACAGGCCTTTTCGTAGGCGGATTGATCGGAGGCGCAGCGGTGTTACTCTCGGCTCCTTCATCCGGAAAAGAGCTGCGGGGCAAAATCAAAGCGAATTGCAATTCAATTGAGGACACAATCAAACGGTTAAAAAAAGACGGAATGGCGCTTAAGGACCAGCTTGTCCAAACGGCGAAAGAAAGCGCAGAAGTCATTAAAGACGTAGGCGGAGAGCTTCAGACCAGCATTAAAAGGTGGCAGGAGGAAATCAAACCGCACCAGCAGGATCTCCAGAAGGAAATCGCTGATATTGAAGAGAAAATCAGACAGCTGGAGAAAACCTTACAAAACTAATATCCTATACAACCAAAAAAAGTGCGGACATATTGCGTTCCGCACTTTTTTTTGCGGTTTAAAGCCTTTCCCAGCAATGGATGAAGAATTTATTATAAAATTCTTAAATTTTCATCTTTATTAATCTTTATTTTATTGGCATAATAGAGGAAAAGAAAATGTGAAGCAGGTGATCTGTATTGAATCGTGTTGAACCGCCTTACGATCTAAAAGAAGCTTTAATCTATACCCAAAAAATGGCGCAGCTGTCCAAAGCGCTGTGGAAATCTATCGAGAAAGACTGGCAGAATTGGCTGAAGCCGTACGACCTTAATATTAATGAGCATCATATATTATGGATTGCCTATCAGCTTAAAGGAGCTTCTATTTCAGAAATCGCCAAATTCGGCGTTATGCACGTATCAACTGCATTTAACTTTTCAAAAAAGCTTGAAGAACGGGGATATCTGAAATTTTCCAAGCGGCTGAATGATAAACGGAACACGTACATTCAGTTAACAGAAGAAGGGGAAAATGTATTCGAAAGCCTGCTTGAGGAGTTTGATCCGTCGAGAAACGCTGTGTTTAAAGGCTCACAGCCGATCTACCACTTATTCGGGAAGTTTCCTGAGGTTGAAGAATTAACCTGTGTCATCCGCCACATTTACGGCGAAGATTTTATGGAGATATTCGAGAAATCATTGACAAACATAAACAATGATTTTGATAGTGAAGACGGAAGGCTGAAGAAAAAAACGGACGAATCGGCTGTCCATGAAACGGCTGAAGAGCTGGAACCGATCAACAGTTAATCAAAGTGCTTCATAATCTCAATAAATTCTTCCATCAGCGCTGTATAAAGCCCCTGCTCATACAGAGCAAAAATCGTTTCATGAACATCTAATTTTTCGTTCAGCTGTCCCGCAAAAAGCGCAAGGAGCTTGTCAAACGTCACAAAGCCTTGCGCTTTTTGCGACTCCAGCTCGTCCTCCAATTCGCGGCAGATCCGCCCGACCTCTTCTCCTTCTTCTTCGGTCAGCCCTTTTTCAATCATCATCGCATAAAAAGGGTACTTATCCATATCCACCGTTTTCACCAGCAATTGTATGTAATATTCTAAACGCCCGATACGCTGATCCATTGAATCCATCCGTTTCACTTCTTTCTATCTTTAATCTTATTTTAGCTGATAATGAATGGAGAAGAAAGGTTAAACCGTACATTTCCATGTTTCACCGAGCTCTTCTGTTCTTCTCTTTCCAGGTTTATTTTTTTCTTTAAAAAAGGATTGATTTTTTCTCCTGAAGAGAGTAAATTATTTTGAGATTGTATTCCATCTTTGTACGGAAGGATGACTCTGATGAATTGCTGGAAAACCATTAATCTGATCAAAGATTATGGTGCGGTTCGTTTATTATTGACTGCTGTAGGTTTTATGATCCTGTTTTTTATATGCAACTTCTTGGCATTCGGGCTGCTGCGTCCGAATATCAGTTTAAGTGACGGGCACGTGTTTGCTTTTTGTGTTCTGCTCGTTGTTACTTTATTTGTACATAAAGTCATACATGTCCTGCCGATGATCTGTAAAAAAAGAAAAAAGGAAATGAAAATGTACTTCTTGCGGATGCCGACATGGAAAGGCATACCGAAAACGACGATGCTGATTTCAACGATCAGCCCGTTTTTATTCATTACGCCGTTATTGTTTTATGCCGGACTGGCATTTCCGAGACACGCTCATTACTTTTATATGATTTCGAGCATCCATGCGGGGTATTGCCTGCCTGATCTTCTGTTTGCCCTGCATCTGGTCAAAGCGCCCAAATCATGTCTGATTGACCAGGAATCCGACGGTTTTGATATTTTAGTAAAAAAAGTGCCGGAGTCTTGATGTCCCGCTGATTTTTCAGGTTACATTCTATCTTTTTTAATAAATATTTGGTAATGTAATATGGGAGCAGTTCAGAGAGAGGGGGAATCTCCCATCATTTTATTCTATTTTATCGTGGCTGCCCTGTTTATTCTTTATTTCATAAACAGGCTCACAAATACATTATGCCTTGTCAGAGAGATTCCTGAAGACCGGCAGGATAAGGTATTCCGTTTTATTAATGTATCTATTTTAATTTTACTGATCTCTTCATTCGTCGAGATCTCCTTTACTGTGTAAACAGGCAAAAAAATATGGCTGACGGAGGTCTGACCCCCGACAGCCATATTTTTTTCTTAATAAAGCCAAGAAGCGCCGATGATGATCAATAAGATGAACAGAACAACCAATAATGCAAAACCGCCTGCAAATACTTCACCCATCTCCAAAAGCACCTCCTACAAAACGTTTTATTTTTCCAATTACATCATATGCAATTTACTTCTGAAACGATTAGGCGCCCGGGTAAGAAAACGGACCGCTTTTAGAAAAAGCGATCCGTTTCGCTTAACAAATGTAAGCTGCACCTACGATGATAAGCAATATGAACAGTACTACGAGCAGTGCGAAACCGTTTGAATATCCTCCGCCCATGGTTCATTACCTCCTTTTCATGATCAATATATTTGTATGTATCAGGAAAAAGTTTGACTAGACGAATGCCCTTTATTTAAAATCTTTTTACAGAAAGCCACAATATGTTATGATACGCATATGCAATTTAATTTGGATGATTAGGAGTGTTTAAAGGAATGAAGAAAATCGCGATAGCAGCTATTACGGCAACGAGCGTCCTGGCTCTCAGCGCTTGCAGCAGCGGCGACAACGACGTGATTGCCAAGACGGATGCCGGAAATGTAACAAAAGGCGAGCTCTACACGAACATGAAAAAAACCGCGGGCGCAAGTGTGCTGACACAGCTCGTACAAGAAAAAGTATTAGCAAAAAAATACAAAGTAACGGATAAAGAAATCGATACCAAGCTGAAAGAGTACAAAACGCAGCTCGGCGATCAGTACAGCGCCCTTAAACAGCAGTACGGCGAAGATTACCTGAAAGATCAGGTGAAGTACGAACTGCTTGCACAAAAAGCGGCGAAAGACAACATCAAAGTGACTGACTCCGATACGAAAGAATATTACGATGGCTTAAAAGGTAAAATCCGCGCGAGCCACATCCTTGTCGCTGACAAAAAGACAGCTGACGAAGTGGAGAAAAAGCTGAAAAAAGGCGAGAAGTTTGAAACGCTTGCGAAAGAATATTCAACTGACAGCTCAAAAGACAACGGCGGCGACCTTGGCTGGTTCGATAAAAAGTCAATGGATGAAACATTCAGCAAAGCTGCATTCGGCCTGAAAGTCGGACAAGTCAGCGATCCGGTCAAAACAAAATTCGGTTATCATATCATCAAAAAGACAGAAGAACGCGGCAAATATGATGACATGAAAAAAGAATTGAAAGAAGAAGTTCTTAAACAGAAATTAAACGACAACTCAGCTGTACAGGCGGCAATTCAAAAAGTCATGAAAAAAGCTGACGTAAAAGTGGAAGACAAAGACTTAAAAGACACGTTTAACACTTCAACTTCTTCTGAATCTAAATAAAAAAACTGTGCGGGCTCTCGGCGAGCCGCACAGTTTTTTTATGCGATGGAATGATTGGAGTTTTCTTCCGCATCCGCGTTTTCACTTGCGGGCGCCGCCATACGGCGCTCGCGTTCCTGTTCCATCCGTTCAATATACACCCTTCCTTCTTTTTCAATAAACGACTGGTCAAGCTTTTCCTCTTCTTTAGCTGTTGTGAAAAGCTTATAAGCGCTGAAAATAATTCCGATAATGCAAAGGTATACCCACCAAGGAAAAAATAGCACGTCGGTTTCCTCCCTTTTTCACCCAGAGTCTTTATTCTAAGCTATGCTTGATAAAGACAAGTTATGAGAGCTGAACGTAAAAAAGACCGATCATAGAGAATCGGTCTTTTTTATCTTATTGATGGAAAGTCGGTTTGTAGAAAGAACGGTTTTCAAGCGCAAATACACGCTCTGTGTATTCGCCCGGCTTCACCCGTTCCAGCGCTCTGTCCATCATGATCATTTTTGCATCCAGATTGTCAATGTAGTGCAGAATTTCCGCTTCTTTCACCATCGGCGGTTTCGGGCTTCCCCATTCCGCTTTTCCGTGATGGCTTAAAATCAAATGCTTCAGAATCAGCACTTCTTCAGCGTCAATCTGAAGCTCTTCGGCTGCTTTTGAAAGCTCTGTCACCATGATCGAAATGTGCCCGAGCAGATTCCCTTCCACGGTGTACGTTGTGGAGACGGGGCCTGAAAGCTCTTTTACTTTGCCGAGATCATGCAGAATGACTCCGGCATAAAGTAAATCCCGGTCAAGAGACGGATACAGATCGGCTATCGCTTTTGCCAGGTTCAGCATGGACACTACATGATACGCGAGCCCGGAAACGAACTCATGGTGGTTTTTAGCCGCCGCCGGGTAATCCATAAACTCAGCCGCATATTTTTTGACCAGATGTCTTGTGATCCGCTGGATGTTTGGATTTTTCATTTCAAAAATGTATTGAGTGACGGTTTCCATCATTTCATTTTTCGGAATCGGCGCCGTTTCCAGAAAATCATCAATGCTGACATTTTCGTTCTCGCCGGCCGGCCGGATGTTTCTCAGCTTAAGCTGGTTTCGTCCGCGATAGTGATGGACATCTCCGATCACCTTCACGATCGTCTGCGCCGCGTACGTTACTTCATCAGTCGGCTTGGCATCCCACAGCTTCGCTTCGATATCTCCCGATTGGTCCTGCAGCATTAACGTCAGGAATGGTTTTCCATTGCTTGCGATTCCTTTAGTCGAAGATTTAATCAGAAAGTATTGATCGACCTGCTCGCCGACCTCGTGCAGCATAATACCTTTTGCCATTCTATTAAAAGCTCCCTCCATATCTTACATAATACCAGTATAGCACATACCTCTTTTTTGAAAATAAACTCTTTTATGACAGGAGCCGCATGACTTGTCCGCTGTGAAAAGACCGGCTGACATGCTCATGGCAGGTGAAATAAAGTATCTGCCGCCCGCCTTCTGAAAGCTGATTCAGCACATCAAACAGCCGCTGCAGCCGCTGCCTGTCAAAATGGACAAAACTGTCATCAAGTAAAAACGGCAGTGATACCGCAGATTCCCTCTCTGACGCAAGGGCAAAACGAATCGCCGCATAAAGCTGCTCGCATGCCGCCTGTGACAGTTCGCCTGCAGAAAACACCGTTCCGTCTTTCCGCATGACCATAATGGAATCATCAGCCTCGGAAAAATACAATTTGTGATAGCGTCCGTCCGTAAGCGGCCCGTATAATGCACCGGCGGTTTCTAACAGACGGGGAAGCGTCACTTTTTTATGCCGCTCCATTTTTTCCCTGATAATGTGTCTGACCGTCTGTAATGCGGCCCACTCTTTAGCGGTTTTTTTCACGCGCTCCTTCTGCATTTCTGTCTGCTGTTTTAAATCGGATACAAGCCCCGAGGACTCCAGCTGCTCTTGCTTCACCGTTAATAAAGCGGTTTGCTCACGGAGCTGGGCGCTTTTTTCCTCAAGCGTTTTTTTCTCTGTTTCCTTCTGAACGACTGTATGTTCAAGTTCGGACACTGTGCGGCTCATGTACGGCTCCAGCTGTTTTCCGCCTATGCCGGACAAGTGCGTTTTGATTTCGCGCAGCTGCCGCTCTGTTTCCCGGCGGCTTTCAGTCAGCCTGGCGAGTTCACAAAAGTGTTCGCGGTTTTTTGCGCCTGCCGCCATGAAAAGCTGTTTGACCTGCTGTTCGTAGTAATGAACTTCTTCATTTAATTCACGCATTTGCTCTTGTGCATGCAGCAGATCCGTTTCGAGCGCCTGTTTTCGTTTTGCTTCCTCACGGGCCCGTTCCGCCTGCGCCAGCAAAACGTGCAGTCTTTCTTTTACGGACAGCTCCCTTCCGTCTGAAGGACTCAGCTTTTTGACCCGGTCCTCAAATGCTCTTTGCAGCTTTTGCAGCCTGCCCGCTTCAATGGTCAGCTCATGCTTGTTAAGGATTTCTTTTTTGACATCTTTCATTACATGATATGCGTCAAGAAGATGGGAAGGACTTCCTGAAAACCCCAGTTCATTCATAAAAAGTTCCGCCTGTTTTTCAGACGGCGCCATTTCGGCCTCCCATTCTTCATATTGGCGGATGACTCTTTCATATGCCGCTTCTTTCTGTTCAAGCACGGCTTGATCCGCAATCAGCTGCTGCCGGTGCCGGCCGTCACGCCAAAGCTCTTCCTGCAGAAGATCAGCCGTTTCTTTAGAGATCGCCGGCTTCTTTTTCTTGTGTCCGGGCCCTCCTCTTTCTGACGGCAGCGGTTTTTGCATGCCGGACAGCATATACAGCAGCAGAGCACCGGTAAAAAGGGCGGCGGGCAGCCATTCCTTTAACATAGCGAAAATCGCAATGAACAGAATGCCCGCACCGAGAAAGAGCTTTTTTTGTTTGGCGCGCTGTTTTTCCAGATGCTGAACATGTGCCTGCCATTCGTTTCCTTCTGTATCAGCCGTTTGCTTATATGATTGTAAAGCGGCTTCTTTTTCTTTCCTGACAGCGGGGTCCAAAATGTTTTCCGCCGTCACGGCATGTTTTCGTTCGGCTTCTTCCAGCTCCAGCCGCGCTTGTTCGAAAATCGCATCAAGCTGTGTCTTTCTTTCTCTAGCCTGTCCGGCGCTCTGCACGGCTTCCTGCAGCCGCCATTCATATTCATAATCGGTGTTCAGTGAAAGAATGCCGTCTTCCTCATGTCTTCCGAGCTGCTGCAATCCTGACGAAACGCGGGCAGATGTCTGCCGGATCTGTGATTGGATGGCTGCAAGCTGTTCGCCGCGCGATTCATACATATGCTGCTCGCCGGAAAGCTCCTGCAGCTGCCGCTCTTTTTGCAGCAAGTCCTCATTTGGAGCGAGCAGATCAGTCTGCCGCCTGAGTTCAGCCGATTTTGCCCGAAGCCCCTCAAGACGGGCCGCTTTCGGATGGAGATGCGATTCGTATTTTTCAAGCTGATGCATTCCGTCCTTCGGGAATTGCTTCAATGCTTCCGGATAAGAAGAAAGTTCGCTTTCCAAGGCTGTTTTTTTGTCTGCGAGCGGCTTTGCTTCTATCGCCGATTTTACTGTTTTGATTTCTTCAGTTATGTCTTTCAATCGTGCTTCGGCATCCTGCAAACGGCCGCCGACGCTTTTTTTCTCTTCCAGAAGGCTGTGATAGCCCGCTTCCGCAGCTTCCGCCTGTTTCAGCTGGGCGCTGAGCCGCTTTAATGTATCCAACTCCTGATTTAAGCGGGGGTTCCGCCCGTTCGGCTTATACATCCTGTCAAGTTCTTTTGCCAGCCGCCCGTCAAGCTTTGCCGCCGCTTCCGACCCGAATAAGCTCGAATACAGGAGAAACTCGCCGATTTTGTCCCGGTTAAAAGCTTGAATCTCCTGCAGTCCGAATACATCGAACGAATAGATCGCTTCGTACAGCGCCCGGTCTGTATCGGAGAGAAGCTGTTTGAGCCATTCTCCGTCCTTGATTTCGCCTGAAGCCGTATACACTCTGACTTTTTCGGCAGCGCCTTTTGTCCGTTCGATTTTGACAGCGCCGTGATCGCCATGCTTCAATTCCACAGTGCCGCCGTAAACCCCGCCGTTTTTCGGTTCGTATTTTTTTGATTTCGGAAAACCGAACAGCATGCTTTTGATAAAGGACATCAATGTCGTTTTGCCCGCTTCATTTAATCCGTAGATCACTTGCACGGGAGAATCTGACAGCTGAAAACTTCGGTCGGAAAATTTTCCGTATTGGTAAATATGCATCGCCGTTATTTTCATCTCTGAAGCTCCTTCATCTGGCGTCTTAAAACGGCTTGAGCCTGCCGCTTAATATCCAGTATCTCTTCATCTGTAAATGAAGCCATCTGACGCCGGTATACGGGATGACGCTCAAGAGCTTCAAATACACCGCTCATGTCTGCGCATTGTTCTATGTCCTGAAGGAGCCCTTTAAAAAACGGATCGTGCGGCACGGTTTCTGTTTCATCCGTCCGATCCTCAAGCGCAAGCGGCCAGACGAAACATTCCTCTTCGGCCTCTTCCTCCTGTAAAGCGGAAAGAAGCTCCTCCGCGATGCCTGCGGGCGCCTCCGTCCAAAAGCGGGGCGCTGCGCCGCGAAGCACCAGCCTGACACATGCCGGGCGGCCCGCCGCGCGCAAGCCGGAGAATGTATCTGATGCGGCTTTCAGAAGTGAAGTCATATGTTCAGCTCCGGAGATATCAAGATCAATTTCCTCCCATAACACATCATGCGCTTCTTTGAATTCCCAAGACATCTCACCGTTTGCCGCCCGGACGAGATAATATCCCTTAGGCCCGGTTTCTTTTAAATGCCGGGCTTGAATATTCCCGGGGTAAATGGCGGCGGGATGCTGGGCGGACAGAACCTGCCGTTTATGAATGTGTCCGAGCGCCCAGTAATCCATGCCGCTTTTTTCAAGGTCTTCTTTCGTAAACGGGCAGTACGGGTCATGCCCTTCCGCTCCTGATAACATGCCGTGGAGCATGCCGATATGATAAGGCGCGCCGGTCATTTTCCGGTAACGGGCCGCCTGATTGACCGTTACGCTTCTTTCCTGATAGCTGCATCCGTATATGCTTGCCGCAAGCTCTCCGTTTTTAAAGAAAGATTTTTCCTCCGGTGTATCCGAGGTGAATGTATGTACATTTTCAGGCCATTCAATCGGCGTCCACTTACCGCCCAAATGATCATGGTTGCCGAATATGACGAACACTTGGATATCCGCTTCCTGTAATCTCGTAAACTGTTTTCTCAAAAACAGCTGGGCTTTTAAACTTCTGTTGGCTTCGTCAAACAGATCCCCCGAAAGCAGCACGAAATCTGCCTGCTCCCGGAGTGCCCCGTCCGTCAGTCGGCGGACGCTGTGAAATGTGCTTTCTTTAATACGCGCATATACCGGTTCAGGCAGATTCGAAATGCCGTAAAACGGGCTGTCCAGATGCAGGTCAGCGGCATGAATAAACGTCAGATCAGCCATCTCGCCCTCCCCTTTCTGCAAATTGAATTACCCTTATTTTAGCACCGTTTTTATACGAATGCACGTTCTGTAAAATAAAAAAACAGCCCGGCTGTTCCGGGCTGTTTCACTTATTTTTTGGAGATGCGCAGCGCTTGTTTGATCGCTTTGAATCCGCTGGCGTTTCCGTAAATCAAAACGCCGCCTTTGTAAATTTTCGCGCCGACCGCCGCAAAGATCACGATAGTGAGCAGTGTCAGGGCGATTCCGGCCGCAGCCTGCCAAAACGGGATATCGAGCATCCCGACGCGTAAAAACATAATCATCGGCGTGAAAAACGGAATGTAAGATGTAACGGTAATAAAACCGGCGTCAGGATTGCCGATGCCGAACATGGCGATCATAAAACCTGCCACGACTAAAAAAACCATCGGCTGAATCGTCTGCTGTACGTCCTCTATCCGGCTGACAACACTGCCGAGAAACGCGGCAAGCGTCGCGTAAAGAAAATAGCCGAGCAAATAGAAAATGACAGCATAGACTATCGTCGAGACGGGAACATCCGTAAAATTGAGAAATGCACTGATCGGCGACGACGCATCATTTTGAGGGTTCAGCTTCAGTGAGAGATAACCAGCCGCAATCAGCACCGCAAACTGTGTGATCCCCACGAGCGCGATACCGAACAGTTTGGCAAACATCTGCTGAATCGGCGGCATGCTTGAAATTAAAATTTCCATGACGCGGGACGATTTTTCCGTCGCCACTTCCATCGCAATCATGCTTGCGTACATGATAACTGAGAAGTAGATGACAAACAGCATGATGTATACAAGCCCCATTACCTGACCGAGCTCTTCCTCGGATTTCGCCCCTTTTTCCAGCGCGTCTTTGCTGACTTCCGGCGGAGTGTAGAGGCTGCTGACTTTTTCTGCCGAAATGCCGAGCTTGGCGGTTTCGACAGCGGTTTTTGTCTGGGTTAAAGCCTGCTTGAGCAGTTTATACGCTGATTCATCGGAAATGGTCAGCGCCTTGTATGCTCCTGTTATCGTTCCTTTTTGATCTTGTCTGATGATAAACAGTCCGTCCCATTCACCGTCTTTGACACGCTTTACGGCATCTTTTTCGGACTCCTTCGTCTCCATTGCCTGCAGATCATTGTCTGTATCCGCCGCTTTAAGCTGTTTTGCAAACGCCGGGTACAGCCCGCCCGTTTCATCAATCACCGCAATTTGCTGCTTGCCGTCATCCGATTGAAACACGGATATAATCGATTGCAGGTTGGTCACCGCTAATACTAATAAAACGGTAATGGCGGTCGAAATAATGAATGACTTTGTCGTGATTTTGTTTTTATATGTATGGAACAGCATAATCCAAAATTTATTCATAAACGGCCCCCACCTTTTCTATAAAAATATCATGCAGTGACGGCTCTTCCAATTCGAACTTCCGTATAAAACCTTTCCCTTGCAGCGCCCAGAAAATATCCTGAGAAACCGGTTCATTCGCGACCTGCAGTCTGATCCCGTCATTTGTTTCCTTCCATTTCACGACGCCTTCATGCGTTTTTAAAAAGCTGAGGTCATCATCTGAATGAACGGTGACATTTTTTTTGCCGAAAGACCGCTTAATGTCTTTCAGATTGCCTTGAACGACGGGTTTTCCCTTCTGGAGAATGCACAAATTCTCGCAAAGTTCTTCCACATGCTCCATTCGGTGGCTTGAAAAAACGATGGAAACGCCGCTGTTTTTCAAAGAAATGACCGCTTCTTTCAGCAGCTCGACATTCACCGGATCAAGACCGCTGAAAGGTTCATCGAGAATCAGCAGTTCAGGCTTATGCAGGACGGCCGAAATGAACTGGATTTTCTGCTGGTTTCCTTTCGACAGCTCTTCGACTTTCTTATTCTTGTAATCTGTAATGCCGAACCGCTCGAGCCATGTCATGAGCTCTTTTTCCGCCTCTTTTTTGCCCATTCCTTTTAATCTCGCCAGATAGACAAGCTGGTCACTCACCTTCACTTTCGGATACAGCCCCCGCTCTTCCGGGAGATAGCCGATTTTTTCACTGATGGAATAATTGACCGGCTGCCCTTTCCAGGTGATATGCCCGTCAGTCAGGCTTAAAAGACCTAAAATCATCCGAAAGGTCGTCGTTTTTCCCGCGCCGTTTGCGCCGAGCAGCCCGAACATTTCCCTTTCAGGTATTTGCAGGTTCAAATTGTCAACAGCGGTAAAGCTGCCGAATGTTTTCGTTACGTTTTCAATTGTAAGCACGAATCCAACTCCTTCCTTGACCCATTATATACTAATAATAGGTAAAAATTAATGGAGGATTTTAAATTCTTTATCAGAATATCATTCTATAAAGGGGGTGACATGATGGGACAATATGTATTGACCGCATTCCATGCGTCGGGAGAAACGCTGCTGGATGAACGGATCGAAGCAGATAATGAGGCGGAGGCGAAGGCCGCCGGAGAGGCTTTGTTAAAGGAAAAAAAGCTTGAGAACAGTACTCACCGCTTGGTAAATGAAGCCGGAAAGCTGATTTTATTCCACAGATAACAGAAGCTTTCCGGCTTCTGTATGTTACCGGTTAAATTGCGGCGTCCGTTTTTCTAAAAAGGCGCGGATGCCCTCTTTATGATCATCCGTTTTTCTCATATTTTCCTGGGCCTTTCGTTCAAGAGACAAAACATCTTTTAACCGGCTGATATGGAGGCTCTGATAAATAGCCTTCGTTTCAATCATCGCTGACAGCGGCGCATGCAGCAATCGGTCGATATACGGTTGTGCCCCCTCCGCAGGGCCGCCGCTGAACAGCCCGTCGGCAAGCTTGAGCCGCACCGCTTTTTCAGCAGGCAATTTTTCACCGCTCCAAATCAGTTTTTTCGCTTCGATCTCACCGACGCGTCTCATTAATAAATAATGGCCTCCTCCATCGGGAACCAATCCGATGCCGATGAAATTCATCGCGAGGCGGGCGTTTTCTTCAGCGAGCACCACATCGGCGCACAGCGCGAAACTCAGCCCGAGCCCCGCCGCAGCTCCGTGGATGGCGGCTATCACAATTTTTTTCATATCATAGAGCGTCAGTGTAATGGATTCGATCATTTTCATGAGCCGTTCATATTCTCCTGAATCATGATCCGACGTCATCATCTGAATATCACCGCCCGCGGAAAATCCCCGGCCTTCCCCCCGTAAAAGCACGATAAGCGCCTCACTGTCGGCTGCCATCACGCATGCGTTTTCCAATTCCCGGAGCATTTGTTCATTCAGCGCGTTGTAACTGTCAGGCCGGTTCAGCACAATCTCCGCAATCTTTCCCTTTTCTTCATAGCGAATATACTGCATGTTTACATCCTCCTTGAATCCGCTTACATATTTTGTTCAAATGATATATTCCTTCCGCCGAAGCGAAATTCCTTTATTTTTCAAGGTCAACAGATACCGAAAAATGCATATCATTTGAAACTGAACATACATTTTTATATAGTGAAATTGATATACAAAACAAAAGGGGGGAAAAACGCCGATAATGAAATATGTGATACTCAGCTTGTTACTGAGCTTTTTTATGGTGCTGTTCCCCCCTTCGGATGTCGCTCTTCCTTCCCAATTGGTGACAGAAACAGACAGCCATGTACAAATTTCGGTTTACCCGCAGGAAACGGATTCGGCAAAGACGCCGGTTCACACCAAAACCGCTCCGCAAGGCCTGTCAAAAGGATACGGTGCGTTATCCCGGATGATCTCCCTGTTATCTGTCAAACCTCTTGATCAATTCATTGATTCCACAATGGAAAGGACATGCGCCATTCCGATACAATACCAGTCAAATTACCTCCGGCATCAGACCATTTCTCATTGCCAATCTGTATTTACGGTGTAAAAACAGTATATTCCGGAGGGATTTTTTATGAATATTAAAGAAAACGATCTGCCCGGTATCGGGAAAAAATTCGAAATCGAAACGAGAAATCATGAAAAAATGACGATCATCATTCATGATGACGGCAGGCGGGAAATTTACAGATTTGATGACCGCGACCCTGATGAGCTTCTGGCAAGCATTTCACTTGATGATGCGGAAGCAAGACAGATTGCCGCGATTATCGGCGGTATGGTGTATAAACCGCAGGCGCTTGAATCGATTGAAATGGCGTTCAACGATCTGATTATCGAATGGTTTAAAGTTGAAAAAGGGGCAAAAGCGGCAGGGCGGACGCTCGGCGAACTGGATGTGCGGCAGAACTATGACGTGACGGTCATCGCCATCATTAAGCATAACCGGAAAAAGCTTTTAAACCCGGGCGCTGATTCGCTCCTTGAAGCAAACGATACACTCGTCCTCTCAGGTGAAAGAAAGCATCTGAAAAAGCTGATCCAAGACTTCCTCTCCAGAGACGGAGTGTGATCTGTTTATGGACCATCTCGTATTTGAAGTCGGTACGGCGTTAGTTCTTGTAGCCATTGCGAGTGTCATCGCCAATAAAATTAAATTCTCGATCATCCCCTTCCTGATCATTTTAGGAATGCTTGTCGGGCCGCACGCGCCCCAAGCGGGCATCATTGACCTGACGTTTATCGAAAGCCGGGAAGTGATTGAATTTTTTGGACGGATGGGCGTCCTGTTCCTCCTCTTTTACCTCGGGCTTGAATTCTCGGTCGGAAAATTAGTCAAATCCGGACGTTCAATCGCCGCCGGCGGAACGATTTATATTCTGATTAATTTCAGTTTAGGGCTGATCTACGGCTTTATCACGGGCTTTTCCTTTTTGGAAGTGCTTGTATTGGCAGGCGTCATCACGATATCATCAAGCGCCATTGTCGCAAAGGTGCTTGTTGACTTAAAGCGCACGGCCAATCCGGAAACGGAGCTGATTCTCGGCATCATTATGTTTGAGGATATCTTTCTGGCGGTTTACTTATCCGTCGTTTCCGGGCTTGTACTGGGAGACGCGACGTCTGTCGGAGGCGCGCTGATGTCAATCGTGATCGCTTTCGGATATATGCTGCTGTTTTTCATTGCCGCCCGAAAATTGCCGCCTCTGCTGAACAAGCTGCTTGATATCCGTTCAAACGAGGTATTTGTCATCGTCATTTTCGCCGCGCTCTTTTTCATTGCCGGCTTTTCCGAAACGATTCATGTCGCTGAAGCGATCGGCGCGCTCTTGCTCGGACTCGTGTTTTCGGAGACGGCCCATTCTGACAGGATTGAGCATCTTGTCGTGCCGTTCCGTGACTTTTTCGGGGCCATGTTTTTCTTCAGCTTCGGTCTCAGCATTGATCCGTTTTCACTCGGAGATGCGGTATGGCTTGCCCTTGGCGCCGTTCTGCTGACGATTGCCGGAAACTTTATCGCCGGCATGATCGCCGGGCGCCGGGCGGGGCTTTCTCATAAAGCATCGTCTAATATCGGGCTGACCATTGTGTCACGCGGCGAATTCTCCATTATCGTCGCAAATCTCGGCATCGCCGGCGGCCTGTCCGCTTCACTTAAACCTTTCGCCGCCTTATATGTTTTGATACTGGCCATCTTCGGCCCTTTGCTCACGAAAGAATCGAAGCGGATATATCTCCTGTTGAACAGCGTGTTCAAATGGAAGACGCCTGAAAAGAAGCCGCAGAAATCATAAAAAAACTGACCTCTTCATAAGGGGTCAGTTTTTTTGAGCGGGAAGAAATTGCTGAAAAGCCGTTTTTTTATTAATGGAGAAATGCTCTTTTCCCAGAATGGTATTGATGATTTTTTGATTTCTGTAAACAGACAGCTTCAAATTCGTAGCGCCCGTTCCGTGAGCATGATCAAGATTCGTTAATGTGAAAAAATGATGCCGCCTGTCGTCCTTAAAGACAAGACGGGAATCGGCCGTCACTTTAAACCGTTTCTCATCCTCCCATTCGATATCGGGGGCAATTGCCGTAAACCATTCCGGAATATGAGGTTTAAAACCGGTCGCCAATATCACTTTTTCTGAATCGGCCGTAAAGGTTTCATCCATCTGCCATTGATGAAAGCTCAGTACGCAGCGCCCGTTTTGCTTTTCAATTTTTTCAAGCTCCGCCATCGGCTGAATATACACGTCAGGCGAACCTCCGCTGATCGATCTGTGATACAGGGCATCGTAAATGCCGGCAAGTGTGTCAGAATCAATGCCGTGGCGCAGTCCGTCCAGCTCAGGAAGCGTGTTCAGCCGTTCTTTAAAAGGCAGGCGGTTAAAATATTCCACATAATCAGGTGTAAACATTTCCTGCCCGAGCTTGGCGGTTTCTAATTCTCGGAATCCGGCGGAGCGTGTCACCCATTGCAGCCGGCTGCGGCGGTATTTTTCATCGTGCAATAAGTCAGAAAAGATCTCCGCGGCGCTCTGTCCGGAGCCGACCACTGTAATTGATTCGGCGCCGGCGAGCTCGTCTTTCCGAAACAAATATTCCGTGCTGACCATCGTGTCCTGACGCGCTTCGGCAGCAATCTCTGCGGGAATAAGCGGTTCAGACCCCGTCCCCATGACGAAATGCTTCGTTTGATAGACACTGATGCTTCCGTCCTCAATGTTCTTGACGCTGACGTCATAATGTCCGCCGGCATTTTTCACGCCGATTACCTCTGAGCCGAAACGGCATGATTTGATTTCTGAAGCCGTCCAGCTCAAATAGTCGTTAAATTCCCGTCTCGGAATATCAAATTCATTAAACGTATAAAACCGGTACAGCCGGTCATGTTCATGGAGAAAGTTTAAAAACGTGTAGCGGCTTTTCGGATCGGCGAGCGTGACCAGGTCCGCCAGAAACGCCACCTGTAAATCCGTTCCTTTAATTAACAGGCCCGGATGCCACGCAAATTCTTTCTTTTTATCGAAAAAAAGAGCGTCTGTTCCGGGTATATCCTCTAACAATGCGGCAAGCCCTAAATTAAACGGCCCGATTCCCGCTCCTATGACATCATACATATTATGCACCTCTTGCGAATAACAGTCTGATAGTCTTTTCCCGTTTTTAAAGACGGTTAAACATAAAAAAAACGGCACGCTGATTCCGTGCCGTTTTTGATATTATAATGCAGATTTGACGAACATCTCATCTAAGTATTTGATTTTCTCTTCTGTATAATGCTCGAATCGGTCATTATATGATTTCGGATCTTTCGGATTGGCGAAGTGCGTGATTTTTCCGGTTTCCGGATGAATGAATTTGCTTGCCGCGCCGCAGCCGATACCGATAATCGTCTGCACTTCTTCCATAATCATAATGTTGTAGATGCTTTCCTGACCAGGGAAGGAGTATCCGACATTTTCAAGGTTTCCGAGAATGTTTTTCTGCCGGTACAAGTAGTACGGCGTATAGCCGTGCTCTTTTGTCCAGCGGACGGCGTCATCCATCATGCGGGACACTTCCTGTCTGTCGGCAACTTTATACTTATGCTTGTTTCTCGTCATTTCTGACGCCCGTTTAAAAGAAAGCGTATGAACGGTCAAAGATTCAGGCATCAGCTTTTCCGTTTCCTCAAGACTGTGCCTGAACTCAGCCGTCCCTTCTCCCGGCAGGCCGATGATCAGGTCCATGTTGATGTTGTTCATGCCGTGTTTGCGGGAAAGATGGTATTTTTCGATGGTTTCTTCAACTGTATGATGTCTGCCGATGGCCTTAAGCGTTTCGTTTTCATAAGATTGCGGGTTGATGCTGATTCTGTCAATCTTATACTTATTTAAAACGGCCAGCTTTTCCTCCGTAATCGTGTCGGGTCGGCCCGCTTCAACGGTAATCTCCCTGATATTCGCGACATCCGGGAAAGAGCGGACCATTTCTTCATATAAAAGATCCATTTCCTCAGCGGTAATGCTTGTCGGCGTGCCGCCGCCGAAATAAATGGTCGTCACTTTGATATCATGCCGCTTCAGCCATTCTCCGATTTTCTGCATTTCATAGTGAAGCCCCCATAAAAAGGAGCCGACTCTTCCCGCCTGTCCTTGAATGGCATAAGCCGGAAACGTGCAGTAGGCGCATTTTGTCGGGCAGAACGGGATGCCGATATATATGCTGACTTCATCTTTGACCCGGTACAGATCGGGAACCGCAGCGAGCTGACGGTCGACAATCTCCTGCATCAGATTGATTTTTTCATCATGGATCAGATAATCTTTTTTCAGATCGGCATGCGCCTCTTCTTTTGTCAGGCCGCTCTGCAGCTTTTTATGAAGAAGTTTAGTAGGCCTGATGCCGGTTAAGATTCCCCATTTTTGTGTCATGCCCGTATGCGATTGAAGAAGATTTAAGTAGACGTACGACAGCGTGTTTTTCACCTGTTTAAATACTTCTTTTTCGCTCCATCCGGCAAGAAGCGGTTTCGTGTGATGTTCCTTTTCGCCGGTTCCTTTGATTTCTCCGGATACCGACACGCTGTCTGCATCTTGAGAAATGGCAAGTGAGATGACGAGATCAGAGGGTTCCTCCGTTTCGCCGTACGCAAGAACACACTCTTCAAAAAATAAATTCGCGATGTTTTGCAGCGGACGATGCAGCCTGTCATCCGTGATGCCGTCTATTTTTATTTGCAATGTGATCACCTTATTTTTCAGATTCAAAACTTTCTTTAGTGTACAGAAAGAACAGGCTAAAATCAATCCGCGAAAAAGCCGCAGACCGGCGGTTCGCGTCTGCGGCTCTTGATTACGGCCGTTTCATATGGAACTTATCGAGAAAGCCTTTGCGGTGCTGCATGCGGAAATATTCCTTAATCATATAGGCGACTCCCTGTTCATCATTTGACCTTGTCACCCAGTCCGCTTTTCTTTTTAATTCATTTGAGGCATTCCCCATCGCGACGCCGAGACCGGCCAGCTCGATCATCGGCAGATCATCTTCCTGATGGCCGATAGCCACAACCTCTTCCATTGAAAGCCCGAGATCAGCGGCGACCATCGAAAGTCCGCTTTCTTTTGAAACCCCTTTAGGCACGATGTTCAGTTTTTCTCCGTTGACGCGGATCACATCGACGGCCGGGAATGCTTTCATTATCGTATCCGTTATATCAGCCTGCAGGCCATCTTCGGCATGCACTTCAATGACGGGTGCTGAAACCGGCTCATCAAGGAGCAGGTCACTTAATGATTCGACAAACTGCACCGGATAAAAAATCGGGTCAGACGGATGAATCATCGTTTTCCCGACCAGATTGGAGTTCACTTTCTTCTTGTTTCCGATCGAATATTTTTCGTGAAGAAGCCGGATATTGCATGGATAGCTTTCCAGCACCTGAACAATATTAAACGTGTGATCTTCTGATATTTTCTTTTCAAAAAACGGCTCATCTATTTTTTCAGAAATGTATGCGCCGCTGTGGGTAATCAATTTCGCATTCAGCTTTAATATTTTCGCCACTTTTTGAGCGGAGCGAAAATGGCGGTTTGTGACCAGTGTGACGTAAATTCCTTTTTTCTTGACGTATTCGATGGCATCCTTTGTCGTCTGATGAAGTTTGCCGTTGGAGCGAAGAAGCGCTCCGTCTATATTTAACGCCAGCATTTGTTTTGACACAGAGAAGTCCCCCTCCTTGATGACTGTACTTGTCATTAGGATATGACCCTGTCTCTATGTTTAGAACAACCTTTTCTCCGCAGCAAAAAAGCCTGCCTCAAGCAGACTTTGAACTGTCGTTTTGTTGGGATACGATCGATTTGCTGCCTTCTCCCCAATGTGTATTTCTATTTACGAAATATATCAGGAACCCCTTATTTGACCGTTGATGCGCTCGTTTCACTTACTCTCTGTTGCTACCCCTTATCATACCAGGCAGTATAGGCGACCGTATCCTTAGATCATCTGTAAGTGTAGGCGCTTTCAGAGTTATTATCTCAATTATATTGTTAAAAAACAAGGGTTTTTTTAACTAAAAAAATCAGAGGAAATATCTATGCTGAATGTATGATAAAGT
This sequence comes from Bacillus sp. JNUCC-22, assembly GCF_018861275.1. Classification (NCBI taxonomy): domain Bacteria; kingdom Bacillati; phylum Bacillota; class Bacilli; order Caryophanales; family Bacillaceae; genus Bacillus; species Bacillus sp. JNUCC-22. Next base: position 977,549 of record NZ_CP076408.1, on the reverse strand, counting down.
TGAAAGAGAACATACATTCCCATATAATAAAAGAAAAAAAGCGGTGACTGTCATGTCTCTATTAAAAGATATTTATAACGAAGAATTTGCAGAAGCACTTCTGAACAGAATCAAATCGGCGTATCCGGCTTTTGAGCGGGACAAGTGCCGGGCGCTGATGTTTCAGGAAGATTGGCCCGGACTGACGTTAAAACAGCGAATGCGCCGGATCACAGACTCTTTATATGAAACACTGCCGAAGGATTACATACGGGCGCTTGACGTCTTATATGAGACAGCTCCCCACTTCTCAGGGCTCGCCGGGATTATTTTTCCCGATTATGTCCAACAGTACGGAACGGATCACTGGGACGAATCGATGAAGGCGCTTCAGTATTTCACTCGTTTTTCCACTTCCGAATTTGCGGTCCGCCCGTATATCAGGCTTGACCGGGAGCGGATGTTCAAAGAGTTCCTTTCCTGGACGGAGCATCCGGACGAACATGTCAGAAGGCTTGCCAGCGAAGGCTCAAGACCGCGCCTGCCATGGGGAATCTCCATTCCGGCTCTTCTTGAAGATCCTTCTCCGATTCTCCCTGTTCTGGACCGCTTGATGCAGGATGACTCGTTATATGTCAGAAAAAGCGTGGCGAATAACCTGAATGACATCTCCAAAACACATCCGGATCTTCTGGCACAGATCGCAGCCGAGCGGTTCGGAAGCTGTCCGCATACGGACTGGATTTTGAAGCACGCCTGCAGGACACTGTTAAAAAGAGGAGACAAACAGGCGCTTGCGATTTTCGGGTTTGAAGACGCCTCCCGGATTTCATTGGAACGTTTTACACTGAATTCGGAAACGGCCGCCATCGGAACAAGCATACATTTTTCTTTTCAGATCCGCTCATCCGCCCGGCAAAAAGTCAGGGTTGAATACGCGATTGATTTTGTAAAGAAAAGGGGGCACCGCAGCCGCAAGGTGTTTAAGATGTCGGAGTCCGCCATGGATAACGGAGACGTAAAAGCCTTCAGCAAACATCATTCCCTTAAAGATTTAACCACCCGCAAGCATTATCGGGGAATTCACACTCTGTCTGTCATCATTAACGGAACGGTAAAAGGTTCGCTTGATTTTTCTGTTGAATAAAAAAAGCCCCTCCATTTCATAGATGGAGGGGTGTGGAGCTTATTGCGGGCTGCCGTAAAGCTCTTCAAGAGGTTTCATAATGATTTTGTTTAACTCGCCGATCAGCATGCTCATGCGCTGTTCCGCTTCCATCAGCTGAGAAATCAATTCATGCTGCTGTACGAGAGCCACCGTTTTTTGTGCCTGCTCTACCTCTTCCTGAGTGATTTCTTCACCTGACATCTGTTTCTGCTGCAGCTGCAGCTGTACATTGCGGAAGTTATCAAACATGCGTTTTGCGGATTCATCTGCGTTTACTTGATCATAAAGCCCTCTCAGACGGCTGTATTCATCACTGTTTCGCAAAGCTTTTTCAAGATCATATGCTGCATCATAAAAATGAACTGCCATAGTAACCGCTCCTTTCTTCCTTTCGGACATACCACTCCACTATAACAGACTGCGGAGCGACTTTCATCATCGGCGTATGTTTTCCTTAGAAAAGAATGACAAACAAAGCCTGAATTGCTCCGATTATCCCGCCGAGCAGACCGCCTAAATACGTTATCATCTTAAATTCTCTCTTGGAAATCGACAGCACCATTTCCTCCAGCCGTTCAACGGGAAACTGATCAACCTGCTCTTTGACCACTTCCTCAAGACGCAGCCGTTTCAGCACATCCTCCAAATGAGCGGCAATACTGCCGAGTGCCGCATCAAGCAGCTTCGGCGCGTACGTTCCCGTAATCTCCCCTTCATAACGGGAAATGATGTCACCGAGCCGGCATTCGAAAAAGGGCGCGGTTTGAAGTGCGGCCAAAGCCCGCTTTTTCATGCTGAACAGCAGATCTTTCGCATTCCACTTTTCATCGGCCTCATAAAGTGTATAAGATTTGAGCTTGCCCCATTCTTGAGAAAGCAGATCAGCCAGAAGCTTTTTCGTTTCCTCATTGCGCAAAAACTTTAACAGCTCAGGCAGCACACGGTCTGCCAAGCTTGAATTGCCGAGGAACATCTGCACCATGCTGCCGAGCATCCCCCGGGAATTCAAAAAGTCGTCAATCATATTTCCGAGCCTGTCTTTCCCTTCTTCGCTCTCAAAATAATCAATGCTCCGCTTTAGAATATAATCTGCGGCCATCGGGACTTTTTCATCCAGCTTTTCCTGAAGCTCATCAGGAAGCCAGTCTTTTATGGCGCGGTGCTCATATTTCCGGTACAGGTCCGAAAGCTTTTCATCGGTAAAACGGTCAATCCAGGCATCCGTCTTTTCCTGCGGATTCCGGATGCCCGCGGCGGCCAAAGCTTCGTGCACCGTCATCTCGGAAGCGGCCATTTTTTGTGTGAATTGTTCGGCGAAAAGAAGCGCCTGGTTTTTAACGGTATCTGATAAAAGCCGCTTTTTTATTCCTTCCGGGGTTAAAAGGTGGTTCGTCACCATGAGCCCCATTTGTTTTGCCAATTCATCCCGCCTTTTCGGGATCAGCCCCGGCGTAAACGGAACCCGTTTTCCGAACAGGTAATACGGCCGGTACGGACGAAATAACATCTGAATGGCAAGATGATTCGTCACCGCGCCGATCGCGGCTCCGATCACAATCATAAATAGAAACGTTCCTGCTATGCCCATTCCTTTTCTTCTGCCTCCATCTTATGTTCTATTTTCTTGATGATATATCTATTCGTATTATAGAGGCTGGCGTGCATGCGGGCAAATGAAGAACCTGAATTGTTGTTTGTGAGGAATAAGGCAAGATGCTGTTTCGTACTCTTTACAGTAGATCATCTTTTATGATGCGCTTAGCATATTTATTGGATGGAAGGGCCGTTCCATCAGCGGCTTTTTGAATAAAGGGGGAGTAATAATATGACAACACTCGGTTTTATGTCTGTATCCCGCCGGCACGAAGAAGATTACGCCGGGGAATTGGCTGAAAGAGCGCCTCAATATAATGTGCGCTTAGCCCGCTTTACACCGTTTGATATATTTCCGGATTCTTTGCGCGTGAAAGCGCTCGTCTATCACCCGCAAAGCGGAAAGTGGAACGAAACGGAAATCGATATTCCCGAATATATTTACGACCGCTGTTTTTACGGAAAATCCGCTGAAGCGCAAAAAGCCAAACCGATCGTCGAATGGCTGAAAAAATATCGGAAAACGGAATTTATCGGCCGGGGGCTTCCTGATAAATGGACGGTCACGGATGCGCTCCAAAAGCATCATCTGATCAGTCCCTATATTCCTGAAACGGCCGAAGTCAGCCGCTATGAACAGGTGCAATCATACTTAGCCAAGGAAAAAGCATGTATACTTAAGCCCGCTTTCGGCGCGGGAGGCAGAGGCATCATCCTGCTTGAAACAGGCAAAAAATCAATTACGGCCACTTACTATATCGGAAAAAACAAACAAACAAAATCATTTTCCAATCACGTGTCTTTTAAGTCTTGGTGCAAAAAAGTGCTGCAGCACCGCTATTTGCTTCAATCCTACTTAAATATCCAGGATAAAGAGCGGCATCCGTGCGACATCCGCATTTTCATGCGCAAAACTGAGTCAGGCGTTTGGGAAACGGTCGGAAAAGCGGTCAGAAGGGGTTATCAGAACGGTCTTTTATCTCATTTGCCCGGAGGATCAGAACCGATTAAGTTTGACACATGGTTTGAGGAAATTCCGAGAAAGCAGCAGGCCGTTTTATTGGATGATGTCTTTTCGATCACCCAATCCGTCCCTTATTTCCTTGACGAACGGTTCGGACCGCTGTTTGAGCTGGGGCTCGATATTTGTTATGCCAAAGACGGACGCATCTGGCTTTTGGATGTCAACTCAAAGCCGGGACGGAAAGCTATTTTAAGCGTGGCTCCGGAGGCGAAAGAGGATTTGTATACGAGTCCGCTGAGACGCTTCCGCGAACTTCAGTCACAGGAAAGCCGGAAAGGAGTATTACCGCGTGAATCATAAAGGGATGATTGTCGGCATCGATAAAAAAAGCAAAAATACGCTGTTTCTCCCCTCCTCCATGAAACGGGAAGGGCTTTTATCCGCTGCCTTCGGGACCAAAGTTGTCAAATGCCGTGTAGCCTTTTCTCAATCACTTGAAAAAAGCGCGCTCCTTTCTGAAGATTTGTTTGAGGAGCTGTTAATACCGCATAAAAGCCGGGCTGACTTTCTCATACACGGCCAGACGGTGCACATCGGACCGCTGATCGGCGTTTTCACAGCCGGGTTCACATCATCGCCGTCCCGCCCGTTAAGAGACCGTACAGCCTTCTTTTCCAAGATGCTCTCTCTTCATGAACAGGCGAACGGATATTGTTTCGTTTTCGGGGCCCATCAGATCAACTGGGAAGAAGGCACCGTCCAAGCGCTGATTTATAAAGAAAACAGCTGGAAACGGACGGCCGTCCCGCTTCCGAATGTCGTATATGACAGGCTCCCGAGCCGAAAAACGGAAGAAGTTCCGCTTTTACAGCAGACAAAACAAAGGCTGATGAATGACTATCAGATTCCGTGGTTTAATCCGCAATTCTTTAATAAATGGGACATTCATAAGCTTCTGGAAAAAAACAGTCTCACCGCTTCACTTCTGCCAAAATCTGTCCTGCACCCGAATGCAGAAGCGTTAGAAACGTTATGCAGCACGTTTGGCACCGTCTATATCAAACCTGCAGACGGCGCACTCGGCACGGGGATTTACAAGGTGGAAAAAACAGATGCCGGCTTATCTGTCAAACACACGAATGAGGAAAAAACGGTGGTGACGGCAGAGTATTCAGATGCGGCATCCTTCATGACATCATTTAAAGAAAACAATGACCCGTCCGCATTTTTAATTCAGCAAGGCATTGACCTGATCCGGCTGGATGGGCGCCCCGTCGATTTCAGGGTGCACACAAATAAAAACGCCGAGGGGAAATGGACAGTGACGGCCATTGCGGCAAAAATTTCCGGTGAAAACAGCATCACGACGCATCTCGCAACCGGCGGAGAAGTCAGGACGTTAGCTGAATTATACGGCGATCCGAGAGAGAGAGTCGGCATGATGCGGAAACTTTCAAAAGCCGCCTTGGCGGTCAGCCGCGTGTTAAATGAGCACATTGAAGGCTTTATCGGCGAAATCGGTTTTGACCTCGGCGTCGATCATTCAGGGAAAGTTTGGATGTTTGAAGCCAATTCCCGCCCCGGGCGCAGCATTTTTTCCCATCCGAAGCTGAGATCGGTCGATTACCTGACAAAACGGAGAAATTTTGAATACGCGTCGTATTTATCAGAACGGTCCATCACCGCCCCGGAAAAACTTTGGCGGTGAGGCTGTCTTTTTTTAGGTTTACCCGGGACAGGCATTGAACGATGAGCTACAATGAACAAGATCAACATTTCCCATAAGGAGCGTGAACGTCATGATTTCGCACTTCAGCTGGAAACCGTTATTCAAAAAAGAGAAACTGCCCGGATGGCGGATTTCATTTTACTGGCAGGGTACGCATTACGAAGGGATTTATCATAAGTCCGGAGACATTGAATGGGGACACACACATCCGGGAAAAGAAGAGCCGGCTCTCGTAAAAGAGCTGCATGAATTAATGCTTTATCACATATATGACTGAAAGCTAAAAGCTCAGCCGCACCAGGCTGGGCTTTTCTTTTTCCTTCCGCTATTTACCACACCGTTTTCCGAATGAGATGCCGTTTGATTCACCATAATACGTAGTACAAAGCGGCAAACAGCATTGGGTGAAGCCGAGCTGGCAATGGTTTTCATTCCGAAAACCATCGGCTGGTGCAATTCCAGCAAACCCAACCATACTACTTTATAAAGGAGATCATACAAATGGCAAACAACAACTCTTCAAACAACCTAGTAGTACCCGGCGCTGCTCAAGCAATCGACCAAATGAAATACGAAATTGCTTCTGAGTTCGGCGTAAACCTTGGCGGAGAAACAACTTCTCGCGCAAACGGTTCTGTCGGAGGAGAAATCACGAAACGTTTAGTATCTTTCGCACAGCAGAACATGGGCGGCCAAGGCGTACAATAACTCAATAAATGGCTTACAGAAGGCGCGGGATACCGCGTCTTCTTTTATGCCGTCACCCTTTTTTCCTATTCCACATACCCTAGGAAAAAAGGAGGGAAAACATGTCATTCATTGCCTCAGTCAATTGGGAGCTGATTCAGTTCGTAAGTGTCTCTTTGGTCAATGAATATGTTGCCCACCATTTCCCGTTTATTCACAGGTATTCTTTTCCCCGCTGCTTTGAATGATATAATGAGCGGCGAGGAGGTTTTTTACATGAACATCGCTTTACTCGGAGCAACAGGAAGAGTCGGACAGGCTTTTATAAAAGAAGCGCAGAAACATGGACACATGGAGATATTCGCTCTTGTCAGATCAGCCGGAACAGTCCTTCCCATTCCTGAAAAACAAATCATAACAGGGAATGCGAGGCGGCGGGAAGATGTAAGCCGATTGATTTCCAAAGCGGACACAGTCGTGAGCTGTCTCGGCACGGACGGTGACGATACCCTTTCAGCCGCTATGACCCATATAATAGACAGCATGAAACGGCATCATGTTCAGCGTCTGATTACGATCGGCACCGCGGGTATCCTTCAATCACGGCTTATGCCTGATCAATACCGGTTTGAATCGGCAGAATCAAAACGAAAATCAACAAGAGCCGCAAAGGAACACGCCCGCGTATACGAAATGCTGCTGGCAGAGGATCTTGACTGGACGATCATCTGTCCCACCTACCTTCCTGACGGAGACGCTGCCGGAGTTTACCGGTTCGAACAGGATCGCCTTCCTGAAGACGGCGCTGAAATCACCGTCGGAGACACGGCGCACTTTCTGTACCGTGAGCTGATCAGCCCGCAGTTTGTCAGAAAACGGGTGGGACTGGCTTACTGAATGAAAAAAAGGGCGAATCTTTAGATTCACCCTTTCCGATTACACCGCGGACTTCGCCGTTCCTTTCTGCAATTCATACATTTGATGGTACTGCCCCTTTTGCGCCATTAATTCGTCATGGCTTCCCTTTTCAATAATGCGGCCCTTTTCCAGCACGAGAATCTGGTCTGCGTGTCTGATCGTGGAAAGCCGATGGGCGATAATAAATGTCGTGCGCCCTTCTTGAACGACTTGCAGCGCTTTTTGAATGACTGCTTCTGTTTCGGTGTCAATGTGCGCCGTCGCCTCATCCAAAATTAATATGGCCGGATCGAACACAAGCGCTCTTGCAAAAGAAATCAGCTGACGCTGGCCTGAGGACAGTGTGCCGCCTTTTTCGGTGACGGGCTCTCTGATGCCCTTCGGCAGGGATTGCAGAAGACTTGCGGCGCCGACTTGGCGAAGCGCTTCTTCCGCCTGCTCCAAAGAAATACGCTGATCATCGAGTGTCACATTGGAGCCGATCGTGCCCGAGAAAAGATACGGGTCTTGCAGCACAATGCCCATATGCGACCTCAGCTCCTGCCTCGACATGCCGTATATGCTTTTATTATCCAGCAGGATATCTCCTTTTTGGGCATCATAAAAACGGAACAGAAGATTCAGGATGGAGCTTTTGCCGGACCCCGTATGGCCGACGAGGGCGACCGTCTCCCCTTTTTCAGCTGTAAAGCTGATCTGTTTCAGCACCTCTTCCCCCTTTCGATATCCAAAAGAAACATCGCGGAATTCCACAGTTCCTTCCGCCTTTCTGTCTGCGGGAGCGCCTTCTTCTTCCGTTTCCTCCTCCTGTAAAAGCTCGAATACTCTGGCGGCAGAGACACGGGCCAATTCAAGCTTTGAAAATTGGTTGACAATCCCCGTAACCGGCTGGAACAAACGGTTTAAATAATCAACAAATGCATATAAAACACCGATTGAAACAATTCCGGCCGCACTCAGACTCGCGCCTCCGAAATACCAGATCAGCCCGACAAACGCCAGATTGCGCAACACATTGACAAGACTGTGGGACATGAGGGAATTTAAGGACAGCATTTTGTTCTTATAGCGAAAATGAGCTTCATTCAATTCTTCAAATTCCTTCATCGTTTCCTTTTCGCGGCGGAACGCCTGAATAATCGGCATTCCTTGAATGGATTCGTTCATTTTCGCATTGATGTTACTGTTAATGGAACGGATTTTTTGGTTGAAGACGGATGCGTATTTGCGGTACACAACCGACCAGATCATTAATATCGGAATAATCAGCAGGCAAACGGCGGCCAGCCTGACGTCAAGCATAAACAGCGCCGTAAAAATGCCGAGCATATAAACGCCGCTTGTGATAAATGTCGACAGCACCGTTACATATAAATCCCTGACCGCTTCTGTGTCATTCGTAATGCGGGCCACGACTTTTCCGGCAGGCAGATTATCAAAGTAGCGGATCGGCATTTTCTGAATGTGTGAAAATACATCCTGCCTCATGCGCTGTATGATCCGGTTCGCTCCCATCTGCAGCAGATAATGCTGGCCGTAATGAAAACATACGGAAAACATGAGCAGTCCCGCGTAAATGGCGGTCAGCGTCAGCAATCCTTTTATTTCCGGACGGTAAAATTGAAAAATCTCCTGTCTTGATAACGTAATGGCGGGATATGACCTGCTTTCTTTACCGTTTGATATCGTCAGCCGGCCGTCAGACACCGAACGGTTTCCGTCAAAACTGACGGGACGGTCAACAAAATAGTAGCCCGCACCGACTTGATAAATGTGCGCCTCTCCGGTTTTGTCCGCCCCCGGTTTGAGCCGGTCCTCCCTGACATAATCATGCCCCCGGAACCTGACGGCGCCCGGATCGTCCGCAGAGGCTTTAACCCATGTTTTTTCAATGCCGAGAATGTGGTCATCAATCATTTTTTTTCCGATAAACGGACCGGTCAGCTCAGTGCCGACCGCAATAATGAGCAGGACGACCGCCCATATCAGCAGCTTCTTATATTGAAGCGCGTAATTCCATAATCTTCTCCCGGTCTTCATGCGCCCGTCCCCCCTTCTTCAAGAGAGGACAGCTGCTGCCTCTCATATTGTTTACGATACCAGCCGTTCTGCGCCAATAGCTCCCGGTGCGTGCCTCTTTCAGACACCCGGCCTTCATCCATGACGAGAATAAGATCTGCGTGTTCAACTGCCGAGAGCCGATGGGTGGTGATAATCGTTGTTTTATGCCGCCGTTTTTTACGGATGCTGTCAATGATGGCGGCTTCCGTTTTCGCGTCTACGGCAGAAAGCGAATCATCTAATATGAGAATGTCAGGATCAGTCAAAAGCGCTCTCGCAATTGAGATGCGCTGCTTTTGTCCGCCAGAGAGCGCTACGCCCTTCTCGCCGACAAGCGTTTCAAGCCCGTCGGAAAGCATGCCGATATCGTTTTCAAAATGCGCATCTTTCAGCGCGCTGCCGATTTCCTCTTCGTTTGCATCCTGCCGTCCGTAAAGCAGATTCTCTTTTACAGTCTTCGAAAATAAAATATGATCCTGCGGCACATAGCCGATCCACCCGCGGAGCTCCTCAAGCGGAATCTCCTGAATCGGAACGCCTGTAAACGTGATTGCTCCCGCACCGGGCGGATATTCACGCAACAGCTGCTTAATGATCGTCGTCTTTCCGCTTCCCGTCTTCCCGACGATGCCGAGTGTCTGCCCTTTTTCTACGGAAAAAGATACATCAGAAACCGCCGGTCCCGCTCCGCTCGGATACGTGAAAGTCACTTGTTCAAAAACAAGACGCCCGGGCTCCTTGATGCCGGCGGGGTGCTTGGGCCCGATCACGTCTGGCTCATAGGAAAGCGTCTCATTGACACGATCCAAGGAGGCATTCCCGCGCTGCATGATATTGATTAATTCTCCGATCGCAAACATCGGCCAGATCATCATTCCGAGGTACACGTTAAACGATACCAGCTCTCCCAGCGTCAGCCGGTTTTGAAAAACGAGATATGCGCCGTAGCCGAGACCGATGAGATAGCTGAGGCCGACGAGAAGTTTCACAGTCGGTTCAAAAAGTGAATCGATAAACGCCACCTTCATGTTTTTCTCATATACATCCGCCGTCATATCACCGAACCGGCTGATATCATTTTTTTCCTGTACGAAAGCCCGGATGACCCGGACGCCGGATACCGACTCCAGCACCTTGTCATTTAATGATCCGAAAGCATCCTGCGCTTCCGTAAACCGCTCATGGATCTTTTTTCCGTACAGGCTGACCGCAGCCGCCATTATCGGCAGCGGAATAATCGCGGCAAATGTCAGCTTCCAGCTGATGAGAAGCCCCATTGTCAAAAATATCGTCAGCATATACATCGTCGAATCAACGAGCGTTAAGACCCCGAAGCCCGTCGTCATACTGACGGCCTGCAAGTCATTTGTCCCCCGCGCCATTAAATCGCCCGTTCTGTATTTCTCGTAAAACGGCGGTGACATTTGAAGAAGCCTTCCCATCAGCTTTGAACGGAGAATCTTCTCCATGACATTCGCCCCGCCGAAAAGCTGATACATCCAAAAATAAGACAGTAAATAGACGGCTGCCGTTAATGCGAGAAAAACACATATGTAAAACAGCATCCCGCTTTTTGTAAACACGCCCGCCTTCATATCGTCTATCGCGTTACCGAGAAGTTTAGGCGGAAACATTTCAATGACATTCACAATCAATAACAGAACAATCGCTGTCGTATAGCGCAGCCAATAGGCTTTAAAAAACCACGCGAGCTTTTTTAATACAGTAAACAAATACCGTCATCCCCTTTCATCAATCAGCCGCCCTCAAGCTTTTCCGGATTGTTTTTCATTGTTTTCGCTAATACCGCCACATGCATCACACCTGTCTTTCTTTCATTTTTTTGTATAAAAAAAGACATGAAGCCTCAGCTCCATGCCTCTTATTATTATAAATAAGGTACAGACCCGCCGTTTATGCGCGACTGCCCCGTTTTTAAGCGAATGTTCAGAAAACGGACGCTGTATGGGAGTCACGCCGGTATTCAGCTGAAGATGAGTTGACAAGCTTTAGTTTTGACATGATCCATACCTCCTTTTTCCCTATATTGTTCCTTCATCATATAAACAAATCCTTTTTTTGTCAATGCAGGTTTTACATTTCTGCCATTCGGGTATTGTAAAACAAACCTTTTTTACTGAAAGGATGAGGCCGATGTTTCACGCGGACCGGTTGATAGCAGCTTTTGACGGAAGTGATGATAGTAAAAAAGCGCTTCAAAAAGCCATAGACCTTTCAAAAACATTTCACGCGGATTTAACGGTCGTACATTCCCACAATGCAAAAGATACCCGGACGATTGTTGATCCCCCGAGGCCGGGAGCCGGGGCAACGTATATCGGCGGCGGGATTGCAAGCGTTCCTGACCCGCTCCAGGCGGAAAGAATCTCCCCTGATCCGATGATTTATGAAGACCGTACGGAAGAAATCGTTGCGGAAGCGAGAATGCTGATGAACGACAGCCAGATTGACGGGGATATCGACATTTTAGAAGGTGATCCCGCTGATGCCATTATCGAGCATGCCGACCGTATATCGGCGGATTTGATCGTCATGGGGAGCCGGGACCAGAACAGGCTGAAAAAACTTTTATTCGGAAGCGTCAGTGAAAAACTGTCATCGAAATCCGATATTCCCGTGCTGATCGTAAAATAATTCTTTCTGTAAAGCAGCTTAATCAAAAGCTGCTTTTTTTACAGCTCCCGGCTGTTTCTTCTTTTTTTCGGCATCACAAAAAAACTCGCCATGATCAAAAAATCGATGCACAATACGACAGACCAGCCCTTTAACAGCTTGCTGAGCGCTTCGGTGCGGGAAGCGTCCTGAATGAGAAATACCGTTCCGGCTAAAAGAACGCCGCCGATGACAAACGCTAATACATGTCTCCCCCACCCTTTTGCATAATGTTTGGCATAATCCAGCCCGTACCGCTTGACCGGTTTTGCCCCTTCCTTGACCACATAATAGCGGAACCGCTCATCCGCCCATTGAATCATGCTTTTCCCGAAGGCGACAGACACTCCGATATAAATGGCCGCCACCGCATGCGCCATAGTCGCCGCCGCCCCTCTGTATAAATCAGCTGCGGCCGCCAGAAACAGTACGGCATCCAATAAAGGAATGAGAGCGAAAAAAAACATTCCGAGCTTTTGCCGCCTGAATATATAGCGCGCCGCCAATCCGAAGATGACAGCCGCCCAAAAAGCAGCCTCACAAATGACAATCAACCAAGCAATCGCGTTCAATCCGGTTCCCCCTTATCGTTTTCTAAAATGCATTGTATCACTGCTTTTTATTTAATACAACTGTATTACAAAATTGCAAGAAAAAATATTTCCTGTTAAACTGGAACCATGCCTAAAATAATCGATCATGAAAAAAGAAGAAAACAAATAGCCGAAGCCACTTGGCGGACGATTTTGGAGCGGGGAATGGAAGGAGCGACAGTGAGAAACATCGCCCAGGAAGCGGGTCTTTCTTTAGGCGCGCTGAGGCACTATTTCACCACCCAGGATGAGCTTTTAGGGTATGCGATGACACTCGTAAAAGAAAAAGCGGCCGCCAGAATTAACGAAGTTGCCATGAAAGATCTGCCGCCGAAAGAAAAAGCAGTGCGTCTGATGCTTGAAATCATCCCGACAGATGAAGAAACGATGGCTGAAATGGAGGTATGGTTCGCTTTTACAGCTTATGCCAGACATAAGGGAGAAGAGTTTCAACCCCAGCAGGACGGGATCTTGGCATATATCCGTGGTCTGATTGACTGGCTGGATGAAAATAAGCTTCTGAAACCGAATCTTGATAAAGAGATCGAAGCGGAGAAAATGTACGCCATCGCCGACGGATTGGCGCTGCATGCCATGCTTGAACCTGAGCGTCTTTCAAAAGAGAAGATCTCCCGTGTGCTCGTGCAGCATATCGAATCTCTTTTTATCTGACTGAAGCAAAAAGGCCGGATGTGTTCCGGCCTTTTTTCAGCTTATGACTGAACGCCGAGCTCCTGCTGAATGTGCGACTGAAAAGCCTCCTGAATCGTTTTGGCTACAGGTCCCGGCGCTCCGCTTCCGACCGGTTTCCCGTCAAGGGTTACGATAGGGATTAATTCAGCCGTCGTTGACGAGATGAAAATTTCATCCGCATCCCTGAGTTCGTCTTCGGTAAGAGCCTTCTCCCGCACCTCAATCCCGTTTTCTTTCATCAGCTCTAACAGTTTCATCCGCGTAATGCCGTTTAAAATCAGCTCATTTGCAGGATGCGTCCGGACAGTGCCGTTTATGACGGCGTATACATTGGAAGAGGTTCCTTCCGTGACCGCTCCGTCCCTTATCAGCACCGCTTCATAAGCGCCTGCTTCATAGGCTTTTTGTTTAATCATCACATTATACAGTAAATTCAGACTCTTAATGTCACACCTCAGCCAGCGTTTGTCTTCCGCCGTTATGGCCTGCGCTCCGGCTTTTTGTTCATTTTCCGGTTTTTTCACTGAAAAGGTGTATGCAGTCGTCTGCGGTTCCAAACCTTCGTCATACTGGTGCTTGCGCGGCGCCTTCCCTCTCGTCGTCTGTATATAGACCCCGCCGTCAATGAGTTTGTTTTCCTGTACAAGTTTTTGCAGATCCCATTCTATGTCCTCTGCGGAGAACGGCAGGGTGATGCCGATTTCTGCGGCGCTTCTGAAAAGACGGACGATATGCTCACGCAGACCGAATAAGGCACCGTTATACACTCTGATGACCTCATACACACCGTCACCGAATTGATATCCGCGGTCCTCAATATCAACTGCCGCTTCTTCACGATCAATCAACTGGCCGTTTACTAATGTCTTCATGTAAACCCTCCTCATCGTTATCTGCCGTGATGTGCATTCTCAGCTGTTATTGTCAACTATTCTATCATACTGAACGAGCCGGCTGCGGAGTTTATTTTTTTCTTAAAATCTTATTATTCGACATCTTTTCTATGTCTTTTCCAGTTTTGTTCCTGTATACTTGATTCGACATACATATGCTGTTAACTTATGGCACTTCGCAAGCCTCCGCTGTTATCGGCATTATGCAGAAACTTATGCTACTGGAGAGATTGTTATGCGCAACACAAAAGAAGGTGCTTCCCCTTCTCTGTTTTCATTGGCTTTTAAACTTACGAGTTTAGCAGTTTTGTGCGGACTGCTTCTGGTAATCGTCATAATGGGATATTCCGCTTCCGCCGCAAAAAACAAACAGGTCACCGTGACCGCAAACGGGCAGCTTCGGGATGAAGCAGAAAGCCTGCGGCTGAAAAATGATTCTCCCGACGTCTTAATGAAACATTTGCAGAGAGAGCGTGACCCAGGAAAAAAAACGGTATATTTAACCTTCGACGACGGGCCGTCTCCATATACTGAACAGCTGTTGAATGTATTGAAGGCAAATGGCGCAAAGGCCACTTTTTTTATGCTTGAACCGCGGATGAAAGCCTATAAGCATTCCGTGCAAAGAGCGAAGCAGGAAGGAATCGCGCTCGGCCTGCACGGCGTGACGCACGATAATCACCTGTTTTATCAAACACCGACATCACCGCTGAACGAAATGCAGCAGGGACGCGATACACTCGAGGCAATCACCGGAGTAAAAACGGATCTTGTCCGCACGCCTTACGGCAGTAAACCGTCATTGACGGATGCCCAGATTAAGAATCTCGAAAAAGGCGGATTCGTGTACTGGGACTGGACGATAGACAGTGAAGACTGGAAGTACAAAAACGCACGGTACGTGCCGGAAGTATTGAATCAGCTCGCATATTTGGAAAGCGTTCATACAAGCAGGCCGCATGTCATTTTAATGCACGATCTGCCTGCGACGGTGCACGCTTTGCCGAGCCTGATCCAAAAACTGAAAGCCCAGGGCTACTCCTTTGATGTTCTGACGGATCAAATGATTCCCGTCCATGAATAAGAAAAGCCGGATCTGTATATGATCCGGCTTTTCTTATGTCGCGGCGCTGATCCGTTTTGCAAATTCACCGATCTTCTCATGGATGACAAGATCAAATAAATGGTCGCAATATGTCGGCTCAAGGTTAATGATCACCTGCTTCAAACCGGGAATCCGGCCCGCATCCTCAGGGACAAACCTTGCCGGCGCCACTTCAAGCGAAGTGCCGATCACAAGAAGAAGATCAGCTTTATCAAGCTTTTCATAAAGGGTTTCAAAATGCTGAACGAGATCGCCGAACAGCACGACATCCGTTTTTAATACGGTGCCGCATACCGCATGATCACCGATTTCCGCCGTACATTCCGGCACTTCGTCCTTCAGCAGATGAGAAAGCCCGTAGCGCGCTCCGCAGCGGGGGCATGCGGCGGTCTGAATTGAACCGTGAAGCTCATAGACACTGCTGCTTCCCGCTTTCTTATGCAGCCCGTCAATATTCTGCGTGAAAATGTCTACCTGCTTTCCCCGCTTTTCAAGATCTGCCAAATACGTATGGCCGGCATTCGGCTCATAGCTTCCGCTCATTTTCATCTGAAAGAGCTGTTTGAATTTAGGCCAGAATTCACGCGGACGGCGTTCAAAGTATTCCCTGCTCATCGCTTCCATTCTGGAGGTGTCTTCAGTCCATATACCGCCCGCCGAACGAAAATCAGGAATGCCGGATTCCGTGCTCATTCCCGCTCCCGTCAGCACCACGATACGTTCCGCCTGATTGATCAATGTCATAAACGCTTCCACTCTTCCACCGCCTTTTCTTTTTATCATATCATGAAAAAAGAACGGCGCCTGTTATGCCCGTTCTTTTTCTCCGGAATGATCCTTCACATGAACCGGATCATCGTGGCTTTTCTGTTTTACGAATACATTCTGGCCCGGATAGGCGAATTCCACGCCTTCCTCAGCAAAAATATCAATAATCCGGCGGTTGATATCCTGCCGCACGTCCAGGCTTTCCGCCCAGACGATGGTCTTTGTGTAAAAGTTGAAAAACAGATTGTAATAGCTGTCCGCAAACACGTCAAAGTTAACCATAATCGTATCATCATGCACGCCTTCATGTTCACGAAGCATTTCTCTGAGCCTTGTGATGCACCGCTCTAGACGATCAATCGGCGTCGCATAAGAAACACGAACGGAAAACGTGACCTGGCGCTTCGTCATCCTCGTCCAGTTTGTGATGGCTTCCATGGACAGCGTTGAATTGGGTACGGTAACAAGCGCCCCCTGCGCCGTGCGGAACCTTGTGCTTCGGAATGTGATATCTTCAACGCCCCCCGTCACAGATGACGTCTCGACCCAGTCACCGATCGTAAACGGCTTTTCCGTAATGATGATAATGCCGCCGAAAAAATTGCTGATCGTATCTTTAGCCGCAAGCGCGAAGGCCAATCCGCCAAGTCCGAGTCCGGCCACGAACCCGTTTACATCATAATTGAATTCCTGCGCGATCACACTGACGCTGAGCGCAAGAATGACAAAGCGCAGCACCTTGGATAAAAACGGCGCCAAAATGTCATCCATATCAAGCTCAAAGCGCTGATTGACTTTATGAAATAAAAACGAAGACGCCGATGTCAGATTGCAAAGCCCCCAGGCGATCAGCGCAACGATCAGAGAGCGGTACAATTTTTTGACAATGTCCATCTGCCCGTCTAAAAACGGCGAATACTCAATCGCCAAAAACAGACCCAGCGCCGCGAAAAACCATCTGGCCGGCTTGTCAAACGCTACGGCAATCTGCTTGAATATGTCGGTTTTCGGCTTGTTCGCCAATTTGTAAATGAGCTGAAAAAAGTATTTGACAAACAGTTTTCTCAAAACGAGAAAAGCCGCTAAAATTCCGATGCTGATACTGATCTGCGAAATATGGTCAAGCGTAAAAAAGCTCTGAAATTGTGTCATCATGGCATGCTCCTTTGTCTTGTCGAAAATCTATTATACTAAAACATTCGGACATCATCTTCTTTTAATGTCTAGGCAGCCTGAAAAACCCCGGCATCAGAGCACAGCCGGGGTTTTCACACATTCGTTCATCTTTCAGCCAGATACAACAGGGTCAGGCACTATTTCTTCTTTGATTGTGTCTGTTTCAGGAGAGTCGCTTTTTGGATTTCAGCATCGGTTTCGGCCTTAATTCTTTCTTCCACTTTCAATCTCCCTTTTCCCATGATCTCGCCTCCTTTTTGCCATTATAAATCATCAATGCGGATTGTAAACCGAAAAAAGCACTATTTTTATTCCAAAAAAATACTGTTTTGCACATTCACCAGTTTGAATCGTTGTGCATATACGAATCTGATATAATAACAGAAATGCCCATGAGGGGAGCTGACAAGCTTGTATACCATCGCTCATCGCGGCGCCTCCGGTTACGCGCCCGAAAATACATTTGCGGCATTTGATATCGCTGCCGAAATGAACGCTGATTTCATTGAGCTTGACGTCCAGCTCACAAAAGACGGTCAGATTGTCGTCATCCATGATGACAAAGTCGACCGGACGACGGACGGCTCCGGTTTTGTAAAAGATTTTACGCTGAAGAAGCTGCAGTCTCTGGATGCCGGCAGCTGGTATGGGGCTGAGTTTAAAGGGGAGCGGATTCCCCTGCTCGAAGAGGTTCTGAAGCGTTATCATTCTGAAATCGGATTTTTAATTGAACTGAAGGGGCACGTTTCTCAAGTCGGCCTTGAAAAAGCAGTCGGCCAGCTGTTAAGCAGGTTTTCCTTTTCCATCCACCCTATCGTTCAATCATTCAGCCTCAAGTCGATTCAGACCTTTCACGGCATGTATCCGTCCGTTCCGACTGCAATTATTGCAAGACCCAGCTTTGGGATGTTTTCCAAAAACCAGCTGAACGCCTACAAATCAGCCGTAAATTATGTCAATATTAAATATACCCGTCTGAATCGGTTCTTGATTTCCACCGCTCACAGACACGGCCTGAAAGTATTTGCCTGGACGGTCAGAAATCAAAAGACGGCCGAAAAGCTGCAAATGATGGCAGTTGACGGCATTGTAACTGATTTTCCGGATTTTATTTCTAAGGATGGCTGATATGAAACAATACATCGCAATTTTTATCGGAGGCGCGCTTGGCGCTTTGCTCCGCTTTGAAATGAGCGCGCACATTCACAGCGGTTCTTTCCCGGCGGCCACTTTCCTCGAAAACGCGGCGGGAAGCCTTTTACTCGGTCTTATTACGGGTTATTTCATCATTCGGGCTAAACGCCCTCTTTTGACCGCCTTTTTAGGAACCGGTTTTTGCGGAGGTTTCACGACGATGTCAACCTTCGCAAAAGAAACCATTTTTCTGCTGCAATCGTCTCCCGCAGCGGCTTTTTGTTATGCTGCCGCGACTTTATTCGCTGGTCTTGCCCTTGCATACGCCGGCATTTTTTGGGGACGGCGGATTGCCCTTCACGCAGCAGGAAGGGGGCATGATACACCATGACGATTGTCCTGATGCTTATCGCAGCGGGTATCGGAGCGGTATTACGGTCTCTGCTGGGTAAAACAATTTCAGAAAGAACAAAAGGTTTTCCGATTCCGCTTGGAATGGCTGCGGTCAACCTGCTCGGCTCCTTCGGCCTCGGCATGTTCACCGGCCTGGGCCTGGATAATCCTTCCGCCGGCATCATCATCGCGACAGGCTTTTTCGGTGCGTTTACGACCTTTTCCACGTTCAGTATTGAAGCCGTGCAGCTGATGATGAACAACCGCATAAAGGAAAGCCTGCTCTACATCGCTGTTTCAGCAGCCGGAAGCCTTTTGGCGTTCTGGTGCGGCTTTGTTATGATATCCATTTAAAAAAACCTTGAGCTTATTTTTCGCTCAAGGTTGCGTTATGAAGCATGACCGTTTCAGGCACGGGCAGCTGGCGGTTTATTGTTCCCTGACCGCCCGGGCGGCCCTGTTCTTCTTTGAGTTCAAGCTGTTTAATAAACCGGCCGTCCATTTCTAATATGAGGGCAGTGTATCCCCCGATTTGTATCGACTCACCCGCACAGATGTCAATATTCCGTTTCAGCACAAGACCGCCGATCGTGTCGACTTCCTCTTCAATCCCTGCGCCGAGAAGATGATTCACCTGATCAATCCGAACCTTTCCGTCCAGCACATAATGGCGTTCGGACAGCTTTTGAATCTGCGGCTGTTCGTCCTCATCAAATTCGTCTCTGATATCGCCGACGATTTCTTCAAGGATGTCTTCGGTCGTCACAAGACCGGACGTTCCGCCGTATTCATCAGACAATATCGCCAAATGAATCCGTTCTCTCTGCATTTTTATCAGCAGGTCGTGTATCGGGATCGTCTCGATGACTTCAATCACCGGGCGGACGTAAGACGTGATGGATACCTCCGCTTTTTCATCTTCTGTCATAAACAGCAGATCTGAAAAGAGATGCTTCGTATTGATCATGCCGATGACACTGTCTTTGTCCCCGTCCGTTACGGGCCAGCGCGTATATTTGTCTTTCAGCATCATATCAAGCATTTCCGGAACGTCCATATCAGTGGAGACAGCCGCAATTTCTTTTCTCGGGATCATGATTTCCTTGGCGATCCGATTATCAAAATCAAAAATTTTATTCACAAACGTATATTCAGACGGATTGATTTCTCCGTTTTTTAAACTTTCTGACAGCAGGATCCGCAGCTCTTCTTCAGAGTGGGAGCCTTCATGCTCAGATGCCGGCTTTAATCCGGCCAAACCGGTCAGAATTCTCGCGGAGCCGTTCAGCACCCAAATAAACGGGAACATGAACACGTAAAATAACCGAAGCGGTCCGGCAATCCATAACGTCAGCTTTTCCGCTTTTTGAATCGCAACCGTTTTAGGCGCAAGCTCACCGACGACGACATGCAGAAACGTAATCAGCCCGTACGCCGCAGCAAAAGCAATCACATGCTCAGCAGAATCCGGCAGCCCCATGCCCTGAAACACAGGATGAAGCATCCGCTCAAATGCAGGCTCTCCCAGTACGCCGAGCCCGATGGATGTGAGTGTAATGCCAAGCTGCGAGGCGGATAAATACTCATCAAGATCCGTAATGATACGCTTTGCGAGCACCGCCCGTCTGTTCCCTTCTGAAATGAGCTGATCGATTCTGGATCTTCTCACTCTGACGATCGCAAATTCACTCGCCACGAAAAATGCCGTTAACGTAATGAGCACACCGATTAAAATCAAACTGTCAATATCGTCCATTTCACCTTATCCCGAATTGAAGGATAAGGACGTCACCTCCTGATTTCATCGTTTTTTCTTAAGCGAGAGGAACGAAATGGGTGATTGACTACACAGAGGGCCCCATCCTGCCACCTCCTAAGTCAAAGCATGATTGTCATTTGTATAGTTTATTGTATCACAACTCCATTCTTTCATCATTTTCAGATTTTTTATCATATAAAAAACAGCCTTCAAAAAGAAGGCTGCCGTTATCTGCTCCGGAAATGATTTTCTAAACAAAGCGCCGTATTAATCCCCCCGAATCCCATGCTTAAGCTTAACGCATGGTGTACGGTATGGGCGCTCGGCCCGTCGGTCACCCACTGAAATGAATCGTCAATCGGCTCCGTTAAGTTTCGGATCGGATGAAGCTTGTTTTCCCGCATTTGCAAGAGAGCAGCAATGATTTCCACCGTTCCGGCCGCACTCAGACCGTGTCCGGTAATCGATTTTGTCGCATTAATCCGCGCGTGCGACAGGCCGCTTTCAGAAAGCGCCCGGCATTCAGTCTTATCACCGATCGGCGAACCGGTGCCGTGCGGGTTGATGTAATCGATCTCTTTTGCTGAAAGACCGGCCCGCTCCAGCGCCTGGCGGATCACCGTCATTTCGCCCTCTGCTGAAGGATTCGGGTTGCGGTTCGCATCAGAAGCCATCCCCCAGCCCTTTAAGCCGGACCACGATCGTGCGCCCCTCTCTTCGGCAGATTCAGCGCGTTCCAGCACAATCGCCCCGCACGCCTCTCCGAATATAAACCCGTCCGTATGCCGGTCAAACGGGCGGCAGGCGGCTTCAGGCCGTTCAGCGTATGTATCAGTGCCCATCGCTCCCAAAGAACGGAGAGCATGACACTCCATGTACGACAGATCGGCCAGCGCCCCGATCACGATGCACCGGTCAAACAGGCCGCCTTTGATTCCTTGAGCAGCCTGAATAACCGCCGCCTGGCCGCTTGCCGACGCGCCGCCGACCGTAAAGGCCGGCCCTTTTATCCCGAATTGCTCCGTACAAAGCCCCGACAAATCACTATCCATAAAAGAAAGCCCGTATGTCGGATTTACAAATTGCGGCGTTTCACCGTTTTTCTCAAAGGCCTGCAGCAATTCGCGCTGCGTCATATTCGAGCCGCCGATAATCAGACCGGTGCGGCTGTGATCAGCGCCGTCTAATTGAGCGTCATGCCACGCTTCATATAAAGCGATAAGCGCCGTCTTTCCCGATAATGCGGCCCTTCGGTACAAGCGCTTCGACAGCGCGTCCGGCGGCGTTAATTCGCTAAGCTCCGCGCCGATAAACGAACTGCCTTTCTGCCGGCCGGGCCGTTTCATCACATCAAAGGCGTGCCGCCCCTCCATAAGCGCATCGAGAAACGCCTCCTTGCCTTGTCCGACCGCGGTTAAGACTCCGATTCCTGTAATGCTGATGTCTGACGTGCCATTATTACTCCTCGACATTTGTCCGTTCTCCCATCTTTATGTATTGGAAGCTATGAAGAAAAATCTTGATACAGTGCTTTGAAAATATCGCGTGACTGTCTGATCTGTTCTGAAGGCACGCTGAAAGATAATCGGAAATAGCCGCTTTTTCCAAATCCGCTGCCGGGTACGATCAATAGTTTGTATTTCTGTGCGGCATGCATGCAGAACGCCACCTCGTCTTCAATCGGTGATTTCGGAAAGACGAAAAAGCCTCCTTTCGGCATTTCAAATTCGAAGCCGGCTTCTGTGAGGATGTCCACCATAAGGTCTCTCCGCTTTCTGTAAGGTTCAGCATCAATCGAAAGATCATCCATTTTCGCCACGGCGCGCTGCATCATGACCGGAGCGTTCACAAAGCCGAGCGTCCGGTTGCAGAAAACGAACGCATCCGTCAGAAGATCGCCCTCAGGCATTTGGGCGTCTGCCGCGATATACCCGAGCCTTTCCCCCGCAATGCCGAGATCTTTACTGAACGAACTGACTAAAATCACGCGGTGATACGCCTGAAACGGATTCGCCTGCTCTTCTCCATAGATCAGCTGGCTGTACGGTTCATCAAATAAAATAAATATGCTTTGGCCGTTCCGCTCTTCGGCTTCTTTTAATAAGGCGCCTAATTCGTTAAGGTTTTTCTGGCTGAGCACAGTCCCCGTCGGATTATGCGGCGTATTAACGATCAGTCCTTTCGTACGGGGGGTGATCGCACCTTTAACCGCTTCAATATCAATCTCAAATGAGTCAGTCAGCGGGCAGATGACGGGTCTGCCGCGGTAATTTTCAACATACGCTTTATATTCCGCAAAATAAGGCGAAAGAAGGATGACTTCTTCCTCCGGGTTTAAAATGCTCTTCAGCGCGACATTCAGCGCCCCGCCGGCTCCGACCGTCATGACTGTATGCCTGGCGGAAATTTCTGTCTGAAACCGCTCTGACAAAAAGCGCGCAACCTTTTCTCTCGCCTCCGGAAGCCCCTGGTTTTGTATGTATCCGTGCCGCCCTATTTCAGCCGCTTCGCAAAGCGCCTTTTTAAATGTTTCAGGCGGCTCCGCAACCGGATTTCCTATCGAAAAGTCAAATACCTTATCGGCGCCGAACTCTTTTTTCAGCCGAGCGCCTTCATCAAATAGTTTGCGTATCCATGAACCTTTCTCCAGATTCTGTGTCACTTCCCGTGATAAACCGGCCACTGTCATCTGTCCCTTCTGTCTTTTTCTTCCGTTTCTATTTACAATGATTATGAAAGATTTACATGGCGCAGTCAACGCTTTTTCAGACAGCCCGCCGCGCCGTTTCAGGAGAAAGACGGAAAACAATAAACTTGTGCAAACTCCCCTTCATATATTAAACTATTCTCATAACTATAACGTGATGGTTGGGGAGGGATTTAGATGGGGCTGAGACTTATCGCATCAGTGAATTAGCAGAGCTTGCCGGTGTAACGAAACGCACGGTGGATTACTACACAAACCTCGGGCTTTTAAAGCCTGACAGGTCTTGTTCGAACTATCGTTACTACGATACACTTGCACTTAATCGGTTAAAGTTTATAGTCGCTTGTAAAAAGCAGCGATTGGCCCTGTCTGATATAAAAGATCGACTGGAGAACCAGTTTCCCTCTTCAGCCCTGCCTGACGATATTGGAAATCTGGCATCGGAAATTGATCACATGAATCAAAACATCTCCGTGATCTTGAATCGGTTTGAAAAGCTTGAACCAGAGGAGCGCGCCCAGCTGAAAAAAAGGCTGGCTCCTGAAAAGCTTGCAGTGCTTCAATCATTTATGCTGCTGTTAAGTTAAACCATTATCTTACTAACAGGAGGTGTTACCTTCATCTTCCCAAAAGAAGTGAAGGTTCTAATTGGACATTGTGAATTTGATTTTAGTCGCGGTTTTAATCGCGCTGACGGCATTTTTCGTAGCATCTGAGTTTGCGATAATCAGAATCAGAGGCTCACGGGTTGACCAGCTTATAGCAGAAGGAAATAAAGCCGCAATCGGTGTCAAAAAAGTGACCACGCATTTAGATGAGTATTTATCGGCGTGCCAGCTCGGCATAACATTGACTTCCATCGGTCTTGGTGTCTTAGGCGAATCAACGATTGAACGCTTGCTTCATCCGCTTTTCACAAAGATAAACGTACCAAGCTCATTATCGCATATTATTTCATTTATTCTCGCCTATGCGATCATTACATTCTTACACGTGGTCGTGGGAGAGTTGGCGCCGAAAACAGTCGCCATCCAGAAAGCGGAAGCCGTTTCAATGCTGTTTTCGAAACCGCTCATTTGGTTTTACCGCATCATGTTCCCGTTTATCTGGCTTCTGAACAACTCCGCCCGTCTTTTAACGAAGGCGTTCGGTCTTGAGACGGTGTCTGAAAATGAGCTTGCCCACTCTGAAGAAGAGCTGCGCATCATTTTATCGGAAAGCTATAAAAGCGGTGAAATCAACCAGTCTGAATTTAAATACGTGAACAAAATCTTTGAATTTGACGACAGACTTGCAAAAGAAATCATGATTCCGCGTACGGAAATCGTCAGTCTGCCGCATGATATCAAAATTTCTGAAATGATGGACATCATTCAGATTGAAAAATATACCCGGTACCCTGTCGAAGAGGGTGACAAAGATAATATTATCGGCGTTATTAACATTAAAGAAGTGCTGACCGCCTGCATCAGCGGCGAAGTATCAGTCGACTCGCCGATTACCGATTTTGTTAATCCGATCATCCATGTGATTGAGTCGGCACCGATTCACGATCTGCTTGTAAAAATGCAGAAGGAACGGGTTCATATGGCGATTCTGTCGGATGAATACGGCGGAACCGCGGGGCTTGTCACCGTTGAAGACATTATTGAAGAAATCGTCGGGGAAATTCGTGATGAATTTGATATCGATGAAATCAACGAAATCCGTAAACTCGGCGACGGCCATTACATGCTTGACGGCAAGGTCCTGATTGATCAAGTGAACGAACTCCTCGGCATCCATTTGGAAAATGACGAGGTCGACACCATCGGCGGCTGGTTCCTTACCCAGAAATACGACGTCGAACAATACGACTCGATTATCGAAGAAGGCTGTGAATTTATCATTAATGAAATTGACGGCCACCACGTCGCATATATCGAAGTGAAAAAACTGGCGTTTGATGAACTGCTGGAAACCGCCGAACAAAAAGAAGCATAACAAAAAAGCTTGCGCGTCTGATACAGACGGCAAGCTTTTTTTCATTTACAGTTGTTCAAGTTTTTTCTCAAGCTCTTTAATTCTGGCATTCAGCTCTTCTGTCATGGCCGCAAGCCTCTCCTTCGGCGCAAGATCGGAAAAGTCCTCCAAAAAAATCGGCTCGCCGATAATAAGCCGCATTTTTCCCTTTTTAAACAGCGCTTTTCCCGTAGACGGCCCTTTATATGCGGCCGGAACGAGCGGCGCTTTTCCCATTTGGGCGATGGTCACGGCCCCTCTTTTCAGCGGGACGTCTTCAGATGTTCTCGTGCCGCTCGGAAAAATCCCGACAATCTTTCCTTCCTTCAGAAGCTTAATCGGCGTTTTAATGCTGCTTGGGCCCGGATTTTCACGGTCAACCGGGAACGCGTGAATCTTCTTCAAAAAACGTCCGATCCACTTTTTCTGAAACAGCTCTTTTTTCGCCATATAATGAATCTGATGGGGCAATATCCCGACACCGAGCGTGAGGACGTCCACCCAGCCCGCATGCGTGCACGCGATAACGAATCCTTTATCAGACGGAAGATTCTCTTTATTGTACACTTTCACTCCTCCGCGCAGGGATAGAATGCATTTGATGGCATTTGCACAAAACTTATACATAACGCACTTCCTTTGTTGTAATGATCAAAAGTGTTCTCTCTCTCTATTATAACAATATTTTTTATTACCTGGTACTAATAATTATATTTTTCCTCCGCCGATCTCTATCTTTTATGACGGATTTTGGGTACTATAGAGAAATGGTGTTTGATGAGGTGAAAATGAATTTAAGCCGTTTGCATGGAACGTGCAACTTTAAACCTTTCTTATGCGTGTATAACATAGAGGGGAGAAAAGGCAGTGACGATCGATGAAATTTACCAAATGTATATGAATGATGTTTACCGGTTCCTGCTCTCCATGACAAAAGACAAGCATCTCGCTGAAGATTTGCTGCAGGAAACCTTTATGAGGGCATACATACACATTCACTCCTACGACCACAGCAAAGTAAAGCCATGGCTTTTTCAAGTGGCGAGAAATGCGTTTATAGATTATGTCAGAAAACATAAAAAGGAAGTGACCATTTCCGATGACTTAATTGGGAGCCTTTTTCAGACGGCTGTTCAAAGCCCGGCTCATCAGATTGAAATCAAGGAAGTGCTGACAGGGTATATGTCCGAACTTCCCGACAATTATCGGGAGGCCTTAACACTGTATTATTTAAAAGAACTGAATTACAAAGAAGCATCCCATATTATGAATATTTCAGAGGCTAATTTTAAAAGTGTTTTATTTCGTGCCAGACAGCGGCTGAAAGCACTTTATAATAGAGGTGTTAATGATGAATGAAGAATTTAAAAAGCGTTTTTACCAATACAAAAATGGAGAAATGAGCGACCGGGAAATGGCCGCCTTTGAAGAAGAGCTGGAAAAGCTGGAAGTCTATCAGGAGTTGATTGAAAGCGAAATGCAGGACGACCGGGAATGGGACGTCGGCATCAGCCCGGAAAAACAGAAGGCCATTTTATCATACGGAAAACGCAAATCGTATTTGCGGATTTCAGTTCTCGCCGTCATCTCCACTTTGATGATTTTGCCGCTTTGCACATTAGGAAGCTACCTCTATTACGGTCTGGGAGGAAAAGAAAGCACCGGCAATCAATTAATGGAGACCGCGGCAGTGACGGTGGCGACCACAATGCCGAACGTCCTCGTCGATACCTCCGGACTGAAAAGCCAGGTGAAGCTGTTTGGAATGAATACGGAATTTCCGCTGCAAAAGCAGATCGGCACAAAAACGAAATCGGTCGGCGGAGAACGGATTGAAATGTTTTTAGATACGGTCAAATCGCCTGCCGTTAACTACTATGATCTAGACGCGGCACAGGCAAAGCATTATTTCGCCCATCCTTCCGGCTTAAAGGAACGCACGATTGAAAAAGCCGGACAGACATTAAAAAAATTGCCTGAAGGAAGCGTGGCGGAGGTCTATCTTTCTTATGACAGGGCCTACCCTTCTTCTCAAGTATATTCGACTTTTAAAAAATACGATGTGAAGTTTTTATGGAACGCGGTCGAAACGGAGAAAAATCTGAAAGACAGTCCTTATGCCGAGCCGTTAGGATTTCCCGGGAAAGATTCCAAGATGGTGTCCTCTTTCGAAACGCAAGGACAGACAGACCGTGAACAATTTATCAATGCCCTTGAATTTATGTCCCGCCATAAAAAATGGGCGCATGCAATATCGAAACGAAAAGACATGAATCTTGGCAGCCGAATCGACTATGTTGAACATCACGGAATGAACGTATACGGCTCTGTCGTGACGGGGCCGACAAAAGAAATCGAACGTCTGCTGAAAAACAAAACAGTAAAAGCAGCAAACATCGGTGAGGTGGAATTATGGAATTGGTAAGAATTTTTAAAGAGCATAATGTTTTCGGCTGGATATCAGTCGGTACCGCGATTTTGTCGCTGCTGCTTTTGAACGTGGCAATCATCAGCAATGTGACTTTCTATTCTTATCAGATGCTGCCGTTTGCGATGGCCGCCGTGCCGTTCGGCATCATTGAGCTGTTTATTAAAAAAGGCCGGACGGGCCCGGGACTGCTCGGTGTCATTCTCAATCTGTTCGTCATTGTCTGTGTATATACGATCGTTGCCGTTGATACGAATCTGCAATTCGGTTTTTAAACATAAAAACAGGCCCTTTTACGGGGGCCTGTTTTTTTAAAATGAAAGAACGCCGATTAAATGCAGCAATACGACGATGATAGCCAGCGGCACGAGATATTTCAGAAGGAAATACCACACCTGAAAGAAACGATAGCCGATGGCGGAACCGCTTTTCATCTCGGCAAACAGCTCCTGCTTCGGTATTTTCAGCGGGACGAAGATTGATATTAATAAAGCGCCGAGCGGAATCAGCACATTGCTGACGGTGAAATCCGCAAGATCAAAAAACGTTTTTCCGAACAAATGAACATCACCGAGAACACCGTATGATAAACAGGACGGAATTCCGACTAAGAAAATGAGCAGACCGCTTGTCCACGACAGCTTCTTTCTTTTCGTTTCATCACCTTTCCCGACAGTCGCCACGATAATTTCCACCATCGAAAAGGCCGAAGTCAGCGCGGCGAAGAAAAAGACCGCCAAAAAGCTGATAAAAAACAGCGAGCCGAACGGCAGCCGGTCAAACACAGCCGGCAGCACGGTAAACAGCAGTGTAGGCCCTTCATCCGGTTTAAAGCCGAACGAAAAAACCGCCGGGAAAATGGCCAGTCCCGCAAACAGCGTAACGAGCACATTCATCATAACAATGGAACCCGCCGAACCCGGAAGATTTTGGGTTTTCGGAAGATATGAACTGTATGTCACCATGACCGAAACACCGAGCGTTAATGTAAAAAACGCCTGTCCTAAAGCATATAGGATGGATTCCGGCGTCAAATCTTCAAAGTGCGGAACCAATAAAAATCTAATCCCCTCAACGGCATGATCGAGCGTGACTGATCGCAGCACAAGCAATAGAAACAGCACGAATAAAATCGGCATCAGCACCGCACTGACACGTTCAATCCCTTTCTGCACGCCTTTTGCGACGACCGCCACCGTCATGATCATAAATACAAGCTGCGCAATGAGAGTCTGGATCGGATTTTCAATGACCGTCCCGAACACCGTGCCGTACTGCTCCTGAGTGAGCCCGGATAAAGAACCGGTAACGGCTTTTAACACATAAAGCAAAATCCACCCGCCGACAACACTGTAAAAAGACAAAACTAAAAAACAGGCCGCCACACCCACATAACCCGTAAGGTGCCATACCGACTTCGGCGCGGCTTGTTTGTAGGCATCAATCGCATTTGTCTGGCTCCGTCTTCCGAAAATAAATTCACCGAGCAAAAGCGGATAGCCTAAAAGCACGGTAAAGAGGACGAATACAAGAAAAAAAGCGCCTCCCCCGTTCGTACCCGCTACGTAAGGGAACTTCCAAATGGCTCCCAGGCCGATCGCCGAACCGGCAGCGGCCATAATAAATCCTATTTTTGAGGCCCATTGAACCCTTTTTTGGTCAGACACGACTTTCCACTTCCCTTCCGCCCTATATTATCCCTTATTCGCTGCGATAACTTAAGCCCATTTCAATATGTTTCATTATTCCGAAAAATAAAAAGGAGCGGCGGGTGCCGCTCCTTACAAATCCCCGTTTAATTTCGAATGCTTTCTCGAATATAAGAAATAAATCACCAGGCCGATGATCAGCCAGATAAAGAAACGGAATATGGTGGTGGCGCCAAGGTTAATAATCAAAAACACGCAGAACAGAATGGACAATATCGGAATAAAGGGAACCCCCGGACATTTAAAAGCCCTTGGCAGATCAGGCTGTTTCTTTCTCAATACGATAACCGCCACGGAAATCAGGACAAATGCGGCAAGCGTGCCGATGTTCACCAGCTTCGCCAGTTCATCAAGCGGGACGAGCGAGCCGAGTAATGCTGACAGGATGCCGAACACCCATGTCACCACGTGCGGCGTTTTATGCTTCGGATGGACTTTTGAAAGCGCTCCCGGCACCAAACCGTCACGGGACATGGCAAACATCACCCTCGTCTGGCCGTACAGCATGACGAGCATCACCGTTGTCATCCCCAACACTGCGCCGATATCAATAATCCCGGCCACCCAATTCTGTCCGGCCATCTGCAGGACGAGAGACACGGGATGGTCAACGCCTTCAAAGCGGGCAAACGGAACGACGCCCGTCATAATCGCCGATACGGTCACATACAGCACGGTGCAGACGATTAATGAAAAGATAATTCCTTTCGGCAGATCCTTCGCCGGATTTTTCGTTTCTTCAGCGGCGGAAGAGACGGCGTCAAAACCGATAAAAGAGAAGAAAACGAGCGCCGCGGCACTGAAAACACCGCCGAACCCCATCGGTATAAACGGCTGCCAGTTGTGAGGTTTGACATATACGGCCGCAACGGCGATAAACAATAGAACAACCAGAACCTTTAAAATGACCATAATATTATTGACCCGCTTCGATTCCTTAATGCCTAAATAGAGGAGGAATGTAATCGCAAGCACGATAACAAATGCGGGGAGATTAAAGAATGTGACCGTGCCTTTAATGGATCCCGGCGCGGCCGTTAATGCGGTCGGAAGATGAATGCCGAAGCCCGCCAAGAATGATTGAAAATAGCCGGACCACCCGACCGAAACCGCGCTGACGGCGAGCATATATTCCAAGATTAAATCCCATCCGATGATAAACGCGAGAAGTTCACCCAGTGTCGCATAAGTAAACGTGTAGACGGAACCCGAAACCGGGACGCTTGAAGCAAATTCGGCATATGACAGAGCCGCAAATAAACACGCAAGAGCGGCGATGACAAATGAAACGGTCAGCCCCGGCCCCGCCGTGACAGCGCCTGTTCCGGTTAATACAAAAATCCCCGTTCCGATGATGGCCCCTATCCCCAGAAGGGTCAAATCAAAGGCCCCTAACTCTCTTTTCAGCGACTTTTCCCCGCCCGTTGCGGCAAGCAGGTCCTGAATGCTTTTCTTTCTGAATACGCTCCCCTTCATCTGCTTCACTCCTTGTAAATTAATATATGTTAGAATATTCAGATAACAATAGCAATAATGACTAAATTCTTATTTTTCGCATGAAATGTTTCAGCACATCATCCCTTTCTCCTATGTCATATTATAGCGAAAAATATAAAAATGAAAATAACTTTTTTGAAAATTCTATATATTATTTTTAGTTTTCATAAAACAGAACTCAGCGGATTCTCCACTGTGAAATATTAACATTAGTGATTCAGCTGGCGACTTCCATTTTTTGAAAATCGTATTCGTATGTACGTTCAAATAAAAATCCCGCCCTTTTTAAAAGCGCGGGATAAGACTTGCGTATTATGTTGAAATAAATCTGCCGCCATTTACGTGAATGGTCTGCCCCGTCATATAGGAAGATTCGTCTGAAGCCAGAAGCACGTAAGCTCCGGCGTGTTCCGCAGGCTGTCCCGGTCTTCCCATCGGAGTGTCCAGACCATGCTTTTCCACCTTTTCTTCAGTAAACGTTGCCGGAATCAGGGCGGTCCAGATCGGGCCAGGGGCCACCGCATTTACTCTGATCCCCTGATCGGCCAATGACATCGCCATTGAACGCGTAAAGGAAACGATGCCGCCTTTCGTGCACGAATAGTCGATCAATGATGTGTCTCCCTGATAAGCGGTAATAGACGTTGTATTAATGATGGCGCTCCCTCTTTGCAGGTGGGGCAGCACGGCTTTTGTCATATGAAACATAGAAAACATGTTTGTACGGAATGTCTTCTCCAGCTGTTCAGCTGTAATATCAAGAATCCCGTTTTGCGGATGCTGCTCAGCCGCATTATTAACGAGAATATCTATTTTTCCGTAGTGATCTAAGACTTGCCGGACCGCCTTCTGACAATGCGCCTCATCACCGACGTCTCCCGGAATTAACAGGCATTCGGCCTGGTATTCTTCCGCACGCTTTTTCGTTCTCTCGGCATCGGCATGTTCGTCTAGGTACAGGATGGCAAGATCCGCCCCTTCCTTCGCGTAAGCGATCGCAGCCGCTGCGCCGATGCCGCTGTCTCCGCCCGTGATGACGGCGACTTTTCCTTTTAATCTGCCCGACCCTTTTACATCCGGGTCCTCCAAGAGCGGTTTCGGCTCCATGTCTGACTCAATGCCGGGCTGGCGCTTTTGCACCTGCGGCTTTTGTCCTTCCGTCTGTCTGTCCATCGGATTCATATTCTCACACTCCTGCAATTGGTATTACTGAGACGATACCACGCAGTGCGGGGAGTTAAACGGACAAATATGCCGGTAATTAAAGCTGCTGAGCCGTTTCGGGAAAAGCGCCGGTGTATTTCGCAGACGGCCTGTAAATCATGTTGTCAGCGGACTGTTCAAGCACGTGTGCGCACCAGCCTGCCATTCTGCTTGCTGAAAAGGTCGGCGTAAACAAATCATTGTCGACATCAATGGCCTGCATCACAGCCGCTGCGTAAAACTCCACATTCGTATACAGCTTCCGTCCGGGCTTATATTGCTCTAACAGGCGGATGGCTTCCTTCTCCACATAAAGCGCCAAGTCAAGCGACGGATCATTTCCCGCCACCTCTTCAGCCTTTATGCGCAGCGCTTCCGCCCGCGGGTCTTTTGTTTTGTACACCCTGTGCCCGAAGCCCATCAGGCGTTCTCCCCTCATAAGCTTCGCTGCCAAATACGCTTCTGCATTTTCTTTTGTCCCGATGTCTTCAAGCATTTTCGTGACGCCTGAAGGCGCGCCTCCGTGCAGCGGCCCTTTCATCGTACCCAGTGCGGCAGTGACGGCAGACACTAAGTCCGATTCAGTCGAAACGGTGACTCTCGCCGAAAAAGTCGATGCATTCATCCCGTGCTCCATCGCCAGAATCATATACGTCTCAAGCGCTTTCTTTTGGGCTGCGGACGGCTGCCTGCCTGTCAGCATATACAAATAGTTTTCAACGTGTCCGTATCGCGCCTCAGGTGACAACGCTTCCTGCCCTTGTTTACGGCGGTATCTGTACGCAATAATCGTCGGTGTGACGGCAATCAGTTTAATCGCTTCTTCCGGCTTGGGCGGATATGTAAATGAATCTGTGCCCAAACCTGAAACAGCCGTTCTCAGCACCGCCATGTCATCCATTTCATCCGGAAGCGTTTCCAGTAAGTCGATCAAATGTTTCGGAAGCCCGCGCTCGGCTGCAAGTTCTTCCTGAAACGCAAGCAATTGCCGCTCATCAGGAAGCGCCCCGTTCAAAATGAGATACGCCGCTTCTTCAAAACTGGATTGCAGCGCGATATCCTTCGCGTCATAGCCGCGATATATTAAATGCCCCTTTTCTCCGTCAATGTGGCTGATCGCCGTTTCTGCACAAGTAATCCCTTTCAATCCACGATAAATCAATTTCATTCCCCCTTATCCTCTTTCTGTTATTATAGTAAATATAATATTTAAAAAATAATGAATATTTTTAAGGGAATTAATTAAAACTTTTAATCAGAGGAGTGCATCTATGGATTTTAAATGGCTTCACACCTTCGTCACCGCGGCAAAATATGAGAATTTCAGAAAAACGGCGGAAACGCTTTTTTTATCTCAGCCGACCGTCACCGTTCATATAAAATTATTAGAGAAAGAAATCAGCTGCAAGCTGTTTCAGCGGAGCGGCCGGAAAATACAATTGACCGAAGAAGGAAAAGCATACGTGCCGTTTGCCATGAGGCTTTTGGAAGACTATGAAAACAGCATGGCGGAACTGCACAGGGTGCGCCAGGGCTACTCGCACACGCTGACACTCGCTGTTTCGCCGCTTATCGCCGACACCGTTCTCCCGTCTGTCATGAAGCGTTATACAGAGGACAATAAAGAAACCGAAATGACGGTCACCATTTTCGAATCGGAAGAAATCGCCTCTCAAATCAGAAACGGCTCAGCCGATATCGGACTGAGCTGCTTAAAGGTGCAATCATCTTCCCTCACTTGCCGCCCCCTGTACAATGACCCCGTTGTCCTCGTCGCGCCGCCCGGCCGAAAACCCGGAACAGGGAAGGCGGATGAAGTGAAAGACCTGTTCGGACAATATCTGCTTTTGACCCATAACCATCCTGACTATTGGGATGATTTGCTCCGCCAGGTCAGAATACAGTTCCCTTTCGTCAGGACAATGAAGGTGACACAGACGCATATTACGAAACGATTTATTAAAGAGGGGCTGGGTGTCTCATTTCTGCCGCTGTCAGCGGTACGGGCCGAACTCGCCGCAGGCAGCATGATTGAAATTCCGTGCGAATTCGCCCAGATGCCGAGCGCGGGCGCATACGCCATCGCCCTCTATGAAAATGAAAAAAAGAAAACCTTTTTAGATTTTTTATCACATTTTCATTTTTAGGTGAAACAAATGGAGCTCTGTCCCGTCTAAATAAAAAACCCGTTCTGATGAACGGGTTTCTATCGCTGCTAGAATCTTTTCGCGCCCAGGTAGCGCGGTTTCCAGTAGCTGTTATTCAGATCACTTGTTGTGACGCCGTCAGAACCGGCATGGATGAACTTGTTGTTTCCGATGTACACACCCATGTGTGAAGGGCCGGCCTGATATGTTGTAAAGAAGACGAAGTCTCCTCTTGACGGGCTGGACACGCTCTTCATTGAGCTCCAGTATCCCGCAGTGCTCGTTCTGCCGACACTCGTCTGTTTGTTTAACAGGTACCAGATAAATCCGCTGCAGTCAAAGCCGGAAGTCGTTGTTCCGCCCCATACATACGGCGTGCCGATTAAAGATTGCGCATCAGAAATCAGCTTGTTTACATTCAGGCTCGTCTGTGCAGCATTATGGCTGGATGAAGGCTGCTTTGATGACGAAGATCCTGAAGACGTTGAACCGGAAGTTGATCCCTTTACTTTAAGAACTTGTCCGATGCGGATCAGGTCCGTTTTTAAACCGTTTAAACTTTTTAATTGGTTTACCGTCATTTTATATTTATTCGCAATTTTCCAAAGGCTGTCGCCTTTTACGACTTTATATGTAGACGATGATGACTTGCTGCTTGAGCTTGAACCTGAGGATGATTTACCGTTAATCGAAAGCGTCTGACCGATGTAAATGATATCCGATTTTAATTTGTTCTCAGATTTAATGGAATTAATTGACGTTCCGTACCGATTTGAAAGTCCCCATAATGTATCGCCTTTTTTTACCTTAATCGTTTGCGCAGATGCCGCGCCCGCAAACAAAGTCGTCCCCAAAACCACTGCCGTTGTTGCTGTAACAAGTTGCTTTTTCATATTTTCCTCCCTGAATGATTCTATCTATTTTATGTGTCTCTTTTTTAAAGTTTTTATCTGTTTCCTATTATAAGGTTCAATTTCCACTAGAAATAGACTTGACTTCCCGTGACAAATTTCTTACTAATTCGTTTTAGAAAAAAGTTTTTAAGGGTATTAAATATTTCAATTTGATTTCAAACGTGACGAAAAACGAGTCAATTTGTCATGTTTTTTTCCTGTGATCCTCGTATTTTGGAAAAACAAAGCAGTTTATTTTCCAAATAACCCCTTGTTAAAAAAATCCTCGACTTTTTCAAAAAAGTGAATGGTTTTCACTCTTTCTTGAAAACATAACTTTACACCGGAATTTACATTTCTAACAATGTTTCACCTGAAATTTACAGGAGAAACAGGCGCTCTTTACAAACACCCCCTACCATTAGACATGCAGACACGATTAAAGGAGGACGAGTGAGAATGAGTCTATTTAAACAGGTTCGATCAAAACTTCTGCCGGCGGCAGCCGTATCCGTGCTGACAGCCGGTCTGATTGCGGGCGCGGGGCTTCAGCACTCCGAACAGGCTGCGGCAAAAAAACAGCCTGACAAAAACGAAATCAGAAACGTCATCTTCATGGTCGGCGACGGAATGGGCGCTCCCTATATGAACGCCTACCGTTCGGTCATTAACAAAGGAAAGCCTTCGGATGGTATGAAACTGACGGCATTCGATCCCAATCTCACCGGTATGATGATGACTTATCCTGACGATCCTGATTCCAATATTACCGATTCCGCGGCGGCAGGCACGGCAATGGCCACGGGTGTGAAAACGTATAACGCGGCGATCGGAGTCGATAAAAAAGGAAAGCGGGTAAAATCCGTCCTCGAAGAAGCGAAACAAAGAGGGAAATCCACCGGACTTGTCGCAACTTCGGAGATTGCCCACGCCACCCCTGCGGCATTCGGAGCCCATAACAAATCCCGAAAGAACATGGATGACATCGCAAGCAGCTACTTTGATGACCGTATCAACGGAAAACAGAAAGTCGATGTGCTCCTCGGAGGCGGCAAGTCAAACTTTATCCGTAAAGACCGCAATGTAACAAAGGATTTCAAAAAAGCGGGATACAGCTACGTGACATCAAAACAGGAGCTCAAAAAGGATCGTAACAAGAAGATTCTCGGCCTGTTTGCCGATGGCGGACTCGACAAAGCAATCGACCGCTCAAACGCCGTCCCTTCATTAGAAGACATGACAACGGCAGCGATCGACAGGCTGAACAAGAATAAAAAAGGGTTTTTCTTAATGGTCGAAGGCAGCCAAATTGACTGGGCGGGACATGACAATGATATAGTCGGCGCAATGAGCGAAATGAAGGATTTTGAAAAAGCGTATAAAGCAGCGATCGCATTTGCCAAAAAGGACAAACATACGCTTGTCGTTGCCACGGCTGATCATACCACCGGCGGATTGACGATCGGCGCGAATGACGATAAAAACTGGCATGTTGAACCGATTCTTGCCGCAAAAAAAACCCCGGCATTTATGGCTGACCAAATCAAAGCGGGCAAATCCGTATCTTCCGTGCTTGCGCGCTATACAGACCTGAAATGGTCAAAAGCTGAAATCAAACAGATCGAAACGGCCGCAAAACAGAATGCTGACAAGAGCATCTACAAAGCAATCATTAAGCTCTTTAATGCGAAAACCAACAGCGGCTGGACAACCGGCGATCATACAGGCGAAGAAGTTCCCGTTTACGCATACGGTCCGGGAAGAGAGTCATTTACGGGGCTTTTAAACAA
This sequence comes from Bacillus sp. JNUCC-22, assembly GCF_018861275.1. Taxonomy (NCBI): domain Bacteria; kingdom Bacillati; phylum Bacillota; class Bacilli; order Caryophanales; family Bacillaceae; genus Bacillus; species Bacillus sp. JNUCC-22. The sequence continues at coordinate 940,888 of NZ_CP076408.1, read as the reverse complement.
CACGGACCAGGCCAAAAAGATTTTTCACATCCTGAGACACGGAAAATAAAAAAAGGATGCGGGGGTTTCCCCGCATCCTTTCTTCTTTTACAGATATCTCCGGTGCACTCCTTTGCCGTCATACGAAAACATCACTTCTCTGTCTTCAAGAACAGATTCGATGTGCACGCTCCTGCCCCACAGCTGGTACAGATACGGCAGCACTTTCTCCAAATATTTCAGATCAAGCTCAATTCCCTCATACCAATGTTTAATATAAAGCTCATTATTCTTCAGGTAATCCCCGTCATTGACGGTCAGATAAGGAAATCCCCCGTTGACCCGCATGTTCACGAGCTGGTCGCGCACGGCCTTCCATTCTTTGTCGATCACTTTATAGTCCCTGCCCTGCTTTTGGAATAAATACAAATCCTCACGCATCACGAGATCTTTCGTCAAATAATTGCGGATAAATGATATATCCGATTCAATTTCCCTGACCTCAAACATTTTCTCGCGTCCGGAACCGGGCTTTACTCCTGTTTTTTTCATTTCATCTGTCGGGTTGTCATAACGCTCTTCGATGTCTTCAAAAATTTTCAGCCCTAAATAATACGGGTTGATTCCCGTTTTTGACGGCTGGACAACGCCTGCGTTCAGTTTCGCAAATTCGATGGCTTCATCTGAAGTCAGGTCAAGCTCGCGGATAATCCGCTGATGCCAATAGGATGCCCAGCCTTCGTTCATGATTTTCGTTTCCAGCTGCGGCCAGAAATACAGCATTTCTTCTCTCATCATGGTTAAAATGTCACGCTGCCACGGTTCAAGCTCCCGCGAATGTTCTTCGATAAACAGCAGAATATCTTTTTCCGGCCGGGGCGGAAACGGTTTTTTCCCTTTTTTCTTTTTCACCTGCTTCGGCTTATCCATTCCCCATAAATCATCGTAAGGCGATGGCGCGGTTTCTTCTTCGTCCTCCTCTTCGTCATCGACGCTCCACAGCAGCTTCGGCCTGACGAGCGACGGATCGATATGCTCCTGAACCGCCAGAATGGCATCTAAAAAGGACTCCACCTCTTTGATCCCGTGAATTCTTTCATAATGCTTAATCCGCTCCGCCGCAGCCGCCATACTCTCAACCATGTCCCGGTTCGTATTTTGAAAGCGGCAGTTATGTTTGAAAAAATCACAATGGGCAAGAACATGGGCTACAATTAATTTATTTTGGATCAGCGAATTGCTGTCCAGCAAAAAAGCGTAGCAAGGGTTGGAATTAATGACAAGTTCATAAATTTTGCTCAAACCGAGATCATAATGGAGTTTCATCTTGTGAAATTGTTTGCCGAAACTCCAATGGCTGAATCTCGTCGGCATGCCGTACGCGCCGAATGTATAAATAATCTCAGCCGGGCAAATTTCATATCTCATCGGGTAGAAATCAAGGCCGAAACCCTTCGCAATGTCGGTTATTTCCTCAATTGCCCGCTGTAAACCTTTTGTCTCCTCCGCGTTCAACCGAATCCCCCCTACTTGGACTTATTTATAATGTATGACCCCTCCTCTCAAAAGATGAAATAACAGACCGGTTTCCGGCTGAAAACTTTCGGCACATCCGCCCCGTTTGCTTTATATGTAAGTGGGTAAAACACACACCATACCCCAAAAAGAAAAGGAGCGATTCTACTTGAATACAGCAGACATGCTTACGACGTATCTCAGCAAACTCCCGAATCTGATCATCGCACTGATCGTCCTGCTTATCGGCTGGGGCATTGCCAAAATCATTGAAAAAGCCGTATACAAAGGCCTGCAAAAAACAAAAATCGACGACAGGCTGTTCGCCGAAAAAAAGCCGGCGCGCTATTCCTCAGAAAAAGTCATCAGTAAAGTCATTTATTTTATCGCATTAATCATCGTTTTTATTCTATTCTTTAACATTCTGCATCTGACAACCGTGGCTTCGCCTTTTGTCAGCATGCTGTCGGCGATAACGGCGGCTGTGCCGAGCATTTTAAAAGCCGGCCTGATTCTGCTCGTGGGCTGGGCGGCCGCTTCGCTTTTCAGCTATCTCGTCAAAAAAGCGGGCATGAAACTCGCTGAAAACGGCCGGCTCAGAAAATGGACAATGGTGTCTGAAGAAGCGGAGATGAGCAGATCCGTTACGGCCGCTTCACGAATCGTTTTTTACTTCGTCTTGCTCTTGTTCCTGCCCGGCGTCTTGGCCGCTCTCCAAATCAGCGGAGTATCAGGGCCGTTTACAAATATGATCCAAAGCGTTTTGTCCTTTATACCGAAATTATTCGCCGCGGCGCTGATTGTTTTAATCGGCTGGCTTGTTGCCCGTCTCGTCCGTGATATCGTCACAAACTTTCTGGCGAGTATCGGCACGGAAAGGCTCGCCGCACGTATGGGGCTTTCTATATACCTGAAGGATACAAGCCTGTCGGCAATCATCGGAACGATTGTCTACGTGCTGATTTTCATTCCGGTGATCATTTCTGCGCTTGACCGGCTTGATGTGGCGGGTATTTCTGAACCGGCGTCAGCCATGCTGCACACGGTCTTCACAATGCTCCCTAATATCATCATCGGTATCGTGCTGATCATCGCCGGCATCTGGATCGGAAAATGGGTCAACAGCATTGTATCCGGGCTCTTGCACCGGGCCGGTTTCGACTCTCTTCTCGGTAAAATGGGTTTTGAACAGACGGGTACCCCGAAGCTGACGCTTTCTCAGACGGTCGGCATGATTGTTCAGATCATCATCGTCCTGCTGTTTACGGCAGAGGCGCTGCAGCTTGTTCATCTCGAATTTCTCGTCGTTATCGCAACAGGTATTATCGCTTACCTGCCTAATGTTCTGGCCGCTGTATTTATTCTCGGAATCGGACTTTTGGCCGGACAGCTCGTCAGCAGACTGCTTGCCGGCATGCTGAGCGGAAAGGAATTCAGATTCCTGGCGCCGCTTGCGAAATATACCATTATCACTCTTTCAATCTTTATGGCGCTGGATCAGCTCGGTGTCGCCGACACGATCGTAAATGCCGCGTTTATTCTGATTCTGGGCGGTTTCGCGCTTGCCTTCGGACTTTCATTCGGTCTTGGCGGAAAAGATTTCGCCTCCCGTTATCTCGCAAAATTGGATCACAAAATTGAAAAACATCAATCGGCTGACGATCGTAAGCCGCCGATGTCTTAACGAAAAAAACGTGCGCTCAGAAGGAGCGCACGTTTTTTTTTTGAGTTAAGGGGGCAAATTCCTTTTTTTTCATTTTAGATTCATATATGATAGACTGTAACAGAAGCAAAATCTCTTTTTTCGAGGTCATTCTATGAAATTAACGAACTATACCGATTATTCTTTACGCGTTTTGATTTTTTTGGCTTCCAGACATTCCGACGAACTTTCCAACATAAAAGAAATCGCAGATACTTATTCCATCTCTAAAAACCACCTCATGAAAGTCATTTACCGCCTCGGCCAGCTCGGGTATGTCGAAACGATCCGGGGCCGGGGAGGCGGAATCCGATTAGGAATGACACCGGAAGACATAAACATTGGAGAAGTCGTTCGAAATACAGAAGACGACTTTAACATCGTAGAATGCTTTGACTCCCAAAAAAATCTCTGTATCATATCTCCCGCCTGCAACTTAAAGAACCTTCTGAATGAAGCCCTGCAAGCTTACCTGGCCGTTTTAGACAAATATACGTTAAGGGATCTGGTCAAAAACAAAGAGGAGATTATGAGACTGCTCAGAAGCTGAAGGAATGCCCGCATTCCTTCTTTTTTTATGCCGGCATAAGAAAAAAGGACTATTTCTATTAATATGATAAACGATTGCAGACAAGTGCCGATATAAAGATTATCATTACTGATATCCTCACCTTGCGGCTGCAACGAATGGGGATAGTAAAATCATCGCAGGAAAAGGGAGATTCATTATGAAAAAAAAGGTAGCGGTCGGTTTGACTGCATCTGCGATCGTCGGGTCTGCGTTAGCTGTAACACCGGCAGAAGCACAAACGATTAAGGTTAAAAGCGGAGATTCATTATGGAAGCTTGCCCAAAACTACAATACAAGCGTGGATGCCATTACATCAGCGAATCATCTAAAATCCACCGTTATTTCTATCGGGCAGACACTCAACATTCCTAACGGCAAATCAGATTCCGGCAGCAAAAAGCCATCTTCAAAGAACAGCGGCACGACTAAAAGTGTCTATACAGTGAAAAGCGGCGACTCGCTGTGGCTGATCGCATCTGATTTTAAAATGTCCGTACAGGAACTGAAAAAATTGAACGGTCTGACAAGCGACTTAATCCGCGCCGGACAGAAGCTGCAAGTGACGGGGAAAGTTTCCTCAAGCACCGATCAGAAAAAAACCGCGCCTGGCAGCAGCTCAAACAGCAGCAAAAAGCAGTCATCATCTTCCGGGACGTATAAAGTCAAACTCGGCGATTCACTATGGAAGATCGCAAACAGCGTCAATATGACCATTGCGGAACTCAAAGTATTAAACAACTTAAAAACGGATACGATCTACGTAAACCAAGTCCTGAAAACAAAAGGAACGTCTTCTTCGGGAAACACGCCGTCAAAGGACAATTCAAACCAAAATAAAAACCAGACGCAAACGTCCTCCTATACAGTAAAAAGCGGAGACTCACTCTGGAAAATCGCAAACGCATACAATATGACGGTTCAGCAAATCAGAAGCATCAACAAACTGACGTCAGACATGCTGCGGGTCGGACAAGTGCTTAAGCTGACCAAAACGTCATCTTCCGGCTCTTCGACTTCACCGTCAACTCCGAACCAGTCCGGAAATACAGGGAAAACCACTACATATACCGTGAAAAGCGGGGATTCTTTATGGGTGATTGCCCAAAAGTTCAATGTGACCGCCCAGCAGATCCGCGAGAAAAACAATCTGAAAACAGATGTTCTTCAAATCGGACAAAAGCTGACGATTACCGGGCAGCAGACAAACACAACACCGAATCAGTCCGGCAACACAGGCGGCACAGGTTCAACAAGCGCGAAGATTAATGTAATGATCGATGCCGCAAAAGCTCAGCTGGGCGTACCGTATGTATGGGGCGGGACGACGCCGAGAGGCTTTGACTGCAGCGGTTTCATTTATTACGTTCTCAATAAGGTCACTTCTGTATCCAGACTTTCAGCCGCAGGCTACTGGAATACGATGACATCAGTCAGCCAGCCGGCGGTCGGTGACTTTGTCTTTTTCTCAACTTATAAAGCCGGACCTTCCCACGTCGGTATTTATCTCGGGAACGGCCAGTTTATTAATGCCAACGATTCGGGTGTCGTTATTTCCAGCATGAACAATTCCTATTGGAAACAGCGTTACCTCGGCGCAAAACGTTTCTTCTGATATCTGACAAGCTGTACGGCCTCAATTAGGCTGTGCAGCTTTTTTTACAGTCTGAAAATATTAATGCTGATCACATGTTTTGTCACCGGATGGAAATACACTTCAGCACGGGATGAAAACGTTTCTTTTGCTGTTTGCACCGTTACGCGAAACACATCTTTCGTCTGCTCCCGGTTCACTTTTGTACGGCCCATGTACGAATAATCGGTAAGCTCGGCCCCCTTGTATTCACGTTCAAGCTGGTTCCATGCGAGCTGCTCCCATTTTTCAACTGATGGATCAAGGTGTTCTGTATGCCCTTTTTCAGCGATAGAGGCAATGAGAATGCCGCAAAACAAGAGGGCAAGCGCAAATGGAAGGGATTTCATCTTTATGTTCTCCTGAGTCGTTTTTTGTCAATCTTAGCGTGTCCAAAGAAGAGACGGATATGCGGTTTTATTTTATGTCTCCCTCATATTGCTATGCCGTAGTGATAAGGACACCAACTTTTCCCCCGTTGCATCCGGGCTTCAGCGGCATAAACTAACGGAGAACTTCTCATTGAAAGGAGAAGCGTTAGATGGATCATGCCGATTATGACAAAGCCTTGTATTACACACACCGATCTCAATGGGACAATTTGTTAATATTGATGGTTCGTACAAAAGATGATTTATTATCAAAGCGTATTGAGCACTTTCTGCACGCGTATCATTTCGAATATGATCATGCGGTGCTTGAAAAAGAGCTGTATTCTCTTCTCGGGTATATTGATCATGCGACAGAGCTCGCTTATGAAGATCAATTAGCCATGCTGACATAAAAACAATCCCGGCGTCAGACGCCGGGATTTCTTGTGTTTGTGAACATATTCAGCTCTTCAATCGTCTCTTTCAGGCTGATCGCCATATCCTCAGATACGGTCCGGCGCTCCATGTCAATGTGAATCGGGTCTAAGACCAGCTGTTTCGGGATGACATTTGCATAAACGCCCCGCATGACCGTCCGCATATTCGCCAGCGCGTTCATGCCTCCTTTTCCTCCGCCCGCCGCGGCAATGATTGCCACCGGTTTGTATGCCCAGTGATCGCTGCTTAAAAAATCGATGGCGTTTTTTAAAGCGCCGCTCATGCCGCTGTGATACTCGGGAGATAATAAGACGACGGCCGCCGACTTTTTCACCTGCCGCCTTAACTCTTGCACTGAAGGCAGCTCGTTCTGTTCTTCTTCACCGTTATAAAGCGGCAGATCACTTTCGCTCAAATCAATATAATCGGTATGAAACCGATCTCTGATATAAGAAGCGGCAATTCTAGTCCGCCCGTTTTTTCTCGGTGTTCCGCTGATCACTAATATGCTCATGATTTTACCGCCTTTCCAAAAACATTATATTTTACCGCATACAATGCCGCCTGCGTCCGATCGGAAAGATTCAGCTTTGACAGCAGGTTGGACACGTGGGTCTTCACTGTTTTTTCTGAAATAAACAGTGCCGCCGCAATTTCCTTATTACTTTTTCCTTTGGCTATTTCTTGAAGAACATCTTTTTCACGAGGGGTCAGGTGATAATATTTTTCCTTATCCTGATCATCCTGAACCATATGGGTCAGCACATGAGGCACAATATCCGCCGACAGCCGGTAACGTCCGGAATATACTTCCCGGAGCGTTTTTACTAAATCATCGGGCTGGGCGTCTTTCAGCTGATACGCTTTTGCGCCGGCTTTAAGGGCGGGAATGACATGCTCCTGATCAGAATAGCTCGTCAAAACGACGATACCGATGTCCGGAAATCGTTCAGCCGCAATTTTTGCCGCTTCTATGCCGTCCATATCAGGCATTGATAAATCCATCAGAATGATGTCCGGCTCCGTCTTTTCAGCTTGCTGAAGCGCTTCAGCACCGGTGGACGCCTCACCGACAACTTCAATGTCTTCCTGAGTGGCGAAGAAATAGCGCAGTCCTTTGCGGACAACGTGATGATCATCAGCAATCACAATTTTCATCAATCAGACCTCCTGTCCCGAAACGGAAGCCGAACGGAGACAATCGTTCCGGCGCCAAGCTCGGATTGCAATGTAAAGCGGCCTCCGATCGCTTCGGCACGCGCTTTCATGCCGGCCACGCCGAGCGATGGGAGCACAGCATGCGCATCAGCGCTGAAGCCCGCTCCACGGTCGCTAATGTGAAGCTCAGCGCAATCCGGCTTTTTAACGGCGGAAATGATAACCCGGTCCGTTCCCGCATGCTTTTTACAGTTATTCAAGGCTTCCTGGGCGATCCGCCAAAGCGCGTGTTCCTGTTCATCCGTAAGCTCCAGCTCATCCTCCATTTCACAAACGGCTTCCAGGCCGATAAGAGTGGCATAGCTTTTGATCGACGCATACAGCCCTTTCGTCAAACTTTCCGGCTTCAGCTGCCAAATAAGCGCCCTCATTTCTGTTAGCGCATCCTGAGACAGCTCTTGAATAAACGTAATCATCTGCCGGAGCCGATCATCATCTGTAAAGCTCTTTGCGGCTTTTGCCGTTAAGCTGACAGAAAACAGCATCTGATTGACGGAATCATGCAGCTCTTGCGCAAGTCTGCTTCGTTCCACCAACAGGGCGTTCTGCTGCTCAAATTCGGCCAATTTCATCCGCTGGATCGCCGTTCCGATTTGAAATGCAACCGCTTCAAGCAGATGCAATTCTTCTTCGTTGAAAAATGTCTTTTCGCTTGCGGCGACGTTTAATAAACCGAACTTCCGGCCGCCGTCCTCAAGCGGTACGGTCGCATGATGGGTAATGCCCTCCGTATCGCGGCAGTTCGTCGTCTGTTCCGCAAATTCAATCCGTTTACAATTCATTATGTTTACGGCCTTTGTCAATCCGCCATTGCTGAATTTGGTCAGACAATAGCATTCCCCGCTGCACATGAGTGCATTTTCCCGCTGACCGAGAGCCGGCGGTAAATAAGCGGCTGCGGCGAGCGTATAAGACCCGTCCGGCTCAATCAGAAAAATCCACCCTGTCTGCAGCCCGGTCAGGCTGAGCAGTTCGCGGAGCACTTTATCAAGCGCTTCCTTTAAATCGTGGCTTTGGTTTAAGGTTTCCGCAATCGCTTTTAACGTTTTTAACGTTTCTACCGTCGTTTTCGTCAATTTCCCTCACTCCGGCCAATCAGAATTATCCATATTATATCAATTCTTTTCTGTATATTCCTTTGTTTTCAGCATGAATTTTCCTCATACTTTCGGATGAGGCGTATAAAAAAACCGCCGGATGTCGCTTCCGGCGGTTTGTTGTTTATTTCGTTTTTTCCACTATGCCATCCACTGTTTTCATGACGGCTTCAGATAATGCGGCAAGACGCTGTTCGCTGTCTTGTAAAGAAGTTCCCTTCACAGCGAAATAGAACTTCACTTTCGGCTCCGTTCCTGATGGACGAAGACAGAACCAAGAGCCGTCTTCAAGGAAATATTTCAGGACATTTGACTTCGGCAGATCAATATCCTCTTCATGATGATCGGCAAATACAGTCCGTTTTCCCGTTGAATAGTCTTCAGCCTGCGTGATTTGTTTTCCGGCCATCTGCTTCGGCGGATCGTTTCGGAAGGAAGTCAGGATAGCGGAAATCTGCTCGGCTCCCTGTTTTCCTTTTAACGTCAATGACTTCAAGCCTTCACGGTAATAACCGTATTCTTTAAAAATGGACAGCAGCGCGTCATAAAGCGACATGCCCTGCTTTTTATAAAAGGCGCATACCTCGACGGCTAACAGCGCAGCTTGTATCGCGTCTTTGTCACGCGCGAAATCGCCGATTAAGTAGCCGTAGCTTTCTTCATACCCGAACTGGAACGTGTATTGGCCTGATTTTTCATATTCTTTGATCTTTTCACCGATAAATTTGAAGCCTGTCAGCGTGTCAACCGTATCTAATCCGAACGATGAAGCGACGGCGCGGCCCAATTCGCTCGTGACAATCGTTTTCATGACGACACCGTTTTCAGGAAGAGTGCCCTGTTTTTTCTTCTCGGAAAGCAGGTAATGCAATAAAAGCGCGCCTGTCTGGTTTCCCGTCAGCACTGTGTACTTGCCTTCGCTGTTTTTTACAGCAATGCCGAGACGGTCGGCATCCGGGTCCGTAGCGACGAGAATATCAGCGTTTTGTTCTTCTCCGAGCTTAATGGCATATTCGAATGCCGCGTGCTCTTCCGGATTCGGCGATTTGACGGTTGAAAAATCCGGGTCCGGCAGCTCTTGCTCCTTTACGACGGTGACGTTTTTATAACCGAGTGCTTCAAGACCGCGGCGCACCGGTTTATTTGCCGTGCCGTGCAGCGGAGTGAACACGACGCTGACATCCACTTCATCCGAAAGCTCGGGATGTACGGAGATGGAAGTCAGTTCTTCAGTATACGGTTTATCAATTTCTTCACCGATTATTTTAATCAAACCTTTTTCTTTCAGTGACTGTTCATCTTCAACTTGAATCGTTAATTCATTTTCTATGGCATTCACTTCCGCAATGACGATGTCCGCTTCTTTCGGCGGCAGCTGTGCGCCGTCATCGCCATACACTTTATATCCGTTATATTCAGGCGGGTTATGGCTGGCCGTCACGACGATACCGGCATAAGCGTTCAGCTTTCTCACCGCAAAAGACAGCTCAGGCGTCGGGCGGAGCTCATCAAATACGTATGTTTGAATGCCTTGGGAAGCAAGAGTTTTTGCAGCTTCCATCGCAAACTCAGGAGATTTATGACGGGAGTCGTATGCGATCGCAACCCCTCTTTTTTTCGCGTCTTCCCCCTGTTTCGCGATATACGCCGCAAGTCCGGCGGATGCTTTGCGGACCGTGTAAATATTCATCCTGTTCGTACCCGGCCCGATTTCTCCTCTCATGCCTCCTGTTCCGAACTCAAGATTTTTGTAGAAAAAATCTTCCAGCAGCTGCTCGTTTCCTTCTGCGTCCGCCAATAATTTTTTCAATTCTGAATCTAATTGTTCGGCCTGATTCCAGCGTTCGTAACTCTTACTCCAACTCATGTTCGTCCTCCTATAATTTCAGCTTATGACCATATTTTAATATGAAGCGGCTGCCCGTGTCACTTGATAACTTAACCAAATGCTTTATGTAAACAGATAAAAGAAGGGCTCATGCCTTTTCGGCACAGCCCTCCGGTTATTATTGTTCGAGCGGAACAACCGCGTCGTGCAGCAGCGTATTTAACCACTCAGTGTGTTTTTCTTTCGTTTCGTCATTCCATTGGAATCGGTCGCTCATGTAATCAATCACGGCCGTTTTATACGTTTGCACCCATTTGATGTCGAAGAACAGTCTTCCCGTTCTGCGGACGAAGAAATCGGCAGGTGTCGCAGCCATTTCTTCTTCGATGCTGTAAGCTGCTTCAGCCAAAATGTGAACCGGAATCTGGCGTTTTTCCGCTTCGTCTTTCAGACCCTCAATCCGGCTGAATACATTTTCAACGTTAGAGCCGTATCTGATGGCTAACTGCTTAGCGGTTTCCTGTGATAAACCGATTTTCAAGCCATCTTTTGTCTTTGCTTCCACAAATGACTCGAAGTTTTTAGAGCCGCCGACATGTCCGCCGGAAATCGGCATCGTCTTCGTCTTGCATCCGCCGAAGTCCTGGCCGCCCTCTTCTTTCAAGCGGTCGCGGACAAGATCAACAATGTGCTCAGCCATTTTACGGTAGCCCGTCAGTTTTCCTCCGGCGATCGTAATCAGGCCTGATTGAGATGTCCAGATTTCATCTTTACGGGAGATCTCAGACGGGTCTTTCCCTTCTTCGTGAATAAGCGGCCTGAGGCCGGCCCAGCTTGATTCAATATCGTCCGCCGTAATGTTCAGTTCCGGGAACATATAATTGATGGAGCTGACGACATAATCGCGATCCTGCACCGTCATGCGCGGGTGCTCAAGTTTTTGTTTGTAAACCGTATCGGTCGTACCCACGTATGTTTTTCCTTCACGCGGAATGGCGAACACCATCCGACCGTCCGGCGTATCAAAGTACACCGCCTGTTTAAGCGGGAATACGGATTGGTCGAATACGAGATGGACCCCTTTTGTGTGCTGAAGATGTTTTCCGCTTTTGCTGTGGTCTTTTTCTCTCAGCTCGTCGACCCACGGACCTGTCGCATTGACGATTTTTTTGGCGTAAACTTTGTATTCCTTGCCTGACAGCAGATCTTCAATTAAAACGCCGACAACTTTTCCTTTTTCATAAAGCAGTTCTTTCACTTTAGAATAGTTGACAGGCTCCGCACCGAATTTAACGGCTTCTTTCATGACTTCAATCGTCAGTCTCGCATCGTCCGTCCGGTACTCTACATAATAGCCTCCGCCTTTTAAGCCGTCTTTTTTGACGAGCGGCTCTTTTTGCAGCGTTTCTTTAGCAGACAGCATGCTTCTGCGCTCTGATTTTTTCACCCCTGCTAAATAGTCGTACACACGCAGGCCGATGGAAGTAGAGAATGAACCGAACGTGCCGCCTTTATGAAACGGCAGCAGCATCCATTCCGGCGTCGTGACGTGCGGGCCGTTTTCGTACACGATGGCACGTTCTTTACCGACTTCTGCAACCATTTTGACTTCAAATTGCTTCAGATAACGCAAACCGCCGTGGACAAGCTTTGTGGATCGGCTTGATGTGCCGGCCGCGAAATCCTGCATTTCGCTCAAAGCGACTTTCATTCCCCTTGAAGCAGCGTCAAGCGCCGTACCGGCACCCGTAATACCTCCGCCTATAATAAACAGATCGTATGTTTTTTTAGTCATGTCTTCCAGCATATGATCCCGTTCCAAACTTGAAAATTGGTGATTCATCATTACGTTTCCTCCTTGTTGTCACGGTATAGAAAAAGAGACCACAACAGCCAAAGCGCATGTCATCACTTTGGTGCTGTGGTCTCTCCTCATCTCAGGACCGTTCCTATTAACTTGTTTTCAGTATACCACATTTTTATCTTATTTAAAAGCCATAGCTGCATTTACTGCTTTTTTCCATCCGCCGTACAATTCATCACGTTTTTCATCTTCCATTTCCGGTTTGAATTGCTTATCAAGGTTCCATTGATCAGCGATTTCAGTGCTGTCCTTCCAGTAGCCGACAGCGATTCCGGCCAAATACGCGGCACCGAGCGCCGTCGTTTCATTAATTTCCGGACGTTCGACCGGTACATCAAGCAAGTCGCTCTGGAACTGCATGAGGAAGTTATTTTTTACCGCTCCGCCGTCTACACGCAATGTTTTTAAAGAGATACCTGAATCAGCCTCCATGGCATCAAGCACATCTTTCGCCTGATAAGCGAGAGATTCAAGCGTAGCCCGGATAAAATGCTCCTTCGTCGTTCCGCGTGTCAGGCCGAAAACTGAGCCGCGCACGTCGCTGTCCCAGTACGGTGTGCCTAATCCGACGAAAGCGGGCACGACATAAACACCGTCAGCGGAATCCACACGCTCTGCGTATGTCTCGCTTTCTTTTGAATCCTGGAACATCCGCATGCCGTCTCTCAGCCATTGGATGGCAGAACCTGCGACAAAGATGCTTCCTTCCAGTGCATACTCGACTTTTCCGTCTAATCCCCAGGCGATTGTCGTCAGAAGGCCGTGATCAGAAGTGATGGCTTTTTCTCCGGTATTCATCAGCATAAAGCAGCCTGTGCCGTATGTGTTTTTCCCCATGCCTTCTTCAAAGCACGCCTGGCCGAACAGCGCAGACTGCTGGTCTCCGGCCGCTCCCGCAATCGGAATGTTTTTACCGAAGAAATGATAATCAACCGTTTTCGCATACACATGAGAAGACGGTTTCACTTCCGGCAGCATTGATTTCGGTACGCCTAAAATATCAAGCAGCTCGTCATCCCATTTTAATTCATGTATATTAAACATCAGGGTTCTTGAAGCGTTGGAATAATCCGTTACGTGCGCCGCCCCTCCGGACATTTTCCAGATGAGCCATGAATCAATCGTTCCGAACAGAAGATTTCCGTTTTCCGCTTTTTCCCGCGCGCCTTCTACATTGTCAAGAATCCATTTGACTTTCGTTCCTGAGAAATAAGGGTCGATCAAAAGTCCCGTTTTTTCTCTGAATGTATCATTATATCCTTTTTCACGAAGCTCTTCGCAAATGCCGGATGTTTGTCTCGATTGCCACACAATCGCATTGTATACCGGCTTTCCGGTATCTTTATCCCATACGACCGTCGTTTCCCTTTGGTTCGTGATGCCGATGCCGACAATTTGATCAGCGCTGATTCCGGACTCGGAGATCACAGTCGCGATAACGGCGAGCACCGATCCCCAGATTTCGTTCGCATTGTGCTCCACCCAGCCCGGCTGAGGGAAATGCTGTGTGAATTCCTTTTGAGCGGAATGCACGATTTTTCCTTCTTTATTAAAAAGAATCGCTCTTGAACTTGTTGTGCCTTGGTCAATTGATAAAATATAGGTCTCCATGATGCCGCTCTCCTTTTTAAATATATTCAGAATTTGATAATGTTTTCCGTGATTGAGATTTCTTGGTATAAATATAGAGTATGAAAAGCACTACAACCATTATAACGCTTACAAACCAAAAGCTAGGTGTCACATTTCCTTTAAACGCGGCATTGTAAAATACGCCGCCGAACGCACCGCCCATGATCGGACCGACTACGGGAATCCAGGCATATTTCCAATTTGACGGCCCTTTTTTCGGAATCGGCAGAAAGGCGTGAGCGATTCTCGGCCCCAAATCCCGCGCAGGGTTGATCGCATATCCGGTCGTCCCTCCAAGAGAAATCCCGATGGCAACGATGAGGAATCCGACAATCAGCGGGTTCAGCCCTTTTGTAAATTCATTCGCTCCGATTGCCAAAATGCCGAGCACAAGCACAAACGTACCAATGACTTCACTTATCATATTCCCAAATGTATGAGGAATACTCGGACCGGTCGAGAAAACGCCCAGTTTAGCGGCCGGATCATCCGTCGCCTTCCAATGCGGCAGATAATGAAGGAACACAACAACCGCACCGATCATTGCTCCGATCATCTGTCCCGCAATATAAACAGGGACCTCTTTCCAAGGAAAGCTTCCTTCAAGCGCAAGGCCTATCGTTAAAGCCGGATTCAAGTGGGCGCCGCTGATGCTGCCGACGGCATATGCCGCCATGGCTACTCCCAATCCCCAGCCGAATACAATAACAATCCATCCGGATTGGTATGAAAGCGATTTCTTTAAATTGACTCCCGCACAAACGCCGCCGCCGAAAATAACAAGCAGCATTGTACCGATTACTTCTCCCCAAAATGCTGTCATCATCATTCCTCCTAAATGACAAAATAGCAGGTTTGACAGAGTTATAGAGAATAAAAAACCCACAACAAACCGCTTTACGCTTTATTGCTTCCGTAAAGAGCTGTTGTGGGTCTCCGGGTCTCCATCACATAGTATTAACCTAGGTCTATTGTAACAATGGGTGTAAGCGGTGTCAATCTTTTTTTGTCATAGAATGTTCATATTTAGCCCATAGTTCGGTGTCTGAAGTCGTCACGGCCGTGGCTCCTGCCTGCAAGGCGTTTTCAACGTCCTGCTCCGTGCGGATGAAGCCGCCGGCAAAAATCGGAATCCCCGTCATTTCTTTAATTTCTCTGATTAAAGTCGGAACGATGCCCGGGAGAACCTCGATAAAGTCAGGCTTATGCTTCCCGACGAATTCCATGCTTTTCTCCATGGCGCTCGTATCCAAGAGAAACAGACGCTGGATCGCGTATATTTTCTTTTGTTTCGCTTTGACGATGACTGATGATCTCGTCGAAATGATGCCCGCGGGCCGGATATCCTGGCAAATGAACTCCGCACCGTATTCATCATGCTTAATGCCGTGGATTAAATCGACGTGAACCATCAGAAGTTTTCCGTGTTTTTTCGCTTCATTCACGACACCTTTTAATTGACCGAGGTGGATATCTAAAATGACGCCGTATAAGAACGGACTTTCTAAAAATGCATCGAATTGCTTCATGTTCCGGATTGCCGGTAGAATCTGCTGGTTGTGAAAACTCATGTTTTACTCCTTTACATTAAAAATCAATGCTCAGCACGCTTTCCTTGACGGTCGAAATGATGAAAGAGAGCTCCTCGTCCGACAGGCAAAAAGGCGGAGACAGCTGAATGACATTATTATATCCCGCTACAGTATCGCCATTTTTCCCGACAAGCAGGCCTTTTTCTCTGCACACGGTGATGACGTGCTGCACAAGGGCGGCATCAGCGGGTTCCTTCGTGACTTTGTCCTTGACGAGCTCAATGCCGGCAAGAAGGCCCTTGCCCCGTACATCTCCGACCGCCGGATGTTCTCTGAGCGGCTCAAGCTCACGGAGCAGCCTTTCTCCAAGCTCCCGGGAGCGGGCGATCAGATTTTCGTCCTCCATCAATTGCAGGTTTTTCAAGGCCAGGGCGCAGGCTGCCGGATTGCCTCCGAATGTATTCACGTGCCGGAAGCGGCCGTACGGCTCACCGCCCGAATATGCCTCAAAAATCTCCCGTTTTACTGCCGTTGCCGACAGCGGCAGATAAGCGCTCGTAATGCCTTTTGCCATTGTGACGATGTCCGGTGAAACGCCGTAATGCTGAAATCCGAACGGCTCTCCCGTGCGGCCGAAACCGCAAATAACTTCATCACTGATCAGAAGCGCGCCGTGGCGGCGGCAAATGTCCTCTACCTTTGCCATATACCCGTCCGGGGGCATCAGTATCCCTCCGCCTGTAATAATCGGTTCCATAATAACGCCGGCAATCGTTTCGCTTAACTCCCACGTCATGATCCGGTCGATTTCATGCGCGCTTTCCAATGTGACGGCATCGCCGGGATTCCGATAAAGATCAGGCGGCGCCGCGTGCAAAAAACCTTGTGAGAGCGGCTCATATTTATATTTTCTCTGCGCCTGGCCGGTAGCGGCGAGCGCCCCCATCGTATTGCCGTGATAGCCTCTGTACCGGGAGATGAATTTGAAGCGGCTGTGATCGCCGTTTTCAATGTGGTATTGGCGGGCAATTTTGAACGCGGTTTCATTTGCTTCCGATCCGCTGTTGGAAAAGAAGATTACATAATCGCCGCCTAGCCATTCATTCAGTTTTTCCGCAAGCTCAATCGCGGGTTGATGGCTTTGGGTCAGCGGATAATAAGGAAGCTCCTTCAATTGACTGTAAGCCGCATCGGCAAGTTCCTTTCTCCCATATCCGATATTGACGCACCACAGTCCTGACATGCCGTCCAAATACCGTCTGCCGTCAATGTCCGTAACCCAGGCGCCTTCCCCTTTTTGGACGATTATGCTGTCATCCGGCTCCGCCCCTTTCATCGCGTGCCAAATCAGCTCTTTATCCTTTTGTTTGAGTGACTGATTTTTTTGTACATGTTCCACACCGCTCATCTCCCTTTCAATATCATTGCACTGTATCGAAAGCTGCCCGGCTTCTGACGCCGATTCTCTTGGTGAAGTTTTCCTCTTAATAAGAATATAAAGGCGCGGCATGGGCGAGTCAATAAAGCGGCGGCAATTAAAAAAACGCTTTCTCCCAGAAAGCGAAAGGGCTACAAGAGCATATCCCGAAACCGGGGCCGGTGCAAGTGTTTTTATAAAAAAAACCGCCCCTTAAGCGGAGCGGGCATTTTTTTATTTCAAATGCGTAATCCGGTAAATATCTTTGCGCCGGTCTTTCAGCTGGCGCACGGTTCCGTTTTCACGCTGCCTTCTTAAGATTTCAAGGTCCACGTCCCCGATCACGACCATTTCGATATTCGGATTCGTTTCACCGACGATTCCGTCTCTGGCAAATTCAAAATCAGACGGAGCAAAAATGGCTGACTGCGCGTATTGAATATCCATATTTTCTGTTTGCGGCAGGTTTCCGACCGTACCTGAGATGACGGTGTAAATTTGGTTTTCAACCGCTCGCGCCTGAGAGCAGTACCTTACGCGCAAGTAGCCTTGGCGGTCTTCAGTGCAGAACGGCGTAAAGATAATTTTCGCCCCTTGATCCGCGGCAATTCTCGCAAGCTCCGGAAATTCAATATCGTAACAGATCTGAATGGCGATCTTTCCGCAGTCCGTATCAAATACGCGCACCCTGTCTCCGGCGCTGATGCCCCACCATTTCCGCTCATTCGGCGTAATGTGAAGCTTATATTGTTTTTCAATCGTGCCGTCACGTCTGAATAAGTAGGCGATGTTATAAATTTTCCCCTCTTCTTCAACGAAGTGGGAGCCGCCGATGATGTTGACATTATATTTCACCGCGAGATCTGTAAAGAGGCTGATATAGTCCTCGGTATATTCGGTAATCCTCTGAATGGCCAGACTCGGAGAACGCTCCTCGAGGAAAGACATGAGCTGCGTCGTGAAAATTTCCGGGAACACCGCGAAATCAGATCTCGCATCGGAAGCCACATCGACATAATATTCAACCTGATTGGCAAATTCCTCGAAGGAGTAAATCTTTTTCATTTCATATTGAATGACGCAGATGCGCACCGGAAATGCCGATTTGTAATAGCGCTTCGATTGCGGCAGGTAATCGACATTGTTCCATTCCATTAATGTCGCATATTTAATGGACGCGGTGTCATCCGGGAGATAATTCGGATTGATCCGCATGAGCGTAAATCCGTTCATCAGCTGGAAAGAAAGCACCGGATCATAAATCTGATGGCGCGTCACCTGTTCGACATAAGCTCTCGCCGTCATTTCTTCCGCATACTTATGATAATTCGGAATCCGCCCGCCGATAATAATGCTTTTCAGATTCAATCGTCTCGCCAAGTCTTTTCTCGCCTCATACAGCCGGTGTCCGATTTTCATCCGTCTGTATTCCGGGTGAACCATTACCTCAATCCCGTACAGATTCAATCCGTCCGGGTTGTGGTTCGTGATATAACCGTCGTCTGTAATGTCCTGCCACGTGTGGCGGTCATCATATTCATCGAAATTGATGATCAGGCTTGAGCATGAACCGATAATTTCCCCTTCGTACTCGGCGCAAAACTGACCTTCGGGAAAGTGCGCGAGATGGCTGATTAAATGCTCAGGCTCCCACGGCTCCATCCCCGGAAAACAATCCTTTTGCAGCTCAATAATTTTGTTGATATCTTTCTCTTCCATATTCCGTATGACCATTTTCTTTTCAAAACGGGTCAGATCAAGTTTCTCAGACAATGCTGCTTCCCCCTGCCGGTTCGTTTTGATCGTTCAATCGCTGTAAGAGTAATTCAAGTTCCATTTCCGCCATCGATTCCAGTCTGTGATCGTATTCTTCAAATAACAGGGCGCTTGTTACCTTATTCGGCACGATGACACATTTCATGCCGGCCCGTTTGGCTGCGATAGAGCCGTTGACCGAATCCTCAAAGGCCAGACATTCAGATGGTTCAACGCCTAAATGTTCCGCAGCTTTCAGATAGAGCTCCGGATTCGGCTTCACTTCTTCTACGTCGTCAGCCGTCTGAATCACTTCAAATTCATCAAACAGGCCTAATTCCTTCAGATGGCCCGATACCCATTTGAAATCTGAGCTGGACGCGAGCCCCACCTTCAATCCTAATTCTTTTGCCGCGGCTAAATAAGCCTCCACCCCGGGGCGAGCCGTTTCCGTCTTCATCCGCTGTTCGAAGCGCCCGCGCCTGATCGCCGTCAGTTCATCATGATCGAGCTTTCTTCCCAGCTGCTCCTCTAAATATGCGAACGGCTTAAACCCCGCGGCCGTTCCGATCACCTTTCCCCAGACGGATAAAGGCAATGTTGAACCGTGTTCCTCAAACATTTCCTGCAGCACTTCATATTCATGGGTTTCTGTATCTAAAATTAACCCGTCAAAATCAAAGATTAATGCTTTTATCAATGGTTACAGCTCCTTTAGCTAAACGTACTGACCTATGTATACACTATACCGTGAATTTCTTTCGCGTTCAAAATGTAACATTCTCACGGAAAGAAGAGCCTGCATGAGTGCAAGCTCTCTTCATCCGTTACTGTGTGTTTTGACTGGAAATATTGGAAAGAGCTGCTCCCGCAGACTCATTTGAACGCTGATCGACCGCTAAGTCTCCAAGCGCAACGATCCCGACCAGATGATTTTGATCGACAATGGGAAGGCGGCGGATTTGGTGTTGGGCCATCAGATGTGACGCCTCTTCAAGACTCATTTCCGGGTTTCCGGATACAACTGTAGAAGACATCACGTGTGAAACAGGTGTTTGGCCGTCGCGGCCTTGAGCCGTTGTTCTCAATGCGATATCACGGTCTGTCAGCATTCCTTTTAATTCCCCTCCGTCAACGACGGGAATTGCTCCGACATTATGCTGGTGCATCAGCGCAGCCGCTTCCTGAATCGTTTGATTGGGAGAAACGGTAGCCACGTGGGTAGTCATTGATTGTTTGATTGAACTCATTGTAAAGCACCCCTTTCGACATTTATTATGCTCGGGGATTTGTCTCATTATAAAGGGAGTTAGAGGAAAGAAATTGTGGTATCATGTCAAGGAAGCAAAAAAGAGCCTGTTAAAAGGCTCTTTATACCCGTCAGATCAGCCTTCTGTGACCGCAGGCTTCTGATCCGGCCCCTGTCTCGAAATCATCATAGGTAAAGGGAAAATTCATTCCGCATTCATTCAGCAAAGCGCAATTTTTATCAAACAGCGCCCGCTCTTTGACGTCATATACCGGGTGCGGCTTTGACAGCATGATATGTACCGTTTGCAGACAAGCCATAATTTGAAACGCTTCTTTTAAAGTTCCTTGGTAACGTTGGTTTTGTAATGATAATACGCCCCTTTTTTTAAAGCGCTGAATTTCCAGTTCGGAGAAATAAAGAGGAAAGACATTTTGAAACAATTCAGAGGAAAGCTCTTGTATCGCGCTTTCTTGTCCGTCAGTCGCTGCGTTCACAATTCTCACATCAATCACCTTTCTTGCCATGTGAATATCCTTAATCTTTATCAAGAATAGCATAGAAAAAAACGCGAAAGCTAAGGTAAGTGTTTCCTATTGAAACAGCCGCTTTCCGCTTGAAAAGGAGCTTTATGATATGAAACAAAATGACCGCGGTCTGGAACTCCTGATTACGGAAAAGCACGCCGGACAATGGCTGTTTTCAGTCCTGAAATCTGAATTCCAGGCGTCAAAACCCGTAATTACGGAATGGATGAACCAAGAAAGCATTCAGGTGAATCGAACATCCCCGAAAAACAACATCATACTGAAAACCGGAGATCGCTTATTCATTGATCTTCAGGAAAAAACGGGTTCTTCGGTGACTCCGGAATACGGAGAGCCGGACATTTTATTTGAGGACAATCATATGCTGATTGCAAATAAGCCGGCGGGAATGCCGACTCATCCAAATGAAGAGGGTCAGACCGGCACCCTCAGCAACCTGATCGCTTACCATTTTCAAATCAACGGCGAGCAGGCGAAAGTGCGCCACGTTCACCGTCTTGACCGTGACACGTCAGGCGCGGTCGTTTTCGCGAAACACCGCCTGGCCCATGCAATCCTTGACCGTCAGCTCGAAACCAAAACATTAAAACGCACCTATATCGCCGCGGCGGAAGGAAAAGTCACGCCGAAAAAAGGCACGGTTGACTCGCCGATCGGCCGCGACAGGTCACATTCCGTCAGACGGCGCGTCTCACCCGGCGGACAAGCCGCCGTCACCCATTACAAAGTGAAAGGCTATCATCCCGGTGCGCAGCTTACATTGGCAGAGCTTGAACTGGAAACCGGGAGAACACATCAAATCAGGGTGCATATGGCAAGCATCGGCCATCCGTTGGCGGGCGATGACCTGTACGGCGGAAGCAGGACGCTGTTTCACAGGCAGGCGCTTCACGCAAAAAAAGTCAGTGTCGTCCATCCGATCTCAGGAGAAGAAATCGTTGCCGAGGCGCCGATGCCGGCTGATCTGGCTCATTTTACCGAAACGTATTTTTCTTAAACAGGGTCGGCATATATAATATATCGTTTCGGCGCATTTCCAATGTAAGAAAACGGATAGCAAGTGGTCAGGATCAGTTCCTCCCGCTTGTGCTGAAGGGTGATGACAGATGTATCATCCCGGCTGACGATTTTTGTACGGCTGATTTTATAAGAAAACGTGCCGTAAGACAAAATCACGTTCAGTCTGTCTCCTTTTTTCAGTTCGCCGGTCCGGCGGAACACCGTGTCCCTGTGGCCGGATAACACAATTTGGCCGTGATCGCCCGGATAATAGCTGTCCTTATAATGTCCGACGCCTTTTGCTAAATCATCTGCGTCAGTCCCTTCGACGATCGGGAGCTCAGCGTCGATTTCAGGGATTTCTAAAATGCCGCTTGCCTCACCCGTTTCGGGGTGAAATTCTTTTTTGCGCTGTGTCAGCACAGCGCTTTTTGTTTCGTTCTTTTCCAAGACAGGTTCTGTTGCTTTTTTTGCTTCTTCAAGCGAATGGTTCGTTTTCATATGTGAATCAATGATCTTCCAGCTTCCGTAACATGTGATGATGATACCGACGATGATGACGAGAAGCGGAATATGTTTCAGTTTGTTCATCGTGTGCGGGTTCCCCTTTTCTTTCTGAAAAGCCAATATACGCCGGCACCCGTGATCACCAGGCCGGCCAATGCCGTCTGATGGCTGCCCGCTGAAGTATCAGGCAATGGGCGGCCTTTTTGTGTGCCGCTTTCAGTCTGTTTTGTGCTTTGTTCCGAATTTGCGGCAGACGCCGGACGGGATTCGGGAATTGACTCCACTGTATCAGATGCTGTTTCTTTTACGACAGGACGTTCAGGTTTTTTGGTTTGATCAGGCTGTTCTGCTGCATCCGGTTTTTCCGCTTGAGGTTTTTCTCCTTTATCAGGCCTGGTACCGCCCGGTGTTTCCCCGCTTCCCGGCTGATTGCCGGTGTCATCAGGTGTTTCGGCGGCTGATGCCGTGCGGATTCGGCCGTCGGTTTGATAAGAAATCGGCGCGGAAAAGCTTTTGACATAGTCTACTGTCGCTTCCAAATCCTCAGGCCCCGTCACCGGATTCTTGCCGAGTTTCCCGATCGGACCGTATTTTGCCCCCGCTGCCGTTGCCATAAATTGATTGACTGTTACTGTATATCCTTTTTCGGGCTGTATGTCTGTCCCGTCCGCCATCTTCATATCAACCGCTTGTCCGGTTTCCGGGTTCCATGTATAGGAAAATCCGCTGATGCTGTAATCCGGTCCGTACACCGGAGAAATTTGCGCGTTAATGATCTCCCGCAAATCTTTTCCTTTGATTTCAAGCTTCGTCAGCACATTGCCGAACGGCTGTACATTATAAAGGTCTCCCCATGTGATCGGCCCTTTTTTTAAGCCGTCCCGGATGCCTCCTCCATTCATAAGCGCAAAATCGGATTTCATCTTCGCTTTCATACCGTCGGCAATCAGATTTCCGAGCGCCGTGTCGCCGTCATTTGAATACCCGCCCGTTATATCATGGGCCGCTTCCCCGACTGCTTCGCTGATAATCGGTTTTACTTTCTCTTCATATTTGCTTAATATGCCTGCCGCAGCCGGGTCAGGCTTGATTTTGCTTTGATCGATATATTGGATTTCCGCTGATTTTTTCACGATATCCTTCGACTCTTTATCAAGTTCAAGATCGGCGATTCCGATTGCTTTTCCGTATTCAAATGCCTGCACGATCAGCTTGCCGTTGATTTCTCCGTTTACGACTTTATGATTGTGCGCGGCGAAAATCACATCAATCTCTGAGTCTGTTCCGCTTGCAAGCTTTGCGGATTCTCCCGTGATGGCTGAGCCATTTTGTTCAGCAGACATATGGGCGAGCACGGCGATTGCTTTAATTCCTTTTTTCTTCAGGTCAGCGGCGGCGTCATTGACAGCCTTTACCTCATCCGTAAACGTAATATTTTTAATTCCGTCCGGGATGACCATGCCTGCCGCCGATCTGGTTACAACCCCGATAAATGCGACCGGAATTCCGGAAACGTATTTAATTTCATACGGCGGCAGAAAGGACTCCCCTGACTTCAGTTTACAGTTGGCGCAGACGAGCGGGAAATTTTGGCCGTCATAACCGCTTGTCCCCTTACCGTCCGGATGATCTCCTCCATTGATGATCCGTTTAAGCTCATTCGTTCCTTCATCGAATTCGTGATTGCCGACAGTTCCGACATCAAAACCGATGTCTTCCATCAATTCTACTGTCGGTTCATCCTGAAAAAGGGCTGACACGGGAGAGCTGCCCCCGATCATATCGCCCGCATGCACGACAAAGGCGTGTTCTTTCTCGGCTTTCGCCTTTTTAATGTACGCTGCGGCGTAGTCCATCCGCCCGAACGTGCCATCCGGTTTACCGTCTCCGTTAAGGTCAAGCTCATATTGCTGATCAATTTTTCCGTGCAGATCATTCATGCTGATGATTCTGAGCGGGACACGGCCGGAGTCTTCTGTCTGCTGTTCTTTATACGCTTTATCCGTTCCAGCTTCATTCAGTGATCCTGCTTGTCCGATTGCTTCCGCATCTTTCACGCTGAACATCAAAAAACAAACCGTCAGCAAACAGCACGTAAGACGCATACCCCTTTTTTTCTTCATTCATTTCCCCCCTGTCTTCTAAGAAATACGTTAGCTTATTTTCTTAGAAATCACATCACTTTTTTGTAAAGATTGTCTTCACTGGCGCAAAATAGTAAATAATCCCCACGTAACGAAACAGGTCTTGATGTATAACGGATCGGCTTTTTTCACATCTTAATGATGATTTGACATGAAGGAGGAAAACAACCAGTGGAACAGCAGCAGAATCAGCAGCAGCCGCCAGTAAATCAAGGGATCCCGGGTTCACCGCAAGTGAATCACGGAGGACATGAGCTTTTCGATATGCATGAAGTGCTGGCCGGAACAGTCGGCGTTTTGGATCAATTTATGATGCTCAGACAGTTTATACAGGATCAGCAGCTGGCCGACATCCTTGACCGCCAGTATCAATTCATTCTCGGACTCTATAATCTGACGGCAGAATGCTTTAAGACCGGCCAAAAGCCTTCTCAGGAAACGTCGACATATATGATGAAGGAACAGAACCAGGCCGTCTACGGTATAAAACCGACTCAGCCGAAAAAACCGAATCAATCATTAAATGATGTCAAAGATCTCGGGATCAGCGGCCATATGCTCGGCCTGATTAAAGCTCAAGCTTCTCTCTTGACGATGAGCTCGCTTGAAATGACCAATCCCGTCACTAGAAGAGTGCTCTCCGCCCAAATTCAGCAATATGTCGAAATGGCGTATGAAATCTTCTTATACCAAAACAAACACGGTTATTATCAGGTTCCTCAGCTCAATGCACAAGATATGCAGACCATGCTGAATTCATTTGCGCCGGCCCAGGGACAGCCGCAAATGCCTCCGATTAAAGGACAAATGGGACAGCAGCAGCAAAACCTCCATTGATTAAAAAACGGCGTTGGAAACCTGACTCTCCAATGCCGTTTTCTTTTTTTCATATGCTTTTATGAAATCATGTTCAAATTGTTTCAGGCTTTCTTTCGTAGCCGCTTCAAAGCCTTTTTCAAAATCCTGTGTTTCGGCGGTTTTGTTGATAATGGTTAAGATAATGCCTTCTCCGAATGTGTCGGTTAAGTCCTTTATCATATAGAAGCTTTGCAAATAGACATCCGTTTCATATTCCATACGCGATTTCTGCCATTTTCGGTCGGTCGTTAATTGATCAAACGGCACGACGGAAAATGCAATCGGATCAATGACTACATCATAATGCGCGACCCACTCGCTCAGCCCCTCATGAAACCAAAGCGGAAATACAGACGTATCCGTCCCCAATTGCCGCGTTTTTTGATGAAACGCGTAGTGTGTATATTCATGTATAATCAATTGCTTATACATGAAAACGGCCAGCTCATCTTTTTTCAAAAGCTGTTTTTTCTCTTCAGGCAAAAGCCCCATCATCTGCTCCTGTTCTGAATAAAAACCGACTACATTTTTCAATCCTGAATATTGCTCCATTTCAGCTTCATCCGAAAAGAAAATGAGTTCAAGCGGCGCTGCACCTTTATAGCCGACAATGATTTGATTGATACGCTTTGCGTGGTCCAGCGTAAGCTTGGTCAGATCCAAGAGCGGCTTTTCATCCGCCGTATAGTAAATCGCTGTATGTTTGTAAATTTCTTTATTCATGTGTTCAGTCACTTGTTCCTTCGTCGGAACAGAGCGGCTGTTTTGGCCTGACAGGACGTACATCATACTTACTGAAACGGCTGAACTGACAGCCAATATGACAAGGACTCCGCACAGGATCAGAGTGAATGCCGCCCGTTTCCCCATGCCGTCACGCAAACAAGCTCCCCTCCCCGATCCTTTCATTTTCATCTCATTCTTTACTTTATGCTCAGGAGCGCTGGGTCGTGACGGCAGATAAAATAAAAAAGCCGCAGCAAATGCGGCTTTTCCATTCATTTATTTATTGGGGTTTGGGAATACACGCTGCACCATTTGGCCGAATTCATCAAACAGACCGGATACAGGATGTCCGTTTTGGATTCGTTTTCCGTAGCCTTGCATGCGTTCAACGAAGTCCGGGTTCGCTGATACATATACAGTCCGGACATGTTTATCGGCTGATTTCACCTTATCGGTAATCTTATTTTTTAAATGGTTGGCGATGGCGCCTTTTTGCCCGTTTGTCAAAACAACAGCAACATATGCGCTGTTTCCGGCTACGATCACAGTCGCATTTTTAACCTCTTTTAAATCAGTCACCTTGTCGGCGGCTTTATCAGCCACTCTCAGGTTACGATTGTCATTGTGATCGGTATTTTGGTTATGACGGTTCACTGTATTCATATTTGTCGCACCGTCGTTAGGCGTGTTGCGGTAATTTACATTCTGGGTGCGGTTGTCATTTCGTTTTCCTTCTCCCTGGTTCCCCATACTGCACCCTGCGGTAATCAGCATCGGCAGAAGAAGGGCAGAGATAACTGCTTGCTTTTTTATCATGTGAATTCCTCCTTTCTCACTTTACGTATAGGTTTTTCTATTCGGCGGGATTTATACACGCCGTTTGCATTCTGAGCGGTTTGGATAAATATCAGAAGGAAAGGGAAAGGTAAGCGTAATCAATTGAATGAGGAGGGATTTAACTTGTTCAGAAAAAAAAGCGGCATCAGCCCGACAGCGCTGCTGATCGGATCATCGATTCTGATTGCAGCTTTATCACCCGAAATCCGCCGGAAAATCTCCGGAATGGTTTCAGGCAGAATGCAGCATAAAGATGGCACACACTCCATGCAGCCTGCTGACCTGATTCAACAGGCTTTCAGCGGGGAATCCGGCAGACAGCAGCACGCAGACAAAGCCCGGCATTCACAAACCGGCTCCACACAGCCTGCCGAGCTGATCAAACAGGCTTTCGGCGGGGAATCCAGCGGACAGCAGCACACGGACAAAGCCCGGCATTCACAAACCGGCTCATTGCAGCCTGCCGAGCTGATCAAACAGGCGTTCAGCGGGGAATCCGGCGGACAGCAGCATGAGCAGACTTCCCGCAATCACTCCGGCTCATCCCATACGGACAGACAGGCAAAAGAAACTTCGCCGAAGCCTCACTATACCGAGCCGATTCACTTCGAAGAAAGCGCGGTAAATGTTTTAAATGACAGCACCGTGATGAATATGCTGGAAGAAATTGAACCCGGAAATCATTAGAAACGAAAAAATCCTTCATTCGTTCAACGATGAAGGATTTTTTCGTTTTAGCGCTCTATCTCATATTTTTCTATAAGAGAATGAACCATTGATCTGCTTTTTTGTTAAGCTTCTTCAGCTTCAATGACGATTGAGGAATCATTGTACACCGCGGTATCGGTTTCCTTTGTCATTTTACTTGTTAACAGCCCTGCGGTCATACTGCCGCTGACATTTAAGGCGGTGCGCCCCATGTCAATTAACGGCTCAATTGAAATGAGCAGCCCGGCAAGCGCGACAGGCATGTTCAAAGCGGATAGGACGAGCAGAGCCGCAAATGTCGCGCCGCCTCCCACGCCTGCTACACCGAATGAACTGATTGCCACGATCGCGATGACGGAAATGATAAATCCCGGTTCAAACGGGTTTTGCCCCACTGTCGGCGCAATCATCATCGCGAGCATCGCCGGGTAAATGCCGGCACAGCCGTTTTGACCGATCGATAAGCCGAATGAACCGGCGAAGTTCGCAATGCCTTCCGGTACGCCCATGCTTTTTTGTGTTTTAATATTGAGCGGCAAAGCCCCTGCGCTTGAACGGGACGTAAACGCAAACACCATAACCGGAAATGCTTTTTTCACGTATGTGATCGGATTTAAACCGCTGAACGTGATCAGCAGCAAGTGAATGATAAACATGGCGATAAGCGCGGCGTATGAAGCGATCACAAACATCCCCAGTTTCGCAATGCTGTCGATGTCGCTTGTCGCGATCGTTTTGGTCATAATCGCCAATACCCCGTAAGGCGTCAGTCTTAAAATTAATGTCACGACGCGCATAATAATCGCGTAAACCGCATCGACAATTCCGCTGAATGTCGCTGCGTGCTCCGGCTGTTTCCGTTTCACGCCCAGAAAAGCGATGCCGAGGAAAGCGGCGAAAATAACGACTCCGATGGTGGAAGTCGGTCTGGCCCCCGTGAAATCAAGAAACGGATTTCCCGGCAGAAGCTCAACGATTTGCTGAGGCAGCGTTTTGGCCGTCATATCCTCAGATTTTTGCTGCAGCTCCTGGCCTCTTGATAATTCGGTGCTTCCCTGGTCGATATGAACGGCTTTCAGATCAAAGGATAGCGCCGAAGCAATTCCGACTGCCGCAGCAATTGCTGTCGTAGCGATCAAAATTCCGATGATCAGCCCGCTGATTTTCCCGATGTTATGGGTCAGTTTAAGCTTCGTAAATGCGCCGAGAATAGAAATAAAGACTAGCGGCATGACAATCATCTGAAGCAATTTGACATAACCGCCGCCGGCAATATTAAACCAATCGGCCGTTTGTGCCACGACATGTGAGGCCGGCCCGTAAATCAATTGCAGCGCAAAACCGAATACAATGCCTAATCCGAGCGCGGTAAAGACACGTTTAGAAAAGGAAACGTGTTTTTTTTGCATCACAAACAGACCTGCTATAAACAAAAACAAAATAAAAACATGTAAGATTACAAATAAATTCTCCAAAACAGGTAAACACTCCCTTGCTCATTATCCTTAAACACTATATTACATCAATTCCGATCGGTCAAGTAAGAATTGACAATATATGTATTTTTAATGATTTTTCTCTTTTCTTTCCATCCTTTCTTTAGTAACTTATATAAGGGTGATTGTTATGCTGAAGGAACTGTTTCTTAATTTGACGATTTTAATCACATTTAATTATCTCTTCACCGTTCTTTTTAAAGAGTCGCTTTCGTATAAAGAAGACCGTCTGATGTTTCAATTACTGAAGGGGACGGTCTGCGGGCTTTTAGGGGTTTTTCTGATTGCTTTCGGCTTTTCTTACTCCGATTCCATCATTGATCTCAGAAATATCCCCATTATCATCGCCGCTCTTTACGGAGGCTGGGTGTCTACAGCAGCTGCCTTTATCATTATCGTGGCAGGCCGTATCCTGATCAATTTCAATGCCAGCGCCATTTATTCTATCGCCGCAGTCGGCATGATTGCGATACTTTCTGTGGCCGTATTCAGAGGAAAAAAGCCGAATCACAAAAATGCGTTCGTTATGCTGCTCTTTTCAAATGTTATTATCACCCTGACGCTGCTGTTACTTATGCCTGAACAGCCTGCCGGGGCCCTCGTTTATTTTTGGCTCATTTCTACCTTGGGCGGAATGCTGTCGCTGTATATCATTAAACACGAAGCCGATGCCCGCCTTTTGTTCAAGCAATACAAGTTTCAAGCGAATTATGATTTTCTGACGGGGATTTTTAATAAGAGAAAATTCGAGGAAGTCTCGCGCGTTCTGTACGATCGGGCGTCTCAATCCCCCTCGTCTCAGCTCGCGCTTATTTATTTGGATATTGATCACTTTAAGCAGATCAATGACCAATACGGCCATTATGAAGGGGACCAAGTGCTGAAGGAACTGGGGGCGCGCCTGAGGTTCTTACTCAGCAGTTCTGATCCGTCAGCCCGCATCGGCGGGGAAGAATTTGCCGTGCTTATGCCCAATTGCACGTATACAAAAGGGCTTCACCTCGCAGAAGAAATCAGGCACACGATTGACGCGAACCCGATTCTGCTGACGAGCGGAGATACAATTCCCGTGACCGTTTCCCTCGGCATCGCGCATTATCCGACAAATACATCGGATCCTCAGACATTGCCCCTGATCGCGGACCGGATGCTGTACAAAGCGAAAACATCAGGGCGCAATCAAGTGTGCAGCACTGAAAAAAAAGAATGATCGCCCGAAGAGGAAATCATTCTTTCTTTTCAGTGAGAAAGCCGCCCCTCAGGAAAACAGGAATCAGGCTGCCCTCATATTCTTTTTCAATAAACGCCGCGGTATCATCTGATTGATACAAAGACAGGAGTTTTTGCATCCGTTCATCATCTTTATCCTCAGCCCTGACGGCGATCAGATGAATATACGCTTCCTTCATTTGCGCCGATCGGATCAGCGCGTCCTTCTCCGCATGAAATCCTGCTCTTTTCGCCTCGCTTTGACTGAGAACTGCTGCGTCAGCATGTTCCGCCGCCTGATAGGCGTTCTTTTTTGTTTCCGTTTTTAAGGTCAGATGCTTCGGGTTGTCCTTGATCATATCAGTTGAACCCGTACCGGTGAATCCCTTTTTCAATGTCATCAGTCCGGCCTCCTGCATGAGAAAAAGCGCCCTGCCGAAGGCCGCCGCTTCACCAGGCACGGCAATGACAGCTCCGTCCGGTATATCCTTCAGCCGTTTATGTTGCTTGGAATACACCCCCAGCGATGCCGCATATGTCGTTCCTAAAGGAGCCAGCTTCTTTTTCACATGAGGCGGCAAAGATTGAAAATAAGAAACGGATTGAAACGCATTGGCATCGAGATCCCCGCCCGCAAGTGCCAAATCGGCCTCGGCATAATCCGAAAACATTACCAAAGAAAGCTGCAATCCTTCCTCACCGGCTTTTTTCGCGACAAACTCCCAGATCGATTGATCAGATCCATTGATTCCGATAGTAATTGTCCGGTTCCCGTCAGGATAATGGCATGAAGTAAGTGACATGATCAAAATGAAAAGAAACAGACTGTTTATAAGCCGCAGATTCAAGTTGACCTACTCCCTATCTATTTTTATGTACAGAAGCTGCACCATGGTATTCGGGCTCATGATTACATACAATACCGATTAAAAAAAGGGTTGTCAATTGCTTCCTTAAGAGGCTGCAAAGCGGTTTTTATCAGCTGAAAATGGGCTGTTCTAGTCTCAAATCTGATTTCCGTATCAGAGCGTTCCCCTCTTAAAACATGTTATTTCGAAAAAAGTTACATTTAGCAGTTGTTTTTTCTTCGAATTACTGGTAGAGTAAAGGTAATTATTTTTGTTCGAACTATCTTTAAGAAGAAAGTTTTGTAAGAGTTTTCGTCTTGGAAGTTTGTTTTAGAGCAAGAATAGTGAATTTAAGCGTTATGTCGCTTTAGGAGGAAATTTCATGTTAGAAGGTAAAGTAAAATGGTTCAACTCTGAAAAAGGATTCGGATTCATCGAAGTAGAAGGTCAAGACGATGTATTCGTTCACTTCTCTGCTATTCAAGGCGAAGGCTTCAAAACTTTAGAAGAAGGCCAATCTGTTTCTTTCGAAATCGTTGAAGGAAACCGCGGACCACAAGCTGCTAACGTAACAAAAGCATAAATTGTTTAAAAACCCTGCCGGTGTATGCCGGCAGGGTTTTTTTCATCTAAAACGAAAAGCTGTTTTGCAAAGGCAAAACAGCTTTTTTATATCAGGTGGCAATATCGCGTTTTAAGAAGACGCCGAATGCGAGCGCCAGAAAAATAACGAAGTAAATCACAAGCATCACAACCGAAAATGTCATCGTCATCCCCTCTACTAAAGGAGTCCCGTTCATATATTGCGACAAATCCGTGTTCGCGAATAAAATATATTTGGTCCATTCAAATTTCGTGGCAAGAAATACAGTCGCCGTGTTTCCCATAACCAATAGAAAAATAGAAAACCCGACCGCTAATGAGCTGTTCCGGAATACCGCAGACAGCATAAACGCCATCGTCGCAAGCATAAAAGCGGAGACAGATTCATAGATATATGTTTTAGCGAGGAAGGCGATGATATTTTGCTCAAAAACATGGCCGTCTTTGTATACGAGATGAATATCAGCCGCAGTATCTCCCCCTGTACCGAAAAAGACCAATCCCAACAGAGCGGAGCCGGCAAATAAAATCACAAGCATCAGCAGTCCGAACAGCAGCACCGTCATATATTTAGAAAGCAAAATCTGAAAACGGCTGAGCGGACGGATAGCCAGCAGCTTGATCGTCCCCCAGTTGAACTCATTCGCCACGATGCCTGCGGCAATGATAATCGTAAACAGCCCGGTCAAAACAGTCATCATCGAAGAATCAGCTACGTATGACCACACTGTGTACCCTGTATCCTCAGGGATGTTATGATCCATACGGTATTGATTTATCGCGACATTCTGTTTCAGGTTATCAATGAGCGTCTGGTTTCCGGTTTCCTTCATCTGCTGTTTCATTTCTTTGTTTTCAGCCTGGAGCTCCTGTTTCCAATTCGGATTGGCTTCGCTCGAGGTGAAATGGTTTGACAGAAGCGCAAAACCGATCATCGAAACGCCTAAAATTACAATCATAGCCCACGTGCCGACGCGGCTGAAAATTTTTATCCATTCATTATAGATCAGCTTAAACATATTGAACCTCCTCTTTCGTCCCGCCGGTAATCTCCAAGAAACGGTCTTCCAAAGATTTTGTCATGATTTTCACTTCATATAAGCGGATGTTTTCACGGACGAGCAGTGAAATCACATCAGGCACTTCCTGTTTTGACAGCTTGATCTCAATGCCGTTTGTCTTCTTCACACAGTCAAACTGACTCAGAACGGCAAGAGCCTCTTCTCTTTGTTCAATATGGAAGAAGTATGTATCTTTATCCTCTTTTCCTTCATCCCTTACTTTTTGAATATCGACAAGCTCCCCTTTTTGCAGAATGCCGATTCGGTCGCACATTAACTCCATTTCTGACAGCAGATGGCTTGAGACGATGACAGCCATTCCTTTTTCACGTGTCAGCTTTTTCAGATGGTCCCTGATTTCCCTGATGCCCGCGGGATCAAGGCCGTTTGTCGGTTCATCCAGAATCAGCACCTTAGGATTATGCAGCAGGCTTTGGGCGAGGCCGAGACGCTGTCTCATTCCGAGAGAGTAGGTTTTTACTTTGTCATGTATTCTGTCCTGCAACCCGACGAGCTCGATGACCTCATCTATTTTTTCTTTCGTAACGCCTTTTACCATCCTTGCGTACTGCTGTAAATTTTTATAACCGCTCAGGAATTTGTACAGCTCCGGGTTTTCCACGATGGCTCCGACGTGCCTGACCGCTTTTGCATAGTTTTTCGTAATGGATTCCCCGCAGATTACGATGTCTCCCTGAGACAGTTTCATTAATCCGACCATCATTCTGATCGTAGTGGTTTTCCCCGCTCCGTTCGGCCCTAGAAACCCAAACACTTCGCCCGCCCGGACGGAGAAGCTCAGATCATGAATAATCGTTCGTCCTTTTATCGTTTTCTTTACCTGTTGCAGTTCTAATACCGTTTCCAATTAGAATCCCCCT
This sequence comes from Bacillus sp. JNUCC-22, assembly GCF_018861275.1. Lineage (NCBI taxonomy): Bacteria > Bacillati > Bacillota > Bacilli > Caryophanales > Bacillaceae > Bacillus > Bacillus sp. JNUCC-22. The sequence goes on along the minus strand of NZ_CP076408.1, from coordinate 907,665 downwards.
TCTATTTCGTGCGCCTGCATGACGCTTCTGTACCATTGCAGCACGGACATTCCTTCCTGTTCCCGAATTTCTTCGACCTCGCGCCGTTCAGCGATTTTCCCTTTTATGAAAACCATCACTTCGTCTAACAGCGTCTCAATCTCGCCGATCTCATGCGTGGCGATGACGACAATCTGGCTGTCAAAATCAATATAAGATACGAGACTGTTGACAATCGACTCCCTGACCGCCGGATCAAGACCTGAAAACGGCTCATCCAGCAGAATGACGGATGCTTTTCTCGACAGGGCCAAAACGATTTTCAGCCTGCCCCGGCTGCCTTTGGACAGCTGTTTTATCTTCTGCTTCGCTGAAAGATTCATTTCCGTTAATAGGTTATATGCTTTTTCCAGCTGAAAATCCGGGAATTGCGAATGATAAAATGTGAGCATATCACCGACGGTCGTCCGGGCGGAAAACATATCATGTTCGGTTAAATAAGCCGTACGAAACAGCATGTTCCTGCTTACTGCGCAGTCTCCGATCCGGACGGCGCCCGAGGTCGGGAACGCAAGCCCGGCAAGCATTTTAAGCGTTGTTGATTTACCGCTTCCGTTCGGCCCTAAAATTCCGTAGATTTTACCCGGAGACAATGAAAATGATACATCGCTGACCGCGAGCCTGCGGCCGTATTTTTTTGTTACGCCTTCAAAATCAAGATTCATCGTTTCCTTCCTCCGCATATTGTTTGATCCCGTCGATCATTTCCTCAGGAGATAACCCCAGCTCCGCCATTTCCTGAATAAAGCGTTTGAAAACGTCTTTAGTCAGCCTGTCTTTCAGCTCCGCTTTCAGATCGGACCTTTCCGCTATAAAGGTTCCCTGTCCTCTTCTCGTCTCCACGATCCCCAGCCTTTCCATTTCACTGTACGTTCTTTGTATCGTATTCGGATTCACTTTCATCTGTACGGCCATCTCCCTTACGGACGGCAGTTTGTCCCCCGGTGAAAGCTCACTTCGGATCAGCCGGTAATATACACGATCGGCAATCTGCAGATAAATCGGCTTGGATGACTGAAATTCATTCTCCATCATCACACCTCAACCTTTCGATTCAGCAGCATAGAGGCCAGCGCGAGACAGAGCGCCGAAAGCACGATCACTGCCAGGAAGCTGAAAAGCGAGATGTGGACGGCCTTCAGCTCCACCGTCCAGCCGGTCAATTTTGTATAATGAAAATCAAAATCCGCATACACTTTTACCGGCCATAAATCATGTTGAGATGAAGTGAATGGCGTAATGATTTTATCGTCAATATAGGTCCAGACAAACGCAAGCACGATGCAGATCACCCACCGGAGGACGGGAACATGTTTTAATGAGTGAAAAACAGTCCAAAAGACGGCCACGATCACAGATAAATACGCTGAACTGATCAGCAGGTAAGCATTCAGTCCGGTTAATGTGCCGGCCAGGGGAATGGTGTGTTCCAGCGCTCCTTTTGCAGAAAGCATCCGGTACATCCAAATGCCGTAACCGGTCAGCGCCAGCTGCCCGATCAACTGATACAGCAGTGAGGCCGTCAGCTTGGAAGCCAGCAGATAAAATCCTCCATTCGGATTGTAAAGCCACAGCTGATTTTTTCCTTCTTTATGAAGGTGATAGTACATAAAAAGCGGCGCTACAAGAAATTGAAAAAACCCCATTGCCGTAAAAAAGCCGAAAATGACGAGCGGTTCTTTCTGACGGGCAGCGGTGACGTGGGCTGCAAACGCCCAGCAAATCATGCCGCAAAGCCACACCGCAAGCCAAATCCATGAAACTTTCGCATCTTTTTTCAGCAAACCTAAAAACGATGTCATTCTTTCTCTCTCCATTCGGATCAAGTGTATGAGTAACATAGTACACTAGATCATCACGTATTACAATATCTTCAATAAAAAAAAGACAAATCCGCTCTTACGCAGATTTGCCTTTTCAATTACTTCTTTTTGTTTTTTAAGGAGAGCAGCGCATCACGATAGCTGCTATCCTGCATTTTGCCGCCGCTATCAGGATCGTTTGGTTCCTGATCTGTCTCAGAAGTCTTAAACTTCTGAAGCGCCTGACGGTACACATCATCGCCCATTGTATTCTTTTTCTCACGGGGAGATTCAGATTTTACAACGACGGGAGCATGCTCGGCTGAGCGCTCCTCGGCCGGATCATGCTTTTCCGGCTGTTCGGCTGTAGTGCCGATCGCTTCTCTCTTTTCTTCTTTGACATCCTGTCCTGCAGAAGTGCTGCGGACATTGAATGTGATAAGAAGTGCAATCACAATGACAGCAGCAATAACCGCTATAATAATGGCCATATAACCCTCTCCTTACTGTCGTCCGGCAGTTAGATTACCTGTGACTTGGCTGACACGTCTGCCAAGCGCACGGCCTAATTGAAGGCCTTCTTCCGTCATCAGCACATCGCTGTCAACCGGGCATGTGACGCCCGCGCCGTAGTAAGAGCCGTACAGCGCGTTTTCAGGAACGTTGCCGGGAAGTCCGACAACAATCATGCCTTGGTGAAACATAGGAGTGATCAGATTGTGCATTGTCATTTCTAATCCGCCATGTGTTGTCGCCGTCGTACAGAATACGGCGCCGACTTTATCAATCAGCTCGCCTTCAGCCCACAGATAGCCGAGTCTGTCGATCCACGCTTTTAAGCCTGAACTGATGGTGCCAAAGTGTCCCGGGCATCCCCAGATAATGGCATCCATGTCTTTCAGCTTGCGGATGTCTGCTTGATCGACATGATCGATCAGGACTTCAGCCTCAGCGTTTTCTCGTGCTCCTTCGGCAATGGCTTCAGCAAGGTGTTTTGTATGTTCGCCTTCACTATCGTACACTACGTAAATTTTCATTCAGGAAACCTCCCATTCAGATGATTAAGATTCCTTCACTTCTTTAGGGGCCGGAAGCAATGACAGCTCCTCTTTTTTCTTCGCCCGCTGTTTGTCTTTCCGTACGTCACGCAAGAACAGGCTCAGGACTACGCCGATAACCGCAAAGATCGTCGCCCACATAAACGCGTCATTAATCCCCATAACGTTGGAATTAAGTGAAGCTGTTTTGTAGAGATAAGAATAAACGGTTTGTTTTGCCGCATCAAGCGACATGTTCATGTTGACCATTAAATTCGAAACCGCGCTTTGGAACGACTGCATGAAGCTTGGATCAGCCGTGCTTGTTTTATCCGCAATCTGCGAATAGTGCATTGTCGTACGGTTCGTATAAATCGTTGTGATCAAACTTGTTCCGATTGAACCGCTGATCTGGCGGAGCGTGTTGCTCATCGCCGTGCCGTGGCTGTTCAACCGTGCCGGAAGCTGGTTCATTCCGGCTGTCATAACAGGCATCATTAACAGTGACATACCGAATGCGCGGATGGCATAGACAAGCATAATGTGCGTGTAAGGTGTGTCAATTGTCAATTTTGTGTACTGGAATGTCGTTGCGACCGTGATGACCAGCCCGATAATCGCAAGCGGTCTTGGACCGATTTTGTCAAACAGAATACCGGAAATCGGCGACATGATCAGCATGACAATCGCGCCCGGCAATAGCAAGAGGCCCGATTGCAGCGCCGTAAAGCCGACTAAGTTCTGCAGGTAAATCGGAAGCAGGAACATTCCTGTGTAAAGCGCAACGGTAATAATGATGTTAATCACACTGGAAAGTGAGAAAATATCATATTTAAATACCCGGAAGTCGAGCATCGGTTTTTCAGAGCGCAATTGCTGAATGACAAACGCGGCAATCGCGATGACACCGACAATGACGGTAGACAGCACGATCGGATCTCCCCAGCCGTCGCTGCCCGCTTCACTGACTCCGTAAAGCAATGAGGCAAATCCGACAATGGATAGAATCGCACCCAAGCTGTCGAGTTTGATTTTTTGCGGTTCCACCAAGTTCTTAAAGAGGAAGAACGCTATGATAATAACGATTGCCCCGATCGGAACAAGGCCGTAGAACATAATGCGCCATGTGTAATGCTCGATGATCCAGCCGGAAAGAGTCGGTCCGACCGCCGGAGCAAACATCATCGCAAGACCGAAAATCCCCATTCCTTTCCCCCTGCTTTCAGGCGGGAAGATAAGCAGAATGGTTGTCATGACCAGCGGCTGCAGGATACCGCCGCCGACCGCCTGAATTAACCGGCCGATCAGCATGGTTGAGAAGTTAGGCGCGATTCCGCAGACTAACGTTCCCGCTGTAAAACAGAACATGGCTACGAGAAAGAGGCTTCTCTGTCCGAACCGGGTAATTAAGAACGCAGATAACGGAATCAAAACACCGTTGACCAGCATGTATCCGGTCGTAAGCCACTGAATCGTCGTCGCACTCACACCGAACTCGGTCATTAAGTGCGGCATCGCCACGTTAAGAAGCGTTTGGTTCAAGATCGCCAGGAATAACCCGGCCATAAGCACAATAAGCAATGTTTTAGGACTTTTTACTTGATTATCTGATTTAGCCACCTAAGACAACCTCCCTTCATGGTTTGATGACTGATCTGTATTATTCAGAGATTTTTACAGATGCGTTCATACCAGGAAGCACCTTGTCAGATGGGTTGCTGAGTGAAATTTTAACAGGAACTTTTTGCGTTACTTTTGTGTAGTTGCCGCTTGAGTTTGAAGAAGGCAGCATATCAAATGTTGAATTTGTCGCATAACCGATTTCTTCTACTGTTCCGTCAAATGTTGTATTAGGGTCGCCGTCAACAATTACGTCTACTTTGTTTCCTACTTCAATGTCTCTAATGTCTGTTTCTTTAATGTTTGCAGTGATGTAAAGGTGTTTCATGTCAATTTCCTGGGCAATTGTCGTACCGGCTTGCACCATTTGGCCGTTTTTCACTTCGTTTTTCACGATTGTTCCATCCATGATGGCTTTTACGTCAGCATTTTGCTGTCCTTTGATTTTTGCAACAACGTCGTTTTTGCTTACTTCTTTCCCCTCATCAAGGTTCCAGTCAGTTACTTTACCCGCAGCAGGAGCTGTGATAGCAGCCATGTCGCCGGCAACTTTTGCTTCATCGGTTTTTACATAGTGTGTGCTTTGATAATAGTAGTAAGCACCTCCGCCTATAATTGCAAGAACAACAATCAAACCGATAATGTTGGTCAGAATTAAACGTCCTCTGTTCATTTTGTTTTCTCCTTTCGTTTCTTCCTCTATCATTTTGTGGAATGATGATAAAAATATGTGGGGATTTTTTTATTTTCCGTTTTTCACTGCACAGCCGTTTGCAAGCTTCGTTAAACTTTCCGCAAGCTTGCGCAGGTACTGCAGTTCAGCGGTATTGAGCTGCCGGTATAAGACCGCCGCTTTTTCGGCATATTGAACAGCAGCTTTCTTTAGAAGTTCTTCCCCCTCTTCGGTTAACTGAATCATAACAACACGCCGGTCGTCGTGATAGTCGCTCCGAACCATTAGGCGGCGCTTATACAGAATATCGGTCATTCTCGTGACAGACGCCGGTTTCAGATCAAGCGACAAAGCCAGCCTTGAAAGCTGCGTGCTTTTGCTCTTATGTATTTTGAACATCAGCAGATACTGCAGCACTGTAATATCAAAAGGTTCAAGAACTGTTTCCAGAATCATTTTCTGCTTTTTGTAAATCGATCTGGAAGTATCAAACAGTTGTTCAAAACTGAGCAAAGCGAGCTCTGATTCAATCACCGTATTTTCACCTCATTCCCTTAATAATAGTTCACAAGATAAAATATTAATAAATGAAAGAAGGTTTGTAAAGAGAAAAGTTTCATTTTTTAAGGATTTTTTTTATGCCGTTTTTTCTCTTTATTTTTAATTTAAAAAAGCCGGGTGAAGAACCGCGGCCGCACGATTCTTCACTCGGCTTTATATTTCATACGATGCTTTGCTTACACCGGCTTCCTCATTTTTAAAAAAGCTTTTCAGCGCTTGAAATACGTCTGATTTCTGTTTCAGGATGTAGTATTTAAATTTATCATCTTTGACATTTTTATAGGCGGACATGAGGGTGGAATGCCTGTTATATTGATTGACCTCACCGTAACAGAACAGGTTCGATTTTTTCATGATGTCATTGACGAGCTTTACGCACCGGGCGTTATCCGAAGTCAGGTTATCTCCGTCTGAAAAATGAAAGGGATAGATATTGTAGCGGGCGGGGTCATATTTTTCATCAATTAATTCAAGAGACTTCCGGTAAACGGAGGAACAGATGGTGCCCCCGCTCTCGCCTTTCGAGAAAAAATCTTCTTCGGACACGACCTTCGCTTCCGTATGGTGGGCGATAAATTCGATATCAACCGTTTCATACTTTGTCCGTAAAAATCGTGTCATCCAAAAAAAGAAGCTCCTCGCCATATACTTTTCCCATACGCCCATCGAACCGCTTGTATCCATCATCGCTAAAACGACAGCTTTCGATTCCGGCTTCGTCACATCATTCCATGTTTTGTATTTCAGATCTTCCGGATAAATAGGGTAAAACGACGGCTTGCCTGTCATGGCGTTTCGTTTATAGGCCGACAGCATCGTCCTTTTCTTATCAATATTCCCTGTCAGCCCGGTTTTCCGGATATCATTGAACTCGATATCGGTATGGACGATATTGTCCCTTTCCTTTTGCTGCAGATTCGGCAGTTCTAATTCCTGAAACAGCGCTTCTTCCAGATCCATCAATGAAACTTCCGCTTCATAATAATCCTCGCCTGCCTGATCGCCTGCTCCCTGGCCTTTTCCAGCACCCTGCTTTTTATCTGCGCCGTCTCTTGCGACGACATCGCCGACTTCGCTGTCGCCGTCGCCTTGGCCGACATGTTTATTTTTATCATAGTTATAACGGATTTTATATTCATCAAGCGAACGAATCGGGATTTTCACGACATCTTTTCCGTTGGACATAATAATGCTTTCCTCAGTGACAAGATCCGGAAGGTTGTTTTTTATCGCTTCCTGTACTTTCTTTTGGTGGCGCTGCTGGTCGTCAAAGCCTTTGCGATGGAGGGACCAGTCTTCCTCTGAAATCAAAAAATTTCCGCTGTCATTACGGGACATGAATTCCCCTCCTTAACCGTTATGGTCGTTTTACATGTGTATTCCGGCTTGGTCCTGTTTATGAAACAAGTCCGGCGAAAAGATTTATTTTTATCTTATGCCGGCCGGACTCTCCAATTGACAAACAATTGCGAAAAACAGACAAAAGAACCCGTCCTTTTACAGACGGGCCTCTCAATGAAATCAAACATCAGCGGTTTAACAAGCTTCCGACATATTTCAGCAGTTCATTAGCGCTTGTCGAATTATAGCCGTGTTCATCTATTAACCTTGCCACTACCTCATTGACCTTTTTAAGCTGCTGTTCATCCGGCGTTTTGGTGGAGGTCGTAATTTTCACCACATCTTTTAAGTCTGCGAACAGCTTTTTCTGAATCGCTTCGCGGAGTCTTTCGTGCGAATTATAGTCAAAGCGTTTTCCTTTTCTTGCATAGGCGGATATGCGGATTAAGATTTCTTCGCGGAACGCTTTTTTCGCGTTTTCTGAAATGCCGATCTGCTCTTCAATGGATCTCATCAGTTTTTCGTCAGGATTCATTTCTTCACCCGTCAGCGGATCGCGGAGCTTATTTTTATTGCAGTACGCTTCCACATTATCTAAATAATTGTCCATGAGAGTTTTCGCGGATTCTTCATATGAATAGACGAACGCCTTCTGCACTTCTTTTTTAGCGATGTCATCGTACTCTTTCCTGGCGGCGGAAATAAAATTCATATACCGCTCTTTGTCCTCGGCGGAGATGGACGGATGCTGGTCAAGTCCTTCTTTTAAGGAACGCAGCACGTCAAGCGAATTGATCGATTCCATATTTTTTCTGATAATTGTTGAGGAAATGCGGTTGATGACATAGCGCGGGTCAATTCCGCTCATTCCTTCATCATGGAATTCCTTCTTCATATCCTCAAGATCAACGGAATTGTAACCTTCAACGCTTTCTCCGTCATAAAGCCTCATTTTTTTGACGAGATCAATATCAGAGCGGTTCGGTTCCTTCAGCCGGGTCAAAATAGAAAACATCGCGGCCACTTTTAATGTATGGGGGGCGATGTGTACGTCAGAAACATCACTTTCAGAAATCATTTTTTCATAAATCCGTTCTTCCTCTGACACCTTTAAATTATAAGGAACAGGCATCACGATGATCCTTGAGTGAAGGGCTTCATTTTTCTTATTGGCAATAAACGAGCGGTACTCCGTTTCGTTCGTATGCGCAACAACCAATTCGTCGGCTGAGATGAGCGCAAACCGTCCGGCTTTGAAATTCCCTTCCTGCGTGAGTGACAGAAGGTGCCACAGAAATTTTTCATCGCATTTCAGCATTTCCTGAAACTCCATCATTCCGCGGTTCGCTTTATTTAATTCACCGTCAAACCGATAAGCGCGCGGATCTGATTCTGAGCCGTATTCGGCAATCGTTGAAAAATCAATACTCCCCGTCAAGTCGGCGATATCCTGTGATTTCGGGTCAGACGGGCTGAAGGTTCCGATTCCGGTACGTTTATCCTCCGAGAAGAATATACGTTCAACCTTTACATCCTCAATTCTGCCGCCGTACTCTTCTTCAAGCCGCATGACATTAAGCGGAGAAAGGCTGCCCTCAATTCTGATGCCGTATTCTCTGTAGAAGTCGTCGCGCAGATGATGGGGAATGAGATGGAGAGGATCTTCATGCATCGGGCAGCCTTTAATGGCGTAAACAGCGCCGTTGTCTGTCAATGAGTAGGCTTCAAGCCCTTTTTTCAGCATGGTGACAAGAGTTGACTTTCCGCCGCTGACGGGTCCCATCAATAGTAAAATCCGTTTTCTTACATCGAGCCGCTTGGCAGCCGGGTGAAAGTATTCCTCCACGAGCCGTTCCAGAGATTCCTCAAGGCCGAACAGCTCCCGCGAGAAAAAGCTGTATGTCTTTTTACCGTCATCCTCCTCGATTCCGCTGTCTTTTATCATATTAAAAACGCGAGAATGAGCAGACTGCGCGACCAATGGATTTTCTTTTATCATCTCCAAATAATCAGCGAACGTCCCTTCCCATTTGAGACGCTGCTCTTCCTCTCTGTACTTTTCAATTTTCTTTAATATATCCATAAGAACCTCCTCTATCATGGTTAATGCACTAGAAATAAGGTACTTTGTTACAATCTATGCGGTGACGTGATAATACATGCTTTTCGTTTCTTAAAAATAAAGACGTTACAAGGCCGTCATTGACAAGGGTCCGGTGCACCGTTCATAATGAAAGAAATACAGTTTCATCCAGACTCGGACATCAAATGGAAAAGCAAAGAGGAGGAGAAATGATGAAAACGATCATTTTACTTGGGGTCATTCTCACTTTTTTAGTATCCATTTTTACGGCGGGTTACGACAGCAAACCTGAAAACAAATAACGGCAAAAGGGTGCTCTTTATAAAGAGCACCCTTTCCTATACAACATAACAATGTTTCATATTTGAATATGTTCTTGGACAGTTGATTTTTCATGAGATTTGCAGCTTGTTTGATACTCGATTTTTCCGATTTTGCAGCCCGGGCCGATTTCCACATGCTTTCCTCTGACGATGTCCGCTTCCGTGTATTCGAGGTAAATTGCGTCTCCTTCGATCAATTCAGCAGAAAGCGTGCCGGCTTTCCGTTTAAGAAAACCGGGTTTCCGTCTGACGGTGATCGATGTGCCGCCGATTTCTTTCACGCGGCTTCGGTCATAACGCAAATGGATGTTTACGTCCCCTGCGTTTAACAATCCCGCCACATTGATACATCCTGTTACATGAAGCAGCTCCGTCTCGCAATCGCCGCCGACGGTGAGACTGCCTTTTATATGACACCGCTCTCCCGCGGCCCCGCCGCCAATTTCAGCAAGTCCTTTCAGCCTCATCGTGGCGAAACGCATGGAGCCGCCGACTTTCAATGTGCCCATCACATTTGCTGAACGTGCTGATAAATCTCCTGCAACTTCATGCTCTCCGAAAATTTTCAGCCTGTTGATCTCGGCATCTCCGAGAAAAAGTCCCGTACCGAATATTCGGCAGCGTTCGCTTTGAAGTCCTTCGCCGACAGTTCCTTCCCCTTTAATGCTTACATTTTGGTAGGAGCCGCCGGAGGCGTGTCCGGCTCCGTACATTTTTAAATGACTCAATTTTTTTGTCGTTTCCATCGCAGTTCCTCCTATCGTTTCACGACTTTGTTAACCAAAGCGGAAGGATCACATGTAAAATCGCCGCTGTATTCCACAGTCCCAATGGTGCAGCCTGGGCCGATCCGTACATGATTTCCGCGGACTGTCTTCACGTTCGTGTCCGCCAATTCAATGATGTCACCTTCAATCAGCTCCGCTGTCAGCACCGGGGCCGGCATCAGCTTAAAACGCGTAAGCACGCTCTTTCTGCTCATCACTTTCAAATGGCGGCAGCCGATCTCTTTCACATGGCTTTCTCCCGCCGCCAGCTTAATACTGACTTCATCGGCATTCAGCAGGCCGCCGATCTTGCATTTGCCTTCCGAACGGAACGTCTCTGTCTCGCAATCGCCTTCAATCGCGGCTTTCCCGGATATGAAAATATCATCAGCTTTCACACCGCCGAAAGATGAAAATCCCGCGACGTTCAGCCGCTCCGTTTTGACATCACCTTTAATGACACCCGTTCCATTGATACGGATGGATTCAGCTTCGGCACTGCCGGAAATTTTCCCCGAACCGCTGATCGTCAGCGTTTGCGTCTTGACATGTCCGTCTGTTTTTCCGCTGCCGTTAAACAAAAAGCTCGCGCACTCCACATCACCTGACACCGTGCCGCTTCCGTTGATCTCCACTGTATGAAAACGGCCTCCTTTTGAACTTCCTGAACCGTTGATGATTAATTTATCTGTTACTTCCATTGATGGTCCTCCTGCATCCATTTCGTTTTTAATTCTTCCGATGCCGCAGCAAGCGCCACCCGTTCAACCACTTTGACAGTCGGTTCAAATAAAATATGTTCCGCGTCTGCAATGAAGCACGTCGTTACGCCAAGCTTTCGGAGCATGACAAGCTCCGTATTCGCTTTCAGTTCGGAAGCCTCATACGTTTTCAGCACCCCTGCCGCCAATTTTCCTTCCTCAAGGCTGATATTGCCCGATTGCAAAAGCCCTTCAAGCACATATAAAGACAGCAGCGCGCGGGACGTGAATGTCACACCGTCTTCGCCATAAACTTGCAGCGCGGCTTTTGAAATCAGTCCCTTTTGAAGCAGCTCCGCAGACGTTATATTGACATCAGTCATTTGCGGAGACAGCATTTCTCTCATTTCATCCAAAGACAGATTTTCTTTCATTTTCTGTATTTTTGAGATACGTTTTAATATTTCCGCTCTCGGAAAAAATGTTTCCTGGCCTGTAAATGTTGATTTTCGGATAAACCATTCTTCAGGAATTAAATTTTTCCGTTTCCAGCGGTACAGCTGCCCGTATGAGATTGATGTTTCTTCCAGCAATTCTTTTTTAGAAATCAGTTGTTCCTCCATGAATCCAGCTCCTTCGATGAAAGTATTGTAACATAACACTGTTACGTTGTTAAGCCTGAAATATAAAAATGCTGTGAACAGCTGCTGTCCGTCTTTTTTATTCAATAAAAAAACGCCCGGATGCGGGCGTTTTTTCTCACGTCAAATCTCTGTAATTTTGCTGGCGCAGCGCTTCATATACAAGAATCGCGGCCGTGTTGGACAGATTTAATGATCTCACATGCTCGGTCATCGGCAGACGCAGGCAGCGGTCCATATTGTTTTCGATTAATTCTTTCGGAAGTCCGCTCGTTTCTCTGCCGAATACGAAGAAAAAGTCTTCCTCCGTATTTGAGTAGTCAAATGATGTGTGCGGCTTTTGACCGAATTTTGTAATGAAGAAAAACTTTCCGTTCTCATATGCTTCAAATAACTCTTCCAATGAATCATGATATACGACGTTGACGAACTCCCAATAATCGAGTCCGGCGCGCTTCAGCATTTTATCATCGGTTGAGAATCCGAGCGGGCGGATCAAATGAAGCGTTGTGTCTGTTGCCGCACAAGTACGTGCGATATTTCCCGTATTGGCCGGGATTTCGGGTTGATATAAAACGACATGTAATGCCACGATGTTCACCTCTGTTTTTTATTCCGCCCACCATTATATCATTAATTACTCTTTTGTCGTATCATCCGTAATATGAAAAAACGCATATCTGATGGAAGGAGTATACGCCGTTGAATCCTCATATGACCAATATCTCATCCTGCTGTCATACGTTTGGGCATTGACGAGCGGCATATTGCTTTTATCTTTTGCGACCACGATCGCCGTATGATTAAAACGGCCGTCTCCTTCAAAATCATAGCAAATGATATCTCCGGGCATCAGTTCTTCAGCTCTTGATACTTGCACCGCGCGAAGCCCTGCCTTGGATTGGGCCAGATACATCTTCATCGAATGCGCGACCGTCCAGCTGTAGCTCCACGAGCTTGCCTTCATCCACCAGCCTGAGCCTCTGTTCGGATGCCCCCGCATCGGTGCTTTTCCGGCATGTAAACATTGGGAAATAAAATTGGTGCAGTTGTCGCTGAAATTTTTATAAGCGGGATTTCGTTTATTCCAAAACTTCTCCGCATACTGCACGGCAGCCAGACGGTCGTATTGAAACGCCCGCCCGAAATCTTCCCGTTCACTCCGCTCATATTCAATTACACTGTTTCCGTCAGAAAATCCCGCCGGTTTTTTCTTTACTTCCCGGTCTTTAATCAAAAGCCGATCATAGAGAAATGCAGTCCGTTCCTCAATCTGCTCTTCTAAGTAAAGGTGTCCGTCATGCTCCTTGCACAAATATTCGAAATGAATCGTGTACATGATGCATAACGTGCCGTCGTCCTCAAGGCTGCTTTTGACAATGACGGCTTTTGCCTTCGCTTTCACGATGTCAACTTTCCGTTTTTCAAACAGCTCTTTTTTTCTCGTCAGGACCTCAAGATCGCCGGGCTGCCCATTGTGCCTCATCTCGGTTCCGTTGATTAAATAATGAAGCCGGGCCTCCGCTAAATCTTCAATAATATGCTTCAAGCGCTCCACCCACCATACTGTTTTATAAAGAAAAACACTTGAACTCACGCCAAGTGCTTTTTCTCTATACATATGTCAGGACCGGCCGGTTTTAGTCTTATCAGAAACCGATAACAGCTCCAGTCCCTTTTCAATTTCCCGTATAGCTTCCTCATCCTGCTCCTTTTGAAGCGCTTTTTCTAATTCCCCCGCATAATCAGGATCACCGATTTTCCCGATGGCCCAGGCGGCCGTCCCTCTGATAACGGGGCGCGGATCTTGGTGCATCAAGGCCGTTAATTCCGGAAGAGACGAGGCATCTTTAAAATGAGCCAAAGCTAAAATCGCATTCCGCTGTATCGGCTTCTTGCCGCGCCATGATCCCGATACATGTCCGAATTTTTCTTTGAATTCGCGGTTGCTTATGGTCAAAAGCGGCTTTAACAGCGGCTTTGCGATTTCCGGATCAGGCTCCATCTGCGGATGAAGATGAAAATCTTTCCCCTTATTAATCGGACAGACCGTCTGGCACGTGTCACAGCCATACAGACGGTTTCCGATTTTCGTGCGGAACTCATCCGGCAAAAATCCCTTTGTCTGGGTCAGGAACGAAATACAGCGCTGGGCGTTAAGCTGTCCGGGATTGACGAGTGCGCCGGTCGGACACGCGTCTAAACATTTTGTGCACGTACCGCACATATCTTCAATCGGCACATCCGGTTCAAAGGGCAGATTGGTGATCATTTCAGCCAGATAGACGTAAGAGCCGTATTCAGGCGTGGTGATCATGCAGTTTTTGGCGCTGAAGCCGATTCCCGCCCGTTCAGCCACGGCCCTGTCGGACAATTCTCCTGTATCCACCATTGACTTCGTGCGGATATCCTCATGTTTGCTTTGGAGAAAATTCTCCAGCAGATCAAGCTTTTCCCTCAGCACGTCATGATAATCCTTCCCCCAGGAAGCTCTGCAAAAAATGCCGCGCCGCCCGTCCCTCGTGCTCCTCGGCGCATCTTTCATTTTGGAAGGATACGCAAGGGCGATGGCGACGATTGATTTGGCTTTCGGGAGAAGCAAAGACGGAGTAACCCGTTTTTCAATATCCGGCTCTTCAAAACCGGATAAATAGCCGAGTGATTCCTGAAGAATCAGCCGGTCCCGCAGACTGTCGAACGTATCAGCCGTCGTAAACCCGATTTTGTCGACTCCGATGCTTTTGGCGTATTCGATTAATTCCTCTTTCAGTTTATGAATATTCATTTTTTGCACAGCCTCCTTTCTTTGTGATCAGGCTCCCGCACAGGTATAATAGAGTTTTATCATCCCGAAATGGAGTGAACACACTTGAACATCAGTTTAGATCCACTTATTGCTGAACGGGTGCCGGGGATCAAAGCGGCAGCCGTCTTATATGAACAGATCGAAGTCGGGCCTGCTCCGCAAATGCTGAAAGGCCGCCTCCGTTTATTTCAAGAATCTCTTTACTTTGATTATGCTGACGGCGGTATAGAAGAGCAGCCTTTTGTAAAAGAGTGGGCGCGTATAATGGAACAGCTCAGTCCCGCCTTTTCAGGACAAAAAACGCCGATGGAGCTTATGCTCGGCGATATTTCCCGGGAACGATTCATTGAAAGTGTGAATTCAGCCCATGATACCATACTTTTTTTCTCCTTGAAATATTCATTGCCTATCATGGCGTATGACGCCGCAGAAATAGATGAACCGATTTCGATTACGATCGGAGAAAAAGAAAGCGTACTGTCTTTCTCCGGCCCGGACGGCGTTTTCGGCGACTTCACCGGACATATCAATACACGCCCTGTCACGCCCGGCACAAGGAAAATGCTGCAGCTGATCTTTTTCCCGCCTTCATTTCATGCCGACGCGGCGGATGAGCTGCTATCATCCTTAACAAAAATGTTTGAACAAATTCACGGAGGCACGCATACCGTCTCTTGGCTTTCATAAAAAGACACGCCTTCGTGTCTTTTTTCACATAAAAAAACGCAATACTTCGTTTATCAGAGAAACGAAACACTGCGTTAATAACGTATGTATGGAGCGGGTGATGAGAATCGAACTCACGACATCAGCTTGGAAGGCTGAGGTTTTACCACTAAACTACACCCGCATTAAAATTATTTTTTGTCAGTACCGATTTGATGTTTCTAATATTACATGTTTATTTTTTTTTCGTCAAGGGAATGTTAAAAAATTTGTCGAAAAAAATTCTTTTTTTGTCCACATGTTAAGTTGGGTTTACATTTTGTTAAGAGTCTCATACAATATAAAAAAGAAGAAAACTTGAGGTACGCCTGATGATGAAAAATAAAGTAAAAGAGCTGAGAGCCAGATTCGGCTATTCTCAGGAAACGCTCGGAAAAGAAGCCGGAGCCACCAGACAGACGATTGCAGCGATTGAAAAAGGAGATTATGTGCCTTCACTTTTATTGGCGCTTAACATCTGCCGGGCTTTCTCCCTGCCGATGGAGGAAGTTTTCTGGCTGGAGGAGGAGAAAAAATGAGTTTGAAAAGAAAAGCGTGTTTTCACCTTGCACTCTACGGATTGGCCTGCTGGACACTTATTTCCTTTATGGAAGCGGCGCCGCGGATCGCTCAGTTTTTCCAAACGGAGGGGAGCGGTTCATTTGAGCTGAATATCACGCCGTTTCTGCTGTTTACCGTTTGTGCCGCATTGTATATCTATGCCGAAAAGAAAAAACGGAACGGCAAAAAGCACAGGCTTGTGCCCGATGAATTTGAGGAACAGGATGAAAGAGAACGAATGATGACGGCTAAAGCTTGCCGTTCCTCGTATATCGCCGTTTACTTCTCATTGCCGGCCGCAGCCGTTCTGCTTTTGTTTTATCCGCTGATTCAGCCGCATCTACCCTTTTTTCCGATTCTTTTGATTTTCATTCTGATGATGATTCAGCATTTGGCTTATGTTTTCACTTTTCATAAGCACGGCAAAAACTCCGGTTCATGACAGATCCGGAGTTTTTTACATTACCAGCTCGCTTTTTTCACCCCGGGAATCCGGCCTTTATGCGCCAGCTCCCTGAATGCGATTCTGGACAATTTAAATTTTCTCATATATCCGCGGGGCCGCCCCGTCACCGTACAGCGGTTATGAAGCCTGGCCGGAGCAGAATCACGCGGCAGTTTGCCCAGCGCTTCCCAGTCTCCTTTTGCCTTTAATTCTCTTCGGATGTCCGCATATTGTTCAACAAGCTTCTGCCGCTTGAGCTCTTTGATCACTTTTGATTTTTTTGCCATTTCAGCACTCCTAACAAATCGTAATAATTACGTTTTGTATCATATCATCCATATGAGTATCGTGCAAGCTAAGCGCTTAAAAAGGCGGGTGAATACCCGCCTTCACTGCCGGCATTTCCCCGGAAATGAATCCGCAGAAAGCGCCCGCCGTCAATTATTCGCCTTGCGACGTCATCAGACTTTCGCTTTCTTTCCTCTTGCAAAATGGTCGTTGCCCATTGCTTCACCCAGTCTGCGCTCAAGCTTTTTAGTCCGTTCATTCTGAAACGGCAGAAGCGGAAACACGAGTTCAGCCAGATAATAAGCTTCTTCCAGATGCGGGTAGCCTGAAAAGATAAACGTCTCAATGCCGAGTGCCTGATACTCTAAAATTCGAGCAGCGACAGTCTGCGGATCACCGACAAGCGCCGTGCCCGCTCCGCCTCTGACCAGTCCGATGCCGGCCCAGAGATTCGGGCTGATCTCAAGCTTCGAGCGGTCACCGTTATGGAGATCGGCCATCCGTTTTTGTCCCGAAGAATCAGCCCGCCGGAGCGAAGCCTGCGCTTTCGCAATCGTCTCTTCGTCTAAATGGCTGATTAATCGTTCAGCCGCTTCCCATGCCTCTTCCTCAGTCTCCCGGACAATCACGTGAAGTCTGATGCCAAAACGCATCGTCCTTCCTTCCTTGGCAGCCTGTTTTTTAACAGTTTCAATCTTTTCTTTTACCTGCTCCGGCGGCTCTCCCCATGTTAAATAGACATCTGTATGTTTCGCCGCAGCCTCAATTCCCGCCTGTGATGAACCGCCGAAATATAATGGCGGATGCGGAGACTGCTTTGGCGGAAACAGCAGATTGCTGTTTTCCACTTTGATATGGTCCCCTTCATATGTCACCGTTTCGCCCCGCATGAGTCCGCGCCAGACGGTTAAAAATTCTTCAGTCGCCTTATAACGTTCATCGTGGCTGATAAACATGCCGTCTCCCGCCAGTTCATAAGGATCTCCGCCCGCTACGACATTTACGAGCAAACGGCCGTCTGACAGCCGATCCATTGTCGACGCCATTCTCGCGGCGACAGACGGCTGCATCAGTCCCGGACGGACCGCCACTAAAAATTTCAAGTCACTCGTTTCCCCCGCTAAAGCGGCAGCCGTCAGCCACGGGTCTTCACATGATCTCCCCGTCGGCAGCAGAACCCCCGTATACCCGAGTCTGTCCGCCGCCTGTGCCACTTGCTTAAAATAAAGATGATCCGCCGTTCTCCCTCCCGTTTGCGTCCCTAAATACCGGCCGTCACCATGCGTCGGAATAAACCAAAGAATCTCCATATGAATCTCTCCTTTTTTAATAGGTTACCCTTCATAACTGTTCCGCCATTTTAATAGTTTCCGTTCGAGCATTCTGACCAATGCATCTGTCAGCTTGCCGACAGCCGCAAAAATGATAATGCCGACAAACACCTTATTTGTCTGTGAAAATTGTCTGGCATCCATAATCATATAACCGACGCCCTCGCTCGATCCCATCAGTTCCGCCACCACGAGACCGAGCCACGCAATGCCTAGAGAGAGCCTGATGCCGAGAAGGATATTCGGCAGAGATGCCGGAAGAATTAATTTCGTCATCTGCTGATACCAGTTAAATTCCAGCACCCGCGCGACGTCAAACAGCTTCGCGTCCACACTGCGGATTCCGAGAAACGTATTAATGTACACGGGGAAAAATGCCCCTAATGCGATCAGCAGAATTTTTGATGTCTCATCAAACCCGAACCACAAAATAAACAGAGGAGTCACGGCCAAGTGCGGAACCGTTCTGAGCATTTGCAGAGACGGATCTAGATATGCTTCCGTCCGCTTTGAGAAACCGACCAGCAGCCCGAAAACAAGTCCGAGGCCCGCGCCAAGCAGAAATCCGGCAGCCGCCCTGTATAAACTGATCTCTAAATGACCCCACAGTTCACCTGAAAGAAGAAGTTCCTGAAACGTCTGCAAGATGACGACAGGTGACGGGAGCACCGTTGTCGAGACGATGCCCAGACTTGCGATAACCTGCCATACTGCGATGACCGCAGCCGGGAGTACAACCCCTTTCATCCATTGGTATGAATACTTCCGGGAAGTTGCCAGAGCTTTCTTTTCTGATTGGCTTATTGCGCCGGCAGCCGTTGATGCTTCTGCTTTCATTACTTGCCATCCCCCGTTTCAAGCGCTTTTTTAATAAATGAATTGTCGACAACGTCTTTTACATTAATTTTCTTATGAATCGCTTTTGTTTGATATTGAAAATCAGCGGTTTCCTGCTGGGCTTTGACAATATCATCATTGATCGGTTCATTGAGAGGCTCAGTATTGTTAAGCACGTTTCTGACGACTTTCGGATCAAGATGTTTGATTTTCGCATATAAGGAGACAGCTTCATCTTTGTGTTCCTTTTGCCATGCAACTGCTTTATTGAACACTTTCAGAAATCGGACAACCTCATCCGGGTGTTCTTTGGAAAATCCCGTTCTGACTAACGTGAAACCGGGAGAATATAAATCTGTGCTTTCTCCGTTCGCCAATATTTCCGCCCCGTGCTGCAGCGTTTCAATCGACAAATACGGCTCCCAAATGGACCATGCGTCAACTGATTTGTTTTCAAAAGCGGAAACCGCCTCATCAGGCTGAAGCTGGATGATGGTGACGTCATCGGCGGAAAGCCCCGCTTTATCTAAAGCTTTATAGAGAAAATCAAAGCCGCTGCTGCCTTTGGCTACAGCGATTTTTTTACCTTTCAATTCTTTCAGGCTCTGAATCCCGCTGCCCTTGTTTACGAGAATGCCATTTGCCTTTAACCCGTCCTGAGACAGCCCGATCTCTTTAAAATCAATTCCAGCCGCCTGACCGGAAATGACCGGTGAATTGCCGACCTGGGAAAAATCAAGCTTATCGGCGGCAAGACCTTCAAACTGCGGAGGACCGCTTTGGAATTCGACCCATTTTACTTTTATTCCGTCTTTTTTGAAGGCCTCTTCAAACCAGCCTTTTTCCTTGGCAATGAGAAGCGGGCTTAAACTCTGCTGGATGCCGATCCGGATTTCTTTCACCGTTTTCCCGCTCCCTCCTGTCCTGTCTGCACTGCATCCGGCTGACATCATGACTGCTGCGGCTAAAAGAATGATGATTTTTTTCACTTCACTTCGTCCCTTCTATATCCCGGACCCATCCGCAAACCGGAGGTCTTCCGTTTTCTCAAACTCAGAAAGCACCTTCTGCCGGACGGCCTGAAAATCCGCTGACGTCCGATTGCGCGGATGCGGAAGCTGAATCGGCATCAGGCTGTGCAGCCGGCCGGGCTTTGCCCTGAGGATCGCCAGCTTATCGCCTAAATAGACGGATTCATCAATATCATGCGTGACCAGAATCATCGTCGTATTTTTCTCGCGCCATATATCAAGCAGCACATCCTGCAAATGTTTTCTCGTAAAAGCGTCAAGCGCCCCGAACGGTTCATCTAAAAGCAGCACCTCCGGCTCGCGCAAAAGGGCTCTGGCGATGGCAACCCGCTGCGACATGCCGCCGGATAATTCGCGCGGATAAGCGTTCTCCGCTCCCTGCAGCCTGACAACCTCAATCAGATCATCCACTTTTTTCCGAATGGCCGGGTCGTTCATATTGAGATCGGCAGCGATGTTTTGTTTTACCGTCAGCCAGGGAAACAGCCGGTGCTCCTGAAAGATAAATCCCTGCCGGATGCCCGGTCCCGATACATTGCGGCCGTTTATTGTGACAGAGCCTTTATAATCGGTATCAAGACCGGCAATCAATTTTAAAAGCGTGCTTTTGCCGCATCCGCTCGGCCCGATGACAGTCAAAAATTCTCCCGATGCAATTGACAGCTCAATATCATTCAGCACCGGCGTTTTCCGGCCTTCATGCTCAAAAGCTTTTTCTTGTATGCTGATGGTTACAGCCATCTGTCTTCCCCTCTCTTTCAGCCGCGTGCGATCGAAAAACAAAAAGGCCCCCATCTCCGATTGCTTGCAGAGATGGGAGCCTTCGGCGGTCCGATCGGCAACCCGTTTGTTTTTAAATTTGAATATCATGTTAATTCAAATTATTCCGACTTGTCAACTGTTTTTTATAAGGATTAAAATACGCCCTCCGGCATAACCCTGCCAGAGAGCGCATCGGCTGTATCACGTATTTACTTCCTTTTCTTGGCGGGCGATTTTCAATAATGTCCGCGCGTTGTTGCCGAAAATGTTCTCTATATCTTCTTCCCGCATATTGATTTCCCGGCAGGTCCTCACCTGCTCCTGAAGATATCTGTATACATATCCTCTCGGAAATCCGTTCGAATCCGTCCCGAAGATGATCCGTTCAGCACCGATTAATTCAGATGTCTTCCGAAACAGAATTTCCAAATCAAGCGGGTACGGCATCCACCTCATCCACTGATTTGAGCCGGACGTGTCAATATACACATTCGGGCAGCTCCAGCACAGCTGCAGCAGTTCCTGATAATATCCGGCGCCGAAATGCGGAATGATGAACGGGATATCAGCATACTCTCTCGCGACGCGACAGATGGAGAGCGGGTTGATGTTGCGATGGCTGACAATGCCCCCCGCTCTTCCTAAAAGCCCGAAGTGAATTAATACAGGCAGCCTTTTGTCAGCTAAATACGTCCACAGCTTTTTCAGCGACGGATCATGAAAATCGATGTCTGTCAGCGGCCCGAACAGTTTATATCCTTTCAGACCGAGCCCTTCTACCGCTCTTTTCAGCTCTTCATACGCATCCTCCCGCTCCAAAGGATGATATGCAAATCCGGTAAATCTCGCGGGATTGGCTTGAATAAACGCCGCCATCCGGTCATTGCTCTCTGCTGTTAAAAAATTCAGCACGTCAATGCCGTACTTATCTAATTCATTCTCCCATCTTGTCATCAAAGCGATTTCGCCGTCATCGCCCTCAACATCATGCGGATCAGGAAAATCCCAAGTCAGATTCATTCTATCTGACCGCTCCCGGTTATAATCGGAAAATGTCTTATCGTTTTTGCCGAAATAAAGGCTGTACGGCAGATGACCGTGAATATCGACAGGTTTAAAATGCTGCCGGAAAAGCATACAATCGCCGCCTCCCTTACCGCCTGACAATATAAAAAGGCCCTTATCCAGTGAAGAATAAGAGCCTCTTGTGTCCAAGTCAGCGGTTTCTATTTTTTTCTCATCTTAAACCCATTATTCCCGTCAGTCAAGTATGCTTTCAAATCCAAACCCTTTTTCGATAATACAAATAATTATTTTATAATCATTATAAAATAATATTGACTTTTTAATGATAGGTGATATTATGTTTTTATAAATCTAAAGAGGTGATCACATGAGTTCAAATAAATTGACAACCAGCTGGGGCGCTCCTGTCGGAGATAACCAAAACTCAATGACGGCCGGCGATCGCGGTCCTGCTTTAATACAAGACGTCCATCTGCTTGAGAAATTGGCGCACTTTAACAGAGAACGCGTTCCCGAGCGTGTCGTTCACGCAAAAGGCGCGGGCGCACACGGTTATTTTGAAGTCACAAATGACGTTACAAAATATACGAAAGCCGCATTTCTGTCAGAAGTCGGTAAACGCACGCCGCTCTTCATCCGTTTCTCAACCGTTGCGGGCGAACTGGGCTCTAGTGACACAGTGCGCGACCCGCGCGGATTTGCCGTTAAGTTTTATACAGAAGAAGGAAACTACGACATCGTCGGAAACAATACACCCGTGTTCTTCATCCGCGATGCCATCAAGTTCCCTGACTTTATCCATACACAAAAAAGAGATCCGAGAACACATCTGAAAAACCCGACGGCCGTTTGGGATTTCTGGTCTCTGTCACCGGAATCCCTGCACCAGGTCACCATTCTGATGTCAGACCGGGGCATTCCGGCGACTCTTCGCCATATGCACGGATTCGGAAGCCATACATTTAAATGGACAAATGATAAAGGCGAAGGCGTCTGGATCAAATATCACTTTAAAACAGAGCAAGGCGTGAAAAACCTTGATGTTAATACAGCCGCAAAAATCGCGGGCGAAAATCCCGATTACCATACGGAAGATTTGTTCAATGCGATTGAAAACGGCGATTTCCCCGCATGGAAATTATATGTTCAAATCATGCCGTTAGAAGACGCAAACACATATCGCTTTGATCCGTTTGACGTCACAAAAGTATGGTCTCAAAAAGACTATCCGCTCATTGAAGTCGGCCGCATGGTTCTGAACCGCAATCCGGAAAATTACTTTGCGGAAGTAGAACAGGCGACGTTCTCTCCCGGCACATTAGTCCCCGGCGTCGACGTCTCACCTGACAAAATGCTTCAAGGCCGGTTGTTCGCATACCATGACGCGCATCGCTACCGTGTCGGCGCGAACCATCAGGCGCTGCCGATCAACCGTTCCCGCAATGAAGTGAAAAACTATCAGCGTGACGGACAAATGCGTTTTGATGATAACGGCGGCCGCTCTGTCTATTACGAGCCTAACAGCTTCGGCGGCCCGAAAGAGTCACCTGAAGATAAACAGGCGGCATATCCTGTATCAGGTTTCGCTGACAGTGTAAGCTATAATCATCATGATCATTACACACAAGCCGGCGACCTGTACCGCCTGATGAGCGAAGAAGAGCGCGCGCGCCTTGTCGCCAATATCGTCAGTGCGATGAAACCTGTGGAAAAAGAAGAAATTAAGCTGCGCCAGATCGGCCACTTCTACAAAGCTGATCCTGAATACGGCAGACGCGTTGCCGAAGGACTCGGACTGCCATCACCAAAATAACATCAAAAAACCTGCCGGTCTGCCCGGCAGGTTTTTCCTGTTTATTATCAATAAAACCGTTTTTTTCTCAATTATACGAAGTGGCATGCCGCAAAATGATGAAGCCCTTTTTCTGACAGCGCCGGACTTTTCTCAGCACATATCTTCTTGGCTGCCGGGCATCTCGTTCGGAATTTACAGCCTGAAGGCGGATCAGAGGGGCTCGGTATATCACCCTTTAAAATTATCCGCTCCCTTTTCGCTCCGGGATCAGGAACAGGCACGGCTGATAACAGCGCTTTCGTATAAGGGTGAAGCGGCCGTGAAAAGAGCTCCTCCTTTGACGCGTATTCCACAATCGTCCCTAAATACATAATGGCGACCTTCGTACATAAGTGCTCCACCACGCTTAAATCATGAGAAATGAACAAATATGACAGCCCGTGCTGTTTTTGAAGGCTGCTGAACAAATTGATCATCTGCGCCTGGATGGAGACATCTAACGCCGCCACGGGTTCATCCATAATGATAAATTGCGGCTTGAGCGCCATCGCTCTTGCAATCACGATCCGCTGCCGCTGCCCTCCGGAAAATTCATGCGGATAACGGTCGATAAAGTTTGCGGAAAGGCCGCAGGCTTCAAGAACTTCCGCCGCTTTATCACGCGCGTTCCGTTTTACCGCCAATTGATGCTCGATCATCGCTTCACCAATGGCTTCTCCGATCCGGCGCCGGGGATTTAAAGAACTGAACGGATCTTGAAAGATGAGCTGCGCTTCTGATCTGAAAGTTTTGAGCTCGCGCCGGCTCATCCGAAACACATCACGCCCCTGAAAAAACACCTCTCCCGCTGTTTTTTCATGAAGCCTCAAAATGGTCTTGCCGATTGATGACTTTCCGCTGCCCGATTCTCCCGCTAAGCCGAACACTTCTCCCTTTTCTATCGTAAAACTGACACCGTCAACCGCTTTTACGGGATTTTTGCGGGTCTTTCTCATCCCCCCATGCTCCTCGTAATATTTTTTCAGCCCCTTGACCTCCAGCAACACATCACTCATCTGCTTTCTCCTCTCTGTAAAGCCAGCACGCCGACTGATGCCCCTTCCCGAATTCAGTAAAATGCGGGCTCGATTTCCGGCATATTTCCGTGCTGTGTTCACATCGCTCCGCAAAATAACAAGACGATCCCGACAGGTCCGCAAGCTCGGGGACCTGCCCCGGAATGGTGTACAGCATCTCCCTTCTTTGACCGATAACCGGCTTGGCCGCGAGCAGCCCTTTCGTATACGGATGCTTCGGATCAGAAAACAGCTTTGCAACCGGTCCTTCCTCCACAATTTTTCCCGCATACATGACAATCACATAATCAGCCATTTCAGCAACCACGCCAAGGTCATGAGTAATGAATAAAATAGACATGCGAAATTGCTTTTTCATATCCCGCAATAAATCCAATATCTGCGCCTGAATGGTTACGTCAAGCGCTGTCGTCGGCTCGTCGGCAATGATCAGTTTCGGTTCGCAGCTTAGCGCGACAGCCGTCATGATGCGCTGCAGCATGCCGCCGCTCAGTTCATGAGGATATTGGTGCATAACCTGCTCGGCATGCGGGATCTCCACTAACGTGATCAGTTCAACGGCCCTCCGCCATGCTTCTTTCTTACTCAGCAATAAATGTTCGCGAATCGGTTCGGCCAGCTGCTCACCGATTGTAAACACCGGATTCAAAGATGTCATCGGTTCCTGAAATATCATCCCGATTTCGCTGCCGCGGATTTTCTGCATGTCTTTTGGTTTCAATTCCAACAGGTTCCGTCCGGAAAAATGCACCGCTCCCCGTTCGATTCTCCCCGTCTCGGGAATAAGCTGCATAATGGACAATGACGCCATGCTTTTCCCGCAGCCGGACTCCCCTACAATACAAACCGTTTCCTCCTCATGTATCGTAAAGCTGACATCGTCCACGGCCTTTACCGCCCCCTCCTCTGTATAAAAAGCCGTTTCCAAATGCATCACTTCTAAAAGCGGTTTTTTCATTTCATTTTCACCTGCCGTTTTACCTTAGGATCAAAAGCGTCTCTTAAACCGTCTCCAAGAAGATGAATCGCCACAACGGTCAGAAAAATGGCCGTTCCCGGCGGAATCCACAGCCACGGACGGAGTGTAAAATCCATAAAATGATTCGCCGCTTCCATCATGTTTCCCCAAGAAGGTGTCGGCGGAGCAACGCCAAGCCCGAGAAAACTCAGCGCCGATTCACTCAGCATCGCTCCCGCCACATGCAAAGTCGCCGCTACCAGTAATAACGGCAATGTATTGGGAAGCAAATGATAGAGGATTTTCCGTTTATCACTAAGCCCCAAAACTTCCGCGGCCATCATAAACGGCTGCTCCTTCAGCGACAAAATCTGTCCGCGTACAAGCCGCGCCAGACCGGGCCATCCGATCAGGCTTAACATCATCATAATCAGGTACATCCTGTATTCAGAAGGCACTTTCCACTCCGACATCACCGCAGCCAAAATCAAAAGCAGCGGCAGGCCCGGGATGGACATGAGCATATCAGCGATGCGCATAATGATCATATCAGCGGCTCCCCGATAAAATCCGGCCGCAGCCCCGAGTAAAGAACCGATGACAAGCGACAGCACCATTGAAGCAAGCCCCACGGTCAGAGAAATCTGCCCCGCCAGCATCAGCCTCGTCAGCACATCTCTCCCGTACTGGTCAGTTCCCAGCCAATGATGGATTCCCGGCTGCTGATTGGCATTTGAAATATCCGTCCGATCTGTTATGTACGGAGAAAAAGACGGCCCGATAAAGCACAATAAAAACATAAAACATAAGAAAAGAAGACTGATGACCGTCAGCTTATGCTGCAGCAGGCGGCGGTACGTCTGCTTCCAAAGAGAAGGCGGCACCCCTTTTTGTTTTTTCATTCCGAACACCCCCTATTTCAGCCTGACCCGCGGATCAACCGCGGCATAAGCGATATCCGCCAAGAAGTTCCCCACAATCGTTAAACAAGACAAAAACAAGGTAAACGCCATCAAAACCGGATAATCACGATAATGCACAGATTCCAGCTGAATACGTCCGACACCCGGCCACCCGAAAATCTGTTCAATAATGATGGCTCCGGAAAACAGTCCCGGCAGTTCAAAAGCAAGCAGGGTGATGGCCGGAATGAGCGCGTTTTTCAACGCATGTTTCCAGATGACGGTGCGCTCTTTCAATCCCTTCGCTCTCGCCGTTCTGATATAATCCTGTCTGATCACGTCCAGCATGCCGGAGCGGAAATACCTTGTCAGCGAGCCGATGCCGAGCATAGATAAAATCACGACCGGAAGAATCATATGTCTGGCGGCTTCAAGCACGTACGAAAAACCTGTACTCGTGCTTCCGGTATCAATCATCCCGCCGACGGGCAATATTTTCAAATCCACCCCAAACCACTTAATAAACAGAAGGCTGATAAAAAAAGACGGGAACGCCATGGAAGCAAAAACAAGAAACGTCACGATCCCGTCAAACCATGAGTATTTCCTGACAGCGGATATGACACCCGTTATCATCGCGGCTGACCATGTGACAAGCAACGCCAAAAATGCGACAAAAAACGAATTCCAGACATATTTCCGAAGCAGTGACAGGACGTTCTCCTGATATTTCAAAGAAAACCCAAAATCTCCGCTGAGCACATTTCCGAGCCATGTCACATAGCGCTGCCAAATCGGCTGATCCAGCCCGTAAAGCGCTTTTAACTCCTGCGCTCTTTCAGGAGTCAGGTTTACATTGGAATCAATATAGTCGCCCGGCAGCATGGCGAATAAGAAAAAAATAATAAAGGACGTACCAAATAAGATCACAAGCATTTGAATGAATCGTTCTGCGGCATACCGTTTCACAAAAAGCCCCTCCTTTCCGCTGAAAGGGCAAAATCCCCAGGATGCACCGGGTATTTTGCCCAACCGTTCTATTGAATTGAGACATTTGAGAGACTTGAACTGATTCCAGAATAATTGTCAGGCTCAAGCCCTTTTATTTTTCCGCTGACCGCCCTTGCGCTCTGACGGTAATGAATCAGAATGTAAGGCGGGTTTTCCCCGAGCTCCCGGTACAGCTGGTGATAAATCTCTTTTCTTTCGCTGATATCAAGCGTGCCGGCTCCTTTCTCTATCAGCCGGTCCGCTTTCGGATTGGAATACCCCGTTACATTATTGGGATGGCCGGAAGCCAGCTTTTCCACCGTGTCATTCGGATCAAGAATCTGCGAGGTGGAAACGGCGGCAAGGTCATATTGTTTGTCATTTATTTTCGCTACTTCTGTATTAAAATCCATCACTTCCGGTTTTAATGAGATTCCGATGTCCGCGTAATTTTCTTTCGCGATCGGGATAAAATCATCATCCGCTTTAGACGTGTAATAGCTGATTTCAAGCTTTTTGCCGTTTTTTTCACGTACACCGTCTTTGCCCGTTTTCCAGCCTGCTTCATCGAGAAGCTTTCTGGCTTTTTCAGGGTTAAACGCGTACCGATTGACATCTTTGTCATCATAAGCCCACGAAACCGGAGACACCGGCACATTCGCGACTTCTCCGTAGCGTTTAAAGCGGACATCGACGATTTTTTGACGGTCAAGTCCGTAAATAAGCGCCTGGGACACTTTCTTATCTCGAAAAGGCGGACGCTTGTGATTGACGTACACAAGCCCGTAATCATTCACGACAGATACGCTTATATTAGCAAAACCGAGACTTTTTAAATGCTGAACCGTATCATCATCAGGTGAGAAAGAAGCGTAATCAAGGTCACCCGTTTCAAACAGCTGAAGGGAAGTTGACGGATCGATAATTTTATAAATCAGCTTTTCCGTTTTCGGTTTTCCTGCATAATAGTGTTCATTAGCCTGATAGCGTATTTCCTGTCCCGGAAGGTATTCTGTAAATTGATAAGGTCCCGCTCCGAGCGGTTTGGCATAAAGCTCTTTTAAATAGTCCAGTTTGCCGAATTGATATTTCTTCCCGTAGTAGGCTTCTGACAGCACCTGCCCTCCCAAAAGAAGCAGCGACTTCGCACTGACTTTCTCAGTCGTGATTTGAATGGTTCTGTCATCAAGGACGCGAATGCCCTCTATCGTCTTTGCCTTTCCTTCTTTGTATGCCTTACCGCCTTTAATATAGGCCGTGGTGATATCTTCATAGCCCGCGTATGCAGGATCATGCAGCAGTGTTAAAGTGAATGCGGCATCCTTTGCGGTCAGCGGTGAACCGTCGCTGAAAACGAGATTTTTTCTTAAACGGAACGTGTATGTAAGCTGATCTTTGGAAATTTTCCAGCTTTCCGCAAGAGCCGGGGCAGGCTTCCCCGTTTTATCCAGTTTGACTAACGGTTCAAAAATAGGATCTGTCGCATTTCCGTCCCAGCCGTTTTCGTAAAAGTACGGCAGAAACACGCCGCCCGGCGCGGAAATCCCAGCAACAAAAGTGTCAGTTCTGGCTTTCGATTTAGCGGGAATCGCCGCCGGATGAGAAGCTTTAAATTCCTTTGTCTTGACATGGGCAATACGTGTTTCTTCCTTTTTATCCGCCGCAGATGACGGTTCTTCTCCGGCACTCCCGAACGCGCACCCTGATAACATGATGGATACCGACAGCGCGAGTACCGTTGTTTTTATCCTCCATTTTCTCTCCTTCATCTTTATCGAACCCCCGCATGCTTTTCATCTATCTTTATATAAATCTGCTCCATCTGTTCCTCATTTCTCATAATCTCCCGTTTGTTTTTCTCTACAAGCAGTTCGAAATTCAATGTGTGTTTTCTGTACTTTTTTCGTTTTTTGCTCTTTTTGCGCACATGTGATACCTTTTTTAACTCCACTTTTCATCCCTCCGCTTTTCATTTCATTCAATGACTTTCACGCAAAAAAGGCCCTTATCTGTTTAAAAGATAAGAGCCTTCGGTGATCCGATCAGCCATTGTTTGGAAATATGTAATGATTATGTTAATTCATACATTCCCTACCTGTCAACTACAATTTAAAATATCGTTTCCTTCCGGGGGTTTTCCTCATACACTCTCTCATTTTTCCGCATATGCTAGAAAACATAGCAGATTACAAGTGAAAGTGAGTGAGAATGTGGAAAAGACAACATTGACCGGTCGCATCGTCAAAAAAGATGACCCGGACTATAATGCTGCGAGAACCAATATCAATTTAAGCCTGCAAAGATATCCAGACATCATTGTGTTTTGTCAAAACAAACATGACGCCCTCAATGCGGTGAGATGGGCGCGTGAGAACAATGTGCCTTTCCGTATCAGAGGCGGAAGACACAGCTACGAAAACTTTTCCCTGTTAAATGACGGACTAGTCATTGATCTCAGTGAAATGAAGAAAATAAGAGTAAATGAGGATAAGCGGCTGGTCTCGATTGAAGCGGGAGCCGAATTGGGGGAAGTCTACCGCACACTCTGGCGGTACGGCTTGACCCTTCCTGCGGGAACCATTGCGAATGTGGGAATCACGGGGCTGACGCTCGGGGGAGGAATCGGATATTTAACAAGGACAGCCGGACTTACTTGCGATCGTCTCCTCCAGCTCGAAATGATCATAGCGGACGAAAAAGCGGGTGCTGACTTGATCACAGTCAACCGTTCAAAGCACTCTGATCTATTTTGGGCGTCTCAGGGAGGAGGGGGAGGCAACTTCGGCATTGTCACATCCATGATGTTTAAAGCCGTGCCGATCTCGTGCGTGTCTGTTTTTTCTGTCACTTGGGGCTGGGATGATTTTGAGGAAGTATTTAACACATGGCAGCGCTGGGCTCCATTTACAGACAACCGGCTTACCTCATCAATTCAGTTTTGGCCTAAGGAAGTCAACCGCATAGAAGCGCTCGGTCAATTTACCGGGACAAAGGATGAGCTGAAAGAACTGCTGGCTCCGTTAATGAAAGCGGGAAAACCGGCAAGCGGCATGGTCAAGACAGTGCCATTTATTAAAGCGGCAACCTTTTTTAACAGCCCGGGAGGCAATCAGCCACAAAAGATGAAGCGGTCAGGATCCTTTATTGAAAAACCATTATCAACACGCGCGATTTCCACTTTAAAGCGCTATTTAGAGCACGCTCCGAACGAAAACGCCAGTGTGTGGCAGCAATCTCTCGGCGGGGCGGCCGGACGGATCGCTCCGGACCAAACGGCATTCTACTATCGCAACGCAATCATTGCCCAAGAATATATTACAACTTGGACATCTGCTGAAGAAGAAAGACAAAATGTCCGCTGGATCGAAGGACTGAGAACGTCCCTATCAAGAGAAACGATGGGAGATTACGTGAATTGGCCTGATAGAGAAATCAGAAACTGGCTGCAAACGTATTACGGAGAAAATGTTCACCGCCTCCGTCAAGTCAAAACGAAATATGATCCGGAAAATATATTCCGCTTCGAGCAGAGCATTCCGCCGCTTCGCCGTTCACCGTTTTTCTAAAAAAGATGAAGATGGGCAAACTCCATCTTCATCTTTTCTTTTATTGATATAAGCGGCTTCCCTTCTCTGCAAACTCTTTTGCTTTTTCTTTCAGCCCTTCGTTGACGGCCTCGTCTTCAGTAAGTCCGTTTTCCTTCGCATAATCACGAATATCCTGAGAAATTCTCATACTGCAGAACTTCGGACCGCACATCGAACAGAAGTGAGCCGTTTTTGCGCCTTCAGCCGGCAGCGTTTCATCATGATATTCCATTGCTCTTTCAGGATCAAGCGACAAATGAAATTGATCACGCCACCGGAATTCAAACCGCGCCTTAGACAGAGCATCGTCACGGATCTGTGCACCCGGATGCCCTTTAGCAAGGTCTGCGGCATGTGCCGCGATTTTGTACGTGATGACACCTTCTCTTACATCATCACGATTCGGCAGCCCCAAATGCTCCTTCGGCGTGACATAGCAAAGCATCGCCGTCCCGTACCAGCCGATCATCGCCGCGCCGATTGCTGAAGTAATGTGGTCATAACCCGGAGCGATATCCGTCGTTAATGGCCCGAGCGTGTAAAAAGGCGCCTCTTTACAAATTTCCAGCTGCTTGTCCATGTTTTCCTTAATTTTATGCATCGGCACATGACCCGGTCCTTCGATCATCACTTGCACATCGTGCTTCCACGCAATCTCCGTCAATTCTCCGAGAGTCTCCAATTCCGCAAACTGCGCTTCATCATTGGCATCCGCAATCGAACCGGGGCGAAGCCCGTCACCAAGAGAAAAAGCGATATCATAGGTCTTCATGATTTCACAAATTTCTTCAAAATGCGTGTACAGAAAGCTTTCCTGATGATGAGCCAGGCACCATTGCGCCATAATCGCCCCCCCGCGGGATACGATTCCCGTCGTGCGTTTAGCCGTTAACGGGACGTAACGAAGCAGTACGCCGGCATGGATGGTGAAATAATCCACGCCCTGCTCCGCCTGCTCAATCAATGTGTCACGATAAATGTCCCACGTTAAATCCTCGGCAATGCCATTTACTTTTTCAAGCGCCTGATAAATCGGCACCGTCCCCACAGGCACGGGACAGTTGCGGATAATCCATTCACGCGTCGTATGAATGTCTTTTCCCGTGGATAAGTCCATCATCGTATCGGCGCCCCAGCGAATCGCCCACGTCATTTTTTCGACTTCTTCTTCGATAGAAGATGTAACAGCCGAGTTGCCGATATTGGCATTAATTTTCACATGAAAATTCCGGCCGATAATCATCGGCTCGCTTTCCGGGTGGTTGACGTTAGAAGGAATAATCGCCCGTCCGCTCGCCACCTCTTCCCTGACAAATTCGGGAGACACATGCTCACGTATTGCGATAAACTCCATTTCCGGCGTAATGATGCCTTTTCTCGCATAATGCAATTGTGTTACATTTTTCCCCGGCTTGGCCCGAAGCGGTTTCCGCTGTAGGCCGGGGTATTCGGCGGCACGGCCCTCTTTTTTATAGCCGTTGTCTTCAGGTCTCACGGTCCGGCCGTTATATTCTTCTACATCTCCGCGCCCGGTAATCCACTTTGTGCGGAGCGCCCCCAGCCCTTCATGAATATCAATCTGTACATCCGGGTCTGTATACGGCCCGCTCGTATCATAAACACGGACCGGCGCATTCTCCTCTTCCCCGAATGCCCCTGTAGTCGCACTCAGGCTGATTTCCCGCATCGGCACTCGTATATCGGGCGAAGAACCTTCTGTATAAACCTTTTTACTGCCGGAAAAACTCGACATAATGGAAATGTTCGCTTGCTGTACTGATTGATTTTGCATACAAATCTCTCCTTTATCATTTGAATAACAGAACCAAGCTCAGCACCAGCACAAAAAAACCGGGTTCAAAGAAGAACCCGGTTTTGCAGTCAGAAAGAAACTATTATTGTTTTCATCAACAATAATAAAACCTTTACTTCCCCACGCTGGTACGAACCAGATCAGGTCCAAAGGGTTAAGAAGCCGCCGCTTCTCTCTCAGCCCGCTCAGACGGGCACCCCCAGTAACTATTGATTTCGCTCTCATCGTAACATAAGTTGTGTACAAAAAAAAGCATATTATCAAAATTCAGATAACGGTACGGTCATAAGCTCTGTTTCCCGAACGCCTTCTTCGGTATTAAAAACCCGATAACCCTTTGCGGTTTCCCGGGAAGAGACAGCCTGGAACAGCTGACCGTCTTTATAATGAAGCGCAGCGCCGTCATCAGCGGCATAGCCCTCCCTGAGTTTCTTTTCTGAAATCAGACGGTGATACACCGGCCGGCGCTCCGCTTCTCCGTCATAGTGCGGACAAAAGCTGCCCGGCAAAAATCCTAAAGCTCTTAACTCTCTCAAATCTCCAGCTGAATCCGTCAACCCTTCTTCATACCAGCAAATCGCCCCGGCGCTGAGACCAGCCAACATGATGCCGTTTTCCCAAGCCTCACGAAGAATAAGGTCAAGCCCCCACTCTTTCCATAAGACAAGCATATTGCGCGTATTTCCGCCGCCGACATATATAATATCTTTCTTCATGAGAAAGGATCTGAGATCAGAACCCGGCGGTTTAAACAGCGACAAGTGATCCGGCTCACACCGCAGCTTTTGAAAGGCCTGATAAAACCTGCCGATATAATTCTCCGAATCTCCGCTTGCCGTCGGCAAAAAACAAATTTTCGGCTTTGACCGCGCCGACTGCTCTAAAATATACTGATCCAGCACAAGATAATCCGGCTCCATGGAAAAGCCCCCGCCGCCCATTGCAATAATCTGCTTCAATGTCATCACCTCTTTTTTCCTCTAGTATAACAGCTCATAAAAAGGCGTTATCCCCATTTCGGATACCGCCTTTAAAAAGTATTTGTTATCTAAAAAATGAAAACGCACCGTATAACACAACGGAGATCCCCGCGGCGATAAGCGCCGGAACAAGCTTCGAACGGGCATACTTCACAACATCGATCCCCAACACCGTACAGGTTGTCACCGTATTATCACTGAGAGGAGAAGCAAACGCTCCAAATGTTCCGCTCGCAAACACGGCCCCGATCGCTAATAATAAGCTGGTATGTGACTGAACCGCCAGCGTTACGCCGAGCGGCATTAAAAGCCCCCAAGTCCCCCAAGATGACCCGATAAAATAGGATATAACAGCCCCCAGTATAAAAAGAGACGGCGCAATAAACATATGAGGGATCCATGACGTTAAATGAGAAGTAACATATTCCGAGAATCCCAGATCTTCAGATACTGCTGTTACGGCCCAAATCAGCGATAACATAATAATAACGTTGACCAATTCGTTTCCGCCCTTAATAAAATGGGTAACAAGCTCGCCTGCATGAAAACGCTGAAACATAAAAAGAGCAAATGCTGCAATAACCGCTGCCAATAATGCGGTTAACATGACGCCAAGCATATCGCTTTTGATAAAAGCATTCAAAAACCCTTGTGCTTTTGAATGGCCGTCCCACCAGCTGAGAAAGAGTGTTAATAGCAAAAACAGCCCGATCGGAATGATTAAATTCCAAGGCCGAATCGGTGTTTCCTTAATATAAGCACGGTGCGCCGAATCCAGCTCCTCCTGCTGGTCAGCATGCTCATTACTTTCGAACATTCCCGTATGTTCACCGTGAATATCTGAGATCGTCCCTGTTTCCATGTTAAATGAACCTGAGCTTTTTGAAAGCAACACACCGCTGTTCCGCGGAATCGGTTCCGTATTTTTGTTATGTTTGCGAGCAGAAGTTTGTCCGCTCTTTTCTGTTTTTTCTAAGCTTTCGTCCGCTTTTTGTTTCTTAAAAAAGCAGTAATAAATTCCGACTACTATAATCACAATGGAGAAAAAATTGAAGGGAATACTTTTCACATACACCGTGTAAGCCGGCTGATCTATTCCTGACGTTTTAAGGGCCTGTCCGATAATGGAAACCATGTAGCCGACAAATGCCGTTGCTATCGGAATCAAGGCAATGACAGGGTTTGCCGTAAACTCAATGGCATACGCAATTTTCTGTTTCGACAGGTCCAGACGCTTGCTTAAAGCTTTCATGATCGGTGCAATTGTGACGATGCGAAAGTCCGGTTCACTGAACGTGCCAAATGTCGACAGCCATGCAAGCAGCATCGCACCTTTTTTGGTTTTAACTTTTTTACTGATCAAATGGACGAATCCTTTTATCCCGCCGGTCAGCTTTATAATCCCTACAAGGCCGGCAAATGAATATAGAAACACAATGATTCTAATATTATTGGTGACGACAATGTTGCTGATTACATATTGAACCATATGTTCAATCCCGCCAAGCAAGCTGGGATGCAAAAGATAGCTTCCGACCAGCAAACCGACAAACAGACCGGACTGCACTTGCTTTGTAATGATTGAAATGGGAATGACCAGAATAAATGGGATAAGACAAGTCCAAGTCCCTTCCATAAAAAACACCTCTTTCAAAGAACTTCTTGTTAGTATCTTTGAAAAAAGCGTATTTATACAATCTGCACGCGTATCATGTTTTCACAAGCCTTGGAGGATATTTTCACACAACAAAAAAGGCTTCTACAATATGTAGAAGCCTTTGTATACCGGTGGCCGGGGTCGAACCGGCACTCCAGAAGGAACACGATTTTGAGTCGTGCGCGTCTGCCAATTCCGCCACACCGGCATGTAATGCGTCGTGTTCAACCGACGTATATAAATATAACATGTATTTCATAAAACGTCAACGATTTAAGCAAAGTTTTTTTAATGGTAATGCAGTATATACGATACAAGCAAGAAACTTATATTGATAGTCATTACGTTTTTATTATATAAAAAAAGTGATCTGCAATATGCAAATCACTCTCATATATGTTTTATAATGTGAAAATTGATGACCAATTTAACATAGTTCGTTCAAAGTTAAATTGGTGCCGAGGGCCGGACTTGAACCGGCACGGTAGTCACCTACCGCAGGATTTTAAGTCCTGTGTGTCTGCCAATTCCACCACCCCGGCAATAGAAAGGCGACACCCGGATTCGAACCGGGGATAAAGGTTTTGCAGACCTCTGCCTTACCACTTGGCTATGCCGCCGTAATTTGGAGCGGAAGACGGGATTCGAACCCGCGACCCCCACCTTGGCAAGGTGATGTTCTACCACTGAACTACTTCCGCAACATGTAAAAGAACTTAATACATCTTATGCTGTTGTTTTAAAAAAAATGCAACTGGGCTAGCTGGATTCGAACCAACGCATGACGGAGTCAAAGTCCGTTGCCTTACCGCTTGGCTATAGCCCAATGATAATATGGGGCGATTGATGGGAATCGAACCCACGAGTGCCAGAGCCACAATCTGGTGCGTTAACCACTTCGCCACAACCGCCATAATCTGAAGATGAATAAATAATATAGTGGCAGGGGCAGTAGGAATCGAACCCACACCGGAGGTTTTGGAGACCTCTGTTCTACCGTTAAACTATGCCCCTATTTATAAAATGGTGGAGGGGGGCAGATTCGAACTGCCGAACCCTGAGGGAGCGGATTTACAGTCCGCCGCGTTTAGCCACTTCGCTACCCCTCCATCATTTAGAGTGCCGGCCAGAGGACTTGAACCCCCAACCTACTGATTACAAGTCAGTTGCTCTACCAATTGAGCTAGACCGGCAAATGGTGGCTCGGGACGGAATCGAACCGCCGACACACGGATTTTCAGTCCGTTGCTCTACCAACTGAGCTACCGAGCCTTGTTATAAATGGCGGTCCGGACGGGACTCGAACCCGCGACCTCCTGCGTGACAGGCAGGCATTCTAACCAACTGAACTACCGGACCATTTTTTTGGTTGCGGGGGCAGGATTTGAACCTGCGACCTTCGGGTTATGAGCCCGACGAGCTACCGAACTGCTCCACCCCGCGATGATAATGGTGGAGGATGACGGGCTCGAACCGCCGACCCTCTGCTTGTAAGGCAGATGCTCTCCCAGCTGAGCTAATCCTCCATCATATAAGTGACCCGTACGGGATTCGAACCCGTGTTACCGCCGTGAAAGGGCGGTGTCTTAACCGCTTGACCAACGGGCCCTGGTATTTTTTCGTTTGTTATGTATTGATAATTAGTGGCGGAGAGCAAGGGATTCGAACCCTTGAGACGGGGTTACCGCCTACACGATTTCCAATCGTGCTCCTTCGGCCACTCGGACAGCTCTCCATAAATGGCTCCGCAGGTAGGATTCGAACCTACGACCGATCGGTTAACAGCCGATAGCTCTACCACTGAGCTACTGCGGAATGAAGTCTGCCTGGCGATGTCCTACTCTCACAGGGGGAAACCCCCGACTACCATCGGCGCTGAAGAGCTTAACTTCCGTGTTCGGCATGGGAACGGGTGTGACCTCTTCGCCATCATCACCAGACATTTTAGTGACATGTATTATTATACTATGTATTTCAGAAAAAGCAAGAGTTTTTTTAAAAAAATTCTCTCAAAACTAGATAACAGTAAGCATACATTCAAATTGGTTAAGTCCTCGATCGATTAGTATCTGTCAGCTCCATGTGTCGCCACACTTCCACCTCAGACCTATCAACCTGATCATCTTTCAGGGATCTTACTTCCTTGCGGAATGGGAAATCTCATCTTGAGGGGGGCTTCATGCTTAGATGCTTTCAGCACTTATCCCGTCCGCACATAGCTACCCAGCGATGCCCTTGGCAGAACAACTGGTACACCAGCGGTGCGTCCATCCCGGTCCTCTCGTACTAAGGACAGCTCCTCTCAAATTTCCTGCGCCCGCGACGGATAGGGACCGAACTGTCTCACGACGTTCTGAACCCAGCTCGCGTACCGCTTTAATGGGCGAACAGCCCAACCCTTGGGACCGACTACAGCCCCAGGATGCGATGAGCCGACATCGAGGTGCCAAACCTCCCCGTCGATGTGGACTCTTGGGGGAGATAAGCCTGTTATCCCCGGGGTAGCTTTTATCCGTTGAGCGATGGCCCTTCCATGCGGAACCACCGGATCACTAAGCCCGACTTTCGTCCCTGCTCGACTTGTAGGTCTCGCAGTCAAGCTCCCTTGTGCCTTTACACTCTGCGAATGATTTCCAACCATTCTGAGGGAACCTTTGGGCGCCTCCGTTACCTTTTAGGAGGCGACCGCCCCAGTCAAACTGCCCACCTGACACTGTCTCCCCGCCCGATAAGGGCGGCGGGTTAGAAGGTCAATACAGCCAGGGTAGTATCCCACCGATGCCTCCACCGAAGCTGGCGCTCCGGTTTCCAAGGCTCCTACCTATCCTGTACAAGCTGTACCAACATTCAATATCAGGCTGCAGTAAAGCTCCACGGGGTCTTTCCGTCCTGTCGCGGGTAACCTGCATCTTCACAGGTACTATAATTTCACCGAGTCTCTCGTTGAGACAGTGCCCAGATCGTTGCGCCTTTCGTGCGGGTCGGAACTTACCCGACAAGGAATTTCGCTACCTTAGGACCGTTATAGTTACGGCCGCCGTTTACTGGGGCTTCAATTCGCACCTTCGCTTACGCTAAGCGCTCCTCTTAACCTTCCAGCACCGGGCAGGCGTCAGCCCCTATACTTCGCCTTACGGCTTCGCAGAGACCTGTGTTTTTGCTAAACAGTCGCCTGGGCCTATTCACTGCGGCTCTCTCGGGCTTGCACCCTAACAGAGCACCCCTTCTCCCGAAGTTACGGGGTCATTTTGCCGAGTTCCTTAACGAGAGTTCTCTCGATCACCTTAGGATTCTCTCCTCGCCTACCTGTGTCGGTTTGCGGTACGGGCACCTCTCACCTCGCTAGAGGCTTTTCTTGGCAGTGTGGAATCAGGAACTTCGCTACTATAATTCGCTCGCCATCACAGCTCAGCCTTCACGGGAAACGGATTTGCCTATTTCCCAGCCTAACTGCTTGGACGCGGATATCCAATACCGCGCTTACCCTATCCTCCTGCGTCCCCCCATTGCTCAAATGGTGAGGAGGTGGTACAGGAATATCAACCTGTTATCCATCGCCTACGCCTTTCGGCCTCGGCTTAGGTCCCGACTAACCCTGAGCGGACGAGCCTTCCTCAGGAAACCTTAGGCATTCGGTGGAGGGGATTCTCACCCCTCTTTCGCTACTCATACCGGCATTCTCACTTCTAAGCGCTCCACAAGTCCTTTCGGTCTTGCTTCACAGCCCTTAGAACGCTCTCCTACCACTGTTCGAAGAACAGTCCGCAGCTTCGGTGATACGTTTAGCCCCGGTACATTTTCGGCGCAGAGTCACTCGACCAGTGAGCTATTACGCACTCTTTAAATGGTGGCTGCTTCTAAGCCAACATCCTGGTTGTCTAAGCAACTCCACATCCTTTTCCACTTAACGTATACTTTGGGACCTTAGCTGGCGGTCTGGGCTGTTTCCCTTTCGACTACGGATCTTATCACTCGCAGTCTGACTCCCAAGGATAAGTCATCGGCATTCGGAGTTTGACTGAATTCGGTAACCCGGTAGGGGCCCCTAGTCCAATCAGTGCTCTACCTCCGAGACTCTTACCTTGAGGCTAGCCCTAAAGCTATTTCGGAGAGAACCAGCTATCTCCAGGTTCGATTGGCATTTCACCCCTACCCACACCTCATCCCCGCACTTTTCAACGTGCGTGGGTTCGGGCCTCCATTCAGTGTTACCTGAACTTCACCCTGGACATGGGTAGATCACCTGGTTTCGGGTCTACGACCACGTACTCAATTCGCCCTATTCAGACTCGCTTTCGCTGCGGCTCCGCATCTTCTGCTTAACCTTGCACGGGATCGTAACTCGCCGGTTCATTCTACAAAAGGCACGCCATCACCCGTTAACGGGCTCTGACTACTTGTAGGCACACGGTTTCAGGATCTCTTTCACTCCCCTTCCGGGGTGCTTTTCACCTTTCCCTCACGGTACTGGTTCACTATCGGTCACTAGGGAGTATTTAGCCTTGGGAGATGGTCCTCCCGGATTCCGACGGAATTTCACGTGTTCCGCCGTACTCAGGATCCACTCAGGAGAGAACGAAGTTTTGACTACAGGGCTGTTACCTCCTATGGCGGGCCTTTCCAGACCTCTTCATCTACCTCGTTCCTTTGTAACTCCGTACAGAGTGTCCTACAACCCCAAGAGGCAAGCCTCTTGGTTTGGGCTGGTCCCGTTTCGCTCGCCGCTACTCAGGGAATCGCATTTGCTTTCTCTTCCTCCGGGTACTTAGATGTTTCAGTTCCCCGGGTCTGCCTTCTCATATCCTATGTATTCAGATATGGATACCACTCCATTACGAGTGGTGGGTTTCCCCATTCGGAAATCTCCGGATCAAAGCTTGCTTACAGCTCCCCGAAGCATATCGGTGTTCGTCCCGTCCTTCATCGGCTCCTAGTGCCAAGGCATCCACCGTGCGCCCTTTCTAACTTAACCGTTAAAAAGAATCACTACGTGATATCTTGCATTACTAATTGAATGTGAATTACTTCTGTTATCTAGTTTTCAAAGAACAACGCATAGGACATGCTAACACATGCGTTGCCACAGGAAGTGGCGCATTTAGCAGGTGTTCCTATGTTTTGAAGGAATGATCCTTCAAAACTAAACAAGACAGGGAACGTTCTGTTTATAAGACCCATGGTCTTATATTCCGTTAAAATCCTTAGAAAGGAGGTGATCCAGCCGCACCTTCCGATACGGCTACCTTGTTACGACTTCACCCCAATCATCTGTCCCACCTTCGGCGGCTGGCTCCATAAAGGTTACCTCACCGACTTCGGGTGTTACAAACTCTCGTGGTGTGACGGGCGGTGTGTACAAGGCCCGGGAACGTATTCACCGCGGCATGCTGATCCGCGATTACTAGCGATTCCAGCTTCACGCAGTCGAGTTGCAGACTGCGATCCGAACTGAGAACAGATTTGTGGGATTGGCTTAACCTCGCGGTTTCGCTGCCCTTTGTTCTGTCCATTGTAGCACGTGTGTAGCCCAGGTCATAAGGGGCATGATGATTTGACGTCATCCCCACCTTCCTCCGGTTTGTCACCGGCAGTCACCTTAGAGTGCCCAACTGAATGCTGGCAACTAAGATCAAGGGTTGCGCTCGTTGCGGGACTTAACCCAACATCTCACGACACGAGCTGACGACAACCATGCACCACCTGTCACTCTGCCCCCGAAGGGGACGTCCTATCTCTAGGATTGTCAGAGGATGTCAAGACCTGGTAAGGTTCTTCGCGTTGCTTCGAATTAAACCACATGCTCCACCGCTTGTGCGGGCCCCCGTCAATTCCTTTGAGTTTCAGTCTTGCGACCGTACTCCCCAGGCGGAGTGCTTAATGCGTTAGCTGCAGCACTAAGGGGCGGAAACCCCCTAACACTTAGCACTCATCGTTTACGGCGTGGACTACCAGGGTATCTAATCCTGTTCGCTCCCCACGCTTTCGCTCCTCAGCGTCAGTTACAGACCAGAGAGTCGCCTTCGCCACTGGTGTTCCTCCACATCTCTACGCATTTCACCGCTACACGTGGAATTCCACTCTCCTCTTCTGCACTCAAGTTCCCCAGTTTCCAATGACCCTCCCCGGTTGAGCCGGGGGCTTTCACATCAGACTTAAGAAACCGCCTGCGAGCCCTTTACGCCCAATAATTCCGGACAACGCTTGCCACCTACGTATTACCGCGGCTGCTGGCACGTAGTTAGCCGTGGCTTTCTGGTTAGGTACCGTCAAGGTGCCGCCCTATTTGAACGGCACTTGTTCTTCCCTAACAACAGAGCTTTACGATCCGAAAACCTTCATCACTCACGCGGCGTTGCTCCGTCAGACTTTCGTCCATTGCGGAAGATTCCCTACTGCTGCCTCCCGTAGGAGTCTGGGCCGTGTCTCAGTCCCAGTGTGGCCGATCACCCTCTCAGGTCGGCTACGCATCGTCGCCTTGGTGAGCCGTTACCTCACCAACTAGCTAATGCGCCGCGGGTCCATCTGTAAGTGGTAGCCGAAGCCACCTTTTATGTCTGAACCATGCGGTTCAGACAACCATCCGGTATTAGCCCCGGTTTCCCGGAGTTATCCCAGTCTTACAGGCAGGTTACCCACGTGTTACTCACCCGTCCGCCGCTAACATCAGGGAGCAAGCTCCCATCTGTCCGCTCGACTTGCATGTATTAGGCACGCCGCCAGCGTTCGTCCTGAGCCAGGATCAAACTCTCCGATAAAGTAG
The DNA here is from genome assembly GCF_018861275.1 of Bacillus sp. JNUCC-22. NCBI lineage: Bacteria > Bacillati > Bacillota > Bacilli > Caryophanales > Bacillaceae > Bacillus > Bacillus sp. JNUCC-22. The sequence goes on along the minus strand of NZ_CP076408.1, from coordinate 865,767 downwards.
TTTGACTGACTACGCACATCGCTGTGCGATTTATTTAAAACTTTGAATTAACAGGTACGTTTTGTCTTGTTTAGTTTTCAAAGATCATCTCAACCTCATCTTGAGGCGACTTTTTCAGTATAACATTTCAGCGATTTGCTGTCAAATGTTTTTTGTTTTTATTTCTCCGCCGCTGTGAGCTTTTTGTTGAAGCGCATCAGCGACGTTTAATAATATACCATGCCTATGATTCAGCGTCAACACTTTTTTTGAAAGAATATCCTCGATGATATACTTCCTGCCCTTTGGTCTCTATTTGAGATACTTCAACAAAGCCTTTTTCCGTCAGGTAATCAAGCATAACACCAAGATCTTGGGTGAAGTGCACCAGTTCAGGGTGCTGAAGCAATTCTCCAAACTGCCACATTTCTTTTTCTTTCATCACTTGAAAAAGGTGGGCAGAACCGATTTCAGCTTTTGAATGGATGAGAAAATCATTTGCTAAGAATAATAATTCGAGCCTTTTCTCCAAACTTTCGTGACTCTCGACAAGTTCGGAATATAGCTTATATACCTGCGGCTCAATGTGACGAACCTGGTTCCAGACTGTCGTTTCGGGATAAAACCCCCGGTCAATCACTTCTATGCGGGCCAAATGGTGAAGAGCATGCACTACCGCATAATATGCATCCAGAAAATGATCAGCTTCAAAAAACGCTTTTCCTTCTACAAATCTTCTGATCAGCTTGCCGTATTCCATTCCGATCTTTAATTTCCGCTCGGCGAAAGGAAAAGTGCTGAGCCGGTCATTGAGTTCAGATATATATTCATTGCGGTCAAACAGCACTTTGCCGTTGATGATCCAATCTATGACTCTTCTATTGGTCCCAAGCAGAATCCATTCCTGAAGCAGAGCATCCGTTACAATATGTAAAGAAGCGGTTTTGTGTTCGAATTCATAATGCTTTATAAAAAGAGGTTCATCAGCCTGTTTGACAATGACAAGCATGACCGCATCAAAGTTATCCGTGATGGATGATGCTTTACTCCTTCTTTCAATCATAAGGACGGCCAGCGTATCGGGATGACTTGCTCTTTCTTGGTAAATTGGACGGAGAAGATTGTCCATTACGATTCCTCCAATGCGATTGTTTCACTAGCTATTGTTTCTACATTTCTATGATAAAACATGAAAGTCCTTTTTTCTAAACACATTGCACTATTATAACAAATTTCCTTTCAGGTGCCATATTTATTCTTCCCTTTTCTTACGAAAACATGAAGAATATGCCATCTGTTTTGTGCTATAGTTAAACGAGAGGGGGATGGACATGGCGAAATACTCAAGCAAAATTAATAAGATCAGAACGTTTGCGTTAAGTTTGGTTTTCGTTGGGTTTATCATTATGTACATCGGGCTGTTCTTTAAGCAGTCTGTTTTGCTTGCCAGCTTGTTTATGATTCTCGGCCTGCTGTCGATCGGGCTCAGCACCGCCGTTTATTTTTGGATCGGCATGCTGTCCACAAAAGCGGTCCGGGTGATGTGCCCCGCTTGCGAGAAAGAAACGAAGATTCTGGGCAGAGTGGATATGTGCATGCATTGCAGAGAGCCGCTTACATTGGATAAAGGATTGGAAGGCAAAGCGTTCGATGAGTCTTATAACAGAAAAAACAGTGTAAAATAAACGAAGCTGACCGTATCAAAGCGGTCAGCTTCGTTTAGTGGTTTTCTTTTTTGGAACATTCTTGGCAGACGCCGTAAATCTCCAAACGGTGGTGGCTTACCTTAAACCCCGTGACGTGAGCCGCAAGCTGTTCCACTTCGTCAAGCCCGGGATAATGGAAGTCTACGATTTTTCCGCAGCTTTCACAAATGGCGTGATAATGGTCAGAGGTGACAAAGTCAAATCTGCTGGACGCATCTCCGTACGTCAGTTCCTTTACAAGCCCCGCTTCCCGGAATACACGCAAATTGTTATACACTGTCGCAACACTCATATTAGGGAATTTCCCTTCCAAGGCTTTATATATATCGTCCGCTGTCGGATGTGCCATAGAATCCACGAGATATTCCAGAATGGCATGACGTTGAGGAGTAATCCGGACTCCCGTATCCTTCAACGTGTCTAAGGCTTCTTTTAATTCATGTGCAGCCATCCGTCATGCACCTCTCTTCTAAAAAAGATTCTTACTTTATAATGTTTATAATTAGTGTACATCTTTTTCCGGTCTCCTGTCAAATGTAATCTGAAGAAAACCCCGTGAGTTCAGCATTTGTCCATTAATTAGACGCAATTTGTTCCAATTCTCGAAGCGCCTCGGCAACGTGATCTTTCACTTTTACCTTTCTCCACTCCTTCACAAGACGGCCTTCTTTATCTAACAAAAAAGTGGATCGCTCGATACCCATATATTCTTTCCCAAAATTCTTTTTCAGCTTCCACACATCAAAAGCTTCCGCCAATTTGTGCTCATCATCAACGAGGAGCTGGAAAGGAAGATCGTGTTTTTGCTTAAATTTTTCATGTTTATCACGGCTGTCAGGGCTTACTCCGATAATAACCGCATCAAGTCCCGCGAAACTTTCGTGCTGATCACGGAAATCACATGCTTCCGTCGTGCATCCGGGTGTCATGTCTTTCGGATAAAAATAGAGAACGACGTACTTCCCTTTAAAATCCGTCAATGCTACTTCTTCCCCGCTGTCATTCACTAATTTCATATCCGGTGCTGTTTGTCCGATTTCAATCGTCATTTCTTATACCTCCGGGTTTTTTATTAAGCGTATCCAATTCACGTTAAGATTACAACCGTTATCCTCCCGCTCTTTTCTGGAAGCATGAACCGTTGTGCTCGCAATGAAGCATGCTACAATAGAACATGATGTAAGGAGATATTAGGAGGGTCATTTTTTGTATACAAAATCAGTTGAACTTCATAAGGAAGCGTTAGAGCATATCGTCGGAGGCGTGAACAGCCCGTCCAGATCCTATAAAGCGGTAGGCGGCGGTTCACCCGTTGCGATGGAAAAAGCGAACGGCGCTTATTTCTGGGATGTAGACGGGAATCAGTATATCGATTATTTAGCGGCTTACGGCCCGATTATTACCGGACATGCCCATCCGCATATTACTGAAGCGATTAAAACAGCGGCTGAAAACGGCGTGCTGTACGGGACGCCGACCAAACATGAGGTCACTTTCGCCAAAATGCTGAAGGAGGCCATTCCTTCACTTGATAAAGTACGATTCGTAAACTCAGGCACTGAAGCGGTGATGACAACGATCCGGGTTGCACGCGCTTATACAGGCCGGACAAAAATCATTAAATTCGCCGGCTGCTATCACGGCCATTCTGATCTCGTACTTGTCGCTGCGGGTTCCGGTCCGTCTACGCTCGGCACTCCTGATTCCGCCGGCGTGCCGAAAAGCATCGCCAATGAGGTGATTACCGTTCCTTTCAATGATATTGAAAGCTACAAAGCCGCGCTGGATAAATGGGGTTCGGAAATTGCAGCGGTTCTCGTCGAGCCGATCGTCGGCAACTTCGGCATCGTTGAACCTGAAGAAGGATTTTTAGAACAGGTAAATGAATTGACCCATAAAGCGGGCGCGCTCGTCATTTATGATGAAGTGATCACGGCGTTCCGTTTTATGTACGGAGGCGCGCAGGATCTTCTTCAAGTGAAGCCTGATTTAACGGCGCTCGGTAAAATTATCGGGGGCGGCTTGCCGATCGGCGCTTACGGAGGCAAAAAAGAGATCATGGAGCAGGTTGCTCCGCTCGGCCCGGCATATCAAGCCGGCACGATGGCCGGAAACCCGGCATCTATCCTATCAGGCATCGCCTGCCTGGAAGTGCTGAAGGAAGAAGGCGTTTATGAGCGGCTTGATGAGCTCGGCGCCAGACTTGAGCACGGCATTCTCGCCCATGCGGAGACACACGGCATTACCATCACCGTCAACCGTTTAAAAGGCGCGCTCACGGTTTACTTCACTGATGAAAAGATCGTCAATTACGAGCAGGCGGAAAATACGGACGGAGAAGCATTCGCCAAGTTCTTCAAGCTGATGCTTGAGCGCGGCATCAATCTCGCTCCATCGAAGTATGAAGCTTGGTTTATCACAACCGCACATACTGAAGAGGATATCGACGCCACTTTACAAGCCGTTGAAGATGCGTTCAGACATATGAAAAAATAACTGCTGAAACAAGCGGGAGCCCGGGGCTTCCGCTTTTTCTTTTTGTCCGATTTGTGAGATAATGGTTTTTTCAAAAAAAGACCTTGAATAATTGGTATGATCCCTGTATATTACTTTATTGTTTAGCAAATCAGCCGACAGGGAAATGTAAGTGTCAGCCGTTCGTTCGGCACATAATTTATTAGAGAAAGGAATGCACGCACAAACCAATGAAACTTGGTGCCCGCATTTTCAAAACAGGGATTGCGATTACGCTCGCGCTCTACTTAGCATCATGGATCGGACTTCCGTCGCCGATCTTTGCCGGGATTGCAGCTATATTTGCCATACAGCCCTCTATTTACAGGTCTTTTCTTATCATTATTGATCAGGTTCAGGCAAATATCATCGGCGCTGTCATCGCTACGGCATTCGGACTGATTTTCGGACCGAGTCCGATTATGATCGGATTGACCGCAGTGATTGTCATCACGATCATGTTAAAACTGAAAATTGAACACACCATTTCGATTGCGCTCGTGACGGTTATCGCAATTTTAGAAACACCGGGAAACAGCTTCCTGACGTTCGCTCTGATACGAACAAGCACCGTTATTTTAGGCGTGCTGTCTTCTTTTATTGTGAACCTTGTGTTTCTTCCGCCGAAATACGAAACGAAGCTGACTCATCATACGGTTGAATATACCGATGAGATCATGAAATGGATCAGGCTGACGATGCGTCAGTCCACGGAACACTCGATATTGAAAGAGGATATTGAGAAGCTGAAGGAAAAGATGATGAAGCTTGATCATACGTACCTTCTTTATAAAGAGGAGAGAAGCTACTTTAAGAAAACGACGTATGTAAAGTCGCGCAAGCTTGTATTGTTCAGACAGGCGATTATTACGGCGAATCGGGCGCTTGATACGCTGAAAAAGCTGCACCGCTATGAAAACGAGATTTATCATATGCCGGAGGAATTTCAGGAGACGCTGACAGAAGAAATTGATTATCTGCTTCATTGGCACGAAAGGATTCTGATGCGGACGGTCGGCAAGATCAAACCGCATGATGACGATGCTGAAGAAAGCATAAGATATAAACAGCTTTTGACGAAGTCTTTCTTGAAAAATCAGCAGAACTGCGAGGATGAACTGCTTGATTACAATATGCTCAGCATTATGGCTGCGGTTGCGGAATACCGCGAGCAGCTGGAGCATCTCGATACATTAATTACGAGTTTTCAGACATACCACCCGAAAGACAGCGAATTAGAAACAGACGATGATGAGTAACCCGGTGCTCTAGATAACCGGGTTTTTTTGCATAAAAAAAAACGTATGCCGCCCATTCGGACGGCATAAGTTTTTGTATCAGTTCAAATTCTGAATCGTAAATAAGTGTCTGTACTGGCCGCCTTGGGCCATTAATTCCTCGTGCGTGCCGGTTTCGACGACGGCGCCGTTTTCCATGACGACAATTTTATCCGCGTGCGTAATCGTGGACAGCCTGTGGGCGACGATAAAAGTCGTCCGGTTTTTCGCAAGCTTTTCCATTGCTTCCTGAATGTAGTGTTCACTTTCAAGATCAAGAGCCGATGTCGCTTCATCCAAGATTAACAGCGGCGGATTTTTTAAGAACACACGCGCGATGGAAATCCGCTGTTTCTGCCCGCCTGACAATTTGACGCCCCGTTCGCCGACTTTGGTTTCGTAACCTTCTGGGAAATTCATAATAAATTCATGGGCATTTGCCGCTTTCGCAGCCGCAACCACCTCATCCAGAGACGCTCCCGGTTTACCGATGGCGATATTTTCACGAATCGTCTCACTGAACAGAAACGTATCCTGAAGCACCATTCCGACTTGATTGCGGAGGCTTCTCGCTTCATAATCGCGAATATCTGTGCCGTCAATCAGCAGGCTGCCGCCGGATACATCATAAAAACGCGGTATGAGGCTGACAAGCGTCGATTTACCGCCGCCGCTCATCCCGACGAGCGCGACGGTTTCCCCTTTTGTCACCTTTAAGGAAACGTCCTGCAAAATCGTTTCTTTTCCTTCCTCATAACGGAACGAGACATTTCGGAATTCAACTTCGCCCTTAATGCCGTCAGCTTTTACTGCATTCGGTTTATCAGTCAGTTCATACGGCTCGTCGATAAATTCAAATATGCGGTCCATTGAAGCGATCGACTGGGTCAGCGTCGTCGATGAGTTGATCAATCTTCTGACCGGATTGTACATTCTGTCAATATAGCCGACGAACGCAACCATCGTCCCTACCGTCAGCGGACCGTTTATGACAAAATAACCCGCAAACGCGATAACGAGCAGCGGCGCCAAATCCGTAATGGTATTCACGACTGCAAACGTTTTTGCGTTCCAATTCGTATGACGGATCGCTCTGTCCAGAAAATGTCCGTTTTTTTCATCAAAATTGGCTTGTTCATAATCTTCAATGGCAAAACTTCTGATGACGGGCATCCCCTGAACTCTTTCGTGCAAATGTCCCTGAACTTGGGCGAGTGCCTGAGAACGCTCACGTGTCAGTTTTCGGAGGCGGCCGTAAAAGTATTTCACTGAAATTCCGTATAACGGAAACAAAATGACAGATATCAATGTCAGCTTAACATCGAGTGTAAACATAATGCAGATGACGATCAGCACCGTCATCATATCAAGCCAGATATTCATCAGTCCCGTTATGACAAAGTCTTTTGTCTGTTCGACATCATTTATCACCCGGGAAATGACTTCGCCCGTTCTCGTGTTGGCATAAAACCTCAGGCTCAATTTTTGAATATGATCAAACAATACCCCCCTGATATCATAGAGCACCCGGCTGCCCGTCCATTGCGCGAAGTATTGCCGATAGTACTCTACCGGGGGACGCAGAATTAAAAACAGCACGAACATGATGCCCATTATCGTGAATAGCGATGATGTTTTAGCGCTTGCCGTTCCGCTCCCTTGAATAATGTCATCGACCACGTATTTTAACAGCAGCGGGAGAGCCAGCGGGATGGAGAATTTTATGATGCCGATTAACACTGTGATAAAAATTTGTTTTTTATAAGGTTTTACAAATTGCATATAGCGTCTGATTACGCCCACACTTTATCCCCCTCTCTCTTTAAGGCGTGTGAGCCCATGTGAAAAACCTGTTGACACCCCAACAGGTTTTTTATTGTATTCTTTATTTTGTATAGCGCAGATACCGTTCATACCACATATCAACAAATTCCGGAGCAAACGGTCCTTTCCGCTGATGAATCCAGTGCAGCAGCGTATTCAGATACTCCTTCAGAATGCTGTCGATCTCTTTAGGGTAATTCATTGATTTGCGGTGGTCATCGTATTCATCCTCGTCAAGAATGTTATACGTCATATCCGGAAACACCTTGACATCCAAATCGTAATCAATATATTTGATGGCCTCTCCGTCATAAGCGAACGGTGAGCTGATGTTGCAATAATAGTGTACCCCGTCATCTCTCAGCATTCCGATGACGTTAAACCACTGACGGGCATGAAAGTAGCAGATCGCCGGTTCTCTCGTCACCCACGTCCGTCCGTCGGATTCCGTCACCATTGTCCGGTCGTTGGCTCCGATGATACACAATTCCGTACTTTTTAAAATCGTCGTTTCATTCCAAATTCGATGAAGCAGCCCGTTATGCTTATAGCTGTGAATTTGAATGGTTTCTCCTTCCTTGGGATATCCCATATTTCTCCCCTACTTTCTGTAAAGCCCTGCAGTCAATGCAGCCGCAATTGCTTTCCGACAAGTCTTTTCACTATTATAACGTTACGAATTAAAAAATGAAAATAAAAGAACCACTCCGCTTCCGGAATGGCACATTCATTTCTGCACATAGGAAGACGGCTTTTCCGTGCTGCGATAAGACTGGATGACTTGCTCTGTCTGCCTTTGGAATAACTCCTGTATGCCGGCCAGGTCTTTTCGCTTTGTCGCAATTTCGTCCTGTACATTGTCCAGCTTTGCATCTCTTTCCAGACTGATGAGTTCCGCTTCCACCTGCCGGCAGCGGTCAAGTTCTGACTGCAGCTCGAGAAGCTGATCCATGATTTTCATCTGTTCACTTACAAGCTTTTCAAACTCTGACATCGGGTTCCTCCTTAGGCTTTTAGGTTGATACTCCTTACCATTTCGATTTTCCGCCGGAAAACCCTTTGACTCATTCTGTAGAGGAATCACAAGTTTTGTCGTTTTGGCAACAGAAAAAAGCACTTCCATCCGAAGATGAAGTGCTTTTTCGTTTCAGTGATTAGCTGTTTTGCTGTTTGTTTTGTTCAGCAGATTGGTTTTGCTTTCTAACCTGCTGCGCATCAGTTTCACTGCCGAATTCAGTGCCGTATTGACCCTGACCGGAAGCTGATTGCTGGTTTTGTCTTTTCACCTGCTGAACGTCTGTTTTGCTGTATTTTGAGTTTGCCATTGTTATCACCTCCACGCACTTTAGAATGCGCAGGAGATGATAAGGCTATTCATCTTTTTTTAAAACTTATACAAGCAGAGAACGTCCGCCGTCAATAATGATGGTCTGGCCGCGGATCATATCCGCTTTTGAAGAAACTAAAAACTCCACCGTGTCGATCATATCTTTAATCTCGACCATTCTGCCGGCCGGCGTATTTTGGCGGGCATCTTCCAGCAGTTCATCTCTGTTAGGGAAATGCTTCAGCGCGTCCGTATCAATCGCTCCGCCTGACACCGCGTTTACGATGATATTTTTCGGAGAAAGCTCAACCGCCAGATAACGGGTTAACGATTCTAAAGCGGCTTTTGAGACACCGACCGTCGTATAGTTTTCAAGATAGCGGATGCTGCCGAGCGAGCTGATGCTGACGATGTGGCCGCCTCCGTTTTTCTCCATCATCTTTGCCGCTTCCTGGGCGCAGAAAAGCAATGCTTTCGCATTGATATTCATCGTCCAGTCCCAGTGTGTTTCTTCGAGTTCCATGACCGGTCTCAGCACGCCTGAAGCCGCATTATTGACGAACACGTCCAGTCTGCCGAATGTTTCGTCAATCTGGCGGAACATGTCTTTGATTTTTGCCGGCTGGCCGACATTGGCTTTAATGACGAGCGTTTTCACGCCGAGTTTTTCAATTTCTTCGGCGGTTTCTAATGCCGCTTTTTTACTGCGGGCGTAATTGATGACGATGTTGTATCCTTTTTCCGCGAGTCTGATGGCCGCTGCTTTCCCGACGCCGCGGCTGCTTCCCGTGATCAGTGCGCATTTATTTTGTTCCATTTTTCCTCAGCTCCTTGCTGTGTATAGTTCTTTTCATTCAACAAACAATAAAAGCAATATGTGTTGAAAGGGGTCTTTTATATGTATGTCGGACGTGATATGGGCGAATTGGCCATGATGCCCAAAAAAGATTGGAGAGATTCAGAGCTCGCCTATTTCCATCATGCCTTCCAGCAAATTATGCCGTATTTAAACGAAGAAGGCCAGTCCAAATACCGGGAACTGATTCAGGAAATCGAAGCCCGCGGCGGACTGAAACGGAATGAAGCGGATTACGGCCACGGCACTCGCGTCAGCTATGACTGACGCTTTTTACAGGCGGCCGCTTTCTTCCGCCATTTTCCATATCTTTTGATGGGAAACGGGAAATGCGTATTCCTCGAGCTCCTCTTTTGTGACCCGTATAAATTCCGTTGTATCCGACACTTGTTTTACTTTACCGAAAAAGACCGAAATATTCCAGACGAGATGGGTGAAAACATGTTCTACGATGCCTTCCAGCTCCCCGATTTCAGCGGTTGTTCCCATCTCTTTTTCTAAATAGGCTTCAAGCTGCTCTCTTTCGGTTTTGATTCCTTTCTGGGTTTCGGTATTCGGAAACTCCCACAAGTTGGCGAGCAAGCCTTTTGGCGGCCGTTTATGAATATAGACATCGCCTTGATCGTCTGTCAGCACAACGGCTGCCATTGTTTTTATTCCGGGCTTTTTCTTTTTGCTTTTAACGGGCAGCTCCCGCTCTGTCCCTTCCGCAAATGCCGAACAGTGCTTTTGTACGGGGCAAAGCAGGCAGGACGGCGATTTCGGGGTGCAGATGATCGCGCCGAGCTCCATTAAACCCTGATTGAATTCAGATGGTTTTTCATGAGAAATGAAAGCGGATACCGCCTGTTCAAAAATGGTTCTGGTTTTAGGTTTTGCGATATCGTCCCATATGGAAAGAATTCTCGACATGACACGCATCACATTGCCGTCTACGGCGGGGATCGGTTTGTTGTATGCGATGCTGAGCACGGCGCCTTTTGTATAAGGGCCGACGCCTTTCAGTCCGCCAAATTCCTTTTCCTCGGCAGGGACGACTCCCCCGTACCGCTCATGCACTTCTTTTACGGCACTTTGCAGATTTCTTACACGGGAGTAATAACCTAGCCCTTCCCAGGCTTTGAGCACTTTTTCCTCATCGGCTTCAGCGAGCGCCGAAACGGTCGGAAATTGCTCAACAAACCGCCGGAAATAAGGGATAACGGTTTCTACGCGCGTCTGCTGCAGCATCACCTCTGACACCCACACCCGATACGGGTCCTGATTTTCTCTCCACGGCAGAATTCTCTGTTCTCTTTCGAACCATGTAATTAAGTCCTCGCGAAATTTGTCTATATCTTTTTGTTTCATTTTTTCTTCAAGTGCGTTCATATCTTCTCCTCAGATGTTTCGGGTTCCGCTTTTCTTGACACCGTATTTTGGTGTAAACTTAGGGCACGTTACGATAATATGTTACATTAAATAGTGATAAAGAAAAAGCGGAAACATATGAGAACGGCGGATAAACGCCATGATTGGGCAAACAGAAAATGGGGAATATCTTATAATGCGAAATATGCGGGCGACTGATTGTTAACGCCTGCTAGGAGGTCAACAATGGATACTGGCACTCACGTTGTCATGGGTATCGCGCTTGGCGGAATCGCAACTCTTGATCCTGCCGTCGGCATGCACACCCCCATGTCTCAGGCAGTTATGATTGCCGCTCTTGCCGGCTCTCAGGCACCTGATATTGATACCATATTGAAGCTGAAAAATAATGCCGTTTATATTCGAAATCATAGAGGGTTCACGCACTCCATTCCCGCCGTTTTATTTTGGTCCGTTCTGATTCCGGGTATTTTGTTTATGTTTTATCCGGAAGCGAACTTTTTGCACCTGTGGCTGTGGACGCTTCTCGCTGTCGTTTTGCATGTGTTTGTTGACATTTTTAACGCGTACGGCACGCAGGCCATCCGCCCGTTTTCGAGAAAATGGATCGCTCTCGGTTTAATCAATACCTTTGATCCGTTTATTTTCGTCAGCCATTTGGCCGCGATTGCCGTGTGGTATATCGGAGGTCATCCGGGCGTGACATTTCTGATGCTTTATATCATCCTCGCAGGATATTACGCCGTCCGGTTTTTGATGCAGCTGCGGATAAAGCGAAGGCTGCGCGAAATGATTGAAGAGGAGATTGAAACCATCATTATTTCGCCGACGATGAAATTCAGGCAGTGGCGTATCGCCGTGACGACGGCGCATGCCTTTTATGTCGGCAGAAGCCTTGACGGCCATGTCGTGATATTGGATACATTCAACCGCGTGCCCGTTCCGGAAACCGATGTGATGAAGGCCGCGAAACAGGACGAAAATATTGCAGCCTTTCTTTCATTTTCCCCCGTTTACAGGTGGGAGGTCGATACCTTTAAAGATCATTATGAGGTGCGCTTTATTGATTTGCGCTACCGGAGCAAAGGCCACTATCCTTTTGTCGCCATCGTCCACCTCAGTCATGATTTAGAGCTTCTCTCTTCTTACACGGGCTGGATTTTCAGCGAGGAAAAATTGCAGAAAAAATTAAAGCTCGGCTCTGTTTAAGAGCCGGGCTTTTTTTGTCTTCTCACATATATAACCGCAAACACGAGGCTGATCACCGATAGAGCGGCCGCGGGTTTAAAAAACGGCGGGTAATACGTTAATTGAATATCGTTTTTTCCTTTTTGCGCTTTAAATCCGATAAAGGAATAATCCGCTTTTTCAATCTGCTCTTTTCTGCCGTTTATCTTCAGCTCCCAGCCTTTTTCATATGGAATCGGAAGCATGATATACGGCGCGCGGGTTTTGTTATCATACGAGATATGAAGCGTATTTCCGCGCCAGCTTAGATCGGCCCGCGGTTCTTTTTCCGCTTTTCGGTATGCGCTTTTCAGCGTATCGTATCGTTCTTCATAAAGCGCCAGTCTGTCAAGCTGATACGATCCTTTCGGCAGACGGATTTGGATGTTTTTTGTTTTCGGCACTCTCACAGTAAGATCGTTGACACCTGTTTTGTAAATGGATTGATTCGATTTTCTCGTTGTCGTGTAATCGTTCACTTTTAATGTAAAGCCCTGGTCCTTCGCTTTATTCTTCAAATAAAAGCTGACGTAATAATCGCCGCCGTCCATCTTAGCGGCTTGCGGCGTAATGATCAGGCCGCCGCCGTCTTCGTTTACCGTCAGGATGCCGTTATGATAATCGCCATGTTCGGCCGCTACCTCTGCATGGCGGATCATATTTTTCGCCTCAGTCGCTTTTTTCGTGTTGGTTGTGCTTGATTCCATGACGATCCCGTCAAGCATTGCCCGTTCCCTGGCAAGGGCGGGCGCTTTTTTCAGGCCGCCCTCGTTATATACGCGATCGGCTGTCCGTACGAACGGAAGCATATATTGATTTTGATAAACCGCATAATGGGTTGATTCCATGATTTTTTTGAACCCGTACGGCACGCCGGCCTCGTTTGTTTTTTCCGTCATATAATATTTTCCGTAAAGCAGGCTGTATAAATTAGCCCTGTTTCCTAATGTCGCATAGCGGCTGACGCTTTCTCTGCCCATGTCAATCTGGAGATCGTTCCAGTAAAAGGACAGCAGATTGCGGTTCAGTATGCTTGAGTATACGCTGAATCCGTTGAATCCGTATATGATCGGGGTGTTATTGAAGACACCGTTCATCCAATCTAAACGGGCAAACGGATCAGGGTCTTTTTCTTTCAGACGCTGAATGAGCTCTGATTGCTCTTTGCCTTTATAGTCAGCACCCGTCATAAAAGTATGCGATACCGTATAAATCTTCCCGCCTTCTGATAAAGCATATTTTTCATATGTATTAGCCGTAAGCACAGCCGTAAGCAAAATGACGGCATAGACGGCGGGCACCGCGCCTTTCAGTCTTGTCTTTGCTGCAAAGAAAGCGGCTATGCTCAGCACCAGAAGAAGGATGACGGGCAGGTTGGCGTGATCAGACATATCCAGACTGTACCGCCTCACCTGGCTCCAATAGAGCAGAACGACGAGTACGGCGGACATCAGCATACTCTTCATGCTGATGTCTGAAAGCTTAGAAAGCCCGGCTGAAACCGTTCCGGCAATCGTGAAGCACAGGACGTATTCAAACCTGTTCTGCGGAGCTGAAAAACCGTTAAAGGCACTTGCCGCGAACGGACTGAAGTGAAACAGAATATACAGCAGACTGATTCCCGCAAACAGCCGGAACAAGCGGTTTTTGTATAAAGTAAATGTAAATAGAAAAAGCAAAAAAGCCGCCGGCAGGATGATTATCCTGCTAGAAAATAAAATGTTGTCGGAAAAATCAAGCCATGCAATATGCTCTGAATACGGAGGCCGCAGATTATGAAGGTATCCGTATACGACAGGAATAAAGGAAACTGCGCTTATGCCGAACCCGAGAAGGCCCGACAGAATAAATATCCTGCATTGAGTGAGCTTTTTCGCCTCATTGCCTTCAAGGGGGATCACCCACCTGAATAAGATATAAATGCCGATGAAAATCAGATTAATATACGCAAAATAAAAGTTGTTGATCAATGTCAGCGCACAGGCGAAGATAAACCACGCCGGCTTTTTTTCCCGGATGATTTTTTCCGCGCCCAACACAAGCAACGGCAGCCACACCATACTGTCAGTGAAAAAGTCCCAATATACCTCATGCCGGAAGTAAATAATCGAGACCCCGTACAACACGGCGCCGGCAAAAGCAGGCACCGTCCGTTTGACGAAATAACGGAACACACACGCCGCCGTGAATATGATAAAACTCTGCTTGGCAATGCTGATAAAAACGGAGGCCTGCGCCCAAAACAGCGCATCAGCCTCACCCGTCAGCTGAATAAGCTGCAAAAAGCGGACAGCGGCGGAGATAAACAGGAATAGAAAAGAAGTAGAGAAATAATAGCCGAGCTGACTGTACACGCCCCCGCCCAGTCCGAACGAATAGCTGTAAAACAGCCTGCCGTTCATATATTGATCAAACAGCAGCTTTTTGAAGACCGCCATTTGGGCGATCCCGTCTCCAGACCCCGTCATATAGCGGCCTGCCGACCACTCTTTTAAGAAAAAAATATGAGCGGCTGCCGCAGCCAGCACACAGGCTGCCGGCAAGATCCATTTATTTTTTTTCATACAACGTCCCCAGACCCTGCGCACAGCGGCGGCTGTTTAATGGTTCCACTTGCGCTTCTTTGTATAATTCGTTTCATTTTGTTCTCCGTACGTTATATTCGCTTCTTTAATTAAATAGTGCGGGCGTTTTTTTGTTTCATAGTAAATCCGGCCGATGTATTCTCCGATGATGCCGAGACTCAAAAGCTGGATGCCCCCTAAAAACAGCACGGCGGAAATAATGGTGAAGTATCCGGGTACGGACACGCCGTGTGTCAGAATATGAACAAAGGTCGTTACAATATAAACCATCGACAGAAGCAATATCAGAATACCGGTGAAAAAGCATACCCTAAGGGGCTTGTTGTTGAAGGAGACGACACCGTCCATTCCGTAGTTGAACAGATTGCTGAATGACCATTTGGACGTGCCGTTCTTCCTTTCGACATTTTCATAAAATACGATTTTCTGGTCAAACCCGATCCAGCAGAACAGCCCTTTCGAGAAACGGTTCCCTTCACTCAGCTTCAAAAGGGCATCAACGGCCTGCCGGCTCAGCAGGCGGAAATCTCCGACCCCGTCACGCAGGTCCACTTCGACGGCTTTGTTGATAAATTTATAATACAGGGAAGAAAGCACGGAACGCACGGGGCTGTCCCCTTTTCGGTTGCGCTGCGCGATGACTTGGTCATACCCTTCTTCATAGCCTTGAATGAAGTCTTTCAGCAGATGGGTCGGATGCTGCAGATCGGCGTCCATCACGATTACCGCTTCGCCCTGCACGTGTTCAAATCCTGCCAAAATGGCCGCTTCTTTCCCGAAGTTGCGGGAAAAAGATATGTATTTGACGCGATGGTTTCTGGCGGCCAGTTCTTTAATCTGCTGAAGGGTGTCATCCGCGCTTCCGTCATTGATGTAGAAAATTTCATAGTCATAATGAATCGTCTGAAACTCTTTTTTTAAAGATTCATGGATGAGCTTGACGTTGTTCCCTTCATTGTAAGACGGAATAATAATTGAGATTAACCTTTGTTTCATGAAGGCACCTTCTTTGTATTATTCTTTTTTTAGGACGGCCTTAAAGGAATTGTCCGCAAAACTTCAGTAAGGCTTTTCCTTTTTTTAATGACGTTTAAACCATTTTTTTGTTACAGGGAAAGAAAATTTTTTCTGCATATGGTTTATATTTTGTCATGTTTTTCGGCAGATATGAGAAAAAAAAGAAAAAGTCTGTACGCGGGACAGACTTTATTGCTGAAGGTATTCATGAATCAAATGGCTGACGATGCGCGGTTTTTCGTGAATGACCCAATGTGAGGCATCATCTATGAAGATTATGTCGCCGTTTGGAATCATCCGTTTTGTTTCCTTGGCGAGCTTTTTGCTCAGCGCTCGGTCATTGACGCCCCATATTAATCGGTACGGAACGGGCATTTTAAGCGGAACGGCAGGGCCTAAACCGCCGGCTCTGATCGCCCGGTACCAGTTCAGCATCGCCGTGAGCGCTCCTTTTCTGCCCCAAGCTTCTTTGTAGCTGTCGACATCTTCCCGTGAAAAAAGCGCCGGTCGTTCGGATAAGCCGATCGCTTGATCCAATACGCGGTAATTGTCTTCAGACAATCTCCGTTCCGGCTTTTCCGGCAGCTGAAAGAAAGCGATATAAGAGCTTTTCTTCCACTGCGGCGGGTAGAACGGTGTGACCTTCCGCATAACCGCCGGGTGCGGGATATTGACCGTGATTAATTTTTCAACGTATTGCGGCCGCGTGGATGCCAAATGCCAGGCCACGGCTCCTCCCCAATCGTGGCCGATGACGACGGCTTTGTCATCTGTAAAATGCGTGATCAGCCCGATAATGTCGTCTCTGAGCGTATCAATGGTATAGTTTTCAATGCCCTCCGGTTTGTCACTGAGATTATAGCCGCGCTGATCAGGCACGACAACATGGTATCCGGCATCCGCCAGCGGTTTGATCTGGCTCTTCCAGCCGTACCAGAATTCCGGAAACCCGTGCAGCAGCACCGCCAAAGGACCGTCTTTCGGACCGGCTGAAGCCGTGTGCAGCGTCACTCCGTTTGTTTCGATCATGTGAAACGTAATGTCATTCATCGATTCTCCTCCCCGTTTGTTTCAATCTTCTTTCTGTTAAGACGATGATCAGTACGCTGATCGCAATCAATAATACGGCCTGAACGATCAAGGCGAACGGCTGAGTCAGCCGGATAAGCAGGCTGCCCGCAAATCCAGCTGCCGCCGATATAAGGCCGAACAAAATCATGAGAAGCGCACTGAATCGATTGCCTTCTTTCCACTGCGACTCATCCGCCATAGAGCGCTTCGTCCGATATCCGTACAGGCTGTTGATCGACTTCGGCGGAAAAAATGTGACTAAAATGCCGGCCGCAGCCATCAGAAGGCCGCCGATTACCATTATCATATCTGTCACTCTCCTTTTCATCTTTTACGAAAGGAAAGGCGAAAAGTTTCAGAAAAAAAGCAGGCTCATTCGCCTGCCCGAATCTTTATTTTTGAGTTAAGTCGGCCGTTTTCACATAACCTGCTTTCCCGCCGTATGTGACGTACGCCCATTTACGGTCAAATCCTCCGTCATGGCTGAACCCCCAGCCGAGCACATTGACGGTTTCACCCGCTTTAACGGACCCTTTTTTGCCGGTTTCCAAAGTCGGCGTATAAAAAGCGGTTTGTTTCGCCGTCACCGCCTTCACCGGCTGCTTCATCAGAAAATGTGTGGAGATATAGGCTTTGTGACCTTTGTAGTCAATCTCAGCCCAATCTGCTCCTTGAAGCCGTTTAACCTTTACGGAATCCTCTGAACGAAGCGTGCCGATAATCGACCCTTGTTTATTTGGTTCTTTGCGGACGTTAAGTTCTCCTGCTTTCACGATATATGTATCTGCTGCGGTGTCTATTTTTGTCTGGTGAACTGCTGCGGCATTCGCTGCCGGATCGAAAAAAACGGTGCCTGCGGCTAAAAATAAGCAAAGTCCTGCGGCCGGAATAAATGCGGTTAACCCCTTTTTCATGTTCATTGTGGTTCCTCCCCGCTATTTTATAAGTTATTACACATTTCCACATTCCGCCGGTCGCCAAACATGATTTTCCTATTTCTTTTATAAAAAAAACCGCCGGACGATATCCGGCGGGCGCACTGCTATGTTAATGCAGGAGACCCCTGCTTTGATCCAAATAATGAGAAACGTCTTCCCGAACGCTCTGGAACATATGGAGCTTGCTGCCGTATGATTCGATCCATTCCTTGACGACGCGTTCCGTCATTTGCTCTCCTTGATACGGGCGGCCGGCTTTTGCGTAAGTCGCTTCGAAATCTCCCCATAAAAGCTCAACCCAAGTTCGCGCTTGCAAATAGCTGAGCATGTCATTTTTCTCAAGCAGCAAATTCGTCAGTTTGTCGATATATGTATTCATGTCTCTGTCTCCTTTCCTTGGGAAAACCTGCTGCTTTTACGCAGCTTGTCACAGGCATATACTAACTTTACGTCTTCAGTCCAGAAGGCGCAACCTTTTGATATTGGCCGAGGGGGAAAACAAATGGTCCGGAACAAGGCAAAAGGATTTCCTAATCAGAACAATAATAAGTTTGAAGGCGAACCGCGGGCAAAGGATGACTACGCTTCTAAACGGGCGGACGGTTCAATTAATTCGCACCCGCAAGAGCGCATGAGAGCTTCAGGCAGACGATAACACACACCGTAAGAGACCGGGAATGAGCCGGTCTCTTTTTTTGCAGAAAAAAACATCCTTTTGCGGTCATAACGCTAAATAAATTCCATAATATGTTAAATGTTCAACCGAAAGCCGGTAGACAAAAAAGGAGGGGTTTTATAAAATGAAGACAGTTTCAAAACGATTGCTGAGCCTTACCGCATTCTTACTGTCAGTTTCATTATTTGCTGTTTCAGCTGAAGCAGCGGGCAGCCCGCAGACATCTGTATCAAACAGCGGTGAGGAGTTTGACGCAAATCAGAATCAGCCTGTACAAACAACACAGACATCCCCCGCTTATGAAGGAACGGGCCTCACCAAAAGACAGCTTGCACAAAACAGCAAAGCTGACATCAAGTCATTAAAGCCTTCCAGTATTATTGGGACAGACGAACGAATCAGAATTTCTCCTACAACATCATTTCCATATCGAGCGACAGCACAGCTGACCGTCACATACAGCGGCAGCACAAGCACCTACGGATGCACCGGTTTTTTTGTCAATGCCGACACGATTGTTACGGCGGGACATTGCGTGTATGATCAGAAAAACGGCTGGGCATCGAAAATTACGGCAGCTCCCGGCCGCAACGGGTCATCGTACCCGTACGGCTCTTATTCAGGAAAGACATTCTACAGCGTCAAAGGGTGGACAGAAAACGGTGACACAAACTATGACTACGGCGCAATCAAAGTAAACGGGTCGCCTGGGGATACTGTCGGCTGGTACGGCTACCGGACGACCAACAGTTCCAGTCCGGCCGGGCTTTCCTCAACCGTGACAGGATATCCGTGCGACAAAGTGTCCGGTTCCATGTGGTCGGACAGCAAGCCGATACGTTCTGCCGAGACATATAAACTCACCTACACGACAGATACGTTCGGCTGCCAGAGCGGATCGCCCGTTTACCGCAATTACAGCGACACCGGCCAGACCGCCATTGCCATTCATACAAACGGCGGGTCGTCTTACAATCTGGGAACAAGGGTGACAAACAGTGTATTCGACAACATTCAATATTGGTCAAATCAATAAAGCTTTTGTTTTCTTTCTCGCGGCGGCCGTTTTATGCGGATGCGGCAAAGCGGATGATTCCGCCGCCAAAAAAGCACTGCCCGTTACGCTCCATGCTGAGGATGCAGACGGCTCACCGGCGGCCGGTGTGACGGTCACCGTGATGAAAGCGGCGGAGTCAGATCACCAGCCGAATATAGACCGCGGAGAGATAATAGGCAAGACTGATCACCACGGCGAGATTGCATGGAAAAGCGGCGTGAAAGGAACCTATGCCGTCGTTTTTGAAAAAGACGGAGTACCGGAAACCCGGAATATTTCCTTAGCTGAGAGTGATAAACATACGGTGATCAGCATTACATTGAAACACTGAAAAAAGCTTGCAGGCGGAATATCCCCTGCAAGCTTTTTGTTATCCTTTATGCACTTGGTATTCATAAACATCTTTCTTCTCAGACAGATGAGCGAACGTGGAAAGCACAAGGCCGAGAGCTGTCATCAGCGCACCGCCGGCAAACAGCCATGAGTAAGATCCCGTTCCGCCGAGAATCAATCCGCCGATCCAGGCGCCGAGCGCGTTTGCCAGGTTAAAGGCGGAAACGCTCACCGCAGCGGCGATTGTCGTGCCGTTTTCAGAGGAAGAAATAACCTTGGTCTGCAAAAGCGGCGGCGTGCCGAACGCACATGCGCCGAATAAAAATGTCGCTGAAACCGCGGCGGCTGGAAAAACGGCGATATAAGGGAAAATCGCCAAGACGCCGATCAAGCCGATCATCACACCGATCATCGTGCGCGTCAGCAGTTTGAGCGGCACTTTGCCCGCGAAGAAATTCCCCGCCACTCCGCCGAGACCGTAGGCAAATAATGCGCCTGTAATGCCGACTGTGCCGAACCCCGCTGAATCTCTTAAAATCGGCTCAATAAACGTGTAAGCGATAAATACGCCTGAGTAGCCGAGAATGGTGATCGCAAAGGAAAAAATCACTTGTTTATGCTTAAAGACACTCCATTCATTCATCAGCATCGGAATCACTTTCGGTTTCCGGTTCGGTACGACCAGCATCAGTCCGATCAGCCCGATCATGCCTAAAACGGAAATAATGAAAAAGACGGCCCGCCAGTTAAGGGCATCCCCTAAATAAGAGCCGAACGGGACGCCGAGCATCAGCGCCACGGTTAATCCGCCGTTCATGGAAGCCGCGGCGGCGGAACGTTTTTCAGGCGGCACCATTTCACTCGCAAACACCATGGCGATCGCAAAAAAAGCTCCGTGGATGGATGCGGATAAAATTCTGGAAATCGCCAGCACGGCGAAGTTCGGCGCAAAGACGCTCATCAGGTTGGCAAGGACGAAGATGCCCATCAACCCTAGCAGCACCGGTTTTCTCGGCAGCTTAACCGCGATAATGGTTACGATCGGGCCCGTCAGGCAGACGCTTGCCGCGTACGCCGTAACAAGCATGCCCGCTGAAGATACATGTATATGAAAGTCATCGGCAATCGACGTCAGAATACCCATGACAGCATATTCCGTATACCCGATGGAAAATGTGCAGATCATTAAAACAAAAATCATTAATTTCACAGATGGCTGTTTCATTTTGATATTCAACGCAAATCGCCTCCTTTTTATTTAAAAAACAACGAAGTCCATCTTAAAAGATATCAAAAATGAATTCAATCATTTTTTACTGAAAGGTTGAAACGAATGTGCTCGAAAAGAAAAAGAGGCCGGAACCGGCCTCTTTTGTTATTTTTTTTCTTTTAAAACGGAAATCGGCAGTGCTTCTTCCCCGTCAGACGGGGAAGATCTGTGTCCCCAGGCGAATACGCCGTTGATGTAATCAATGCGGAAAGTGTCATCAGAACCTTCTATCTGATACACCCCGCCGGGCCGAAAGTCTTCCGGGTTCAGCATGTAAGCTTTGGCCATCGTAATTTTCCGTTCAAGCACGGCCAGTTCATTTACAATGCCCATCTGTTCCGCTTTTCGCGCTTTTTCCGTCAGTCCCGCAATTTCTGTCTGTAGTTCATGAGGCGTCATTTGACTGTATCGTTTGTCCATTTCAGTTTACTCCTCTTCCTGCAAGAATTGATCAATATCGTCAATCGAGAATCCTTTTCTGAATAAGTACTGTTTAACCTTCATTCCGCTTTCATAGCTGCCGTCATAGCGGTATTTCCTGATCGCTTTTTCCGCATGGGCCTTCAGAGCTTCCATCTCGGCTTCATCATCATTTTCATACTCCGTCTGCTCCAGAGCGGCATTGATGACGTCGAAAGGGAAACCTTTTCGCTGAAGCTGCATCTGCGCCCGCTGTCTGATCTCTTTTGTGGACAGCTTTTTGTCTTTTTTGAGGATCTTGCCGATATGTTTCAGCGCTTCTTGTATCTGCTCATCAAATGTAAACGCGCTGAGCGTTTCCTTGATGGTATCGTCGTCTATTCCTTTCGCTTTCAGCTCGCGGAACAGGACGTCAGGGCCTTTGCCGTTTGTTTTTTTGTGGGTGCTCGCATAGGCTTCGGCAAATTCTTTGTCATTTAAGTAGCGGTAATCGTACAGTTTATGGATGACTTCAGAAATGACCATGTCCGGTGTTTCTTTTTTCTTCAGGTGGTCCCGGACTTCTTTTTCAGAACGCATCCGGTATGATAAAAATTCTACGGCGCGGTTAAAGGCTTTTTTCACGTCATCGCCGTACTGGATTTCAAGAATGTCAAGCTCGTCCAGTTCTTTCCCTTTTTTCAGGTCATAACGCACAAGCACGTCGGCGTCGACGCTGAATGCATATTTCTCATCAAGAAAGATGTTGAAGCGCTCGGTATTTTTCTTTTGGGTCGATATTTTTGTAATAAACGGCATCCCGGTCTCCTTTCCCGCCCCGATGTTCAGGCGTTTTTCTTTTTGGCAAATGAGGTACAGTATATATATCAACGTGTAAGGAGAGATGGATATGAATATCGCGATGACAGGCGGCACTGGTTTTCTGGGCCAGCATCTGACAGGTGTGTTTACCCGCCGGGGACATCATGTCTATATTTTATCAAGAAAACAGAGAGAAACCGAACAAAAAAATGTGACATATGTTCAATGGCTGGCCGAAAACGCGGCGCCTGAGCGCGAGCTTCCCCCTATTGATGTATGGGTGAACCTCGCCGGCAAATCCATCTTTGACCGCTGGACGGACACAACGAAGGAACAAATCATCTCAAGCAGAATAGAAGCGACGAGAGAAGTCAGACGGATTATGAAGCAGCAGCCGAAAAAACCCCGGGCTTTGATTCAGGCCAGCGCCGTCGGCATTTACGGCACAAGCACAGAAAAAACGCTCACCGAACAGTCCGATACGTCAAATGAAGACTTTCTCAGTCATACGGCTCATATGTGGGAGCGTGAAGGCCAGAAAATTGAAGCGCTCGGCATCCGGACGGTATATGCCAGATTCGGGGTGATGCTCGGTGAAAAAGGCGCCCTGCCGCTCATGGTTCTCCCTTATAAGCTGTTAGCCGGCGGCACCATCGGCTCTGGACGGCAATGGCTGTCATGGGTTCATGTGGATGACGCCGCGGAACTCATCGCTTATGCGGCGGAGCATGATGACTTGTCCGGTCCCATGAATGTGACATCGCCGAACCCCGTAGAAATGAAGCAATTAGGAAAGACGATCGCAAGCGTCCTGCACCGCCCCCATTGGATTCCCGTACCGGAACTTTTTCTGGAGAAGGCCTTGGGAGAAATGAGCCTGCTGATCGTAAAAGGCCAGCGCGCCCTGCCTAAGCAGGCGCTGACATCCGGTTTTCAATTTACATATGAAGAACTTGATTTGGCTTTAAAGGATCTCTTATCTGCATAAAAACGGAAATAAAAGCCAATCCTATTGGTATTCTGTTTTGAAGGAGGGTCTTCTTTTATGGAAAAGAAGCGCGAAAAACATCAGCAGGGAGCCAATCTGAAAAAAATGCAGGAAGTCCTTTATTCCGGTGAATTCAAAAAAGCGGAAAGAGCAGCCAAACGGAAATAAACTGAATAAAGATCGGGATTGGGCAGATACTATGTTTGTTTGATATCACTTTTTTCAGGGGGCGATTGATATGGGCAGAAATCATACTCACAAAAACCGTGATAAAAACAAACAAAAACTTCCTCAAGTTCCGGATGCTTTGAAACGCGAAACAGACGGCACATATGAGGAATATTCAAGCGAGCTTGCTGATTCCGCTGACCGCGAAGCGCAGGCGCGGATGAAAGCCGCTGACAACAGAGCTAAAAGCAAAACCCGCTAATACGAAATCCCCGCCTCTGTATAGAGACGGGGATTTTTTTTTACAGTTCGGTAAACAGGCTTTTTGCCGGCGTCCGTTCTTTCGCCTTAGGCTGTTCATCCGGATAGCCCGTTTGAATGATAGCTGCAAAGCGCTCATTGTCAGCAAGGCCGAAGTCTTGGTGCACCTGTTTGTCATACATAATGCGGCCGCTTTTCCAGACCATGCCGATGCCGTTTTCATGTGCGAGAAGCTGAAGGTTTTGAATCATGCCGCTCAGCGCCGCGAAATCATCGTTTCTCGTAAATTCATTTTCATCTTCTTTTAAGACGACCAGCAAAAATCCCGGAACGGCGCTGAGATTTTTTCTCATGTTCCGCTCTTTTTCCTCGTTGAAATCATCTTTTATCTTTTTGAAAAATGAGACGTAGCTGTCCGCAAGCTTTGCTTTTCCCGCTTCGCTTGCTGCGTAGATAAAACGCCATGGCTCCGTCAGTCTGTGGTTCGGTGCGTAAACGGCCGTTTCAAGCATATCTAATATGACTTCAGAAGGTACGGTTTCCGGTTTAAACGACCGGATGGATCTTCTGTTTCTGATTGTATGTGCAAGACTTTCGTTTTGCTGTAATTGTTCGGTTTTCGGCATGCCGATTCACCTTCCTATCCAAATGAAAATGATTATCATTTATAATATAACGGATACGACCGGCTTTTGTAAACCGTTACGGAAGCTGAAAATTGATTGTTTCGGCATACACGGCCGTTCCCGTCATCTTGATGTTCATCTCTCCGTTTTCCTCCGCGATCCTGATTTCCACTTTTCCGTCTTTCCCGATTTCCTGGCCCTGTTCAATCGTGAGGCATTCGGCTTCGGAGCCTCCGTATTGCCGCATATAGGCTGCCATGACGCCTGAAGCGGTTCCCGTGACGGGATCTTCAGTCGTTCCGGAGAAAGGGGAAGAAAAATGGCGTCCGTGCAGATCACTTTCCGGATGAACGGTTTCCAGAGAAAACGGATGAACGCTCGCTTTCGGAAGATCGCGCAAAATAGCGGGGAATTGTGCGTTGTCCGGCACCATATTCCGTGATGCTTTAAGTGATCTCAGCGGAACAATCAGTGTCCAGATCCCCGTTGATCCGTAAACAATCGGCAGCCCGCTGTGAAAATCCTCAGCCGTAATCCCGAGCGAGGCCGCAAGCTTTTCTTTGTCACCCGTAAACGGCAGAAATTGCGGGGGAGCCTGTTCGAGTGTGATGTATACCCGGCCGTTTCGTTCAGCGGCTTTTGCGGGAAGAATGCCGGCTTTTGTTTCAATTTGATATGTCTGATCAGCCTGAAGCCTTCCCTTTTCAATTAATGCGTAAAGAGAGGCGACGGTAGCATGTCCGCATAAATTCATTTCGTGGCCGGGTGTAAAATAGCGGATGCGCAGATCGGCTTCTCCGCTTTTACAGAGAAATGAGGTTTCATTGTACCCTGCCATTTCGGCGATCATCTGCATCTCTTCATCTGAATAATCATCTCCGTTAAAGACGATTCCCGCGGGATTTCCCAAATCCGGAATATCGGAAAACGCTTCATATTTAAACACGGTTGCCTGTTTCATTCATCAGCCTTCCTTTCACCTTATGATCATGTTATTCAGTATAACAGAGAGAAATTAGAATTTTTAGTCAATTATTCAAAAAAAAAGACGCCTTTTAACGGCGTCTTTTTTTGGTTTTTCCGATCAGGCGGGTGACGAGGATCATCGTGACGGACAGTGATCTGTTTTTTCGGTACGCCAAGTATTTCCCGCGCCACTCCGGTTTGTATTTTTCTTTAAAGGCCCGCAGCCCGCTGAAGCTGTACATATACCGGACGTTGTTGAAGATGACGGCCGCGATTCTTTCCGACCAGAAAGAAGTAAAAGCCGTTCCTACGTTTGACAAAGGCGCCATGCCCATATTGAAGGTAGTATAGCCTTTTTCCTGCGCCCAGAGAAACAGACGGATGAAAAGCGCGTCCATAATACCGTTCGGCGCGCTTTTCCGATAACGCATCAAGTCGACGGATATCTCGCCTTCCTGATACATCGGCATCAGGTTGGCAAAAGCGATGATCTCCCCTTCCGCGTCTTTCACGTAAGCAATCGGCGCCTGTTCCAAATAATCCCGGTCGAAGAAACCGAGAGAAAAACCTTTCTCTTTTTTCGGTCCGAGCCATTCGTCCGAAATGTCTTTCAGCTTGGCGATAAACTCGGAGGAAAACGGCGGTTCCCCGACATGAAATGTGTAGCCTTCGCGGTCAAATTTGTTGTTAATCGCCCGCAGCCCCGCTTTTTTCTTACCTGAGAGCGTAAAGGCCTCCATATCCACGAACGCTTCTTCTCCAAGCTTGAAGAAGTTATAGCCGAAGTCATGGTACAGCGCCAGATCTTCACGTTCGATCTGATAAAACATGACACTCAGCCCCTGCTTATGCGCTTCATTCAGAAATTCCTCAATCACAAGCGGAAAAGAGTCTCTCTGTCCTGACGGATCACCGAGCACGACAAGCCTTCTGGAAATCTGGCTGAACAATAAAAGCGCTTTGCCGTCGCTTGAGAAATAAAACCGCTTATCCCCGAGAAAGCCGAGATGGCTGAGCGCATTTCCGCCTTCTTCCGCCAAAAAGGACTTCAGCCGTTCAGGATCGGCCTCTTCTCCGATCGGCTTCGATCTTTTATGATAAAAGAACGTAAACAAAAGGAAAAACAGCGGCACAACAATAATGGCCGTCATCGTGGCATATGTAATGTGCGAATTGTTATGGACGAAATAATCGTGGCGCAGCAGTCGATTCATTTTATCCCAAATAAAGCCGGCAATGAGATTGTAGTTAAACAAGGCGATAATAAACAGAGCGGCCGCAAAAATCATCTGGCCGAGCGTATACGAAGCCTGCTCTCTGATAAACTGCCGCTTTAACAGCACAAGCAATACGATGACGACAGGCAGAATAAAGATCGCGCTGATGTTCAATCCTTTTAAGAAACTGAACACAAAACCGCCGACCAGCGCGGCAACCGCCATTGAATAAGAACGTTTCGTCCGTTTGTATAATTCAATCGGCAAGATTAAAAGAATCAAAGCCGCGCTTAACGATAACGCGTTAAACGCAAGGAGCGCCGGGCGCGGAATATGCGGGATGACCGTCTCCCTGTCAATCGGCAGGGCGACGGACGCCAGCACGACGACTCCCGCCATGAAAACCAAAAGCGACAGCGAACCGTAAAGCACCCTGATTAAGATAGCGCGCTGGAATACGAGAAGCACGTTCGTCGTTTCCACGGCAGGCGCCATCTTCGGATTTGATTCCAGCCGTTTCAGCGTATTTTCCGTTAAATCGCCAGCCGCAAAGAACAGCCCGAACACAAACGGAATAAATGAATACACAATCCGGTAGATGACGATGGATGTCACAACCGCCTCCTGGGGAAAGCCCATATTCTGCATGCCGAGCAGAAACAGAAGGTCAAACGAACCGAATCCTCCCGGCACAAGGCTGATGATTCCCCCGATAGCGGCAATGGCAAATACACCGAATACATGGCGGACATCCGCGTGAATTCCCATGACATACAGGGAATAATACATGACGACGGCCGCCGCAAACCATTCGGCAAACGATGCCCCGATGTAAGAAAAAACCGGATGCCTCGGTTTTGCTTCACCGTCTTCTGCGCCAGCTTTTTTATTGTTGATCCCAGCGGCGATTAAGGCTGCCGGCACTATAAGCGCCACTCCGGCGATAACAGCCCACAGCCACGGTTTCTCACCCGTAATCTCTCCAACCGGCAGAACCCGGGCGATGGTCAGGATACTGAAGACGGACAGCCCGAGCAGCGCTGAGGACGTAAGCCAGGCGATGCCTGCGACGAGGCGTTTTACGTCATTCGTATGTTCTTTGTAAAGCATCGTCCGCAGCCCGACACCCGCCAGACCGCCGAATCCAAGGACATTGTTAAAGGAATTGGCGATAAAGGAGACCCTGAATACTTTCCAATTCGGAATGTTGAGGCGAAGCGTCCGTTTCAGCACAAAGTCATAAAAGGACATTGCGCTGACGGCAAGAAGGCCGAGCAGAACGAGAATAAATAAATCGTAACGCTCAATCCCGTTAATAATGTACAGCGTTCGTTTAAAAGAAAGGTCTGTCAATTCCTTTTTGGACTGATAAATGACTAAAAGCAAAACTGCAATAGGAAATAATACTTTTAATATCGATAAGGCATTCTTTTTAGTCAGCAATGTTCTCTCCAATCATCATAAAATAGCTTATTTATTATAATTCCCCCAATAATCTCCAACATATTATACACTACCACCTCACATTCAAACAAAACTCGTCTGCAACTTTCTTTCTCTGATTAAAATCAGTAATATGGTATGCAGGAGTATAAATGAGGAAGTGAGACGATGGATTATAACCTGCATGATACAACAGTATTAAGCGGCGATATTTTTTCTCCTGAGGAACGGGATATTTGGGTGCTGTACATGAAAGTGATGACATCGGCGGGGCTCGGCGATGTGTCGGAGTGGATGAAGCTTGATATGAGCATGCCGCAAATGAAGGTGCTGATGCTTCTGAACAACCACGGGACGCTTAAGGTGAGTGACATAGCGGAGAAAATGGGCGCTTCCCTTTCAAATACGACGGGGCTGCTTGACCGTTTAGAAAAATCATGTTTCATTACACGCGCTCCGTCAGAAGAAGACCGCCGTTCAGTCGTCGTTCAATTAACGGAAAACGCGAAAGATATTTTCCGCAGCCTTTATCAAAAAGGACATGTAAAATTGAAGCGTTCATTGGAAACGCTGACCGCTGAAGAAAAACAAACGGTCAATCAAGGGCTTGCCATTTTGGCAAGAGCGCTTGATTCTTCCAAACAGGGATAGAGATGAAAAAGGCCTGCCGGTATCGGCGGCCTTTTTTTGTTTGACATTTAATTCACTTGAAGTGAATAATATATTCGAAGTGAATTAAAAACAGGAGGATTGATCAGTATGCCGGAGCCATTGCAAACAGAAAAAAACCAGAGCCGGGCCATCACTCTCTTTACGATCGGTGTGTTCATGGCGGCGCTGGACAACGGAATTATTTCCGCTGCTCTGACGACGATTAACAGCTCTTTTGATGTTTCTCCTTCATGGGGATCGTGGGGAGTGACCCTTTACACATTGGGACTCAGTGTCAGTGTGCCGATTGTCGGCAAGCTGTCGGACCGATACGGGCGGAAAAAGCTGTTTATGATTGAAGTCGGGCTGTTCGGACTCGGCTCTTTGCTTGTCGCACTCAGTCAGAGCTTCCCGATGTTTTTGGCGGCACGGCTCATTCAGGCCCTTGGCGGCGGCGGAATTTTTATTATCGGGAGTTCGCATGTGCTGGCTGTGCTTCCAAAGGAGAAACAGGGGAAAGCTCTCGGGCTTTTAGGGGCGATGAACGGTATGGCGGCCGTCCTCGGACCGAATATCGGGAGCTTTTTGCTTGATGTAACCGGGTCGTGGCATTGGCTGTTCTTGATTAACCTGCCGATTGCCGCCGCTTTGGTTGTGTGCGGCGGTTTGTTTATCGCTGAAACGAAAGAGCCTGAGGCGAAACGGCTTGACCTCGCCGGCACAATGCTGCTGTCTCTTGCGATCTTATCTTGCATGATCGGTATCACGAATCTCGATGGGGCGAAGCTGTCAGAAAGCATAATGAACGTAAAGGTGTACGGGTATCTTTTGGGAGCGGCACTTCTCTTTCTGGTGCTGCTTAAAGTCGAAAAGCGGGTTGAAAACCGAGGGGGCGATCCGATTCTCGCCTACTCGCTGCTGCAAAATAAAGTGTTTCAATGGACGCTCGTCATCGGATTTTTATCGGGAGGGCTGCTCGCTGCGGTCATTTTTATTCCTTCTTATGCGGAGCAATATTTGCATGTATCGGCGGAGAAAGCGGGTTATTGGATGACGCCGCTCGCGTTGGCGTCAGGAATCGGAGCGTGGCTCGGCGGGGCGATCACGGATAAAAAAGGGCCGGTCTTTTCCGCGGTTGTATCAGGCGCCATCGCATTTGCAGGCTTCAGCCTGTTTCCGTTATGGGTGACGGATAAATGGGAATTTGTCACAGCGAGTGTCATTGCGGGGATCGGTTTCGGATTTCTGCTCGGGGCTCCGCTGAATGTGCTTGTATCAGAAACGGCGGGCCAAAACAAAGGAACAGCGCTCGGCACGCTGTCACTCGTAAGGCAGGTCGGGCTGACGCTCGCTCCGGCTTTATATGCCGGCTTCATTACAGCGGGCTTTGACCGGATCGGAGATGACATCAAAAACCGTTTAGCGAAAAGCGGAATTCCCGCTGATCAGGCGCAAATGCCCGATATCGGCGGCGGACTTTCTTCGTTGCAGGAGCAGGTAAGCCGAATCCCCGTTCCCGCCGTCAAAAAAGCGGTTTCTGATGCGATTGAAGCGGGCATTTCCAGCGGCTACCACCATCTTTATACGGCAGCCGCCGTCATTTCATTATGCACGATTGTGTCTGCGGCGGTTTTGGCGTATTTCCGGAAGCCGGCATCCTCTAAGACAGATGCCAGCCCATCCGCCGGGAAAGCTCAGTAATATGGGCGATGTGATGTTCAGAGTGCCAGACATATAGCCCGAGCGCCTGTTCCAGCGTAACCGTCTCTTTAGATACAGGATGGAAGTATGTCCGTTTGAATTGGGCTTCCGTCATGGAGCGCAAAAGAGCGGCCCATCTTCTGTGCAGGAGCGTTAACAGCTCAAGCGCATCCCCGCAAGCGGCGGTTTTAGAATCATGAAGATCGGCCCAGCCTTTTTCATCATAAGGGCGGATTTCCGGTTCATTCTCCGTTAAGCTCAATTTAAACCGGGTATAGCCGTTCATGTGGCTGTCCGCCAGATGGTGAACCACTTGGCGGACAGTCCATCCCCCTTCGCGGTACGGCGTATCAAGCTGACTGTCCGACATCGCTCTGACAGCTTGTTTCAGTTTGGCCGGAGCGTGCTCCAGCGCATTGATCCATTCTTGTTTCTGTCCGGCCGAAATCGATTCAGCCGGCTGATATTCTCCAATCGGATAGCTGAGGGTTTGTTTTTCCATTTTTGTCTCTCTCCCGTTGCTCGTATTATGAAAGTATGATGGTGATGTCGCAGCCTTCCGCTTTCGCTTCACGAAAGACCTGAAGCACACTCTCGGCGCCATTTTCTGTAAGCTGCTTGCTTTGTTCAAACTGTCTCCATTCTAAAACGAGGGGGTATTCCACCCATCCGGTCAGACAATCCCATAAAGCGTCAAGGTTTTCACCGTAGTATTCAGGAAGGGCAAGTTCCTTTTTCAATGTCTGGTGCAGGTCGCTCATACTTCTGATTTGCTCCCCGTTAATAACTGCTTTATTCATGCGCTGCTCCTTTCCCATGTTTTTATTCTATCAGTTTACCATTTTCCTCTTCTGAAGTGACCGGAGTCTGCCGCGGTTCCAGCTGGACGATGCCTTGCCCGCCGTCAACGGCCACCCTGTCCCCCGTTTTCAGTTTTGACGTTGCATTTCCGCACCCTACAACGGCAGGAATCCCAAGTTCCCGGGCGACGATCGCCGCGTGGGACAAAGGGGCGCCGACGTCCGTTATGATAGCAGCCGCTCTTGGAAAAAGCGGGGTCCAGCCTACATTGGTTGTCGACGTCACTAAAATTTCCCCCGCCGCAAAAGAATCCCCGTCTTCCGGAGTATCAAGGACACGGACAATGCCCTCCACTCTCCCGGCCGCTCCCGCGAAACCTTTTAAAGTATGCGCATCATCAGTTTCCGCAGGCATAAAAGCATCGTAATAATCCGCTCTTCTGTCAGGATCCTCAGCCCATTTAAACGGATTGAACCTTCCGTTAATAACGGATGGGAACGGCGGCAGTTTTTTATAGGTTTCATAGTTTTGCTTTCTCGCTTGAATCGACGCAACCGCCGGCTCTTTCCCCGCGAGCAGATCGGTTATTTCATGCAGATACAGGAAGAAAATATCGTCCTTCATGCCGGTCATTTCCGCCGCTCTGAGCGCGAATGCTCTGGCTGTCCGGTACACCCTGACAAATTCGGATCTGGTTGTTTCTCTAATATTCGCGTATTCTGACGCTTTTTCCATTTTGGCTTTGAGCCATTTGACCTTATGAGGATACTTTTCTTCAAATCTTCGGAAGGCCTGTTCATGCGACCGCTGCTGTTTCAAAAGCAGTTGTTCGGCATCAATACCCGACTCCTTGTGTTCTTTGATCTGCTTCGTCAGCCAATCCCGGTTTTCTCCCGGATGCGGTATGGAAAGTTCGTATTCATGCGGGCCACGGTGACCTTGGTTCCTGAGGTATTCTTCCTCGCTCATACGGCCTTTCATGACTTGATCAATGCCGATAATCGGCTCCAGGCTGGCCAGTCCGCCTTTTCCCCTCAGATTGGACAGCAGGAGATTCGCATCTTCTATCCCTGCGAGTTTTGTTAATTGAGAGGTTAACGACGAAGAGGATTGCGCAGAATCACGCCCGCCGGATATTAACGCAAACCACGCGTTGCATAAATACGGATAGATCTCATTGTTCCATATCGCTAATAATGTCCGCTCCGTTTCGGCCCGTTTCAGCTTTTCCTCAATATTCCGGCACCACTCCGGCGATTCGTCCAAGTAGGAGGACATGTTTTTTTTCGCGTGCTTCATTTTCGACAGATACGGTTTCAGTTTTTTCGAGATGATCTTCAAAAGTTCATACTTTGAGAACGGATATAAAGGAATTTTCATTTCCGCCGGGATTTCTCCCAATGTATCGCTCATCATTTTTCCTATTTTTCCGCCTTTCGGATTCAGACCGAAAGCGGCGAGAACGGAAAGAGGCTGGCTCATATTGTTATAGGCTCTGCCGCAAATATTGCCGGACCAGACATAATAACCCGGAATGATGCCCGACTCTTCATCCAGATTCCGGAGGAGCGACCATGTCAGCGGCGTCATCACATCGGGAATCGCTTCTCCTATATTTGTGTTTGTCCATAAAAAATCCCCGCTGAAAGAATCATTCCATTCATAGGTTTCCAGATTTCCGGCTTGTAAGGTCGTAATCGGGCGGGATTGTAGAATATACAATGTCCCGCCCGCAGCGGCCCATTCAATATCCTGCGGCCCTCCAAGATCTTTTTCCAGCTTTTTCGCCAGTTTATAGAGCTTTGACGCATATTTGCGAAATTCCCCGGGGCCGTCATATTTTTTCTTGGGCCGTGCCAGTTTAAAAGAATAGGCATCGGCTTCCCCGGAAACGAGCTGCTCCCCGAGACCGTAGACGTAATTGCCTGTCATCTCCCTCCTGCTCCCCGTAATCGGATCTGCGGTAAACAGCACTCCGGATATCTCAGACGGTATCATCAGCTGGATGACGATTGCGATTTCATGCTCATCTTCCATTCCCTGAACGGCGCTGTACGCTTTTACCCTATCAGACTGTGCCGATCGGCGGACTTCATCAATCGCCCTGGACATGTCTTGATCTGTTTTGACATTCAACACCGTATCGAATTCTCCGGCAAAGGAAGCCTGAGCGGAATCCTCGCTCAGCGCGGATGATCGTACGGCAAACAACGCAGATGCATGGCGGCTGCGGATGGAATTCACATATTGATCAACAGCCTCTCTCGCCTGATGGCGCAGCTGTCCGTCCTGAAAGGCAGACGGCAAAATCACAAACCCTTCAGGCACAGGATACCCGCTTTGATACATTTTAGAGAGAATGCTTCCTTTTCCTCCCGCAAAGGAATAAAGTTCGTCCGGAAGTTCTCCGAATGTTTTGACACAGTCATTCATAATGTCCCCGCTCCTTTTTAGTCGTTCATCCAAGCTCACAGTTTTTCTCTTTTTCACTTTTTTTGAAAGTATTTCCTATAAGTATACAATATATCGGTCTTCACAAGGGAGAAAATCGATGGCGTTATGTTGTCATAAATGCATCCGTCAAAACGGCCGCAGGCGGGGTCTTCAGCCTTACAGTGAAAGCGCTATTAAAATTAGGGATAGGCTGCCCGATACTGCTTGCCTGGCATTCGCTTCCGGCTTGCCGCGGAAGGTTTCGTTTGCAGGTTATGTACAACTTCCGTATCATAAAAGGCGGCTGAAACGCCGCCTTTTTTTCAGACTGTGCGGCCTTGATGCGCCGCCGTATTTCTTTTGGTCTGCTTCGGCTGATACACTTTCCCGACAAACAGGTATCCGTATCTGAAATGGTTGCACACCCAAGATACGAAAATGGGACCGAGCGTGCAGATCAAAAATAAAAGAAGGATGGCAGCCGGCAAAGGCATTGATCGCAAATAGCCTTCCAGAAGATATCCGCTGATTAAAAAGTAGGAGTGCAACAGATAGATTGAAAACGAATAGTTGCTGATCATCATCACAATCGCGGGCACTTTTTTGAGCTTTGAAAACAGATGAAAACACAGAAAGATCATACTGACCGCGTAAATCATAATATCCGGACGCTTAGAGGAAATGGAGCCGCCGCTGATATATGAAACGGCCACAATCAATAGTGCCGATACGGCCGCACTGAAGTAAACCGCATAACGGTACTGATTGATTAGCGATAAAAAACGCGGATATTCCTTTCCGCAATAAAATGCCAGACAGAAATAAAACACCCAGCCCGGAAACGGAACCCAAAAGAACGGAAAAATAGAATCAAGCCCCGATGATGCCGGCGGATGAAAGATGGAAAAGTAAGCCAGATAGACGGCGTTGATGATAAACGACACAGACAGCACCCACATGGGAGATTTGTTGTTCAGCCAGCGGTGCAGCAGCATATGGAGAATGTAAAATTGAAAGATCACAAGAATGAAGTAGCCGATGAAGTTTCCTAAAAACACATTTTCTAAAAATTTACCGATCACTGAAACGAAGCCGGCTCCTTCTTCCGCCACGCTTTTCATTAAAATGGCATCCACCGCGGCAATAAACAGAAACGGCACGAAAATGACTTTGCCCCTTTTCTTTAAAAAACCCGCGGGAACGCCTCCCGGGTATGACCTGGCAAGCAGAAATTCCGAAATAAAGATAAACGCCGGCGTGCTGAACATCAACAGGGTCCGAAAAGCATCAACCGTATGGGCGGCACTGGCTAAGGACTCTTCCTGAATCATCAGCACCATTGAAACTACGTGAAGCAGAACCACACTTAAACAGGACAGGCAGCGAATCACGAAAATTTCTTTTATCTGCATGCGGCCGCTCCTTTTTCACAAGCGCGCCGGACTTTAGCGTATGCTTGGCGCAGCCATTTTTCCCGCAGCTCGGGTGTGCTCGTTTTGACGACAGAAAAAAGGTTCCGCTCGGCTTTTTGAATGCCGCAAAATTGCAGAATGCCTTTTTTCAGCGTAATCCAGTCCGAGTTTTTCCGGAACCACTTTAAGTACCAGCCCGGGGAATCCGCCGTATAAAAGACCTGTGCCGTCTCTGCCCGGAGCAGTCCTTTTACGCGGCCGTTTTCATATGTGTAGGCTTCTCCGGCGACAAGCACTCTGTCAAAAAAGCCTTTCATAATCGCCGGAACGCCTCCCCACCACAGCGGGTAGATGAAAATGAGATGATCCGCTTCTTTCATCAGTTTCCGGTATTTCTTCGTTTCAGCGTCCCGGTTCATGTCAGAGCGCTTTTTTTCGCCGCCGTACTTCAGCACGGGATCAAATTGGTCGGCGTATAAGTCAATGACCGTATAGCTTTGGCCGCTGTCCTTTAAAGCCATGACGACGTATTTTACGAGAGCCGCATTGAAACTGTTCTCATCCGGGTTTGCATACACAATCACCGTCTTCATATGTCCCTCCCATTATTTCTTAATTTTTACAATGATTATATCATGTTGTCATATGAATGAGGCAAAGACATGAGAAAGGCTTTTTCCAGTTCTGCTGCCGTTTCGATAACCCCTTTCTGCATATTTTCGCTGATTTTGCCGCCGCAGATTCAATTACAAGCATCCGGCACTTCTGCGTTTTTGAGCGGCCGTATGGTATACTAGCTGTCAAATGAATGGCTTGGAGGGCAACATGAGAATTTTAAAGTACGCGATTTTAGGGCTTTTGCGAAAAGGCGAATTGAGCGGATATGATATATCGAGCTATTTTAAAGAAGAGCTCGGCCAGTTTTGGAGCGCAAAGCACAGCCAGATTTATCCGGAATTAAAAAAACTGACGGCTGAGGGATTTATTACGTTTCGCACTGCGATTCAAGGAACGAAGCTTGAGAAAAAAATGTACACGCTGACTGACAAGGGAGATCTGGAGCTTGCTGCCTGGCTGACGAAAAAAGACCCGATTCCGGAAACGGTCAAGGATGAATTTATGCTGAAGGCTTATTTCATCTCAGCTTTGACGCAGGAAGAAGCGGATGAGCTATTCACCGATCAGCTCGTAAAGCGGAAGGAGAAATTGTCCGATCTGGAAAACAGTTATCAAGAACTGATGACATCGTCCGCGGAGGCGGATTCTTTTTCTTCTCCTGATTTCGGCCATTATCTCGTGCTGACAAAAGCGCTTGAGCGGGAACGGAATTATATTTCCTGGCTTGAAGATATTTTGGCTCTCATCAAAAAAGCATAAACAAAACGGGGCGGCTCTGTATCTGCAAGCCGCCTGTTTACGTTCTGAGAACCGCATTGATAAACGAATCAGCCATTAAAATAAGAAAAAGCAGACTGAAATACACAATCGAATAAAAAAACATCCCCTTCGACCATTGCGTGTCATCCGCCGCCTGAAAGCCTTTGACGCTCCGGTACAGCCAGATGGCCCCGAGCAGGAGAGCGGACGCGGTATAAAACGGGCTGACGTCTATATAAAGAGGAACGAGCAGCGAAACCGCAGTCAGAACGGCAATATAGCGCAGCATTTTTATTTTTGTGGCGCGGTTGCCTTTTATGATCGGCAAAAGCGGAATGCCGGCGGCACGATACTCTTCCTTTCGCCTGATTCCGATCGCCCAGAAATGCGGCGGCTGCCACAAAAACATAATCGCGTATAACAAAATCGCGGGCATATCAATGTACCCGGTCAGCGCGCAATAACCGATTAAAGGCGGAGCCGCCCCGGGAAAGCTGCCGACAAATGTGCTCCAGACGGATTGTCTTTTAAACCAAAGCGTATAAACGACGGCATACAGCAAAAATGCAAGCAAGCCAAGAACGGCGGTCAGTACATTAAGCGAAGCAAGCATGATGAATCCGCATGCGCCGAGACATGTGCCGTACAGGATCATGACCGGCGGCGGTATTCTCCCCGTGACGCTGGCGCGGGTGCGGGTTCGCGCCATCTTTGCGTCCATGCCGCGGTCAAAAAAGTTATTAAAAACAGTGCTTGATGCCATGACCAACGCCGTTCCGATCATAGCAACCGCCATGGCGGCAAATATACCGGGCCCTCCGCCCGTCCTTTCCGACTGAAGCCATGCGATCCAAAATCCGCCCAATGCGGCGAGTGAATTTGAGATGATAATCCCCGGTTTGGCAAGAATGATAAAGTCCTTGACCGTCACCCGGTTTCCGTTATGCTTCATAGACTGTTCCGTCTGTGCTGCATTTGAGTTCATTTGTTCAGGTTCTCCTTTTTCGGCTTATCATATCAGGAAGAATCAGGAAGAACAATTTATTTTGGGTATTTTTCACACAATTGTAAATTGTGTATAAAAAGCCGCATCTTGTGACCGGATGCGGCTTTTGCCTTTTTCTATTCAAAGTCTGCCCATACAGCTTTTTCAATCCGGCGGATGCTCTGAGCTTGGGCCGGCGATGACGGGCTCCACGCGTCATTTTGAGCCTCACTGAGATGTTCGCTCTCTTCAGTCACACAAAAGCCGTGTGTATATTGCAAATCGACGTTCTTCTTTCCCGAACCTTCCCAAGAAAACTTCAGAAAAATAAAAAACCTTGCCGGTTAGACGGCAAGGTTTGTTTCTTACAGTGTAAATGCGATATCCGCCCCTGATACAGGGTCTTTGACGAATACGCCCTCTTCTTTTTCTTCGATCTCAAAGCCGGCATCGGTCAGCGCTTTTGTCACACGTGACAGCTCTTCTTGATGCGGCAGCGCGATGGTGTAATAATCCAGCCCGCTTGCGTTTCCCGGTTTCGGCGGCGCATGTTTTCCGGCCCATATATTCAGACCGATGTGATGGTGATACCCTCCCGCCGAAACAAACAGAGCGGACATGCCCGCGTAATTGCCGACAATGTCAAAACCGAGGATATCGGTGTAAAACGCTTTGGCTTCCTGTAAATCCGTCACATGAAGATGGATGTGACCGATTACGGTTCCTTCTGGGAGACGGCTTTTCCGTTCAGCTCCGGCTTCTTCCAAAAGCCCGTCCACATCGACGGGCGCCGTTTGCATGACATATTTGCCCTCTGCATCCCGGCGCCACGTGCTGCGGGGACGATCGGCGTATATTTCAATACCGTTGCCGTCCGGATCAGACAGGTAAAGAGCCTCACTGACCGCGTGATCCCCCTGACCGAGCGCGATGCCGTTTTCAATCAGCCTGGCCAATGCGATGCCGAGTTCTTTCCGGTCAGGCAGAAGTATCGCGAAATGGTAAAGGCCGGTGACAGACCGCTCCGGCAGAACGACGGCGCTTGGGTTTTCTTCAAGCACCAGCAGGACGCGTTTTCCGTCTGCTGACAGTCTTGCTGAACGATCTGTCTGCGAGATGACTTGAAGGCCGATTACATTCCGGTAAAAGCCGAGCGAGCGTTCCATATTTTTAATGGTCAATTTGACATAACCGATTGCCGTATCTTGATGAATGCCGGTCATTTGAACGCCTTCTTTCTTATGCTGAAAAAGTTTCTCCCTTTTTTGATTTGAAAAGGAGCTGATCCAATGAAAGCAGACGGCTTCCTGAAAGCGCTAAGTGAATTGACGCAACCAGTAAGATGAAATCAAATTCCGATCCGCCCATAAATGGTGAGGAAAGCTTCGCCGTGAAGATGGCGCCGACTAATGTGACGGCAAACAGAACGCCGATAATGCGCGTTGCCAAACCGAAAAAGATCAGAACCCCGCCGACAAGCTCAATCGTCGCGATGACATAGACCATAAAGGCCGGAATCCCGATGCTCTGGAAAAATTGCGCAGTTCCTTCCAACCCTTGAAACTTGGATAAACCGTGAACAAAAAAGATAATACCTGTTACAACCCTTAAAAGCAGTGTTCCTGTTTCGAATGATTTATTCATAAAATCCTCCTTGAAAATTATTATCACTTACTTTATGTAAGCTAGTATATATACATAACTTATTTACGTCAAGTAATTTTGTTACATTTAACGAAAATAACTTAAAAGTACTATTTGCCTTCGCGAAAAAAAGACCTCCGCACTCTGTCGGAGGTCTTTTTCCCTATCTATGATTCCCGGAACTGGCTTTCATATAATTCCCGGTAAAACCCGTTCTGGCTGAGAAGTTCGGCATGGGTTCCTTTTTCAGCCATTTCGCCGTCTTTCAGCACAAGAATCTGATCGGCTTTTTGAATCGTGTTCAGCCTGTGAGCGATGATGACGCTTGTTCTGCCCGTCATTAAACGGCCGAGCGCTTCTTGTATTTTCACTTCGGTCACTGTATCAATGTTGCTCGTCGCTTCATCCAAAATGAGCAGCACCGGGTCCGCCAGCACAGCTCTCGCGATGGAAATGAGCTGTTTTTGTCCTTGGCTGATGCCCGCGCCGTTTTGGGTAAGGACGGTATCGTAGCCTTTCGGGAGCCGTTCGATGAATCCGTGGGCATTGGCGGCTTTTGCGGCTGCCTCCACCTCTTTGTCAGAAGCATCCAGACGGCCGTAACGAATATTTTCCCTGATGGTGCCCTGAAAGAGAAAGGAATCCTGCAGGACAAACCCCATGTTTTTTCTCAGACTGGATCTCGTCAGTTTTTTGATATCCGTTCCGTCAATGAGGATTTTTCCGTTATTCGGCTCGTAAAAACGGGCGATCAGGCTCGTAACGGTTGTTTTACCCGCTCCGGTCGGTCCGACGAAGGCGATTGACTGTCCTTTCGGAACGCTGAAGGACAGGTGTTTTAAGATCAGGCTGTCTTCCTGATAGCCGAAGGAGACATCTCGGAATTCAATCTCTCCCGTTTTGATCGGCTGGTACAGCGCATGCTCTTCATCTTCCCGCTCCTCTTTTTCATCAAGCACGTCAAACACCCGTTCAGCCCCGGCGATGGCCGATAACATCGTATTGAACTGATTAGCTAAATCATTTAAAGGGCGCGTGAACTGCCGCGAATATTCGGCGAATACGACGATGGAACCGATCGAGATCCACCCCTTCAGCGCAAACAGCCCGCCGACCGCCGCTATAATCGTAAAGCTTAAATTGTTTAAAGAGTTCATTACTTTCGGAATGAATCCCGAAATCGTCTGCGCCCAAAACCCCGATGATTGTAACGCCGCGTTTTTTTCTAAAAATTGTTCCATGACGCGGTCTTCCCTCGAATAGGCTTTAATGACCTTCGCCCCTGATATCGACTCTTCAATAAAACCGTTCAGCTCGCCGAGGTTTTTCTGCTGCTGCTTAAACAGCAACCCCGTCCGGTTGGTGATCCATTTAATGCTCAAAAGCATGATCGGAATAATCAAAAGCGTGATCAATGTTAAAAGCGGACTCATGTACAGCATGACGGAGATTGTGCCGACGAATGTAATGACGCTCGACAGCACTTGAATGACGGATGTATTTAAAGTGGAGCTGACATTTTCGATATCATTGGTGACCCGGCTCATTAAGTCCCCGAGCCGCTGTTTATCAAAAAACGGAATCGGCAGCTCATGCAGATGGGTAAACAGCTCGCTCCGCATTTTAAACACGGTGCTTTGCGAGATATTGATCATCCAATAGTTTTGAAACCATAAGGACAATGATTGCACGAGGTAAATCCCAAACAGGATGAACAGCACCCCCGCCAATCCGTCTGTCGTCTGTCCGACGATAAAATGATCAATCGCTTTCCCGATGACGAACGGTCCGAGCAGGCCGAATATGGCGCTTATGACTACCATGATGATCACAAGGGTTAAAAGCCCTTTTTTCTCGGCTACATAAGACCAGATTCTGCGCAGCGTGCCTTTTGTATCTTTTGCTTTCGCGCGTTTTCTGCCGCCTTCATTCGATTTGAGCGGTATTTTCGGATATCGGAAAGGTTTACGAATGTCTTTTTGCATTGTCAGCTCCCTCCTTTCCGAATTGTGATTCATAAATCTGCCGGTACAGATGAGACTGTGCCATCAGCTCTTTGTGCGTGCCTTTGGCCAGCAGTTCGCCGTCTTCAAGCAATAAGATGGTGTCAGCCTTCATCGCAGTCGTTATTTTCTGCGTAATAATCAGTGTCGTGCATTCATAGGATCTGATCGCTTGTAAAAGCTTCGCTTCCGTTTGAAGATCAAGCGCGCTCGTACTGTCATCTAACAGCAGGAGGGACGGCTTTCTGATAAAAGCGCGCGCGATGGAAATCCGCTGCTTCTGCCCGCCTGACAAATTGACGCCCCGCTGTCCCAGCACCGTGTCGTATCCGTTTGACAGCTTCATAATCGTGTCATGGATTTGCGCGTCTTTGGCCGCTTCCATTACTTCATCTAGTGAAGCATCCTCCCGCCCCCAGGCGATATTTTCACGGATGGTGCCCGAAAACAGAAGCACTTCCTGCGGAACATAGCCGATTTCCCTGCGCAGCCCGCAAGCGGAGAATTCACCGATCGGTTTGCCATCTATGAAAATACTGCCCGAATCAGCCGTGTACAGGCGCGGAATCAGCTGAAAAAGCGTTGATTTTCCTGAACCTGTCGCGCCCATAATGGCAACCGTTTCTTTCGGGCTGGCTGAAAAGGACACGTGATGCAGTGCGTCTTTTTCCATGCCCGGATAGCGGAAGGACACTTCGCGAAACTCAATCCCGCCTGCAAGCGCCCGTGCCGGGTCCTGCCCCGTTCCCTCGCCGCCTTCTGTTTCCAGCACCTCGCCGATTCTTTCTCCGGAAGCCTTCGCCCGGGAAAATACCATGATGAGAAAAGGAAGGACGGACAGCGCGCCTGTAATCCGCGTCGCATAGTTAATGACGGAAACGACATCGCCGACCTGCACTCCGCCCTGAGCAATGCTTTTGGCGCCGAACCATAAGATAAACAAAATGCAAATGTTCATCAGCAGCATTAAAATCGGCATCGCCGCTTCCACGAGACGAAACGCGGAGACCGTTTTTTCCATCAGCTTCGTATTCGATTTCAAAAAACGTTTCACTTCGTGGTTTGCACGGAGGAGCGCTTTAATCAGTTTGATCGCCGTCAGGTTTTCCTGCATGATCGTGTTGACCTGATCAAGCCGCTTTTGCACGGACCGAAACAGCGCGCCGCCTCTTTTCAGCACCCACAGCAAAAACAAAAGCAAAATCGGGACCGTGATCAGCAGAAAAAATCCGAGTTTCGCATTGACGGTCAGCGAGAGAATAATGCCGCCCGCGATCATTAACGGCGCACGAAGCATAAACCGGAGACTCATGAAAAGCATATTTTGGACCTGTGTCACATCGTTTGTCAGCCGTGTGATAAACGATGTAGATGAGAATTGCGCAAACGTCGAATAAGAGAAGGATTGAATTTTTTGAAAAAGCCCTTTTCGCGTATCATACGCATAGCTCTGGCTGATGTGGGCGGAGTAGAATGAATTTAAAATTCCCGATGCGAATGAAACAGCGGTCAGTCCGATCATCACGCCGCCCCACAGCCAAACCGTTCCGAGATCCTGCTTTAAAATTCCTTCGTCAATGATTTTCCCGATCAGCAGGGGCTGTAGCAGCTCTACCGCAAGCTCGATGAGCATGAAAAACAGAGCGATTCCCGCCAAAAGAGAATACGGTTTTACATATGATAAAGCCTTTGACATGTGTAAGCCTCCAAATCCTTTGTTCAATATGTATGTATATTTATTTTATTTGTTTGTCTTAAATGAATAAAGGATTAACCCTTGAACCTGCACTTTTATTATGTACTTTGTGTAAAAAAAACGGAAATATCATTGAGGATAAAAATTGTGGGAATGAGGCGTGCAGATATATGGAGACTGTCTTATCTTTTCTTTTTACCAGCTCCTGAACCGGAGCCTTTTATTTTAAAATGACTAGCGGAGCCTTTAAAAGACGTCCGCTAGTCAGATGATCATTCATACCGTGTCATTTCATTTAACGAATAAAAACGAGAGCGACCCCGAATCCTTTATCAGCATCAAACTCATTGATCACTTTCATGACCTGCCAGCGCTGGTTTGGAGCATCAGATTTTGTTGCAATCCCATTATGAGCGTGAATAAAATCTCCCGCTTTCACAGTCTCATCGCATCTGACATATACCTGGCCGATGAGTCCGACAATGTTCCACTCGTCTCTCTCTTCTCTTGAAGCGTAGTCTTCTTCAGGCCGAAAGTCCGGATTTTCCTTTGGCGCCATGACCGTATGGCCATTCGCATCTTTCTGTTCTTCATAAACATAGCCGCCAAATTCATTCTTTACGTATCGTCCCGACCAGTGAAAACTCGACTCACCAAGAATCACTCCGGCGGTCTCGGAAATGACCCCAAGCATGAGGTCACCTTTTTCAGCCGGTCTGATCTTATCACCTTCAAGTGTGACAAGTGTTCCCGTCGGAATCTTTTCCCCTCTCAGGCTTTCAAAATACTCGGCGTAGTCAGAGAATGTCGAGGAACCTGTTACGCCTCCCGTAGCCTTAATTGTTCCTTCTTTTGCGTGAAGCTCAATCTTTCTGTTGGCTGATGACGGAGTGCTGCCGGCACCCCAGCCAAGTGCTACAGAATCTGAATTCGGATTAATTGTATTGTACGAAGAAAGCACTGAAGATTGAGCCGCTCCGGTTGCTCTTCCCCGAACAGAACCAGCCACAAAATTATTATTGCCTGTAGCGTGAGATTCACGGGAGCCAATGACCCCGCTTCCTTTATGTTTGAATAAGAAATAAGGAGTGACTGCTCCTCCAATGTTAAAGTCAGTTTCATAACCTGAAAAATCACAATTGGATACATTAAGATCTGGATCTGAGGAATAAATTCCAACTGTCCCGCTATTATTTTTTGGAGATCTCTGTCCCCAAACATTACTAACAACAGACTCGTACATTCCGCTGCCAAATGCAACTCCTTTTTTTCCGGAGTCAATCAAGGTGACACCATCCACCATTACTTTTCCTACTGAGTTATCCCCGCCGACAATATATAAATCATTGTCTGCAGTCTTAAATCCGCGAATGGTTATATTCTTTAAGCTAATTAAGCGTCCTTTATAAAATACGCTGACTACCGAATTACCCTTATAATCAATTGAACTATCATCACAAACAGCATGGAAATTCACAACACTCACACCATCATATCCGGAGATTTGCAACGCGTTTGGACCCGCCCCTTTGTAAAGATCATTCGGCTTAGGGTTATATGCGATACAATTCGCAAGCTGCACATCATGGGCTGTCGCTGACTGAGGATCGCTTGCTGTGTGGTGACCGATATGGCGAATGCTATATCCAATGGCATTTTCGTATGCGCGACAGTTAACAAGCTGTACTCTCTTCGCAGCCGGTGCATAACCGTGTGCCTTAATCTCAAAGCCTCGGACTCCTCCAATTGAGATACAACTATCAATCATTACGTCTTGAGAGCCGTCATCAATTTCAAAACAGTTCGTGTTAGAAGTTCCATCGTTTAGCCCCATTGGATGATAAGAGAGGCAATGACTGAAAGTCGTGTGTTTCCCAAAGTGACAAGTAAAGTTATCATCCCCGGACCCTGTTGCTTCACAATGTGAAAACGTTACAAAGTTACAGCCGTTGGGCTGATAATAAGTTGGATCATCTTTTTCTCCATGTCTGTTATAGTTCGGGCTTGTAGAATCAAAGCCGTGCAGGCCGGCGTTCTTCGCAAACACATGCTCGACAAAA
Organism: Bacillus sp. JNUCC-22; assembly: GCF_018861275.1. Classification (NCBI taxonomy): domain Bacteria; kingdom Bacillati; phylum Bacillota; class Bacilli; order Caryophanales; family Bacillaceae; genus Bacillus; species Bacillus sp. JNUCC-22. Next base: position 821,086 of record NZ_CP076408.1, on the reverse strand, counting down.
GAATAGTCAACATTCGCAAAAAGCAAACAGCTTGAAGTGGGGCCTTTCGGAATCTTCCAGCCGGAAGGACGCGTATCCTTGTTCCAATCCAAAGTGAGATGGCCGACGTAAATATTTTCATTACCGTTCGTATAATCACTGTTGGTCAGAACAGAATGGCCGACCGGTGTTTCGTCTAATAATTTAATGACCGTTCTTTTCTTGCCTGCTCCGACAAGCATTGTATTTGACGGAACAAACAATCCCGATGTTCTGAATACACCCGCGGGAACTGTTACGACATAACCTCCGTCGGCCATGGCATCATGAAATGCCTGCGTATCATCCGTTACGCCGTCTCCTTTAGCTCCAAAATCCATAACGTTCCGCTCTGTCACATGTTCAAATCTGTTTTCATACATGTTAAGTCTTTCGTTTAAATTTTCATAAGTTGACGTGCCATTGCTAAGCGCAGCACCGATTTTGCTGTCAATCGCTTCAAAGTTTTGAGCAATGCTTTCAACTTCAATCCCTTCGGCTTTATCGGGTTTGTAAAGTCCTAAGAAAGTCGTATAGTTTGTCATTGCCTTGCCTCCTATTTGTTAATTGCTATTTAAAATACCGCAGAAGTCATTTCGTTTTTTGCACCCCCTCATTTTCACTCCTGCATGTACAGGTGGCAAAGGTATGACAAATTCATACATTTTTTCAAAACATAAAAAGAGCGCCGGATTAACAAGCGCTCTGCACATAGTCTGCTGCTGCAGTATTTTAACCGTTCAATATTTTCTCGACACGCTCCCGCATTTGCGGAACGCCTAATCCGACAATGACCTGAAGCGCCCTGCCTTTTCTGACGACGCCGTGGGCTCCCAGCTCTCTGAAATCGGCGTCACTTTTGACCTTTGATTCATCAGCGACAGTGACGCGGAGACGGGTGGCGCAGTTGGTGACCTCCGTAATATTGTCCTTTCCGCCCAGCGCTTCAATATACAAAGCGGCTGTATCCCGCTGTGTTTCGTCTGCCGCCGCTGTTTCTTTTGAAGCCTGCTTCCGTTCTCTGTACTCCTTTTTCGAATAGAGCTTTGTTTCCTGCCCTTCCTCTTTTTCTCTGCCCGGTGTGGCGATGTTGAATTTGAGAATGAGGAAACGGAAGACGAAAAAGTAAACAGCGGTAAAACACAACCCGATAATGATCTGGTATACATACGTCAAGCCGTGGCTTGACGCCAGCGGGATCCAGTTCAAGGTCGCAGCTTCGATCAAACCGCCTCCCATATTTCCGACGACGCCGGCCATATACATGACGGTTGCCATGGAAGCGGCAAGCAAAGCATGAACCGCAAATAAAAACGGCGAGATAAAAAGGAATGTAAATTCAATCGGCTCTGTAATTCCCGCTACAATGGACGTCAAGGTGACCGGGATCAAAAGGCCGGCGACGATTTTTTTCTTTTCCTTTGAAGCCGTGGCGTAAAAAGCGAGCGCGATTCCCGGAATGCCGAAGATTTTCGAGTTGCCGTGAAGCGCGAAGCCCCCCTGCGGGAACAATTCTTTCAGCGGTTTGACGCTTTGAGAGTATTCCCCGAGATGCTGGGCCCAATAGGTGACGATACCGCCTTCAGCCACAGCCGGACCGTAAACAAACGGCGAGTAAATAAAATGATGCAGGCCGGTCGGAATTAAAATCCGCTCCAGGAACGTGTAAATCCACACGCCGATCGCCCCGGAAGAAACGAGAAAACTTTGCAGCGAGCCGATTCCGGACTGAACCATCGGCCATACGTATGCCACCGCAAGTGAAATCGGTATCATTATGAAGAAAGAAATGATAACGATGTATGAAGATCCTTGAAAAATCCCCAGAAAATCCGGCAGTTTTTTATCAAAATAACGATTGTGCAAATACACGACAATAGATGAAATAAAGATGGCGCCGATAATATTCGTATCAAGCGTTTTGATGCCGGCGATCATCGTCAGCCCGCTCGTTCCGCCGGCTTCCTGATTCATATCGACGTGAAAAGCCCCGCCCCAAACCGTCAGAATCGCATTGATAAAGTAATTGAATGTCAGATAAACTGTAAGCGCTTCCAAACAGGCCCGCGCCTGCGCTTTTTTCGCTAAGGCGACAGGTATGCCGATCGCAAACAGGAGCGGCATTTGATTAAAGACGGTCCAGCCGCCTTGTTCAATGACGTACCAGCATTGATACCAAAGCCCGTCAGGATCAGCCAGCGGCCCCATCAGCGTTTTATTTTTAAACAGCGTGCTCAGACCGACAATAATACCGGAAAATGCAAATAATAAAACAGGCACAAACATCGCGCTGCCGAAGCGCTGGACTTTTTGCATCATTTCACGTGACCTCCCGCTATTTATCAAAATTTTCGAGCTCTTTATAATCAACATATGCACGGAATAACGCTTCGCCCACCAGAAAAAACGGGGCAAATGCGACGATTTCCGTTTTATCGCTTAACGTCACCGGCTTGCTGGTCGCATAAAGATTATACGGCGTCGTTTGCGCCAGTACGTTGTTTTTCAGATTGGTGATTGAAATAAACGGAACTCCCTTTGCGGACAGGGTCCTTACCTGCGGAATTAATTCGGGTGTTTCGCCTGATAAAGAAATAATGATGAATACGTCATCAACCTTAAAATCATCACACATGATATCAAACTCTGTGATGTCCTGAATTAAAATCAAATACTTCCGCCGGGATACAAACATCCGCTGCAGCTCACGGGCGCACACCCTCTGAGCCGTCCCCGATCCGTAAACGAAAATCCGTTTTGCTTCATCTATCAGCCGGCACATCTCCGTCATATCTTTTGACTTCACATATTTTACATTGGCTTCAATATCATCCAGCAGCTTTTCAAACGTCATATTCTCGCCCTCTTCAGGCTGATCCTCCCATTTCAGAAAAACCCGGAATTCACTGTAGCCGCTGAAGCCCAGCTTTTGGGCGAGCCGCAGGATGGAAGACCGAGAGACATTGCAGGCTTTCGCCATATCATTGATACCGAGATGGTAGCACGTATGTTTATGATTCAATATATATTTTAAAATATAAAAATCGTTGTCATTTAATTTCGCGTAATGCTGATTAACCAGTTCTTCAAGACTCATCCCAAAAATCCCCCCGTTTTCTTTCTATTATATAGAATAACAGATAAAGAAAACGGGGAAGATTGTCATCAGGAAATAGGAGACGGACTCACATCAAGCTCAGGCCAGTAGTCCTTATTAGCCTCCATCAGATCTTCAAGAATCAGTCTTGCCACACGGGCATTCGGCACTGTTTTTGACAGGATCAGCGCCTGCCACAGCTTTTGAAATGACCGCTCTTCCCACGCTTCAGCCGTCAGTTTTTCGACAGACACCTGCTGTTCCATCAGGCCTTTTTGAAATTGCGGTATGTTCCCGACTGAGAGCGGTTCCGGTCCGTTTGAGCCTACGAGACAAGGAATCTCAACCATGGCTGATGGATCAAAGTTTGCGATCGCGCCGTTATTTTCAACGATTAACAGCATTCTCTCCCCTGTGTTGTAAGCGATGGCCCGGGCAAGGTCGACGATATAGGAAGCATGATCATCAATTTTAATTTCACTGTTCTCCGACGATTGTTCGCGCGTAATCATATCGCATTGGCTGAAAATGAAAGCTTCCCGCCCTTCCATGACTTCGTTGGCTCTCGTATGGTTCGGGTTTGATTTTTTCACCATATCATCCGGGAATAAGTAATATTGCAGATATGTGTTCGGAAGCGTATCCGGATCAGCCGCCTGTACGTCGCGCGCTTTTTTGAATGTGTCATTCCAGCTTGCTTCAGTCTGTTCGGCCTCCGTCTTCGGAACGTAGCCATATTCACGGACATGCTCTTTCAGCTTCGGCATTAAATCATTGCCATGCCGGTCTGTGATGGACGTCCACCAGCCAAAGTGGTTCAAGCCGTAGTAACGGACGTTCATTTCTTTCCGTGAAGATAATCCGAGGATGTTCGCCATGCGATCCTCAATTCCGACCGGCATGTCGCAGATGTTCAATATTTTTGAATTCGGTCTGAGGCGCCGTGTAGCTTCGGCCACAATCGCCGCCGGATTGGAGTAATTCAGCATCCATGCGTCGGGCGAGTACGTTTCCATATAATCAAGAATCTCCAGAACACCGCCGATAGAGCGCATGCCGTATGCAATTCCGCCCGGCCCGCATGTTTCCTGGCCGACCACGCCGTACTTCAGCGGGATTTGTTCATCGAGCGCGCGCATCGCATATTTTCCGACGCGGATATGCGCCATGACGAAGTCAACATCCGTAAAAGCCGTCTCTGGGTCATCAGTCGCCAGAAATTCAATGTCCGGCGCTTTTTCTTTTATAAATACCTCACACGCACCCGCAATCCGCTCCTGCCTTTCTTTATCATTGTCATAAAGTTTCAGCTTTCTGATCGGAAACTCTTCCAGGTGATTCAAAAGCATTAATACAATTCCGGGGGTAAATGTGCTGCCGCCGCCTGCAATAACGATTGAGAATGATTTGTCTGTCATGTGAAGCCCTCCTCTGATAACGTTTACATTTTATTTATATCATGAGAAGGTCCGATCTGTACCGGGTTTGGAGGAGTTAGATCATTTAATCATTTTTAGTTATTTTTCTCAAAAAGCGGGAAAGTTCCCACAGGTACGAAAAAGGCCTGCTGTCATCAGCAGACCCATTCTCAAAAATGCTCTTGTAAATCAGAAAGCAGCACTTCCTGCTCAAATTGCGGATTTCCGATCGGAAAAATTCTGGCTGTTTCCTTGTCTTCGTTGACATGCTGAATATAAATCGGAACTCCTTCGTACGTCACATACGCCATGGCGGCGGATTCTGAAATGTCTTTCGCACGCTGTGTATTCACGTCTCAAACCTCCTTTAGGCCTCACACATAACGTGTCCGGCAGCCAAGAGAAGTATGCTTGTTTCTTACAATTGTCCGGCGGTGAGTTTGAATTTTTTGAGACGTTTGTAAAACGTGCTCCGCGGGATTCCGGCCATTTTGGCGGCCAGCGTGACATTCCCCTTCGCCGATTCAAGCGCGTTTACGATGATGTTTTTCTGAATGTGCTCCCGGATGGAGACAGGGGGCGCTTCTTCCTGTTCATAAGACTCGGCCGCCTCTTTAAGACCTGACGCTTCAAGCAGGGCTGCGATGGGGCGTTCTGACAGCCGTCCGTCCGGGAACATGACGGAAAGACGTTCAAATACATTAAACAATTCCCTGATATTCCCCGGCCATTTCCGGCTCTTTAATAGGTCTAAAAAGTCATCAGGAAGCTCCCCGCGCCAGCCGCGATTTCGCTGAAATTCAAGGAAGAGGCCGGGAATGTCTTCGGTGCGTTCTCTTAATGGAGGGAGATGGATCGGACAGACGTGAAGCCGGTAAAATAAATCTTCTCTCAGCTTTTTGCATTCGACAAGCTGTCTCAGATCAGCGTGGGTTGCAGTGATGATTCTGATGTCAACGGGAATCTCTTTTGTCCCGCCGACCGGGGTGACTTTCCGTTCCTGCAGCACCCGTAACAGAGCGACCTGCATGGAGTGTGATATTTCTCCGATTTCATCGAGGAAAAGCGTGCCTTTATCGGCTTTTTGCAAAGCGCCGTTATGTCCTTTCCGTTTGGCCCCGGTGAAGGCGCCTTCCGAGTAGCCGAACAGTTCGCTTTCAATCAGCTTTTCGGGGACCGCTCCGCAATTGACGGCGATAAACGGGCCGTTTTTCCTGGAGCTGTTGTTATGAATCGCCCGGGCGGCAACCTCCTTTCCCGTCCCGGTTTCTCCCGTAAGACAAACGGTTGCGTCCGTTCGGGCGACAAGCTCCAGCTGCTGAAGCATATGTCGGGATGACGGGCTTTTGCCTGCCGCACCATGGAATATAAAAGACGGCTTTTCTTCTCGTTTGGATAAATAAACGCATGTGTAGCCGTTCTCCTCCCGCTTCGCCTGCTTGATGTGATAGCCCTGTTCCTCAAGCTCGCGCAGCGTATGTCCGGTAAAATGCTGAACGGGACGGCTTGCGGCGATAACCCGGCTCATGTCATTGCAAAGCACGATCGGATCGTGAGACCGGGTCAGCCCGGCGAACTTGCTGATCATGTCAAGTTCTGTCATTTTGATCTTTAGGGCAAGCTCCCGTTCCGCCGTATAAGCGATGGAGGAGGCAATTCCGAGCATAAACGGCTGAGCGCGGGCGGCGGGGCAGGAAATATCAATGACACCCGCCAGCCGCCCGTCTTCATAACGGATCGGCGCGGCGGAACAGCTCCATTGATGAGAAGCGAGCGAATAATGTTCAGAGCCGTGTATCATGACCGGCTCATTTGTATAAAGAGCCGTCCCGATCGCATTCGTGCCGACGGCCGTTTCCGTCCAGCGGGCGCCTTTTAAGAAATTGATGCGGTTCGCTTCATGAATGGTGCGCGGGTGGCCGTCAACTGAATGGACAACGCCGTCTGAATCAATCAGGAGAACCATCATTTCCATTTCCCGCATCGCCGTTTTCATTCTTTCTGCATACGGCGTTGAGGCCGCTAAAAATAACGCATGCTTTTCGGCCTGTCTTTCTAAATGATCTGCCGGCATTACATTCGGCCCCTTTTCGAGATAAGGGTTAACGTCGGCTTTTTTGCAGCGGTGCCATGAGGCGGCCACCCGCTTCTGAATACGGGATTCATCAAGCACGCCTTCTTTCACAAAACGCTTCCAGGTTTTAAAATCATTCCGAATGACATTCATTGTATTCGCTCCCCCCTGTTCAGACCATCTTTTCATATATTGTAGGGGAAAAATAAAGCGCTTTCAACGAAAAATACCCCTTCTCATCTGAGAAAGGGTATTCCGGTTATACGGAATGCACCGCAAGTCCGGTGACATTCAGCAGGGCTTCCTGAAGCGTTTCTGACAGAGTCGGATGCGCCGCGATAAAGTGCTCCGACATATCAGCCGTCATTTCACCGTTCATCATCATGACCGCCTGACCGATCAATTCCGTCACGTCCGGCCCGATCATTGACACGCCGACGATTTCTCCGAATTCCGGTTCGGCAATGATTTTCATTTTGCCGCCATGCTGATGTTTAATTAACGCTTTTCCGTTAGCAGAAAATGAGCATTCTCCGATTTTCACATCTCCGTATGCCTCTCTCGCCTGTGTTTCCGTCAGCCCGACAGCGGCCATTTCCGGCGATGTATAAATACAGCGGGGCACCGCCCGCATATTGACTTTGCTGTCCTTTCCCGAGGCATGCGCGGCGGCTGTGATTCCTTCATGAATGGCGGCATGCGCGAGCTGCATTCCTCCGGCCGCATCGCCGCACGCATATATATGAGGCACATTGGTCTGCATATGGTCATTGACTTCAATGCCGCGCGGAGAATACCGGATGCCGGCCTGCTCCAGATTCAAGCCATGCAAACGCGGCTTTCTCCCGATTGCAACCAAAACGTGATCAGCCTGAGCCTCAATTTCTTTGCCGTCTTTTGTCCACACGGCTGTTTTCCTTTCTTTGTCAATCCGCTGAAGGGCGGCTTTCATCTGAATATCAGCCCCGCTGTCTCTTAAAGAGTCTTCGAAAACGGCGGCGATTTCCCCGTCTTCTGCCGGGAGCAGCCGCTCAGCCGATTCAATCACCGTCACTTTCGTTTTAAACCGGCTGAATAAAGAGGCAAATTCACAGCCGATCACACCTCCCCCGACAATAAGCAGAGAAGAAGGAATTTGCTGTAAAGAAAGCGCGTCTTTGCTGTCGATCACCCAATCGCCGTCAAATGGGGCAAACGGCAGCTCCGCCGGTTCAGATCCGGATGCAATCAATATCCGATCCGCTTCCAGAATGTCTTTTGCGCCTCCTTCTCCTTCAACAAGCAATGTCTGCTCTGTGAGAAATGAGGCTGTCCCGCTGATGACTTTAATCTGATTTGCTTTCATTAAGTATTGAATTCCCTGCACGAGCTGGCTGACGATTTGCCGTTTGCGCCCCTGCATGCGGGCCCAATTGAGTGTAATGTTTTGCGGCAGTTCGATGCCGAATGTATCTGCGTGCCTGATTTTATCGAGCACATTCGCGCTTTCCAAAAGCGACTTTGTCGGGATGCACCCCTCATTGAGACAAGTGCCTCCGAGCGGCCCTTTGTCGATCAGAACGACTTCTTCTCCCCTCCGCGCGGCAGTCACGGCAGCTGCATATCCGGCAGGCCCGCCGCCGATAATGGCTAGTGTCAATCTCTTCACCCTCTCTATAAAATCAATCCGGCCGGCTCTTCAAGCAGCGCTTTGACCGTTTTCAGGAAGTCCGCAGCCGGTGCGCCGTCACATACTCTGTGATCAAAGGTAAGGCTCAGCGGCAGCATGATGCTTTTGACAAGCTCATCTCCTTTAAACGCAGGCGTTTCATAGCTTGCGCCCACTCCGAGAATACCGGCTTCAGGCGGATTAAGAATCGGGGTGAAATGCTCAATTCCGTAACCCCCGAGATTTGTAATAGAAAATGTCGATCCGTGCAGATCATCTCCGGAAGCATTGCCTTCCCGCGCCCGGCGTGCCGATGTGCTGATGTGATCCGCAAGCTCAAGGAATGAAAGCTTTTCCGCATCCCGAATCACCGGCACGACGAGACCGTTTTCAAGAGAAACCGCCATCCCGAGGTGGACATATGGATAGGTGATGATCCGCTCCTCTTGATAAGAGCTGTTCAGCTCAGGATGCTGTTTCAGCGCAAGCACTGCGGCCCGGGATACGAAATGTGTGACCGTCAGTTTAACACCGCTCCGCTTTTTCACGCTGTCGGCGAGCTGCTGCTGCCATTTCACAAGCTCCGTAATGTCCGCTTTCATCGTCAGCGTCAGCTGGGCGCTGTTTTGCAGGCTTTTGTGCATTCGGTCTGCAATTACTTTTCTCATCGCTGAAGCCGGTTTTTCCTCCGGCTGTGCCGTCTGAACCGAAGACTGCGGTTCAGATTCCGTCTTCATGGCCTTGATGACGTCAGCTTTTACGATTCTGCCTCCGGGCCCCGTCCCGTTCAGCGTATCAACTTTCAACCCGGCTTTCTCCGCCATTTTTCGGGCAACGGGAGATATTTTCACGCGGTGTTTACGCTTTTGCACGGCTTTGGGAGCGGGAATATGTTCAGGTTCAGATTGCGGTTTCCCTGCATTTTCAGGAGCCGGCGCCTCCTTCTCCCGCACTTCTTCGCCGTTTTCCCCGATATAACAGATGGGCGTTCCCGGCGGGACTCCTTCTCCCTCTTTGACTTTAATATGGAGAAGCGTGCCGCTTTCAGGCGCTTCTATTTCCATTTCTATTTTTTCCGAGTTGATGCTGGCGATGCTTTCTCCCTTTTCAACCGGGTCGCCGACTTTTTTATTCCAGACGGATACTTCACCTTTCTTCATCGCCATTCCCAGCTTCGGCATTACTACTTTTACAGCCATTCTATATCCCTCCTTTAATTCATTGCCGGCTCGCCAAGCAATTCAAGCGTGACGCTGACAATTTGGTCTGGTGTCGGCAAATATTGATCTTCAAGCACCGGCGAAAACGGCACTGGTGTATGCGGCGCTGTAATCCGTTTAATCGGCGCATCAAGCAAATCAAAGCCCTTATCGGCGACAATCGCAGCAATATCCGTGGCGATGCTGCAGCGCGGATTGGCTTCGTCAATGATGATCAGCCGGTTTGTTTTTTCTAACGATGTGAAAATCGCTTCCTCATCTAAAGGAGACAGACTCCGGGGATCAAGCACCTCGGCGTCGATGCCTTTCTCAGAAAGCTGCGCAGCCGCTTCAAGCGCAGTATTGACCTGCTTGCCGACCGCAAACAGTGTGATGTCGCTGCCTTCGCGTTTGATATCCGCTTTTCCGAGCGGAATTGTATAATAATCTTCCGGCACCTCGCCCTTCATGTTGTAGGACGTTTTATCTTCAAAAAAGAATACCGGATCATTGTCTTCTATTGCCGAAAGCAGCAAACCTTTGGCGTCATATGGATTGGACGGCACAACCGTCTTCAGACCCGGGATGCTGGTGAACAGGCCATACAGCGCCTGCGAATGCTGAGCGGCTGCCCGGAACCCGGCTCCGTATGTGGTGCGGACGGTGATCGGCACTTGCGCTTTACCGCCGAACATATAGCGGAATTTCGCCCCTTGGTTGATCACTTGGTCAAAGCACGTTCCGATAAAATCGTTAAACATCAGTTCCGCAATCGGTCTCAGCCCCGTGGATGCCGCAGCCATGGCCGCACCCATGTAGCCCGCCTCAGAAATTGGTGTGTCCAGCACCCTGCTTCTGCCGAATTCCTGTACGAGCCCCTTTGTGACCCCCAGTACACCGCCCCATGCTTCATCATCTTGCAAGTGATCGACCGCCGCTCCCCCGGCGACATCTTCACCGATTACAAGCACATTTTCGTCTTTTCTCATCGCAAGCTTCATTGCTTCATTGAGCGCGTCCGACATGCTTATGACTCTCGCCATCTCACATTCCCCCTTTTTCATATGACACGTAGACGTCTGTCAACAGCTCAGACTCTTTCGGATATGGACTCTTTTCGCTGAACGAGACGGCTTTTTCAATCGATTCGCTGACACGCTGTTCGATGTCTGACAGTTTATTTGTATCTGTTTCTTTTAAAAGATAGTTTTTAAAGCCTTGGATGGCATCCTTTTCTTCAAGATGCTCAGTCTTTTCATCCTTTGTTTTATAAGTTTGGGCATCCCCTTCGAAATGGCCGTAGTTTCTGTAAGTCATACATTCAATCAAAGACGGGCCTCCGCCGTTTCTTGCTCTTTCTATCGCTTCCCCGGCTGCCTGATAAACTGCTAAAATATCTTTTCCGTCCACCGTGACCCCCGGCATATTGTAGGCAGCCGCCCGATCGGCGATTGAATCACAGGCTGACGCGTACTCAAATGTCGTGGCTTCGCCGTAGCCGTTGTTTTCGGCGATGAACACGACAGGAAGGTTCCATACTGCCGCTAAGTTCAGCCCTTCATGGAAGGTCCCTTGGTTATTGGCTCCGTCTCCAAAGAAGCAAACGCTTACATTTTTAGTTTGTTTATATTTAGCCGTGAGCGCTGATCCGCATGCGAGCGTAAAGCCGCCCCCGACGATTCCATTTGCGCCTAACATGCCTTTATCAAGATCCGCAATGTGCATAGAACCGCCTTTTCCTTTACACAGTCCGGTCGCTTTTCCGAATATTTCCGCCATCATGCCGTCCAGATCACAACCTTTGGCGATACAATGGCCATGTCCCCTGTGCGTGCTTGTAATGCTGTCGCCATCATCTAAATGAGCGCACACCCCCGCAGCTACCGCTTCTTCACCGGCATACAAATGGACGAATCCGGGAAGCACTCCTTGCGCGAACAGTTCATGCACTTTGTCTTCAAAGCCCCTGATTTCCAGCATCTTTTGGTACATCCACAGCGCTTTCTCCTCAGTTAATGACAAGCCTTCTCGTTTTAACAATTCCATTTTGTGCGCCTCCTTCTATTTAGGGTTCACACTTATAAATGCAAGAAGCATGCCAGCCTTTGAAGCCCGTAAAATGAATGTTTTTATTTTTACAATGGAGACAGTTTGAGACAGGTGTCTCATTTTGTCTCGATCTGTTCCCTTTGTCTCGTTTTAAGGCATACAAAAAAGACCGGGCATCACCCTGTCTTTGACAATGATCGACGTATTTATTTCCTCGGAAATCTTTTATTGCTTCATTCTTCTGCATACAGTCTATCGTGGCGATTGAGTGGTTACACTCTTTTTTTCATATCCACGTGCTTGAGTTCATGCTTTTCTTCAACAGCTCGATTCAGTGCTTGAAGCATGTAGCCAATGCCTTTATACGATGACAAAGGCCAGGTGATATGCTGATGCTCTCCGATGACGGCGTTTAGGACGCTTCGGTATTTTTTCCCGCCAAGCATGACAAGCTCTTCGATGTCGGAAAAGCCTTTTTCATGAAATTGACGGCGCAGCTCGTCCGCTGCCATGATCTCCGGATGACCGGTTCCAAAAGTGACATCGTAATTTCCGGGAACCATATCGTCCGGACGAAGGAATCCGTGCTTCGCCGACAAAATCACCCACTCATCGAAAAATGCTTTCGCATATCGCTCGCACGCCTGATGAAACGGGCTGAGATAAGCGTCTTCCGCCCTTACCGGACCTGTATCTGAATGGACATCCCAAATTTTTTTCTTGCCGCAGGGGATGATGCACAGTCGTTTCATTTTTCTCTCCCCTTTATGATGTATGTCCTATCAATGTACCATGATTCGTTTATTTCTGCATGACGAAACTGGCCATGGATCTGTCTGGGTAAAAACTGCACACAAAAAAAGACCCGGAATTCAAACCGAAATCCGGGCCGGATGAAGAGTTGTTTAGGTCACTCTTGCTCCATCTTATCAAGATACTTTCTCTCAAAGTCATCGAGCAATGCACGCACTTCATCTGTTGACTTTGTATTCATGCATTGATTTCTTAATTCACTTGCTCCACGGAATCCGCGGAGATATATCTTGAAAAAGCGGGGGAGCGGTTTATATGCTCGAGCTTCTGCTTTTGAATATTCATCATGAAGATCCAGATGCAATCTCAAAAGATCAAGCAATTCCTTACTGCTATGCTCTCTCGGCTCCTTTTCAAAGGCAAATGGATTAGTAAAAATGCCTCGTCCAATCATAATCCCGTCAACACCGTATTGTTCAGCGAGTTTCAAGCCGGTTTCCCGGTCAGGAATATCTCCATTGATCGTCAAAAGGGTCTCTGGCGCTATCTCGTCACGAAGTTTCTTAATGGCCGGGATGAGCTCCCAATGCGCATCTACTTTACTCATTTCCGCTCTTGTACGCAGATGAATGGAAAGATTCGCAATGTCTTGTTTCAGTATGTGTGTCAGCCAGCCGCGCCATTCTTCTATATCCGTGTAGCCAAGTCTGGTCTTCACACTTACCGGCAGACCTCCTGCTTTCGCCGCCTGTATTAATTCGGCTGCAACTTCAGGACGGCAAATCAGGCCGCTTCCCTTTCCATTCCCCGCCACATTAGGTACAGGACAGCCCATATTGATATCCAGGCCCTTAAACCCTAATTCCGCCATCCCAATACTCATTTGGCGAAAGTTTTCAGGCTTATCTCCCCATATGTGGGCAACCATCGGCTGTTCATCCTCCGTGAAAGTCAAACGGCCGCGCACACTATCCTTCCCATCCGGGTGACAATAGCTTTCTGAGTTTGTAAACTCTGTGAAAAACACATCAGGTCTGCCTGCTTCACTCACAACATGGCGAAAAACGACATCCGTCACATCTTCCATTGGTGCCAGTACAAAAAATGGCCGCGGTAATTCACGCCAGAAATTATCTGTCATAACAAATCCAAATCCTTTCATGATGGGATACAGCCAAACCTTTATCCCAAAATTAAAAACTGACCATGCTTCTTTTACACTTATAGCATGTGTCAGCACTTCTTATCAAACGATAGTAAATTTTGAACATTTCACTTTTTACACGTTAAAAAGTGAAAAAGCAAACTGAAGTAGAATAGATATGATAGAACACCTTACAACTCCTTAACCATATAATCGGTTCGAAAGAGAAAAAAGTGTGATGAGTATCTACACCTATTTTTTTATTTATATTGTGGTTTATTAATAGTAGCGCTGACCTTCATCTTTCTTAGCGGCCTTACTTTTGCTCTTTTTGGACAAAAAGGATTCCAACCTAAATAGAATATCATATGAGTTCTCCCTATTACCAATGCAAAATAATTGTCCTGTTATCGAAGATAAAATATTTAACGCTGCACCATATCCGTATCTCAATATCATTTACGAAAAAATAATTTGATTAAGCAAATGGGGTTGGGGGTGGTATATCTGGGTACTCAAGAGAATGTAAAAAGTTAACTTGCCGCTTGTGAATCACATGGAGTAAAGAGGATGGGATGGGATGGGAAGAGAAAATAAACTCTTACTTAAAAATTCAATAACTTCAATCTGGACCATTTGAGATTTGCTCATGGTTTAAAATTAACCGACGCAGCAAGTGGCAACCTGACAAAGGTTGCTTTTTCTTTCTGGCTAAAATCAACTGTTCCAATACGTATATGTGCTAAGGGTCGATTGGCTTTCAAGACCCCATATGCTAATCAATTTTTAGTTTTAAAGTTATTACATATAAACACAATATCTGTATAAAAATAAATACACTCAGTAATTTATATAAGGGACCCGTCGGTAATTCTGATCCAGAACCAATAAAATAGACTGCTGACTAAGTGCCGCAGTCTTCATTCATAAGATTAATAAGAAAGTTTCTTTCATCATTAAATAAGGCATCAGAAGTTATTGCTTTTATTTCGAATATCCTTTGTTATACCTGTGATTATTTGTATAACAGTGAAAACCCCCAAGAAAACAGTGACAATATTAAACCATGGATTATCATAGAATGAAAGATATGTTTGAAAGAAATCCAGTTCAACTATGTTTGCTGGGAATCCATTCATTTCTCTATAATTAGGACCCCATCCCGTTAATTCTACAAAATTAAAATAAAGCTGTGAAACTAAAAATGCCAACAACGTTTGAAACCAACTTCTTTTAAATAACGGTCGTTTTTTGTTTACTTTATCCATTTCATTATCCGTTTCCTTTTCTGCAATACTTTTTAGCCAGGTGTCAATCTAACATCATTATATGATGAAGCATGATTGTCGCGATAATTACTTATTAAGGATATAACCATCGCAGGTATTACTGTAATAGTTGTTATCACTTGCGTTTCCGCCTCGGATTTATTTCTTTTTTGTAATAAGGAAAGTAATCGGGGGCCTTTTTTCCTATTTAAGCTTTCATATCATGTATAACAACGAAACATGCTTTTTTAGTGTGTTTGATCTTTTATTCACAGTTGTTGAGGTTCCAATATCTCTCATTCGGTTTCACCTCCTTTTTATCATTTATTACAACTATCGCCAATAGTAGATGTGCCGATGAGTGTCGGGGACTTTATTCTTTAAGAAAGAAGTTTACAAAATATTAACTGAAATTACAAGTATTCACGGAACTTGAACGACTTGTTATTGCTTCTGGTTCACAACAAGATCTTCATATTTTGTCTGTAATGCCGTTTCCAAACGAAAAAAAGAAAGTGTTAATAGAAAGCAGCCTACTTGGCTGTTTTTCACTTGCTTTTCCATACGTTTTTTTCAACTCTTTTTATCAGTTAAATAAAGACAAAAGACAGATAGGACAAGGGCAAAACATGAAAAAACCCGGAAATCGGAATTGTTTAATTTACCGAAATCCAGGTCTGATTACGAATTGTTTATTTTAGTTAGACGATTTTAATACAAGCTTCGCCACGGCTTCCACATGAGCCGTCTGCGGAAACATATCAACAGGCTGAATATATTCGACGCGATAGTCCTTCGACAGCGTCTGCAAGTCTTTCGCCAGTGTGGAAGGATTGCAGGATACGTAGACGAAGCGTTTCGGTTTTACTTTTTTGATGGTATCTAAAAATGTTCTGTCACAGCCGGTTCTCGGCGGGTCGACGATGACCACGTCAGGGCGGAAGCCTTCTTTCGTCCATTTCGGGAGCCAGTGTTCGGCTGTTCCTGTGACATATGCCGCGTTTTTGATGCCGTGTTTTTTGGCGTTTTTCTTCGCATCGTCAATTGATTCTTTAATGACGTCCATGCCGCGGATCTCTTTTGCGCCGTTTGAAACCCACATGCCGATCGTACCGACGCCGCAATACGCGTCTACGACTTTTTCTTTTCCTGTCAGCTGAGCCGCTTGTTTCACTTCGTCATACAGCTTGACCGTCTGCTCAGGGTTGAGCTGGAAGAAGGCGCGGGCGCTCAGTTCAAATGACACGTCGCCGAGCACTTCTTGAATGGCATGGCTTCCGGCCAGCGCTTTTGTTTTGTCACCGAAAATGACGGATGTGCGCGCGCCGTTGACGTTTTGAATAATCGATTTCACTTCCGGCAGACGGTTCTGAATGGCTTTGACGATCTCGTCTTTATTCGGCAGTGTCTCTTTCGCGGTGACAAGCACGACCTGCACTTCGCCTGTTTCAAAACCGACTCTCGTCACGATGGTGCGGACATCGCCTTTTTTGGTCCGTTCGTTATAAACGGATACGTTGTGTTTTTCCAAGATACGGCGGACGATACCCGTTGTTTTGTTTGTCGCCGGATGCTGGACAATGCATTCCTTAATCGGAACGATTTTATGGGAATCAAGTCCGTATAAGCCGGCAATGATGCTGCCGCTTTGCGAGCGTCCGACTTGGAACTGGCTTTTGTTCCGGTAATTCCAAGGGTTGTCCATTCCGATCGTATCTTTAATGTTCATTTCTTCGACATTGAATCTCGTATGACGTTCCAGAGACTGAATGACGATGTCGCGTTTTTCGCGAAGCTGCTGGGTGTATGCCAGATGCTGAAGCTGACAGCCGCCGCACTGGTCATAGACCGGGCATGGCGGCGTGACGCGGTGTTCAGACGGCTTGCGGATTTTTTTGACGCGTGCTTCTGAAAATTTCGGCTGCACATTTGTCGCTTCGGCAACGACTTCTTCACCGGGCAGAGCGCCGGGAACGAAGACAACTTTTTTCTTAAAATAGCCGACGCCCTCTCCGTTAATGCCGAGACGTTTGATGGTCAGCGGAAATGTCTGTCCGATTTTCAATTCGGCAGGCGCCTTTTTTTGATGTTGATTCACGTTTTTTTCTCTCCGTTTCTATATAAAGCCTTCCTCCTGGGAAAACGGCTGATTTGAAATATCACATCTTTTCAGTATAACATGCAGCCGGCGGTTCCTTCATGTTTTTCACTGGAAGTTTCCAAAAATCTCATCATTCAATACTTCTCCACAAATATAAGGACGCATAGCTTAAATACGGCGCCCATTCGCTGCTTACCTGGAGCATCACGTCTTTTGACGGTTTATCCTCAAGGGCGAAGCGGCGTTTGACGGCGTTTTGCAGGCCGATGTCCGCCAAAGGAAACAGATTCGGGCGGCCGAGGCCGAACATGAGGACGTTTTGGACGGTCCACGGGCCGATGCCTCTGATGGTGATCAGCTTTTTCATAATGTCTTCATCCGACAAATGGGTAAGTTCCGCCAGATTGAGCGCTCCTTCTGCAATCATCCGTGAAATGTCAATCGCATATTCCGCTTTTCTCATGCTGAACTGGAGCTCCCGCAAGTCCTGATACTCAAGCCCCGCGATCGTTTTCGGCTCGGGATAGCACCAGACGCCGTCTTTTTGTTCACCGAAGGCATGGACGAACCGTTCCGTTAAAGTAAAAGCGAAGGACAGGTTGAGCTGCTGGTGGATGATGCATTTCATGAGACAGTTGTAGACGTCATATTCCAAGACGAGCGGGGTTCCCGCATGCTCCTCAAAAAGCGCCGACAGATTTGTTTTTGAGAAATGATCAAGCACAGGCTGAAGCGGCTGCTCCCACTGAAAAATGTGTTTGATCCGTTCAATCATCTCCTCGCGGTCCGTTTCTCCGCTGACGAGGAAGACCGGGTCTGCGGCGGTGCCTTCCGCTTGAACCGTGATGACGGACAGTTTGCCGTCCCGTGTTCTGAGCGGCACTTTGATTGATCTTGCATGAAGATCGACCGCATTCAGCGGATCGAGCGACAGCCTTTCAAGGACTTTATCAAAATGATACGGCGGTGTGACCGAAACCGTTTCCTTCCACATATGCTCCACCCCTTTTTGTCCAAGTATATCATGAAGCGGCCGGGCGGCAATTCGTATACTTTTCTTCATAACGCCGCATGATATAATGGCAGGCGGAGGGTTGTTTATGATACATATAACCGCAATCACAACACATAATGAGATATTAGATAATATCCCCCTATCACGTACAGAACAACCGGACATCGCATGGTACTGGATTGATTTTTTCGGCGCTGAGATGCATGAAACCGAGCTGCTGCGTGATTATTTTCACTTTCATCCGCTTGCGATCGAGGATTGCTTTCAGCATATGCAGCGGCCGAAAATCGACCATTATGACGGCTACCGTTTTTATGTGCTCCACGCCTTGAACCCGGACACACTGGAAATGGAAGAGGTGGACATTTTTCAGTCCGACCGTTTCATCGTCAGCTTCCATTTGCACGAATCGCCCGGCGTCTCAAAGGTGAGAGAACGGTTTTTCGCTTCTCCGGGATTAGCCAAAAAAGGGCCCGGGCACATCACTTATATGATTATGGATCAGCTTGTCGATGAATATTTCCCCGTGCTGTACAAAATTGAAGACCGGCTGAATGAAATTGAAGACAGCAGAACACATAAATCTTACGGCACTTTAATGAATGAAGTGTTTGAATTGCGGACTGATCTTTTGAACCTGAGGCGGACGATCATTCCGATGCGCGATTTAATGTACCGGATTTTGAGCCTTGACCATGTAAAAGAAAGCCGTGAAACGAAAGCGTATTTCAGCGATATTTATGACCACCTGTTAAAACTGGCTGAGCTGATCGAGTCAAACCGTGATATGACGTCAGATTTGCGGGACAGCTATGTGACGCTGAATTCAAACCGGATGAACGCCATTATGATGACATTAACCATCGTCTCGACCATTTTTATCCCGCTGACGTTCATCGCGGGGGTTTACGGCATGAATTTCGATAACATGCCTGAGCTTCATTGGAAATACGGGTATTTTATCGTTTTGGGCGTAATGGCCGTTCTTGTGGCCGCCATGCTGTTTTGGTTCGCCCGCAAAGGCTGGTTTAATATTTTCAAGTAAGAACGGCTGCCGGCTGTTCTTTTTTTTGAGAAAACATGATAGTCTGGAAAAAAACGCAAAGAGGTGTGCGCCGTTACCATCCTTTCTCACAAAATCATTTCTTCTGTCCTCCTGGCTTTCAGTGTCATGTCCATTGCCCCGCTGTATAACGGCCGTACGGTGTCTGATTACATCTTTGAGTTACTCGGCTTTTCCTCTTGGCCGGAAGATGGAGCCCATATCTCCGTCATTCCCGGGGTCGTGCTTTACTTTGCGGCGTTAATCTGGTGTGCCGCCGCGTTCAGGCGGACGCTTCCCGCGGCGGGGCTGTTTCTGATCTTTCTCAGTATGGGGGCCGCTTCCGGTATCAGTCCTGCCACCGAATATGCCGTTTTTTCCTTAAAACAGTTCGCGCCCGAAAAAGAGGCTGTCGAGTATTTGAAGCACCGCAGCGAATGCAGTCATCTGGTTGAGCGAAAAAGAGCGGGCATGAGCTGCACGCTTTATATCAATCATTACGGAAAAGGGGAACAAACCATTTCTGTCACCCCGGATTTATCAGAAAACATAAAGGACGTCACATTCAAATCAAAAACGTTCACTGTAAAACCCCGTTCAAAAACAATCATCAAAACCCGATTTACCGGATTTTATAAGGGGAAAGCCGCCTCAGACTCCGGATGGTCTTCAGAACCTGAACTGAAAGTGGCAATCCTGTACACAGCAGATTAACCATTTTGCATGTATAATGGTGGAAAACTTTTCATTGGAGGGACTGTGAAATGAAGATCGCCATCGTCAGACTCGGCAATATGGGCCGCCCCATCGCCGAAAATATCATGAAAGCCGGATACAGTCTGACTGTATATAACCGGACGAAAGAAAAAGCGGCTGACCTGCTGGATAAAGGGGCCGGATATGCCGAAACGCCCCGACAGGCAGCTGAACATGCCGACATCGTGCTGTCCATGCTGTCAGACGATGACGCCGTAACAGACGTAACGTTCGGAGCTTGCGGCATTATTGCAGGGTTATCTGAAAACGGCATTCATATTTCAATGAGCACGATCAGTACGGCGCTGTCAGAACAGCTTTCCGCCGCACATTCGGGCAGAGGGCAGTCCTTTATTGCCGCTCCCGTCCTCGGCCGCCCCGATGCCGCCGAGAAGGCCGAGCTTCGCATCATCACAGCCGGACCGGCGGAAGCGAAGAAAAAGGCCGAACCGCTGCTTAACATCCTGAGTCAGCAAGTATTTGACACTGGTGAAGAAACAAAAACGGCCAATGCCGCGAAAATCAGCGTCAATTTCTTGCTGGTGTCCATGCTTGAGGCGTTATCTGAATCGTTCTTAATGATGGAGAAGTACGGGTTAGAGCAAAAACAATTTTTAGAAATCGCCGGCGCGCTCTTTGGCTCTCCCGTCTATCAAAATTACGGCACGATTATGGCTGAGGAGAAATTTGAGCCGGCCGGTTTCAAAATGTCTTTAGGGCTGAAGGATACCAATCTGGCGCTCGCCGCCGCAGAACAGGTTTCTGCAAAACTCCCTCTTGCCGAACTGGCCAAGAGCCATTTTGAAAGCGGGATCGCACAAGGCTTCGGGGATCTGGATTGGGCCGCTTTGATTAAATGCCTGAAATAACAAAACACCTCTCCATTACCAGGAGAGGTGTTTTCTACAGGCGCGGCAGCTTCATTTCTTTCTCAAACATCAGGTCATCAATGCTTTTAAACGTGTAGCCTTCTTTTTTCAAATCGGTAATGGCATCGTCCAGAGCTTCTGAATTGTCCTTTGAAACGGTGTGGAGAAGGTAGATCGCGCCGGGATGAGCCTGCTTTATCATGTGATCATAGGCGTATTGTTTCCCTTTTTGCTCGTTAACCTTCCAGTCGACAAATGCGACGGACCAGAAAACGGTTTGGTAGCCGAGGCGCTTCGTTTCTTTCAGGACATATTCGCTGAATACGCCGCGCGGCGGACGGAGATACAGGTTGTCCCGCTTTCCGGTAATGTTGTACACAGCTTCCGTGACGGAATCGAGTTCGTCTTGAATCTGATCGCCCGTTTTTGTCGTCAGATCAGGATGATGAAAAGAATGATTGCCGATGATATGGCCTTCCTTTGACATCCGTTTAATCAAATCAGGCTGCTCTTTCACAAAATGACCCGTGACAAAAAAAGTGCCCGTGACGTGATGTTTTTTTAACACATCAAGCACTTTCGGGGTGTACCCATTTTCATATCCGTTATCAAATGTTAAATAGATGGTCTTTTCTTTCGTATTGCCCAAATAAAAGGCATCATATTTTTTGACCAGATTGTCCAGCTGTCTGCCGGCATCCGGCGGCTGATGATTGACGCTGCGTTTAAATCCCCAGTTTATCCGTTCATTCGGCACGGCTTCTGCACTGTTGATGCCTCCCGCAAGTAAAACGGCCATGCAGCAAATTGAACAAAACCATTTCATGACCAGCACTCCTTCTGCATTTTTCCTTATTTTGCAGTAGGCTCTGCTCTTTTATACAGCCGCATTATGGAAAAAGAAAAACCCCGGCATCCGCCGGGGTTTATTCCCAATCCTTTTTAAAGCGTTCGTATTTTGCTTCCAGATCATCAAGCATGCCGATGAGCCGGTCTATATCTTCAACATCCGTTGATTCAGGGTCTAAGGAATCAATGACATTCATAAACATATCGAGTCTGTTCTTCAGGTAATCGAGCTGCTGATCTTTGCTGTTTACTGCATTCCCCATACTTCCACTCCATTCATTTTTTATAATGGTAGCGTATTTTTTGCCGTTTTTCAATGGTTCCGCTACTTGCGATCTTGGCAGATCAGGTCTAAAATTAACAGTTGGCAGACGTTAGTATGCCCCATTTATAAAGGAGTTAGATAGTCATGACACAAAACACAACACTGCGTCCGATCACACCGGAGTACGATCCTTGGGAAGCGTACATGGATGTCGACCAGTATGGAGATATGAAACTGACGAACGTTGAATTCACAACGACGACTTTGTGCAATATGAGATGCGAGCACTGCGCCGTCGGGTACACGCTCCAGCCGAAAGACCCGAATGCGCTGCCGATCGACCTTTTATTAAAGCGGCTTGATGAAATTCCTCTGTTACGCTCTATCAGCATTACGGGCGGCGAACCGATGCTTTCGCTGAAATCGGTAAAGGAATACGTCGTCCCGCTTTTGAAATATGCCCATGAACGCGGCGTGCGCACACAGATCAATTCAAACCTGACGCTTGATATCGGGCGCTACGAACGGATTATTCCTTATTTGGACGTCCTTCACATTTCTCACAACTGGGGAACGGTCGAGGACTTTGCCGACATCGGATTTGCGATGATGGAGAAGAAACCGACATTTGAACAGCGGGCGCGCTATTTTGACAAAATGATTGAAAACAGCCGCACGCTGGTCGAAGCAGGCGTAATGGTTTCAGCGGAAACGATGCTGAACAAACGGACGCTGCCGCATATTGAACATATTCATCGGCAAATTACCGAAGAAATGAAATGCCAGCGGCACGAAGTCCATCCGATGTATCCGAGTGATTTCGCCAGCGCGCTTGAATCACTCAGTCTGAAGGACATGAGACAGGCCATTCATCATCTGCTCGACATTCGCGATGAAGAGACATGGATGCTGTTCGGTACGCTCCCGTTTTACGCATGCAGCCCTGATGAAGAAGACCAGAAGCTCCTCCGCCGCCTGCGGGAAGCGAAAAACGTTACGGTGCGAAACGACCCTGACGGCCGCTCCCGCCTGAATGTCAACATTTTTGACGGAAATATCATTGTCACGGATTTCGGCGATACACCGCCGCTCGGCAATATTAAAACAGACAGCCTTCCCGAAGCATATGACAAGTGGAGACAGACGAAGCTGAGCAAAGAGCTGAACTGCCGCTGCACAAACGTCCGGTGCCTCGGCCCGAACGTCCTTGTCAAAAACAGTTATTATCAGGACACAGATTTTTCATTACGAAAAGCCAGAGGTTAACAAAAGATGGAAACGACAATTACGGACATTTTGAAAAGCAAAGTGGTTGAGATCATCATCGTCGCTCTCGTGCTTTACGCCGGTGTTTTTCTGATCAACCGCTTTGTCCAGGTGTTATTTAAACGCACGGATTTCTTGGAGGAACGGAAAGGGAAAACGATTGAAAGCCTCGTCCGATCCATCACCCAGTATACGGCGACGATCGGTTTTATCTTTTACGTCATTTCTTTATTCGTTCATGATTTCGGCCGAATTTTAGCCGGGGCGGGTGTTGCCGGTATCGTCATCGGTTTCGGCGCCCAGTCGTTAATCAAGGACATATTGGCCGGTGTCTTTTTAATATACGAACGCCAGCTTCATAAAGGTGATTACGTGACGATTAACAATCTGTTCAACGGCACAGTCGAAGAAATCGGACTCCGTTCCCTCCAGATCCGTGAGTGGACCGGCAAGCTGCTTACCATATCTAACGGTGAGGTCAGACAGCTTCAAAACTATAACATTGATTTTATGCGGATTACCGAGTCCGTCGTGATCAGTTACAAGGAAGATCCCGAGCGGGTATATGCCGTGTTAGAAAAAGCCTGCGACATGCTCAATGATGAGCTTCGCGATTCACTGAAGCGGGATGAATTTCTCAATGCGACGGAGCCGTTTCAAGTGCATGGAATCATGAGTCTGAACAAATTGACAAGAGGCATAGAATTTACTGTCAAAGGCATGGTTCAAGACACAGAATACTTCTCGGCGAGCCTTGCGGTGAGACGCGTTCTTGCCCGGGAGCTGTACAACAACAATGTGCAATTGCTTGAGGAAATGTATCACACACAAAAAAGCTGATTCCCGAACCGGAATCAGCTTTTTTTTATTTATCTCGGCTGCGCTGTCATTTGAAAACCGAATGTGACGTGATCCTGCACCGGAATCCAAGCCCCGATTCCTTGCGAAGTCACATTTTTGACGACAAGTTTCCGCTTGCTGCCTTTCAGCACCAAATACACTTCACCGTATGTTACTTTTCCTTTTTCATTAACGGCCGGAGCGTAGGCGTGCAGGTAGCCGAGCCGCTGCGGAGAAATTTTGTAGGTTTGATCGCGTTTTGTGCCTGCGCCGATAACCGTTTCAAACGCGAGCGGCAGTTTTGTTTTCTTCATCGCTTTTTGCATCATCATGCTTTTTACGTCTTCTGCGTTCGGCACCTTCGCTGTAAGCCCGCCTTTGATTTTGTATTGCTGTTCTTGGGCATATGAGATAACCGCGGTTTGCTGCCCGCCCCGGTTATCCGCTCTGTTCGTATTAATTTTTTTATATTCCCAGTTGGCGACCGTTTCGTTCGATTGATAGCCGAGCGCCCATTTCCCGAGAAATATTGTCGCCCGGTATCCGATGGCAAGCGGTGAACCGGAAACCGAGGATTCATTCAGCATCTTTATCAGATGAGGATTTTCGATGTTGATCTCGGATGTATCTAACAATTCCTTCGCCAGTTTGCTCGGCTGAAGCATCGGCTGATCCTGTGAAGCATTCGGATACGTATTTTCCTTTGAAATGCTTACGACAGAGTTGGGAACTTTAAACGGTTTTTTTGCACCGGCAGACGGCGTTGCGAAAAAACTAAAGGATAACAGCAGAATCAGTGTGGCATGAAACAGCTTTCTCATCATATCACTCTTTCTATAGCATTTTCCTTTAGTCTTTTCCTCCGCAATCGTTGTTATCCGCATTTTTTACAGGTTAAAGCAGGAAAAAACCGATCGCCATAATGACATAAGCGGCAAGGAGCGTAGCCCCTTCAAACCAGTTCGAATCACCGTCATTTGAAATCATCGTCATCAAAAGGACGGATGAGATCATCGCGACAAGCTCGGGCAATGTGAATACAAGCGGCATATTGACCGGAAAAAAGATGGAACAGATCACAAGAACCGGAGCCACAAACATGGCGATCTGCAAAGTCGAGCCTACCGCGATTTCAACGGCGACATCCATCTTGTCTTTGTACGCCATAATAATCGCCGACGCATGCTCTGCGGCATTTCCGACGATTGCGACGATAATCACCCCGATAAACAGCTCGCTCCAGCCGAACTGTTCAGCCACCGCATGAAACGTATGGACAAGATTTTCAGATATGTAGGCGACGATAATGGTTGAAATAAATAAGACGGCTGTCGCTCTTTTCCCCGACCACTCAGGCTGCTCCTCTTCTTCCTTTGCCTCCGGCTGATTCGGCTGATAAACACCGCGGTGGGTGACGAGCTTGAAATAAAGAGCTGCCACGTACAAAAGGATCATGATGATGCTGATGCCGACACTCAAATCAAGCTTGTTTTTTTCCCCCATATCCATGGAAAACACTTCGGGAATGACAAAAGCAACGATAATGGCAAAAATCAGCAGGCCTGAATTATGCCGGGCATCATGAATATTGAATTCCTGCCGCTTGTATTTCAAACCGCCGATAAAAAACGACAGTCCCGCGACGAGCAGAAGATTGCCGAGCACCGAACCGGTCAGTGAAGCAAGCACGATGCCCGTCAGCCCTTCTTTTAAGGCGAAAAGCGATATTATCAGCTCTACCGCATTGCCGAACGTGGCATTCAGCAGACCGCCGATCCGCGGTCCCGCGATAATGGCAAGAGATTCAGTCGCTCTCCCCATATAACTTGCAAGCGCAATAATCGTCAAGCAATAAATAATAAACAAAACCGCTGACGGCCAGTGCATCAGGCCACCGATGACTGAAAGCGGCACTCCCGCCGCAGCCGTAAAGAAAAAAATCCGATTCATATCTGCCTGGCTCCTTTTTTCGAATGAGTCTTCTTATATCCTTCTCAAAAACTCCCTCAATTACACTTCCGCGGCAGCCCGAATTGGCATTTTCAGGTTGCCGGACGCAGCAAATCCGTGTACGATCAAGAAAGATACTGAAGAAGGAGAAATACGCGATGTCACGACTGTACTTCTTTATTTTGGTTCTGCTTGTTTCCATCTCCGGATTTTCCCAAGGCATGCTTCTGCCGGTGATCTCCGTCATTTTTGAAACGAACGGGGAATCAGCCGCTATAAACGGACTTCACGCAACCGGCCTTTATATCGGCGTGCTTCTGGCGTCGCCGTTTATGGAGGCCCCGCTGCGCAAGCTCGGATTCAAACCTCTGATGGTCATGGGCGGATTTCTTGTTATCATCAGCTTATTCAGTTTTATTTGGCTTCAATCCATATGGTTATGGTTTTTTCTTCGGCTGCTTATCGGAATCGGGGATCATATGCTGCATTTTTCAACCCAAACGTGGGTGACGTCAAAGTCAACGCCCCGAAACAGAGGAAGAAACATTTCGCTGTACGGACTGTCCTTCGGGCTCGGATTCGCTGTCGGCCCGTTCATGGTCCCTCTTGTGAAAACAAGTCCGTCCCTTCCGTTTATCGTATCCGGCTGTATCAGTCTTGCCGCCTGGCTGTTTGTATTTGTCTTACGTAACGAGTACCCGGCGCAAGGTCCGGATGAAACATCCGGGGACAACAGCGCAAAACGTTTTTACCGCGCCCTTCTTTTCGGCTGGGTCGCTTTTCTCCCGGCTTTCGGGTACGGTTTTTTAGAAACGGCGCTGAACGGAAGCTTTCCCGTGTACGCCCTGCGCTTAGGCATATCCGTCGATGCCGTCGCGCTGATATTGCCCGCTTTTGCCATCGGAAGTATTGTATTCCAGTTCCCTCTCGGTTTATTAAGCGATCGATTCGGGAGAAAACGTGTCCTGCTCGTCATCTTATTAACGGGTGCCCTTTGCTTTTTGACGGCCGGACTGTTTCCGTCGCCTTCTGTCATCGGCTGCTGCTTTTTCACGGCGGGAATGGCGGTCGGCAGTATGTTTTCCCTCGGCATCAGCTATATGAGCGACCTGCTGCCCTCCCATCTGCTGCCGGCGGGCAATCTGCTCTGCGGCATTTCCTTCAGCCTCGGCAGCATGATCGGCCCGGTGGCTGGCGGCTGGTATATGCAGCGGTTTGAAAGCGCCAATTTGTTTTACTTTATTACGGTGATTCTGGTCTGTATTTGGCTTGCGCTCGTCTTCGGGAAAACAAAGCACAGTCCCGCATCCGAATCCCATTCTTTTCCGGCCTCATAAAAAAAGCCGCCTGATCTAAGTCAGGCGGCTTCTTTCTAGTGGTATCCGTTCTGCCCGTTAGCGCTTCCGCTTGTTTTATTCTTCGGGCCGTTTTTGGAGTTTTGTTTATTATGGCTTCCGCCTTTTTTCGTATGCTTGGTCATAATCGATTCCCCTCCGTTTTTCAGCTTGAACGTCATCCGTTCCTCTATAGCTTGCTCCCGCGGTACGGATTTTCATCAGGAAGCTTTTTACGTTTATGTAAAAGCGCGTTGATTTCTCCTCCTAAAATCAGCAGTGTTCCCGTAAGGTAAAACCAGATCATAAGGACGATAATTCCCCCGATGCTCCCGTATGTGGCGCTGTAGTTGGCAAAGGTGCCGACGTAAAATGAGAACAGCATACTGACGATAATCCAGCCGGCTGCCGCAAATACGGCTCCCGGCAGCACAAAACGGAGGGAAAGCCTTTTATTCGGCGCGAAAATGTAAAGCGCGGTAAACACGATTAAAAGGATAAGCGGACTGATACCCCAGCGGACAACCGACCACACCTGCAAAAACAGGCCGGAGGCGCCGATGAAATCTGCGGCAAGCATTCCGATTTCTCTGCCGAACACCGGCAGAAGCAGTGCGATTAAAATCGTAACCACCATCGCGATGGTTAAAAAAATTGAGGTCAGGCGAATGATGATAAATGAGCGGTTTTCCTCGACTTCGTAGGCATGGTTAAATGCTCTGACAATCGCGTTCATACCATTCGAAGCCGACCAGATGACGGCGATAATCCCGAATGACAAAAGTCCGCCGCTGCGCTTGTTCAGCGTTTGCTCCGTTATGGATTTCACCATGGACATGGCGCTGTCGGGCGCGTATTGATCGACCGCCCCGAGCACGTCTTCTGCCGATATGGGAAGATAGGCGGTGAGCGTCAGCATGAAAATCATCAACGGAAACAATGACAGCAGGAAAAAATACGCCAGCTCCGCCGATTTACTTTGTCCTTCATGGAGAGAAAACCTTGCAAACAGCTCCTTTATAAAACTCATGACATCCCACCTCAATGATCGTTTTTCGAAAAATGCTCCTTCGTTTCTTTTAACAGGTCAATGACCTGCGGCGTCGTCTGCTTCAGCTTAGTGATCTGGCCGTTTAAAAAACTCAGATCATCCGATACGGTATTGGCGATGGTCTTCACTTGATCAAGTTTTGCAGATGCCTGCTGTTTCAGCACTTCAGGATGTTTCCGGTAAAATGCCGCACGCTGCCTGCACGCGTCCATGTTCCGGAAACATGCCTCTCTTGTCGGCTTATGTAATAAGGACAGTGCTACGCCGGCGGCAGCGCCGATCAGAATCGCTTTTGCCATGATGCGTGTCTGCTTCATCGGTCAATCCCCCTTATAAATGATGATCTTTCTTTATTGTCTCCAGCAAATGACGGCACCCGGACTCGACCAAAGCGTACACCTCGCTGAAATTCCCGGTATAATACGGATCGGGCACGTCCGCAAGGTCCGACTCCGGTACATAATCAAGCAGCCTTGCAATACGCGGCGCCGCTTTTTTATAACCGGCCATGCTGCGCAGATGTCCGATATTTTCTGCATCCATCGCAATGACGTAATCAAAATCGGTCAGATCAGACTCACGCACCTGCCTCGCCGTGATGCCGCTTGCGCTGATCCCTTTCTTCTTCAGGATCTCCTTTGTCCCTTCATGCGGCGGATTTCCCGCATGCCAGGCGCCGATTCCCGCTGAATCAATGTTAATCTGCCCGTTCAGCCCGTTTTTCTTCACCATATCAGAAAATACCGCCTCTGCCATAGGCGACCGGCAAATATTTCCCAGACAGACAAACAGCACATGTATCATATCGATATCCTCCCTATTCTTTCCCCGCATTTTGAGGATCAAAAACCTTATCATCATCTTAGCAACTTTTCTGCGGCTGTGGAAATAAGCTTTTATTCTAAATGAATTCTGTTAGAATAAAGGGGACGAAAACGGTCATGAAAGGATGCATGAATTTGCCGAGCCAACAAACAGAAACGTTAAACAAAATGATTGAAGACATTTCGCAAAAGCTCAACATGCTCAATGTCGGCGTCATCAGAGCGGAAGATTTCAGTGATGAAAAAATAGAAGATCTTACATACCTTCATCAAATGGTCATGAAAAAAGCATCATTCAGCCCGAGTGAAATGCAGGCCATTGCCGAGGAGCTCGCCTCTCTCAGAAAATAAACCCATGTCAGACCTGCCGAAAAACGGCGGGTCTTTTTTTCATTTAAAAAAGTGAAAAATAAAAGTTCATCGGTTTGACACATATAAAAAGAAGGAGTATAGTAACTGTGAACTTGGTAGAACGATATACTAAAAGAGCGGGCCGCTTATCTTTTTTTATTTAGTAGAACGATATACTAGTTGTGATATCAGCGTTATTCAAGTTTGTCTCTGCAACCGTTTTATCAAACCAGTTTTCAAAGAAAGGCAGTGGTTCAATAAAGGGGAATGGTGCTGTGCTTTTGTTAATTTAAAAATTAATTTAATTCTTTATTAACCGCATTAGGGGATGTCATCATGAAAAACATATACACCAAAATGGCAGCGGGTCTTTATATTAATTATTTCCTGCTGGGCATGATCAATATTATTATCGCATCCAATATGGAGGCATTATCAAAACAGCTTCATACATCCGCAGCCGGGGTCAGCTATTTGGTCTCCGCCATCGGGATCGGGAAGCTGATTTCACTTCTGTTTGCCGGGAAGCTTTCGGATACATTCGGGAGACGGCCGTTTATCGTGTCGGGCGCCTTTCTGTATCTGATTTTCCTAATCGGAATTCCGCTTTCGACAAACTATACGGCCGCGTTTATCTTCGCCATTTTCGCCGGGATCGCCAATTCCTTTTTGGATTCCGGGACATATCCGGCGCTTATTGAAGGATTTCCGAAAAACGCAAGCTCTGCAACCGTGTTAATCAAAGCGTTTGTATCCATCGGCGCGACGGTGCTTCCGTTTTTTATCGCGTTTATTGCGGACAGGCATTTGTTTTACGGCTGGACGTTTTTCGTACCGGGCATTATTTTCTTCCTGAACGGCTTTTTCCTGTTGAAAGTTCCGTTTCCGAATCATAAGCAAAAAGAAGACGGCGGCCGGACGGAAGCCTCTCCGTCTGATGACGCGTTCACATCACAGCCGTCGATATGGCGCGAAGGCCTTGCAATCATTCTGTTAGGCTTTTCATCAACGGCGCTGTTTATGCTCGTTCAAGTATGGCTTCCTAAGTTCGGGCAATCCGTTTTGGGCATGCCTGAGGTGCAGGCCGTCAAATTGTTGAGCTATTACAGCATCGGTGCGCTTGTGTCCGTATTATTGCTGGCCGTGCTGTTAAACAGAGTGATTCAGCCGATTACGGTAATGGTGCTGTACCCTGTGATCGCGGCAATCGCGCTGCTTGCTCTGATTTTCATTCATCAGCCAACCGTATCGGTCATCAGCTCCTTTGTCATCGGACTTTCAACTGCGGGCATTCTGCAATTGGCGATGACGGTTATGGCTGTTTTATTCCCTAAAAATAAAGGTACGATCACATCTTTTGTTAATATAGCATCAAGCTTATCTTTTATTGTCATTCCGCTTGTAACGGGAGCGATCTCCAAAGCGGCCGGCCTGACGCCTGTTTTTCTGCTTGATATCGGAATTGCGGCCGTCAGCGCCCTTCTCGCATTGTTTATCGGAATCCGCTTTAAGCAAGTGATGAAAGCCTGACTATTTTTTAAGGGAGAGGATTTATCATGCAATCTATCACGATCAGAAACACGGTCATCGGCGAAGGGCTTCCGAAGATCATTGTGCCGCTGATGGCGCCCGGAGAGAAAGAACTGCTCGAAGAAATTGAAGCCGTCAACAGGCTTCGCCCGGATATCATTGAGTGGCGGGCGGATGTGTACGAGCACGTTGACAGCCTGGACGCCGTAAAAGGCATGCTTGAAAAGCTGCGGAAAGCCGCAGGCGCAACACCGCTGCTTTTCACATTCAGAACTCATAAAGAAGGCGGAAATAAAGTTATTGATGACCGCTTTTACATTGAATTGCTTAAAACAGCCATCGAAACACAACACATTGACCTTGCAGACGTTGAGTTGTTTACGGGAGAAGCGGAAGTCAAATCAATTGTGAAAACCGCTGAAGACAACGGCGTATATGTCGTCATGTCCAATCATGATTTTCATCAGACACCGAAAAAAGAAGAAATCATTTCCCGGCTGCGGAACATGCAGGCGTACGGCGCGCACATTCCGAAAATCGCGGTGATGCCGCAAAGCACTGAAGATGTTTTCGTCTTATTGGATGCCACTCACACGATGAAAACACAATACGCAGACCGGCCGATCATCACGATGTCAATGGCGGGAACAGGTCTGATCAGCCGCCTGGCCGGCGAAGTCTTCGGCTCAGCGTGCACGTTCGGAGCGGGCAAAGAAGCATCAGCGCCCGGACAAATTCCCGTTGAAGAATTGCGCAGCGTACTCAGCATTTTAAATAAACATATGTAATCAGCGTTTTTCTGCCCTTAAAGCGGGATGAAAAACAAATGAATGGACTAACGGAGGAATACATCATGAAGAAAGATTTAGGACGGATTAACGGAAAAACTCAGCTTATCGGATTATTCGCGACACCGATCGGACACTCTTTATCTCCGGCGATGCACAACCTGGCGTTTAAAAAATTAGGATTGAACTACGCGTACCTCGCGTTTGAAGTCGGCAATGAACAGCTGGAAGATGTGGTAACGGGAATGCGCGCCTTAAACGTCAGAGGCTTCAATGTCTCGATGCCGAACAAGATGAACATTCTCCCTTACCTCGATGAACTCGCGGATTCAGCGAAATTCACCGGCGCGGTGAATACAGTCGTTAATGAAAACGGCAGACTGATCGGACACTCCACTGACGGTATGGGATACGTCCGCAACTTAAAAGAACACGGCATCGATATCACAGGCAAAAAAATGACGCTGGTCGGTTCCGGCGGGGCCGCCACTCCGATAGCGATTCAATCCGCATTGGAAGGCCTCGGAGAAATCTCTATTTTCGCCCGCAATGACGCGTTTTTCGAAAAAGCGGAAGAAAATGTCCGCATCATCAATGAAGAAATGAAGGGATCTTCTTGCAAAGCGAAAGTCTTCCCGCTCGAAGATCAAGATGCGCTGCGTGCTGAAATCGCTTCAAGCGATATTTTCACGAACGGAACGGGTGTCGGCATGAAACCGCTTGAAGGCTTGAGCGTCATTGAAGATACATCCATGCTCCGTCCGGATTTGATTGTGACAGACGTCGTTTACAACCCCGTTACGTCGAAATTGCTTGAACAAGCTCAAGCGGCCGGCTGCAACACCATTAACGGCCTCGGCATGATGCTTTGGCAGGGCGCCATGGCGTTTGAATATTGGACAGGCCGTGAAATGCCTGTTCAGTATATTAAAGAGCAAATGTTTGAATAACCTATTGTGACAGAAGCGCCGAAGGACAATCCGTCTTCCGGCGCTTTGTCATTTTCTCCCCTCTCTCTTTCTTCTCATGCGCCAAAACGCTTATAATGGATGTAACGAATAAAAACCAAGTGAGGAATGCGACGTATGAAACAGCAAAAAAAACGCCGGGTGACATTGCAGCAGGTCGCTGAACATGCCGGCGTCTCAACATCCACCGCTTCATTAATCGTCCGCAATAATCCGCGAATTTCCGAAGCGACCCGTGAGAAAGTGCTGCAATCCATGCGGGAGCTGGGGTACGTATATGATCGGGTCGCCGCGAATTTGCGATCACAGACGTCCACAACGGTCGGATTGATTATTACTGACATTTCCAATACGTTTTTCTCAGAGTTTCTGATCGGCGTTCAGAATACGCTTGAGGAAGTCGGATTAACGGTGCTGTTAGGCACGACATTTGATTCCGTCGCCAAGCAGGAGCAGCTGATCTCGACCATGCTGGAGCACAGGGTCGGCGGATTGATTTTGTGTCCGGTTTCAGGTACGGCTGAGGAAACCCTTTCCCGCCTTGAGCAGCTTGACATTCCGGTCGTGCTCGCCGTCAGGGAGATTGCCGAGGCCGACTGTGATTTTGTCGGAGCCGATTATGAGGAAGGCACCTATAAGGCAGTGCGTCATTTCATTGAGAAAGGCCATCAGGAGATTGCGTTTCTGGGCGGCGTGAAGCACTCATCAACATGGACGAAGCGCATGAAAGGGTTTAAAAAAGCGCTCCGTGAAGCGGATCTGGAAGTAAAAAATGACTATGTTATTGACAGCGCGCCGACCCGCGAAGCAGGCTGTGAAGCCGTGACGGAGCTCCTCCGCCGGTCTGAGCGCCCGACCGCGATATTCTGCTTCAGTGATTTGGTCGCGTTCGGCGTCATGCAAGGGATCAGAAAAGCCGGGCTCATTCCGGGCGAAGATATTGACATTGTCGGCTTTGATAACGTGCCGGAAGCTGAAATTTCTTATCCCCCGCTTACAACCGTTTCTTCCTTTCCGCGGCAGTCGGGAAAAGAAGCGGCTCAATTGCTGCATCATAAAATCACCAATTCCCAGCACAAAAAACAACGCATTATTCTGGCGCCTGAGCTGGTTATCCGGGAATCTTCACAAAAAAAGCGGAACGCCTGATACGGCGCTCCGCTTTTATATTACGCAAGCAGTTTTAATGATTCGCGGTTGAATGCCGGTATGTCATCCGGTGTGCGGCTTGTGACCAGCTGGTTCTGGCAGACGACGACTTCTTCATCCACAACATTCGCGCCCGCGTTTTCCATGTCGATTCGGATTGATGTAAACCCTGTCGCTTTGCGCCCGTCCAATGCTTTCGCGTTAATGAGAAGCTGAGGTCCGTGGCAAATGGCGAACACCGGTTTTTTGTCATCCATAAACGCTTTGGCAAATTGGACGAAACGGTCATCCGCACGCAGCATGTCAGGCGAGAATCCGCCCGGGATCAGCAATGCGTCAAAGTCTTTCGGATTCACATCATCGATGGACGCATCCACTTTCACTTCCGCTTCCCCTTGTTTGCCTTTGACTGTTTTTCCTTTTTCCTGTTCAATTACGGTTAATTCATGACCTGCATCTTTAAAAGCTTTCGCAGGTTCAGTATACTCGACATCCTCAAAATAATCCGTTAATACAACTGCAATTTTTTTACCCATAGTTACTACCTCCTGCTTGATGAAGTCTACATAAATCCATGTACCCCAGCCACACTAACATCAAACATAGGTAACGCGTTTGCCGCTCATCCGTTTTACATAGGTCATTATCCTCATTTTTCATCTTTTTACAAGAATCATCATGAAATCTATATGAACTTTCACAAAATATTCTTACAATGGTACTGCATGACAAAATTTGTTGAAAGGTGGAGAACAGGTGAGAATACAGAAAAGACGATGCAGCGTCAATATGACACTCCGTATTCTGCTGCCCCTAGTTATGATACTTAGTCTAATCCTCCCAACATCACCCATTAAAGCAGAAGAAAACAAATCCTCCAGTGTGAATCTCAGCATTTTAGCCACAACTGACGTTCACGCTAACATGATGGACTACGATTACTACAGCGACAAACCGACAACGGAATTCGGGCTGGCCCGAACGGCTCAGCTTATTGAGAAGCACAGGCGCGAAAACCCGAATACGCTGCTTGTCGATAACGGAGACCTGATTCAGGGGAATCCCCTCGGAGAATACGCCGTAAAATATGAGAAAAATGATATTATTTCAGGCGCAAAGACCCATCCGATCATTGAAGTGATGAACAGTCTGCATTATGACGCAGGAACACTCGGCAATCATGAATTTAATTATGGGCTTGAATTTCTGGACGGGACAATCAAAGGCGCTGATTATCCGATCGTTAACGCCAATGTGAAAACATTAAGCGGCGAAAACCGTTATACGCCTTATGTCATAAAAGACAAAACCGTCACGGATGAAAACGGCGGCAAGCATCAGATAAAAGTCGGCTACATCGGCTTTGTTCCTCCCCAAATCATGACGTGGGATAAGAAAAATCTCGAAGGCCGCGTTCAGGTCGAAGACATTGTGGAATCCGCAAAGAAAACCGTTCCGAAAATGAAAGCTGAAGGAGCCGATATCGTCATCGCCCTCGCCCACAGCGGCATCGAAAAAAAAGCGCAGTCTTCCGGAGCGGAAAACGCCGTTTTTGACCTGGCAACGAAAGTCAGCGGAATTGATGCGATCGTATCCGGCCATCAGCACGGGCTTTTCCCTGATGCCGAATACAAAGGCGCTGATCAATTTGACGTCGATAAAGGCACGATTAACGGCATCCCCGTTGTCATGTCAAGCAGCTGGGGCAAATATGCGGGCGTCATCGACCTCCGGCTTGAAAAAACAGACAGCGCGTGGCATGTGGAAGATGCAAAAGGCAGCATCGAGCCGATTGCCGGCAATGTGACGTCGGAAAACGAAACCGTCGTCAATACCGTCAAAAAAGCGCACGAAGGCACATTGAAATACATCAGAGAACCCGTCGGCCAGACAAAAGCCGATATCAACAGTTTCTTCGCCCAAGTCAAAGATGATCCGTCCATTCAAATCGTAACGGATGCGCAAAAATGGTACGCCGAAAATAAGATGAAGGATACGGAATACAAAGATCTGCCTATCCTCTCGGCGGGCGCCCCGTTTAAAGCCGGCGGGCGGAACGGCTCAAACTACTATACAAACATTTCCGCTGGCGACCTCGCCATCAAAAATATCGGCGATTTGTACCTGTATGACAACACGGTTCAGATCGTCAAGCTGAACGGAAGCGAAGTGAAGGACTGGCTCGAAATGTCCGCAGGGCAATTTAATCAGATCGATCAGGCAAAAGGCGGCAGCCAAGCGCTTTTAAATGACGCCTACCGCTCATACAATTTTGATGTCATTGACGGTGTCACCTATCAGGTCGATGTCACAAAACCGGCGAAATACAACGAAAACGGAACAGTCATTCATCCCGATGCAAGCCGGATCGTCAACCTTTCTTATCAAGGAAAGCCCGTCAGCGCCAAGCAGGAATTTCTGATCGTCACAAATAATTACCGCGCTTCAGGCGGCGGAGGATTCCCTCACTTAAGCAATGATAAAATCGTATACTCTTCTGCCGATGAGAACAGGCAGGTCTTAATGGATTACATCATCCAGCAGAAAACGATTAATCCGCAGGCTGATCATAACTGGTCCATCCTTCCGGTCAAAGGGGCAAACATGACATTTGAATCTTCCTTGGCCGCAAAGCCGTTTGCCGACCGCGCAGATGACGTCGCCTATATCGGTGAATCACAAAACGCGGGCTACGGACAGTACAAGCTCCAATTCAAAGATGATGAACCGGGCACAGATCCGCCGAAAGATGACGCATGGAAACTCACCGTTATGCATACAAACGACACGCACGCCCACCTTGATAACGCGGCGAGGCGGATGACGAAAATCAAAGAAATCAGAAGCGAAACCGACCGCAGCATTTTGCTGGATGCGGGAGACGTTTTCTCAGGCGATCTCTATTTCACAAAGTGGCAGGGGCTGGCTGATTTAAAATTGATGAACAGCATGGGTTACGACGCAATGACTTTCGGAAATCATGAGTTTGATAAAGGCCCGGGTGCTCTCGCCAGCTTCCTGAGCGGGAACGGAAGCGCGGCTGACCCGTCCGGAAAATACAATTTTCAAGCGCCTGACTTTCCGCTCGTCAGCTCAAATGTCGATGTGTCCAAAGAGTCAAAACTCAGACCATTCATGAAAAAAGCAGACACATTTACGGCAGGGAAAAAGAAAAAAGCAGGCATCTATCCATACATTCTGCTTGATGTAAACGGAGAAAAAGTCGCCGTATTCGGCTTAACGACAGAAGATACGTCCGTCACATCAAGCCCGGGAAAAAGCATTGTCTTTCATGATGCCTTCCAATCCGCACAAGATACGGTAAAAGAAATACAGAATAAGGAACATGTCAATAAAATTATCGCCCTGACCCATATCGGGCATCAGCGTGATCTCGATCTTGCCAAAAAGGTAAAAGGCATCGACTTGATCGTCGGCGGACATACGCATACGCTTGTAGATAAAATGGAAGTTGTCAAAAACGAAGAGCCGACCATCGTCGCCCAGGCAAAAGAATATGGCGAATATTTAGGCCGTGTCGATGTCGCATTTGACAAAAACGGCATCGTCCTGCCGGAACAATCCTCTCTTCAGGCGCTGCCAGTGAACGAGCAGACGAAAGAAGACCCGGATCTGAAAAAAGAGCTTGATCCGTTTAAAAAAGAGCTCGTCTCCGTCAAAAATGAAAAAGTCGGCTCAACAAAGGTCGCACTTGACGGCCAGCGCGAGCATGTCCGCTCCAAAGAAACCAATCTCGGAAACTTCATCGCGGACGGCATGCTGCAAAAAGCGAAGGAAGCGGCCGGCGCCCAAATCGCGATCACAAACGGGGGCGGCATCCGCGCGGGCATTGATAAAGGAGACATCACACTCGGCGATGTGCTGAATGTGATGCCGTTCGGCAACACGCTTTACGTCGCGGATTTAACCGGAAAACAGATCAAACAAGCCTTGGAGCAAGGGTTAAGCGGAATTGAGGCTCAAGGCGGCGCCTTCCCTCAAGTTGCCGGTTTAACATACACGTTTACACTGAATAAAAAGCCGGGACACCGCGTTCTTCAAGCTGCGGCCGTACAGGATGACGGCAGCGTAAAGCCGATTTCTGATAAGAAGACATACAGAGTCGCCACCAGTAACTTTGTCGGTGAAGGCGGAGACGGATATTCCGTCTTTAACGAAGCGTCCCATAAAGAAGACCTTGGCTTTGTCGACTATGAGGTCTTCACCGAGCAGCTTGAAAAAGCGGGAAAAGCGGTGGAACCGAAAGTTGACGGCCGCGCGCAGGAAGTGTACCTGCCGACGAAACAAAAAAACGGTTCGTGGACGCTTGAAGATGACAGCGCATTTGCCGCCTATGCCAAAAACGCAAACACGCCGATCGTGTATTACGATAAGAATGACGGCGCCAAAAAGCCGATTGATCTCAGCGTGACCAAAAAACAAATCGGCCTGTTAAAGGACAGAACATCGGATTCTTCCCTTACGATCCTGCATGACAAGTTCAGCATGAAAATGCCGATGGCAAACGCTGCTTCAGCTGATACACAATTCGGCGTGACGCCGAAAGGAAAAGTAAGCGGGGCGCTTTCAAATGTATACGACTTTACAATGAAGCAGAAAAACAAAGACATCAAAACATTTAAAGCGCCGGTAAAGCTCACCCTGCGCATTGAGAATACGAAAAAGGCGAAACAGCCGGGCATTTACCATGTAGACCGGAAAAAGAACGTCTATACAAAAACAGACAACGGTTCGGTTTCAAACGATCTCGTCACGGGCTATACAAATCATTTCAGTGAATACACCATATTAAACGCAAACACGAAGAGCGCACCGCCGACAAGCGGAGATCACGGCTCCGGAAAGCAGCCAAGCGGACAAAAACCGTCATCCGGCCCTGCACAGGACGGGGTATCGCCGGGCGGCCTGCTTCCTGATACGGCCACAACGATGTATTCCATCCTTCTTGCCGGGTTACTCATCAGCGTGCTCGGAACGGCACTGTATCTGCATCAAAGAAGAAAAGCAAAAAAAGTGAACGACGCATAAAAAGACCGCTTTTATCGGGCGGTTCATCCAAAAGCTCTCCTGATCTGGTATCAGGGGAGCTTTTTCTCTTGGTCCCCCTCTGAGTCGACAGCCGTACGGCCGAGTGATAAAATATGAACGTTATTCGCGAAAGACTGCATCCGCATCGTTTAACACTTCACGGCAGGGCCTCTCTTTCATACGGCGCCGCCTGTTTGGAGGACTTTTTTTGAAGATAACAGGACACAAACGAAACCGCATGTCTTACAAGAAAAAGCTGTTTTACGTGATAACAGCGCTCTGTTTTATCAGCTCGCTCATTTTTGTCACTCACAATGCTTCTTTTTATGAGCGGCCGATTGCCAAAGTGACGAAAACAACATTGGAACATCAGTCTGACGTACAGGACATGCATAAAAACAAAGATAAGATTTTCAATCAGACGATCACTGCCAGACTTGAAAACGGCAGTCAGAAAGGACAGCTCATTCATTTGTCCAATCAGTATTCATCATCCGGAGCGAATGATCAGAAATATTCGATTGGCGATGAAGTATTCGTTTCTATTGATAAAGGGAAACCATCAAACAAGGATATATCGGGAAGCATTATAGATAAAAAACGGGATAAACAGCTTTTGCTGATCGCTTGGGTTTTCATTTTCACCTTGCTTATCGTCGGCAAAAAACAAGGCTTCTTTTCGATCGTCAGCCTGATGTTTAACGCCGTTTTACTGTCGTTTGCATTAGATTTGTACAGGAAGCATCCTAATATAGGGTTAATTTTCATCTGCGGTGTCTGTATTCTCATCTTTACTGTCATCTCATTGCTGCTTGTCAGCGGTTTTCACGCGAAAACATATGCCGCCATTGCCGCGACGCTCGCAGGCACTTTCGTTTCCCTGCTGATTACGTATCTGGTGATGCTGGCAACCGGAGAGAAAGGTCTCAGATATGAGGAAATGCAGTATTTAACCCGCCCTTATCACACGGTGTTCATGGCCGGGGTATTTATCGGATCACTGGGAGCGGTCATGGATGTAGCCATTACCATGACGTCATCTGTCTTCGGATTATATGAAGAAAACAACGGTATCTCATTACAAGCTCTCAGACGTTCAGGGATGGAGATCGGAAAAGACATCATGGGGGCGATGACCAATATTCTGTTTTTTGCTTATATAAGCGGCTCTATTCCGATGATGCTTTTGTATCTGAAAAATGATTCCCCGATAGGATTCACTCTTTCTATGAACATTTCCTTGGAAATAGCCAGAGCATTGGCCGGAGGGATCGGAATTGTATTAGCCATACCCGCCAGTCTGTATGCTTCTATCTTTTTTATTAAACGAAAGAAGGCAAGCTCATGAATGTCATCGTAATTCTCGCGGCGATTTTATTTCTATTGATGGTCATCATCGGCGGAAAAAAAGGAGCGAGATCTTTTATTGCGTTATTCTTAAATTTCGGTGTTCTCTTTCTCACCATCATTTTCATGACAGACCCGCATATCAATCCGATTGTTTTAACATTGCTCTCTTCCGCCGTGATTTGCAGCATTACTCTTTTTTATATTAATGGAGGAAACGTCAAAACCGTAACCGCCTTTATTTCTGCAATGCTGACGATTGTACTGCTGCTGTTTTTTATTATGTCTGTAACAAAACATACTTCGATTCAGGGATTCGGTGAAGAAGAATTGGGTGATATCGGCATATTCACACTGTTTGTCGGGGTGGATTTTGTGAAGGTTACCGCAGCCATGATCATCATGGGCACGATTGGGGCGATTACCGATGTCGCGATTTCCATTACTTCACCCATGCAGGAAATTTACAGTCATAATCCGTCCATAAGCAGAAAAGATCTGTACACATTCGGATTAAGCATCGGGAGAGATATTTTAGGAACGAATACGAATACGTTATTCTTTGCTTTTTTCGGCAGCTATTTGGCTTTAATTATCTGGTTTAAAGACTTATCATACTCAGCTGAAAAAATAGTGAACTCAAAAGTATTCAGTGCGGAAGCCGTCACCATTCTTTGTGCCGGAATCGGGATCGGCATCATCATTCCCGTTACGTCCTGGATCACCGCCTGTTTTTTAGCAAAACCAAATAAACATTAAAAGCTGCCGGGACACGCCCGGCAGCTTTTTTTATCTTATACCCACTTTACAACATCTTTTGAGGCAGATCTTGTTTTCGGGCGCGGTTCTCTGACACGGTAGCCGAATGCGGCCATAACAGAGATGTCGAAACTTCCGTTTTCCAGAAGCCCTTCTTCTTCAAGAATCCGGTGAATTTCTTTGTAGTTGAAGCCTTCTACAGGGCAGGAGTCGATTCCGATCTGCGCAGCGGCTGTCATCATATTGCCGAGGGCGATGTAAGTCTGTTTGGATGCCCAGTCAAACAGCGCGCGATCTGATTCTAGCAGATTGAAATCATTTTTCTGAAAGTCTTCCGTTTTGCTGATATAGCCTTCATACATATCTTCCGGCATTTTTTTGACTTCCCGCAAGTGGTTTTTGACATAGTCGGCGTCAAAACGGATATCCTTTGCCGTCCGGGCAAGCAGAAGTACGAAATGGCTTGCGGTCGGCAGCTGCTTTTGCGCGCCCCATGTGAACTCGCGGAGTTTTTCACGAAGCTCCGGATTTTGAACGACGACAAATTTCCAAGGCTCCAAACCGAGTGAGCTTGGGGATAATCTTCCCGTTTCTAAAATGAATTCAAAATCGCTTTCTGAAATTTTTTTCTCAGGATCAAATTCCTTTGTGGCGTGTCTGAATTGATACGCTTCGATGATCTGCTGTTTTTTATCTGACATTCATGATCTCTCCTTTTCAATCGTTATGTACTATTGTAGCCATTATTTTTGAAAGTACCAGTACGCACATTTTTGTTGGATAGTATTCATTTTGATACTGACAAAAAAACGGGCTGCCGCGGCAGTC
Source organism: Bacillus sp. JNUCC-22 (assembly GCF_018861275.1). Lineage (NCBI taxonomy): Bacteria > Bacillati > Bacillota > Bacilli > Caryophanales > Bacillaceae > Bacillus > Bacillus sp. JNUCC-22. The sequence continues at coordinate 779,487 of NZ_CP076408.1, read as the reverse complement.
CGTTTTTATTTTTCTCTTCTCGCAAAGTCGACGAAACGGAATTTATCGAGCCTGTGCCGGCTTTCCGTGTACTGAAAGAGGCTGGTATCCTCCAAAAAGACGCGGTTTTTCACGACCGCCATATGGCTGAATCCGCTGAGATCCAAATACTTCCGGTCCTCTTCCCCCGCCGGCTCCACGACAATTTCCTTTTGCGCGTAGCTGATGGACAAGCCGAGCTCTCCTTCGAGATACTCATAGATCGAATCTTCACAAATCGCCTTCGTCAATAGAGGCACATGTTTTTTCACAAAGTAATCCTTGTCCAAAATAATATGTTCTCCGTCAATCCGTCTTGATCTGACGACTTCCCACACCTTTTCATCCGCTTCTGTACCAAGCTCTTTTGCGGCTTCTGAGGGAGGCAGGATCAGCCCGAGACGGTGAACCGTCGTTCTCGTCTCTTTTCCGAGCGTTTCCGAAAGCTCTTTGAAGCTGATCAGGCCTGAGACGGGAAAACGCATTTTTTCTCTGTCTAATATGACGGAGCCTTTGCCTTTGATTTTCTGGATGTAGCCGTTTTGCGCCAGCATATTGAGCGCTTTGCGGACGGTTTCTCGTGATGTGCCGTATTGATCGCACAAATCATTTTCAGACGGAAGAACGTCTTCAGCCTTCCGCTGGCCGCTTTCGATCTGCCGCACCATATCTTTATAGATTGTGATGTATTTATTCACTTTCATTTGACCACCCAGATTAGTGTATCACGCTTTTGTCAGATGATAAACGATCGATTCATACGGACGGAGCGTCAATCGTTCCGGCCGCCCTTCCCTCGGTTCATCATTCGTCAGCAGCACCGTAAACCGCCAGCCGTCCGTGTCTTTAAGCGGAACCGTAAAGTCCGCTTCTTTCCCGTAGAAGTTGTTGATGCACAGCAGTTTTTCATCCTTGCCGTGTCTGACGTACGCCAGAACCGCCGGATCGTCTCCAGCAAGCAGCTCAAACGTTCCTTCAGTCACGATGTCATATTCCTTTCTGAGCTTGATGAGCTTCTGATAATGATAGAAAATTGAATCCGGGTCCCGCAAAGCCGCTTCCGCGTTAATGTCCCGATAATCATCCGCCGCCGGAATCCAAGGCGTGCCCGTCGTGAAACCGCCGTGCGGCCCGCTGTTCCACTGAATGGGGGTTCTTGCATTGTCTCTTGATTTCTCTTTTAAAATGGTGATAATGTCTTTTTCGGGCACGCCTTCTTCCTTCATCTTTTTGTAAATGTTCAATGATTCGACATCGCGGTATGAGCCGATGTCATCGAACTTCGGATTGCCCATGCCGATCTCCTCACCTTGATAAATGTAAGGCGTGCCCTGCATCATATGAATGGCCGCCGCCAGCATTTTGGCTGATTTCGTCCGGTACACGCCGTCGTCTCCGTATCTGGATACGGCCCGCGGCTGGTCATGGTTGCACCAGAATAATGCGTTCCAGCCTCCGCCTTTTTGCATCTCCGTCTGCCAAAACGCTAAAATCCGTTTCAGCTTCAGAAAATCAAACGGAGCGAGCGCCCATTTTTCACCATTCGGATAATCCACTTTTAAATGGTGAAAGTTAAAAGTCATATCGAGTTCTTTATTCTCAGGGTTTGTGTACCGGATGCAGTGGTCCGCCGTTGTCGAGGACATTTCACCGACCGTCATGCTGTCATATTTCGAAAACACTTCCCGGTTCATCTCATGGAGAAATTCGTGCACGCGCGGCCCGTCCGTATAATAAGGGCGCCCGTCACGCCCATCTTTGGCATCAGGAAACGATTGGTCTTTAGAAATGAGGTTGATCACATCCAGCCGGAAGCCGTCGATCCCTTTCCGGAACCAAAAATGCATCATGTCGTAAACCTGTTTTCTCATCTCTTCATTTTCCCAGTTCAAATCGGCCTGCGACACATCAAATAAATGCAGGTAGTGCTGGCCTGACGCCGGGTCGAGCTCCCAAGCGGAACCGCCGAATTTTGATTCCCAGTTGTTCGGCGCCCGGCCGTCTTCCTTTCCGTCTTTCCAAATGTAAAAATCCCGATACGGACTGTCGGGTGACGAGACCGCTTCTTTGAACCACCGATGCTCGACTGATGTATGGTTTACGACAAGATCCATGACGACCTTGATTCTTCTTTTGTGCGCTTCATCGACAAGGCGTTCAAAATCCTCCATCGTTCCGTATTCTTCATAAATGGTGCAATAATCGCGAATGTCATAACCGTTGTCATTCTGCGGCGAATCGTAAATCGGCGTAAGCCAAATGACATCAATCAAAAGCTTCTGCAAATAATCAAGCTTCTCGATAATACCGTTCAGATCACCGATCCCGTTTCCCGTCGTATCATTAAAGCTCTTCGGATAAATTTGATATACCGCTGCCTTTTTCCACCATGGTGTGCTGTCTGTTTTCATTTTTCTTCACCGCCTGTAATGTTTTGAATTGAAAGGGAAAAGGGACAGCCTGATAGAAGGCGCCCCGCAGGTTTTTTATTTTTGCCGTTTCAGCCGCGCATACCCGTATGTTCCCGCAAACGGGAGAATCAGCACGATCAGCATTCCGATCGCAAACGGACCCCAGTACCGGCTCATAATGGAGAAGATCCCCGGCACGCCGCCGACTCCGACCGAGCTTGCGAGAACGCCTTTGACGGAGATGAACATCCCCGCGATTCCCGAGCTGATCATGGCAATCACAAACGGAAATTTGTAACGCAGATTCACGCCGAAAATCGCCGGCTCGGTAATGCCCAAATATGCGGAAATGCCGGCCGTCAGTGAAAGCCCCCGCTGTTTTTTATCTTTTGTGATCAGCATCATGGCCAAAGCTGCCGACCCTTGAGCGATATTTGACAATGCGAGCATCGGCCATAAAAATGTGCCGCCGAGCTTTGATCCGATTAATTGAAGATCGACCGCGAGAAACGTATGGTGCATCCCCGTGATCACAAGCGCCGAATACAGCCCTCCGTACAGCAGGCCTCCGATGGCGGAGAATTGTCCGAAAACGGCAATCAATCCCGCCGTCAGCGCGTTACCGATCGCAAAGGTAATCGGACCGATGATGACAAAGGATAGAAAACCGATGACCAAAAGCGTCACCGGCGCGACGACCAACAGCTGAATGCCCTCCGGCGTCCGTTTCGTCAAAAAGAGCTCAAGCTTGGCAAGTAAATAAGACGCCAGCAGAATCGGGAGCACCTGACCTTGATATCCGACTTTCTGCACCTCAAGGCCGAACAGGTTCCACACCGGAATATCGCCGCTCTGCTCGGCGGCCCCGTAGCCCCATGCGTTTAACAGATCAGGATGCACCAGCATCAGCCCGAGCACGATACCCAAGAGCGGGCTTCCTCCGAACCGCTTCACTGCCGACCAGCCGATTAAAGCCGGCAGAAAAGCGAAGGCCGTCCCCGCGATCAGATTAATCATATTGGCGAGATCCGCCCATTGCGGATACACTTGGACAATCGATTTGGCGCTGTAGAAAATGCCTTCCGCCGTTAAGATGTTGTTCAGACCCATTAACAGCCCGGCCGTGACGATCGCCGGCAAGAGCGGAATAAAGATGTCCGCAAGCGTTTTCACAGCACGCTGTAAAGGATTCATTTTTTGCGCCGCCGCCTTCTTCACGTCATCCTTGGACGCTTCACCCATCCCCGTTTCCTTCACTAATTCCGCATATACTTTGTTGACCGTCCCCTGCCCGATCACGACTTGAAACTGCCCGTTTACCGCAAAAGATCCTTTGACAATGTCTATTGCATCAAGCATTTTTTGGTTTACTTTGGTTTCATCTATTAATGCAAACCGCAAACGCGTCACACAATGAGTCGCCGCCTCAATATTTTCGATTCCGCCGACAGCTTCAGCGATCTGCCGCGCAGCCCGGTTAAACTCACCCATGCCATCCCCTCCGTAACCGTTTTCATTTTGTCTTACAAACTTGTATATACATGTTTATGACTCTATTGTAATGATGTATATACATGTCGTCAATCTATTTTTATAGCGCTTTCATCACAAATATACTGCGAAAGACCCTGAAACAAAAAAAGCCCCGCCGGAACCGGGCCTTGACTTCTTGTTTATCGGGAACATGTCCGGGCGGAATTCACAACAGGAGCACAAAAAGCATACAGTACTGTACAACTAAGTTAAAGAGGTGTGAAGAGATGCCATCCACTGTTATCAACCTGTACTATTTGAAGATTAACAGTATTTCTGGCAACGGATCTATTACGATTGGGGAAGCGGCATACAACAGTCCCACCACAAATAACAAATCACAAGGACTGAACTCTTCATTCGGCGATACGTCACCTATAGAATCGATGATGGAGAACTTGTTAAATGATCCTGATGTCAACGACCAGACAGCCATCGGAACCGCAGATACCGCAAATATTACGCCGGTGCCGCCCATTATAGATTAAAGGGGTTTTTATGAATGCCTTACCAAATTAACGTCGTCAATATAAAAGTAAACGGAGCAACGCAAAACGGAAACGTCGATATCGGTCAGACCGTACAAAACAGCCACACCGCCAACAGCAAATTTGTCGGCGCGAACTTTTCTTTAGGGGATTTTTCGCCGGCCGCCGGATGTTTGAATTCGGGCCATCTTGACCCTGACGTGAGCGATCAGGATCAGATCGCCAACCCGTCAATGCCGATCGCAAATCAAATATAGGGAGGTTCTGCTGAAGTGGATATCGAAAAAATGAGAAAGTGGCTTGAGATTACGAACGAGCACAAGCCCAGCGACTTTTGGACCAATGTCCTGAAACGGAAATCTCCCGAAGATTTTTTCTCCTTACAAAAAAACACCCTGACTTATGATATTTATCAGGATGAACAGCACACATTCGTCATTGTGGAAATGCCCGGCGTTTACGAAGAAGAATTGACATTGAGGCTGCTGTCAAGAACACGGCTGCATATCAGAGGAAACATCACACCCCTTTTTCCAAAGAACATGGGCGTCTGCCAAAACCGGTATTACGGGGAAATCGATGAGACGATTGAGCTTCCTGAACCGGCTGAGCCCCACCTGTTACAGGCGCAGTGCGTAAACGGCCTGCTCCACATTTCCTATCCGCGCCTTATGGAGCACATTCCTTTTCAGAAAAAAATCTAAAGAGCCGGCTTACGGGCGGCCCAGCCGTCTGTACACTTTCTCCTTATAATGAGAAGATGCGGGTTTTGAGAACATGGCTTTCTCCTCCGTCAGTTTGTCGAGTCTGACTTGTTTTTCCGTCCGTTTGTTCCGCAAGTGATCCCGCTCCTGTTCATTGCGGCACTTGGCGATCAAATAATCGAGCGTCATCAGCTCTTTCTTCAGCGCGCCCTCATCCTCGGCGATCCCGGCATTTTTTAATATGCGGTAGCCCATTCTGAGCGACTCCGGAAGATGTGCGGCATCGTCTTTCGGCAGGGGCTTTCCCATTCCTTTGATGCCGGCGAACTCTCCATCCTTAATGGCGCGCTTGATTTTATCTTCAGCCACGATATGGGCAATATCCATCACTGTTCACCTCTTTTTTCAATAGAACCGGGTATGATTAAACGGAAACACAAAGCCCAGTTTGTGCCATTTATATGTTTTAAAGCTGTCATTCAACAGATCAACCCCCGTTGCGACAGCGTTTTTCGCCCTTTTTCCGATGAGCCTTTTCCACCTTTTCTATTTGCTGGTTTCATGGTATATTGATTACGTTCGTTTTTTCTATCGTTCCGTGTAAACCGTGATCGGAAAAAAGGAGTGTAACAATGAAAACATTTATAAAAGAAAGAGGACTTGCCTTCTTCTTGATAGCGGTCGTGTTATTGTGGGTGAAAACATATGTCGCTTATATTTTAAACTTTAACCTCGGCATAGACAACACGATCCAGAAAATATTGCTTTTTGTGAATCCGCTGAGCTCCAGCTTGTTCTTTCTTGGATTTGGGCTTCTTTTCAAGAAAAAATTACAGCAGACAGCCATTATTGTGATTCATTTTTTATTGTCTTTTTTGCTTTTTGCAAACATCGTCTATTATAGATTCTTTAATGATTTCATTACCATCCCGGTCATGATGCAGGCAAAGACAAACGGCGGCCAGCTCGGAGACAGCGCGTTCTCGTTAATGAGATGGACAGACGCCTTCTACTTCCTGGATACCGTCATTTTGATTATTTTGGCCCTTAAGATGAAAAAAACGGCTGAAAAACCGGCGAAGAAATCATTCAGAATCGTTTTGGCTTCCGCCGTGCTTGTGTTCCTGATCAACCTCGCCGTCGCGGAATCCGACCGTCCCGAGCTTTTGACACGCTCATTTGACCGAAATTATCTGGTGAAATACTTGGGCACGTACAACTTTACGATTTACGATGCCGTGCAGAATGTGAAATCAAACAGCCAGCGCGCGCTTGCCGATTCAAGCGATGTAACGGATGTGGAAAACTATATGAAGGCCAACTACGACGTGCCGAATAACGTCTACTTCGGAAAAGCCGAAGGAAAAAACGTCATCTACGTCTCATTAGAGTCTCTGCAATCCTTTATCATTGATTACAAAATTAACGGCAAGGAAGTGACGCCGTTTTTAAACAAACTGGCGCACGATAATCAAACATTCTACTTTGATAACTTTTTCCACCAAACGGGACAAGGTAAAACATCTGATGCGGAATTTATGATGGAGAACTCTCTGTACCCGCTTTCGCAAGGTTCGGTTTTCGTCAATAAAGCGCAAAACACGCTGCAGTCCGTTCCTGCGATCTTAAAAGGCAAAAAGTACACGTCTGCCGCTTTCCACGGAAATACGCAGACTTTCTGGAACCGTAACGAAATGTACAAATCGGAAGGCATCGATAAGTTTTTCGATTCCGCTTATTATGACATGAGCGAAGAAAATACGAAAAACTACGGCATGAAAGACAAACCGTATTTCAAAGAATCCATGCCGCTCTTAAAGAGCCTGCCGCAGCCGTTCTATACGAAGTTCATTACGCTGTCCAACCACTTCCCGTTCGGAATGGATAAAGAAGACACGGACTTCCCGGCGGGAGACTTTGGCGATTCAGTCGTCAATAATTACTTCCAGTCCGCGAACTATCTGGATGAATCAATTGAACAGTTCTTTCATGACCTGAAAAAAGACGGCCTGTACGATAAGTCGATTATCGTGATGTACGGAGACCACTACGGCATCTCCGAAAACCACAATAAAGCGATGGCGAAAGTGCTCGGCAAAGATGAGATCACTGAATACGACAATGCCCAGCTTCAGCGGGTGCCGCTCTTTATCCACGCTCCCGGCGTGAAAGGCGGCCGCAATCATAAATTTGCCGGTGAAGTCGATGTCGCGCCGACCGTTCTTCATCTGCTCGGCGTCGATACGAAAGATTATCTCATGTCAGGTTCTGATATCTTATCAAAAGAGCACAGAGAAGTCATTCCGTTCCGTAACGGAGACTTCATCTCGCCGAACTATACGAAAGTGTCCGGCAAGTATTACGATACGAAAACCGGAAGACTTTTAGATGATTCAGAAGTCGACAAAAAAGAAGACTCTCTCGTCAAGACTGAGCTTGAAATGTCTGATAAGATCATCAACGGCGATCTGCTTCGTTTCTATCAGCCGAAAGGCTTCAAGAAAGTGGATCCGTCACAATTCGATTATACGAAGCGTGAAGAATCCTCAGCAGACGATCAAAAAGAATAAACAAAAGCCAGATCATTGATATGATCTGGCTTTTTTATGTTCAGCTCCCGGCGGCGGCCATAGTGCGCTTTTGCAGGCTGTCGGAAAGAACTGAATAAGCGACGACTTTCTTTTTCTGCTGCTTGACGACATCTACATGATCTTCGTAGCTGTATACAAACACCGTCACATCTTTTTTTCCTTTTCTCGTCTTAATGACAAGCGGATCGGCTCCGTTTTGCGGATGAAGATAACGCTCTTCATCCCCTGGGTATATATAATGCCGTTCGATAAACACGGCTTCGTTAAAATCATCAATCACCCGGCGTTTGTCTTCGCCTTCCAGACGTTTTCCGCCGAGGGAAACGGCAGCGGACGCGTCACTGAGCTTTGAATGGGTTTCAAACTTGCGGAGGATCCATTCCACCGCTCCGGTAGGAAGGCATGTCAGCACAATCTTAATCAGGCTTATGACAACAATTGAAACAACTGCAATCCATGTCACCTTACATCATCTCCATACTTGTTCTACATGAATCTTAACATAGAAGAAAACGTTGTTTTTTGTACATTATGTGAAACTTGATATATGTTCAAAAAAAATCCGGATCACATAGGTGATCCGGATTTATCAAGTCTGCTTCTGATCGTCAAGGCGGACGGCTTCTCTCAGCTCTTCCGCGACAAATTCGACGTTCGGCCCGATAATGACCTGTGCCGTTTTATTCCCCGTTTTGATAACCCCTTTTGCTCCCGCTTTTTTAAGCGCCGCCTCATTAATGAGAGACGTATCCTGCACGGTCAGCCTGAGGCGGGTCGCACAGTGATCAATCGTTTCGAGGTTTTGCCTGCCGCCGAGCCCCTTGAGCATGGCATGTTCTTCGACGGAACCGGCCGTATCTTCACTAAGCACTTCTTCCTCTTCCTCATCATCTTCCCGTCCCGGCGTTTTCAAGTTTAACGTTTTGATGAGCATATAGAAGACGACAAAATAGATCACTGCATAACAAAGCCCGACAACGAGCAGCAAAAGCGGTTTTTCGGCAATGCCGTAGCTGAGGAGATAATCGATCGCCCCCGCCGAGAATGAAAAACCTGACCTGATTCCGAGAACATTCACGATAAATAAAGAGAACCCGGTTAATATAGCATGAACCCCGTATAAAAGCGGTGATAAAAACATAAATGCAAATTCAATCGGCTCTGTAATTCCGGTAATAAATGCCGTCAGCGCGAGACCGATCATCATCCCGGCCGTCGCTTTGCGCTTGCTTGGCTTAGCCGCGGCAATCATTGCCAGACATGCGGCAGGAAGCCCGAACATCATAATCGGGAAGAATCCCGTCATATAAGTTCCCGCCGTCGGATCCTTCGCAAAGAAGCGGGCCAGATCTCCCGTTTTTCCGTGAAAATCGCCAAATTGGAACCAAAAAATATTATTCAGCACATGATGAAGACCGAACGGAATCAAAAGCCGGTTAAAAATCCCGTAAATCCCGGCGCCGATTCCGCCAAGCCCGATCATCCATTCACCGAAGGAGGTAATCACCGACTGAATCGGCGGCCACACAAATCCGAAGATCCCCGCCAAAATAATGGTAATCAGCGCCGTTACAATCGGAACGAGCCTGCGCCCGCTGAAAAAACCGAGATATTCGGGCAGCTTCGTATCCTTAAAGCGATTATACGTGTATCCCGCAATTAACCCCGCGATAATTCCTCCGAAAACGGCCATATTATTTGTCGAATTGATTGATTTTACAGCCGCGTCCAGCATGATATAAGAAATTGCTCCCGACAGAGCGGCGGCCCCGTTGCTGTCTTTGGAAATCCCGATCGCGATTCCGATCGCGAAAATCAGCGGCAGATGATCAAATACCGCGGTTCCCGCCGCGTAAATGAACGGAATATTTAATAAGTCCTCTCTGCCGATGGCCAAAATAATACCAACGGCGGGCAGAACGGCAATCGGAAGCATAAATGATTTTCCGAGTTTTTGCAAAAATTGAAGCATTTTACCCATCCCCCTTCTTTTTTCTTAAATATACCACATAAGTTATCTAGTGATCTATACCAATTTTCCTTCATTTATTCACATAAGGCTTGTTGGTTTTCTATTTATAAACCAGTTGTGGTAAGCTTGAATCAGATGATTAAAAATAGAAAGCGGGAATGACAATGATTGTAACGAACGATCAAGAATTAGAAGGCCTTAAAAAAATCGGCAGAATCGTCGCGCTGGCGCGTGAAGAAATGAAGAAAAAAGCCGAGCCCGGCATGAGCACGAAAGATCTTGACCTGATCGGAAAGGCGGTGCTTGACGAGCACGGAGCCGCTTCCGCTCCGGAGAAGGAATACGATTTCCCGGGCGTGACATGTATCAGCGTAAATGACGAAGTCGCTCACGGCATTCCGAGCGCCTCTAAAATCTTAAAAGCCGGAGACCTTGTAAATATCGATATTTCGGCGGAGTTCGGCGGTTTTTATTCCGATACGGGAATTTCATTTGTACTCGGAGAAGGCGATGAACGTCTGCAAAAGCTTTGTAACTGCGCAGCATCCGCATTTCAGAAAGGATTGGATCAGGCAAAAGCCGGCAAACGCCAAAACCAGATCGGCAGAGCCGTCTACCATGAAGCCCGCTCCAACGGATTTACCGTCATTAAAACGCTGACGGGCCACGGAATCGGCAGAAACCTCCATGAAGCGCCGAACCACATCATGAATTACTACGATCCGTTTGATAACGCGCTGTTTAAAAACGGAACCGTGATCGCGCTTGAGCCGTTTATTTCCACGAAAGCGGAAACGATTGTTGAAGCGGGAGACGGCTGGACGTTTAAAACGCCGGATAAAAGCCTTGTCGCCCAAGTGGAACATACCATCGTGATCACAAAAGACAAACCGATTATTTTAACTGCATTGTAATGTTTCATCTCCCTTCCAAACAGGTATACAACAACTAACCCGAAGGAGGGAGACGCATGAAAAAAGATAAAGAAAAAATCAAAATCGAAAACGAAATACACGCCATGCACGGCGTAACGAAACAGCAGATTTTAGAGGATTTCGAGGAATTTAAGGCGTACCTTCACCAGAAAATTTCCGCCGGAAAAAAACTGGGTCTGGATGACAGCAAAATCATCAAAAGCGCCGCCATCCTCGGGGACTATCTCGCCAAACACGAGGAGCCCCGCAATGCGGAAGAAAAACTCTTACAAGAACTGTGGGACATTGCGGATGACAATGAAAAACAGCATTTGGCCCAGCTTCTCGTCAAACTTGCCGGACACTGATACAGTGCCCGGCTTTTTTATGCTCCGTTATAAGAGTTGTGCTACACTGGACATATGTCTGTGAAAGGAGCCATTTTTCAACATGTGGTTTATTATCTTCGGGTTTATTTTCTTTATTGAAAGCATCATTCTCACCGTTTACGGAGTGAAGAAAAAGAAGGGGATGCTGGTTTATTTCGGCGTCGTTTTCGGAATCATGACACTCGGAACGGTGCTGTTAAAATTAACCGGCCATTAAGCATGAAAAGACCGCCCTTTACATATATATGTAAGAAAGCTTTACATCTCTGAATCGAAAGTCTCAGTTTTTGCGTTATCCCTTTTCAGCGTCTTTTTATAGATGTTACAATGCCAAAAGTTTGGCAAAAACTGAAGAAACCTCCCCAGCGGGAGAACGGAGAAAGGAGTTTTCTGACATGCATTATGGCAGTAAAGGCTGGTATGTAGAAGAGTTAAAGAAAAAAGGAATTACCCACTATGAAGGAAGAAAGCTTCAAAGCTTCAAAAAGTACTTCCTTGCCAATCTGCTGGAAACAAAAAAACAAGCATAACGTAAATCAGCCGTGCTGTCAGTGCAGCACGGCTTTTTTTCTATACATTAGTGAGCCTGTCTCTTTTTTTAAGGAAGGACTCCCTCCAGCTTTCTGACAGCGCTTCTTCCCGCAGTATTTCTTCAATCGCTGACAGATTGCCGGAATCACGATATTTCACTTCATTCGCATACCAGACGGAAATGCTTTCTTTTCCTCTCGACAGACGCTTGAGGACGGGACGCGGATCGACATATCCTTCTTCAAGCACCCTGAAATAAAAGCCGGTAAATCCCGTCTGCTGTACACGGAGCACCATATCTTTGATGCCATATTTGAGCGCGAGTTTGACGCAGGGCTGGCGCGGCTGGCTTACTTGAACGACGGCTTCCCCCAGCTGAAAGACGTCTCCGATCCACACGTCTTGTTCGGCAAGTCCTTTGACCGTTACATTCTCCCCGAACGCGGCGGCGGGAAGTTTTCTCGCGAGCGTTGTTTCCCAATATGAATAATGCTCGGCGGGATACACGCACACCGCTTTATCGGGACCTCCGTGATGCTTCAGATCAGCCTGCCCGTCCCCGTCAAAATGGGTTTTATACAGCATGACGGGAGAATCTGCGGGCCGCTTTATGATGCCGGAATTGATTTGTCTGCCGGCAAATTCATGAATTGCGGGCTTTCCGAGATTGATAGATAAGACAGAATAGTCTTGCGTCACCTCGTTCACATCCTTTGCGAAATCTCATATCTTTCCTTTATCATAGTAAGAAAAAGGTGGTTTTTCCATGCTTCAATATCATATGATTGCAGACGGCCGGGTTCAGGGCGTAGGTTTTCGCTACTTCGTCCAGATGGAAGCCGACAGACATAAGGTAGCCGGCTGGGTAAAAAACCGTGATGACGGCCGGGTGGAAATCCTTGCCGAAGGTCCTGAAGAGTCGTTAAAACAATTTGCCGAAGCAGTCAGAAAAGGCAGCCCCTTCTCAAATGTCACCGGCATAACCATCGAAGAATCACACCGTCTGAAAGGGTACCGCACTTTTACCATCAGTTACTGATAAGGCTTGTCCTGATAATAATAATTCGGCTTCACAATCGTATTGTCATATGATTTATGGAAAATGTGGGTGGAAGCCGGCGAGATCGGCGGAATCAGCCAGGTCCAGTCGCCCGTCAGCTTTCTGCCCGCGTCTTGTTCCTGTTCTTCAAAGCGCTTAAATTGATTCGCCGCCGTATGGTGATCGACAATGCTGACACCGTGTTTTTTGTATGAATAGAGCACTGCCTTATTCAGTTCCACCAGCACCTGATCTTTCCACAGGTCGGTATTCAGGCTGGCGGAAATCCCCATAACCGAAGCGGCTTTTTTGAGCATATCATACCGTTTTTCGTCAGCAAGGTTCCTTGCGCCGATTTCGGTTCCCATATACCATCCGTTAAAAGGCGCCGCGTTGTACGACAGCCCGCCGATTTCAAGCCTCATATCGGCGATAATCGGAACCCCGTACCATCTGAGATTTAAATCGGCAAACTCTTCAATATCCGGATGGGTGATCGGCACTTCTTTCACGAGCGTCTGAGGCAGGTCATACCAGACCGGCTGCCCGTCCCCTTTCATCCGGAAAAGCAGCGGCAGAATATCAAAATCGGTCCGCTTCCCGCGCCAGCCGAGTTTTTCGCAGACAGCCGTCAGCTCATATGATGCCGGATCACCGACTCTTCCTTTTTCAGTCTCATATCCCGCATAGCGGATGAGCTGGTGATTCCAGATCTCCACTTGTTTTTCCCCATTCTTCTCAGGAGGGAAAATCGTAATCGTCGGTTTAATTTTTCCGCCGTTCGTGGCGATTTCAATATGTTCAAATAATGCGTCGCGCACCTCTTCTTTCGTTTTCACACCGCGCCGGTCAATGACGTTCAGCGATTGCCAGAACAGACGCCCGATACAGCGGTTGCTGTTGCGCCACGCCATTTTCGCCCCGTGTTCAAGCTCTTCCGCCGTATGGACGTAACTCCCCGTCCGATCTATCTCATCTTTTATCGCGTGCAGACGCGCGTTGATTTGCGATTCCATTCCGAGTTCCTGATAGCAGACATCAATAAAATCCTTCGCCTCATCCCAAAGTATTTCCGTATGTTTCAAAAAACTCTCTCCTTCAATTTACATCTGTTTCCCATTGTATCGTTTTTAGGTGTGAACACAATGGTTTTTTTGTATCATACTGGAAACTGCAAAGAAAAAACACCTGTGATGTTCGCAGGTGTTTTACAAAACGGAATGCAGTTTTTCAGCCAGTGTAAGCAAATCCTCACGGTAGTTTTTTCCCGTCATCGGAATTCCGTGACCCGTCAAAAGCGCTTCCGGCTCCAGTTCGGCCAATTTCTCAACGGATGCGGCCGCCGTCTGCGTATCCGCTGTAAAATAGGCGGGCGGCCCGTGAAGCTCTTGCTTTTGAATGACAACGTCCGCAAGCGATTCCTGTTCCACAGTGATCACGGCATCACCGGCAAGCAGAACGCGGTCTTTATCCCGGAATAATGAAATATGGCCGGGGGTGTGACCGGGCGTATGCACCCATTTCCATTCTTCAAGAAACGGAACGGTACCGTCTGAAGGCAGTGCCTGAACGGACGGAATGCGGATCGTATGGCGCGGAAACAGCGGTGACAGCTTTGCGACAAGCCCTTTTTTCGCATCGGGCCTGGCAGGCGGATAATCCGCTTTCCCCGTGACGTACGGGAGCTCCTTTTCATGAATGTAAACCGGCACATCCCAAAGCTCAAGCAGCTCTTCAATCGCACCGACATGATCAAAATGACCGTGTGTCAAAATGACCGCCTTCAGCTGATACCCCTCTTTAAACCGGCGTTTCATTTCTTCTGTTATCATCTCCGCCGATTGCGGCATTCCCGCGTCAACCAGAATGATTTCCCGCGGAGCTGAGGGATTTTCGATAAAGTAAACATTCGCAATCTGCACGGTCAGTCCGTAAACGCCGTCCGCCGCTTTAAAACCGGCCCCGCTTCTCACTGAAAAAAGCGGCATAAACGGATCACTCATCATGGCACCTCCTCTGATGCCTTTAGTGTGCGACGAACCGGGTGTTTTATGTTAAAAAATCGTGATTGCGCCGATGATGAGCGCAAAGGCCGTCATGACGATAACGGCAAGCACCGCCCATTTCATCGCAAATTTCTGGTGTTCATCAATCGTGACCCCGGCAAGCCCGACTAATAAATGCGTCGACGGCACGAGCGGGCTTAACATATGAATCGGCTGGCCGATGATCGAAGCGCGGGCGATTTCCACCTTATCTACACCGTACGCCACGGCGGTCTCGGACAAAATGGGCAGAACGCCGTAAAAATAGGCGTCATTGGGCATCAGAAACGTAAAGATACCGCTCGTTAAGGCAACAATCGCCGGAATAAATCCCCCCATCTGTTCCGGAATAAGCGATACGAGGGAAATGGCCATCTCATCAACCATCTTCGTCCCCGTTAAAATT
This sequence comes from Bacillus sp. JNUCC-22, assembly GCF_018861275.1. Taxonomy (NCBI): domain Bacteria; kingdom Bacillati; phylum Bacillota; class Bacilli; order Caryophanales; family Bacillaceae; genus Bacillus; species Bacillus sp. JNUCC-22. The sequence goes on along the minus strand of NZ_CP076408.1, from coordinate 764,446 downwards.
CCGGTAAACACGCCTGCGGCAAAAATCATCGAACCGATCGCAAGCACATTGCTCGAATGGGCTGAAATACGCTCCCTTTGATCGTTAAGCTTCGGATAGTTGACAATCAGCGCGATACAAAACGCAATGATGAACAGCACGGTTAAATTCACTTTTCCTGACACTAAAAATCCCACTAAAGAAAGCGTTAACAACAAATTGAACCACCACAGTTTCGGCCGCCTCCATTCATCTTCCGCAGACGCAGCCGTTTCATTTGTATGGGACGGCTGCTTTAATTCGATCACCCCGAGCCGTTTCCTTTCCATCCTTCCGAGTACATAAGCGACCACAATCATACACACCATTCCGCTGGCAATGACAGGCAGCATCGGCCCCGTCAGCTCTGCCGGGTCAACGCCGAGCGCACTCGCCGCACGCGGCGTCGCGCCGCCCCATGGTATCGTGTTCATGATACCCATGCCGACACCGGCGATTCCCGCTAAAATAATCGGACGGATTCCGAGCATGATATACAAAGGCAGCATTGCGCTTGTCGTAATCATATACGTCGTCGAGCCGTCTCCGTCCAGTGCGACAAGCATGGTTAAAACGGCTGTTCCGACTACAATTTTGAGCGGGTCGCCTTTAACCAGCTTTAAAATACGCGACACCATCGGATCAAATAAACCGGTATCAATCATAATGCCGAAATAAAGAATCGCAAACATAATCATGACTGCAATCGGCGCCACCTGTTCAATCCCGGAAATCATCATCTCGCCGACCCGGTTAAAAGAAAACCCGGCAAACAGCGCAAACACGATCGGCGTTAATACGAGCGCCGTTAACACTGAAAGCCGTTTTGTCATAATCAGTACCATAAAAACAAGCATCATAAGAAAGCCTAAGATTGCTAACACAGTATGTCCCCCTTATCATGAATACGCTTACATTTTAAAGGCCCGATCCCCTTTATCCGCCTTTTTGCTATCTTATGAGAATTGGATATTGAAGTAAATATTTTGGATTTTAAAGATTTTTAATTTTTTATAACCTTTTCGTTCATTTTGTTCATTTATAAATAAAAAGCCTCCCGCAAATATGCGGAAGGCTTATTTTTCGCTGCTCATCATCTCTTTATAAAACTCGGTCTGCTCTTCTAAAAAGCGTTTTGCGCCGCTGCTGTTTTTATAAAAGCTCTCCCAATCCCGTTTTTTCAACATTTGCTTCCACTCCGCGGATGAGGTAATCTGTTTCAAAGCCTGATCCCAATAGGCGATCTCGCCTTCGGTCATGTCTTTCGGCCCCATGATGCCTCTCCAGTGCGCAAAGACAAACGGCACCCCCTGCTCTTTCCATGTCGGCACATCGCTGAAGCCGGAGAGCCTTTTGTCCGACGTAACGGCCGCCAATGTGATTTTCCCTTTCCGATAGGCGTCTCTCGCTTCTGAAATGGTCATTGAAGCGGCGTCTATCTCGTGGCTGATAAGAGCTTCAATGACTTCATTGCTGCTCCCGTATTGAAAAAAGCGGATATCAAACGGAGAAATTTCGGCCATTTCCGCCGCTCTCGCAAAGGAGAGCTGGTCATCATTTCCGAGGCCGGGCGCAAATCCGATTTTTATGCCGCCCGGATGTGCTTTAATATCGCCGAGCAGCTGCTTTCCGCTTTTTATCTTTGAATCCTTCGGAAGAGCGACGGTCTGCCACTCTTTTGCGATAATGGCCAAAGGCGTAAAATCAGCTGCCTTCAGCCGGCTTTGTCCCAAAATTTCATTGCTTAACAGCAGGCTTGAATTCATACTGATGACATCCGTTTTTCGTTCGTTTACATATTTCCAGCCGCTGTCTCCGCCTCCGCCGGGTTTATAGACGATCTTTACGGGCCGGCCTAATATTTGCTTCCGCTCTATTACCGATTGCAAAGCTTTTGCCGTTACGTCCCAGCCCCCTTGAGGCGCTGCCGGGACGACAATTTCAACCGGCCCTTCGGCTGAACGGATGCCCGCCATCTGCCGTCCGTCAAAAGAAACCAGCGCCGCCAGCATGACAAGAAGCACTCCCAACCGCTTCATTTCTCCCATCCCTTATTCATGTGCTAAATAATATTTCCGTTCCGGCCTGCCGATAATGCCGTACTCTAATTCAGCGAGCGCTTCTTCCTGAGAAACGAGAAACTCGGCGTAGCGCCGCGCCGTTGTTCTGGAGGCGCCCATTTTTTCGCCCAGTTCTTCGGCCGTCATCCCTTTTTGGGCTTCCCTGAGCGCGTTTTTGATTTTTTGAAGTGTAATCGAATTAATCCCGGTCGGCAGATCATTGAGCTGTTTTTGTTCTTTCTGACCGCTTCCGAAAAACATGTCGATAACGGACTGGCTCAGCTCCGGCTGTGAGTGCAGCCATTCTCTTTTTTCCCGGTACTGCAAAAGCACTTCTGTAAATTTATGTGCCGACACCGGCTTTATAACATAGTGGGAAACGCCTGACCTGAGCGCTTCCTGCAGCAGTCTTGTTTCGGCAGAAGCCGTAATAATGATGATATCAACGGAAGGAAAACGGCCTCGGATAAGGGGAAGCAGATCTGTTCCCAGCTCATCCGGCATATAAATATCCAAAAGCAGCAGATCAGGCTGCCGTTTCTCAAGCAGCGATATGGTGTCTTTGGCATTGATTGCTTTACCGATGACATTGAATCCATCCAGATGTTCGATAAATTTTTCGTGAATTTGCGCTATTCGAAAGTCGTCCTCTGCAATCGCGATGTTAATCACACCGATTCCCCCTTTGGCGTTTCTTTCGGTATAAACACCGTAAATACGGCACCGCCGCTCTTTTGCTGCGAAATCTCTATCGATCCCTGCAATTCACTGGCGGCTTCTTTCAGATTGGCTAAGCCGTATCCTCTCCTCGTCCCCTTTGAAGAGTAGCCCTTTTCAAATATGGTTTCTGTTTTTTCCTGAGGCACGCCGTCTCCTGAATCCGCCACTTCGATGACGATATCCCTGCCGATATCGGTCATAAAAAAGGCGACCTCTTTTTTCTCTTTTTCGGCGACGGCTTCGAAAGCGTTATCAATAAGATTTCCGATGATCGTAATGAGCTGAGATGAACCCACATGCTCCGGCAGCGATTCTAAAAAGCTGTTTTCATCTATTGAAAGCTTCACTTTCTTCTCAGACGCCTTTCCCATTTTTCCTAATAGTATGGCCTGAACCCGCTGTGAATGAATGTTTTGAAAGAGGATTTCGTGCTGTTCATTCTGGATGGCGTACTCTTCTTTTATCAGTTCAATGGCTTCATTATATTCTCCCAGCTCTAACAGACCGAGTATCGCGTAAAGCTTATTCGAGAATTCATGCGTTTGCGCCCGGAGATCCTCCGAGTATTTTTTCATTTCAGTCAGCTTGTTAATCAGTTTCTTGAGCTCTGTTTTCTCCCGGAAGCTGATCACCGCTCCGTATACTTGTCCGGTCTGCTTCATTTCTTTCACGTTTAAGATAAATACTTTATTTCCGGCACGCACCTCCACGTTCGGCGGTAATTCTCCCCCTGCCAACACCGGCATGAGATTTGCGCCCGGCATGATTTCTTTTATATGCCTTCCGATCATCGGTTCCGGCAGATTCAGCATATCAGCCGCAGATAAATTCATCATGGTTACCGCGCCTTCTTTGTTTACGGCGATAATCCCTTCTTTAATCGCAAGGAGCATCGCATTGCGCTCCCTGTACAGCGCTGCAATTTCATGCGGTTCAAGGCCGAGTGTATCTTTACGGATGCTTTTTGCGAGCGCCGCCGCTCCCCCGATGCCGATAAGAAACACCAAACATGCAAAATAGCCTAAATGCCGCAGATGCGCTTTCATATCTTTTTCTATCTCATCTTGTAAAAACTCGACTGTCACCGTTCCGACGACTTCGTTATGATTTTTTTCCTCCAAAATAACCGGGGCGCTCCCCCGGACAGCCTTCATTCCGTCGGAAACCGGTGACCCGCCGAACATGATGGTTTTATTTTGCAGATTTTGATTTTCTTTCGGAATACTGCTTCGGGCCGAATGAAATGCAACATGCCCTTTTTGATCAGTGATGTAGACGGCGTGCGCGCCTGCCTGTTCTTTCATTTGTTCAATGACATCTAACTTTGTAAAAGCCTCTTGATCCGCAAGCCGGAACGCCTCTTTTACAGGAGGCATGTATGAAATGGTTTTTGCCGTTTGCACCGCCAGCTGTTCAGCCTGCTTCTGCCCTTCCTTTAATTGCTGAAAGGCAAATATAACCGTGAGCGTTCCGATGACAAGTATTAATAAAGCCGTAATTAATCCGGCGATTTTCATTTGCAGAGAGACATAAAACCGCTTCGCTTCCAACACAGCACCAGCCGTCCTTTCCTCCTAAAATCATACCATTTTTTAAATCTTCATTTCTCATTTTTGAGAATTTTCGTGATCTTTTTCTCTTGTGGCTTACCAAAAAGGTGATGATAGATATATATTTACTTTTACACAATTGATATAACACATAAAAAAGACTGACCGAAGTCAGTCTGGCAATCTATCAGGAAATCGTAACTCCCGCGCTTGCATATCCCGCCACTGTATTAATAAGCGAAAGGCCTGTCGCAGTGGCGGAGAATACCATTAACAGCCGGGTTTGAGGAGTTACCGCAATGTTCAGCCCTGTCGTGATTCCGTTGCTGATGCTGCCGATTGACAATATGCCGGTGAGGGGAGGAGCTAAAGTGACGGATGCTCCGGGGATCGGCGTGAACGTATTGTTCGGCACTGTGGAACTGTATAATTGTGCGGTTATCGTAACAGTCGAGCCGACAAGCGACAATGCTGCGGTTGTACTGAAATAAGCGGCAATTGATGTAATGGTTCCGCTTCTCGGAGCAGAAAAAGCAAAGTTCAGCAGAGTTCCTCCGGCTCCTGTAAGATCAATTGCGCCTCCCCCTCCGACATTGACGCCCGTCACAGAATTGCCGAACCCGACAAGGCTCACCGTTCCGATTAATCCGCCGGCAATGGTCGTCACGGCAGTTGGGAGACCTGAAGCAAAAGGAATGATTGCGCCTGCTCCTGTTGCGCCGGTTATTCCGGTTGTTCCCGTTACCCCAGTTGCACCTGTGGCTCCCGTTACTCCGGTTGCACCCGTTATTCCGGTAGATCCAGTATCTCCGGTTGCTCCGGTCGAGCCTGTTACTCCGGTCGCTCCTGTTACTCCGGTGGCTCCTGTTACTCCAGTTGATCCCGTTACTCCGGTTACTCCGGTTACTCCTGTTACTCCGGTCGCTCCGGTTACTCCGGTTACTCCGGTGGCTCCCGTTATTCCTGTCGCTCCTGTTGCTCCGGTTATTCCAGTGGCTCCGGTGATCCCGGTTGCTCCTGTTGCTCCGGTTACTCCGGTTGCTCCAGTTACTCCCGTGGCTCCCGTTACCCCGGTGGCTCCGGTTGCTCCTGTTGCCCCGGTGGCGCCGGTGAGCCCGGTTACTCCCGTTATCCCGGTTGCTCCGGTTACTCCTGTTGCCCCGGTGGCTCCCGTTATCCCAGCTGCGCCGGTTACTCCGGTTGAGCCTGTTACTCCCGTTGCTCCCGTTATTCCGGTCGATCCAGTAGCTCCGGTTACCCCGGTTGCTCCTGTTACTCCCGTTCCCCCGGTTGCTCCGGTTATTCCGGTGGCGCCGGTTACTCCGGTTGAGCCTGTTACTCCGGTTGTTCCCGTTACTCCAGTTGCGCCGGTTGCTCCCGTTATCCCAGTGGCTCCCGTATCCCCGGTTACCCCCGTTGCTCCGGTTGCTCCCGTTATCCCAGTGGCTCCCGTATCCCCGGTTACCCCCGTTACTCCTGTTGAGCCTGTTACTCCGGTGGCGCCTGTTACCCCGGTGGCGCCTGTTACCCCGGTGGCGCCCGTTATTCCGGTCGCTCCTGTTACTCCCGTTACCCCGGTGGCCCCGGTAATCCCGGTTGCTCCAGTTACTCCAGTATCCCCGGTTACACCGGTAGCACCTGTTACTCCGGTGAGCCCGGTTGCTCCTGTTAACCCTGTTGCTCCCGTTACACCAGTGGCTCCTGTTACTCCGGTTGAGCCGGTTACTCCGGTTGCTCCCGTTACCCCGGTCGCTCCAGTATCTCCGGTTACTCCGGTCGCTCCCATTATTCCAGTTGCGCCGGTTACTCCGGTCGCTCCCGTTATCCCAGTTGCGCCGGTTACTCCGGTCGCTCCCGTTATCCCAGTTGCGCCGGTTACTCCGGTTGCTCCTAATACCCCAGTTGCCCCCGTTACCCCGGTGGCGCCGGTGATCCCAGTTGCGCCGGTTACTCCGGTTGTTCCCGTTACCCCAGTTGCACCTGTTACTCCGGTCGCTCCGGTTACTCCAGTGGCGCCGGTTACTCCGGTTGCTCCAGTATCCCCGGTCGCTCCCGTTACCCCGGTGGCACCGGTTATTCCAGTCGCGCCGGTTGCTCCGGTCGAGCCTGTTACTCCCGTTGCTCCCGTTACTCCCGTGGCGCCGGTTGCTCCAGTCGCGCCGGGATCTCCAGTGACGCCGGTTACCCCAGTCGCTCCGGTATTCCCGGTCGAGCCCGTTGCTCCAGTGAATCCCGTTGCTCCAGTAAACCCCGTTGCTCCAGTCAGCCCTGTTGCTCCGGTCAGCCCCGTTGCTCCGGTCAGCCCCGTTGCTCCGGTCAGCCCCGTTGCTCCGGTGAATCCTCTTACATGAAAATGATTTGGATGACAGCATGGACACCATCTTTCATGACAGCAAGAAGTTTTGCAACAGAATTCTTCACAGCAATGGGCCCGATTTTGATAACTGCGCCTTTGATTTCTTCTTTTATGTTGAAAATGACAGCAACACTCATTACTATTCCGGCAGTCGTAATCCCAAGAGTCGTATCTGTTATACCAAGTATCTCCTTTTCTCATTACACCACCTCTATTTGCATAATATTTCCACAAGAAAAAAAGGTGTGGCAAAATCCCACTTCTATTGGGCAAATTTTTAAATGTTCTTTAAGGCTGCATCATGCAGCATTTACAGAAAAAAAGACCTAACTTTGCATAAGTCAGGTCTTTCATCTTTAAAATATCAGACTGCTGTTGTCATTAGGTTGTCGGGAAACGAATGCTGTTAAAATCGATATTGAGAGCTGTCGCTGTTGTTATATTATTCGCAGTTGTGAAAATAACTCTCAGCTGGTACGTATTTGTTCCTGCGGTCGGTGCTGTATCCACTGTTGTATCAGCAATCGAAAAACTATCCGTAGCTGCGAGAGTACTGGTTCGCGACAGAGTTCTTGTATGAATTTGCACTGCTCCCCTATATAATCTCACTTCATAAACAAAGTTTGAATTGGCTGCAGTTGTTAACGCGACACTGAGTGCATAATCAAGCTTTACATTCTGCAAAGCATTAACCGGGACTGCCAGCGTAGCAACGGGAACTTCTGTATTTAACGGCGGATAAACAGTGAGCGGCCCGTTGGTTCTTGTGAAGAGCAAGGTTGGTGTACTGCCTGTGGCGCCGGTTGGTCCGGTTGGGCCCGTTACTCCAGTTGGGCCAGTCACCCCGGTTACTCCGGTTGATCCCGTTACTCCTGTTACTCCAGTTACTCCTGTTACTCCTGTTACTCCGGTTGATCCCGTTACTCCAGTTGGGCCAGTCACCCCGGTTACTCCGGTTGATCCCGTTACTCCTGTTACTCCAGTTGGGCCAGTCACCCCGGTTACTCCGGTTGATCCCGTTACTCCTGTTACTCCGGTTGCTCCTGTTACTCCGGTTGAACCAGTTACTCCGGTTGATCCCGTTACTCCCGTTGCTCCTGTTACTCCGGTTGCACCCGTTATTCCCGTTGCTCCCGTTACTCCGGTTGCTCCTGTTACTCCCGTTGCTCCTGTTACTCCGGTTGCTCCAGTTGCTCCAGTCACACCCGTTGCTCCAGTCACACCCGTTGCTCCAGTCACACCCGTTGGACCGGTTGGGCCTGTTACTCCGGTCGATCCGGTTGAGCCTGTTGGACCTGTTACTCCGGTTGCACCCGTTACTCCTGTTACTCCAGTTGCTCCAGTCACACCCGTTGCTCCAGTCACACCCGTTGGACCGGTTGGGCCTGTTACTCCCGTTGCTCCAGTTAGTCCTGTTACACCAGTTGGACCCGTTTCTCCGGTTGAACCTGTTACTCCTGTTGCGCCTGTTGATCCCGTTACTCCTGTGGCTCCTGTTGGACCTGTGATTCCTGTTGGGCCAGTTTCTCCAGTCGCCCCTGTTACTCCTGTTGGACCCGTTTCTCCGGTTGAACCTGTTACTCCTGTTGCGCCAGTCGCTCCGGTTATCCCCGTTGCCCCAGTCACTCCAGTTGCACCTGTTGATCCCGTTACCCCAGTGGCTCCTGTTGGACCCGTGATTCCTGTTGGGCCAGTTTCTCCAGTCGCCCCTGTTACTCCTGTTGGACCCGTTTCTCCGGTTGAACCTGTTACTCCTGTTGCGCCAGTCGCTCCGGTTATCCCCGTTGCCCCAGTCACTCCAGTGGCTCCTGTTGATCCCGTTACTCCTGTGGCTCCAGTCACACCCGTTGAACCGGTTTCTCCTGTTGAGCCAGTAACCCCTGTTGATCCAGTCACGCCGGTTACTCCAGTTGAGCCCGTTGCTCCGGTTTCTCCTGTTGGTCCAGTCACACCGGTTGGGCCCGTCGCGCCTGTTGCTCCGGTTATCCCCGTTGCTCCAGTCACTCCAGTTGCACCGGTTTCTCCCGTTGTCCCAGTTACTCCGGTTGATCCCGTGGTTCCGGTTTCTCCTGTTACACCTGTTGGACCGGTTGGACCGGTTGGACCGGTCGATCCGGTTATTCCAGTTGAACCAGTTACTCCCGTGGCTCCGGTTGGTCCCGTGGCTCCGGTTGGTCCCGTTTCTCCCGTTGAACCTGTTACTCCAGTTGGGCCGGTTGCTCCGGTTGCTCCTGTTACTCCAGTTGAGCCCGTTGCGCCAGTTGCTCCTGTTACTCCAGTTGAGCCCGTTGCGCCAGTCGATCCTGTCGATCCAGTTGGACCTGTTACACCAGTTGAGCCCGTGACCCCAGTTGGGCCGGTTGCTCCGGTTGAACCTGTTGAGCCGGTTGCTCCTGTTATTCCTGTTGACCCTGTTACACCGGTCGCTCCGGTTTCTCCGGTTGACCCAGTCACTCCTGTTGCACCAGTTACTCCAGTAGCTCCAGTATCCCCGGTCGAGCCAGTTGGACCTGTTATACCGGTCGCGCCGGTTATCCCCGTTGCTCCGGTTGGGCCGGTTGCTCCTGTTATCCCCGTTGCTCCAGTTGGGCCGGTTGTTCCCGTACCCCCGGTTATACCAGTTACCCCAGTCGCTCCGGTTGAACCAGTCACTCCCGTTACACCAGTTGACCCTGTTGCTCCGGTTTCTCCCGTTGAGCCAGTCGGTCCGGTTATTCCTGTTGACCCAGTTACACCGGTCGCTCCAGTTACTCCAGTTGAGCCCGTTGCGCCGGTTTCTCCTGTTGAGCCAGTAATCCCTGTTGGTCCAGTCACACCGGTTGGGCCCGTCGCGCCTGTTGCTCCGGTTAACCCCGTTGCTCCAGTCACTCCAGTTGCACCGGTTTCTCCCGTTGTCCCAGTTACTCCGGTTGATCCCGTGGTTCCGGTTTCTCCTGTTACACCTGTTGGGCCGGTTAGACCGGTTGGACCGGTCGATCCGGTTATTCCAGTTGAACCAGTTACTCCCGTGGCTCCTGTTACTCCCGTGGCTCCGGTTGGTCCCGTTTCTCCAGTTGGGCCGGTTTCTCCGGTCGAACCTGTTACACCTGTTGGACCTGTTACTCCAGTCGAGCCGGTTGTTCCTGTTACTCCGGTTGGACCGGTCGCTCCAGTTACCCCCGTTGCCCCAGTTGCTCCGGTTGGGCCAGTCGCTCCGGTTTCTCCTGTCGCCCCTGTTACTCCGGTTGGGCCGGTTTCTCCAGTAGCTCCGGTATCCCCGGTCGAGCCAGTTTCTCCGGTTGCTCCTGTCACTCCCGTTGAACCAGTTGAGCCTGTTGATCCGGTTACACCAGTTACCCCAGTCGATCCTGTTGCTCCGGTTTCTCCTGTTATTCCCGTTGCGCCGGTCGCCCCGGATGCACCCGTTGCGCCGGTTGAGCCGGTTTCTCCCGTTGCTCCAGTCACACCCGTTGGACCGGTTGCGCCAGTCGATCCAGTTGCACCGGTTTCTCCTGTTGAGCCAGTCGCGCCAGTTGGACCCGTTACTCCGGTTGCGCCGGTTGAGCCAGTTGAGCCTGTTTCTCCAGTTGCACCGGTTGAGCCAGTTGGGCCTGTCGATCCCGTTGGACCGGTCTCTCCCGTTGGGCCGATTTCTCCAGTTACCCCCGTTGCCCCTGTTGCGCCGGTTTCTCCAGTCGCCCCTGTTACTCCAGTTGAGCCCGTGGTTCCGGTTGCTCCTGTTGATCCTGTTAAACCTGTTGGCCCTGTTGCGCCGGTTGGACCTGTCGATCCTGTGGCGCCTGTTTCTCCAGTTAATCCCGTCGCACCAGTTGAGCCGGTTACTCCCGTTACCCCAGTCGCTCCTGTCGATCCCGTTACACCAGTTAGACCCGTTACTCCGGTGGGGCCGGTTGCTCCCGTTGAGCCTGTCGGTCCGGTTGAACCAATTGCTCCGGTCGCTCCTGTTGAACCTGTTATTCCGGTTGAGCCGGTTGGACCGGCCTCTCCCGTTGGCCCGGTCGCTCCTGTCGATCCTGTTGCACCGGTTACTCCTGTTGCGCCTGTTGCTCCTGTTATCCCCGTTGCTCCAGTCACACCCGTTGCTCCAGTTGCTCCGGTTTCTCCTGTTACACCTGTTGGGCCGGTTGCCCCAGTAACTCCAGTTGCACCAGTAACTCCAGTTGCACCGGTTTCTCCAGTCGGTCCTGTTGATCCCGTTACTCCCGTTGCCCCAGTTACTCCGGTTGAGCCCGTGGTTCCGGTTTCTCCTGTTGATCCTGTTGCGCCGGTTTCTCCGGTTGAACCTGTTGCTCCCGTTGCTCCAGTTGGTCCTGTTACACCAGTTATTCCCGTTACTCCAGTTGGACCAGTTGCTCCGGTTGAACCTGTTACCCCTGTTGCGCCAGTCGCTCCGGTTATCCCCGTTGACCCAGTCACTCCCGTTACACCGGTTGGGCCGGTTGAGCCTGTCGATCCCGTTGCACCGGTTGAGCCTGTTACTCCTGTTGCTCCGGTTACTCCCGTCGCCCCGGTTGTTCCTGTTGAGCCAGTTTCTCCGGTTGAGCCTGTTGCTCCTGTTGAACCAGTTGGGCCTGTTATTCCTGTTGCTCCGGTTTCTCCCGTTGCTCCGGTTGAGCCGGTTTCTCCTGTTGAGCCAGTCGCTCCGGTTATCCCCGTTGACCCTGTCGCTCCTGTTGAACCGGTTGCACCTGTTACTCCTGTTGGGCCGGTTTCTCCCGTTGAGCCAGTCGGTCCGGTTGAACCAATTGCTCCTGTCGCTCCAGTTGCACCTGTTATCCCGGTTGAGCCCGTGACCCCAGTTGCACCGGTTGAGCCAGTTAGTCCTGTTACACCAGTTATTCCCGTTACACCAGTTGGACCAGTTGCTCCGGTTGCGCCAGTCGCTCCTGTTATCCCCGTTGGCCCAGTTGATCCCGTTACTCCGGTTGCGCCGGTTTCTCCAGTAGCTCCGGTATCCCCGGTCGAGCCAGTTGCTCCGGTTGAACCTGTTATCCCCGTTGCCCCAGTCACTCCAGTTGCACCTGTTGATCCGGTTGCTCCCGTTGAGCCCGTTGAGCCCGTTGAGCCGGTTGGGCCTGTCGATCCTGTTGCACCCGTTTCTCCGGTTGGTCCGGTTGAGCCTGTTGGGCCGATTTCTCCCGTTACACCGGTTGCGCCGGTTTCTCCCGTTGCCCCAGTTTCTCCTGTTGGGCCAGTTTCTCCCATTGCCCCGGTTACTCCTGTTGCTCCAGTTACACCGGTTATTCCTGTTGACCCTGTTACACCAGTCGCTCCGGTTTCTCCGGTTGAACCTGTTGATCCGGTTGGACCGGTTTCTCCCGTTGAGCCGATTTCTCCAGTTACCCCCGTTGCCCCGGTTGGGCCGGTTGATCCTGTTACACCTGTTGCTCCAGTCACTCCGGTTGAGCCAGTCACTCCGGTTGAGCCAGTCGCTCCTGTTATCCCCGTCGCACCGGTTTCTCCTGTCGCTCCCGTGACCCCAGTCGGGCCAGTCACACCAGTTGCTCCGGTTGGGCCGGTTGATCCTGTTACACCGTTTTCTCCGGTTGAACCAGTTGAACCTGTCGACCCTGTTGGCCCGGTTGGACCTGTTATTCCGGTTGCCCCAGTTACACCAGTCGCTCCTGTTACTCCAGTTGGGCCGGTTGGACCGGTTACTCCTGTTGCCCCAGTTACACCAGTCGCTCCTGTTACTCCAGTTGGGCCGGTTGGACCGGTTACTCCTGTTGGACCCGTTACTCCGGTTGAGCCGGTTTCTCCCGTTGAGCCAGTTGAGCCAGTCGCGCCGGTTGAACCTGTTACTCCTGTGGATCCCGTTACTCCTGCTGGGCCGGTTTCTCCCGTTGCCCCAGTTACTCCTGTTGGGCCAGTTACTCCCGTTACTCCGGTTACTCCTCTTGCTCCCGTTGCTCCCGTTGCTCCGGTCGATCCGGTTGGGCCTGTTATTCCTGTTGCTCCGGTTTCTCCGGTCGCCCCAGTTACTCCCGTTGCTCCAGTCACACCCGTTGCACCGGTTGGGCCGGTTGGGCCTGTTACTCCTGTTACTCCAGTTGATCCCGTTGCGCCAGTCGCTCCGGTTGAACCGGTTACACCAGTTGCGCCTGTTGAGCCGGTTGCTCCAGTTACCCCCGTTGATCCTGTTGAGCCCGTTGCACCAGTCGTTCCGGTTACTCCGGTTCCACCTGTTGCGCCTGTTGAGCCGGTTATTCCAGTTATACCAGTTGATCCCGTTGGACCTGTTTCCCCAGTTACACCTGTTGGGCCGGTTGGGCCGGTTTCTCCAGTTATACCTGTCGCCCCAGTTTCCCCTGTTATTCCGGTTGTACCTGTCACTCCCGTTGGTCCAGTCTCCCCCGTTGGACCGGTCGAGCCTGTTATTCCGGTCGCTCCTGTTGTTCCCGTTCTCCCGGTTACACCCGTGACCCCAGTCGATCCTGTCGATCCCGTTACTCCTGCTGGGCCGGTTACTCCCGTCGCACCGGTTTCTCCTGTTGCTCCAGTCACTCCGGTTGAGCCAGTAGCTCCGGTATCCCCGGTCGAGCCAGTTACTCCGGTTGCCCCAGTCACTCCAGTTGCACCTGTTGATCCCGTTACTCCGGTTTCTCCTGTCGATCCTGTTGCTCCTGTTATTCCGGTGGGGCCTGTTGATCCCGTTGCGCCTGTTATTCCTGTTGACCCGCTTACTCCGGTTGCACCTGTTACACCAGTCACTCCTGTTGAACCGGTTTCTCCTGTTACACCCGTTGGACCTGTTCCCCCGGTTGCGCCTGTTTCTCCAGTTAATCCCGTCGCACCAGTTGAGCCGGTTGCGCCTGTCGGTCCGGTTGTTCCCGTTCCCCCGGTTACACCCGTTACCCCAGTCGCTCCTGTCGATCCAGTTGGACCCGTTACTCCGGTGGGGCCTGTTGATCCCGTTGCGCCTCTTATTCCTGTTGACCCGCTTACTCCGGTTGGACCAGTTACACCAGTCGCTCCTGTTGGACCGGTCAAGCCAGTTGTTCCTGTTACTCCAGTCACTCCGGTTGAGCCCGTAGTTCCGGTTGCTCCCGTTGCACCAGTCACTCCGGTCGCTCCTCTTGCTCCAGTCACTCCGGTTGAGCCAGTGGTTCCGGTTGCTCCTCTTGCTCCTGTTACACCAGTCGAGCCGGTAGCTCCAGTTACTCCCGTCGCCCCTGTTACTCCGGTTGAGCCAGTCATTCCAGTCGACCCAGTCGCTCCTCTTGCTCCAGTCACTCCAGTTGAGCCCGTGGTTCCGGTTGCTCCTCTTGCTCCTGTTACACCAGTCGAGCCGGTAGCTCCAGTTACTCCGGTTACTCCGGTCGCTCCTCTTGCTCCGGTCACTCCAGTGGGGCCCGTCACTCCTGTGGGACCTGTAATTCCCGTTACGCCAGGTTCACCCCCGGTTTGCGCCAATGAAACGTCGTCTATTAAAACCGTGCCGGAAGAAACTTTACTTAATACAATGACGGCAGAGGCCGCGCCAGAAGGCACACTGCTTGTTTTATAGATTTCAGACCATGTGTGAAAGAGCACGTTCGGCAAATTTCCGGGTGTAATATTTTCTTGAATGGAACTGATTTGTTCACCTGCTGCGCTGACATAGATGATCTGGAGAGTTACTTGGGGACTTGGCTCATTTCCGAGCGTTGCGAGTGATACGAATAGAGTCACTGACTTGGCTGAAATTGGAACGATTTGACTGAGGTAAGCATATGGCTGAGCTCCAATAAATTGCGCAGAATATCTCCCTGAATGTGCAAACAAACTGTTAATCTGGGTATTTGCCGAACTCCACCCCGCTAATGTGCCGGTTTCAAAGCTTCCGTTTATAATCGGATTATTCATTCAATCTTTTTCCCTCTCCTTCCCGTTGTTGACCGTCTTACTTATTAAGACAGCATATTAATACGGGCTGTGTTTTGACAATCTAAATAAAAAAGGTGATTTCTTTTCATCACCTTAATCCGATCCTTGAATGGGGAATCCCGTCGCAATGAGGGAGCGGTTTGCCGCTGCGACTTGTGTTACGTAATTCGAAGAAAGGACGGATAAATAGAGCTGGTACGCGGCTGTTTCATCCGCCTTCATTTCGTCGATGTACGTAAAAGGAATTCCTATGATTTGTCCGCCTGAAGAAAAGAGGTTCCGCTCTTGTCTCTGTGTTTGTATCGATACGCCATTTCTTTGCAGATCGACAGCTAAGACCAATGAGAAATGAGACGCGAGCGGATCTAATTCCACATTTACTTGTATGACGGCATCCGTTTTCACCAATTGATCTGTCGGCGCGGCTATCACTGCGCTTAACACGTTTATCGGTGTTCCTTCTAACGGAATCATCATCTGGTCTGCTGTATTTTGAAAAGCTACCGCAGGAACCGCTCCCGGCGGCCCCTCAGGCCCCGGGGGACCGGGCGGACCCGCCTCCCCTTGCGGACCGCGGGAGCCGGCGGGTCCTCTTTTGCCTTCGGGACCTCGCAGCCCGGGTACGCACAAGGCAGATCGATTTTCATCTGAAGACGGAAACCGTTTTTCTGTCCCTGTTTCCGGCCTTTCATGTTCACATGGTAATTGTTCATACCGGCGTTTCATATGTCTGCTCATATATTTGTAAGGTTTCTGTTTCAATATCATGTATTGATTACGGCCGCTGCTCATATTATCACCCCGGCCATATTCTATTCGTACTGGAGTCATCATGTGCAGGCCCTTCCCCTTCCTTACAGAAATAAAAAAAAGGCAGACCTGAGTCTGCCTTTTTCTTCTACCATAACCCTAATACTTTCCACCATAATCCGCCGATCACAAGCCATGTCACAATATGGACGATTGACAGGATAAAGCCGATGGACCACCATTTGCTTTGCGATATATAACCCGCTCCGAAAAAGACCGGAGCCGCTCCTGAGCCGTAATGCGTTGTCGAACCGAAAAGGTTGCTGAAAAACGCCAGGCTGAGCGCCGCCAACAGCGGCGGAGCGCCTGCAGCCACGATGACGGCGAGAAATGCCGCATACATGGCGCTGATATGCGCGGTTGCGCTCGCAAAGAAGTAATGCGTGTAATAATACACGACAATCAGAATCATAAATGCCACAATCCATGAAAAACCGGAAACAGAAGATTTCATCATATTGCTGAACCAAGACACCATGCCGAGCTCATTCAGGAAATTCGCCAGCATCACAAGCGCCGCGAACCAAGTCAGCGTATCCCATGCACCTTGTTCCTTTTTGATGTCCTCCCATGTTAATACCTGTGACAAAAGCAAAACGGATAATCCGATCAGGGCCGTCGTCGTTGCGTCAATATTTAAGCTTCCTCCGAAAATCCACAGCGCAAGCACCAATAAAAAGACGATGACCATGGAGAGTTCGGATTTTTTAAACGGACCCATTTCTTTCAATTTTTCCGTTGCGATTTTAGCCGCATCCGGTGTTTCTTTAATTTCCGGCGGATACAGCTTATAAATGACGAGCGGCGTAATGATTAAGCTCGCCAATCCCGGTACAATGGCCGCGATTGCCCAGCTTGTCCATGTGATGTCCACCCCTGCGACATCGTGGGCCAGCTTGGCGATCAGCGGGTTCGCCGCCATTGCCGTCAAAAACATCGCAGACGTAATCAAGTTTCCTTGAAAACCGGTTTTTAATAAGAAAGCGCCGATTTTCCGCTCTGTTCCGTCTGCCGGCGTTGATCCGAAAGTTTCGGATAATGATCTGATAATAGGAAAAATAATGCCGCCCGCCCGTGCCGTGTTGCTCGGAATGGCAGGTGATAAAATTAAATCACTGAAAAGCAGTGAATAAGAAAGGCCGAGTGTTTTCTTCCCGAACCGTTGTACGAATACGTAAGAAATCCTGGCGCCGAGCCCGGTTTTGATGAAACCCCGGGAAATAAAAAAGGCGATGACAATCAGCCAGATTGTCTTGTTTCCAAATCCGCTTAACGTATTTTCAATAGATAGCGTTCCCGTTAACGCGGTGACTGCCAATGCAAAAATTGCAATTGCGCCCATTGGCAAGGGCTTGGAGATAAAGCCGATAATTGTTGCGACAAAAATAGCGAACAAATGCCATGCTTTAGGTTCAAGTCCGGACGGCGCGGGAATAAACCAAATGATTAATCCCACAGCAACAGTAATAAGCAAAGGAATGATTTTTACTGCCTGCTGTTTTTTTGCGTCTTTTTCTGAAGCCATTACAGGTCTCCTCCTATTTTGTTGTCTTCCATCCCCTATCCCATTTTACTACTTAACTAAGTTAATAAACGTTTTTGTTAATTAAAAAACACAAAGGAATATTTTCCTTTGTGTTTCTTGTTTCTTATTTTAATATGCCCGACCCGGCTTTAGATATAACATCTGATTTTACATTTGATGATGAGCCGATGGAACCGTGCAATGACGGTGTCCAGCCGACGGACTGACTTAATCTGTTGGCGGCTGACGCGTTAATGGCGGCGCCGTTTAAAAGAGTGCCGTCTTCATGAAGCGCTTTTCCGCCGCTGAAGACGCTGATGACTTTATCAGCAGCCAGCCCCGGTACTTCAAAGACATTATTCTGGGCATATATTTTTGACGCGTGGCCCGCGCCCCACGCATAGCTGAACGGGTATGCGGCGCTTTTAGAGCCTGCGTAAAAATTATTATAAATATGAACCTGCCCGTACCGGACCCGCGGTGCGCGCTGGACGATGTTCTGGTAATAGTTATGGTGAATGGTCACCTTCAGTTTTCCTTCATCCGACGTCTTACTGTCGCTGTTTCCGATGACGGAGCCTTTGTCATGGTCATGATATTTATTATAGGACAATGTAATATAATTCGCCCCGTTGGCTATATCCGTCTGGCCGTCATGGTGCTGATATTTTCTCCCGTAATAGTAGGGAAAACCGCTGTCGGGATTCGATCCGTCATTAAAGGTGCAATGATCGATCCAGATGTGCGTCGCGCCGTTAATGGTGATATTGTCATATTCCGAGTTCCAGTTGCCGCTGCTGCCGTCCGTCGGGTCCCATTGCGGAAAATAGTCGTAAGCGTCTTGAAATTCAATGTTGCGGATGATGACATTGTCGACGCCGTTCTTAATATTAAAATTCCCGCCTGTCACTTTGGCATTTGAACCCGAGCCGATGATCGTCGTATTTGAAGGAATGTCAACCACGACCCGTGCCTTCTGGTTTTTTTGCGATCGCTGTCTGGCGTTTTCCTGGGTGCCTGACGGCGCTTTTTTTCCCCATTTGTCCGGGTCGTACGCCTTCAGATAGGCGTTCGGATCATATGCCGGATCTTTATAATCATTAAAGCCGAGCGTTTTATTGCGGTCGTCCGTATTCATATTGATTGTGCCTTGTATGTAAATAATCTTCGGTGTGCTGTTGGCGCTTCCCCCTAATGCAGAAACGAGCTGCTGTCTGTTTGATACGGTGTATACATTCGATGAAGAGGCTTTCGCGCCGCCGATTGTCCCGCCGGAAGCGGCTCCCCAGCCGTCATTTGTTCCTAACGTCTGCCGTCCCAGATCAGCGGCATAGACGTCCGCAGGGATCATACATAAACAAACCGCCAGCATAAATAACATTTTTTTCATGAATTGTGCTCCTCCTGTTTCTTTGTTCCAATTTATTACAATCGAATTGTATCAAATCAGTTGAGAAACAGCACCGAAAATGTACAGAATGTGCCTTTCGGTTTTATTGCGGAAACCGCAAAAAAATCCCAAGGGACCGAAAACCCCTTGGGATCTGTTCAGCTTACGCCCATGATTTTACTTTTTCGTTATCCGTGACAAACAGAAGAACTTTTCCTTCATCTAAGCGCTTTTCAAATTGTGATGCTTCCTCTTCCGAAAAGCCGATTTCGTGAATTTTGTTGCGGAGCTCGTCGCCTTTTTTATTAAACATATTGCCGACTGCGTGTTTAATGCCCGTTTCTTTCGCTCCGATGGTATTGACATCAGTATTATCGGCCAGGCGGTCCGTTCTGTCGTCATCATGAGAAAGCACATATACGTCTTCTTTTGCGACACCCAATTGCTGAAGCTCTTTTACGTCCTGCATCAGTTTTTGATCATTTGTATATTCTCTTACTACCGGTTTCATTGATAAGTCCTCCCTTTTGTTTTGTATATTGGATGTTTACCCGATCAATCAAGGATCAAACAAAAGAAAGAGAGTTCAGTGGGAAAACGGGCAGATTGTCGGTGGATATTTTCTGGCGGGACATGTTACAGTAGAAAAAGCAACTTTTATCAGAAAAATAAAAATCTTCATGAGCCGATTAAGCAGGGAGGTGGTTCCTATTCATTACTTTTCACCGGAACAGCGATTTAACGCTTGGGTTGTCAGTGATTTAGTGAAGCAGGTATTCCGCCGGCATACCCGCTGCCCGGATGGAATAAAAGAGCTTACGGCCTTTGCTGAAGATACTTTTCATATTAATATCGATTTCGTTTTCTCTATCATTATCAATATCGGTGATATCGAATCCGTTCTGCCGACAGAAATTGAAAATAGGCTGAATTCTTATCTGACCGCGCTTCAGCCCGTGATTACCGCTGACATGCTTCATTCTTCAAAAACAAATGCCTATGAATATTTGGAACATGAGAAAAACACCGATGTGTACCGGTTATTCTATTAAATATGCATATAAGGAAAGAAGGGCCCTGGCCCTTCTTTTTTTATGGCCGCTGACGGTTTGATTTTGTAATCGGGAAATGGTTCGTGTTACATTTGGAACAACCACTTATCTTGAAGGAGGATTCAGTATGCCGAATCATCAGCAGCAAATTCAATTGGCAAGACGCCCCAAAGGCGTTCCCGCCCATGACGATTTCCGCTTTGAAACGATTGCCGTGCCCGAACCGAAAGACGGCGAAGTGCTTGTGAAAACAAGTTATGTGTCCGTTGATCCGTACATGCGCGGACGGATGCAAGATACAAAATCATATGTAGAGCCGTTCGCTTTAGATGAAGCCATAACAGGCGGAGTGATTGCCGAGGTTCTGACAGACGGCGATAAGCTGAAAAAAGGAGATGTTGTGATCGGAAATCTCGCATGGCAGGAATATTCAGCCGTCAATGAGTCCGCCCTCCGCAAGTTGGATACGGATATCGCACCCGCCCAGGCGTATCTCGGCATTTTAGGGATGACCGGACTGACCGCTTACTTCGGGCTGCTCGATATCGGCCGTCCGAAAAAAGGCGAAACCGTCGTCGTTTCAGGCGCGGCGGGCGCCGTCGGCTCAACAGTCGGACAGATTGCCAAAATCAAAGGCGCGCGGGTTGTCGGCATCGCCGGATCTGATGAAAAAATCGCGTATTTGAAAGAGGAGCTTCAATTTGATGAAGCCATTAATTACAAAACGGCGGATGATATTCAAAAAGCGCTGGAACAGGCATGTCCTGACGGCGTCGATGTCTATTTTGACAATGTCGGCGGACCGATTTCAGATGCGGTGATAAACCTGCTGAATGAATTCGCCCGCATTCCGGTATGCGGAGCGATCTCATCGTACAATACCGAAAGTGAAGAAGAAGACATGGGCCCCCGCGTCCAGCCGAAGCTGATCAAAACAAAAGCGCTGATGCAGGGATTCATCGTCAGTGATTATGCTGACCGCTTTTCCGAAGGTGCGAAACAATTGGCCGAATGGCTTAAGGATGGAAAGCTTCATTATGAAGAAACGATTACGGAAGGATTCAGCCATATTCCTGACGCGTTCCTCGGCCTGTTTAAAGGAGAAAACAAAGGCAAACAGATCATCAAAGTCAGTGATCTAAGTTAACATGATGATAAAAAAAAGGAGGGCTTTGTCCCCTCCTTTTCTGTTTATTTGGGATCAGCCGCGAAGAATCAAAGTAAGAAAGCCGTCTTCATCAGGCTCCGTATCTTCCAAAGTGAATCCCGCTGCTTGAAAGCAGGCTAAACTGATTTGATTGTCTTTTTCGATGTTTGCCGCCCATTCCCGCACGCTACTAACATCAGGGTCAGTCAGCAGTTTTTGCAAGATCTGTTTTCCGTACCCTTGAAGCTGGTACAAAGGATTGACGATCAATCCGATATACGCCGCTCCTCCACAAACTCTATAGAGACCATGCCTGCCGGACACTCCCCGTCATATGCCATAATGACAGTATCGTCTTCATCTTTATTCAATCGTGCATACCACGCGTCTAATGGCAGCATCGCATCCATTCTCCGTCTGATATTATCGTTCTTAAACCAGTGTTCAAGTATTTTCAGCTCACGTTCCTTCAATATTTGAAATCTGTCTATTGAAACCATCTTCCCGCCCCCGCCTGAACCTTTTCTATTATTTTACAACAAAAAAAAACGAAGGGCTTCCCGCCCTCCGTTTCTTATTTCTCAGATAATTTTCCGCCTGAATAAACGGCCTCTTTCAGCTCGATTCCGAGTGATTTGGCCATTTTTTTCAATTTGGATTCTTCCATCGGCGTGACAAGACTGAGTACGGTTCCTTCTTTACCGGCCCGCCCCGTCCGGCCTGATCTGTGAATGTACCCGTCTTCATTCGGGATGTCCGCGTGAATGACGTACGGAAGATCATCGATATCGAGTCCGCGCGCCGCAATGTCAGTGGCCAGAAGCAGCGGAAATTCTCCCCGTTCAAACGCTGATAATATCTTTGCCCGCTCCATTTTTTTCGCTTCTCCATGCAGAATGCCGAGATCCACGTGGTGATAGGCGAGTTTTTCCGCATAGACGCTTAAATTTCCGATATCTCTGACGAACACGAGCGCCTGCATGCCGTTCAGCCGTGACAGCTTTTGCAATAGCTTTACTTTATCCCGCTGATCGCAGACGAGATATTGATGTGTGACGCGCGCTTTTTCCGCCGTATTCCGCTCCACTTTCAAAACGGCCGGTTCGTGCGCGATGGTATTCAGCACTTGTTCTGTTTCCGGCTGCAGCGTAGCGGAAAAGCTTAAAAGCTGTCGGTCTTTCAGCGTCGTTTTAATGATTTTTTTCATCGTTTCGCGGTGTTCCTGTGTCACGAGCTGATCCGCTTCATCAAGAACGATCGTCTTGACTTCATGCATTTTCAGCTTTTTCGCCTGAATCAATTCGAGCACCCTGCCCGGTGTGCCCGCAATGATATGCGGTTTATTTTTGAGCTTCTCCACCTGCTTTTTCACGTTTGCCCCGCCGATCAAAGACAAAGCGCGAAGATCGGAGCCTTTTTTCCAATCCTGAATCACTTGGAAAATCTGCATCACAAGCTCACGGGACGGTGCTAAAATGATCACTTGCGGATGTTTCTGTTCCGGGTTGATCCGCTCCAGAACCGGAAGCGTGTACGCCAATGTTTTTCCCGTTCCCGTCGGGGATTCGGCAATGACGTCTTTCCCGTCCATAATCACCTGAGCGGCTTTTTCCTGAATGACGGTCGGCTCCTGAAAGCCTGAGGCCTCCCAGTTTTCGGCGATAAATGGTTGTGTATGCTGTAAAAATGGCCATGTTTGGGTCATGTCGTTCTCCTCAATTCTTAAAATCTACTCCATAGTATCTCAAATGCACGCGCCAAACGCAATTTTCTTTTTCCTTCCAAGCCTTTTAACAAACGGTCTCCTCCTTTATAATCATAAATGAGAAAGACACATGATAAAAAAAGCGTGTCTGATAACGATAGAGGTGTAATGATGAGTATTTTATCCGTAAAAGAGTTAAGCCACGGCTTCGGTGACCGTGCGCTTTTTAACAATGTATCGTTCCGTCTTTTAAAAGGGGAGCACGTCGGCTTAATCGGAGCAAACGGCGAAGGTAAATCAACGTTTATGAATATTATTACCGGAAAGCTTGAGCCTGATGAGGGTAAAGTTGAATGGGCGAAAAACGTGCGCGTCGGCTACCTCGATCAGCATACCGTGCTTGAAAAAGGAAAAACGATCCGCGACGTGCTGAAAGATGCGTTCCATTACTTATTTGCGATGGAAGAGGAAATGAATGAGATTTACAACAAAATGGGCGAAGCGGACCCTGATGAGCTTCAGCAGCTGCTTGAAGATGTCGGTGTCATTCAAGACGCCCTGACAAACAATGACTTCTACGTGATTGACAGCAAAGTTGAAGAAATCGCCCGCGGCCTCGGCCTGCAGGATGTCGGACTTGACCGCGACGTCACTGATTTAAGCGGCGGACAGCGGACGAAAGTGCTGCTCGCCAAACTGCTTTTGGAAAAACCGGAAATCCTTCTGTTGGACGAACCGACCAACTACCTTGATGAACAGCATATTGAATGGCTGAAACGCTATTTGCAGGAATATGAAAATGCGTTCATCTTGATTTCTCACGACATTCCGTTTTTAAACAGCGTGATCAATTTGATTTATCATGTGGAAAACCAGGAGCTAACGCGTTATGTCGGTGACTACCATCAGTTTATGGAAGTCTACGAAGTGAAAAAACAGCAGCTCGAAGCCGCCTATAAAAAACAGCAGCAGGAAGTGGCTGAACTGAAAGATTTCGTCGCCCGCAACAAAGCGCGGGTCAGCACGAGAAATATGGCGATGTCCCGCCAGAAAAAGCTTGATAAGATGGATATGATCGAACTGGCGGCCGAAAAACCGAAACCGGAATTCCATTTCAAGCCTGCGAGAACGTCAGGCAAGCTCATTTTTGAAACGAAGGACTTAGTCATCGGCTACGATACTCCGCTGTCACGCCCGCTCAATCTCAGAATGGAGCGCGGGCAGAAAGTCGCCCTGTACGGCGCAAACGGCATCGGGAAGACGACGCTGTTAAAAAGCCTGCTCGGTGAAATCCAGCCGCTGGAAGGCACGGTGGAACGGGGCGAGCATCAATACACGGGCTATTTCGAGCAGGAAGTGAAAGAAACCAATAACAATACGTGCATCGAAGAAGTGTGGAGCGAATTTCCTTCCTTTACCCAGTACGAAATCCGCGCCGCCCTCGCCAAATGCGGACTGACGACCAAACACATTGAAAGCCGCGTCTCCGTTCTCAGCGGAGGAGAAAAAGCGAAGGTCAGACTGTGCAAGCTGATCAATTCAGAAACAAACCTGCTCGTGCTTGACGAACCGACAAACCACCTGGATGTCGATGCGAAAGAAGAGCTGAAACGCGCGCTGAAAGAATACAAAGGCTCCATTCTGCTGATTTCCCACGAACCCGAGTTCTACATGGATATCGCGACGGAAACATGGAATTGTGAATCTTGGACGACGAAAGTGCTGTAAACACAAAAAGGAACTCCCGCCCATGCGGAAGTTCCTTTTTTTCTTAATGTCCGGCTTTTATTCCGGCGAGATGTTTGCGTCCCATGAGAAGGACAAGCATGCCGACAAAAACGACGATCCCGCCTACTGTATATGGAGTGCTTGCGGTGAAGTGTTCTGACAGCATTCCCGCAATCCACGGAGCGAGCGCACCGCCGATAAAACGGACTGAGCTGTAGGCTGAAGACGCGATTGAACGTTCAACCGGCGCAGAACCCATCACAGCGGTTGTCATGATCGTATTCACCATACCGAGAACAGCACCGGCGACAACGATACACGTAATGATCAACGTCTGATGGTCAGTCCAGATCCCCATGACGATGAGAATGACCGCAAAGGCGATAAAGAGAACGACGAGCGAACCCACTGTTCCCAGCGCTTTGTGCACGAGCGGCGCCGTAAAGACTGACGTAATTGCCAGCAATAACCCCCAGCCGAAGAAGACGTATCCAAGGCCGTGTTCATCTAAATCCAGCACGAACGGAGAATAAGCAAGCAAAATAAAAAATCCAAAGTTGTATAAGAATGCAGATACTGCCATTGTCAAAAGGCCTTTATATTTGAGTGCCTTCATCGCATCAAACACACCGACGCGTTTCGCCGGTTTCGGCAGCTTCGGCAGCATGAGTGAAATCGCGCAAAGCGCTATGAACATAAGGACAGACACTCCGAAGAACGGAGCGCGCCATGAGATGCTGCCAAGCTCTCCGCCTGCAAGCGGCCCGACAGAAATTCCCAGTCCAAGCGCGGCCTCATACAAAATAATGGCTTTGGCGCTGCCGCCGACAGATACCCCGACAATGACGGCAAGCGCGGTTGAAATAAAGAGAGCATTCCCAAGCCCCCAGCCGCCGCGATAGCCGACAAGCTGAGCGATTGAACTTGAGCTTCCGCCGAGGGCGGCAAACACGATGATAAAAATAAGTCCGAGAAGCAGCGTCCATTTTGCGCCGATCCGGCTTGAAATCGCGCCGGAGAAAAACATCATAAAACCGGTAACGAGCAAATAACTTGTAAATAACAGAGATACTTCACTAGGTGAAGCATGTAATTGTGCGGCGATCGCCGGAAGAATCGGATCGACAAGACCGATTCCCATAAAGGAAATAACACAGGCAAACGCAACCGCCCAAACGGCTTTCGGCTGGCTGAATAAGCCTGTTTTCTGTTGTGATGATGTATCCATTTGACCAGACCTCCTGTTTCATCCATTAAAAGAAACGCTATATCCATAGCGTTTACAGCAAAATCATTCGATTGATTGAATGGCGCGGTCAGCTTTTTCTTTCATTCCGTTAAGGCGCGTTTTAAAATGCTGAAATGTGCTGATCTTCTCATCAATCATCTCAAGCTGGTGGTTCAAAGCGTGCTGAATCTCTTCCAGCTTTTCTTTCCGTTCCTTCGGATCCAGTGACAACAAGTACCCCTCTTTGTTTAATTCCAGCTGACGGCTCATCTCCATAAACTGCTGAAGCTCCTGAAGGGAAAAACCGAGCACTTCTTTTGTGCTGGTTACTTTTTCGAGCTCCTCCATATCATCTTCAGAGTAAAGCCGGACGCCGCCTTCTGTCCGTTTAGGAGCAGGAATCAAACCAATCTCCTCGTAAAAACGAATGGTTCGTTTTGTCAATCCGCTTCGCTTGGCAACTTGATCAATCTTCATCCATTCCAAGGTGAATCCCCCTCTTGTCGTATCTGTTTCTATTATACACCATTTGAACCTTAACGTAAACGTTAACTTTTTATGCTGATAAACTTTGCTTGGACAAAACGTTTGTCTTTAAAGCGCCGGGAGACATCTGTGTAAGATAAAAAAGCCGGAATGACCCGCCATCTTTCTCGGGGGCCGTACCGGCTTTTCTTAATTCTCAAGTTCTTCAATCATCAGTGACAATTCGGTCCAGCGCTCCATCGCCGCTTCAAGCTCTTCAGCCGTTTTTGCCTGTTCGGCCATCAGTTCTTGAATCTTTCCGAAATCACTTCCCGCTTCAGCGATTTCCGCTTCCAGACGCTGATGCTTTTCTTCAAGGCCGGCGATTTTGTCTTCGATGCCGTCCCATTCGATCTGATCCTTATATGAAAGCTTTTTGCGCTTTTTCTTCGGCTCTTCCTCCGCCTTTTTCTCTTCGGCCGGCTGTTTTACCGCCGTCTTCTTCGCTTTTGCGTGTTCCATGTATTCACTGTACGAACCTTGGAAACGGGAAATGACACCGTGTCCTTCAAATACGATCAGGCGGTCAATGACGCGGTCAAGGAAATAGCGGTCATGGGATACGGTGATGACGACGCCCGGGAACTGTTCGATATAATCTTCGAGCACGCTTAATGTTTCCGTGTCCAGATCATTGGTCGGCTCATCTAAAAACAGCACATTCGGTTCCTGCATCAGTACATTCAGCAAGTACAGACGGCGCTTTTCCCCGCCCGACAGCTTTCTGATATATGTCTGCTGCATCGGACGCGGGAACAGAAAACGCTCAAGCATTTGTTCCGCGGTGATGACATCGCCTTCCGCCGTTTTGACGATTTCAGCCGTCTCTTTTATATATTCAATGACTTTCATATCACCGTTCATTTCGCTGTGGTCCTGGGTGTAGTAGCCGATCCGGACCGTCTGCCCGATGGTGATACTGCCGCTGTCAGGCTGAATTCTGCCGGCGAGGCTGTTTAAAAGTGTCGTTTTCCCGATTCCGTTCGGCCCGATGATGCCGATTCGTTCCCCCGGGATGACAAGCTCATTAAACCGGCTGATCAGCGCTTGGCCGTTATAGGTAATGGCGACGTTATCGGCTTCGATCACCTGTTTTCCGAGACGGTGGGAACCGATCGCGAAATCGAGTGATCCGGAGACTGCCGGCCCTTTTTGCTCTTTGAGCGCCTCCGCTCTGTCCACTCTCGCTTTTTGTTTCGTCGAGCGCGCTTTCGCCCCTCTTCTGAGCCACGCCAATTCGCGGCGCAGGAGGTTTTGACGTTTTGTTTCTTTCTGCTCCGCCAGCGCTTCCCGTTCGGCCCGTTTTTCCAGGAATACTTCATAGTTTCCTTTATACGTATAAAGGCTGCCTCTCTCAAGCTCGTAAATTCTGTTCGTCACCCTGTTCAGAAAATATCTGTCGTGCGTGACAAGCATAACGGCGCCCGGATATTGCGATAAGTAGCCTTCCAGCCATTCAATCGTTTCATTGTCCAAGTGGTTTGTCGGTTCATCCAAAATGAGCAGGTCAGCCGGCTGGATGACGTTTTTCGCAATCGCGACGCGCTTTCTCTGGCCGCCGGACAGCTCGCTGACATCCTTCATCAGATCGGTGACGCCAAGTTTGGTTAAAACCGTTTTGGCTAACGTATTCGCCTCCCACGCATCATTCGCGTCCATTCGGGCCTGCGCATCAAGCAGCTGTTTCTGGCGCTGGTCATTTTCCGGTTCTTCATTCAGCGCCTGAAGCGCTTTTTCGTATTCTCTCATCGTTCTCATGACGGCTGATCCGCCGGAATAAATATGCTCAAGTACGGTTTGTCCGGCCGGAAGCTCAGGGTCCTGATGCAAAAACTCAATATGCACGCTTCCTGAAGCCGTAATCTCGCCTTCCTCCGTTGATTCAAGGCCGGAAATGGTTTTCAGAAGCGTAGACTTCCCCGTTCCGTTCGGGCCGATTAAACCGATTCTTTCATTCTCTTCAATATGAAAGGAGATATGGTCGAATAATGTCTTATCTCCGTATGTTTTATAAAGGTTTTCCGCTTTTATGATGCTCATGGTCCCTATCAATCCTCACGTAAGTTCATGTGTTCATTTTAAATCAGGCGCTGGAATAAAACTAGTAAAAGGACAGACAAATTTCTTGGAAGAGATCATTTTGTCCGAAGAATGTTTCCGCCTCTCCTTTTATACACTGGAGGGGAAGAGGTGATGACATGATCAGCGTCAGTTTGTGCGTTATCGTGAAAAATGAAGAGGAAGTGCTTGCGGGCTGTCTTGATTCCGTTAAAGACATTGCGGATGAAATTGTGATTGCTGATACGGGCTCGACCGACCGGACGAAAGAAATCGCGGCCCGTTATACGGATAAGATTTATGATTTTGAATGGATCGATCACTTTGCGGCCGCCCGTAACTTTGTGTTTTCGAAAGCAGAAATGGATTATATTCTGTGGCTGGACGCCGACGATATATTGACGGAAAAGGACCGTGAAAAGCTGATTGAACTGAAGGCGTCGCTTTCAAAAGAGGTGGACGCGGTATCCATGTATTATCACGTCGGCTTTGATGCTCGGGGAGAGGTCAGCTTCAGATACCGCCGCAACCGACTCGTCAAGCGTGAAAAAGGGTTCCGCTGGATCGGAGCCGTGCATGAGTATCTTGAAGTATACGGAAACATCATAGAAACCGATATTGCCGTCACACACCGGAAATCCGAGAAAAAGCACTCGCCTCCCTCAGACCGCAACTTGAAGATTTATGAGAAAATGGCGGAAAACAGTGAAACGATGACACCGCGCGATTTGTTTTACTTCGCGAATGAATTAAAGGATCACGGCCAGTATCAGCGCGCCATCACGTATTATCACCATTTTCTTTCCACAAAACAGTGCTGGATCGAAGACGAGATCAGAACGTGCCAATATCTATCCGATTGCTACAGGGCGGTCGGCCATGAAGAGGCCGCCATGACGTCTCTCTTAAAATCATTTCTGATCGATTGTCCGCGTCCGGAGTTCTGCTGCAGGCTCGGCGACTATTTTGCGGAGAAACGGCAATACCGGCAGGGCGTGTTTTGGTATGAACTCGCCCTATCCGCCAAAAGCAGTGATGCAGGCTTTACCCTGCTCGAATATTCCACCTGGTATCCCCATCTGCAGCTCTGCGTCTGCCACTGGCAGCTCGGCGACAGAGAAAAAGCGAAGATTCATAACGACAAAGCCGCCTCCTATCATCCGTCACATCCGAGTGTCCTGTATAATCAAAACGTGCTCGGCACATAACATCGAAAAAAAGAGCTGCCCCGTATGAAGGGCAGCTCCTTATTGATTACGCTGTCGGAATTCCTCCGCTTACACTGTAAATTTGGGATGTCACATAACTCGATTCTTCTGAGGCCAAAAAGACATAAATCCCTGCTAGCTCCGCCGGCTGTCCGGCGCGCTTTAATGGAACGGCCGGTGTTTCCTTACCGAATTTCGGAATGTTTTCACCGGGCTGTCCTCCCGAAATCTGCAGAGGCGTCCAGATCGGCCCCGGCGCTACCGAGTTGACTCTGATTCCTTTATTCGCCAGCTGTTTTCCTAAGCCGACGGTAAAACCGATAATGGCATGTTTCGTCGCGGCATAATCCAACAGCATCGGGCTTGGATTATACCCTTCTACGGACGTTGTCGTGATAATAGACGCGCCTTCCGGCAGATACGGAAGCGCGGCTTTGACGAGCCAATACAGCGAGAATACGTTGACTTCAAATGTTTGATAGATTTGTTCTGTAGTAAGATCGCTGATATCATCCACTGCCTGCTGTTTGCCGGCGACAAGAGCGAGCGTGTCAAGACCGCCAAGCTCTTGATACGCTTTTTCCGCCAATTCTCCGCTAAACGCTTCATCGCTTAAATCTCCCGGCAGCAGAACGGCTTTTCTTCCCTCTTTTTCAATTAACGCTTTCACTTCTTCAGCATCCGGCTGTTCCTCAGGCAGATAGTTAATCGCCACATCCGCCCCTTCCCGGGCATAAGCAATCGCGGCGGCCCGGCCGATACCTGAATCGCCGCCGGTGACGAGGGCTTTTCTTCCCTTCAGCTTGCCGGCTCCTTTATAGCTTGTTTCACCGCAATCCGGCACAGGCTTCATCTCTTTCTGCAAACCGGGCGGTTCTTGATATTGTTTTGGAAATTCATCATGATCATATTTCGTCAGCGGGTTGTGCAGATTTGCATCAGACATACAAGACTCTCCTTTATCATGGGTGATGTATTCGTATGTGTACCCCTTTAGCATGACGGATCAAACGTGTAAGTGCAGTTTCCGATTGATAAAAGGAAAACAAAAAAGGAGCCCGTAAGCTCCCTTTTTTTATGACTCTCCGAGTACGTTTTCAGCCATTTTCGCTAAATGCTGGGCGCTTCCCGAAATTTCCTGCATCGTGGCAGAAATTTGTTCAACCGCCGCCGCTTGGCCGTTTGTGTTCTGGTTGATGGATTCAATAGAGTCCTCCAGCCCTTTCAGCAGGCTGTGGATTTTTTTCGTAATCTGGTCAATTTGGCCGACGTTGTCTTTTGAATGAGTGGCAAGCTTGCGGATCTCATCCGCCACCACGGAAAAGCCCTTGCCGGATTCTCCTGCTCTC
Organism: Bacillus sp. JNUCC-22; assembly: GCF_018861275.1. NCBI lineage: Bacteria > Bacillati > Bacillota > Bacilli > Caryophanales > Bacillaceae > Bacillus > Bacillus sp. JNUCC-22. The sequence continues at coordinate 734,151 of NZ_CP076408.1, read as the reverse complement.
GCGGCTTCAATGGCCGCATTCAAACCGAGCAGATTGCTTTGATCCGAGATGCCCTTGACAGTGACGGAAATGTCGGCGATTTCTCCCGCGCTTTCACTGACTTGTTTCGCCTGAGCGGAAATTCCGGTCATCTGTGCTGAGAAACCGCTGATGGATTCTGAGATATCCGCGATGGCCGAAGCGGTCTGTTCCACGACGGCGGACAGGCTTTCAGCGACATCATGAAGCTTGGCTGATTTTTCAAGGCTCGTGCCGAGACCGACGCCGCCGATGACTTTTCCGTTTTCATCGTGAAGCGGAATCGCTCTGGCGATCAGCGGAAATCCGAAGAGCTCTTTCGGCACCATGCTTGTCTTCTTCTGATTCATGCGGATCGCATCTGTAATGATGTCCCCTTTTTGCAGCGGGTCTCCCGGCTTTACGTTAAGAGAAAACGTTTTAGCCGGAATATTCACGATTAATTTTTCTGTATCATAAATTCCGATGGTGATGTCATCTTGGATCAGGCTGTTTAAAAAAGGCGCAACTTTGACAAATGCGTCAAGCAGGCTGTGCGTTTGCTGCTCCGTCTGTATACTCATTTCTTTCACTCCTTCTTAATATGGGAATTGCCGTTTTTCATGCTGAACCGAAATCCATTTCAGCGTGGTGAATTCTTCAAGGCTCCATTCGCCGTTCAGCCTGCCGAGACCTGATTGCTTCTCGCCGCCGAACGCGACGTTCGGTTCATCATTAATGGTCGTATCGTTGACGTGAATCATGCCGGTTTCGATCCGCTTAGCAAACTCAACGCCGCGCTCAACGTTTGCCGTATGCACGGCTCCGCTTAAACCGAACGGTGTCGCGTTTGCGATGCTTACCGCTTCATCCTCCGTTTCAAATGGCATGATGCAGACGGCCGGTCCGAACAGCTCCTCCTTCGCAATGCTCATCTCAGGTTTCACATCTTTTAAAATGACGGGCTCAGCGACCGTTCCGCTGAATCGGCCGGACAGCACCGGAACCGCTCCCTCTTCTATCGCTTTTTCGACAGACCGTCTCAGACCTTCCGCCTGTCTCTCATTGATTAAAGGGCCGATAACCGTATCAGGGTCCATCGGATCGCCGACTTTCAGCGATGACACTTTCGCTTCGTAAAGCTCTGTAAATTTGTCATATACAGATGTGTGAACGAGCACGCGGTTCGCCGACATACAGATCTGGCCTTGATGCGTAAACCGGCTGAATACGGCCGCATTGACGGCGTATTCAAGATCAGCATCCTCAAGCACGATCAGCGCGCTGTTTCCGCCAAGCTCCAACAGCGGTTTTTTAAAGTGTTTGACCGCAAGCTGTCCGATATAGCTGCCCACTCCGGTTGAGCCTGTAAATGAGATTATCCGCGGGACGGGATGCTCAACAAAGCTGTCGCCGATCTCCCCGATATCCGTCACGATAACATTCAGCAGCCCGTCCGGTACGCCGGCCGCTTCAAAAATTTTCGCGATAAGCGTTCCGCCGCAGATCGGCGTTTCTTCATGAGGCTTCAGCACGACGCCGTTCCCCGCGCCGAGTGCCGGCGCAACAGATTTCATCGAAAGGAAAAACGGGAAATTAAACGGGCTGATCACCCCCACGACTCCGGCGGGTATTCTGTACAGCCTGTTTTCTTTTCCGTCAATCGTGGACGGGAGAATTTTCCCTTCCATCCGCACCGGAAATGTTGCGGCTTCTTTTATCATATTTTTGACAAGTCCGATTTCAAACTCAGCCTTCAGCCGTGTTCCGCCAAGCTCCTCCATGATTAAGTAAATAATCGCTTCTTCGTGCTCTTCAATGAAAGAAACGGCTTTTTCCAAAATGGCCCGCTTTTTAAAAGGGTTTACTTTGTCCCATTCTTGTTTCGCAAGAGCCGCGGCGCGATATGCCGCATCCACGTCATCAGACGTCGCTTTTTGGAATGAGGTGATGACTTTTTGAGTATAAGGATTTCTGTTTTCCAATACGTTCCGGCTGCTCCCATCCCTCCATCGGCCGCCGATAAACTGCTTATTTAGTTCTTCATATTGAAACATGTAAAACATCTCCCTTTCACCGAAACTTGAAATTAGTTGATGAGTCATCTTTTGTATCGGTCTTAAGGTGAGAAAATTGAACTATTTCACAATAAAATTCCCGTTCCTTCCGTGCATCGACGCTTTTTAGCTTTGTCCTTTTAAAGTGGAAAATTCTTTAATTGACTGCGAGAAATTTCGACAATATAATACAAACGTCAGTGTATATAATGATAAGAATATTATGAATTTTCAGGAGGACCCATATGTCTTTACTATTTCGGAAAAAGCCGCTGGCCGACTTAAAGGCCCAGAGCAAACAGACCAGCCTGTCCCGCTCGTTAAGCGCTTTTGACTTGGTTTTGCTCGGAATCGGCTGTGTTGTCGGCACGGGGATTTTTGTGATTACCGGGACTGTGGCCGCGACAGGCGCAGGACCGGCTTTGATTCTGTCGTTTGTGCTCGCGGGCCTTGCCTGCGCGCTCGCCGCGTTTTGTTATGCGGAATTTTCTTCATCCATTCCGATTTCAGGCAGCGTATATACGTATTCATATGTCACTCTCGGGGAGTGTCTCGCGTTTTTAATCGGATGGGACTTAATGCTTGAATATGTCATCGCGCTCGCCGCCGTCGCAACCGGCTGGTCATCCTATTTCCAGTCGCTTCTTGCGGGCTTCGGGCTGCATCTTCCGGAGGCGCTGACCGCCGCACCCGGCAGCAAAACGGGTGCCGTGTTCAACCTGCCGGCCGTTATCATTATTTTGGTCATTACCGCGATTGTTTCAAGAGGCGTGAAAGAAAGCACCCGCTTTAACAATGTCATTGTATTGATGAAAATTGCGATCATTCTGCTGTTTATCATCGTCGGTTTCGGCTACGTGAAACCGGAAAACTGGTCGCCGTTTATGCCGTTCGGAATGAAAGGCGTCATCACGAGCGCCGCGACCGTTTTCTTCGCGTATCTCGGATTTGATGCCGTGTCAAACGCGTCGGAAGAAGTGAAAAACCCGCAGAAATCAATGCCGTTCGGAATCATCGGCGCGCTTGCCATCTGCACCGTCCTTTACATTACGGTATCGCTCGTCCTGACGGGAATGCTTTCGTACACCAAGCTGAATGTCGGGGATCCGGTATCTTTCGCGCTCCAATTTGTCGGCCAGAACAAGATAGCAGGCATTATTTCCGTCGGCGCGATTATCGGGATTACAACGGTCATGCTCGCTCTGCTTTACGCTCAGGTGCGCCTGACATTTGCGATGAGCAGAGACGGCCTTTTGCCCCGCATGTTTTCCAAGGTTCACCCGCGTTTTAAAACACCGTTTCAAAACACATGGGTGACGGGGATCGTTGCCGCCGGGATCGCGGGTTTTATTGATCTGGGAACCCTGGCTCATCTCGTCAACATGGGAACCTTGGCGGCCTTTACGGTCATTGCGATCGCCGTCATCGTTTTAAGAAAGAAACATCCGGAGATCAAATCTTCCTTCCGTGTTCCTTTCGTGCCTTTTGTGCCGATCATCAGCGCATGCTTATGCCTGTATCTCGCAAGCAGCCTGCCGGGCGTGACATGGCTCGCCTTTGTCATCTGGATCGCCGCCGGGATCGTCGTTTATATGATGTATTCGAGAAAACACAGTTTGTTAAATAAATAAAAAGGGAGGCTCTTTTTTCTGTTTGAGAAAGAAGAGCCTTTTTTGCACTTGATAATTCATTCACCTTATGAATAATATGGTGTATGCTTCGTTTACATAAAAAGGAGGAGAATCACTTTGGCAATTGCCGCCCCGCTTAAAGAAAAACCTGTCCATTGTCCCGAGACAACCATGTATTCTATTTTGTTCATTATCGGGATCTGTCATCTGCTGAACGATTCACTGCAAGCGGTGATTCCGGCGATGTTTCCGATTTTGGAACGTTCCATGAATCTTACATTTACGCAGCTCGGAATTATCGCCTTTACGCTGAATATGGTGTCTTCCGTGATGCAGCCCGTCATCGGCTGGTATACGGATAAACGCCCGATGCCGTATGCCTTGCCGCTCGGACTCACCGCAAGCATGCTCGGCATTTTAGGTCTCGCGTTCGCCCCGTCTTTTCTGACGATTTTATGCTGTGTCTTTTTTATCGGCCTTGGCTCCGCCGTCTTTCATCCTGAAGGATCGCGTGTCGCCTACATGGCCGCCGGCGAAAAGCGCGGCTTGGCGCAATCGATTTACCAAGTCGGAGGGAATACCGGCCAGGCGATGGCGCCCTTGATTACCGCGCTGATTCTCGTTCCGCTCGGTCAATTCGGCTCTGTCTGGTTTACGCTAGTCGCCGCAATCGCTGTTCTGTTTCTCATTTATATCGCCAAATGGTATAAAGGCCGCCTTATTCATTTGCGGGCCGTAAGTAAAAAATCACCGGCCTCCGCTGTGCAGACCGTGATTACAAAACCGATTATTCTCGCCCTTATCATGATTATCTTCTTAATTTTCGCGCGCTCCTGGTATGTGAGCGCGATCGGCAACTTTTATACGTTCTATGCGATGAATGCCTATCATGTCAGCATTCAGCAGGCACAGAGCTACATCTTCGTCTTTTTATTTTTCGGAGCTGTCGGAACGTTTCTCGGCGGGCCGCTTGCAGACCGTTTCGGAAAGCGGAACGTCATCATCGTTTCGATGATAGCATCGGCTCCATTGACGATTTTCCTTCCGTTTGCGGGACCTGTCATCGCCTATGGCGTACTGGCGCTGATCGGTGTTGTTCTGATGTCCAGCTTCTCCGTGACTGTTGTCTACGCGCAGGAGCTTGTTCCAGGCAAAATCGGAACGATGTCAGGGCTTACGGTCGGGCTCGCCTTCGGAATGGGCGCGATCGGAGCCGTTGCGCTCGGAGCTCTTATTGATTCAGCGGGATTGACGCCGACCATGACAGCCGTCGCCTTTCTGCCCGTTTTAGGTCTGCTCGCCTTTGTCCTGCCGAGCGACAAAACATTAAAAGAATGGCATTCATAAAAACAATCCCTGCCGAAAAGGCAGGGATTTTATGTTTCAACCGTATAAAAATGAGTGTCAGGAACCGCATACTTCGGAATAAACCCGTCTCTGAAATCAGGAAACGCTTTTTGAATTTCATCAATCCATTTTTTTACGTTTTTGATGTACGGCACGTAAATCATATTGACTGTCGCCTCGTCATCAATGTGATAGTACCAGCACAGATTGAATTCGTTCTCCGTGACGAGCGTAAAGCCTGAAAAATGATAAAAAATCAGCGGGGTGTCATTGACATATACAGCCCCGCCGCGCAGGCTGACGTCATATTGCTCAATATTCCACAGCGCCGCATTCGCGCCGATCGACTCCGTGACATGAACGTCTTCAAACTGCGCGGGCCACTTTTCAACATACCTTTGATCACCGTATGTCTTTTTTTCTTCATTCATCTCCACCGTACAATAGGAGATGCAATCCTGCCTCCACTGCCAGACCGCCCGATACGCTTCCCCGGTATTCCGCGCGCCGACAAACCCGGTGTTGTACTGCCCTGTCAGCTTGTAATAAGACGCAAACCGTTCTGAATTGCGGTGATCCGTCAGAAAAAGGGAAGCATCCGGCTTTTCCGCAAACAGCTCGCCCGCATCTGAGAAGAAAAAGAGATCGGTGTCCAAGTGGGCAAAATATTCAGCTTCATCATACTCCGTCATCACATGGAACAGAAATGCCGGCTTCAGCGTCCAGCAATATTCATGAAACGTCCGGCCGCCCTTTGCTTCAAGCAGCTCCGGGTCCTCCATTTCATGGAGCTGAACCGCCGTGATATGTTCCCACGGCACCTGCTGAAGCAGTTCGTACGCTTTCTGATCGACACACAGCACATACAGATGAAAATCCCGGCAATGCTCATGGAGAGAATGAATCATCGGCATCAGTTTAAAGATATGCGTTCTGGAAACAATGGTTGAAAAATGATATTTACTCACCATATCACATCCAATTTATTTAAGATCCACATGCAGTAAATCAGCAGCCAGCGCTTTGAACGCCCTTGCAAAGTGCGTGACGCCCAGCTTTTTTTCCGCTTTTGCCAAAAGCTTTCCGACCTCCGGCAGATTGAAGCTGTTCGCCGTGATCCGCGGGCTTTTCGTCTTCCAGTCCGGGTCGAGGTTGCGGTCTTTAACCGCGTGCAGCAGCTCGAGAAAAATGTGCAGCAGGCTTTCATATTTCTCATAATCAAGCAGCACTTCGATGTCTGCCATCATGCTGTTGGTTAACTCCGCGTCAAACGGGCCGTTAAACGCGAGGTGCACGTCAAGCGAATGAATGTCATTGTACTTGTCGCACATGTACGCGATATTCGCCCTGATATCATCAACGGAAGCGCAGTTGCTCGGATGCTCCTGATGGACGCTCATGATATCGCGCCGCAGCTGAAATCTCATTCCCGACTGATGAAGCCTGATGCCGAGATCATAATCTTCAAAGCCGTATCTGACAATGCCTTCATCAAACAGCCCGAGATCTGCCACGTGCTGTCTCTTGACTGACGAATTGTTCGTAATGAAAAAACGCCACGGCAGACGGTAGCCGTTCAAATCATCTCCGTATTTTTCCAAAATACTTTTCAGCACACGGATAAAGTCGGTATCTAAATCAAAGCATTGGTCAAGAAAACTTCCGTCTCTGATATCACTTTCATCAAGGAGCGGCTCTTTATCGCCCGGCAGCTCTTCATACAGTTCGGCGAGTTTCTCTTTATGCTCTTTTTCAAAACGGTCATAATAAAAGCTGTAAATCCGCTTCCAGAACATACCGCATACGACAAGATCGTCCCGGTTCTCATGAGCCTTGATATGCTTCGCCACCAAATCCTTTTCGGCAAGCATGTCGCTGTCATGGAAGATCAAAATATCGCCTCGGGCATTGCGGACCGCCTGATTCCGGCCGTAAGCGATCCCTCTGTTTTCTTTAATTCTCACAAAAATCAGCGGAAAATTCGCGCTGAATGATTCAAGCATGGATAAGGTTCCGTCTTCCGAACCGTTGTCAGCCACAATCACTTCGAACGGCTCTGTGCATTCCTGTTCATTCAGGGACAGCAGGCTGTTATAAAGCCGCTCCTTGGAATTATATGCGGGAACAATGACGCTTGCCTTCACTTTTCGTTCACTTCCTGTATATGATCATTTATTTGTTATCATCCTCAGATGCAAAGCCGCTGAACTCCGGGCAGACGGCGCTGACCGTCCCGATCACCCGCTTCAGAATGTCCTGATAAAGCTGATGGACAAACGGCAGGTCGGTCCGGTCCGTCTCATGAATCTGCCGAATGTCGCCGGCTGTAACGATCCGGTATCCGCTGAAATGATAGAAAATCAGCGGACTTCCGTCTTCGAGCACAAGACGCCCGTCCTTCCATGAAAACGTGTGGCGGCCGTAATTCCAATGGCCGATATTCACGCCGGGCGTGGTGATGTCACACACATTCGGGAACAGGCCGGACATGTAATCCAAGTAGCCTTGATCTCCGAATTTTCCTTCGCCCGGCGCATTTTTGCATTCTTCCAGGCAGCGTTCTTTCCACCATCTGAGACAATCTGTGCCGGCACTGTCGGTTTTGAAGCTGAGAAAACCGGAATTATACCGGCCTAAAAGACGCTGCAGCATGTCGATTTCCTGTTTTCCAAATGAGGGAATGACGATATCGCCCCGTGACAGAAGCACCGAACAATCCGGCTGATTGTCAAAAATCGCGCGCGGATCAGCGAAGAAAAACAAATCGGCATCAATGTACGTGACACGCTCTAATTCCGGATGTCCGTCCAGCACGAATTCGAGAAATACCGGCTTCACCGTCCAGCAGTATTCGCTCTGATCCCTCGTCCGCTTCAGTTCAAGGAGCTCCTCATTTTCCAGTGCGGACACCTGAATCAAGGTGACATTATCCTGCCGCATTGCCTGAAGCACGTCATAGGTGTCTTGGTCCATACACAAAGTAAAAATGGGGGCGTCCGCCTGAATCGCTTTCAATGAGCCGAACAAAGCGATAGCCTGATACAGCCTTCCTTTTGATAAAACTGTGCAATATGCGCTTGTCACGTCTTTCTCTCACCTCTGTTTCTGTTACTTTTGAAAAAAGGCTTTATACCATTCGATCGTTTTTTCCAATCCTTCATCAATGGTATGCGCGGGCGTCCAATTCAGAAGCTTCCTCGCCTTTTCCGCCGATAAATATTGGTGCTTGATTTCATGGCTTCCCTGGTTGAGCACTTTCGGCTTGAGGTCACTGTCCATGGCCTTAAGAATTTTTTCTACAAGCTCCAGCACCGTCAGCTGAATCTCATTGCTGAAGTTGAACGCTTCTCCCGCAAGATTGAGCTCCTCCATCTTTTCCGCCAGCAAAAGGTATGCCTCGACCGCATCCTCGATGTAAAAATAATCACGGATAAATGTGCCGTCGCTGCGGATTTCCGGCGCTTCACCGTTCAGCACGAGCTGAATCGTCTGCGGAATAATCCGGTTAAAGTTCAAATCTCCGCCGCCGTACAAGTTGCCGCAGCGCGTAATACAGACCGGAAGTCCGTACGTATTAAAATATGTGTGGCTTAACAAATCGGCACAGCTTTTTGATACGTCATACGGATGTTTGCCCTGAAGAGGCATGTTTTCATCGTACGGCAGTGTCGGCTGGTCGCCGTACGCTTTATCACTGGACGCGACGATCACCCGCTTGATGAGCGGATGCCTGCGGCACGCTTCAAGGATGTTCCATGTGCCGAGAATATTGGCTTCAAATGTGGAAATCGGATTGCGGTTTGCGACGCCGACGATCGCCTGAGCGGCTAAATGAAAGACCGTGTCAATTTCATATTCGCCCAGCGCCCGCTCAATCACATCCAGATCTTCAAGCGCGCCCTGCACGATATTCATTTGCTTCACTTGTTCTCCCTGATACAGGTTCGACTTGGGCACAGTGTCACGGACAAGTCCCGTCACATTGGCCCCCTGATCGATCAGTTCCTTCACCAAACAGCTTCCTAAAAGACCTGTACATCCCGTCACAAACACATTTTTATTTTTCCAGAAACTCAAACTTAATCACCATACCTTCCATACATGTTGTCCCCGGTCCCACATCTTGTTGATTTCCAGCAGGTTTTTATACGTATCGATCGCCGTCCAGAAACCGTAATGCCGGTATACCGCCAATTCGCCGTCCTTCGCCAGCTCCTTCAGCGGTTCTTCTTCAAACATGACATCCCTGTCTTTCGGCAGATAATCAAATACCTTCGGGCTGAGCACGAAAAATCCGCCGTTGATGATGCCGTCACTTGAGGTTTTTTCAGAAAAGCTTTTCGCCATACCGTCTTCAACCGTCAGCGTTCCGAATTGCGAGGTCTTTTCTATACCGGTGACGGTCACCGCAGCCCCTTTTGATTGATGACAGCTGATCAGATGAAACAGGTTGATGTTGGCCAGTCCGTCCCCGTACGTCATAAGAAAGGTTTCATCACCGATGATGTCCTTCGCCTGTAAAAGCCGCCCCGCTGTCTGCGTGTGTTCCCCCGTGTCTAAAAAAGTGATTTTCCACGGCTCGGATTTTCCCAATATCCGCACTTCTCCGGTAGAGCTGTCCAGCGTCATGCTGTGATTCTTCCAGTCATAATCTAAGAAATATTCCTTAATCATCTCTCCTTTGAAACCAAGAAGCAGGATAAATTCGTTCACGCCATAGTATTGATAGAGTTTCATAATATGCCATAGAATCGGTTTGCCGCCTATCATGGCGAGCGGTTTGGGACGTTCATTGGTGATTTCGCTCATTCTCGTTCCTTTTCCGCCGCAGAGAATGACTGCTTTCATCTCTACCCCTCTTCTCTGTGAATATTGGATTCGAAACCGCCCGTATAAGAGAAACCAACCCGATAATTTGTCCGATTCTCTATCACCGGTTTCAAAATCTACTGTAAGATATGAGAGATTGGCGCCCTTTGTGACCAAAAGCTCTCTCTTTTTTCAGATTGGTGAAGATACACACAAAAAAAGAGCCTTACGGAAATTCCGTAAGGCTCTTTCTATTATTTATTATCCTGATTCAGCTTTTCTTTGCCGTAATGATATTTAGACGGATCAACCGGCGTAAAGTCGCTCAATTTGTGGAATCTGAGCAAGTCTTTGTACATCACGCTGTCAGACAGCTTCAGCTGCTCTGTGACTCTGGCTTTCAGGTTTTTCGTTTCCTGATTGCCTTTCAGTTCTTTTCCTGTCTTCGTATCGTATACGACATTGGAGATGGAAGTATATTTCGGCGTGACGTAATCTCCGTTACGGAACGTCACCGTATCATCATGGTCTTTCGAGAAGAGATCGGTGCCGAAATTAATATATTTCTTAGAATCGATGCCTTCCAAGTGAAGGATCGTCGGCACAACGTCCATTTCACCGCCGTACGTATGGTTCACCCCGCCTTTTTTGCCGGGGATGCGAAGCATAAGCGGCACACGCTGATTCTGCGCGTTTTGATAAGGCGTAATTTCTTTGCCGAGAATTTCTTTCATCGCGCGGTTATGGTTTTCAGAGATTCCGTAATGGTCTCCGTAAAGCATAATCACCGAGTTGTCATATAAACCGGATGACTTCAGATCTTTAAAGAACTGTTCAAGCGCCTCGTCGAGATAACGCGCCGTCTGGAAATAGTCATCTACAGTCGCGTCGCCCGTTTTCGCTTTTTCGATCGTTGCGTCTTTTTCATCAAGCGTAAACGGATAATGGTTCGTCAGCGTGAGCAAATGCGCGTAGAACGGCTGTTTCAGCGATTGAAGCTTCGGAATGGATTCTTTGAAGAATGGTTTATCCTTCAGTCCCATATTGACAAGGTTGTCATCAGACATATCGTATGTGCTGGCGTCAAAGAATTTATCGTAGCCGATATGTTTGTAAATCTGGTCACGGTTCCAGAATGATTTGTAGTCACCGTGTAAAACGGCGCTTGTATAGCCCTCACTTTGGTCAAGGATGGCAGGAAGCGATTGATACGTGTTTTCCCCTTTTGTCACGAAGGCTGACCCTTCAGGCAGTCCGAACAGGCTGTTATCCATCATCAGCTCGGCGTCAGATGTTTTACCTTGGCCCGTTTGGTGGAAAAAGTTATCAAAGTACGTCATGTCCTCTCCGCCGCGGGCGAGTTTATTCAGGAACGGCGTGACTTCTTTTCCGTCAAGTTTGTAGTTGATCAAAAACGATTGGAAGCTCTCCAGGTGAATCTTAATAATGTTTTTGCCTTTGGCCTTGCCGAAATACTCGGCGTTCGGCTTCGCATAATGCGACGATGTGTAGTTTTCAACGCTCGTCAGGTCATCGCTGCTGGCATATGCCCGCTGTGATTCCGTCTGCGCCGTCTGTACGCCGTCATAAATCGTGTAATTATAAAGGCCTAAGTATTTTACAATGTAATTGCGGTCAAACGTTCTTGTCAGCAGCTCCGGGCGGTCCTCTTCGGCAATCGCCAGGTTCACGAAGAACAAAACAATACCCGTCACGATAATTAATGACGTATACCGTTTTTTCAGCTTGAATTCCTTCAGCTCACGTCTCCACACCAGAAGCGCGATTAAAATAATAATATCAACAAAGTATAAAATATCATGGCCGGACATAATGCTGAAGATGCCGTCTCCCATATTTCCCACATTACCGGATTGCTTTAAGTTCGGGAATGTCAAGAAATCATCGAAGAATCGATAGAATAGGATATTTGCATACAAAATAAACGTCATGATGAAATCAATAATCACCATGATAATCGCTGATTTGCGGCCTTTCGCAAACAATGCCAGTCCTAAAAAGAAAATGGCGCTTGAGAACGGATTGATCACAAGCAGAAACTGCTGCGTCGGACCCTTCACCCCAAGGTTGAATTCAGCATGATAGGCTAAATACGTTTTGGCCCAAAACAAAATAATAGCCAGTACAAAAAAACTAAGTCTGTAAGAAAATAATTTCTTCATGGCAACCTCTACTTTCCTAAACACTTTAAATCTGTATTCTTACTTTTTGCTTCAATTCCTGCTTTCCGAGCAAAACGAAAGCATCACACAGCCCCATAAACACACCATTTAAAAAAACGATATATTTATCATTCGTGTCATGCCCATTGAACATCTTATCCCGCCAGCCATTAGACGCAGGATATCCGTTCTTCGTTTCACATTTTTTTCTGGCATTAAAAGGTACCGTATCAGACCGGGTCTGAAAATAGGAGATACCAAATATAAGAATAACACAAACTTCTAAAAACGAAAAATGAATATCAAAGACAGCCGCCCAACAGGCGGGCTGAAGTTATTGTATGCAAAGGGGCTGAAGGTTTTTTTTGCTGATGTAAAAAAAGGACTGGAGTCATCCAGTCCTTTACCTGTCAAATTATCGCTTAGACCCTAAAGATATACAAAAATGCTTTCTTCACGTTTACCTTTTGTTTTTTATAATCCAACCATGCAGCAGAGCTGGCATTTGTGACTGCTTAAACTGTTCTCCAACACTGGTCCTTAACGCGTCTTGCAAATTTCTGTTTCTCATTAGCGAAAAAAATTGTGAACTGGTTTCATCAAACCCGCCAATAAAGGAATTACCCACCTGAAATGACACCCCATGTTGTTCTTTGGTCACAACATGCAGCAGCTGTTTAAATTCTTCCAGTGTTAAAGAAGCACGGTATTGATCTTTTAAATAGGCTTCTTCCTCACGAGATTGCGCTGTGTTAAGGCCCTCTCCCAAACTGTTCCTGTCCAAGTCTACAATATAGATACATGATTGATCTGATAATAGATGGATGAGTGTATTTACAATAGCAATAGGATTCTTAAAGAGTCCAAAACATAGATGTATGAATATAATGTCTTGCTTCTTAGACACATATTGCATAATATTTTCTGCATTTGAACATATAAAAGATGCATTAATACCGAGTTTTTTTGCTGAAGAAATTGCTTGGGCAGAGGAATCAATACCTGTCAGTTCGATCTTTTGAAACCGACTGTTCAAATATTGAATTACTTGCCCCTGTCCGCAACCAATATCTAATACAGAATACGGCTCTCTATTAAATTTACTGGAGTAAAACGACAGAAATGTTTCAATTGAAATACTTCTAATGGATGAGGTTTCCCTCTCATCATACCGAAAGCTCACTTTACTTTTCTCAGGATGAGAAAACCATGTTTGTGCTTGAATTCTGTTGGCTTCTGACTCTCTGACAATTGTTTCAATTTCCATATAACTGTGACACCTCCAAAGAGTTTACCACTCTGCTTGAGACATTGTCGGCGAAGATGTATTTATTTTCCTTTTGCTGACAGGACGAAAATACTGGATAGTTAAATTATGCACAATATGGAATGCAGCTACTGATAAAAAATCAAATTGTGCAGCTATTACAGCTATTACAGTAAATACAGTCATATAGGGGGCTGACTTTACACCACCAAGGGGAATATGGAGCAGTAAGAATCCTATCGAGCTAATACACGTACACAATAAGACAGAATCAAAGAAGTATAGTTTAAATAGAAAAGGAATACAAATTCTCCATATTAATTCCTCTGAAACTGCGCATAAAGGCAGGAAAATCAATGTATCAAGTTTATTTACTTTTCTTTTAACAAATACAACAGATTTGTTTTTACGCTTCCAGATAACATAAGGAAAAAAGAAACCTAGGGCACTAAATAATAAAACACCGTACGCATTATTGCTATGTATTAAAAAAAAGTTATCATCTAATAAGAAGATGCTGCAACACATAATTCCACCAAAAACGGTGATAATATCATAACTGCGCTGCGGTGTTATATGACGAGTCAGTTTATATTCCTTAGTTCTATGCTTGATTTGATACATAACTGTTAGCTTTGAAACATAGGGACCCATCAAATGAATCAGGATCCCTATAAAGATGCATACCCTTAACTCCATCATGTTCCTGCAACTAAAGTATATATAGGTGCATCGTCTACTCCATTATGGCCACCAATAAGATCCATGAGCTCATCATCTATAAACCCTCCGTATGGACGGCTCTGGATACATTGGGCTGTGGCCAATAAAATCATATTCTGCATCAGATGACCCGCTTCAATAAATATAAATCGATATGAACGATGGCCATATTTAAACCTTGACCTCCAAAAGCTAGCCGATATGATTACAGCGAAAGAAAAGTCCTTTACAGCTTCTTCTTGTAACATTATTCTTCCGAAATCCTCTTCAGAGTACTCACCTAGATGAACTAGGCCCTTTCGATAAGGATCAAAGTGATATAGACCTTTTTCCAAAGAATCCACCTTGTTGCTAACAACGTACAGATCCAACGGATAAAGAGCTCCGCCAGAAGGAATAGGGCGTCTAGGACCTTCAGGGCGCTCTATTAATCCATAACTACCCTGCAGAATGGTAGAAAGCTGTGATAATGTTGTACTACCACCGTTAAACTGTTCGATACTTCTCCTATTTCGAATAACTTCATCTAATGATACACTTGTCCTCAATGGGGAAGGTAATGTAATCAATGGCAAGTCATCAAATCGTTTACCTGCATGAGTAGCGATCTTCTGTAATGTTGCAGATCTCATTAGGCCTGCTACTCCTGGCGCGTCCCACGCCATAGAGCTTCGATAAACTTTCGAAGCCTCAAACCAGTTCTCAGAAGGATCATCAAATCTTAGTTTTTCATTGCCATAGACTACATCAACCAAATTAGTGGCATGCCTTTCAATCTCTTTCATTTCGTTAACCCCTTTCACCTTAGTATTTATGGGAATGGATGAGGTACTGGATTAAGTGTTTCGATTGTAAACGGCTCTGGTACTAACCCTAAATCGTAAGAATGTCGTAATATACGTTCTCCACCCAACATTCTTCCCCTGTAAAGGACATCTATAGGTTTAAACCCTGGAATGATGGACTTTACTACATAAGCTCCGGCATCTTTTATATCAGGACTTGTTAAATCAAATGTAGCCACTTTGAAACCTTTTTCATATAGGTGATCATTTAGACTATTCCAAAGTACATCAGGAGAACTATCATCGAATGACTTAAATTGGTTAACATCAACTAAAGTGCTGTTACTTGTAAGGAAATCAGCTTCCTTGACGATATCGGTTCCTGCGTAAAGCTTGATATGGTCCTCAAAACTATTGATATCCCTATTAAAATCCGCATTCACTAATGCGTTACCTAAACGTTGTTCCGTCTTGACCCAAGTTCTTGTATACATCCCTTCAATTGCTGCCTTTTCACAAGCCCTTTCTATTGAATAGGAGGAGGCGGCTCCAATTGCAAAAGGGGCTAAATTCGTATGAGGATTTCTGACAACTGCTAGCACAGAAGGAATACCTGAAAATACAGTCATATCAACTAAGTGCAGCCGCAATGATGTTGGTTTAATATATCTTTCATAAAAGCGTTTTAATCTCGGAGAAGAATTCACATCAATCTGGGGCAAGCTCAGCTTGTTATACCAGGTAAGCATAAAAGCATCCCGTTCAATCGTTTCAAATAAACCTGAAATTGCTGCTTCTACAAAGGTAATTCCGCAAGCAAGACCGTTACTTGTAGCATGACCTATATTAGTGTCCCCAGGCCATTCCGTATGATTGGCGATATGGATTAGTTGCCCTGGGGTCCATACCTCCTCATTTGTTTTCGCATATGTCCCTTTTCTCCACCACAGCTTAGTATTTTCATCCCAAACTTCATGAGGAAATATAGGATCTTTGAATTGAGTTGGAGCGTACAATTCCCAATCTTTATATCCAATGAAACGCTTATTCTCCTTCTCTAATTCCTTTTGTGATCCAAAACATACAACATCGGAATCAAATGGAAGATAAGCTGCACTATATCTTTCCACCGTTTCCCCAATAGCAGCTAGTCTTGCCGCAGCCGCATTATCCGATCCGCCTCCATTATAAGAATTAGAGGGGACTCCGAATAAAATTTTACTGTCTGTCCCATGAGCACCGTACGAGTGTCCCCAAACGTCATCTACATCGCGTAATTTCCGATACTCTCTTCTCACTATACCTACATATGGATCAGCAAGACTATCAAGGACTTTCCATGAATCTTCTAATGTCGTCCATTTACTCACCATAATTATTTGGGCACCTCGCCGTGATACCATACTTGAGGAAATCCTGTGTCAGCGGCAGGAGAACACTTTTGGCATCTCGGTACTCTATATACACGATGATTATCAACCGAAACTCCCCTGTCATCCAAATTGACAGTTATAAAACCACCTGGAACGGCGCTTGGTGCATAGTCTCTTAGTGTAATCCACTCTGTGACAAGATTATTCGCTATTCCTGCCTGTACCAAATGAACTGGCTGATTATATACCGGTTGTTTCGCAGCGTTGACTGGCTTGACCTTCATCAATTCTGAACGAAATACCTCATCTGAAAAGTTTGCTGATTTACGTAAGTTATAACAATGGAGACATGCAGACTTGTGCGGGATGAAAAATGGACCAACCCAAGCTGTCTGACCATCGTATGGAATAACACACAACCAAGGGACATGATCTTCTAATGATTGATCATTTACTTGTTCTAACAGCGGGTCCAAATGTGAAGCTGCTACAGCAATACGTATCGAAGGCTTCCCATTATCCGGTTTTTCTTTCCAATCTATGTTTAATCCTGTTTCCTGCAAGCTATTAGTAAGGGTTATTGCTAGGTTATTTTCCCCATGTGCTACAACTTCCACTATGCTTGTCTTTAATCTATGTAAGATCTGGTTGACTTCCACTTGCCCCCCTGCCCTCTCATATGCCAAAAAAGCAGTCATGTCAAAATTAGAAGTAGATTGTATACACAATCCGTTCGTCACCAGGAAATCGAAGACGTTTCTTAACTGTTCTTTCTCTAAGTTGAACCTTTGGTGCAGTTCTTCAATTGAGACTCCATTCTCACATACAAGATATTCTGAAATTGCCTCAAAGAATTCAACGATTCCTTCTCCATCAACTTTTGTAATGGATTGTGCTTTAAAGCTTAACAGGCTTCCTTCCAATTCTCCCAAAGTAATATGAGGAGATAATTTGAACCTTACAACCGTTTGAATAGATTGAGTTTGTTGAGACATCTGTATTCCTCCTTAATTAATTTGTTTATTTTCAAATAATTGAGCTGCATTTGGCGGATGCCCAATTATCTGTTCCAGAATATTAGTAGTTGGTTCTAATCGGTCATCGGAAGACAGTATCTGATATTCTACCAACCATTCTATTAGATCCAGTGGCATGTTATTTTGCATCAGCATCCTAATCGCTTCCTCTTTATTTTTACATTGTAAATCTATCTGCATCTCCAAATCTTGTTCAAATATATCTTTAAGTCTTTCCATACTAATAACTTCCGCTCCGGTTAGGTCAAAGGCTTTCCCTGCGCGAACATTTACATCTTTTTTTGAGATTAAGCATGCAGATGCAACATCTTGAGTGGAAATCCAATTTACGCCTACCGGAGAAAAAGCAGTGAGCAGTATTCCTGTGGCTGCTGCCCATCCTCTGTACAACTCGATTCCGATATCCAAAGGGGATGTTCTGTATAAAATACTTTTTTTATATTTTTGTAGTAACTCTGTTTCCACGTAACCCAATTCATCATTCAAATTATATCTCCGGTTTGAAAGTATGATTGTTTCTGCATCCAAGTCAAAAGAGTTGATGAAAGAATCACTTTCGTACTTTATTGATCCGCCTAAATCTACAATCTGCAATGGATAATCATGGAGCTCAGCCGCCTTATCCTCCAATATTTGTTTCAGGGGTTCCCTAACTCCCATGTAGTGAATTTTCACGTCCAATACCTCCTAATCAATAATCTCACTCGATCAATCTCATGATTTGTCATCAGAAAGATAAGCAAAAAGTTAATATAACCAATTAATACTTAATATGGAAATTATAAATTTGATAATCACCGTAAATAAATGTCTTAACAAAAGATGGTTGAACCATAACAGTTAGGACAGTGCAGCAGCAAATAGAAAACAGCATACAAGATTAAGTTAGTTAGGATCAGAAGTTAAATACCTTTCTTAAAAGTAAACAAAGGATGGTGTCTTGAGAAAAACAAATAAGTTAATAACGTATTACTTCCTCCTACTTTAGATCGCCAGGGGCAGCCTGGTTCATCTCTCTGCGACAAAATAATACAGGGAGTTACGAATACACAAATATCATTAAATCAGTTATTGATTTTGTAATACTATCTGAAGAAGCTTCGAAGAATGCTGAGGTAATACAAAGAAGAGTAAATCTTTCGTAGGTGACACCAGAATCATTACAATACCAATGGGGTACAAGAAACCCTTAGTAAATTTAAGCTTTATTCTAAGCAGTCGGGCAGTCATCCCTTTTGTCCAACAGACAAAGCTCAAGCTTCCTTGAAGTTTGACATTTCCTGTTAAGAATCCACCCAAAGCCCCGATCAGCCTATGCGATTCGCCTGAATTGGCTTAGCTTTAACTTCAAACAACGTTTCCTTTTTCCTAACAAGTTGGGTTATTCCGCTTAAAAAATAGTATTTATTCCCATAACCCTATTAAAACACATACTTTCCCTCTGATCAAATATAAAATTCAGAATTATTAATTTCATTTTTAACTAAATTTAGAGTGATTCAGCTTCTTAAACCAAATTGCTCATTATAAATCCATTATCTATATCACAAAAAAATACATATTTGGGTTGACAATATTGTCCATATAAATCACAATATGGTACATATCGGTAAATTCTTTGTCGATAAATTTTATGGAGGAGGTAACAATTATGACTCAAATTAAAGTGCCAACTGCTCTTATTGCAAGTGTACACGGAGAAGGTCAACATTTATTCGAGCCAATGGCTGCACGCTGTACCTGTACCACAATCATCTCTAGTTCATCTACGTTTTAACCTCTAAGACAAATAGACCAATAAGATGATTCTTATTGGTCTATGCTTCTTTATATTAAATTTAAATTAATTCTACTGAATGTAATGAAGTCCCCTCTTCTTGCAGTATACGGTATGTTGTTTTATCCATTTTGCCTCCTGTAATTTTAACGTTTGCAATATCACAAGATTCAAACCGAATATTAATTAGATTGCAGTTCGTAAAGGATACTTTCTTTAGATAGCAGTTCTTGAAGAACGTATGCAGGATGGAGGTATCTGTAAAATTGACTTTTGGCAGGTGACAACCGATATAAAGCATATACTCAAGTTTACATGTGTCATAATTTGACTGGCTGAGATCACTTTTTTTAAATGTCGATTCTATGATGGCGGAGTCTTTACATGAGAAATTCTTGAAGTAGCAGTTTTTGAAGACAGAGTGTTCGACATCGATATTCTGAAGAGTTGCACTTTTAAAGTCACTGAGATAGTACTCGGCATTTACCGGCTCAAAATCCTCCGTTTTTTGCAAATTCTTATTTATAAACGTCTTTTTTTTGAGTTTTAATACATTGGATTTATCTATATTCAGGTCACTGGTATCGACCGCCAAGCTTTTGGATTCTATTTCGCGTATAAGCAACTTCTCAATATCCAGCTTTGTCATACCCTCTGCTTCCAAGCTAATACTTCTATCATGAAGCTTAGTTAAAAGCTCCGTTTTTTTTCTGCTCAGTAACGAATTTCTTTCGTACTTTTTAAATAGAGCCTCGACATACAGTTTTAGTTTTTCACTTATCATTTCCCGCTCTCCTTTTAGTCCCAGCTGCGTTTTAATGACCCATTCTTCAGCGGTCTAGTTTCTTGCCATTTTAATGTAATGACGGTATCCAATTAGAGAAACTATAAATCCCAGTATTGTATAGCTCAGTACAACAAGGGTTACCCATATTAGACTTTCTCCTCCCGATATCGTCGAGACCGATTGAATTAACCCTTGATGCGCCCAGTACTGCGGAAAGAGCATTCCAATAGTTTGAAGATAGCTTGGTAATTGATCATAAGGGGTCCATAAACCGCATACAACAGCGGTACCTAATGCAATCACATTTGTCATGACCAAACCGGTATTTTCAGTCTTTGCAAAGACTGAAATGGCAACTCCCCAGGATGTAACTAGTAAAGATATCAACACAACAACCCACATATACGCCGGAAAATTATTAATTTCAATATCATACAGAAATATTCCCAGAACGGACAGGAGAAGAATTTGCATAAAAGTTATGACTAAAAAAGGGATACTTTTTCCTAAGAAGAAGTTATAAGGCTTTAAAGGGGTACTTGCCAGTCTTGATACAATTCCTTTTTCCCGATCCTTTACAAAACTTATAACGATGGAGATAATAATGAATGTAGAAAAGAATACGCTCATACCGGTTACAGATTGTGAAGCTACTAAAGTTTTGTTTGTACTGTCTGTCGTAAATAGCTCAATCAGCAATATGATGGACACAATAGGTAATATAATCGTCCAAAAAAACAGAGACTTATCCTTTAACTGTTTTAGCGTTTCAATTTGAGCGAGCGGTAACATGATAAATTCCCCCTTTATTCTTCATCACGCAAATCAGTGCCGGTAAGTTTAAAGAATACATCTTCTAATTTTGGCTTATATAAAAACAACTGATGAGGCACAATATTGTTTTCCTTACTGACGCTAATTAAGCGCTCCATGGTTTCTAAAGGTTTTTTGGTTTTTATTATCAGCCCTGAATTAACGACTGAAAACTCAAAACCATGGCTCTTTATTAATTCATGAGACAATGAGGAGTTAAACATAATAGATGATTCTTCATGTCGTTTAAGCAGTTCATTTATTTCTCCTTCATCGATAATCTGCCCTCTGTCGATAAAAGCTACATAGTCACAAAGAGTTTCAATCTCTTCCATGTAATGGCTCACATAAATAATGGTTTTACCGGCTTTTTTGAGTCGATTTACGATGTTAAAAATGTAGCGGCGTGATTGCGGATCCACGCCTACCGTCGGCTCATCTAGAATAATTAAGTCTGGATCGTGCATTAGTGCACACCCGATATTTAAACGGCGCTTCATTCCTCCGGAAAAGTTCTCCACAACGTCGTTTGTCCTTTCTGACAACCCGATATCTTCTAACAGTTTTTTTGTTGTTTGCTTTAGTTTTAAGCCATTCAGTCCATGCACCTTTCCGAAAAATTCCATGTTGGTCTTTGCGGTTAATTTTTCTTCAAGGCTGATATCCTGTGGAACATAACCCAATCTGCCATTTTCATTACCGACAAATTCAACCTTACCGTCATATTCCCGGATGATGCGTGAGATGATCTTAATTAAGGTAGATTTGCCGGATCCGTTCGGTCCAACAAGTCCATAGCAGACTCCTTTCGGAATTGTTAAAGCCACATTGTCCAAAGCCAGAGTCGTGCCATAGCGCTTACTTATATGTTCAACTTGCAGCATTTACACCATTCCCCCACTGTTATTTATTTTAAATATGGATTCAATTGTATTAATGTACTCCTTGTAGGCTGCTTTCCCTTCTTTCGTAATCTGAACAATAGTCTTCGGCTTTTTGGATACGAACTTCTTGGTTAGTTCTATATAAGCTGCATCTTCTAACTTTTTCAGATGCGAACCTAAATTCCCATCTGTGATGTCTAATGACTTTTTCAGGAAAGTAAAATTACATTGATCATAAGTCATCAGTAAACTCATAATTCCCAACCGTACTTTGGCATGTATTAAATCATTGATATTGTTAACATTACTCATTTCCTTGCCCTTTTCTTTTCAAAATCATTCCTGTAAGTAATAGGCTGCCTCCGCCAATAAATGCAAAAACAATATTCATTGCCTCAGGAAATAAACAGAATGTAAGCATACCGAGTATGCTCAGCCAAAATCCCATAATAAAAATCTCTTTTGTTAACACGATGCCTAAGAATATGTACATAATAGACACCATTAACACAATCAAAAACGATAGAAATTCTCCTGTTCGCGGCAATAATCCCATTAAAATCAGGAAAACAAAAATGCATACCATTAATATGAATCCAATCCATGCATATTTTAATTGATTCTTTAAGAAAGTGGGCATGGGATCAAATTGTTTCTGCTTAAGATATGTCTTCAAAGTCAGTATCCACCCTAATACTGCCAGTATTAACCAGACACAAGCAAGGACTACAGAAGGTACCTTACATAAAGAAACGGAGTACGCAATAATCCATATACAGCCCCAAATAATGAAATATGGACTGGTTTGCCTTGAGTACTCAGTCTTGTAGTTCGTCAAGACCTTGATATGAGATAAGTTTTCAGCTATCTCTGATTCTCGAAAATTCTGATTTGACATAAGACAGGCTCCTCTTTTTACAAAGTACTTTGTGAAACAGAGTATATTCTAATTCCATATATTTGTAAAGAGGTTTTATCCAAAATAGGCGCAACTATTTAGTCTTGGAAACAGCAGATGGGACTCTTGGCGCTGATATCCTTCCACCACTGTGAGACATCCTTATCTTGTTATAAGATCTCACAACAAAGCCTTCAGATTGCTGACAAACCGAATGTATATCGATTGGAAAGCAATTCATTTTCTTGAAGGAAAAAGGACTGGAGTCATCCAGTCCTTTTCATCAAATCGGTCAAATCCCCGCCCAAACATCTTTTGCGTAAATGCCTTTTGTCTGGAGGTCCAAAAGCCATTCTTGCGCTTGCCGTTCGTCTGTTTCGTGGACCGACTGATACGCTTTTTGCAGCGTTGCCTCTACATCGGGCGCCATTTTGCTGCCGTCGCCGCATACGTAGAGGTGCCCTCCCCGGCCGAGGATGGAAATTAAAGCGCCGGCGTCTTTCGCCATTAAGTGCTGCACATACGTTTTCGGTACGCCTTCTTTGCGGGAGAAAGCCGTATGAAGCGTCACGATTCCGTCTTTTTCATAAGCTTCAAGCTCGTCACGGTAAATAAAATCATGATCGTTTCTGCATCCGAAATACAGATGAGCCTCCCCCAGCTCTTTTCCTTCTTTTTTTAACGCCGCGCGGGCTTGCAGAAATCCGCGGAACGGGGCGACTCCTGTGCCGGGACCGACCATAATAATCGGTTTTTCCGGATCTTCCGGCAGCCGGAATCGTGTTTCCGGAGTGCGGACAAACATCACGATACCATCCTCAGGGCCGCGGTCCGCTAAATAATTCGAAGCGACTCCGCGATACTCACCCAAACCGCTCCGGGCGGGGCCGCGAACGACGCCGACGGTAATTGAAGCCTGCCCGGGATGTTTCCGGGGCGAACTTGAAATCGAATAATACCGCGGCTTCAACGGGCGCAAAAGCTCCAGAAATCGCTCAAACGGAAGTTCACACGCTTCATATTTTTCAAGGAGATCGAGCATCGAGACGCGCGATGTTAAGATTTGCTCCTGATAGACGCCCTCCTCAAGAAAATCTTCCAATTCCCGTTTGTGCGGCGGGCAGACCGTATAAGCGGCCATTTCCCGGATTTGAGCCCTTGATGCCGCTTCCTGCAATTCGACACAGCTGCTCAGAAGATCATGCAGCCTGACCGGCCGATCGAGCGGGAGATGAGCCGCGCTCTGTCCGCTGGCTGTCAGCAGCACTTGATCATTCCCGTTCAGATTGAACCGGCGGAGAACACGGCTGACCTGCTCTTTGCTGTTTACCGGCAGCACGCCGAGATGATCCCCTTCATGATAGGCAGCCTCTTTCGGCAGAGTGATTTCGATATGCCTTGTGCTCCGGCCGCTTTCCGGCGCCTGAAGTTCCCTGTTTTCCGCAACGGATGCGTAAACCGCTTCATACGTCTGTGCCAAAGGAGACCCGCCAAGCCCGCTGACAAATTGAAGACCCAGCGCACTTCGCTCTTTTTCGGCATTTTCATTCAGCTTGAGACCGAATGCCTTCATGGCGTCCGTCCACATGCTTTTTTTCCATTCATCAAGCTTTCCTTCAAAATCGCCGCTGACGTCCCCCTCGCCTCGGGAGGAAAAGCGTTCCGCCCCTTTTTCGGCAAGCTTCTCATCAATAAGCCTCGGTACAGCCTGATATGTCGCCGCCCAGTTATGATCACCGCAGCCGAAGACGGCATATCGGACGCCTTCCAGTTCCCCGGGTTTGACTTCTTCAAGCCATTGAACGAATTGTCCCGCGTTGCTCGGAGGCTTTCCGTTATAAGAGGACGTAATGATCAAGAGAGCTCCTTCTTTCGGCAGTTTTCCGATCCGGTCATTTAAAGGCGCCGTTTCAGTCCGGACGCCGTGCATCCCGGCAGTATCGGCAAGCTCCCGCGCCACGCCTTCTGCGGTTCCCGTATCTGATCCGTACAGAATCAGAAGCGGTCGGTTATCAAGCCCGATAATGGATGCGCCTTTTGTTTCCCGTTTTTCTTTTTCGACGTCTTCCGCCGCTTTTTCAGCCGCCAGGAGAGCAGCCGCAACGGCTTCTTTGTTTCTCGGCCGCACCCGGATATGAAAGTCGCCGGGCTTGATCGTCAGTGTCTGTTTAATATCGAGCTCATAATCGGTGTGATCGATAAAGGTAAAATGCTGCAGAATCATCCCCAGAACAAGAGTTGCTTCATGCAGGGCGAACTGCATACCGATACACGCCCTCTGACCGTTTCCGAACGGCTTATACGCATGGTGAGGCACTTGATCAGGATGTTCAAACCGCTCCGGATAAAATTCCTCCGCATTGTCTCCCCACGCGTCTTTATCACGGTGAAGCTGGGGAATTAAGACGGAAATTCTGTCTTTCGGCGTGATCGGATATTTCCCGCCGATCACCGTATCCTCTTTCGCATAAAGGCTGAACGCAGGCGCGGTCGGCCATAAACGCAATGACTCCTGCAAAATCATTCGGATATAAGTCAGATCCAGCACTTGTTTATATGAAGGAACGGGATCGGTCAAAACCCGATCGGCTTCTTCATAGGCTTTTTCCAAAACACGGGGATGTTTCAGCAGAAAGTAGATGGCAAAGGAAAGCAGGCCGCTTGTCGTTTCATGGCCGGCAATTAAAAACGTGATGATTTGAAACCGGATATTTTCATCATCAAGTTTTTCGCCCGTTTCCGGGTCTTCCACATTCAGCATTCTGGCCAGCAGATCCTTTTCATCCCGGCCGCCTGACCGGCGCTCTGCGATAATACTGTCTACTAACGAAAACATCGCCTGAATGTCATGATGAAATTGGCGCTTCGTCCTGATCATAAGCTTATCCTGAACATCAAGGCGCTGCATTTGGTGCATCGCTTCATCAAGGGCGCGCACCATGCTGTTGATAAACGGATGAGGCGTTTCCCTATAATAGCTGTTAAACCGATAGTTAAAGCCGCAAAGCCCGATCGTATCGAGCGTCAGGCGGGTCATATCAGCAGGCACATCAACGGCCTCATCCGGGTTGAGCCTAGCCCATTTTTGAATCAGCTGCACCGCGATATCAGTCATCATCGAATGATAATCTTTCATCGCGCGCTGGCTGAAGGTCGGCATCAGAATATTATGCGCCTTTCGCCAGTTAGGCTCATGCGTCCAGCTTGTAAACAGCCCGTCACCGGAAAACGCCCGGACTTTCTCCAAAGCTCCTTCGATGCTTTTATCGAACCGTTCTTCATCACAAACCTCTTTCACCAGTTCATGGCCGGACACGACGATAATGGCGCCCGCCGGCGTATGCAGCTGAAAAATAGGCCCCTGCTCGTTTGCCAGTTTGATAAGCGACATTGTAGGCTTGTCTTTATCAAGCAAAGGAAGATTGCCGAGCGGGCCGAATGTCTTCGGCTGCGGAATCGGACCTGTTTCCTTCATGAATAACACCCTTTCTAACACGTTGATGCGTTCCTTCCAACTACGGTGCCCTTTTCACCGGCCGATTATCCGCCGTCACGGATCAATCATCGGATTGACGATCGATAACGGTTTTTTCTATACTGGAGAGGCTTGTTAAATACAGAAATAAGGTGAGTTCACATATGGATTTTGAAATCAAGTTTTTATCGTTTTATGTCATTCAAGTGGAAGGAAAAGATGAACAGGCAAACAAGCAGTTCAAACATTTCCAGACCCTTGACACGGAAGAATTTGAAGAAAGCGAGCTGAAGGATTTTCTTGACGGGGAATTGAAGAAAATCGTCAAACGGAAAGCCGAACGGCATCCGCAATCCGAGCAAGTCCCAACAAAAATCGGCCATTTTATCACGGAGCCGGGCCATGAGCTTGATTCAAATCCGAATTACAACCTTTTCAACCGCGCCAGACTTGCGGATACGAAGGAAGCATTTATCGAAGCAAGCGAGCAGTTCGTCCGCACTTACCTTGACACGAGCGCCGTGCGCGGCGGTGTTTTTATCGTGGCATCGGCCGTTCCGCGCAAGTATTTTGAAGACAAATTCGTCTTTATGATGAAATGCGATTTCGAGCCGAAGGTCGCCCGCATCTCAGACGCCTCGTCTCTCATTAAAAAGGTCGAAATGGCCATCACGACAAAAAACATGAAAAGCATTCAATATCCGTATATGCCGGAAGAAGGCATGACGGAAGAGCATGAGCTGAAAATCCACCAGGCCTCGCACGCCCGTTATTTCGAAGATTTTCTCAAATTTGTCGAATACGGCGAATCGATGCCGGAAATCATGAAAAACCAAGTCATGAACATGGTGCAGGAACACGTGTATGAAACTTTTGAAGAAAACAGCGAAGAGCTTCAGCAGTTTGAGCACGACATTGAAATTTGGGAAGCGAGTGAAAAGCGGGAAATTCAGGAGCGCCTCGACACCCATCAAGTCATCGAGGCATCCGCGCAGATCATTGAACACACGCCGGAAGCCGAGCTGAAAATGAAAGTCGGAGAAACAGAGATTAAAGGATTACTGGCTGATTTCGGCGAATCCATCCATCTCGCAAAAGTGAACGGGCGCTATGTCGCGCTCATTGAGGCGGAGACGATCTCGTTTGAAAAAGGCAGTTCGCCGGTGGAGTTTCACAAGCCTGAGGGGCTGCATGAGGTGATTGAGCGGATAACAAAAGACTCTTGAAAACAGAGACTTTTAAAAAATAAAAAGTAGAGTGCTATATAAAGCATTCTACTTTTATAAATTGATATTTATCTGGTTAATTCTTTGACATAATCCGTTAAAATTTTAGCACGTAGTCTTATGAATTGGTCATAATCTAAATCAAACATATTCTTTGGACATAAATGGGACGTTAAAATATCTTGAAGGCGATCCGCTGGTAATAAATCCTTGTATGAATGAGGTGACTTATCTTTAATTTTTTGATTATCTGCATTGTTAAGAAAACAAAGGTTTGCTAAAACATTAATTTCTTTATTATTCTTACCTGAATTTTTTAAGAAATTTTTAGGAAATATGTGATGAAACTCGGTTCTACTAGTATTTTTCAACACTCTTCTTAAATCAACTTTTGCTCCAGATATAAATGATGAAGGTTTTTTACTTGCTAACGCAATTATGTAAGTTTTTGTGTTTACAGAGCCTAAATTAAATTGATTTTCGTTAAAAAAGCTTTCATACACTTCACATTCAAACCCTGATATTTTTCTATTCTCATCTTTTCTTAATTCATCCATTGCTAATAGATCCTGTTTGTGTTTCTGTGTGACACCACTTGAATATCGACGGGAGAAACACGATCTCCAGAACCACCTTAACAATTCACGTCTTTGCTTATCACTATATAGATTACCATTTTTTTTATCCGACGCAAAGAACCTTGTTAGACTAACAATCATTGAAGTATATGGCATTATTTTTATTGATTCAATATTTAATTCCCTTTGTAGAAAATCGATTGTACCTTTTATTCCATTTTTTATTTTTTCAAAATTCTTTCTAACTTCTTCCCCATTTAAAGACATTATAGAAAGAGGCGAAGCTTCTCCTAAGATCACTCCACTACAACACCTTAACAGAAGGTCTTTGTCTTCCGAAATCTCTCCAAATCCAAATTCATCGAGATCATCGACTAACTTTTCTATCTCTTCTTGCAGATCAAACTCTGAACTCCATGTCCACGCCGTTAATAATTGGAATGTATTTAACTCCGTTCCTGCTCTATTTATTCTTTCGAATACAATAGCTACCTTACCTTTGTCCTCAGTTTCAATCTCTTGAACAGGAAGCATTACCTCTTTAAATTTTTCTTGAACTTTGTCAATGACTTCTAAATAATCTAAGTTTATTTCTGCTGTGGCCTTTCGGTATTTGACAGAATCGAACATTGCATTCATTGGAAAATGTTTATTTAGATCAACTTCTTCTGGTGCAAGGGGGATAAAAAGACTTTCCTGAATGTTTTCATCCGCTGTGTAATCAAAATAAATATCAGACCAATTATGATTCTGTTTTGTAGGTTCAATCAGACTTTGAAAAACTGTAAATAATGATGTTAAACGTTGCTGTCCATCTAACACATATTTAATTGGATAATCTTTTTCAGGTTCTGGAAGAATAAAGTTCCCAAAATCCTTCTCAATCTTTAATTTTTCACTCGTTTTCCAAAGAAATATATTACCAATAGGAATACCTTTATATAAACTGTCTAATAGAAAAGCAACTTGTTCTGATGTCCAAACATAGTCCCGTTGAAAAGAGGGAATTCTTATTTCTCCTGATACTACTTTATTTATTACATTTCTAATAGAGATAGGTTCAGCCATTTTATCCTCTCATTCCCATAAATACTCATTAAAGAGCATTTAATATATAATAATTTCCATATAAATTATTTCCATTTACACATAAATTATTATATATTAAATACTAAGGGTATTTCAAGACTTTATTAACATTAACAAAGTCATAAATATATTAAAGATACGGAATAAATCTGAACAAGACTGACAAAAGTCCAGACGCCATGTTCTGGACTTTCTTTATTTAATAAGGCTCTTTGAGCAATCGATAGCATGCACCGATGATGTCTTGGACTCCGGGCGTTCCCTTTATCTCGCGGCGGACGATTTCAGATGATAGATTCTGCACCTGTAATGCCCGCTCCGCCCGTCTTTCGAAGTATGCTTGACATGCAGTTTCATGGTTTTCGTGTTTTTGCAGTTCTTCACTAAGCACAATCGCGTCTTCAATCGCCATCGCCGCTCCCTGCGCCAATGTCGGCGCTCCTGCATGGACGGCATCCCCGCCCAGAACGACGCGGCCTCTGTGCCACGGTTCTTTGACCGCCATCTGCTCAATCTTATGAAACAAAACGGGATATTCCTTTGACATATTCTCTGTCACAAACTTCACTCCCGGAATTCCGCGCAGCAAGTCTTTCACCCGTTCAAAACGCGTGTCCTCGTCATCCCTGAAGTCAGCGTCATACGGCCGGATGATAAATACGTATCCTGTTTTTTCAGAGAGCGGCACGACTCCGACCTGCGTCTGCCCTTTTTTATACATCAGTGTCGAATCATGAAATATCGGCTCGGGAAAAGAAATGTAAAATCTGTGCGCTCCCATGCCGAGATACTCTGTTTTCACTTCTCTTTGCAGCATTTGATCGCGGACAGCGGAGCGGATGCCGTCAAAGCCGGCGAGGATGTCAGCCGTCATCGCGGTTCCGTCTGCACAATGCACCGTTATTTCATCTGCCGTTTCTTCGTAAGACACGACTTTTTTACCGGGCAGAATCGTGACCCCCGCCGCTTCAGCATGCTTTTTGAGGATATCGTTTAACGTTTGCCGCAATATATTATTCCGCCCCGGCAATGAATCATCTAAAAACGCCTCACTCACTTTAAACTGCAGCGTTCCGTTTTCATCATGCTGCTTCAGCCATTCCGTTTGAAAGCCGTGTTGACAGCATTCATCATACACACCGATTTCCCGAAGCACCCGCAGCGCATTTTGAGGCTGGAGAATGCCCGCTCCGCTTTTTCGCATGTCGGACGCCGCCTCGCAAAGGGTCACTTCAAAACCCGCTCTGCCGAGAGAAATCGCTGCGGACAGGCCGCCGATCCCTCCGCCCGCTATGATGATCTTTTTCACTTCATGGTTCATCACGATACCGCCTTCTCTATTTATTTATCACTTATTAACTATTAGCCACCTTACTATATAGGCTGAAAAACTGTCAATCTTTATAAGTTGCCTTTTGAATCCGGCAAGCTTATACTTTGAATCACTAAAATGGTACGAAGGCTTACAAAAATGGAGTTGAGACATTTGCCGGATTACTCGCAGATTGCCGGACGCGCTGAGATTTACGCCGATATGGATGCTGAATCATTGAAAACATTTTTGACGTTATTTGATATGTCTAAAAAAATGAATCAGGTCATGGAGCATTATTTCTCAAGTCACGGATTGTCCGAAGGGAAATTCAAAATTTTAATGTTTCTGTTTGACGCACCCGGACACAGCCTGAGTCCGACAGAGCTGGCGAAAAAATCCAACGTCACCAAAGCGACCATCACCGGATTGATCGACGGACTCGCACGGGACGGCTTTGTAAACCGCAGCCGGCATACCGGCGACAGACGAAAAATCAGCATCGAACTCACAAAAGAAGGAAAAGAAAAGCTGATGCTGTTTCTTCCCGGCCACTTCTCCAACATTTCAGGAGTCATGGAAAGCTTCACCGCTGAACAAAAAGCGGAATTGACAAAAATGCTTGAAGTATTATTTGATAAGCTTCTGCTGTTTTCCGGCGGCAGAACATAAAAAGGCGCCCCTCTCAGCAGGGCGCCTTTTTCGCGCGGTTAATCATCACTGTTTAAAATTCCGAAAAACCGTAGCAGGTTGATAAACAGGTTAATAAAGTCGATATAAAGCGTCAATGCCATCAAAGGAATCAGGTCAGCCGTGATGTCCCGGTGCTTGATCTGGTTCAGATCGTATAAGATGTACATTGAAAACACAATCGTCCCGATGACGGAATACGCCATCATGGCGGCGGAATTCAGCGGGCTGAAAATATTAAAGATCCCCACTGCGAGAAGCGCGATGACAGCGACAAGCAAGAAGGACCATAAAAACGACAAGTCCTTTTTCGTCTTAGCGCCGATCGTGCCGAGCACCGCAAAAATCACAAACGATGAACCGAATGCCTCCAATACGACATAGGCCCCCGCTGCGGACGCATAATGGCTGATAATCGGAAACAGCGTCATTCCGGAAATGAAAGCGAATGAAAAGACAAACACATATCCGACGGCTTTTTTTCGGCGCAGCCAAAATGCGGCGATGATCATGACGACCTCTAAGATCGACAGCGGCAGCATCAATGCCGGCGGAATGAACTGACCCGTATACAGGCCGATTGTCGCAACTAACAGTGTAAACACAAATACCGTTATAATGCGCTGCATAATAGATTGTTTGCTCTCATAAGCAGCAGTTTGCATGTCAAAAGTCCTCCCAAAAAATGATCGTGATAGGTCTATTATAAATAAAATGGGAGAAATTTGCATGATTTTAAGAAGATTTTAAGGATGTCAGGCCTGACGTTTTGCTGCGCATTCCTGCATATCCATGAAATCATGCAGTTTTTTCGTCAAGCCGCCGTGCCCGAATCGGATATTCCCCTTCTGCCCCGGCGTTTTCGCGAAATCGAGAAATGCCAGCACATAAAGACGCCTGACGGGAATCGGAATGACGCCCGCATCATAAAACCAGCCGTCAATTGTATTGAGCACGCCTTTGTTAATGCCGTATTGCTTCGTGCACCAATGCAGAAAGCGCACTTCGGGCAGGTGCAGATACCGGCTCTCCCGGAAAGGAACAGTTGAATGCTTCATATGTACCGCCTCCTGTCATTGGCTGTTTTTTAAGATTGTTTTACTTCTTTGCTCTTCAGGGAAAATCGATATTTCTCCACCTTATCAATTTGTGTCACTTGGGAATTATGAACCGTAATCTGAACTGTCCCGAAATCGAGCGTTTCCAGCGCGCTGATAATCTTTTCGATCACATGCGGATCTACGTTTCCTTTGGACGTCATCATGCTCCCCCTTTATGTCTGGCCGTTCGTCTTTTGACAATGAGTGTTTTAATTCATACTATTCTGATAAGAAATATATAATTATACTATTATGTTTTCATTCAGAAATCAATAACATTTACACAATTTTTGGATATGTTTTCTTTGCGAAAACTTTCACTTCCTTCGCTTTGATATAAACCGTGTCATCCCGAAATCGACTCCCAAGGCGTCATATTGCTCTTTTTAAGAACGCAATCTTCACGTTCCGACATATTTACGTTGTTTTCCGCTGACAAAAAAAGCGCCCCGCCTCTGGCCGGAGCACCTTTTTACTATGCTTTTGCTTCCTCGATCACACATGTGACGCCCATGCTGGCGAGCGCCTGCTCCAGGGAGCCGTAAGTTTGATACTCTGAAAAATCAAGCCCCAATTGGATAGAAGTCTGTGCCACATCAGGCCGAATGCCGGAAAACACGGTTCTGATGCCGAGGAGAAATAACGTTTTCGACAGCATATACAATTGCTGCGCCACCATCGTATCGACAATGGGCACACCGGACAGATCAATCACAAGGTTTGTGATCCGTTTGGCGACACAGTTTTCCGGCACCGACTCCAAAATCACGCGTGCCCGTCTCGTATCAATCGAGCCGATGAGCGGCAGAGTGCCGATCGTATCCGCGATCAAAATAACCGGACAGCTCAATTCGGAAATAAGCTCCTGCTGAGATGACAGCCTCGCGATCATTAATTTCTGAAACTGTTCAGTAAAATCCGTCATCAGCTGATCAAACGAGCCGTTGACAAGGTGATTCCAGCGGCGGGCATCCTCGTTTGTTACGATGTCCTGATGCTCATCCATAAAACGGGTGACCGCCTCCCAAAAGACGGTTCTTGAATTGCCGATCGCCTCAACGACCTCATGAACCTCCGCGTCTTGCTCCACTCTGCTTTTCGCTACCTGTGCGGCCCATTTTTCTTTGTTATGCTGAAAAACGGCCGGATCCTCCAAAAAAGCGCTTGCGATGACCGTGTTTGTAAAGGTATGCTGCTCGATCAGCAGCCGTTTCATTTCCTCACTTAATTGATCCGCAGAATAAAAACGCCCTCTCAGCTTCCGTCTCAGCTTGAGCCATTTTTCCGTCAGCTCTGCCGAATGTGTAATAATATAATCATGAAGTAATTGGTCTTTGTTCACTGCCGTCTCCTCTTTCAAGAATATGTACTTTTGTCTAAATTATAAATCGGAATCGCCGATCGTACTAGAGAAATTAAAAAAAGCCTGCACATTAAAGCTTTTGATTGCTTTTTTCGGCAGGAGGATACACTATAAAAGAAATGAAACAGGAGGTCAGTATGATGATCAAAAAAATCGCGACAGTCGCCGTATACACTGATGATCAGCAAAAAGCGAAAACATTCTGGACGGAAAAAGCGGGGTTTGAAACCGTCGCCGAGCATCCGATGGGCCCGGGCGCCTTCTGGCTTGAGGTAGCGCCCAAAGGGGCCGCCACTCATTTGGTTATTTATCCGAAATCGATGATGAAAGGGGCCGAGCATATGAAGGCTTCTATCGTATTTGAGTGTGAAGATGTCTTTGCCGCATACGAACAGATGAAAAAGAACGGCATCACCTTTTTAGATGAACCGAAACAAATGGAATGGGGCAGCTTCGTGCAATTTAAAGATGAGGATGGTCATGTCTTTCTCCTGAAATCGTAATCCGTCATGCACCTTAATTGACTTTGAGAATCATTTTCATTTAAAATGTTGGATAAAGCGTGAAAATGATTGGAGAGCTGCCAGATGTTTGTGCAAATCAGAAAAATGACCGTAAAAGAAGGACATGCCGACAAAGTAATCGAACGCTTCAGTTCAGAAGGCGTGATTGAAAAGCAGGAAGGTTTGATAGACGTAACGGTCCTGGAAAAAAAAGTCCGCCGCGGTGATGAAGAAGTCGTCGTGTTAATCCGCTGGGAGTCTGAAGACCATTGGAAACAATGGGAAAAAAGCGAAGACCACATCGCGGCCCACAAAGCAAACCAAGGCAAGCCGAAACCTGATTATATGCTTGGGACGGATGTCGGTATGTATCATGTCAGAGCCGTTAAAACAGGCGTACACGAAAAATAATAAAGAGCATTTGCCCCAGGGCAATGCTCTTTTTATTTTTTCTCCTCATACGGCAGGACAAACAGCGGTTTATCGGGCTTCCATTCCGCATACAGCACATCCTCCGTTTTTTTGATGTTCAGCTTTTTCAGCTCCTGATTCAGCTGCTTTTCTTCCAGCCCGGCTTCTTTCAGATTTTCATACAGCACTTCGCCGTCAATAATCAGCGTGACCGGCAAAGAGACCTGCTTCGGCTTTATTTGCATGTCGCCGTTTTTCGTCGTGTCATATTGAAATTTCGGCAGGACACTGACCATCCCGTTTGTTTCTAAAATCGCGTACTCCGCTTCCTGTATGGAAAAGCAATTCGCCTGTCTGAGAAGGCTTTGCAATTGATTAATGTCCAGCTTATTCTTTTTCAGCACATCATATTTCAGTTTTCCTTTATGTATGATAATACTCGGCTCGCCTTCCAACAGCTTTCTGGAGCTTTTTACTTTCTGCGTAATCAGTTCGATGAGATAAATTAAAACCCCCCATAACAGAGAGGCAAAAATGATTTCAAAAATCCTGACGCCTTTATCATACACCGCATTTCCGACCAGTTCGCCGAGGATGAGCGCGGAAATAAAATCAAACGGCGTAATTTGCGAGAATTGAGTTTTTCCAAGCAATTTTAAAATCACAAATAAAATACCCAAACCGCATACTAACTCCCAAGCCACTGTAAGTAAATGTCCCATATTCGCACCTTCTTCTTAAAAGTCATTACCATTATGGACATTCGCCTGTTTTCTATACAGCGGCCGGCAACACACAAAAAAACGCAGCCGAGGCCGCGTTTTTTCACTTCTGCTTACTGTTTTTGATTCGATCTGACGACCCGTAAGCACACCTCAGCGGCATAACCGGCAGCCGCTCCGGAACCCGCAAACATCGCGGCAAGCCCCAAGCCCATTCCTTCCCAGCCGCCGACACCGAAAATGCTGTAAACAACCGTACCGAAAGCAGTCAGGCCCAGCACCGCCAAAGGGCACTCAGGCCACATCTTTTTCGGCCATTTCTTGCGGAGCACAGCCGATACGGCAAAGTTAAGACAAAATGCGGCCAGACAGATCAGAAAAAAAACCCCATGTCTTTTGCACCTCCGTCATGAGTAGCTTTTTATTTGCTCACCTTTTTTTCAAACAAATGATAACCCGGCGCGGGTCCTTTTGATTCGTACCCCATTCCGCTGTAAAACGACTGAAGCGCCTTGTTTTCGGACACGCAATCGAGCCGGATTTTCGTTTTTCCCGGACAAGACACACCCGTCTCCGCCCAAGTCATGATTGTCCGGCCGAGCCCCGCCCCTGCAAACCGCCTGTTAATCGCCAGCCGGTGGAGATATACGGACTCCTCATGTCCTTCATCGCCCCAAAGACGTCTGTCCCACCCGCTTGCTTCGGGAAGCAGCATGACGACGCCGGCCAGCTCTTCATTCTGCCTGAATAAAAAAACATACCCTTGGGCGATCGCCTCCCGCATATTGTGGGTATCTTCCCCTTGCAGAAGGCCGCTCCACTGGTTCGACCCTTTATCGCGAAGCCATTCTGCCGCTTGCACGAGCAGATCCATGACCTCTTTTGCATCATCTTTCCGGGCGGAGGTGACCCGGAATGCCCCCGCCTTCTCCTCCGTAATCGTAAAAGGTGTCATAAAATCCTCCTGTAATCAGAATATTCGACACCTTCATTATAGACCAAACGCAGAAAGGAAAAAAACAGCCGTCGTGTTTGAGGGCCGTTTAAAAAATTTTCTTCTTATCACGTTCTTCTTTTAAAATCTCAACCGCTTCCCTGAAACGCATAGAGTGGACGATTTCACGCTCACGCAGAAAACGGAGTGAATCATTCAGGTCAGGATCATCGGAAATATCAATAATCCATTGATACGTCGCTCTCGCCTTTTCTTCAGCCGCAATATCCTCATATAAATCAGCGATCGGATCTCCCTTCGCCTGTATGTAAGACGCTGTGAACGGAACTCCGGCCGCATTGTGATAAAACAGCGCGCTGTCATGGTTGACGTAATGATCACTGAGCCCTGCATCACGCAGCTGCTCCGGGGTCGCATCTTTTGTCAGCTTATAAATCATCGTCGCAATCATTTCTAAATGCGCAAACTCCTCCGTGCCGATATCCGTCAGCAGGCCGATCACCTTGTCAGGAATCGTGTAGCGCTGGTTTAAGTACCGGAGCGCTGCGGCCAATTCGCCGTCCGCCCCGCCGTATTGTTCAATGAGAAACTTAGCCAGCATCGGGTTGCATGTACTGACTTTAACCGGATACTGCAGCTTTTTTTCATATACCCACATTTACAGATCCCTCCTTATACTTGCCATGGCCAAGGACCGCGGCCCCAGTCCCATTGAGCGCCGACCTGACTCACGCCGAATTGCAGAAGCGGTCCGTACTCAGGCTCAAACCGCTTTCTCAGCTGTCTTGAGTACCGGGAATATTCATGAAACTGCTGAAGCGCGAGACGGTCATGGGGATGCGTATCCAGATAAAGCGTCAGCTCCACCAAGACAAAGTCCGCCGCCTGAATTTGCTCCAGCAGCCGATAATATTCATCATCAATCTTTTTCGCCATATTCGATTCCCCCCCGATAAGGATTATCATAGAAATCGTAAAGATCCTTCCAAAGGGTCCCTTTTCTCAATGCCTCCATCGGAGAAAACTGCTCTAAGTGATACGGCTGAAACCGCATATAAAGATGCGGCGGCGTTCTGAAGTATTTTCTCCCGATCGGCGGGCAGGGATCAAACCGGCTGTGGAAGGGTTTATAGGATTTGACCGGTGTAAACGGCTGATTTTCTTTCATTACGATCCTCCTTTCCTAAACACATGACCTTAATAGGTATGAATCCGTATCGGCATTTATGCCCTGTAAGAAAATAAAAAAGCCCGTTAAAAACGGACACAAAAAAACACTCTTGCTGTTCCAAGAGTGCTTTTCCCGAATGGTCAGATATATTGGCTGTCCCGATGATGATGATGATGATAGAACGGGTAGCCGCCGTAGCCGCCATAGCCGCCAAAACCGTACCCCGGATATCCTCCGTAGCCTCCGTAGCCTCCGTAGCCGCCAAAACCGTACCCCGGGTAGCCATAGCCGCCGCCGAAACCGTATCCCGGATATCCTCCGTAGCCGCCGTAGCCACCGTAGCCTCCGTAGCCGCCATAGCCGCCGCCGTAAATCGGTCTTCTTTCATTCATGATTTATCGCTCCTTCACATAGGTTACAGTCCAGTTTATGACATGCGGAAGGAAACGTATGGGCATCCGCCCAGTTTTGGCGAAATAATCAATAATTGCTTACGGAGAAATACGATACAGGCCGACCGCATAAGCAAAATAAAAAGGCCGGAACTTATGCCGCCCCGGCCTTTTTGTCTTTATTCGCCTAAATCTACATTGTGATAAACCTGCTGTACGTCTTCGAGGTCTTCCAGCACATCGATCAGCTTTTCAAATTGAGCTTTCGCATCTTCCGGGAGCTCGACTTCATTTTGCGCAAGCATCGTCAGCTCCGCAACCGTGAACTCTTCAACGCCGGCATTTTTGAATGCCTCCTGTACGGCATGGAATTGATCAGGCTCGGCATACACGATAACACTGTCATCCTCTTCTAAAATATCGCGCACGTCCACATCAGCTTCCATCAGCAATTCCAGCGCTTCATCCGCCGTCTTGCCTTCAACGCCGATAACGGCGGTCGCATCAAACATGTAAGCGACAGACCCGCTCACACCCATATTTCCGCCGTTTTTCCCGAATGCGGCGCGCACTTCAGGCGCCGTGCGGTTTACATTATTCGTTAACGCATCAACGATGATCATTGAACCGTTCGGCCCGAAACCTTCGTAACGCAGCTCGTCAAAGTTCTCCTCCGCGCCGCCTTTCGCCTTTTCAATCGCTCGCTCAATAATATTTTTCGGCACACTGTACGTCTTCGCGCGCTCAAGCACCACTTTTAACGCCTGGTTCGATTCCGGATCTGGCTCGCCTTGTTTTGCCGCCACATAAATCTCACGGCCGAACTTCGCGTAAATCCGGCTCGTATTTGCGTCCTTTGATGCTTTCTTTTCTTTAATGTTGTTCCACTTACGGCCCATTTTGTTCCACTCTCTTTCACGAATTGAATCTGTATGATAAATACTCTGCTTCTATTATACCTCAGCGGTTGGGTTGTTTCGAGTGTAAGACATTAGAAAAAACAGGCACGCTTAAAATCACCGGAGCGCAGTAAGCCGAATTTGAGGGTTATTGTACAAAACATAAAAAGCCTCCCTTCATACAGGAAGGAAGTCGCAAGCCAAAAGATTCATTTTATTCTTATTACCTATTTCCTACACTGTATATCCTGACTCACGTGGTAAAATTTTGATATCGAACAAAAGAAAGGATATGGTCATGAAAGTTTTCGAAGCAACCACCCTCCTCGCCGCCGCCAAACAGCGCGCGGGTGAATACAAAAAACTGCGCGGCCAGATGGTCAATCTGAAAAAAGCGTTTCAAGGCATGGCTGATCTCGGTGACAATGATTTCTCAGGCCGAGGCGCAAATAATATCAAAGCTTTTTTCAAGGACCAAGCAGGCGTCACAGACAGCTGGCTTGATCTGATCGACATGAAAATCGCATTTCTCACAAGCCTTCCCGGCAAGGTCGAAGACGCCGGACTTTCCAATTCGCATGTGGAAGAATCATTTCTGGAGCATGAGCTCACCCACGCCCTCAGTAAATCAAAGGCCATTATGGAAGGACAAAAAAAGGACATGCGCTCCATCCTCGGAGAGATCGATGACATTATCTCGCTCGAATTGTTTTCAACCGAAAGCACAGAACAGAAGCTTTCTTCAGCTGACAAAAAAAGAAGCGAAACGATACATAAACTCGGCAAGCTTGATCACGATCTAACGAAGGAATACGCAGAAACCGAAGCGAACGAACAGTTCATCCAAGCTGACTTCCAACAGCTCCAAAACGCCACAGGTAAAGGAAAAAACGCCACGCCGCTTCACTACAACGCAAAAGCGTACCGTGAAAGTGATATTCATAAGAAAAAAGGCGATATCGCAAGACATTCGGATGCTTATTTGAAGATGAAGAAAGAGGAAGCGAAAGAACGAGAGATTGAAAAACTGAAAGAAAGACTGAAAAACTACGATTATGCGAATGCCGATGAATTCTACTCAATGGCCAAAACAATCGGCTATAAAAACCTGACAAAAGAACAGCAGCGCTACTTCACTCAAATTGAAAACACGCGTGAACTTACAGACGGTTTCAAAGGCGTTGCCGTCGGCCTTTATGATTCCGGAAAAGACGCGGTCACAGGCCTATGGGATATGGTCACAGATCCGGGCGGAACGGTTGAAGCCATTACAGGAGCGGTGGCTCACCCGATCAAAACGTATGAAGCGATTTCAGCGGCAATCGAAGAATCGTACCAAAAAGACATGGTGAATGGCGACACCTACTCAAGAGCAAGATGGGTGTCATATGCGGTCGGCACTGTTGTGGCGTCAGTTATCGGCACAAAAGGCGTCGGCGCTGTCTCAAAAACTGGCACAGCCGCCAAAGTGACAACCAAAGTCAAAACAGCAGCAAGCAAATCCGCCACAGCTCAAAAAGCGATAACGGTCTCAAAACAAACCGTTGACCACATCAAACAAAAAGTAAACACAGGCATGGAAGTATCAAAAAAACGTGTCAAAACCAAGTTAAATCAAATCGGAGATCTCACCCTGGCTGATATTCTCCCGTATCATCCGCGTCACGACTTAGTGCCGGCGGGCGTTCCTTACAACGCAGTCAACGGGGTCACACTTAAAGAAGGACTTCAGAAATTCGCCAAGGTCATCCTGCCGAAACCGTACGGAACCTCCGCAAGCGGCAGACGGACACCGGCACCGCATGTACCGCCGGTAACGGTCAAATACGGCGAGCATTTTGCGAAATGGACCAGAAAGAAAGTATTGAAGCCGAATGTCATCTACAAAACAAAAGAAGGCTACACGTACACCACTGACAACTATGGTAGAATTACAAGTGTCAAAGCAGACTTGCAGCTGGGAGAAGCAAAACGCAACCAATATGCGCAGTCTAAAGCAGGTAAACCAGACCGTCTGACAGATGACGACGGAGGCCACCTAATCGCTACTCAATTCAAGGGCTCAGGCCAATTCGACAATATCGTGCCGATGAACTCTCAGATTAATAGGAGCGGCGGCAGATGGTATGAAATGGAGCAAGAATGGGCAAAGGCTCTTAAAGAAGAACCACCTAAAAGAGTTAATGTTAACATAGAATCTCTATATAAAGGTGACTCTTTAAGACCTACAAAATTCATAATCGAATATACGATTGGCAATAAAACAAAATTCGTGACAATAAAAAACCAAGCTGGAGGTTAAACCTATTGGAAACTGAGAAAATGGGACAGTTATATCAACAAATAGCAGAACAGCTTAATGAAATGATTCCATCTGAATGGACAAAAATCATTCTTTATGCGGAAATATTAGATGATTCATCAGAAGTTTTCTTTTTCTTCAATACACCACAAAGTGAAGAGAATATCTATTCTCATGATATACCGAAACAATTCGATGTTAGTAAAAAAATATACGTGAGTTTATTAATTGAACTTCAAGAGTTATTCGAGGAGTTAAGAGAAGAATTTAAAGTAAACAACCAAGATATTTGGACCAATTTAACGCTCAAACTAGAGAATACTGGAAAATTCTCAATAGACTACGATTATACCGATGTCATCGCCTCAAACTTAAACGGTACTCAACGGCAAGTAGTATGGGAATATAAAAATTTAGGGATTTTGCCTGAAGATGAGGATGATAAACAGTTCGTAATAAACTACTTCGGTCTATAAATCAATAATAGCTCAGCACTTCTTTGCTGGGCTATTTTTTATACTGGGATTTCTCGACGATTGAAGGTGAAAAGGTTGAAAACTAAAAAAATGCAAGATCTGTACCAGATTATTTGTGATAAATTAAATGACATCATACCTTGTGAATGGACAAAAATATATCTTTATGCAGAAGTATTAGCTAACTCTACCATGGTTCTCTTTCACTTCAAGACACCAGAAAAATGTCAACTGATTTATTCGCAAGATATACCAGTCCGATACAGTGTAAGTAAAGATATCTTCAAAACTTTATTAAGAGAAATCCGTGAACTTTTTGAGGAATTACGAGCTGAGCACAAAAATAATAATGATCAGGTTTGGACGAACCTTACATTGACATTGGAGAGCAACGATCAATTCCAACTTGATTATAATGATGATGATATTTTGGCATCTGAGCTTTGATGGGTATCAAAGAATTGCATTATGGGAGTACAAAACTCTTGGAATTTTGCCTGAAGACGAGGTTTTTAATTAGCCACCTAAATCTATAAATTTGATATAGTTCTTAAAAAAACTGGAGGTTAGCATGGAAACAGAAAAAATGAGTGAATTATATCAACAGATAGCAGAAGGCATTAACGAAATCATTCCTTCTGAATGGGAAAAAGTCATTCTTTATGCAGAAATACTCGACGATTCTTCTGAAGTTTTCTTTTATTTCAATACTCCATATAATGAAGATTTGATATATTCTCATAATATCCCTGAACACTATCATGTCAGTGAGGAGATTTATGAGGAGCTACTATTTGACTTGCATGACTTATTCGAGGAATTACGAGATGAATTTAAAGAAAACAATCAAGATATATGGACTAATCTAACACTTAGTCTGGGGATAAGCGGAGAATTTTCGATAGATTATAATTATGAAGACGTTATTCAATCTCCATATACCATCACTCAAAGACAAACAATCTGGACTTATAAAAATGTAGGAATTTATCCTAAGAGTAAACCTTTAAAATCCTTTTTAAAACAATATCTAAGTTCTCAAAATTGATATCCCACTCCTTTTTCTGGAGGTGAATTTTTGAAACAATGATCCTTAAAAGAAGAGTTTTAATCATAAATAAACAGTTGTAATAATTTAACTACATTATTTAGGAAGCGCTTGCGTGAGAGTGTTATATAACCTCAATTTGAGAACTATGGTACCGCAAACCAATGCTGCTATTCTTTTATATAATTTTGAATATATTGAGGGGACAAAGAAAAATAAACGCAAAAAACAATACAATTTATTGGTTCAGTAACCTTTTGTTTGAGTAAAATTTAAAATAGAAAACGATTTCTAAATAAATTGAGTAAAATAGGAAATTTATCAATAAAGATACTATTTTATATTCCTCCAGCCCTAATAAATAACTCTGAGCCCTCTTAATTGTGGGCTTTAAATTTATCTCATCTCACTTTATAAAGGGGCACCATCTTGGCAGTAAGAAAAAATTAATTTAACAATTGGATCAATAAAATGTAATCAAAAGAACCCTACTCCAGTAATGAAAAACATAATGAACAGTTTTCAAAGTTAGTTCTTACATAGCATTGCCGAGTGTCAATTATGCCCTTAAAACCATTGAGAGCAATAAAAGATCTGTTATAATCAATAATTAGAGGATTAATTACTTTCAGAAAAAAATACAAATGATATCACTCGCTTATCATTAGACAGCCGTACATCTCTTTAAGATCTGAAAAGGTGATTTCTATACCTATACGTTTCAATTGATCCTTACGCTGATCAAACAATTTTTTTAAAAGTGTTTCTTTATCTTCATCTCTCCCTAAATGTATAAGACGATGACAAAGTGGACATAAACTTACCATGTTCTCTAGTTGATCTAAGTCATATTGGAATTCACCTTGCTTAGATATGGGCACAAGATGATGACATTCAACAAAAGGCTTATTGGTAGATTTAGAGATAAATGTTTTATGGGAGTCTTCAATTTCGCAAGTGTAATTTGAAAGCATCATAGCCATTGAGGCTAGGCTTGCATTCCTTGTCCACTGCTTTTGTCCACCTTTATTATAAATTGGTTCTGGACGTACTTTTTTTTGATTTACTTCATATGTCTTTTTTACACTCTCAGATATAATAAAATGCTGAACTGCTAGCTGATATTCTTCTTCATTAGTCGTATCATCTGTAAACAACCCGTCTTCCTGTAATAAAATGAAATCATTGAACTGTTCTATTGATCTCTTTCCAATCAGTCCTTCTATTTCTTTATATGTAATCAACAAATTTTGTAAATCGGTTATGAATTCTTCCTTACTAGGTATATTGCTCACATCATAATATCGTCCACATATATGTCCTAGTTCATATCCTCTAGCAAGATCACCATTACCCTTTAAATCAATATTTAAAAGATTCATGTTTCTAGATATAGTATTTAATTTTCCTCTAATTATAGAAGCTGTTTTTTTTATTTTTTCCTTCCCTAGCTTTGTTCCATATTTATCTTTAAAATATGTCCAACCTTGATTCAAACTAACATAAAAGCCACTGCCATCAGCATTAAACAAGTATACAATATAGTACCCTCTTGTGGCTGAAATCGTTAATTTCTTAATAAAGACAGAAATCCATGGGATCTCAGCCCATCTACCTTGTCCTACCGAACCTACTATATGATAAATTTTTTGATCCAATTCAGCGTCTTTAAAAAAAGACTCCTTTATCTTATGACGAACAAGGGTCCCTAAAGGATGGTCTTTAAACCTCTCTCTTTTAGCTTTATGATATTCTGTTATTACCTTAACCATTTTTTCTTGTATGGTTGATTTCGTATCATCTAAAACTTTAGCCATTATTTCAAACACCTCTATATATAAATGAGATACCTAAAAGCTTTAATAAACGCATTAAGATTGTCATGTATCGCCCTCAACATCTATATTTTTCCATTCCGAGGTCGAAGCTAAATATATCGTTACACTCAAGGCACAATAAAAGTTTCATTTATATACCATTTGTTTCAGCTTGTCTTCGCAAATTATTTTAATTTGATTCATACCAATGATACTCGTCTAAATATTTATTCTTAGTTGGAAAACCGGAACAAATTAAATCTGACAATTTCTTGGATTGTTCAGATTCACCTAATGTGTATTTGCACATATGTATTAATTTTTCTTTTTCAATTGGTAATTCATTTACCTTTAATTCCTCAAATAAATTAAACAATTCACCAATTACCCCAAGTATTATAGCTGTTTCACTAGTATAAATTAGATTTGATTGATTTTTAATATATTCTCTTTGGAAGTAACCCTTAAAATTATCCAATTCCAAATTAAAGTCCAACTGTCTATAACCTTCAAAAGAATAATTCTCAAGGTTTCTTTCTTCGGTAAGATGCTGAGGGTAGCTATAGGTCAACTCTGTAACACC
The DNA here is from genome assembly GCF_018861275.1 of Bacillus sp. JNUCC-22. Classification (NCBI taxonomy): domain Bacteria; kingdom Bacillati; phylum Bacillota; class Bacilli; order Caryophanales; family Bacillaceae; genus Bacillus; species Bacillus sp. JNUCC-22. The sequence continues at coordinate 689,671 of NZ_CP076408.1, read as the reverse complement.
GATTTTTTTTGTATCTATATCCGAATACTTGTTCCAAACATGACCATGTGAACCACCGCTACCTAAATCTTTAGTAATTATCAGCTTACCTTCATTTAAAGATGGATTGATATTGATTTCTATACCGTACCTTGCATAACTAGCCACAAAACTGCCATTCTTCCTTATATTACTTTGATAACCATTTTTATTTACTAGCTTATAGATATCTTCAACGAAATTTTTACTACTCCCGGTAACTATATATCTAGATTTTCCTGTTAAAGCTATAATACTGTTAGCTAAATAGAATTTTGCATAATACGCAGTAATTTCAATCCAATGCTGTAATCCGCCGTCATAAAGCTTTAATGCACATAAATAATTATAAAAAGCCTTGTAAAAGTTAAATAACGATTCATGTAACAATAACGCCTTAAAAAATTCTAAATCTTCCTGTACTAATTTAACTTCAACCTGATTATTATTAATAGAGTTTTTAAATATGTCTTTGTTTTCAGGATATATTTTTTTAATAAAAAGGGGAACATTCCACTCGCTAGGTCTAGGAGGTATTCCTCTTATAGATAAACTTTTAGTCTTATAATCCGTTTCTTTATAAAATTCAATCAAACTTTTTCTATCCATACTTTCCCCCTTAAACACCTTATACTTTGGTTTATTTCTGTACATACTTAAAATAAGTTGTTAGTGCAACTTGTAAGTCTGACAGGGATGAGATGCACAAACATCTCTTCATTTGATTTTGTAAATATAGTGGGTACGTCTATGGTTACGCCCTATACTTCTTAAAATTCTCTGCCTGTTCAAATATCTCTTTAAAAATCTCATCTTTAGGAACAGGAGGGTAATCGTTTTCAGCAAGCGTTAAAATAAGATCGACTTTTAGCTCTGCCTTAATATCATCTCTACTTGACCAGTCTGTATATCTTGCTTTATCCGCGATGATAGACTTTATTTCTTGTGATAGCTTAATAAGTTTGCCGTGCGGGTATTCAAATTCATGTTTCTCCGATATTGCTTTGAGAATATCGTAGAAAGCCTTCTCCTCATAATCAATTCCTAAATCCTTGAAAGAATCCCGCTCGTTCATTAGTTCTCCAAACAAATCCGCAAATTGTTCTGCAACTTCATCCAAAACATCACTTTGCAAAGCTTGGAAGTCTTTTCTTTCATTATATTGTTCAACCAATTTTTTGAATCTTTTTGAAAAGTCGACACCCTGAATTTTATTGGTTTTTTTAAATTCCTCAATTGCTTTTGACAGTAGTTTTTGTAGAAGCTTAATTTTAGTGTTTGGTAGTTTGATTTTATTAATCTTAGCTAAGTATTCGTCACTAAATAAATCCGCATTATTTTTCGGATCATTTTTATCAAGCTTAAATACTTCTTCCACTCCTTCACTTATTAAAGCTTCTTCCATCATCTGCCTTACTTTTTCATTCATTTGAGCAGTATCCGGAGCATCACCTTTTGTTAGTTTATGGATGATGGACCTTATAGCTAGGTAATAGTGAATATAATCTCTTTCCATTTGGCTTATATCTTCACTAGACACACATAAATTGTAGGCAGAGCGAAGTTTCTTCGTTATGGCCATAAAACGTTTTTCTAATTGCTCCGTTTGTTGTACAAATTCTGCTGCTTGATTTAAGCATTGTAATTGTTGCAATGGAGTTCCGTGAAAATATGCAGTATTATCAAATTTATAAAAGATTTTTGCTAATAAATCTAGCTGATCCTTTACAATGACAACTGCCTTATCGATACCATTAAAATTTTCCCCCTCTACAACACCATATTTTTTCATCGCTACATTTAAATTGCTCTTTATTCCAAAATAATCGACAACTAATCCAGTTTCTTTACCTTCATAAACTCTGTTTACTCGTGAAATAGTCTGAATCAGGGTGTGCTGCTGAATTGGTTTATCAATATATATGGTATCTAGTGATGGTACATCAAATCCTGTTAGCCACATATCAACAACGATGGCTATTTTGAAGTTTGATTTTTCATTTTTGAATTGCCTATCTAACTCTTTACGATATTCTTTCGTACCTAACAGGTCATAAAGTTCTTTACTATCATCTTTAGTACGAGTCATGACCATTTTAATTTTTTCCATTGATTTAATTTCTTTTTTTTCTTTATCAGTAAGCTCAACACCTTCGTCACAGACTCTAACTTCTGCCCACTCTGGACGCAGTGCAATAATTTCTTTATACAAGTCATAAGCAATATGTCGGTTGGCAGCTACAAACATTGCCTTACCTTTTATTGTTGCACCTTCTTCAATTCTCTTTTCATAATGCTCTACAAAATCTTCAGCCACTAATTTTAACCGTTTAGGATCACCAAGAATAACTTCCATTTGGGTTACTGCTCTTTTACTTTCATCAATCTGATACTCATTAGCTCCAGCAGTTTCGCACACTTTATAGTATTCTTCGATTTCATGCAATTTTGTTTCATTGAGATTTACTTTAGCAGCTCTTCCCTCATAAACAATCCGTACAGTTATTTCATCGTATACAGCTTCAATCATTGTGTATGCATCTTCTACTTCCCCAAATACATCTATAGTTGCATCCACCGGTGTACCAGTAAAACCAATATAAGTTGCATTAGGCAGAGATTTGTGCAAATGCTTGGCAAAACCATATTTTTTCTCGACACCATCTTTAGTGATTTTTATTTTTTGGTCAAGATTTGTTTGCGAACGATGTGCTTCGTCCGAAATACAAATTACATTGTTTCTATCTGTCAGCAGATCAACATTTTCATTAAACTTTTGAATAGTAGTTAAAAATACGCCACCACTTTTTCTATTTTGTAGGTATGACTTTAAATCTTCCCGACTTTCCACACTTATTACTTGGTCATCGCCTATAAAATACTTAGCATTTGTGAATTGTCCTGCAAGTTGATCATCTAAATCTGTTCTATCTGATATCAAGACAACAGTAGGGCTTTGTAGGTCTTTATCTCTCATTAAAAGTCTTGTAAGATATAGCATGGTATAACTCTTGCCTGAACCTGTTGCTCCAAAATACGTACCACCCTTACCTGAACCTTGCGGCCGCATATTTCTTTTAATGCTTTTTAATAATTTTGTTGCGGCATAATATTGTGGATAACGAGGAACAATTTTTTCTTTTTTGCTGCTTGTATCAGGGAAATAAATGAAGTGACGTACCACTTCTAGGAAACGTTTTTGGTTAAATAGACCCTTCACCATTGAATAAAGTGAATCAATGCCATCCTTTTCAAACGATTCCTTACCTTCTATTTTTCGCCATGTATAAAAGAAATCATAGGGAGCAAATAACGAACCAGCCTTATTATTTACTCCATCACTAATAACACAAAATGTATTATACTTAAAAAGCTCAGGGATATCCCTCTGGTAACGAACAGTCAGTTGTGTATAGGCATTTTTTATAGTCGTATTTTCTTTGATAGCACTTTTGAACTCTATCACTACTAAAGGTAAGCCATTTACATAAACAATTGCATCTGGAATACACTTTTTAAACCCTTGTATCTCTAGTTGATTTACTATTCTAAATAGATTATTGTCGATATTATTAGGAGCAAAATCTATTAATTGAATAAATAAATCCTTTTTACTTCGGTCTTCTCGTTTTAGAATAAAACCATCTGAAATCATTTTGATAATAGCTTTGTTACTTTCGTATAAATTCGATGCAGGTAATACTTCCATCTGTCGCATGATATTGTCAATCTCATTCGGCGTAATGTTATCATCTGAGTAGCGATTAAGTAAAAATGCTTTTAAATCATCGCGTAGAAGTACATCACTTATTTCCTTCTGAATGCCCGTTCCGCTTTGGTGTGAATAGCTTTCACTTTCAAAAAGTTCTATTACGGCTTGCTCTAAGGACTTTTCAGAGAATTTCAATGTTCTTCCCCCTCGTCGTGGCAAGTTTAGATAAAAGCAGCTTTACAGTTGAGCTTAATAACTTATTTAGTTCAACTTTAAGATAAATTGCGTTATATAAACCCCTTACTATATCTTGAAAACTATTTTCGATATCTTTAGGTGGATGCACTACATTTTGCTCCGCAAAATCTTTTACTATCAATGCATTAAAAACCGCTCCACTTGCTTGTTTTTTTAAACTTCTAATTGTAGCAATAGTTAATTGGTGGATATAATACTGATTATCCCCCATCAGTGCATAACAACTTTGATTCATTGTCATTTCAGTCCCAGCTAAAGCTATAGCTCCAACTGTCCCTCTAGCTGTAACAAAAACGGTGTTTTTGGGATATAATTTTGTACTGCTATTTCGTAATCCCAGTTTAGATACAGATTTTTCTGTCTCAAGGCAATAATAACTTTCGGAAACATCTCCCGGAGTAAAAAATGGAATACCACCATTCCAATAAGTATCAATAGTTGTATCTGGTGTACCCCCACCACCCACTTTTACAACATCCGTGAATGATTTTACTTCCCAACCCTTCGGTATCTCAGTGTTTAATATTGGATTAAATTTCATTTTTCCACCACTAGATTTATAAAGATTACCCAATTGATTTGGAAATTCAAAGTCAATAAACCATTGCTTATAGATAGTCTGTACGGTTTCTTCTAATTTTTGAATGAAAAGATTATTCACCTTTATTCTATCTAATAATATTTTGTGCTTATTTATAATTTCCTTTTGCTCATCAATGGAAGGAACCGGGAGTTGCATATTACAAAAATCTTCCCACTCAATACTACCTCTAACACCACCTATAGCATAAAAACAAGCTTCTCTGTCAAACTCACTTCTACTAAACCACATCATTAAATACTCCGGTAAAATCATCTCAGTATCTACAACTTCAAAAACAGGATAGGCAGCAGATATGATAGCTTCATCATAATCCTGTAGTAATGCAACTGGCATTTTTTTATCTCGCCTTACTTGCATGGTGCTACAAGCAAACTGTTTTTTTCTTATAATCTTATAGTTTTTAAAATCTGTTCCAATTGTATTTGCAACTGATGGAATGAATTCTTTTGTAATACTTAGTCCTAAAAGGGTTGTTACATTAAGATTAACATTCCTTTCATCAACTAACCGAATGCAATCACCAATCCTCTTATAATTCGATTTCATAACCTAACTCCTTAAAAACTTTTAATAAATCCTTTTTAGAGTCTTCTTCAGCTTTAAGCAGGTCAACAAATTCACTTTGTATTAGTTTCATCTTCTCATCAAAGTCAATATCCTCGTCACGATTAGCAAACTCAATGTATTTACTTGGCACTAATGAGAAATCTTTATTTACAACCTCTTCAAATGTTGCGCTGTAACTGAATTCCGGGATATTTTGATATTTAGTTTCATAATCAGTTTGTTGCCAGTTATGATATATGTTTGTAACCTTTGTAATATCATCTTCCGAAAACTGAGTATATTTTTTTTCAAATGGGACACCCATTTCTCGCAAATCCATAAATAATACTTCTTTTTCTCTGTTACGATACTTTTTTAAACTTCCATTTTGGTCAATAGTACGAGCCTTTTTGTTTTTATTCAGGATCCAAAGCGTAACACTTATGTTAGTGGTATAAAACATATTTTGCGGTAATACAATGATAGATTCGACTAGATCATTTTCAATCAATTTCTTACGTATTTTATATTCATCGCCACCACCGCTTAATGCACCATTCGCCAATAGAAACCCGGCTACACCATTCTCAGATAGTTTAGAAACAATATTGAGAATCCAAGCATAGTTAGCATTACCTCTAGGTGGTACTTCGTAACCTGCCCAACGCGGATCATCTGTTAACTCATTCTCAGCTCTCCATTGTTTCTGATTAAACGGAGGATTTGCCATAATAAAATCAGCCTTCAAATCTTTATGTTGGTCATTAAAGAAAGTATCAGCAGCAGTCTCTCCAAGATTAGCCGAAATTCCTCTTATAGCTAGGTTCATCTTTGCCAGCTTGTAGGTTGTAGTTGTATACTCCTGTCCGTAAATCGATATATCTTTCTTATTTCCCTGATGTGATTCAATAAATTTTACTGATTGAACAAACATACCCCCTGATCCACAAGCGGGGTCATAAATTTTACCTTTATATGGTTCGAGCATTTCTGCAATAAGATTTACTATGCTTTTTGGAGTATAAAATTCTCCTTTTCCTTTTCCTTCTGCCAATGCAAACTTACTTAGGAAATACTCATAAATCCTTCCTACAATGTCTTGCTGCTTATCTTTGATAGTGTTTATGTTGTTTATTGTATCTATTAAGGATGCTAGTTTACTTACATCAAGGTTTAAACGGGAATAATAATTATCAGGTAACGCGCCTTTTAATGCCGGATTATTTTTCTCTACAGTAAAAAGAGCGGTATCGATTTTTAATGCAATATCTTCTTGCTTGGCGTTCTCTACTAAGTAACTCCATCTCGAAATTTCAGATAGATAAAATACATTTTTCATGGTGTAAAACTCAACCATATCAACATATTTTTCTTTACCCTCATCTAATAACTCCGCTTTTCGTTCTTCAAATTTATCACTAGCAAATTTCAAAAAGATTAATCCTAAAACAACGTGTTTATATTCTGAAGCCTCAACGGATCCGCGTAATTTATTGGCGGAATCCCATAATGTTTCCTCCATACTCTTTTCTTTTGTATCTTTCTTTTTAGCCATTAAAATAGCCCCCAATTCTCTTTATCATATCTCATTAATTATAAGGATGAAATGATTATTTAAATTTCATGGAATTTCACCCCTTATATTTCTATATCTATTATACCGTTTTAAAATCACTTATAAAGGACCTATAACCTATAATCTTGAAGTAGTCAGCTCACAAACCTAACACATGAGCTGACGCTGATAAAAATTAATCTAGACCCTCAATTACATTTCCGATTCCCATTTTGTTTAAGCACTCAACTTGCCTTGCTTTAATATTTCTTTTGCTTGTTAGATTAAACCGTTATATTTCTGTTCAGCATTTCTAACACCCTGAACAATCTCCATTTGCTCTTGAAGATTAACATCAGGAAACTCGATATCCTCAATATCACTTGTAGTCAAAACTTTTACTGTACCGCCTTTGATATAAAAGAAGACGGTACACCGGTGATTAATTACCGATTTGCCGCCCCAACATTTGAATAAAAGCAGGTTTTTCCCTTATCGGGAGCCTGCTTCATTTTTTAAAATCATCTGCGATACTACCTCCACATGATTCGTATGCGGGAACATATCCACCGGCTGCACTTCGAGCGTCTGATACCCGCCATCCTCAAGCACCCGCAGGTCTCTTGCAAGCGTTCCTGGATTGCAGGACACGTACACCACCCGCTTCGGTTTCATGTCGATGATTGTCCGCAGGAGGGCTTCGTCGCAGCCTTTTCTTGGCGGGTCGACGACGAGGGTGTCGGCCGTGATGCCTTCTTCGTACCATTTCGGAATGACTGTTTCCGCTTCTCCGACGGCGAATTCTGCGTTTTTGATGCCATTCAGCTCAGCGTTGCGTTTTGCATCCTCGATGGCTTCCGGCACGATTTCGACGCCGTACACTTTTTTCGCCTGCTTCGCCAGAAATAGAGAAATCGTCCCGATGCCGCAGTAGGCGTCGATGACGGTTTCTTCCTCTTGCAGCTCCGCGTACTCAAGCGCTTTGTCGTAGAGCACTTTTGTCTGTTCCGGGTTGACCTGATAGAACGATCTGGCGGAGATGGCGAATTTGACGTCTCCGATGAGGTCGTAGATGTATTCTTCGCCCCAGATGACGTTTGTTTCGTTCCCAAAGATCACGTTTGTTTTGTTTGGGTTGATGTTCTGCACGATGGATTTCACATGTGGGAATTGCGCCGTAATGTCTTCGATGATCTTCGCTTTGTGCGGAAAGTCGTTTGTTCTTGTGATGAAGACGATCATCATTTCGCCTGTGACGACGCCGTATCTGACCATAATGTGACGGAGCCAGCCTTTGTGGCGTTCTTCGTTGTAAGCTTTGACACCGTATGCTGCGCAGATGTCTTTGACGGCTTGGACGGCTTCGTCATTTTTGGATTGCTGGATCAGACAGGCGCTCATGTCGATGATGTCATGGCTTCTTTGCTGATAGAATCCGGCGACGAGTCCGCCTTCTCTTTCTCCTACCGGCACCTGCGCTTTGTTTCTGTAGTTCCACGGATCTTCCATGCCGAGCGTCGGGTGCACGGTGACTTTTGAGAGGTCCAGCTTGCCGATCCGTTCTAAGACGTCTTTGACTTGTTTCTGTTTAAACAAAAGCTGGCCTTCATAGGTCATGTGCTGAAGCTGGCAGCCGCCGCATTGTTTGTAGATCGGGCACGGGGCATCCGTTCTGTGCGGGCTTACTTCCTTCAGCTCGATTAAGCGGCCGAAAGCGAAGCCTTTTTTGACGCGTGTCACTTTGATTTGCGCTTTTTCCTCAGGCAGGGCGTTCGGCACGAAGATCGGGAAGCCCTGAACCTTTGCGACGCCCGCTCCTTCGTGCGTCAAATCCTCAAATATCACATCATAGTATTCATTTTTTTCTATCGGGGGTTTCATTTTCATCTATAATCACCTCTAGTTTTACCAATAGCCTTGTTTCAGCGTGCTGGCAAACCTTCAAATTCAATGTCAGCCTTCAAAGGTTTCCGATCACGCTGAAAAGATGACAAAATCCTAAAACGAATACTGTTTTAGGATTTTGTCCGCGTATTAATCATCCAGCTGTTCCGCTTTCTCCTTCGGCATGATGACGTGAATATGCCGGTACAAATTCACGAATTCACCCGGCAGCATGCCGCCGTATTCGCCGTCCAGGTTCAGCTGCATCTTTTCTGATACATTGACTTTCACACGGTTCGCTTTTGTGTAAATAATGTGCTGATCGTTAATATGATCGCCTCTGAGCGCCATGCTCGCGACTCTGATAAACTCCGCGAGATTGGCTTTTTTCAAAATAATCAAATCAAACATGCCGTCATTCAGGCTGGAATCAGGGGCCAGTTTCTCGAATCCGCCGACCGAGTTGGTCAGCGTCACTAAAAACAGCATAATTTCGCCTTGAAACAGCTTGCCGTCATATTCAATCTCGACTTCTGTCGGTCGAAGTGAAGGCAGCATTTCCATTCCCTTTAAATAATAAGCAAGCTGGCCGAGCATCGTTTTCAGTTTGCTTGGCACATCATACGTCAGCTCCGTCAGACGGCCTCCGCCGGCGATGTTGATAAAATACTGACCGTTCACCTGTCCGATGTCGATCGGGCGGGCTACGCCGTTAATGACGGTATCAGCGGCATTCAGTATATTCTCTCTCGGAATGCCCAGCGCTCTGGCGAAGTCATTTGTCGTGCCGACCGGAATGATGCCGAGTGTCGGGCGTTTGTCTAACGGTGCAAGGCCGTTGACGACTTCATTAATCGTTCCGTCTCCGCCGGCTGCGATAATCAGGTCAAACTCCCGCAAAGCGGCTTCTTTTGCGGCGTGGGTGGCATCCCCCGCGCATGTGGTGGCATGGGTGGAGGTTTCATAACCGGCTTGTTCAAATTTTTGCAGGACCTGGGCAAGATTTTTCTTAAAAAGCTCCCGTCCTGAAGTCGGATTGTATATTATGCGTGCACGTTTCATTATCTCATCATCCTACTTAAGAGTATCCGATCCATTATTAACACTAACAACCTTTAATTATACTATGACTTGAGAAAATCGCAACAATATGTACAGGAATTGCCAGAAGAAAAAAGGGCCCGGCTCCGTTTAAGGAGCCAAGGCCCGCTGTCTTACTCTTCTTCCGTTCCAGGTTTTTTCTTACGGAATTTCGCTAATACTTCATATACGATCGGCACAATCAGCAGGGTAAGCAGAGTCGAACTGATTAAACCGCCGATAACAGTGACACCGAGTCCTTTAGAAATGACCTGGCTTCCGCCTTCGAAGCCCAATGCCAATGGAAGCAGGGCGCCGATTGTCGCGATCGCCGTCATCAGAATCGGACGCAATCTCGTAGAGCCGGCTTCCAGGAGCGCTTCTCTCGTCGATAAGCCTTCCGCTTCTTTATGGATGACGCGGTCAATTAAGACAATCGCGTTTGTGACGACGATTCCGATCAGCATCAGCATACCGATCATGGCATTCAGACTGATCGTCTCTCCGGATACATACAGTCCGGCTAATGCGCCGATGACTGTAAACGGAAGCGAGAACAGAATCGCAAACGGCGCTAATGCTCCGCCGAACGTGATCACAAGAACGAGGTATACGATGGCGATTGCGGCAAGCATTGCTAAGCCGAGTTTCGTAAAGGAATCAGCAATATCCGCTGATACACCGCCGGTATCAATCGATACATTGTCCGGGTGATCCAGTTTGTCAACTTTCTTTTGAACGGCTGATGACACCTTCGTGACGTTGTCAGAAGTGACGGTTGCCGTTACGTCAGCGTACACTTTGCCGTCGCGTTTGGAAATGGTATCGGATGTCGTGCCGTTTTTCACTTTCGCCACATCGCCGATTTTTACTTCTTGGCCTGCAGGCGATGTGATGGTTTTATCCTCTAATTCTTTTACACTCTTATACTGGTCTTTTTCTGTTTTGATGTTCACATCAAGCTCTTTGCCGTCCTTTTTCACCGTTGTCAAAGGAGACTGTGACGTTTGGGACATCAGGGCTTGGGAGATTTGCGAAGCCGTCAGGCCCTGCTTGCTGAGTTTCTCCTGGTCAGCGACGAACGTGTACTCATCATATGTGCTGGAAAGGCCTGAGTTGACGTCTTTCAGATCTTTCTGCTTTTTCATGATGCCTTCGATGTCTTTGACCGTGCCTTTAATATCAGACTCTGAATCTCCGTACACATAGTACGTTAATTCGTTGTTGTTGCCTGACGAACTGAAATTTTGTGATTTCCATTCGCCGCGGCTGGATGTTTTTTTGATTTCTTTTAAGACATTGTCTTTTTCTTTGTCAAAATCAGGCGTGTCATCCTCGTATTTCACGTAGAACAATGCGCCGTTTGAGCTCCCGCCGAGCGGACTTTGCGAGCCTAAAGAATACTGAACGGTATCGACATGTTTGCGTTTAAGCAGCATGTCTTCCGCTTTTTGCGCAGCTTTTTCAGCTTCGCTTTTCGTTTCGCCCGGTTCAGGCGTGTATGTGAGCTGCATCGTTTTGTCCGCTTGCGCAGGCAGGTAGCTCGCGCCGATCAGAGGTACGAGGAACAAACTGCCGACAAGCATCAGAACCGCGATGATAGATGTAATCCATTTATGTCTTAATGACCAATGCAGCACTTTTTTATAGAAATTGGCCAATCTGCCCGGCTTATGCTCTTTCGCTTTAACAGGCGCGCCTGTGAGCGATTTTTTGAATAAGCTGTGCGCAAGCATCGGCACCAGTGTGATCGAAATCAACAGTGATGCGGCAAGCGCGAAGACGATTGTTAATGCAAACGGCATAAACAGTTCGCCGATCTGTCCGCCGACCATGGCAAGCGGCAGGAATACAGCAATGGTTACGATCGTTGATGACATGATCGGTTTAAACATTTCTTTCGTCGCTTCACGCACCAATTGCTTCCCGCGTAAAGGTTCATCTTTCAGCCTCATGCGGCGGTAAATGTTTTCGATCACGACAATCGAGTCGTCGACTACCCGTCCGATGGCGACCGTCATCGCACCGAGCGTCATTATGTTCAATGTGACATCAAGCTGATTCAGCACAAGAAGCGCAATCAGCAGTGACAGCGGGATGGAAACGATAGAAATCATCGTTGATTTAATATCTCTTAAGAATAAGAGAATGATCACGACCGCAAAAATCGCGCCGAAAATCGCTTTGCTTAACATCGTATCCACCGACTCTGTAATCGGCTCTGCCATATCAAGAGTCGAGCTGTACTTGAACCCTTTATGGTCTTTTTTGTATTGATTCAGTTCATCTTTAATCGCATCGGCCACTTCTACCGTGTTGGCGTCATTGGCTTTTACGATATTAATTCCGATGCTGTCCTTTCCGTTCGTGCGGGAAATGGATTCAGCTTTTTTCACATCTTTAATGTCGGCAATGTCAGAAAGCTTGACTGTCGGCACCCCTGCTGACGCGCTTTGCTGTGCCTGCTGCATAGCCTGAGCGTCCGCCGCAGACGCCGCACCGACTCCGCCCGCTTGACCTTGAGCGGCAGAAGAAGATGTGACCGGAATTCTCATATCTTTCAGATCTTTAATTGACGTAATATCTCCGTTAACGACAACTGATTTTTCTTTGTTGCCGAATGTGTACAATCCAAGCGGCGTATTGACGTCAGAGCCTTGGATCACTTTCTTGACGGTATCTTCATCAAGTCCGTACTCTTTCATTTTTTTGTCTTTGAAAGAGAATTCCACCTGCTCTTCCTGCTGTCCGGAAACTTGCACAGACGCAACGCCCTGAATGCCTTCAAGCTTAGGAACGAGAGTGTTTTCCACATTTTTGGTCAGGTCTTCAAGCGAGCTTTTGCCGCTTGTCACACTGAGCGTCAAAATCGGGAAAGAGTTGAGGCTGTAACGGGAAATGTCAGGTTTTTTCGCGTCGTCAGGAAGGCTGACACTGTCCAGCGCTTCAGCGACTTCGGTTTTCGCCTTGTCCATATCCTTGTTGTAATCATATTCAATCATAACCGATGAGACGTTTTCAGAGGATGTGGACGTTACGACGCTCACTCCTTCTAAATTCTGGACCGCCTGCTCGATCGGTTTTGTCACGTCATCCGCAACTTGACTCGGAGCAGCTCCGGGATAAGTCGTATTTACTGAAAGGTAAGGCATGTTGACGTCCGGTATGGATTCCTGCTTCATATTCATACCGGCATACAGCCCTGCTACAGTAACGATAATCGTCATCAGCCAAACTGCGAATTTGTTCTTCAGTACAAAGTTAATAATGTGGTTCATCATGTCCTCCGTTAATTTTTATTGACTGACTGGTCATTCTATATAATACTAAACGGTATAACTCAACATCGTCAACTAATAAGGCAGTAAATTTTTCTAAATTTTTCAGGATTAAGGGGAAGCACGTCATGAACGAAAAAAAAGAGAAAATCATAAAAACAGGCATCCATTTATTTGCCAAAAAAGGGTTTTCTTCAACAACCATTCAGGAAATCGCCGGCGAATGCGGAATTTCAAAAGGGGCCTTCTATCTCCATTTCAAATCAAAAGAAGACCTTTTGCTGTCAGCATGTGAGTATTACATCGGCATGTCTATGGAAGAAATAAAGAAAATCAAAACAGAACATCAGCATAAACCGCCTAAGGACGTATTCCGAAAACAAATCGCATATCAATTCCAGGAATTTATGGAACACAAGGACTTTATCATTCTCTTGCTGAGCGAAAAGGTCATTCCTGAAAATCAAAAGGTCAAACAGTATTTTCATGAGGCCAATATTCAATTTAACATGCTGTATCGGGATGCGTTGCTCTCCGTTTACGGAGATGCCGTCACACCGTTTTTAGCGGATGCGTCCGTTATGGCGCAAGGAATTGTGAGCTCCTATATTCATTTCTTGATTTTTAATGAACATACGGCATTCCGGACGGAAAACGTGGCGGCCTTTCTGATTGCCAGAATCGATGATCTGATTACGGGACTGATAAGAGACAATCCCGATCCGCTGCTGCCTGAGGATATCTTCACTCAGCCCGCGGCGGACAGAGAAAGACTGCTTGCGGATATTCAAAATATAAAAGCACAGCAGGGGCTGCCTGAGGACGTCCTCGTATCGCTTGAAGTCATTGAAGAGGAATGCGCAAAGGTAGAGCCGCGAAAACCGATTATTAAAGGAATGCTGTCCAACTTGGCAGGCAGCGGAAATGAGCAGATTGAAACGCTGCGGGCTTCCATTGAAACCTATTTCATCTTATAAAAAAAAGAGACCGGCGCTTACCGGTCTCCGTGTCAGCAGCGCCCTTAGAGGCGGCTGCTTTTTTTTATCGTTTTTTGATTTCTTCAAGTAAGATTTTGTTGACCATCGGCGGGTTGGCCTGTCCTTTGGAGGCTTTCATAATCTGCCCGACAAGGAAGCCGATCGCGCGGTCTTTTCCGTTTTTGAAGTCTTCAATTGACTGCGGGTTGCTGTCAAGCGCATCTGTTACCAGCTTCAGAAGCACGCTTTCGTCAGAAATCTGCACGAGGCCTTTTTCTTTGACGATTTTTTCTGCGTCGCCGCCTTTTTCAATTAATTCTTTAAAGACTTTCTTCGCGATTTTGGACGAGATGGTTCCTTTTTCAATCAGCTTAATCATGCCGGCAAGGCCTTCAGGAGTCAGTGCGACATCCTCAAGCTCTTTTTGTTCGGCGTTCAGGTAAGCTGAGACTTCACCCATCAGCCAGTTTGATGCCTGCTTGGCTTCTGCGCCTTTATTGACCGTTTCTTCGAAGAAGTCAGCCATTTCTTTCGTCAGCGTCAGAACCATTGCGTCATAAGCCGGCAGGCCGAGCTCTTCGATATAACGCTTGCGGCGCTCATCCGGAAGCTCAGGAATGGTTGCTCTTACGCGTTCTTTCCATTCGTCATCAATGTAGAGCTCGACAAGGTCAGGCTCAGGGAAATAACGATAGTCGTCCGAACCTTCTTTGACACGCATCAAAATGGTTTTTTTCGTCGCTTCATCGTAGCGGCGCGTCTCCTGCTGAATGACTCCGCCTGACAGAAGCACCTGCTCTTGGCGTTTTTCTTCATGCTCAAGGCCTTTTTGCACGAATGCGAAAGAGTTGAGGTTTTTCAGCTCCGTTTTTGTGCCGAATTTCTCCTGGCCGATCGGACGGAGGGAAATGTTGGCGTCACAGCGCAGTGAACCTTCTTCCATTTTACAGTCGGAAACACCTGTGTATTGGATAATTGATTTCAGCTTTTCGAGATATGCGTAAGCTTCCTCCGGTGTGCGGATATCCGGCTCAGATACAATCTCGACAAGCGGCGTGCCCTGGCGGTTGAAGTCAACGAGGGAATAGCCGTCGCCCGTATGCGTCAGTTTTCCCGCATCTTCTTCAAGGTGAAGACGGGTAATGCCGATTTTTTTCGTTTTTCCGCCGACTTCGATTTCGATCCAGCCGTTTTCGCCGATCGGCTTGTCAAATTGAGAAATTTGATATGCCTTCGGGTTGTCGGGATAGAAATAGTTTTTCCGGTCAAACTTCGTATCCGTTGCGATTTCGCAGTTCAAAGCCATTGCGGCTTTCATCGCGAATTCGACCGCTTCTTTGTTCAAAACGGGCAGCACGCCGGGATAGCCGAGGTCGATGACGCTCGTTTGGGTATTCGCTTCCGCGCCGAATGGCGTCGGTGAGCTTGAGAAAATTTTAGATTTTGTTTTTAATTCCACATGGACTTCAAGTCCGATTACCGTTTCAAAGTTCACTTCATTTCACCCCTTACAGTTCAGGTTTCGCTTTATGATGATCTGTTGCCTGCTCAAAAGCATGAGCGACGCGGTATACAGTGCCTTCATCGAAGTGTTTTCCGATGATTTGCAGTCCGAGCGGCAGTCCGTCCGCAAATCCGCACGGCACGCTGATTCCCGGCACACCCGCGAGGTTGACAGGGATCGTTAAAATATCGTTGGCGTACATTGTGAGCGGATCGCTGGTTTTTTCGCCGATTTTGAATGCCGGTGTCGGCGTTGTCGGTCCGACGATGACATCGTATTTCTCAAATACATCTTCAAAATCTTTCTTAATAAGCGTGCGCACTTTTTGCGCTTTTTTGTAATACGCGTCATAGTAGCCGGAGCTGAGCGCGAAGGTGCCGAGCATGATGCGGCGCTTCACTTCATTGCCGAAGCCTTCAGAGCGTGTCTGTTTATAAAGGTCGATCAGGTTGTCCGCATTGTCTGAGCGGTAGCCGTAGCGGATGCCGTCAAAGCGCGCAAGGTTTGCAGACGCTTCGGAAGAAGACAGCAGATAATACGTCGCAAGCGCGTATTTGCTGTGCGGCAGAGATACTTCTTCCCATGTCGCTCCGAGGTCTTCAAGCACTTTTAAAGCGGCTAAAACCGATTCTTTCGCTTCTTTGCCGACGCCTTCTCCGAGATATTCTTTCGGTACGGCGATTCTTAAGCCTTTAATATCGCCAGTTAATGAAGAAAGAAAGTCCGGCACTTCGACATTGGCGCTCGTAGAGTCCATTTTGTCCGGGCCTGAAATCGCCTGAAGAAGGAATGCGTTATCTTCTACGGTTCTTGTGATCGGTCCGATCTGGTCCAGTGAAGACGCAAAAGCGACCAAACCGTAACGTGACACGCGTCCGTATGTAGGCTTTAATCCGACGACGCCGCAGAAAGAAGCCGGCTGGCGGATGGAGCCGCCCGTATCAGATCCGAGTGAAAACGGCACTTCGCCCGCGGCAACCGCAGCTGCGGAACCGCCGCTTGATCCGCCGGGAACCGTATCGAGATTCCAAGGGTTTTTCGTCGCTTTGTAGGCGGAGTTTTCAGTAGAAGAACCCATCGCGAACTCGTCCATATTCAGCTTTCCGATCGTTACGGCTTCAGCGGCTTGAAGGCGCTCCACAACCGTCGCATCGTAAATCGGATCGAAGTTTTCGAGGATTTTGCTTGAGCATGTTGTGCGAAGCCCTTTGGTCACGATGTTGTCTTTGACGCCGATCGGCATTCCGAAGAGAAGACCGTGTTCAGACTGTCCGTCAACCGCTTCGTCAAGTTCTTTCGCGTAAGCGCGGGCTCTTTCTTCATCAAGCTGTAAAAACGCCTGCACCTTATCATCCACGGATGCGATCCGTTTGTAAGATTCATCAACAAGATCGGAAATCTTGATTTCTTTTTTATGTATCATTTGTTTCAGTTCTGTGATTTTGTGATCAAATAATGACATACTGTCTCCCTCCTTTAATCCAGAATAGATGGCACACGGACATAGCCGTCTTTATGATCGGGAGCATTTTTCATGACATCCTCGACCGGAAGGCCTTTACCCGCTTCATCTTCTCTCATTACGTTTTTCATTTTCAGCACGTGTGTTGTCGGTTCCACGTTATCCGTGTCCACTTCATTAAGCTCCTCGGCAAACGAGATGATGCTGTCAAGCTGTTCTGTAAACATTTCAGCTTCTTCATCCGTAATGGCGAGTCTCGCCAAATGAGCGACATGCTTTACTTCTTCTATAGAAATTCGTGACATAAGATCCACCTCCGCATAATTCTCCGTTTCGTCATATAATACTGATCATATCAAAAACGAGCCCTCTAAAGCAACAAAACGCCGCCTTCTGAGGCATGATGAAACCCTCTCTATTTTATCCTAAATCGGGGAGAAAGAGAAACGAATTATATGTCAGAAAATTTTTACTTTTATAATTTATTGGTAGCGTTTTCATCTCTAAGCTGTTCTATGTTGGCGGGGATTTTTTCCTTGAGCGGGCCAGGTTTCGAGAGTTGATTGATCGGGGATACTTTGTTAGGTTTAGTAACCATAGCCAGCACTAAATCATGCGATCCGCATGGAATGATGACTAAAGGCTGGATCGCCGGCGCATATTCCGGCACTACTAATCTACAGAGGTGATGCAACATTTACATGAAAGAAGAGAGGGTCCAAAAACGTGAGTATTGAACTAATTATATCTCTTGGCATTTACTTTGCTGCCATGCTGTTAATCGGCTGGTACGCATTCAGGAAGACAACGAATATTAATGATTACATGCTGGGCGGAAGAGGACTCGGCCCGTTCGTAACGGCGCTGTCCGCAGGTGCGGCCGATATGAGCGCATGGATGCTGATGGGAGTTCCCGGCGCAATGTTCGCAACGGGGTTATCGACCTTATGGCTGGCGCTCGGTTTGACGATCGGCGCGTATTCAAATTATCTGCTGCTTGCTCCGAGGCTGCGAGCTTACACGGAAGTTGCGGATGATGCGATTACGATTCCCGATTTTTTCGATAAACGGTTCCGCCACTCGTCATCATTGCTGAAAATTGTTTCCGCCGTGATTATTATGATCTTTTTCACACTGTACACATCGTCCGGGATGGTATCCGGAGGCAGGTTATTTGAATCGGCATTCGGCGCCGACTACAAATTCGGTTTGTTTTTAACGGCCGGTGTTGTTGTGCTTTACACGCTGTTTGGCGGTTTCCTCGCTGTCAGTCTGACTGACTTTGTGCAGGGAGCGATCATGTTTGCGGCATTAGTGCTTGTGCCGATCGTTGCTTTTACCCAGCTCGGGAGCGTTTCAACGACGATTGATTCGATCAACGCCGTTAACCCGAAACTATTGGATATCTTTAAAGGCGCGAGCGTCATTAGCATTATTTCTTATTTGGCATGGGGACTCGGCTATTACGGCCAGCCTCATATCATCGTACGATTTATGGCGATTAAAGAAGTGAAAGATTTAAAACCCGCCCGCAGAATCGGGATGAGCTGGATGGCCATTTCAGTTGTCGGTTCATTGCTTACCGGGATTATCGGGGTTGCGTATTCTCATCACTTCGGAGTCTCCGTAAAAGATCCGGAAACGATTTTCATTATTTTTTCTAAAATCTTGTTCCATCCGCTGATTACGGGCTTCTTGCTGTCCGCGATTTTAGCGGCGATCATGAGTTCCATTTCCTCACAGCTTCTCGTAACAGCAAGCGCCATTACGGAAGATTTATACCGCGCCTTTTTCAGACGGGAAGCGAGCGATAAAGAATTGGTCATGACCGGACGCCTGTCGGTATTGATCGTGGCCGTTATCGCCATTTTGCTTTCCATGAATCCGAACAGCACCATTCTTGATCTGGTCGGATATGCGTGGGCAGGCTTCGGTTCGGCTATCGGCCCGGCGCTCTTGCTCAGTCTGTACTGGAAACGGATGAATGAATGGGGAGCGCTTGCGGCGATGATTACCGGGGCCGCGGCCGTTTTAATCTGGATCACGACAGGGCTTGCCGCTTCAATCGGCGTATACGAAATCATTCCGGGGTTCTTCCTCAGTCTGATTGCCGGTATTGCCGTCAGCCTGCTGACCAAAAAACCGGCCGATGCTTCTTATCAGCTGTTCAGCCGGATGGAAGCTCTTTTGAAAAACAAGAAATAGACAAAAAGCCGTCAGATTTTATCCCTGACGGCTTTTTTCTTCCGCACTTGTCCTGCTATAAATACTGTGAGAAAATCATATCAATTTATTATAAGAAAAATTGCGGAGGTGCTGTGCAAATTGAGCTGGCCTATCGAACCAGACATTTTATTAAAGCTGGGCATTGCCACGCTGATCGGCATGATCATCGGTCTTGAACGCGAGCTGAAAAACAAACCGCTCGGACTGAAAACCTGTATCGTCATCGCCGTCAGCTCCTGTATGCTGACGATCGTCAGCATTAATGCGGCATATCATTTCCCAAAATATTACCGAATCATGATGGATCCGCTCCGCCTTCCCGCCCAAATCATTTCCGGCGTCGGTTTTATTGGCGCGGGCGTGATCCTGCGTAAAAGCAATGACGTCATATCCGGCCTGACGACATCGGCCATCATCTGGGGCGCAGCCGGGCTCGGTCTGGCTACAGGCGCCGGCTTTTATAAAGAGGCGTTCGCAAGCCTCTTGTTTATCCTGATCAGCGTCGAATTTCTTCCGTGGCTGATCAGAAAAATCGGTCCCAACCGCTTGAAGGAAAAAGATATCCGCGTGAGAATGTCTCTTTCCGATAAAGACAAAATGACCGAGATTTTAAAGGAAATGAAAAGCAAACAGCTCCGCATTCACTCCGTCCGGATTGATGATCTGGGCGAAAAAGAATTTCCGATTATGGAAGTGAAAGTCAGTGTTCATAAAAACCGCTACACCACTGACGTCTATTATGATATTAAAGAAATTCAAGGTGTCGTCGGAGTGAAGTGTGATACGCTATAAAAAAACGCCGGGCTGGATTCAGCCGGCGTTTTTCTATTTATACGAATGCAGAAAAGTTATACTCCGTAATCGGGGTTTCATTTTCGATATCGCGCCTGAAGGTTTTCAGCATCTCAAGTTCCTCGTCCCCGAGTGAATTGAGGTCAAACGCCTGATGCAATAATCCGTAGATCAGCATATGACGCAGCCGGAGGAAATCCGGGATGTGTTCAAGCCAGGCGAGATCAAGGTCATTTTCTTCCCTGTAGCCTTTCATAAAGTGAGTCATGAATTCACCCGTAAACGCGGCCTTGTCTTCATACGGGATGACCGGATACCACAACATGTTGTACAGCAGAATACTGATATCATTCACAAACCAATTGTAGCCGATATCATCAAAATCAAATGCAGTGATTTTTCCGTTGTCCCAATTGAAATTGCCGTGGTGCAGATCGGCGTGCACAAGGCCGTAGTTTTCAGGGTTCTTCGGCAAACGGCGCAGTTTTTCCATTAGAGCATCCGCCCGCTCAAATACGAGATGCTGATCTGCAGGCACGTATTTTCTCAGCTTCAGCTGCTCCTCTTCATCCCATTCCTGCCTTTTATATGCCGGATCGCTCAGACGGTAGCTTTTCGTCAGCCGGTGCATGTTCCCCGTGTACTTTCCAAGCTCGTAAAACAGGGTTCCGTTCCAGTCTGATTCCTCCACTTTGCGTCCGGGCGCTTTTTCATAGACTCTTACTAAAAACGCTCCGCCTTTTCCATCCGGCACTTCTTCGACATCTTTGCCATTTAATGAAGGAATCGGCTTTGCTGCTGAAAGCCCTCCCTTTGCCAGATGATGAAGCCATTCCATTTCTCCGAGAATATATTCCGGTGTTCTTCTGATCGTATGCGTAATTTTTAAAATATAAGGTTCGTTATCTTTCACAATTTCATATACGTAGTTCTCTGCGTCCGCAATAAATTGAAACTTGGTAAAGCCGTATATTTCACCTGCTTCAGCGAGAACCTTATCTTCCTCAAAAATCGCTTTAATATCTTTATGCATGCTGATTCACCCTTTTCATAACGTTTGTAGGCGGTGTGTGTACTCAGCAAATGTCATTCATCAACATTCCTGCCCTTCTTCTTTCACAGCAGATTAGTAACATCCGCTTAGAATGAAATGTGTTTTCCTGTTAATTCCTAATTATACAAATATCTTAACATACCTCATTTCCTCGCTCCAACGATATCACAATAAAAAAAACCCTTGCTCATACAGAAATGAACAAGGGCATCTTGGTTAATCGTAAATATGGACGGTCGGTTCTTTGTCACCCGCATTGCGGACGATCAGCGCTTCCTGCCCGTCAGACGAGGTAATGTTAATTTCGACATCAACTGAGCCTTTTGAATAATAATCCATCAGCTCACCTGTTAAGTATTGGGTAAAGGCGATGACTTCGCTTTTCCCGTAAAATTGCATCGGGATTTCAATCTTCATTTTTCTCATTTCATCGTTTTCGTACATTGCCGTTCCGACGACTCCGGTGTAATTCGGGAAGTAGCTGTCGATGGCGTTTTTGAAGCGTTTAAATACTTCGGAATCATCAGGGTATTTCTTTGCCGTGTCTGTATCCGCCGGATAGAAGACGTACTTTTCTTTGACATCATCCCAGTTTGAAATGGTGGATGAGCCGGCTTTGACTTCAGTTTTTGCAATGTAATTCCCCGGTACGATTGATGTTTTCGGCGCTTGTTTATAAAGGGCGACGGTAATCGGCACATTTTTCAGGTTATCCATTTTCCGAAGGCGGTTAACGACTTCCTGGGCGATTTCTTCACCGTGGCTGCGGATCGTTTTGTCACTGAGCTCCACTTCCTGCTGCGGATCACCTGTGTTTTCACGGTAATAGTATACAGAGTTGAGAGCGAGACCGATCATGATACCGCCAAGCTGGATGGAATTTTTATCTTTTCTTACTAAGTAATCCTGCTCAAGCATGGACGCTAAGTAAATCGGGCTGTTTTCATTTTTCTCTTTTGCCGATCCCGAGCTTGGCAGCACGGGGTTTAAGCCGAGATTCTGGAAATTGGCGTCTGCCTTTTTTGCCTTTTTCAGATCACTGCCCTCTTTTTTGCGGTCAAGCCAGCTGAGTACCGTGTCCTCATCTAAATACTGGCCTTCCTGATACAAATAGTCATCCGTCGGGAACGTGTCTTGAGCGAGCCGCATCAGACCCGTCTCGAATTCATCGATGTCCAGCCTCGTGTTCAGCCGGTCCGCGGTCAGGCCGCGCGCTTTTCCGGCCTTAAACGGAAGCACCATTTTATAGTAGGAATCAGAGATATTATATTTCGGTATGATCGCTTTTTCAGAAGACTTTGCCGTTTTCTGCGTGATCTCTTCCTCTTTGTTCCCCCCGAAACTCGGCGAACAGGCCGACAGCATGAGTACTGCCGCCGTTGCCGTCGCCGCCAATGCCAACATCTTTTTCAATAGAAAACACTCCTCTTATTTCTTTAGCTCTCCCAATAGCTGTGCTTCATTCCATACTTCAATGTTTAATTCCTGCGCTTTTGTCAGCTTGCTTCCGGCCGCTTCTCCGGCAATCAGCAAGTCTGTTTTTTTGCTGACAGATCCCGTCAGCTTTCCGCCGAGCGCTTCAATCTGCGCCTTGGCTTCATTTCTGGACAGCTCTTCAAGCTTTCCGGTTAACACGATGGTTTTGCCGGCAAAATAAGAGTCACTGTCCTCCGCTTTTACTTTTTTCGGGCCTTTGTAGAGTGTGTTCACACCGAGTTCCTCAAGTTCATTCAATAGCTCAAGCATTTCTTCTTTGCGGAAATAGGTGATAACGGCATCGGCCATCTTTTCGCCGATTTCATCTACCGCAAGCAGCTCTTCTTCCGTAGCTTGTTTCAGATTTTCCAGGCTTTCAAAATGCATGGCGAGTGTTTTGGCCGCTTTTGAGCCGATAAAACGGATGCCGAGACCGAACAGCAGGCGTTCCAGCGAATTCTCTTTCGACTTTTGGATGGAGCTGATCAGATTGTCAGTTGATTTTTCCCCCATCCGCTCAAGCCGGATGACCTGCTCTTTCGTCAGCTTATACAAATCAGCGACATTACGGACGAGATGTTCACGGAAAAGCTGTGTGATGACACGTTCTCCGAGTCCGTCAATATTCATCGCGTTGCGTGAGACAAAGTGAATCAGGCCTTCTCTGATCTGCGCCGGACATTCCGGATTGATGCAGCGCAGCGCGACTTCTCCTTCAATGCGGACAAGTTCGCTTTCGCACTCAGGGCAGCTGGTCGGCATATTGAATTCTTTTTCTTCCCCGGTCCGCTGTTCGATTAAGACATTGACGACCTCAGGGATGATGTCGCCCGCTTTTTTGACGACCACTTTATCGAGAATGCGGATATCCTTCTCTTTAATTAAATCTTCGTTATGAAGGGATGCTCTTGAGACCGTCGTTCCCGCTACTTTTACCGGTTCCAGAACGGCGGTCGGCGTAATCACGCCCGTTCTTCCGACATTCAGTTCGATATCGAGCAGTTTTGTCACGACCTCTTCCGCCGGGAATTTATAAGCAATCGCCCAGCGCGGGCTTTTTGCCGTATACCCGAGCTCTTCCTGCTGGTCGAGCGAGTCGACTTTGATGACGATCCCGTCAATTTCATACGGGAGATCGGCCCGCTTCGCCTGCAGCTCTTCGATCATTTCAATGACTTCATCTATCGTGGCGCATTTTTTCCGTTCCTGGTTTGTTTTAAAACCGAGCTCATCCAGAAAATCCAGGCCCTGACTCTGTGTTTCCACACCCATCTCGTCAAGCTCCGCTATACTGTAGACGAAGATGTCAAGATTTCGTTTCGCTGCAATTTTCGGATCGAGCTGTCTGAGTGAGCCCGCAGCCGCGTTCCGGGGATTGGCGAACGGCTCCTCTTCATGTTTCAGCCGTTCTTCATTGAGCGCTTCAAATGACTGTTTCGGCATGTACGCCTCTCCGCGCACTTCTATGGAAAGATTCCGTTTCATTTTCAGCGGAATGTTGCGGATCGTTTTTAAGTTTTCCGTGATATCTTCGCCCGTCGTTCCGTCTCCTCTTGTCGCGCCTCTGACGAAATAGCCGTCTTCATAACGGAGAGAAACAGCAAGACCGTCTATTTTCAGCTCCACATTATAAGCGACGCCGTCACCGACAGCCTGACGGACCCGGCGGTCAAAATCGCGGAGATCATCATCGTTAAATGCGTTGCCGAGACTGAGCATCGGCGTGCCGTGCTGCACCTTTTGAAACGATTCAAGCACCGCTCCCCCGACCCGCTGTGTGGGCGAATCAGGCGTTCTGAGTTCCGGGTGCTCTTCCTCTATGGCAATCAGCTCCTGAATCAGTCTGTCGTACTCGGAATCCGGCACGCTCGGTTCATCTAAGGTGTAATATTCATAACTGTACTGATCGATGGTGCGGCGCAATTCTTCTGCCCGGTGTTTCGCTGTTTCTTTGTCCATCATGTTCTTCCTTTCCTCTTCAGGTTACTGCTTTTCAATCGGCGCAAAAGCGGCAAGCAGACGCTTCACGCCGACTGGGCTCGGGAATGCGATATCAAGCTCGGTGCTTTCGCCTTCTCCTTTTACGCTGACAACCGTTCCGGTGCCCCATTTTTTATGGCCCGCTTTATCGCCGACCGCCCAGCTGAGCGAGTCGCCGCCTGTTTTGTTCGCATAGGAAACGGGACGGGATACGGGCCCGCGTTTTTGCTGCACTTTTCTTCCCGGCTGCATGCGGGGTGTTTTCTTCTCATTTAGGTTCTCCAATAAATCGCCAGGTATTTCCCTGATAAAGCGGGATTCCGGATTCATATTGGTGCGGCCGAATAAGGTGCGCATTTTGGCATTCGTTAAATACAGTTCTTCTTCCGCCCTCGTAATGCCTACATATGCGAGCCTGCGTTCTTCTTCCATCTCGGCTTCTTCCATCAGGGAGCGGCTGTGCGGGAACACGCCTTCTTCCATGCCCATTAAGAACACGACAGGAAATTCAAGCCCCTTAGCGGCGTGCAGTGTCATTAAAGTGACGGCATCCTTTCCGCCTGATTCCTCTTCCTTCTGGTCGAGCTGGTCAATATCCGCAATCAGCGCCAAATCAGTCAGAAACGCGACGAGAGACTTGTCTTCGCTTTTTTGTTCGAAGTTTTTCGTCACGGAAAGAAACTCGTCGATATTTTCAAGGCGGCTTTGGGCTTCGATTGATTTTTCGGCCTTCAGCATTTCTCTGTATTCCGTTTTCTCGAGAATTTCTTCCGTGAGTTCCGTAATGGACAGGTAATCCTGCATGTTCGTCAGATTTTCAATCATCGCGCCAAAGCCGTCAAGCGCGTTTGCCGCTTTCGCGCTGACGCCGATGAAATCAACCTGTTTGATCGCCTGGAACATTGACATTCCGTTCATCGCCGCATATGAAGCGATTTTTTCTAGCGAAGTTGCGCCGACGCCCCGCTTCGGCACATTGACGATCCGCGTAAAACTGATGTCGTCGTCCGGGTTTGACACAAGGCGCAGGTATGCGAGAATGTCTTTAATTTCTTTCCTGTCGTAGAACTTGGTTCCGCCGACGATATTGTAGTTCAGTCCGGATTTTAAAAGGGTTTCCTCAATGACGCGCGACTGGGCGTTTGTCCGGTATAAAATCGCGATATCGGAAAGCTTCCGCCGGCCCGAGCTGTGCAGCTCATAAATTTTGCCCGCGACGAATTGGCCTTCGCCGAATTCATTGTCGCCGCTGTAATAAGAAAGCTTGATGCCTTCGTCATTTTCCGTCCACAGGTTTTTCGGCTTGCGGTTTGAGTTGTTTTTGATCACTTCGTTAGCCGCCTGCAGAATCCGCTTTGTTGAGCGGTAATTTTGCTCGAGCAAAATCACGTTTGCGCTCGGATAATCTTTTTCAAAGGAAAGGATATTCGCGATATCCGCCCCGCGCCATCTGTAAATGGACTGGTCGGAGTCACCGACGACGCAGATATTTTCAAGACGGGCCGCAAGCTGCTTCACAAGCAGGTATTGCGCCCTGTTCGTATCCTGATACTCGTCTACGTGAATGTACTGGAATTTGCGCTGATAAAACTCAAGCACTTCCGGCACACGCTCGAAAAGCTTAATCGTTGTCATGATTAAATCATCAAAATCAAGCGATTGGTTTTTCAGCAGTTTTTTCTGATAATCGGTATACACGTCACTCGTGACCTGATCGTAGTAGCCGCCGGCCGATTTTGCGAATTCCTCAGGTTCGATCAGCTCGTTTTTTGCGCTGCTGATGGAGCCTAAAATACTTCTCGGATCAAACTTTTTCGGATCGATATTCCGCTCTTTCAGAATCCCTTTAATAACGGAAAGCTGATCAGCCGTATCAAGAATGGAGAAATTTCGGTTGATGCCGATTCTGTCAATATCCCTGCGCAGAATCCGCACGCACATGCTGTGGAAGGTGGATATCCAGATTTCATCCGCGCCGGGTCCGAGAATGCTCTCTACCCGCTCCTTCATTTCTCTGGCGGCTTTATTTGTAAATGTAATCGCCAGAATGTTCCATGGCGCCACGTGTTTTTCCGCCATTAAGTATGCGATTCTGTGCGTCAGCACACGTGTTTTTCCGCTTCCCGCGCCCGCCATCAGAAGCAGCGGACCGTCCGTCGTCTTGACCGCTTCCTGCTGAACGGGATTTAATCCGCTTAATAATTGATTGCTAATGTAATTCATATCCGTTCACCGCCTATCAAACATATGTTCTATCATAAATCAATTTCGTCCGCTTGGCTACTTTGTCTTTACAGCCGCCACCGTTTTAAGCGCCTGATCAAAATCTTCATATACGGCATTTCCGACAACGATGACATCGGCATGACGGCCGAACCGTTCCGCCGTTTCCGCGTCTTTAATGCCGCCTCCGTAAAACAGGACGGACTTGTCCAGCACAGCCTTCGTTTTCTCCACCGTTTCTATGTCCGCCAGCATCCCGCTGTATTCCAGATAAAAAATCGGGAGATGAAGCAAATGCTCCGCAACCCGCGCATAGGCGAGAATATCTTCTGTTTCTATATGTGTATCCGCCTCCGTCAAAGCGGCCGCCTTACAATCAGGGTTGACGATGCAGTAGCCCTCCGTCACGATTTCCTCCATTGACATGAGCTCTCCGTATTCTTTCATCGCCTGATGATGCATGCCGACAATCCAGTCCGCCTTTTTGCTGTTGAGCACACTCGGAATGAAATAAAGATCAAACCCGGGCACAATGGAATCAATCGTCGACACCTCAAGTACGCACGGCACTAAAAACCGCCGCACCTTTGACATCAGTCTCAGCACATTGTCCTCGGTGATATTGTCGCTTCCTCCGATCACAATGGCGTCAGTCCCTGATTCACAAAGCTGTTCCAGCTGTTCATCCGGTAAATCTTTATTCGGATCGAGTTTAAAAACATGCTTCCACTCGTTAACATCGTACATGCGTTTTCGTTCCTCCATTCGTTTCTTGCCATTTAAACATTATAACAAATTCGTTTGGCCCGGAAAAACGGAAAAAGACGTCATTCACCTGATTCACAAAAAAAGATTGCGCTCCGCCGGACGGGAAACGGCTATGTTTGAAAACAGACAATATGTGGAATGTCAAAGAGAAAAAAGACAAGGAGTCTGATCTCAATGGAACAAGCCATTATCGTACTGATTTGTATATTGATTTTTATTATTTTAGTTCCCGCCGCATTGTTTCTCTGGATATACATAAGAGACGAAAAGCAGGAAGAACATTCAGTGCTGCGCAATTATCCCGCAGCGGGAAAACTGCGCTATATATTTGAAAAAATCGGACCTGAGCTGCGGCAGTATTTATTCAGCAATGATAACGAAGAACAGCCGTTTTCCCGGAGAGAATATGAACAGACGGTCATGTCCGGAAAGTATAAGAGCAGAATGATGGGCTTCGGCTCAGAACGGGATTTCAATCAGCCGGGCTATTATATCCGTAACGCCCTCTTCCCGAAACAAAGGGAGGAGCTGCGCGCAGATCAGACGCCGAAGATCGACACGATGGTATACAAGATTGACAAAGACAACCTGCTGAAACGCAGCGAACACCGCGAAAAAGCAAAAGCGGACCCTTATTACCTGCATCCGGACGATGTGCAAGTGATCGGCCGCGATACATGCAAGAAGCCGTTTTATGTGAAAGGGTTAATCGGACAATCAGCGATGAGCTACGGCTCACTTGGCGACCGGGCAATCACCGCCCTGTCAAAAGGGCTGCACCAGGCCGGCGGCACATGGATGAATACAGGCGAAGGCGGCCTGTCTGAGTATCACCTGAAAGGCGGCGCGGATATTATCTGCCAAATCGGCCCCGGGCTGTTCGGCGTGCGCACTGAAGATGGAGAATTTTCATGGGAAGAATTTAAGAAAAAAAGCCGCCTCGAGCAGATTAAAGCCTTTGAATTAAAGCTTGCGCAAGGGGCGAAAGCAAGAGGCGGGCATATTGACGGTTCAAAGGTGACCGAAGAAATTGCCGCCATCAGAAATGTGCAGCCCGGACAATCCATTGACAGCCCAAACCGCTTCAACGAGTTCTCAAATGTTCCGGACATGCTTGATTTCATTGAGAAATTAAGGACTGTCGGTGAAAAACCGGTCGGTATCAAAATTGTCCCGGGCAGCCGCAAAGACCTTGAAGACCTTATTTCCTGTATGAGTTCATCAGGCAAACTTCCCGACTTTATTACGATTGACGGCAGTGAAGGGGGAACGGGAGCTTCTTTCCATGAGCTGGCGGATTCCGTCGGCCTGCCGATTCTGACCGGCCTCCCCCTTGTTGACGGCCTTTTGAAGACATACGGGATAAGAGATAAGCTGAAAATTTTCGCATCCGGAAAGCTGCTCACTCCGGATAAGATTGCCGTTGCCCTCGCGTTAGGCGCGGATTTTGTCAATATTGCCCGGGGAATGATGTTTTCAGTCGGCTGTATCCGCGCTCAAGTATGCCACACCAATCATTGTCCTGTCGGAGTGGCGACAACCGATCCAAAACTTCAGCGCGCGCTCAGTATCGAAGATAAACAGCACCGCGTCTGCAACTACGTGCTCTCGTTGCGTGAAGGGCTGTTTCACCTCGCCGCGGCGGCGGGCATCAGCTCACCGATTCATTTTTCAGCTGAACACATCGTATACCGGGAGGAAGACGGAAGCCTGAGGGAACTTCCCGGCCTTTTGAATCAGCACGCATAAAAAAAACCGCCTGCCGTCATCGGCAGAGCGGTTTTTTACGTAGCTGAGGAGGATTCTCCTTTGTTTACACGGTCAAGCGCCATTTCATAGGCGTCGTTACCGTAATTTAAGCATCTCTTCACCCGGGAAATCGTCGCTGTGGAAGCACCCGTTTCGCTTTCTATTTTGTGATACGTATTTCCTTCGCGGAGCATTCTCGCCACTTCCAAACGCTGCGCCAGCGATTGGATTTCATTAATCGTACAAAGATCGTCAAAGAAACGATAGCATTCCTCCAGATCTTTCAGCGATAAAATAGATAAAAATAACTGGTCCAGTTCTTTTCCGCGTAATTTATCGATTTGCATCGTCAAACACCTTCTCCTTTACTAATGGAAGCTGCATCGAGATCAGGCACGATATTAATCCATGTCTTTCCTGGCACAAACGGAAGAATCTCACCGCCTTTTACGGGCAGAATACGGCCGTCTTTATATTCCCAGTCTGACTCCATAACATCGCCGTGCTGAAGCAGGAGGCCCTTCCCCCCTGACTGAATATCGATGGCCCGCCTTCCATCTTTGTCTGTCATGCGATGGCCGGCTTCAACAATAAAAATGTTGTGCATGGCTAAAGGCTTTCCGGTCTCCCGGTCTGTCGCTTTCACACCATCAGAGCTTCTTGTATAAGCATCAGCTTTTTTATCATAATCGTATTCGACAAGATTTGTAATGTTTTGTGTTCCATAATCTATCCGAATATTGTAGGTTTCATTTCCTGGTTTTGCATCTGATGTCTGAAATGGGAGCGGTTCTGTTTTTCCGTTCAGCTTGTATCCTTTTTGTTCCGCCGCCTTCCTGATATTGTCATACGACGTGTAGGAATTGTGGGGCGGCTTGCTGAAATCGGCTCTCCAAAACAGGCTTCCGTCAAAATCCAAACCGTTTATATAATCGTAAGCTCCGGACTCCAGCTGCTTTTTTGCGCCGGGACTCCAGCCATGATGGACAAATATGCTGTTAAACCCGCTGCTGAGCGTGACAAAATATTCCCTCGCGCTCCGCACAGGCCCGACCGTTTCCGGCATCTCACTTTGAAAAATCGCGAGAAACCGCGTAATCCGGCCCTCCGCGAGCGCTTCGATGACAACATCCGCCTTTGACAGCCCGGATTGGGGCCTCGCCTTCGGATGATTGTTCACTGCGACTGCAATCGGACGGCGTTCTGCAAGCTTCTGCTCAGTTTTCAGCCCCGTTAAAGGAGCTTCCGCTTCTTTCGGCTGCACCTGATCGGCATTGTTCTGCCGGCAGGCGGCAAGCAGCAAAAACGCAAAACAAAGCATACAAACGGTTTTCCATCTTTTCATATGTCGGCTCCCTGCTTTTATATTTTAACGCATTATCGATGGAAAGAGTACAGTTTTTTTCATCACGTCGAATATTCCTCTCGGCGTAATGCGGATATAAGGCAGGTGTGTGCTCTGCAAAAAGAGCAGCGTATAGATCGGATCGCAGAATCGGTAGCCCCGCTCCTCCAGCAACATCCTCAGTTTTTGCTCTTTCTCAAGCACTTCTTCATACTTCTCCGCAGATGCAGAACCGTTTAAGGCGAGGGGAATCTCATGCAGAATCTTCCCGTTTTCGGCAAGCACGATTCCGCCGCCGATTTCTTTCATCCGTGAGAAAGCGAGCAGGATATCTTCCTTATTTTTTCCGGCAGCGATAATATCTCCGGTTGTCGTGTAGGAACTGACAAAACCCTGCACCCGATCGGCAAAACCTTTCAGCATTGTATTGACCCGCCATTTTCCATGCTTATCGAGAAGCGTGAGATAGCATTCATCATGATCAAAAGAAAGCTGGTCAACAGAATTATCAATCGCAATCATATACGGCTCCATAATGACCGCGTTGCGCATTATCACACCCATCGGCATTGAAAACTGTAAATCATCCATCGTCATATCATATGAAAGCTCAAGAGGGACAAGACCGCCCTTTTTCCAATCCGTTTCTGTAAACGCATTCATATTTCGGCCGTCTTCCCTCAGCAGGATGCCTTTGGAGATCACCGTGACCGGGTCCGGATTCATCGGGTCATCAAGAATATTCAATGAAGCAAGCCGGCCCGGACCGACCACACCGAGAAAGTCGTCCATCTGATAATACTTCGCGATATTAAAGGAGGCCATATTATAGGCATCGATCGCCGGAACTCCTTCCTCCAAAGCGATTTTGATTAATTCATTCGTCATGCCGCCTTTATAAAAATGCGGCGTTGCTCCATCCGTCGTGTAAAAGAAATGATCATAATGCCGGAAGCCTTTTTGATGGAGATCCTGCAAAATCGTTCTCAAATCAGGGCGGATGGATGAATGTCTGAGCGAAACATAGTAGCCCAATTCAAGCCGTCTCATCACCTCGCCGCCATTCATCGCCTCGTGGTCGGAATCAGCCCCGAACAGTTTCATCTTCGTCAGTGTTTTTTCAGAGGCTCCGGGAAAATGCCCTTCTATCCGCTTGCGCAGTTTTTTTGTCGCCTGCATGCAATGAAGCATCAGGTCATCGCCGTCCATGAGGCGCGGCCATCCGGTCAATTCTCCGCCTTGAATGACATCCGGGTGCTCAATCCATTGCTTTCGGACATCAAAAGAAAGAAGCTGATCCTCATTCAGCACTTCAGTCTGCAGATCATATCTGGACCACCAGAAATATTGCACCGGCTGTTTTTTCAGTTCCTCCAATATAGTAAGCGCTTTCTTTTTACCGCTGTGCAAAAGAAAAAACAAGTTATCATTAACAAACGTCGTTGTTCCGAATTGAGACACATATTCGGCGAGCGTTTGGGGATTATATATTTGAAAAGGATGTGTATGCGGTTCAATGTAACCTGGCACAATGTATTTTCCTTCACAATTTATGGTATGAATGTGCTCTGCTGCATCAGGAAGCTCATCACCAACATATACAATTCGGTCTCCGTAAATCCAGACATTCTTTTTCAGCCATTGTTTTAAAAAAGGATTTAATACGAGAGCATCCCGTAAAAGTAGCGTTGGAAGCAGCTTTGAGTCTACAACATCCGCCTGTGATCTGATGTCTTTATTTTTCCAGTTAAAGGTACGTTCGGACATTCACATACTCTCCTTCGCTTATATTAGACCCATCGTATCACATC
Source organism: Bacillus sp. JNUCC-22 (assembly GCF_018861275.1). Taxonomy (NCBI): domain Bacteria; kingdom Bacillati; phylum Bacillota; class Bacilli; order Caryophanales; family Bacillaceae; genus Bacillus; species Bacillus sp. JNUCC-22. The sequence goes on along the minus strand of NZ_CP076408.1, from coordinate 657,369 downwards.
CGCACAATTATCGCACGGCTAAAACGTTACAAATTATTGAAGATGAATGAAAAACTTTTTCTAAGGGAGCTGAAATGATGAAACCGAATATCAGTTTATTAAATGCCGTTCTGCGCATCACTTGCGGCCTCACCATTTTGTCTGCTGCTTCAGCGAAATACACGAGAAAACCTTGGTGCAAGATGCATCTCTTCTGTATGATGATGGGCGCGATGAAAGCGGCGTCCGGCATCCTCCGCTTCTGTCCGGTGACATATATGTTCCAAACCGGAATGAATCAGGATGACAGCCATCAGCAAGAAAAATAACAAGCCGTTTCGGCTTGTTATTTAATTTCTCCTGTCCCGCGAGTCTGAGAAGAATCCGTCTATACGCCGGAAGACTTCATCGATGACTGCGTGTCACACGGCAAGCCGACAGTCTAGGTCGTCCTCAGCTTACGTAAAAAACCCCGCATCTTACATAACGCGGGGTTTTCCTCTTTATCGCTGCGATGCTTTCAGCGCACGGGCGCCGATATCGCTTCTGTAAAACAGTCCGGGTTTTGCCAGCCCTGAAACGGCGCTGTACACTTTATCCCTCGCCGCTTCAAATGTCTCAGCAAATGCCGTGACATTGGCGACCCGGCCGCCGTTTGTAACAAATTGTCCGCCGTCTTTTTTCGTTCCGGCATGAAAAACAGCGATCCCGTCTTCAGCGGACGTCAAACTGCCGATCGGAGTGCCTTTCGCATAGCCTTCCGGATAGCCTTCAGAAGCCAGCACAACGCTGACGGCGGCCGTATCCCTCCACCTTAGGTCAACATCCTTCTCATGCAGAAGATCTAGGAGCACCTGAATGAGGTCAGATTCCATTCTCGGCACGACAACCTGTGTTTCCGGATCTCCGAAGCGCGCGTTGAATTCAATGACTTTTGATCCGTTTCCCGTCAGAATCAGCCCCGCGTACAGCACGCCCGTGAAGGAACGTCCCTCTTTTACCATTGCTTTTGCCGCCGGCTTCACAATCGTTTCGACTGCGCTTCTGACGATATCATCGGAAATGTGCGGCACCGGTGAGTAGGCGCCCATTCCGCCCGTATTCGGCCCTTTGTCTCCATCGAAGGCGCGTTTATGATCTTGAGCGATGACCATCGGATAGACGGTCTCCCCTTTTACAAACGCCATTAAAGAAAATTCTTCGCCGGCGAGGAACTCTTCAATGACCACAGATGCGCTCGCCTCCCCGAATTTCTCATCCTCAAGAAAATCGTGCAGGCATTCAATCGCTTCTTCTTCCGTCATCGCGACCGTGACACCTTTTCCGGCGGCAAGCCCGTCCGCTTTAATGACAATCGGCGCACCTTTTTGCTGCACATATGCTTTCGCCTCTTCAAATGAAGTAAACGTCTCATACTCCGCCGTCGGAATGCCGTATTTTTTCATTAAATCCTTGGCAAACTGTTTGCTTCCTTCAATGATAGCCGCTTTTTCAGACGGTCCGAAAACAAGCAGTCCGGCTTTTTCAAACTCGTCCGCTATCCCTTCAATCAGAGGAACTTCGGGGCCGATAATCGTCAGCCCGACATGATGTTCTTTCGCAAACGCAATGAGTGCGGCATGATCGCTTTCTTCAATGTTGACCAGCGTCGCGCAGTCTGCCATACCGTCATTTCCGGGCGCGGCGTACACCGTGTCAACAAGCGGGCTTTGCGCCGCTTTCCAAGCCAATGTATGCTCTCTGCCGCCTTTTCCGATAATCAATACATTCACGCTTCGTTCCCCCTCTTAATGTTTGAAATGTCTGATGCCGGTGAATACCATGGCGATCCCGTATTCATCCGCTTTTTTAATCGAATCTTCATCGCGGACCGATCCGCCTGGCTGGATAATCGCCGTGACGCCCGCTTTTGCGGCTTCTTCGACTGTATCCGGCATCGGGAAAAACGCGTCTGATCCGAGCGCGCTGCCTTTTGCTTTTTCTCCGGCCTGCTCAATGGCGATTTTAGCTGAACCGACGCGATTCATCTGTCCCGCTCCCACACCGACCGTCATATGGTCTTTTGCAAGAACGATCGCGTTGGATTTCACATGTTTGACGACTTTCCAAGCCAGCTTCAAATCTTCCCATTCCTGCTCGCTCGGCTCTCTTTTTGTCGGGATGCTGATGTCGGCGTCATCAAATCCATGGACGTCTAAATCTTGAATCAAAAGACCGCCCTGTACGGATGTCAGCTGTTTTTCTTTCTTCCCTGATGCGGACACGTCAAGCGTGAGCAGACGAAGGTTTTTCTTCGCCGTCAGTACGTTCAGCGCTTCTTCACTGAAAGAAGGGGCGATAATGATTTCTAAAAAGATGCCGTGAAGGGCTTCAGCCGTTGCCTGATCAACTTCACGGTTCAGCGCGATGATGCCGCCGAAAATGGAGGTTTTATCAGCTTCATACGCTTTATTGAATGCTTCCTCAATTGAAGCTCCCGTACCGACTCCGCACGGGTTCATATGTTTAACGGCAACAGCTGCGGGTTCTGTAAATTCCCGGACGATTTGAACGGCCGCATCTGCGTCCTTAATATTGTTGTAAGAAAGCTCTTTGCCGTGAAGCTGTTTTGCCGCCGCGATGGAACCGGAGACGGGAAGTGCGCTTTGATAGAAAACAGCCTCTTGGTGAGGGTTTTCACCGTAGCGGAGCGATTGTTTTTTCTCAAATGTAACGGTGAATTGCTCAGAGTCTTTCTCACCGGCCTCGCGTGTTAAGTAATCAGCGATTAATGCGTCGTATGCCGCGGTATGGCGGAATACTTTGGCCGCAAGCTCGCGTTTTCTTTTAAGCGAAACGCCGCCGTGTTCTTTAATCTCATTGAGCACGGAGCTGTAATCGGCCGGATCTGTGATGACCGTCACATCCTGATGGTTTTTCGATGCGGCGCGCAGCATGCCGGGACCGCCGATATCAATGTTTTCTATCGCTTCATCGTATGTTACGTCTTCTTTCGAAATCGTTTCTTTAAACGGGTAAAGGTTGACGACCACAAGGTCAATGGGGGCAATGCCATGCTCATTGATCTGCGCCATATGCTCTTCATTGTCTCTTACGGCAAGCAGTCCGCCGTGAATATTAGGATGGAGCGTTTTTAACCGTCCGTCCATAATTTCAGGAAATCCGGTCACTTCTGAAATGCCGATGACATCCACACCGTTTTCCTGAAGAAGTTTTTTTGTTCCTCCGGTCGAAATGACTTCGACGCCGAGCTCTGTCAGTTCCTTTACGAAAGGTACGAGATTTGTTTTATCAGAAACACTGATTAGTGCGCGTTTGATTGTCATGCCTTTTCACCTCTGTTATTTAGTCCCAGCAGCTGTTTCACAACGCTCGGATACCATTTGTGCTCAAGCTCGTGTATTGTATGCTCTATGTTTTCAAGCGTATCGTTTTCCTGTATTTCGAATGCTTTTTGCGCGATAATCGGTCCGGTGTCCATGCCTTCGTCGACGTAATGAACGGTAATGCCCGCCACTTTCACACCGGCCCGATACGCCTGTCCGACAGCGTCAATCCCGGGGAATGCCGGAAGAAGCGAGGGATGTATATTAATAATGCGGCCCCCGTATGCTTCAAGCAGCGTATCTCCAATCAGTCTCATATAGCCGGCGAGAACGATTAATTCCGCCCCGTGCAGGCGCAGCTGTTCAATAACGGCCCGTTCAAAGGCCGCTTTGTTTTCAAAAGATGACGGTTCAAAGGCGAATGACGGAATGTGTAAAGCCTCCGCCCTTTCCACCGCCTTTGCCTGAGGCTTATCCGTCACGAGAAGCGAGAGCTCCGCATCCCACTTCTCTTCTCTCATGCGTTTGGCAATGGCCTCGAAGTTCGATCCGTTTCCTGAAGCAAATACCGCAAACTTTTTCATGAAAGAGCCGCACCGCCGAAAGAAATGCCTTCGCCCCGCTTGACCCGGCCGATCAAATAAGCCTTCTCGCCCTGAGCTTCAAGCGTGTCGATAACGTCTGTCAAGTCCTCTTCTTTAACGGCAAGGACAAAACCGATGCCCATATTAAAGACATTGAACATTTCTTCTTCTTTCAGCTTGCCGTGCTCCTGCAGAAACGGAAAAATCGGCGGGATCGGCCATGATCCGTGATCAATTTCCGCGCTCAATCCGTCCGGCAGCATCCGCGGAATGTTCTCGATGAATCCTCCGCCTGTCACATGCGCCATGCCGTCCACCTTACCGCTTTTCACCGCCTTGAGCACCGGCTTCACATATATTCTCGTCGGTTCCAGCAATTCTTCTCCGAGAGGACGCGCAAACGGTTCATAGACAGTATCCAAATCAAGTCCGCCGTCATCAAGAAGCACTTTTCTCACAAGGGAAAACCCGTTGCTGTGAAGGCCGCTTGAAGTAAGTCCGATTAAGAGATGTCCCTCTTCGATATTTTCACCGGTGACGATTTCGTCTTTTTCCGCGACGCCGACTGAAAAGCCCGCAATATCGTATTCATCAGCCGTATACAGCCCCGGCATTTCCGCCGTCTCACCGCCGATAAGCGCTGATCCTGACTGCTCGCATCCGTCCGCCACGCCCTGAACGATCTGCTCAATTTTTACCGGATCGGCCTTGCCGACCGCTAAATAATCAAGGAAAAACAGCGGCTCCGCTCCTTGGGCAAGCACATCATTTACACACATCGCGACCGCATCGACGCCGATCGTGTCATGCTTATCCATTGAAAATGCGAGTTTCAATTTGGTGCCGACACCGTCTGTTCCGGAAATTAAAACAGGCTTTTGATACGGAAGCTCTGACAGATCAAACATTCCGCCAAAACCGCCCAGGCTTCCCATAACGCCGAGCCTTTTCGTGCGCTCCACGTGTTTTTTCATTCGTTTGACGGCTTCGTATCCGGCTTCGATGTCAACTCCGGCATTTTTATAAGCATCAGACATCCCTATCACTCCTTGTCAATTCGTTTCTCCTTAAAAGGCAGAAAGAGAAAGGCAGCCTGAATTCCCGCTGCCTTTATGTCATTTTCACATTTTATTTTGTCAGCACCGCTTCTTTTACGTGAGGAAGCACTGTATCCTGATAAATTTCCGTCGGATATTTGCCCGTAAAACAAGCGAGGCATTGTCCGCAATTGGTGTCTTCAAATTTTCGGCCGACTCCTTTTAACAATCCGTCTACACTTAAGAAAGAAAGCGTGTCAGCACCGATGATCTGGCGGATTTCTTCCACGGAATGAGAAGAAGCGATCAGCTCCTCATGGGTTGATGTGTCGATGCCGTAGAAGCACGGATGAGCGATCGGCGGTGAACTGATCTTGACGTGCACCTCTGTCGCTCCCGCTTCTCTGAGCATTGTGACAATCCGGCGGCTTGTCGTCCCGCGCACGATGGAATCATCAACCATGACGACCCGTTTTCCTTCGACAACACCGCGGACGGCGGACAGCTTCATTCTCACGCCTTGCTCACGGAGAGCCTGTGACGGCTGGATAAACGTTCTGCCGACATAACGGTTTTTAATGAGACCGAGTTCGTACGGGATGCCCGTTGCCTCGGCATAGCCGATGGCCGCAGAAATACTGGAATCAGGCACGCCTGTGACGACATCCGCTTCAACCGCGGACTCCTGGGCAAGCATTTTTCCGAGGTTTTTCCGGGCGCTGTGCACGTTAATGCCGTCGATATTGCTGTCAGGTCTTGAGAAATAAATGTACTCCATGCTGCAGATGGAACGGTTGATATTCATGGAGAAACGCTCTGATTTCATGCCTTCATCATTGATGATCAGCATTTCGCCCGGCTCTACCTCGCGAAGGTATGTCGCGCCGACCACATCGAATGCGCATGTTTCTGATGCGACGACGTAAGCATCGCCCATCATGCCGATTGACAGCGGTCTGAGTCCGTTCGGGTCAAGCGCTACGATCATTTCTGTTTCAGTCATGATTAAAAAGGCATAAGCGCCTTTCAGCATAGATAGCGAATTTTTGATTTGATCCTTCAGCGAAAAGTGGCCGCTGCGTTTAATCAGGTGAGCCAGCACTTCCGTATCGGAGGAAGTCTGAAAGATGCTCCCTTGGTTTTCAAGCTGCTGCTTCAACTGTGTGGCGTTGACCAAGTTGCCGTTATGGGCGAGCGCGAGGCTGCCGTTGTTTTGCGAACGGAACAGGAGCGGCTGGACATTTTCATATCCGCCTCCGCCTGCCGTCGCATAACGGACGTGCCCGATCGCGCCTTTTCCCTTCACTTTGCTCAGTTCGCCGTTTTGAAAAACCTCGGTAATAAGCCCCTGTCCTTTATGCGCCGTCAGTTTTTCACCGTCAGTTGCGACAATTCCCGCGCCTTCCTGTCCTCTGTGCTGGAGGCTGTGGAGGCCGTAATACGTGATCTGCGGAGCTTCTTCATGTCCCCAGATGCCAAACACACCGCATTCTTCATTCAGGCCTTTGATTTCAGCAAGCATGGAATAGCTCCTTTCCACGCGCGCTCAAGTTCTTTCGTTTGCGCGTGAACCAATTGTTGTCCGTCCTGGTTTTGAATCGCCAGAATTCCGTCAGCCGTTACCTCACCGATATGAACCGCATCGGCCACAGCCGCTTCAAACGCCGCTTGGTGTTCTTTTTTCACTGAAACGACGAAGCGGGATTGAGATTCAGAGAATAATAATGCCGCTTCCCCTGCAACAGTTACGTTGGCGCCAAGGTTTTCCGTCGTCATGACGCTTTCTGCAACCGCTACGCCTAAGCCGCCTTCTGATACGTCATGCGCTGATTGAACGAAGCCTTTTTTAATCGCGTCAAGCAATTCTTTTTGGCGTGACCGCTCTATATCAAGATCGATTTGCGGCGCTTTGCCGTAAATGCGGCCTTCTGTCATTTTTTGCAGTTCGCTTCCGGCAAACTCAGGTTTTGTTTCGCCGATCACGTATACAAGATCCCCCGCTTGTTTGAAATGCTGTGTCGTAATATGAGCGGTATCTTCAATTAAGCCGACCATGCCGATAACAGGCGTCGGGTAGATCGCCGTTCCGTTCGATTCATTATAAAGTGATACGTTACCGCCGATGACGGGAGTGCTGAGAACATTGCACGCCTCGCTGATGCCGTCGGCCGCTTTTTCGATCTGCCAGAAAATTTCAGGTTTTTCCGGGTTTCCGAAATTCAGATTATCCGTGACCGCAAGCGGTTCGGCGCCGGAGCATACGATGTTGCGCGCTGCTTCGGCAACTGCGATTTTCCCGCCTTCTTCTGGATCAAGATATAAATAACGGGCGTTGCAATCCGTCGTCATCGCCAGCGCTTTTTTCGTGCCGCGGATTCTGAGCACTCCCGCGTCAGAGCCCGGAGCGACCACCGTATTTGTGCGCACCATGTAGTCATATTGATCGTACACCCACTCTTTGCTGGCGATTGTCGGCTGCTGCAGCAGGGCAAAAAGCGTCTCTGTCGCATCTTTTACTTCAGGCGCGGGAACTTCCGTTTCCTGAAACTCGCGGTAGTACGCGGGTTCTGCTGACGGCTTGTGGTATACAGGTGCTTCTTCCGCCAGCGCGTCGACCGGAAGCTCGCAAACAACCTCTCCGTTATGGCGGAGGCGGAGCATTTTATCATCCGTAACATGACCTACGGAAACCGCTTCAAGATCATATTTATCAAAAATATCGACAATTTCCTGTTCACGTCCGCGTTCAATGACGAGAAGCATGCGTTCCTGAGACTCGGAAAGCATCATTTCGTAAGCGGTCATACCTGTTTCCCGCTGCGGAATGAGATCAAGGTTCATTTCAATGCCTGAGCCGGCTTTGCTTGCCATTTCAGCACTCGAACTTGTCAGACCGGCCGCCCCCATATCCTGAATGCCGACTAAGGCGTCGCATTGGATGACTTCAAGGCATGCTTCCAGGAGAAGTTTTTCCATGAAAGGATCGCCGACCTGCACCGCGGAACGTTTTTCTTCAGATGAATCTGACATTTCTTCTGATGCGAAAGTAGCGCCGTGTATGCCGTCGCGGCCCGTTTTAGCGCCGACGTACATGACCGTATTGCCGACACCTTTCGCCTGGCCTTTTTTAATATCTTTATGATCAATTAAGCCGACGCACATTGCATTGACAAGCGGATTGCCCTCATAGCTTGCGTCAAACTGCACTTCTCCGCCGACCGTCGGAATTCCGATACAGTTTCCGTATCCCGCGATTCCCGCCACTACTTCTTCAAACAAGTACTTCACACGAGGTGAAGTGAGCTCACCAAATCGAAGAGAGTTTAATACAGCTATCGGACGGGCGCCCATTGAGAAAACGTCACGGATGATGCCGCCCACTCCCGTCGCAGCACCTTGGTATGGCTCAATCGCTGACGGATGGTTATGAGATTCAATTTTGAACACGACCGCCTGATTGTCACCGATGTCAACGATTCCCGCGCCTTCTCCGGGACCCTGCAGCACGCGTTCGCCGCTAGTCGGGAATTTGCGTAAAACCGGTTTTGAGTTTTTATAGCTGCAGTGCTCTGACCACATGACGGAAAAAATCCCGATTTCCGTGTAGTTCGGCAATCTTCCGATAATAGATTCAATGAGTGCGAACTCGTCATCACTGACACCCATTTGCTGATAGAGTTTCTCTTCGTTTATTTGTTCTTTACTTGGTTCAAGCAGTAGCGACATGAGTTTCCCTCCAATTTTTCACGATAGACCGGAACAATGTAAGACCGTCTGCGCTGCCGAGCAGTTCATCGACTGCGCGCTCAGGGTGAGGCATCATGCCTAATACGTTGCCTTTCTCATTCACGACGCCGGCAATGCCGCTGACGCTTCCGTTAATATCGCCGCCGTATGTGAAGGCGATTTGATTGTTTTCTTTTAATCTTTCAAGCGTTTCGTCATCACAGTAGAAATTGCCTTCGCCGTGGGCAACCGGAATCGTAATCGATTGTCCTTTTTCATAGGAAGATGTGAATAACGTGCCGCCGTTCTGCACGATTAATTCAACCGGGCGGCAGATGAACTTTAAATCTTTGTTGCGTCTCATCGCGCCGGGCAGAAGTCCGAGCTCCTGCAGAATCTGGAATCCGTTGCAGACGCCGAGAACCGGTTTTCCTTCGGCAGCCGCTTTTTTCACAGCCGGCATGATGTTTGCGAATCTGGCGATGGCGCCGCATCTCAAGTAGTCGCCGTATGAAAACCCGCCGGGGATGAGCACGCCGTCAAATCCGTCAAGGCTTGTTTCCTCGTGCCAGACATACTCGACTTCTTCGCCGAGTTCGTCTTTTACGGCGTGGAACATATCAATATCACAGTTGGAGCCGGGTAACACAATCACCGCAAATTTCACTGTGCGACAACCTCCTCAACTTCATATCGGTAGTCTTCAATGACTGTATTGGCAAGAAGCTTTTCACACATTTCTTTCACGAGCGCGTCAAGATCGCGGTCAGATTTTTCAATCGTCAGCTCCATGTATTTTCCGATGCGCACATCCTGCACTTCATTGTAGGTCATGCTGTGCAATGCATGCTGCACCGCGCTTCCTTGAGGATCGAGCACACTTTCTTTTAAGCTGACATAAACTTTCACTTTATACATTATGAAATGCCTCCCAGTCTTTTAAAAATCTCTTCATATGCGTCGGTTAAGCTTCCCAGGTTCCGTCTGAACAAATCTTTATCGAGCTTTTCGTTTGTGTCTTTGTCCCACAGACGGCACGTGTCAGGAGAAATTTCATCCGCTAAAAGAACCCGTCCCTCTGCGTCTAAGCCGAATTCCAGCTTAAAATCTATTAATCTGACGCCGCAGTCTTCAAAAATATGCTGCAGCTCTTGATTCACCTGTTTTGTAATCGATTTGATCGTTTCCACCTGCTCAGGAGCCGCCGCTTTTAAAAGCCAGATATGATCTTCTGTGATGAGCGGATCGCCCAGTGCGTCATCTTTATAGTAAAATTCGATAATCGGCTGCGGAAGCTTAGTTCCTTCCGGGATGCCGAGACGTTTCGACATGCTTCCGGCGGCAACGTTTCTGACCACGACTTCAAGCGGAATGATGCTCACTTTTTTGATAAGCTGCTCTGATTCTGAAACACGCTCCACAAAGTGGTTGTCAATTCCTTTGGCGTGCAGATGTTTGAAAATCAGGCTTGAAATTTCATTGTTCAGACGGCCCTTTCCGCTGATCTCCGCTTTTTTCTCACCGTTAAAGGCTGTTGCGGAATCCTTGTAGACCACGCGGAGAATCTGTTCGTCTTCAGTTTGATAAATCCGTTTCGCTTTTCCTTCATAAAGAAGATTATTGTTCACAATATTCACGGAAGGCCTCCTAACCCGAATGTTGGGAATATTCAATCTATGGCGGCTGAAGAAGCCGCCTCCGGCTGGCTTCTTCTATAAACCTAAACGCTCAAAGATCAAGTCGACGTTTTTCAAATGATAATTGTAGTCAAAGCAATCGGCAATCTGTTCCGGTGTGAGACGGGACGTGATTTTTTCCTCCGCTTCGACAAGCTGGCGGAACGGCACTTGTTTTTCCCACGCTTCCATTGCTTTCGGCTGAACCGTGTCATATGCTTCTTCACGAGGCAGACCCGTGTCGATTAAAGCAAGCAGCACGCGCTGAGAATAGATCAAACCGAGTGTGCGGTCCATGTTGCGTTTCATATTTTCCGGGAATACCGTTAAGTTTTTGACGATATTGCTGAATCGGTTCAGCATGTAATTCAGCGCGATTGTCGCGTCAGGAAGAATGATGCGCTCAGCTGATGAATGAGAAATATCACGCTCATGCCATAACGGTACATTTTCGTATGCCGTCAGCATATACCCGCGGATCACGCGCGCCATGCCCGTCATATTTTCCGACCCGATCGGATTCCGCTTATGAGGCATAGCCGATGAGCCTTTTTGTCCTTTTGCAAAAAACTCTTCCACTTCACGTGTTTCACTCTTTTGCAGACCGCGGATTTCCACTGCGAATTTTTCAATGCTCGTCGCGATCAAAGCCAGTGCCGCCATGTAATCCGCATGTCGGTCGCGCTGTAATGTCTGAGTGGAAATCGGCGCCGCTTTCAGGCCGAGTTTTTCACAGACATACTGCTCTACGAACGGATCAATATTCGCATATGTGCCGACCGCGCCGGAAAGCTTCCCGACCTCGATCCCTTCTTTTGCCTGCTTGAAACGTTCAAGGTTGCGTTTCATTTCTTCATGCCAAAGCGCGAGTTTCAGGCCGAATGTCGTCGGTTCCGCGTGTACGCCGTGCGTGCGGCCCATCATGACCGTGTATTTATGTTCTTTCGCTTTTTCTTTTATAATGTCAACAAATCTCTCAATGTCCTTGAGCAAGATCTCATTCGCCTGTTTTAATAGATAGGAAAGAGCGGTATCCACGACATCTGTTGACGTCAGGCCGTAGTGAACCCATTTTCTTTCTTCACCTAATGATTCTGAAACCGCACGGGTGAATGCAACGACGTCATGGCGCGTATCCTGCTCGATTTCCAAAATGCGGTTGATATCGAAAGACGCGTTTTCGCGCATGACTTTGACGTCTTCTTTCGGAATGACGCCAAGCTCAGCCCAGGCTTCACAGGCTAAAATCTCGACTTCCAGCCATGCCTGGTATCTGTTTTCGTCCGTCCAGATCGCGGACATTTCAGGTCTTGAATAACGTTCGATCATTATGCTCGTCCTCCGTCTCTTTTCATCCATATGTTCGTGATGTCCTGAATCCATGTTTCATCAGGCTTCCGCAAAAATGTCATATGCCCCATTTTGCGGCCTTTTTTAATCTCATGTTTTCCGTACAGGTACAGTTTGGCTTCCTTTAAAAGCTCCGTATGCTCCTCCGCAATCTTCACTTCATCACCGAGCAGATTCACCATCATTCCCGGTTTGAGAAGATCGGTTCTGCCGAGAGGAAGTCCGCAGACCGCTCTGATGTGCTGTTCGAATTGGCTCGTTTCACAAAGGTCGAGCGTATAATGCCCTGAATTGTGAGGACGCGGCGCCAGTTCATTAATCAAAAGGTCTCCGTCTTCCGTGACGAACATTTCCACCGCAAGGGGCCCGACAAGTTCCAATTTCTCCGCGAGCTGAACGGCAAGCGCCTCTGCCCGCTTTTGAACCGTTTCCTCCGCTCTCGCGGGTACGATGCTTTGGAACAGAATATTATTTTTGTGGATATTTTCAGCAGCCGGAAAGGTTGAAATCTCCCCGTGCACCGATCTCGTCACGATAACGGAAAGCTCCATCCGGAACGATACCCAGCTTTCAAGTATGCACGTGCCGTTTTCTAACAGCGCAGCCGCTTCATCTGTCTGTCCTTCTTCCTTAATGACAAATTGGCCTTTGCCGTCATATCCGCCGCGGCATGTTTTCAGCACCGCCGGGAGCCCCAGTGCCTGAACGGCTTCCTCAAGCTCCCGTCCGCTGTTTACGATCCGATAAGGAGCGACTTGACAGCCTGCTGACTGGATCGCCTTTTTTTCCGTTTCCCTGTTTTGGGTGATGAGCAGCAGCTCGCTTCCCTGGGGAAGATATGCATGTTCTTTGAGCCAGTTGAGCGCCTCGTAATCGATATTTTCAAATTCGTAGGTAATGATGTCACTGACTCCGGCCAATTTTTGAATCGCTTCACGGTCATTGTACTGGGCGGTAATCTCAATATCGGCGATCTGTCCGCATGGCGAGTCTTTCACGGGATCGACGACAGCGACTTTATAGCCCATCTGTTTTGCGGCGACAGCCATCATTTTTCCGAGCTGTCCGCCTCCGATAATGCCGATGACGGCGCCGGGATAAATCGTTTTTTTATCAGACAAGCTGATCACTGCTTTCCAGCACCGTTTGTTTTGTCGCATTTCTTCTCGCCTCTAGTTTATCCGCAATGGCATCGTCAAATGCCGACAAAATTTGCGCGGCTAACAGACCCGCGTTCACTGCGCCCGCTTTCCCGATCGCAGTCGTCGCGACCGGCACGCCGCCTGGCATCTGTACGATAGACAGAAGAGAATCAAGCCCGTTAAGCGATTTTGTCTGAACCGGTACGCCGATCACCGGCAGCGTCGTTTTGGCCGCCGTCATTCCCGGCAGATGCGCCGCTCCTCCGGCTCCGGCAATAATGACTTTTAAGCCCCTGTCTCTGGCGCTTTCTGCATATTCAAACATCAAATCAGGCGTCCGGTGCGCGGATACTACCTGTTTTTCATAAGGAATGTGAAGTTCGTCAAGTATGTCGCATGCATGTTTCATTGTCTCCCAATCGGAGGTGCTTCCCATGATGATTCCTGCTAGCGGCTGCATTCTGTTCCCACCTTCTCATGCTTTGTTTTTCAGAAAAAAAAGCCCGGCTTATATTGCAACTATGAGGAAGCAATACAAACCGGGCATGGCGCGCGTATCGTCAGTCGTTCGCTTCTGCGATATCCATGTCAGCTGTTTATCACTTTCCTGCATAGTCCGGCCGTTTACGGCAGCCGGGTAGAAACTTATGGGCCATATTCCCAAGATTATATGAGGTCGTGTTTTGATTTCATGTTTATCTTAACAACGGACTTGGATAATGTCAACGACATTATCGAACGATATAAAAATTCTTTCTTTTAATGTTCGTGTTTAGATCAATTTCCCTTCAAATACGATTTTTTTCCCGCAAGGAACGACTTGAATTGATCCATTTTCTTTCTTTTCTGTAAAGATCGGCTCTTCCATCCGCCGGACGGGCATATAACCCTCTTCCTTCATTAAAGTGAGAATGGTGTCAATCGTTTCATCTTCCGTTACTTCAAACCGTTTCTTTTTTGGCTTTGTCATTCCTTAATTCTCCTCTTCTTCACTGCTTTCACCCAGAATCCGCCGTGGATCGTTTTCGGCTCAAAGGCGATGATAAACGCTTTTTCATCAAGCGTTTTAATCGTATCATAAAGCTGAAGCTCATATTTGCGCGGCGTCAGAATCTGCATGGCGGTCCGGTCTCCTTCAAGTCCGCCCGCAACCCAGCTTGTAACCCCGTATCCTTTTTCCCGGAGCTGTTTCGGCAGGTCCAGATCGAGCTCCTTCGTAATGACGTTGACTGTAATATAGCCGAGCGCCAGTTTTTCCTCAATTTTCATTCCCACTATGACGCCGAGGCCGTAGCCGAGCGCATAGGCAATGACGTTTTGAATTTGATTCAGATTGCCAAGCACGAGACTCAGGCCGGTCACATACACAAGGATTTCAATCGTACTGATGCCTGCGGCGAAATAGCGCTGTCCCTTTAATGTCAGAATCATCCTGATCGTAAAGAAAGAGACATATATAATGTTAATGATGAGAATAATGAGAACCATACCTATACTGTTGGATAAAATCGTCTGCATCATTGATTCCCCCTCCTCTGATAATTTGAAAAGCCAATCTTTCAATTAAGGATAGTTTACCCTCTTTTGATCATTTTCAAAAGAAAAAAAAGCCCGCCCCGCAAGGCAGACTTTCAAGCTCTTATCAGTGAAGCTCGGCTTTTTTCAATCGTTTGACGGCTTCATATTCCTTTTCAAGCTCACTCAGCGTGTATCCGGACAGTTCCTGAACATGGTTTTGGTAAAACCCTGAGCGGATCAGCTTTGTCCTCAGGTGCTGTTTTTTCCGATTAATGGCTTCTCGCAACAATGGGGCCATCTTCATCATCCCTTTCCGAATCATAAAGAGTAGTGCCGCTTTCGAATTGCTGTTGCTCTCATCATATCTCGGCCGGGTCTTCAAAACAACACGCTTTATTAGAAAAATTTGTAAACATTGTGAAAGACAAATTTCGACTTATAAAGGGATCAGCGAAGCAGTAAAGTACTCTGAAATGAGCGGCCATGTCACAGCCGTAAAAATGAGCATGATGATGACCGCCGCGGAAATACAGTACATCACATCAGCCGCAGGCTTTTCAGCCGATTTGTAAAGAATCTGCACAAACTGCACCATCGCCGAGGCGGCCAGAAACAAGGTCAGCGCCGTAAACACCACGGTGATGACTGGCAGATTCAATATCGCGAAAATCATCCACACGATAGAGCAGGCGACAGCCGGAACCAAAAGCGATCCGACCCCCGCGGCCGCATCCCGCATCGTAATTTTCTGTTTCATCATATAACGTGATACAAGCCAGACCGCGCCGGCCGCAGCGGCAAAAAAGACGAGCGTATACACGAGAACGACGGTAAAGCCGTCAAAAAACGTATGATGCCGCTCCCCGTATCCGAGAGGCCTTTGCTGGCTTGCCCTCAGCTGAAACCAATTTCCGATTGAGAAAAAGATACTGAATACAAGCATTGAAATAAGAGCATATTTAAAGCGGGAAAAGCCGTCTTCCCCAACGACCTTCACCGGTGATGTCAAAATGCGCAGCGCGAAACGGCAATAACGTTTGACCGCGGCCCATGCAGAAGCGAGTTTTTCCGTAAAAGCCGGAGCCGGGCGCCGTTCCTTTTCTTTTTTCTTTTGCTTTTGATAACGTCCCGCATTTCTGGACATTCTCGACAGCGGTTCTTCATCAGTTCCCTGATGCTGTTTTTCTTCTTCCAACGTTTCTTTTCTTTCTTCCGTCATGTCAGCAACTCCTATCAAAAAAATACGGCGGAATTTGTTAAACAAGAAAATAAAACACTTATATAAGGTACCGAAGCGTCCTCAAACAGTCAAGCGGTTTTCTTCACCCGGACACCCACATGACGTTTTATAGTATGTATTGGTTTTACGGAATAGGACAAAAACAAAAAACCGGCTGTCCTCAGCCGGTTTTTCCGTTATTTCAAGAAGATGAAATACAGGATAAAGATGACGAACAGCCCGTACATAATCGGGTGAACGCTTTTTCCTTTTCCTTTGCAGATCATTGTAATCGGGTAGAATATAAAACCGATCGCAATCCCCGTCGCAATGCTGTACGTCAGCGGCATCATAATCATCGTTAAGAATGCCGGCACAGCCACCTCGAATTTATCCCAGGCGATCTTACCGAGCGGCGCCACCATCAGCGCGCCGACAATAATTAAAGCTGGAGCCGTCACATTCGTGGTGACAACTGACAGAAGCGGCGAGAAAAACATCGCCAGCAAAAAGAGAATGCCCGTCACAACAGCCGCGAAGCCGGAGCGCGCCCCCGCCGCAACGCCTGAGCTGGATTCAACATAAGAAGTCGTTGTAGACGTACCGAGTACGGCTCCGATAACGATTGATGTTGAATCCGCCAGAAGCGCTCTTCCCGCACGCGGAAGTTTGTTTTCCTTCATCAATCCGGCCTGTGTCGCTACAGCTACCAGCGTACCGGCCGTATCGAAAAACCCGACGAACAAGAAAGTTAAAATGACAATCAGCATTTGGACGGAGAAGATATCCGGAAGATGCATCCACGCCTGTCCGAAAGTCGGCGCAAGACTCGGCACGCTGCCGACAATGTGCGTCGGAACCGGAATCAGTCCGCAGACCATGCCGGCAACCGCCGTCAGAAGCATTCCGATAAATACGCCGCCGTTTACGCGAAGCACCATCAGAATGACCGTCACAATAACACCGAAAACCGTCAGCAGTACAGGACCGCTGTGAATATTGCCGATAGACACCAAAGTCGATGAGTTTGCTTCAATAATGCCCGAACCCTGCAAACCGACAAATGTGATAAACAAACCGATACCCGCGCCGACCGCTAATTTCAGCTCAGGCGGAATCGCATTAATGATTTTTTCCCGCAATCCCGTCAGCGAAAGCGCCACGAAGATAATTCCGGAAATCAAGACGCCGGAAAGCGCAGCCTGCCATGAAATCCCCATGCCGAGGACGACAGAGAAAGCAAAAAACGCATTTAATCCCATACCCGGCGCAATCGCGATCGGATACTTTGCAATGAGCCCCATTAAAATACAGCCGGCCGCAGACGCCAAGGCTGTAGCGGTGAACACCGCGCCCTGATCAATTTTTAATGTTTCGGGAAATCCTTTCACACCGTTTAAAGACAATGTCAGCGGATTGACGAACAGAATGTACGCCATTGACAAAAAGGTCGTTAAACCGCCGATGATTTCATTACGATAGCTTGTCCCCAGCTCATCAAACTGAAAAAATTGCTTCAAGCCAATTGCCTCCTTCATTCTCTCCCATTTATTCTGCCCGTTATCCGCCAAATAAAAAACGCCCCAAATACATTTGGGACGCTTGACTACATACGTTCAGTCTGAATAAATAAGAATGGATTATTTATATCAAACGATTGAGATTGATCCGTAGTCAAGCCATTTACGGTAGCTTGGTAGAAACTTGCGGGCCATATCCCCGCCATTATACGATATCTGCATATTTGATTTCTGAGTCTATTGTATCAATTCAATTTTGAAAACTCAATAAAAAAAACGAACAATCCCGTTAAAAAAATTTGGTTTATTCGTTAATTGACCAAAAATGGAAGACGGCAAAAGCCGCCTTCCTGACATCATTTTCCGTCCGCAGGCCGGACCGGCACCGAGAATGTGATCCCCTTGTCATCCGCCAGCAAGTTCATAACCGTTTGATTGACGTACAAAGCGTATGAATCGAATGAAAAATCGCGCAACGAATAGTCTTTATTGGATGAATCATCCAATTCAAAAACGGATTCCATTTCACCCGTTTTAAGATTCATGACTTTCGCCTTATTCCCTTTCAGATAATAGCCTTTTTCATACTCATCAACTGATGGCCAGGTTTTCATTTTTTTCGTATTGCCGAGACCGATTGACTCACCGACATTGATCAGCTGATCTTTATCCGCTTTGCTGTAATTAATTCCTGTGAATTGATAATCGACGATCACCCGTCTGCCTTGCTGTTTGATCTTTTTGATGGTAATGCCGACATGATGATGTTTCGTTTCATAACTGACGGGCAGTTTTGTTTTCAGAGGCACGATTTCTCCCGGCTCTGATTCTGATTTTAAATTACCCGTTATGAAAAGTGTTTTCGCTTTCGGGTCTATCGGTTTGCTGAATTGAGTTTGGCCGCGTATTCTTTTCCCGCCTCCGGGAAGATTCTTTCTGCCGCCAAGTTCAATATTCGACATCGTCATTTCATAATGGTTTCCTGCATCATCCGTTGCTTCGTCAATCGAGATGGCATCATTTTTAGCTGCATCTAGAAAGTCGATAGAATACAGGAGAGCCGATCCCATCGTTCCGTTCTCCGCCCGGATATCGAAAAAGCGGTATAATCCGTGATTTACATTCACAGCTTTCGTTCCTTCAAGAGAAACGGACTTTTGTTTTTTGATCGGAAGTGTAAAGCGCCAGTTTCCGGGGATATCCTTGATTTGTGTAATGACAAGCGGAAGCTTATCACCGTCTTTCAGCTTTGAGCCGTCCGTGAACAGGCGAAGCTGCCCAGCGTACCGCCCGTCTTTCATTTTTTTCATATCACTGCTGTCATAATCCTCTGCTAACATATTCCGTGGATCTTTATAATCAACTTGAAAAGAGATGCTCTCCTCATCTGATTTCAAATTGTCAACGGTAAAATTGTAAACGAGCTGTCCGCTGTCGTAATACACACTTTTCACTGTCACCGTAATCCCGCGTGATTCCGCTTTCTCATTCAGTTTTGTCACCAAATTGCTTTTAAACAGCGCAGAACCTGCCTTATCCTGAAACAGACTGTAAATTTGTCCGGCAACAGGAATGTTTCCCATAGCCGTATTAACGGAGGGCATGAATAAACCTGAGGACAGATACAGAATAAACAAAGCAGCAGCAACCGCGAGTCCGTTTATCACTTTTCGTCCCCATCTCCGTCTGACGGCGCCTTCTTTTCCGGCACGGACAGCGGCGCTGTGTATCACGTTTTTCAATTCAGCTTTCGGCACGTCAATGTCCTGATACAATTGCTTCATTTGATGCTTTTCCATATATGTTTATCCTCCTTTTCCAGCTCCTGCTTCAATGCTTTTCTCGCCCTGTGGAGATGCGTTTTTACAGTGCCTTCCGCCATACCGGTCTGTTCAGCGATCATAGCAATCGAGAAATCTTGAAAATAATAAAGCTGAATGGTCAGCTGTATATGTTCGTCAAGGGTTTCCAGGGCATTCCGAAGATCTATGTATTCTTCAATGTTCTTATTCTCCGCGCGCGTATCGTGTTGCGGCTCAAACGGAATGACGTCTCCGTGCTTTTTCCTCATCGCAAAAATCGTATGAAGCAAAATCCGGATCAGCCACGTTTTAAAATATTTCGGCTCCTTCAGCTGCGCGATATGCAGAAAAGCCTTGTAAACCGTTTCCTGCACTGCGTCCAGCGTATCTTCCTTGTGATGCAAATAGAGATAAGCTGTTTTATATAAAGTCTCCTGATGAGCTGTGATCAGTTTTTCAAAGGCTGCGGCATCACCTTTTTTCGCCTTTTTGATCAATCGTTCTTCCTTCACCTTATCCACCTCCTATGCTGTTAGATATGAATCAGGGCAAAACGGTTTCAAAAAGATGAAAAAAAACGCCTCTTTTTTAAAAGAGACGTTTTTTTATCTTCATTTATTCCCACTCAATCGTTGCAGGCGGCTTGCTCGTAATGTCATACACGACGCGGTTGATGTGTTTCACTTCATTGACGATCCGTGTCGAAATCACTTCAAGCACATCCCAAGGGATACGCGCCCAGTCAGATGTCATGCCGTCAATTGATGTTACGGCACGGATACCGATTGTGTAATCATACGTTCTCGCATCTCCCATGACGCCGACGCTGCGGATGTCAGGAAGAACCGTGAAGTACTGCCAGATGTCGCGCTCAAGGCCGTGGTTCGCCACTTCTTCACGCAGAATCGCGTCTGATTCACGAACGATCTCAAGTTTTTCTTCCGTTACTTCGCCGAGTACGCGGATGCCAAGTCCAGGGCCCGGGAACGGCTGACGCCATACGATATCATCCGGAAGGCCGAGCTCTGTGCCAAGCGCGCGCACTTCGTCTTTGAAAAGGGTGTTCAGCGGCTCGATCAGTTCAAACTGCATATCTTCAGGAAGTCCGCCGACATTGTGATGCGATTTGATCGTTTGCGCCGTTGCAGTACCGCTCTCGATAATATCCGTGTAAAGCGTTCCTTGCGCTAGATAATCGATGCCTTTAAGCTTGTCCGCTTCATCATCAAATACGTAAATGAATTCGTTGCCGATGATTTTGCGTTTTTGCTCAGGATCAGAAACACCTTTCAGCTTGTTTAAGAATCTGTCTTTCGCATCAACTTTAATGACATTCATATTAAAGCCTTCGCTGAACGTTTTCATGACGCCTTCCGCTTCGCCTTTACGAAGCAGGCCGTGATCGACGAAAATACAAGTCAGCTGGTCGCCGATCGCTTTATGAATTAAAGCAGCCACAACAGAGGAATCAACACCGCCGCTTAGCGCGCAAAGAACCTGCTTGTCTCCGACTGTTTCACGGATTTTTTGCATTTCGATTTCGATAAAGTTTTCCATTGACCATTTGCCTTCACAATCGCAAACGCCGAATACAAAGTTTTTCAGAAGATCATTGCCGTATTCAGAGTGGCGCACTTCCGGGTGGAACTGAACGCCGTACCAATTCTTGTCCGCTTTGCTCATCGCTGAATTCGGACAGTGATGGCTTGTTGCGTCAACAGTGAAGCCTTCTGGAACTTCTACAACCAAATCGCCGTGGCTCATCCAGACAACTTGTTCTTCCGGAAGATCTTTGAACAAGTCAGGAGTTCCTTGAATCTGAATGTTGGCTTTTCCGTATTCGCGCTGGCTTGCCGCCTCGACTTTTCCTCCGAGATAATGAGTCATCAGCTGCATGCCGTAGCAGATGCCTAATACAGGAATATCGAGTTCAAAGATTTTTTCGTCACAGCGGAAAGATCCTTCATCATATACACTGTTCGGTCCGCCTGAAAGGATAATTCCTTTTGGATTCATTTCTTTGATTTCCTCAGCTGTCAACGTATGGGGGTGCAGCTCGCTATATACGCCAAATTCACGGATCCGGCGGGTAATCAGCTGGTTATACTGACTGCCGAAATCAAGAACAAGAATCATTTCATTCACTAACTTCGTCATGGTTGTCACCTAATCTCCTCTAAGTTTTTGACACAGAAAAAACGGAGGACAAACGTTCAGCCCTCTGTCGCGCAAGACTTGTCCGGAAGCCCGGCTTTTTAACGCTCCCGGGCTCCCATTTAACATTCATTTATTCTAACAACAGGACGATATGCGGTCAAGACTATCTTGTTTTAATTATATTTTCCCACAACTGTCCCGATTCATTCCAAAGCTCCGCTGCATTATCCCTGCGGTATAAGGCCCGCTCATAGAGCAGCGTCAGCTCGGACATGTCGTTTGTATGGTACGCCTCGTCAATCCTCGCGGCAAAATCGCGCAGTGTTTCTCCGTCTCCCCTGCTGAATCCTTTTCGTTTCAGCTGGCGGAGCAGCGCGGCATATGCGTCGAAAAAGACGTCTTCATCCGTACGCCGCTTCAATCTGGCTGCTGTAACGTGCGGAATCCAGCGCGCCCGGAGCACCCAGGCGAGTGCCGCCGCGGCTGAAATCACGATGACGATGGCTGCATACGGCCATAGCTGTGCCGCGGTTTTGTTGCGGATCACAGGCTGCGGTGCCGCGCTGTGATCCCGCTTTTTCGGCTTTTCCTCTTTTTCCGGCTTTGTTTCCTGACGCTGCTTGTCAGACGGTTCATCCGAATTTCCCGCTGAGCCTCCGCTGTCTTTTGCCGCCGTATGATTTTGCTCTGACGTAAACTCCGTCGGATTGGTGAAGCCTTTTGTCGGCTCAAACGTCACCCAGCCCTGATCGGGAAAATACACTTCTACCCACGAATGGGCGTTGTTGTTTGTGACTTCATAAATGTGGCCGTTATGGTCGCCTGCCCCTTTATATTCGCCGGATGTATAGCCCTTAACCCAACGGGCGGGGATTCCCGCAGAGCGGAGCAGCACGGCCATTGCCGATGAAAAGTTATCACAATATCCTCTTTTCGTTTCAAACAGAAATTGATCGACATAATCCTGATTGTGCTCCGGAACCGCGACATCCTGTGTATTATACGAAAATGCGGAAGATCCGAGATAATCCTCGATCGCCTTCGCTTTATCGAACATATTATGGTGATCCCGCGTCAGTCTGTCCGCAAGCTGTCTCACTCTTTTCGGAAGGCTGTCGGGGACCTGTAAATACCGGTCATTGAATTGATTCTGCTCACGGTATCGTTTCACTTTCACTTTTCTGAGATCATTCAGCTTAAAGACGGGCGCCTGAAAAGTCACCGTGTACCGTCCCATATTGCGGATGTTGCCCACTTGTTCACTGACCGGCGTAATTTGCTCGGTGTTTCCGTTCATTTCAAGCTGAATCGAGTGCTTCGGTTTAATATTGGAGACGCCGATCGGATACATGACGTGATTATAGAGATAATTCTCATCAATGGACACCTGTGCCGTATACCGTCTCGTCTGCACACTCCGGTCAAACCATATATCTTCCACGTTGCCGCTGTTCAGTTTATAGGACATGCCCTGATCGGTCTCCACCCAGCCTTTCCCCGTGTATGTATCCTTCGTTTCCACCCGGAAGTACGCCCGTTCTTTTCCCTTCCATGTAAAAACCGGCGTATCATCCTGCTGAAAAGGGCCGCCCAATGTTTCATCATGATTGCCGTAGCCGATTTTGCTTTCGGCGGCGGGCACTTCTTTGTGGTTTGTTATTTTTTTAAGAAACGGCACGGGGTCCGGCCAGTTCGGGTCTGATTTCGGAGCCGCCAGACCGAACACGACGGAAGCGCAGATAAACAGCATCAGCGGCAGAAACCATTTGAGTATCAATCTTTTTTTAAACGCTATGTGTTCCGTAAGCCGGATGCGCTCCATATACAAAAGCCCCATCATCAAAAAGCCGATAAAGACGATCCGGATGACGGCGTACGCGGCATCATAAGGAGTAAACGTATCAAGCACGGTGATATACGCCACCGTCATGATAAAAAAGAATAATATTTTCCGCTGATAGATCACCCAGTAATGCAGCAAATACACGAGCAGCCATAAAAGCACAAAAAACAGCAATGTGCGGAATGACGGATTCATATCATTCCATCTTCCGGTCCCGATGTGGCGGGCATTTTGCATCACGTCCCGCAAAAAAGAAACGAGCCATTCCGGCTGAAAAACCGAACCTTTATAAAACAGGATGTGAATACTGATCAACGTAAACAGAATGCAGGACGGCACGGTGACGTACCACCTCATCCGGAAGAATGACAGCAGAAATGCCAAACCGATAAAAACGATGAAAAAACCGGTATGTTTTGTATCTGTAAAATTGTGCAGCGGCCTGAGCCATTCCCATAACAATAAAAAAGCGAGAAAATAAAACAGCAGCAGACTCAGCCTGCTTCCCTGGTTCTCGTCATGCGGCATGGCGCGCCACCTCTCTTTCTAAACAACATGGGACACCCGTTTGTCCCTGATCATTTGCACCTTAATATTTTTTTGAGCGAAGATGAGAGCGAGTTTCCGTTCTTTCTCCGAAAGCGCGGCATTCGTTTCTTTCGCCAAAAACACCGTCATGTCAGCACGGCCGGGCTCAGCCTGTTTGAGAAGGTCTTCTGTAAGACTGCCCGTCACGACGGCAATGGAAGCTTTGCGGACGCGCGGATCCGCCAGCTCTTTTCCTAAACGCCCGCCCGCATCGGCTTCTTCCGATTCTGAAGCTGATGCCAGGTAACGCAGCATCTTTCTGAAATGCCGGTCTCCCTCCCGGACGGGAAATACGGTCCGGTCGCTCCCCAATGAAATAAATCCTGCGGGAGAGCCCTTCACAAGCGCCGTGTAAAGCAGGGATGCCGAAGCTGATACCGCGGCTTCAAACGATGGGGACGGCCTGCAGTCCAAAAGGAGAATCATATTCACACTCTGCAGCGGGTCAAATTCCTTCGTCATCAGCTCATTTCGCCGCGCCGATGTTTTCCAGTCAAGTGCGGAAAACCGGTCGCCCGGCTGATAATTTCTGACGCTCGCAGCCATTGCGGAGCGGTGTACCTGAAACGGAGCGCCGGCAGCCGCACCCTCTTCCCCGGAGGCAGCCTGCGGCTTATAGTGAACAGACCCGTACGCCGGGAAAACCAGAACCGTATCCGTAACGGAAAACGACGCCGTCTTGTCCAAAAGCCCGAGAACATCTCCCGTCCGCACTCTTATCGTATGTAAATGATGCTCTCCGCGCGGCACCTGCGGCAGCTCATATTGTAACGTCAGCTTCCTTTGAAACCACGGAAACACAAGCTGTTTCGCACTGCGCCTCTCGCCAAGCGTTTCCGGCATCACATCTTCAATGACCATATATGTCAGCGGAAACGGCAGGCGCCTCGCCAGCCTGATGGTGACAGACAGCCTGTCGCCTGAGGTTAACTGGGCGGAGGACACGTCACGCGTCACCTGAAACGCCCGCAGCGGGTACACAGCGACCAGCCCGGCGTAAACGGTAAACGGCAAAAACGCATAAAATAAAAACCAGCTCACAAATCCGCCCTGAAACATGGCATAAGAAAAGACAGCCGCCGTCAGTACGGCCAACATAAGCAGCTTCCATCCATATAGAAGCCAATGCATCTTCTTTCTCATTAGCGGACCGACATCCTTTGGACGGGGACTTTTTCCGTTTGCATGATGTCTTCTATAACCGCTTCCGGCGTCACATCGTTAAATTTCGCCTCGGCGGTCAGGATCATTCTGTGCGGCAGCGTATACGGAGCCAAATACTGGACGTCATCAGGAATGACGTAATCGCGGTCATGAAGCAGCGCGTACGCCTGCGCGGCTTTCATTAATGAGATTGAACCGCGCGGACTTACGCCCAGATGTACGGACGGATGCCGGCGGGTATGCTGAGTAATGCCGACGATATACGCTTTTATTCCATCATCCACCCGCACCTG
Organism: Bacillus sp. JNUCC-22; assembly: GCF_018861275.1. Taxonomy (NCBI): domain Bacteria; kingdom Bacillati; phylum Bacillota; class Bacilli; order Caryophanales; family Bacillaceae; genus Bacillus; species Bacillus sp. JNUCC-22. The sequence continues at coordinate 632,445 of NZ_CP076408.1, read as the reverse complement.
CTCCAGTTTTTGCTGAAGGCTGATAAACTGTTCTTTAGAAATGACGGGCACGATTGTTTCAAGCGGATTGCGCCCTTCCTGCAAAGACAGAACCCGAAGCTCTTCCTCGGCAGTCGGATAGCCCATGCGCAGCTTAAATAAAAACCGGTCAAGCTGGGCTTCGGGAAGCGGATACGTTCCTTCATATTCAACCGGGTTTTGTGTGGCCATGACGAAAAACGGCTCAGCCAGCCGCATTGTCTTTCCGTCAATCGTGACATTCCCTTCCTCCATTGCCTCAAGCAGAGAAGACTGCGTTTTCGGAGAGGTTCTGTTAATTTCATCAGCCAGCACGATATTCCCCATGATCGGTCCAGGGCGGTATTCAAATTCCATCGTTTTCGTATTATAAATAGAGACACCCGTCACATCTGACGGCAGAAGATCCGGCGTGAACTGAATCCTCTTAAAGTCAGCTCCGATCAGTTTGGCCAAAGCGCGGACCATCATCGTTTTTCCGACTCCCGGCACGTCTTCCAGCAGCACATGCCCTTTTGCGAGAATGGCGGCCAGACTGAGTATGGCGATATCCCGTTTTCCTATGATGATGTTTTCAATATGCTCAACGGCTTTCTCCAGCAGCGGATGCAGCTCTTCTTTATAAGCCATTCTTCTCCTCCTAGTCATCTCTCAAATTTCAATTATCGTAACCTAACTTTACCACAAAATATAAACAGTATAAAAAAACGTTTCCAGCGAATTGTTTCCAGCCCTAAAAGGAAAAAGCTCCCTTTAGAAAGGAAGCTTTATTTCAGCTGGAGAGGCTCCATATGAACGTGTGAACGGTCAATGGCATGTTCCTCTTTCATCTTGCGTTCTACCTCATTTGCGATCTCATGACTCTCTTTAATGTTCAGATCTGACGGCACTTCAATGACGACATCAATATGAACGGAGCTGCCCAGATATCTCGCTTTAATATCTTTTAAACGGCTGACGCCCGCAATCTGTTCAATCGTCTTTTTATAGTCAGAAATATGTTTGACATCAAAACCGTCAGTCAGCGAATGAGAGGATTCCTTAAAAATATCCCACGCGGTTTTGCAGATGATCAATCCGATGATAAACGCGGTAACCGTATCCACCCAAGCCAAATGGAACTGTGAAGCAAAAATTCCGATAAACGTGCCGATACTGACGAGCGCATCTGATTTATTATCAGCGGCCGCAGCTGAAAGGGCCTGGCTGTTTACCTTTTTGGCAAGCCCTTTCGTATAGCGGCAGACCATCAGCATCACGACGGCGCTCCCCGCGGCCGTCCAGGCGGCTATCATATCCGGTGTTTCCTCTTTAACGGAAAAAATAGATTGCGCGGCGCTGAACAGCACTTGCATTCCGACAAGCATCATAATAATGGACGCGATGAGGGACGCGACGGTCTCCGCCCGAAAATGGCCGTAAGGATGATCTTCGTCAGGAGGTTTCTGAGAGATGCGCAAACCGATGAAAACAGCTGCAGATGCCACGATATCAGTCGTATTATTTAAACCGTCGGCCTGAAGCGCTTCTGAGTGAAACAAATAACCGATCACAAGCTTCACAGCCGACAATGCCGCATATGCGCCAATACTGACAATCGCTCCGGTTTCGCCTTTTTTCAATTCATGATATCTCTCCACTTAAAATCCTCCTTCCCGTTCAATTTTTCCTTCACTATCATACAAAGCGAAGACACAGTGGGTCTATAGAAACATGATTCACTTTCCACAGAAAAATAGTAAGATAGAACATTTATGCGCTCAGGAAACTTACTTTTATTCACGAAACCCCTCTCATCCCAATCGTACCAAGGCTTCTTGCCATCCTGTTTTCATGGAATTATTTTCAAACCCATTAAAACACAAAAATAACGGAAAATTGTTTCTTTTCCTTCCGGCACCTTCTGCTGTACGGACGAGAAAAAATGTCATATTTTCTTACATCATTTTCAACTGTCTGTGGCATTTATGATAGAATAATACTTGTCGGAATATTCAGCATAAACAAACCAAAAGGAGGCAAAGAATGAATCAGCCTAACTCTTTATCAAAGGGATTAAAAACCCGGCATATGACTATGATTTCAATTGCCGGCGTGATCGGCGCCGGATTATTTGTCGGAAGCGGATCCGTCATTCATTCCACCGGACCCGGAGCGATTGTCTCCTACGCATTAGCAGGACTATTAGTGATTTTTATTATGAGAATGCTGGGGGAAATGTCCTCCGTCAACCCGACAAGCGGTTCGTTTTCACAGTACGCGCATGACGCCATCGGTCCTTGGGCCGGTTTTACGATCGGATGGCTGTATTGGTTTTTCTGGGTCATCGTCATTGCCATTGAAGCCATTGCAGGCGCCGGAATCATACAGTACTGGTTCCCGGGCATTCCGTTATGGCTGACGAGTCTGCTTCTGACCGTGCTGTTAACACTGACGAATATTTATTCAGTTAAATCGTTCGGCGAATTTGAATACTGGCTTTCCTTAGTGAAGGTAGCGACGATCGTTGTCTTCTTAATCGCGGGATTTGTGTTCATTTTCGGAATCGTCCCCGGCAGCAAACCGGTCGGGCTGGAAAATCTGGCGGGCAGCGGCGGATTTTTCCCTAAAGGTCCAAGTTCCGTTCTGCTCGGCATTGTCGTTGTCATTTTTTCTTTCATGGGATCTGAAATCGTCGCAATCGCAGCGGGAGAAACGTCAAATCCGGTCGAATCCGTCACAAAGGCGACCCGCTCAGTCGTTTGGCGGATCATTATTTTTTACGTCGGTTCCATTGCGGTTGTGGTCACACTGCTGCCATGGGATTCAGCCAATATTTTGGAAAGCCCCTTCGTTGCCGTTTTGAGCCATATCGGGGTTCCCGCAGCCGCTCAAATCATGAATTTCATCGTCCTGACAGCCGTTCTGTCCTGCCTGAACTCCGGGCTTTATACGACGTCACGGATGCTGTATTCACTGGCAGAGCGAAATGAAGCGCCGCGGCGTTTTATGAAACTGAGTAAAAGAGGCGTACCGGTTCAAGCCATTATCGCCGGCACCTTTTTCTCCTATATTGCCGTTGTTATGAACTACTTTTCTCCCGACTCCGTATTTTTGTTCCTGGTCAATTCATCAGGGGCGATCGCACTGCTCGTCTATCTCGTCATCGCCGTCTCACATCTGAGAATGAGAAAGAAAATCGAACGGACAAACCCTGAATCTCTTAAAATCAAAATGTGGTTCTATCCGTACTTAACCTACCTGACGATCATCGCCATTTGCGCCATCTTGTTATCTATGCTGTTTATCAGTTCAATGCGGTCTGAATTTCTGCTGACAGGATTTATTACTCTGCTGGTACTTGCCTCATATGTATTCCGCAAAAAACAAAAACCGAAAGAGAGCGCTTCCGAAAGCCGGGTTGCGCAATAACCGCAAACACCCCCCCCTCAAAAAAGGGCGGGTGTTTTTTTAACCAACCTGTTCAAGGCAGCATTAACTGTAGTACAGGATTTCAATAATTGATAAGGACAGGATGAAAAATGGCACTAGAAAAATTTGCAGATGAACTGCCGATCATCGAAACACTCCAGCCGCAGAAGAAATCAGACGGCAGCACGTATTATGAAGTCACCATGAAGGAATGCTTTCACAAGCTGCACCGCGATCTCCCGCCGACCCGGCTGTGGGGGTATAACGGTTTATTTCCCGGCCCGACGATCGACGTGAACCAAGATGAGAACGTCTATATTAAATGGATGAATGACCTTCCGGATAAGCATTTTCTGCCTGTGGATCATACCATTCACCATTCAGAAAGCGGCCATCAGGAACCCGATGTCAAAACCGTCGTCCATTTACACGGAGGAGCAACCCCGCCGGACAGCGACGGCTACCCGGAAGCATGGTTCACAAAGGATTTTAAGGAAACGGGTCCTTATTTTGAGAAAGAGGTATACCATTATCCAAACAAACAGCGCGGGGCTCTGTTATGGTATCACGATCACGCCATGGCGATTACGAGGCTCAATGTGTACGCCGGGCTTGCCGGGATGTACATCATCCGCGAGCGAAAAGAAAAGCAGCTGAAGCTTCCCTCCGGAGAGTACGACGTACCGCTTATGATTTTGGACCGCACGTTAAATGACGACGGTTCCTTGTCTTATCCGAGCGGACCTGCTAACCCTTCCGAAACGCTGCCCGATCCTTCCATCGTCCCGTTTTTTTGCGGAAATACCATTCTCGTTAATGGTAAAGCGTGGCCGTATATGGAAGTTGAACCGCGGACATATCGTTTCCGCATCCTTAATGCCTCCAATACAAGAACATTTTCTCTCTCGCTCAATAACGGCGGCAAGTTTATCCAAATCGGTTCTGACGGCGGACTGCTTCCCCGCTCTGTCAAAACACAATCTATCAGCTTAGCCCCGGCAGAGCGGTATGATGTGCTCATCGATTTCTCCGCCTTTGACGGAGAACATATCATTTTAACGAACGGCACCGGCTGCGGGGGCGACGTCGATCCGGATACAGACGCCAATGTGATGCAATTCCGCGTCACAAAACCGCTGAAGGGAGAAGACACAAGCCGGAAGCCTAAATATCTTTCAACAATGCCTAATGTGACATCAAAGAGAATACACAATATCAGGACGCTTAAACTCACAAATACGCAAGACAAATACGGCCGGCCCGTTTTGACGCTGAATAACAAGCGATGGCATGATCCTGTGACAGAAGCGCCGAAGCTCGGCACAACGGAAATCTGGTCGATTATCAATCCAATGGGGGGAACCCATCCGATACACCTGCACCTTGTTTCCTTCCAAATCCTTGACCGGCGTCCTTTTGACTTAGAGCGTTATAACAAATTCGGCGACATTGTGTATACAGGCCCCGCCGTCCCGCCTCCTCCAAGTGAAAAAGGCTGGAAAGACACCGTGCAGGCGCACTCGGGAGAGGTCATCAGAATCGCGGCGACTTTCGCTCCTTACAGCGGACGCTACGTATGGCACTGTCATATTTTAGAGCACGAAGATTACGACATGATGAGACCGATGGACGTCACGGATAAGCAGTAAACAAATATCACCCCTTTTAGAGAAGGGGCTTTTTTATTTATCCAAAAAGAAAAAATAAGAAGACACTTATTTGCATATACTGTAATAACAGGAAGACGATGCACCCTCATTGGAAATCTGGATAGAAAAAGGAATTAGGAGATTAGGGAAAAGTATGAGACAATGAAGGAGTGCACGAAAATTCATAAGGGAAGAAGTGACTTTATGTCTTACTACAACAAACGTAATCAGGAACCGCTGCCTAAAGAAGATGTCAGTACGTGGGAATGCACAAAAGAGGACTGTATCGGCTGGAGCAGAAAGAATTTTGCCGGCAGTGATACCCCGACTTGCCCCCTTTGCGGCAGTAAAATGATCGACGGCGTCCGTTCGTTGGTAAATCTCCAAAACAATAATCAAACGGCATCAAGTTAGACCTCCCTTTTACGAGTCTCAACATAGAGAAGGCCTCCATGTCTCATGAGAGGCCTTTGCGTTATCATGTCCTTTTATGATGCAAAGGAGCAATGAACATGAAAAACGATCGGCAGCAGAAAGATCTGAAGGAAATGGCAAAACGGCGGAAAATGAACCGTGCCGCACAGTCATTCATCGAAACGCTTCATTTTGCCGTTCCGATTCTCCGTTTTTCAAATGGCTCGCCTCAGCCGCAGCCAGCTTTGTTCATTAAAAAACACCCAGCGGGCGCTGAGTGTTTTTTTCATGATTGGATGACGGAAAAACTGTTGATAATGCCGTTGTCATTTCCCCAGACTTTTTCGCATTTTTTCGTATCCAAATGATAAGCATAAATGGTCCGGACCTTCGCATTCCGCCCCGTTTCATCCTTCAGACGCTTAGCGCCTTTTGCTTCCGCCATGAAATAAATGATGCTGCCGTCTTTAGAAAACTGAGGCTGGGCATCAATCAGCGGAGTGAAGTCCTTCCCGTTTGAGATAATCGTTTCATCTTTTTTCGTTTTGACATTCATCAGACGGATGGACGCTTTTTGTTCCGTCCCTTTTTGGGTATAAGATGTAAAGACAAGGTTCTTTCCGTCCGGTGACACCGCCACGTCGCTGATAAACTGCTCAAGGTTTGTCAGATCCTGAAGATGTTCGCCCGCTCCTGCTGCAAACCGGATATTCGTCGGTTCAGGGTCAATCCCCTTCTCATTTGCCTCATCCGTTTTTTGATAATCCTCTTTCACGGAATAATGCAGAAGCGCAAAATCGTTTTGGCTGCGGTTATAAAAGAAGCTGCTCACACTGTCGTCTTTCTCATCGGCGGCGGGATACAGATTTTCATAACGTTTCGTTTTCAAATCAAAAGATGCGAGACGGAAAATATCTTCATCCGCTTTTCCGAGACGGAAATAAATGTGCGTCAAATCCTTTGATAAAAACAGACTGTCAGCGCTTGCCGTTCCTTTATAAAGCACCGTCTTCTTTTTCGTCTTCAGATCAAGCTTATGCAGACGCATCTCATTTTGGTCATTATTCCCGACAAAATAGAGCACCTGATGGGCGTCATCCAGCGCAAACGCCGGATATGCCGAAAGCTTTTCCTCGTACAGCACGCGGCCGTCCTCGTAATATTTCGTCATCAGATCTTTGTCTGTAATGGAAACAAGCAGCTTGTCATGGCCGCCGGAGACAACGGCTTTTCCGCCGCCGTCGCTTTTTCCTTTAATCAGTAAAACGGACGCGATGACCGCCGCCGCCAAAACGGCGGCCAGCAACACCCAGATCCATCGTTTCTTCTTCATTATCAATCTCTCCGTCAATCAGAAAAAGCAAGAATCAGTGTCCTTGCTTTTTAAGATGGTCTATTTTAATAGCTGTAGTGTCCGGATACTTTTCCTTTGCTTAACGGATATCCGAGCGCTTTGAACGCTTTCGGGCTGACATCCAATACGGCATTCGGCATACGGCCTACATCATTTTTGTATACGGTGATAACCTTTTTCGGTTTTGCTTTTGCATAAGCTCTGATTTTCGTTCCGTTTCTCGGAACGTCAAATCCTAATTTTGTCGCGCAATCCCAGTGTCCCAGTTTTTTACCGGACGATCCTTTTTTACCGACTCCATTATACCATGTAATATTTCCGTTCACTTTTTTAGCACTTGCATCAGAAGAGTAACTGATCGCTCCCAGCGTGCTTCCTGCTAAAATCAATAAGGCTAAGAATAACTTCTTCAAGCTTTCGTCCTCCTGATTCTTTATTCTAGGCAAAATTATACACTAAGAAGACGATTATAATATTTCAATCACTTTACATGTTCATTACAACGTGATGAGACATGCACACAACGAAGACACAATTCCCCGTTCTATATAATTCCATGGTAAATTATACTACAAAATTTAATTCATTAGCGTTATAATATTCATAGAGTATTTCTGCATTCAATATGGACTTTTTATAAGGCCTATTGATAGTTGCATAATATGATATTTTTTGAGAAATCAGGCTTTAGGAAGCAAGCACTTTATTCCTTTTAACCGTGGTTCATATTGATCATGTACCTATACTCGTTTCAATCAGACTAGGAGTGATAATCAATGAAAGCGGCAAGATGGCACAATCAAAAAGACATTCGAATCGAAAACATTGATGAACCTAAAGCAGAACCGGGTAAAGTCAAAATTAAAGTCAAATGGTGCGGGATTTGCGGAAGCGACCTTCATGAATATTTGGGAGGCCCGATCTTTATTCCGGTCGGCAAACCTCATCCGTTAACAAACGAAATGGCGCCCGTCACGATGGGCCACGAATTCTCAGGAGAAGTCGTGGAAGTGGGCGAAGGCGTCAAAAATTACAGCGTCGGCGACCGTGTCGTCGTAGAACCGATTTTTGCCACACACGGACATCAGGGAGCCTATAACCTTGATGAACAAATGGGATTCTTAGGCTTAGCCGGAGGCGGCGGCGGATTTTCTGAATATGTATCCGTTGACGAAGAATTGCTGTTTAAGCTTCCTGAAGAGCTTTCTTACGAACAGGGCGCGCTTGTTGAGCCGTCAGCGGTAGCGCTTTACGCCGTCCGCCAAAGCAAATTAAAAGCGGGCGACAAGGCGGCAGTTTTTGGCTGCGGACCGATCGGGCTGCTTGTGATTGAAGCCCTGAAAGCGGCCGGCGCCACAGATATTTACGCGGTTGAACTTTCACCGGAACGTCAGGAAAAAGCGAAAGAACTCGGCGCTATCATCATTGATCCGTCAAAAACGGACGATGTCGTTGAAGAAATCGCTAAACGCACAAACGGCGGCGTTGATGTTTCTTATGAAGTAACAGGCGTTCCTGTCGTTCTCCGCCAGGCGATCCAGTCAACAAACATTGCCGGTGAAACGGTTATCGTCAGCATCTGGGAAAAAGGAGCGGAAATTCATCCGAACGATATCGTCATCAAAGAACGGACCGTAAAAGGCATTATCGGATACCGTGACATCTTCCCTTCCGTTCTTGCACTGATGAAAGAGGGCTACTTCTCAGCAGATAAGCTCGTCACGAAAAAAATCGTGCTCGACGATCTGATTGAAGAAGGCTTCGGCGCTTTAATCAAAGAGAAAAACCAAGTGAAAATCTTAGTCAAACCGAACTAAACCGTTCAGCTGAATATCAGACACATCCGAAAAAGAGCCGTTCCGGCTCTTTTTTTCATCTCTTCGTCTTTCCTTCCTTTTCCTTTTAAAAATGATCCCCTCTGCGCAAACTATTTTTCACCCTGTCCCGTCTATCCTTAGGCAGCAGCCTATGATACGTATTTTTAAAAAAGGAGCCCTTTGAAGCAATGAAGAACGAAACAGCCAAAGCGTCGCTTGTGACGTGCATAACTGAGCGCAAGGAAGACTTTTACCGGCTTGCGTACAGTTACGTAAAGAACAAGGATGACGCGTTAGATATTGTTCAGGAATCAATTCAAAAAGCGCTGACATCGGTCGAATCCGTCAAAAACCCCGATGTGATCAAAAGCTGGTTTTATAAAATTTTAGTGCGCACGGCCATTGATTTTCTCCGCAAACAGAAAAAACTGAAAGTGATGGACGATGAAACGATCGAGTTTTTAAGCCGCGGAAAGGAAGATCACTACAAAGACACGGACCTTCATGAAGCGCTTGATGACCTGCCGCATCAATATAAAACCATTATCATTCTGCGTTTCTTTGAAGACCTGAAATTAGAAGAAATCGCGGACATCACGGGGGAAAACATCAACACCGTCAAAACACGCCTTTACAGGGGGCTGAAGCTCATGCGCATTCAGCTGACAAAGGAGGATCTTTCTTAATGGAAAAGAGATTAGAACAATTAAGAGAAGAGTATAAAAGTGTGCCCATTCCTAAGGAACTGGACAGCATTGTCGAAAAAGCCCTTCAGCAGAAACCGAAGAAAAAACGAATCGTGATGTGGCCGACATCCGCGGCAGTCGCTGCGGCCGTCTTATTTACCGCCGTTGTCAATATCAACCCGGATGCCGCACAAGCCATGTCTAAAATCCCCGTCATCGGCAAAGTCGTCCAGGCCATCACATTCACGGAGATGAAGGAAGAAAAGAACCAATCAAGCATTGATGTGAAAACGCCCGCTCTGTCCGGACTTTCCGATCATAAACTCGAAGACAGCATCAACCGGCATTATATGAAAGAAAGCAAAGAGCTGTATCAGGAATTTATGAAGGCGACCTCAAAAAGCAAAAAAGGCCACCTCAGTATTTACAGCGATTATGAAACCGTTACTGACACAGCGGATTTGATCTCAATCCGCCGTGATATCGAAAAAACACAAGCTTCATCTTATACGCAAAGCCGTTACATCACGATTGATAAAAAGAATGAGGCCGTGCTTACGTTAAAGAGCTTATTTAAAGATGACCGTTATATTAAAGTCATCAGCCAAAATATTAAAGAACAAATGAAAAAACAGATGAAAGAAGATCCGAATAAAATATACTGGGTCGAAGATGATGATATGACGGAGCCTTTTAAAGCCATCCGCGCCGACCAGAATTTTTATATTACAGATAAGCACAAACTTGTTATTTCATTTGATGAATACGAAGCGGCACCCGGATATATGGGCGTTACAGAGTTTACAATACCGACCTCCGTCATCTCTAAGCTGCTTGTCGGAGACCGCTATATCAGATAAAGAAAGAAAAAAATCCATGATATCCGCAGATCATGGATTTTTTCTTTCGTCCCGCAACAGCCAAGATGCATAAGGGACCCTTTTCATATAACAGACGCCGGACAGGGGCTGAAAAGTTTAAGAAAATCACAGCATTTCATTCATTTTTTCTGAAACAAAATCCCCTTCCGAATGCGTCTAATTAACGGAACAAATGGAAGACTGTACAGAAATCTGCCATAGCCATCCGCAAAACAGCGAGAATTTCCGCACACATTATTGGAGGAATACCATGTCAGACAAGTCACTGCATCACCGCTATATTCCCGGACTGGATGGACTTCGCGCCTTTGCCGTCCTCGCAGTTATCGCATATCATCTGAATTTTAACTGGGCCGACGGCGGTTTCATCGGTGTTGATATCTTTTTTGTTTTATCGGGGTATTTAATTACATCTATTATATTGCCTGCCCAAGGCAATGCCATCACCCTTGATTTGCGTGATTTTTGGGTACGCCGGATCAGACGGCTTCTGCCGGCGGCTTATCTCATGATTATCACGACGGTCATTTGGGTCGTATTGTTTAACAGCGAGCTCCTGCATACCGTACGCGGAGATGCGGTCTCCTCACTTTTTTACATAAGCAATTGGTGTTTTATCTTTCATCAACTTTCTTATTTCGACAGCTTCGGCTCCCCTTCGCCATTAAAAAACCTTTGGTCGCTGGCGATTGAAGAACAGTTTTATATCATATGGCCCTTCCTGCTGCTTGCGGGAATGTACATATGTAAAACACGGGCCCGGCTTGCGGCCGCGGTCATGTTCCTCGCGTTATGTTCGGCAGTCGTAATGAGTATGATGTATGTGCCCGGCGGAGATCCGAGCCGCGTTTATTACGGCACGGATACCCGCTCATTTGAATTGCTGATCGGCTGCGCTTTAGCTTTAGTGTGGCCGATGAAACGATTATCTTCCAAACGGCTGCCGAGCAGCATGAAACACCTGCTTCACGGGACGGAGCTTGCCGCTTTTGCCGCGCTGCTGCTTTGCGTCTTTTACACGGATGAATATGAACCCTTCCTGTACAAGGGCGGCATGCTTTTGATCAGCATCACCGCAGCGGTTCTTGTCGCATGTTTATGCCATCCGAGCAGCTTTTTGGGACATGTTCTTTCATGGAAGCCGCTTCGCTGGATCGGAACGAGATCATACGGAATCTATCTTTGGCATTACCCGGTTATCGTACTGAGCACACCCGTGCAGGAAATCGGAAATCCGGTTTATTGGCACTGCGCCGTCAGAATCGGCGCCACTTTCATTCTTGCCGAGCTATCTTACCATTTCATTGAACAGCCGATCCGCACTGCGGGCTTCCGGCCATTTTTACGCCGCGTGTTTCTGAACCGCTTTCTGGAATGGAAGACGTCCTCTGTCATCAGCAGAATGTCGCTCGGCCTTATTCTTGCCGCCATTCTCGTATTTGCGGGCGGGCTGTCAGGAATAGCCGAGGAAAAAAAACAGCCGCAATGGACGTACGCGCAAAATGATCAGCAAGAAACCGCCGCCTCTTCGCACAAGACGGCCGATCACGATCAACCGGCAAAAGAAGATGACAGCAAGAAAAAACACAGCGGCGAAAAAACAGACACCGCGTCAGACAAAAACAAGAAAGAACCAACAGACAAATCAAATACAAAGAAAAACGAAGAGAAAAAGGAACGGTCATCTCAAAAAACGGCTGATCCAAAACAAACACAGCCTCAGCAAGACGTGCTGGCCATCGGTGACTCGGTGATGCTGGACATAGCGTCATACCTGCGGCAGTCCCTCCCTCATGTCACCATCGACGGAAAGGTAGGAAGACAAGTCTCTCAAGCACTCCAGCTCACTTCGGAATATGCGTCATTTAATCAGCCGAACAAAGCGGTCATCATCGAGTTAGGGACGAACGGCTATTTCACAAACAGCCAAATTGAATCACTGATCAGCTCCTTTTCAAAAGCCGATATCTATCTTGTCAACACACGTGTGCCGCGGCAGTGGGAAAGCAAAGTAAACGAGTCATTGCGCCGGCAGGCCGAGTCACGGAAAAATGTGACGCTTGTCGATTGGCACGCAAAAGCATTGCAGCACCCTGAATATTTCACACCGGACGGCGTCCATCTCATACCTGAGGGATCAAAAGCGCTGACATCCCTCATCGTTCAAACAATGAAATCATGACAAAAAAAAGAGGCCCAAAAAAGGCCTCTTTTTCGTATATCGTCACGCAAGTTTCTGTCCGCAATTCGGACAAAAATTCGCGCCTTCCGTTTTCGTTCCGCAGTTCGGACAGAATTTCGGCTTAGCCGCTCCTTCCGAGCCGTTTGCCGGTGCCGTCCCCTGATCCTGCTGACTTTGATCTTGCTGCGGCTGGTTCTGCTGATTTTGGTTCATTCGGTTCATCATTTGATTTGCCACATTCATTCCCATCATCATGCCCGCCATGTCTGAGGCGGCGCCGCTTCCGTTCATTTTGCCGGATGACATTCCGTCCGTCATGGAAATCTGCTGATAGCGGTTCACATCGCCCACCATACCGTAAGAAGCATTTTTCGTAATCATATCCTGAACTTCCTGCGGATAGTTAAAGCTCATAATATTGAAGCCCGTAATCGACATGCCGTCTCCGATCAGCTGCATATCAAGATCTTCTTGAATCCCTTTTCCGATTTCAAAGGAATTCGACTGCAGATTGAACATGTCTTTTCCTTCTCTGGTGATCCATTTCATCAAAAGCTGATCGAGAATAGACGTAATCCGGATTTTAATGTCCTCCACTAAATAGCTGTCTTTGACACCCGCAATCTTATCAATCAATCCGATGTAGTCAATGACCTTGAAGTTAAATGTGCCGTTTGCGCGGATCGGCATACCGCCCGGCATACCTGCCGCCGGAATGTTGATGGCGTTTTTTGTGCCCCACTTCACGGTGAACTCCTTCGTATTCACAAACAGCACTTCAGCCCGCATGCCGCTGTTAAAGCCAAACTTAAACCCTTTTAGTGTAGATAGAAACGGAATGATTTCTGATTCGATATCATAATCGCCGTCATCACGGAAAATCCCTTCAATTTTCCCGTTGTATAAAAAGATGGCATCCTGCCCCGGCCGGATGATCAGACGGCTGCCTTTTTTAATTTCACGGTTGTTCCATTTATAGAAAACCATGTCGTCTCTGAATTCTTCCCATTCCACCACATTTGCTAACTGATTTCTGAAAAAACCCATGTATGCTCAAATCCTTTACATATAATTTAAAAACTACCCTTGCTTCCGCTGTAACTCGTGCCGCCCCTCGTGACTCCGCCGTCATTGTCATTATCTTTATCAGGCTTTTTTTCTCTTGTAACGTCGGTTCGGATATATGTGTCGTGCTGGCTCAGCACTTCAGACGTATCGTGATCCATATACGTGCTGCCGGTGACGGTGACCTTGCCGCCGGAATTGTACACCATCACAGTGACGGCGATTCCGGCCGCGGCTGCGGCAATAATGAGCTGAAACCACCATGTGAGCAGCAGATTGTCAGACTTGTCGTCCGGGCTTTTCCCCATATCTTTATAAGCCAACTTGATGTAGGTCTGAAACGCCTTTTCATAATGGCCTGCGGAAATATCTGACGAGATTGTATTTCTGATCGTATTCAGCCGGCTGTTATTCAAATACGTCTCCGCCTTTTTATATCCGGAGATAAATACTTCCCGATTTTTCATATCAATGGTCAAAATCGCCGTGCTTCCGCTAAAATGACTGTCATAAAAATCACCGGCGTACTGCTCGATGTCCTTACCGCCCGTTCCGTTTGCGGTCAGAATGATAAAATCGGTATGGCGCTTTGCCCCGAGCTTCCCGGCCAATTCCTCAAGTTTCTTCGTTTCATCCTTCGTTAATAAATGAGCATTGTCATAAACATATTGCTTCTGTTCCGCGGCAGACGCCGATGTATGTAAACCAAAAGACAGCATCAGAAAAAGGACGAAGCAGAAGAGACACGCTTTTTTTATCGATACTTTCATCAAAAACCGCCTCCTATCATAAGTGAGACGAGTCTTAATGCTAAAAACGCACCGGCGGTTATGCCGCCGAACCACGCGGCCACTTTTCCGGCACTGATCGGCGGTTTGCCGACAACCTTGCCCGTCTGCCCGTTCATCGCAAAAATGTGTTCAGCCCGCTCATAGTCGTAGCTGACCATCCAGACCGGAAGCAGTACGTAAAAGCTGCTGATTTTATCGGTCTGAATCTGCTCATCCGTAATGTCAGCCGTCGTATATCCGGAGAAGGTGGATCTGATATAAGAATCAATATAATGGCTGATTTTATCCTTCGCCCGCGGAAAGAGATCGTCATCGGTATAATTGTACTTTTCCGCTATATATCCCGCTAAATAGGCAGTATTAAACTCCTTCAGCTCACTGTATGAGTAAGGCTCCAATTTGTCCATTAATTCATCATTCATTTTTTCTGAAGCGTCGACCGGAATTTTGAGATAATCAAGATTGATATCGCGGTACGCGTTGTAATATTCGGTCTCCGTCACCCGGTATTCTCCATCTTCATAGTGATGCACTCTCGTACAAACGGCATTGACCTGAACCTTGCTGTTTAAATCAAACATCCAAAACGGCACGTACATGCCCGTTATGCTCTTCACCCGATCGGCAGACATAAATCCTTTCGGTGTCAGCCGGCCGTTTCGGCACCACTTTTTAAAAGCGCTCATGGCTTCTTCTTTACTGATCGTAAAAGGAATCACCATCGAAGGCGCGAGATTTCCCGATAATCGGTCGGCGAGAACGGCGGCTCCTCCGCAAAACCCGCACGTCGTGGCCGTCGTTTCCGCCTCAGTCATTAATACCGCGCCGCAATTCTCACAGCGGTACTCGTTCGCCTCATTTTCTGAAAATCTCGTCGTTATATACTCTTTTGGCAGGCTCTCAATCTGATCCTGCCGCCCGCAGCTATGACATGTCAGCATGCCGGATGAACTGTCAAAGACCATATCATCGCCGCAGTTCGGGCATTTATAAGAAATGATCATTCTGTTTCTCTCACTTTCTCTTTATATCGGACAAAGCTGCAGCCCGCTGTCTATTGATCTTTACTGAAAAGCATTTTCTGCTTGAGCGCCGCCAATTCATCATCGACACTGCTTTGATTGCTGTCATATTTAGCCGTCAGATCGTCAATATCGTCTTTCGGAGACGCGTTCAGCTCAGCCATCGCATTGGCATGATCAAGCGCTTGGTTGACCTTGTCTTCCATTCTGCCGAAAGCTGTCATCGATTGGCCCGCATTTGACACAGAGGACCCCAATTTGTTCATTCTCTCCTGCGTCTTTGCCACAGACCACTTCGCTTTGATGGCATTTCGGCGCGACTCAAGCTCTCCGATATCAGCGACAAGCTTGTCATGCATTTTGCGCATTTGAGACGCGTTGGAAAAAGCGAGCTGATAAGCCGTCTGCAGCTCAGTCAGTCTTGATTCAACAGCCGCTTTCCTTTCCAAAAACGTCCGCGCATCGGCTTCATTGCCGGCCTGCAACGCTTTCATCGCATAACTTTCCATCTTTTCGGCATCAGCCTGGCATTCTGTTAACGCTCTTTTCGCCCGCTGTTCCTCAGCCATGACAGAAGCCGTCTCCGCTTTCACTTTTCCTAAATCACTGTTCAGATTCCGCAAATATTGATCAACCATTTTTTCAGGGTTTTCAGCTTTGTCCAGCAGCGCATTGATATTGCTTGACATGATGTCTTTAAATCTTCCTAAAATACTCATTTTTCATTTTCCTCCCAAAATTAAATAGTAACAAGTTCATAGTTATCTATACTGTTTTTTTCGAAAAAAGTTTCATTTTCTCATAAATTTATGTATTTTATATGAAAATAGTCTCATTCAGCCCATTTGTGCCGGCGGAAATTCTTTACGACCAGATACAGTGAGAACAAAAAATAAATAAAAAGCCCGATCATCAACCCGCTCACTAACGGATAATGCTTCGCCGCATACACAAAGAAATCCAGCTGCGAAATCTGTTCCGGACTTGTAATCGTATCCGTCCCATTCAAAAGCTTTGAAAATTTCGCCGTATCATTCCAATCAAACGAATCAGAAACAAGCTCACTCCCCTGGTACCAATTGACAGCGGCGAGACAAAGAAAACAAAAAACAGAAAACGCGCATTGCACAATAAGAAAAACATGTTTCATGAAAAACATTCCTCCGCGGTTCAATATCATAGAACGTCACACTGTACATGACGGCAGCAGCAGAAACTTGGTTTTACTCAGAACTGATAAAAACGTGATTGTATGTACTTCACATCGGTTCAATTTACTGGATGCCTTTCTAAAGTATACCTTATATCGAAAAGGGTTTCAGGCCTAAATAAAAGAGGATGCTTCCCGAAGTCCGATGACTTTCAAGAAGCATCCTCCATATTTTACAGTGATACTTCAACCTCTTTTAAACTCGGCAAAGCATCGATCGCACCGATTTTGGTGCACACGAGCGCCCCCACCTTATTGGCAAATGAGACAATATCACGCAGCTTCGCAAAATCATCGGCTGCCGTCTGAATCTCATCGGTGCGTGCCAGCTGATACAGCGCCGCGCCGACAAACGCATCCCCCGCTCCCGTTGAGTCTATTGATGTCACCGGAATGCTCGGAATGATGTCAATATCCTTCCCATTTGAAAGAAGGGTCCCGCTTTTCCCGAGTGTCACCGCCACAATACCGGCCCCGAGCTCATGAAGAACCGCAACACCTTCTTTATGATCCTTCGCACCGCTGATGATCTCAAGCTCTTCGTCACTGACTTTCACAAAATCACTTACGGCAACGGCTTTTTTTGCGGTGTTTATAAACTCTGAAACTCTTCCTTTCCATAAATCCTCACGGTAGTTAGGATCGAAGGAAATAAACTGTCCATTATCTTTCGCAATCGACATCAGCCGTAAATAGGCTGAGCAAAACGGATCAGATAACAATGCTGTCGCTGATCCGAAATGAACGATTTTCGCATCGTTTACCTTTTCCAGATCAATATCATCCAGCGTAAACAAAGCGTCCGCTCCTCTGTTAAACACAAAGTCGCGCTCCCCATTTTGTTTTAATGAAACAAACGCAAGCGTTGTAGGCGCTTTCTCATCCATGACGAGCATAGAGGTATCGACATGTGCGGCGTCCAATGTCTGCTTCAGAAAATACCCGAACGGATCTTTGCCTGTTTTTCCGCTGAAAGCCGCGTCTCCGCCCAGCTTAGCAATGGCTGCCGACACATTCGCCGGTGCGCCGCCGGCACTTTTTAAGAAATTACGCCCTTCCGTCAAATCAACATCCACATCGGTACAAAAGAAATCAATTAACAATTCTCCAATACAAATAACAGATTGGCTTCCCACATTATCACACTCATTTATCAATTCTCGATTATAGTTTCAGTATAGTGCTTTCTGTCATAAATACAACCGTTTACATAGAATATTTTAAATTTTACGTATACTTATCTGGCAGCCCTTTGCTCCAGATCAGACATCATCTGCTGATATTTTTTTTCAGTTAAAGGATAAAAAGAAATAAGAATAATAGACAGCAGAATGAACAATCCCGGAATGAGCGCATTCATATTTTTAATCGCATTCAATGACGAGGCCGTCTGATCGGTATTCGCGGCATATCCGGCGATTCCGAGATAAACGGCCGAAAATGACCCGGCTAACGCAACTCCGAGCTTATTGATGAAACTCATGCTCGAGATCACCACGCCATCAGCCCGGACTCCGGTTTTCCATTCCGCATAATCGACACAATCGGCAACCATTCCCCAAGCAAGCGTATTTAAAGGCGTCGTGAAAAATCCCGAAACGAAAAGCCAAAAGAAAATAAGCGGCAGCGAAGAATACGATGTAAACTGAAGGCCCGCATAAGAAATCAGCGATAGCGCCGCCGTGATGATCATAACCTGCTTCCGGCCCCGCTTCTCAGAAAAGAAAGGAATAAACAGATTGCTGATCAGCGCTGCGCCGAAAAACAACACGGTTCCTAAAAACACAAATTCCTTATGGCTGACGTTATACGTAAAATAGTACACCATCGTACTGAGCTTAATGTTAAACCCAATCGCAAACGCCAAAAATGCAGAAACCAAAATGAGCAAAGGCTTGTTTCGGAACAAAACAGACAACGTCTTTTTCACTCCTTGTTTTTTTCTTTTTTCAGGCTGAATCCGTTCCCGCACAGTAAAGAAGCTGAACAGATTCAATGCGATGCTCACCGCCGCATAGATGAGCGCCGTCATCTGAAATCCAAACGCCTGATCTTTCCCGCCGATGGCGTCCGCAAGCGGTGTCGCACAGGAAATCGATAACAGAATTCCGATATAAACCAAAATCATCCGGGTCGTCGTCAGAACCGTCCGTTCCTCCACGGAATTCGTCATCCGCCCCGTTAAGCTGTTGACCGGAATCGTCTGCATGCTGAAGGACATCCCAAGCAGAATATAAGTGATGTACGCATAAACCATATTCCCCGTTTCGCCGAAATGAGGGGTCGTGAAGCATAAGAACGTAAATAGCGCAAAAGGAAACGCCACCCACAAAAGATACGGCCTTGCCTTTCCCCATCTTGTATTCGTCTTGTCTAAAATCACGCCCATAATCGGGTCAAAAATAGCGTCCAGCACCCTTACGATAAGAAACAAAGCTGCGATGACCGCAGGCTTAATGCCGCCGACATCTGTATAGTAGAATAATAAGTATGCGTTTACAAACTGAAAGATAATATTGTACGACATATCGCCGAATCCGTAGCCGATCCGTTCCATCCAGGACAGGCCGCGATATTTCGTCTTTACTGCCGCTGCTTTTTCTGTTTCAATCATTATTTCCCACCCCAAGAATCCGTTTTCATTTTTGATAGGCAAGAGGGAGAATGCAAAGATCCTCCCCGTTCACTCAGCGATTTGGATACACCATCACTTTTAAGCATTCATTTTTGTATTGAAAGGCCCGTTCCATCGCCTCTTGCGTCTTCTCCAGCGGATATTGGTCCGTTATAAGGTGCTTCGTGTCCACTATGCCGGAAGCGAGAAATTCAATTCCCTTCGGATACGTATTCGCATAACGGAAGATTCCGTATATATCAATCTCGTTATCTGCAATAAACGGCACATTGAGCGGAATCTCGTTCTGAGAAGGCAAACCGACAATCGCCAGTTTTCCGCCCCGGCGCACGGAAGCCAGTGCGGATTGCAATGCCGCCGGATTCCCCGCTGTTTCCCAGGCAGCATCAACGCCTCTGCCATTCGTGATCGTTTTGATTTCTTCACCGGCATCCTGTTCCCGGACATTGATGACATGAGTCGCTCCCATTTTTTTCGCAGCTTCTAACCGCAGCGGCTCCAAGTCGGTCACAATGATTGTGCCTGCCCCGTATGCTTTAGCTGCCGCAACGGCCATCAGCCCCACAGGACCCATGCCCATGATCGCAACCGTGGAACCGGGCTGAAGCTTCGTTCTCGCGGCCGCATGAATGCCGACAGAAAACGGTTCGATCAAAGCCGCATCTTCATAGGAAAGTGAATCCGGAATCGAAAAAACAAAGTCCTGGCGCATTTTGATATATTGGACAAACGCGCCGTCAACCGGCGGTGTCGCCAAAAACTGTACATCCGGGCAAAGATTATAACGCCCTTCTTTGCACGCTTCACAGCGCCCGCATGTGACACCGGGTTCGACGGCGACCCGGTCTCCTATTTTAAATTGATCGACAGACGATCCGACGGCGGCAATTTCTCCCGCGCATTCATGACCGAGGATAAATGGTTTTTCCACTACATAATTGCCTATTCTGCCATTTGTATAGTAATGCAGATCAGATCCGCAAATTCCGACAGCCATCACCTTAATCAACACTTCATCATGATTGATGTCAGGCACGGGCAATGTTTCGATTTTGATTTCTCTCGTGTTGTGCATAACCGCCGCTTTCATGTTTTGAGGCACTGTGTGAGTCATTTGGCAAAATCCTTTCTCTGCTTTGAAATGTAAGTGCATACATTTTTGTTTTCTCTATTACTGCCCCTATTTTATCTGCTTTTCAAGACGTACAACAGCCTTTCCTGCTGTATAAAAGGACAGCCGCACTGTACTTTTTATTTTTTCATATACAAAAAACACTGAATTGATAAAATAGTACTAATAGGAGGTGCAGGCTAATGGCTGAACTTGAAAACCGGGCACAATTTGCAGAACTGCTGGCACCTGCCGTCAAATCGCTGAAACATCATCCTGATTTCAAAATTAAAAGGACAAAGAACGTAAAATCCGGACAGTCTTATATAGATCAAATCGCACTCCGATTAGGCGTTTCCTCTAACACGATCAAAAGCTGGATCGGACAGATGGGCGCAAACTACATTCCCGGACGAATTGACGACGGAAAGCTGTTCGGCATGATCTGGATCATTATAGAAAAGACTGATATGGATCCTGAATGGCTGACCGGCCTTCTGGAAACCACCACCATTCCCGTCATCAAACCCGCATTGCCCGTTTGGACGGCGTCTTGTCTAAAAAAAGCAAAAGTGCTCCAAAAAGACGGATCATTCGGAGCGCCGAGTGATGAAGATGTTGAAAAAGCAGTAAAGCGGCTGTTTCATGACAGACCCGGCCATGAAACGAATGCGCTTACAGAACAGCCCGTCACGCATAACTTACCGTCACGCCGGACCGGGAACTTTATCGGACGCGGCTTTGATATGGAAGCAATCCGGCAATGGATGCTGTCTCCGTCACAGGTCTGTTTAATCACAGGCTGGGCCGGCATGGGGAAAACAACGATTGCTCTTGAAGCAGCCTACCTTTGTGCCGGCGGTTCACCAGATTGGCCGGCATTCAACAGCATCATCTGGATCAGCGCTGACTGGAAAGGATTGAGCTTCAGCGATTTTTTAAACACGATCGCCTATCAGCTCGGACGCACCGAACAAATCGACAAATCAATCAACGAAAAACGGTTCGTCGTCCGCAATGCATTAGCCGCTCATTCAAATGAAACACCGGTATTGCTGATCGTTGACTGCATTGATACAGCGGAACGTGACATTCACGAATTTATCATCGGCCTTCCGCAAGGTGTAAAAGTTCTCCTTACGGCACGGGAAAACGTAAAACAGACATACCGGGACGGCCTCGGGGAACTGGCGGCCATCCAGCTGAGCGGCCTTGAACAAACGGATGCCCTTGAATTTTTCCATCAAGAAGTGCACCGCTGTCTGCAAACATGCAACCTCCCGCAAAAACGGGAAAAGCTGGAGCAGCTGTTGCGGCTATCGCCTGACCTTAAGAATGAATTCGTCTCGGCAGCCGCCGGCAACCCGAAGGCCATGGCACTGAGCATTGCATACATGTCAGACGACGACATCCCCGCTCCCCAGCTCATTCAAGAACTTAAACAAGCGGGCTACTCATTATTGGAATTGTTTGAGGTTCTCTTTGGCCGCACATGGGACAGATGTCATGAAGACACACGAAAACTATGGCAGACACTTTGCTTTTTCGCTAAGCCCCCTGATGAAAAAAGCTTGGCTCAAGCGGCCGGATTAGACGTTCGGCGGTTTCATTACGCCATTGAGCAAATGCGGTCATATGCTTTAATACAGCCGGAACGAAGCGAAGGAAGAATTCAATACGCAGCCCATCAAACCGTTGTCGCTTACGGAGAACAGCACTTATCCGAAAATCACGAATTTGCAAAAGAAGCCTGCAGCCGCTGGGCGCATTATTATATTGATTATGCGGATACCCATTTAAAACGGGAACAGCCCAATTCTGTCTATTGGAGCTACTTGTTGGGACGGAACTTAGCGCAAATGAAAAAGGAATGGCCGAACATCCTAAAGGTCATCGAATGGTCGAGCGAAACCGGACAACATGACATCCTGATCAAGCTCATCATCCGCATCAGCCATTTTCTTAGCAGAATCAACCTGCCCCTGCGAATCGAATACGGATTAAAAGCTGCCGATGCCGCCCGTCAATCAGGCGAACACACGCGGGAAGCTTACTTTCGGATCGACACGGCAGGCTGGGCGCTGATGGAAGTCAACGATTCAGACAGAGCTCTCAGGCAAATAGAAGCCGGCCTGAAGATACTCGAACAATCAGGCGCGCCGGATCACGACGACTTGAAAGTATGGGGAACCGCCCTGCAATCGAGGCTGCTGTTAAAAATCGGAGAACCGAAAAAAGCGGCAGCAATGCTGGACGGCATCAAAGATCAGCCCGTCTCCCCCATTATCCGGCACAGGGTTCTTCTGGTCCGCGGCGACCTGAGTTTCGCCCGCTCTCACTACGAAGAAGCCATCACATTATACGAAGCGGCAAACACAACCAGCGCCGCATACGGCGGCGAAAAAACAATAGAAGCCTATTTCAACCTGGGCATGGCTTACGTAAAGTGTGATCAGCTCGAAAAAGCGGAAAAAGCCTTTGAGCAGATGCTCTATGACAAACACAACGCCAATCAAGTTGAGTTGATCTATTACTATTACGGAATGGCACAGCTCTTGTATCGTAAAGGAGAAAATAAGAAAGCGATGGAATCGAATCAGAAGGCGATTCGTTTGATTGATTCGTGGGAGCCTGGGATTGGGATTCGGGGTGAGGTGGAGCAGCTGGAAAAGATGATTAAAGAAAACGACTAGTACGCATAGTAGTTCTGTCAGCAATCTCACTCAGTTTCTTCATTATAAATAGGAAAGGCCAATTGAAGTCGCAGTTGGCCTTTCGTTTCTTATTAAGGTCTACAAATGTATTGAACCAGGTTTTCCCGTATGTATTCTTTCTCGTATAAAGGAAAGCGTATCATTTGCCAGCTTATTATGGCAAAGAACAATGCCTGAATGACCACAATTGTAGACGTATCTTGTGGGTTTCCCCCAACTTTCCCATAAATAATCTGCATCTTTTAAGTCAATATATTGATCATGTTTAGCAGAAATCAACAGAATGTTGTCTTTTTTTACTTTCGGCAAGGTTTGACTAGGATCTGTGATATTCCAATATTTTATTAAATCTTCATAGGTCACACCATTTTGTTCTAATTCTTCTCTTATGTATTTACCTGGGATCGTGTTCCATATCGAATAAGAAAGGCGATTGGCATAAAAGATGGATAAGACTACATCAATTTGAGATTCTAGGGTAGCAATTAGATTAGTGACCCATCCCCCTAAGCTTACTCCCACTATGATAACAGGGCCTTTTTTATTTGCTTTTATCCAGTGAATTAACGCCCGTAAATCTACAATGGCCTGTCTTGTCGACTCAATTGTACGATTAATATTTGCACTAATCATCAACTCGCCACTATACAGTGAATTTTCCGGTTCTCTTTCAAAATGGTATGGAAGAGAATAATAATACATGTTCCATCCTAAATCGTTCATTATACGATTATGAAATATTTTTTTGATCCTATTGTACGAATCCATGCGCCAGCCGTGTACAAAGATGACATTGGGTGGCTCTATATCATTTTCATTTAAAAAAATCTCCCCTTTTAAAGTATCATTAACAGGATTTCCAGATTGAATTAAGGATTCATAACTAAATGTTCCAACTCTATAAAATTTTTTAGATTCATTCAAATCAATTGAAACATCAGCTATATTTGCACTGTAAAATTCCTCTCTATCATCTGCATTAGCTGTAAAAGCAGACGAAAAATGTGTATCTTTGCTTCTTTTTCTATGTAAATCATATAAAGCCAAACGATCTATAATTCCTGAAAAATGCACTTTTAAGTCCTCCTTGATAGAGTTGATAATTGGATTGTCTGTCTCCATAGAGTTGGGACGGATTTCATCAAGAATCTAACTCCATCGACAGTGAATTTTTGGGATCGGATATCATTATTCTGTTGCTTTAACATAAAAGACTAGTTTCTAAAAAGGAAAACATCGTCGTTTAGTAGCTAAAAAAAGCAACACAAATAGACATTTCCGTCTAAGAGAGTTGGTGACACTGTTTATTTAGATAACTGTAGCTTTTTTTGTCGTATGAGAGGTTCTGTCTGCAATAGAGAGATATATAACAGAGGTTTTGACAAATAATTTTCATACCCTTTTTATTATCATAACAGAAATGCAGTTTACTGAAGTTATCGTAAGGCGTTTGTTAAAGAAGACGTAAACAGGAACCTGAGCCGGTGGAATTTTGTATTTTGGTCAATTGAATAGTTCATATCGGGATTATCAAAACTATTGAAAAATCGATATAGAATAGTGCTGAAAAAATCAAACTACAAAAGACAAAAAAGAAGCTTCTCACAAGTTCGGTGAACTCATGAGAAGCCTCGAAAAGTTAAATGGCATCAAGAGGGCATTAAAAATGACGTCCGTTGCCGACAAACCCTTGTAAATCAAGGTTTTTTTGTCGCTTTACATCATTCCGCCCATACCGCCCATGCCGCCCATGTCAGGCATTCCTGCGCCGCCGGCGTTTTCTTCCGGTTTGTCAGCGACAACGGCTTCAGTTGTTAAGAGCATTGCTGCTACAGAAGCTGCGTTTTGCAGAGCAGAACGTGTCACTTTTGTCGGGTCAACGATACCTTTTTCGATCATGTTTACCCATTCGCCGGTTGCAGCATTGAAGCCTACGCCGATTTTTTCGTTTTTCAGGCGCTCAACGATGACAGATCCTTCAAGACCTGCATTGTGCGCGATTTGACGGATCGGCTCTTCAAGCGCGCGAAGCACGATGTTGATACCTGTTTGCGCATCGCCTTCAGCTTCAACTGCAGCGACTTTGTTGTATACGTTGACAAGCGCTGTACCACCGCCGGATACGATGCCTTCTTCAACAGCTGCGCGAGTTGAGTTGAGGGCGTCTTCGATGCGAAGTTTACGCTCTTTCAGCTCAGTTTCAGTCGCAGCGCCGACTTTGATGACAGCTACGCCGCCTGCAAGTTTCGCAAGACGCTCTTGTAATTTTTCTCTGTCGAATTCAGAAGTTGTTTCTTCCACTTGAGCGCGGATTTGGTTGACGCGTGCAGCGATTTTTTCAGTGTCGCCTGCGCCTTCTACGATTGTTGTGTTTTCTTTCGTTACCACAACTTTAGAAGCGCGTCCCAATTGTCCGATTTCAGTAGATTTCAGGTCAAGGCCTAAGTCTTCTGTGATCACTTCTCCGCCTGTAAGAACAGAGATGTCTTCAAGCATTGCTTTACGGCGGTCACCGAAGCCAGGAGCTTTAACGGCTACAGCGTTGAATGTGCCGCGAAGTTTGTTGACAACGAGTGTAGCAAGAGCTTCACCTTCAACATCTTCAGCGATCAGAAGCAATGGTTTGCCTTGCTGTACAACTTGCTCAAGCACAGGAAGGATTTCTTGAATGTTTGTGATTTTTTTGTCTGTGATTAAGATGTAAGGATTGTCAAGAACCGCTTCCATCTTATCAGAGTCAGTCACCATGTAAGGAGACGCATATCCGCGGTCGAATTGCATACCTTCAACAACTTCAAGCTCAGTTGTGAATCCTTTAGACTCTTCGATTGTGATGACGCCGTCGTTTCCTACGCGCTCCATTGCTTCAGCGATAAGGCTTCCGACTTCCTCATCAGCAGCAGAGATCGCAGCAACCTGAGCGATAGACTCTTTGCCTTCGATCGGCTTAGAAATTTCTTTTAAGTTTTCGATTGCTACAGTCACGGCTTGTTCCATACCTTTACGCACGCCGACAGGGTTAGCCCCCGCAGTTACGTTTTTAAGGCCTTCGCGGATCATAGCCTGCGCAAGTACAGTCGCAGTCGTCGTACCGTCACCGGCAACGTCGTTTGTTTTGCTGGCTACTTCAGCTACAAGCTTCGCACCCATGTTTTCAAACGCATCTTCAAGTTCAATTTCTTTTGCGATTGTCACACCGTCATTTGTAATTAATGGAGAACCGAATTTTTTCTCCAGAACCACGTTGCGTCCTTTTGGCCCTAAAGTTACTTTTACAGCGTCAGCAAGCGCATCGACACCGCGAAGCATAGCGCGGCGTGCTTCTTCACTAAACTTAATATCTTTTGCCATGTTAACGAAACCTCCTCGAATTTTTAAAAATATTTATTTGCTTAGCCGATAACAGCTAAAATGTCGCTTTCACGTAAGATTAAGTATTCAGTACCTTCGTATTTCACTTCAGTACCGGCGTATTTTGAGAAGATAATGCGGTCGCCCTCTTTTACTTCTAAAGCAACGCGCTCTCCGCTTTCCAACACGCGACCTGAACCGGCTGCCACGATTTTGCCTTCTTGCGGCTTTTCTTTTGCAGAATCCGGTAATACGATTCCGCTGGCAGTTTTTTCTTCAGATTCTACGAGTTCAATGACAACGCGATCACCTAATGGCTTTAACAATGTAATAACCTCCTCAATAGTATGAATATGTAATTTTAGCACTCAGCTCTAAAGAGTGCTAACACAGTTATTATAATAAAGAATCTCACTTCCAATTTCAAGTCATAAGAATAAAAAATTTTCACGCTTACATGATTCTCTCTTACACTGATTTTCTCCTTTTTTCACGTCAAGTTCACTTGTGTTACAATAAGAACAAATAAGTTGATTTTATAGGATAAAGGAGTACATATCATTTGAGAAAACAGTATTGGTATATCATTTTGACATATGTTATCATGCAGCTTTCCGCATTGATCGGCATTCCTTTAATGTACAAATTCGGCTATGCGGGCGGGCACCCTACGAATGCGAATCTCACCATGGCTCAGGGGATTTATTCCGTCGTAAGCTTTTTTATCTGCCTGATTATCGTTCTCTTGATTTTGAGAACCGCGCCGAAGCAGACATTAAGAAACGGGAAGAAAGCATCCGCCGGCATGTCCGTTCTCTGGGCAGTCGCGGGAATATGGCTCGCTTTATTTTCTCAGGGAATCGCCGGGATGATTGAGCAGTATGTCTTTCATGTGGGCAGCGGTTCCGAAAACACCAAAGCCATTCTCAACATTATTAAAGCCATGCCGCTCATGATTATCGTTTCTTCTATCGTCGGGCCGATTCTTGAAGAAATCATTTTCCGGAAGATCATCTTCGGTGTATTATATGAAAAAACGAATTTCTTTATCGCCGGACTGATCAGTTCCGTCATTTTCGGCATTGTGCATCAAGACCTCACGCACCTGCTGCTGTATACGGCCATGGGCTTTACCTTTGCGTTCTTGTATGTGCAGACGAAACGGATTATTGTGCCGATATTCGCCCATGTCATGATGAATACCATTGTCGTGGTCATGCAGCTCGGCCCCGCCCAAAAATATATTGAACAGCATAGTGAGCAAATGCAATTAATTATTGGAGGATTGTTTGTATGAGAAACCCAATGACTTGGGGCTTGATTTATTTCGCAGTCGGCTGTATCTTTACGTATTTGGCCGCAAGCTCTCCGGGAAGCATGTGGTCTTTTTATTCCATACTGCTGATGGTTTTCGCCGCTTATAATATCAGCATCTCGTTTAAAATGTTCGCCTTCTCATTTAAAGTGAAAAAAAATCAAAAATAAAAGAAAAGCCATTTCTCATCATTGAGAAATGGCTTTTTTATGCTGATACGTCCTGATCGGATTCACTGCCGGTCTGCCTTTTCCGATACGCCGCTTTTGAAATCAGGATACTGATCTCGTATAAAATGCAAAGCGGAATGGTAATCATCAAGTGAGACAGCAGCTCAGGCGGCGCAATCATCGCGGCGATCACAAGCAGCACAAAATACGCGTACTTCCTGATCTTTGATAAAAACCTCGGCGTGATAACACCGAGTCTCGTTAAAAACATGATCAGCACCGGCATCTGAAACAGCAGTCCGAACGGAATCGTCAGCTGCAGCAGAAAATGAAAGTACTCGGTAATCCCGATCACCTGGTTGACATCGAGGTCATTCGAGACCCGCTTCATAAAATCAACGACCAGCGGAAATAAAATATAATAAGAAAACGACACACCGCCGACAAACAGCACGATCGAAATCGGAATATAGCTGAGTGTTACTTTGCGCTCCTTCTCATACAGACCCGGGCTGACAAACGCCCAAATCTGATAGAGAATAATCGGCGAAGTCAAAATGATGCCGATGATAAACGCGAACTGCAAAAAGATAAACAGCGGATCCGTCAGGTTAAAAGCATTAAGGGTGAGCTCTTTTACTTCATCGGCTTTTTGAAGATACACAATGATAGGTTTTGCCAGAAAAAAGCCGGCAATAAAGAAAACCGTAAAGGATAACGCCACAATCAGCAATCGTTTCCGAAGTTCGGCAATATGCTCCACAAGCGTCATTTGATTCACTCTCATACGCGTCATCCTATCTTACTGTTCTTCTTTCTTTTTTTCCTCTTCTTCACCGGCTAATCCCTTAGTAGCGTTCTTAAATTCACGAAGCGTGTCCCCCGCTGCTTTTCCTAATTCGGGAAGCTTCTTCGGACCGAAAATAATCACCGCCACCACACCGATAACCGCCAGGCTTCCAGGACCGATCATGTGCAGCTCCTCCTTTCGCTATTCAATTTCTTCCAAAACAGAATAATGCTTCAAGAAATAAACCAATGATTGAAGCTCTACAGCTAAATCTATATGATGAATTCGAATGTGATCCGGCACATTCAAACGGGCCGGCGTAAAGTTAAGGATTCCCTTGATTCCGAGCGACACGAGCCGGTCGGTGATTGACTGGGCGGCAACCGCCGGAACGGTAAGAATCGCCACGGGTTCATCTTTAATGTGAAGCTCTAAATCATTAAGATCAAAGACAGGCACACCGCCTACCTCAGTTCCTATTTTACTCTGATTCACATCAAAAGCCATAGATATTTTTGTGTTATTATTTTTTGTGAAATTATAGTGAAGAAACGCCGTCCCTAAATTCCCGACACCGATCAAAATGACGTTCGTCGTTTCATCCTGATCCAGTGTTTTTCTGAAAAATGACAGCAGGTAATCCACATTATAGCCGTATCCTTTTTTGCCGAGCGCCCCGAAATAGGAAAAATCCCGGCGGATCGTGGCCGAATCGACTTTTACCGCGTCGCTCAGTTCAGCTGATGAAACACGCTGCTTTCCTGACGCGTGTAAATTCTTTAAAAAGCGATAATAAAGCGGCAGCCGTTTTGCCGTCGCCTGTGGAATTTTTGATTGATCCTTGTTCATGATTGGTCCTCCACTTTATACTCAGATGCATCTCTTTTAAAATCACCGTTTTTGCCTCCTGTTTTTTCCATGAGGCAGGTCGGGCCGATGACCATTCCTTTATCCAGCGCCTTGCACATATCATAAACGGTCAAAGCGCAGACTGAAGCGGAAGTTAGCGCTTCCATTTCCACACCTGTACTCCCTTTCGTTTTTACGCTTGCCTGTATATGAAGAACGGCTTCGGAATCCTTTTCCTCCCAGCTGAATGAAATGTCGACGCTGCTTAAAGAAAGCGGGTGGCACATCGGGATAATCGCTGACGTCTGTTTTGCGGCCATAATTCCGGCCACCTGTGCGACAGCCAGCACGTCTCCTTTTCCGATCTCGCGGTTTTTGATTCTGCTGTACACGTCATGCTTCATGTGTACGCTGGATATCGCAGCGGCAGTACGGACTGTTGAAGATTTATCGCTTATATCCACCATGCGGGCACGGCCTTCTTCATTAAAATGAGAAAATCCATTCATATTTAAACTCTCCTTACTTCTGATCATACACTATTTTCTCCCTGATGTCTTATCCTATAATGTTCCAATTCTGATGTATTGTTTGCTGACAGCAGGTTGATAAGCTACACTTAACTTATTATAACAGAGGTGAAATAATATGATGATCTTACAAATTAATCAGCTATCCAAATCTTTTGGCGCTGATCCTATTTTAAACAATATAAAGCTTGAAGTCAGATCTCGGGATCGCATCGCCATAGTAGGCAGAAACGGAGCCGGCAAATCAACTCTCCTTAAAATTATCGCAGGTCACCTTTCATATGAAAAGGGTGAATTAATCAAACCGAAAGAATTAACGATGGGATATCTCGCCCAGCACACAGGCTTGGAATCCCAGCTTACCATAAAAGAAGAACTGCTGAGCGTTTTTGATTTCCTGAAAGCAATGGAAAAAGAGATGCGCTCTATTGAAGAAAAGATGGCCACGGCCGCCCCCGCGGAGCTTGAGACGCTGATGAAAACCTATGACAGGCTTCAGCAGGATTTCAAGGATAAAGGCGGCTATCAATATGAAGCGGATGTCCGATCTATCCTTCACGGCCTCGGCTTCGGAAAATTTGACGATACCGTGAAAGTGCAAAGCCTGAGCGGCGGTCAGAAAACAAGGCTTGCGCTCGGAAAGCTGCTGCTGACCCAGCCTGATCTGCTTATTCTGGATGAACCGACGAACCATCTCGACATCGATACGCTTACATGGCTTGAGCATTATTTACAGGGATATTCAGGCGCCATTCTGATCGTCTCCCACGACAGATACTTTCTTGATAAAGTCGTCAGCCAAGTGTACGAGGTCTCACGGACAGAAAGTAAAAAATATCTCGGCAACTACAGCGCCTATTTAGAACAAAAAGCTGAGCAGTATGAGAAAGACCTGAAGCTGTATGAAAAACAGCAGGACGAAATCGCCAAGCTTCAAGATTTTGTCGACCGCAATCTGGCCAGAGCTTCTACAACGAAAAGAGCCCAAAGCAGACGAAAACAGCTTGAACGGATGGACGTCATGGCAAAGCCGCTCGGGGATGAAAAATCAGCCGCCTTCCGTTTTGACATTACAAAACAGAGCGGAAACGACGTCCTGCGCGTACAGGATGTTTCCATCAGCTATGACGGCCAGCCGCCGCTCTTGAAAAACCTGACCTTCGGCATTACAAGAGGCGAAAGCGCCGCCCTCGTCGGACCGAACGGAATCGGCAAATCAACCTTGCTGAAAACCATTATGAACACGCTCAGCCCGGAATCCGGGTCGATCACGTACGGTTCCAATGTCACAATCGGCTATTACGATCAGGAGCAGGCTGAACTGACCTCGTCCAAACGCGTGCTGGACGAGCTGTGGGATGAATATCCGGACATGCCGGAAAAAGAGATCAGGACATGCCTCGGCAACTTCCTGTTCAGCGGAGACGATGTCCTGAAACCTGTCCGTTCTCTAAGCGGCGGTGAGAAAGCAAGAGTCGCGCTTGCAAAGCTGATGCTGCAAAAAGCAAACTTTCTCATCCTTGATGAACCGACAAACCACCTTGATCTGGACAGTAAAGAAGTGCTGGAAAACGCCCTGATCGACTACCCGGGAACACTGTTATTTGTATCGCATGACCGCTACTTTATTAACAGGATCGCCACAAGAGTGCTGGAGCTGTCACCTGATCATGCAGAAGAATATTTGGGAGACTATGACTATTACACCGAGAAAAAAGCCCAGCAGCTGGAACTGGAAGAAATGAAGCGGCAGGAAAAGGAGCAGGCTCAGCCTGCCGGCAAGGTTAAACAGGATACGAAAAGAACTTACGAGGAAGAAAAAGAATGGAAGAAGAAAGAACGGCAGCGCCTGAGACGCATTGAAGAAATTGAAACAGCCGTCTCATCCGCCGAAGAGAAAATCAGCGCCAATGAGGAGCTTCTGTGCGATCCTGACGTGTATCAGGATCATGAAAAGGTACAGACCATTCACGCGGAGAATGAAGCTCTGAATCAAGAGCTCGAAAACTTATTAGCAGAATGGGAGGAACTCTCCTCAGAAGAATAGAAAAAGTCAAGCACCTCTTTAAGGGGTGCTTTTTTATCCACAGCTATCCTCCTTGTCAGCCATGTAAGTAAGCGTGTTATACACACTATCCACAAAATTTTCTGACTTTATCCACTTTACTAACAACTTATAGCCTCTTATCCAGCCTGGATTTCTGGATATATTCACAATCCTGTGGATATGTTAGAATTATCTGTTAATAAGTAAAAAAAAGCCTCACGTTTTACAACGTGAGACGATCAAAGGATGTTAATTCCAAGCCGGGCTGTCCGTTCATATCATATGAGCCCCGAATCCCCTTTTCAAAAGCAACGGTTCCGGCAGCCGCAATCATCGCTGCATTGTCCGTGCATAAAGAAAGCGGCGGGATGATAAGCTCGGGATCTCCCGAATGACTGAATTCCTGCTGCAGTGCGGCTCTCAGCCCTTTGTTAGCGGCTACGCCCCCTGCCAGCAGCACTTGTTTAACCCCGTATTCTTTCGCGGCCTTAGAGGTTTTTGCCGTCAGTACATCAATGACACTCTGCTGAAAGCTTGCGGCAAGATCCTCCGGAGGAATCACCTCATTTTTTTGCGAGGCGTTATGAAGCGTGTTAATCACGGCTGACTTCAGGCCGCTGAAGCTGAAATTGTAAGACCCTTCTTCCAGCCACGCACGCGGAAGCGGAATGGAATCCGTTCCAACAGCAGCCAGCTTATCAATCTGCGGCCCTCCCGGATAAGGAAGCCCCATCGTTCTTGCCACTTTGTCGTAAGCTTCGCCTGCGGCATCATCCAGCGTTTCACCGATAACCTCGAATGAACCGTGCTCTTTCATATAAACCAATTCCGTATGTCCGCCTGACACAACCAAAGCAAGCGCCGGGAATTGAAGCTCTCCTATCAGCCTGTTTGCATAAATATGGCCCGCGATGTGATGGACGCCGACTAACGGTATTTGATGGGCAAAGCTTAACGCCTTTGCCGCATTGACTCCGATTAACAGGGCTCCGACAAGTCCGGGTCCTTCCGTTACGGCAATCGCATCAAGATCATCAAAGCCCATCTCCGCTTTTGAAAGAGCTTCCTCAATCACAAGGGTAATCTGCTCCACATGATGTCTGGACGCTATTTCAGGCACGACCCCGCCGAAACGTTTATGGCTTTCAATTTGAGAAGCGACAACGTTTGAAATAATTTCATTCCCGTTTTTTACGACTGAGGCCGCTGTTTCATCACAGCTTGTTTCGATTCCTAATACATAAATATCTTGTTTTTCACTCATGTAATGTCACCCACATTAATAACGCATCTTCTCCGTTATCTGTATAGTATTGTTTTCTGATTCCTCCGGCCTGAAGACCGAATTTTTTATATAAGGATTGGGCGGGATGATTTGAGACCCTGACTTCGAGAGAGAGCCTTCTTGCCTTTTTTTCTCTGCACAATTCTATCGCAGAGCGAAACAGCGCTTCTCCCAATGATTGGCCCCGATATTCCGGCTTAATGGCTATGTTCGTAATCTGCGCGTCATCTATAATAATCCAGATTCCGCAATACCCCGCCAGACAGCCGTCCTTTTCAATGACAAGGTAGTGGGCATACGGATTTTCCAAAAGCTCATGATAAAATGAATCCTTCGTCCACGGAGAAGTAAAGGATGCTGTTTCAATTTCATAAATTTGATCAATATCTTCCGGACGCATGCTTCGAATCGCCGTTTTCGTTTTCATCCCTATCACCCTATTTTTGAGATTCCATCCATTTCGCTTCAGCCTCTGCCAGACGCAAATAATCCGGAACAAGGCTGTGGACATCCGCATCCTCTTTTTCCAAGCCTAAAAACGCCAGCTCTGACGGCCGCGGATTATGCTGTGCAGCCGGTCCAATCACTGCTTGAGATGTCAATTCATGCAGAATGGTTTCTTCATGAATGGCTGTATCGTGTCCTAAAAATAAAACCGGAGACGCTTTTTCTTTCAGCATGCCGAGCCAATCAGTCAAAAGGACATTCTGATCTGGAAGAACGGATTGTAATCGGCCGTCCTGATATTCATAAAGTCCCGTATATACCTGTCCGCGCCGGGCATCAAATAACGGGCAGATCAGTCCTCGAAAGTGCCGTCCGTTAGCCGCCAGCACCTCCAGACTCGAGACAGCGGAAACCGGAAGCTTCAGCGACCATGCCAATGTTTTTGCCAGCGTCACGCCGATTCTGACACCTGTGTACGATCCCGGTCCTTTCGCCACCGCTATTTTCGTAAGGTCCTGCGGTGTTAGGCCGCAATCCTTCAGCAATGAATTGACAGCAGGCATGGCCCGCACGGAATGATTCTTTTTTAAATATGTAATATACTCCGCCATCACCGTTTTGTCACGAACGAGCGCGGCACCCAGTGTGTAATTTGACGTATCAATTGCCAGTATTGTCATGTTTATTTATCTCCTCACAAAGCGTTTCATACCGTGTTCCGCAAGCCGTAAAGGTAATGTCCCTTGCCTCATCACCGGCTCTTGTGATGACGATCTGCAGCCGTTCAGCAGGCAGCTGATCCTGAATTAAATGAGCCCATTCAATTAAACAGACGCCTTGTCCCTCAAAATATTCTTCAAGCCCTAAGTCTTCGCTTTCATCCTCCATACGATACACATCCATATGATATAGAGGAAGCGAACCGTCATGGTATTCTTTTATAATTGTAAAAGTCGGGCTGTTTACCACTTTCGTGATTCCCAGTCCTTCGGCAAAACCCTTTGTAAAAGTCGTTTTTCCCGCGCCTAAGTCGCCTTCCAGTGTCAAAATGTCTCCCGGCTTTGCCAAAGAAGCGGCAAGCTTGGCTACGGCTTTCGTTTCTTCGGGGTTTTTCGTTCTCCATTGTAATGTCTTCAAAGTGAGTCACCCGTCTTATTTAAAATGATTGTATCCTTTTTTCTCAAGGACGATTTGTCTCTGA